>CANGMI010000014.1 GCA_947455195.1 Pseudomonadota bacterium | reverse complement strand
TGGTCGTAGGCCTTCGCCACGCCGCCGAACTTGCGCGACAGGATCGTCGTGATCGCTGCCGTCAGCGTCGTCTTGCCGTGGTCAACGTGACCGATCGTGCCCACGTTCACATGGGGCTTGGTTCGTTCGAACTTTTCTTTGGCCATGATTCGGTCCTCTTACTTGTCCTTGCCCGTCATCTTGTTGATCACACCATCCGCCACGTTCTTCGGGGCTTCGGAGTAGTGCTTGAACTCCATGGTGTAGGTGGCGCGACCCTGCGACAGGGACCGCAGCGTCGTCGAATAACCGAACATCTCGGCCAGTGGCACTTCGGCGCGGATGGCTTTGGCGCCACCGATATCTTCCATGCCCTGCACCATGCCGCGACGTCCGGACAGATCGCCCATGACGTTGCCCATGAAGTCCTCAGGGGTCTCCACTTCAACAGCCATGATCGGCTCGAGCAGGATCGGCGACGCCGCGCGGCAACCATCCTTGAACCCGAAGATCGCAGCCATCTTGAACGCATTTTCGTTCGAGTCGACATCGTGGTACGAGCCGAAGAACAGCGTCACCTTGACGTCAACCACCGGGAAGCCGGCCAGGACGCCATCGCGAAGCGCCTCTTCGACACCCTTCTGCACCGCGGGGATGTATTCACGCGGTACGACACCACCCTTGATGGCATCGACGAACTCGAAGCCCTTGCCCGGCTCCTGCGGCTCGATCTTCAGCACGACGTGGCCATACTGGCCGCGGCCACCCGACTGCTTGATGAACTTGCCTTCGATTTCCGCGCAGGTCTTCTTGATGGTTTCGCGGTAAGCCACCTGGGGCTTGCCAACGCTCGCCTCGACGCCGAACTCGCGCTTCATCCGATCGACGATGATCTCGAGGTGGAGTTCACCCATGCCCGAAATGATGGTCTGACCCGACTCTTCATCGGTTCGAACGCGGAACGACGGGTCTTCCTGAGCCAGTCGGTTGAGGGCGACGCCCATCTTTTCCTGGTCAGCCTTGGTCTTGGGCTCGACCGCCTGCGAAATCACCGGCTCGGGGAATTCCATGCGCTCGAGCACGATGAGCTTTTCAGGATCGCAGAGTGTCTCGCCGGTCGTGACTTCCTTCAGACCAACCACGGCAGCGATGTCACCCGCAAGCACTTCCTTGATTTCGTCACGCTGGTTGGCGTGCATCTGGAGCAGCCGACCGATACGCTCCTTGCGGCCACGTCCTGAGGTGATGACCGAGTCACCGGACTTCAACACCCCTGAGTAAACGCGCACGAAGGTCAGTTGACCGACATAGGGATCGGTCATGATCTTGAACGCCAGAGCCGAAAACGGTGCCGCATCCGAGGCGTCACGGGTGTCGGGCTTGCCGTCATCGTCTTCGCCATTGACCGGCGGGATATCTGACGGTGCCGGCAGGTACTCGATGACCGCATCGAGCATCGCCTGTACGCCCTTGTTCTTGAAGGCCGAACCGCACAGCATCGGCACGATCTGGCTCGCAATGGTACGGGTGCGCAGACCGAGCTTGATTTCTTCCATCGAGAGCTCGCCGGTCTCGAGGTACTTGGTCATCAGGTCGTCATTGGCTTCAGCGGCCGCCTCGACCATCTTTTCACGCCATTCGTTGCACGTGTCCTTCAGGTCTTCGGGAATGTCGCGCGTCTCGAACTCGATGCCTTGGCTCGAGTCATCCCAGTAGATCGCCTTCATGCGAACCAGGTCAACCACGCCTTCGAAGACGTCTTCGGCACCGATCGGCACCTGGATGATGACCGGGTTGCCGCGCAGACGGCCCCGAATCTGTTCGTAGACGCGAAAGAAGTTGGCGCCCACGCGATCCATCTTGTTCACGAAGGCAAGGCGCGGCACCTTGTACTTGTTGGCCTGGCGCCAGACCGTCTCCGACTGCGGCTGCACGCCACCGACCGAGTCATACACCATGCAAGCCCCGTCGATGACGCGCATCGACCGCTCGACTTCAATCGTGAAATCGACGTGCCCCGGGGTGTCGATGATGTTGATGCGGTGCTCGGGGAAGGAGCGATCCATGCCGCTCCAGAAGCAGGTGGTCGCAGCCGACGTGATCGTGATCCCGCGCTCCTGCTCCTGCTCCATCCAGTCCATGGTGGCAGCGCCATCATGGACCTCGCCCAGCTTGTGGTTCACGCCGGTGTAGAACAGGATCCGCTCGGTCGTCGTGGTCTTGCCAGCGTCAATGTGGGCGCTGATACCGATGTTGCGGTAGCGGTCGATAGGCGTCTTGCGAGCCACGGATCATCTCCAAAAACAGACAAGGGGACTCCCCCTTGTCGTAAGCATCTCGGGACAGTGAGACAGGCGGCAGGCACGGCGCGAAGGCCGCTGGGCCCACCCCTGCGTCGGCGACTGCCCGGCGCCGACGGGTTCGCTAGAAGCGGTAGTGGGCGAAGGCCTTGTTGGCTTCGGCCATGCGGTGCACTTCCTCACGCTTCTTGATGGCCGATCCGCGACCCTCTGCGGCTTCCATCAACTCGGCGGCCAGGCGGGCGTCCATCGACTTCTCGGGACGCTTCTTGGCGGCTTCGCGCAGCCAGCGCATCGACAGCGCCATGCGACGAACCGGACGCACTTCAACCGGCACCTGATAGTTCGCACCACCGACCCGGCGGCTCTTCACTTCGACCACCGGCCGGATGTTGGCGATGGCAGCGTTGAAGACTTCCAGCGGATCCTTGCTAGATCGTGTCTTGATCGTCTCGAAGGCACCATAGAGGATGCGTTCGGCAACGGACTTCTTTCCGCTGTCCATCAGGACGTTGACGAACTTGGCGACATCGACACTGCCGAACTTGGGGTCCGGAAGGATGTCGCGCTTCGGTACTTCTCTGCGTCGTGGCATGCTTTTCTCGTCGTCAGGTCAGAAGGGGCGCGCTCAGGCGGCCTTCGGGCGCTTCGCGCCGTACTTCGAACGGCTCTGCTTGCGGTCCTTGACACCCTGGAGGTCAAGACTGCCGCGAACAATGTGGTAACGCACACCGGGAAGATCCTTGACGCGGCCGCCG
>CANGMI010000013.1 GCA_947455195.1 Pseudomonadota bacterium | reverse complement strand
GGGGGGGTTTTGTTTTGCCCCCCCCCCCCCCCCCCCCACCGCTTAGCGAGCCGTGACGATGACGCAAGCAAACCACCGCGAACCCTTTCAACCCGAAGAGGCCGGCATTGCCGACATCCACGCGGCCTTGCGCAGCGGTCGCACCGATTGCGTGCGTCTGGTGCGGCACTACCTTGCGCGGATCCGCGCCTATTCCGAGGCCGGGCCCGGGCTCAACGCCTTTGTCACACTGAATCCGAGGGCGATCGAAGAGGCGGCGCGCCTTGACCGCGAGCTTGCTCACGGCAGCCCCTTGCGCGCGCTGCATGGTGTGGTGGTGACGCTGAAAGACAGCATCGACACCGCCGACATGCCGACCACGGTCGGCTCGGCCCTGTTGCGCGATTCGGTCCCGCGTGAGGACGCGCCGCTCGTGGCCCGATTGCGCGAGGCCGGGGCCATCATTCTGGGGAAGAACGTCCTGGGCGACCTGTCGGGCGCGAGCTACAGCACGGTGGCTGGCATTCCGCGCAACCCCCATGACACCCGGCGGATGCCCGGTGGGTCAAGCAGCGGTTGCGGCGTTGCCGTGTCAGCCAACCTCACGACCGTGGCCGTCGGCGAGGACACCTTCACCTCGGTGCGAACGCCAGCCGCCCTGACCGGGGTGGTCGGGTTTCGTCCGACTACCGGCCTCATCAGCGCACGGGGTATCGCACCGCGCAAGGTGGGTATCGACACCGCCGGCCCGATTGCGCGCACGGTCGCCGACGCCGCCCGCCTGCTCGACGTGATTGCCGGGCCGGACCCGGCGGATGCGCTCAGCGTACGAACCTTCGGGCAGTTTGCCGAGGCCGACCGCTTCGAGGGACGCTACCGCTCCTTTGCCAGTGGCCTCGATCGGGCATCGGTGCAGGGCGCTCGCATCGGCATCGGACGCGACTTCTTTGGCGGCGACCCCGAGATCGACCGCCTCGCTGAAGCGGCCCTGCGCCGGCTCGAGCAACTGGGGGCCGACCTGGTCGACGTGCGATTCGATCCGGCTTTCTTCGACCAGTATGTGCGCCATGCGGTGGACACCCTCATGCCCCTTCTGATGCGACCGTTTCGCGCGCACTTCGAGGCCTACCTGGCCACCCGCGACGAGGGCGTCCCGAAAACGGTCGAGGCCTGGCTCTCCTGCTATGAGACCGATCTGGCGGCCTCGCGCTTTCCGCCCGAGGCAACACGTCCGACGCATGCCATCCGGGTGCTTCGCGACTCGCTCGAACACGGCTCGGACGACCCGGACTATCGCCAGCTCATCGAACAGACGCTGCCGATGCTCACCCGCGAGAAGCGCGCGGTGTTCGACGCGCATCGGGTGAGTGCACTGGTGATGCCCTATCAGCCGATGTTTGCCGAGCCGATCGTGACGCCGCTCGAGTCGATCGAGGTGCCTGAGTTCGTGCGCGCCCCCCACATCACGCCGCCCAACAGCATTGCCGGCTATGGCAGCGAGGGATTTCCGATGGCGGTGGTGCCGATGGGCTTCGGATCGCTCGGACTGCCCATGGGGCTGGCTTTCATGGGACTGCCCTGCAGCGACCATGCTCTGCTAGGGTATGCCCATGCGTTCGAGCAGGCGACCCGGCACCGCCGGGCACCGGCAAACGCGCCGCCGCTGCCCGCCGAGTGAATGCAAGCAGCCGATAACGACAACGATCCGGAGACCCGCACGATGCCCCTCAACCGCTCCTCGTCCTTCCCGTCGCGCCGGCAACGATGGCTCCCGACCAGTCTCGTCGCCCTTGGCATGCTGGCGACACTGGCCGGCCTCGCGCAAGCGCAAGACTATCCGAACAAACCGATCCGCATCATCGTGCCGACCCCAGCCGGCTCCGGGCCGGATGTCGATATCCGGCAGGTGGGTCAGCGCCTGTCACAACTGCTGGGACAGTCGGTGGTGATCGAGAACCGCCCGGGCGCAGGCGGCCGCATCGCCACCGAGGTCGTCACGAAGGCGCCGCCCGATGGGTACACGCTGCTGCTGGGCACGCCGGGGTCAGTGGTGATCGGACCCCTGCTCTATCCGAACCTCCCCTATGACGCGAAGACCGACCTCGCCCCGGTGAGTCTCATCTCGACGACCGCGTACGCGCTGGTGACCCATGTCGGGGTGCCTGCGTCGGACGCGCGTGCATATGTCGCGATGACGCATGGCAGGCCCGAGTTCGCCAACGTCGGTACTCTGGGCGTGGGCAGTACGCAGCATCTCACCAGCGAGTGGTTCAACCAGGTGACCCAGGCGCACGTGAAGCCAGTCCACTACAACACCTCGAACCCCTATGGCGACATGATCGGTGGCCAGATGTCAGGCATGTTCGAAGCGCTGCTGCCGCTCTGGGGCAGCGTTCGTCAGGGCAAGCTGAAGGTTCTCGCGATCACCGGCAAGCAGCGCTGGCCGCAGTTGCCCGAAGTGCCGACGTTTGCCGAATCGGGCTACCCGGCCTTCGATCCACTGGTCTGGGTGGGCCTGCTCGCGCCGACCGGGACGCCGGCCGCATCGATCTCGAAGGTGAGCGAGGCGCTCGGTCAGATCGCTCGCCAGACCGACATCGTCGCGCAACGGCGCGAGGCATTCAGCGAATCGGTGGGCAGCACGCCCCAGGCCTTTGCCGCCTTCCTGGATGCGGAACGCAGCAAGTGGGGCGAGGTGATCCGTCGCGCGAACATTCGACTGGAGTAGCGCGAAGTGGCGTCGAGGTCACCCGGATTCCCGTGGTCAATGCCGACCGCGACGTGACCTTCTCCGACGCCAACAGCGTCCGGGCGCAGGTGTCGATGTCCACACCCTCCTAAGGAACGCCGCAATGCCGGCCCGGTTCGCAGGATCGAACAGCCGATCGGGCCGGTGCGCACCGCCGGCATCGTGCGATGAGTCGGTGATGCCACCCCTCACGCCAGATCCTGCAGCGCCTCATCGACATGACGCGCGAATTGCGCGGCATCGCCCAGCGCCTGCGCGTTGAGCAGGGCGAGCTTGACGAGAAACAGCGTGCGTCGCGGTTCGCCGGCAGCGTCAATGGCCTCGGCGAGGCAATCGTAGACGGCTTCAAGACCCGCAATATCGAGCGTTGGTGAAGAGGGCATGGCATGCTCCAGAGGCATGAGGGTGTCTCAGTGCGGCAAGGCCGCGGCGAAGGCGGCACGCAGTCGGGTGGCATCGAGCGTGAGCCAGCGTGCACAGACATGCTGATCGGGCCGCAGCAGATAGGCTGCACCGGCGGCGGGTACGCCATAGCGGGCACGGCAATGTCCGTCGGCGTCGGCAAAATTCTGATCGGCACCGACGACGGGTGTTGCACTCCCCACGGCGCTGACCCGAACCGGCACGCCCTTGCGGCGCACTGCATCGATCACTTGGCGCAAGCCCGCCGGCACCTCGCTGCCATCGCTGAAGTACAGCAGATCAAAGCCCCCACCCAGGTGGTCGAGCAGATGATCGTCAGGTGCCAGACGAATGTTGCATTGGGGTGCGCCGTCGGCCGGTCCGGCTGTGAACAAGGCGTTGTCATCGCCCGGCGCATTGAGCCGCGAGCGCGCGTATTCATGCGGTCGGGAGGTGCGCCAGTGATAGAGCGGGCGCACGAAGGCATGCTGCAAGGACAGGGACAACACCGCATCGCGCAACAGCTTGAAGCCGGGCGTGGGCGGGGTCATGAAGCGCGTGCTCTTGCCCGCCTCTTCGATGATCTCGCGCGCGGCACCCACCCGCTCGGCACTGAAATTGGCGAGCAGCGCTTCGCCCGCGAGCCCCTTCACCACGAACGCCAGGTGCCACCCCAGAGACTGCGAGTCCTGGAAGGCGGTGTTCGCGCCCCGCACCCCGAAGATCGGCAAGAGGTGCGCGGCGTCGCCAATGAAGAGCACCCGACCCGCGCGATAGTCGGGCAAGGTCAACGTGCGCGCCGAATAGACCGAGGCCCAGTCCAGTTCCCATGCTGCGTCCGCGTGCCCGACCATCGCCAGGGTCGCCTCAATGCGGGTCTTCAGCGCCGCGGGCTGCAGCGCGTCATCGGGCGTTTCGCCGGCGGGCAACTGGTAGTCGATGCGCCAGATGCCGTGCGGCTCGCGGTGCATCAGCACGGTATTGCCCGGATTCCAGTCGGGGTCGAAGAAGGCAAGCCGCTCGGTTGGCAGCGGCAGATCGACGCGGATATCGGCGATGACGAAATACCCTTCGTACGAGGCGCCTTCGAGCTTGAGTTCGAGCATCGTGCGAAGCGGCGAGCGCCCGCCGTCGGCTGCGACCACCCAGTCGGCATCAATGCGGTACTCACCAGCCGGCGTGTCGACCGTGAGCGTGGCGTGGTCGGCGTGCTGCTCGATCGCCACCAGCTTGTTGCCCCAGCGAAAGTCGATGAGCGGTTGAGCCTCGCAGGCCTCGACCAGGTACTGCTCGAGGTACTGCTGCTGCAGATTGATCATCGGAAAGAACCGATCATCGGCCTCATGCGGCGCCTCGAGTCGAAACACCCGTTGACCGCGGTAGAACGAGTTGCCAAAGCGCCAGGGAAGCCCCGCTTCGGTCATGCGCCGGGCAACACCCACCTGCTGGAGAATTTCCATCGAGCGCCGGGTAAAGACGATGGCGCGACTGCCCTGGGAGACCTGCAATTCGCTTTCAAGCACGACCGAGGCAACACCGTGGCGTGCCAGCTCGAGGGCAGTGACCATGCCGGCGGGCCCCGAACCGACAATCACGACGGGAGCGCGCGGCTCGCCCCTGCCCGCCACGGGAAGCCAGGGCTCGTGAACGTTATAACGGTAGTAGATCGACTGGCGCGGCTGGGTTTCTGGCTGATGCATCATCGGCCCCGATAGTTGTGTGCGCAACCATGATACTCACGGAATTCCGTCGAACCCAACCGGACCCTGCCCATGGCCCTGCCCGCGCCCCCGTTCGCGCTCGAGCGCACCTTCACCCACCGCCTGCACAAACTGCAGAAAATCACCGACCGCGCGACGCAACGGGCCTACCTGCGCGAAACCGGACTCAGTCTCGGTGAAGGCCGATGCCTGGCAGCCGTGGGGGCCTTCGGACCGCTGTCGGTCAACGATCTGGCAGGCCACGCCAATCTCACCAAGGGGCAGGCGAGTCGTGCCGCGCAGTCGCTGGTCGATCAGCAGCTGATCGACAAGCGCACGAGCACAACCGATGGCCGCGGTGTGACGCTGGCACTGACCCCCGAGGGAAAACGGGTCTGGCGCCGCCTGTGCCGGGTGATCGAGCAACGCAACGCGGCGATCACCGCCTGCCTCGAACCAGCCGAGCGAGCGGAGCTGGACCGGCTGCTGGACCGGCTGATTGCGGGTTGAGGGGTGCTGGGGTCCGGGGAGATGGGGTCAGGTCTTGCTTCGCAAGACCTGACCCCATCTCCATCACCCCTACCGATAGATGATCTGCGACCTCAGGTCGCGCTGCAGGACCTTGTAGAACGCCAGCCAGTCGCGATTTTCCTTGGCGCCGCAGAGGTTCGAGGCGCGTTGCACCTTCAGCCGGCGCTGCACGGTGACCCGCTGGCCGACACGTACGAAGCTCGATTCATAGCGCACGTCACCCTGGCGAAACCGTGTGCCTCTGGGAACCTCATCGATCGACACGTTCGCGGGGAACACCAGCGTATAGCGCTCTTCCACGAGGCGTGAAGCACAGGTGCTGGGGAAGTTCGGCGCGGCCTCGGGCTTGTCGCTGGCCGCGCCGGCGATTTCACCGGGGGCGAGTCCGACCGGTACGGGCAAGCCGCCTCGACCCGGCATGTTGGCGATGGGTTCGAGTTCGAAGTGCGCCCGCACCCACCAGGGCCGGGTGATGTCGGCTGGATCGCCATGGTCCATCCCCCCGGTTCCGGTCTCGTTGAAGCGGTAGAGCAGGTCCTTCACACGCGCCGCCTCGGGGCGAGATTGCGCGAAGTGATGGTTCGAGCGGCTCGCATTCTCGAAGATCCCGGTCATGCGGGTCGACGAGGTCCCCGCCATGACCCCATCGGGGCGAATGTCGAGGGTCACCTCCGTGCGGCTGGCATGCTCCTCGGCCTTCATCTCGGGGGTACGGGCGATGCGGTCAAGCGCGAGGAGGAGAACCGGCTTGCCGTAATCGCCGAAAGGCAAGGTGCCGAACGGCGCAAAGGGGTCGGTCGAGTCCAGATACAGATCGAGCGCTGGCACATAGGTGATGACATGATCGATCGGGTAATGGACGCCGATGGTCGAGAGCCGGTAACTGTCGCCCGAATTGATCAGCGCCGGACTGCTCGCGATGCCGACGGCACCGAGCAAGGACTCGAGCAGCACGACGTGGTCCTTGCAATCGCCATACCGATTCTTCAGTACCGTCGATGCCGGTCTGGGCACCAGTCGCCCCTGCCCGAGCGAAACGGCGATGTAACGGACATTTCGCGCGACCCAGGTATAGAGCGCGGCAACCTTGTCGCGATCGGTCGTGGTACCCGCCGTCAGCTGCTCGGCGAGCGCGCGGATTTCCGGCGTGATCTCGACATGGGGCTCGAAAAACGTTCGCGCCAGACGGCCGAGCGAACGCATGTCGGGCAGCGTGGACACCATCAGGTAATCGGCGTAGTGGATTCTACCAGCCGCATCTGCCTGGGGCGGCATCACGGTGTTGCGGCGATAGCGAAACGTGTAATAGGAGAGACCCTCGACGGTTTTCTCGAGCCCTCCGGTGACCCCGCGCGCCTCGACATGGAGCGTGCTCGACGCAGGCAACACGAACGTGGCCTGCCAGTCGGCGAGCGCGATGACCGGTGAAAACGCGAACGTCTGCTTGAACACCCCGGGGTAGGCGGTCTCGTGCACCCGGGTGACCGCCTTGTAGGCCACCAGGCTCCCAACCTCGATACGCGGATAGATGATGACCTTGAATCGGGTGTCGGAGAATTCGGCCGACCCGTCACTATTGTCCTCGTCGCGGTCGCGAATGGCCTCGGGCGGCACATCGATGCGTATTCCAGCGGGCGTCTCGGTCCAGGCCTCCACCGAGAGCACGGACTCCTGACTCGGCAGGTAGCCGATCTGTCGCGTACCGTATGACTCGACGCCCCGCGCGGTGCGCACACGATAGGCGTGCTCCTGCTCCTGCGTATAGGTGCCATCGGCCGCGACGCGATAGGTCGAATGCGATCGCTCGATCAACCCTGAAGGGGTGTAGGCCTTTCCTGCCCAGGCGGGAAGGGACGAAAAGACGAGAAGGGGCAGCAGGACCACGAGGGCCAGCAGGGCGCCCGGGAGCCGGGTGGCGGCCGGGGCGAAGGCAATTCGGTGCATGGGTTCGTGCCCGTGAGGCAGGGAGACTGCGGGACCAGGGAGCGGCGAGCTTATCGACCCGCCGTCTCAGGGGGTGAGACACCGGCGGAGTTCCATCTGGCGCCTGACGGTGCTGACGCAGGTCTGGTCGCCGTTGCACGGCTGGACCGTAACGGTAACGAACGCAGGGTCGATGGGTGGTTCATTCGGCTTGCCACGAAGCGGTAACAGCTGATCGTCATATTATTGCGAAACATTGCGATAAGTCTTGAGTCGGTTCGACCGGATCGGTGTCGGGGCATGCAATGTCCATACGGTGTGTTGCACAAACGAGAGGGCAAAAATGACTCGCAGGACTCGCGCATGGCATGAAAGCCTCACCATCACCTTGGTGACGCTGATGTTGGCTCCTTCCACAGCGCTTGCTCAGGCTGCGCCCATCGTCGTGGAGTTCGTCGAAAGCAGCTACTGGTTACCCTCTCGTGCGGTGTGCTCGGATGGAAAGCTCGTGTCAGACCAACAGGTCAGTCCGAAGCCCGGCCCCGCGACGTTCGAGAAAACAACGCTTGCGCTCTGCGCACCACCACCAAGACCGCCTCTTGCGGCCTCCAGAGCCCAAGCCGTGCAAATGGCCTTGTCGAGTGTTCTCCCTCGCCCCGTCGGTGTGGTGCCCGCTGGCTTGCCCAACCGCTGGAACAACGGGCTGATCTCCCTGGCCACAGGTTCCTCTGCGAAGGCCGTGCTCGCCACCGCGTACGCGGGGTTGTACAAGCTGGAGACCGGCGGTGCGAAGACACGCTGGTCGCTGACCAACACCACCGATACGGCTCGGGTTGCCCGAATCGACTGCTGGCGCTCGGTGCGAATCGACTCAGGCCCCATCGGGGACGTCTCCGGTCGTGTGAGGGACAGTTCGTGGGAGGCAGCGGTCACGCTCGAGCGTTTCCGGGGTATTCCGTGGGCATCACCCTGCGAGCCGGCCAATGAGGCGCAGCAGGTAGGCGATCTCACTCAGACTGCCTTTGTCTGCCTCGGCCCGCACGCCTCGATAGACGTGCTGATGGAAGGATCTGCGCTCGCGAAGGTGCAGTCGACCACCAGTACCTCGAGCTTTGTCCTGGCGACCGCCGTCCTGGAAGTTGCAATCACCAATCAGCAATCGGACGGCAAGCGTTACGACACCTGCGACGCCGCGGCCTTCGATGCGAGCTTCAAGATGCTGCCGCTGAAGCCAGGCGCGCCCGATGACGGGCAGGGTTTCAGTCCTGTGAACGTCCCGTTGAGTTGAATGAACGGAGCAGGAGCCCGGACGAAGGATCTATCCCTGCGTCGACATCCGATGCTCGATCAGGTCTGACAAGCCCGGGCGGATCACCCAAGAGACGATCAATCGACGCAGTCGATGGGCCCCATCCAAGAAAAGCATTTCCGTTGATTGGGCCGCTGAAGCCACGGTTGATGGGGTCAGGTCTTGCGAAGCAAGACCTGACCCCATCAACCGAAACCCCGGGGGCGGAATGCAAAACGGCAAGCATTTGGCGCGCTGTTCATTCCTGCAAGATGACTCGGGGCGGTTTCAGCCCGGCAACGGGACATGCACGCCGTCGGGGGCCTTGACAAAGGCGAATGGATTCAAAAACTGGCGCCGCCAGAACAGAGCCCGGTCCATTTCACTCAAGGCCGCCTCTTCACAGATGGCCGGCCATTTCTGCTCAATGGTCTTGATCTGATGGTTGACGATGTGGACGGCCTCTTCCTGGTTGAGCAGGAACACCGAGGCGGCAGCAATGCAAACCCCCACTTGACTGGTCCGCTCTGCACCACGGATGAGCATGGCTTGCGAAGCCTGCTGACCGGATCGCGATTGCGGGCAAATGTCGTAGGCGGGCGTCAAGGCCAGTTGTTGTCCGTCCCAAAACGCCGCGTGGTTGCGAGCGTGGTCATCGGTGTTGCCGCACAGGATGTTGAAGACCATTCGAGAGAACAACTCCCGCAAGGTCGCCTTCGGATTGACGAAGCGGTGGCGAATGATCTCGGCCAGCTTTTCGTAACTCGCGTACGCCGCCATCATTTCATCAAGTTCAAACATCGTCAGCGCAGACACCATGGCGCGTCGGTGCCAATGGCCGTCAGACCACACCCGGTCAAAGCGTTCAATCAACAGGACATCATTGCCCAGGGCTCTGCGCAAGTGCACCGGCGCAACATCAAGCCCCACCTCGTCGGCCAAACGCATGGCCATGAACTCGGCTTTGACCACACTGTAGAGGTCATTGCTCGCAGAAAATTTGGCGATGAATTTGCGCTCGCCATCTTCCAGCAACACCTTGGGCCTGGCACCGCCCAGTGACGTGCCATGCAGCAAAGCCTGATCCAATTCGGGTGAAAGCGGCACGCCCCGCTCAACTTTCTCGGCAGCCGTCAGCAATTCGTCCAGTGTGGGTCGCTGTGTGTGCCTGGGGATGTACTGTGTCGCAGACTGCTGAAAATCCAGCGCACCAATCCTGTCAGAGCCTGAATCGAGCAAATAGGTCAACTCATCCAATTCAACCAGGGCGGCATCCCCACCCTTCATGCCCAACTTGCGATTGATCAGCACGCGCCGCCCCCATGCATCCGGCGATGCATCGCGAATGCAGCTGGGCATGTTCAAGCCCGGCAGCAGCGCAAGAGCCCCGGGCCGCAGCGGCAACTCTGGCGCATAGATGGCTATCGCATCCGGGCGGGCCAGATAACTGCGACCGTAGTTGAAGACCAAAGCCCCACCTTGTTGGCTGAGCAAGCCGGCCACCACTGGCTCGGTGGCGTCGGGTAGCCAGATCCACACGTAGGCTTCCGAGTACGGGGCATCCTTCTCAGAAGTCATCTTTCACCGCCTTGGTCCGCGTTCTCACGGCTTTGGGCATCAAGGCCATTTTTTCTCGGTGCAGTGCCAGATGGGTGGTCAACTGGCGTTGTTCCTGATCAAACAGCGGCACGCCACACAAGGTGGCCACCTCGAACACCACGCCAATCGAACACCCGGGGTCTCCACGCTCGATGCGTTGCAGCAAGGCCCGTGAAATGCCCGCGCGAGCCGCCAGATCCGTCGTGGTCATGGCCTTGCCCAAGCGCGCTTCGCGCACAAGTTGGCCCAGCAAGGCCAGCGCGTCGAGGCTGTACTGAGAGAGGGGGCGGGAGACTGGCTTAACCATGAAAAAGACTCATCAATAGACCATGAAGGCTAACCACGCACTGTTCATGGCTCATTGTCCTGCTGAACCAAGACAAATTCAAGCAACTGACTCACTAACAAGCCAGGAAACTCTTCAGGATCTATTAATGATGCAGTTCAAGCCAAACCGCAAGACTATTTCCTAAAGCCCAAACAACCTGCGCTGCTCGGTCGGATCGCCTACGATCGGACTTACCCCGCGGGGCAGGATCTGGATCCACGATCCGCCAGGGCCCCTCGTACACGGCGGGTACAGGCTGAAGTCGGGCTGATCCTGCTCGAACACCACCGACAGGTGCGCCGTCGCCTGATAGGCCGACTCTTCCCAGGTGGTGGGGTGCACCTTGGCCCCCGCCGATCCATCGAGATAAACGGCAATCGTCGTGTGCGGGCCCAGGCACACCAGTGCCGTCTCTTCCTGCTTGTCGGCATCGGTGGTGTTGGGGGCTGCGTCGCAGATGGTCTGGCGGGTGGCATAGTCGGGTCGCTCGAGCGTGATGGTGCCAAAGGCCACCGACTCGCCCGCCGCCGGCCCCAGCGTCCGCGCAGCGCTCATCTGCCGCGTGCAACGCAGCCGCACCAGACCCGGCGCATCGCCGCCATTGGTCAGCAGGAAGACACTTTGTGCGCCGCCCACTTCGAGCTTGAACAGTCCGGCATACGCGGTGTTGCCCGCCTGTCGTGCGCGCGCGTTGGCAGTGACATCGAGCGTCAGCTCGGACCGGGTCCATCCCAGCCAGTCAGGCCATATCACGCCCGTCAGGGCCGCTGTCAGGGTAGCCGTGGCATCGCCCCCGGGTCCGATGCGGCCGAGTCCCATGCACGGCGCATTTGCCCGAGCGCTGAAGCGTCCCAACCGCGCGACACCGCTCGAGGGCCAGATCTGATTGTCAGAGACCAACGGCATGCCCTGGCACTGCGCGCGCGCGGGCAGCCAGTAACTGCTCTTGAGCTCACGCAACTGCATCCATGGGCCACCCGCCCACGCGCCGGTGGAAGCCAGCGCGAACGCGATCGCCCCCAGAGCCTGCCAATGCCCTTGATGCCCTTGGCGCCCTTGCCCCATGTCCGCCCCCTGTCGTCACGGGCCGCAGAAACCCGAAGCCCGATCCTGCCGTTCGAAATGAAGCGCAATATGCCACAGGCGAAGTCGGCGAGGGTCTCTGGTACGGCAATCAGGCAGTCGCGTCACCGGCGAGCGTACGAAGCCGCTTCTCGGCCCGCGTCAGTGCCGAGCGCAGATTGCGCCGGTCGCGCTTGAGATCGGCCGCCTGGGCAGCGAGCTCGCTCAGGGCATCGGCCTTGTTCTGTGCCCGGGTGAGCGCCGAACGCAGCGAGCGCCGCTCCTTGCGCAATTGTTCGACGAGTGCGGTCAGCTCGGCCACCTGGCTGGCGGGGGCCGTTGCCTCGGCCCTGGCAGTGGTCAGCGCAGCGGAGAGCTCGGCAACCTGCGCACGCAGCTGCGTGATGGTCGTATCGCGATGCGCGATCTTGGCCTCGCCGTAGCGGAAGGCATCCTCCGCGCTGAGGCGAGCAGCGGTCAGTTCGTGGTGGGTCTGGGCGAGGCGCGAGACGCTGTCGGTCGGGGCTTGCGAAGGCTGAGGGGCGGTGTGGCTGCGGCGGTCGTGCGGACGGACTTCGGGGGCGTTCATCGGGATCTCCGTGAGAGGTTATCGACCGTAGAGGTTGTAGCCACCGGCACCGTTGGGGAGGACCTGCGTCTGGGCGAAGGTGGCGAAGGGCAGGCGTGCTGCGGCCAGGACCACAGTGAGAAGACGCATGGCGGTGGCTCCGGGGTCAGGGAGCGACGAGCGTATCGGGGCGGGGGGTCATGGGGTGAGCCTGTGGCTCTGCAGCACCGTCAAGTCACCAAAGCTGACGCGAGGTGTCAACCCTACCCGCGCCTTAGCTCAGGAGCTCGAGCGCAAGTGCATCCGCGTTCCGCGTACTGAGCCATTCGGGCCTCGGATTGCCGAGCTCGGTGTCGCAGTTCAGCAGCGCTTGCCTCATCGCCAGCGGAATACCCTCCACCCCGTGCAGTGCACCGATCAGTCCCCCAACGATACAGGCATTGGTATCGGTATCGCCGCCGCCGTGAAGGGTTTCGACAAGGGCTTCCCGATAGCCAGACCCCTTGGCCAGATGCCGAAAAGCGTGGGTAAAGCCGTAACGCACGAAGCCCGCCTGAGGGTAGTAGCCGGGATCCTTGTCAGCCTGCGCCTCGTCCAGCCAGTGCAATCCCCTCGATAATGAACCGCCCCGGGTATCGCGGAGGGTAGTTGGTTTAACTGCTCATGCTACCGAGGGCGCGGTACTGGCAAGCGCCGTGTAGTAGTTTGCCTCAGCTTCTGCCGGGGGAATGTAACCCAGGGGCTCCATCAGCCGGCAGTGGTTGAACCAGGCCACCCAGTTCAGGGTTGCCAGTTCGACCGCTTCGCGGGTCTTCCAGGGCGCTCGCTTGTGTATCAGTTCGGCCTTGTACAACCCGTTGATCGTCTCGGCCAGTGCGTTGTCGTAGCTGTCGC
>CANGMI010000012.1 GCA_947455195.1 Pseudomonadota bacterium | reverse complement strand
GTTCAACCACTGCCGGCTGATGGAGCCCCTGGGTTACATTCCCCCGGCAGAAGCTGAGGCAAACTACTACACGGCGCTTGCCAGTACCGCGCCCTCGGTAGCATGAGCAGTTAAACCAACTACCCTCCGCGATACCCGGGGCGGTTCAGTTGCACTGTGTGTAACTTTCATCATGTAAAATTTATCGACAATCCACAAACTATTGCTTCTCAATAATTTATGAACTTACACAAAAGTTACACGCCAACTTTTTCAGCGTTGCAACCTGTTGAAAATAAACAGGTTTTTGACCGTGTAATTATTGAGTGGGAATGATTCGGCGTCTTTCGGGGACTATCGAAGACAGTCGAGAAGCAGTCTTAAGTTGTTGATCTGTATGGATAGAAGTCTATCGAGACCTATCGAGGACTATCGGGGGGATGAGGTTCAGATTGACGGTGGTTCTGGCGGTAGATCCTGAGCGGTTAGGGTCCCCGAAATTTCTACCGTCACACCAGATCAGGTCTTGACGGTATGGAAAATACAAGAAACGTCATGCGGAACAATCACTTAGAGTCGATGTAGCCGATTCTTTCGGCTGACGGTAGAATTCTCCGCCAAGGAGGGATCGCCGATGCTGTCAGATGGCACGCTACGAGGGCTGAAGTCGCAGGCTTCGCTCTACAAGGTCGCCGACCGTGACGGGCTCTACGTGGTCGTCACCCCGCGCGGCACTATCAGCTTCCGGATGGACTACCGCCTGAACGGGCGGCGCGAGACGCTCACTATCGGTCGCTACGGCACGAAGGACGGGATCTCGCTGCTGATGGCTCGCGAGCGCTGCATGGAGGCGCGCAAGGCCATCGCTCAGGGCATCTCGCCCGCACAGGAAAAGCAGAGAGAGAAGAGCCGCCAGGCCGAGGCCCAGACCTTCGGCGAATACACCAAGCGCTGGCTGGCCGAGCACCGCATGGCGGACAGCACCAAGGCCATGCGCAAGACGGTCATCGACCGGGACATCCTGCCGGTCTTCCAGAACCGCCGCATGGCCGAGATCGGGCCCGAGGACCTGCGCGCCCTGTGCGCCAAGATCAAGGGGCGCGGTGCGCCGGCCACGGCCGTCATCGCCCGCGAGATCGTCAAGCTCGTTTTCGCCTACGCGGCCATGCACGGCGAGAAGGCGCCGAACCCTGCCGACGAAGTCGGGCCTTCGTCGATCGCGACCTTCGTACCCAAGGATCGGGCGCTGTCGCCCTCCGAGATCCGGCTGATGCACCGCCTACTGGAGACGACAGCCACGCTGCCGACCATTCGCCTGGCCCTGCGCCTCGTGCTGCTGACGCTGGTGCGCAAGAGCGAACTGATCGAGGCGACCTGGGACGAGATCGACTTCGAGAACGCAGTCTGGTCGATCCCGAAGTCGCGGATGAAGACGGGCAAGCCGCACAACGTCTACCTGTCGCAGCAGGCGCTGGACATCTTCATCGCGCTGCACACCTGCGCGGCCGGGTCGAAGTTCGTCCTGCCTTCGCGCTACGACGCCGATCGCTGCATGTCGAAGGCCACGCTCAATCGCGTCACCCAGGTGATTGCCGAGAAGGCCAAGGAGTCGAACCTGCCGCTGGAGCCGTTCACCGTGCATGACCTGCGGCGCACGGGGTCAACCATCCTGAACGAACTGGGCTTCAACGGTGACTGGATCGAGAAATGCCTCGCCCACGAGGACGGCCGGTCATCGCGGGGGGTCTACAACAAGGCTGAGTACGCCGAGCAGCGGCGCCACATGCTGCAGGAATGGGCGGACATGATCGATGCCTGGGTGGCGGGGGAGAGCCATACGCCGACGCTGTTGCCGCCGAGTATGAAGGTGGTGACGACGGCGGCGCCGGTGTGATGGTCCGATGCCGTTCGATGAGGATGCGCGTCGATCGCGGTGGGACTATCCGATTCGCCCGAGCGACGGCTAAAGACTGATGTGAGTCGTTCGAAGTGCGGGACTAGAAGGACCGCTTAGGCCGGGAGCGGTCGCAGAATGGCGATTGCCGCGCGATCGGACTGGAGTCGCAGCACATGAATACCCCCTACCTCCTAAGCCCATAACCATCGCATGATGGAGACACCATACGTTCCCCACCTCTACGGCGAAGCAGCTCAAGCGAAGCTCAGGTCGAGGCAGGGCTGGTTGACAGTCGGCGTGGCGTCATCTATCCCCTGGCCTCAGGAAGATGTCTGGGTGCTGTACGACTGCAACGAGTACGTGCTACGAGGCAAGAAGGCCGGCGAGGAAAGGCAGGCACCGTGCATCTCGACGCCTTGCCCCCGGGGTGACATCGACACGGCTAAAACGCGCTGCTACTTGTTTGCCTCAGTGCTTGGGTGGTTCAAGGGCGGATATGTCGACGTGACTGGATCCGTCTGGGGCACAGGGCCTGTGCTCTACGGCTCGCGCGATACCTTCACGACCACGCTCGATGGCACGAAGTTCTTCAGCTGCAACTACATGCCGGTCATCGTGGACGACCAGACCCGCAAGGCGTTGGCGTTCATGCGAGAGGGCAGACGCCTGCAACATGTCCACGAGCCCTATGCGTTCCTGAGCTTCTTCAAGGTCGTGGAGTCGCAGTTCACCTCCAAAGATCGCGCTGCCTGGATTAGCGCCAATCTCGACCTGCTGGACGGTGACGCTGCAAAGAGGGTGGAGGAGCTGAAGGGGCAGGGGGTCGATGTCGGCAAGCACCTGTTCGAGTCCGGCCGCTGTGCTGTCGCGCATGCGAGTCTGGGTGGCGCCATCATCGACCCTGATATTCCAGCCGACCGTCGGCGCATTGCCGAGGACCTGGATGTCATCGCCGGATTGGCCGCCAGGTACATCAAGGTCGCGGCGGGTGTTCCTGACGATTCTGAACTCTATGAACTGCGGGACCGCACGGCGCCGTGGCATGGCCTTCTGCCAGCGGAAACTCTTCACAAGCTTAAGGCGGGCGAAGAGATCAGGGACCTGTCGGCGTTGGGACAGCTCCAGACCAACAGAGTGTCCGTGCGTCTGTGGGCGAGTGAAGCACCGGAGTGCATGCACGACATGCAACTGGCTGCGGAGGGCTACGGTCCTGGAGTGGTGACGTTCCTGGCCGCTGGCCGCCGGGAGACTGTGTTCCTTCGCTTCGCTGTGGATTTCGCGAACGGGCGGGTTCACACCCTGCTCGAAGAAGGGGGTGTGACCGACCAGTTCAACGAGGTCACTGAGACCGAGGTCGAACATGCCACACGCTATTTCCACAGCGTAGTGGCGAACAGCCTGGTCGAGCTGTGCATCGAAGGCGTTGACCCGGTACCGTGCGAAATCGTCATCCCTGTGAACATCATTCCGCAGGTGCCGGAAAAGATGGTCGCTGCGGCGCTTGAACAGTTCCGGAGGCGCAAGGCGCAGGCGGCCTCCGCGACGACAACAGCAGGCGCGGCGGCGGACACGCAGGCTTCAGGTAGCCCCTCTGGAACAGAATCTGAAGGCGTAGGAGAGCCACCCAAGTAGGGAGCAGCAACATGTGGGAAAAGCCGAAGACCCCTGAGGAAGCCAAGAAGTTGGCCGCTGGTCCCGCCGGCGTGGAATTCGAAAAGTACCCTCTCAAGTTCGCCATTCCGGCCTACTTCGGCGCCCCACCGAAACCAGGCACCCCGCTGACGGTCAACAGCGGATCGGCCTCGCTACTGCGCTTGGGTGATCAGCTTTTTGCACTGACCTGTTCCCATGTGCTCGATGGATACCGGCAGCGCTTGGCCGAAGACAAGTGCATCTTCCAGCTCGGGAACTGCGTGCTCGACCCACTGGCCCAGCTCAAAGCCGAGCAAGGAAAGCTCGACTACGCCCTCATTGCGGTTACTGAAGAGCAGGCCAAGAAAATCGTCAAAACCGAGGGTCCGTTTGATGGCACCTTCTTCTGTGAGCCCGCCCAGTGGCCACCTGCTGAGGTGAAGGAAGGTGATTTCGTCACCTTCGGCGGGTTCCCTGGGGAACTGCGCCAGGCCATGTCGTTCGACGAACTGTCCTTTGGGAGCTTCAGCAGCGGGGCGTCACGAGTCACCTCGGTGAATGAGGACTATCTCGTTTGCCAGTTTGAACGCGAGTTCTGGGTGAGGCACGGTCATGAACCGGAGCCTGAGTGCATTGGCGGCATGAGCGGTGGCCCTGTGTTCGCCATTCGGCACGGGAATGAAATCGACATCGTGACCTACGAGTTTATCGGGCACATCTACGAGTTCTCCGAGAACCTCGAGCTTCTTTACGTCCGTTTGGCGCGAGCCTGGGTCACCTGAGGTGTCGAGAAAATGGCGCATGCCTATCCAAGTCAAGAATTGCTGCCGAATGACAGCTTCTTGGCCGAGAGAGGCCGGTCAAAGGCGCGAAGCGAAGGACGGCTCCCGCTGCGTTCCTGCCGGTCATCCCGATCATCCAACACGTGGTCTCAGTCGATAGTCCGGCGCCGGCGCCTTCTTCACTCCGCCGTCACCACCGCGCCTCCGGCTATCCAGCCAGGCCATCACCTCCGCCAGATCCCACACCACGCACCGAGGGGTGAGGAAGAACCGCTGCGGGAATTCGCCGCGACGCTCCATCTCGTAGATCGTCGAGTCGGCCAGCGGCACGATCTGGCGTAGCTCGGTGCGGCGGATCGTGCGGCGCAGGGTTTTCGGGTCGGCCCCGGCAGTCTTGAGCATCTCGCGAATCGCGCGAGCGTCGAAGTTGCCACGGGGCCCCTGTCCTCGTTCGACAGCCTGCACGTTTTCGCTGCTCGTATCCGGCGTCAGCCCCGCTGCCGTCGGCATAGAGCGCCCCGCTGTCTGCGCACTGGCCTGCGCGCCTCTCGTCACTCCGTAACCCCGTTTCATAGCCGTCCTCTCGCCGTCACCGGTAGCGCCGGTGCGGACAGTTGCGACTTCGCTGTCCGCACTGCTGACATGCCACCTGTGCATGAACACGTTCCCCGGAATGGCTATCGCCCTCTGGGGGACCAGGGCGGCTGCGTCCGGGGTTGTCTTCCAGGCAACGTCTGTCGCCGGGCCTCGGCACCTATCGGCATCCACCTTGGTATCGGGTTACGGATTCCGCGCGAAAAGTGTCGGGTCCTGCTGTCGAGAGGAGGCACAGACCAAGGAAATAGACCCATTACCTAGGCCATCTGTCCATCTACCCCAATTGAATTTCGCCCGATCCCCTGTCCGTCAAGCCGACGGGAGGGGACATGGCTCTCAAAGAAGAGCAGGGGCTGGGCAATTGGGAAATTGCCACTGCGAAAAAGCTGGTCAGCGAATACCGGCGCAAGCATCGGATCCTTGAACGTGAGGAGTTCGAGGACCTGATGCAGGAGTGCCTGGCGCACTGGATCGTGGCGCGACGGCGAATACCGCCAGGGCTAGACCCAGATCCAGACCCACGACCACCGGTGTCGTACATGGCACAGGTACTCCGAAACAAACTTACGGACATGGTCCGTGAGATGACCGCAGACAAGCGCGCCGGTGACCCCGGCGCGCTTTCGCTTGATGCGCCGCTCGATGGCACAGAAGACGGCATCACGCTCGGCGACGTTCTGGCCGATGAGCAGGCGGACCCCGCCGCCTCGGGCGACATGGACAGCCGACACGCCCGCATCGATCTGGCTCGCGCGATGGCGCTGCTGACCCCGGCCCAGCAGCGTCTGTGCCAGTTGTTGGGCGAGGAGGGGCTCTCGATCAAAGAGGCTGCCGAGCGGCTCCGAATACCGCGCGGCACGCTCTACGAGGAGATCAAGCGCATCCGCCGGATCTTCGACCAGCAGGGCCTGAGCAACTATTTGAAGGACTGACCCGACACTTTTCAGCGCGATTCCGTATGCCTGATCACCGTCCTGATTAGGCAAGGAATCGATGATCACCTTCACCATCGCGAGCACCAAAGGGGGCGTCGGCAAGACGACGCTCACCGCCAACCTGGGCGCACTACTGGCCGACATGGGGCTGCGCGTGCTCCTGGTCGACGCCGACGTGCAGCCGTCGCTGTCGAAGTACTTCCCGCTCTCACCCCCACAACCCGTCGCTGGGCTGACCGACGTGATCGTTCGCGGCGAGGTGGCTGCGGCGAGCATCACGCCGACGGTCTTTCCCAACCTGCATCTGGTGGCCTCCGACGACCCGGAGGGCCGGTTGCCCAACTGGCTGCTGGGGCGGATCGACCGGGGTTTCCGGCTGCGCCATGCGCTGCGTTCCGGGCTCGTTCCTTCGGCCTACGACTGCGTGCTGATCGACACACCTGGCGCCATCGGGCCGCTGCAGGATGCGGCCGTGATGGCGGCCGACGTGCTGGTGTCGCCGATCACGCCCGAGATCCTCTCGGCGCGCGAGTTCCGCGAAGGCACGATGGAGTTGCTGGCCCGACTGGAACCGGGCAGCGCGCTCGGGGCGCCGCCAGCGCCGGTAAAGGCGGTGATCTACCGGCAGGATCGCACCGCTGACGCCCGGCTGATCGTGGCCGGCATTGCTCGGGAGTTCGACCGGCCGCACGAGCGGGTGTCGCTGCTCAAGACCGTGGTGCCGCATGCCAAGGCCTACAAGGAGGCCGCGACTCTGCGTGTGCCTGTCCATCAGCACGAGCGACGCCGAGAGGGCACGATGCCCAGCGCCTGGTCGGTGATGCACTGCCTGGCATGGGAGCTGATGCCCAGCCTGCGCGGGGTGCTGGCCGACGGACGCCGGGTGCAGGGAGTGTCGTCATGAGCGGCGGCAAGTCGGCGCTCGACGAGCGCAGCCGCCGCGTGGCGGAGTCTCTGTCCGTCGGCAACCCGGGCAACAACGCACGCAGCCTTCCGCCGCAGGCCAGCCCGCGCGCCGAATGCCAGATCGAACTCGGTATCGAGGAGATCCGCCCCTACGAACACAACCCGCGCCGTACCCGCAACGCGAAGTTCGAGGACATCAAGGAGTCGATCCGCGCCGGTGGGCTGCGCAGCCCGATCACGGTGACGCAGCGGCCTGGCGAGACGCACTACATCGTCGAGGCCGGCGGCAACACCCGGCTGCTGGCGCTGCGGCAACTCTGGGCCGAGACCAAGGATCCGCGGTTCCGTCGCCTGGGAGTGCTGTTCCGCCCATGGCGGTCGGAGACCCAGGTGCTCACCGCCCACCTGATCGAGAACGAGCAGCGCGGCGACATGAGCTTCTGGGACCGCGCCACCGGGATCGTGGCGCTGAAGACCCGGCTGGAGGCTGAGCAGGGCAGGGCGCTGACGCTGCGCCCGCTGGAAGACGCCCTGCATACCCTCGGCCTGGCGGTGAATACCGCCACGCTGGCGCTCTACCTGTACGCCACTGACCGGTTGCGCGCGCTCGGCGAGGTGGTACCCGACCTCGCAGGGCTGGATGTGAAGACACTGCAGCCGCGCTTGAACGCGCTGCGACGCTACTCCCATGCGCGGGCCAGCATCTCGGAGGACGCGCTGTACGGAGAGGTCTTCGAACCCGTCTTCCGGACGATGGCCGGTTCGTTCTCGGTCAAGGCCACAGTAGAGGGCTGCGAAGTAGCGCTGGCGCGGCGGCTCGGCGAGCCGGTCGAGGTCTTGCGGCAGGCCCTATCGTCCGTGACCGCGCGACCGGACTGCGACCTGCCGCGCGAGGAGGGCGAGCAGCGATCCGACTGCACCCTCGACCAGGCCGTCGATGGGCCGGCAGCCGCCATTGCGGACTTCGCCCGTAAGGCGGGCATCGATGCCGAGATTGCCCCCGATCCGGCTGGCTTCTTCGGCTGCCGCCTGCTCCCACTGCCGGAGTCGCAGAAGGCCGATGCGGTGAGGCGTCGCGCGTGGTCGGCGCTGGCCTTTCTGATCGAGCCTGACCGGAAGCCACCACCTTCGGACCCGCCGCCACCGCCACCGCCTGAGTTCATCCGGTGGCTCGCCGACCCTGAGGACGAGACCGCTGCCGCCTTCCTGGCGCTGCTCGCCGCGCTTCGGCAGTCGCGATCGGTACCTGCCGGGGAGGCCACCTGATGCTGCCGCTGCTCGACACGCAGGTACGTCTCGTCCTGCTCAACCACGTCACGGTGCGCCTCGCCGGTGCCGGGCCGGAGGAGCTCAGTGCTGCCGGCCTGGCCGGCGAAATGCTCGACAGCCTGCGGCGACTTTCCGCGACGGACCTCAATCGCCTGGCCTCGATGCGCAGCGTCAAGATCGGGGTGGCCGTCGACGGCGACGCCTTGCAGGCCGGGCTGCGCATCGTGTCGCTGGTCAATGAAGCCCATGCGCTTCAGACCTACTTCATCCGACATGGCGCATCCACGGCGCTGATGGCGCGCCTCTTCAAGGTCCGGCGCAAGCTGACCCTGCGTCTGCGCCGTGAACTCGGCGTGCACCGCCCATCGGGCCGCGTCGCACTTCCCGACCATGTCACGCGCGAGCGCATCTACCTGGCGTGGCGCGCGATCGGTGAGCCTGCCCCGCGAGCGCGGTACTTCCAGTTGCACCAGGCCTTCCCGCATCTGCCCATTGCAGTACTGGAAGTGGTGATTCGCGACTTCGAGGCGATGGCATGAACGCCCGCGCCGAAGCCCTGGGGATCACCCCCGACCTGCTGCTCGACGTCTTCGACACACCGGTCACCTTTCACCGCTGTCTCGTGCCGGTGGCCGGTGGGGTCCACGCCGCGCTGCTGCTGTCGCACGCGATCTGGACCACGCAGTCGCTCGACGCCGATGCCGAAGGGTGGTTCCTGAAGTCGCAGGAGCAGTGGGCCGAGGAGACGGGCCTGTCGCGCTGGGAGCAGGAGACCGCACGGCGGGCGCTGCGGGAGGCCGGGCTGCTGGAGGAGCGCCGGGTCGGCATGCCGGCCCGGCTGTGGTTCCGGGTGCGTGCGTCAGCGGTCTGGGCCGCCTTGAAGGCCCAAGCAGGAAGGCCCCGGCGATGAGGTTGCCGACATGACGGCCGCTGGTAGCCCTGAAACCCCGCCAGAGCGCTTCGATGCCGCCGGGGCAGGGCAGACCCCCGCCGATACGGCGAGCGCGCTTCTGACCACGCTCTGGCCGCTCCTGGGCCGTCACATCGCCTTCCACCGCCGGCTGGTCGACCTCACCGGCAACGTGAAGGCAGCCCTGCTGCTGTCGCAGGCGGTGTACTGGACCCGACACGGCCGCGACATTGCGCAGCGCGGCGGCTGGTTCCACAAGACCGCCGAGCAGTGGGAGCTGGAGCTTGGACTGTCTCCCCGCGAGCAGACGAGTGCCCGCGAGTTGCTGCGCGCCGGTGTCCTGCTCGAAGAGCAGCGCCTTGGCCTGCCCGCCCGGATGCACTTTCGCCTCAACCTCGAGGTGCTCGGTCGTCGGCTTGCCGAACGGGTGGACGGCCGGCTTCTGACCGCCCCCAGCACCGACTGGCATGACCGGATGCTGATCGCCGAACTGCTGGGCCCGGCGGTGGCATTCCATCGCGCGCTCGCCGCGGTGGCTGGCGGCATCCACGGCGGGTTGGTGTTGTCGCGTGCGCTGCACCTCACCCGGCTTCAGGCTCGGCGCCAGTGCGACGTCTGGATTGCCGACTCGGCCGCCCACTGGTTCGAGGAACTGGGGCTGTCGCGGCGGGAGCAGGAGGCCGCCCGACGCGACCTGCTGCAGATCGGCGTGTGGGAGGAAAGGATGGCGGGTATGCCGTCGAGCCTCTTCGCAAGGGTGCGGCTCGAGGTTTTGGTGGCGCTGCTCGGAGGCCGTTCCGACAGCCTGCTGGCCGTTCTGGCGGGTTCCGCTGCAGTCCGCGGCAACGCCACAGCCAGCGTGTCACCAAACGTCGAAACAAGAGTGCGGCGTTCCCACAGTCTTGTTTCGACGAAACCGCCAAGCTTGATTCGACAAAACCGCCATCAGTGTTTCGACGAAACCGCCGTCCTCCATAAAGAACAGAGTACAGGTGATTCACTACAACCACAGAACACGGCGCCCCCTCCCGCCGGTGAACCGCTGGCGTCCCTGGCCGTGGGTGGTGGTGAAGCACTGATCTTCCCGGATCGGCTGCTGCCCCAGGAGCGAGACGCAGCCCAGCGGCTGCTGAGCCAGGTGGCCGACCAGCACCAGGCGCTCCTCGACGAACTCGCCGGCCGGCTGCAGACCGAGCAGGTGCGCAGCCCGGTCGCCTACCTGCGGGGCCTGATCCAGCGCGCCGTTGCTGGCCAGTTCGTGCCAGAGCTTGCGCCCCGCATTGCCGCCGAGCGCGATCGCCTCCACCGGGAAGCAGAAGCGCGCCGGGCGCAGGACGCCGAAGAGCGCCGGCTCGCCGCCGAGCGTGCAACCCCCGAATACCAGGCGCTGGAACGTGAACGACAGCGCGAGCGCAGGCAGCGCATCAGCGAACTGCTGAGCGACATGCGCCGCCGCATCGGCACGCCGCCCGGGCGGTGATGCCTGCCGCGGCACGCCCTTCATCCAACAACGCCAATCGCGCCCCTGTCCCCGCAACCCATAGCCCTGAGGACCACACCATGCCCACCGAAGGCCTTCGAACCACCGTCGGCGCCGACATCGCAACGAGCGCGAAGCCAGCAGGCGAACCCGCCCCGGAATCCCTTGCGAGCGGCAAGGCGCCCACCAGCACGCGCAGCCGCACCCGAAGCGCCATCGGCCGGCTGGACGAGCAGGCGCCCGACGTGATGACGCTGCACACCCGCGAGGCCTGGCAGATGTTCACCGGTCGAAGCGCCGACGCCAGCGGCCAGACGCCGGCCATTCCGGGTGGCCGGCGCTTTGCCGCCGTGTTGCGGGCGATCTGGGCGCTCTCCGCGCGCGACAACCCCTACGCCGACTGGATCCTGATCCGCGTCACCCAGCGTCTGAGCGAGATCCGTGCGCAGATGTCCCGGACCATCGAGGCGCGTGAGGCGGAGCTGGAGCGACTGCGGAGCCGGGGCCTGAGCCTGTCGGTGCTGGCCTCCAGCCGGCCGGTGACGGTCGAGCTGGGCTTCCGCAGCCCCTACGGCTACGCCACCGCCGAGGCGATCGTCGAGTTCGACTACCACGTGCGCCTGGTGCAGACGCTGATGCTCAAGGACCGGTTGAGCGACGAGGCGGGGCGGGAGGCGATCCGGGAGATCGGCCGGGGGCTGCGCGCCCTGTTCCTGGAGCCCATCCGTTGGGAGCGGTCGTTGATGCGCGAGGACATGTTGCCGCTGTCGCGGGCCGACTTTCTGCCTGGCGCCGCAGAGGCGGCACGAATGCGCGTGCAAGCGGCCGTGAGCCTGTTCGGCGAGGTGCCGCGAGCGGTCTTCACTGGCGAGGAGGCGCCGCGACACACGCAGCGCCGCGTCACCCCCACCGCGGCGGAACTCCGGCTGCTGCGCGAAGCGTCGCTGAGCCCGGTGGCTGAACCGTCGGCGCCGGCCGAGGGGCAACTGCTGTGAGGGCCGGTCTGAATCAATTGGCTAGCGACCCGCAGCCCGATGCGGTGCAGTGGCGGATGCTGTGCGCGATCGTCCGCGACGCCATCGCTGCGGCCTGCACCCACGGCTCCGAGAGCGTCGTTTTCCACGGCTATCGCGTGGCGGCCCGGCGAGTCGAGATCGGTAACTCGGCTGCCATCGAGGTCACCGTCAGCCTGTTGGCTTCCGCCACCTCTTGCCCTCCCACCGCTGTCCGCACTGAGGTTGCGCTTCCCGTCGAAGCCGGAACAGCATCGGTCATCGCGTGGCGCTGCGCCTGTGGGCGGGCGGTCTGCGCCGAGGTTCCTTCCGCTGGCTGAGTCAGCCCGATTGATGCGCGTAACGCATCGCCCGAATCCGGTCAGATCTCCTGAAAACCGGGAGCCGCAAGGCTCGGAGATGTCGTGAGTTGCTTCAACCCAGCCGGGGAGTTCCGTCCCCGAGCAGGGGGTGGTCTTCCCATTCCTTGTGTTCCATGTCCGTAGGAGGCCATCATGTCCGAGTCCACTCAAGCCAACAGCGCGTCGTTCTTCAACTTGCATGTCGAGGGCGTCGGTTATCTCAACCGCGTCCGCGTCATCAAGCCGAAGAAGGGTCAGGAGTTCCTGGCCTGCACCGTCTCCGCCCTGCGCGGCAGCGATGCCGATGTCAGCTACACGAAGTTCGACTGCCGTGTCAGCGGTGCTGACGCCCAGAGCGTCGTCAAGCGCCTGGAGGCCGACGTCGCCGCCGAGAAGGCGGTGATCATCGGCTTCCGGATCGCCGACATCTACCCCGAGCTGTTCACCTTCGAGAAGGGTGAGCGCAAGGGGCAGCCCGGTGTCGCTATCAAGGGGCGGCTGCTGCGCATCAAGTTCGCCAAGGTCAATGGCGTGGCGATCGATGTGCCGCAACCCGCTCGCCCGATGGAGCGCGAAGACGTGCCGTTCTGAGCCGTGCCGATCGTCTGACCGTCGTTTCTTCATCCACCCCCTGGGGAGTCTCCTCCCCTCGGGGCGGAGCTCTCCGGATCGGTTCCATCAGGAGAGTTCCATGCGTTCCACCATCCAGTCGCTGTCCGACGCCGATCTGCTCGGCGTGCTGGTCGGCCCCCGTACTGCCGCGCACCTGCTCAAGGATGCAAGCGGCAGCCTCGCGCAACTGCTGCACGAACCGGTGCCGGCCGTCTACGCCCAGCCCCGCGCCGCCAGCAAGTTGCAGGCGGCCCGCGAGCTGGTGCGCCGATCGCTGGCCGAGCAGATGCAGCAGCGCGATGTGCTGGCCTCGCCCCAGGCCGTGCGCGACTACCTGCGCGTGGCCCTGGCCCGTCTGGAGCACGAGGTCTTCATGGCCCTGTTCCTCGATGCGCAGAACCGCGTGATCGCTGCGGAGGAGCTGTTCCGCGGCACCTTGACCCAGACCAGCGTCTACCCGCGCGAGGTCGTCAAGCGTGCCCTGGTGCACAACGCGGCGGCGGTGATCCTGGCCCACAACCACCCGTCGGGAGTCGCCGAGCCTAGCCGGGCCGACGAGTTCCTGACGCAGACGTTGCGCCAGTCGCTGTCCCTCGTGGACGCCCGTGTGCTGGACCACTTCATCGTCGCCGGCAACGGCGTGGTGTCGTTCGCCGAACGCGGTCTTCTGTAGTTCGTTCTCTTCGTCGTTTCCATCGCACGGCTTGCCGTGCATCCCTCCGGCCCGGGGCTTATCCCGGTCCGGTTCACCACCCCAGCGGGGATGTGCATCCCCGCATGGCGGGGTGCCGTCCTCGCGTTCTTCAAGGAGCATTCTCATGAAAACCGGACGCACCCTCGTCGATCTCGCTGGCGAACTCGAGCGCCAAATGTCCTCCAAGCGCGACCTCGTCGTGCCTTCGTCCCTGCTTCAGTGCCGCACCGACGAGGGCGGCGCGCTGAAGATGCTTGTCGATGTCCGCAGTGCTGACACTGCGGTCGCCCGCGAGTACGGAGTGACGGACCTGGCGCGTCGGCAGCTCGCCGACAAGCTCAAGATCCCGTTCGCCTACTTCGAGCGCATGCGAAGCGAGCAGCCCACGCTGCTCGACCGCAACGTCAACACCTGGCTGCAGTCGGACGGCGACCGTCGGATGATCCGCACGCTGGACGGGCAGGTGAGGGCGGTGCTGTCTGATCGCTACCGGCGGCTGGACAACTTCGACCTCGCCGAGAACGTGTTGCCCATCCTGCAGCGGCTGGAAGGTGCCCGCTTCGAGTCGGTGGAACTCACCGAGACGAAGATGTACCTGAAGGTCGTGACGCCGCGCGTGAGCTTCGAGGTCGCCCCAGGCGACATCGTGCAGGCTGGCATCGTCATCACCAACTCGGAGGTGGGTTGCGGCACCCTGTCGGTGCAGCCGCTCGTCTTCCGACTGGTGTGCCGCAACGGCCTGATCGCCTCGGACCATGCCCTGCGCAAGACCCATGTCGGTCGGACGCTGGGTGCGGAGACCGAGTCGGTGAATGTCTACCGCGACGACACGCTCGCCGCCGACGACCGCGCCTTCTTCCTGAAGGTGCGGGATGTGGTGGAGGCGGCAGTCTCGGAGACGACGTTCCGGCAGATCGCGCTGAAGATGCAGAAGACGCGCGAGATCCCGCTGACCGGTGACCCGGTCAAGGCCGTCGAGGTGCTGGCCAACCGCTACACGCTCAACGACACCGAGCGTGCAGGGGTGCTGCGGCACCTCATCGTCGAAGGCGATCTCACCGCCTACGGCCTGGTCAACGCCGTCACCCACTACTCGCAGGAGGTGACGGACTACGACCGGGCGACCGACTTCGAGGCGCTTGGAGGCAAGCTCATCGAGCTGCCGGCCAGTGACTGGAGGGAGGTGGTGACGGCGGGGTGAGGAGGACTCCCGGTGGGCTGGCCGATGGGCTGGCTTGCCGGGGCTTCTCGGGCCGAAGTTCGTCTTGTCGCCCGGTGCAGCCTCATGGTCGCCCGGGCGATCGTCGGTTCGCCCTGGTTGTGTGTTTCGAATGTTGCGATTGTCGAATATTACGAATAGACTCGTGGTTCTTCTTTTGCACGAGTACCCACATGACCCCGTCCCCAGTACTGGAGACCCCGCTGCCCGTCGAGCGCGAGGTCGCAGCCGCCGTGGAGAGCCAGCGGGCGCTTGCGGCCTACCTGAGCACGCGCTTCGAGACGCAGCGAATCACGATATTCGATGAGAGGAACCATGGTCATGCGGTCGAGCTTCCGACCTCCGCCTTGCGATTGCTCGTTGACATCCTGGCTGAACTGGCCGACGGCAATGCAGTCAAGGTGGTGCCCATTCACGCCGAGCTGACGACGCAGGAGGCGGCAGACATGCTGAACGTGTCCCGTCCGCACCTCGTGAAACTGCTCGAGAGCGGTGCGCTCCCGTTTCACAAGGCCGGCAAGCATCGCCGCGTTCGCTTTGCCGATCTGATGGCATTCAAGGCCGAACGCGACCGCGCGAGCAGCCAGGACATGGAGGAACTGGCGCGGCAGGCCCAGGAACTGCGTCTGGGGTACGAGTGACGAGCTCACCGTTCACCGCTGTCTACGATGCCTGCGTCCTGTACCCCGCGCCGCTGAGGGATTTCCTCATGTGGCTGGGCTTGTCCGGGCGTTTCCGGGCGCGCTGGAGTGCTCGGATCCACGACGAGTGGAAGCGCAACCTGTTGATCAACCGCCCCGATATCAGCGCCGAGCAACTGGACCGCACGTCGGACTTGATGGACCGTGCCATCCCCGGTGCACTGGTGACCGGCTTCGAGCCGTTGATGACGGGTCTGGCGCTGCCGGATCCGAATGACAATCACGTGCTGGCAGCGGCCATCCGCTGCCATGCGAGCGTGATCGTCACGTTCAACGAACGCGACTTCCCTAGTGATGTTCTCGATGCCTTCGGGATGGAGGCTCAACATCCAGATGTGTTCGCCGAGAACCTCTTTGATCTCGACCCTGCCTGCGTGGTCGCCGCCGCGCAGCGGCAGCGCCGGCAATTGAAGAGCCCGCCCATGGAGGTTGACCATTACCTGGACATCCTGCGCAGGCAGGGGCTCAACCAGACGGTGAAGGCGCTCTCGGCCTTTCGGGGCGTGCTCTGAGCATGTCCATTCGATCATCAAGGCTCTCGATATCGGCGCCAACTTCGAATGGAGACCATCCGTGACCATCGAGACAATCCGCGACGCCGACGACCTGCGGCGTGCCTTCAAGCGGTTGGAGACGATCTTCCAGGCCGAGGAGGGCACTGTGCAGGCGCGCGAACGAGAGGCGCTCGTCACGCTCATCGAAGCCTATGAGTCCAGCCGTTGCGACCTCAGCTCATCTGCAGCTTTCGATGGGCGAGCGCTTCGCAACAGCCCGCCGGCAGGCCCGCAGTAGAAGGCCCGGACAGTAACCGTGCCCCCGGTCTTCCACCGCTACCTCGGCATCCACTACGCCGGTGCGGAGACCCCAGACTCAGGGCTCAAAAGCCTGCGCGTCTACAGCGCCACACCCGAGACGCTTCCGCAGGAGGTCCTACCACCGCCCGGCCCGCGCAGGTACTGGTGCCGCCGGGATCTGGCCCATTGGCTGGCCGGGGAACTGGCCGGCGAAACGCCCACCATCGTGGGCATAGACCACGCGCTGTCGTTTCCGCTGCGTTACTTCGAGGTCCACCAGCTTGCGCCAGACTGGATGGCCTTTCTGGAAGACTTCCATCGGCACTGGCCGACCGATGCACCGCACACCTACGTGGACTTCATCCTCAACGGGGCCAGAGGGAAGGGCGCAGAGCGCATGGGTAGCCCTCGCTGGATGCGGCTGACGGATGACCGCTGCAGGGTGGCGCGGTCGGTTTTCCAGTTCGAGGGGCAGGGGAAGGTCGCCGCGGCGACGCATGCCGGATTGCCGTGGATCCTTTACCTGAAGCGCGCGTTGGGTGAGCGGCTTCATGTCTGGCCGTTTGACGGCTGGAGCATCCCGGCCGGTAAGTCGGCACTGGTCGAGGTGCGGCCAGCGATGTGGCGAGACCTGGAGCCTATGGCCGCGCTGACCGCTGGGCAGAAGGATGCCCTTATGACTGCGTCGTGGTTGAAGGCGGCTGACCGATCGGGCGAACTGGCCGACATGCTGCAGCCAGCGCTGTCGCCGCCAGAGCGGCTGGTATGTGGAGCCGAGGGATGGATACTTGGTACGCCCTACCGGCCGTGAGGACTGCGTGGAAGACCGGAACGGTCATAAGCGAGCGGTAGCCAGTGACTGCTATGGGGTAGGCTGATTGCCTAGGACACCCGTCATTGCCGTGCTGCACAGAGCAGACATTAACGTCGAAGTTGCCTGCCGCGATCGGACTACTCCTCAGGCGACCGAACGCCTGCACCAGTTGCGTTGTTGTGAGGTGTGTGGCTGTCCCAATCGAAGGTTGGATCGCTGCTATATCGGCAGTAACGAAGCGACTTGTCCCACGATGGAGGGAGACCAATGAGCATAGAGATCGTGAAGCAGCGGCTCGGTGCGGCATGCAAGGAAGACGTCCCGAAAGTCGTGTTTCTGACGGGCGGATGGGGTGAGGGGAAAACCCATCAGTGGCGTCTCGCGCTGAGGGAGGCCCTGGCTCAGCCAAAGCCTCCGATGTTCGCCTATGTGTCACTTTTCGGCGTAAACAGCCTCGCCGACGCTCGTCGTCGGCTCGCGGAGGAGTTCGTTGCTGCGATACGAGTCCCGGGTGAGGAGGGTACGGTGGGCAGCAAGGTGTCCGAGCTAACGACTACCGTGAAATACATGCAGGCAATCAAGCTACTTCCGCTCGTACCCTTCCTGGGAAAGGCAGATGCCCTGCTCAACGAATTGTCTTTCGCCGTGGTCCGAAGCGCAGTTATCTGCATTGATGACATCGAACGAAAGGGAACCGGCTTAGCGTTAGCAGATATCTTCGGCCTAGCTTCGTTCCTTAAGCAAGAGCGTGACTGCAGAGTTGTCCTCATTGCGAACGACAGGAAGCTAGATGGCCCCGACACAAAGGCAGCTCAGACCTTTTTGGAGAAGGTTGTAGATGAGTATGTCCATTTCGCGCCGACAGCTCAAGAGGCCTGCAATATTGCGTTGGGTGCGAGTTTGGATGGGCCTACCATGATGTTGATGGATCTCCTTCTGGGCCTCAATGTCTCGAACATCCGGGTGATCGGCAAGTTGAATCGCTTAGTAGCCGCGATGGCGAGCACCATTGCTGGTGTCGACGAGAAAGTGCTCAAGATCGGGGTCGTAGCGCTGGCGGTGTTTGGAGTCGGGCACTACATGCCCGACGGTAAGTACCCCAGCATTGACTTCGTACTTGGCCGGAATGAAGCGAACTGGCTTCGCTATGCCGGTGTTCGGGCGAACAACTCAGCTCCGCCGACAGAGGAGGAAGTGCGCCACGCGAAGTGGGACGAACTGCTCGGCAAGGTTGGCCGCCCGACTAATGATCCCTTTGAAGTGGCCTTGGCAGACGCCGTACGTAATGGCTACCTGGGCCTCGACCTTCGGCAACTGGCGGAGGAATTGGCCGGGCGCCTAGACATGCGCGATTTGGTCGAGCAATATCATCAGGCGTGGCGCGGATTTTGGCATTCGCTGAATGGTACCGGCGACTCATTGCTTGACTCACTCGCACTCGCTACCAGAAAGGCGCTGCCCGCCATAGGCCCCGGAGATCTTCGTCAGGGTTATGACGTGTTCGTGGCTGCAGGTCGGGAAGAACTGGCCAATGAGTTGCTGGCAGATTACATCCAGGCGAATCGGTGGCGGCCACAAGTCTTCGACCGAAGCCAGACATCTTTTCCAGAGCACTTTGACGGTCGGTTTGGCGAGCAACTTGATGCTGCGGCGGCGCAGTTCATAGTGCGCCCAACTACGGAAGAAGTTCTAGACCGTCTGGATGTCAACGCCTACAACCCGGACGATGCAAGCATCGTTGCCAGGGCGTCACTGGAAACACTGGAGCAACTGGTCAAAGCTTCGACCGGCCGCAACTTTCGCTCGCGTGTACGTGTGCTGTTGGCGCTGGGGTCCATGGCGCCTAACGATCCGGAGGCAGTTGCCACATCGGCTCGTTTTGCGGGCAAGTTGAGAGAATGGGCCGACGCAGACCCGATCACGAGAATCCGCTTGCGACAGTATCTGCCCGTGGACCCGCTTGGGTAAGCACCGATCTCTTTTTGATCACCGCCTACTGCGTCCGCCTCGGTGGGTCGACTTTGGGGATTCGGCATTGACCTTGCGAGTGTCACTTGGGTGTCGATTTCGATCACCTACCCAAATACACCGCCGTCACCTGCTCCCTCTCATGCCCCAGCTCCGCGCTGATCGTGAGCCGGGCTTCCCGGTCAACCGCCTTCTGCTCGGCTGTCAGCTCGCGTGACCGCGGCCCGCCGGCTGCCGGCGCGGCCCAACCCGTCAACTCCCGATACCGCAGCTGCGCATACTGGTGCCGGAACCCGTGCACTCGGTGGATACCGGCGGCGGCGCACTGGTGCTCGAAGCGGCGCAGTTGCTCGGCGTAGGTCTTGTCCGCCGGGATGAGGCTGCCCCTGCCGGCGAGGGCCTTGGCCTCGTCAAGCAGCTGCCGCTGCTCCGGATTGCGGACAGGCACCTCGCGCGCTCGGCCGCCCTTGGTCCAGGTGTCCTTCAGGGCGAGCACGGTCCCCCGATCAGCCCATTCCGGTCGGATTTTGATGGACTCTTCCCTCCGCAGCCCGAAGGCAGCCTGCAGCCGCAGCGACATGGCGGTGTACGGGTCGGTCACCCGGGCGAGGTCGCTGCCCTGGAGTTCTCGCGCCTTGCTGACGTTGGTGACGTGCTGCCGGTTGCCGATGCCGTAGTGGTGGTTGTCGCGGGCGATGACGTTGCTCTTGCCGATCTTCTCGGCCCACCAGCGCAGTTCTGCCATGCGGTTCTTGATGGTGCCGATGGCCAGGCCCTCGGCCTGCCAGCGCGCCACCAGGCCTTCCACATGCTTGGGCTTCAGGCTGGTGGCGCCCAGGTGCCGAAAGCCCGCCTCCTGGAGCTGGTTGGCCACGAGGTCGAGCACACGCTCGCGGTCGCGCTGCGTGGCGAAGCTGCCGTCGCGGTTGCGGTGGCAGAGCTGCTTGAGCTGGTAGTTCAGGTCGCGCATCCGGTTGCTGCTGGTGTTCTCCGTTGTCGGGTCGGTCGGTTGCCCCTGGGGGGCAGTCGGGTTCGCTGTCGCTGGTGTGAAGTCGGTCTGGTAAGTGTTTCTGTCCGTCCCGAGCGCCTGAGCGCAACGGGAACCACGAGGGACACGGGACACCACTCCCGTCTTGTGCCGAGTTCTTGCTGCTGGCCGCCGCGGCACGCGGCGTTGGCCCCGACGACGCTTGCTGCGGCAAGTCGGTCCGTCGGTTCGAGCCCATGCCCTGGGCTCAGGGGATGCACCGCAGGGCGGTGCGCAGGTCGACGGTGCCTGCTGGCGCAGGCGGCTGACGGTCGTCGGCGACCGTCAACGTCGCCCCGGGGACCGCTTTCGCGGGCCGGGGCAGGCGCGGCGGAGCCCGTCACGCGGGTCCGTCACTTGCGACAGCCCGGCGATTGCCCGGGTACGCCCGGGTACGCCCGGGCGTGCTGGGGCTGCGTGCGCGTCGTCACTACTGGCTGGCGCCGCGTAGTGACGACGCGGTTGGCGCAGTGGGTATCAGCAGCAGGGCGCTGGCGAGGTTGCAGCAACTGGACATGGGCTGTCGCCGCTTCGGTCTGGCCGACTGGCTTCGGCAGCGCAGCAGGCCGACGGGCGCGGCAGGGATGCCGGTTGGGGCAGGGCGGGCGCTTGTCGTGCCCGAAGCCTGACGCGTATCTCCAAGCCTTTCGGCTGCCGGGTTTCAGGAGATGAGGCCGGCGATTGCGCCCGCGTGAGCGGGCATGGGCGATGCGGTGACGGGCATCAACCGGGCTGACTCAGCCAGCGAGAAATCAAACGGGCCGATGCTGCGCCAACATCATGCGAACTGCAACAGCAGGCACTGTTGCGACCGTTTCCGGCTGCCCGATTGGCAGGGCCTTTGCCTCAAGTCTGTCAGCACTGCTGACAGCGGGTACCGCAGTGGCGGGCCAGACGGCTTACCCACCGCCGCGCGAGTCTTGCGTGAGAGGCGCCGATCGCGCGGCCGTGGATAAGCTCTTTCGATCCTTCGGTAATATTCATCTAAAGATCGCCATTTGAGACGAATGATGAGCAACTCAGACAAACCCTGGCCAATCATGGCCGACTACCCGCAGACGGAATTGGGATGGAACCAGTACGCGAACCACTGGGTTGCCCGGAAGAGAATGACTGGGGGATTGGCGCAAATTCCTAAGGCTGCGATCGAAGAGCATTGGGCTGCTATGGCGTTAGGCCGCGAGAAGGGTTGGCAGGAATGCGAGGATGGCTAGTGCAGTCCACCGCTCAGATGTGTACTTATCGACCGACGTGCGAGAGCGTCTTTTTCTCGGGGCGATGCGGCGAACCGTCGCTGGCAGCGAGCAACCTGCTCATGACGGCGAAAGTGCCTGGACCGAAGATGACATCGATCAGGCGGAAGGGTACCTGTGACGAGTGTGCGTCTGCATGACGGGAGGCGTCAGGTTGACGGCAGAGTTCCCGTTGAAGTCAGGCGCGATCAGCGCAGCCGCTGGTGACCATGACACGGCCCTGTGGCAACCCATATCTGATCAGACCCACCCGGAGGTTGGGGCGGCATGTTCTGCTCGCTGCAGATGCCGGACGAGTTTCCCGCCGAGGCGTCACTCCACCGTGAACTGGCCCAGCTCAATCGCATGGAGATGGAGCTCTGGGCGGATGCAATGCTGGCCCCGTGGGGTGTCGGTCGGAGTCGGAGTCGGAAGCGCAAAGCCTCCCGTGCCGTTACAATCGGCGCATCGCCGAGTTAAGACTACTTGCGGGCGATTCACAAATTCAGCTAAACGGTCGGCCCAGAAGCAGCCCCTGGTGACCGGCAGCGCCGGTTCGTGCGGGGGCTGAGTCGTTTCTGGAGTCGATATGACCATTCGTGATGGCCTGTTTTCCTCGGAGTCCGTCTCCGAGGGTCACCCTGACAAGCTTGCCGACCGCATCTCGGATGCGGTGCTGGACGAGTTCCTGCGTCTCGAGCCAAGTGCTCGCGTCGCCTGTGAGACGCTGCTCGCTGATCAGTGTGTTGTGCTCGCCGGCGAGTTCAAGACCCGTGACCTGGCGGTCTTCAGGACGGTGCGCGAGCGCGCCGTTTCCCTGGTGGCCAGTGTGCTGCGTGGGGCAGGCTATACCGATGCCGCGACGGGTATCGATCCCGACCGCTGCGAGGTCCAGGTTCGATTCAACGGCCAGTCGGCCGACATCTCGCAGGGCGTAGATCGATCCGATGGCGTGATCGGCGCAGGGGACCAGGGGCTGATGTTCGGCTACGCGTGCGACGACACGCCCGAGCTTATGCCGGCTCCCATCGTCTACGCGCATCGACTGGTGCGGCGGCAGGCTGAACTCCGCAGGTCGGGCGTGCTGCCCTGGCTGCGGCCTGATGCGAAATCGCAGGTCAGCTTTCGGTACGAAGACGGACGACCGGTCGCGGTGGAAGCGGTGGTGTTGTCGACGCAGCACGCGGAAGGTGTCGACACCGAAACCCTGCGTGCCGAGGTCAGCCGGCACATCATCGACAGCGTGATCCCTCTCGCCTTGCGCGGCACGGGCTACCGCGAACTCATCAATCCTACGGGTCGCTTCGTCACGGGCGGGCCCAACGGCGACGCAGGTCTGACGGGTCGCAAGATCATCGTCGACACGTATGGTGGAGCCGCGCCCCATGGCGGTGGAGCGTTCTCTGGCAAGGACCCCTCCAAAGTTGACCGCTCGGCGGCCTACATGGCGCGCTTCCTGGCCAAGCAGGTGGTTGCCCGCGGGTGGGCACGACGATGCCTGACGCAACTGGCCTACGCCATCGGCGTGGCCGAACCGGTGAGCTTCTTGGTCGACGCCGAGGGCGCCGGTCCGGTCCGCAACGCCGAGATAGCAGCGGCATTGCGCCAAGAGTTTGACCTGACGCCGGCGGGCATCATTCGCCAGCTCGATCTTCAGCGCCCCATCTACTTCGACACCGCTGCCTATGGGCACTTTGGTCGCTCTGACCTCTCGCTGCCTTGGGAGGCGGTGGCCGCTGGAGGCGCGCTGTGACGGACGCGTTGCCGGCGGAGTTGGTCGCTGCGTACGAGGCTACGTTGTACGAGGTCTTTGGTGAACGGCCAGCCGTTCTAGCGGTTGCCGATGCCGCTGGGGCACACGACCAGTGGTTGGCACGGAACGACAGCCATACGGCGATTGTCTTCACGGCCTGGAATCCGTTCAGTCGGGCGTTGGACGTAGCCGCCAACGAGGAAGCAAATGCCCTGCTTCGAGCCACCATCGAGAGTCAGAAGTTGCGCTGCGTCGCAGCGCGGGGCAGACATCCCTCGGGCCATTGGAGTGAAGACAGTCTTTGCGCCTTCGACGTGCCCGATCCGCTGCTGGATGAGTGGTTGATCGAGTACCGCCAGAATGCGGCGATTCGGGTGAGGCTCGGCGAGCAGCCGCTATTGGTCTGGCACCCGTGTTTCCTGCATGGGACGCCCGGATATGCAGACCATTTCGACGTTCACCAGCTGCGCCTGCGCGGCTGGACGGAGGCTGCGATCCGCAAAGTGCTGGGCGAACCGGACTCCTGGGCATCCGTGGCCCACTACAGGAACTTCACGGGAAAGCGCATGTATTTGACAAAGCGGGTCGTGACTGCTGAATCCACGGCATTGACGCGTCGCAGGACCGGAGCGACGCGATGACCTCGGCCACCAGCATGGCCAGGAGTCCATCGGTTGTCCTGATCGAGCAAGATCGAGACACGATGGTGAGCAACTGGATTGATGCCATCGTCGTCAGCAGGAACCAGCAGCGGCACTTCAATGTGTATGCACGCAAGTATGCGGAGACGATGGACACCTCCGCCAGCCGTCGCTGGATGACGCTGGATTCGACCATCGGACTGAAAGATCCGAGCACGCTGCTGGCTGCGATCAACTCGGCTGCTGAAGAGCTTGATCTCGAATTGGACTGGGACGACGCCATCGCTGCACTGGCCGGACTGGATTGGGTGGTTGCTGCAGTCGTTGCCAAGGGTGTTGATTGGACGCTTCCAGCGCCTCCGGCCTTCGAGGAACTCGCGCAGCAGCGAGCCTCTTGCGCCCGGGCGAAGGTCGAAGTCCGAGTCGAGTGGGGATACGACTCGCACACGATCCTCGTGCCGATGCGCGACTGGGTCGAGATCGCGGGTGGCGGGTCCTATTCGGATGAGGAGCCGTACGCATACGAAGGCAAGCGCTTCACGGCTCGCTGGAGCATCCTTGGCGCGGGAAAGGACTCCCTCCATATTACCTATGACGATGGCGGCGAGGGTTACAGGGGCGCTTTGGCAGGAGCCAGCATCCGTGGCCCCCAGATGTTTGGGCACGACGTGGCCAGCCTGCTCATCGAAGCGGCTCTCAGGGCGGCGGGAAGCGCTGTCGATCAACGAAGGGACGAGGACGAATGAGCACAAGGTCGAAGTACCTGGAGCAACTCGGTGTCTACGGGTTCGATGACGTCGAACCTGTGATGCTGGCTGCGCTAATAACCGAGGATCCGATGCTGTTGATCGGTCAATCGGGCACCGGAAAAACTTACCTGCTCAACACGATCTCCGAGGCGCTGGGCCTCGAGCATCGGCACTACAACGCCAGCCTGATCTCGTTCGACGACCTGGTGGGCTTTCCGTACCCTGACGAGGCTCAGGGCGGCGTGCGGTTTCTCGAGACGCCAGCGACGGTCTGGGGTGCCGAGTCGGTGTTGATCGACGAGATCAGCCGATGCAAGCCGGAGCACCAGAACCGGCTGTTCGCCTTGGTGCACGAACGGCGCATCCAGGGCATCGCGCTCCCAACGTTGCGCTACCGCTGGGCGGCGATGAATCCTTGCTCGGGCGACCAGTCCTCGCTGGATGACTACGCAGGCTCTGAGCCGTTGGATCCGGCGCTGGCTGACCGATTCGCGCTTTTCATCGAAGCGGCAGACTGGCAGGAACTGTCAGACGAAGCGCGGAGCAGCATTGCGCAGCCAGGCGGGGAGGGCCGCATCGCCGACGACGGCGGGGTCCTGAAGGCACAGATACAAGTGTGGCGGGAGGATTTCTTGCGCCAGGTTGACCGGCCACCCGCTGGGATGGTGCAGTACGCAGTGGCAGCGACTTCGGCGCTGAACACAGCCGGCGTACGGATCTCCCCGCGCCGGGCGCGCCTGATCGCGCGCAGCTTGCTGGCAGCGACGATCGCGGCTGGCGGCATTCGCGAGGGCGTGTTTCGGAAGGTGCTCCAGGCATCGATTCCGCAACCTTGCTGGGGCGTGAAGGTGGGTACCGAGGTCGTCGCGGCCGCTCACCGAGTCGCGTGGGAGTGTGCGTCTGCCAGCGGCTCGAGTTGGATCCACCGCTTTCACGCCGAAAGTTCCTTGGCGCGCAAGCTGGCGATTCTGCTGGCTGATTGCCGCGATCCAGACGAAGGGACGCAAGCGGTTGCGCAGCTCATTGCCGGTGAATCGCGAGAGCGTGCCGCTGCGTTCGCGTTTGCTGTTTATCCGGCGGCCGCGCTCGGAAAGCTGCCCATCGGCCCCGAAGGTATCAACGACCTGGGACGGATCGCCACCAAGTTCCTTTCAACGGACGGGGAGATCTCCTGGCAGGAGAGGTTCTCACAGGCGGGGACACAGCATCCGGAGTTCTCTCGTTGTGCAGCCGCCGTCGAGAAGCTCAAGGGCGCCCGTCGAGAGCGCGCGCGGCAGTTCTTCAATGGCTGCATCGTCGAAGGACTGGTTGTCTCGGCGCCGGCCGAACTGGAGGCGGCGATCGAGTCCTGCGTTCAGCGCATTCGACGCCTTGGAGCGCTCTGATGCTGCGCGTGACCATCCTCGGCGAGCACCAGCGCATGGGGCGGTGGGCCAATACCGGCGGGCCGGCGAGCCGAACTCGCAAGATGCGGATCGCATCGAGCCTTCTCGGGCAGGAGGATGGGCACATCCGCTGCCCGCGAGTGATTCGCCTGGGCCTGCAATTCCCCGAGGGCGTCGATCCGGTGGCCTATGCCAACACGGTTCTGACGGACCAAGGTCACAGTCATCCCGAAGACTTGCGCGACCGCTTCGCGCCCCCCGAGCGCCCGTACGTTTGCCGCGCCGCACCGCTTGACGCACCGCGGTTGGACGTCGTGAACGCGAAGGCCGAAGAGGTCCTTCGCCAGGCCTTGCTGCTCGGTCTATGCACGGCGCACCGATATGACCCGCTGCGCACTGTGCTTTGGACGCAGGCGAGTCTGACGCGTGCGCTGGAGCTGTTTGACGCAGAGGGCTTTTACGCATGAGCCCGGAACGTCTGCGGGGTCTCGTGCAGGAACTCGTCGACGAGAACCCCTTCGCCATCCGAGCGGTGCTGCGCATCTGCGAAATCCGCTTCAGCGACCAGGTGCCGACGCTCGCCGTGACGTGTGAGGACCGGCCGGCATTGCTGGTCAACCTGGATTTCGTCAAGAAGCAGTGCCGCAACGACGACGAGGTCAAGGCCGTCCTCTGCCACGAATTCCTGCATGTGCTGCTACGACACACAGAGCAAGTGGGCGCGATCACTCCGGCCAAGCACCTCGCATTCGATGCGGTGATCAACGCGATCATTCATCGCAGCTTTGGAGTCACCTGGTCGGCGCTGATGTCGCACTACTACGCACGAGTGGGCGATCTTCGCAAGCTGCTGCGACCGATGAACAAACAGGAGCAGGCTGCGTGGGATGCGAAGCGCTACAAGAAGGGCAACGACGCATTACCCGGCTGGGTGCACGCTTGGGCCTCGCTCTATGAAGGGCGCATGGTTGCCGACGACATCGCCGAGCTGGCCGAGAGCCTAGCTGCCTCGGCCTCGGCTGAGGGTACGAAAGGAACACATCCCTTCGAGCTGAAAGGTACGCTACCCACGGACATCAAGGGTGCGTTGCTGGGCGACCACAGCAGTATTGGACAGCGACTCGATCCGAGGCTGGCCGAGGCGCTTTCCCGGGCGATGACCGAGATGAACGGAAGCGGGATCTGGCGCGGCCCGAAAGGGCGCGGGGTGGGTGCGAATCCTTACGACGCATTGTTCACTGCCAAACCCTCTGCGGCGTTGACACGCTGGCGCCGAGAAGCGTTGGCCGTGCTGAAGCGGCACCTCACGCCGGACCGCAAGTCTCGCGTCTTTGAGAGTCGAGTCCAGGAGCGCTTGCTACCGGTACTGTCGACCGGCGATCGGCGAGCGTTCCTTCGTGCGCACTGGTCACCGTTCCTGCCCGAGTCGGTGTGGCAGATTGAACACCGACAAAGGCGTGGAACGACTCAGGTCTACCTCGACGTGTCCGGATCGATGAACGCGGAAATGCCGGAGCTGATCGCGCTGCTGCAGCGCCTGTCTCGGTACATCCGGCGCCCGTTCTGGGCGTTCAGCGATGAGGTGGCGTCTGCAACGATTCAGAACGGACAACTCGTGACGCGCACAAGTGGTGGTACCTCGATGGCCTGCGTGCTTCAACATGTGGCGCTGACACGCCCGGAGGCTGCAATCGTGGTCACCGACGGATACATCGAGGACCTGCCTCGGGAGCTCGTCAAGCGAGCTGCGGGCAACCGTCTCCATGTGCTGCTCACGCGCGACGGATCGGCGACCAAGCTCGACCGCGCGGGCATCGCCTACACCCAACTCGACCGGCTGCCCAAATGATCCGGATTTGTGAAATGGTCCTGCCGGGCCACCCCGACAAGTTCAGCGATCAGGTCGCCGACGCGATCGTCGCTGAGTGCCTGAGTGTCGATCCCGACGCCTACTGCCAAGTGGAGGTCGGGGTCTGGTCCGATCAGGTATGGCTCTCAGGCGGCACATGCACGCGAAAGCCGCTGGGCCGCTCGCTCGCCGACATCGTGGTTGAGGTCGGGCTCGCGACGGGCTACCGACCGGGCAACCACGTAGACGCGACCCGGTACAAAGTCAGCGATACGGTCTGCCAACTCGAAGGCGACCCCACCCAGTGGACCCACCATGTCAACGACCAATGTATCGTCATCGGTTGGGCCGGATACGACGAGAGAACACGTTGGATGCCGCCCGAGCACTTCATGGCGGAGGCACTGCGGCGCGGGTTGTACGAGTCTTGCCAGCACGGGCTTCTGAGCGGCTGCGGTCCCGACGGGAAACTGATGGTTCGGCTGCGTGAGGAGGGCCCGCGCTGGATCGTTGAGCACATCCTGGTGTCTTTGCAGCAGCCGCGAGATGCCCAGTTCACCGCGGTTTGCGAGCACATCGCCGCAGTATTGCGAAGCGCCTACGAGCAATGTCGGGGAGGGGATCGACGGTGGCTGGCCGGCTGGGAGAGCATCGAGTTGCTGCTCAACCCGAACGGGCCGATCGTAGAAGGCGGCAGCGACGGCGACAACGGACAGACGGGCCGAAAGCTTGTCATGGACTTCTATGGGCCGCGGGTGCAGATCGGGGGCGGAGCTCTTTCGGGCAAGCACCCGACTCACATCGATCGACTCGCCTCTTTTGCGGCGCGGGATGCGGCCGTGCAAGCGGTCAAGACTGGTGCGCAGGAATGCCTGATTCGTCTGGCTTACGCGCCCAATGTGACCGAGCCTTTGGACATCGCCTACGAGATGACGGGTCGCGGTCACCGCATGCCGTCAAGCTTCTTCGAACATGGTTCGATGCGGCAGCGTTACCGCACGTGCTTGCGCCCTATCCATGGCCTGTGTGGCGAGGGCTTGGACTCGTGGCGACCCGAATGACATCGAATGTGAGATTGCGAGGCACACATGATGGGAACTCAGGGCATCACCATTGAGCAATTCATCTTGGCGATAGCGGGGTAGCCTGCAATCCGTTGGCAGCATGGGTTGCGGCGGCGGTCAGCGAAGTTCGGCATGGCGTGCAACCAGCCCATCGAAGACTGCTTCAAGGTTGGGATGTACTCCGCGTACCCCTGCGACGACCTTGCTGGCCCAGTCGAAGTACGCTTGCTTTCGCTCCGCGGACCAATTCGCTGGAGGCGATGCCAGTATGTCCCGCAGATTGCATATCTTGTCGGCCAGCTTTACCAACTTGGCTTCGGTGGAAATGTGAGGTGCGTGCTCGATCTGTCGCTGTTTGCGAACATGCTTCTCGAGCGACTTGTCGTCCGTGACTTCCAAGACGACTGACGAAACGTGAGAGCCAAATGTCGTCGTCAGTTCGTTCTCGGTCGTTTCGGTGTCTTCGATGGTGTCGTGAAGGACGGCGGCGCAAAGCACGGTTGCGTCCGAGACACCTCCCTCGTTGGCCAGCACGTTGGCCAGTGCGATCGGGTGGTTGATGTACGGGGAGGCGTCCGCGTCTTTGCGCCTCTGGTTCCGGTGTTTCTCTGCAGCGAATGCGACTGCCTTTACGAACGAGCCGAGCTGGCCTCCACTTGATTCCATGGGTCTCTCCTGATTCACGAACTGGTTCCGAGTGGCGACCGCCCTGGTCGGCGCGATTGTCTTCATCCTTTGACGAACCGAACCCGCAGTCCTGCCGCTTCGGCAGCACGGTTGGCAACGTCGATGTCGCCGCGCAGCTCGGCCGCGTAGTAGGTGCTGCCAGGATGTTCGCCTTCGACAATGTCGACGCCCAGCAAGTCCACAGAATTGGCGTCCATGCTGCGAAAGAATTCCAGAGCTGCGCCCTGCGCTGTGCCCGTCTGCGGCAGGTAGTCATCCTCGAAATTCCAGTCCGGCGGTTCTGAGAACCATTCCTGAATTTGAGGAACGACGTTCGCCTCGAACTCGGACGTGGTGAGCCCGAGGAGCCAGTCGCTGGCACCCTCTTCAGGCTCCTCCGGCAGCTTCTTGAGCCTTTCCTTGAGGACGGCAATGCGCCGCTTGTTGTGTTTGGCGTCGGTCTCCGCGGCCCTGATGTCCGCCACGATCTCATCCCGAAAGTCAGAGTAGATCGAGTGCACGGCCCATGCCAACGGCTGGCAGTCGTCCATCGCGTCGGACAGGTCCTGTGGCGAGCCCTCCCACCGGTCTGCCACGTCTTCATAGAACTCGGCACGGGTTTCTGCTTCGGCGTAGTCGGCCATGCGCAGCGTGCCGCCCTCGGTCACCTCGAACTCGGTGATGGGCTCCGCGTGCACTTTGAGTTGCGGCGCCGTCTTCTTGCTTTTTGCCATGACTTGTTTCCCTATGGGTTGCAGGCTGCGATGGCCGCCATGCAACAGTTTCTGACGCGTTCCGCGACGGTTGCAAAGGGGGGGAGCGGTGTCGCATCTGATTCGCGAAGGTAGAGCTGACGGTTGATCTCGACCATGACGGCGTTGACGCGGCGGTCTTGCCCGTACCGGCTTCCAGGTACCAAGGCTCCGGCAAAGGGTTGGTTCAGGTCCACGCTCTGGACGGCGTCAATCAGCATGGCCGGTGAAACGACAATCATCTTGGCCGGTTAACGGGGATGATTGTCGTTGGTTAGCAGGTCATGGGAGGGGTTCCTTTGGGTGATTGTCGTTGTCAGGGGATGATTGACGCCGGCGCTGAGTTTT
>CANGMI010000011.1 GCA_947455195.1 Pseudomonadota bacterium | reverse complement strand
GCTGATGACCTCGAAGCCGTTCGTCAGACGAACCTTCGCGACCTTCCGCATGGCGGAGTTCGGCTTCTTCGGCGTCGTGGTGTAGACGCGAGTGCAGACGCCCCGACGAGCGGGTGAACCGCTCAGCGCTGGCACCTTGCTCTTGGCAGGCACGCGGGCGCGGGGCTTGCGGATAAGCTGGCTGATTGTGGGCATGGAGCAGAAACTTCCAGAGCCCCGGGCGCATCGAACGCCGCCTCGAGGGGGTAAAAAAACGAGACGCGCCGACCGACAGGTGAGAATCACACCTGCCGCTCGAACGCGGGTCAACAACCAAAGACTTGGGAGTATAACGGGCTTTTTGCGGCTGCGTCAACAAGCGGGCGACGGTTGAGTTCTCGCCTGCCGGAAGGCGGACCTTCGGGACGGCAGTCCGATCGCGCCTGGCCGATCGCTCGCCCCTGCGGGCCCGGTTGCAGGCCGCGCGGGACACCGGTCGGAAGCCGGCTGCAGGGATGCAGCCGGCCCCCATCGCAGTCCTACTTCTGGCCAGGCAACTGCCCTTCCACGCCTTCGACGTACCAGTTGATGCTGTCGATTTCCTTGTCGGTCAGCGACTTGCCGGCCGCCACCTTCATCGTCCCGTCCTGGCCCTTGATCGGGCCGGTAAACACGAGCTTGCCGCCAGCGATCTCGGCCCGCTTGTCAGCGACCTGCTTGCGCGCTGCCTCCGGGACGATGGGGTTGATGCTCACCAGATCGTTCATGCCTTCCTTGATGCCACCCCAGACGGTCTGCTTCAGGGGCTTGCCCGCAACCGCAGCCTCGGCGGCCTTCGTGTAGTAACCACCCCAGATCTCGATCGCCGAGGCCAGGTGAGCCTTGGGGCCATAGGCCGTCATGTCCGAATCCCAGCCAAACGCATAGACGCCCTTGTCCTGCGCGGCCTGGAGCGGCGCCGAGGAGTCGGTGTTCTGGATCAGCACGTCGACACCCTGCCCGATCAGTGCTTCAGCGGCCTGGCGCTCCTTGGTCGGGTCGTACCAGGTGCTGACCCACACGACCTTGGTCGTGATGGCCGGATTCACCATCCGCGCGCCCATGGTGTAGGCGTTGATGTTACGCACCACCTCGGGGATCGGAAACGATGCGACGACGCCGAGCTTGCCCGACTTCGACATGTGACCGGCGATGATGCCCGCGAGATAGGCGGGCTCGTACATGCGCGAGTTGTAGATGGTGACATTGGGCGCCGACTTGAACCCGGTGGCGTGGTAGAACTCGACCTTCGGGAAGCTCTTGGCGACCTTCAGGGTCGAGTCCATGTAGCCGAACGAGGTCGTGAAGATGAGCTTGTTGCCCTTGGCCGCCAGATCGCGGATCACCCGCTCGGCATCCCCGCTCTCGGGTACGTTCTCGACGATGGTGGAGACGACCTTGCCACCGAGCGCCTTCTCCATGGCCTTGCGACCCAGATCATGGGCGTAGGTCCAGCCACCGTCACCCACCGGCCCCACGTAGACGAACGCCGCCTTGATCGGTTCTGCTGCGGTGGCAATGCCCAGGCCCATGCCGGCCATGGCGACCGATACGACTGCGGCGCCGAGGAATGTGCTTCGTTTCATCGTGAACTCCTTGTTGTTGTCGGGAACTTCAGGTCATGCACTCGAGGTCATGCTTCCTGCAAAAGGCGGCGAACGATCCGGCGATCAGTCGCCATCGAAAAAGGGCTTGCCGAGAGCGGCCGGCGCGTGGCGACGCAAGGCCTGCCGGTCGGCCGATATCGACACCAGAACCAGGATGGTGGCCACGTAGGGCAGACTTGCGAGCGCAAAGGTCGACACGCCGACACCAACCGTCTGCAGCCACAGGCCAAGTGCGGTCACGCCGCCAAAAAGCAGCGCACCGATGGCAACGCGGGCTGGCCGCCAGGTTGCGAAAACGACCAGGGCCAAGGCAATCCAGCCGTTGCCGCTGGTGAGACCTTCCTGCCACATCTTCAGTTGGGCGAGAGCGTAATAGGTGCCAGCCGTACCGGCCATCGCCCCGCCGAAGAGCACGGCTGCGTAGCGGATCCGGTTGACCTTGAGCCCGAGCGATCGGGCCACCGAGGGCGACTCACCGACCGAGCGCAACTCCAGACCCCAGCGGCTGCGCTGAAGGAAATACCAGACCGCACCAATCGCAAGCACGGCGGCGTACCCAAGCACATTGAGCTCGAACAATGGCCCGATGCCGGGAATCGTGGCGAGGCCGGGAATCGGCAGTGGCTCGAAGGTTTCCGGCGCCCGATAACCGACATACCCGCGGCCGATGAACGAACTGATACCGGTACCGAGTATGGTGAGAGACAGCCCGGTAGCCACCTGGCTGGCCTGCAGACTGATCGTCAGAAATCCGTAGACGAGCGCACCGGCTGCACCCGCCAGCATGCCCGCAAGCAGTGCCACCGGCAGCCCCGCGCCATGCGTGATCGCCGCAAAGGCCGCCAGCGCGCCCAGCAGCATCATCCCCTCGACCCCCAGGTTCAGCAGCCCGGCGCGCTCGGTCACCAGTTCGCCCAGGGCGGCGATGAGGAGCGGGATGGCCGCAGCGATGGCACTGGCAACCAATGGCGTGATCGAAAGACTCATCGCTGTCCCTCGCCGGGGGATCTGCGCGCGCCTGCGTCGACAGACCTCTCCGTGGCCTGTACCGAGCCCCCCTCGCGACGGCGACGCAACCGGAATCGCACCAGGACTTCGCTACCGAGCAGGAACATCAGCAACAAGCCCTGGAACACCTGGCTGATCGACTTGGGCAACTGCAATTCGATCTGCACCGACTCGCCACCCAGGTAGAGCAGCGCCATCAGCAAGGCCGCGAACGGCACGGCCAGCGGATTCAGTCGGGCAAGCGCCGCCACGATGATGGCGGTGAAGCCGTACTCGGGCGTCCAGCGGTCGTTCAGCTGACCGATCGGCCCGGCCACCTCGCTCACACCAGCGAGCCCTGCCGCCCCACCGCTCGCGAGCATCGCCACCCAGACGGCACGCGGCGCGCTGAATCCGGCGTAGCGCGCTGCGGCTGGCGCCACCCCCGCCACGGCCAACTGGAAGCCGGCGAAAGTGCGCTCACAGAAGAACCAGGCCAGCGGAATGGCCACCAGCGTGATCACGATGGACAGGTTGAGCCGGGCGCCCTCGAACCATTCCCAGCCCAGGGCGGCAAACAGCGGAAAGAGTGCGTCGTCCTGGAATTCGACCGTGAGCGGGAAGTTGTTGGCCTGCGGATCCTGCCAGGGCCCGAACACCAGATACTTGACGACCATGTTGGCCACATAGGTCAGCATCAGGCTCACGAGGATTTCGCTCGCATTGAATCGGGCGCGGCACAGCGCCGTGATCGAGGCCCAGAACATGCCGCCCAGAGCGCCGGCCACGATCATGGCCGGCAGCAGGAACGGACCCCAGCTGTCCTGAAAGTGGATGGCCAGTCCGGTCGCACAGACACCCCCGATGTACATCTGCCCCTCGGCCCCGATATTCCACACATTGGCGCGATAGGCCACGGCGAGGCCCAGTCCGATGAGGCACAGCGGTGACGCCTTGAGCAACCATTCGCTCAGCCCGTTGGCGCTCGACACGGGTGCGATGAAGAACTCATGAAAGGCACGCAGGGGGTCCTGCCCGAGTGCTGCAAACAGGGCCAGACCCGCCAGGAGCGTGAGCAGCACGGCCTGCACCGGCGCAAGCACCTGCATGTGCCGCGACGGCGCGGCGCGGCGAACCAGTTCGAAACCGATCATGCCGCCACCGCCTGGGCATCGAAAAAGCCGCCGGCCATCCAGCGCCCGATTTCAGCGGCACTCGTGGCATGCACATCGCGCTCGGGCGACAGTCGCCCTGAGGCCAGTACCGCCACCCGATCGCAAATCTCGAGAATCTCGGCAAGATCTTCCGAAATGACCAGCACCGCCACGCCGCTTGCGGCCAGATCGATGACGCGCTGGCGGATGAGCGCAGTCGCGGCCACATCAACGCCCCAGGTGGGTTGCGCCAGAATCAGCACGCGAGGCGCCTGCGCAATCTCGCGGGCGACGATGAACTTCTGCAGATTGCCGCCGGACAGACTGGCAGCCGGTGCACCCGGACCGGCGGCAACCACCCCGTAGTCGGCAATGCACCGTTCTGCGTAGGCCCAGGCCCGATCGAGCGCCACAACGCCACGCCGCACGAGCCCTCGACCGTACCCGGTCAGCAGGGCATTCTGCGCCAGACTCATCTCGGGTACCGCACCGACGCCAAGTCGCTCCTCGGGTACGAAGGCCACGCCCAGCGCACGCCGCTCGGCCACGCCCAGCGTCCCGACCGGGCGATCACCGAGCATGACCGCATGCATGGGCGACAGGGTACTCCCCAGCAGCGCCGAGAGCAGTTCGGATTGCCCGTTGCCCGAAATGCCGGCGATACCAAGCACCTCACCGGCACGCACCCGAAACGAGATGCCACGCAAGGCAGTTCCAAAGGGGCCATCGGCCTGAACGTCGAGCCCCGCCACCTCGAGCGCGAGGACACCCTCGCGTTTTGCACGCCGCTCGGTCTGCGGAAAGCTGTGTCCGATCATGAGTTCGGCCAGTCGGGCGGCACTCTCCTGGCGCGGATCGGCGGTTCCGACCACGCGCCCCTGCCGGATGATGGTTGCCCGGTCGCACAGGCGCCGTATCTCTTCGAGCTTGTGGCTCACGTACAGCACCGACGTCCCCTCCGCGGCGAGGCGTCGCAAGGTCTCGAACAACTGATCGATCGCCTGAGGGGTCAGTACCGAGGTCGGCTCGTCCATGATGAGCAGGCGCGGTGACTGCAGCAAGCACCGCACGATCTCGACCCGCTGGCGCTCGCCCACCGAGAGCCGATGAACCGGTTGTGCCGGATTGATCGGCAGACCGTAGCGCATCGATACGTCGGAGAGGCGCCGAGCCAGGTCACCGAGGGTCGTGCGCTCGCCCAGCGCCAGCGCGACGTTTTCGACGACCGTCATCGATTCGAACAGTGCAAAATGCTGGAACACCATCGCAATGCCGCAGGCACGCGCCGCCACCGGTGACTCGATGGTGATCGGACGCCCCTGCCACTCGATCATGCCGGCGTCGGGTTGTACCGCACCGAAGATCGACTTCATCAGGGTCGACTTGCCCGCGCCGTTCTCTCCGAGCACCGCATGAATCTCGCCGGCACGCACCTCGAGGTCAACGCCCGCAAGCGCCTGCACCGTGGCGTACGACTTGGTGATGCCGGCAAGGCGCAACAGCGGAGGGGTCATGCAATGGCCTCGTTGGAGGGTGTCAGACGCAACGGCACACTGCAGGACGACGCCCCGCGCAATCGAGTTTAGCCCGACTCGCCCGCACGGGAAACTGTCGACCGCCGCTGCTGACCCGAGAGGTCGAAGCGAGATTCATGCCCGAGCGTACTCCTGGCGGTGGGCCCGAGAGCGCGGCCGTGCGCCAATGACCTGCCGGGGCGACGGGCAACCGCGGCCCGCCCCGCGATGGGGCATCGCACAATCGACCTGCACCAGAGCCACCCACCCCGTTGCGGCGCAAGACGCACGGTCAGGCGCTACGGTGCGGCAGACTCCAGCGGGCCAGAGCGGCATCAACGGCAGCACCGCGAACGGAACGGTGCCCTTCGGCGGCCAGCACGGCCTCGAGCGCGCCCAAGGTCACCAGCACGCAGTCCTTGCGCGCGTTGTAGCCCATCGTGCCGATGCGCCAGATCTTGCCGTGCAGGGGCCCGAAGGAACTGCCGATTTCGATGTTGTAGTGCTCGAGCATGGCGGTGCGCACACGATCGCCATCGACACCCGGTGGAATCACGATACCGACCACATTGGGCATCTTGTGCGACTTGTCGCCGAACACCGTGAGTCCCATCGCCTCGATGCCGGCCACCATCGCGTCGCCCGCGCGTGCATGCCGCTCGAAGCAGGCGGCAAGGCCTTCCTGCAGCAGGACCCGCGCACACTCGCGCGCCCCGTACAGCATCGTGGTCGCTTCGGTGTGGTGGTTGAGCGCAGAGGCCGACCAGTAATCCATCACCATGGCCAGATCGAAATAATTGGAATGGATGCGACTGCCCGACCCGGGAACGTAACCCGCCGTCTGCAACCCCTCCTCGATATGCCGACGGCGGCGGATGCGCTCGCCGACCTCAGCCGAAAAGGTGATTGGCGCGGCCCCCGAGGGCCCGCCCAGACACTTTTGAAGGCCGGCCGTCACCGCATCGATCTGCCAGGCATCCACCGGCAGCGGGGTCCCCGCAAAGGACGCCGTGGCGTCGACCTGGAGCAGCACGCCATGACGCCGGCAGATGGCGCCGATCTCCTCCAGCGGCTGGAGCATCGTGGTCGACGTATCGCCCTGGCACAAGGCGAGCAAGCGCGGACGGTGTTCGAGTATGGCCGCCTCGATGCGCGCCGGCGTGAACACCGTACCCCACTCGGCTTCGATGACGCGCACATCGGCGCCGCAGCGGCGGGCGATTTCGGTCTTCAACTGACCGAATCGACCGAAGCTCGCCACAAGCACCGTATCGCCCACCTCGACCAGCGAGGCCATCACGGCCTCGATCGCCGAACGCGCGGTACCGTCGATGATCATCGTCCATTCGTTACCGGTTTCGAAGACCTGGCGATAGAGCGCCATCGTCTCGCGCATGTACTGCCGGAACTGCGGATCGAACTGCCCCAGCAACTGGGCCGACATCGCACGCAACACTCGCGGATAGGCATTGATCGGACCCGGCCCCATCAGCAAGCGAGGCGCGGGGTCGATTTCATCAAAAATCTGAAGCGTCGTGGACATGGCAGACCTGTCGATCGATGGCATGGGATCGCTCGATTGTAGGACTTATTCCGCCTTGACCCCGGTTTGACTGATCACCCTCGACCAGCGACTCAGATCGACATCGACGCGCTGCCCGAGGGCTGCCCCCTCGAGAAAGAGGGCGTCCACCCCCAACCCGGTGAGGCGGTCGCGGATCTCTCGCTCGGCGACGATGCGACGCAGCGCCTGGACAATCGGGGCCAGGGTCGCGGCGGGCGTGCCCGCAGGCGACATGAACCCGTACCAGTTGCTTACCACGAACCCGGGAAACCGCTCGGCCAGTACAGGCATGCCCGGCACCAGCGGCGAGGCTCGATCACCGGTCACTGCCAGGCCCACCAGGCGGCCAGCGGTCATGAACGGCAGGGTCTGGGTAATCGGACCGCAGAAAAGCGACACCTCGCCTGCCACGAGGGCCTGCGAAGCCGGACCTGCGCCCCGGTAGGGTACATGCGTCATCTGGATCGCCAGGCGCGCGTTGAGCATCTCGCCACACACATGACCCGGCGAAGCATTGCCCGCCGAGGCGAAGGTGAGCTGTCCGGGCCGGGCACGCGCCAGCGCCACCAGCTCATCGATCGACCGGGCACCCACCGAGGGATGCACCACGATCAACTGCATCGTCTCGCCCACTGCCGCAATGGGCGCGAAGGCCGTGCGCGGGTCATACGGTGTACGAAAGAGCGCTGGTGCCATGACGAGCGGCAGATCGACCGTAAAGAGGATCGTGTTGCCGTCCGGCGGCGCCTTGGCCACCATGTCGGCACCGATGGTGCCGGTAGCACCGCTGCGATTCTCGACGATCACCGGGCGGCCCAGGAGTTCGCTCATGCGTGGCGCATAGAGCCGTCCGAGAAGGTCGGCCGGACCGCTCGGGAACGGCACCACGAGGCGCATTGGACGCGCACCTGCCTCGGGGTTCTGCGCGTGTGCCGGTGCAGCGCAAACGATCAGGGCAGCACCCATCATCAGCGCACGCAATGCGGCCCCGCCAGAACGACCTCCACCGGCAGAATGCCCGCATCGAACGGCTCGTCCGGCACGGCTGGGGCCGACCAGCACGATCGTGCGCGTCCTGCTGCGCGCAATCGCCCGCCCCGATTGCGGGATAATCGGGGCATGGCCCGGCCGTTGTGCCCACCGCCCACCCGCCACTCGGGCCATCCCGGTCAGACAGTCATTCACGATCGCTCTCCAGGCCCAACTCAACAGGATCTCCCGATGAAACGCATCACCCTTACACAGTACCTGATCGAGCAGCAGCGCCTCGGCGGCACCGTCACGCCAGAGCTGCGCCTGCTGATCGAGGTCGTGGCGCGCGCCTGCAAGGCGATCAGCCACGCGGTCAGCAAGGGGGCACTGGCCGACATGCTCGGCACGGCCGGCAGCGAGAACGTGCAGGGTGAGGCGCAGAAGAAACTCGACATCATCTCGAACGAAATCCTGATCGAGGCCAACGAATGGGGCGGACACCTGGCCGCGATGGTGTCCGAGGAGATGGAGCATCCCCACCTGATGCCGGAGCACTATCCGACCGGTGCGTACCTGCTGATGATCGACCCGCTGGACGGATCCTCGAACATTGATGTGAACGTGTCAATCGGCACCATCTTCTCGGTGCTGCCCTGCCCGAGCGGCGCCGATCCGGTCACCGAGAAGAGCTTCCTGCAGGCCGGCTCAAACCAGGTCGCGGCAGGCTTCGCCGTCTACGGCCCGGCGACCATGCTGGTCCTCACGGTGGGCAACGGCACGGTGGCATTCACCCTCGACCGGGAGGTGGGCAGCTTCATCCTGACCGAACCCGCCGTCAGCATCGGCCCGGACACGGCCGAGTTCGCGATCAACATGTCGAACAGTCGCAACTGGACGGCACCGATCGCGCGTTACATCAGCGAATGCCTGGCCGGCAAGACCGGCCCGCGCGGCAAGGACTTCAACATGCGCTGGGTGGCATCGATGGTGGCCGATGTCTATCGGATCATCTCGCGCGGCGGCATCTTCATGTACCCGGCCGATTCGAAGTACAAGGAAGGGCGCCTGCGCCTGATGTACGAGGCCAATCCGATGGCGTTCGTGATCGAGCAGGCCGGTGGTGCCGCCACCGACGGGGCACGGCGCATTCTCGACATCCAGCCCACGGCGCTGCATCAGCGGGTCGGCGTCGTACTTGGTTCACGTAACGAAGTCGAGCAGGTCCGGCACTATCACCAGTAACCCACCGGCGCCCTGCCCGACCGGATCGCGCTGCCTGCCATGCTGCATGCCTGCAGCGTCCCTGACGGCCGGCCAGACCGATCGTCGGGCGCGGGTCGCGCACGCGGTCATCACGAGGACTCCTGCATGGACATTCCGATCATCGACATCGCCCGCTTTGGCGATGGTACGCCCGAGGAACGCGACCACATCGCGCGCGCCGTCGACGCCGCCGCCAGCACGATCGGGTTCATGCAGATCAGAGGCCATGGCATTCCGGAGGACGTGATCGCCGGACTTGCGCGTGCGATTGACGAATTCTTCTCCCAGCCAATGGCGGCCAAGATGGCATCGCGGCCATCCTCGGTGCGGATCAACCGCGGCTACTCCGGACCGCTCAGCGAGCGTCTCAGCTACAGCCTCGGCGTGGCGAGCGCTGCCGACCTCTTCGAGGCCTTCAATGTCGGCGCACCGGCATCGCAATGGCCCGAACTGGATCTCGATCCGCTCGACTATCCGGAAAACCTCTGGCCCGATGGCCACCCCGACTTTCGCGCGGGCGTCGAAACCTGGTTTTCCCACGCGGGCGCGCTCGCACGACGGCTGGCGACGATATTCGCCGTGGCTCTGGACCTGCCGGAAAATTACTTCGCGCAGTTCGAAGACCACTCGCTCGACGTCCTGCGCATGAATCATTACGCCATGCCCGAGGGCGTGACACGGGTCGAGGTCGACCAGATGGGCATGGGAGCCCATACCGACTACGGCATCTGCACCGTCCTGTGGGCCGACGACGTATCACCCGGCCTGCAAGTGCTCGATCGCGCCGGCCTCTGGCATGACGTCATGCCCGCCCCGGGCGCCCTGCTGGTCAACCTGGGCGACATGATGGCGCGCTGGACCAACGACCGCTGGATTTCCTCGATGCATCGGGTACTGCCACCCGTGACCCCCGAGGGTCGAGTGATCCGGCGCCGCTCGGCCGCCCTCTTCCACGATGGCAACGCCGATGCGGTCATCGTCTGCCTGCCCAGTTGCACCGATGCAACCCATCCACCGCTCTACCCGCCCACCACAGTGGCAGAACACCTCAAGGCCAAACTGGCCGGCTCACGCGCGCTCGAACTGAACGCCGATGCCGCGCGCGAAGCGGCGCGGCTCGCCTAGCCGCAGGCCCCGACCGCACCGCACGCCGTGCAGAACTCGCAGCCATCACGCCGAATGACGGCGTGATTGCCGCACTCGGCACACAGACTGCCGTCCATCCGTTGCGGTTCATTCTCGCTGCGTGGCTCGCCCAGAATACCCATCGACTGGCAGGGCATGCCGTTCTCGTCGAGCACACCCAGCATCGCGTACCGGTGAATCACGAGGCGCGCAATGTAAGCTACCGTCGAAGGCCACACTTGCTGGCGTCGCTCCCCCGGCACAAAGGCCATGAAGTCACCGAGCGGCTCCGAGTAGTTGAGCAGCTTGCGCAGCTTCATGCCGATCCAGGCCGGGTCGATGACCCGCATGTCGAGCGACAGGATCCGCGCCAGGCCGTCGAGTGCACGTGGGTAATTGCCCGCCAGCCACATGGCGTAGGGACGCGTTTCACCGCTCGAGAGTGTGAACTCCTTCAACCCGAGAACGAAATCTTCGCCGGTCGCCGGGTTCTGCACGTCGACCGTCCACGACAAGGTGCCGTCGGTACCGGTGCGCGGCTCTGCCACCGTGAACATCGCATCGATCACCGGGGTCGGGCTGGCGCCATCCAGATCGAGTGTAGCCTCGCCCTCACGGGGCAGGGCATCGAGCCGGTCGCATCGGTAGCGAATGAGTTGCGCGACCGCCGCGACGATGCCGGGCATGCGCCGCGACGCCCCTTCGGGTGGGAAGGGCATCTCGAATTCGCGCTCTCCCGGTACCTTGGCGAGGGCCTCGAGCTTGAGGGCAAGCCACTTGCGATCGTTGGCCCGCATGTCCATCGAGAGGGTCTTGGCCACCGCTCCCAGACCGCGCGGCTGCTCGGCACCATTCACCCAGGCCTCGAAGGGAAAGGCGCCCGCCGCCGTCTCGACATGACCGACGAAGAGCGCAAAGTCACCCTGCGGGTGGCGCAGCATGTAGGTCCAGGCAAGGTTGCCATCGGGCATCTCGGGACGATCGGGCCAGCGCAGGGAGGCGAGCACCGTCGCCGGCAACGACTGGATCACCAGGCGCCGGTTGGCATCGCCAGGCGCATCGCCCTCGACTGCGACGGCGCGGGTTGTGGCGCCGACCGACGCAGCGGGCACCCCCTCGCTCCGGGCGGGTTCGGCGACAGGGGCCAGCACCGCTGCATGCGCCTCGGGCGGCGGAGCCACCGAGAGCACAGCGCCCAGCACCTTGTTGGGCCGATAGGTGGCGAGCCCTTTCAGGTTCGCCTTCCAGGCTCCCATGTAGAGGTCTTCGAAGTCGGCGTACGGATAATCTTCGGGCACGTTCACCGTTTTCGAGATGCTGGTGTCGATGAATGGGGCAACCGCCGCCACCATCTCCATGTGCGCGCGCGCCGAGATCTCGAGCGCGGTCACGAACGCATCAGGCAGGCTGGCCGTCTCGCCATGCAGATGGCGATAGAGGCGCCAGGCATGATCCTCCACCGTGTACTGCTTCCAGCCGCCCTCGGCGAGGCGCTTGCGTCGGGTGTAGACCCAGGAGAAGGGCGGCTCGATGCCATTGGACGCGTTGTCGGCAAAGGCGAGGCTGATGGTGCCGGTGGGAGCGATCGACAGCAGGTGCGAATTGCGGATGCCGTACTGACGAATCTTCTGCTTGATGTCGGCCGGCAACCGCGATGCGAAATTGCCTCCTGACAGGTAAAGATCGGCATTGAAGAGCGGAAAGGCTCCACGCTCGCGGGCCAGTTCGACCGATGCGAGGTAGGCACGATCGCGCATCACCTCGGAGATGCGCGCGGCCGCCGTGCGTGCCGCCGGCGTGTCGTAGCGCAGGCCGAGCATGATGAGGGTGTCACCCAGCCCGGTAAACCCGAGGCCGACACGCCGCTTGTTGCGCGCCTCCTCCTGCTGCGCGGCGAGCGGCCAGCGAGTGGCGTCGAGCACGTCGTCGAGCATGCGCACCGAGACATCGACCACCTTGCCAAAGGCCGCTTCGTCAAACCGCGCAGCGGGCGTGAACGCATCACGCACGAAGTGGGTCAGATCGATCGATCCGAGGCAGCAGCACCCGTAGGGTGGCAGCGGCTGTTCAGCGCACGGGTTCGTGCTCTCGATGGTCTCGCAGTAGTACAGGTTGTTGTCGCGGTTGATGCGATCGAGAAAGAGAATGCCCGGCTCGGCGTGATCGTAGGTCGATCGCATGATCTGATCCCACAGCGCCCGTGCCGGGATCCTTCGATAGACCCACAGACCGTCACTGCGTTGTGTCGGCACACCCACATGCTCGGGCGAGGGTTCGGCCCGATGCACGAGTTCGATCTCGCCATCGCTCTCCACCGCCTGCATGAAGGCATCGGTGACGCCCACCGAGACATTGAAGTTGGTGAGATCGCCACTGTCCTTGGCATGAATGAAGGCTTCGATGTCAGGATGGTCACACCGCAGAACCCCCATCTGGGCGCCCCGCCGCGAACCCGCCGACTCGACGGTCTCGCAGGAACGGTCGAACACCCGCATATAGGAGACCGGGCCACTGGCATGGGACTGGGTACCCCTTACCAGGGCCCCGCGCGGACGGATCGACGAAAAGTCATAACCCACCCCACCGCCTCGACGCATCGTCTCGGCCGACTCGGAGAGCGCGGTGTAGATACCGGGCCGACCATCGACCAGTTCGGTAATGGAGTCGCCGACCGGCTGCACGAAGCAATTGATGAGCGTTGCCTGCAGATTGGTACCCGCCGCCGAGTTGATGCGCCCGGCCGGCACGAAGCCCGCTTCCTGGGCCGCCATGAAGCGCGCTTCCCACTGCACCTGCTCGGCCTCGGGCTCGACCGCGGCCAGCGCCCGCGCCACGCGTCGGCGCACGTCAGCCACCGACACCTCGACGCCCTTGGCGTACTTCTCGATCAGGATTTCACCCGATATCTCCTGCTCGGGCAGCGGTGACGAGGCAAGCATGGCGGACGGGATGGGCGGGGCGATAGATGACATGCGGGGCTCTCTCCGGAAACAGGCAGACGATACGCAATGTGCCCGTCCGACCGCAAGCGCGATCAACGGCTCAAATCTCAACCCCTTGAATATGAATATTATTTAATCGAGAGGCTGATCGCGATCGGAGGCATCACCCGCAAGGGGCGCGGTGGCCGGCCGCGTCCGAAAGCGCAGGGTCTGGCTCGCGAGCAGCGTCTCGGCGAAGAAACCCAGCAGCGAAAGGATGAAGAGCACGACGCCACCGACAAAGCTGAACGAAACCAGACGAACCGTATCGAGCGCCGTGGTCTCTCCCAGAAAGAGCGCCATCACCGTGAGCCCGATCAGCGCGGCGCACAGCGTGAGCAGCAGCATGCACAGGTTCACCAGACGCCCGCGCACCTTGAGGCGGGCCAGTTCACGGTAACTCGCGTCGATGTCGCGAACCGTGCGCGCCTCGATCCGGTCCTCGAGGACGCGTCCGCGATCGATGATGCGTGCAAGGCGGGTGGACACCGCGCCGATCAACCCCGCCACCCCGGTGAGCAGAAACACCGGGGCCAGTGCCAGCTGGATGCCGTGCGTGAGCGCATCGGCATCCACCGGCGGTCCTAGGAGCGGCACCAGCAGTCCTTGCGCACCCGGAAGATGCGCTGCGCATTGCCACCCAGGATGGCATTGCGATCGGCGTTTCGCAGGTACGCGCCCTCGACCACCTTCACCGGATCGGGGTCACCGATGTGGAAGGGGATGTCCGAGCCGAGCATGACATGCTCGGGCGACGAGCGCTTGCACAGGAACTCGAGCGCGGCCGGTTCGAACACGCACGAGTCGAAGAACAGCATCTCGAAACCCTTGCGGGCATCGGCAAACTTGTTCGGGAAAGCATCGTTGTTGCGCCCGAGACGCCCCATCGCATAGGGCAGCGCCGCGCCACCATGGGCGACGACGAGCTTCACACCCGGGAACCGCAGCAGATGCCCCGAATAGAGGAGCCGCGATACGGCGATGGTGCTGTCGGCCAGGCGCCCGGCGGCATTCACCAGCTCGTAGTCTTCGAGCCGTGGCTCGCCGCAGACAAACATGGGGTGCAGAAAGAGCGCAGCACCCAGTTTCGAGGCCGTCTCCCAGAACGGATCGAGCGAGGGGTCATCGAGGTTGCCGCCCTGGATGCCCTTGGGCTGCGTACCGATCATCGCACCACCGAAGCCACGCTCCATGGCCTCGCCCAGAACCTCGGCAGCCAGCTTGCCGTCTTGCAGCGGCACGCTGGCCAAGGGGGTGAAGCGCGTCTGATCGCGCAATTCTTCCCATGCGCAATCGTTGATGAATCGACTCCAGGCCATGCCCTGCTCAGGGGTCAGTTCGTAGCCTTCGAGGTCAGTCCACAAGCCGAGCAACTGATGATCAATGCCCTTGTCGTCCATCCAGCGCGTCCGATCGCCGAGGTCGGAGAGCTTCGGGTTGATCGGGCGTGTCATTGCCGCCCCCGGGAACTGCATCCGGTTGGTCTTGCCATCACGCGCGAGCGTGATACCGGGGAACTTCGCGGCGTTCGCCTCGAATCGATCGAAGGCGAGTTGCGGTACGTAATGCGCGTGAACATCGACAACCAGAGTTTTCATGACAGATCCAGACAGGCGGGTGAAGAAAGGGGTGCTGTCAGCCGGCGCGCCACGGTGAGTCTCAGACCGTGGCGTACCCGCCGTTGGAGGACGACGAGCGTCAGTCGAGCGTGATATTGGCCGCGCGGATGGTCCGTGACCACTTGGCAGTCTCGCTGCGGATGTAAGCCGCCATCTGCTCGGGGGTGCCGGCAATGAACTCGGTACCCAGATCGGCCAGGCGCTGCCGCGTCGGCCCGTCGGCAGCCGCACGGGCAAATGCCGCATTGAGCCGCCCGATGACGGCTGGCGGCGTGCCCGCTGGAACACTCAGGCCTTGCCAGGCCGATGCATCGTAGCCCGGCACCCCTGCCTCGGCCACGGCCGGAATATCGGGCAGGGCTGCGAGCCGCTGTTCGGTAGAGACCGCCAGCGCCTTGATCTTGCCGGCCTTCAATTGGGGAGCCATCGTGGTGAGATCGAGAAACATCACCGGGATGCGTCCGGCGATGAGGTCCTGTGCAGCCGGACCACCGCCCTTGTAGGGCACATGGGTCAGCGTCACACCCGACGCCTGGCGGAAAAGTTCCATCGCCAGATGATGCGGGCTGCCCGGACCGGGCGAAGCGTAGTCGATCGTGCCCGGGGCTGCCTTGGCAGCCGCGATGAACTCGCGCACCGTCGAGAACGGAACCCCGGCATGGGCCACCAGAATGAGGGCAAAACGCGCAGTCAGCGTCACCGGCGCAAGATCGCGCACCGGGTCATACGGCAGCGATTTGAACAGGCTCGGATTGGCGGCGTAGGTGGCGGTGTCACCCAACAGCACCGTGTACCCGTCGGGCGCCGATTTCGCCACCGCCTCGGCCCCGATGATGGTGCTGGCGCCTGGCCGGTTCTCGACCACTACCTGCTGCCCGAGATCCTCGGCCATTTTCGTGCTGACCGCGCGGGCGAAGAAATCAGTGCCACCGCCGGGCGGATAGGGCACCACGAGGCGCACGGCGCGATTGGGGTAGAGCTGGTTCTGGGACTGGGCGAGCACGGGCAGTGACACCAGGGCGAGACCCGCGAAAGCCAGCATCGGAAGCCCGGCCAGGCGTGCCGCACACCGTGAAACCGGCCCTGCACCCGACCGATTCGCCAGGTGTCTGTCAGTCGAAGAACGCTTCATCTTCATGGGGTGAGTCCTCGCGCAGGTGTGCCGCGTCAGGGCACGGCCGTCATAGGATAGCGCGCAACAGGGCCGTCGTGCCCGCATCAGCGCAGGCGCGGATAGACCATGCCCGACCCGATGACGCCGCATGACACGACGCCTGACACACCGTGGGACGCGCCACCTGATGCGCCGGGCAGCGCAGGCGAGGGCGACCGCGCGACAGCGCGGACTGGCTCAGCGCCGCGCCATCACCCGTCGCTCGAGCGCGGCAATTGCCAGATACATGAGCGCCGACAGCACCGCCAGCAGGGTGATGGCCGTCATCACGATGTCGAGCTTGAAGACCTGACTGCCGTACTGGATCAGGTAGCCCAGACCGAGATTGGCCGACTGGAACTCGCCCACCACGACCCCGACCAGGGCGAGCCCGGTATTCACCTTGAGCGCGGCGATGAGGGTCGGTACGCTGCCAGGCAACACCACCATGCGCAGCACCTGCCAGCGCGACGCACCGAAGGTCTGCGCGAGCTTGATCTTGTTGGCATCAACACCCTCGAAGCCGGCGTGCAGCATGAGGATCGTGATGAAGACGGAAATGGCCAGTGCCATGCCATAGATCGACAGCGTCGCGCCAAGCCAGATGTAGAAGATCGGCACGAAGGCGATCTTGGGCATCGCGTTGGCCACGACCAGGAAGGGGTCGAGCACGAGGTAAAGTCGCTTCCACCACCACAGGGCCGCCGCAACGATCACGCCCACCAGCATCGCCCCGCTGAATCCCACCACGGTGGCCATGACCGTCGAGGCGGCATGCTCGAGGATGCCGGGCTGATTCGCCGTGGCTTTCAGCAGTCCCAGAAACGTCGGCCAGAGCGCCGAGGGGTAACTGGTGAACATCGGATTGACGAGTCCGTAGCGCGGCGCGAATTCCCAAGCGACCAGGAAGGCGAGCAGAAGCCCCGCCTGGGCAGCCCGCACCAGCACGCGGGCGCGCAGTTCGGTGCGCAGGAAGTGGCGGTAGGCAGCGCTGGGCGACGCTGCGTCACCCCGACTGCCAGGCACGGCGTCAGCCCTCGACATGGACTTCGAGCTCCTGCCAGAGGCGATTGAAATAACCGTTGAACTCGACGGCGTTGCGCGCCTGCATCGGACTGGGCCGCGATGCACCGCTGCTCGCGAATTGGATCGCATGGGTCGACTTGACGCGCCCGGGGCGCCGCGACAGCACGATGACCCGGTCAGCCATGCCGATCGCCTCGGCAATGTCATGGGTCACCAGAATGGCGGTTTTTTTCTCGCGCCGCAGGATGTCGGCGATTTCATCGGCGATGGCGATGCGCGTCTGGGAATCGAGCGCCGAAAACGGCTCGTCGAGGAGAACGACATCGGGGTCGGTGCACAGGGTACGGGCCAAAGCCACCCGCTGGCGCATGCCGCCCGAGAGCTGGCGCGGCAGGTGGTCCATGAATTTCGCCAGACCGTAGCGCGAGAGCAGCATCACCGCACGATCGCGCGCCATCTGTGGATCGAGCCCCTGGATCTGGGCGCCGAGCAGGGTGTTTTCGAGGATGGTCCGCCACTCGAAGAGGTAATCCTGCTGGAGCATGTAGCCGACCCGGGGATCGGGGCCGCGCACCGGTCGGCCATCGACGAGCACCTCGCCCCGGGTGGGTGCCATGATGCCGGCGACCAGCGATAGAAGCGTGCTCTTGCCACATCCGCTCTGGCCGATGATGCTCACGAATTCGCCGGCATCGACGCCCAGCGAAATGCCGGCAAGCGCCTCGGTCTCGCCCTCGCGTCCGAAATAACGCAACCCGACATCGCGCAACTCGACCTTGACGGTGCCCGGCGCCGCGGCAGCCAAGGCAGGGCTCATCGCCCGCTGACTGCCTTGCGTGCGAATTCGTTGGTCACCAGGTCATCGAAGCGCACCCGCTTGGCCTGCTCAAGCACGCCGCCCTGCACGAGAATGTCCTGGAATCGTTCGATCGCTGGCGGATCGATGATCGGCGAGGTCTTCCACATACGCGTCTTGCGATAACGCTCGATCGCGAACCCCAGTGTCTGGGCGTTCACGCCCGGGAAGAATTCGGCCAGCGTCTTGACCATGTCGGCCGTCGAGGCGGCCTCGGTCCACTTCTGCGCGCGCAGGATCGCATCGGTCCAACCCTGCACCACGTCAGGGCGCTCGCGAATGAACCGCTCGGTGGCCATGAAGGCCGTGTAATCGGCAAACCCCACCTCCTCGCCGATCGAGGTGATCGCCCAGGCCTTGCCATCGAGTTCGAGTTGCGCGGCATCGGGCTCGATGAAGATGGCGTACTGGTTCTGGCCAGCCAGCCACGAGCCGTAGCGGGCCGGCACGCCGATGTTGTTGGCCAGCTTCACGTCGCGCGCCGGGTCGATGCCGTGCTTGCGCAAGGCCGCCTCGAAGTACAGGATCGGCGTACTGCCCGGTCTGAATCCGAGAATATCCTTGCCTTTCAACGTATTCCAGTCAAAGGGCACAGCGGGCCTGGTGCGCGACATGAGCACGAACCCGTCGGTTGCGGTGAGACCGGCAAAGATCTTGACCTTGATCGGCGACTCGCTGTTTCTGACATAGACCGTGGTCTCAGGACCGATGAGGGCGATATCGGCCACGTTGCCGAGCAGAGCCGCCATGGCCTTGTCACCACCCTGCGCGGTGGTCATCGTCAGATCGATGCCGGCGTCACGAAAGTAGCCGCGAGAAATCGCGACATAGGCCGGGGCATAGAGAAGCGAGCGCACCACTTCCGAATAGCGCACCTTGGCCACGGGCTTGATCTGGGCCTGGGCTGGGGCGGCTGCCAGGCACAACAGGGCCAGCGCCGCAAGGCCGACCCGCGCGATGACGCCGCGGCGAAGGCCAGCGCAGTCGGATCCGTCGTTGCCAGGCACCTTGTTCATCACGAGCATCGCGGGCATCGGAAATCTCCATCGGTAAGCAGCCAGAGGCAGCATACCTCACGACTGCCATGATGACGAAAGCAAGAAACAAGCCACTGGGAGATCCATCGTCGGGCAGCGTGCACGCCGCGGCACGACGGTTTACCCTCGCAGCCTGATCCTGCCTTGCGAGCCCACCATGCCTGCCGATACGCCGACCTCAAACCCTTCCGCCGCGCCCGCGCCGGGGAGCGCCGTTGCCACTCTCGCCGGTGGCTGCTTCTGGTGCCTGGAGGCAGTCTTCGATGACCTGCAGGGCGTCATCGATGTGGAGTCCGGATATTGCGGTGGGCAGATGGCCAACCCGACCTACGCCGCGGTGTGCGACGGCAACACCGGACATGCCGAGGCAGTGCGCCTGCACTTTGACCCGGCCCAGGTGAGCTTTCGCGAATTGCTGCAGGTGTTCTTTGCCATCCACGATCCGACCACCCTGAACCGCCAGGGCAATGATGTCGGCACCCAGTACCGGTCGGCCATCTACTGCCACGACACCGCGCAACGCGAAGCGGCCGAAGCGATGGTGGCCGAACTGGAGCGCGAACGGGTCTTTCCCCGCCCGATCGTGACCGAAGTGGTTGATGCCGCGCCGTGGCACCCGGCCGAGGCTTATCACCAGAATTACTTCCGCGACCATCCCGGGCAGGGCTACTGCATGGCTGTGGTTGCGCCCAAGCTTGCGAAGTTCCGCAAGCTTTACGCAACACGGCTCAAATCAGACGGCTGAACGCCCCACCGCCCCAACCGAGCCAGCAACCCGCCGACCCGATGACGAGGACCGACCGCTACGACTCGTCGTCGGTCCCGGCAGCCAGCAGTCGCAGCAGTTCGGCCTGGGGCGATCGGACAGCGCTGGCTCGGGGTGGCGGTGCGTACTCGCCGGCCGCATTCATGATCCAGGTGGCAGAACTGTCCTTCAGGTAGAGGCGAAGTCCCTCCCGCATCACGCGTTCGCGCAGCTTGCGGTCAAGCACCGGAAAGCAGGTTTCGATGCGACGGAAGAAGTTTCGATACATCCAGTCGGCGCTCGACAGGTAGACATCCTCGCGCCCATCGGCATGGAAGTAGAACACGCGACTGTGTTCGAGAAAGCGCCCGATCACCGAGCGTACCCGGATGTTGTCGGACAGACCGGGCACTTGCGGACGCAGCGCACACACGCCCCGCACGATGAGGTCAATGCGAACCCCGGCCTGTGACGCCGCATAGAGCGCTTCGATCACCTGAGGTTCGAGGAGCGCATTCATGCGCGCAATGATGTGGGCCGGCCGGCCCGCCGCCGCGATGGCAGCCTCGGCCGCGATGGCCTCCATGACACGCGCATGGAGCGTGAACGGCGCCTGCCAGAGGTGATTCATGTCGCTCGCGCGACCGAGACCGGTCAGCTGCTTGAACAGCTCGTTGACATCCTCGCACAGCGCCGGATTGGCCGTGAAGAGGCCGAAGTCGGTGTAGAGCCGGGCGGTGCGGATGTGATAGTTCCCGGTAGACAGATGGGCATAGCGACGCAAATGCGCACCCTCGCGCCGCACCACCAGCAGCATCTTGGCGTGGGTCTTGTAACCCACGACGCCGTACACGACATGAGCGCCCACCTCCTCGAGGCGAGACGCCCAGTTGATATTGGTCTCCTCGTCGAAGCGGGCCTTCAGTTCGACGACGACAGTCACCTCCTTGCCATTGCGCGCCGCCTGGATCAGGGTTTCCATCAGCGCCGACTCCGAGCCGGTGCGATAGATCGTCTGCTTGATGGCCACCACAGCCGGATCGACCGATGCGGCACGCAGGAAATCGAGCACTGGCTGGAAGGTCTGATACGGGTGGTGCAGCAGCACGTCGCGCCCCGCGATGACCTCGAAGAGGTTGGCATCAGGCTTCCAGAGCCGACGAATGTCCTTGGGCAGTCCGGGGCGGAAGGGTGCGAACTTCAGTTCGGGCCGGTCAATGAGGTCGGGAATCTGGTTGAGACGCACGAGGTTCACCGGGCCATCGACGCGGTAGACATCGAGCGGCTTCAGACCAAACTGCTGCATCAGGAAGCCGACCATCCGCTCGGTGCAACCGGCCGTGACCTCAAGCCGCACGGCGTCACCGAAGTGACGCTCGAAGAGTTCACCCTCGAGTGCAGTGCGCAGGTTCTTGACCTCCTCATCATCGACGAAGAGATCGCTGTTGCGCGTCACCCGGAACTCATGACAGCCGATGACCGTCATGCCGGGAAAGAGCTGCTGCATGAATCGACGCAGGATGGCCCCGAGCGTGATGAAGTTGTCGGCGACCCGCGCCACCTCGGCCGGCATGCGGATCACGCGCGGGAGCACGCGCGGCGCCTGGACGATGGCGATGCCCGAATCGCGGCCGAAGGCATCAGCGCCTTCGAGTTCGACAATGAAGTTGAGCGATTTGTTGAGCACCCGGGGGAACGGGTGTGCCGGGTCGAGCCCGATCGGCGTCAACACCGGCAACACGTCGGACTCGAAATAGCTGTGGGCCCAGGCTTCCTGCGCTTCGGTCCAATGCAAACCCTGGATCATGGCAACCCCAGCACTCTCCAGTTCCGGCACCAGGGTGCGGTTGAACAGGGCGTACTGTCGCGCGACCAGGGCACGCGAGCGCGTGCTGATCGACTGCATGAGTTCGACGAGCGCGATGTCATCGGGCGTTCGGGCACGGGCGTCGTGCAGCAACTCCTGTTTCAGCCCGGCGATCCGGATCTCGAAGAACTCGTCGAGATTGGACGACACGATGCAGACATAACGCAGGCGCTCGAGGAGCGGCACCAGCGGATCTTCCGCGAGTGCAAGCACACGCTCGTTGAAGGCGAGTGTGCCGAGTTCGCGATTGAGAATGCGCGGTTGGTACTCGGGGCCCGTCGAGGCGCTTGGGTCGGTCATGGGGTTGTTCCGCCGGCTCTGATGGACTCGAGGATATAGCAGACCGCAAGAGTGCTTGTCCTGCGCGCTTGTGTGACACACACCAGCAGCGCATCGCTGCGCGCCCGCACGCGATTCGCCCTGTGGCTGAGGGTAGAATGCGGGCCATGAACGTGCCTTCGGTACTTGCTGCGATCGACCTCGGCTCGAACAGTTTCCGGATGGAAATCGGGCGGGTCGTGGGTAGCCAGATCTACCCGCTCGATACCTTGCGTGACCCGGTGCGGCTCGCCTCGGGCCTGAACGCCGACAAGACGCTCGGCCGTGAAGCCTCCCAACGCGCCTTGGGCGTTCTCGAACGCTTCGGCGAGCGCCTGCGCGGTTTCGACGCCCATGCCGTGCGCGCCGTGGGAACCAACACCCTTCGCGTGGCCCGCAATGCACCAGACTTCCTTCGCGAGGCCGAGAAATGTCTCGGGTTTCCGATCGAGGTGATCAGCGGGCACGAAGAGGCACGTCTGATCTACTTCGGTGTCGCCCATCTGCAGGAGCCCGGCGCTGCGCGGCGCCTGGTGGTCGACATCGGCGGGGGTTCGACCGAGATCGTCGTCGGGCAGGGCTACACCCCGGAAGTGCTCGAGAGCCTCTATGTCGGATGTGTCGGCTACTCGATGCGGTTCTTCGCCGAGGGGCAATACGGACGGGCCGCATTTCGCGAAGCCGAACTGGCAGCGCGCAGCGAGTTCGAGGTCGTGGCGAACGGGCTGCGCCGACGCGGTTGGTCGGAGGCCATCGGATCCTCGGGCACGGCCCGCGCCCTGGCCGATCTGCTCGAACAGAACCGCTTCAGCGAGCACGGCATCACGGCCGCCGGTCTGGAGGCGCTACGCCAGGCGCTGATCAAGGCGGGGAGCGCGAGCGAACTGCGACTCCTCGGGCTACGCCCCGATCGGGTACCCGTTCTGGCGGGGGGCCTCGCGATCATGCTCGCGGCATTTTCCGAACTCTCGATCGACCGGATGAACGTATCCGAAGGGGCGCTGCGCACCGGTGTGCTCTATGACCTGCTGGGCCGTACCCGGCACGAGGACATGCGCGACACGACCGTCCGCGAATTCGTGCAGCGCTATGGGGTCGATGAGCCGCAGGCCGATCGGGTCGCCCGCCTCGCCACCGCCATCTGGCACGCAGACGCCGATCGGGCATCAAACGCTGACGAAGAGGACGACGACGACGCGCGTCTGCTCGGGTGGGCTGCGCGCCTGCACGAGATCGGTCTGTCGATCTCGCACAACGGTTACCACAAGCACTCAGCCTACATCCTGAGCCACGCCGACATGCCGGGCTTCTCGCGGCGGGAGCAGAGCGCGCTCGCGACGCTGGTGCTGGGCCACACCGGCAAGCTCGGCAAGATGAGAGGCAGCATCGAGACGAACACCACGCTGCGGCTGCTCGCATGCCTGCGGGTGGCGGCCGTGCTCTTCCGAAGCCGTGGCGAACTGGTGGTGCCCCCAGTCCGGCTGCGTACCGAACGATCGGAACACACGCTGGAGGTCTCGCGTGAATGGCTCGAAGCCAACCCGCTGACCGACTACGACCTGCGCCAGGAAGCCGACGAGTGGACCCGATTCGGGTTTCCGCTGCGGGTCATCGCGGCCCACTGAGACCGTCGGGCTCGGCACCGCCATCGACAACGGCCATATCGGCCGACATCACGGCGCGCAAGGCGACGCGCGAACCCTCTTCTTCGTCGCGAGCGACCAGCCACCAGGCAGCTGCACGCCGAATCGGCCAGGCCGCATCGACCCCCGCAAGAACCGTGGCAGCCACCCGGCCCAGCGTGGGTTGATGGCCGACCACAAGGGCGGTGTGCGGATGATCGGGCCAGCCCACCGCGCGCAACAGCGCGTGGGTTGAGGCACCGGGCGCAAGGGCTGCGCTGACGCGGTAGGGGCGACACAGCGCATCGGCTGTCTGTCGAGTCCGCACGGCGGGGCTCACGATGATGTCGCAGTCGGCAGGCAGTCGGGTATTGAGCCACTGGGCCATCACACGGGCCTGCCACCGCCCGTGTCGGGTCAGTGCGCGCGCCGCATCGCCTGCGACGGCATCCGCAGGGACTTCCTCGGCAGTGGCATGACGCCACAGAATCAGGTTCATCGGTTCGAGCCATCCGATCAGGGGCACTCAGCGGGCATTGTGCCGCTCGCGGCGTCGATGAAGAGGCCGCTGACGAGCCGGCAAGACAGCCCCGCACGATGCCACTGCTATCATGCTACCGGATGTCGAGGCCCGGACACCACCATCGTCGCCCAGATCGAGCGGCACGCGGCCACACGCCCCAACCTCGCTGACGGGATGGACGATGCACCTGCTCTTTGACCGCGCCAGACTGCTCGAGCGCATCGATTCTGACCAGTCGCTGCTGCTCGAACTGCTCGACCTCTACCTGGTCGTTCAGCCGGCGCGCATGGCCGCCTTGCAGGCGGCCGTTACGGGTGCCCGACTGGAGGAGGTTCGCGCCGACGCACATCGACTGGCGGGCGCCTTCGACAGTCTGTCGATGCGGCGTGCCGGCGCCTTGAGCCACGCGCTTGAAGACGCGGCTGCCGCGGTCGACCTCATGGGCTGTCGCGCCCTCATGGCAGAACTCACCGAGGTGTTTGCACAGACCACAGCCGAGGTGGCGGCGGCGCGAGCGTCACTGCCGGCCACCCACCCAACCGGCGGTCACGCAGCGGGCGATGCGAAGGCGTCGCACCTCCGATGAGCGCCCGCCCTGATGATGAGGCCGCCAGCAAGCACACGACGGGCTCGCTCGCCAACCTGCACAGCGCCATCGTCATCGAGGATGACCCCCTGCAACGGCGCCTCGCCCGCGGCGTGCTGCAGCAGATCGGCTTTGCCCGGGTGCTCGAAGCCGGCGATGGCAGCGAAGCCCTGCAGGCGCTCGCGCACTCGCCGGCACCCGTGGACCTGGCCCTGTGCGATCTGGACATGGCCGGCATGGATGGCATCCAGATGTTGTCGCGACTCGCACGCGACTATCAGGGTATCGCCGTCGTACTGCTCTCGTCGCAAGCCCCGTCACTCATCGCAGCCGTCGGGACAATGGCGGCTGCAAGCGGCCTCGAGGTGGTGGGCACGATGCGAAAGCCGATCGATCGGGAGCGACTCGAGCGCCTCGTGGCCGACCTTGACTCGAGCACGAGGAAACCGTTGCGCTCGCCCCAACCCGGCGCCATGGATGCCGATGACATACGCCGCGGCCTCGGGGCGGGCGAATTCGAGCCCTATTACCAGCCGAAGATCGCACTGACGACTGGCCGGCTGTGCGGGGCCGAGGCACTGGTGCGATGGAATCACCCGGTGCACGGCCTCCTCGCGCCCGCCCGTTTCCTCGCCCCCGCCGAAGCAGCCGGCCTGATGGGCCTTCTCACCTGGAGCGTCGTCGACCAGGCGTTTGCTGCCCTGGCAACCTGGACCGCGGCGGGTCACACGATCTCGCTGTCGGTCAATCTCAGTGCAAGCCTCTTCGAGGACGATTCGGCCGCCGAAAGACTCTGCGCACGCGCGTTGAACCACGGGGTTGCACCCGAATCGATCACCTTCGAACTCACTGAAAGTGTGGCCACGCGCGATCTGCCCGGCATGATCGGGGGGCTCGCCCGTTTGCGCATGCGCGGCTTCGGACTGGCCATCGATGACTTCGGCACCGGCTATGCATCGCTGCAGCAGCTCTCGGCGGTGCCCTTCAGCGAAATGAAGATCGACCGCTCATTCGTGAGTGGCGCCGGCAACCAGCCGCACCTGCGCGCGATCCTCGAATCGAGCATCCAGCTGGGTCGACGCCTCGGGCTGGAAACAACGGCAGAAGGCGTGGAAACGTCAGCCGAAGAGACGCTGGTGCGGTCGGCCGGTTGTTCGATCGGGCAGGGCTTTCTCTACAGCCCTGCCCTGCCCGCTGCCGAGTTCATCCGATTCGTTCGAGCCTGGATCAGCCGAACCGCCCGGTGATGTAGTCCTCGGTTTCCTTTTTCGCCGGCTTGAGGAAGATCTGCGAGGTGACGCCGTACTCGACCAGTTCACCAAGGTACATGTAGGCGGTGTAGTCGGAGACGCGCGCGGCCTGCTGCATGTTGTGCGTGACGATGGCGATGGTGAAGTCGCTCTTCAATTCGGTCACCAGCTCCTCGATGCGCGCAGTCGAGATCGGATCAAGCGCCGAGGTCGGCTCATCGAGCAGCAGCACTTCGGGTTTCACCGCAATGCCGCGCGCGATGCACAGCCGTTGCTGCTGTCCACCCGAGAGGCTCGCACCGTTGCGTCCCAGTATGCTTTTCACCTCGCCCCAGAGCGCCGCCTTGGTGAGCGCCCACTCGACCCGCTCGTCCATCTCGGCACGCGAGAGCCGCTCGTGCATGCGCACGCCAAACGCGACGTTGTCGTAGATCGACATCGGAAACGGTGTCGGCTTCTGGAACACCATGCCGATCCGCGCACGCAGGTCGAGCAGGTCGACCCCCTTGTCGAGCAGATTGTCGCCGTGGAAGAGCAGTTGCCCCTCGGCACGCTGATCGGGGTACAGGTCGTACATCCGGTTGAGCGATCGAAGGAGTGTCGATTTCCCGCACCCCGAGGGACCAATGAAGGCCGTCACGCGGTTCTGGAAGATTTCCATCGACACGCCCTTGATGGCGTGGAACTTCCCGTAGTAGAAGTTGAAGTCGCGCAGCGCCAGAGCCACCGACGAGGGTGGTACCGCAGCGCCCTGAGCGACGAAGGGACGGGCAATGCCATCAGACGCCTGACGAGCGCCGTTCGTGTGCATGTTCATCGCTTCAATTCATCCTTGAACAGGGTACGAGCCACGATGTTGAGGACGAGAACGCCCATCGTGATGAGGAAGACTCCCGCCCAGGCCAGCCGCTGCCAATCCTCGAACGGGCTCATCGCGAACTTGAAGATGGTGACGGGGAGGTTGGCCATGGGTTCGGCCAGATCGATGCTCCAGAACTGATTGGAGAGCGACGTAAAGAGAAGCGGCGCTGTTTCGCCCGAGATGCGCGCCAGTGCGAGCAATACGCCGGTGATGACACCCGCACGTGCTGCGCGCAGCGTTACCCCGGCAATGACCCGATACCGGGGGGCGCCCAGGGCGATGGCCGCCTCGCGCAGGCTGTTGGGCACGAGGAGCAGCATGTTCTCGGTCGTTCGTACCACGACCGGCAGCATGAGGAGCGTGAGCGCCAACACACCGGCCCAGCCCGAGAAGCCGCCGAAACGGGCCACCATGATCGCGTAGACAAAGAGTCCGATCACGATCGACGGCGCCGAGAGCAGCATGTCGTTGACGAATCGGGTGACCGCCCCGAGCCACGAACGACGGCCATATTCGGCAAGGAAGACGCCGGCGAGAATGCCGACCGGCGTTCCAATCAGCGTGGCCAGACCCACCATGATCACGCTGCCGACAATGGCATTGCCAAGGCCGCCCGTCCCACCGGGCGGTGGCGTCTCCAGGGTGAAGAGCGAGACGCTCATGCCGGCAATGCCCAGGGAAATCACATTCCACAGAATGGACACGAGCCACGCGAGGCCAAACGCCATCGCGGCGAGTGATGCAGCCAGCGCAAGCCCGTTGACGATGCGACGCCGTGAGCGAACGTTCATGCTGCGCCCCCTTCGGCCCGCGCCAGTCGGGCCAGAAGCAGTTTCGAGGCCGCCAGCACCAGAAGCGTGATCACGAAGAGGATGAGCCCCAGTTCGATCAGTGCCGCGGTATGAAGCCCAGGGCTCGCCTCGGCAAATTCGTTGGCCAGCGCCGAGGTGACGCTGTTGCCCGACTGGAACAGCGAGAAGTTCTGCAGCATGTTCGTGTTGCCGATGACGAAGGTTACTGCCATCGTCTCGCCCAGCGCGCGCCCGAGCCCGAGCATGATGCCACCCACGACCCCAGCGCGGGTGTAGGGCAGCACGACGCCCGACATCACTTCCCAGGTCGTGGCGCCCAGACCATAGGCCGATTCCTTCAGCATGGGTGGGGTGAGTTCGAACACATCACGCATGACCGATGCGATGAACGGAATGATCATGATGGCGAGGATGATGCCGGCGCAGAGCAGACCGATGCCGATCGGCGGGCCGGAGAAAAGAACGCCGATCACCGGCAGTTTGCCCAGCGTCGCAGCCAGCCAGGGCTGCGCGTACTCGCCAAAGAGCGGTGAAAACACGAGAAGACCCCACATGCCGTAGACGATGCTCGGGATCGCTGCGAGCAACTCGATGGCCGTACCGAGGGGCCGCTTGAGCCAGATCGGGCTGAGTTCGGTGAGAAAGAGGGCAATGCCGAAGCTGACCGGCACGGCAATCAGCAGCGCGATGATGGAGGTCACCAGCGTCCCGTAGGCCGGCACGAGGGCGCCAAACCGCTCCATGGGCGGATTCCACTCGCTGGTCGTGAGGAAGTGAAACCCAAACCGCTCGATCGAAGGCCAGGCGGACACGATCAGCGAGACGATGATGCCGGCGAGCAACAGGAGCACGCAGGCTGCCACGATCCGGGTCAGCCACTCGAACGCAAGATCGACGCGGGCATGTGCGATGGCCATCGGCGTACGCGACGCAGGCCCGCTCGCCCGCACTGCGCTTTCGCCTGTTCTCTCTGCCCGCATCGTCGACCTCCTGTCGTGCGCAATCCGTGGCCGGGAGCGCCCGGGCGGGCGCCTCGGCCGGTGTCTGGCCTCGGGTCAGCGTGGCGAGTAGATCACCGTGCCGCCAGTGTCCTTGATGTCGGCAAACGACTTGCCGATCAGGGCAACCAGACTGTCGGGCAGCGGCACGTAGTCCAGTTCAGTGGCCATGGCGTCGCCATTCTTGTACGACCACTCGAAGAACTTGAGCACTTCGGCAGCGCGTTCCGGCTTCCCCTGCTGCTTGTGCATCAGGATGAAGGTGGCTCCGGTGATGGGCCAACTGGCCTTGCCAGGCATGTCGGTGAGAATTTCGGCAAAGGCGCTCTTCGTCCAGTCGGCACCGGCTGCCGCGGCCTTGAACGTCTCATCGTCCGGCGCAACCGTCTGACCGTCGCGATTGCGCATCTGCAGATAGGTCATCTTGTTCTGCTTGGCGTAGGCGTACTCCACATAGCCGATCGCCCCCGGAATGCGCTGCACGAACGCGGAGACGCCCTCGTTGCCCTTGCCACCCAGACCCACCGGCCACTGCGGCGCCGTGCCTTCCCCGACCTTCTGCTTCCACTCGGCGCTGACTTTCGAGAGGTAGTTGGTGAAGATGAACGAAGTGCCCGAACCATCGGCACGACGTACGACGGCGATGTCGGTGGCAGGCAGGGTCGACTTCGGATTCAGGTCGGCGATGGCCTTGTCATTCCAGCGCGTGATCTTGCCCAGGTAGATGTCGGCCAGGACCGCACCCGTGATCTGCAACTCGCCCGGCTTGATGCCGGCCACATTCATGACCGGAACCACGCCACCGATCACGGTCGGAAACTGCACCAGCCCTTCCTTGGCGAGATCCTCGGGCTTGAGTGGCATGTCGGAGGCACCGAAGTCAACCGTCCTGGCGACGATCTGCTTGATGCCCCCGCCAGAGCCGATCGACTGGTAATTGAGCTTGTGGCCCGTCGCCTTCGAATAGGCATCAGCCCACCGCGCATAGATCGGGGCGGGAAACGTCGCACCGGCGCCGAGAATATCGGCAGCGACGGCAGTCGCGGGCACGGCAGCGGCAGCGAGGGCCGAGGCGGCCAGCAGGCCTGCCGAGAGGCGGCATACACGAGCGAGGTATGTCATGCGGACTCCTGATGAGGGAAAGGCAGAACGGACCGCTATTGTGGCCGCACCTCATGACAGGATTGTGACAGTCCCGTGAGTCCTCAGACCATCAGGGGCTCGCCGAATCGGCCGGCAACTCGCCACAGCCGCCAGAGCTCGCCAGCTGCCAGAGGGCCCCGGGCGTGGTGAACCAGGCGTCGTCGGCCGCCACCAGATGCTGCAGGGCGCGGCGCAAGTGGCGCAGCCGATACGGCTGCCCGATGAGATAGGGGTGCAGCGCAATACCCATCACCAGGGGCTGCGCCTCGGACTGCAGACGCATCTCCTCATACTGGTCGACGATCATGTCGGCGAAGTCACTGCCGTTCATCTGGCGACCGATGATCATCGGAATGTCGTTCAGTTCCTGCGGATAGGGAATCGACCACAGCGGGCGCCCGGAGCGGGTACGCATCGGCACCGGCTGATCGTCATGACACCAGTTGAGCGTGTACCCGTAGCCGGTTTCGACCAGCAGATCGGGGGTGTGCCCCGACTCGGAAATCCAGGGCGAGAGCCAACCCGCCGGGCTCACCCCCGACTCGCGCTCGATGCGCTCGCGACAGGCCAGCAGGAGGGCCCGCTCAGTCGCTTCGTCCATCTCTCCTTGCCGCTCGGCGTTCGTATGCCCATGTCCGATGAGTTCGTCACCGCGGGCAACGAATGCCGCAACCACTTCCGGGCAGTAATCGTAGAGTGCGGTATTGATGAGGACGCCGAGCGGGAGCCGCAGCGACTCGAAGAGGTCGAGGCAACGCCAGACACCCACTCGATTGCCGTAGTCGCGCCAGGCAAAATTGAGCACATCGGGCTGTGGCGTGGGTGGCGCGATGCTGGCACCCAGCCCACGGCCAAATTCGAAATGCTCGATGTTGAAACCGATATGGACTGCCAGGCGCTTGCCACCCGGAAAGGCGTAATCGGGCCGACGGCCAATGGCACTGTAGGCGTACCGGCCGTGGGTTGCGAGCGGCCTCATGCGGGCTGCCCCGAACTCGACACACCGGGCTGGACCTCGGCCGGGATACCGGCGTGATCCGCGCGAGCGGGCGAAGTGGCAGCGGGACCGGGCGCCGGAAAGTGCGCAGCGATCTTTTCGAGGATGTAGTGGCCGGCCGCCACGGGTTCATAGCGCACACCCGTGCCGACACAGGACGGGATGCATTCGACCTGGGTGTCCGGATTGGGCTGGTGAAAGTACACGAGCGACAGTCGCCGGGTCGGCACTGCGGCCTCCAGAGGCGGATTGGCCACCCGATGCAGGGTCGAGACCCAGCGGTCGTTGGTCCACTGCGCCATCATGTCGCCGATGTTGACCACGAAGGCGCCCCGCTCCACCGTGACATCCTCCCACTCGCCGTGGCGCAGGCGAACCTGCAGGCCGCCCGGTGCATCGGTCGGCGCAACGATGGTGAGCGTGCCGTAATCGGTGTGGGGCCCGGCACGCAACTGGCCGGGGGCCGGGGGCTCGGCCAGCGCCGGGTAATGGTTGATGCAGAACGAGGACATCTCGCGGTCGATCTTGTCGTCGAACCAGCGTTCGGGAAGCCCCAGAACCAGCGCAAAGATGCGCATCAGATCGCGTGAGAGCGTGCTCATCGCCCGATACCACGCCTGCATCACCGGCTGGAAGGACGGCTGCTGCGCCGGCCAGACGTTGGGCGGGTACACGGTCTCGATGCGCGACTGGTGGTAGTCATCATCGGGCCGATCGAAAGGCCCGATGCGGTAACGCTCGAACAGGTCGGCCGGCAGGGTCCGGTCGCCCGCCGGCATGGCGTGACTCAACGCAATGTCACCCAGCGCCGTGTAACCGCGCGAGCGATAGCGGCGCGCCAGCGCACCATCCTTGTGCATCTGCGGGCTATCGAAGAAGGCGATGGCCTCGTTCTGGGTGGCCTCGACGAGGGCCGCAGGTACGGGATGTCCCTTGATGCACAGGAATCCCAGATCGCACAAGGCCGCGTCGACCGCCTCGAGCAGCGCATGGAGATCGGCCGTCGTGCGGTCGGGGTTGAAATAGGCAGAGAGGTCGATCACCGGAATGGTACGGGCCATGGGGCAGGCTCCTCGAGACGTGCGATGCGCGGATCAGTGGTACAGCAAACAATGCGGTCAGTCTGACCGTGGCGCAAGAGGTGTACCAGCGCCCCGCCGATCAGGCGGTCGGCACGGCGATTGCTTCACGAGGGTCATCTATCGTGATGCCTTCCGGAGATTCCGACATGCGTACCGCTTTTTCGACCTTCAGACTTCGCACCGTGGGGTTCGCGCTGGCCGCCGGCCTGCTCACCCCGGTTGCCATGGCCCAGGACATCAAGGTCGGACTCGTTGCTGCGCTGACCGGGCAATCGGCCCAGTCGGGCGAGGCGATCACCCGCGGGCTCACCATCGCCATCGAACAGATCAACGCCCGCGGCGGCCTCCTCGGACGCAAGGTCGTGCTGGTGCGCCGTGACGATGAGTCAAGCCCACCCAAGGGGGTCGCGGCGGCTCGCGAACTGATCTCGAGCGAAAAGGTGAGTGCACTCTTCGGGGGCATCGACACCCCGGTTTCGCTTGCGATCACACCGATCGCCAACCAGTCCAGGACACCGTTCATCTCGGTCTGGGCCGCCGGTACCGGTATCACGGTCAACGGCGCGAACCCCAATTACGTGTTCCGTGTCTCGGCACAGGACGATCTGGTGGACATCGCACTGGTGCGCTACGCGAGCAGCCGCTTCGGCGCGAAGAAGCCCGGACTCGTGCTGGTGAACAATGCCTGGGGTGAATCGAACGACAAGGGCTTGCGTGCAGCCGCGGCCGCGGCCAAGGTCGAGTTGGCCGGCGTCGAGAAGATCGAGATGAACGACGTCGACGTGACGCCGCAGTTGTCGCGGTTGCGCAACGCCGGCGCCGATGCGCTGATTCTGGTCGCCAACGCGGCCCCCGGCGCACAGATGATGAAATCACGCGAGCGCATGGGCTGGAAGGTGCCGGTCGTGTCTCATTGGGGGATCTCGGGGGGACGCTTCGACGAACTCGTGGGTCCGAGCGCCAGTGACGCGCACTTCGTGCAGACCTACAGCTTCTTCGCCCCTCCCAACGAAACCGGCAAGGCCGTCATGGCAGAGCTGTCGAGCCGTTATGGCGTGAAGGGACCCGCCGACGTGATTGCACCGGTGGGCACTGCCAATGCGTACGACGCCATGCGCTTGCTGGGCATCGCGATCGAACGTGCGAAGTCGACCGAGGGCGATGCAATCCGCAAGGCCATGGAGGACATCGACCAGTATGTCGGGCTCATCAAGACCTACAAGCGTCCCTTCTCGGCCACCGATCACGAGGGACTCGCGCCCGAAGACTACGTGATGGTGCAGTACGAGGGCTCGCGCATCGTTCCGGTGAAGTGAACATCGATCGTCTGAACGTGGTCCGCACCGAGCGCTGAGATGGATCGTATTGCGTTGGGGTCGGCGCTCATCACCGGCACCGGGCTGGGGTGCATGTACGGCCTGGTGGCATTGGGTTACTACGTGACCTATGCCGCCTCGCGCACGGTGAACTTCGCACAGGGCGTGCCGCTGATGATCGGGGCTGTGCTGGTGTTCGCGCTGACGAACCAGCTTCACTGGCCTGTCTGGGCGGCCAGTCTCGCTGCCGTCGGAGCCTGTGCCGTGTTCGGCCTGCTGGTGGAGCGCCTCGCCGTGCGTCCTTTCGTGAGACGCGGCTCGGAGTCATGGCTGATGGCCACGATTGCGGTCGGCCTGGTGATGGAGAACATCGTGCTGTTCACGTTCGGGCGCGATCCACGCGGGCTGCGCAACTCGCTGAACGACGTCGGATTCGATCTGGGTGGCCTGCGCATCACGGCCCTGCAGATCCTCATTCCGGTGGCAGGTCTGCTCATCGCCGCCCTCCTGTCGAGCATCGTTCGGAGCACTCGGGTCGGGCGCGAACTGCGCGCAGTGGCGCTCAACCCGGCCGCCGCGCAGCTCATGGGCGTCGATCCGGCACGGATCATCGCACTGAGCTACGCTCTTTCCGGCGCACTTGCCGGCATCGCCGGCGTCCTCATCGCACCGCTCTACACGGTTTCGGCCGGCATGGGCACGATGTTCGGCATCAAGGCCTTTGCCGCCGCCATCCTGGGCGGTATCGGTGGCGCCTGGTCAGTCATGCTGGGCGGGCTCGTTCTCGGGCTTGCCGAGGCAGTCATCGTCGCCTGGGCTGGGTCGACCTACGCGCAACTCATCGCCTTCCTGCTGGTCATCGCAGTACTGGCGCTTCGCCCGATCGGGCTTTTCGGCCGTGCAGTGGCGCAGAAGGTATGATCCGACGCCTCGATGCCGGGACCCTGGTCGGGTGCGCCCTCTGTGTCGCTGCGCTGGCAGGCGCAGCGTTCGGTAACGACTATCAGATCTACGTCCTCGGAGTGGCAGCCACCGGTGCGATGGTTGGGGTCGGGCTCAACATCATGCTCGGACTCACCGGGCAACTGTCGCTCGGTCACGCCGGCTTTCTCGCTCTGGGTGCCTATCTGCCGACCCTGATCGCGACACGGCTCGACATCGGGTATGGCGCTGCGAGCGTCATCGGCATGGCGCTGACCGGGCTGGCAGGTGTCGCCCTTTCCATTCCTGCCCTTAGGGTGCGCGGGCCTTACCTGGCGATGATCACCATCGCGTTCGGTTTCGTCGTGGAGCAAGGCATTGCCGACTGGAAGGATCTTACCGGAGGGTGGAACGGGCTATCGGGCATCGGACGTCCCGCACCGTTCGGAGAGCCCCTGTCGTCGCGGGCACTGACAGTGCTCGAGGTCGGCCTCGCTTTTGCCGCCGTACCGGCCTTCAGCTGGCTGCGCAACAGTCGACTCGGATTGCTGATGCGCGCAACCCGCAATTCCGAGGTGGCCGCCCGCTCGGTCGGGGTCGACCTGGTGCTCGTGAGAGCCATCGCCTTCGGACTGTCGGCAGCGGTGACAGGCCTCGCAGGGGCGCTGTTCGCATCCTCGACCAGCTTCATCAGCCCGGAATCATTTCCGTTTTTCCTCTCCATCACCTTCGTACTGGTCGTCCTGGTCGGGGGCGAAGGCCACGCCCTGGGCCCGATCCTCGGATCGGCAATCGTCGTGCTGCTGCCCGAGCTGCTGTCCGGCCTCGCCGAGTATCGCCTGCTCTTCTTCGGGGTGTTGCTGTTCATCGTGCTGCGCCTGCTGCCGCATGGCCTGGCAGGCCTGTTGCGGCGGTCGGATGCCCAGACTGTGCCCTCGGCCGCCGGCGCCCTGCAATCCGCGCCCGATCGCGCCGATTCGGCACGCCAGGTGGCCGAATGGGTCGGGTCACGGATGGCTGCCACCCTGCACTGCGAGGGACTCGGGAAACGCTTCGGGGGCAACACGGCCATCGAGGGCGTGTCCATCGACATCCCGCCCGGCCAGATCACGGCACTCATCGGTCCGAACGGCGCGGGCAAGACGACTTTCATCAACCTGGCCTGCGGCTTTTATGCCGCTGACGGCGGCACCATCGTGCTGGGCAGGCAACCGCTCACCGGCATGGCCATGCACGAGCGAGCGCGGGCCGGGATCGTTCGAACCTTCCAGACCACGCAGTTGTTCGACGAACTGAGCGTGATTGAGAACGTCTGCACCGGCCTTGCCCGGGGAAGGCTGACCACCGCAGCGCTGCAATGGCCTGGCGCCCGCATCAGGCAGGCTCTCGCAGCCTGGCGCAGGGGATGCCCACCTGACGGCGCGACGGTGGGTGAGCCTGTCGGCACGCATGCGCTCGCGGCCGCCTTGTTGCACGAGGTGGGCTACAGCGGGTCCCTTTACGCCGCAGCCAGTTCGCTACCGCATGTCGACCGCCGCCTTGTCGAGCTGGCGCGAGCGCTCGCGATGCGTCCGCAGGTGCTCCTCCTCGACGAACCTGCCGCGGGGTTGTCGCGCAGCGAAAAGGTCGTGTTCGTCGACGTTCTGCGACGTATTGCCGGCCACGGGACAGGCGTCTTTCTGATCGAGCACGACATGAGTGTCGTGATGACTGCGTCGTCGACGATACATGTACTCGATGGAGGGCGCCCACTGGCGCACGGAAGCAGCGCGTACATTGCCGACGACCCGCGAGTACGGCAGGCTTACCTCGGCGAGGGCAGTGCGTTCAAGCGTGTTCGAGGCACGTCGGGCGCGAACGGCGACGCTTCATCGACAGAGACCTGGCTCGGCGTGACGGGTCTCGATGCCGGCTATGGCAAGCTGCCGGTCCTGGACGGTATCGACCTTCGCCTGACCACCGGTTCGGTCACCGCCATTCTCGGGCCCAATGGCGCTGGCAAGTCGACGCTCATGAAAGCCCTGAGCGGTCTGGTCGGCGCCACGCGGGGCGCGGTGGTATTCCGGGGTGAGGCCGTCACTGCGTTGCCGGCCTTCGAACGCGCACGGCGCGGCCTGGTGCTTGTCCCCGAGGGCAGGCAGGTCTTTGCCGAGATGAGCGTCGAGGACAACCTGCGTCTGGGCGCCACCGCACGCGGCGGTATCGGGGAGGCCGAACTGCACCTCCTGCTCGAAGCGTTTCCGCGTCTGATCGGGCTGCGGCACAGGCCAGCCGGACTTCTCTCCGGCGGCGAGCAGCAGATGCTTGCTCTGGCGCGCGGGCTCGCAGCCGATCCGTCACTGCTACTGCTCGACGAGCCTACGCTCGGGCTTGCACCCTCGATCGCACGCGAGCTGTTCGAGTCGCTATCGGCCCTTGCCGGACGAGGACTGACGCTTGTCGTGGCCGACCAGATGGCGCATCTGGCGGTGCCGCTCTCCGATGACGTCCACGTCATGTCACAGGGGCGCATCACGGCGCGCCTGCGCAGCGCGGAACTGAATGACCTTACGCAACTCGAAGAGGCCTACTTCGACCCGACGTGATCTCCGGTCGCATGTGCCTCGAGGCAGGCGTACTGGCCGAATGAGGGACGCGGTATCATGTCCACAAAGACGGGCCCCTCGATGACCGACCCCATGCCACCGACCGCACCGATGTCGCCGGGCAGCGAAGCTGCCGCGGCTACCCGCGGCAATGCGCTCCCCATCGGTACTCGCCTGCGCGAGTTCGAGGTGCTCAATGTCGTCGGCGAAGGCGGATTCGGCATCGTCTACCTGGCTCAGGATCACACCCTCGGGCGGCTGGTGGCGCTCAAGGAATTCATGCCCGCCTCGCTCGCCGTGCGAACCCAGGGTCTTGCGGTTCAAGTTCGACAAGGTGCGCGCGAGACATACGATCTGGGGCTGCGCAGCTTCGTGAACGAGGCACGCCTGCTGGCGCAGTTCGATTTGCCGACGGTGGTGCGGGTCTATCAATTCTGGGAGGACAACGGCACCGCCTACATCGTGATGCCGTTCTATCGTGGCGCCCTCCTCAGTGACTGGATCAACGCGAAGGCACGGCGCGAGCCCCTCCCCTGCGATGACGAAGTGTGGCTTCGGAAGCACTTTCTCGCACCCGTTCTGGGAGCGCTCGACACCCTTCACGCCGTTCAGTGCTATCACCGCGATCTTGCACCCGACAACATCCTCTTGTCCGAAGACGGCCAGAAACCCGTGCTCCTCGACTTCGGCGCGGCTCGACACGTGATCGGCAACGCGACGCAAAAGCTGACCGCCTTCGTGAAGCCCGGCTATGCGCCCATCGAGCAGTATGGCGAAATCGGCGATATCGCTGCCAAGCAGGGGCCTTGGACCGATATCTACGGTCTTGCCGCGGTCCTCTATCACCTGATTGCCGGAAGCCCGCCGGCAGCGGCGCCGACGCGCTTGCTGCGCGACCCGATGCCGGCGCTGATAACGATCGGGCGGGGTCGCTATACCGATCAGCTCCTGAGTGCGATCGACGCCGGGCTTGCCATCCGACCGGAACATCGTCCGCAGTCGATCTCGCTCTGGCGAGCGATCCTGGGCGACAACTTGCAAGAAGGCTCCGGTGGCGCGGGTAGTCGTCTCGCGCTGGTCGATTATGAAGAAGCACGTCCCGCCGGGCCTTCCGGCGTGCCCGCGGGCGGACCCGGCGGTAGCGCCAGTGCGGGCACGGCGACGCCGGGCGCTCGCAAGGATGCCGGGGCCGGTGCCAGCGGGTGGCGGTCGGGAGAGGGTGAGACCGGCGCGCCAGCGGCTTTCGCCTCGAGTCTGCCGGGCACGAACACGCTGGCCTCCGCAACCGGGGCGCCAAGCGCGCTGAATCTCGACTTTTCCAGTGCGACTTCACGCGTGCTGGGCCGCACGGCCTTCATGCCATTCGAGGCTGCCGCGGGCAGCGGGACTGCACCCGCGAGTACGCCCAACCCGCTCGGTACCCGCCGGGCGGATTCGAATGCAACCCGCACAGGAGCGGCGGCTGGCGGGCAAGGTCGGACCAGTGCGGCCGGCGAACCCAGTCGATTTTTCGATGCTGGAGCCCCGGAGGCACAGGCGGCGCCGGCCTCGCTGTATACCCATCCACCGGTCGACATGGCCGGAGAGACGACGCGGCAGATGCGTCACCTGACCGACAAGGACGAGTCGAGCCGCCCGGACGAGGTTGTAACGCCTGAGGGTCGGAGCGAGCCGGGTACGGTTAGTCCCGTGCCCTCGCCGGGGTCGGCGCTGCGGCGCCATGCCGGTCTGCGCTCGACGCTTGGGTGGATCGGGTTGGTCTGCTGTTTCACCCTGGCATCGGCACTCTGGCTGGTACCGGAGCGCTGGCTACCCGGCGCCGACTCGGGTCTGCCAGCCGCGACGTCACCGTCAAATCCGGGGGCTTCAGCGCCGGTTGCCGGTGCCGAAACCGGCACCCGGGCCGGTGAGTCAGTCATCGTTGCGGGAACGGCCCTCGCGGCAGCGGCCGACGATGCGCCCTCGATGTGTGCGTCGGTCTTGCAGCGTGCCGCCGAGAGCCTGCCCATTTCCGACGAGGAACTGATCCGTTACGAGCGGGACTGCATCCGATGAGCGCACACGTGTCCATCGCCGGGACCGTAAGGCTGATTGCGGGCGTGCTCGCGATCGGGGCCTTGCTGGCGTGTTCGCTCTGGGTTCTGCATCCGTTCTGGGTCGCCAGCCTGTGGGCCGTGCTTCTGGCCGTGTCCACCTGGCCAGTGCTGCTCGGTCTGCAGCGGCATCTGGGGGGCAGCCGCCACGCGGCCAGCGCCATCATGACGGTCGTCTTGCTGATCTTCTTCCTCGTGCCGTTCGTTTTCGGGCTTGCGCAGATCCTGCAAAACATGCAGCGCGTGCTCGCCCTCGTGCGCAGTCTGGATGGACTCGAGCTGCCAACCGCACCGGCGTGGCTTGCTGCGCTACCCGTCATCGGTGAACCTCTGGGCGCAGCATGGAACGACGCGGTGCAACTGGGATCTCGCGAGCTCGCGGTGAAGGTCGCGCCCTTTGCCGGCAACATCGCGCGCTGGCTGCTGTCGGAGCTGGGCGGATTGAGTTACGTGCTGGTGCAAGGTCTGGTCACGATCGGCTTGTGCGCCCTGCTGTACACGCAGGGTGAGGCTGCCGTCGGTCAGGCATTCGCGGCCGGGCGTCGGCTGGGTGGGCCGCAGGGTGAGCGACTCGTTCGACTTGCGGGTCAGGCCATTCGCGGCGTGGCGTTGGGCGTTGGCATGACGGCCCTGGCGCAGTCTCTGCTTGCCTGCGTGGGCCTGGCGGTTAGCGGTATCCCTTACACGCCGCTGCTCACCGCAGTCACGTTTGTGGCCTGTGTGGCCCAGATCGGTCCGCTTGTCGTTCTTGTGCCTGCTGCCGTGTGGCTGTACTGGCAGGGGCAGCCGGGCTGGGCGGTGGCGCTGCTCGCCTGGAGCGCCATGATTGCGACCATGGACAACGTGATGCGGCCTCTCCTCATCCGGCGAGGGGCCGGTAATCTGCCGCTGCTCGTCATTTTCGCCGGCGTCATCGGCGGTCTGCTCACCTTCGGCCTGGTTGGACTCTTCGTCGGGCCAGTCTGTCTGGCCGTAACATGGACGCTCCTCGAAGCGTGGCTGCACGAACCGGCTGATCCCGCTGCGGACGGTTGAGCATGACGGGACGCGCAGCATGCATGCCGTACACGCAGTTTTGTCGCCCGGGCAGGTGTAATCTTAGTGAGTCCACGTTCATCCGGACGTGTAGACAAGCCGATATCAGGATATCTTCGCCGTGACAACCGTCAAGTATTGCCTCGACCAGAAACCCCAGCCCTTTGTTGTCGTCAGCGTCAACCCCGACGACCGTGTCGTCACGGCGCTCCAGCAAATGCGCAACAAGCGGGTTCGTGCCGTGCTGGTGATGGCGGGCGACCAACTCGAGGGCATCGTGACGCAGGGCGACTGTGCCATCAAGGTGCTCCTGCCCGGACTCGATGCCACGCGCGTGTGCGTCAGCGAGATCATGACGGCCAAGCCGATGACCGTCAAACTGACGGACCCGCTTGAAGCCTGCATGGGCCTGATGGCTACCCGCAATTTCCGCCATCTTCCGGTTCTGGAGGATGGCAAGGTGGTCGGGGTCGTCTCGATCGGCGATATCGTGAAGGACACGATGCGCCAGATGGCACAGCAGATCAACTTCCTCGAGACTTACATCAAGGGCACGCCCGTCTGAGCCGAGTGTGCGGACGCCGGCGCAATTTCCGTTGTCGAGTATTGTCGTCCCGGGTGTCACGCGAGGGACAAAAAAAAACCCCGATCAGTGCTGATCGGGGTTTTTCGTTGAAGCTAGCCTGGCAGTGACCTACTTTCGCACGGGCTACACCGCACTATCATCGGCGCTGCGCCGTTTCACGGTCCTGTTCGGGATGGGAAGGAGTGGTTCCAGCGCG
>CANGMI010000010.1 GCA_947455195.1 Pseudomonadota bacterium | reverse complement strand
GCGTCAACCCCTGTCGATACGTTCTCTTCAGGTCCCGCCACCGCGCCATCCCTTCCGGGTGGCCCCTTCGTTCAAGGGAGGCGCAGTGTACATGAACCCGTCACATCCGGGGACTTCTTTTCGCAACTCCCGCAGAGATTTCTTCCAGGACCCCCCGCATCCAACGGCGGCGGCGCATCGAGGCATCAACCGCTCACTGCGTCGGCGCGCCCTGCGCAATCCAGCGTCCGATCAGGGCCCGCTCATCATCGGTGATGCCGGTGAGGTTGCCTGGTGGCATCACTCGCGACACGACCACCTGCTGATGGATCTTCTCCACCAGTTGGGCAATGCGCTCGGGACTCTGCAGGACGATGCCTCCCGGCGGCTGGGCAAAGCCGGGCTGGGTCGGTACGCTGGCATGGCAGGAGGTACAGCGCGCCTGCAAGACCGCATTCACCTGGGAAAACGTGACCTTCTCGCCACCGACGGCCTGCGGGCGGGGCGCAATCAAGATCGCCACGCCGGCCAGTATCACCACCCCGGCAAGCGGATACGCAATCACCGTACGCCCCTTGTGGCGCAGGTTGAAGAAATGCCTGATCAGCGCCCCTGCGATGAAGACCAGCGCGAGGACGAGCCACGCGTTCTCATGGCCATAGGTCATCGGGTAGTGACCACTGATCATGATGAACACGACGGGCAGCGTCATGTAGTTGTTGTGCATGCTGCGCTGCTTGCCGCGAATGCCGTGGATCGGATCGGGCGTCTCGCCGCGCAGCATCGAAGCAACCATCTTGCGCTGCCCCGGAATGATCACCATCGCCACATTGGCCACCATGATGGTGCCCAGCATCGCCCCGACCTGGATGTACACCCCGCGGGCGCCGAAGACATGGCCGAGCGCTGCCGTCGCCGCGACAAGCAGGATGAATCCCGCCAGCCCCAGCAGACCGTCCTTGTTGCACAGGCTTGAGCGGCACAACCCCTCGTAGACGATCTGCGCCAGCAGGATCATGCCGATCGAGATACCAATCGCTGCTGCCGGCGTGATGTCGGCCACCGAGCGATCGATCAGCATCGACTCGGCCCGCGCGTAGTAGGTAATCACGAGCAGCGAGAAGCCGCTGATCCAGGTCCAGTACGCTTCCCACTTGAACCAGTGCAGCTTCTCGGGCAACTGGTCGGGTGCCACCAGGTACTTGTGCTTGTTGTAGAAGCCCCCGCCATGCACCGACCAGATTTCGCCCGACACGCCTTTCAGGGGTAGGTTTGGCGGCTCGAGATGATTGTCGAGCCACACGAAGTAGAACGACGTGCCTATCCAGGCAATCGCGGTGATGAGGTGCAGCCAGCGCACCAGCAGACTGGCCCAGTCGAGCAGATAGGCTTCCATCAGCGTTTGTTCCTTCCTTGTTTCAGACCGGCAGGCAGTCGTTGTGCAGCATCGGGAGCTCCGAACTCGAAGGCCGGTAGCAGCTTCTGGGGCCGCCCCGTACCTCCCGCGCGTGGGTGCCCGCAACCGCAGGGCACGAAAGCAATGACCGCAGGGGGTCCGGTGGCGGTGACGGGCGGAAACTAGCGGTGCGCCTCGACTTCGCCATGCTCGGCAAGCAGAGCCATCAACTGGTGGCGCATCATGAGACCGGGCTTGTCCGACTCCATGTGCACCTCGACTCGCCGGCTGGTATCGATCGCAGCATCCGGATCGGTCGTCTCGAGGATTTCACGGTCTTCGCGCACGATGCCGGCATCCCATGCGATGAGCTCCTCGGTCGAGCAGTCTTCCTCTCGGTCGTTGCGGTAGAGCCACTGCACGAGTTGCATGCTGCCATCATCGATCGGCGTGGCACAGTTGTAGATGATGTGATGGCGACCGCTGGGGTACTCACACCCGAAACGTCGCACGAAAGGGAGGTACCAGCGATTGAAGAGGTGCCGCTCGGTGTGCGGCTCGGTCGACCCGGTGATGCGGTGGCTGATCGGCGGATTGTTGATGGGCACGATCGTCTCGGCCTCAAAACCCCAGTCGGTTGCGCGGATCTCGTACTTCGAGGGGCGCGGCTGGCCGAACTGACCGAAGTTGGCCCGATGCACGAAACTGAAGTGCGCGTTGTCGAACGAGTTTTCCATCAGGCGCAGGGGACTGGTCTTCCAGGTCTCGTAGAACTGGAAGATACGCCGATAGACGGGGTCGGCATCTTCGACAAAATCCGGAATCGGCCGCAGCGGTTCGTCGAGCGCCACCCAGGCGTAACCGTAGCGCGCCACGCAATGAAAGGCACGCGTGCAGGCACTGGCGGGAATCGCACGATCAGGCGCCTGCGGAATCGAGACACAACGACCACTTCGATCATAGACCCACCCGTGATACCCGCAAACGACCTGGCCATCAACCACCCATCCTCTGGACAGTCGCGCAGTGCGATGGCAGCAGCGGTCCTGCAGCGCGGCCGGATTGCCTTCAGCGTCGAGGAAGAGCACCAGCGGTTCGCCCAGCAGGGTGAAGGCACGGGGGCCTGCCTGCAATTCATCGATGCGCACCGTGGCGTACCAGAACCGCCGCAATATCTTCTGCCGAGTCACCAGCATGCCTTGCTACTCCCTCGATTGAACGCGGCCACCCATACGCTCAGGGAAGCACCTTCACTCGATTGACGATATCGAGTGTGTAGGCGCGCCGGGCATCGGTGGATGCCTTGAGCAAGCCGGCTCCAACCAGAAAATCGATGGTCTGCTTCCAACGGGCATCGGTCATGGTCATGATGCCGCCGCGCACAGCATCACCACCGGTGACCAGCCCGTATTGGCGCATCCGCGACAAGCCGAACTGCAGCAACCCGTCTTCCATCTGAGGGTTGGCCTTGCGAATCAGCTCATTGCCGGGGGCCGGGTTGGCCAGATAGCTGCGATACCCCTCGGCACTCGCCTGCACGAAGCGACGCGCCACATCGGCGTTCTTCGCGAGCCACGCATCGGTTGCGACCACGGTCTGCGCGTAGGGCGGATAACCAAGATCCGCAAGCAGGAACACCGTGGGCTTCACGCCACCCTTTTCCACCGACCAGGGCTCCGATGTGGCATAGCCCTGCGTTGCCGAGCGCTTGTCGACGAGGAAGGGCTGGACGGAAAAGGCATAGGGCCGCTTCTGGTCATCGGTGAAACCGTGCACCGTGCGAAGCCACGGCCAGAAGGTCGTGTTGCTGGCCGCGCTGATGTAGATCGGTCGGCTGCGCAGCTCATCGATGCGCGTGACGTCGGGGTGGGCGATGATGACCGCCGGATCCTTCTGGAACGACGCTGCGAGCGTCACGAGCGGCAGTCCCTGCTCGCGTGCCTGCAGCACCTGGATGTCATACCCCATGAAGAGGTCCATCTGCCCGGCCAGCAGCAACTGCAGGCCGTTGACCTGCGGCCCCCCCATGCGCACTTCGACCTCCAGGCCCGCCTTGCGGTAAGTGCCTTCGGCCATTGCCTGATAGAAACCACCATGCTCGGCCTGGGCAAACCAGTTGGTACCGAAGACCACCTTGGTGAGCGTTTGCGCTTGGGTCGCAGCCGGCAGCGAGAGTCCGATCGCTCCGAGCAGGCAGCCCAACAGGGCGAGACAGCGAGCTCCTCTGGAAAAGGACACCGGCTTCAACACCGATCGGGAACAAGACGGATTCTGAAGCGGCGCAGTCCCATCAGCCCGGCGGGCAGAGGACGCAAGACGCAGCAATCGGGTCGGGCTCATCGTGAACGTTTCCTGCATTTGATCATGCAAGCATACCTGCAACCGCTGATCGTGCCTCGGCAAGCAGCCCCGACAGATCAAGCCCCGGTATACGCCCGTGCTCGACCACGCCACGCCCGGCGCAGAACAGATGCCGAAGCGTAGGCGCCCCAGCCGAGGCCACCGGCCCGATGAGCGGGTCGTGCAGTCCGGCATGCCGCAACTGGTCGAGCTCATGGATCGCGATGTCCGCGGCAAACCCGGGGGCGATGACCCCCACGTCACCGAACCCCATCATCCGGGCGCCAGCCCGGGTTCCCCAGTGAATGACATCGTCCACCGTGGTCGCGGCAGCACCATCACGGGCTCGATGCACGAGCCAGACCGCGTGGGCCTCGCTGACCATGTCGGCCGCCTCGTTCGATCCGGCACCATCCACGCCAAGCGTCACCGGAACGCCGGCTGCCCGGTAGGCCGGCACGGGTGCAATGCCGCTGCCCAGACGGCAGTTGCTCTGCACGCAATGGGCGATGCCGGTACCCGTGGAGGCGAGCATCGCAATCTCGGGCGGCGACACATGCACCATATGGGCAAACCACACGTCAGGCCCCAGCCACTCGCAGCGCCCGACGAATTCGACGGGCAGGCAATCATGAACCTCGCGGCAGTAGCGCACGTAATCGGCGGTTTCCGACAGGTGCGTATGCAGGCCGATGCCCAGCCGCCGTGCGGCGCGCGCGAGTTCGCGCATTTCGTGCGGCAGGACCGACCATGTGGGCGTGGTCGGGGCCATGACCATCTTGCGCATGGACCCCGGACTGGCATCGTGAAACCGTCGCGTGTCGCTGGCCACCGCATCGATGATCGCATCGAGCGTCTCTGGCCGCGCCTGACCGGGTGCATCGAGCTCGGACCCGCGCTGGCGGGTGGCTCCGCCGCGCATCAGCACGAAACGCACGCCCATGCGTTCGGCGACATCGAAGAGCACCTGACTCGAGTCGAAGTTCATGCCCGGGAAGTAGGTGTAGTTGTGATCGGCGATCGTCGTGCACCCCGACAGCAGCAGTTCGGCGATGCCGATCGTCGCGGCAAGGCGCAGCGTGCGCTCGTCGAGAAAACGCAGATGCGCCAGGGGCACGACATCGAGCCAGGGAAGGAGCGGCCGATTGATGCCTGCCGGCACCCCCTTCATCACGCTCTCGAACAGGTGATGGTGGGTATTCACCCAGCCCGGGTAGACCACGCAACCGGAGGCATCCACGATGCGCTCGGCGGGCAGTGGCTCCAGTTTTCCAACCGCAGCAATCATGCCGTCGACCACCCGGATGTCCACCGAGCCAGCGCGCGAGGCCGCCCCAGGCAGGCCGGTCATCACGCCAAGCGGTCGACGGATGAGAAAGCTGCGGGCGTCCGCTGCGGGGGCCCTCGACGCATCGACGGCCATGTCAGGTCTCCGGCGTGAGTTCGCTCTCGTGCCAGTGTCCGAGGGCGAGGCGCGACAACACCACCATCAGCAGGAACAGCGCGACCCCGGCAAGGGTGATCAGAAAAAGCGCAGCAAACAGACGCGGAATGTTGATCTGGAAGCCGGCCTGGAGAATCTGATAAGCGAGGCCCGCCGAAGTACCGCCCGTTCCTGCGACGAATTCGGCAACGACCGCCCCGATGAGGGCCAGACCGCTCGAGATGCGCAAGCCTCCGAAGAAGTACGGAAGCGCCGTGGGAATACGAAGGCGCAACAGCTCCTGCCAGCGACTGGCCTTGTTCATGCGGAACAGATTGAGCAGACCGGGGTTCACCGAGCGCAGGCCCAGCGTCGTGTTGGAAATGATCGGAAAGATCGCCACGATAGTGGCGCAGATGACCAGTGCCGGGAGCGGATCCTTCACCCAGATGATGATGAGCGGTGCAATCGCAACCACGGGCGTCACCTGCAGGAGGACGGCGTAGGGGAAGAGCGACATCTCGATCCACCGGCTCTGCACGAACACGAAGGCAACCAGCGTACCGATGAGCACCGACACGAAGAAGGCCAGAAAGGTCACCTTGAGCGTGATGAGGAGCGACGAGAAGAGAAGATCCCAGTCGGCAACGAGCGTCCTTGCAATCGCCGATGGCGCCGGCACCAGGTACTGCGGAATGGCGTAGAGATGCACCAGCCACTCCCACAGCCCGAGCAGCAGGCAACCCACCGCGATCGGCGCGGCAACCCGCACGAATTCGGGACGCTCCATGAGGGGCGGCAGACGCTTTCCGGATGTCGTGCTCATGCCGCTTCTCCTGCCACGGGGTCGCCTGCGCCGGAAGCCGGACCCTGGCTGGCCTCGACCAGCAGGTGCTGCAATTCGCGCGCATAGGCGGCAAAAGCCTGCGAAACTCGAAAGGACTCACCGCGTGGGTGGGGCTCGTCGATGATGACCTCGCGCAGGATGCGTCCTGGTCGTGCTGCCATCACGACCACGCGGGTGGAGAGGAACACCGCCTCGTAGATGCTGTGGGTCACGAAGATGATGGTGAGTTTCTTCTCGTGCCACAGTTGCAGCAGATCGGCATCGAGACGATTGCGGGTGATTTCGTCGAGCGCACCGAAGGGCTCGTCCATCAACAGCAGATCGGGTTCGTCGACGAGCGCACGCGCGATCGAGGCGCGCATCTGCATGCCACCCGATAGCTGGCGCGGGTAATGGCGGCCGAACTGCGACAGCCCCACCAGATCGAGCGACCGGGCCACTCGCCGGTCGGCCTCGCTGCGCTCGACCCCAGCGAGGTCGAGTGGCAGACGCACATTGCTTGCGACTTTCGCCCAGGGCATGAGCGTCGCGTCCTGAAACACGAACACCAGCTTGCGGCCCGGCTTGCCCACGGCCTCATGGCCGCCGCGCCACCAGTTGATGCGACCTTCGCTCGGTTCAATCAGGTTGGCGATCATCTTGAGCAGGGTCGACTTGCCACAGCCCGAAGGCCCGAGCAAGGTGATGAATTCGCCGGGCTCGACCGTGAGACTGATCGGGTCGAGCGCGCGGGTGCCGTTGCCGAACACTTTCTCGGCCGAAAGAACCTCGACGACCGGTATCGTGGTTGCGTTCATCGCGCGGATCCTTGAAGGGCGTTGTCGGGCGCGGGCAGCATCAATCGGGCAGCCAGTTCGCGATGCAGGGCCAGATGGCGTTCGAGGTCGACGGTCTGCAGCGCGCCCTCGCGCACGACCACGCGCCCGTTGATGACGCTGTGGCGCACCTGATCGGGTGCGCAGAGCACCAGCGCTGCGAGCGGATCGTGCCCGCCACCGGCGTATCCGATACGCCGCAGATCGAACACAGCCAGATCGGCGGCCATGCCGGGCGCGATGACGCCGATGTCGTTGCGACCCAGAACCCGCGCCCCGCCTCGCGTTGCGCAGGCAAGGGCTTCGCGCGCCGTGAGTCCGGCCGGATCACCACCGACGCGCGCCAGCAGGAACGCCTGCCGGACCTCAGCGAGCATATGCCCGGCATCGCTCGAGGCACTGCCATCGACGCCGATCGAGACCGGTACGCCAGCGTCGAGCATCGCGCGAATCGGCGCGATGCCTGAGGCGAGGCGCATGTTGGAACTGGGGCAATGCGCCACACCGGTGCCGGTCGCGGCGAACGCGGCGATGCCCGCAGCATCGAGTTTCACGCAGTGGGCGTACCAGACATCGCTCCCGAGCCAGTCCAGACGCTCGGCGTACTGGGCTGGCGTGCAGCCAAAGCGCTCACGGGTGTAATCGACATCACGGAAGTTCTCGGCGAGGTGGCTGTGCAACCGGACTCCGCGGGCGCGGGCCATGTCGCGGGTGTCACGCATGAGTGCTTCACTCACCGAAAAGGGCGAACAGGGCGCGAGGGCAATCTGCAGCATCGAGCCCGGCGCAGGGTCGTGCCACTGATCGAGCAACCGATCGCAATCGCGCAGGATATCGGCCTCACGTTCGCACAGGACATCGGGGGGTAATCCGCCATCGGACTGCCCGACACTCATGGAGCCGCGGGTCGGGTGAAAGCGCAGACCCATCGCCTGCGCCGCTTCGATCGAATCGTCGAGCCGACTGCCGTTCGGATACAGGTAAAGATGATCCGCCGCCGTCGTACAGCCGCTCAGGACCAGTTCGGCCATCGCGGTCTGGGTCGACACACGAATCATCTCGGGGGTCAACCGGCGCCAGATCGGGAAGTGCGCGGTCAACCAGTCGAACAGCTCGGCGTCCTGCCCGGCAGGCACCGCGCGCGTGAGCGACTGAAAGAAGTGGTGATGGGTATTGACCATGCCCGGGATGACGACACTCCCCGTGCAGTCGAGCACTTCGTCGGCGTGTGTCGCCAGTTCGCTTGCCCGACCGACTGCTTCGATGGTGGAACCACGCACGAGGACCGAGGCATCGTGACAGTCGGGATGGCGCTCGTCGAGCGTTGCAACGAGCAGTGCATTTCGCAACAGCAGCGTTCGGTCGGAATCAGTCACGGCATTCATCCAGTGGCTCGATACGTTGGACATCCTGGTGGCGCGGTCGGCCGCGGACTCCGATTGAGCCCGATGACGGGCAAGCCGGAAGCCCCGCGTCATGCACCTGCAAGAGCTGTGCCACCACGGCCGCGGCGATCACGGCGGGTTCCTTGCCCCCGATGCCACTGATGCCGATCGGACAGGTGAGGCTGGCAAACGACGCCGGATCGATTCCACGCTGCCGAAGTCGGCGCTCGAAGGTCGCCCGCTTGGTCGCCGAGCCGATCAAACCCAGATAGGCGGTGTCGGCGCGCCTGAGCAGACGCTCGCACAGATCCTGGTCGAGGGCATGGCTGTGGGTGAGCACCAGCACCATGCTGCCCGGGCGCAACCGATCGACCTCGTCGAGCGGATCGGCCGGTTGCAAGGTCTCGACTGACGGCGGCAGACCCGACGGGAACACCTCAGGCCGCGCGTCGACCCAGAGCACTCGACACGGCAGGAGCGAGAGCGCGGCCACGAGTGCGTGGCCGACATGGCCGGCACCAAAGACCACGACCTCGAAGGGATCCGGGGCGATGCGCTCGAGCAGCAGCAGCCCGGCCGCGCCCGGCTCTCCCGATGACGGGCAGCCCGCATCGAGGGTAGCTGCAGGCTCGCCCGCCGCCCGGGCGCTGCCCGTTCGAAGACCTGCGCCACCGGCAACCAGCAGGACGGCCAGCGGGCCGCCTGCTTCCATGAGACCGCGAGCTGTGGCGCGCCATTGCGCCGACCCCGAGGCTTCATGAGCCACATCGCTTTCGCCGCCTTCACACGCAACATCGAGGCGACTGATGAGATGCGCTTGAAGGCGCGTCGATGCCGCGGCTGGCGTCACGGGTGAACCCGTATGCCTGGCCGAGTGTGACATCGCAGCCCGCCGATGGACTGGCGTGGCAAGCACCAGGATCTCGCCCGCAGCCCGCCGCGCCAGCGCCGCCTCCACCCACGGCGGTTTCGCAGCTCCGACAAGCTCGAAGAGGAGCGTGGCCGCACCGCCGCAGCATTGGCCAAGCGCCGGCCCCAATGCAAACCGCATCAACAACGTGTCGGGCAGGGTCGGATCGGGCGCGGGGCTTGCCGGGTCGGGGGCCCGGCCTTCAGGGGCGAGCAGTTCGCGCGCGACCTGCTGGGCCTTCCACTCGAGATGGCCACCGCCGATCGTGCCCCACTGCCGGTCGGCCGTGATCAGCATGCGGGCACCCGAGGCCCGCGGCGTTGACCCTTCGGCGACCGCGACGGCAACCAGCACACAGGGCTCGTCGCAGGCCACCAGCGCTTCGAGCCAGTGTCGATGAATACCCGGCCAGCGCATCAATGCGACGCATCGGGGCGTGACTGCCCGCCTGCAGGCCCCCGCAATGCGCTCAGACGATCGACCTCGGCCAGGACGCGCTCCGGTGTCGCCGGTGCATCGAGGTGCACGGGCGCCCGGTACCCGTCGATCGAACTGAGGGCATCGCGAATCGCGAGAAAGGCCGAAATGGGGAGCATCAGCGGCGGTTCACCCACCGCCTTCGACTGGTGCACCGACTCCTCGAGATTGCAGCCCCTTGCATAGAGACGCACATCGAAGTGGGCGGGCACATCACTGGCCACTGGGATCTTGTAAGTCGACGGTGCATGGGTGCGCAACCGGCCCTCGGCGTCCCACACCAGTTCCTCGCTGGTGAGCCACCCCAGCCCCTGCACGAAGCCGCCCTCGACCTGCCCGCGATCGATGGCCGGATTGAGCGAGCGACCGGCATCATGGAGCACATCGGCGCGCAACAGGCGCGTCTCGCCGGTCAGCAGATCGATGGCCACTTCCGATACCGAAGCCCCGTAGGCAAAGTAGTGAAACGGGCGCCCTTTGAGGGTCACGGGGTCGTAGCCGATCTTGGGCGTCCGGTGAAAGCCGGTGGCTGACAGTGGCACCCGCTGCATGTAGGCAAGCCGCACCGCCTCGGCAAACGTGCTGCTCCGATCACCGCCCATCACCCGACCGCTGCTGAACGTCACGGCCTCGGGGGCAACCATCCAGGCCTGAGCCACCGCAGCCGTGATGCGCTCGCGCAGCGTCGAGGCTGCGTGCTGCGCCGCACGGCCGTTCATGTCGGTTCCGCTCGAGGCCGCCGTCGGCGACGTGTTGGGGATGGTACCGGTATCGGTGGGCGCAATGCGGACCCGATCCAGATCGATCTGGAACACGTCGGCGACGACCTGAGCCACCTTCACGTTGAGGCCCTGGCCCATCTCGGTACCGCCGTGGCTCACGCGAACGCTGCCATCGGTGTACACGTTGACGAGCGCCGCCCCCTGGTTCATGAAGGTGGCGGTAAAGGCAATGCCGAACTTGACGGGACTGATGGCGATGCCGCGCTTCACCCACCGACTGCCCCGGTTCCACACTCGAATGCGGGCACGACGCGCCGCGTAATCGGATGAGATCACGAGTTCGTCGATCAGATCGGGCAGGATGAAATCATCGAGGGTCTGACCATAGTGGGTCACGGCCCGCTCACCCGCGCCGTAGAGGTTGCGGCGCCGGACCTCCAGTGGATCGAGTCCCAGCGCGCGGGCCACATCGTCGATGACCACCTCGATCGCGAGCATGCCCTGGGGACCGCCAAAACCGCGAAAGGCCGTCGCCGACTGGATGTTGGTGCGCAGCCGCTGCGAGATCACCCGTACCGCTGGAAGAAAATAGGCGTTGTCGGCATGCAGCACGGCCCGGTCATTGACAGCCCGTGAAAGGTCGAGCGAAAACCCGCATCGCGAAGCGAGTGTGAGATCGAGTCCCAGAATGCGACCATCCGCGTCATGGGCTACCCGGTAGTCGGCACGAAAATCATGCCGTTTGCCTGTGATGAGGAAATCGTCGTCCCGGTCGTAGCGCAACTTCACCGGTCGACCCAGTCGATCCGCGGCAACCGCGGCGGCACAGGCGGGCAACGTGGCCTGCGACTCCTTGCCACCGAAGCCGCCGCCCATGCGGCGACATTCGATGACCACTTCGTGCGAACTGCGCCCGAGGGCCGCTGCCACCTTGGCCTGTCCTTCGCTCGGATGCTGCGTCGAACTGTAGACGCGAAAAGTGCCATCCTCGAGCGGAATCGCATAGGCCACCTGGCCCTCGAGGTAGAACTGCTCCTGGCCACCGATGGCGAGCCGACCCTGGAGCGAGCGCGGAGCACGCGCAAGAACGCTCACCGCATCGCCCCGTTCGAGCGTCACCGTGGGCAGGATGAAGGCTGCCTGCTCGAGGGCCTGGTCGTAGCCGAGAACGGGCGGGAGCGGTTCGTAGCACACCTGCGCCAGGCGCGCCGCGCGCCGGGCTTCATCGACGGTTGCGGCCACCACGATGAAGATCGGCTGACCGACGTATTGAACGAGACCATCGGCGAGGATCGGGTCGTCATGAATTACCGGGCCGCAGTCGTTCACGCCCGGAATGTCCCTTGCAGTCAGGACGGCCACCACACCCGGCGCCGCGCGTACGCGGTCGAGGTCGATCGAACCAATGCGCGCATGGGCAACCGAGGAGAGTCCGAGCGCCGCATGCAGGGTGCCGCGCAGCTCGGGGATGTCATCGGTGTAGCAGGCTTCGCCGGTCACATGCAGGTGAGCGCTGTCATGCGCGACCGGCGCGCCCGGGCCGGATCTCGGCGCAACGCCATGCGGGCGTTCGCTCATGCGACCTCCTGATTCATCTCGTGGAGATCAGGAACCCGCTCGGGACCGGCATCGGCCAGCAGGCGACGCAACAGATTGGCAGCAACCCGCATCCGGTATCCGGCACTCGCACGCATGTCGGTGATCGGGCGAAAATCGACAGCAAGCGCTGCCGCGGCAGCTTCGATGGCTGCCTCGTCCAGCACGGCACCGATCAGAGCCTGCTCGGCGCCCGAGGCACGACGTACGATGGCATCCATGCCGCCAAAGGCGAGGCGCGCGCTGCGTACCCTGCCGCCTTCGAGGTCGAGCGCAAGTCCGGCGCTGACCGCCGAAATATCCTGATCGAAGCGGCGAGTCACCTTCCAGGTGCGAAAGAGAAGACCCGGATCGGGTTTTGGCAAGCGCACGCGCTCGATGAATTCGCCGGGACGAAGCGCGTTCTTCATGTAGCCGAGATAGAACGTATCCAGTGGCACTTCGCGCACCGCGTCACCACGGCGCAGGATCAGGACCGCCCCCAGCGCGATGAGCGCTGGGGCACCATCACCGATGGGCGATCCGTTGGCGAGGTTGCCCACGAGGGTGGCCGTGTTGCGTATCGGGACCGAGGCAAATCGCCGGATCAGCCCCCCAAGTTCAGGATGCAGCCGTTCCAGGGCAGGCAAGGCAGCACTGATCGTCACCCCTGCACCGATGCTCAGGCCGAAGGCGGATGATTCGATGCGTGCAAGCTCGGCCACGGCACCCACCCAGAGCAGATCGCCCATCGGGCGGTACTGCTTGGTGACCCACAGACCGACGTCGGTACCGCCGGCAAGGATCCGGGCCTGCGGGTGCTCGAACCGCAGTCGGGCCAATTCGGCGAGCGTAGTCGGGCGAAAGAAACGGCGTCCGTCGCCGGCCGCGATCATCGGGTCAACGACCATCGCTGCAAGACGATCGACCACGGCCTGTTCGGACGCCTGGACTGTGCTGGCCTGCGCGGCAGACGTTGGGTCACCTGACGGCATCACACCCGAGGCGGCAGGGGGCAACAGCCAGTGAAGGGGCACGACCCCGTTTGCAGCAGGTTTGTCAGCCTCGAGCGGTGCCAGGCTGACGCGCTGGGCTTCCTCGAGACCCAGGCGTGTCATGCGAAACGCCGCATCGACGATCGGTCGATAGCCGGTGCAACGACACAAATTGCCCGAGAGCGCCTCGTTGATGGCACGCCGATCGGGGGCCACCGCGGTCTTGTAGAGGGCGAACAGCGACATGACGAAGCCCGGCGTGCAAAAGCCGCACTGCGACGCATGACACCCGACCATGGCCTGCTGCACCGGATGGAGCGCCGAACCAGCGCGCGTGCCGGTGCCAGAGGCGCGCGCGGGGTTTCCCGCGTCGCGCGGCGAAGGGCCCGGCCCGCCCTCGCCGCCCGCAACGGCGGTCGCACGTACCGCAGCCGTGAGACTCTCGACCGTGACCAGCGCCTTGCCCGCAAGCGTCGGGGCAAACTGGATGCAGGCGTTCACCGCGCGATAGGCCAGCCCACCCCCAGCGGCAGGCTCGGCGATGACGACGGTACAGGCGCCGCAATCGCCCTCGGCACAGCCCTCTTTCGTGCCTGTACGCCCCAGGTCTTCCCGCAAGACCTGAAGCACCGTGCGATCGGGCGCACCCGGGACGACCGACACGATCTTGTCATCGAGCAGGAACTGAACGGTACGGGCAGTCATCAGCAGACCTTTGGGATGGGCACAGTTTCGGCGAACGTGCTGTGCGCTAAGCATGACGCATGCCGAGCGATTCGTCGCGAGCCCTGTCCCGAGGCCGTTTGCGCGCGAGTGTACCCATCCCCGAATATGCACTAAGATGGGGCGATTGCACCAATGCATTGCAAGCAAGATCGGGCTGCCTGAGTGGCTGATCACCAGCACAGGTGGAGCGCGGCGCCCGGCGACAAGTGGCAGGGTTCTTGCATTGAACAGGCAAGATAGAACAGCATTCCTGCTGCCATGTCGGCAGAGTCCGAATCCTTTAGGTGCCAACCGATGTTGAATACTGCTGAAACAAGCTCTGGCGACGCTCAGGCCCGCGTGCTGGTCGACTTCGACCGGGTCGATCTGGCCTATGACGACACCGGCGGCAACGCCATCGAGGACGTATCGCTCTCGATTCGAGAGGGCGAGTTTGTCGCCATCGTCGGCCCGTCGGGTTGCGGCAAGTCGACCTTCATGAAACTGGTGTCCGGACTGAAGCCACCGACCCAGGGCAATGTCGTGGTCGATGGTCGCGAAGTGAGCGGTCCGCTGAAGATCGTCGGTATGGCCTTTCAGGCGCCGACCCTGCTGCCCTGGCGCACCGCGATGGACAATCTGATGCTGCCGCTGGAAATCGTCGAGCCGTACCGCTCGACGCTCAAGCAGAAGCGGGGCGAATACGAAGCGCGGGCACGCAGCCTTCTCAAGACCGTCGGCCTCGAGGGCAACGAAAACAAGTTTCCCTGGGAGCTCTCCGGCGGCATGCAGCAGCGTGCCTCGATCTGCCGCGCCTTGATCCATCAGCCCAAGTTGCTGCTGCTCGACGAGCCGTTCGGCGCGCTGGACGCGTTCACACGCGAAGAGCTCTGGTGCGTACTGCGCGATCTGTGGACCGAAAAGCGGTTTACCGTCGTGCTGGTGACTCACGATCTGCGTGAAGCAGCCTTCCTCGCCGACACTGTCTACGTGATGTCCAAGCGTCCGGGGCGCATCCTCGTGCGCAAGGAGATCGACCTGCCACGCCCGCGCGACCTCGACATCACCTACGAGGAGCGCTTCACCGATATCGTGCTCGAACTGCGCGAACACATCGGTCGGATCCGCAAGACTTGACCCGAGGGCAGGCGAGGCGAAACCTGACCCCACGAAGCCTGATACCACCCGGCTTGACCCCACCAAGCTGACCCCGCGAAGCAGCCTGTTTGCCCGACGTGGGGCTGCCAGCCCAGCAAGACAACAGCAGGAGCAGCAACATGGCATCAACCAAACCCCGCAAGGACGCCTGGGCCCCCTGGGTATTCACGGCCGTCATCATCATCCTGTGGCAGGCCATCTGCAGCGGCTTCACGGTATCGGAATTCATCTTCCCGAGTCCTGCCGCCGTCGTGAAGTCACTGGTCGAATTCGCCGGTCCGATTGCCGACCATGCCTGGCAGACGTTCTGGACGACGGTTGCCGGGTTTGGCATCGGCGTCGGGGTCGGTCTCGTGCTCGGGTTCATCATCGGCTCGTCGCGCTTCATGTACAACGCGCTCTACCCGCTGATGATCGGATTCAACTCGATTCCGAAAGCGGCCTTCGTGCCGATTCTGGTGGTGTGGTTCGGCATCGGCACCGTTCCGGCGATTCTCACCGCCTTTCTCATCTCCTTCTTCCCGATCGTCGTCAACGTGGCCACAGGCCTTGCCACGCTCGAACCCGAACTCGAGGATGTGCTGCGATCGCTGGGTGCCAAACGGCTCGACGTCCTCATCAAGGTCGGCCTGCCGCGATCGCTCCCCTACTTCTTCGCGTCACTCAAGGTTGCCATCACGCTTGCCTTCGTGGGGGCCGTGGTGTCGGAAACCGTCGCGGCGAACAAGGGCATCGGTTACCTGATGATGTCGGCCGGCTCGTCGATGCGCATGGGCCTGGTGTTTGCGGGGCTGATCGTCATCAGCGCGATGGCCATGGTGATGTACGTGGCGTTCGCCATGCTCGAGAAGCGCATGACCGGCTGGGCAACGCGCGGCATGGACTCGAAGCTCTGAGGCGCAGGGCGCCGTACACGACGGTGCCGCTACTCGCCTCAGCCTACGCTGACGCGCGCAAAGCGCCGCTTGCCCACCTGCACCACCGCAGTAGTGCCGGGCGCGAGGGTGAGGCTGCGGTCGCTCACACGCTCTCCATCGATCCGCACGCCGCCTTGCTCGACCATGCGAACCGCCTCGGCCGTGCTGGGTACCATGCCAGCCTGCTTGAGTATGGCCGTGATCACAAGCGGGCCAGCGCCGAGACTCACTTCGGGCATATCTTCGGGCAGTTCTCCGCCGCGGAAACGGCGGTTGAAGTCATCCTCGGCGCGCGCGCCAGCAACAGCCCCGTGAAACCGCGCGACGATCTCGCGAGCAAGCCCGACCTTGATGTCGCGCGGGTTGCGCCCCTCGGCGACCTCGCGGCGCCAACGCCCGACGGTCTCGATGGACTCGAAGGACAGGAGTTCGGCATACCGCCACATCAGGTCATCCGAGATCGACATCAGCTTGCCGAACTGCGCGTCGGGCGCCTCGTTGATGCCGACATAGTTGCCCAGCGACTTGGACATCTTGTTGACGCCATCCAGTCCCTCGAGAATGGGCATCGTCAGAATGCACTGCGGGGTCTGTCCATAGGCTTTCTGGAGCTCACGGCCGACCAGCAGGTTGAACTTCTGGTCGGTACCTCCCAGTTCCACGTCGGCCTTCATGGCGACCGAATCGTAGCCCTGCATGATCGGGTAGAGCAGTTCATGCAAGGCGATGGGCTGCTCAGCCTTGAACCGCCGCGAAAAGTCGTCGCGCTGAAGCATCTGCGACACGGTGTGGGTAGCAGCGAGCCGAATCAGGCCCTGTGCACCGAGCGCTTCGCACCAGGTCGAGTTGAACAGCACTTCGGTGCGCGCGGGGTCGAGAATCTTGAAGACCTGCTCGCGGTAGGTGGCGGCGTTGGCGACGATCTGCTCGCGGGTGAGCGGAGGCCGGGTCGCGTTGCGCCCGGTCGGGTCACCGATCATCCCGGTGAAGTCGCCGATGAGAAACTGCACGTGATGGCCCAGGTCCTGAAAGTGGCGCAGCTTGTTGATCACCACCGTGTGGCCAAGGTGCAGGTCGGGCGCTGTCGGGTCCATGCCCAGCTTGACATTCAGAACCCGTCCGCTCGCCAGTCGCTGGACGAGTTCGGACTCGACCAGAAGCTCCTCCGCGCCACGTCGAATCACGGCCATGGCATCGGCAACGGACGGCGCTGTTCGGGGAGCTTGCGAAGACATTGACAAATCCTGCCGTTTTTGTGACACTGATCATTGATTATCGCCTTAAAACATGCAAAAAAACATACTCTTAACCAAGGCACTCGAAGCCTCAGCCACGGCTGTTGCCGCGGTGGATCGCCTCTCGCTGTCACCACGCCAGAAACTGGTGGGGGCGGTTGCGGGTGTCTTTCTCACGGCCGTTGTGGGGGCCATTGCGACCGTTGATGGCTCAGCGGGTGCCGTGAACGCACACGCCGTGGTCGAGAAGATCCGCATCGATCCGGTCACTCTCGGTGACGCCGGGGACAGCACCTTCTGGTACGAAGAGCGGTTCGGGCGTGGCGATACGTTCGGCAGCCTCCTCGCACGCCTGCAGGTCAGCAACATCGACGCGTCGCGGGTCGTGGGTGACGCAGCCGCCAGTCGTCTGCTTCGAAAACTGCGTCCGGGCACCAGCGTGCGCGCTGAAGTGTCGCGGGTCGGTGAGTTGCAGCAACTCGAATTCATCACGGCCGACGACCGACTCGGGCGTATCGCCCGCGCCGACGGACGCATCAGCACCAGCGAACGCATCCTGCAGATGACGCGCGAGGTGGTTGCACGCAGCACCGTCGTGCGTTCGCGCGCGCTGGCCGATGTGCAGAACGCCGGCGTGCCCGCATCGGTTGCGCTTCAGTTCTCGCAGGCTTTCGGTAGCGCCATCGATGTCGGGGCAGGACTCGTGCGAGGCGACCGCATAGCCGGCCTGTACGAAGTGTTCTACCACGAAGGGCAACTGGTTCGAGCCGGGCGTCTTCTGGCGGCCGAAGTCACGCATGGCGGGCAGACCCATCGCGCCCTGTGGTTCGACGGTGGCAGCACCCGCGGCTACTTCAACCCGCAAGGGGAAAGCACGCAGGTCGGGTTCCGACGCGTGCCGCTTGACTTCGCCAAGGTCAACTCAGGTTTTGGCTCGCGGCTGGACGCTTCAGGCCAGCAGTGGGTGACGCACAAGGGGATCGACTTCGGCGCTCCCATCGGGACGCCCGTTCGTGCAACGGGGGATGGTGTGGTCGACTATGCCGGGTGGCAGAGTGGTTACGGCAACGTGGTCGTTCTGCGTCATTCCGGCGATTACACGACGCTCTATGCGCACCTGAGCCAGTTTTCCCCGGGTACGCGCACGGGTCTCAGGATCGGTCAGGGCGACACGATCGGCTTTGTCGGGCAGACGGGCTGGGCCACCGGGCCGCACCTGCACTACGAACTGCGTCACCATGGCGTCTACATGAATCCGATGTCGGCGTCACTGCCGAGCGGTGCCAATCTGCCCGCCCGCCAGCAGGCGCAGCTGCAGGCGCAGGCGAAGGCGCTGTTTGCGCAGCTCGAGGCCTCGCTGCAGAGCACTGCGGTCGCGCTGGTCGATTGAGGCGCGCAGGCTGCCGTTCATGAGTCACCTGGTGGTCGGACTCATGTCCGGCACCAGCCTCGACGGTGTCGATGCAGCGGTGGTCGACTTCTCGGCATCAGCACCACGTCTGGTCGGCACCCACTTCGTCGCCTATCCCGCGCAGCTGCGGGCCGATGTTCTTGCGCTGAACACTGCCGGAGACAACGAACTCGACCGGGCTCGGCGTGTCGGCCTGGAACTGGCCCGGCTCTACGCGCACGCCACGCTCCAGCTGCTTGGGGGCCTGAATATCGCCGCGCACGACGTGGAGGCCATCGGCTGCCACGGGCAGACCGTGCGCCATCGCCCTGATGCCGGGTACACCGTCCAGCTGGGCGACGGTGCAATGCTGGCCGAGGCGACGGGCATCTGTGTCGTTGCCGACTTTCGCAGTCGGGACATCGCTGCGGGCGGGCAGGGAGCCCCCCTCGTGCCGGCCTTCCATCAGGCGATTTTCGGGGACGCGCGCATTCACCGGGTCATCGCGAATCTGGGCGGCATCGCCAACATCACCAATCTGCCCTCCAGCGAGAGTACAAATGCAAGCCCCATCGGCTTCGATACCGGGCCGGGTAATCTGTTGCTCGACCTCTGGGTCGAGTTGCATCGGGGTCGCACTCGCGATGATGGGGGCGCATGGGCCGCGTCGGGCGCCGTCGATCAGGCACTCCTCGATCGAATGATGAGTGATGACTTCCTGTCACGACCGCCCCCGCGCAGCACGGGGCGCGATCACTTCAATGCTCGGTGGCTGGCACAGATGGGCGTCGAATCACGGGACGCAGCCGACGTGCAGGCGACACTTGCCGAATTCACCGCACAGAGTCTGGCGCAAGCCATTCGCATCTGGTGTGGAGCCCCCCGGGAGGTCCTGCTTTGCGGAGGGGGCGTTCACAACGACGATCTGGTGAAACGAATCACCAGCGCACTGCCCGCGGCACGCGTCGCGTCTACTGCGAGTCTGGGGATAGACCCCGACTATGTGGAGGCCTGCGCCTTCGCCTGGCTCGCCTGGCGGGCGCTGCATCACTTGCCCGGCAACTTGCCTGCGGTCACCGGCGCTCGCGGGGCTCGCGTGTTGGGTGCAATCTATCCCGCGGGTCCAGTCGGCCGCACCTGAAGCCGAACGGTCAGACCGAGAACGAAGACCCACACCCGCAGGTGCTGGTGGCATTCGGGTTGCGTATCACGAACTGCGCACCCTCGACGCCGTCGGTGTAGTCGATCTCGGCGCCGACCAGGTACTGGTAGCTCATGGCATCAATGAGAAGACGAACACCGTTCTTCTCCATCACCGTGTCGTCTTCGTTCTGCTCTTCATCGAAGGTAAAGCCGTACTGGAAGCCCGAGCAACCACCGCCGGTGACGAATACCCGGAGCTTGTAGTTCTCGTTACCCTCTTCGATGATCAGGGCGCGAACCTTGTCAGCCGCGCTGTCGGTGAAGACAAAGGGGGACGGCATTTCAGCGACTGCATTCATGGCAACTCCTGCATCAAGGCAACCATCATGACGATGGTCTTGTTCCGCGATAGTGCACCGAGCCTGCGGTGCGGTCAATGCACCTGTCGCGGACACCCTCGCCGGTCAGTCCGTGAGGGAGTCTGCGCAGACCGGGGCAGCACTCGTCCGGTGGCTGTCGCCGGTTCCGCGCTGGACGCAGGGCTCTCAGGGTACCAAGGCAACCTGGGCGAGCCCGGCGCGCTCGTCGAGCCCGAACATGATGTTCATGTTCTGCACGGCCTGCCCGGCAGCACCTTTCACCAGATTGTCGATGACCGAAAGAATCACCAGGGTATCGCCACCCTGAGGACGATGCACTGCGATGCGACAGAGGTTGGCGCCTCGCACCGAACGGGTATCCGGATGAGTCCCCGCGGGCAGCACATCGACGAAAGGCTCGTTGCAATAACGATCCTCGTACAGTGCCTGGAAGTCCGTCTCGCGGGTGATTCGTGCATAGAGCGTGGCGTGAATGCCCCGGATCATCGGCGTGAGATGGGGCACGAAGGTGAGCCCGACGTCGGCGCCCGACACGGCCGCAAGCCCCTGACGAATCTCGGGCCAGTGACGATGGCCGGGTACGCCATACGCCGAGAAGTTGTCGGCGGCCTCTGCCATCAGCGTATGCACCTCGGCCTTGCGACCCGCCCCGCTCACGCCCGATTTGGCATCGGCGATGAGGTGGGCCGGTTCGATGCAGCCGGCCTCGAGCAGCGGGATGAAACCGAGTTGCACCGCGGTCGGGTAGCAACCCGGATTGGCCAGCACGCGCGCCTCGCGGATCCGCGCGCGATTGACCTCAGGAAGGCCATAGACCGCCTCGGTGAGGAGTTCAGGTGCTGCATGGGGCACCTTGTACCAGCGCTCCCAGACGGCCGGATCTCGCAAGCGAAAATCGGCCGCCAGATCGATGATGCGCACACCGGCGTGCACCAGCGCCGAGGCCTCCTGCATGGCCACCCCGTTGGGCGTTGCAAAGAAGACGACATCGCAGGCTTCGAGATGCGCCTCGGCCGGCTCGCAGAACGCCAGATCGACATGCCCGCGCAGCGAGGGAAACATCTGATCGACCCGCATGCCGGCTTCCTTGCGGGAGGTGATGGCACGCAGATGTGCTTGCGGATGCTGCGACAGGAGGCGCAGCAACTCCACACCGGTGTAACCCGTGCCGCCGACGATGCCAATCTTGATCATGACCGTGGACTCCAGAACAGCCCGTCGAAAAAAAAGCCGCCCATGGGCGGCTTCCTTGCTGCGGCGCCTAGCGCTTCGAGAATTGCTTGCGGCGACGTGCCTTGTGCAGACCCACCTTCTTGCGCTCGACCGCGCGAGCATCTCGCGTCACGAACCCGGCATTGGAGAGCGCTGACTTGAGCGTTGCGTCGTATTCGACCAGTGCTCGCGTCAGGCCATGACGTACGGCACCCGCCTGGCCCGACTCACCCCCACCGTCGACGTTGACCTTCACGTCGAACGTGGTCAGGTGGTTGGTCAGCACCAGGGGCTGGCGACAGACCATGCGCCCGGTTTCGCGACCGAAGTACTCATCGACCGGCTTGTCATTCACGATGAACTGCCCACGTCCGGGCTTGATGAAGACACGGGCGACGGAGGTCTTGCGACGGCCGGTGCCGTAATTGTATTCGCCGATCATTGCACGATCTCCAGCACCTTGGGCTGTTGCGCCGAGTGCGGATGTTCCGCACCCCCATAGACCTTCAACTTCTTGATCATCGCATATCCGAGGGGCCCCTTGGGCAACATGCCCTTCACGGCGATTTCGAGCGCGCGTCCGGGGAAGCGCGACTGCATCGTGGCGAAGTTCGTCTCGTAGATACCGCCCGGGTAACCGCTGTGGCGGTAGTACTTCTTGTCCTGGGCCTTGTTGCCGGTCACCCGGATCTTGCCGGCGTTCACGACGACGATGAAGTCGCCGGTATCAACGTGGCGGGTGAACTCCGGCTTGTGCTTGCCACGCAGGCGACGAGCGATCTCGGCGGCCAGGCGGCCAAGCACCTTGTCGGTCGCGTCAACGACGAACCAGTCGTGAACAACGTCTTGCGGTTTGGCTGAAAAGGTTTTCATCGGGTCGTCTTCCAGACCGGTTGCGAAGGGCAACCCGTCATGGCCTTTTTGGGATCATGCGAAGTGAACCCGAGATCATAGCGACTTGAATTCGTGCCGTCAAGCGTATCCGGACGAGGCGCGCCAGCAACCGGACACGCATCCGCCACGCCGAGCAGGAACGTGCCGGTGGGCACCCCAGGCGCCCTCGACATCGGCATCCTCCTGCGGTGGGCCTGCTCGCGACGCGACGCGCCACGCCGCGCCACAATCGGCCACACAAAAGAAAAACGCGACCTGGATACCAGGCCGCGTTGAATCCACCAAAGGAGGAGGGTGGAGGAGACAATCATCGGGACCCGACCGTTCTGCAGCGGTACTGCCTTTCGTTGCGAGACGTCGTTCCCACACCTCGAATCCTACACATCCGTTTTGTGCAATGCAAGAAAAATGTCCAAGCGGTCAGCAAATTTCCGTTCGTCGTTACAAAATCTGACAAATTTGGCCGCTTTTTTCATCTTTAAGACCGATCGTTCTATTTCTGGATCCACTTGCGCCCATTTTCGTCGCGGTCCACGCACGAAACGGCATGGCGCGAGAGCGCATCACCGCTCTAGTATCATGAAGGCCATCGATACGCGGAGTTGGCCCATGGAATGCACGGTGAAGTGGCTCGACGGGATGGCCTTCGTGGGCGAAACGGGAAGCGGACACGCCTTCGTGATGGATGGTGCACCCGAGGGTGGCGGCCGCAATCTCGGACCGCGCCCCATGGAAACCGTTCTCACCGGTGCCGGTGGCTGCACGATCTATGACGTGCTGGTCATTCTGAAGAAGAGCGGTCAGGACGTGACGGGCGCCCATGTCGAACTGAAAGCCGACCGCGCGGAAACCGATCCGAAGGTGTTCACCCGCATCCACATGCACTTCGTGATCCGCGGGCGCAACCTGCGCCGTGCGCTGGTCGAGAGCGCGATCAAGTTGTCCCACCAGAAGTACTGCTCTGCCTCGATCATGCTCGGCAAGACCGCCGACATCACGTACGACTACGAGATCATCGAGGAGCCCGGCGGGCAAGCCGTCCAGTCCGCCTAGATCCAGTACGAAAGGCGTGTCATCACGCCCGACCCACGCGCCATGAGACGCCTGCCCCACTCGGGCATGTGACGGGCACCCAGTCGCTGCGCTGTTGCGGCATGACCCGCCTCATCGACTTTCATCTGCTCGACGACAGCGCGCGTGGCGGTATCACGCGGGCTGAGCCGATCCAGATGCGAGGCGAGGTGGGCCTCGACCTGGCGCTCGGTTTCGCGCAGGAAGGCAAGATTCCAGCGGTCGCCGGCGCGACCGGCGGCATAACCCAGCGCGAGCGACCCCGCATACCAGAGCGGATTGAGTCGGCTGGTGCGCCCGCCGAGTTCGCGGATGCGCTGCCCACTCCAGGCCAGATGATCGAGTTCCTCATCGGCTGCGGCGCGGAGCGGTCGTGCGATACGCTCGTTACGCGTCGCCAGTGCCTGCCCCTGATAAAGGGCCTGCGCACAGACCTCGCCACAGTGGTTCACGCGCATGAGACGCATGGCCTGATCGCGCTCGGCACGATCGAGGTCAGGCTCCAGCAAGTCGGCAGCCGGCGACGGCCGTGTCGCCTGCACCGTATCGGTCAGGGTTCGAAGCGCACGATCGAACTCGGTAATGAAACGATCGAGAGACATCCGGCATCCTTGGGAATTCAACAGTCACACGACGCGCGCAGGGCGCACCCTCACCTTAGCGTACGCCGTGTGCCGCACGCACGCCATGATCAGTGAGGCACCAATGAAAACGGGCGACTTGCGTCGCCCGTCATCTGATCCTCGATCGGGCAGGGAGCACCTCTGGATGCGCCCCGCCAATCGATTCAGGCGGTCACGAGGACCGCGCGCGATCAGAAGTTGTGCTGCATGCCCACCGCAACGATCTGCGGATCGGCACCCTTGTTGGTCGCGCCCAGCGGGCCGACCTGGTAGGCGCCACCAGCGTAGTCGGCGTACTGGTTCGAGCCGTTCGACACCTTGTTGTACGAGGCGAACACGGCGGTGCGCTTCGACAGGTTGTAACGGACGCCAGCCATGTAGCCGGTTGCCTTGCTGTTGTCGCAGACGTCGGCAGCCGCAGCAGCCGAGCAACCCTTGACCGACTGCATCTGACCGTACTGGGCCAGGAGCAGCATGTTGCCACCCACCAGGTGCTCCCAGGTGATGCCGAAGGTGTTCTGGCTCAGGTTCTGCAGGCCGCTCGGCATCGTGCTGCCGGCGATCCGCTCGGTCGAGCTGACGGTTGCATTCTGGAGGTGAATCGCGGTGGCGATCAGCGAAATCTGGCCAGCCGGCACATAGCGCCAGGCCAGACCCAGCTTGTTCGCGAAGGTGCGCGGGGTTGCGTTTTCGACAGTCGTCGTGCCGATGGCGGTCTGGTCAGACGTACCGGTCTTGGTCACGAAGTCGTACTGGGCCTGGAAGGGACCAAACGCGCCGCGGGCGGTCAGGCCGAGCAGCTGGGCATTGGTGTTCTTGCCGGCTGCAGCGTTTTCCGCGTTGTTGTAGCCAGCGCCGCCCGCCTGGTTGGTGGCGTTGCCGATGCCGGTGATGCCAGGAGCACCGCCAGCGTTGGTGTCAGGCGACCACGACAGGGTGGCGTTGAGGCCCGAAACCGTCGGGGTGGTGTAGGTCACGACGTTCGACTGACGGGTGGTGCCGGCCGAGACACGGCCCGAGCCACCGGTCACCCAGGGCAGGTCGGTGTTGACATGGTTCGGGCCGGTCTGGTTGATCGTGCCGTTGCCCCAGTAGATGTCCTGGCGGCCGAACTTGACGTTACCGAACGAGCCTTCGAGGCCGGCCCAGGTCGGACGCGAGCCGAGCACACCCGCGCTGGCGTTGGTCTGGCCGCCTTGCGAGGAGAGCTGGCCGTTGTCGCCGTTGACACCCGACTCGATCTGGAAGATCGCGCGGAGGCCGTTGCCGAGGTCTTCTGCACCGCGCACGCCGAGGCGCGAGCCGGTGTCGAATTGACGCATGCGCGACTTGTAGTCCTGGTTCACGGTACCGGTGGTCAGCGTGGCACCGGTGGCGCTCGCGTTGTCCACACCGAGGTTCAGACGGCCGTACAGTTCGACGTTGCTCGACTGTGCGAAGGCCACCGGAGCGGCGAACACGCCGGCAACTGCTGCTGCGAGGATCTTGCTGTTCATTGAGGAAATCTCCTGATTGATCATTGAAGCGGTGGGTCTGGCAGGTTCTTGCCTGTCATCACCGGAACACCGCACAGGCCAAGCGGGTATCCCCCGACAGGCTTGACCCCATTCTGCCGAGCGGCTGACGCACAAGGCAACCCCGGACACTCGAAAACAGGGCTTTGGCGCCGATTCTGTTGCAAACAAACAACAAATATATAAATTGTTTCAAAACAATGACTTGCAAGGACTTTCCATCGATTCCGGATGAACTTTCGGGTCTGACGTTCGTGAAAATCTTGGCAACTGACCGCCCGGGGACGTTGCGTCGCCACCACTCAGTCAAACAAGGCCCGCAATCCGGCGCCCGGATCGGGCACTCGCATGAACGCCTCGCCCACCAGAAAGGCGTCGATGCCGGCCCCTCGCAGCCGGGCGACATCCTCTCGCGTGCGGATACCGCTCTCGGTCACGATCAGGCGACCGGGCGGCATCGACGCACGCAGGCGGATGCTGGTGTCGATCGTGGTGTCAAACGTACGCAGGTCGCGATTGTTGACGCCGATGAGCGGGGTCTGGAGCCTGAGCGCCCGTGCCAGCTCAGCCTCATCGTGCACCTCGACCAGTACCGCCATGCCCAGACGCTGCGCCAGGCGTTCCAGCGCGACCAGCATTGCGTCATCCAGAGCCGCAACGATGAGCAGGATGCAGTCCGCCCCGAGCGCGCGCGCCTCGTACACCTGATACGGATCGATGATGAAATCCTTGCGCAAGGCCGGCATCGGTGCGTGGGCTTTCGCAATCGCGAGATTTTCAGGCGCACCCCGGAAGAACTCGCGATCGGTCAGCACTGAAAGGCAGGCGGCGCCACCGAGCGCATACGATCGGGCGATCTCGGCCACATCGAACGGTTCGCGCAGCAGGCCCTTGCTCGGGCTCGCCTGCTTGATTTCAGCGATCACGGCCGCGGCACCCGAGGCGATGCGCGTGCGCAGGGCCTCGATGAAGTCACGCGCCGGAGGCGCCGCGGCGGCGGCGGCCTCCGTCGCGGCGAGATCACGCCTGGCACGCGCTGCAACGATCTCGGCACGCTTCACGGTGAGAATGCGCTCAAGGATGTCGGACATCGGGTCACTCCGTCAGGGAACAGGTGTGAAAGGGGCTCGAGACTTGTTCAGCGCGCCGACGCTGCTCGCGTCCATGCAACGAAGGCATCGAGCGCGGCGCGGGCGGCACCCGAACGAATCGCGCGCAAGGCCTGCTCGACACCCTCTTCCAGCGTCGTCGCAACACCCGCCACGTAAATGGCGGCCCCCGCATTGAGCGCCACGATGTCACGCGCCGCGCCCGGTGTATCGGCGAGCGCCGACAGCACCATGGCGCGCGACTCCTCCACGGTATCGACGCGCAGCGTGCGCGGGTCGTGCACCGGCAGACCGAACTGCGAAGGGTGGATGACGTATTCGGTGACTCGACCCTCCTTCAATTCGCCCACAAGGGTCTCGCCACTGATCGAGATCTCGTCGAGACTTTCACGCCCGTGCACCGTCATGGCGTGGTGGGCACCCAGGCGCTGCATGACGCGCACCATGATGCCGACGAGGTCGCCGTGGAACACGCCCATGAGTTGATTGGGCGCGAGGGCCGGATTGGTGAGGGGCCCGAGGATGTTGAAGATGGTGCGAACACCCAGTTCCTTGCGAACGGGCGCCGCATGCTTCATGGCTGCATGATGATTGGGGGCAAACATGAAGCCCATGCCCACCTCGTCGATGCAGCGCCCCACCACGTCGGCGGGCAACATGATGTTGGCACCCAGCGACTCGAGCACATCGGCGCTGCCCGACTTGCTCGATACGGCACGCCCGCCGTGCTTGGCCACACGAGCACCCGCCGCTACGGTCACGAAGGCGGCGGCTGTCGATATGTTGAAGGTGTGCGACCCATCGCCTCCGGTGCCGACGACGTCGACCAGATGCGTGGCGTCGGACACCGTCACCCGGGTGGCCAGTTCGCGCATCACCTGCGCCGCGGCTGCGATTTCGCCGATGGTTTCCTTCTTCACGCGCAGACCGACCGTCAGTGCAGCGATCATCACCGGGCTCATCTCGCCAGACATGATCATGCGCATCATCTCGAGCATCTCGTCATGAAAGATCTCACGATGCTCGATGGTTCGCTGCAGCGCTTCCTGGGGGGTAATGGGGGGCATGTCACTTCTCCTGGGGTGCGGGGCCGAAGCCGCTTGCAAGGCCGTCGTGGCGCCAGGCCTTCCGGTGTCCTGGCAGATCGGGGAAGAACGAGACGACCCGGAAACGCCCGGCACCGCCTCGATCGGTCAGGCAGCGGAGCGACGCCATCGAAAGACGTGCCTGACCCGATCACACCGTCGCACCGGGCGGTTGTCGCTGAACTGCGGCATGTGCTGCTCCCATTTCCTCCGGTCGGTGTCCCGGAGGACACGCTGACCGGCTCCCTGCTTTCGAAACCCGCAGCGCACCGCGGAGCGCCGATTGAATCGGCAGACGAATGACCTCAGGCGGCTGAGTGACGCCAGCGCCAACGGCAGGTCGCGGCAGGAATGCGCGAGGGGAGCATGGCTCGATTATGGCATCAGTTGTACCCTTGTGGCCATCATCCCCTGGCGGCGTCCGACGCATCGGCCGCTTGCAACGCACGATAGCGAACCGACATCGATGCTGCTCCTGCCCACCCAGAAACTCGCCCTGCTCTTCCCGGTGAAGACCGCCAGCCAGACGCTTCAGGCACGCCTCGAGAGTCTCGGCGTGCGCCCCTATCCGAAGCTGTTTCACTTCAACCCCCATTTGCGACGCATCACGCACCAGCATCTGACCTTGTCGGACTGGGCAGCGCTGCCGGAACACGACCAGGGCTACCAATTGGCCGTGTTCGTGCGCAATCCGTACGACCGGGTGTTCTCGGGGTTCATCCAGTTGCAGCGCAACTTTCAGGTGCTGCCGCGCCTGCAGTACCCCGAACCCTGGATCCGCGAACGCGTGCTGGAACAACTGGCGCGTGCCTGGGCCGGCGCCAGCCGTGCGGGCTTCGACGTGAACCGGTGGTTCCAGCAGTTGCCCGAACACGAGATTCTCGATGCCGGACAGGGCGGCACGCTCTGTCTGCATCCGTGCATCTACTGGACCCACCGCGGCAAGGAGCTCGGGGTGGATTTCCTTGGCAAGGTCGAACACTTCGAGGCCGATTTCGATCGCCTCAGGGCCCGCTACGGCATTGGCGAGACGAACCGGCTCGATGCCAATCGATCGGACGCGGCCCTGGCGAGCGCCGACTCCGACCAGTACCTCTACGCCCGGCGACTCGCTCCGGGAACAATCGACCGCATCAATGTGCTGTTTCGCCAGGACTTCGACCGGTTGGGGTACGACCGCATCGTGCCGCCACGCGCCGGTGCAGACGGCGTGACGAGGACATCGAGCGCCTAGCCTCGCGGAAGAGACGGGACCTGCAACGCCATCACCGGCCGTCGGCAGCCAGCCGCGTTGCGAGCGCTTGCAACTGGAGCCTGTCCTCGGGGAGTACCGAGGGGATCGAGAGACGGCGCTCACGCAACTCGCGCTCGAAAAGCGCTTGCCAGTCATTCGCCATTCGCCGCACCCCATAGGCTTGCAGGACAGGCGCCTGGCATTTGCGAAGGTAATCGACCCGAGTCGGGCGATCGGCCAGCCGACGCAGGACGGCTGCCAGTTCGGCCCTGGAACTGAAGAGAAAATCACTCAGCCCACAACCGGCGAGGAGACGCCGGTAGGCGGGCGTCCGTGATGCTGCCACCGGCAAACCCAGCGTCATCGCAAGGACTGCCTTGTTCTCCGATTTCGACCAGGTTGCCAGGGAGAAATCGAACGACTGATGACTCAGCAGGCAGACATCGAAGCGACGCGCATCGTCGATGAATGTGGTCGGGTCGTAACGGTGAACCGTGTAGAACGACTTCGCCCCGTAGGCCGGCCTGCGTGTCACGACATGAAACTCGATCTCCCCTGAGAGGCACAACGCTTCCAGCGCGGGCAGGTACCCGGACATCGACTTGCGAAAGGAGTCGGGATAACCGAACCACATCACGCGCAGCGGGCCGGACGATGGCCGCACCGGATGCCGGCGGCTCGTCTCGAGCCCGAAATCGATCGGGTCGATCAGGACCTCGACGTGTCGTTCGGTGAATGCCGAGACGACAGTGCGCATTTCTGGCGTGGGCACCATGTACAGGTCGACCACCTCATCGAGCTTGCGCAGAAGCGAGCGATGAGCCGGACTGAAATCGGGCAGGTGCATCATGATCACGGCGGACTCGCACCGTCCACGCAGCCACGGCAAGACTCGATCGACGTGGGAGGCGCTCGGTTCGATCCGCAGGATCACGCCGGCGGCCGGTCGCACGTCGGGGGCGCCCTTGCCGGCATCCCGACCCCACAGCGCGGGACGAACAAACGCCAGATGAGGCAGAAGGTGCCTGAGCGGCTGGCTCTTCATCCGATGCACGGCATCGTCAGGACCGACGGTGTTGACGACTTCGATGAGAGGCTGCATCCGCATGGGACTATCCGGTCGCCAGCAGCTTTCCCGGGTTCATGAGGCCGTTCGGATCGAGCGCTGCCTTCACCGCCCGCATCACCGAAAGCTCGGTTGCCGACTTGTAACGCGGCAACTCATCGCGCTTCAACTGCCCGATGCCATGCTCGGCACTGATCGAACCACGAAATCGCGCGACACTGTCGTGCACGAGTTCATTCACGGCGTCGAGTCTGGCCTCGAATTCGAGGGGGTCAACACCGACCGGTGCGGCCAGGTTGTAGTGCAGATTGCCATCGCCCAGATGACCGAACGTCACGCGACGCGCACCCGGAAAGGCCGCCTCGAGGAGTGCATCGGTGCTCTCGATGAAATCGGCGATGGCTGAGGTTGGTACCGAGACGTCGTGCTTGATGTTGCGCCCTTCGTGGGCCTGGGCTTCCGAGACGTTTTCACGCAGCGCCCAGAGCGCCTTGCGCTGGGCATCGCTGGCCGAGATGACCGCATCCCGGATCAATCCCGCCTCAAGCGCTTCGGCGAGCACCGCTTCGGTGAGGGCCGCCAGATCGGCCGTATCGCCCGCATCGGAAAACTCGACGAGTACGTACTGGGGATAGAGCCAGGCCAGCGCCTTCCGGTCACGCATCGACGGGGTCGACGTCAGAGACTGCGAACCCGCACTGGCCGATGACATCGCGCCCGCCGGTGGCGAAAATGGAGGTACGCATCCGGGATAGTGCTTGAGCACCAGTTCAAGACAGGTGGCGGAAAAGAGTTCGAACGCGGTGAGCCTCGCGCCGCCGTGCCGGCGGGCAAGACCGAGCAGGGCCACCGCCTGTCGTGGCGTATCGCAAGCCACCAGGGCCGTACCGGCGGCCGTAGGCGCCGGATAGAGTTTCATCACGGCAGCGGTGATGATGCCGAGCGTGCCCTCGGCCCCGATGAACAGATGCTTCAGATCGTACCCGGTGTTGTCCTTGCGAAGCCCGCGCAACAGGTCGAGGATGTCGCCCGAGGGCAGAACCACTTCGAGCCCGAGCGTGAGTTCCCGGGTGTTGCCATAGCGCAGTACACCGGTGCCGCCCGCGTTGGTCGAAAGATTGCCTCCCACGACGCAACTGCCCTCCGAGGCAAGGCTCAACGGGAACAATCGCCCTGCCTCGCTCGCCGCCGCCTGCACTTGAGCCAGCACACAACCAGCCTCGACCGTGATCGTGTCATTGTCGGGATCGAGGGCACGAATGCGATTGAGCCGCCCGAGGCTGATCACGACCTGAGCGGCCGACCGATCGGGCGTGGCACCGCCACACAGACCGGTGTTGCCCCCTTGCGGCACCATCGCGACGCCGGCTGCGGCGCACGCGCGCACGACGGCCGCTACCTCTTCCGTATCGGCCGGACGCACCACGGCAAGCGGCAGCCCTTCATAACGTCGCCGCCAGTCGACGACGAAGGGCAATACGTCGGAGGGTTCGGTCAGCACATGGGCAGGGCCTAGCGCCTCCCTCAGCGTATCGAGCAGTGCATTCATCGGGGGTAGGCCTCCATGCCCAGAATGAGGCGCGCTCCATGCGCAAGATCGTCAACGACGCGATCGGCGCCCAGGGCATCGATCGTTTCTCCTTCACGATAGCCGTAAGGCACGCACCAGGCAGCGCATCCGGCGCCCCGGGCAGCACGCACATCATTGGCCGAATCACCGATCATGATCACCCGAGCAGGCGTGATGGCTGCCGCGGGACGGCATGCCCTCAGCCCCTCGAGCGCGAGCCACACCGGCGCTGGATCGGGCTTGCGCGCAAGCGCGTCGTCGCCCGCGACCACCCTGTCGAAAAAGCGCACAAGGTCGAACTGCTCGAGCAAGGGGAGCGTGAAGGCGCGCGCCTTGTTGGTGACGCAGGCCAGTGGTATCTGCGCCTGCCGCAATTGCTCGAGGGACTCGGTCACGTTCGGGTAGAGCTTCGAAGCGCGCCCCGACTGCTGCCGGTAAAAGCCCTCGAAGAGCGCGACTGCGTGCGCATGAAAGGCCGGTTCGGCATCGGCCTGCATGTCGGCGGTGAGGGCCCGGTGAACCAGACGCGGAATGCCCTTGCCGACATAGCCTTCGATGCGATCTGCCGCCGGCACGGGACGCCCGAGGCACTCGAGCATGGCACCAACGGCGGCGATCAGATCCGGGGCGCTGTCGATCAGCGTACCGTCAAGGTCGAACAACACCGCCTGACAGGCCGGGCCGGTCCCGGCCCTCGGCAGCGGCACGGCGGCATGCCCGCCGCGGCGCGCCTCGATATCGGACGCAGGACGCAACACGTTCAGCGCGCGCAGGCTGCCACAGCGGCGGCGCGCATCGCGGCGATGGTGGCCTGGTAGTCGGCCGTACCAAAGATGGCTGATCCGGCCACGAACACATCGGCGCCAGCGGCAGCAACGCGGCCGATGTTGTCGGCCTTCACGCCACCATCGACTTCGAGCATGACCGGACGGCCGCCCGCTGCTACCTGCGTGTCGATGCGCGAACGGATGGCTGCGATCTTGCCCAGTGTATGTTCGATGAACGCCTGCCCGCCGAAACCGGGATTCACCGACATCACGAGCACGAGGTCGAGCTGCGCCAGGGTGTGATCCAGCCAATGCAATGGCGTGGCCGGATTGATCACGAGCCCGGCCTTGCAGCCCTCGTCGTGGATCAGACCGATGGTGCGATCGACATGCACCGAGGCTTCGGGATGAAAGCTGATGATGGATGCCCCGGCTCGTGCAAAGTCAGGAATGATGCGGTCGACCGGGCTCACCATGAGGTGCACGTCGATCGGCACGGTAGCATGAGGCCGGATGGCGGCACACACCATCGGCCCGACGCTGAGATTGGGCACGAAATGGTTGTCCATCACATCGAAATGGATGAGATCGGCACCGGCAGCCTGGACGGCACGGACCTCTTCACCGAGGCGGGCAAAGTCAGCGGCAAGGAGGCTGGGGGCGATTTGCAGCGTGCGCTCGGGAGCACGATCGTGCATCGCACCTCGCTCGGGCTTGCGCGTTGAGTCGGGGAGATTCATCATCGGATTCTACCCTGCGCTCGAGTCTCGGCCCGCTGCGCCGGGCTGGGCGGTCACTGACGGATCGGGCGCCGGTTCGCTCCCGGGCGACGCAGACTGCCGTGGCACGGTCCACCAGACGATGAGGATTCCCATCGCGAGCGCAACCAGGGACTCCAGGATGATGATCCAGGCACCACTTTCGAACATGCGACATGCTCCTCAAACCCGACTCGCTCCGATGATAGTCGACTCCACGGCACGCGCTGCCCGCATTGCGTGCGCTGCCGTGCTGGCGACCCTGCTCGCAGGGTGTGTGCAGGGGCCTGCCTCGACCGCCAGCGCCCCACGCCCCGCCGTATCGCCCACTGCGCCAGCGTCTGCATCCGCCTCGGGTGCGATGAACACCGGACCTTCCACGACTGCCCCGGCGATGCCAGCGGCGAGCGGCACTGCAGGCAGCGCGCCACCCGCGGCGGGCAGAAGTCCGGGCACCGGCACCCCGCCCTCGGCCTCGGGCTCGACCACGACGGCGCCTGCGGTCTCGAATGCCTCACCCCCCCGTACCGCAAGCGCTGCCCGCGCGCCGCGCGCCGACTTGCTCCGCCGTGCCGGGTGGGGCGACCTGCCAAACTGGATTGCCGATGATCACCCGCATGCACTCCGGACGCTTCGCCACGCCTGTGCTGCGCTCGAGCGCCAGGAGGCCTGGCGCAGCACCTGCCTGCAGGCCCGCTCGACCGAAGCCGAACGCGATCCGCGTCGCTGGTTCGAGTCGGCCTTCAGGCCGTGGCAACTGCTCAACGTCGATGGGAGCGAGAGCGGTCTGGTCACCGGCTACTACGAACCGCTCCTGCGCGGCAGCCGCACGCGCGTCGGTGCGTTCATCTATCCGGTGCTGGGGCCGCCCGATGACCTCGTCACAGTCGACCTCACCTCGGTCGTCCCCGAGACCACCGGCCTGCGCCTTCGGGGTCGCCTCGACGGGTCGCGGCTGGTGCCCTATTACACACGGGCCCAGATCGAAGCGGGCATCGCACCCGTTGCCGGTCGGGAACTGCTCTGGGTCGATGACCCGATCGAACTTTTCTTCCTGCAGGTACAGGGATCGGGTCGGGTTCAACTGACCGATGGGACCATGGTGCGCGTCCTCTATGCCAATCAGAACGGCTACCCCTACCGTTCGATCGGACGTGTCCTGATCGAACGGGGCGAACTCAAGCCCAACGAGGTGTCCATGCCCACCATCCGGGCATGGGCGCTGATGCATCCCGGGCAGGTGCGCGAATTGCTGAACGCCAATGACAGCTATGTCTTCTTCCGCCTGGCGGAAGACGATCCACGCCGACCCGATCTGGGCGCGCCTGGTGCGATGGGCATACCGCTGATCGCCGGGCGCTCGATCGCGGTCGATCCGCGCATGGTCCCGCTCGGGGCGCCCGTATACCTGGCGACAACCCGGCCCTCGAGTGCCGGCCCCCTCGAGCGGACCGTTCTGGCCCTCGATACCGGCAGCGCCATCACGGGCGCGGTGCGCGCCGACTTCTACTGGGGGTTTGGCGAAGAGGCTGATCGGGAGGCAGGTCGCATGAAACAAAGCGGCCGGATGTGGGTGATGCTGCCCAAGGACTGGTCAGTCAAACCCGACTGAGGGCTCGCCGCGGTATCCCGCGCCGCTGGCGCCGGAGACGCCACGACGAGGCACGCCCGCGGCTGTCAGGGCTTGCGCGAGCCAGCCTCGTCGATCGCCCGCGCGATCGAGGCCACCGGGCGCATGCCGGCCGAGCGGGTACCGTTCGGGTAGATCAGGGTCGGCACGCTGGTGACCCGAATGCGCCGACCAAAGGCCAGATTGCGGTCGATGGCCTGTGAATCACAGATGGCGGTCGTCGCCGGCGCCACCCCGCCGAGCATCCAGTCGAGCCAGACCTTGGACCGATCGGTCGAGCACCAGACCGCGCGCGACTTCGGCAGGGAATCGGCCGACAGGATGGGGTACAGGAAGACGCTGATCGTCACGTCATCCAGTTGCGTGAGCTCCTTTTCGAGTTGCTTGCAGTACGGGCAGTTGGGATCGGTGAAGTAGGCGAGCTGGCGTCGACCAGTGCCGCGCACGATCTTGAACGCCCCGTCGAACGGCAGTTCGGAGAAGCTGATGGCACTCAATGCCTGCTGGCGCTCTTCGGTCAGATTGCGTTGCGGATCACGCCCGTCACGAATCGCGCCGACAAAGAGAAACGCGGCCTTTTCATCGGTGTAGAAGATCTCATTGTCCTCGGTCCTCACCTCATAGAGTCCCGCATAGGGCGTCTTCACGACGCCGAGCACGCGTACCCCGGGCATGCGCTCCTCGACGGCGCGCTTGAGTGCCGTCTCCGTGGGGCCCAGCGGCGTGGGTGCCTGCTGCGCACCGGTACGCGGGGTGGGGCGGTCGGCGGCCTCGACGGGGTCTGATGACACCACGCAAAGCGCCGCCACCGCAACGCCGATCAGCGCTGCGCAAAGACCCGGCACCCAGCCCGATGAAACCTGCCCCGCCCGACCCGAGACCGCCCTCGCGGCCACCCGTGGACGGCCCCGGGACACAACGCGTTCGGCGAATGCGCCCGGCTGGGGCACGGAGGCGGGGGCTGCTGACATGATCGGGATCCTTTGATCGGACTTCAGGCGAGCGCTCGCCGAGCGAGCAGACCCTTGACGACAGGCAGATGCTCGACGAGATTCAATCCATGGTTGCGCAGGGCACGACTGACCGGGTCGCGGGCAGCGAAGAGGCGCTGCAAACCATGAGTGAGGAGGTCGAGGCTCAGTATATCTTCGGCCCGCGCCTGTCGATACTGTCGCATCAGCCGCGGCGAGCCGGGGTGTGCCGGCGCAGCCACGGTGCCGCCGGCACCGAGCAGCCGAGCCAGATCGCGCGCGTCGCGAAAGCCAAGATTGATACCCTGCCCGGCAAGCGGATGAATGGTGTGGGCGGCGTCGCCGATGAGTGCGACGCGCTCGGTGGCCACCTGATCGACCCTGACCCGGTGCAGGGGATAGGCCCCCGGGCGGTTCAGCAACTGCATGGCACCCAGTCGGTGCTCACCGGCCGCGGCGACGCGCGCCACGAAATCGTCATCGGCACACGCGAGCAGATTTCGCGCCTGCGTGGTCGGCAGCGACCACACCATCGACATGCAGCGGTCACCCAGGGGCAGCCAGGCCAGTACCGCACCGTCCCTGAACCACTGGAAGGCGATGCCAGCCGTTGATCGCTCGACGCTGAAGTTGGCGACCACCGCCGTGAGGTCGTAAGGGGTCGAGCGCGCCTTGATGCCGGCCAGCAGGCGGGTGGCCGACCGTGAGCCATCGGCACCGACCAGCAGCGCGCCCTCGATCATGCGCGAAGGGGTCGCGGCCGGCTCGCGCGCCGCCGATGCCGACCCGGGCAGGCCGGCAAGTTCGACCGTACAAGACGTGCTCGACGTCTCGATGGCAACCAGATCGATGCCCGACATGCGTACCAGCGGAGGCGCTGCGCCACCCGGCGTGGTCGCCGCTCCGGCGCTGGCACCCGCCAGCGCCGCGCGCAGGGCGCCCACCAGCGAACGGGCCTCGACGATGCAGGCCAATTGCAAGGCACCGGCATCAAAGGCGCTCAGCCGCAGCGATGCTGACCGCGGGTCATCACCCGCCACGTTCATCTGGTCGACGGGCGTCACACGGCGCTGATCGATATGGCGCCAGGCGCCGATGGTCTCCAGAAACCGCACGCTCGAGGGCGACAGGGCGTAGATACGACCATCCCAGTCATCGGGCGCGCGCGGCGTGTCATCCGGTGCGTCGCCCGCGCCCGTCTCGAGCAGACAGACCCGCAGTGAGGTCGCGCGCAGCGCCGCCGCCAGACTCAGGCCGGCCAGACCGGCGCCAGCGATGATCACGTCATAGATCGAGTGTTCAGCCATTCGGGCATTCTATCTGCCCGCGTCAGCCGGCAGTCGGGCGTTGCTCAGGGCCACGCCCGACGTGGGTCCGGACGATCAGGCGGCCTGAGCCAGCGCCTCCGGCGACTGGGCCCGTACGGCGATCCGCTCGGTCGAAATACGCCGACCGAGCAACTTCATCAGGGCGTAGACCGTCTGCAGATGCGGCGTGGGGGTTTCAGTGATGCGACCGAGTTCTATCACGCTGCCGACGAGCGCGTCGATTTCGGGGTCACGTCCCGACTCGACATCCTGGAGCATCGAGGTCTTGTGATGGCCAACCTTGCCAGCCCCGTCGATTCGTTTCTCGAGCGTCACGCGAAATGACGCCCCCAGTCGCGTGGCGATGGCCTCGGCCTCGCGCATCATGCTGGCCGCCAGCTCGCGAGAGAGCGGAAACTCGCAGATGTCGGCGAGCGTGGCATGCGCCAGCGCACTGATCGGATTGAACGAGAGGTTGCCCCAGAGCTTGAGCCAGATCTCGTTGCGGATGGCATCCAGCACGGGCGACTTGAAGCCGGCGCGGACAAAGAGCGCCGACAACTGCTCGACCCGTTCGGTTCGTGCGCCATCAAGTTCGCCCAACGGGAAGCGCTCGCCCTCCACATGGCGCACACGCCCGGGCGCGACCAGCTCGCAGGCCGGATACACCACGCAGCCGATGATTCGGCGCGGGTCGATGAGCGCCATGAGGCGTCCGCCCGGATCGACACTCTCGACCGACTGGCCTTCGAAGGGGCTCCCCTGCCGCTGGAAGTACCACCAGGGCACGCCGTTCTGCATCGGGATGATCACCGTGTCCTCGTGCATGACGGCATCGATGCCGCCCACCACATCGCCCACCTGGTGGGCCTTGACGGCAAGAATGATCACATCCTGAATGCCGGCATCGGCCAGACGAGGCACCGCCCGTACCGCCACCTGCTGCACGCTGCCGTCGGCCTGTTCGACCACGATGCCATTGCGTTCGATCGCCGCCAGATTGGCACCCCGGGCAACCACGGTCACCGACTCACCGGCAAGGGCGAATCGCGCCGCAACAAACCCCCCGATCGATCCAGCTCCGACAATACAGATACGCATGGCTTGATCCTCCGCTAGGACGCCATGGTGCAATCTCCTGTATCGCTTGTCAATATTTCCTTGACAACTCTTGATTGACATCACGATCTTGACGCCGTCTGGCGCGCACGACAGGGATCAACCCGCCCCCGAGAGGCGTGGACGAACAGCGGGGCCATGCGCAACCATTGACAGAAACGGCTGGGCTCGCGATAATTTTCGGCTGTCCTGACGCGGCGGGTGCAGTTCGAGCGCAAAAACTCGAACCGTTCCGTCACGACAGAGACAATCCGCAACGGTTCGGCCACAGGCCGGCCTTCGTGGCAGACCGGGGTGAAGTAGCTCAGCCGGTTAGAGCACGGCACTCATAATGCCGGGGTCGAGGGTTCGAGTCCCTCCTTCACCACCACTTCGCAGCAGGGCTGCATGGCGACTGCCGTGACCGGTCCGTCGCTGTCCCAGTCAACGGACCGGTGATGAAGAAGGTCTACATCCGCACCTTCGGCTGTCAGATGAACGAGTACGACTCCGATCGAATGGCCGACCTCCTGGCGGCCACCGAAGGCCTGGAGCGTGCCAGTCATCCGGAAGACGCCGACCTCATCCTGCTCAACACCTGTTCCGTGCGTGAAAAGGCCCAGGAAAAGGTCTTCAGCGACCTGGGCACGCTGCGCGAACTCAAGAATGCCCGGCCCGATCTGCTCATCGGCGTCGGCGGTTGCGTCGCAAGCCAGGAGGGCCAGGCCATCGTGCGTCGCGCGCCCTACGTCGATCTGGTCTTCGGCCCGCAGACCCTGCACCGCCTGCCCGACCTCATCGCTGCGCGGCGCGCCTCGGGCCAACCGCAAGTGGATATCCGGTTTCCGGAGATCGAGAAATTCGACGCGCTGCCACCACCCCGAGTCAGCGGGCCGAGCGCCTACGTTTCGATCATGGAAGGATGCAGCAAGTACTGCAGTTTCTGTGTGGTGCCCTACACCCGGGGGGAAGAGGTTTCGCGCCCGTTTGACGAGGTCATCGCCGAGGTGGCCGGTCTGGCCGAGGCAGGCGTGTGCGAGGTGACGCTGCTTGGACAGAACGTCAACGCCTGGCACGCCCCGCTCGACCCGGCCGCGCAGGCACTCGGACTGCCCGCCAGGGCCGACTTTGCCCTGCTCCTCGAGCACGTGGCCGCCATTCCCGGCATCGAGCGCATCCGCTTCACCACGTCGCACCCACGCGAATTCGGCCAGCGCCTCATCGATGCCTATGCCCGACTGCCGCAACTCGTGCCTCATGTGCACCTGCCCGTTCAGTCAGGCTCCGACCGCATTCTGGCAGCCATGAAGCGCGGCTACACCCGACTCGAATACCTGTCGATCATCCGGCGCTTGAGGGCGGCACGGCCCGACATCTGCATCGCATCGGACTTCATCGTCGGATTTCCCGGCGAAACCGAGGCCGACTTCGATGCCACGCTGAAACTGGTGTCCGAAGTCGGCTTCGATGCGTCCTACAACTTCATCTACTCGGCCCGCCCGGGCACCCCGGCAGCTTCACTGTCCGACGACACCCCGCGCGAGGTCAAGGTGGAACGTCAACGCCGCCTCCAGGCGCTCCTCGATGCCCAGGCCAGCGCGATCAGCGCCACCATGCTCGACACGGTGCAACGCGTGCTCGTCGAAGGCCCGGCGCGACGCGATCCGGGCGAACTCGCCGGCCGTACCGCCAACAACCGGGTGGTCAATTTCACGGCGCCGCCGCATCTTCATGCAACACTGATGCGTGGCTACACGCAAGTTCGGATCACCCACGTACGGGCCCACTCGCTGCGTGGCGAGTGGATCACCCCCCAGAGCGAGTCTGCCGACACCGCACTGCACGCCCTCGCTGCTCACCGGACACCACCCGCCCCTTGAAACACCGCCCGCTCGAAGTTGCCCTGCGCCCCGCCGACAACGCGCGTCTTGCCAGCCTGTGTGGCGTCCTCGATGAAAACCTGCGCCAGATCGAGGCCGCCCTCGATGTGACCATCAACCGCCGCGGCGATCGATTCATCGTGCTGGGCGAACCCCGGCAGGCCCAGCGCAGCGCCGAAGTGCTCGAACACTTCTACAATCGGGCCTCCGACGGGCTGTCGCTCGAGGACGTGCAACTCGGGCTGGCCGAGTTCGCTCGCGCCACCGGCGCCGATGGCGACCTGCCAGCCGCACGCGACGTGCGTGCGATTGCCTCAGCCGACCCGGGCCTGCCCAATCTGCTTACCCGGCGGTCGGATCTGCACGGGCGCAACGAGTCGCAGCGCCAATACCTGCGTGACATCCTCGCTCACGATGCCACTTTCGGCATCGGCCCGGCCGGCACCGGCAAGACCTACCTGGCGGTCGCTTGCGCGGTCGATGCCCTCGAGCGCGACGCAGTGAAACGCATCGTCCTCGTTCGTCCGGCCGTGGAGGCGGGCGAGCGCCTCGGATTCCTGCCGGGCGACCTCACCCAGAAGGTCGACCCCTACCTGCGTCCGCTCTACGACGCGCTCTACGATCTCATGGGCTACGACAAGGTGTCGCGCCTGTTCGAACGCGGCACCATCGAGATTGCCCCGCTCGCCTACATGCGCGGACGAACCCTCAACCAGTCCTTCATCATTCTCGACGAGGCGCAAAACACGACGCCCGAACAGATGAAGATGTTTCTGACCCGCATCGGCTTTGGCACCCGCGCCGTCATCACCGGCGATGTGACGCAGATCGACCTGGGGCGGGGCCAGAAGAGCGGCCTGGTCGAGGCGCAACGCATCCTGCACGGTGTGCGTGGCATTGCCTTCGTGCATTTCACGGCCGCCGACGTGGTGCGGCATCCCCTGGTGCAACGCATCATCACGGCGTACGAGGCGCACGAGCAAGGCCGAACCCGCCAGATCGATGCCGGCTGACATGCCCACCTCCCCTGTCTCGACAGACCGGCCGCGGGCCCTGACACCGGCTGCGAAATCGGGCGCAAAGCGCGCCGGCGCCCGCCCCTCGAGGCTGGCGAAACGGCAGCCCGAGGCTGACCTCACCGTGCAGATCGCCTGCAGGCGTGAGGGCATCCCGCATCGCCGATCAATTCTGCGCTGGGTCAATGCAGCCCTCGGCGGGCCTGCCTTTGTCACCATCCGGTTTGCGGCGCGCCCGGAAGCACGGCGCCTGAACAAGGCCTACCGGGGCCGCGACTACGCCACGAACGTGCTCACCTTTACCTATCCGTCGCCCCCCGGGTTGTCCGACCACGACACGCGGCGATCGCACGCCGTGCCCGCAGTGCACGGTGACATCGTCATCTGCCCGGATGTCGTCGCCCGCGAAGCACGCGAACAGGGCAAGCCCCTGAGGGCACACCATGCCCATCTCGTCGTCCATGGCGTCCTGCACCTGCAGGGACTCGACCACGAGACCGACGCCGAGGCAGGCATCATGGAACGACGCGAGCAGGAGATTCTCGGTGCTTTGGGGTATCCTGACCCATACGCCGATTCTGGCGCGACGGTCACCTCCCCGACCCCACGGAAGGCCGCTCGCCGCAGCCGCAAGGCACGCCTCAAGAGCCAGGCCTGTTGATCGATGGAAGAGCCTCCCAGTCAGAAGCGAAGCCTGTTCGAGCGCATCTCGAGCTGGCTCCTGCGCGAGCCTGACGACCGCGAAGAACTTCTCGAACTGCTGCGCACCGCATGCGAGCACCACATCGTCGACCCGGACGCCCTGATGATGATCGAGGGCGCGCTGCAAGTCGCCGAGATGCAGGTGCGCGACGTCATGATTCCGCGGGCGCAGATGGATGTCATCGACATCAATCAGACCCCGGCAGCGTTCATACCCACCGTCATCCGGACCGCGCATTCGCGTTTCCCGGTGGTCGATGGCGAACGCGATCGGGTCATCGGCATTCTCCTCGCGAAGGACCTGCTTCGCTACACCACGAGCGAACCTGGGGCGAGCATCCGCAACGTGCTGCGACCGGTGGTCTTCATCCCTGAATCCAAACGGCTCAATGTGCTGCTGCGCGAGTTCCGCTCGAGCCGCAACCACATGGCCATCGTGGTCGACGAGTACGGCGGTGTCGCCGGCCTCGTCACGATCGAGGACGTGCTCGAACAGATCGTCGGTGACATCGAGGACGAATACGACTTCGATGAAGATGCCGACAACATCCGCGAGCAGCACGACGGCAGCTGGCGCGTGAAGGCCCTCACCACCCTCGCGGACTTCGACGCCCAGTTTGGTACGCAGTTTGCAAACGATACGGTGAATACCGTGGGCGGCTTTGTCATCGGGCAGCTCGGACGCCTGCCGCGGCGCGGCGAGACCCTGCTCGCCGAGGGCATGGCCTTCGAAGTGATCCGCGCCGACAGCCGTCGACTCCATACCCTGCAAGTACGCCGCAGTCCGGGCAGCAGCACGGCCCCATCGGCATGACCCTGCCCGCATGACCGCGCCGGCTGCCCGCCGGTGGCTGCAGGCCCCGATGCGGTCCCATGGGATCAGCCTGCTGGCCGGTGCGGCCGCCGTGACGGCCTTCGCCCCAGTCGATGCATGGCCGTTGGCGCCGCTCGCACTGGCCCTGCTCTTTGCCCAGTGGCACGAGGCGCGCAGCTGGCAGATAGCCTCCACCCTGGGGTTCGCCTTCGGACTCGGGTTCTTTCTCGGTGGCGTCTCCTGGGTCTATGTGAGCATGCACACCTACGGCGACATGGCGGCACCGCTGGCAGCCCTGGCCACACTCGCTTTCTGCGCAGGTCTTGCCCTTTTCCCGGCAACGGCCGGGGCGCTGGTTGCCCGGCTGACCCCCCGCGGTCCGCTGCGCCTGCTCGCAGCCTGCGGTGCATGGGTGCTGCTCGATGCTGCCCGTGCCCTACCCTTCAACGGGTTCCCATGGCTCGCCATGGGCTACTCGCAGATCGAGACGCCGCTCGCCGGCCTCGCACCGCTGCTGGGCGTACACGGGGTGGCTCTCGGGCTGAGCGTGGGCGCAGCGGCACTCGCCTGGCTGGGCCTGCGCATCCGCCTCGAACCGCTGCCGCAGGCAAGGCCTCAAGTCCCGGTGCACAGCCTCGGCGGGGCGATGCGCACCGGAAACCGGCTGCGCGCCGCGCTGGTCACGCTCACCGCGCTCGGGCTCGCAAGTTCACCATGGATCACCGGCGCCCTTACGCGCAACATCCCGTGGACCGTGGCGGTCGGCCAACCCGTGAGCGTCGCCCTGATACAAGGCAACATCGCACAGGACCTGAAGTTTGATCCGGCACAGTACGCACGCACGCTCGAACACTATGCCCGCGCCATCGAAGCCACGCAGGCGCGACTGGTGGTGCTCCCCGAGACCGCCGTGCCACGCATGGCAGACGCTGTCGATCCGGCCTGGTGGACGCGAGTCCGCAACCATGCCCTGCGTACAGGCGCAGATGTGCTCGTGGGCGTACCGACAGGTGATCTCGCCCATCGCTATTTCAACTCCGTGATATCGCTGGGTACCTCGCCCGGCCAGGTCTACAGCAAACGCCACCTGGTGCCGCTGGGTGAGTACATACCCGCCGGCTTCGACTGGATACTGCAGGTTCTGCATGTACCGATGTCGGCCTTCAGCCCCGGGCCCGACGATGGCCCGGCACTCGCGGTTGCCGGAGAGCGCGTTGGCGTCAATATCTGCTACGAGGATGCCTTCGGCAGCGAGATCATCCGCGCCCTTCCCGAAGCAAGCCTGCTCGTCAACGTGAGCAACATCGCCTGGTTCGGCGACTCGCTCGCACCCGGCCAGCACCTGCAGATGTCGCGCATGCGTGCACTGGAGACCGGCCGCGACATGCTGCGCGCAACCAATACCGGCATGACAGCCATCGTCCGCAGTGACGGCACCACGCAGGCGCTCCCCCCCTTTGTCGCCGGCACGCTCGAAGGCCATGCGCAAGGCCGCGAGGGCATGACGCCCTACGCACGCATGGGCAACGCGCCCGCCATCGGTCTTGCGCTGGCGTTTCTCGTGCTGGCTGCCGCGCTTGCGCACCGCAGCCCTTCGGGCAGCACCGCACCCCGCGACGAAAGCCGTTAAAATCGGACGCTTGTCGAGCTTCGAAACGGGCGGTCAGTGCGTTCCTTCCAAGACATCATCCTGACACTGCAGCGCTTCTGGGGCGACCAGGGCTGCGTCCTGCTGCAGCCCTACGACATGGAAGTGGGCGCCGGCACATTTCATACCGCCACCTTCCTGCGATCGATCGGGCCGGAGCCCTGGCGCGCGGCTTACGTGCAGCCCTCGCGCCGCCCGAAGGACGGGCGCTACGGCGAGAACCCCAACCGACTGCAGCACTACTACCAGTATCAGGTAGCGCTCAAGCCTTCGCCACCTGACATCCAGGAACTCTATCTCGCCAGCCTGGCCGCGCTGGGCATCGATGCTCGCGAGCACGACATCCGCTTCGTCGAGGACGACTGGGAGTCGCCCACGCTCGGCGCCTGGGGCCTGGGCTGGGAGGTCTGGCTCGATGGCATGGAGGTGACGCAGTTCACCTACTTCCAGGAGGTGGGCAGCCTTGCGTGCAAGCCGGTGCTGGGCGAAATCACCTATGGCATCGAGCGCCTGGCGATGTACCTGCAAGGTGTCGAGAACATCTTCGACCTGCAGTGGACGCCGGGCGTCACCTACGGCGACGTCTACCACCAGAACGAGGTGGAGCAGTCGCGCTACAACTTCGAGCACTCGAACCCCGAATGGCTGTTGCGCCTGTTCGATGACTTCGAGCGCGAAGCCCACCGCCTGATTGACGCAGGGCTTGCCCTGCCAGGCTACGAGATGGTCATGAAGTGCTCGCATACCTTCAACCTGCTCGACGCCCGCGGCACGATCTCGGTCACCGAACGTGCGGCCTACATTGGGCGGGTACGTGCCCTGTCACGCAAGGTGGCTCAGGCGTACTTCGATGCGCGCGAGGCACTCGGCTTTCCGTTGCTCGCGAGCGCGACCGGAGCGCGGTCATGAACCACGCCGCGCTCCTGGTGGAACTCCTGACCGAAGAACTGCCGGCCCGCGGCCTGCGCGACCTGGGGGCGCGGTTCGGGCGGAGCGTTGCCGACGCATTGGTCAAGGCCGGATTCACGACGACCAACACGGCGATCAGAACCTATGCCACACCCCGGCGCATCGCGTTTTCCGTCGATGCCGTCGCGCGTGTCCAGCCGGAGCAGACCGTCGAACGCAAGGGCCCTTCGGTGGCAGCCGCCTGGAAGGATGGCGAACCGACACCCGCGCTCACCGGCTTCGCACGCTCCTGTGGCGTGAGCATCGATGCGCTAGGCCGTGCCGGTGAGGGCAAGTCGGAAACCGTCGTGTTTCGCAGCACGCGTGCTGGCGAATCGCTCGAGATGCACCTGCCCGCGATGGTTGAAGCCGCACTCGCGGGCCTGCCCGCGCACAAGCTCATGCATTGGGGAAGCGGTGACACCCAGTTCATTCGCCCGGTGCACGGACTGGTGATGCTCTGGGGCAGCGAGACCCTCGCCGGCTCGGTGATGGGGCTCGTGGCGGGCCGCACGACACGGGGTCACCGGTTCCTTGGCGAGAGCGAGATCACGATTGATCACGCCGACAACTACGCCCAGACACTCGAGCGACGTGGCAATGTCACTGCCGACTTTGCCGAGCGCGCTGCGCTGATCACTGCCGCACTCCAGGCGGCCGCGGGCGATGCCCGCCTGGCTGACGCATCGCTCATCGAGGAGGTGACGGCACTCGTCGAGCAACCGGCGGTCTATGAAGGGCGATTTGATCCGGATTTCCTGCAGGTGCCGCAGGAATGCCTCATGCTCACCATGAAGGCCAATCAGAAGTACTTTCCGCTGCTCGACACCGACGGTCGACTGCTCGACCGCTTCCTCATCGTGAGCAACATGCCGATTGCCGCACCGGCCAACATCGTCCATGGCAACGAGCGAGTGCTGCGCGCGCGCCTCTCGGATGCGCGGTTCTTCTTCGATCAGGACCGTCGCCATCGCCTTGACGCTCTGGTGGAACCGCTGGCCAGTGTCGTACATCACAACAAGCTCGGCACCCAGCGAGACCGCACCGCCCGCATCGTGGCGCTCGCGAGCGCCATCGCGCGAGCGCTGGCGCTCACTGCGGGCACCCCGGTCGATGAGGCGCTGGTTGCACGTGCAGCGCTCCTGTGCAAGGCCGACCTCCTCACCGGCATGGTGGGCGAGTTCCCGGAACTGCAGGGCACGATGGGCATGTACTACGCACGCCACGATGGCGAACCCGAAGCGGTGTGCGAGGCGATCGAAGCCCACTATCGTCCGCGCGGTGCGGGTGCCGCGCTCCCGGGCAGCGCGATCGGGGATTGTGTGGCACTTGCCGACAAGCTCGACACCTTGGCCGGCATCCAGGGCATCGGCCTCATCCCCTCGGGTGACAAGGACCCCTTCGGCCTGCGTCGTGCAGCGCTCGGGGTGGTGCGCATCCTGGTCGAGCATCGGCTCGACCTCGATCTGGGCGAATTGCTCGCCCTCGCCTGTGCCTCGTTCGACGGTCGTGGCTTCGCGCCGACACTGGCGTCTGATCTGCGCGCCTTTGTGCTCGAGCGACTGCGCTCCTGGCTGCGTGACCAGAACCACCTGCCCGACGAGATCGACGCGGTACTCGCCCTGTCACCGACCCGGCTTCACACGGTGCCGGCGATTCTGGCCGCTGTCCGCGGCTTTCGCCAGTTGCCCGAGGCCGATGCACTCGCAGCCGCCAACAAGCGCATCAGCAATATCCTGCGCAAGTCGGCCCCGACCACGGGTGCCGTCAGCGTCGATGCAAGCCACCTGCACGAGGCCGAGGAACGAACCCTGTTCGAACACCTCGTGGGCCTTGAACCCCTGCTCGATCAGGATCTGGCCGGAGGGCGGTTCGAACAGGCCCTGCAGCGCCTTGCCGCCCTGCGTGACCCGGTCGATGCGTTCTTCGACAAGGTGCTGGTGAACGCCACCGACGAGCAGGTACGCGCCAACCGCATCGCACTGCTGCAGCGACTCAACCGGCTGATGAATCGCGTGGCCGACATCTCGCGTCTCGCCGCATGAGAGCCGCGGCATGAGGTCTCAGGCATGACCAAGCTCGTCATTCTCGACCGCGATGGGGTCATCAACCACGAGAGTGCGCAATTCATCAAGTCACCGGCCGAGTGGAATCCGCTCCCCGGCAGCCTCGATGCCATTGCCCGCCTGCACCATGCCGGGTTTCTGGTGGCTGTGGCCACCAATCAGTCGGGCATCAGCCGCGGCATGTTCGACATGGCGACCCTGACCGCGATTCATACCAAGATGCACCGCGCGGTCAGCCACGCCGGTGGCCGCATCGACGCCCTCTTCTACTGTCCGCATGCGGCAACGGCTGAATGCGCCTGCCGCAAACCCCGCCCCGGCATGCTGCATTCGATCAGCGAGCGCCTGCAAATTGCGCTCACCGGCGTGTGGGCCATCGGCGACAGTCGGCGCGACCTGCAGGCCGCGCAGGCAGCCGGCGCAGAACCGGTGCTCGTGCTCACCGGCAACGGCCGCGAGACGGCCGCCGCGGGTGATCTGCCACCCGGCACCCGCACGTTTGCCGACCTCGCTGCGGCCGCACAGGCGCTGGTCGGATGAGTGTCCTGCGCGCCACGCTGTTCATGCTGACCCTGATCGTGCTCACGCCTTTCTACTGGGTGCTGGTCATTCTGTCGGCACCGCTGGGACGCATGCGGCGCTGGCAGGTGATTGCCGGTTGGCCGCGACTGGCCACCTGGCTGGCGCAAGGGGTGCTGGGCATCGAGCACACGGTCGAGGGTATCGAGAACATTCCGCGCGAACCCTGCGTGATTCTCTCCAAGCACTCATCGGCGTGGGAAACGATCGGCTTCACCGGGATCTTCCCGCCCCATGTCTACGTGATCAAGCGCGAGCTGCTCTGGATTCCGTTTCTGGGCTGGGGGCTCGCGCTTTACAGTCCGATTGCCATCAACCGGGCCAACCGGAAGCAGGCCATGCAACGCCTCACCGATCTGGGAGCAGCGCGGTTTCGTCAGGGCTTCTCGATCATGATCTTTCCCGAGGGAACGCGCGTCGCTGTCGGACGACGCGCCGCGTGGCGTTCGGGCGGCGCGGCTCTGGCCTGCCGGCTGGGTGCGACCGTGCTGCCCGTCGCGCATGACGCGGGGAGGTTCTGGCCCCGCAACGCCTTCCTGAAAACACCCGGCCGTGTCACCGTATCGATCGGCAAACCCATCGACACCCGAGGACTCACCGCCGACCAGGTCAATCGCCAGGTCGAACAGTGGGCAGAAGCAGAAGTCGAACGACTGACAGGCATCCACGCAACACGCTGAACCCCGATGCCCAAGCTGCCCCCCAACGCTCCGCCTGGCAAGGCGCCGGGCGCCCAACTCGATCTGCCTCTCACCCGGCCACGCACCGCGCGCGATGCCGATGGCGTGACACGCGCCGTGAAGCTCAACGGGCGCGTCTTGCCCTACCGGCTGCGACGCTCGCGACGTCGCACGATTGCATTGCATGTCGACCGCGAAGGGCTCTCCGTGGCCGCCCCGCGCTGGGTCTCCATCGACGAAATCGAGCGATTCATGCGCGAGAAGGAACGCTGGATCGTGGCTCGACTGGTGGAGGGCATGGTGCAGCCCCCGCGCTTCCAGTGGCAGGAAGGGGGCGAACTGGTACTCTTCGGCATACGGCTCGTACTGACCCTCGATACCACCATCGAGGCACCACGCCAGAGCGAAGGCCGTCTGCATCTGCCAGCCCGACTGGCGGGCTCGTCACTCCTGCGCGAGACCGCACTTGGGTGGATTCGCCTGCACGCCCTCACGACGCTTACCGGCATCACGCACGACCACGCGCCCCTCATCGGCGTCGCGCCCCCCCCGGTACTGCTGTCCAACGCACGCACCCGCTGGGGCAGTTGCTCGATATCGCCGACCGGCATCGCGCGCATCCGCCTCAACTGGCGCCTCGCGCTGGTGCCCCCGCACCTGGCGCGCTATGTGGCCGTGCACGAACTGGCCCATCTGCGCGAGATGAATCACTCGCCGCGCTTCTGGAACTGGGTAGCGTGCGGTTATCCTGAACACCGCGCCGCCGAACTCGAACTGCGAAAACTGGGTCCCGCACTGCCTCTTCTCTGAGCCGTGGACCCGCTCCGGAGCCTCACCATGCGCATACTGCACACCATGATCCGCGTCGGCAATCTCGAGCGCTCGATCGATTTCTATACCCGCGTACTGGGCATGCGCGAACTGCGCCGCCGCGACTTCCCGGAAGGACGGTTTACCCTCGCCTTCGTCGGTTATGGCGATGAGGCCTCGAGCGCGGTCATCGAACTCACGCACAACTGGGACACGACCCAGTACGATCTGGGCAATGGCTACGGGCACGTGGCCCTCGCCGTCGAGGATGCCACACGCACCTGCGCCGAGGTGCGTGAACGGGGCGGCAAGGTGACGCGCGAAGCAGGTCCGATGAAGCACGGTGGCAGCGTCATCGCGTTTGTCGAGGATCCCGACGGCTACAAGATCGAACTGATCGAGCGCCGCTGACCGCGCGTTCCGATCGAGCGATACCGACCCGGCCCGTCAGTGCTGCTGCACCATCGATGCCCGCGCAATCCGGCGCCAGTCGAGATAGCCGATCATCTCGGCGCGCAGACTCGGGTCGATGTCGAGCGATTCGAGCGTTGCTGCCGACACGACCCCGGATAACGCGTTGCGCAAGGTCTTGCGCCGATGCGAGAACGCCGCGGTGACGACCGCCGACAAGACACCAGGATCGATGGCCCCCAGATCGTCCGGGGCGCGTGGCACCAGGCGCACGATGGCTGAATCCACCGCGGGCGGCGGGTTGAACGACTCGGGCGGCACATCGAAGAGCCATTGCACCTCGCAGCGATGCTGCACCATCACCGAGAGTCGGCCATAGGCGGTGCTACCCGCCTCGGCGGCCATGCGCTCGACCACTTCCTTCTGCAGCATGAAGTGCATGTCGTCGATGCGCGCCGCCTGATCGAGCAGGTGGAAGATGAGCGGTGTCGATATGTTGTAGGGCAGGTTCCCCACCACGCGGATGCGCTCGCCCACGAGGGCCAGATCGAACTGCAGGGCGTCGGTCTCGTGCACGGTGAGATGCGTCGACGATACCGACTCGCGCAGACCCCGCGCAAGATCGCGATCGATCTCGACCACATGGAGGTGATCCAGGCAGGCAAGCAGCGGTTCTGTCAAGGCGCCCAGACCCGGGCCGATTTCAACCATGACGTCGGTACGCTGCGGGCCGATCGACTCGATCAGGTCATCGATGACACCCTGGTCATCGAGAAAGTGCTGACCAAAACGCTTGCGAGGCTGATGCCCGCGCAGGCTGGCCGGCCGCACCCCGCGCGGCGGGCTCACGCCACGCATCCGGGCGCGCTCATCGCTCTTCGAGCCGGTACTCGAGATAGGTCCGATCGCGCAACTCACGCAACCAGATGTCGAACGCCTCATCGGCCTTGCGGTCATGAACCGCCCGACGCGCCTCGCCACGCTTCCTCTCCACCGAGACATCACCCCGACGTCGCTCGAGCACCTGGATCAGGTGCCAGCCAAACGGCGACCGGACCGGATCACTGAGGGCGTTGACCTGAAGCGCCATCATGGCGCGCTCGAAATCGGGCACCGTGTCGCCCGGGTAGATCCAACCCAGATCGCCCCCCCGAGATGCCGAGCCGTCGTCGGAATTGAGGCGGGCAATCTCCGCGAAGTCCGCCCCTTCGGCAATGCGATCATGCAGTTGCTGAATGCGCCGACGAGCCTCACCGTCGGAAACGATCTCGTTGGTGCGGATGAGAATGTGGCGGGCACGGGTCTGCTCGACCTCTTCGGTACGAACATCGATGCCGCGCACCTCGTCCAGGTGCAGTACATGGAACCCCGCGGGGCTGCGCAGCACCTCGCTCGTGTCACCGGGCTTCATGCCCGTGAGAGCCGCCACGAAGAGTTCGGGCAGACGGTCGCGATTGCGCCAACCCATGGAGCCCCCCTGGAGCGCATCGGAGGCATCGGAACTGGCTACGGCAACCTCCGAAAATGCCACACCCGATCGAGCGCGTCGCATCACCGACGTGGCCTTCTCGCGCAGCTGCTCCAGAGTCTCGCTCGAGGCGCCCTCGGGAATCCTGACCAGCACCTGGGACACGCGGTACTCGATATTCTGTGCACTGCTGGCAGCCCGGCCTTTCTCCTCGGCCAGAAAGTTGTCGATTTCGCTGTCGGTGACCTGCACACGACTGTCGACCTCGCGCTCGCGCAAGCGCGTGAGCGCGATCTCGTTGCGCAGATCGGCACGCAAGCGCTCGAAGGACACGCCATCACGATCGAGTGCGGCACGAAAGTCGGCCAGCGACAGCCGGTTCTGTTCGGCAATCCGCTCGATTGCACGGTCCACCTGCAAGTCGTCGATGCGAATGCCGTTGTCTTCGGCCAGATGCAACTGCGCCCGCTCGGTGATCAGGCGCTCGAGCACCTGACGCTCGAGCACGTCCGATGGAGGCAGTTGGACGCGTTGCTGACGCAACTGACGCGAAACCGCCTCGATGCGCTCGTTGAGCTGGCCCAGCGTGATGACATCCTTGTTGACGACCGCCACGATACGGTCGAGCAGGCGCGGCTCGACCGACCGCCGTGCCGGCATCGGCGCCGCCGGGCCCGGCGCAGAAGCTGCAGCGGGCATCACGGGCTCGTCGGCAGCCCGCGCAGGTGCCGCGGTGAGCAGCACTACCGCACCGATGGTCGCCACGAGACGCGCACGGAGAGACCCACGTACACGCGATGAAAGTCTCGAAGTCATGGGATTCAGTCGCCGTAGAGGTTGGGTTGCCGCTGATCGGCATTGGGCGCATTGAGCGGCGTGTAACCGGTCACGCTGCGCTTGAGCACTTCGAGCGGGTTGGATCCAAGCCGGGACATGCCATTCAACTCGAGCTGGAGAAACAGCACCCGGGTTGCCTGACTCGCGCCGGTCACGAACGACTGGGTCACCGCACGCAATATCCAGCAGTCGCCATTGTATTCAAATCCGAACACCGACTCGGTACTGCGGCGATCGGGTATCGAGTAATTGACCCGCCCGACCATGTAATACCGGCCGAGGAGCGGCCACTGCCCCGACAGATCGACCTGGCGCAAGGTTTCGTAGAGGGTGGTTCCGGTGACCGGGTCGGGGGTCGGATTGAGGTCGGCACGCGTGTACCGGTAGCCCAGGTTCACGAGCTTTCCGAGCTCGGGCTGGAAACGCCCACCGAGAGCGAGTCGCTCGATCTGGGTACCGTTGGCAAACTGGCCGGTCGACTCCACCGTGATCCGGGGCAGCACCTGGCCACCCAACCCGAGAAGCAGAGCCGAGAGCCGCTCCGATCGGGGGTCGGACGGCGACGGGGCCAGCGACGAATTGAGCACCACGCGCTGCGGCCCGAAGTAGATGCGTTCACCCACGATGCCACGCAGCACCTCCTGCCCGTTGTCATCACGGATGAGCCGCGAGGTCACCGCCATCGTGATCTGGTTGGCGTCGCTGATGCGGTCGTTGCCCGAGTAGTAGTACTCGCTGAACATCGTCGAGTAGTTGAAATCGCGCAGGCCGGTATCGAAGAGTGGAATGCCCTGCTGATTGCGATACGGGATGTTCACGTAGAAAAGACGTGGCTCCAGGGTGTTGGCAAAGGATCGCCCCTGCCACTCGAACGGACGCTCGAAGCGCAGGCCTGTGTCGACACTCACGATCGGCAAGGTACGGGTCTGTACGGTCGAGGCGGCCTGCACGGCCGGGTCGGTCGAGGAGGACAGATCGCCCAGGCGGTACTGCGTGGCGTGCAACTGGAGCCTCGGGGTGAAGAACATGCCCGGCGCAGTGAGCGGAAGCGACAGCGACGGGTTCACGATGAGGCGCTCGCCGACCGGCGCGCCGACCTTGCCGAATCGCACGAACTCGCCGTTGAATCCGAATTCGGTACCACCCGGCGCGGCCTGCAGGCCGACGAGCGTGAGTTGCGGCATCCGGTCGTACTGCGGATCGACACGCACCTGCGAGGTCGGGTCCTGCAGGGTCTGGAATCGTTCCCAGCGGCCCATGGCCGTCCAGCCGGGGCTCAGCGCCTGCGTGACGAAAGCGGACCGCGAGAGGTATTGCTGGGTCGCGGTGGGCAGACTGGTCGAGAGTTCACGAAAATAATTGTCATCGGACACCTTGTCGAGCAGCAAGCCGCCGCTGCCACCCTGCCAGTTGAAACTGTTGATGCTGTGCAAGGCAAAACGACGACCATCGAAGACCGGATCGTGCGGCAGGATCTCGAAATGGGTGACCCCGTTGGCATGCGGCTCCAGGTAACGGAACTCGTTGATGTACTGGTTCCCGCGCCGCGCGGTGATTCGGGTCGAGAAGGTGTCGTCGTAGTCAGGCGCGAGGTTGATGTAGTACGGCACGGTGAGTTCGGCACCCACCTTGCCCTGGACGCCGAATGTCGGCGGCAACACGCCCGACTTGCGCTGATCGGTGATCGGAAAGGTCATCCAGGGCACCCGTGGCGTACTGACGCCCATGAAACTCAACGACGCGCCGCGCGCCTCGCCCGAATTGCCGATGTAATCCAGGTCGATCGAATCGGCACGCAGGTACCAGTCGTCATTGCCCGGGGAGCAGGTGGTGAAGGAGCCCTCGTCAATCCGATAGCGCTCCGGCCCCTCGAGCCGTATTGCCTGGGCACTGCCGCGGCCCACGGCCGGCGCGATCAATGCCTGGGGATTGCGTCGGACCCGCGGCGCCAGTTCGTACGTGGGCTGCTCGATGATGCCGATCTCGTCGCCAAGGCGCAGCCGCAAGCGCGGGCCGGTGACCTGCCCACCCGGTGCAATGAGCCGCACCGCACCCGTCGCCTCGATTTCGTCGAGTCTCGGGAAATATCGGATCTGGCCAGCCCGCAGACGCAATTCACCCTTGCGTACCTCGGCATCGCCGATCACATCGATCTCGTCATCGCCCGACGCCTCGACCCGATCGCCACTCAGGTGAATGGGCAACGGGGTGCGCGTATCGACCGGGAGGGGACGCGGGCGCGTCTCCAGGCGCAGCCCGAGGCCCTCGGCGCGCACCGGGCTCGCGCACACGAGCAACAGGGCCAGGGCTGGCGCAGCGCGACAGAAGAAGCAGTGGCGACGAGTGATAAGATCGAACGGCAAGATCGATGCGGCTGCTGATGGGTAAGCGCCCGCGCCGACGCCCGCCATGTCGTCGCGCTGGATATCGGCTGGCCGGGCGATCGGCAGGCGGACCCGCCATCGTCCGCATCGGATTCTAACCCGGCCCGCCCATGGTAGCTGCCCCATGCCTGTTGACGCTTCCCGCATTCCGCATGACCCCCGACTCGCAGCCCTGCGTGAATGGATCGACGCGTGCCACCCGGGGCGCACGTGGTCGATCGCACCGGCTTCGGCGGATGCGAGCTTTCGACGGTACTTCAGGATCCAGTTCGATGACGGCAACACCCTCATCGCGATGGACGCGCCCCCCGAGCGCGAGGACTGCCGCCCCTTCGTGACCGTTGCCGGCCTGATCGCCGACGCAGGCCTGAACGCACCGCAGGTCCTTGGAGCGAACCTCGAACAGGGGTTCCTGCTACTGACCGACCTGGGCCACCAGACCTTCCTCGCGGCCATGAAGGACGAGGCTGCCGCGGTGTCAGGCGACGGGAGCGCCTCGCCACCGACCGCCCGGGTCGACGCTCTCTACGCTGCCGCCATCGACGCACTGGTGCAATGGCAATGTGCGTCTCGCCCCGGGGTGCTGCCTCCCTATGACGCGGCACTGCTGCGGCGCGAACTCGATCTCTTTCCGCAGTGGTATCTGGGAGAACATCTCGGCATCGCCGAAGCGCCCGGCATCCGGGCCATGCTCGAACCGGTGTTTGCCACGCTCATCGCCTCGGCGCTCGCGCAACCACGGGTCTGGGTGCACCGCGACTACATGCCGCGCAACCTGATGATCTCGCATCCGAACCCGGGTATCCTCGACTTTCAGGATGCCGTCGAAGGCCCGATCACCTACGACCTGGTGTCGCTCTTTCGGGATGCCTTCATCTCGTGGCCGGAAGCCCAGGTGATCGACTGGACCATCCGCTACTGGGAGCAGGCGCGCAAGGCAGGCCTCCCGGTGGATGCCGACTTCGGCGAGTTCTACCGCGTGTTCGAGTGGATGGGCCTGCAACGGCACCTGAAAGTACTCGGCATCTTCGCCCGACTGCAGCACCGCGATGGCAAGCCCGACTACCTGCGAGATGCACCGCGTTTCCTTCGCTACGTCCGCGGGGTGGCCGGACGCTACGGCGCGTTCGGCGGTCTGGCGGCGCTCATCGATCGCATCGAAGCGCGCGAACCGGGCACCGGGCTCACTTTCTGAACCCGCAGGCCACGACGCGAGCCAGCCGATGACACCTGCCGCCCTGACCCCTGCCGCGATGATCCTTGCAGCCGGGCGCGGTGCGCGCATGCGGCCACTCACCGATCACACGCCGAAACCCCTGCTGGCGGTCGGCGGGCGTACCCTGATCGAACGCATGATCGACAACCTCGTGGCCGCGGGCATCACACGTCTCGTGATCAACCACGCCTGGCTCGGCGAGCAGATTGAAGCGCATCTGGGCGACGGAAAGCGCCTGGGCGCCCGCATCATCTGGTCCCCCGAAAACCCGGCCCTCGAAACGGCCGGGGGTCTGGCCCGTGCGCTCGAACACCTGGGCGAGCGCTTCATTGCCGTGAACGCAGACATCCTGTGCGACTACCCGTTTGCGCGTCTCCTCGAGCGGGCCGCGTCGCTGGAGCCCCACATCGATGCACACCTGGTGATGGTCGCCAACCCGCCACAGCATCCGCAGGGCGACTTTTCGCTCGACGGTGGTGCCCGCCTCACCTTTGCCGGCATCGGGCTCTATCGAAGCCGCCTCCTCGATGGCATCGAACCCGGGCAACCCGCGCCCCTCGCACCGCTCTTGCGCGAGGCAATGGCCCGCCGCGCGGTGACCGGCGAGCACCATCATGGGCTGTGGTCGGACATCGGCACCCCGGAGCGCCTTGCCGCGGCCGACATGGCACATGCACGGAGCGCGCGCTTGCCGCAGAATCAATCCTCGCCTATCGGACTCCTCACGCCATGACCCGCGATACCCCCTTCAGCCAGCGCCGCGCGCGCCTCCTGGAAACGATCGGTGAGGGCATCGCGGTCATCCCGACCGCCCCGGAAGTGGCGCGCAACCGCGACAGCGACTTCCCGTACCGCTTCGACAGCTACTTCCACTACCTCACCGGATTCGGCGAACCCCAGGCCGTGCTGGTACTCGTCGGCGGCGAGCGGCCGCGCCAGATCCTGTTCTGCCGCGACAAGGACGAGGAGCGCGAGATCTGGGACGGGTACCGGCTCGGCTTCGAGGCGGCCCGTGAAGCACTGGGCATGGATGAAACCTTCAGCATCGACGAACTCGATGCGCAGATGCCCTCGCTCATCGCCGATCAGCCTCGACTGCTCTATCCGGCTGGCGCCGATCGCGGCTGGGACGCGCGGGTCTTCGGATGGCTCAACGAGGTTCGCGGCATGGCGCGCACCGGCATCCGGGCACCCGCCACCCTCACCGATGTACGCAGCCTGCTCGACGACATGCGCCTGCTGAAGGACGCGCACGAACTGGCCACGATGCGCAAGGCCGCGGACATCTCGGCCGATGCGCACATTCGCGCGATGCGACTCACCGCGCCCGGACGCATGGAATACGAGATCGAAGCCGAACTGCTGCATGAATTCCGGCGACGCGGCTCGCAGTTTCCGGCCTACACGTCGATCGTCGCCGGCGGCGCCAATGCCTGCGTGCTGCACTACCGCGAGAACAATGCCGTGCTGCGCGATGGCGACCTGCTGCTCATCGACGCGGGCTGCGAACTCGATGGTTATGCATCGGACATCACCCGCACCTTCCCGGTGAACGGACGCTTTTCCGGGCCGCAGCGCGACATCTACGACCTCGTGCTCGCCGCCCAGCACGCGGCCATCGCTGCCGTGGCTCCGGGTCGAAGCTGGGACGAACCGCATCAGGCAGCTGTCGATGTGCTGGTGCGCGGATTCATCGACCTCGGGCTTTGCGAGGGCACCCCCGAAGCCGTGATCGAATCGGGCGACTATCGACGCTTCTACATGCACCGGACCGGGCACTGGCTCGGCCTCGACGTGCACGACGTCGGTGACTATCGCGAGGCCGGACAATGGCGTCCGCTGCGTGAAGGCATGACCCTCACGGTGGAACCGGGCTGTTACATCCGGCCGGCAGCGGGTGTACCCGAAGCCTTCTGGAACATTGGCGTACGCATCGAGGATGATGTGGTCGTGACACCCGGGGGCTGCGAGATCCTCACCGCAGGCGTTCCGAAGTCGATCGAAGCGATCGAAGCGCTGATGCGTTCGGGTACAGACTGACACACGATGGTCACCACGTCGCCAGCGTCTGCACAGGCCTCCTGCACGGGTTCCGGGCCGACTGCGCCGCACGCCCCATTCGACATCGCAATCGCGGGCGGCGGACCGGTGGGCCTTGTGCTGGCACGTCTCCTCGCACGTCGCGGTATCCGGGCCTGTCTGATCGCCCCGATCGAATCGGGCCCGAATACGGGCTTTCGCCCGATTGCGCTGTCGGAGCCCTCGTTCGCGCTGTGCGAATCACTGGCCCCCATCGACGCGGCGACAGCCACGCCGATCAAGACCGTGCACGTGTCACAGCGCAACGCCCCCGGACGCACCCTCATGCATGCCACCGAGCACGGACTGACCGCGCTCGGCCGGGTGATCGAACTCGCGGACCTGTCGCGCCAGCTTGCCGCGGGCATCGACACCTGTGCGCCGCAGGTTCAACACCTGAGCGGAGTCGTGACGGACTGGCATGCCGAGGCGTCCTCGGTACGGGTCTCCTGGGAAGGGGTCGATGGCACCGCCTCCGAGGTCACTGTCCGTCTCCTGGTACTGGCTGATGGCGGCAAGAGCGTTGCCCGCGAACACGACACCGCGCCCGTTGGCGCACGGCGCACAACCCCTTCGACAGCAGTACGCGACTTCGGCCAGGCGGCGATCGTGTGTGCGATCCGCAGCGAGCGAGGCCACCGGGGCGTGGCGTGGGAGCGATTCACAGCCGATGGCCCGATTGCCCTGCTGCCTCATGGCGAGCAGCACGCGCTCGTCTGGACGCTGCCCGCCGGCAAGGCCGCGAGCCTTGTTGGTACGGACGACGCACGCTTCATCGCAGCGCTCACCGAAGCGTTCGGCACCGACCTGGGGCGGTTCGAATCTCCAGGCGAACGACAGACCCAGCCGATTACCAGTCGACGCAGCAGCGCCGGCGGTCATCGGGTGCTGCGCATCGGCAACGCTGCCCAGACGCTGCACCCGGTTGCAGGCCAGGGTCTCAACCTGGGTTTGCGTGACGCGCTCGTTCTGGCGTTGCAGGCAGCATCAGATCCGTTGGCCGACCCGGGCTCGGCGCGCTTCATCGCGCATTACGAACGCTCCAGACAGTTCGACCGTCGGGTCACGCTGGGGCTCACCGATGCACTGGCACTCGTCTTTCGCTTCGGCACGGGTACCGGCGCTGGCCCCGGCGCCACGCTGCCCGCGCGCGTTCGCGGCATTGCCCTGGAGCTGCTCGATCGCTGCCCACCGGCCCGACGCTTTCTCGCCCGCCGAATGATGCTTGGCGCGCGCGCGATCCCCTGATTCTTTCGTTATACAATCCGCCTCCCGCTGCCTGATCCGGCCGGTTGTGCGACCCGGTTCGACGCTCCGAGTGCCCATGCGAATCGGTTCCCACCTGCTGAAGAATGGCCTATTCGTTGCCCCGATGGCCGGTGTGTCGGATCGCGCCTGGCGGCGTCTGTGCCGGCGCTACGGCGCGGGCCTTGCCATCTCCGAGATGGTGGGGGTCGGCAGGCAGTTGCGCGATACCGAGAAGTCACGTCGACGCCGCAACCATGATGGCGAGACCGGCCCGATATCGGTTCAGATCGTCGGCAACGACCCGCAAGCCATGGCCGAAGCGGCGCGCTTCAACGCCGGCGAAGGGGCGGACATCATCGACATCAACATGGGGTGTCCGGCCAAGAAGGTCTGCAACAAGGCAGCCGGTTCGGCACTGCTTCGCGACGAAACGCTGGTGGCACGCATTCTCGAAGCCGTCGTGTCGGCAGTCGATGTACCTGTCACGCTGAAGTTCCGCACCGGCTGGGATGAAAACAATCGCAATGCGCTGCAGATCGCACGCATCGCCGAGGCATCAGGCATCCAGTTGCTGGCCCTGCACGGCCGCACGCGTGCCTGCGGGTTTCGAGGCTCGGCCGAATATGACACCATTGCAGGAGTGAAGGCAGCGACTGGACTGCCGGTCATCGCCAACGGAGACATCGATTCGCCCGAGCGCGCACGGCAGGTGCTGCAGCACACCGGCGCCGACGGGGTGATGATCGGGCGAGGGGCCCAGGGCAGACCCTGGCTCTTTCGCGAAATTGCCGAGGAACTGGCAACCGGCACCCGGGCGGCGCCTGCATCCCTGGAGGAAATTCGTGCGGTCCTGCTCGAGCATCTGGAAGAACTGCACCTGCTCTACGGCAGTGACCTGGGCGCTCGCATCGCACGCAAGCATGCGGGCTGGTACGTGAAGGACCTGCCCGACTCGACGGCATTCAGGGAGCGCTTCAACCGGATGGACTCATACGCCGAGCAGCGCGCAACGATCACGAACTGGTTCGATCGTCTCGAAGGGTCGGCCCGGATTGCGAGCGCAGCCGCGCCGATCGACATTCGTTCCGACCTTGCATCCGACACTGCCGTCGCCCGCGCGGCCCACCGGGAGAGCGCGCTCGCATGAAGCCCTCGACGACCGAACTTGCTGCCTGCGTACGACAGGCCATCGAGCACTACTTCAAGGATCTCGACGGCGCCAAGCCGGTGGCGATCCATGACATGGTCCTCAAAAGCGTTGAAAAGCCCATGATCGAAACGGTGCTGGCGCATGCCCAGGGCAACCAGACCGTTGCAGCGGAGATGCTCGGCATCACCCGAAGCACCCTGCGCAAGAAAATCCAGCATCTGCAGATCAAGCTCTGAGGCCGCCCGATGACCCTGTCCGCCTTGCCGATACGGCGTGCCCTCATCAGCGTTTCCGACAAGACCGGGGCCATCGAGCTTGCAAGGGCACTGGCTGCCACCGGGGCCGAGATCCTCTCGACCGGCGGGACCGCCTCGCTGCTTGCCGGCGCCGGCATCGGTGTCCTCGAGGTCGCACGCTATACCGGCGAGCCCGAAATGCTGGATGGTCGCGTCAAGACACTGCATCCGAAGGTGCACGGTGGCATCCTCGCGCGTCGTGATCGCGCCGATCATCTGCAAGCCCTGAGCGAGGCTGGCGGGCGGCCGATCGATCTGGTCGCGGTCAACCTCTACCCGTTCGAAGCCACCGTGGCACGTCCCGATTGCCGCTTTGACGAGGCCATCGAGAACATCGACATCGGGGGGCCGGCCATGATCCGCGCCGCCGCCAAGAATCACGACGGGGTCGTGATACTCACTGATCCGGGCGATTACACCGCGGTACTGGATGAAATTGCGCGGTCCGGTGCGGTGAGCGCAGACACCCGCTTCCGCATGGCGTGCAAGGCCTTTGCCCATACGGCCGCGTATGACGGCGCGATTGCCAACTATCTGTCGTCGCTGTCGGCCGACGGGCATCGCAATGTCTGGCCCGACACGCTCACCCTGCAGTTCTCCAAGGTGCAGGACCTGCGCTATGGGGAGAACCCGCATCAGTCGGCGGCTCTCTACCGTGACCACGGTGCCCCTGCCGGCACGCTGGTCGATGCCCGTCAGATCCAGGGCAAGGAACTGTCCTACAACAACCTGGCCGATGCCGATGCGGCCTGGGGCTGCGCCTGCGCACTGCCCTCGCCCAGTTGCGTCATCGTCAAGCATGCCAACCCGTGCGGCGCGGCGATGGCCGTGAGCACGCACGAAGCCTACTCGCGAGCCTTCGCGACCGACCCCGACTCCGCCTTCGGCGGCATCATCGCCTTCAATGCACCGATCGATGAAGCCACGGCAACCGCAGTAGCCAGTCGCTTCGTCGAGGTCGTGATCGCACCAGCCTACGACGAGGCAGCGCTCGCCGTCTTCGCGACCAAACCCAACGTGCGCCTGCTCGCCCTGCCGACACCGGCCGGTGCGACGCAACGCGACATGAAACGCATCGGAGGCGGGTTGCTCCTGCAGGACGCCGACGCGCATCGGGTCAGTGCCGACGATCTGAAGGTGGTGACCGAACGGGCGCCAGCCGATGCTGAAGTCGATGATCTGCTCTTTGCCTGGCGGGTTGCGCAGTTCGTGAAATCGAACGCCATCGTCTTTGCTGCTGGCGGACGCACCCTGGGTATCGGTGCAGGGCAGATGAGTCGGGTCGACAGTGCCCGCATCGCCGCCATCAAGGCGCGTGCGGCCGGGCTCGATCTCGCCGGATCGGTGGTGGCATCGGACGCGTTCTTTCCCTTTCCCGATGGCCTCGAAGTGGTTCTCGACAGTGGGGCAACTGCGGTCGTTCAGCCCGGCGGCAGCATCCGCGACGACAGCGTGATCGCGGCCGCCAACGCGCGGGGTGCCGCGATGGTCTTCACGGGTGTTCGTCACTTCCGGCACTGAGCGTCCAGGAGACACCATGAGCAGCAGGTCAATGAAGGTTCTGGTGGTCGGTTCCGGGGGACGCGAGCACGCGATGGCCTGGAAGCTTGCGCGCAGTCCGCGCGTGGCCCAGGTGCTGGTGGCCCCGGGCAACGCAGGCACGGCCGTGGAGCCGGGTGTACGCAATGTGCCGGGCGGAAGCCCGGAAGCGCTGCTGCAACTGGCCATCGATGAAGGTATCGACTTCACGGTCGTGGGTCCCGAAGCCCCACTGGCAGCAGGCATCGTCGATCTTTTCGAGGCACACGGGCTGCGCATCTTCGGTCCGACGCGCGAGGCTGCGCAACTCGAATCCTCCAAGGACTTTGCCAAGCGCTTCCTGGTTCGCCATGGCATTCCGACCGCCCATCACGCCACGTTCAGCGACGCTCAGGCCGCGCATGAATGGGTGCGCCGCCAGGGAGCCCCGATCGTCATCAAGGCCGACGGACTCGCCGCGGGCAAGGGCGTCGTCGTGGCACTCGATGAGGCCGATGCGCATGACGCCATCGACCGCATGCTCGTCGACAACGCCTTCGGCGATGCGGGCGCACGCGTCGTGATCGAGGAATTTCTCGCCGGCGAAGAGGCCAGCTTCATCGTCGTGGTCGACGGCCTGCGCGTGGTGCCCCTCGCCACAAGCCAGGACCACAAGCGCCTGCTCGATCATGATCAGGGTCCGAACACGGGCGGCATGGGCGCGTATTCACCAGCCCCCGTGGTAACCCCAGCGCTGCACGAACGCGTGATGCGCGAGGTGATAGCACCAACGCTGGCGGGTCTGGCCGCCGACGGCATCCGCTACCGCGGCTTCCTCTATGCCGGCCTGATGATCAGCGCAGCGGGTGACCCCAAGGTGCTCGAATTCAACTGCCGCCTGGGAGACCCCGAGACACAGCCCATCATGATGCGTCTCACCAGCGATCTGCTCGACCTGCTCGAGGCCGCACTCGATGGGACGCTGGGCGACGTGCAGCCCGCATGGGACCCGCGCCCGGCGCTCGGCGTGGTCCTGGCCGCAGCCGGTTACCCCGACGCGCCGCGCTCGGGTGATCCGGTGCGCGTGAAACCGATCGATGACCCGCTCGTGCAGGTCTTTCACGCTGGCACCCGCTCGAGTGAAGGCCGATGTCTCACCAGTGGTGGACGCGTGCTGTGCGTGACCGCACTCGGCGACGATATCCGGCAGGCGCAAGGCCACGCGTACGCGGCGATCGAGGGGATAGACTTTGACGGTGTTCAATTCAGACGTGACATCGGCAGTCGCGCATTGGAGACATCATGACGACAGTGGATACGTCGGCGGTCATCGGCTACCTGAAATCACTTCAGAGCCGCATCGTCACGACCATCGAGAACATCGACGGCGAAGCGCGCTTTGCCAACGACACCTGGACCAAGCCTGCCGATGCCGCGCTGGCCGGCGAAGGCTCGAGCCAGATTCTCGAGGGAGGCCGTGTGTTCGAGCGTGCCGGCATCGGGTTTTCGCACGTGCTCGGCCAGTCGTTGCCGCCCTCGGCCAGTGCCAACCGGCCCGAACTGGCAGGCAGGCGCTTTGAAGCCATGGGCGTGTCGCTGGTCTTCCACCCGCGCAACCCGCACGTACCCACGGTTCACATGAACGTTCGTCTTTTCGTGGCACCGGGTCGCACGGCCGACGAGAGTGCGGTCTGGTGGTTCGGGGGCGGCATGGACCTCACTCCGTACTACCCGGTGGAAGAAGACGCGGTGCACTTCCATCGTACCTGCCGCGACGCCCTCGCCCCCTTTGATGCCAGCTACTACCCGCGATTCAAGGCCTGGTGCGATCGCTACTTCTTCCTGAAGCACCGTGGCGAAACCCGCGGCATCGGCGGCATCTTCTTCGACGATTTCGCCGAAGGGGGGTTTGATCGATCCTTTGCCCTGCAGCGCAGCGTCGGTGATGCCCTCCTGACAGCCTACACGCCCATTGTCGAGCGACGGCGCGATACCCCCTATGGTGAACGCGAACGCGACTTCCTCGAGTACCGGCGTGGCCGTTACGTGGAATTCAACCTGGTGTTCGATCGCGGCACGCTCTTTGGCCTGCAGTCGGGCGGGCGCACCGAGTCGATCCTGCTGTCGATGCCCCCGGTAGCCCGCTGGCGCTACGACTGGCACGCGCCGGCCGGCTCGCCCGAAGCTCGACTCACCGAGGAATTCCTGAAGGCGCGAGAGTGGCTCGCGGACTGAACTAGAGGCTGGCAGCCGCGCGGTAGTTCAGGGCTGCCTCACTCGCGCGACCGAGGCGTTCGAACAGGCGCGCCAGTTCGACATGAGTGACCCGGTTCGGCTGCGTCGACAGACTCGCCTCGAAGTAGCTCTGGGCCTTGCCCCAGAGTTCACGCTCGACGCACAACTGGCCCAGCACACGCAGCAGTGCCGCATCGCGAGCGTGTTCACGCAGCCAGCGTTCGGCCCATTCGAGGCGGACGATCGACGGGGTGTCGGCACACGAGGGCCAGACTTCGAGCAAGGTTTCATCCCAACTGGACTGCAGGGCATGATGCACCAGACTCGTGGCTGCGCGACGGTCATCGAGCGCAATCAGCGCCCGTGCGGCCTCGGCGGCCACGCGCGGTTCGGCGCGCTGCGCCGGCTCGAGGCCATGCCAGAACGACTTGAGCGCGTGCAGGTCGAGCGCGCGCTCGCGCACCTGGTGCAGGCTGGCGGCAAGCATCAACTGGCGCGCACGCTCGGGCTCGATCGCCTTGCGCTTGTGCAACAGGGTCGCGAGGCGAAGCACCTCTTCCCAGCGTCCCATGCCCTGTTCGGCACGCAGCATCATGCGCAGGGTCGACACATGCCGCGGCCCGCCTGAATGCAGGGCCAGCAACACCTCGCGGGCCTTCGCGAAGTCACGCTCGTCGAGCAGCAGTTCGGCCTGTGTCGCCAGGCGCGCATTGCGATCATCATCGGGCGCGTCCTCGGCCCGGGCAAGCCACAACTCACGGCGCTCGGTATCGCGCAGGAAATGGGCACAGCGAGCGGCGAGCAAGGCGGCCAGTCCGGGCGACTCGCCCAGCGTGTGGCAACGCGCCGCCTGTTGAAGGGCATGCCCGAAGCGTCCTTCGAAGTAGGATCGCCACGCACGTTGCAAGGCGTCGCGCGCCGCCTGACGACGTCGCTCGAGTCGAAACGCTGCGACATCCGCGGGCATGCGCAACGTGCGAAAGACCACGCGCAACACCAGATAGAAAAAGACGAAAGCAGCCAGCACCACCACCACCGAAAGCACGAGCGAAACCTCGATCCGCCAGGGTGGCGCCACGAGGAGCAGGTAACCCTCGTTCACCCGCGCGAGCAGTGCAAGCGCCACTGCCGCAGTGGCCATCACGATGAACCAGATGAGCCCTTTCATCGCGCCGCCCCGGAGGAGGACCAGGCTCCGCTAGCGACGGGCGCGATCACTGTCGACCTTGTAGCTGCGCACGACCGACAGACTCTCGGCCAGGGTGGGTACGGACACGGTCAGCGCGGAGGTCTGAAGCTCCTGCAGCGTGGCGAGAACAACCGACACGGTCTTCTGGCGACCGTCGAAGTATTTCTGCACCCACTGACTGGCCTGGCGCAGATCGGTCCTGAAGCTCGCCTCGTTGCGTTGCAGGAGCGCGACACGCGCATTGAGCAGGCGCAACTTCAGATTCTCGCGCAGGAAGTACTGCTGTTCGGGTGCGAGCAGCGGCGGCTCGGCGCCGTCGCGACGCTCGATCCGGACCAGTTGCCGAATCTCGCCCCAGACCAGGGCACCGATTCGCGACCAGTTGCCCTCGGGCGCCCCCTCCCCGCCGGCCGACGGTGCCTGCCGCGCATCGGCAGCGAGCGGCAAACTGTCGATCGACTGCAGCAACTGGTCGATACGCAAGGTCAGTCCGGCAAGGTCGAGTGTCGGCAGCAGCTTGAGACGTTCGATCTCACGACCGATGACACGCCGGAGCGGAATGAATTGCGGGCGATCGGAGCGCGCCAGGCGCGCATCGATGCTCTCGAGCGCGATCAGGGAACCCTGGACATTGCCCGCGAGTTGCAGTTGCTGGGATGCGAGCGACAGCGTCTGCTCAACCTCGGAGAGCACCGACTCGTCACGACTTCGCGAGAGCTCCTGATAGAGCTGCTCGAGGGCTGCCTGCTGTCCACGTTGCTCGGTGACGCGGGCATCGAGCAGGCTCAGCCGCGCCTGCAGGTCACGCACGGTTTCCTGGGCATCGCGCGCCACGCGCTGCCCGTCGCGACTCTCGACTTCGGCCGTCTGCAAGCGAACGGCAATATCCTCGCGCACCCGGTTGAGTTCACGCCTCGTATCGACCCATTGCCAGGCGATGAAGGCCAGTGCCAGCAAGGCGGCCGCCTTCCATCGGTCGAACGCAAGGCGCGACCCCGGGGATCGCTTTGCCCCACTGGCCCTCTTGGTCTCCGAGGCCGGGCCACCGGGCGCGCTGATGCTGCCCGACCCGTCCGGGATCGAATCGGCACCTGAATCGGCGCCTGGCCCCGCCCCCGAAAGAGCACCCGAGCCAGCAGCAAGCCCGACAGCCGCATCGGCAACAGGCGAAACGCCCTCGCCCGCACCAGCGCGGCCCGTTGGATCTGGCATCCTGGCCGCGTCCGTCCGATGGACGCCCCCCTCGGGTGTTCGCGTCACGGCAGCGACGGAGCCCGGATCGAGTGAAGACTTGGCAGGTTCTGGATGGTCTGACACAGGCTGGAATCTACCCAAAAAAGCGCTCGAGCGCAGCAACGATGCCGGCATCGGCCGAATCGGTAACGTGGACCTTGCGCAAGCCCAAGGCTCGGCCCGCGGCAGCGATACGAGGATGTGGCATGAATGTCGGCGTCGACAGCCAGATGGCCTGCGCAGCAGGACTGCATCCAGCCCAGAGATTGTGCAGCCCCTCGGTCGATGTGACCACCAGCGCGTCCACCCGAGCGCCCGCGACGCGATCATCCTGCGGGTCGGCTTGCCCGGCGTGCCCCGCAGGCGCATCGGATCGCGGCAGCAACCACGGCTCGAGCGTCGACGCTGCCGGGGCGCGGCGCCGGTAGCAACTGACCCGCAGCAGTCGCGCTCCCCGCGCGGCCAGCGTCTCGGCCAGTTCCGTTCGGCCACCTTCACCACCGATCACGGCGATGATACGTCCAGCCGACTGGGCCAGTTCGGGCAGCGCAAGAACACCCGCACTGTCGTGTGCTCGAGGGGGGAAAAACACCGACTCGACCCCGTGAGCCGCCAGCAGGCGCGCGCTCCCCGGGCCGATGGCAAACGCCCGTGGACGAAAGATCGAGCCCGGATGACTGCGCGCCACCAGCGTGAAGAAGACACGAATGGCCGATGGGCTGACGAAGATGGCGTCATCTGCCGCGAGTGCCTCCCCGATCGAAGTCGCCACATCGGCCGTTTCGATGACCTCGATTTCGATCGCCGGGGCCAGACCTACCCGCGCACCACGCTCACGCAGTGCGGCCGTCAGTTCGACAGACTCATCGAGCGGGCGCGTCACGACGACCGATCGCCCCTCGAGGCTCATCGAAGAGGCCGCCCGTGCCTGGCTGGCCGGATCAGGCCGGGATCGCCGCGAGGATGTCGTCGGCCCCTTGCGCACGCAGGGCAACCGCCAGCGCGAGCCCGAGTGCCTCGGGGTCTGCCCGATCGCCGGCAGCCTCAGCCCGCGCGATACGCGTGCCATCGCGACTGGCAACCAGCCCCTTGATCTGGAGTCGACTGCCCGCAAGTGTTGCATGAACCGCAAGCGGCATCTGGCAACTGCCCCCGAGGCTGCGGCTGGCCGCACGCTCGGCGCGAACACACTGCGCGGTCGCTGCATGATCGAGCGGGGCGAGCCACGCCATCAGATCGTCGCGGCCCGACTTGATCTCGAGTGCGAGTGCGCCCTGCCCGACGGCCGGCAGACTGTCCTCGGGGTCGATGAAACCGGCGATACGCTCGGCGAGCCCGAGGCGACGCAAGCCCGCAGCGGCCAGAATGATGGCATCGAACTCGCCTCGATCGAGACGCCCGAGGCGCGTATCGAGGTTGCCCCGCAGCGACTGCACGTCCAGATCGGGCCGGCGTGCGCGTATCTGGGCTTCGCGGCGCAGACTGGCCGTACCGACGCGTGCGCCGGCGGGCAGCGCAGCCAGGCTCGCATAGCGGCCCGACACGAAGGCGTCGCGCGGATCTTCACGCTCGCCGATGGCTGCAATGTCGAAACCGGGGGGCATGTCGACCGGCACATCCTTGCAGGAGTGCACGGCCAGATCGGCTTCGCCCCGCTCGATCGCGGTTTCGAGTTCCTTGATGAAAAGCCCCTTGCCACCGATCGCGGCCAGCGAGCGATCGAGCACACGATCGCCCTGGGTACTCATGGGCATGAGCTCGACGCGGCACCCGGGGTAGAGCCCCTCGAGCCGCGCCTTCACATGTTCTGACTGCCAGAGCGCCAGACGGCTCTGGCGCGTGGCAATCACCAGACGCTTCGGTTGGGCGGACATGGCGCGGCACTCTCCCCTTGTGCGAGCCGCGATTCTAGCACCGGCCCTGCAGGGAACCGGCGAGGCATTCGCGCACCAGCGGCCACTGGCGACGACTCACCGGAAGCCGCTCACCGAGCCCTTCGAGCAGCACGGTCCAGCCTGCCCCTTCAGCCGCATCGGCAGCAGTGCGCTCGACCCCGCGCAAGGCATTGCGGGCCACCAGACAGGCGCGATGCACGCGCACGAAGCGCTCGCCCAAGGCCTGCTCCAACTGCACGAGCGAGGCCTCGAGCAGATACTCGGCTGCGCGTGTGCGTACGGTGATGTACTTGAGTTCGGCACGCAAGTAGACAACCTCGTCGATGGGCACCTTCACGATCCGGCCACGCTCGGTGACGATGAGATGCCGTAGCGCCGCTCCTGCCATCTGCGGGACTGCGGACATGGCCCGGCGCGCGAGCGCGCGATCAAGCGCGGCACGCAAGCGCCCCGCACGCACCGGCTTGAGCAGGTAATCGGCAGCGTCCACATCAAAGGCTTCGATCGCGTGCTCGGCATGCGCCGTGGTGAAGATCACCACCGGCGGCATCCGGCGATCGAGCAGGAGGCGGGCAAGGTCGAGCCCGTGCGTGCCGGGCATGTTCACATCGAGCAGCACGATGTCCACGGGCGACGCGGCCAGAAAGGCCAGGGCAGCGGCAGCATGGGCCGCCTCGCCGACGACGCAGAGCGGCACCTCGGGCTGGATCTGTGCCAACTGGTCACGCAGGCGGTTGCGCGCCGGCGCCTCGTCATCGACGATGAGCACGCGCACGGGCGACGGCATCGGGCTCATGGCCGCGCCCGCACGGGGGCGCGCATCGGCAACTCGATCCGCACGGCATAGCGGTTGCCGATCGGCCCGTGGCGCAAGGACGCGTCAGCGTCGAAATGCAGATCGAGGCGCTCTCGAATGTTGCCCAGGGCCATGCCGTTGCCCGGCCGGATCCTCGCCTGGGGGCGCCAGGGGTTGGTGGCGTCAATGTGGAGACGCCCGCCGATCACGCCCACCCGAATGGTGACATCTCCGACCTCGGCAAAGGGTTCAATGCCGTGATGAATCGCGTTCTCAGCCAGTGGCTGGAGAATCAGCGAGGGCACCAGCGCCCCCTCGGCGGCCGGATCGATCTCGAGTCGTACCTGGAGCCGATCGCCCAGCCGTAACGATTCAATGCGAAGGTACTCGCGCACCAGTTCGACCTCGCGCGCCATCGCGACCAGCGAGGCGTTGTCGCTCATCAGTACCCGAAACAGATCGGCCAGATCTTCGAGCACCTGTTCGGCGCGATGCGGATCGACATGAATGAGGCTCAGGACCGCGGTGAGGCTGTTGAAGAGAAAGTGCGGCCGGATTCGTGCCTGGAGTGCGTTCAGACGCGCCTCGGCGTTTGCGGGCCTCGCGGCGCGCGCGCGCAGGCGCAGGTACTCGGCCACGACGATGACAGCGAGGCATCCGAGCAAGCCCTGACGCCACGGCAGCACCAGGACCTCGGCCGGATCGAGCATGACGGCGAGTGCCATCACGATCGACACCACAAGGACGCTGGCGACCGCAACGGCCGCGGGCCAACTCAATCGGGCCAGTCGGGGCATCGCGCCATAACCGGCCAGGAGGCTCGCCAGCAGGGCAGGCTCTGCCACGGTGGCAAGGGCCGTGAACGCGTCGGCGTAACTGCGGGAATCCAGTGCGGCAGCGGCGAAGAGCATCAGGTGCACCAGCACGATCACACGCGCAACCACGCCCGGGTTGCGCAGATCGGGCATCGACGAGCCACTCAGGGGGCGCGCAGGGCGTCGGCGGTCGGGCGCGTGCGGGTCGTGAACGTACGCATCGCACGCGTGCAGATCCTGTGCGCGCGACGCGTGCAGGGGCGACCCTGGCGTATGCGAGGCGTGCGTTTGCGCGGCGGGCTGTGGCTTGGCGACCATCGGTTCTCGGGCCTGCAATCGGATCGTGGCGAGTTCGCAGGAAGCCGCTCGCCCGGCGCATGACCGCACCGGCTGAGGATCGGGCCCATCCTCACAAGAGACGCACTCACAAGCGATACAATCGACGCTGTCATTGTCCATCCACGGCAAGCAGCGTGCGCAGATTGTATGGCGATTGCGCATCGGCCTGTTGCCCACTTCCCCAAGCCCATGACTGCCACTCCTCCCGCCCGAACCTGGTCAGGCCGCTTCGACGAACCCGTCGATGAGCGGGTCAAGCGCTACACCGCCTCGGTCGACTTCGACCGGCGACTGGCGCCTCACGACATCCGGGGCTCGCTTGCGCACGCGCGCATGCTGAGCGAGGCCGGGGTGATCTCGGCCACCGACCTCGCCGATATCGAGCGCGGCATGGCCATCATCCGGGGCGAGATCGAGCGCGGCGAGTTTGTCTGGTCGCTTGACGCCGAAGACGTGCACCTCAATATCGAGCGTCGCCTCACCGATCTGGTCGGCGACGCCGGCAAGCGACTTCACACCGGCCGGTCGCGCAACGACCAGGTCGCTACCGATGTGCGCCTCTTCCTGCGCGACGCGCTCGACGACATCCTGCGGCTGATCGACGGCCTGCAGGCCTCCCTGGTCGAGCAGGCCGGTCAGCATGCCGAGACCCTGATGCCCGGCTTCACCCACCTGCAGGTCGCCCAGCCGGTCACCTTCGGCCATCACCTGCTCGCCTACTTCGAGATGTTCGAGCGCGATCGCAGCCGCCTGGTCGATTGCCGCCGCCGACTCGACGTGTTGCCGCTCGGTTCAGCGGCGCTCGCCGGGACCTCGTATCCGATCCGGCGCGAACGGGTTGCCGAACTGCTCGGGTTTGGTGCGGTGTCGGAAAACTCGCTCGATGCTGTCTCCGACCGCGACTTCGCGATCGAATTCTGTGCGGCTGCTGCCATCAGCATGATGCATCTGTCACGCCTGTCCGAAGAACTGGTGCTGTGGATGAGTCCGGCGTTCGGGTTCATCCGGCTACCCGACCGCTTCTGTACCGGCTCGTCGATCATGCCGCAGAAGAAGAACCCCGATGTGCCTGAACTGGCACGCGGCAAGACGGGCCGCGCCTACGGCAACCTGATGACACTGCTCACGCTCATGAAAGGTCAGCCCCTCGCCTACAACAAGGACAATCAGGAGGACAAGGAACCGCTCTTCGACTCGGTGGATACCCTCGCCGACACGCTGGCGATCTTTGCCTCGATGATGGCCGGGCTCACCGTGAATGCACCGCGCATGCTCGCCGCGCTGCGCGACGGACATGCCACGGCCACCGATCTGGCCGACCTGCTGGTGAAGCGCGGCATGCCCTTTCGCGATGCCCATGAAGCGGTCGCCCGCGCCGTACGCGCAGCCGACGACCACGGCTGCGAGCTGGCCGCACTACCCGCCGCCGTCATGGCCGAATTTGCGGGCGACGCAGGCCCTGAAGTGCTGGCCGTACTGCAGGCAGCCGGGTCGGCGGCCAGCCGCAACCTGCGCGGGGGTACTGCACCCGGGCAAGTGCGGGCTCAGGTCGAGCGCGCGAGCGCACTCCTGAAAGCGCGCCTCACCTGAAGCGCCGATCGGGGAGTGCGGGCTGGAACCGGCTGTCGTAGAGATCGGCAGCGGTCGGTACCTGGGGCAGCCCGAAGGCCTCAGCCATGCGCTGCAAGCCCTCGTCGAGACGACGCACATCGACCCGACCGAGGCCACCTTCGCGGGTACGTGTCGTCATGACATTGTTCTGCATGACGTAGTCCAGACGTCGGCGCTCGAGCGCCGGGTCGAGCAGCGCATCGCGCGCCACCAGAGCCGCGATGGTCGCATCGGGCTCTGCGGCCGCGCTGACCCATGAGCGCGCCACGGCACGCGCCAGCCCCTGAACGACCTCACGTGGCCCCTCGAGGAGCGGGCGCGACACGATGAGCGCGTTGGCATACAGGTCCAGACCGTTGTCGGCATAGGGCAGCACCACGATCTGATCGACCGGCACCTTCTGCCCGACCAGATTGAAGATGACGGTGAAATCGAATCCGCAGACAGCGTCCACATCGCCGCGCAGGAGCAAGGTGTCGCGCAAGCGCTGATCGGCCACCTGACGGTTGACCCGATCGAGCGCAATGCCGTTGCGGGCGAGCACCGCCGGCAACAGGCGACTCGCCCCATCGGCATTGGTGGTACCCAGACGCCGCCCGACCAGATCTGCGAGGCGCATGATGCGACTCGACTTGAGGGTGATGACAGCGGCCGGACTGCGGTCGAGAATCATGAACACGGCACGGGGTGTGGCCGGGTTGGAGGCACCGCCATTGCGCGCCCAGAACTCGGCCAGCGTGCCGATATCGGCGTAACCCGCATCGTAGGCGCCACTCGCCACACGGGTTACCGCGTCGGCCGATCCTGACGACCCGTCGATGGTGACGTCGATGCCCTCGGCCGCAAAGTAGCCACGCGCCTGACCCAGAACGAAGGCGCCATTGGCGCCGAAAGGTGCATGATCGAGCGACAGGCGAACCGCCCGACGGGCTGGTGACGCCGACTGCGCGAGCGCGGTACCCGCGTGCACGGCCAGCACGAGCAGCAGCGCAACAAGGCCTGCCGGGCGCGAAAGACCTCTCATGGATTGCCCTCTCTAGAAGCAACGGAAACATCGGCGGCTGCAACGGCCGCAGCCGCCACCATCGCAGCACGGCTGGCGGGCGTCTCGAGACTGATCCGGCCCAGGGCACCACTGCGGTAATCATGCACCAAGGCAAGCGCCGCCTTCTCGAAATCGACACGCCCACCGGCGAGCCGGTAGCCGCGCCGGGCAGCAATGGCTTCGATGACACCCACCGCGTCAATGGTATCGACCGCGCAGCCATAGCGCTCGACGAGACGCGCCGGATAACGCTCGAGCAGCGTGGCCGCAAGAAACGTGGCAACCTCCTCGTCGATGTAGGCGTTCGCCCCGATGGCATGGCTCGCAGCCAGCATCAAACCATCGGACGGATGCTCGATCGCCGGCCACATGAGGCCCGGCGTATCGATGACTTCAACGGCAGGGCCCAGATCGTGGCGACTCTGCTGTTTGGTCACCGCCGGCTGATCGCCGACCTTGGCTACCGCACGCTTCACCAGCGCATTGATGAGAGTCGACTTGCCGACGTTGGGGATACCCATCACCATCAGGCGAAGCGGTTTGAGCGGACTGTCGCGGTGGGGCGCGAGCGTTGCTGCAAGCGGCACCAGCCGCGCGACATCACTCGCGCGCTTGCTCGAGATGGCAAGCACGTGCGTACGAGGCCGGGCCGAGAAGAAATCCCGCCACGCCGGCGTCGCTGCGGGGTCGGCCAGATCGGATTTGTTCAGCACGACCAGCCCGGGGCGCTGTCGATGCTCGCGCAACTGGGTGATCATCGGGTTGCTGCTCGCACCGGGCAATCGGGCATCGAGTACCTCGATGACCACGTCGGCACGTGCCAGAGTCTCGGCGGCATCCCGGCGCGCCTTGACCATGTGACCCGGGTACCAGGATATGGCCATGGAAACCTCGGTGGACGCTCACCCGCGAGGGCAACGCGCAAGACCTGCTGCCCCGGAGGCCCGGCGCATGCAGCACTGCCAGTGAGATCAGCCGCCGAGAACCTTGTGCAGCTCGCCCGACTGGTACATCTCGGTCATGATGTCCGAACCACCGACAAACTCGCCGTTCACGTACAACTGCGGGATGGTCGGCCAGTTGGAAAAGGCCTTGATGCCCTGGCGGATCTCGGGATCGGCGAGCACGTCGATCGAGTGAAAGGCCTCCACGCCGCAGGCTTGCAGGATCTGCACTGCGCGCGAGGAAAATCCGCACTGGGGAAACGTGGGGGTGCCCTTCATGAAGAGCACCACCGGGTTCGAACTGACTTCGGCCTGAATCCTGTCATTGATGTTCATGCTGGCTCCGAGGGTTGCTGATCCCGAGCGGGTACGAAATGGATTGAGCTTAAACTTGATCATTTCACTCAAGTATACACATTAACCTGTCGACCCGACTGTCACCCACTCGAGCGACAGGGCGACAGCCAGCGCCAGGGCCGTCGCGCTGGCGAGCCAGTGCGGCATGAGACACCGGGCGTAGTGACGCCCACCCAGGCGCAGGGCGATGCAAACGCGAACAAGCAGGGCCAGCGCGAGCGCGCTGGCAAGACCGGCAATGGCCTGGGTCGGATCGCCTTCCTCCATCGCCGAGAGCCGCATGATGACCAAGACGGACTGCTCGGGACTGACGAGGGCCGCCAGCCCCCCGAAAAGCGCCATGCCGACCGAACCGATGGGATCCACCAGAAGCGCGCCCAGTTGCAGCAGCACGGTGTAGCCGGCAGCAAAGAAGAAAAGGCGCGAGGCTGTGGCCGGGTCGGGCGGACGCTCCGGGTACCCCAGCGGCGGCACCACGGCCGAGGCGGGCGCGGCTGCCTGGCCCGGTTGGACGTCCGGGCCCCGGGCGACGCGCCGCAAGGCGCGCACCTGCCACGCCGCCAGCAGACCCTGCGCCAGAGCCTGCGCGCCAAGAAAGAACAGCAGGAGGCCCGCCCAGTCAGGGGCCAGGAGCAGCGCGATGACCAGCAACCGCAGCGAGCCCGCCGACTGCGCCAGGTTTTCGGCGATGGCCAGCACAGGCTCATGCCTGGCGCGATGGGTGGACTCGGGGGACCCGACCGCCTCGATGCCCCGCACCTGGGCGCGAACCGCACGGGCATGCGCCAGCGTCATCCCCAGCGCACCGGCCAGACCGCCCACCCACGTGGCCGCAACCCATCCACCCCGCGATCGCACACGCGGCCACGCCCGATGCGCCGCAAGGCCGGCCGCGCCGACCAGAACCGTCACCAGGCCGATGTCGAGAGGATCAAGGACCTCGTGGCTGCCATAGCCGACATCGGGCAACAAGGGCAGACCGACCATCGCGAAGAGGGCGAACTGAAGCACGCCCAGCATCTCGCCGCGTGTACTGGCAACGAACCACCGACGCGCGCCCTCGCTGACATGCAGGAGGGCCGCCACGAACACCGCAGCCAGCATGGCAGCGTCCGCATGCCCGCCCCAGGTGCCGGCTCCGATGGCGTAAGCGATCAGGAGGACCACCCGGTGGCCTGCACCAGGCTCGAGCGCGGTGAGGCGCGCGGCGCCCTGTCCGAGCGCGAGGAGAGCGCCTACCACCAGAAAGCCAGCCACGACCGGCGCACCACTGCTGCCGGACTCACCCAGAAAACCGCACACGGCACCAAGCAGAGCCATCAACGCTGCACTGCGGATATGCCCCTGGCCCGGGCGCGACCGATCCAGCGCGATACCGATCAGCAACCCGGCGGCCAGGCTGGCTGCAAAGGGCAGCAGGGGCTGCAGACTCTCGCTCACAGCATGCCCCCCGATACCCGTTCGATGCCGGCCAGATCAGGTACCGTGCGCACGGCACCAAACCCGGCATCGAACAGCAGGGCGCGCACCGCGGCCCCCTGGTCGTGGCCATGCTCGAGCAGGAGGGTGCCCCCGCTGGCCAGATGCGCCGGGGCGCCTGTGACGATGTCGCGCAAGGCAGCAAGCCCGTCGACACCCGCGGCCAGGGCCGTCTCAGGTTCGAAGCGCAGATCCCCCTCGGACAGATGCGGATCACCACTGGCCACATAAGGCGGGTTGGACACGATGAGATCGAAGCGTCGGTCACCCAGCGGTTCGAACCAGTCACCTTCGATGAATTCGATACGAGCCCCAAGCCGATCGGCGTTGTGTCGCGCGACCACCAGCGCATGCGCAGAGCGTTCGACCGCACAGAGGTCTGCGCCGGGCACGCGACCGGCCAGCGCGAGCGCCATCGATATCGCAATGGCGCCCGACCCGGTACCCAGGTCGAGAATGCGCACGCCACCCGCCGGCGACTGCTCGCCGCGCGCGCACCCGGCCGCCGATGCCGCCCGGGCCACGAGGTCGCTGGCGGCGGCGATGGCGCAGTCGACGAGGCCTTCGGTCTCGGGCCTGGGGATGAGCGTGTCGCGGGTCACCCGGAAGGCGTGTCCGTGAAACTCGCGCTCGCCGCACAGATACGCGACCGGCAACCCCGACCGGCGCAACTCGAACACCGCCAGAATCGCCAGCACCCGATTGGCATCGAGCGGGTCACGATCGTGGGCGAGCAGCCACTCGCGCGGCACGCCCAGTGCCAGTGCGGCAAGCACCGCTGCGTCGGGCGATTCGAGACCGCTGGCGCGCATCAGCGTCGCCGCATCCGGGTGCCCGCGCATCACGCCACGGCCTCACCGAGTGCCGCCAGTTGTTCGGCCTGATACTCGGCCATCAGTGCGCTGCTCAACTCGGCGATGTCGCCATCCATCATGGCCTCCATCCGGTAGAGCGTGAGGTTGATGCGATGGTCGGTGATGCGCCCCTGCGGAAAGTTGTAGGTGCGTATGCGCTCGGAGCGATCGCCCGAACCGATGAGCGACTTGCGGGTCGAGGCAATCTTCGACTGCTGCTCGTGCAACTGACGATCCTTGAGCCGTGCCGCCAGCACCGAGAGCGCCTTTTCCTTGTTCTTGTGCTGCGAGCGCCCATCCTGGCATTCGACCACCAGACCCGTGGGCAGGTGCGTGATGCGCACCGCCGAGTCGGTCTTGTTGATGTGCTGGCCGCCGGCGCCCGAGGCGCGAAAGGTATCGATCCGGATATCGGCCGGGTTGATGACCACATCGCTCACCTCATCGGCCTCGGGCAGCACGGCCACGGTGCAGGCCGACGTATGGATGCGGCCCTGGGTCTCGGTCTTGGGCACCCGCTGCACGCGGTGGCCGCCCGACTCGAACTTCAGGCGCGAGTAGGCACCCTGCCCGATGATGCGAACGATGACTTCCTTGTACCCCCCGAGCTCCGACGGACTCTCGGAGACAAGCTCGACCTGCCAGCGATTGCGCTCGGCGTGCCGCATGTACATGCGAAGGAGATCGGCTGCAAAGAGCGCCGACTCGTCACCCCCCGTGCCTGCCCGTATTTCGAGAAACACGTTGCGGTCATCGTTGGGATCGCGCGGGAGGAGCATCTTCTGGATCCCCCCCTCCAGTTCGACCAGACGCTCGCGACCGGCACCGATCTCCTCTTCCGCGAAAGTGCGCATCTCGGGGTCATCGAGCATGGCCTGGGCCGCGGCCAGGTCGGACTCGGTCTGCCGGTAGAGCGCGAACTGCTCGACCACCGGCGTGATCTCGGCGTGCTCTCGCGTGAGCCGACGGTACTGCTCCATGTCACGCACGGCCATGTCGCTTGCGAGCAGCGCGTCGATCTCCTCGAGACGACGCGTGAGCAGTTCCAGCTTGGATGACAGACTTGCTTTCATGTGGGTTCCACCAGAGCCCGAGCTCAGCATCGGGCAGGATTCGCACCATGCTCAGGGCATGGGCGTGCGCATCAGGTCGTGAAAGGCGGGCTTTGCGGGCAGACGGCGGGCCCCGCTGATGCCGCGCCAGAACCGCCTTCGAGTCCTGTCAGACCCGGCGCAAGGTGCCATTGTGCCCGCATCGCGCGTTCAAGCGACGCCATCGCGCATTGTCAGCGCCTGCCCTGCAGCAGCGTTGCCCTCGCGACGCGGCGAGCGTCGCTAGCGGTTGGAGCGCAGGCGGTAGAGCCGCGCCAGCATCTCGTGGATGCTCGACACCTCGTCACCCCTCGCTTCAGAGAGCGCCTGGGTCGGTGCATGGAGAAACTTGTTGGTGAGACCGCGCGAGAGCGACTCGAGGACCTGCTGCGGATCGTCGCCGCGCGAGAGCGCCCGCATGGCCCGGTCGAGTTCCGACCGCCTGAGCGCCTCTCCACGTTCACGCAGGTCGCGAATGAGCGGCACCGTGTCGCGCCCCGCCATCCAGCTGAGGAACTGCCCCACCTGGATGTCGATGATGGCCTCGGCTTCGGTCACGGCCGAGCGACGCGCATCAGCCCCGGCCTCGACCAGCCGCGACAGGTCATCCAGGGTAAAGAGAAAGACGTCATCGAGTTCGGCCACCTGGGCCTCGATGTCACGTGGCACGGCCAGATCGACCATGACCACCGGCCGATGCCGGCGGGCGCGGATCACCCGCTCCATGGTGCCCTTGCCCACGATCGGCAGCGTGCTGGCGGTGCAGGAAATCACCACGTCATATTCGTGCAGGCGCTCGGGCAGTTCACGCAACTCCATCGTGCCCGCCTCGATGCGACGACCGAGGGCTTCCGCCCGCTCGAGGGTGCGATTGGCCACGGTCATCGCGGCCGGCGACTGCGCCGCAAAATGGGTGGCGCACAGGTCGATCATTTCACCGGCACCGATGAAGAGCACGCGCCGATCGGTGAGCGTCGGAAACACCCGCAAGGCGAGTTTCACGCTCGCAGCGGCCATCGACACCACGTTGGCGCCCACGCTGGTCTGGGTGCGTACATCCTTGGCGACCGCAAACGAGCGCTGGAAGAGGCGTGACAGCGTAGCGCCCATCGAACCCACTTCGGCGGCGGCGCGCACGGCCTCCTTCATCTGACCGAGGATCTGCGGCTCGCCAAGCACCATCGAGTCAAGACCGCTGGCCACCCGGAAAGCGTGGCGAACGGCCTCGGCGCGCGGCAACGTATAGGCGTGGGGAAGAATGGCCTCGGTGGGCAGGTCGTGATAGCGGGCCAACCACTCGAGGGCCTGCCCCGGGTCGCCGTCGGCGCAATAGATTTCGGTGCGATTGCAGGTCGAGAGGATGGCCCCCTCGCCGGCGGGGCGGGCTCGGGACAATGCCCGCAGCGCTTCACCGAGGGATTCACCGGTAAAGGCCACTCGCTCACGCACCGCCAGGGGTGCCGAGTGGTGATTGAGACCGAGCGCGAAAAGTTCCATGGGTGCCGTCATTCCGTCGTTTACACGGATGTGTCAGGACAAGTTGACGCGAAGTATAGGCCAATATGGCCGGTTTTCGCAGCCCTGGCGTTCCAATGCCCAGCAAATATCGTAGCAGGGTTGGACGAGCACCCGCCTTGCTCCGCCGCCAGCTGGGGCTTGGCGCTAGAATCGTCGATTGTCCCGTGGTACACCACGCAACCCCCACGGGCCTTTGGCCCGCGCATCGAGTCTCGTCGCATGAACGCCCCCTCCGATACCGGTCTGCTGGCCAGCGCCAGCGACCCCGCCGCCCGTTCCGCGGCAGACCCGCTTCTCACCTGGCCCGCCGAGGGCCTGGCACGCATCCCGTTCCAGGTCTACAACGACCCGGCCATCGCCGATGCCGAACAGCAGCGGCTCTTCCGCGGGGACATCTGGAATCTCATCTGCCTCGAAGTCGAAATTCCGCAGCCCGGTGACTATCGCACCAACGTCATCGGCGACACGCCGGTCGTCGCCATCCGGGGCAACGATGGCGTCGTGCGGGTCTTCGTCAACCGGTGTGCCCACCGCGGGTCGATGCTGTGTCTGGACAAGAGCGGCAACCGCAAGGACTTCACCTGCATCTACCACAACTGGGTCTACGACCTCGAGGGGTCGCTCCAGAGCATTGCCTTCCGGCGTGGCATTCGCGGCCAGGGCGGATTGCCCGACGACTTCGACCCCTCGAAGCATGGCCTGAAGCAGTTGCGCGTGGACATCATCGGGGCGCTGGTCTTTGCCTCGTTTTCCGAAACGGTGCCACCGGTTCGCGAGTGGCTGGGCGAGCGCATGGCCTGGAACGTCGACCGCGTGGTGGGGCGTCCGGTACGCATCATCGGTGGCTACACCCAGGTGATGCACAACAACTGGAAGCTCTACATCGAGAACGTGAAGGATGCCTACCATGCGGGGCTCCTCCACCTGTTCTTCACCCGGTTCGGCCTCAACCGGCTGTCGATGGACGGTGCGGTCGAAGTTTCCGAACGCGGCGGGCATCACCTGAGCTGGTCGAAGATGCACAACGACCACACCGAGGGCACCGAATACAGCGACGGCAAGCTGCGCTCGATGAAGGACTTCGACCTCGAGGACAAGCGCCTGCTGCAATCCTGGGTGGAGCACGAAGACGGCATCACCCACATGATCCAGACCATCTTCCCCAACGTGATCATCCAGCAGATCCAGAACTCGCTGGCGGTGCGTCTGCTCGTACCCCGGGGCACCGACGAGTGCGAACTGCAGTGGTGGATCATCGGCTACGCCGATGACACCGAGGCGCAGATGCAGACCCGCATCCTGCAGTCGAATCTGGTGGGTCCGGCCGGGCTCGTGTCCCTCGAGGATGGCGTCATCGGCAGCATCGTGCAGCGCACGACCCTGCAGGACCCTGACCGCGCCGGCGTGGTCGAGATGGGTGGGCGTACCGTCGAGAGCCAGAAGGGGCGCGTGAGCGAAACCGGGGTACGCGGGTTCTGGCAGGAGTGGCGCCAGAAGATGGGAGTCTGACCATGCCCATCCTCAGCAAGGACAACACCCACCTGCTCGACCCTGCCTTCCAGCAGATCATCACGGCCGCCGCCGCTCTGGTGGCCGACTGCGTCGGTGCCGTCGATGACGAGCGCTTCGACGAGTGGTCGACCTTCTTCACCGATGACTGCCGCTACGACATCACCACGCGGGAAGCGCGACTGAAGGGCTGGCCGATCGGACTCATGCACTGCGCAGGGGCAGCCATGCTGCGTGACCGCATCATGTCGATGCGCCACGCCAACATCTTCGAGGCGCACCACTACCGGCACATGGTGTCGGCCACGCGTCTCGCCCCCGGCACGAATCGTGCGCCCGACTTTGCCTCGGGTGTGCGCGTTCACACCAACTTCGGAGTGACCAGAATCATGGCGAATGGCGACACGACCTTCTTCGGCAGCGGCTTCTTCGATGACCTCATCGTGGCGACGCCTGGCGGATTGCGCTTTCACGAGCGCACCGTCGTTCTCGATTCGTCGCAGGTCGACACCCTGATCGTCGTACCTTTCTGACGGCGCGAGGGTCGATCATGCGTGGAGCATCCAGACCACCCGTCGGGATGGCCGGGACCATCGCGGCCTTCCTGATGGTGCTGGCCACCCTCACCAGTCCGCGCATGGCATCTGGCGCCGACCATCCGGCCGGCTACCCCTCGCAGCCAGTGCGCCTCATCGTGCCCTTCCCGCCCGGCGGCGCCAGCGACATCGTCGCGCGCGCCGTGGCACAGCGCCTGTCGATTGGCACCGGCGCCCGTTTCGTGGTCGAGAACCGGCCCGGTGCCGGGGGCTCGATCGGTGTGGGTGCAGTGACCGCCGCAACCCCCGATGGCCTCACCCTGCTCCTCGGTGCGGCGGGCCCGCTCTCGATGAGCCCGCATCTGGTGCGACTCAACTACGACGTCGAACGCGATCTCGAACCGATTGCACTCGTGGCCAACGTGCCCAACCTGGTAGCGATACACCCGGGCGTACCGGCAACGACTCTCGCCGAACTGGCGGAGCTTGCACGGCGGCAGCCGGGTCAACTCACCTTCGGATCGGCCGGCCAGGGCACCACCGCCCATCTGTCGATCGAACTCTTCAAGTCGCTCGCCCGTGTCGAGGTGGTGCACGTGCCCTACAAGGGCACCTCAGCCGCAGTCGGTGACCTGATCGGCGGCCAGATTCAGGCCACCATCGACAATCTGACGGCCATCCTGCCCCAGGTCCGAAGCGGACGCCTGCGCGCGATCGCGTTGACCGCCAACACACGCTCGCGCGCAGCACCGACGATTCCGACGGCGGAGGAGTCCGGCATGAAGGATCTGGTGGTCGTCGGCTGGAACGGCGTTCTGGCGCCTGCACGGACACCGCAGCCAATCATCGACTGGCTGGCCCAGGAAGTGATGGCCGCCAGTTCAAGCGCGGATGTCCGCGGGCAGCTGGTTGAACTGGGCGCCGAGCCCGACGTCCGGGGCCCGGCGGCCTTTCGCGCCTACCTGCATGCCGAACTCGAGCGCTGGGGTCGGGTGACGCGCGCCGCCGGCATCCGGGTCGGACAGGACTGACGTCCTGCCCGCCACGACTCAATCGGGTCGCGCACCCGATGACTTGACCGCCCGCGCCCAGCGCGCCATGTCGGCCCGCTGAAACTCGGCCAGTTCCTCCGGCGTGCTGCCCACCGGTACGGCGAAAAGGGCTGCGAGCCGCTCGCGCGTCGGCAGGTCGGCCAGACCTCGGGTCACCTCCTGCTGGATGCGCAGCACCACCTCCCGCGGCGTGTTCGCCGGGGCGAAGAGCGCATACCAGGCCGTCACCTCGAAACCGGGCAGACCTGCCTCGGCCACCGGCGCCAGGTCGAGTCCCGGCACCCGACGGGGTGCCGCAACCGCGATCGCTCGCAGGCGGCCACTCTTGATGAACGAGGCAGCCGCGGTGATCTCGATCGACATGAACCCGAGCTGCCCGGCCACGACATCGGCCATGGCCGGACCGGATCCCTTGTAAGGGACGTGGGTGAGGTCGATCCCAGCCTGGGACTTGAGCATTTCACCCGCCAGATGGTGCGGCGATCCGCTGCCCGCCGACCCGTAGGCCAGACCCGGGTGAGTCTTCGCCCAGGCGATGAATTCGCGCATCGAGGTGATCGGGAGCGCCGGATTGACCACGATGACATGCGGAATGGTCGCGATGAGCGTCACGGGGGCGAAGTCGCGCACGGCGTCATAGGGCAGACTCGGATAAAGCACCGGGTTGATGCCATGCGTGGTGGTGGCCCCCAGCAGCAGGGTGTAGCCATCTGGCGCGCTGCGTGCGACATACTCGCTGCCAATTGCCCCTGCCGCACCGGCCCGGCTCTCGACGATGGTCGGCTGCCCGGTCTGCTCCTGCAGGCGTTGCGCGACGGCGCGGGCAATGATGTCGAGGGCGCCGCCCGGTGCGAAAGGCTCGATGACACGAATGGGTTTCGACGGCCAGGGCTGCGCCTGGGCTCGCGCCGGACCCGCGAGCACGCAAAAGCCGATGCAGGCGACAAGGCCGGCAAGAAGCCGGGGCATGCCGTCTGCAACGAACCGTGAGCGTCGCCGCCCTACCCGCCCATCGGCCACGCCAGCCCCCCGGATGAACCGTGTCGGCAATCTGCTGCCCGCCGTATTCATGAGGCTTTCTGCCGACGCAGGTGCTCGACCTGGAGGTGCGCAAGAAACGGCACCAGCGGGTGCACGCCGAGTCTGGCCATCGCCGGCATGTCGATGGCCGCCAGCATGGCCTGCTGCTCGGCCGGAACACCACTGGCCACGGCGTACGCCTGCGGATCGGCCATGAACCGCGCTCGTGCCTCGGCGTCATGGGCAACCGCATGCAGCGCCTCGGTGAGGCGCACGAATTCGGGCCTGATCGACGGGTAGTGCGGCGTCGCCGCCGCGTCGACATGGGGGGTGATCCAGGCGAGCGAGGCGTAATTGTGATGCCAGCTCGGATTCCATTGCACGATATCGGGCACCCGGTCACCGAGCGCGCCGGCCGCCAGCGCCCAGCAGCGCAATTCGATGTTGCCCGAGGCATCAAGCGCCTCCTCCGACAGCCCCATCAGGGTCTTGAGTCGGCCCAGTTTCAGTTGCTCGAGAAGCCCCAGGTCAAAGGCACTGTCCGGATTGCCGTAATTTTCGGTGCCGGGAAAATGCGACATGCCGCCACTGGCCACCACCACGGCGCGCAGGCCGAGCCGATCGATGGAGCGGGCGAGTGCACGCCCGAACTCGTAGCAGCGTTCGATCGTGGGTTGCGGAGGCAGATAGGCGTTCACGTAGATGGGCAGCACCGGTGCGGTGACCCCGATGTGGGTGAGCGGGATGCCCAGCGCATAGTCGATTTCGGCCGTGCTGGTGAAGGCCGGATCGAACCCCGACCGGTACAGGTCACGCACGAGCGCGAACGCGATTTCGCTCGGAACCGGCCAGTGGAATCGCCGCCCGGCAAAATCGCCACTCGCCTCACCGCCCACATGCAGCGTGAATGCGGGTGCACATTGGTGAAAGAACTGCTGCGCATGGTCATTGGCAATGATGATCCACAGATCGGGCTCGAGCGCATGCAGCCCCTCGCCGATCTGCCGCGCCACGGCGCGCACCGCTTCGACATTGGCCACGTCTTCGGTGGGGGGCATCGTGAAGAACTGGGGTGCATGGGGCAGCATCGCCCCACCAAGAATGGCCATCGTGTATTCCTTCTGCAATGGGTGGACCTGATTGCGCTCGCACCCGGGGCTCGCGCCAGGCGAGGATGGTACCAAGGGCATCCCGTGCCAGCTAGAATCGATGCCTCGCCCGCCACCAGCGCAGGCGATCTCGCAAGGAGTCGATCATGGCAATTGCAGGTATCGAGCGCGTGGTTTTCGGTGTCGAGGACATGCCCGAGGGACGGCGCTTCTTCAACGACTGGGGCATGACCCTGGCCGAAGATTCACCCGCCCGGCTCCTCTACCGAACCACCGATCGCGGCGAGATTGCGCTCGTACCGGCCGCTGACCCGACGCTGCCCGCAGCCATCGAGCCGGGCTCGACGGTACGCCAGCTCGTCTGGGGGGTGGAATCCCTGAGCGACATCGACGCACTCGAAGCGCGAGTGCGCGCGGATGCACCCGCCAGCGCGCCACGCCGGTTGCGCCCCGACTGGCTCGAACTCACCGATCCCATGGGTCTGGCCATCGCCTTCACCCTCACGCAGCGCACGCCAACCCCGCACTGTGCCGGACAGGTGGCACAACCCTCACCCCGGGTCGATCGCGAAGGCACGTTCTACACCTGCGCCGAACCACAGCGCATCGGGCATATCGTGTTCACCACACCGGATATCGACGGGGTGGAAGCGTTCTACTGCACGGTCCTGGGGTTTCGTCCCTCCGACCGCTATCGCGGGCGAGCGGTCTTCCTGCGCTGCCGCGCCGAGGGCGAGCACCACAATCTCTTCCTGCTCAAGTCGCCCGACGAGGGCTCGCACATGCATCACCTTGCCTTCGGGGTGCGCGACATCCACGAGGTCTTCGGCGGGGGCATGGCCGTCGCGAAAGGCGGCTGGCCCACCTTCATGGGCCCGGGGCGCCACGTGATCTCGTCATGCTACTTCTGGTACTTCAAGAACCCCTGCGGCGGTGCGGCCGAGTACTACGCCGACACCGACTGGGTGACCGAGCAGTGGCAGCCGCGCGAACTGCCGCAGGAGCCACGCTACTTCTCGGAGTGGATGCTCACCGATGGCGTCAGCCGCTGGGAGGGCGTGCAGCAGCAGAGCATCAAGTAGGGCCGGACCACCCGCGTGCCGAGGCGCGGGGCCGCGCGGCCCCGGACCCCGCAAGACGACTACGTGGCTCTGGCTGCGGCGGGCAGACCGGAACGGTCGGCGATGAGGTCGGGATGACGCAGTCCGGGCGCGGCTGCACCGGGCGCCCCTTCCTTCGAGGCGCCGCCCCAGCCATGGTCGGTGATGTCGATCACCACGCCCATCGGGTCGCGGTACTTCACCTCGTAGAAGGTATTTCCCTTCACCGGCACCTCACCCATCATGTAGGTGCCGCCGGCAGCCTCGAGCTCCTGCTTTGACTGCTCGACGTTGTCGACCCAGAACCCGACGTGATGCAGGCCATAGAACGCCTTGCCGCGGTCCTCGCCGGCGGCCCAGTCGGTCTTGTAGTTCAGAAAGGCGATGTTGATCGTGCCATCGGACAGGTAGACCCCGCGCGCGAGCGTCGAATCGGTCTCGCCAACCTTGGTCATGCCAAAGGCCTTCATGTAGAACTCGGCCTCTTTCCAGGGGTCGGGGCAGGTGATGGCGAGGTGACGCAACTTTCCGGGCATGGTGGGCTCCGAAGCAGATGAAAACCGGATGCGCGGACCATAGCACAGGCGCACCTGCCGAGTGCACCCGGTCACCCGCCGGAAATCACACGCGGTCCGGGGCGACCGGGGTGGGCGCCCCCGGGCCACCTCCCTGACTATCCCCCCGGTGGGTCAGCAAGCGATCAGCAGGTCAGAGGCGACCGCACAGCAGTCCGCGCCGCTCGGCATCGATCAGACGACGCTCGAGGTCGGCCAGATCGGTCGCCTGGGCCAGGTAGCGCTCGGCTTCGACGGCCGGCGCTTCGCCCAGCCAGTTGCGGGCGCGCTGGAGCAGGCCTGCTGCCAGATTGCGCAAGGCGGCATGACGCAATTCGTGCGCATGTCGCTCGATCAGCCGGGGGCTGAGGGTCTCGATCGGCGCGGGGGCCGTATCCTGTCGGGCAGGCAGGGCGATGGCGATGTCAGTCTGGCGAAGGTATCCGTCGCCTTCGTAGGTCGGGAGCCAGGGACGCATGATTTTCCTCGTAGGTTGAAGCGCGTATGGTGCAGCGCACGATGAGAAGATACGGCCCAGCGTGTCAGAAATAAAATAGTAATTTCAGATCATTATGATTTGGCACGCTGATCGGGGCCCGTCATGAATGGACGATTTTGTTGCGACGCATCATGACGCCGCTGACGCGCTACACTACGGTCTTTGGGGGCGTGAGCCATGGAGCTCTACCAGCTGCGGGCATTTCTGGCAGTGGCCGATGAAGGGCATCTGACCCGCGCGGCCGAGCGGCTGCATGTCAGTCAGCCAGCCGTGAGTTCCCAGATCAGGGCCCTCGAAGACGCGTTCGATGCGCGCCTTTTCGAGCGCACGTCCAGCGGCATGGTGCTCACCGTACCCGGGCGCGAACTGCTGCAGCATGCGCGCCGCACCGTCGCCGCGGCCGATGAACTCATGCGCGCTGCGCGGGCACTCAAGGGCGAGATTGCCGGGCGCCTTCGGATCGGCACCCTTGCAGATCCGGCGCTCATCCGCCTCGGTGACATCCTCGGGCGATCGATCAAGCGACACCCCCTGCTCGAACTCGAACTGCATCACGAAATTTCAGGCGCGGCCGCGGAAGGCGTGCGCGAAGGTCGGCTGGACGCAAGCTTCTATTTCGGCGACCCGCCTGGCACCGACCTCACGGCCATCGCGCTGAAGGACATCACCTATCTGGTCTGCGCACCGGCCTCGTGGCAATCGCGCGTCGACCACGCCGACTGGCGCACCATTGCAGCGATGCCCTGGGTGCTCACGCCCTCCATCAGCACTCACAGCCGACTGGTGAATGCCCTCTTCACCACCGAAGGGGTCAACCCACCCGAATTCCATGTCGAGGCCGACCATGAATCGGTCATCGAAAATCTGGTGATGGCCGGCGTGGGGCTTTCGCTCCTGCGCGAGGACATCGCGCTCGCACGGGAACGCTCGGGCGATGTCTGCATCTGGCCGCAGGCACGGTTGCAGACCCGGCTGTGGTTCGTCCATGCAAGGCGGCAGGCACGCAACCCGCTCATCATGGCCCTGGTGGGTCTGGTGCGCGAGATCTGGCCCGACGCCCTCTCCGCCAGCAGCGGCCCGGCGGCTACAGGCGCCCGGCCGCCCCCCGCGAAACGGGGCAGCCGCCCCGCCTGATCCGTCGGCGCGCGTTTTGACAAGCGCCGCGCCAGACCGTAAAAGAGCGGCTCGGTTTCATGAGGTTGAATCATGCGTATCGGCATCATCGGCGGCGGCGAGATCGCCCGGCTCTTTCTTGAACATCTCGCGACCGGAGAACTCGGTGACGCCGAAGTGGTCGCGATCGTCGGCCGCAGCGACGCATCGCGTGGCAAGCCGCTGGCCGAACGGCATGGCGTGCCATTCGTGATCGGACTCGATGCGTTGCGGGCTGCGCGCCCCGATGTCGTGATCGAAGCGGCCTCGCACGACGTGGTGCGCGACTACGGTTTGCCGCTCCTCGAGGAAGGCGTGTCATTCATCGTGCTCTCGGGTGGCGCCCTCTGTGATGACACCCTGCGCCATGCGATGGAAGCCGCTGCCAACCGTTCCGGTGCCATGCTCTACGTGCCTTCAGGCGGCATTGGCGGTCTTGACGCCCTGAAGGCCGCGTGTGTGGCCGGTGTCGACGAAGTCACCATCGCCGTCACCAAACCCCCGGCGGCCTGGCGCGGCATCGACTATGTCGACAGGCTCGGTGTCGACCTCGACAACCTGAACGGTGCCACCGTGCTCTTCGAGGGCAGCGCGCGCGAAGGCGTGCCGCACTTTCCGGCCAATGTGAACATCGCCGCCGTCCTGTCGATGGCCGGCATCGGCTTCGATCGCACCCGGCTCAAGGTCGTTGCCGACCCGGCGCTCATCTACAACACGCATTTCATCTCGATCAAGGGCGCCTCCGGGCGCATCGACGTGAAGTTCGAGTCGGTACCCTTTCCGAACAACCCCAAGACCGCGATGCTTGCCGCCTACAGTTCGCTTGCCGCCTTCCGGCAATTCAACTCGCGCGTGCGCTACGGCACCTGAGCATCTTCATGAACAACGCAGATCTGATCGTTCGCCTGCTGCGCAACGCAGGCATCGCCCGTGGCTTCGGCATCCCCAGTGGCAATGTGCTCCCGCTGATGGAGGCGATGCGCTCCGGTGGCATTGACTTCGTGCTCACCGCCCATGAAGGCTCCGCCGGTTTTGCTGCCGACGTGTCGGCACGGGTCGGCAAGGCACCCGGGCTTTGCATCGCCACGCTTGGCCCGGGTGCGACCAACCTCGCCACGGGCGTCGGCAACGCCTGGCTCGACCGGTCACCGATGATCGCCATCACCTGCACCCTCAACGAGGCCCAACTCGGGCGTCGCCTGCAGATGTGGATCGATCACCACACCCTCTTCAGACCCATCACCAAGGCCACCCTGCGCCTGCAACGCGGCTCGATCGTGGCCACGATCACCGAGGCACTGCGGCTGGCGGTGTGCGAACCCGCGGGACCTGTCCATCTCGACCTGCCCGAAGATGTGGCGGTGGCAGCGGTGAGCGAACCCATTCCGGCGCTGGCGCAGGCGAGCGACGCCACGCCGGCCGGTGTGACGGGATCCGGCACAGGCACCGGCGCAGCCCCGGGCACGAACGCGGCGGTCAGCAGCGACGAGGCAATCAGTCTCGCAGCCCGCGAAGCCGCGCTGGCGCGCGCTCACGCGCTGCTGGGCAGTGCCCGTCGCCCGATTGCCATCATCGGCTCGAACGCGATGCGCATGCACTCGCCCGAGAGCCTGCGCGCCCTCATCGAGCGTCACCAGCTGCCCTTTGCCACCACCACGATGGCCAAGGGTCTCGTCGATGAAGATCACCCGCTCTCCATCGGCTGCATCGAGCGTGCTCGCCGCCAGATGCAGCGTGCACTCATCGCAAGCGCCGATCTGATCATCGGTCTGGGCTACGACACCATCGAAGTCGAGTACGAGGCGTGGGCAGGGCGCGTGCCGGTACTTCACATCGACATCGAGACGGCTGATGTCGATGCCAGCGTTACCGTGGCGCACCAGGCCATCGGTCCGCTCGATGCCTCGATCGCTCACCTGGCTTCGGCGGCGGCTTGCCATAACGCCTGGACGGCCGCCGAGATAGCCGCGCACCGCGCCGCCTTCCAGGCAGCGTTGCGCCCGGCGGCAGCCGGGTTCACCCCCCACGCCGCCATCGACACGGTGCGGCGGGTGCTGCCACGCGAGGGCATCCTCTCGTTCGACGTCGGCGCCCACACGCACCAGATCGGCAGCCAATGGACCGCGCATGCGCCGCGCAGCTTTCTCATCACCAACGGCTGGTCATCGATGGGCTTTGGTCTCCCGGCCGCCATCGCGGCCAAGCTTGAGCGCCCCGACCTGCCGGTGGTCTGCCTCATTGGCGACGGATGCTTCCAGATGACCTGTGGCGAAGTGGCGGTGCTCAAGCGCCATCAGCTCGCGGTGCCCGTGGTCGTGCTGGACGACCGCTGGCTGAGCCTCATCAAGGTGAAGCAGGAGCGACGGTCACTCGTTCACTACGGCACCGAATTGCAGGAAGAGGCCTATCGCGAGCCCCCCGCGCATTACTTCGGGGTGCCGGCGGTCGGCGTGCGCGATGCCGCAGGGCTCGAGGCGGCCCTGCGTCGCGCCCTCGCAGCCGACGGCCCCACGGTGATCGAGGCCGTGGTCGATGCAGCGCATTACAGCGAAACGGTTTACGACTAGTCGAACAACCCGCCCGTGCTGGCAGATGTCCTTTCGCGGGGCGTCCGCAGTTCGGGGGCAGGCGCTGCGTCGAAGCACTCGGGTGGCGCGAGGCGCAGCAGCCCACGCGCCTCGTCCTCGCTCCCATGCAGCCAGGTATCGATGTCCTCGGCTTCGATCACGACCACCGAGCGCTTGTCCTGCGCATCGGGGGCGAGCGTGGGATCGGGCTTGTGCATGCGCGACATGAGCGGGTGAGCATCGGCGTTGATGGTGCACATCGTGTACGACTCGACCTCCTCGCCCGATTCAAGATCGGTCCAGGTGTTCCACAGGCCCGCCAGTGCCCACAGGGCGCCATCGGCGCGACGAAAGGTCCACCAGACGTTGCGCCCGGTTTCCCAGTTGGGTTCGTCGAACGAGAGGGCTGGAATGATGCAGCGCTGCCCCCTGCGCCATGGCGTCCGGTAGGTAGCCTTGGCTGCCATCTCTTCGCTGCGTGCGTTGTTGGTTGACCAGCCGATCTGCGATGTCCTCGCAAAGTCGGGTATGAGGCCCCAGCGACCCAACACGAGTTCTCGCCCACCCGGCACAGCCACCGGCGATGCCCGCGGCGCACGAGCGTCGCCTCGTTCGGACCCTTTGCGTGGCCGGATGAAAGGCCCCGCGCTGTTCGGGAACACCGACCCGCCACGCCAGGCCTCGCCCGGCGTGAGTTGCCATGCGCGCTCCATGTCAGCAGCGGCTGGCGACACATAGCGATTGCACATCAAGCGGTCCCCTTTCATTGCGGCGCGATCATAGCCTGCATGCGCACGACGATCCACGCGTATTGCGATCCATGGGTGTTGCGATCCATGCCTGTCGCAGGCCATGCCCGCCGGCGGCCCTGTTCGCCTGCGCTAAGATGACGCCTCATCCACAGCCTCACCCGGTGACAGCCTGCCGGGGCACTGCCTGCCATGAGCACTCGATACGACTTCATCATCGTCGGCGCAGGTTCTGCCGGCTGTGTGCTCGCCAACCGTCTCACCGAAGACCCCGCCGTGCGTGTCCTGCTGCTCGAGGCCGGTGGTGGGGGTGACAGGCACCCTTACGCGCAGATTCCGCTCGGCGTGGGCAAACTCCACGAGCGCTTCCTGTTCGACTGGGGCTATCGCACCGAGCCTGAGCCCGGCCTCGCCGATCGGGTGCTGGTAGCACGGCGCGGCAAGGTGCTGGGCGGGTCATCGGTCATCAACATGATGAACAACTCGCGCGGTGATCGGGGTGACTACGATCGCTGGGCCCGCAACGGGGCAACCGGCTGGTCTTATGAGGAGGTCTTGCCCTACTTCCGGCGCAGCGAGCGCTGGCAGGGGGGTGCCGATCGGTTTCGCGGCGATGCGGGCCCTTCGGGAGTCAGCCATGGTCGCTTTGTCGACCCCTTGAACGATGCCTGGCGGGCAGCGGGCATCGAGCACGGCTTTCACCCCAACGAGGACTACAACGGGCTCACCACCGAGGGTTTCGGGCGCGGCCAGTACTTCATCGAGCAGGGGCGGCGCGTCTCGGCGGCGAGCGCCTACCTGCGCCCGGCCATGAAGCGTCCCAATCTCGAAGTGCTCACCGGGGTTCTGGCGCACCGTGTGCTCATCGAGAACGGGCGCGCCACCGGCGTGGTCTACGGGCATCGGGGCCGAACGGTACAGTCGTACGCCGATGCCGAGGTGATCCTGTCGGCGGGTGCGTTCAACACGCCGCAACTGCTGATGCTCTCGGGCATTGGTCCGGCCGATCACCTGCGATCGCTCGACATTCCCGTGCGGGTCGATGCCCCCGTGGGTGAGGGGCTGCAGGATCACCCGGCGGTTCTCCTGCAGTGGCGCAGGCGCTCCCCCGGCCCCTTTCACGGTCGGATGCGATTCGACCGCATGGTGCTTGCCATGCTGCAGGCCGGCCTTGCCGGCACCGGACCCGCGACGGAGCTGCCCAGTGATCTCTACGGGTTCGTGAAGACGCGCCCCGGGCTCGAGGTGCCCAACATCGAGTTCATGTTCCGTTGCGCATCGCTCACGCCGCACCTGTGGTTTCCGGGCGTGCGTGCCCCCGAACCCGATGCCTACAGCATCCGGCCGACACTCCTGCATCCGCGCAGCCGCGGCAGGGTCAGGCTGCGCTCGGCGCGCCCCGATGACCCGGTGCGTCTGTGCTACAACGCACTCACGGATCCGGCCGACATGGATGAGCTCGTCGAGGGGTTCGAGCGGGCGCGCGAGGTCGGGCTCTCGGCAGCCATGACGCCCTTTCGCGGCGAGCAGAGCGCCCCCGATCCGACGGTGACCGACCGCGCCGGCATCGAGCAGTGGATCCGGCGCACCGCAATCACCGCCAATCATCCATCAGCGACCTGTGCGATGGGAAGCCGCCCCGACACGGTACTCGACCCGGAACTGCGGGTGCGCGGGGTGGCGGCGCTCAGGGTGGTCGATGCCTCGGCGATGCCCGACCTCGTGACGGCTCACATCAATGCCTGCGTGCTCATGATGGCCGAGCGCGCCAGCGATCTCATCCGGGGGCGTCATGTCTGATCAGAGCCTGCGCGGCCATCTCGACCGGCTCGAAGCCGAAGGACGGCTCGAGCGTTTTACCGACGCTGTGGATGTCGATCAGAACGTATCGGCACTTTCCTGGCAGACCTATGTCGAGCGGCGCCGCGCCTGCCTCTTTACCGACGTGAGCGGTTTTCCGGGCTGGCAGGTCGCCAGTCAGCTGGCGATGGACCGTGACATGTGGGCCGCGGCGCTCGGCGTCCCGGTCGACGAGGTGATGCCCACCCTGGCTGCGCGCCTCGCCACGCCGATGGCGCCGGTGGTCGTGCAGGAGGCAGCGGTGCAGGAAGTGGTCGACATCGGCGATGACGTCGACCTCATGCAGTTGCCGGCCATGTGGACGTCGGAGCGCGACCCCGGTCGCTACATCGCGTCGGGCATGGGCATCATCAAGAACCCCGATTCGGGTGTTCGCAACATGTCGGTGCATCGGGCCCAGGTGTTCGATCGCAACCGCACCGGCTATTACATGCTGCCGCGCCAGGCGATGCGCATCCACCAGATGTACGAGCGTCATGGTCGCCCGATGCAGGCGGCGCTGGTGATCGGCGGTCATCCGCTCCTCATGTTCGCAGCCGCCTTCGTCGCGCCCTTCGGTGTCGATGAACTGGCCGTGGCCGGTGGCCTGCTCGGTGAGCCCGTGCGTCTCGTGAAGTGCCGCACCATCGACCTCGAAGTGCCTGCTGACGCCGAGATCGTGCTCGAGGGCGAGATCCTGGCGGGTGAGGTGGCCGAGGAAGGGCCTTTTGGCGAGGTCACCGGTACCTATTCGAAGCGCGGAACGGTGCCAGTCTTCAGGGTGAAGGCCATCACGCGCCGTCGTGCACCGATCTTCTACGCGATGAGTTGTGGCATGGCGCCGTCCGATGCACACGCCATTACCTGTGCGGTGGTCGAAGCCAAGCTCTGGGATCACCTGCGTACGGTTGACGGCGGGCTTCTCGACATACGCGACATCCGCTGTCCGGGTGGCATGTCGCCGCTCATGGTGGCGGTACGCCTGCAGCCCCACCGGGCCGGACAGGTTGCAAGTGCCCTCCTCGCGGCCGCATCCAGCCCCTACCTGCATCCCAAGTTTCTCGTAGCCCTCGATCCGGAAGTGGATGCCGGCGATTCATGGGCCGTCCTGCGGGCGCTGGTTGCACGCATGGATCCGGCGCGTGGCATCACCCGCATCGACCGGACACGCGTCTTCACGCTCGACAACGCCTCGCCGCTCGATCCCGGTCAGTCGCCGATGAACCGGGTGGGTACCAAGGTACTGTTCGATACGACACTGCCTCTGGCCCTCGATGCGCAGGCAAGGGCCTGCCACGATTGGCTCCCGGTGCCTGCCGCGCGCACTCGCGAGCAGTGGCTGACCGCCCTGGGGACATCGAATCGAGGGGGCATCCTTGCATTGGCTGGCCGCATCGAGGCCCACGACACCGCCATCGCTGCCCTGCCAGGCCGGAGCGGTCGCGCGCGTCAGCGCGGTATGGCCGACAGTGGCGTCGTCCGTCCCGGTGGCGAATCGAAATCGTCGGTCCATCCGGGTCAGCCAGTCCAACCGGTTCACCCCTCGGTGCCTGCCGTGCTCGAGTTACCCTCATCAACGCCGGAGGGTGAGGCCACGCTCTTTCTCGTGCGACTGGTGCACGACGCCCAGGGCTTGCGTGTGCTGGTCGATACGCCGCGCCTCGCCGCCTGCCTTGCCCGCGGGCGCCCGGTGCGCCTGCTCGGGGGGCTGTCGCCTGCGCATCTGCTGGCGGCGGCCTGCGGCACGCTCGGTCGCGATGCCGGCTGGTCTCTGGCCGATGCGTTGGCCGACGTGGCGCCCACCTCTCGGGTCGGCCCGGGCGCGCATGCGCATGCCGACGTCCTCGCCCGAGGCCATCTCGGACCGCTCTCGGCCGATCGGGCAATCCATGCGGCGGGGCTCACCGGATTTGCCGATGTGCACCTGCAGGCGATCGAGTTCATGCAGGATGATGCGGGTGCCGGGCAACCTGATTCGGCGAGCGACCCGGCAGCCCTCTTTGCCCGGCTCTACGCCGAGAAGATCGACGTCGCGGCCCTTGCCTGTCTTGCCCATGAGGTGCTCACCGCGCATCACCTGCGCAACATCGAGGGCGGGCTCGACCTTCGCGATGTGCTGTGCCCGGTCCAGACCGGAGGCCTCCTCACCGTGGTGCAACTGGCGCCGCGTGTGGCGGGTCAGGCCACGACAGCACTGATGGCCGCGCTCTCGGGCCCGTCGCTGCTGGCCCGTTGTGCCATGGCCATCGACCCTGACGTGAATCCGCAGGATCCGGCCGAACTCATCTGGGCACTCGCCAGCCGCACCCATGCCCCGGACGATCTGACCGTGCTGGGTGAGCATGCCATCGTACCCAGCGGTCCGCATGCCCTCGCGGCCGGATCGGGCAGCGCAGTGGCCTGCAAGTGGTTGTGCGATTGCACCGTGCCGCTGGGCCGGGTGAACAGCGAAGGCGTCGAGGCCTTTGCGCGCGCCACCCCACGCAACAACGCCACGACCGACCTCAGTCGCTTTTCGCCCCCGAGGCCTTGACCACGCGGGCCCATTTGGCAAGTTCGCTCGCGACGAGCCGGGCGAGATCCTGTGGGGTACCTCCGTGCAGGATGAATCCCTGCGCCAGGAGCTTGTCGCGGGTGTCCGGGTCGGTGAGTGCTGCGCCGAACTCGCGATTGAGCCTTGCCACGATGGCCTCGGGTGTACCAGCCGGCGCGAAGAGCGCAAACCAGGTCGATACCTCGAAGCCGGGTGCGCCTGCCTCGGCCACGGTGGGCCATTCGGGGAAGGCAGCGAGGCGCTGTGACACCGTCACGGCCAGCGGGCGGACCCGTGCGTCCTTCACCATCGGCAGTGCGGGTGCAAGGTTGGCGAACATGAGTTGCACATCGCCGCGGGCCACCGCAACGACGGCTTCGGCACTGCCCTTGTAGGGCACGTGCGTGAGTCGTACGCCAGTGATCATCTCGAAGAGGGCCGCCGACATGTGCGGCGAGGTGCCGGGGCCGTTCGACGAGTACATCAGTGCGCCAGGCTGCGTGCGTGCCAGCGTGATCAGTTCGGCAACGCTGCTGGCAGCCAGTGCCGGATTCACGATGAGCACGTTGGGGATGCTCGCCAGATTGATGACCGGCGCAAAGTCCTTCTGCGGGTCGTAACCCAGTCGAGTGAAGAGTGCCGGATTGACCGCGTGGGTGGCCGCCGCCCCGAGAAGCAGCGTGTAACCATCGGGCGCAGCCCTGGCCACCATTTCACTGCCCACACCCCCACCGGCCCCGGGGCGGTTCTCGATCAGTATCTGCTGGCCCAGGGCGCTGCTTACCCGCTGCGCGATGATGCGAGCGAGGATGTCGGTGCTCCCGGGCCCGTAGGGCACGACCCAGTGAAGAGGCCGGGCTGGCCATGCACCGGTCTGTGCAAGGCACGGGGCGCTTGCCGCCGCGACGAGGCCGGTCAGAACGACGACCGACAGGCCCGCCAGAAGGCGGCTCAACCCGACCCGTGCCCGCCGGCCCGTCGGGGATGGGGGTCGTATCGCAGGCAGGCTGAACCCTGCCTCAGGCAATCGCGGCTGCGTCGCGCAGACTGTCGGCGAGGGCTGCGCGGCGCATGTAGGCACGTGCGGTCTCGCGACCTTCGGCGGTCTTTCGCAGTTCGGCGAACTTCTGCGCGCGGGCAGCAGCATCACGCTCTTCCATCAGCTTCTTGTTGGCAATCGTCTGCGCCTGCACATAGCTCACTGCGGCATGGCGGCGCTGGCGGCTGTAGAGGTCGAGCAGCGTGTCATCGGCGCCATGCAGCATCACCTTCGAGAGCTTTTCGGCCAGGTTGATCGCGTCATGAATGCCGCCATTCATGCCCATGCCACCAATCGGATTGTTCACATGGGCCGAGTCACCCACGAGCAGCACCCGCCCCTTGCGGAAAGTGGCGGCCACGCGCTGGTTGACCGAGTAGACGTTGGCGTAGGCGATCTCGTAGTCACCGTCTTTCGGGAAGAACTTCTTCAGACGCCGCTGGATGCCCTCGTGGCTCAGCACTTCCTCATCGGTTTCTTCCGGGCGCGTCGGGAAGATCGCGCGCCAGATGCCGCGCTCGTCTTCGCCACGGACCTTGAACAGATTGCACCACTCGTGTGGATCGGAGAAGTAGTTGCGATACACATAGCCCGGGTTGGGTTCGCGAAAGTCAAAGCTCGTGGCCAGTTTCACGAATCGTTCGGGGTAGGTGAAGCCTTCGAAGGCAATGTCGGCCGACTTGCGCACCGTGCTGCGCCCGCCATCGGCACCGATCAGCCAGCTGCCGACATGGCGCTGGGGACCATCGGGGCCGGTCACGTCCACTTCGACCCGATCGCCGAGAATGTGGACCGCATCGACCTGGTGCGAGTAGCGCACATCGAAATCCGACTCGTTGGCAAAGCGGGCCGTGATGTCGCGCGTGAGCTTGTACTGCTCGTACTGCAGCACATAGGGAAAGCGGAATTCGTCGGCAAGCATCGACAGGTCGAATTCGGCCACCAGTTCACCCGACACGCGGTCGCGGAAATGATAGGTGGGCGAGATGAGACCGCGCGGCCGGATGTCATCGAGCACGTCGAGGGCGTCGAGCATCTCGAGTGTCGTGGGGTGGAGCGAGGCAGCGCGCTGGTCGCGAACGGGTTCGGGCTCCTGCTCGAGTACCGTGACCGCGATGCCAGCCCGGTTGAGGGCCAGCGCGCAGACCATGCCGACCGGACCGGCGCCAATGATGAGAACTCGTTCTGCGCTCATGCCGTGCTGCCTTTTCGTTGCGGGATCGACTACTTGGTGAGATTGAGGAACTGGGCGATCGGGGGCGCGCTCACGACCGAGCGGGCCGACAGCACCCCGGTGTCGAGCAGGCTCTTGTAGTAAGCAAAGCGCACACCATAGCCGACGCGATTGCCCTTGAGCATCTCGTCGATCTTCTCGGTCGGAATCACGTTGGGCGTGCCCAGTTGCAGCGAGAAGTAGTTGAGCAGCGCGAGGCGCTCGATGTGGATGGCCGACAGCGTGGCTTCCTCGACCGTCGGCCCGGTGAACACGACACCATGGTTCTGGATGTGCACGGTGGCGTGGTCACCCAGGGCCTGAGCCAGTGCCTTGCCGCGTGCAGGCGAATTCACCAGATCGGGGTCGCTGTAGATCGGGAACGGGCGCTTCGCGTCGTGCGATTCGGTGGCGAGGATCGGCAGGATCGGGCGACCCACCACACCGAAAGCCGTGGTCATCATCTGGTGGGTGTGGACGATGCCGCCGATGTCGGGCCGGGCGCGATAGATTTCGGTGTGGATGAAGATCTCGGCGGGCGGACCATCGCGCCCCTCGACCGGCTTGCCATCCATGTCGATGATGATCATGCGCTCGGGCTCGACCGTGCCCATGCCATGCACCGAGGCGGAATGGCGCGGCTTGATCACGATGCGGTCGGTACCGGGAATGCGGGCGCTGCAATGACCCATGTAATCGGCCAGCCCGAGGTGGTAGAGGATGCCTCCGGCGACCGATACGGTCTTCTTGAGTTCGGCGATCACGGCCTGGATATCGTCTGCTGCTGCACTCATGCGAGGCTCCCGGTATGCCGCGTACCACGCGGACTCGATGCTGCGGTTCGACTGTGATGCCTTCGGCCACCGGGGCTGCGCTAAGATGGAAGCATCAGCGCGAAGCCCCCGCAGGCAAGGCAAGGATGAATTCTAGCAGTGAGCATGCAGGGATCGTGACAGGGTGTTTGCCGGGTACTCGCGCGACTTGCCCGCAACGACGGTCGGGTCGACCCGGGTCCGGTGCGCCTGTCGTGGCCCGGGCCCTGCGGCTTGTCGGTCTGGCCTTTTCGCTGCTCGCCGCCGTGCAGGCCCAGGCCCAGGCGCCCTGGCCGACCCACCCGGTCAAGGTGATCGCCACCAGCCCGCCCGGTGGTTCGGTCGACCTCATGGCGCGCATCGTGGCCGAAGGGTTCAGCCAGAAGTTCGGCCAGCCGTTCGTGGTCGAGAATCGGCCCGGTGCCAATGGCAACATCGGCGTCGAGGCGGTCGTCAGGGCACCGGCCGATGGCCAGATGCTGTTCGTCACCACCCCCGGTGTATTCAGCATCAACATGTACCTGCAGTCACGCATGCCGTTCGATCCGCGCACCGAGCTTGCACCGATCGCGCTCGTGGGCTACTCGCCCCTGGTGCTTCTGGTGAATCCCGATGTGCCAGCGCGCAATCTGCTCGAACTGCTGGCCTGGTTGCGTGAACGACCGGGCAAGGTGAGCTATTCCTCGGCGGGCGTGGGCACGACCGGCCACCTGGGCATGGAACTCCTGCGCACTCTCACCGGGGTCGACATCGTGCACGTACCCTACAAGGGCGCTGCAGGGGCCATTACCGATCTGCTCTCCGGCAATGTCGCGCTCACCCTGAACAACACCAGTGCTTCGGTACCCTACATCCAGAAGGGCCAGTTGCGTGCGCTGGGTGTGGCCGAACGCCATCGCCTGGCCTCGCTTCCCGAATTGCCCACGATCGCCGAGGCTGGCGTGCCGGGGTTCGAGGTCACCCCCTGGTTCGGTCTGGGTACCCGCGCCGGCGTGTCGCCTGACATCATCGATCGACTGGCGGCCGAGGCGTCGAGCATCATGTCGCGTCCGGCCACCCTCGCTCGCCTGTCACGCATCGGGATGGAGCCCCGCACGCTCACCGGCGCTGCGTTTGCCCGCTACATCCGCGCCGAATCGGAGAAGTGGAGCGACATCGTGCGCCGATCCGGCGCCCGTGCCGAGTAGCCCGGCGACGGCCGGTGTACGCGCGCGGGCCGCGGATGAGGGGAACAGGCCTGGCGCCCGCTATCATGACCCCACACGACGGAGGGGACGATGAGCGCGATGCAACGAGTGATGAAAAGAGTCATCGTGCTACCTGCGGTACTTACCCTGCTGCTGGGCGTCATGAATGGCGCCCTGGCCCAGTACCCGAGCCGTCCGATCCGGCTCATGATCATGACCCAGCCCGGGGGCGCCCCGGACATCATCGGCCGGCTGCTGGCCACCCGCTTCACCGAACGGTTCGGCCAGCCGGTGGTGGTCGAGAACCGGGCCGGATCCAATGGCAATCTGGCCGGCGAGGCGGTGGCGAAAGCGCCCGCCGATGGCCACACCCTGCTGATGGCCCATGACGCCCTCTTCTCGATCAGTCCGCACATCTACCCGCAGATGGGCTTTGACCCCAATCGCGACCTGGTGCCGGTGGCCAGCATCGCGATCCAGGACTTCGTGTTTGCAGTCAATCCGTCGCTGCCCGTGAAGACGCTCGCAGAATTCATCGAGTTTGCCCGCAAGGCGCGCCCGCCACTGGCCTATGCCTCGGCTGGCAGTGGCACCCAGCAGCATCTGGCCATGGAACTCTTCAAGTCGCGCAGCGGCCTCGACATGACCCATGTGCCTTACAAGGGCGGCGCCGGAGCGGCCACCGCCATGGTGGCGGGCGATACGCTGGTCACGATCGGCGGCAGCACGCTCGAACCCCAGATACGGGCCGGTCGCCTGAGAGCCCTCGCCACCACCGGCCCCGAGCGCGCCGAGAACTATCCAGGACTGCCTGCGGTCGCCGAAACCTATCCGGGCTATGCCGTGTCGGTGTGGATCGGGCTCTTCACCCCCACCGGAACACCGCCAGAGGCCATCGCACGCCTGAGGGGCGAGATCGAGCGTTTCCTGGCCGACCCGGCCAGTCGACAGCGGCTGTACAGCGGCGGGGGCATGGTGCCGCACCTGCTCGCACCCGACGCCCTCGCCGCGTCGATGCGACGTGACTTCGAGACCTATGGCAAGCTCATCCGATCGATAGACCTCAAGGCCGACTGATGCATACCAAGGTCCTGCTGCTGGCGCTGATGACGACCCTCGCGCTGGGTACCGGCGCCGTTCGGGCACAAGGCGATGCGAAGTCCGACGCCCGACCGGACCCCCGAGCGGATGCCAGTGCCTGGCCGTCGCGTCCGATCCGCATCGTCGTGCCCTTTCCACCCGGTGGCAGCGTCGACACGGTGGCCCGCCTGCTCGCACCGCGGCTTGGCGACACCCTCGGACAGCAGGTGGTGGTGGAGAACCGCGGCGGCGCCTCGGGCAACATCGGCACCGAACAGGTGGTGCGCGCCACGCCCGACGGTTACACGCTCCTCGTTCACACGATTCCACTCGTTGCCAATGCCTATCTCTACGCAAGAGTGCCGTTCGATCCGCTCACCGATCTGGTGCCGGTGACGATGATCTCGGCAGCACCCACCGTGGTGGCGATTCACCCGTCGGTGGCGGCACGCTCGGTGCGCGAACTCATCGCACTGGCACGCTCGCGCCCCGGAGACCTGAACTTTGCCACCGCGGGTGCCGCCACCAATCCGCATATCGCGGCCGAACTCTTCAACTACATGGCCGGCACCAACATGGTGGCCGTGCACTTCAAGGGGGGCGGACCCGGCCTGCTGGCCACCCTCTCGGGTGACACGCAGATCGTGTTTGCCGGCATCTCGGAAGCCGCACCGCACATGCCGACCGGCAAGCTGCGGGTGCTGGCCATCACGAGCGCGAGGCGCTCACCGGGCTACCCCGACCTGCCCACGGTGGCCGAGTCGGGGCTGCCTGGCTACGAGTTCGTCACCTGGCACGGCATGCTGGCGCCGCGGGGCACGCCCCAGGCGGTCGTGCACCTGCTCGCCGAACGGGTGCGACGAGCCCTCGGCGGTGCCGAGGTCGGTCGCATCTTCCAGCAGAACGGCATCGACATCGTGGCCAACAGCCCCGAGGAGTTCGGCGCGCGACTCAAGGACGAATCGGCCAAGTGGGGCCGCGTCATCCGCGAGCGCGGCATGCGCATGGACTAGCCAGCGCGCTCACGCCAGGCCGAAGATCTCGCGGGCATCCTCGACACTGGCCACCTCGCGTCCCAGGGCGCGCGCGATCTGCGCGGTGGCATGCACCAGTTCGTGGTTGTGTCGGGCCGGTTTGCCATCGGGCAGGTAGATGTTGTCCTCGAACCCCACCCGCACGATGTCGCAACCCATGGCCATGCCCAGCGTGTTCATCGGGAACTGATCACGGTCGGTGGCCAGCACTGCCCAGCGCGCCTGGGGAAAGAGCCGACGGCCCTCTTCCTGGGCAAACACCAGATGACGTGCGGTGGCGGGCATGGCCCCGAAGCCCATGCAGTAATCGAGCCAGAACCGGGTGCTGTGCCGATCGAAGATCCCCTCCTCGGCCAGACGCAGCGCGTTGTTCAGAAACCCGGTATCGGCAATCTCCATCTCCCAGGGCAGACCGCGCGCCACAATGGCGGCGATGTTCCTGCGCAGGAAGGCGGGCGTGTTGTGATACGTGGCATCGGCCTTGTAGGCGCTGCTGCCACCCGGGCGCCAGATGTCCCAGCTCCCGGGCGGGATCGTGGCGAGATCCTGCGGCGGATCGAGCGCGAGGAGCCCCAGGCGCTCATCGACGCCAGGCCGCACCTCGGCACCGGTGATGCCGATGCCGGTGGTGGTCTGGATCAGCAGGTCAGTCTGGGCCCGGATGCGCCGGATGATGTCCCCGAAGATGGCCGCATCACTGCTGGCCTGGCGGCTCACCGGATCACGCGCATGGATGTGCACGACCGAGGCGCCCGCCTCGCGACAGAGTGCCGCCTCGGCAGCGATGTCAGCCGGGCTGAGCGGCACGATGGCCCCCTCGCGGTCCATGGCATTGCCGCCTGTGGGTGCAACCAGAATCACCAGCTTGTTGGGGGTCATCGAGTGTCTCCATCGGTATGTGTTCTTGTGGACCTGTGATGCATGGGGGCCGCAGCCCGGGCGCTACGCCGGGGTCCGTTCCTCGCGTTCGCGCGCAGCCGCCTTGATCGCCCGCCAGACCCGCTCGGGGGTTGCCGGCATCTGCAGGTCGGTGACCCCCAGCGGCGCGAGCGCATCGAGGATCGCCTCGATGAGGGCGGGCGGTGCCGGGATCGTGCCTGCCTCGCCCACGCCCTTCACCCCGAGCGGGTTCGAGGTACTGGGTATCTCGACAAACTCGCAGCGAAACGAGGGCAGATCATCGGCCCGTGGCATGCAGTAATCGGTGAAGGTTCCCGAGAGCAGTTGCCCGGTGGCTGGTTCGTAAATGATGTGTTCCATCAGGGCTTGCCCCACCCCTTGCGCCACACCCCCGTGCACCTGCCCCTCGCAGATCATCGGATTGATCACGCGTCCGAGGTCATCGACCGCCGTGTAGCGCACCAGTCGCACCACACCGGTTTCAGGGTCGACCTGCACCTCGCAGGCATGACAGCCATTGGGATGATTCTGGCCATCGCTCGAGTACATGGCACTCGCCTCGAGACCCTGCGCGAGTTCGACCGGCACATCGCGCGGCCGAAAGCAGGCCCGGGCGACTTCGGTGAGCGCAATGCGCCGATCGGTCCCCACAACCCGGAATGCACCGGCCTCGAACTGCAGTTCATCCGGCGCTGCCTCGAGCAGATGAGCTGCCATCGGGCGTGCCTTGTCGATGATGGCATCGGCCGCCTTGCGCAAGGCGCCACTGGCGGCCATCGAACTGCGCGCCGCATAGGTACCGCGGCCGAAGGCGACCTGATCCGTGTCGCCCTGGCGAAACTGGATCTGCTCGAAGGGCACGCCGAGCCATTGGGCAACGAGTTGCGCAAAAGTCGTGGCATGACCCTGTCCGTGCGAATGGGTACCCGCCAGAATGCAGACGCTGCCGGTGGGGTCGAAGCGCAGTTCCATCCGTTCGTTGAAGCGCCCGCCCGCCTCGATGTAGCTCGCGAGGGCACGGCCTCGCAAATAGCCCGCCTCGCGATCGGCGTCGCGCCTTTGCTCGAATCCGGCCCAATCGGACGCTGCAAGACACCGGTCGAGCACGAGTTCGAAGTCGCCGGTGTCATACAAAAGACCGGTGGCGCTTCGGTAAGGCATGGCGGCCGCGGCCACCAGATTGCGCCGGCGCAGCGCGACCGGATCGGCCGAGAGCTGACGCGCTGCCTGCGCCACCAGTCGTTCGATGAGAAGCGTGGCCTCCGGGCGTCCCGCACCCCGATAGGCCGAGGTGGGCGATGCGTTGGTGAAGACGCCATGGCCGATGACATCGATGGCCTGCAGGTCATAGACGTTGGGCAGCATCTTCATCGAATAATCGACCGGCGTCACCGCACCATGAAAGGCATAGCCACCGATGCCATGCCAACCCCGGGCCCGCAGCCCGAGAAATCGACCGTCGTCGGCCAGCGCCAACTGGCCCTCCACCACCTGATCGCGCCCGTGGTTGTCACCGAGCAGCGATTCGGAGCGCGTCGCCACCCACTTCACCGGTCGACCACAGCGACGCGCCGCCCACAGTACGAGTGCATCTTCCATGTAGGGGTGAATCTTCACACCAAAGCCGCCCCCCACATCGAGCGAAATCACGCGCAGGGCGTGCTCGGGGATGCGCAGCACGTCACGTGCGAGGATGCCCCGGGCACTGTGCGGGGCCTGGGAGGTGGCGTGCAGGGTGTAGCGCGCCTCGGCCGGATCGTATTCGCCGATCGCCCCGCGCGGCTCGATCGGATTGGCCGAGATGCGATTATTGACCAGACGCAGCGATACGACGGCATGCGCCGCCGCGAAGGCGGCATCGGTGCGGGCTGCATCGCCAAAGCCGATGCGAAACGACACGTTGTCGGCACACCCCTCCCACAGGCGCGGCGCATCGGCAAGCACCGCAGCGTCGGGAGTCACGACCACCGGCAGGGGTTCATACTCGACGATCACCTGCTCTGCGGCATCGCGAGCGAGCGCAGCCGTCTCGGCAACGACCATCACCACCCGATCACCGACACAGCGCACCCTGTCATGCACCAGCAAGGGTCGCAAGGTGCGAAAGCCGGCCGGTCCGCCCCGTTCATCACCGATGTAGATGGTGGGGAAGGCGCCGATGCCGTCCGCCAGCAGATCGGCACCCGTGAGCACGCACAGGACGCCCGGCATCGACTGCGCGCGAACCGTATCGATGCGAACGATGCGCGCATGCGCCTGATCGGCAAGGACCAGTGCGGCATGCGCCTGGCGCGGCAGTTCGATGTCATCGAGGTAGCGACCACGGCCGGTGAGGAAACGCCGGTCTTCGGACCGCAGCACCGGGTATCCGACCCCATGGGTCATCGCTGCACCTGCTGCGCCTTCGCTTGCCGTCACTGGTCGTCCCCGGAGAGCGGTTCATCGACGCCGCCACATGGCCTATTATAGGGACAGAAGGCATCCGTTCCGGATGCACGAGCGAGGCACTGCAGCAAGCGCCACGCCCCCTGGAGACGCATGATGAAACGGGTCTTTGCCACCTTGCTGTCGATCGGTCTGCTGACGACGGCCCAGGTCCGGGCGCAGGAGCGCTATCCGACCAAGCCCGTCACCATCGTGGTGCCTTACGCAACCGGCACGACCACCGACCTCATCGCGCGCGCCTTCGCGCCGCGCCTGGGCGATCTGCTGGCCGGCACGGTAGTCGTGCAGAACCGGCCCGGTGCTGGTGGCACCATCGCCACGCAATCGGTGGCCACCGCTGCGCCCGACGGCCATACGCTGCTCATGGCCAACTCGACCCACGCCATCAACCCGGCGCTCTATACGTCGCTCGCCTATGACAGCCGCCGCGACTTTGCCGGCGTCGCGCTGGTGGCCGAATCGGCCTATCTCATCGTGGCCAGCCCGCAGGCCGGTGCGAAGACCCTGCGCGAGTTCATCGCGATGGCGCGTCAGTCGCCGGGCCGCATCAACTACGCCTCGGCCGGCATCGGCACCTCGACCCACCTGGCCGCCGCGTATTTCAGCAGCCTTGCAGGCATCGAGCTGCGCCATGTGCCCTACAAGAACTCTTCGGACTACATCTCCGACATGCTGGGCGGGCGGGTCGAAGTGAGCTTCGTGCCCACCGCATTCCTGCTCACCCACATCAAGTCCGGCAGGCTGCTGGCACTGGGTGTCTCGACCCGCGAATCGATGCACAGCCCGGTCGAGGTACCGAGCACGCGCGAAGCCGCGGGCATCGATTACGAGTACACCGCATGGTTCGGACTGCTGGCACCGTCGCGGGTATCCCCGACGATCCTCACCCAGCTCAGTCGGGCCGTGCGTCAGGCTCAGGAGCACCCGGACATCCGGACCGAATTTGCCAAGCTCGGCCTGTCGTCACGCGATGTGCCCCTGGCCGAGTTCGATGCCTATGTACGCGCCGACATGGACAAGCTGGGCCCCTTCGTGAAAGCCAGTGGCGCGCGGGCCGAGTAGCCGCCCCGACCGCTCCACGGCAGCACCGGTTCGGAGACAATGTCGGTCTCACGAACCCTTGCGGAATGCCCTGCCATGCCTCTTGCCCTTGCCCAGGCCAACGCCATCATCAGCGCGATCCTGACCCGCGCCCGCGAACTGAATCTGCGTCCCATGTCGGTCGTCGTGGTCGAACCCGGCGCCATCGTCAAAGCCTTCCAGAAGGAAGATGGCTCCTCGATGATGCGGTTCGAGATGGCCATGGGCAAGGCCTATGCCTCGCTCGCACTGGGTCGTTCGTCGAGCCTCGTGCTCACCCGCACCGAAGAGCGTCCGATCTTCATGGAATTCCTCTTCAACGCCTCGGAACGCAAGATCTTCGCCGAAGGCGGTGGCCGACTGATTCGCGCAGCCGACGGGGAAGTGATCGGCGCGGTCGGCGTCACCGGTGACACGCAGCAGATGGACGAGGAACTCGCCGCGCATGGCATCCATGCGGCCGGTCTCCGGATCGACGAGGACATCACCCACCTGGGGGGCGCGGTTCGCCTGCAGAACTGAGGGCGAAGCGGGCAGTGCCTCCACCCGGGGACTGCCCGCCGGGAGCACGCCATCGGAACGCGGATCGCAGGATCGATGGCGCCCACCTGCCCTCGAGCCAGACCGGGCCTTCAGCCTGCCTTTGGCGAATCCACCGGTGCACCCGGCGCGACCGGCGCGCGCGGTGCAAAGTGGTGCTTCATGAAGTAGCCGATGCCGGCCACGACCAGGAGCAGAAGGATCGCCGACGCGGCCAGCGAGTGGTGAATGCCGACCACCGCACCCATCACCCCGACCATCACGCCACTGAAGGCACGCAGGCCCAGAGCCGACATGTTGAACAGGCCAATCACCCGACCCCGCATGTCGGTGGGTGCATTCAACTGGACCAGGGCCTGCGCCATGCTGCTGAACGACAGCTCGAAGAAACCGGCCATGAAGAGGAGCGCGAGCGCAAGCGGATAGGCTGATGCGAACGAGAACGCCACGAGGACGCAACACCAGGTGAGCGCCAGGCCGATGGCCTTCATCGGGCTGGCTCGCAGCCAGCGGGTGCTCTCGAGCATCACACCGGCCATCAGCGCGCCTGCCGCATCGGCCGCGAGCAGCATGCTGTAGGCAATGCCCGGATCACCATGCCCGAGATCATGGGCAAACCCGGGCATCTGTGCCTGGTAGCCGTTGCCGATGAAAAAGGATGCGGCTCCACCGAGCAGGGTCATCGAGACGATGACAGGCAGATGCGCGATATCGCGCATGGTCTGCGTGATGTCGGACAGCCCGCGCACCGCGCGCCTCACCGGTTGGGCAACGACGCGAAACGCCGGGCCATAGGGTGCCCTCCAGAGCCAGATGACCAGCGGCAGGTAGTAGGCGGCATTGAGGAGGATGCCGTGTGCCGGCCCCAGGCCAATGAGCATCGCACCACCCACCGCAGGTCCGACCAGGATGCCGACATAGCGGGCGGTCGCATTGAGCCGTACGGCGCTGGCCAGTTCCGGCAAGGGCACGATGTCGTGCAGCAGCAACTGACTGGCGGTCTGCCACAGCACACCCGCACATCCGTGCAGGGTAAGCAGTACCACTGCATGCCAGATCTCGAGCGAATCGGTGAGGAAGAACCACCCCCAGCCAAGCGAGACCGTCATGAACAGGAGCATCGCCACCTGGATGATCCGGCGCGGATCGCGCCGGTCGGCAAGCGACCCCACCGGTACCGAAAAGAGCAGGAAGGGCAGCCAGTGCGAGAGCACCGCAAAACCACCCAAGGCTGGTGAGTGGAACTTCTGGTAGAGCATCCAGTAGCTGATCACATGCTCGATATTGTCGGCCATCATCGAGAGCACATAGGTCGCGAAGTGGGCGCGATAGCCGCTGATGTAGAAGGCTGAGAAGGATCGGTTCTGGGGAGCGGTCAAGACGAGTGCAGCCTGGAGGCGCGGCTTGCGCGCGAAGGCTTGCATTGTCGCCCAAGCGGGGAGCGGGCGTCCCGACACCGTTTCAATCCGTTGCGCGGCTCGCTCAGCCGGCGGACGGCTCGCGATACAGATCCTGCACCCGGGCGGCCTCCCTCGCCACCTGCTCGCGCAACTCGGGGGGTGCAATCACTTCGCATTCGGCACCCTGGCGCAGGATGTCGGCCAGCAGTTCCCGCGGGTCGTCGTAGGGCACTTCGAGCGTGTAGGTGCCGTCTGTGGCAAGCGTGCCACGCTGGTCGCGATGCCAGGTTTCAGCCGCCACCCAGCGTGACCGGTAGGCAGTGAAGCGCAACTTCGCCCAATGCCGGATGGGCCCCGAGAAGATGCCGTACCCGTCGTCGAAGCGCGCCGCCACATGGTTGAGGGCCACCTCGCGCGCGGCGGCGGGCAGCGGAATGACGGCCTGCAGGGCGTCGAGTGCAAAGCTGCGCAAGTCGTCACGCAGGTGACACCATGAGTCGATGTACCAGTTGTCCCGGTAGAAGATGAGCCGCTGCGGCGAGATCTCGCGCACGAGCGTCTCGTCGGTATGCCGGTTGTAGTGGGTGATGCGAAGCCGTCGGCGCAGCAGCAAGCCACTGGCAACCGCTTCGAAGAAGGTGTTCTGCGTGCGGCGCCGGGCGAGCGGGCTCAGCCGGATGCGGTCAGCCACTGCCCCCGGATGCACCTGTCCTTCGCCCAGCAGGCTCACCAGTTTCAGCTTGAGCGGCTCGATATGCGCGGCAAGGAGTCCCGGTTCGATCTGCTCGAGCAACTGCTGCATGCTGAGCAGCGCATGGATCTCCGACTCGTTGAACCATACGCCCGGCAGCGCATGCGGACGCTGTGTGGCGGGGTTGCGGTCGTAGCGATACTTGCGCTCGATGGTGTCCCAGACGATCGTGGCATGCAACCGGTCGCGCAGATAGTCCAGGTCGCGTCGAAAGGTTGCCCGCGACACCTCGAGCGCCTCGAGAAACTCCTCGAGGGCCAGACCACCTCGGGCCCGAAGCAGGCGATCGATCGCCCATATGCGCTCCATACGACCCATGGCTGTCATCCTCGATGGTTGATCCGGGTATCTTAGACCCGGGCCGTCTCACAGGATGAGCCTCCTCGATCGCGGGCCACCCAAGCCCGTTCGGCAACCGATCCAGCCTCAATCCGCGCTGACGTGCGCCTCGCTCACCACGCGCGCCCAGCGCGCGAGATCGGCACGGATGAGCGCGGCGAAGGCGTCGGGCGCGGCAGTGTCGATGGCCAGATGCTGCCGCGCGAGCGCCACGCGCAAGGCGGGTTCCTCGAGTACCGCCACGCTGTCGGCATGGATCCGGGCGATGACCACCGGGGGCGTGCGTGCAGGCGCAAGGAGGCCATACCAGGCATCGACCTCATCCATGAAGGCCGCGCCCTGCTCGCGAAAGGTCGGCACGCCCGGCAGCGCGGCCAGACGCGCCGGCCCGGTCACTGCCAGCAGGCGCAGTCGACCGGCACTGGCCTGCGGCAGGAGCGGCCCCAAGGGCAGGAAGGTGATGGGGACCTGCCCCGACACCACATCGGTGATGGCGCCGGCCATGCCCTTGTAGGGCACATGGAGCATGTCGACCCCGAGGCGCAGTTTCAGCAGTTCCATGGCCAGGTGCATCGCGGTGCCGCTACCCGGTGATGCGTAAGCGAGGCGCCCCGGCTCGGCGCGGGCTCGGGCGAGGAGACCCGCGAGATCCTGCATCGGCTGGGCCGGGTTGAGAGCGAGCGCGTAGCCCGCCGTGACGAGTCGCGCCACCGGCGCGAAGTCGGCCACCGGGTCGTACGGCAGCGAGCGGGCAAACGCGGGGGTGATGGTGAAGGTGTTGGCAGCCACGAGGAGCACATGGCCGGTGGGTGCTGCGCGCGCCACCGCCTCGGCACCGATATTGCCACTGGCACCGACGCGGTTCTCGACCACCACCGGCTGATGCCAGCGCTCGGCGAGACGCTCGGCGATGGCGCGGGCTGCCAGATCGACCCCGGTGCCCGGTGAGTAGGGCACGACGAGGGTCACCGGGCGGGAGGGAAAGCCCTGCGCCTGCGCGCCTGCTGCCACCATGCAGGCGATGATCAGCAGGAGCGCACGAAGAACCATCCCGGTCCTAGCGAATCGCGAACTCGGGCTTCGGTCCGGTCTTGCGACTCAGACCCATGATGTCGCGTGCTTCGGCCGGGGTGGCCGGCTCGAAGCCCAGATCGCGAACGATGCGCACCAGCCGCTCGGTCAGGCGCTGGTTGGTGGCGAGTTCGCCCTGCGCGTAGTACAGATTGTCCTCGAGCCCGGTCCGCGCATGGCCGCCCAGGAGCACCGACTGCACCGATGCCGGCAATTGCGACGGGCCGATGCCGCTCACCCCGAAGATGGCGTTCCTGGGCAGCAGATCGATCATGAACTGCAGCGTCTTTGACGAGTAGGGCATGGCGCCCTGAAAGCCCCGGTGCACGTTGAGCACCATGTTGACGAAGGGCGGGTCGTCATCCAGCCCCTCGGCGACGAGGTTGGAAACGTCCTGCACGATGTGGGTGGGGCTGAACACTTCCCATTCGGGCTTGATGCCACGCGCCCGCATCGCCTGCGCGAGTTCGCGATTGCGCGAGGGCGGGCTGTTGAAGAGGATTTCGTTGCCGCCAAAGGAGAGGTTGACGGTGATGGCATCCAGCGTGCACATCTCGGCGCCCGCCTCGATGCCCTTGATACGCTCCTCCCACAGGGTTTCCCAGCGACCATCGGGCATCTGCTTGACCACATCACCATCAACGCCACCACCGGTGGAGTTGTTGATGATGATGTCGCTCTTCGCACGAATGCGTGAGTTGATGTCGCGATAGATGTCGGCATTGCAGGTGGCCTGACCATCGGGACGGCGCGCATGCACCGCGACCACGGAAGCGCCGGCATTCCAGCAGTCGATGACGTCGCGCGCAATCTCGTCGGGCTGGATCGGCAGATGCGGGTTCTGCTTCTTGCCAGCCATGCCGCCGGTGGGGGCGATGGTGATGATGACCTTGTTCGAACTCATGCGTCTGTCTCCATGGAATCAGGGCGGGCTGCCAGCCCGGGCTCGGGGTCACGAGGATGGCGTGATCGCATCGGCCGTGCGAAACGGCCCTCGCCCCTCGGCCCACCCCCGGATGGTACCGCGCCCGCCAGCCGCGTACCTGCCAGGCGCGAGCCGGCATGCCTGAACACCGCCCTCATCGGGTTATCGCTGCAACCGGACTTCCTCGCACGGCACTTTCCCCATTGCGAGAAAATGGGGATTCCAGTCCCGGCGGGTCGACAGAGGGTTACCTTGCCCGGCAAGGTCTGGTCGCTTGATTGCCTGAGCCAGTGACCCTCAGCGATCTCGCAAGCATCGCAACCCCGCTCAAGCCGCCGCTCGATCAGACCAAGGAGTCATGAATGCCTTCTCGCCTGCCCCACCTGCTTGCCCTCCTCGTCACGCTCGCCTCATCGGTCGCGTGGGCAGACCCGCCGGCACAACCCGTGCCGCGCCACGGGTCGTGTCCCAGTGGGTACTACAGCAGCGGTGAGTACTGTGTCCCCAACAGCAGCGCACGCTACGCCGTGCCGCGCACGGGCTCCTGTCCGAGCGGCTACTACAGCAGCGGCGACTACTGCGTGGCCTCATCGAGCAGTTCGAAGCTTGCCATTCCGAGGCGAGGCTCCTGCCCAAGCGGCTACTTCAGCAGTGGCGACTACTGCGTGTCCAGCCACTGAGCGCCCACGTCACCGGGCGAGGGAACTCGATCGCTCAAGGCCCTGGCCTCGGAGCGTGCAGCACCGACTGCAGGCCAGGCGGGCGGGTATGGCTCCTCTACCAGCGTACCTGCTCGGCCTTGCGCACCGCCCGCTCCACATCCTCGCCCAGCAGATAGCCCTGGTCGCGCAACCGCTCGGCCTCAGCCCGCACACGGCCCACATACTGCAAGGGCGAGGCATAGCGCTCGGCCAGTGCAGGCCTTGGATCACGGGCATCACGCCGCTGATCGGCACGGCGCAGAAACGGTACCTGGCTGCCGTCGAGGTAGCACAGTTCACCCGGATTGCCCGAGGCCGCACCACGCACGGCCCAGCCCGTCGTGGTTGCAATCGGCACAGCCTGCTCGGGCACGCGTACGCCCGCGATCTCGTTGCCATCGCGATCGACCTGCGGCACGCGCACCGGATAGTCACCGGGCAGGGGTTCGGGGGGCACACGAGCGAAGACGCCACGGGCAAAGTCCGGGCCGTAATCGAAGCGCCCCTTCGGCGAGGGAGCGACCGGGCGCTGCACACCCGGCAGGGCTGGAAACTGCCAGCGCGCCATCGGCACCAGCGTTCGATCGGCGAGGCGTGGGTAACGGGACGCGGGCGGTGCCAGGCCTTCGGCCACCCAGCGGTCCATCGCCATCAGAAGCGCGCGTTGCACCGGCCGCGCATCGACCGTATTGGGCGGCAAGGCACACACCCCTGGTGGCATGGTGGCACCGGGCACATGCTGCGTGCCGGCAATGTGATAGACGCGAACGGTCGGGGGCAGCACCGCATCGCGCTCGCCGCGCGGATCGGTCGTCACGAGCGAAGCGCCGCTCTGCCAGTACTCGGTGCCGGTCGTGGTGTGGACCACCTTGGGGCAATTGCCACGCGCGGTGCAGCGCGAAAGGATGCCGTCACGGCGGGTGCTGTAGGGATCACGTTCGTCCTGATAGGCAAACGGGAAGGTCGTATCGGGGAACCCGACAAAGCCGAAACCCAGGGTCGTCATGCGCACCGGCTGGGCGAACCGATGATCCAGAAAGAGTCGTGCGGCCGAGATGTGCGGATTGATTGCATCGAACACGCGTCGCCCCGCCTCGTCCTCGTTGAAGCCGCGCCAGGTGAAGTCGCGCAGATAACGTCCGCTCTGCGAGGCCCCATAGCCCAGAATGCGCTTCACGCCACCGGCGAGCGGATTGGCCTCGCTCGCCTCATGGCGCAGGAACGAAAGGAGATCGCGCGTGGCGGCAAAGCCGATGCCACTCACCGGCGGGTTGGCGGCCGGATAGGTGACGCGGTAGAGCACCCCCATGTCGAAGGCGCGCCCCCCCGTGAGCGCAATACCCCGCTCACCCGTGAAGGTCCACTCGGTGGGATCGATCGTCACCGGCGCATCGCCGTTGCGCAGCTGCCGGGTGAGGTGAACTCGCGAGCGGTCGGTGCCTTCGCCTGCGAAGCCACTCACCGGAAAGCTGAGCGGGAAGCGCAGCGCGTTGCGCTCGTTGGGCAACAGCTCGTCCCACACCATCTGCTCGAGACCGGGCGCCGACGGCACCTCGATGCGAAGGGCATTGCCGGTGGCGGGCAAGCCGGCGATCCAGCCACTCCACACCACGACGAAACCCTGACGCATCAGAAAGCCGTTGCCCAGATCCTCGCGCCGCGCCGGATCGTTGTTGCCCGGTGCATCATTGAAGTCGATGAGCACGCGCTTGTTGCCGCGATTGTTCACGTCGTACAGGATGGCGCCGTTGCCGCGCGCCAGATCGACAGGCTTGAGCAGATCGAGATCGGCCACGTACTCCACCATCCCGCGCGCATTGCGCGGCGCCAGCGCAAGGTCGACGATGGCCGCGTTCATCGGGTGCGCCGGATCGAGCTCACCATGAAACCGGCCACGCAGACGCTCATAGGCCCCCACCTCACCGAAGGCCGGCCCCGGGATCGTGGTTCGATCGGCAATCTCGACGCGGGTGACGCCGGCACGGGCCGCCGAGGGCAGCAGCAGCGGCAAGCAAAGGCACAGAGCCAGCACGGCTCGAGGGCAGGCAATCGCAATCGGCATGTCGGTCTCCACCCGTTCGATGAGGGGATGCGGGGTTCCCCGATCTTCCCATGTCACGGCCCCGTAGAATGCGCTCTCTTCATGCGCGGGAGCCCGCAATGACCGAACTCGATGCCCTTGCCGCCCGTATCGGTGCCGCGCTCAAGGCGCGCGGCGAAACCGTTGCCGTGGCCGAATCCTCCGCGGGTGGGCTCATTTCGGCAGCGCTGCTGGCGCAGCCGGGCGCCTCGGCCTGGTACGTCGGGGGTGCGGTGGTCTACACCTGGCAGGCCCGCGCCGCGCTTCTCGGCCTCGATCCGGCGGCCGTGGCCGGCATGCGCTCCTCCACCGAGCCCTACACGCTGCTCCTCGCCCGCACCATCCGATCGCGTCTGGCGACGAGTTGGGGCCTCGCCGAGACGGGTGCGGCAGGACCCTCGGGCAACCGCTATGGCGATGCTGCGGGCCACGCCTGCTGCGCCGTTGCGAGCGCCGCTGGCGAGCAGGCGATGACGATCGAAACGGGCAAGGACGATCGCGCCGGCAACATGACCGCGTTTGCCGTGGCTGCGCTCACCCTGCTCGCCAGGGCGCTCGAAGCCTGAGGTTCTGAAAGCCCGAGGTTCTGAAAGCCTGAGGTTCTGAAAGCCTGAGGTTCTGAAAGCCCGAGGTTCTGCAATCGTGAAGCCCCGCGCGCCTGCCCCCGTCGCTCAGGCCTCGCGCGGTGAAATCGCCCGCGTGTCCTCGCGTTTCTGCAGCCACCAGGCATAACGCTGCGGCAGCAGTTCGTGCGGGCGCGGTACGCCGAGCGCCTCGGCGGCGTGCGCCGGCCAGTTCGGGTTCCACATCATCTCGCGCGCCAGCGCCACCAGGTCGCAATCACCGGCCTGCAGGTAGCTCTCGGCCTGGGCAGCCTCGGTGATGAGGCCCACCGCCATCGTGCGGATGCCGGTGGCCTGGCCGATATGACGCGCAAAGGGTACGTGATAGCCCGGCACCCGGGGCACCACATGCAGCGTGAGCGGGCCCTCGATACCCCCCGAGGAGCAGTCGAAGACATCGACCCCGCGCGCCTTCAAGGCCGCAGCGAGCACCGTGGTGTCTTCCAGGCTCCAGATGCCACCCGGACCATCGACGCACGACCCGCGAAAGAAGAGTGGCCGGTTCGCTGGCCATGCCGTGCGTACCGCCTCGATGAGTTCAAGGCCAAAGCGCATGCGCCCCTCGATGTCACCGCCGTAGGCATCCGTGCGCTGATTGGTGATGGGCGAGAGGAACTGCTGAATGATGTAGCCGTGGGCGCCATGAATCTCGCAGATATCGAAACCGGCATCCACCGAGCGACGCGCTGCGTCGACATGCGCCTGGATCACGGCGCGGATGTCGTCGCGATCCATTTCCTTGGGAACGAGCGCGCCGGGTTTGAACGGGATGGGGCTGGGCGCGAGACCTGACCATGGGGGGCGTCCGAGCGCGGCATCCGCGTCCCCCAGGGGCGAGAAGCCATCCCAGGGCGCGCGCGTGGCCACCTTGCGCCCGGCATGTCCCAACTGGATAGCCGCTGCGGCGCCCTGACCCCGAATGAAATCGGTCACGCGGCGCCAGGCCCGTGCCTGCTCGTCGGTGTAGATGCCCGGACAGTCGTAGGTCTTGCGCGAGCGCTGCGAAACCGACGTTTCCTCGCAGAACACGATGCCGGCCCCACCCATCGCAAACTTTCCCAGGTGCACCAGATGCCAGTCGGTGGGCGCCGCATCGACCGCCGCATACTGCGACATCGGCGAGACGACGATGCGATTGCGGATGACGAGCTCGCGCAGTTGCATGGGCTGAAAGAGCAGCGGTGCAGCAGCGCCCGCCGCGGCGGGTGCATCAGGCTGCGCGCTTGCGGCCCCTGGGATGGAAGATGTCTCACGCACGATCGTTGCCTCTGGCCATTGCCGATGCGGCATCGTAGAGGGCAACAGGCGCAGACACCAGCACCACGATCACCGGCAGCGCAGCCATCAGCTGAGCCTCGGCAGGCGTTCGATGCCCACATCGGCTGCATCCATCATCGCCTGCGCCTCATCGAGCCAGGGCTGCATCTGTGCCACACGCGCGGTAATGGCCGCGAAGTCCTTGCGAAACTCGGGCATCACTGCTGCCACCTCCTCGAAGATGGCGGCCTCATCCACCGTTTTCACCTGGCGGTCGCGAATCACCCAGCGTCCGTCGACCATCACATGGCGCACGGCCCGCCCACCCTCGATGTTGACGAGCTGCCGCGCGACGCTATTTAGCGGCACGAAGCTCGGATCGGCCAGATCGAGAATCGACAGGTCGGCCTTGTAGCCCGGCGCGATGCGCCCGATGAGATGACCCAGGCGAGCGCCCGCCGCTCCGCCTTCGGTCGCGGCCTTGAGGGCCTCCATCGCCGGTGGCGGCCCCTTGCGCAGGTCGCTCACCCCCGAGAGCAGCGAGAAGAGCTTCATCGCGGCGTACATGTTCTGCGCATCCGAACAGCTGCAGTTGTCGCACCCCAGTCCGATGCGCACACCAGCGCGCATGAGGCTCTTGATCGGGGGGAGACCGCACTGCATCTTCAGATTGCCCTGGGGGTTCAGCACCGTGCCGGCACCGGTCTGGGCGAGGATCTCGATTTCATCGGGGGCCAGCCACACGCTGTGGGCGAAATTCATCTCGGGGCCCAACGCCCCTTCGGCATGCAGTCGGCGTATGAGCGAGCCGCCATGGGCTTTCAGTTCGAGCCGGGCTTGCAGTGCCATGCCCTTCGATTCGTAGATGTGCGAATACACGGGAATGCCGTAGCGGCGGGCCAGATCGACCGTGCGCGCCATCAGACCGGGCGTGCAGCGCTCGGGCGCCGAAGGGCCAAGCGCCCAGTGCCGACGCGCCCTGGCCGGTGCCTGGAGGCAGGTTTGCTCGAAGTGTGCGAGCAGATCGAAGTTGCGCTCGGGTTCAGCTGCGCTCGAGAGCATCGAGTGCATCTCGGGCGGAAAAACTTCCTTCCAGAAGGGCACGGTGTCGAGCCCCTTCCGGTCACCGTACTGCAGCGCGAAAACCACCCGGATGCCCACGTCTTCGTAGGCCTGCAGCACCGTATCGAGATGCGCGGGGTCAAAGGGGTAGAGCGTGAGCATGTCCTGCACCGTGGTCATGCCCGAGCGCAAGCACTCGAGCGCGCCAACCAGGGTACGAGCCCGCACCTCGGCCAGCGATCGCGGCGGATACTGCGCAGGCAGCGCGAAGAGCCGCCACTGCTCGAGCGGCACCTGTTCGAGCGTGCCTTTGGCGAGCACGTCATGCGAGTGATAGTGGGCGTTCACAAATCCGGGCATGACCAGATGGCCACGGGCGTCCAGTCGCTCGGGGGCCGCCACGTCCGAGGCGGGCCGGTAGGCTGCTGCCACACCGAGGATGGTGTCACCACCGATGGCGATGTCGGCCACCGGCGGCTGATGCCAGTCGGCATCGGCCGACATCACGCGCGCGCCTGCAATCCAGAGCGTGGTCCCCACCGGAAGCACTGCTGCCTGTGTCATCGCTGCTGCCATGTCGTCCTCACATCCGCTGCCCGTGGTCTGGGGCCGCCGCGCCGATCGAAGCGGTCAGACACAGAGACGTCCCCGGCAACAAGCAAGATCGGTGCCGGGACCCGCCACGAGCCACCGCCCCACGCCAGGGCCGGTGCGCCCACGCGCGGCAGGCCCTGCGACCGACGCACGCGCGCTCGCACGCACCAGCACAGTGCCAGCCGACTCACCGGTTTCAGACGCGACGCCTGCCGACAAGCCCCTCGGGCTATCATTCGGGGCCCTTCATGCCTCATCCCCTGCAATGACCGACCCCACCCTCGCCCTTTTGCTCGAACCGCATCTGTCGCGCGAGCGGGTCACCACGGTCTTCCAGGAACTGGTGCGGGTACCGAGCCCGCAGACCGACCTCCTCGAAGCCGAACCGGCCTTGCGCACCTTCATGGAAGTAGCGCTCCTGCCGCGCATGGCAGCACTCGGGTTCGACTCGGCGCGCATCGATGCCATGGGCAACCTCATTGCCATCGCCGGTGAAGACCGCTCGGGCCAGTCACTCATGCTGGTGAGCCATGCGATGAATCAGCCGCCCTCGACCATGCCCGACCCCTACGGCGGCACGCTCATCGATGCCACCCCGCATGGGTTGCCCGGCATGGCGGTGCTGGGCAAGGGCGCAAGCGAACAGAAAGGCACCATGGCCGCCATGCTGCATGCCATCGAGGCCGTGCGTGGGGCCGGCCTGGCCCTCGAGGGCCGCCTCGTCTTTGTCTGCTGCGTGTCGGGCGAGACCGGCAAGCACGACGCCATCCGGCATGTGGTCGAAGCCGAGGGCGTACGTGCCGATCTGGCCTTCGTCTACGGTAACAGCCTGAAGCTCCAGCTGGGCAATCGCGGCCGGGTCGATGTGCGGGTGACGGTGCGTGGACGCGCTGCCCACTCGAGCCGCCCCGACACCGGCGCCAATGCGGTGACGGGTGCCACCGAACTGCTGCGGCGGCTCGCGCTCGGCATTGCCAACGACCGCAGTCATCCGCAGCTGGGTACCGCCTGGCTCACCTGCAACCGCATCGAGAGCTTTCCGAAGTCGACCCACACCATCCAGGACCGCTGCGAGCTCAGCCTCGACCGGCGCCTGCTGCCCGGTGAAGATCCCGACGCGGCGGTCGCCGAGATCGAGCAGATCGCGCACGCCTTCTCGGGCTGGCTCGACCCGATCTCGGGCCTGCCGCTCGAAGCCATCGTGGAGAAGGGTGCCGTGATGTACCCAAGCCTTGTGACCGAAGAATCCCCGGTCGTGCGTCTCCTCGCCGAGGGCTGTCGCGCCATGCTGGGCGAAGCCCCCGAGAGCTTCTACGGTCAGTCGGCCCACGATCAGGGCTACCTCAACGCGGTGGGCATTCCCACCGCCAACTTCGGCTCGGGCGAGCAGGCCTTTGCCCATACCGACCTCGACATGGCATCGGTCGAGAAAACCTACGATGCAGCCCGCGTCTACGCGTGGATGATCGCCCATCACCTCGGCAGCAAAGGATCGACCCAGTGAGCAATCGCAGCACCAACCTTGGCTACTTCTTCGCGCGCTCGGTCGAGCGCTTTCCGGACAAGGTCGCCGTCATCGACCTCTACGGCGGGGTCGAGCGCCTCGTCACCTACGCGCAACTCGATGAGCGCGCCGACCGCATCGCAGGGCTGCTCTCGGGGCTTGGCATCGGGGCGGGTGATCGGGTCGGCATGATCGTCGGCAACCGGGTGGAGTTCCTCGAGATCTTTTTTGGCGCGATGCGTGCTGGCGCAATTCCGGTGGCAATCAACACACGCCTTGCCCGCGACACGCTGAAATTCATCCTCGAAGACGCCGAGTGCCGTGCGGTGTTCGTCGAACCGGCCACGCACCCCGATGCCATCGCGGTGGCGAGTGCTGCCCCACTCGAGCATCGCATCGCGCTCGAGGCCGCGCCGGCTGGCTGGCTCGATTACACCGCTGCGCGTGATGGCAGCCCGCGCCTCGCCGAGCCGCCCGCCCTGGCACCCGACGCGCAGGCCTTCCAGCCCTATACCTCGGGGTCTACGGGGCTACCCAAGGGCGCCATCATGACCCACCACGGCATGCTCTGGTACGTGGACTACAACCAGCGCTACTGGCCAACCGAACCAGAGCATCGGGGTCTGATCGCGCTGCCTCTCTTTCACAAGAACGCCATGCGCGGCACGGTGAAGCCGATGCTCTACGCCGGTGGTTCCTTCGTGCTGATGCCTGCCTACGAGCCGCGCTCGTTTCTGGAAGCGCTCGCTCACTACCGCTGCACCTACTCGCGCGGCGTAGCGGCCGTTTTCACGATGTTCCTGCAGCATCGCGAGCGTCTGGCGCAACTCGATCTCTCGGCACTGCGCGAACTCACCATCGGCTCGGCCGTGGTCACCCATGAACTGATGGATGAGGTGGAGCGTACGATTCCGGGCGTGAAGGTCGGCGAGAGCTATGGCCTCACCGAAGGGGGCAGTCCGTTCAGGAAACCGCTCGACGGCCGCACGACCCCGCGCGGATCGCCGGGCGTGCATGCGCCCGAGTACGGCGTGCGTCTGGTCGATACCGAGGGCCGAGATCAGCCACTCGATCGAGCCGGCGAAGGCGAGCTCTGGTTGAAGTCACCCTACAACTGCCTGGGCTATCACAAGCGGCCTGATGTCACGCGCGACAAGCTGGTCGACGGCTGGTTGAGAACCGGCGACGTGTTCCGGGTCGACGCTGAGGGCTTCTTCTATTTCAAGAGCCGGGTCGACGACATGTTCTCCTGTGGCGGCGAGAACATCTACCCGAAGGAAGTCGAAGACCTGCTCTTTCGCCATCCCGGTGTCGCGAACGCCGTGGTGGCCCCGGTGCCGCACGCAGTCAAGGGCTACGTACCCGCCGCGCTCGTGGTGCTCAAGCGGGGTTCGGACGCAAACGCCAATGCCATCCGCGACTACTGCCTCGAGAACGGCCCCAAGTACGCCCACCCGCGCTTTGTCGAGGTGATTGCCGAGGCCGACATGCCCCTGAACGGTGCAGGCAAGATCGACCGCAACCTCGCGCGCACGCGACTGACGGCACTGGCGGCCGCCCACACGGTCGCGAGCTAGACAGACACCCGACGGCGGCCCGTCGAGACCCCGGGTGGCGGGACGCTTCGCGGGCAGCGGAGTCAGGCCCGGTCGCCTGATGGGATCGGTACCCTACTCGGCCTGGATCCTGGCGGCGCGCATGGTGCGAGCCATCTTCTCCAGATCGGTGCGCACCAGTTCGTTCATCTGCTGCGGCGTGGTGGCCCAGGGCTCGGCACCGAGTGTGATGAAACGCTCGCGCAGATCGGCCGAGGCCAGCGCCCGGTTGAGCGTGTCGTTCAGTTTGGCAACGACAGGGGCAGGCAGACCGGCGGGCCCGTGCAGCGCCACCCAGAAGCGCAGCGTCGCCTCGGGGTAGCCTGCTTCGGCGAAGGTCGGAGTGTCGGGCAACTGCGGCGAGCGATGATCGGCGAGCAGCGCGATGGCACGCGCCTTGCCCGAGCGGATATGCCCGATGGCCGAGGGAAGCGTGTCGAACACCAGGGTCACATTGCCGGCAAACATGTCGGGATAGGCAAGCCCGGCGCTCTTGTAGGGAATGTGCACCATGTCGGCACCGGTCGCCACGCGCAACACCTCGCCCGACAGGTGCCCCACGCTGCCGACGCCCGATGAACCGAAGGTGATGCGCCCGGGCTGCGCGCGGGCCTGGCGCACCACATCGGCCAGGGTCCGCAAGTCACTGCCGATCGCCACCGATAGAATGTTGGGGGCAATCGCCACCGCGCCGATGGCGCTGAAATCGCGCACCGCGTCGTACTGGATGCCCTTGATCATGTTGGGCGCGATCCCGAGGGGTGTGAGGCTGGACAGCAGCAAGGTGTAGCCATCGGGGGTCGCCTTGGCCACCACATCAGACCCGAGCGCCCCCCCGGCACCCGCGCGGTTGTCGACCACCATCGGCTGGCCGATGAGATCGGAGAGCTTCTGGGCGAGCACCCGCCCCATGATGTCGGAGACACCACCGGCCGCATACGGCACGACGAGCTTGATCGCGCGCGAGGGCCAGGCATCCTGGGCACGCACATCACCCGGCGCGAGAAGCCCGGCCAGTCCGGTCAGGGTGATCAGTGCCGCGGCGATGGGCGTCAGGGCTCGCAGAATCCCGGGCCGGCGCGCGGCGCCGCTCGCCCGGTGCACCGGTGCAAGGCAGCCGGTGGGCACACCCGATTCGACGGTTTGCAGCAGACGAGAGCAAGTGCCATTGATCATCATGTTCAACCCGACTGGGCTGCCGAAGTGAGATAGGTACCGCGTCCGCTCGCAATCAGCATGCCATCGAGGTCAAGCACCCGCGCCTCGGACACCGAGATCTGTCGACCGGCCTTGACCACGCTGCCCCGCACCACGAGATCCCCGGGACGGGCCATCCGGTGGTAATCGACCCGCATGTCGATGGTGGGTACCGCCCGGCCCAGGCGCGTGGCGAGCACGAAATCGGCCGTGAGATCGATGAGCGCCGCAAGCACGCCGCCATGGGTGTGGCGCGTGTCGGCATTGGCAATCCACTCCTCGCGCCAGGTGGCACGCACTTCGATCGCATCGAGACTCACCGCAGTGACCGCAATGCCAAGCCACCGGTGATACGGCGCACGCAGCATCAATGCCTGCAGTTGCCCGGCGTCGAGCACCGATTCGCCTGCAGTCTCGCTCATGGCGTCACCACGATCTTGCCGATGACTTCGCGGTCGCGAATGAGACGCAGGCCCTCGATGGCTTCGTCGAGCGGCAGCACCCGATCGATCACCGGGCTGATTTCGCCCCGCGAGATCATGGCCATGAGTGCGCGAAGGTCTTCGTCGGTATAGCTGTTGGAGCCGATCACCTGGAGTTCGAAGGTCCAGATGTAGCGCAGGTCTTCCTTCGGATCGTGGCCTGCGGTCGCGCCACAGACGAGGATGCGCCCGCCGCGCTTCACGCAGCGCAAGGTCGGCACCCAGGTATCGCCGCCGGTGAAGTTCACCACGCAGTCGACACCCCCCTCGTAGGTGCGACGCTGGGGCTTGCCAAAGGTGTCGATGACCCAGCGCGACCAGTCGACCTTCGAGTAATTCACGACATGGTGGGCGCCCAGTTCCTTCAGGCGCTCGAGCTTGTCGTCGCTCGAGGCGCAGGCAATGACCTCGCAGCCCAGTTGCCGTGCGAGCACCACGCAGGCCATGCCCACACCGCCCGAAGCACCCAGCACGAGCACCTTGTCGCCCGCCTTCACCGTGCGATGCGTAACGAGCATGCGGTGCGCCGTGCCGTAAGCCACCGGCAGGGCCGCGGCCTGGATGAGATCGACATTGTCAGGAACGGCAATCAACTGCTCCGCGGCTACCGCACAGTACTCGGCCATGCCGCCATCGAGCACTTCGCCCATGAGTCCGAGCTTGCGGTTGAGCGGATTGACCAGCACGCGGTCGCCCACCGCCCAGCCAGTGACCTCGGTGCCCACCTCGACGATCTCGCCAGCCATGTCCAGACCGATCACAACCGGCATCGGCACCTTGATGCCCGGCATGCCCTTCACGGTGAACACGTCGTGATGATTGAAGGATGACGCTCGCACCCGGATCACGACCTGACTCGCGCCCGCCACCGGCGTCGGATGCTCCATGACCCGCAATCGATCGATATCACCGTGTTCGACAAGAACGAGCGCTTTCATGAGATTCGTGAATTCCGTCATGCGTGAGAAAGGAAAAGTCGGCCCGTCAACCTGCCCTCAGACCCCACCGAGCAACCCGGCCGGGGCATCGGCGCCCCGCCTCGCCGGGGCAAGCCAGGCATGACAAGCAGGCACTCGGCGACTGAAGGAGACGCCGGGTGACTCAGGCCGCCATGGCCATGCGCGGCGTGGGGCGGGTCTGCATGAAGACCTGCGCAATGCCGGCGCCCAGACCGATGGCCACCCCGATCTTCCAGGCAAGGTCGTAGTTGCCGAGCGTATCGAAGAGCAGGCCGCCGCCCCAGGCCCCGAGAAACGAGCCGACCTGGTGGCTGAAGAAGGCGATGCCCGAGAGCGTGGCCATGTACCGAAGCCCGAAGATGTGCGCGATGAGCCCGCTCACCAGCGGCGCCACACCGAGCCAGAGCATGCCCATGGCCGCGGCGAAGACGAGCGTCGTGGTGGGCGTGGGGTCGAAGCTGAAATAGGCCACGATGATGAGCGAGCGCAGGATGTAGACGAGTCCGAGCAGTTGCTGCTTGGGCCAGCGACCACCCATCCAGCCCAGCACGTAGCAGCCGATGGCATTGAAACCGCCGATGGTCGCCAGCGCGGTCGCCGAGAGACCCGGCGACTGACCGCACAGTTGCAGGTACACCGGGAGATGCGTGGTGATGAAGACGAGCTGCAGGCCACACACGAAAAAGGCAATGGCCATGGTGATGTAGCCGGTGTGTTCGGTCGCTTCACGCAGGACCGCCTTGAGCGAGAGGCCGGCCTCGCGGTCACCGACCGGGCGAGCGGTACTACCCGCATCGGCAGCACCCACATACCAGGCACCCGGCAACATCACGACACACAGGACAATGAATCCGATCATGGCGACATGCCAGTCGTAGTTCACCAGCAATCCCTGGGCAAGAGGCGCTGCCAGAAAGCTGCCCACCGAGCCGGCTGCCGACACGAGGCCCAGGGTCATGCTGCGCCGTTCCGGCGCCACGACGCGAGCGCTGGCCGAGAGCGCAAGGCTGAGCGAGACGCAGGCCATCGCGATGCCGATGCACACCCCCATGCCCAGATGCAGCACCAGCGGGCCGGAAGCGACCATGGTGAGCACGAGGCCGGCGGCAAAGAGCACGGTACCCGCGAGGGTGATGCTGCGCACGCCGTACTTGTCGGCGATGGCACCGGTGAGCGGTTGCACCAGCCCCCAGATGATGTTCTGCAGGGCAAGCGCGAGGGTGAAGTCGGCCATCGACATCCCGGTATCGCGCGTGATGGGCAGCACGAAAAGCCCGAAGCTCTGACGCATGCCCATGCTCAGCGTGAGCATGAGACTGCCCCCGATCAGCACGGAATACATCTGGGCCTTGCTGACAGACGGTGCGGAAACGCTCACGGGGTAATCCTTCAAGGGCGATAATTCACGAAATGAGGCAACCCCGACCGTGCGGTTGCACCGGAGATTCTACGGGCTACCCGCGCCAAGGGCCAGATGCCCGGCGCAGACAGGAGGAGACCATGCCGGATTCATCACACGCTGCGGCCCCTGCCGGCAGCCGATCGACGCGGCCGGATGGCATCGCCCAGCCACTCACCGCGGGCGCTTTCGTGCGCAACGCCTGGTACATGGCCGGCTGGGTCGATCACTTCCGGCAGGCCCCTCTCACCCACCGCACGATGCTCGACGAGCCGATCGTCATCTACCGCACCGATGCAGGTGCCTGGGTGGCACTCGAAGACCGGTGTGCACACCGTTTCGTGCCCCTGAGCCGCGGCCAGATCATCGATGGCTGCCGGGTGCAATGCCCGTACCACGGGCTGCAGTACGACGCGACCGGCGCCTGCGTGATCAACCCGCATGGGTCGCAGCGCATCCCGGCACGGGCACGGGTACGCGCCTGGCCGGTGATCGAACGACACAAGGCCTTGTGGATCTGGATGGGCGAGGAGGCACCGCGAGCTGCCGAAGTACCCGACTTCTCCGTCCTCGACGCGGCGCCCGAACTGCATGTCACCCCGCCAGACGGCATCCTTGTCCGGGCCAACTACCAGCTCGTGATCGACAACCTCCTCGATCTGAGCCATACCTCGTTCGTGCATGAAGGGCTGCTCGGCAACCAGGGCATGACCGCCTCGGCGATCGAATGCGCCACCCGAGGCACCGAGGTGACGGTCGACCGGCACGCGAGTGCAGTGGCGCCCCCGGGGATGTTTGCGCCGATGTGGCCCGGGCATCCGCCACTCGTCGACAGCTTCACCCACATGCGCTGGATGGCGCCGAGCACGTTGCGCCTCATGACCGGCATCTGCGAACCGGGCGCCGACCCGGCAAGCGGTACCGGCTACCATGGTCTGCACATGCTGCCCCCGGCTACGGCCGGGACCACGCACTACTTCTTTGCCGCGGTGCGCTTTGGCGTACGAACGCCCGAGCCCGAGTTCAACCGCGAGATGCAGGCCCGAATCAGCCGGTTGCGGCGCTTCGCGTTCGAGGAGCAGGACGCACCGGTCATCGAATCCCAGCAGGCCGTGCTCGATGCAGCCAACCGCACGCTCGATCCGGTCCTGCTCGAGGTCGACGCCGGGCCGGCGCAATACAAGCGGGTGCTCGCCCGGATGCTCACGCGAGAAGCGGCTGCACGCTGAAGCGCGGCGGTCGCAAGGGGGTGCGGCGCATGGCAGAGTAATCGGCTACTCACCCAGATAGGACTTTCGCACCTCTTCGCTCGCCGCCAGTTCGGTCGCCGTGCCGCGGGCCACGACTCGCCCGGCGCGCAGCACCACGGCGCGATCGGCCACCGCCAGCGCCTTGCTGGCGTTCTGCTCGATCAGCAGGATCGGCAGCCCGCTCGAGCGCAGTCCGTCGATGACCCTGAAGGTGTCGCTGACCACCTTGGGGGCAAGTCCGAATGAAGGCTCATCGAGAAGGAGCGCGCGCGGGCGTCCCATCATGGCGCGCCCGAGCGCCACCATCTGCTGCTCACCACCGGAGAGCGATCCTGCCGCCTGGGCCCGGCGTTCGCTCAGGCGCGGGAAGAGCGCAAACACCTCGTCGAGCGTGCGGCGCAGGCCGGCCGGATCACCCCGGTGCACATAGCCACCCAGCAGCAGGTTTTCCTCGACCGAGAGGGCAGCCAGCATCTGGCGCCCCTCGGGCACCTGGACGAGGCCCTTCACGACCCGTCGGTCGGGCGCGAGGTGCGTGATGTCGACGCCCTCGAAGACGATGCGCCCGGACAGACAGGGCAGGAGGCCGGAGAGCGTACGCAACAGGGTCGACTTGCCAGCCCCGTTCGCGCCGAGCACCGCCACCAGTTCGCCACGGGCCAGTTCGAGCGTCACATCCTCGAGCACCGGCAATCCGCCCTCGTACGCCGCACTCAGGCCCTCGACCGAGAGCACGACAGGCGCAAGGTTGTCGGCCGACATCGGGTCAGGCTCCCAGATAGGCGGCAAGAACAGCCGGATCGCGCCGCACGACATCGGGCGGTCCCTCGGCAATGAGCCGGCCGAAATCGAGCACGAGAATGCGGTCGGAGATGTCCATCACGAAGGCCATGTCATGCTCGATGAGCAGCGTGGTCACGCCCTCGGCACGCAGACTGCGAAGGAGCGTCTTCAATCGGGCCTTTTCAGTGGCGTTGAGCCCGGCAGCCGTCTCGTCGAGCAGCAGCACCTGGGGTACGGCCGCAACCGCGCGGGCAACCTCGACCAGCTTTCGAAGCCCGTGCGGCAATTCCGAGACCGCGTCATCGGCGCGATCTGCCAGACCGATACGCTCGAGCCAGACGAGTGATGCGGCCCGCGCGCGCTGCGCCTCGGCCCGGGTCGATGGCAGCGCAAGGCCACAGCGCACCAGATCGCCCACGCTGCCATCCGAGCCGCTCTCGCAGCCGACCATCACGTTCTCGATGACGCTGAGGTGGGGAAACAGCCTTTCGTGCTGGAAGGTGCGCCGCACCCCGAGGCGCGCGATCCGATCGGGTGAGAGTCCGGCAAGCGGCTGCCCGAGGCCAGTCACACGCCCTTCGCGAACGGGCTGCACACCGCTCAGGAGGTTGAGCATCGTGCTCTTGCCAGCCCCGTTGGGCCCGATGAGACTGCGGATGCTGCCCGCCTCGACCGAAAAGCTCACCGCGTCCACCGCGCGCAGGCCGCCAAAGCTCTGCCCGAGCCCTTCGACCTCGATGACGGCCGCCGGCATCCCACCCGCAGCGCCGGCCGCCCGCAGCCCCACAGCGCCGGTGACAGCGGTGACCGTGTCGCCTGCGGCACCGCGCCCCGGGGCGACTGTGGCACTGCCACTCGTGCCTGCGGCGGCTTCGGACGTACGAGCGCCGCTGCGCGCGCGTGCGAAGCGCTTGACGCCGTCCTTCAGGGCACCAGCCACCCCCATCGGGAACAGAAAGATGATCACGGCAAAGAGCACGCCGCTGAAGAGGATCTTGCCTGCCTGAAGCGGCCCGCTCACATCGGGCAGCACACGCAGGAGCGTCACCCCGATGAGCGCCCCCCAGATGGTGCCCTCACCCCCGAAGAAGAGCATGAGCAGTACATCGAGCAGTGCGCTCAACGCGAAGCTGTCCGGGTGCACGGCGCCGTTGTAGGCCGCAAAGAGTGATCCGCTGATCGATGCATAGCAGGCGCTCAGCGCAAAGAGATTGATGCGAAGTCGCGCCACATCGACACCGCAGCAGGCAGCACTCACCGCGTCGCCCCGGATGGCGCGCAGTGCGCGACCGACGCGGGAGGACGACAGGTTGAGCGAGAACCAGAAGAGCAATGCTGCGGTGACCCAGATGACGAGAGCGAGCGACATCTGCGGGGACAGGGTGCCGATCGCCACACGCGGAATGTCGCCCAACCCGGCATCACCCCCGGTCACCGGATACCAGGTGCGAATGACGGCATGCACCATGATGCCGAAGGCGAGCGTACCCAGCATGAAGTACGACCCTGACAGGCGCAGGAACACCCGCCCCAGGGTCAGCGCGAGAACCAGATTCACGGCCAGTCCCGCGAGCGTGCCCGAGAAGAGCGGGGCAGCGAAGAACTTGGCGAGAACGGCCGGGGCGTAGGCCCCGATCGCAAAGAAGCCGATGTGTCCGAAGCTGAGCAGTCCGGCGCACCCGAAAAGCAGATCCATCGCCATCACGAGGATGAAGAAGATGCCGGCCGTCACGACCACATCGGCGTAGAGGAGACCAGTCATCATGAGGGGCACCACGATGACCGCGTAGGCCGCAAGCGCGATGAGCCAGGTGCGGTTGCGCATGAGCATCGACGGTGAAGCAGGCATCATGAGGGCACTCATCGGGCGCGCGGACCGCCCAGCAGGCCCTGCGGGCGCCAGACCAGCATCACGATGAGCAGAGCCATCGGTACCACCTGCTTGAGGAGGCCGCCGGTGGCACCGGGAAAGAGCAGGAAGATGTTTTCGACCAGCCCCAGCACCAGACCACCCACGAGCGGCCCGGCAATCGCCAGTTCACCGCCGAGCAGGTAGGCCAGCACCCCCTTCAGCATGAACTCACCGCCAATCTGGTAATCGAGCCAGGTGATCGGGCTCACCAGCATGCCGGCAAGCGCACCGATGACTGCACTGAGGGTGAAGGCGGCCATGCCGACACGGCGCACGTCGATGCCGAGGAGCGCTGCGGTAAGCGGGTTCTGGGCACAGGCGCGCATGGCACGACCCAGCCAGGTGCGCACCAGCAGCCACTGCAATCCGCCTGCGATGACGAGCGTGATCACCAGCATCCAGACCGATTGCCAGATGAGGATGGCGCCAAGGACATTCAGTACGCCGCGCTGGAGCGCCGGACCGCGCTGCGGATCGGGGCCCCAGATCAGAAAGGCCGCGCCCTCGGCCACGACCACCAGCGCGAGCGTGGTGAGAATGGCCATGTCATGCGAAATCGGTCGCCACGGACGCACCCGCAGCGAGACGATGCGCTCGGTGACGACCCCGAGGATCGCCACGAGCACGAGAACGAGGGCAAGCGCCGCCCACAAGGGCAGGCCGTACCGGGTGGCGAGCGTGAGAAAGACAAAGCCTCCCAGAAGCGCATACGAGCCCTGTGCAAGGTTGAGCACCCGCGTCGACATGTTGACCAGGCTGAACCCGATGCCGATGAGGGCATAGATACCCCCTTGCGAGAGGCCGGTGAAAAGCACTTGCAGGAATTCAGCCATGCAGCGTCCGCGGTCGGTCGGCGAGGAGGAGACCCGGCGCCGATGCGCCCCCAGCGCGGGGAGGCAGCGGCCCGAGGCCCGAGGGGCAGGCGAGGCTCAGTCGGCCAGCATCTTGAAGCGGCGCATCTGCTCGGTGATGGCCTCATCCTTGATGCCCAGCGCCTTGTAGCTGTCCTTCAGATACCCCTTGAACACGAAGCGCCCCCCCTCGATCGAAGCCACCACCACATCACGCGGGTCGATGCCGTAGGCGTCCGAGGGCGTGCGATTGGTGCGAATGCCCTGGGCCATCGGGAAATCCTTCTGCTTCGTGTAGATGTAGTCGCGGATCTTCACCGGATCGGAGCCGACGTTTTCGATGGCATCGATCACCGTGCTGGCCATGTCGTAACCGACCGCGCTCGGTTGAGTCGGCGTCTCCTTGTACTTCGCCTGATAGTCGGCGTTGAACTTCTTCGCCGCTGCAATGTAGGGATCGCTGGCTGGCAGCGTATCGGCAACCACATTGCGCGCCACGGTCAGGAAGGTGCGCTTGCCGGTCTCGGGGGTCACATCCTTGATGAGCTCGGGGATGATGTTGCCGCCGATGTAGAGGATAGGCACATTGACCCCGGCCAGATCGGTCTGGTTCATGGCGATGGTGCCGTAGGGACCACTGCCGAACACCACGAGTCCCTCGATGCCGGGCTTCATGCCATTGAGCCTGGTGAGCGAAGGCAGGAGGTCGCGATCGGAGGCCGGTTGCGCGAGCACCTGCACCATCTCCATGCCGAGCATCCTTGCGGTATCGCTCGCCTCGCGCCCGATCATCTCGCCGATGCTGTCAGCCGTCGTGAGCATGCCCACGCGACCCACGCGCATCTTGTCCTTCAACCAGGCAAGACCGAGCACCATGGTGTAGCCATTGGCCGTCCAGGCACTGGCCACCCACTGCCGATCCTTCATCGGCACGAGCTCGTAGTTGCCCGGTGCAGCCATCGAGAACACCTTTGACTCGGTGGGAACCGACGACATCCCGAGAAGGACGTAGATGCTGTCCGGGCCTATCACCGCCGAGACCTTGTCTTCCTGCGCCAGACGCCGGAAGAGCGTGCCAGCACGATCGGGCTTGCCCTCGGTGTCATAGCCGATGACCTCGATGCGCCGTCCCTTGATGCCGCCGGCACGGTTCACCTCATCGATCCGCATGCGAGCACCCTTGTCCTCGTACCGGGCAAAGATGGCCGTCGGGCCGACGTGAGTGAGCAGGATGCCGAGCTTGATCGGCTCCTGGGCCTGGGCAGCAGCACCGAGGCCGAGCCCGGCAAGCGCGGCGATGGCCAGCGCGGCGCCGCGGCCGCGGTGTACGGGCCGACAGAGACGGTCGATGCAGGTGATGCGAGCAGTGCGGGCAACGAGTGGCATGGCGATGCTCTCCGGAAGAGGGTATGCAGCAGGGGCAGGACGCAGGCAGTGCAGCAGGGACGCCATCGACAGCGGGCTGTCGACTCGCCGCGATGTTCGAGGGCCCCTGCCACCGGCCGATGGCGCGATCAAGGCAGGCGAGCCCTCATCGATCAGCGGCCGTAGAACGTCTCGATGTTGTCGCAGAAGATGCCGCGCTTGGCCTCTTCGGACAGATCGTCGCGCTCCAGCAGTTCATCGACTTCCTCCATCGCATGTTCCATGTTCGTCTCGTGCGGATAGTCCGAGGCAAACATGATGGTGCGGTGACCGATACGCTGTATGAGATTGCGCATCGAGGGCTCACCCCCTTCGCAACTGAAGTAGATGCGACCACCCGAGAAGTGTTCGCTCGGCATGGTCTTCAGCGCCTCGGAGAACTCGCGATGTCCGTCACGCTGCATCACCGAGAACGAGCGATCGAGACGGTCGATCATGTAGGGTACCCACCCGGTACCCGCCTCGAGAAAGCCCACCCGCAGTTTCTTGAAGTGATCGAACACGCCCTCGAGCATGAAGCTCGTGAGCTGGATCATCTGGGTGATGGGATGCTCGAGTGCCACCGTCATCGCGATGTGCTTGAACGAATTGAGCCCCAGATTCATCGATGCACCACCGTGAATCGAGATCGGCACATCAAGCCGCTCGGCCTCTTCGTACAGCGGCCAGAAATCCGGATGCCCGAGGCCACGGCGTATACCGGTGTCGGCATCATTGGATGGAAGCACCGCAGCCACCACGCCCAGCTCGGTGACCGCCCGGCGCAATTCCTTCACCGCCTCGCCCACATCCTGGATGGGCAACAGCGCCACGCCACGCAGACGCTTGCTGCGCTTGTAGAAGGTGTGGTGGAACCAGTCGTTGTAGGCCCGGGTCACGGCAACCGCCCAATCCTTGTCCTGGATCATGGCGCTGCCCAGACCCGCGGTCGGGTAGAGCACGGTCGACTCGATGCCGCAGCGGTCGAGGCTGTCCAGCCACAACTGCGGGGTGATGTCGTAGGTCGAGTGGATGCCCATGCGCGCGAGAAAGGCACCACGCTGGAACCCATCGAGCGTCGGGAAGAAGGGATACCCGAGAACTGTCTCGTTGCGATAGGGCGCTTCGAGATATTCGTAGAGGTCGCGATCACGCTCAATGACGTGTCCGTCCCCGTCAAGAATGCGACTGGGCTTCATGTCTGTCTCCTCGTTTCCCGCCCCGCGATGCGGTGTCGCGTGGGTCAGTCTTGAATCTGTTCGATGCATGCTACAGCGCGACACCCGATCGTGCAACGCGCCGCAAGGCGCTCAGAGATGGGTCACGCCGCCATCCACGGTGAGGCTCTGTCCGGTCACGAAACGACTGGCCTCCGAACTGAGAAAGAGCACCGGCCCGATGAGGTCTTCGGTCTCCTCGATGCGCGGTATGCATTGCATGCGAACGATGGCGGCCCGCTGCTCATCGGTGACGGTTTCACGCGGCACTTCGGTGACGGTGGCTCCCGGCAGGACGGTGTTCACGTTGATGCCATGGGGCCCGAGTTCACGAGCCAGTGCGCGGCTCATGCCGATGACGGCAGCCTTCGAGGTGACATAGTGCAGGTAATTCGGCCGCCCCATGCTGACAGTGCCTGAGGACACGTTGACGATGCGCCCCCAGCCAGCCGCACGCATCACCGGACTCACCGCACGCGCGCACAGGAACGCCCCGGTGATGTTCACCTGCATCACGCGCGCCCACTCGTCGAGCGGAATCTCTTCGAAGGGACGCATCTTGAGCGTGGAGAAGATGGCCGCATTGTTCACCAGGATGTCGATCCGACCGAACTCGGCGACGGTCGCATCGACCATGGCCTGCACCGAATCGGCCGAGGCCACATCGGTGTGAATGAAGCGCGTGTGCAATCCGGCCTTGCTGAGTTCGCGCTCGACATTGCGACCGCTGGCTTCGTTGAGTTCGGCAATGATGGGGATGGCACCCGCCTTGGCGAAGGCGTGCGCGTAGGCGCGCCCGAGTCCCTGGCCACCACCGGTGATGATGGCAACCCGCCCGGCAAGATCGCCGAATGTGCTCATGGCATGTCTCCTCGATGTCATTCTTGTGGGTGATGCTCAGGCACCGCCATCGGGATCAGCCGGATTCATCGGTTGAACACCGCATGCGCATGCGCTGACGCATCATACGATCGTCAGCGCCCCTCGACATACCCTCGTCCAGAAAGCACGCCAGACATGCCCGACGCACAGGATCCCCGCAGGAATCGCCCGGTTGTCGTCATTACCGGTACCACCCAGGGCATCGGCCGGGTCTGCGCGCTCGAACTGGCGCAGGCTGGACGCACGGTGGTGATGCTGGTGCGCAACATCGCCGCCGGCGTTCTGGTGCAGCGCGAGATCGAGGCTTTGGTTGCCGGTGCCGATGTGCGGGTCGTCGAGTGCGATCTGGCCTCCCTCGCATCGGTACGCGAAGCCGCGCGTCAGGTGAAGCACGAGGTCTCGCACGTCGACAGCCTCATCAACAATGCGGGCATGGTGTCGATGCAACGGCGCACGAGTGTCGACGGATTCGAACTCACCTTTGCCACGAACCACCTCGGCCCCTTCCTGCTCACCGAATGCCTGCGCAGCCAGATCGGCGTGGGCGGTCGCATCATCAACGTGGCCTCGCGCGTCCACCACAAGGGGCGTGTCGATCTCGATCAGGTGCGCGCCGACGCACCCGGTACCTGGCGACCGGGCGCTGCCTACGCCCGCTCGAAGCTCGCCAACGTGCTTCACACCTTTGCGCTCGCACGACGCATGGCGGGCACCGGTGTACGCGTGAACTGCCTGCATCCGGGCGTCGTACGGTCGCATCTCCTGCCCGCCTGGCTGCGCCTCGTGAAGCCGATCATCTCGCCCGAGATCATCGATGCGGTCGCCGGTGCACGCACCACGATGTACCTCGCCCTGTCGGAGGCAGGCGCCGACTTGCACGGCACCTACCTCGACGAACACCAGACCGTCGTGCCGGCATCGGCCCTGGCGCAGGATGAGGCACTGCAGGAAGCCCTGTGGGCGGCGAGCCTGCGCTGGACCGGCCTGGGCTGAACTCGGGGCAGCCTGGCCTGCGTCCAGCACGAGGGAGCCACGGACAGGAATCCACGCGGCCCCAACCCGTTATCGCGCGGTACACTCAGCGAGCATGTCACACGCGGGACGACACCATGCCGACGCCAGAGCCTCTTGCCCACCACTCCGCATCAGGCGAATCCCCTGAGACACCGTCAGCCGGAACGCGTGCGATGGCCAAGGGCGATCGAATGCGCTCCTGGCTGCGCGCGACCGCCGCCGACGTTCTCGATCGGTGCACGAGCTGCGGCAAGTGCTTCGAAACCTGCCCCATGACCCCCTATGGCGCGTCACTGCCCGGGGCCGATTCAACGCAGGTGGTGGGAGGCATCCTCGACCTGCTGCGCGGCAAGGCTGGCAACACCGAGGCACTCGACTGGGTCAACGTGTGCAGTCATTCGGGACGCTGTGCTGCCGTTTGTCCCGAGGGCATCGACGCGATGGTGATGGTGCGTGTCGCCCACATGGCCGCCTGCGGGTCGATCGATGCACCGGCTCAGATCCATGGCCGCGAGGACACGCAGTTCTTCAGACGCATCAATGCCTTTGCGCGCCTGCAGATGACCGATGCCGAGATCGCGGCCTGGCACGACTGAGCAGTTCAGCGCCCCTGGCGCGGCACGCGGTCGGCCTTGCGTGGCAGGAAACTCGAATTGAAGATGAAGTCGGCATTGGGCCGGGTCTTCAGGTTGAAGGCCGCCGAAATGTCATCGACCTGCCGTTCGAGATCGACCTTGTTGATGGCCCCCAGGCCGTAGCTCTGTGCGAACGGCGTATCGACCACACGCAGCATGATGCGCAGCTTCTCGAGGGCGATGCGCTCATTCACCAGCGGGTCGAACTGGCGGGTGTACTTGACGGTTTCAGCCGGATTGTCGATGGCCTCGATGAGCGCGCGGTTGACCGCGCGCAGCACTCCGGCGATGGCGGCCGGATTCTCGGCAATCATGCGACGACTGGCGATGATGACGTTGCTGTAGAGACGCAGACCGGCATCGGCATAGGAGAAGGTGACGATGTCCGCATCCTTCGCACCCCGATCGATGAGCGTCAGACGATCGAGTTCAAAACCGGGCACCGCATCGACCTCGCCGCGGGCGAGCATCGTCTCGCGCAAGGCAACGTCCACCGTGCTCCAGGTGACCGAGGCCGGATCGATGCCAATCGCCTTGGCGTAGATCGGAAACGCCTTGCGGACCGAATCAAAGGCCGGGGACGCCATGCGCTTGCCAGCCAGATCCTGGGGGGTACGGATGCCCGTGCTCTTGAGCGTCTGGATGATGAAGGGCGACCGGTTGTAAAGAAGGTACACGGCCTGGAATTCGCCGCGCCCGGGGTTGTTGCCGAGAAACTCGATGACCGTGCTCATGTCGGCGGCGCCCATGTCATGCGAACCGCCGACCACCCGATTGACCGTGGCACCGGAGCCGGCGCCCGAATCGAGCACGAGGTCGATGCCCTCGCGCTCGAAATAACCCTTGGCCTTGGCCGCCATGAAGTAGGACATGTGCCCCTCGTAACGCCAGTCGAGGGTGAACCGTACCCGGGTGAGAGGGCCGCTCGCCGCCGGCGTCTCCTGCGCGACGACCGTGGGGCTGGCAAGCATGAGTGCGCCTGCTGCAACGAGGGCACCCATGAACCCGGTGGCAATCTTCGTTGCCATGCGCACAAGGGCGGTTCGTCGTGCGCCCCCGGAGGCCGTCACCGGCTGGTCGAAACAGGAACGCGCAAGCATCATCCGGACATTCATTGCGGAGTCTCTCCAGGCACGAAAGGCATATCGAATCGAAACGACGCGGATCGAACATCGGGGCAGCGAGCGCCTCGCCGTTCACAAGGCATCTGCCCTCTTCCTCACAGGCTCTGGCATATTACGTGATCCGCACACGGAGACAATCAACCATGGTCCTGCCCACCCACCACCGCTTCGGTTTCAGTCCGATTACCCGGAGGCCCGACTACCACTGGCCAGGCGGCAAGCGGCTGGCGATGTACATCGCGCTCAATGTCGAGACTTTCGGCTACGGCATGGAAGTGGGTCCGGTGCTGGGTGGGGCGCTGCCGATGCCCGACCACCGCAACTGGTCGTGGCGCGAGTACGGCAATCGAGTCGGTGTGTGGCGGATGTTTGAACTCTTCAAGGAACTGGGCCTGCCCGCCTGCTGCCTCACCAACAGCTACCTGTACGACACGCATCCGGAGGTCATGGCGGGCATTCGTGCGGCCGGACATGAAATCGTCGGTCACGGCCGCACCAATTCGGAGAAGCCCGGCCACCGGCCCGAGGATGAGGAGCGGCAACTGATCGCACAGGCCACCGATGCCATTCGCACCCACGAGGGCACGGCACCCGGTGGCTGGATGACACCGCTCATGATGCCCAGTGCCGTCACGCTCGACCTTCTGCAGGAAGCCGGCTATCGCTATGTGCTCGACTGGCCCTGTGACGACCAGCCGTTCTGGATGCAGACCCGCTCGGGGCCGCTCCTGTCGGTGCCCTACCCGATCGAAACCAATGACTTCGTACCTATCCTGCAATTGCACCATGATCCGGTGCAGTTCATGGATACCTGCGTGCGGCAGTTCGAGGAGATGGTCGAGCAGAGCGAAGACCAGCCCCTCGTGTTCGCGATCTCGCTGCACACCATGATCTTCGGTCAGCCGCATCGTCTGCGTGCCCTGCGTGACGGACTGCGACGCATGCTCGCCAATCCGCACTTCGATCGGGTCTGGCTCACTCGCCCGGGCGACATCGCGCGGCATTGCATCTCGCTGCCGGCAGGCACGCTGGCCGAGGCCTCCTCCGGGCCCACCGGCGCTCGCTGATGGAAGTCACCTTCTGGTATGGCTGCAACATGGTGCGCCATGGCGACATCATTCGCGCCAGCGTGGCGCTGCTCGAGGCGATCGGCATCGAGGCGAGGGCTGCAGGGGGAGCCTCGTACTGCTGCGGTACTGCCAAGGATGCCCATCTGGCAGCCGCCGAAGGCATGGCCGTACGCACGGTCGAGAAGTTCAACGCCATCGGCAACGATCTGGTGACCTGGTGCCCTTCGTGCCAGATCCACATGGATCACTTCATGCAGCATCAGGCGACGCCGCAATTCGACGTGCGTCACATCACCGAGATGCTGCACGCCAACCGCGAGCGCCTCGCCACTCGTCTCGTGCACCCGATCGAGATGCGGGTGATGGTGCATCAGCATGTGGGCTTTCGCGAGGTGCCTGCGGCAAACCTCGTTGCAGGCCTGCTCGAACTCATTCCTGGCATCGAAGTCGTGCCGGTCGATTACGAGGCGCCGGGGCACATGTGTTCGGCCATCGCACGCGTGCCGGCCGCCCATGCCGATGCGAACCGGCGCACGCTAGCCCTGGCGCGCGAACATGACGTGCAGGCCCTCGTCACGGTCTTCCACTCCTGCCAGCGACTCCTGTGCGGGTTTGCCGCCACCGAGTCGTTCGAGGTCGTGAACTACGTCTCGCTGCTCGCCCGGGCGATGGGCCTCGACTTTGCCGACGAGTACGGCCAGTGGAAGCAGGCCGTGGATGATGACGACCTCATGGCACGCATCGGGGCCGACCGTATCGCACGAGCGGGAGAGGATTTCGTGCGGCGCGAGATACTGCCCGAGTTGCGGGCAAAACCCCGCCAGTGAAGGCGCACCGCAGCCTCATGGCCTCCTTCGCATCGCGCGCATTCCGGGCAGGCCTCGCCACGGCGGTCGGAACGCTTGCAACGCTCGCAGGTCCTGCACTGACCCTCGGCCTCGTGCCGATGGCGGCATCGGCCCAGGGCGCCAGTGCCTATCCCGCACGCCCGGTCCGGTTCATCCTGCCCTACGCGCCCGGCGGCGCTGCAGAAACCGTCACTCGCCTCGTTGCCGAGCAATTGTCGGCTTCGCTCAAGCAGCCCTTCCTGATCGAGAACCGTCCGGGTGGTGGCACCGTCATCGGTGCCATGGCCACGGTGCAGGCACCGGCCGACGGACATACCGTGTTCGTCAACGCGTCCAGCTACCTCATCAATGCACACCTGATGCGAGCGCTGCCCTACGACACCTGGACCGATCTGGTGCCGATTTCACTGGCCGCAGAGAACCCGCACGTCCTGGTGGCCAGCAACGGTACGGGCTGGCGCACCTGGGCGGACTTCATCGGTGTGGCACGCAGTCGCGGCAGCGCCTACTCGTATGCGTCATTCGGCAACGGCAGCTCGGGGCATCTGGCCTTCGAGATGCTCAAGCGCACCTACGGATTCGACATGGTGCATGTGCCCTACAAGAGTACCCCACAGGCCATGACCGACGTGATGGGTGGAGCCGTTCACGCGATGCTCACCGACATGCCTGCAGCGGTCCAGCAGGTGCGCGCCGGGCGGATCATGGCGCTTGCGATCGCCGCGGAGCAGCGCAGCGGCATGCTGCCCGAAGTGCCCACCTTTGCGGAAGCCAGCAGTGGCACACGCTTCGTGTCGCGCTCCTGGTGGGGCTTCATGGTGCGAAACGGCACGCCGGCGGAGATTGCGCACACGCTCGAGACGGAGATCGGTCGCGCCCTGCACCGCCCCGAGGTGCGATCACGCCTCGCCGATCTGGGCATCACCGCCATCGGTTCGAGCGCGGCAGAGTTTGCGACCTTCATGCGTACGGAACATGCGCGGTTCGGCGAGGCCATCCGGGTCTCGGGGGCAACGCTCGACTAGGCAGGGCGACCCGACTCGCCCCTGGAGGAGACCCGCATGACAAGATGCCGCGTGCCTGGCCCCCGGCGGCGTGCCGCCTGGGCAGCAGGCGTTCTTGTGGCGATCATGGCCTCGGCCACTTTCGCCCAGCCGACCTGGCCAGCGCGGACAATCCGCATCGTCGTGCCCTACGCCGCCGGTGGCGGCGTGGACACGGTAGCCAGAACCGTCGGACAGAAACTGGCCCAGCGACTGGAGCAAGCGGTCGTCATCGACAACCGGCCGGGCGCCAGTGGCGCCATCGGCTGCGAGGTCGTCGCGCGCGCCACGCCTGACGGCTACACCCTGCTTGCCAACTTCGGCCCCTCGCACCACACCATCCAGTTCTTCGCGAAGGGAACGCCCTACGATCCGGTGCGTGACTTCACCGCAGTCAGCATCGTCGGCACCGCGCCTCAGGTGATCGTCGTCCCCGCCTCGGCCCCGGTTCGAACGGTCAGCGAACTGCTGGACCTGATGCGCCGCAACCCGGCGTCGGCAACCTACGGGACATCGGGCGTGGGCACCTCGCAGCATATCGGTGGACTGACACTGGCCCAGGCGGGCAACCTGACGCTGACCCATGTGGCCTACAAAGGCGGCTCTGCCGCCCTCAACGACCTCCTCGGCGGGCAGATTCCAGCCGCCATCCTCGTCCTGTCCAACGTCGCACCGCACATCGCGACGGGCCGCCTGCGCGCACTGGGCGTTCTCGAGTCGCACCGTGCGAGAAGCGTCCCGGCCATCCCCACCGTCGCCGAGAACGGGATGCCAGGCTTCGCGGTTCCCGATACCTGGGCGGGCTTTCTCGCGCCCGCTGGCTTGCCTCTGCCCATCGTACGGCGCCTCAACGCGGAAATACTCGCGGCCATCGAAGCACCGGAGGTCAAGGCACGCCTCGAGGCGGCGGGCTTCGAGGTCGAGGGAAGAGGCCCTGAAGCCTTTGCAGAAGAGTTGAGCGGCAGCGTCGAGACATTCCGACGCATCGTCACGCAGGCTGGCATTCGCCCCGAATGAGGGGCGCCACACGCCGCAGCCTGTCTGCGCATCCATCATCGAACACCAGGAGAACAACCGTGGGTACCCGATCGACCACCCGGCCCCGTGCCACCGCCCCGGCAGCGCCGAAGAACCAGAGACCAACCAGCCAAGGCCCTGCAGGACTCTGGCCCGGCAACACACGCATGGTTGTCCTCCTGACCTTCCTGATGGAGAACTGGTCGGAGGGCGTCGCGCCGCCCTACTCGCCGATGACCAGTCCGCCCAAGCCGGGCACCGTCGACCGGGCCGGGGTGCAGTGGTCGAGCTACGCCGGGCGAGCGGGTATTGCCCGGCTGATCCGGGTGTCACGCAAGCACGGCATGCGCGGAACCGTCTGCATCAATGCCCGATCGGCCGAACTCTTTCCCGACACCGTTCGCCACATCGTGGCCTCGGATTTCGAGATCGCGGGCCACAACTACGCCCAGGACGAAGTGCTGTCAGGGCTCGATGAACCGGCCGAACGCGCCATCATCCAGCGTTCGCTCGATATCCTGGAGCGGGTCGGTGGCGTCAGGCCCACGGGCTGGCTCAGTTCGACCCTTGCAACCACCGAGCGGACGGCCGACCTGCTGGCCGCGGAGGGCATGCGCTGGCATGGCGACTACAACTACCTCGACCTGCCCTGCCTGGTGAAGACGCGCAAGGGCACGATGGCGGCCATCCCGCACAGCGACTATGCCGACAACCGGGTGCTGCGAGGCGCGCCTGATGACTGGTTGCGCTGCCACCGCGACCTGTTCGATTTTCTGTACCGGGACGAACCCGGATCGGTCCTCAACATCACGATGCACGGGAACTTCGGCGGTCGCCCCCTGATGGCCGCAATGCTCGACCAGCTTCTGTCGCACATCACGGCACATCGCGACATCTGGGTAGCCCGCCATGACGAGCTCGCAGACCATGTGTTCGCGCGCCGCATGAAGGAAGTGAGTTATCTGGAGCGCTTCGGCACCGACGGGGCGCCGTGATCGAGCGCGTCTTCCCCGGGCACTCCAGGACGATCGGCCGGCCGCCCAGCTACCTTCCGGTCAATCGACCGACACGCCCGAAGCACGAATTGCCTGGCCCCAGCGCTCGAAGTCAGTCCGCATGAACCGGGCAAACTGCTCGGGGGTGTCGAGGTCGGAGGGAACCATCCAGTTGCCCGAGATGAACTGCTGCTGGAAGGACGGGCTGCCCAGCACGACCTTCATCGCGGCATGCACGCGAATGACAATGTCCTGAGGCAACCGCGGGGGGCCGAACATGCCAAACCAGGTGCCAGCCTCGAATCCCGGCACGGCCAGTTCGGCAACCGTAGGCAGGGCAGGCAAGGCGGCGAGGCGCTCGGGCGTCGTGGCGGCGATCATGCGGAGCTTGCCAGTACGCACATGGGGCTCCACGAGACCCGGGCTGATCATGACCATCGCGATCTGGCCACCCAGCAGGTCGTTCATCGCCGGGCCGGCTCCCTTGTAGGGCACATGGTTCAGATCAATGCCGAGCGCCTGTTTCAGTTGCTCGACCCGAACATGCACGGAAGACCCCAGACCAAATGACCCGTAGGCGAGCTTGCCGGGCTGTGCCCTGGCCAGGGCCACGAACTCCTGCAGCGTATTGGCCGGCACGGCAGCGCTGATGCCGATGACCCAGGGCACCCGCGACACCTGGGTGATGGGCGTGAATCCGGCCAGACCATCAAAGGGCAGTGTGCGATACAGGTGCGGGCTCATCACGAAAGGGGATGCCTCCGACATGAGCAGCGTGTACCCGTCGGGTTCCGCCTTCGACACGTAGTCGGCACCGATGATGCCGTTGGCACCCACCCGGTTTTCCACCAGCACCGACTGCTTCCACATCTCCGAAAGGCGCGCAGCAACCGCCCGCGCGAGCGGATCCATCGCGCCAGCCGCAGCGACGGGAATGACGATCTTGATCGGTCTCGATGGCCAGGCCTGCGCACGCACCTCGAGCGAAACAAGAGGCAGGGTGAGCAACAGCACGGCGAGCGGGTGAATGCGGGGACGACCGATCATGATGACTCCTCGTGACGGGCACAGGGCAGCGGGCGGTTGCTCGCCAGGGTGCCCCGGCCAAGGGGTGCAACGCAGCAGTACAAGACTATTCGGGCTTGATTCCTGCGAGCTTCACCAGCTGTGCGTAGGTGGCAATTTCCGACTCGATGAACTTCGCAAACTCGGCAGGCGGGTTGCCCACCGGGGATACCCCCATGGCTTCGAAGCGCTCGCGCACCATCGGCGTCTCCAGTGCCTTGCGAACGTCCTGATGGATGCTGGCCACCAGCGGCGCAGGCGTGCCGCCCGGGGCGAAGAGCGCAAACCAGCCCCCGTCGAGGACCATGTTGGCCAGACCCGCCTCGACCATGGTGGGTACCTCGGGCATGTAGGGTGCGCGCGTCTTGCCGGTATAGGCCAGCGCCCGGATCTGCCGGGCCTTCACGCCCTGAATGGCCTGAGGCGGGGTGATGAACATGGTCTGGATTTCACCGGCAATGACCGCAGCCATGGCCGGACCCGAGCCCTTGTAGGGGATATGAACCATGGTGGTTCCAGCCCGGTTGTTGAACATCTCGGTCGCGAGGTGCAGGCTGTTGCCGATGCCCGGCGTACCGTACGAGGCGCGTGTACCGGGCTGCTTGAGCCAGGCGATGAAGTCCTGCAGGGTCTGTGCCGGCACCGTGGGGTTCACCGTCAGGAAGAGTCCGTCGACCGCACACAGATTGGTCACCGGCGCGAAGTCGGTGGCCATGTTGAAGGGCAATTTCAGATAGATGCTGGGGTTGATGACGAACGAAGTCGAGACGACCATGAGCGTATTGCCATCGGGTGGCGAGCGTGCAAGAAGCTCGGCCCCGATGAGGCCGTTGGCCCCCGGACGATTGTCGACGACGTGACTGTGTCCGGTCTGTGTTGAAAGCGCCTGGGCGAGGATGCGCGCAACCGAATCGGGCGTGCCACCGCCACCCGCGAAGGGCACGATGAGGCGAACCGGCTTGGCGGCACCCGCTTGGGCATGCGCCGTGTGCGGATACAGCCACAAGGCCGGCATCAGGGCCGCCACGGACAAGACTCGCCGCAGGACGAGCGGAGCCTTCATCGAGAACAGCCTGCCATGCCAGCGCGTACGCGGCGAGGCCGCACGCATCAGGACTTCGCCTTGCGAACGGTGCGCGCCTTCAACTCCGAGGCCGCGAGTTTCTTGTCCAGATGCGAAGCCCGCTTCTGGTTGAGGGCAACATCGGCGTAACCCATGAAGTCGGGCCTCGCCTTGCCGACCATCACCTGGGTGTACACCGGCTCGACCGTCGCATTGTGATAGCCATGAATGACGCCAGCAGGGCAGGAAGCGCAATCCCAGGGGCCGAGCACCACATCGATGCGACGGCCGTCTTCTTCCTCGAAAAACACCGTCAGGTGTCCTTGCAGGACGAAGAACACCTCTTCGATCTCGTGGGTGTGCGAGGCGTTGCCCTGGCCCGGTGGCACATACATCACGCTCAGCGTGAAGCCGCCCGCGGGAATGAAATCGGGCCCCGGCTTGCCGCTCGTATTGCCGATGAAGCGATGCTGTGCCCGGCGCCAGCCCTCGATCTTCGCATCGGCAAAGGCATTCCAGTCGGGCTTGCGCTCGCCAAAGCGGGCCACGTAGCGGGTGCTGATTTCCTCGAGGGACATGCCAGCAACGGCGGGGTCCAGTTCGTGCACGCGCTTGAAGGCCGGTGCCGGCTTTTTCTTGAGGGACGATGAGGCCATGTCAAACCGCTCCTTGGGTCTTGCTAGTGATCCCTGCCTGGTGCATGACGGCATCGGAGCAGGGGCATGCACCCCAATATACCGATGCTGACCGCTTGCAACAATCCGGGCGGGCCACCGCGTCATACGACCGCCTCGGGCCGTTGTATCCTTCGCCGGAAGCGAGCATGTGCCGATGAGGCCTGCAGCGCAGCGCAAACCACAACCCGCCCGGGCCGACCGGTGCGCGGACAGGGAGACGATCACGATGAACGCCCGCGTTCCGGTCAACAACGCCACGCCGACAGAAGAGCGCTGCGTCACCTCATATCCGGCCCGTCGGGCCTACCGCCCCGGGGTCGTCTACCCCCCGGCGGTTCCCGGCCTCACCGACGCCATCGACATCCACTGCCATTCGCATGAAGGGCAGCAGGACGCCCTGGCCCTGGCCCAGCTCGCCTCCGAGAGCGGCATGCGGGGCATTCTCTACAAGACCATTGGTGCGATCTCGGGTGAGTACGAACCCGAGCGGGCGATGCAGACGGTGCGCGAACAACTGGCCCGCTGGTCCGACGAGGTGAAGATCCGCCCGATCGACTGCTGGGCGGGATACGGCGTGACCATGGACAACAAGGCACCCACCGTGGAGAAGCTGCGCAAGAACCTCGATGACGGCGTTCGCGGCGTGTGGCTACCGGTCTTCAACAGCACGCACACCTACAACAAGATCGGTGCACTGGCACGCTGGATCGACCCGGATGCCCCCGCTGGCGCCCACACCCCGCCCATGTCCTGGGACGAGGCACTGCGACTCGGCCACTACCTGCTCGACGAGCATGGTCGTCTGAAGCCGCTCTACGAAGACATCGTTCGCATGGTAGCCGATCGCGATGTAGCGCTTTTCTTCGGTCACCCGACCTGGGAGGAGATCGACGCGCTGGCGAACCTGGTGCACAAGCTCGGGTTCAAGCGCGCCGTCATCGATCACCCGTTCAGCCCGTTCATCAGTCTCACCCCCGAGAAGATGCGTGACCTGACCGCCATGGGCATCTACATGAACTTCACCTTCGATGAACTCTCGCCGCTGCTCGGCGTCGACCCCAAGCGCATGTACGACGCCATCCGTGCCATCGGCGTATCGAAGGTCACGCTCTCGAGCGATGCCGGCGAGCCGCTCTTTCCGCATTCGGTGGAATGCATGCGGCTCATCCGCGGCTACATGGCGGCGTTTGGCCTCGACGAATCGGAATTGCAGACCGTCTGCTGCACCAACCCGGCCCGGGTGATGGGTCTGGCCTGAGATCAGCGCCATGGGGTGACCCTGCGTTGGAGCGTGCGCGGCACGGGTCACCGCCCTTTCAGTCCTCGTGCGGCGCCTTGTAATACCCGATCACGTCGCCCTCGGTGGTCACCCCAAGACCATTGAGCAGGCGATTGGAGTAGTTGAAGTAGGCGCAGACCTGGTTCACCTCGAGAATCTCGCCATCGTCGCAACCGGCTGCATGCAGTGCGTCGATATCGGCTCGCACCATGTCACCCACCGCCACGGTGAGCTTGCGGGCGTAGTCGAGGAGCGCGCGCTCCTTGCCCTCGAAGGCAAGTTCAGGTCGAGCGGCATCGAGTGCTTCACGCACCCGGGCGGCCCGCACCGGATCGGCGATGAGCCGGCTTGCATTCGCCCAGTGATGGGTGAGACTGTAGGTGCAGCGATTGCTGATGCTGACATACGAGGCCACCACTTCCAGAAACCAGAACGGCAGCGTGTTGTCGGGGTTGTGCAGGACACTCCGGTAGAGCACCACATGCCCGTCCATGGTGTGAGGGCGCAGGCTGTGCGCACGCATCACGTTGTCGACGGTGCCGTGCGGCGTGGTGACCTTGTCGTACAGGGTCTTCAGAAGCCCGGTGGCTTCCGACAGCGGAATCATGCGTATCCAGGCACTCATGGCAGCAACCTCATTGCGTCAGTTTCATTGCATCCAATCCATCACTCCCCTTCATTGCGTCGTGCTCACGGCATCGACGTCATCGCTTCTCCGGCCGAGCAGCAAAGGCAAGCTCAGACCTCGGCGAGAAAGGCACGGTAATCCTCGACGGCCCCGCTGATGGCAAGCTCGAGAAGTGCTGCACCATCGGTTGCACGCGCAAGGCCCGAATCGGACCCCACACGGCCATCCGGAAACGCATCGCGATGCGAGCGGGCATCCCAATGATTGTCGCCGCCGTGGTCACGCAGAAAGGCGCTCGAGAGCGGTTCGGGCGGGAGCAGGGTCGCACCGTCGGACGCCTCAGTCTGCGCGGCAAAGGCTTGCGGATCACAGTGCCGGGTGATGGCCACCTCGCTCGGTGTGGCATGCATGCCTTCGGCTGCACCGTATAGCGTTCGACGCAGCGCATCGGCGGCCGGGTACTCCCACCAGCTGCGCAGGCGACAGCGTGGCGAGGCGCCACTGCGCTCACCGAGGCTCCAGCGCGCGTAGATGTCCTGAAACGCGGCGCGGGCCGGAGCCACATTGCCGCCGTGACCATTCACGAAGTAGAAGTGCCGGAACCCCTGCACGCTGAGCGAGAGCACCAGGTCTTCAACGAGCGCCATCAGGGTCGTTGCCCGCACCGAGATCGTGCCCGGAAAGGCGAGGTTGAACTGCGCCACGCCCAGTGCCAGCGTAGGGGCAACGAGTACCCCGGCCCGCTCACCGAGGCCGTGGGCGACCGCCTCGGCGGTGGCAGCATCGGTACCGATGAGACCAATGGGTCCGTGCTGCTCGGTCGAACCCATGGGTATCACGATTCCGGTCGAGTGCGCGAGATAACGCTCGACATCAGTCCAGGTCGATCGTGCAAGCAGCATGAACGAGACTCCTCAGGCAGACGCGCTCAGACCCAGCCCTGGCGCCACACGGTCGCATCGCGCAGGTCGCGCCAGGCGATGCGCCGCGACTTGCGCGAGTGCACTGCCTCGATTTCGACCCACTCGAGCGCCGCATCGGGCACCTCGGGCGCGATGAGCCGCGTGACGATGAAGTGCTTCTCGCGCCTGACCGGCGTCACCGCAGTCCACTTGCTCAGCAGGAGCTTCTTGGGCTGGATGGGGTTGGCATTCATTCGGCCCGCGCCCCCGATTGCCGCACGGCCTGGGTGTAATAGGCCTTGTCGGCCTCGAGCTGTGCCGCATGCTGCTCAGGGGTGGTGCCGACCGGGTCGATCCCGAGGCTCTCGAAGCGGCGCACCACCGCCGGTTGCTGCAGGGCGCGGCGCAGTTCAGCCGAGAGTTTCTGCACGATGGCACGCGGCGTGCCGGCCGGTGCGAGCGCATGCACCGAGGGCAGGAAGAACATGTCGCGCACGCCCAGTTCGCTGAACGTGGGGACATCGGGTGCCTGCGTCGAGCGGTTGGGGCTCGCAACCGCGAGAATGAGCGCCTTGCCCGAGCGCACATGCGGGGCGATCGGGCCGTAGGCCGTGAAGAGCACCTGGATGTCACCGGCAACGAGCGCCGGGGTCGACTGACCGCTGCTCTTGTAGGGCACATGCACGAGGTCGATGCCGAGGCGGGTCTTCAGGGTTTCGGTCGCCAGATGATGGATCGACCCTGAACCCGACGAGCCATAGGAGAGCGTGCCGGGCCGCGAGCGCGCGAGCGCGAGAAACTCGCGCCAGTCGCGCACCGCAAGGCTGCTCGCCACCGACAGAAAGAAGGGGGTCGTGCCAAGGAGCGACACGGCGGCAAAATCACGCAGCGTGTCATAGGCTGGCCGCTCGGTGAGGGCCGGGTTGATGGCCGTGTTGGTGAGATCGGCGATCAGCAGGGTGTAACCATCGGCTGGCGCCTTGGCCACGAGCAGTGCGGCGATGGCACCACTGGCGCCGGGACGGTTGTCGACGATGGCCGTCTGGCCACGCATCTCGGGGCTCGACAGGAGGCCTTCGGCGATGATGCGCGCCACCACATCGGTGAGCCCTCCCGCAGTGGATGAGTTCACCAGATGAATGGGGCGAGACGGAAAGGCGGCCGGCTCTTCGGCGTGGGCAACGGCCCCGAGGGCCGGCAGCACGGTGGCGAGCAAGCAGAAGACGAGGCCCGACAGAGGCCGGGAAAGCGTGCAGGACATCAGGCGCATCGGGCATCATCTCGAGACAGGATGCGTGGATGGTACCGGTGAACGCCGCGAGAGGCCTGTTGTACCATCGACGACCGAGACTCGCACTCGAAGCCCGCATCCGTACCAGAGGCATTCCGATGAAGATCATTCCGATCGAGACCCGCACGCTCACGGCCGCCGAGAACCAGATTCGCGAGGGCACCATTCGGGCCTACCGCATTCTCGAAGGCGAACCGGGGCCAGACAACTTTTCACTGAAACTCGTGAACATCGAGGGGCACTACTACTCGCCCCGGCATCGGCACAACTTCGATCAGGTGCGTCTGCAGCTCGAGGGTGAGTTCGACTACGCCGCCGATGGCTGCTTCAAGCCCGGTTCGATCGGCTACTTTCCGGAATCGGTACGCTACGGTCCCCAGACCACCGAAGGCGGCAGCTGGAACCTGCTGGTGCAATTTGGCGGGGCCAGTGGCTCTGGCTACACGCCGGAGAGCGAAGAAGAACGCGCCGCCGGCGAACTGAAGAAAAAGGGCGTGTTCGAGAATGGGGTCTACACCTGGTATCGAGCCGACGGCACCAAGGTGAACCAGGACGCCTACGAGGCGGTGTGGGAGCACATCCACGGCCGGCCCCTGGTCTACCCGGCGCCACGCTATGAGCGCCCGGTATTCATGAATACCACCCACTTCGATTGGGTGCCCGTGGCCGGGCAGCCGGGCGTGGATCGCAAGGCAGCGGGCACGTTTACCGAGCGCGAGACGCAACTTGCGTTCTACCGGGTGGCATCTGGTGCCACCCTGGCGCTCGAGGGCGGCAGCATCTACTTCGTGCTGAAGGGCACCGGGCTCGTGGATGGCGAAAGCGTGGCGAAGCACACGACGGTGAGCCTCGCCGCCGGCGAGCAAGGCGCCTTGGCCGCCACGGAAGGGTTGGAGTGCGTTCAGATCAGGATGGGCGGGGCGGGGCTGAAGGGCGCCTGAGGCGTTGCATGGTCGCCGCGGGCGACCGATAGCGTTTTTGAGCAAGAAGTCGTTCTTGAGATTGTTTTTTTGAAGATAAAAACTTCTGTGCGCATAATTGAGCATGGAACATCAAGATCTGCTGGGTGGCGCTTGGCTTTAGGATTGATATGGCACCTCGTTTTGTCTCAGAAAATATAAAGGAATTCGCGGCTCCTACCCAAAAAAGCGAATCCATGGCGTGAGGAGAAAAGTTGGAATCAATTTAGGGATGCATCAAAAACCAAGCACCGCCTGATATTCCGATCACTCCAGTTTCGAGAGACGAAGTTATACAATGTATAACAAGGGCGCTTCAAGAACCGTCTAGTAATCCAGATAGATAGAATAGCGACAGTGGTGATGACCGCTTCTACTTTTTTGTAGATCCGCCTAGCGTCCTGCAAAACTGCGATTACGTAATTCTATACACTGTATAGAATCCGGTCAGAAGTTACTCCTTCACCCCGGATAGCTACAATAAGATCAGCACTGCTGCGGTGAGCGTAAAGGTTGTAGCTCCATCTCTCACCCCGGAAAGCTACAATAACTGCCGGTTCGACAGCCCCCCGACACGACGAAGCGATGGCCATCGTCCAAGGTGTTGTTCGTGCAAAAGGCGGGAACGCACAACGCGGACTGTCGCAACCGAAGGCTCAGTCCGCTGTGCTGTCAGAGGGCCTCAACAACCAGCAAGGGACTGCTGCGGCGGCGAGGGATGAGGTTGGACTCAGTAACAGAGCAAATGATGCAACCCTCGGTCGCGAGCGGAGAAACCGCGAGGCGCACGGTAAGGCGATGGCACAACCACCCAACAGCGGCGATGTAGCCAACAGGTATGCCGGCACCGCACAACAGGCAATCACTGGCCAGGGAATGCTTGCGCGCCAACAAGCGCTGGACGCCGGGTTGAACGCTTACGCGAAATGGGCGTTCAACACCAACTTGACGTCAAAGGGGCCGGCAGCCGCCACCATGGCATCGCCCGAAGCCGTAGCATTTTACAAAAATACGGCCAAAAATTCCCTCAACGATCCGAGGACGGCGCAATTGGTCGAACAGGTCGGGGAGTACAGCAAGAACGGGCTGCCACCCGACGAGGCGTCAATGAAGGAACTGGATGCGCGGCTGGGATCGCCGTCCAACAAGATATTCAGTGAAGGATCCTTCCTGAGACCTGCCATCAACGCGCTATCGCGCAAGTGAAACCCGCGAATCGCCGGAAATACTCCGCCAGATTCAATCCTCGCCTTCGATAAACAGCGTCGTTTCGCCATCCTGGACGGCGTCAATCAGCATGGCCGGTGAAACGACAATCATCTTGGCCGGTTAACGGGGATGATTGTCGTTGGTTAGCAGGTCATGGGAGGGGTTCCTTTGGGTGATTGTCGTTGTCAGGGGATGATTGACGCCGGCGCTGAGTTTTG
>CANGMI010000009.1 GCA_947455195.1 Pseudomonadota bacterium | reverse complement strand
TCGGCCGCTGCCTCATCCGGACTGGCATCGTCCGTGGCCGATTCCTCGGCCGCTGCCTCATCCGGACTGGCATCGTCCGTGGCCGATTCCTCGGCCGCTGCCTCATCCGCACCGGCATCATCCGTGGCCGATTCCTCGGCTGCCGCCTCATCCGAGGGCGCACTCCCGGATTCCGGGTCTGCTGTCGATTCGCCTTCGGTGGCGGCACCATCGGCTGCCGCTTCCGGTGCGGCTGCGGCAGGGGCCGCGGACTTGCCGGTCAGCAGCGTCGAGAGGCTGTCTGCGTCGGACTGAATGGTGCCCAGCGATTCGTCGAGAGTACTCCCGAGCGGAAGCCCGAGGCTGGAGAGGCTGCTGCTTGCCGCCTGAAGGTTTGCATCAAGCGCCTCAGTTGCCACTGGCAGCTCCGTCAGACGCAGAAGCGCTTGCTGCTGCGTCACCACCGATGGTGGACCTGGCGGCCTCGAAGAGCGCAATGACTTGCGCGTCAGCGCCGTCGAGCAGTGCCGTGATGTGCCCTGCGAGGGTCTGGCCTTGAGCTTCCCCTTGCGCTTTCAAGCTCGACTGCATGCCTTGCGCTTGTGTCAGGAGACCCTTGAGTGCGTCAGCTGACTGTGTGGCGACGGTCGTAATGCCGCTGACTCGGGCGGATAGCGCAGTCAACGTCGCACCGAGTTCCTCTGCTGCCTTTGCGATGCCATCGCGAGACTCATTGATCGATTCGGTGACAGTGCCATCTCCCGGTGAGGTCAGATTCTTCAGCGGCTGGATGGTTCCTGTATCCACTGCGGCAAGCTTCTGGCGAGTCGTGTCGAGCACGGTCTGTGGGGGTACCTTCGTCATGTGCGTGCTGGCCGTCGTCTTGAGTCGCACGATCAGTGCGTCGAGGGGAGCATGCGTAGCAGCTACCGATGTGACCAGTTTGTCGACGACCGCTTTCAGTTGGGTGATCCCCGCTGCCAGAGTCTGCTGAAAGCCTGTGATCAGCGCTATCAGGGGGGCAATCGCGCTCTTGATCGCATCGATGACCTTGAGCATGACGGGTTGCAGGGCGCCGACGGCACCGATCGCCGTCGTGAGGCAGGCATCGGCCGCCTTGCCGGCGGCCGTTACCGCAGTGCCGGCACCCTTGATGAGGATCTTGATGCCCGGGATCATGGTTTTCACGCCCAGGAACAATAACCGGGCGGGAATCAGGAGCGGCGCCTGCATCATGTACTTCGTGCAGATCGCGATCGCATTGTCGCAAAGGACACTGGCCTGATCGAGTTCTGCACTGGCTTGAGTGAGCGCGTTCGTGGATTGAGTGACAAAGGCGGGAATCCCGGCCTGGATGGCTGCGATCGCTGCCTTGGCTGCCTCGATCTGTGTGCCTACCGAGGCAAAGTTGTCGGGCAGCGCCGTCAGCGAAGCTTTTGCCGCATTGGCCTGCGCGTCAATGCCGGCGAGCGACTCCGTGACCTTGTCGAATTCCGCCTTGACGGAGCCGAGCGCGTTGTTGATGGCAGCGACACAGGCCTTCGCGCTTGCATCGACCTCATCAATGGGTGCCAGCGCCTTCTTGCCGAGTGCCTCGATCTGCACGGCTGCTGCGTCGATCTTCGCCGAAGTGGCTGCGAGGCGACTTTCGGCTGCAAGGACGGGGGGGGCAGCGGCCTTCGCCGCAGCATCGACGGCTGAAGCTGACGCGTTGAATTGCTCGCTCGTGGACTTCGATTGTGCGGCCAGATTGGTCTGGGCCGCTTGCAGCTTGGCGGCGATCTCCTGGAGCGGCGCTATCGACTGGGCCAGTTGCGGATCGATGGCGGCGAGGGCCTGTGCCAGCGCAGCGGCGATCTCGTCGCTCGCGGCAAGGAACTTCGAGCGAGCTTCCGCCAGACTTGAGCTGGTTCTCTGTCGGGTTGCGCTGATGTCCGCGCTCGCGCCGTCCCGCATGGCGACGAGCGTGGCAACATCAGCGCTTGCGACTGCCGCGGTGCGCAGTTGCGCGCCGTAAGCCTCGATACGCGCAATGGCTGTGGTTGCATCAGCGGCGATGGCACGCAGGTCGGCACGATGCCCTTTCTTGACCGCAAGGGGCGCCTCCAGGTTGGGCACGAGGCTGCCCAGTTGCGCTGCGATGGCTGGGGCTCCGGCGACCAGTGTATTCACCTCTGCCAGCAGGGGCGTCAGATCGGCCCCCTGTGTCGCCATCGTTGCTGGCACCTGTGCCGCTGTTGTCGTGTGTTCCTTGAGCGTCGCCAGAGCCGGCTTGACGGTCTGGAGCAGGTCTCCAACGATGACGGGGGGCTCGACCAGCGGTGGCACTGCAGCCACTGCGGTGTTGAGCGCCTGCAGGTTGGCGGTTGTTGCTGATGCCGCAGCAGCGATTCGTGCGGGCATGTCCTGCATCGAGGTTGCGACCCCAGCCGAGGCTGAGGCGAGCGCCGCAGCAATGCGTGCGGCCCCCGATTTCAGTGCTTCTGCGGCTTGGTTGACGAGGTTCATGCGGGTGGCGATATCAATCGGTATCGAGGCTGGGTATGGTGGTCGTGGTCTATGCCGAAGCCATCTGCGCCGACGTCCTTGCAGAGGCGGCATTCATCGCCCCCTGTATGTCGGCGATGTTTGCTGGCGCGGGCGTGAGCGACGCCGACGCGCCCTGAACGGCAGCGATCGATGCCCGGGTCTGCGCAAGTGTCTGCTCGATCTCGGGCATCACTTCGGCCCCCTCGATCTGCACCGCCTGGAGCGAGGGCAGCAGGGCCGCGAGTTTGGGCACCGTTGGCATGCTGGCCAGTGTCGGCAACTTGCTCAGTGCCGAAGTCTTGGACTTCTTGGGCGCGAAGATCTGACTCGGGCCAGCGAGCCGACTCGACTCTTCGACCACGACGAGGGTCCCCGTGGCCAGCCCTCTGGCGAGTGCATTCATCCAGTCGGCAAGTGGACGCTGAGCACTCGACCCGGAGCCAGTGGTTCGACTGAGCATCCAGCGCAGTTCCGACTGTGCCGATCGATCGCCCAGCCAGAACCTCACATAGTGCAGCGCCTCCTCGAAGGAGCCGAACCGACGTCTGAGGCCGCTGGGTATCGGAATGCTTGCGCCGGGCGTCTGGCTCCGGAAAGCGTCAGCCGGAAGGGCCCCGCCTTCGTAGAAGGTGGCGCGACAGTTGTGTCGCCACAAGCTGACGAGTGGATGCAGCATCAGGTCTGATCGGGCGCCGCGAAGGAATGCAAGGTCCTGCCTGGCAACGCGTATGCGCTGGACATCACGCAGGCTGGGCAGCGAGTGTGCATGGCCGGTCGCAAACGGGTTGCGTGCGATTCATTAATTGTTATTGCTGATCGACTTGCGGCCCTCATATCGTCCATATGTCCCTGTATGTTCTGCAGCGTGCTTGGGAGCATCTCCCTTGACGTTGCACATGGACAAAACGACGGCGGGTACACGCGAAGTCGCTTGAGTCGAACAGTATCAATCCATCATTCAAGAGGTCACCGATGTCCAACAGTTTGCAGAAGTGGGTCGGTCGCAACCGCCCCCCGCGGGTTCAGATCACCTATGACGTGGAGATCGGCAATGCGGTGGAAAAGAAGGAACTCCCGTTCGTCGTCGGCCTGATGGCTGATCTGTCGGGGCAACCGCTCAATCCGCTTCCCAAGTTCAAGGACCGTCGCTTCGTGGAAATCGATCGCGACAACTTCAATGATGTCCTGGGCAAGATCGCGCCGCGGCTTGATCTCTCCGTGCCTGACACCTTGAAGGGCGAAGGCAATCTCAAGGTGGAACTCAATTTCACCGAATACGATCACTTCCATCCGGAGGCGATCGTTGCCCAGATTCCCCGTCTGACAAAGCTGCTCGAGGCGCGTCAACAGTTGCGCGATCTGCTGGGCAAGCTGGACGGGAACGATGAACTCGATGCCCTGCTCGAGAACATCCTGCAGAACAGTGAAGAACTCAAGGCGCTCAAGGGCACCGACGGCGCTGCGGCCTGACTCGCGCAGCGCGCCCGACGATAACCTCCTCATTTGACAGGTTGAATCACATGGCAACGAATTCAGAAGCAGCAGCAGAAGGCGGCGCAGCCGGCGCCGTATCCCAGGAACTGAGCCTCCTCGACCGGATCGTTCAGGAAGGCAAGATGGCCGTCGAGCCGTCGCAACGCGATTACGCGAAGAAGTTGCTCGGCCAGTTCGCCACCCAGATCCTCGACGAGGGCATGAAGACGGCACCCGACAAGGGTGTGGTTGCGACGATCAACGAGCGGGTCGCCGAGATTGATCGCATCATCTCCGACCAGCTGAATGCCATCCTCCATGACGCGGCGTTCCAGAAGCTTGAGGCGTCCTGGCGTGGCCTGCACGACATGGTTTTCGGCACCGAGACGAGCACGCGTCTGAAGCTTCGCCTCATGAACGTGACCAAGGGCGAGCTGCTCAAGGATCTCGAGACGGCCGTCGACCACGACATGAGCACGCTGTTCAAGAAGATCTACGAGGAAGAGTACGGCACGTTTGGCGGCAGTCCGTATTCCCTGCTGATCGGCGATTATTCGTTTGGCCGTCACCCGCAAGACATCGCTCTCCTCGAGCGCGTTTCGAAGGTTGCGGCCGCTGCGCACGCGCCCTTCATCGCGGCCGCTGCGCCTGGCCTGTTCGACATGCGCTCATTCACGGAACTTGGTGTTCCCCGAGATCTGGCAAAGATCTTCGAGAGTGCCGAACTCGCCAGTTGGCGGGCATTCCGCGAATCGGAAGACTCGCGTTACGTGGCTCTGGTACTGCCGAGCTACGCGGCACGTCTGCCTTATGGTGCCGCCACCTCACCCGTTGATTCGTTCGGCTTCGAGGAGGACGTTGACGGTACCGATCACTCGAAGTACCTCTGGGCCAACTCGGCTTACCAACTGGGGCTGCGCATCACGAGCGCCTTTGCGACCTATGGATGGACCACGGCCATTCGCGGCGTGGAAGGCGGTGGGAAGGTCACGGGCCTGACCGCGCATACGTTCAAGACCGAGGAAGGCGAGGTCATGCTCAAGTGCCCGACCGAAGTCACGATCACCGATCGGCGCGAAAAGGAACTGAACGACCTCGGATTCATCGCGGCGGTGAATGCCAAGGGTTCCAACTACGCGGCGTTCTTCGGTGGTCAGACGACCAACAAACCGAAGGTCTACAACCTCGACTCGGCCAACGCCAACGCGGCCCTGTCGTCGCGTCTGCCCTACATTCTCGCCGCTTCACGCTTTGCTCACTATCTGAAGGTGATGATGCGTGACAAGGTGGGCAGCTTCCAGACGAAAGAGGCCGTGGCCGATTACCTGAACAACTGGCTGGCCGGTTTCGTTCTCCTCAGCACGAATGCGGGGCAGGACATCAAGGCTCGTCTGCCGCTCTCGGAAGGGCGGGTCGACGTGGTCGAAGTGGCAGGCAAGCCTGGTGCTTATCAGGCGACGGTGTTCCTGAAGCCCCACTTCCAGATGGAAGAACTCACTGCGTCCATCCGACTGGTCGCCGAGTTGCCTGCAGCGGCTGCCTGAGGCCGATTTCCGCCCTACTGATTGCAAATGAAAGTCCCCCGTCCAGCGGACGGGGGCACCCTGACTTGGAGGCTTCAAGATGTCCGATATCATGATTCTCGACCTCGGCAAGATTGCCGGGAACTGCACGGTCACCGGCTACGCCGGCAAGATCCTCGTCGACAGTTTTTCCGCCGGATCCACGATGCCGCTGCAGGTGGACACGGCGAACAGCGAGCGCACCACCGGTCGTCCGGTGATCTCCGACTGGAACTTCACCAAGATGTCTGACATTTCGTCAACGGACATCGAGAGCTATCACCTGATGGGAACACCGATCCCGACGGCCATTCTCTACGTCGGCCGGATCGAAGGCACCACAGGCACCTACATGGAAATGATGAAGGTCACGTTCACCAACGTCCTCATCTCGAGCTATCAGCAGTCTGGCGGAGGTGGAATGCCATCGGACAGCTTCTCGATCAACTTCTCGGCGATCACCAAGGAATATGCCCAGCAGTTGGCCACCGGTGCCAAGAAGGGCGTCTCTGCGTACAGCTACGACAAGAGCACGCTGAAAGCGAGTTGATTCTGTCTGACCCCGGGCCGCGGTGAGAGTCAGGTAGGGGCGACGCGATGTCGGCGCTGATGCGGGGATCCCTCGCGCCTCTGCTTGACCGGCTCATCGGGTATGAAGACGGCGTTCTGCTGGATGCGGCTGGTTTGAGGCATTCGCTTGCTCTGGATCTGCAGCGACTCTTCAACAGCACGTCTCGTCTGGCGATCGACGATTTTCTCGACCTCGAACTGACGGTACTTGATTACGGGCTTCCCGACTTCCGAGGGCTCAGCCCGCAGTCGTACCCGGATCGGGAAATCATGGGAGCGGCGATCGGTAAAGCCATAGCTGCCTTCGAGCCGCGTCTTGCGCTCGTACAGGTGATGGTCGACCTCGTCGAGGGGTTGTCCTACCGCGCCCGAGTGGCCATCGAAGCGGCAGTGAGGCTTGGTAACCAGCTGTGCCGAGTCGACTTCAATCTGGAGATCATGCCTGGGGCTGCCACCACGCTCGGCGCCACGTGACCTCTTAATGCACGACTGACCCGGGCTGCGACGCAGTGGATGGTAGCGACGACATTCTTGAGTATTACCGGCGCGAGATGGCCTATCTCCGGGCGCAGGGTCAGGATTTTGCCGATCGCCATCCCAAGGTGGCGCAGCGGCTCGTCTTGTCCGGGGAAGAGTCTGCCGACCCGCATACCGAACGGCTGATCGAATCGGTGGCGTTCCTCGGAGCGCGGGTGCACCGCGAACTGGACCGCGAGTTTCCTCGGATTGCGTCGGCAGTGCTCGACAATGTCTGCCCCACACTCGCTCAGCCGGTGCCCTCGATCAGCATCGTCCAGATGATCCTTGATGAGGCGCAAGGCAAGGTGACATCCGGACTGCCGATCGCCAAGGGCGCAATGCTCCAGGCGACAACGGCAGATGGGCAGCTGTGCCGGTTTCAAACCGCCTGGGATACCACGTTGTGGCCACTCACGGTGTCGGGTGCGCGCCTTGTCGACAGCCGGAACCTGCGACTTGTGTTCGACGCCGTGCCAGGCACCGATGTTTCGGAGATTGAGGTGGATACCTTGCGGTTTCACCTGGCCGGCGATCTCATGGCGACGATGCCATTGCACGAGATGCTGGTGAGCGCGCTGGTCGATGTCGTGATCGAGGCCGATGGGCGCGATCACCACCTGGGTCCCGCGGCATTGCGCGAGTTCGGATTCGACGAAGGGCAGGAGGTGCTGCCGGTCCCCGCCCACGCCCATCCGGCATACAGCCTGCTGCGCGAGTACTTCGTATTCCCGCGCAAGTTCCAGTTCTTCGAACTTGGCGGATTGAGGCATCGCCTTGGCTCAGGCGCCGGCTTCGCCGTACGACTGGTTTTCGCCTACGCGGCGAAGAGCTTGTCGGCGGTTGACGCTGAAACCTTCCGGCTTGGTTGCGTTCCTGTCGTGAATCTCTTTCATGCCACCACCGAGCCGATCGTCATGGATCGGCGGCAGACCGAGTATCGCCTGGTGGCGGATCGTCAGCGGGAAGCCTCGACCGAGATCCATTCGATTCTGGCGGTGATCGCATCGGACCCGCTGGCCGAGCGCCCCGAGTCCATCCCGAACATTCACGCTGCGAACGATACGGGCGCGGGCGGTGGCGGTCTGTACTGGACGTCTCGGCGGGAGGCGCACACGAAGCGCGACATCACGGGCACCGAGACCTTCCTCTCGTTTGTCGACCGCGCCGATGTCCGTCAGGTGCCCGAGCAGCCGGTCATCTACGCCGAGGTCCTCTGTACCAATCGAGGACTGGGCGAGCAATTGCCGCGCGGCGCACGGTTGACCGGGGTGGGGTTGTCCGAATCGCTCGTGATCCGGTCACTCTATGAACCCAGTGCCCAGCGCGACCCGGTGATGGCAAGTTCGGCACTCTGGACGCTGGCTTCGCTCTTGCGGCTGAATCACAGTTCCCTCGTCGACGGACCGGCAGGGGTTACCCGGCTTCGTGAAATGTTGCAGCTCTTTGCCGGCGACAGTCCCAGGGACCAGTCGCAGATCCGAGGTCTCGTCTCGGTGCGCTCTCGCCCTGCCACGGCTCGAATCGGCAATGCAGCCTGGCGTGGCCACTGCCGGGGTACGGAAGTCACCCTCGAGTTCGATCCGGCAGAATTTGCCGGCAGCTCTCCGTTGTTGATGGCGGCTGTACTCGCGCGATTTCTTGCCCTGTACACAACGGTCAACTCCTTCGTCCGGTTGTGTGTCGAGCGCAACGGGGAACCCTGGATGCGATGGCCGCCGTTGAGCGGGCGCCAATGCGTGATCTGATCGCTCAACTGCGTGCTGCGCCTTACGGCTTCGACCTCTTCCAGGCGCTGAGCCTGCTCGAGCGGAGCGAGCCTGCGCGGGCGCCGATCGGTACGTCGGTCGGGCTTGATGAGGCGGTGCGTCTGTCGGCTGCCGTGAGTCTGGCCTTTCCTCCGAGCGACATCCAGGCCGTCGGACCGAGCAAGCGCGCTGGCCCACCCCTCACGCTGATGTCGACCGTGATGTCGATGGCTGGTGCGCACGGGCCACTGCCGCTGGTCTTTACCGAGCTGCTGCTCGAGCGTGCCCGTCAACGTGACGGCGCCGGGCTGGAGTTTCTGGACATCTTCAGTCAGCGCATGCTGGCTTTCCTCTACCGGGCTCGTCGCAAGCACAATCCCGCGCTGGGCGCCGATGGCATCACTCGCATGCCGGTCGTCCGGGTGATCGATGCGTTATCTGGCCTCCAGTTGGCGCAGGGTGCCGCCGGACCCGATGGCGAGAACGCGTGGGTCCGTCATGCCGGCTTGCAGGGAGCCGCGCCGCGATCCATGACGTCCTTGCTCGCGTTGCTGGCTGACCGATTCGGTCAGAGATTCACCGGACGGCAATTCATCGGTGGCTGGCATCCGGTCGATCGCGGCGAGAGAGCACTGCTGGGCGGTGCCGACGGCGGCACTCGTCTGGGCGTGAATGGCATCCTGGGCAGCCGCGTCTGGGATCAGGCGAGCGCGATCGAGCTGCGGAGCGCGCCGCTTCGATTGCCCCAGATCCGCCCGTTCCTGCCTGATGACCGATCGCATGCACTGCTCGGCTGGACCGTGCGATGCCACCTGCAAAGCGATGTGGAGGTGCGATTGCGTCTCGCCTTGCATCCGGATGAACCGGGCGCTGCCGTTCTCGGCGGCACTCACCCACCCAGCCTCGGGCATACCAGTTGGCTCACGACCGCGCGAGTGGCTGGAATGAACAAGCCTGTGCTGGCTACCCCGGTGGTTCGGGTCCGTGCCCCGCGCCATGGGGTTGCCGCGCTTCGCGCCAAGGAGACATCGCTGAATGGAAATTGATATCAGGACGCTCCTTGCCAGGCTCAATCCGGAATGCAAGCGAGCCATGACGCAGAGCGCCGAGTTGTGCGTGCGCCAGACCCACTACAGCGTGGAAATCGAGCACCTGCTGACGAGACTGCTGGAGGAGACGTCACCCGACCTCGAGATCCTGCTTGGCCAGTTCCAGATCGATGTGCAACTGGTCATGACCCAGTTGCAGCAGAGCATGGATCGCTTCAAGCGCGGCAACGGACGCACCCCCGCCCTCTCGACTCACCTCGCGCCGCTCTTCCAGGAGGCCTGGCTGCTCAGCTCGATGCTGCTCGGTGAGCAGCAGATCCGTTCCGGTACGGTGCTGCTTGCTCTTCTCGAAGTCGATAGCCTTCGCGGCCTGCTGATCGAGATGGCGCCGACGCTCCTGCGGATACCCAGAGAGACGCTGCGTGGCTCTCTGGCTGATCTCCTGGCCGCGTCGAGCGAAGATGCCGGAGGCGCAGCCCGTGCTCGAGGCAGTGCATCCGCGGATCTGCCCGCGATGGGCGCCGAGGTCCCGGCTGGACATGCAGCGATGCCCAGTGCCAGCCGAAAACCGGGCGCGACACCCTCGCTCGATCAGTTCACGGTGGATATCACTGCCCTCGCGCGCGAGGGCAAGATCGATCCGATCAAGGGGCGCGATGCCGAGATCCGCCAGATCGTTGATGTGCTTCTGAGACGCCGTCAGAACAATCCCATCCTGACCGGCGAAGCCGGCGTCGGCAAGACGGCGGTTGTCGAGGGGTTTGCACAGCGTGTGGTCGATGGCGATGTGCCCCCTGCGCTCCAGAGTGTCTCGGTCCGATCGCTCGATCTCGCACTGTTGCAGGCGGGCGCGGGCATCAAGGGTGAGTTCGAGAATCGGCTGAAGTCGGTCATTGCCGAGGTACGTGCGTCCCCTTCACCCGTCATCCTCTTCATTGACGAGGCCCACCAGCTGATTGGTGCCGGGGGGTCGGAAGGGCAGGGGGATGCAGCCAATCTGCTGAAGCCTGCGCTGGCGCGCGGTGAACTTCGCACCATTGCTGCCACTACCTGGGCCGAGTACAAGAAGTACGTCGAGCGTGACCCTGCCCTGGCGCGCCGATTCCAGGTGGTGAAGGTGGAGGAGCCGGCACCTGATGTGGCAATCGAGATGCTGCGAGGCATGGTGACCACGCTCGAGCGTCATCATGGTGTCGAGATTCTCGACTCGGCCGTGTGTGATGCGGTGCGTCTGTCGCATCGATATATCAGCGGGAGGCAGTTGCCCGACAAGGCCATCAGCGTGCTCGATACCGCGTGTGCACGGGTCGCGGTCGGGCAGTCCGGGACACCCGAAGAAATCGAGTCGATCCAGCGCGAGATCGTTGCAGCCCAGGGGCGATTGCGCCTCCTGCGCCACTCGCAGGCAACCGGCAGTGAGGCCCGCACCGACATGGAGGCGCTGCTCGCGCGCATTGCGAGCCTTGGCACCCGCGAAGACCATCTGCGACGAAAACTCGGCAATGAGCGGCACGCCGTCGAGGAAATTCTCGAATTGCGGCGCCGGATCAGCCAGAGCATCGATCAGTTCGATGAGAGCGGGGCCGAAGAAAGGGAGTCGCTGGCAGCCCAGTTGATGCGCCTTGAGAAAGGGCTCGAGGCTATCCAGGATGATGACCCGATGGTGCCGGTCTGCGTCGATTCGGGGACGGTTGCGCAGGTCATCTCGAGTTGGACCGGCATCCCGGTGGGCCGCATGATGATCGACGAGATTCACACGGTGCTGCATCTGCGCGAGAGGCTTTGCGAACGGGTGAAGGGCCAGGATCAGGCGCTCGATGCGATCGCCCGACGGGTGCGTACGTTCAGTGCAGACCTCGATGACCCGGGCAAGCCCGTCGGCGTTTTCCTGCTGGTCGGCCCGAGCGGTGTTGGCAAGACCGAGACAGCCTGTGCGCTGGCTGACATGCTGTACGGGGGTGAGCGCAACATGATCACCATCAACATGTCGGAATTTCAGGAAGCCCATTCGGTCTCGAGCCTCAAGGGTGCGCCACCGGGCTATGTGGGTTACGGCAAGGGTGGCGTTCTCACTGAAGCCGTGCGTCGCCGCCCGTACTCCGTGGTGCTCCTCGACGAGATGGAGAAGGCGCACCCCGATGTGCTCGAACTCTTCTTCCAGGTGTTCGACAAGGGGTCGATGGATGATGGCGAAGGCGTCAGCATCGACTTCACCAATACCCTCATCCTGCTCACCTCCAATGCGGCCCAGGATGTGATCACCCAGGCTTGCGAAGGTGGGCGGCGTCCCGATCCGACAACGCTCGTCGAGCAGTTGAGGCCGGTTCTGCTGAGGCAGTTCAGTCCGGCCTTTCTCGGGCGCCTTGTCATCGTTCCCTACTACCCGCTCGGTGATTCCCAGATTCGCGGCATTGTCGAGCTGAAGCTCGGACGGCTTGCCGAGCGTTTCCTCCAGAATCACCGTGCTGCCTTTACCTGGGATGACGAGGTGGTCGAGCTGATCACGGCGCGCTGTACCGAGGTCGACAGCGGGGCGCGGAATATCGACTTCATCCTCACGCAGACCGTGTTGCCCGAACTGTCGACGCGCGTGCTCGAGCGCATATCGATGTCACGGCCTTTCTCGGCGGTCCATGTCGGGGCCGACGCGGCCGACTGTTTCGAGTATCACTTCACTGACGTGCCGCCGGGGGCCGTGCGGTGAGATCAGGCTACACACAGTCCACCGCCTTCCTTAAGATCAAGTCGCCCTTCGGGCCCAATGATCTGCTGCTCGACGCGATGGATGGCAGCGAGGGCCTGTCGGAACCCTTCAAGTTCCTGTTGCACATGCGATCGCAGAGCACATCGCTCGCGGCGAAAACCATCATCGGTCAACCGGTCACCATCACCATGGGCGTTACTGGCGGGCCAACCCGGTACTTCAACGGGATCGTCAACCGGTTCGTTCAGACCGGGCAGAACGTCGACTTCGCGCTCTATCAGGCTGAGGTGGTTCCCAAGCTCTGGCTTCTGACGCTTTCCCGAAACCGGAAGATCTATCAGGCGAAGTCGGTCATCGATATCGTGAAGGCAGTGCTGGGCGCTGCCGGTGTCACCTTTTCCGCGAAGACCACCGGCACGTACACCGCGCTTGACTACTGCGTGCAGTACGACGAGACCGACTTCGACTTCATATCGCGTCTGATGGAGAGTGCGGGGATCTTCTACTTCTTCACGTTTGCCAATGGTACCCACACGATGGTTCTGGCTGACGCCACGTCGGCTCATGTGGCGTGTACCGGGGCTGACAAGATCCGATTCGTGCCGCAGGTCGATGACATGAGTCCGATCGATACGGTGTCGCGCTTCGAGCATGAGTACCGACTCGTGCTCAAGACGGCCACACTGTCGGACCACGACTACCTGAATCCGAGCACATCGCTGCTGGCCACGAGTGCTGGCACGCTCGGGTCTGGCACCGACTTCGAATATCCGGCCGGACACCTGACCGCCAGCGCGGGTACCAACCTGGCGAAGATCCGGGTACAGGCCAATCAGGTGGCTGCCCAGACCTTGCGCGGCGACAGTTTTGCCTATGCTTTTTCGGCGGGCACCAAGTTCACCTTGAGCGGTCACTTCGTCACGGCACTCAATACGTCCTTTGTCCTGCGTCGTGTTCACCACACCGCGCGCGACAACCTCTACAGCAATTCGTTCGAGGCGTTTCCGGCCACGGTGCCGTTCAGGGCTCAACGCACCACGCCAAGGCCACGTGCAATCGGCAGCGAAACGGCCCTGGTCGTCGGCTCCAAGGGAGAGGAGATATGGACCGACAAGTACGGCCGGATCAAGGTGCAGTTCTACTGGGATCGTGACGGCAAGAAGACCGATACGAGTTCCACCTGGATCCGGGTGGCGCAACCCGTGGCGGGCAAGGGGTTTGGCGCCTTGTTTCTGCCTCGAGTAGGCCAGGAAGTGGTCGTCTCGTATCTCAATGGCGATCCGGACAGGCCGATCGTGACGGGGGCGGTGTACAACGGAGAGAACAGCCCGCCGGTGACCCTGCCGGCCAGTCAGACCCAGTCCAGTTTCAAGACCCGTTCATCCAAGTCGGGTACGGCGGGCAACGAACTGCGCTTCGAGGACAAGAAGGGCTCGGAGCAGTTCTACATGCATGCGCAAAAGGACATGGTTATCGCGATAGAGAACGCGCTCACCACGACCATCACCACCGCCGATGAAACGGTCACGCTCACGAAAGGCAACCGGACGGTTGCCCTTAAAAAAGGCAATGACTCGCTGACGGTAGCCGGCACGCGAACGAAGAAGGTCACCGGCAACGAGACGGTGACCAATTCGGCCAAGTACACGCATACGGTGACGGGTGACTATGCATTGAAGGTCAACGGCAAGCTCACCATCTCGGCCAGTGGCGGCATCACCTTCTCCTCGAGTGGCGCGGTTTCGATGTCTGCTGGCACTTCGCTCACCAACAAGGCGGGGACAAACCTGGTCAATCAGGCCGGTACCAATCTGACCAACAAGGCCGGGGTCAACCTGACCAATCAGGCCGGCGTCCAGATGAACAACAAGGGCGCCATGATCACCAGCAAGGCCAGCGCGATGCACACGGTGGAGGCGGGCGCATTGCTCACTCTCAAGGGTGCACTGGCGAAGATCAACTGATGCGGCGCCCATGAGTCTGTTCGAGGAAACCGATGACGATGGACGCGTGACCATGCGGTGTCAGCTCGAGGACGGGCTCCTGCAGGGGCTCATGGAGCGGTTCAGCCCGCAGGGGCAATTGACGATGCGAGCCTTCTTCAAGGATGGCAATCTGCATGGACCGCTCGCGCTCTACACGGACTCGGGCGAGCTCATTCAGGAGGCCGGCTACCACGAGGGTGTGCCGCACGGATTGCTGCGCATTCATGCAAACGCGCGATGCATCGCGGAGCAGACCTGGGTGCATGGCGAGCAGACCGGGCCATCCCGCTCCTTCGACCCGGCCGGAAACCTCAGCTCGCTCATGACTTACAAGGCGGGGCAGATCGATGGCGAGGCCCGCTTCTACCACGAGGGGGTCGAGGTGCGTCGCTCGGTCTACCGTCAGGGCCTGCTCGAAGGCGAGTCGGTCGATCTGGACATGCAAGGCGCGATCGTGCAGCTGTGTACCTATCGAAAGAATGTGCTTCATGGGCCCCTGCGACGCTACTGGCCCGACGGGACTCTCATGGAGGAACTGGTCTACGAACAGGGCAAGCCCATCGCACCCCCGCGTCGGTATGACGCGAAGGGCGAGCTGGTGGACAACGAGCAGGCGAGCGAGAGCATTCTCGAGCGCCTCCGACAACTCGTGCGAGGTGACTGAATGGGACAGCAGGTCTGCATGGGCGCCCTCTTGAAATGCACCTTTGGCATTGCCCCGGGTGCACTCATGGTGTTGCCGCTCAATCGAGTGCTCACCAACATTCCGGATGCCAACATCATGGACAGCAAGCCGATGGCGAACATCTTGCCGTTCGCGATGTGTCAGTCGATGGCCAATCCGATGGTGGCAGCGGCCACCGCAGCCGCGATGGGGGCGCTCGTGCCGATGCCCTGCATTCCGGTCACGGTGGCTCCCTGGTTGCCCGGTGCGCCTACCGTGTTGATCGGCAACATGCCGGCCCTCGACAACGCCGCGAAGCTCATGTGTGCCTGGGGTGGGGTCGTCGGTATCCAGATGGCCGGCCAGTTCACCGTGCAAGCCCCCTGATGCACAGCCCGATCAAGGAGATACGCCATGGAATATCGATTCAGCATGACGCCGCGCCTGGTGGCGCTTGCATTGCTGTGCCTCATTGCGCTGATGGTGCTGATGTTTCTGCTCGGCGAGAACATTGGTCGGGTCATGGCCTTGTCCGGCCCGCACGCACAGGTCTCGGGCAGTCAGCCCCTATCGAATGTCCCGGCAACACAGGCCGACGCCGGGCGTCCGCGTTCGGTGGCTGGCGGGGTAGCGCCCGTCGAGACGGTCGGTCAACAGGCGCCAGCCGCTCAAGAGGCGAAGCGATGAACGCGGCGCCCCTCTTGCAGCCTGCCCGTGCACGCGCGCGCAGCGCGTACCCGTGCTTCGGTGCCTTTTTCCTCGCTCTCCTGATGCCGGTACTGAGCGGTTGCAGTGTCGTGAGCGGCGCCTACTCAGCCGTGTTCGGCAGCGGCCCGCGTCCAGTGACGCCTGACTGGAAGTCCCTGGTCTTCCTGGCGGATGATCAGGTCAACCAGAACAGCCCGATTGCCGTCGATCTCGTGCTGGCTCGTGAGCAGGCTGTGGTGGATGCGGTGCAGGCGATGCCGGCCAGCCGGTGGTTTGCCTCGAGGGGTGACATCGAGCGGTCCTTTCCCCAGGGACTTGCAGTCACACGGATGGAACTCGTGCCCGGCCAGTCGATGCGACTCACGCCCGAGACGTTTGCCGCCTCGAAGGTGCTCGCAGCCTTTGTCTTTGCCGATTACCCCGTCTCGGGTGAGCAGCGCGAGCGGCTCATGCTCGACGCACGGGGTTACCTCATCCAACTCGGTGCGCGTGGATTCAAGGCCACCGCAGCGAAGACTGACTGACCTCTCATTCGGACGGCACACATTCCATGTCGGACATCGACCTGTTACCCGAGCGCATACAGTGGCACGAAGGCATGCTGCTCAGCCCCCAGCACTTTCAGCAGGAGAGCGCTCGTGTCGACGCGCTGGTCGCCTGGCATGCGCTCGCAGCCAGTCGTCTGGCTTGGGGCGTGCGCCTTCTCGAAATCGATGAGGGTCTTCTGGCGACGGGCGTTCTGCGGGTTCTGGCCCTCGAAGCGGTGATGCCGGACGGCATGGCCGTTGTCTACAAGGAGCGCGAGGCAGGCGTGGGTGGGCTCGAACTCGATCTGCTGCCGCTTGCAGAGCAGATGGCACACGACGAGATCACCATTCACCTCACGGTGGGGCGCAATCGTTCGATGCGCACCCTCGAACAGCCACCCCGGTTCAGGGATGCTGGGGCGGTCAGCACCGAGGACGAGATTTCGGAAGCGTTGCCAGTCGATATTCCCCGGATGCGCCCGGCCCTGACTCTGGTTGCCGGTGTGGTACCTCCAGCGCAGGTGACCAGTCTTCGTCTGCTGTCGATCCAGAAGCACAACGAGGTCTTCAGGCGCGGTCAGTTCGTGGCAGCGATGCTCGAAGTGCCGCCTGGCAGCGTGGTTCACGAAAGGGCAAGCGCCCTCGCGACGCAGATGCGCAGCAAGGCAGCGTTTCTTGCGCGGCGCACGGCGGTGACATCATCACGCCTCGAGGATCGGGTTGCGTTGCTCGAGCAACGAGAGCGCCTGTCGCATCTGTCCCTGATGTTGCCGATGCTCGAGGCGGCGCTGCGTCTGCCGGGTATCGCGCCTCAGGCACTCTACATCGCGCTGTGCGCGCAGGTGGGCAGCCTCGCCATGTTGCGGCCCGGCGCGGTGCCCATGCAGCCCCCAGCCTGGCGTCACGACGATCCGATGAGCGCACTTGGGCCTCTGCTGGACTATCTGGAGACTGTTGCCGGCGAGGTGAGCGAGGACTGGAGAACCCACGTCTTTCACTTCGACAACGGCGCGTTCTCGATCGAAATGCAGCCTGACTGGATCGGGCAGCGACTGGTCCTCGGTCTGCGCGGACAACCCGAACGTGAACTCGTGGCGTGGATGGGCGGGGCCGTCATCGGCTCGCGTACGGTATGGACGTCGCTCAACGACCGACGCGTGCTCGGGGCTGCGCGCACGCCCGTTCAGGAGGCTCCTGACCTCGGGTTGCGGTCGGGCTCCGGCTACACGCTCTTCAGCATCGCGGTGACCTCCGAGCACATCGTTGCCGATCAGCCCCTGGTCGTCAGCAATGTCAACGAGTCCAACGCTGCACTGCGTCCTCAGGAAATCGTGCTCTTCACCAAAGGCTGATCACCGATGAACACATTTTTCGATGGGGGAGGGGCCAATGCCGCTGCCGCGATGCCGGGGCGCTCTTCCTCGGGGGATGGCGGCGGTGATCTGGGCACCGCGCAGTTTCGTGCGTTCTACGCCGAACTGGTAAAGGCGCGCGAGACCGCGCTGCGTGCCAGCGAAGCCGAGGCTGACGCCGTGGCGCGCAGCCTGAGTCGCGAACTGGCCCAACTGATCGAATTGCAGAGCCTCGAATCGCGCCGTTCCGCAGGTCGTTCAGGCGCCGACCTCGAAGCCCAGGCGCGATTCCTGAAGGCTGCACTTGCCGACGAGATCATGCTGCACCTTGATTGGGCCGGGCGGGCGAGCTGGCGCCATGTGCTGCTCGAGACCATGCTCTTTCGGACCAGCCTGGCAGGCGACAAGGTCTTCGACGAGATCGATCGCATCCTGTCGACCCGAGAAGCATCCGAACGACCCGGCGCTCAGCTCTACCTTCATGCCCTGTCCCTCGGGTTCAAGGGACGTTACCGGGGCACCGATCGCGAAGATGCGCTGGCAGCCTATCGGCTCGAGCTCTTCCAGTTCGTCTACCAGCGCCAGGCCGATCTGCGCGGTCACGAGCGAGTGCTGTCCGAGCAAGCCTACTCGAGCACCTTGTCCCATCTGGCTGCGCGTCGCATCCCGCGGTTGAATCGCTGGCGCGTGCTGTTCGTGCTGGCCGTGCTCCTTCTTCTGGGGGTGTCCGAACTGCTCTGGCTCTGGCAGTCCTGGCCGGTTCGCACGCTCATTGACTCGGGGGTTGCCCTTCATCGGCCCGTCACCGTGATGACGGACATGTTTCCGGGGGGAATGCTGCCGTGCTGAATTTCCTTCAGGACAACCTGACGATCGTGACGCTTCTGTGTCTCACGGTGGTTGCTCTGCTTTTGCTTGCGCTGGTGCTCTGGGCATCGCTCAGGCACAAGGGCGATACGCCCTCGGCCGCAGGCGCGGCACCGCAGCGGATGAACCTGGACTCGCTCAAGCAATCCTTTCGCCGCGCGGTGGAGTTGATCGAGTCCAACATCGTGGCCCGATCGGAGCGTTACAGCATTCCGTGGGTGCTCGTCATCAACGAGAAGTCCGGTTCGACCGAGTTGCCGCTGGTGCAGGCGGGAATCCAGAGTGCGCTGAGCACCGATGTATCGCTGTCAGCGGCCGCACAGGGCATCAACTGGAACTTCTTCGATCGTGGCATTGCCGTGCAGTTGCAGGGCGATTATCTCGGTCCGGCCGATGATGAATCTTCGGATAACCGTACCTGGGATGAGTTTCTCGGCCTGTGCCGTGACTATCGCCCCGATCGACCTTTCGATTCGGTCGTGGTGTCGCTGCCGGCATCGCTGCTGCTGCGCGATGACCCGCAGTCGATGCTCGAAGTCACTGCGCGCGCCAAGTCGATTCATCGGCGCCTGTGGCTCGCCCAGAACCGGTTTGCCCTGCGCTTCCCGATCTATATCGTCGTCGCAGGGTGTGAGGAGATTCCCGGGTTTGCCCGCTTTGCCGCGGCCCTCCCCGAAGAACTGCGCAGCACGATGCTGGGATGGTCGACGCCCTATGACCTGGCAGCGCCTTACCAGGCCCAGTGGGTCGACATGGCGGTCAATGCCATGGTGGGTGGTTTGTCCGACGGCTGCGCCGAGATGTGCGCCCTGGAGTTGCCGGGCCGGGATGGTACCGACTACTTCCTGCTGCCCGCCCATGTGGAGCGCCTGCGTTCCGGATTGCGTCTGTTTTCCGACGAACTGATGCGGCCCAGCGCATATCACGAGCCGTTCGTGCTGCGCGGGTTCTATCTCACCGGTGACTGCAGCGAGGCGGCCGAACTCCTCGCCAGTGGTAGCGAGGACAGGCCGGATCCGACCATCGATGCCCCCTGGCTCGCGGCAGCGCCCGTTGCCGATGATCGGCGCCGTGGTGCTCGGCTTGCGCTGCATCCGGCATTTCTGCGCGACATCTTCGAGCGCAAGATCTTTGCCGAAGCAGGGCTGGTACGACCGACCTCGGCACAGCGCATGCAGCGCCCGGTGCTGACCCGGACCCTGGGCTGGGTTGCTGCCGGACTGCTGGGTGGCTGGACGATCGGACTGGTCTTTTCCACGGTCAGGCTGTCTCATGACTTCGGTGCCTTGTTCGATGTGATCCAGCGTCTTGATCGCCACAGTGCGCAGGCAACCGAGTCGCGCGCTGCGGGGCGAGAAAGTCGTGAGGAGGTTCAGGCGCGCGCCGTCGATGCGCTCGCGCTGCTGGCCGAGGTGGATACGGCATCGCTGGGATCGGTGTTCATGCCTGGATCGCTCCCCTGGTTCGATGCCATTCAGGAGCGGGTCGAGCGGCGCATGGAGCGTCGTTTCGCGCAGAACGACTTCGCGCCGATGCGTGACAGCCTGTACCACGTTGCCGTCGAGTTGACCGGCACGGTGCGGGATCCTGGCACGCTGGTGCCGATCAAGGGGGCTCAGTGCAGTCTGCCGGCGGGTTGGCCGGTCGAGGCGAGGCCCGTTGCGGCCGGATCCCTCTCGCCGGAGAGCCTGCCCGAGTTCGTGGCGACCCTGCAGTACCTCGCCGCTGCCGAGCGGCTCGATCAGGCACTGCGCGCCGAGACGAGGCTGGCAGAAGGGAGCGATTCGCCACAGGCCGCCGACATGCGCACGCTCGTGCGAGTCGTTCTGGGCAGTGAATTGAAAGGCAATGCTGAACGTACGGCCGTGCTCTTCAGGCGATTCTCCCAGGGTCAGCCGCGTCCGCAGACCGAGGCCATCCAGAGCGCACTGGCCTGCTCGTTTCTTCTTGCGCATGACGCACTCGATCAGCGGCTGTTCGACAACAACCCCCTCGTCGCAGCCGAGCGCCAACTGGCTGAGCAACTCGCGCAATTGTCATCGGGCGCGCTGGCTCGCCAGGACGCCGACCAGGCACTGGAAAGTCTGCGTACGCTGCTTGCCCAACTCGATGGCATGCAGAAGCTCTTCAAGCCGGGCGCAGGTGAGTGGATGGCGAGGGGCACACTGGATATCGGCCAGGCCTGGGAGTCGATGATGCAGCGCGCCGCTGCGTTGGGCGTGCTCGGGACAGCGCCGGTTGCCGAGGCACGTCGACGTGCCGAGGCATCCTTCGCACGCTTTCAGGACGACTGGAATGCGGCTGGTCTGGGTGATCCGGGCGGCGGTGGCGGGCTGGTCTGGCAGGCCAAGGAGAAGACCTGGTCTCTGTCGCAGGACAGGATCGCCCTCCAGGGTGCGATTACCGCACTGATGGCGCAGTCCTTCATGACGTCCAATCGGCGCAGTACCTTCCCGGCAGAGACGCTGCAGGCAGCTGTCGGTTGGGACAGAGCCCGACTTGACCAGGCACTTGCGCTCGAAGAGGCCCGTACCCGATTCAGATCCGACGTCCTTCCACGGGTACCTCGCGGGCAACGTTCTGCCCTTGAGGGTGTTGCAAATGCCGTGCTCACCGATACGCTCATCGAGATGATCACGACTGCGATGCAATCCGGATCGATGGTGGGCGGACTGCCACCGGCCGTGGGGGAGCCGGAGAGGACCCGTCTGGTACGCCTGCAGGCGCTTTTGCTCGAATTCGGTGGCAGGGCGGCCGCCGAAAGGCTTGGCGACATGATCGCGGGTGATGCCAACGCGCGATTGAGGCTCATCGACGAGGCGCTGGTGCAAGGGGAGTTCTACTTGCCACGCGAGCGCGACTTTCGCAGCTGGACCGGCGCCCGTGCGCCGCTCCTGCAGGCTTTTGCCGTCAACGATCCCCTGGCGCTGGCCTCGTACGCCTCCGAGCAGTTTTCGCGCATCGAAAAGCTCGCCCGCGAGGCGGAAGTGCTGCTGCCCTCCCTGGGCGCAGAGCGACGCAGCGGGTTTCTCGCCCAGCGCTGGCAGGCGATCGTGACCGATATCGCCCGTTACAAGGCACGCAGTCCGAGCAGCAATCTGCTGGCGCTCGAGCAGTTCGTGCTGGCAGACGGGGCCGAGATCGACGGTGCGAATTGCAGCGAAAAACTGGTGGCGCGTGTCTCGATGCGCCGCGCGCCCGATATTTTCAGCGAGCGCCTGAAACTCCTGCGCGACGGGCTGGTTCAGCGCTGTCAGGAGATCGTCAGTGGCGAGCGGCAGATGCTCTGGGATGCGCTCGCAAGCGCGTTCAATCGAGATCTTGCCGGACGCTCGCCGTTCGTGATGCCGTTTGCGTCCCTGACCGCGAGTGCCGGCGGGCAGAGCCGAAGCCCGGGCATGCGGTCCGGTGCAGCAGGGCCGAGTGCTGATCCCGAAGAGATCCTGCCCGTACTGCGCCTCTTCGAGCGTGCTCACAAGACGCTTCTCGATCGGTCGATCGATGCGGGTGTGTCTCGCCAGCCGATGATCGCGATACGCAGGTTCGACGAGCAGATGGAGCGGGTGCGCGCGTTTCTTGCCCCCCTGTATCCGGCTGATGAAAACGTACCCGCCGGCTATGATCTATCGGTCGACTTCCGGGCCAATGCTGACAATGAAGTCGACGGCAATCAGATCATCGAGTGGGCCCTCGTCGTCGGCAGCCAGACGCTGCGGCAGCGCGACCCCGCGCGCGCCTTGCGCTGGGAACCCGGCATGCCAGTGACCCTCTCCCTGCGCTTTGCGCGCAATGGAAGGGCCGTTCCGCAACCGGACGCCGCGCAAGCCTGGATGACGGTCGACGACCGCACCGTGAATTACCGCTTCTCCGACCTCTGGTCGCTTCTGAGCATGCTGCAAGTGCATCGGGACACGGATGGGTCGCCTCGTGGCGATCAGCGCACACAACTGCTCAAGTTCGAGTTCCCGATCTCGACCATCAATGAAAATCCCAAGCTTCCCTCTGTTGAGTCGTCTGCGAGAGTCTATGTCCGACTGGGCATCAGCCCGGCTGGCAAGCGTTCGCCCCTCGTCTGGCCCGGAACCTTCCCTGCCTCCGCGCCCACCTGGGACGCCCAGTGATCCCGATGATGATATTCAGACAGAGGGGGCCGTGGTGATCATGACGACCGACATCATTCTCGAAGCATTGCTCGTGCCGTTGTCGGCAGAGTCGCCGTGCGGCCCTTCAATGCGCTACGACCCGGCCTTCATGGAGGTGCGACTCGAGCGCGAGGAAGACGATCCTGATCTGCCCATGGGTGAGTGGGAACGACCGCTCAAGCGCGCTGACTGGGCGCTTATCGAAACCCGCTGCAAGGGCATTCTGGTCGAGCGGTCGAAGGACCTGCAGATTGCAGCCTGGCTTCTCGAAGCGTGGATGCGACGCGACCAGTTGCCTGGGGTGCTGCGCGGCCTGCGCCTGGTGCGACTGTTGCTCGAACGATACTGGGATTCGGTCCATCCGCTGATCGGCGAGGACGACGACGCGGATGCCCGTTTCGCATCGCTCGAGTGGGTGAACCAGTTTCTTGGCCTCGCATTCAAGGTGCATGTGACGCTTGTCGAGGGTTCCGAGGCGGCGCCGTTTCGCACCACGCTGGCCGACTGGGAGCGCATGACGGCTGCCGAACTGCTGCCGGAGGAACCGAGGTATGCCGGGCAGGGGCCGCAGACCCCCGCACTCACCCGATCGGTCGTCAAGGCGCGCGCCGTCGAGATGTACGGCCAGGTCTCCGCACGCCGCGATCTGGCGCGATCCTGCCTGCTCGAATTGCGAGACCTCGACCGGTTGCTCAAGGAGCGGCGACCTGCCGATGCCCCCAGTCTTGCCCAGGCGGCCAAGACGCTCGAGGAGATCGAGCGCCTGCTCACCCAGTTTGCCCCCGACCGAGGCCCCGACCTCCAATCACAGTCGGACGCAGGGGGGAGCATGCCTGGCCGTGGTCACGGACCGCAGGACGACGCCGACAGTCATGCCGGGGCAGGCGATGCAACCGGGATGACCCAGTTCACCACCGGTGGGTGGCAGAATCGTGATCAGGCGTATCTCGCGCTCGAGAGCATTGCCGACTATCTTGCCAGCATCGAGCCGCACAGCCCGACACCCTACCTGGTGCGTCGGGCGGTCAACTGGGGTCGCATGTCGCTGCCGGAACTGATGGCCGAGGTGGTTCGTGAAGAGGGAGACTTGAACCGCATGATCAATCTGCTCGGTCTGCAACCCCGCTAAGTCGGCGGTTGCTCACCGGCATCGCGCGTGTCATTCGCGGTGCATCCAGGCGACCGGCGTATATTGGCGCAACACCACACGCCGGGTGACCCGGCGAGAACAGGGAGGGGCGTCGGCATGGACATCAAGGCATTGACCGAATCGCTGTCGGTCACCGCGCAGGTTCACGCGTCGGATATCGACGCCATTGTTGCCGCCGGCTTTCGTTCGCTGATCTGCAATCGGCCCGATGGCGAATCCCCCGACCAACCGGGAGCTGTCGAAATCGAAGCGGCGGCGCTTGCAGCCGGGCTCGCATTTCGCAACCTCCCGGCCGAATCCGGCAAGGTCACTGACGAGCAGGGCGCAGCGTTCGGACGGTTGCTCGAGGCATTGCCGCGCCCGGTGCTCGCCTACTGCAGAACCGGCACCCGCTCCACGACGATGTGGGCGTTGTCGCAGGCGGCGCACGCACCCTTGCCCTTCATCCTCGAGCGTGCGACCCGGGCAGGCTACGACATGACCGGACTTGTCCGGCGCCTGGCCAATGGTGGCAAGACACCTGTCGAGGTGGCTGACGCAACACACGATGTGGTCATCATCGGTGGTGGTGCAGCGGGCATCGCCGTGGCGGCCAGCCTGCTGGCGCGCAAGCCCGGTCTGGATGTGGCCATCATCGATCCGGCCGATGTGCATTACTACCAGCCGGGGTGGACCCTGGTCGGTGCGGGTATCTTCGATGCCGCAGGCACCGCCCGCACGATGGGGTCGGTCATTCCGCAGGGCGTGCACTGGATCAAGGCGGCCGTTGCCGCCTTCGAGCCGCAGCGTGATGCGGTTGTGCTCGATGGTTGTCGCGTGGTGCGCTACGGCCAACTGGTGGTCTGCCCCGGGCTCAAGCTTGACTGGGCTGCCATCGAAGGACTCCCCGAAACGCTGGGGCGAAATGGCGTCACCTCCAATTACCGATATGACCTCGCGCCCTACACCTGGCAACTCGCGCAATCGTTGCGTGGTGGGCATGCCGTGTTCACGCAGCCGCCAATGCCGATCAAGTGTGCCGGGGCGCCGCAGAAGGCGATGTACCTCTCGGCCGACCACTGGCGCAGCCAGGGCGTGTTGAAGGACATCGACATCCGCTTTTGCAATGCAGGCGCTGCGCTTTTCTCGGTGCCGGCCTACGTGCCGGCCCTGATGGAGTACGTGAAGGCCTATGGCATTCACCTGCAGTTTGGCGAGAACCTGGTGTCGATCGATGGTGCCGCGAAGACGGCCGTCTTCACCGCCAACGGCCCTGACGGGACGAAGACGCAGGTGACTCGCCCGTTCGACATGATTCATGTCGTACCGCCCCAGAAGGCGCCCGATTTCGTGCGTGTCAGCCCGCTTGCCGATTCGGCGGGTTGGGTCGATGTCGATCCGGCAACCTTGCGCCACAAGACCTGGGTCAATGTGTTCGCCCTTGGCGATGTCACCAACACCACCAACGCGAAGACAGCTGCGGCTGCTCGCAAGCAGGCGCCGGTGGTCGCTCACAATGTACTGGCCACGCGGGGCGATCTGCCGGCCGACGCCCGCTATGACGGTTACGGCTCGTGCCCACTCACGGTGGAGCGGGGGCGCATCGTGCTCGCCGAATTCCTCTACGGGGGCAAGGTGGCGCCGAGTTTCCCGCGCTGGCTCATCGATGGCACCCGGCCGTCGCGTCTGGCCTGGTATCTCAAGGAGCGGGTACTGCCGCCCCTGTACTGGCAGGCGATGCTCAAGGGGCGCGAGTGGCTCGCCCGGCCTGAAATGGTTGATTAGAGGGACGTCGACGGCTGGCTGCGGGATAATGGCGGGCTCGGTCGGCATCGGGCCTGAGCCACCCATCCTTCGGTCGTCATGAGCGCACTCCCCTCCCGTCCTGCCTCAGGCAGGCTTTCTGCCATTGATGGCATTCGCGCTGTCGCCGTCGTTGCGGTGATGCTTTATCACTGCGATATCGGGTGGCTCGAGGCGAGCGGATTCCTCGGTGTCGACGTGTTTTTCGTCGTGTCCGGGTTCCTGATCACGGGGCAACTGATCGAGCGTGTCGAACGTCAGGGCACCGCCGTGTCGGTGTCCAGGGTGCTGTCCGACTACCGCGAGTTTCTGGTGAGGCGGGTGAGGCGCCTGATGCCGACGCTGGTCGCGCTCTTCTGCGTCCTGCTCGTGGTCTGCCCCCTCGTTGCACCCTCGACGCTCGTACGCCTGGTTGAAGACATACCGGCTGGCCTTCTGGCCCTGTCCAATGTCTGGCAACTGATCTCGAAGCAGTCCTACTTCGAGAGTGCCGAGCGTCAGGCCCTGCTGCAGCACCTGTGGTCGCTTGCCATCGAGTGGCATTTCTATCTCGTGTGGCCCCTGGTGCTGGCTGTCGCATTGCGTCTGCGCGGGCGTGGTGGGCTTGCCGCGCTGTCGCTGGCGGGGGCGTGCGCTTCGATGGCCTGGATGGCATGGTTGTCGGTCAGTCATGGGTATCCCGACGAGGCTGATCCGAGTCGGGTCTACCTGGGTACCGACACGCATGCGATGGGTCTCTTTTCGGGAGCCTTCCTTGCGAGTATCTGGCGCGTCGGAGCAGGCTGTGTGTCGGTGTCCCTCCCTCGGCCACTGTCGACCGTTCGCCTGGCGCCGATTGTCGAGCGTCTTCCACCGCGGGTGCGCACCTGGGGGGCGGAACACTGGCCGGGAGTCCTCGGGTTTCTCGCGCTTGTGGCCATCGTCCTCTCCTTCGATATCGGCCATGAGTCGCAAGGCTGGCTCTATCGGGGCGGGTTCCTGCTCGTCTCGATCGCGACGGCGCTCCTCATCTTCGCCACCGGCGTGCGCGACTCGGCCGTTGCCAGTCTGCTCTCCAGTCCGCTCCTGCGCTGGTGCGGCTTGCGCTCGTACAGCCTTTATGTGTGGCACTGGCCGGTCTTTCTCCTTCTGCGCCCCGGGCACGAACTGCCTGACATGCCGATTCTGGGGCTCGTCATCCGGATGGGGGCGACCTCGCTGCTGGCCGAGGCTTCCTGGCGCTGGGTCGAGGTCCCGTTGCGGCAGGTGCCTGTGGGAGGCTGGTGGCGCGCGGTGCCGATTCGCGGCATGGCCGCCTGCCTGGCGGTTGCCTTCGTGCTGGTGCCCCTCCATTGGCCTGCGATTGTCGTGCCACCCCCTGAGGCGCCACGCGTCGTGTTCGGCCCGGGGGGGGCAGTTCTCACTGCGATTGGTGATTCGGTCATGCTGGGCATGAAGGACCATCTCGAACACACGTATCAGGGTGTTCATGTGGATGCGGCCGTCGGCCGCCAGGGGAGCCAGGGGCTCCTGCGGGTCAATGCCCTGCGCGCCTCGGGTGAACTTGCGCCGGCTGTTGCCCTGCATCTGGGCACCAACGGCTATCTGGGCGAGCGGCATCTGCGCGAGTTGCTCGAAGCGCTTGCCGATCGGCGCCAGGTCGTGCTGTTCAATGTGCATGCCCGGCGCCGCTGGATCGCCGAGAACAATGCGCTGATTGCACGGGTCGTCCCCGATTACCCCAACGTGACCCTGGTCAACTGGGCCCGTATCGGTCAGGCCCACCCTGAGTACTTCGTGCCCGATGGCATTCACCTGACAGGACGAGGCATTGTGGCGTTTGCCGAGTTGATGCGCGGGGTTGTTGTCTTGCCGCTGGCTGTCGTCGATCCTGTCGCTCGACCTGCGCCGCCGCCCAGGCCGAGTGCGCGGGCAGTGTCGCGGCCGGCCGGGGGGCAGCGTCTGACCGGCCGTCCGGTGTCGGCTGCGTCGGTCGCCAGCGAGCGCGACCCCGATCCGGTACAACCCGACTCAACGTCAGATCGGGTGTTGATGCCGGCTGCTGCGGGGCAGGGTGGCGCTGCCATGGCACCGCATGGGGCTCCATCGGGCGACGCAGCGCCGCGGGACGAACCATGATCCGGAGCGCCTTGTCGTGGGGAGGTGCCAGGGCGGTGTCGGCCGCCTGTCAACGGCGGCGCATCGCCTGCAGCCTCGTTGCTCTCGCGCTGGGTGTCCAGGTCGGATGCCTTCGGGCTGAGGTCCTCGAGGTCAAGGCGGGCGTTCGTCTGGTCGAGTTGGTGTGCCCGACTGTCCATCGAACCCCGAAAGGGCCCGCGCGTGCGCCCGGTACTCTCGAACTGGTGCCGCCTGAGCCCGAGACGCTGACCGACTTGTCGCTCGATGGCATCGAAACCCCCACGGCGGAGCCTCCTCTGGCGGGCCGTGTCCTGGCGCCTGCGCTCGCGATCGCGCTTTGGGGCGACAGTCATGCCGCCGCGCGGTTCCTGTCTGATGCGCTGCTGGAAGCCATCGGCTATGCCGATGATGATGCGCGATCTTCCTTCATTCCGGCGTCGCTGGGCATTCCCGGCGTACGCTTGCCCGTACGTCGATCGTGCAGCGACAAAGGCTGGACACACCAGCAGGCCAACGCCGCGCGTAACGGGCGCATGCCCTTTGCTCGGGGCCTCATGACAATGAGCAGCAGTACCTCTGGCAGTTATGTGTGGATCGATTTTGGTCTTGTGCCATCCGGTCAGGAACTCGCGTCGCTCGCGCTCCTGTTTCGCCCCGGCGAGCCGGATGATCGGGCCATACTGGCGCTTTCGGTCGATGAGGGGCCCGAGCGGATCATCGTGCTCGATGAGCATCCGGATGGCGTTGTCACCATTCAGCCCGATCGCCCGATCCGCATGGTGAAATTCCGTTTGGTGGCCGGGACAGTTGCATTTGAGGGGGTCGAGCCTCATTATGCGAACCCGGGAAGGGTCACGATCGACACGTTCGGGATTCCGGGGGCCCGATTCCGGGTCTGGCGTGGTGTCGATGAGACTTATCTCCGCGCCCGTGCTGCCAGTCGTCGATACGATCTCATCCTGCTCGAATACGGGACCAACGAAGGAAGCGATGCCTCGTTCGACGCGGGTGCCTACGAGGTCGAACTGCGCGCAGGGCTCGATGTCTTTCGGGCCGTGTACCCCGACACAGCGTGTGTGCTGATCGGGCCGACCGACCGGGGTGTGCTGGTGCGGCGTACAAAGCCAGGGCGCAAGGGCATCACCAGGGTGCCGCCTGCCGACCTGCTGAAGTTCTCGCGGGTGCATCAGGCGATTTCTTCGGTGCAGCAACGGGTGGGTCGTGGCTATGGCTGCGGATTCTGGAATTGGCAGGAGGCGATGGGCGGCCCGGGCGGGGCCTATCGCTGGTTTCATGCAAGGCCCGGCCTGATGGCGCGTGATCTCATTCACCTGAATCCGGCCGGTTACCGTGTGAGTGCGCGCAAGCTGGCGCAGTTTCTCGAGCGCGATTACCCCGCTCTGCGCTGATGGGTGGGTTCGATTGCGTGATCGGGGTGGTGTCTGCAGGCGGTCTTGTCGCTCTGGCATGACCCCTGAACGTCTCTCGAAGGAGGGCAACATGCCAGTCAGTTTCACGAGAGTAGTCCTGGGCTGTTTCGTCGTTGCCGGGGGGCTCGCCCTGGCAACGCTCACCGCCCTTTTCTGCTCGTCGCAGTTGCGCGAGGATGTCGCCGAAGTTCTCCTCGCCAGCGTCGAGGACGATGCAAGTCTGCTCGAGATCGAGGAATCGGACGCGCCGAGGACTGACCGTCGGCATGTCTCGCATTTCAACCGCTTGCATTCGGACGAACGGGCGGTTGCAACCTGGTTGAGCCGCAAGTATCGGGTGGGTGCCGAGCCCATCGCAGCGCTCATCATCGAGGCGCGCGACCTGTCGCGCGGTCACAAGATCAACCCGAGCCTGATGCTGGCGCTGGCCGCAGTCGAATCCAATTTCAGTCCGTTTGCCCAGAGCGAAGCGGGTGCGCAGGGCATCATGCAGATCATGCGGCCGGTGCACGCATCGCGCTTCAGGAAGTATGGCGGCGACCAGTTGATGTTCGACCCCATCGTCAACTTCAAGGTGGGCATCGAGATTCTGCAGGACTGCATCCGCCTGCGGGGCGGTTCGGTCGAGGCGGGCCTGGGCTGTTATCTCGGCGGGACGAGCCAGGAAGAGATCGACCGTTACGTCGGCAAGGTGCTTGCCGAGAAGGAGTCGATCGACTCGGTAGCGCGATCGGCGCTGGCCAAGATCTGACCGTCCGGGGTTCAGGCCCCGGTGGTCTTTCGTTCGATCTCGAGGAGTTGGTCCAGGCCGCAGGTCTGATGCGCGGCCCTGAGCTCCCGTCCGACACCGCCTCGACCCAGAAACGGGTCGAGTTCGTCGTTCGCGAGGCAGGCGTATGACTGCCTGATGGCCTTGTACAGGGCGGCAAAGGCCGAGCCCGAGGAGGCGGCGAGGCGAAACCCCAGTTGGTACAGATCGGTCCGTGACAGGGCGAACTCGCCAAATCCGTCGCCGGGCGCGAAGATCATGAGGGGGGCCGGCAGTCGCTCGCCCAGCGTGCGAATCTCGTCCGGGTTGCGGGTGTGGACGAAGATCATGTCGGCGCCCGCTGCCTTGTACTGCTCGGCGCGACGCAGGGCATCATCCATGCCGGCGAGGCGCAGGGCGTTGGTGCGGCCGATGATGAGCGTATCGGGGTTGCGCCGTGCGGCCACCAGCTCGCGAATCTTCTGCACCATGTGCCCGGGTTCGATCAGCCGTTCCACCCCGATATGGTGATGGACCCGTCGTGGCAGAAACTGGTCTTCGACTTCGAGTGCAGCGAAGCCCGCCGACTCGGCGAGCGCCATGGTGCGGTGCATGTGCACCGGGTCGCCCCAACCGCCGCCGGCGTCCAGCACCAGTTCGAGACGCGAGGCAGCACGCATGTCGAGCGCCACATCAGCCATTTCGGGCAGGGTCAGATTGGCCTCGGTGACGCATTTCAACCACCCGAGTGACCCTCCGCTCACATAGCCGGCCTTGAAGCCAGTATCTTCAGCCAGGCGGGCCATGATGGGGTTGAGTACGAGCGGTGCCACCACCAGTTCGGGGCCATCGACAAGTGTGCGAAGAGAGGTCATGGGAGCCTTCGGGGTGATCAGCCGGCGGTGATGCCGCGGCTGCGGATGAGTGTTGACCAGCGGGTCATTTCGCGGCGCATGTGGTCCCCAAACTGCCGCGCACTGCCTCGAAAGGGTTCCATCCCCTGGGCGAGAAGCGCATCGCGGGTCTGTGGCGAATCGAGTGCGCGCCCGATGGCGTCAGACAATCGCTCGATGATGCCGGGTGAGGTGTGCCCCGGTGCCACGACACCGAACCAGATCCGGGTGTCGTAGTCGGGTACGCCCCGTTCGGCGATCGTGGGCAGATCGGGTACGAGGCGCGAACGCTCCGCACCGGTGGTCGCCAGGGCGAGCAGGCGCCCGTCCTGGATGTAGGGCAGGACGGTCGATGCCGGTGCGAACATCACGGGTACCGCTCCCGACAGAAGGTCGGTGAGGGCGAGGGAACTGCCCTTGTAGGGCACGTGGGTCAGGCGGGAGCCCACCGAGTAGCCGAGGAGTTCTCCGGCCAGATGTGACATGGTGCCGTTGCCCGATGAGGCAAAGAAGACGCGCTCGGGCGCCGCCCGCACGCGTTCGACGAGTTGCGTCACGTCGGAGATGCCCAGCGCCGGATGGACGACCAGAATGCTCGGCACCGTGATGGCGAGGGCCACCGGGCTGAAGTCGCGGAAGAAATCGTAGCCCACATCGCGCTGCAGGGCTGGCATCACGGCGTTTGAATTGCCGGCCATGAAGAGCGTGTAACCGTCGGGTGCGGCACGCGCTGCAAGGCCCGCCGCGATGCCGGTGCTTGCTCCGGGCCGGTTGTCGACCAGCACCGCCTGCCCCAGCAACTGCGCCAGTCGCTGGGCAAGGATGCGTGATCCGATGTCGGTGGCGCTACCGGCCGGAAAACCGATGATCAGTCGGATGGGGTGGTCGGGAAAGGCCGGTTGCGCGATGCAGGCCGGACAAGCGAAGATGGCCGCGAAGAGGAGGAGTGTCTTGAACAAGCGCGCGGTACTTTGCAAGGTAGGTGACCGATTATGCCCCAGCCCCGGTGCCGCCCGGCAGGCGCAGGGCGCAGGCATCCGGTTGCGCGGGCATGGCGCCTTGCGGCCGCTGATCGTCTGCATCCTGATGGCGCTGGGCAGTATGGTCGCTCCCGATGTGCATGCGGATGCACCCTGCGCCGGACGCACGCTGCGTGTCATCAACCCGTTTCCCCCTGGCGGACCCTCCGACCTTCTGGCGCGCGGATTCGCCGATACCGTGCAGGCCACCCTTCATCAGAGTGTTGCGGTCGAAAACCGTTCCGGGGCAGGCGGGAATCTGGGTGCCGAGTGGGTGGCGCGCAGTGCACCCGACGGTTGTACGGTCCTGATCGGCATCGACACGACCTTCACGATCAACCCGGCAATCTATCCGAGCCTGCCGTTTCGTCTCGAGGATCTGCGCCCGGTGATGGTGCTTGCGTCTTCGGGCCTTCTGGTGGGCGTTCACCCATCGACCGGTGTGCGCACCTTCGATGATCTTCTGAATCGCGGTCGCCAGTCGGGCCTCACCTTCAGTTCAGGGGGCAACGGAAGTCCGGGGCACCTCGCCGTGTCGATGCTCCTCGAAGCCTCGGGCGTACATGCAACGCATATCCCCTACCGGGGCAATACCCCGGCGGTTACGGCGGTCGTGGCAGCGGAGGTCGACGCCGGTATTCTGGCGACGCCCGGTTTGCTGCCCTTCGTCCGCAGCGGGCGGGTTGTGCCGCTCGCGGTCACCGGCAACCGCCGCTCGGGGCTGCTGCCGGGCATTCCCACAACCGCCGAGGTCGGGTTGCCCGGGATGGTGCTTGAAGTGCTTTACGTCGCCATGGTGCCGACAGCGACACCCCAGACCATCGTGGACGGACTCCGCACCCTGATGAGCGAGTCGCTCGCGCCGGCCGAGGTGAGATTGCGTCTGGCGCAACTGGATCTCGTGATTGAAACCCAGGCAGACCCTGAGGCGTCGCGGCGCCTCGAGCGTCAGCGTGAGCGATACCGGCTCCTCATTCGCCGCAGCGGCATGAAGGCCGATTAGAAAGCCCGGGGCTCGCGCCAGGAGCCCCGCCCCAGCAAGGAGCCCTCGACTTCCATGACCGATAGCCGCCCCAGTTTCGTATTCATCGTCGCCGATGACCTGGGTTACGCCGACCTGGGTTGTTACGGAGGGCGCGTGCCGATCTCGCCAGTGCTTGATCGTCTGGCGGCACGCGGTGTCCGGTTCACGCAGGGCTATGCCAACTCGCCGGTCTGCTCGCCGACCCGCTTCGCCATGATCACCGGTCGGTACCAGTACCGTTTGCGCGGCGCTGCCGAGGAGCCGATCAGCAGTCGCAGTCGTGATGACAAGCGCCTCGGGCTCTCGCCTGCTCACCCGACGCTGCCCTCACTGCTCAAGGGCGCCGGCTATCGCACGGCCCTCATCGGCAAGTGGCACCTCGGTTACCCGCCCGAGTTTGGCCCTCTGCATTCGGGCTACGAGCGTTACTTCGGACCGATGGCCGGCGGTGTCGATTACTTCAGCCATCGCGACGGCAACGGCATCCACGACCTCTGGGATGGCCATGAGCGACGCGCCGAGCGCGGGTACCTCACCGATCTCCTGTCGCAGCGCGCCACCGCCTGGATCGAGGAAGTGGCGGCCGACGAGGCCCCGTTCCTGCTGAGTCTGCATTACACCGCGCCGCACTGGCCCTGGGAAACGCGTGACGACGAGGTCCGCTCGGCCGAGGTTCGTGACAACCTCTTTCATCTTCATGGCGGCAACATTCACACGTATCGGCGGATGATCGAGCACATGGATGAAGGGATCGGCCAGGTGGTCGATGCCCTCGAGCGCCACGGGCGCCTGAACAATACGCTGGTGGTATTCACCAGTGACAACGGTGGCGAGCGTTTTTCCGACAACTGGCCGCTGGTGGGCGGCAAGATGGATCTGACCGAGGGGGGCATTCGTGTGCCATGGATCGCGCACTGGCCGGCGGTGATTCCGCCCGACACGGTCAGCGATCAGCACTGTCTGACGATGGACTGGTCGGCCACGATGCTCGCCGCAGGGGGTGTCGATGCCGATCCGGCCTGGCCCCTCGACGGGGTGTCACTCCTGCCGGTGCTGCGCAATCCGGGGAAGATATTCGAGCGGCCGCTCTTCTGGCGGATGAACCATCGCGGACAGCGCGCCTGTCGCTTCGGACGCTGGAAGTATCTGCGCGTCGATGGCCACGACTACCTGTTCGATCTCGAGGCCGACGAGCGTGAGCGGGCAAACCTCGGTGGGCGCGATCCGGTGCGTCTGGCGGCGATGCGCGAAGCCTGGGAGACCTGGAACGCAACCATGCCCGCCATTCCGGCCGATGCAAAGGTGAGTCTGGGCTACTCGGCGAAAGACATGCCGCAACGTTGATCCGCGGCGTCATGCGGACACCGAAGGCGCTGGATTGATCTGAATCGCACCAAACCGGTGCATTCAGAACTGGCTCGGCGCCAACATTGCCTGCTTGCTGAGCGAGCACGGGAATCGACGAAGGGGGAAGGGGCCGATCGGCAGGCTGGCCCGTGATTTGCGTCCCTGCGGATATCGATGACCCGAGGTGCCTCATGTCCGGACCTTTCCTGCCGTATGACCCCAGTCGCCCGCTGTTCGCCCGTTGTTCGTGCGGGCGCGATCACGACACCGCCGACCACGCTCAGTCGCTCGAGGGCGAACGCGCTGCCACGGTGCTGCGCGCGCGAAGCGAGACGGCGGAGTTCGAGGCGTACAGCAATGCCTTCGTTGAAGCGAGTCTGGTGAAGGCGCTCTTCCCCCAGGACGCGCTGCGGCGCCGTTTCCTGCGCGCGGTCGGGCAGGGCACCGCCATGGCAGCCATCTCCAGCGTTCTGCCGATCGCGAGCCTGCAGGCGATGGCACAGGAGGCGGGCAAGGGCGGTGTCAACCTCGAAAAGAAGGAACTGAAGATCGGTTTCATCCCGATCACCTGCGCAACGCCCCTCATCATGGCGCATCCGCTCGGCTTCTATCGCAAGCAGGGCCTGGATGTCGAAGTGGTCAAGACCGCCGGCTGGGCGCTCATTCGCGACAAGATGATCAATCGTGAATACGACGCGACCCATTTTCTCAGCCCGATGCCGCTCGCGATCTCGATGGGGCTCGGGTCGAATCCGGTGCCGATGAACGTCGCCACGATCCAGAACGTGAATGGTCAGGCCATCACGTTGTCCTTGCGTCACAAGGGCAATCGCAACCCGGCAGGGTGGAAGGGCTTCAAGTTTGCCGTGCCCTTCGAATACAGCATGCACAACTTTCTCTTGCGCTACTACCTCGCCGAGGCGGGGCTCAACCCGGATACCGACGTACAGATCCGGGTCGTGCCCCCCGCGGAAATGGTCGCCAATCTGCGCGCCGGCAACATCGACGGCTTTCTCGGACCCGACCCCTTCAATCAGCGAGCGGTCTTTGAAGAGGTGGGTTTCATCCACCTGCTTACCCGCGAACTCTGGGATGGACACCCGTGCTGCGCCTTTGGCACCAGCACCGAGTTCATCCAGAAGAACCCCAACACCTTTGCCGCGCTCTACCGGGCGGTGCTCACCTCGGCTGCGATGGCACGCGACCCGGCCAACCGCGAATTGATTGCGAAAGTGATTGCCCCCCAGAACTATCTCAACCAGCCGGAGACAGTGCTCTCGCAAGTGCTCACCGGCCGCTTTGCCGACGGGCTGGGTGGAGTGAAGAATGTCCCGGAACGGATCGACTTCGACCCGATACCGTGGCAGAGCATGGCGGTCTGGATGCTCACCCAGATGCAGCGGTGGGGCTATGTCAAGGGCGACGTCAACTATCGCGAGATTGCCGAGCGGGTCTTCCTCCTCACCGATGCGAAAAAGCAGATGAAGGCGCTCGAGCAGAAGGTGCCCGACGGCGCTTACCCGAAGCTGCGCATCATGGGGCGCGAGTTCGACCCGGCCAAGGCAGCAGCTTACGCGGCCAGTTTCCCCATTCGAAAGGCGATATGAGGTGACCGCAATACGAGGCCTCGCGCTCAAGGCGGCCCTGGTGTCGGTTCTGCTCTTCGCCCTTTTCCTGGGGGCGTGGCAGGTCGCGACCACGCCGGTGGGCGGGAGCGCGGTCGGGGCTGCGCTCACGCCCGAGCAGATCGAGTACGCCCGGATGATGGGCAAGGATCCGGGCGCGCAGAAGGCGAGCGGCTTTCCCACCCCGGGTCAGGTGGCTGCAACCATCGTCGGACACCTTGCGGACCCCTTCTACGACAAGGGTCCGAATGACAAGGGCATCGGAATCCAGCTCGGCCATTCGCTTGCGCGCGTGGGGCTTGGTTTCGCTCTGGCATGCCTCGTGGCCATCCCGCTCGGTTTCCTGATCGGAATGTCTCCTCTCATGCGTCGTGCGCTCGACCCGTTCATCCAGGTGCTCAAGCCCATCAGTCCGCTCGCCTGGATGCCTCTTGCCCTCTACACGATCAAGGATTCCTCGGCCTCGGGCATCTTCGTGATCTTCATCTGCTCGGTCTGGCCGATGCTGGTGAATACCGCCTTTGGTGTCGCCTCGGTCAAGCGTGAATGGCTCAATGTCGCGCGCACGCTCGAGGTGTCGGCGATGCGCAAGGCATTCCTGGTGATCCTGCCGGCCGCAGCGCCCACCATCCTCACCGGCATGCGCATCAGCATGGGCATCGCCTGGCTCGTGATCGTGGCGGCCGAGATGCTGGTGGGTGGCACCGGCATCGGTTACTTCGTGTGGAACGAGTGGAACAATCTCTCGCTCACCAACGTCATCTTTGCAGTACTGCTGATTGGCGTTGTCGGGATGCTGCTTGACATGGCCTTTGGTCGCTTGCAGCGGGCGGTCACCTATGTCGAATGATGCATGCCTCAGGGGACGATGCGCATGAGCACCTTCCTGCGGGTCGAACGGCTCTCCAGGGTCTATGTACCCGGCAAGCCTGTCTTTGACGAGGTGTCGTTCGATATCGGGCGCGGCGAGTTCGTCTGCATCATAGGCCATTCCGGATGCGGCAAGACCACGGTACTCAACATCCTCGCGGGCCTCGATGCGGCCAGTTCGGGCTATGTGTTCATGGACAACCGCGAGGTCTCAGGCCCCAGTCTCGATCGGGGTGTGGTGTTCCAGAGTCATGCACTGATGCCCTGGTTCTCGGTGCGCAAGAACATCGCTTTTGCCGTGCGCTCGCGCTGGCCCGAGTGGGGGCGTGAAGAGGTACGCCAGCATGTCGAACGCTTTGTCGCGATGGTGGGCCTGTCGCATGCGATCGACCGGATGCCAGCCGAATTGTCCGGGGGCATGAAGCAGCGGGTGGGCATCGCGCGCGCTTTCGCGATCCAGCCGAGATTGCTGCTGCTCGATGAGCCCTTCGGTGCGCTCGATGCACTGACGCGCGGCACGATCCAGGATGAGCTCATGACCATCGTGCGCGAAACCGGACAGACCGTCTTCATGATCACGCACGATGTCGATGAGGCCATTCTGCTGGCCGATCGCATTCTGCTGATGAGCAACGGCAACGAGACCGCCGCGGGTTATCGTGCGGGGCGCATCGCCGAGGTTGTCGACAACCCTCTGCCAGGAACGCGCACCCGCGCCACGCTGCATCACCTCGAGGGCTATTACCCGTTCAGGAACCGCATCGTCGACTTTCTGGTCGCGCGTGCCCGGGCCGCCTGACAGTCGGCCGGGGTGCGCTCTGGCGAGGGTGCCCTGAAATCGCCGTGGTGGCGTTTTTCCTCGTGTTGTTCAAACACTCATCGTTCGACAAGGGAGTTCCAATGAACCGCAATGACGTAACCGAGAAGATCATCGGCATCAAGGTGGCCAAGGGCCTGAAGTGGGAGGACATCGCTGCCAAGGTGAAGCAGTCCAAGGAGTGGACGACCGCCCTGTGCCTGGGGCAGATGACCGCCACGGCCGAGCAGGCGAAGACGCTCGGACGTATCTTCGGCCTCACCCCGGAGGAGCAGAAGTGGCTCCAGGTGGTGCCCTACAAGGGCTCGCTGCCGACGGCCGTGCCGACCGATCCGCTCATCTATCGCTGGTACGAGATCGTGAACGTCTATGGCACGACCATCAAGGAACTGATTCATGAGGAGTTCGGTGACGGCATCATGAGCGCCATCGACTTCAGCATGGACATCACCCGTGAGCCCGATCCCAAGGGAGATCGCGTCAACGTGGTGCTGTCGGGCAAGTTCCTGCCCTACAAGACCTACTAGGACACTCGCCTGCGACGGGCGCCGCAGGGGTTCACTCCGCCGTGATGCCCGCGGTGCGCACGAGCGCGCGGAACCTGGCGGTTTCCGTTGCCAGCAGGTGCGCCAGATTTTCGGGCGATCCGGGGAAGGGTTGCGCACCTGCCAGGTCGAGCCGTGCGATGGTGCGCTCCTCGCGGAGCGCCCGGTTGAGCGTGCCGTTGAGGGTCATCACGACCTCGGGCGGTGTGCCCGCGGGTGCGAACAGACCGAACCAGTTGTAGACGTCATAGCCCTTGACGCCAGCCGCATCCATGGTGGGCACGCCCGGGTAGCGCGCCGAACTCGAGTCACTGCTGCTGATGGCCAGTGCACGCAACTGGCCCAGACGCACCTGTGGGAGCACCTGCGACTCGGTGGCCCAGAGCAGTTGCACCCGGTTGGCCAGAAGATCAGCCAGGGCGGGTTCCGATCCCTTGTAGGGCACATGCGTCATGCGCAGCCCCGCCATGGCCATGAAGAGTTCCATCTCGAGGTGGAGGATGCTGCCGTTGCCGGCAGAGCCGAAGTTGAGCGCACCTGGCTGTGCGCGTGCGCGCTCGCTGAGTTCGGCAACCGACCGGACACCCACAGCCGTGTTGGCGACGAGCACATGCGAGGCGCGCGCAAACGTGCCGATCGGCGTGTAGTCCCTGCTCGGGTCGTAGGGAAGGTTGCGCTGGACGGCGGGCAGGATGGTGAACGCTGACGAACTGCCGAGGAGCAGCGTGTATCCATCAGGCGCTGCACGCATCACCGTTTCGTTGGCGATTTGCCCTGCTGCACCGGGACGATTTTCGATGATTACCGGTTGACCCAGTCGAGTGCCCCACTCGGGTGCCATGGCGCGAATGAAAAGGTCATTGGCGCCACCGGTGGCAAACCCGACGATCACGCGCACCGGCCTTGCCGGGAATGGGGTGCCTGCCGCTTCCGCCTGGCCGCACACGGCAAGCAGGAGGGCAAGCAGGAGGGCGAAGCGGGCCGGCAGGGGCTGGTGTAGCCCGGCGCCCCTCGCCGCGCTGGCGGGTACGGTTTTCGGCTGCTTGTCCGAACGGGCTGCAGTCTGCATCATCGCTGCCGGATCTGAATTCAACGGAGGCTTGTACATGAAGTGGTGTCGATTTGCCACAGAGGGTGGTGCTGCGCTGGGTCAGGTGCGTGGCGATGAGGTGATCCGTTTCGAGGGAACGATGCTCGGTGAGCACCGTGAAACCACCGACGTACGGCCGCTCTCCGCGGTGCGGCTCCTGCCGCCTGTCATCCCGCCCACGTTCTATGCGGCCGGTGTCAACTACAAGGCCCACATTCTCGAGGCGCAGCGGCACGGGTCGCCAAGCGCGAAGATTCCCGAACGCGCCGAAATTGGCTACCGCGCCAACAGTGCGCTCATCGGCCATCGCGAGGCCATCGTGAAGCCCGCCGATCTCGAGGGCCGATTCGAGGCCGAACCGGAACTGGTTGCGGTGATCGGTCGGGATCTGCGCCGTTGCTCGCGCGAGGAGGCCGCGGCGGGCATCTTCGGCTGGACGATCGGCAATGACGTGAGCGCACGTGCCTGGCAGTATGCCGACCGGACCTTCTGGCGCAGCAAGAACAGCGATACCTTCAAGCCGATGGGTCCCTGGATCGAGACCGACATCGACCCGATGAAGTCCCTGACCCGGGTCTACCGCAACGGACAACTGGCCACCGAGTTTGCGACTGGCGACATGATCTTCGATGTGCTCGACTACATCGTGGCAACCTGCCGCTACATCACCTTGCGACCCGGTGACGTGCTCTGGATGGGTTCCGATGGCAATGTGGCGATGGCCGTTGGTGACACCATTTCCATCGAGATCACGGGGCTGGGCGTGCTGGAGAATCCTGTCGTGCTGGGCGACTGACCCGAGCGCCCGGGTTGCCACTGACGCAGCGTGCCGCGTCGGTGGTCGGCGACCTCCTGCCGTGCATGGCTCAGGAGGCTTCTTCGTACACCGGATGCAGTTCCCAGCTTTTCGCGAACTCGGGTGCGCGCTTGCGCTCCTGCAGCCACAGATCAAATTCGGCGCGGGCATCGGCATCTGACTTGTGTCCGTCGCCTGCGATGCTCACGCCGGGGGTGCGAATCGTGAATTCCATGCGGATGCCATTGGGGTCGAAGAAGTAGATCGACTTCACGAATCCGTGGTTGAGCGGCCCCACCACCGGATATCCGTTGGCTTCCAGGCGATCGCGCGCTCGCGCCAGGGCGGCTTCGTCGGCCACTTCCAGCGCAATGTGATTGATCCAGGCATCCGTGTTGGGCGAGGGCAGCGATGCCTCGTCATCGCCCAGGTCGAAGAAGGCGATGTAACCCCCGTTGGTCATCCGGAAGAACATGTGCAGGAAGTGGACTGGCTCACCGCCGGTGGTCGGTCGATGCGTGGCACGCACGGTGTGCTCGAGGGGCATCCCGAGCAGTTCCTCGTAGAACCACCGGGTCTTCACCGGATCCTTGCACTTCCAGGCGAAGTGATGCAGACCCATCACGTCAAAGGACGTGCTCGTGCTCATGGCTGTCTCCTCGAGGCCTTGGTGCCCTGTTCCGGTCAGACTGCCATCACCTCGAATCGGTGTCAAAGCGGTGCCCCCGATCCGGTTTCCGGTGGCGCGCCTCGCGGTGCAGGCGTGCTCGCGTGGCTGGCGCGCCGGCATTCGGGTTATCCTGCACGCCGAGACACGTGCGCAGCGTCCGGCCGGCAACTGACCGGAGCGCGCGCCAGCCGCCAGATCCGACACCCTGATGCCAGAAAAGGGGCAACACCATGAAATTCGACGTGCTTTCCCTGGGTGATCATCTGCCCGATCCACATACCCGGCAGTACCACGAGAGCCAGGCAGGGCGCTATCGCTTCTGGGTCGAGCTGGGCGTGAAGGCCGAGGCGCTCGGTTACGACGCCTTCTGGATCGGCGAGCACCACTGCAGTGATTACATCGTGTCCTCGCCGCAGATGGTTCTCTCGGCGATTGCCAGTCGCACCCGGCGCATTACCCTCGGCACGGCGGTGAGCCTGTTGCCCACCAACGATCCGGTGCGTCTCGCCGAGGACTTTGCCACGCTCGATCTGCTGAGCGAGGGGCGCGCCGAAATCAGCTTCGGCTCGGGGTTCACCGAACACACCTTCGCCCTCTTCGGCAAGGACTCGGCGCGCAGTGCCGAGATCGGGGCCGAGCACCTCGAACTGCTCGAGCATCTGTGGAACAGCACCGGGGACATCAACTGGACGGGAGTGCATCGCAGCCCGATCCGCGAATCGCGTCTGCAGCCACGCACGCTTCGCGGTGGCGCGATTCCCATCAACCGGGCCACAGCGTCATCCCGCGAAACGGCCGAACACGCCGGTCGTCATGGTCATCGCCTGATGCTGATGACGGTGGCAGGGCGTTATGCCGACATGCGGCCGCTGGCTGACATCTATCGCGAGGCCTACCAGCGTGCCGGACACCCGCCCGAGGGGATGAGCGTGGCAGCACTGGCCTACGTGCATGTGAAGTCCGATGGCGACGCTGCGCGCCGCTTCTGGCATCCCTACCGTGACAATTACCGTGCGTTTACCGCGGTGCTGAAGGAATCGAAGGTGCTCACCCGCGGCATCCAGGCGCTCTACGAGCAGATCGGGGCGGCAGGCTTTGCCAACCGCGAGCCCGACTTCTGCGGTTCGCCCGAGGAGATCACCGAGCGGGTGCTGCGTGCCGATGCCGATCTGGGGGGGATCGACCGCCTGCTGTGCCTGGTCGATTGCGGTGGCATCGCCGGGTCGGCGGTTCTCGATAGTGTCGAGCAGTTTTCGCGCGACGTGATGCCGGTCGTGCGCGCTGAGCTGGGCGCTGTGCAGGTGGCCTGACCGAGGCGGTCCGGCGGGGTCTGTGGCGGCTCCGTCTTCGCGGCAGAGCCCTTCCGGGGGAGGCGCTGCAGGTTCCGTCGGCGATAATGAGGTATTGCGTACCGTTGCGTCGCATCGGGTCGATCCGGCCCGTACCGATTGAAGGAGCCCGTTGGACATCCCAGACAGCCCCGGCAGCAGGAGCCGACAGCAGGGCGCCGGTTTTCTTGCAGCCGTGATCGGCGTGACCCTGTGGGGCGTGCAACTGCCGATCGGCAAGGATGCCTTTGCGGCCATCGACGCGTATCACGTCACCCTGATCCGGTATGCGGTCGGAGCGCTGATGCTCCTCGTCGCCCTTGCCCTCAGTGAAGGATTCGCGGCACTTCGCTACAACGGACGCGGACTGCAGACCGGGGTCATCGGCCTGGTCGGAATGTGCATCTCGCCGATCCTCACCTTCATCGGCATGTCGCTCTCGCGCGCCGAGCATACGGTGGTCATCGTGACCTTGCAGCCGATGATCACCGTGATTGCCCAGTGGTTCATCAACGGACGCCGGCCGGCGCGTTTCACCCTCGCCTGCATCGGCGTGGCCTTCACTGGCGTGGTGCTGGTGGTGACACGCGGGCAACTCGCCATGTCCGAAACCGGGCGTGAACTGATGGGTGATCTGCTCGCGCTGGGAGGGGCTGCCTGCTGGGTGTTTTACACGATGAGCATCTCGCGCCTTGCCGGTTGGTCGGCACTGCGCGTCACTGCGCTCACACTGATTCCAGGCGCCCTCGGTACGGCCCTCTTCACTACCGGGATGGTGATCGCGGGCCTGAGTGTTACCCCCTCATGGGAGGCGGTAGAGAGCGTTCGATGGCATCTGCTCTATCTGGCGCTCGGCGGGGTATTCCTGTCGATGCTGGCCTGGATCTACGGCACCCAGCGCATCGGGCCGCTCAATGCGGCGCTCCTGGTGAACTTCATGCCGGTGGTTGCCTTCTCGGTGCGTGCGATCCAGGGGCATCCTGTCGAGCCGGTGGAACTGGCCGGAGCTGCGCTCGTCATCCTGTCGCTCGTGGCCAACAACCTGTACCTGCGCTGGCGTGCGGTGTCCGCGCGCGAGGCGCGGGTTCGGCCGGATGTGCCCGGAGTGGACGAGGTGCGGTGAGGCCGCGTCGCGCGCTACTCGGCCTTGATCCCGATGGTTTTCACCAGCGCTGCCAGCTTTTCGTTCTCGCGCTGGATCAGGGCAGCAAAGGCCTCGGGGGGGCCGCCTGCGGGGGCCTCGGCGGCAACGCCGACCGAGGCCAGATAGCGATCACGCGCCGTGGGGTTGCTGATGAGTTCGCGCGCAATCGTGGCGTTGAGGCGATCGACGACGGCGCGCGGCGTACCTGCCGGGGCAAAGAGGCCGAACCAGGTGCCGATATTGAAATCGAGCCCGGCTTCCTTCCAGGTCGGAACCTCGGGCATCAGGCCCGAGCGTGTGTCCGGCCCCACCATGGCCATGCCGACGAACTTCCCGGCCCGCAGGGCCGAGGCGCCGATCCCGGCGGCAATGTAGGCCACCTGCACTTCGCCCCCCAGCATGGCGGTGTAGGCGAGCGCTGCCGACTTGTAGGGCACGTTGAGGAAGTCGACGCCGCGTGACTTGCCCAACCACTCGATGTAGAGGTTGCTCGCGCTCGATGTGCCATAGGAACCCCAGCTCACCGCACCGGGCTTCCTGCGTGCGAGCTCGAGCAGATCGGCCATTGATCGCACCTGCAGCGACGGGCTCGCCACGATGGCGGCGGCCAGGTAGCCAAAGTGCACCACGGGAATGAGATCGCGCAGCGGATCGTAGGGCATCTTCAGGTGCAGGAGCGGGTTGAGCGAGATGGCCCAATTGTCGTTCGAGCACAGCGTGTAGCCATCGGGGGCGGCTCGCGCGCACGCCTCGCCGGCGATGATGCCGTCGGCGCCCACCCGGTTCTCGACCATGAAGGTCTGCCCCAGGGCCTGCGTGAGCAGCAGAGCCGTGCCGCGCAGCAGGGCGTCCTGCGGGCCGCCCTGAGCCGCACCGATCAGCAGTCGTACCGGTTTGGCCGGGTACTCCTGGGCACCCGCTGTCGAGGGCGCGAGCAGGGAGGTGCCCATGGCGACGCTGATGACGCCACCCAGGATGCGACCGAGGGCGGCACCTCGCCGCATGCTCCCGGTCGATCGCGACTGCTGGCAGGACAGGGCGGACATTGCGCGACTCCTTCTCACTGATCGGGAGCAACCACGATGTTGGTGAAGCCACCCGGGCGCGATTTGACCGCCTCGAGCGCGTCATTGACCTGCGCGAGCGGGTAGATCTGCGGCTTGATGGTCGACAGGTCGACCACGCCCGCCCGTACGAGCTCGGCCATCTCGTGACCCTGGGCCACGCTGAACCAGTTCGAGCCCCGGTACTGCAACTGGGTGTCCATGAATTTTGCCGGCTTGATCGGCAGCGGATCGAGGAGGGCACTCACGTTCACGGTGATGCCACCTTCCTTCAGGGCTTCGATGGCATCGATCGTGGTCGACATGGCGCTGCCGCGTCCGGTGCAATCGAGCAGGACATCGGCGCCCACGCCATCGGTGTGCTCGCGAATCCAGTCTCCGATCGGTCGATCGCCGAGCGCCAGGGTATGCACGCGCCGTGGGGCCAGAGCTTCCAGTTGCTGCATCACCTCGCGATTGCGCCCGAGCCCGAGGATGCGCGTGGCACCCATCGCCAGGGCCCAGTGCGTTGCCCCGACACCGAGCGTTCCGGTGACGCCGTTGATGACCAGCCAGCTGCCTGGCTTCACGTCGCCGCGCTGGAGCGCGGCGTAGGCCGTGCCGAGATAACCGAAACGCGCCGCCTGCTCGAAGGTGATTTCATCGGGCAGGCGGACAAGGTCGCGTGCCGGGGCGCGGGTGTACTCGGCAAAGCCGCCGTGGGGGTAGTCGGTCAGCATGCGTACCGCCTGCGGCGAGAACGCAAAGTAGCCGCGGAAGGCGCCATACGAGCAGATGGTGGGGCGCCCACTCGAGCAGTAGTGGCATGAGCCGCAGGTGAGGAGCGGGTTGATGTAGACCCGGTCGCCGACCCTGAAGTCGAAGACGTCTTCGCCTACCTCGGTGATCTCGCCGGCCGCATCCAGGCCGACACTGGCTGGCAGTGGCGGCATGTCATGGTGCGATATGCCGCTGAAGATGCGGTTCATGTTGGGGATGACCCCGCAGGCTCGCACCTTCACGATCACATCGTGGCGACGCACCTGGGGTACCGGAATCGTGTCGACCCGCAGGGGTTCGCCGAATGTGTGCAGGCGTGCTGCGCGCATCATGTTCATGCTGCTGCTTCTCCGGAGTTTCCTGACCACCCTGCGTATTCGCGATCGGTCAGTTGTTGCAAGGCGGGTGCCACTTCGGTACAGAAGCGGCGGATGTTCCGCTCGGTATCTTCGCGCGACAGCGTGCCGAATTGCAGCAGTGCGAGGAAGTTCTGGAATCCGATGAGGCGATGGGCGTCCTGGAGCTTTCGCCGCACGGTGTCGGGCGAGCCGATGATCGCGATGCCTTCGCGCACCAGATGCTCTGCCGTCACGTTGTCGCCCTTCAGCTGATCGCGCTTGTGGATGGCCATGCGTCGTGCCGTCTCGGGTGAGAGGTAGCCCGGCGGAAACAGCATCTCGAAGGTGAGATTGAGAAACTTGTTGAAGAGCGATTCGATGTGCGGCTTGGCAATCGCCAGTGCCTGCTCGTCGGTGTCGGCGATGAAGATCGGTGCCGCCCAGCCGATCTTTGTCGACTCGGCGGTATAGCCGTACTTGCGCTCTGCGGTCTGACGGTACTGGTTGAGAAAGGTCGCCACCGACTTCACCGGACTGTAGGTCTGCAGGTAGGTGTACTTCCGATCGGGATGGGCCGCCCACTCGATGGTCTCGATGCTGCCGGTGGAGGGGCACCAGATGGGTGGGTGCGGTCGCTGGAAGGGGCGCGGCCACGGGTTCACGTACTCGAAGTGATAGTGCTCGCCGTGGAAGTCGAAGGGCCCGGGCCGGGTCCAGGCCTGGATGACCAGATCGTGCGCTTCGAGGAAGCGTTCGCGCGAGAGGGCAGGGTTGGCGCCCATCGAGTGATATTCGGCGCCGATGCCGCGCACCATCCCGGTGATGAGTCGGCCGCCGGTGATGTTGTCGATCATCGCGTGCTCTTCGGCGAGCGTGAGCGGATGCTCGCGCAGACAGAAGGCGTTGCCCAGAATGCCGATCTTTGCCTTCCTGATCCGCCGGGAGAGCGCTGCTGCCGTGACCACGGGCGATGGCATCAGGCCGTAGGCGGTCTGGTGATGCTCGTTGACGGCAACGCCATCGAGACCGAGCTCTGCGGCGAGTTCGAGCTCGTCGAGATAGCGGTTGTACAACTCGTGCCCGATCGCCGGATCGAATTCGGTGTTGGGCATCACCACCCAGGACGAGCGCCACTTGCGGCCGTAGTCCATGTCCATGGCGGTGTAGGGCATCAGGTGAAACATGAAGACTTGCATGGTCAGATCCCCAGGGACGCGTTCGGTGCGGGAGTCCTGCGCGCGCTGACCTCGACGAGGTGTGCAAGCGTGGCCTCGGCGCAGGCGTCGGCCTGCTCGATGAAGGCAAGGTGACCGGCTGCCGCGATGACCTGCAGGGACGCACCGGTGCGTTGCGCGAGGGCCTCACCCATGGCGAGGGGCAGGATCTGATTGTGCTCACCCCAGATCACCCGGGTTGGAACCGAGACGCGCCGCAGCCACCGGGTGAGCTCGGGGTCGAAGAGGCGCGGACTCCAGGCGAGGCGTGCTGCCATCTGCCGGTTCTGGAATACGGCCGATTCGAACTCGCTGGTGGTTTCGGCCTGCAGCCAGTCTTCGCCGACCTGCGGGTCGGCAAAGAGGAGCGCAGGCAGTTCGCCGGGGGAGACGATGAAGAAGTCCCCTTTGCGGATGCCATCGACATGGATGCCTGCCGAATCGAGGAGTGTGAGCGAGCGCAGCGGTGCCCCTCGGACGGCCATTTCGAGGGCCACCCAGCCACCGAGGCAGTGCCCTGCCAGATCGACCGCCGCGTCCGGGCTGAGCGTGTCGATCATGTCGAGCATCACCCGGGCCATGTCGTGCACGCGTGTGGTGGTCTTCGAGGCAGTCGAGCGACCGAATCCGGGCAGGTCGGGCACGATGACCTCATGCCGTGCTGCCAGCAGTTCGAGATAGCGTGGCCAGGTGTTGATGCCGTGCGCTCCGTGCAGGAAGACAAGGGGTGTGCCCGCGCCTTGCCGGCGGATGCGCAGCGACCCGTTCTCCAGTTCGATGATGCTCTCGGTGATCTGCATGGCGTGGCGTCCTGTGTACATCCGGGTGGGCGTGTGCCGCAGGCCGATCAGCAGAATCCGGCGGCGGCACCGGCGAGTGTTGCGGCCGCACCGGGATCGATCGACTCGTCCCACAACTGGGCGATGAAACGACGCGCGCTCACGCCGTTCGATTGTTCAGAGGCCAGCCAGAGCAGTGGCGCCACCATCTTCCGGGGCTGCACGAGCTTGCTGCGATCGGGCCACATCTGGTCGTCGGTCACCATGGCCGTGTCCGCCGGGCCACCCGGGATGAGCACGTTCGCCGTGACGCCGGTTCCGGCCATGTCCTGCGACATGATCACGGTATTGGCTTCGCAGGCTGCCTTGGACGGACCGTAGGGGCAGAAACCGGGCAACTGCATCGTGAAGTAGCTGGTGGTCACGTTGATGATGCGCCCCCAGCCTTGCTGCATCAGGTGCGGTGCGCAGGCGCGCGCCATCAGGAATTGCGAGGTGACATTGGTCTCGATCACCGAATGCCATTGCGCGGGCGTCAGTTGCCAGAACCGGGTTGGGTTCGAGGCAAACCGCGGGTTGATGCGCTGCATGCCGACCCCTGCATTGTTCACGAGCACATGAAGGGCCCCTGCCTGCTCGAGCGCGCAGGCGAGCGCGGCTTGGGCGCCTGCGTCTTCCGTGATGTCGGCGACGCAAGGCATGAACGATGTGCCGAGGCGATCGGCCATGGCGGCGAGTCCTTCGGCGGCGGCTGCGAGGTCGACCCCCACCACACGGGCCCCGGCGCCAACGAGACCCTCGGTCATGGCGCGTCCGAGCCCACCGGCTGCGCCGGTGACGATTGCCACCTTCGAATCAAGTGTTCCCACTGCTGTCTCCTGGTTTTGCAAGCCCGGTGCATCGAACGGCCCCGGTGCCACGGCGCGCTGCAGCGCTATACGCCCAGATAGCGCGATTTCGTTTCGGGGTCGGCGGCCAGTTCGGCGGGCGTGCACTGGTGCACGATGCGCCCCTTGCTCATGATGTAGACCAGATCGGCATAACGCAGGGCGAAGGCAAGTTGCTGCTCCACCAGCAGGATCGAGGTGCCTGCCGCCTTGAGCGAGGCGATCGCCTGGCCGAGGTCGCGCACCATGAGGGGCGCGAGCCCCTCGGTCGGTTCATCCATGAGCAGGAGATCGGGGTTGCCCACCAGCGCGCGCGCGGCTGCGAGCATCTGCTGCTCGCCACCGCTCAGCTTGCCACCCTGACTTCGCATGCGATTCCCCAGATTGGGAAAGAGATTGACGATTCGATCGAATGTCCAGCCGCCGCTGCCGCGCGCCGTGACCTGCAGATGCTCGCGGACGGTGAGCGAGCGAAAGACACGCCGTCCCTGAGGGACCAGACCGATGCCCGAGCGTGCGATGCGCCAGGTCGGCATGCGGGTGATGTCGGTGCCCTTGAACGTGATGCGGCCTCTCGCTGCCGGGGTGAGCCCCATGATCGAGCGCACGAGGGTGGTCTTGCCGACGCCGTTGCGGCCGAGAAGGGCCACCACGGTACCCGGCTCGAGTTCGAGCGATACCCCTTGCAGCACATAGCTGTCGCCGTAGTAGGTGTGAACGTCATCGATGGTCAGCATGGTCATTCGACGCCCAGGTAGATCTCGCTCACCTGCGGGTGGGCGCGTATCGTCGGACCATCGCCTTCGGCAATGAGGCAGCCCTGATGCAGGACGGCGATGCGGTCGGCCAGTTCGAAGGCGACATCCATGTCGTGCTCGATGAGAAGAATGGTGATCTCGCGCGGCAGGCTGCGAATCATGCCGGTTACCCGAACAACCTCGGCCGCTGACAGGCCGGCCATGGGTTCGTCGAGCAGCAGAACCCGCGGTTGAACCGCCATTGCCAGAATGAGATCGACTTGCCGCTGCTCGCCGTAGGAGATCTCGCGGGCGGGCCGCTGCGCGATCGCGTCGAGGTTCCACTCGGCGAGCAGCGTGCGGGCCCGTTCGTGCAGCGCCGTCTGGTCGCGCATGCGACGCGAGAGCGAGAAGGCCCCGGGGGCAGCAGCCTGCAGCGCGATCAGAAGGTTCTCGGTCACCGACAGGCGCGGAAAGAGGTTGGTGATCTGGAACGTGCGCGCAAGACCCATTCGGGCTCGCTCATGCATCGACAGACCGGTGATGTCACGCCCGAACAGGCTGATGTGGCCGGAGGATGCCCTGAAGACGCCCGAGAGCATGTTGAAGAGCGTGGTCTTGCCGGCACCATTCGGCCCGATGATCAGCCGCCGTTCGCCCGCCTCGATCGAAAAGGAGACATCGGACAGCGCACGCAATCCGCCGAAGTTCCGTGAAAGGCCCTCGATGACGAGCGCGCTCATGCCCGGCCTCCCTGACGCTGTCGCAATCGACGCACGACGCCGGTGATGCCATCCGGGGCGAAGAGCGTCACGAGGACGTACACCACGCCCAGCACCATCAGCCATCGCTCGGTGTAGCCACTCACGATGTTTTCGAGCAGCACGATCACGGCTGCGCCCAGGGCGGGTCCGAAGAGGCTCCCGGCACCGCCCAGGATCACCATCAGAAGCACTTCGGCCGATCGGGCCACGTGGATGTAGTCGGGGCTCACGAACCGGTTGTAGTAGACGTACAGCACCCCGGCCAGTCCGGCGAAGAGCCCCGCCAGGATGAAAGCGATGAACTTGTAGCGCCAGGTGTCATAACCCAGCGCCAGCATCCGCGTCTCGCTCTCCCGGATGCCGCGCAGCGACTGGCCGAACGGCGAACTCACCACGCGCAGGAGCAGCAGCGTGGCGATTGCCGCGATCACCAGCGTGAAGTAGTAGAACGGCGTGTTGTCGGCGAGCGACCATGGCAGGCCCAGATCGGGGCGTGGCACTTCGGGCAGACCATCATCGCCACCGGTCAGGCTGCGCCAGCCAAAGGCGATGCCCCAGAGCACCTGCGACAGGGCCAGGGTGATCATGAGGAAGTAGCTGCCTCGTGCGCGCAGTGCGAGAAGTCCGAAGAGTGCAGCCGTGAGACCGGCCACCAGAACCCCGGCCGGCAACGCCCACCAGACGCTCCACCCCAGTCGCAGGGCAAGGAGTCCGGTGGCGTATGAAGCAACGCCGAAATAGGCCGCATGACCCAGGGAGGCAAGGCCGGTGTAGCCGATCAGCAGGTCGAGGCTCATCGCGAATAGCCCGAAGATGATCATCTTCGTCGCGAGGCCCAGGTAGTACGAACCGAAGATTGCGGGCAGGGTGATCAGCAAGGCCAGGCCGGCGATGCTGGCGAAGATCGTCACGCGGTTGTCGTTCATCATGCCGCTACTCCCGCCCGAAGAGGCCAGTCGGCCGCACGGCCAGAATCAGTGCCATCGGCAGGAAGATGGTGAACAGGGCAAATTCCGGAAAGAACACCTTGCCGAAGTTGTCGAGGAGGCCTACCAGGAGCCCGCCGATGAGTGCCCCCTTCAGGCTGCCCAGGCCACCGATGATGACCACCACGAAGGCCAGAAGCAGCACCTCGAAATCGGCACCCGGATAGACGCCCATGATCGGCCCAGCCAGCACGCCGCCCAGCGCAGCGAGAAACGCCCCCATCGCGAAGACGAGCGAGAAGAGCAACGACACGTTGATGCCCAGTGCCCGCGCGATCTCCTCGTCGTCGACCCCGGCCCGCAGCATCGCGCCAACGCGTGTGCGTTCCTGAAACAGCCACAGCATCAGGGCAACCGCCAGGCCAGAGGCGATGATGAAGAGGCGATAGGTGGGGTAGGTGAGCGAGCCCAGGGTCGTGGCACCGGCGAGCATCGGCGGCTTGGCCATCGTCTGCGGGTTGCCTCCCCAGAGCCACAGGGCGAGGTCGGCGAAGATGAACAGGAACCCGAAGGTGAGCATCGTCTGGGGCAGTTCCTGCAGGTGGAATCGACGCAGGAAGAACCGCTCCATCAGCACGCCGAGGACTGCTACGGCGGCGCTGCCGGCAAGCAGTGCGATGACGAAACTGCCGCTTGCGCGCATTGCGGCAAGCCCGATGTAGCCACCCAGCATGTAGTACGAGCCGTGGGTCAGATTGAGAATCCTCATCAGGCCGTAGATGAGCGACAGCCCGGCGGCAAGCAGGAAGAGCAGCATCCCGAAGGAAATGCCGTTCAGCGTCTGGATGGCCCAGAAGTTCATGGCGCGTTGACCCGCACTTGTCTCGTTGAAATTGTCGTTGCGGCGACGAGAGTAGCATCGGCCAACGATCAACGGCAACGAAATCGGGACCGGTCGATCGTGGCCGCTCGGGCATGCACGATTGCGGTGCATCGTGATCGCGCCTCGGGTGAATTGCGACGCGTGCTTTTGATGCTGTAATCTGCGCGCAGACGTCACATCGATGGCGCTGAGGGCGAGGTCGTATCGACCGTGCCGAACGAGGAGACAACATGCAACGTTCATTCCGAACTGGTGGGTGGCTTGCGGCTGCGGTGATGCTCGCCGCTGGCCTTGCCACCACAACCGTCGAGGCGCAGTCGCCGATCCGCATCGGCGTCATGTTCCCCATTACCGGCCCGATTGCGGCGCAGGGCTTGCCCGAGCGCGAGGCGATCAAGCTCGCCTTCGAGGAGGAGAACTTCACCATCGCCGGCCGCAAGGTCGAACTCGTCTATGAGGACAGCGCCGGTCGGCCCGACACCGGTCTCACCAAGGTGAAGGCCCTCGTTGAACGGGAGAAGGTTCATCTGCTCGTGTCCGAACTGGTGAGTTCGGTGGGTGCCGCCATCGCCCCTTACGTGGCCGAACAGAAGGTGCCGTGGGTGAGTACCGTGGCACTGGCGAGCCTGACCCGTGCGCAGAAGAGTCCGTACATCTTCCGCTTTGTGCCCTCGTCGTATCAGTACGCGACGGCCGCGGCCCAGGCGGCGAAGAAACTCGGCTGGAAGAAGGTGTACTACATCGGCTGGAATGCACCGCCCGGACGTGAGTCGGTCGAGGCGGTGAAGAAGGTCTTCGGCGCCGAGAACGTGATCGATGCCATGTTCCCGAACGTCGGAACGCCCGACTATGCGCCTTACCTCACGAAGATGGACCCCACCAAGGCCGATGGCGTGATGGGTGCGATGTGGGGTGCCGATGCGCCGCGCATCACGCGCCAGTACGCCGAATACGGGCTTGCGAAGAGAATGCCCTTCTTTGGCATTGCCTCATTCACCAGCGAGGAATTGCTGGGCGACATGCCGCCAGAGTCTGAGGGCGTCCTGAGTGCCTATACCTACTGCGGCACGCTCGATACCCCCGAGAACCGGCAGTTCATCGATGCGTTCAAGTCGCGCGTCAAGGCCTTGCCCGGTTCCTATTCCTACATGGGCTACATGGCAGCCAGGATGGTCATTCAGGCGCTCAAGGACGTGAAGGGACGCGCCGAGGATCGTGATGCATTCGTCGCCGCACTGCGCAAGGTGCAGACCAAGGGGCCGATGGGCATGACGAGCTTTGACGAGCACCAGGGCATGGTGGCCGATTTCCTCGTGCTCACGGTACGCAAGGGTCGTGATGGCACGCTCGAGAATGCCTGTGGCGAACGCATCCCGCAGGTGCGCGATCCTTACGAGGCATTTCCCTGATCGGTCGATGGCGGGGCACGGCATGGATACAACGGGCAGGGTGGGCGCATGAAATTCGGCATCTTCGATTACGTCGATCGGCGTGATGAGCCGCTGGCAAAGACCTTCGACGAGCGGCTTGCCTTGCTGCGCGCTGCCGAGGCGATGGGGTTCTACGGCTATCACGTCACCGAGCATCATGCGACACCGCTCGCTGCCACGCCATCGCCGACCGTATGGCTTGCGGCCGCGGCGCGTGAGACAACGCGCATTCGTCTCGGTGCGCTCCTCTTCCTGCTACCGCTCTACAACCCCTTGCGGCTCATCGAGGAACTCTGCGTGCTCGATCACATCACGCACGGCCGACTCGATATCGGTGTCGGCCGTGGCATCTCGCCGCACGAGTTCAAGGCGATGGATGTTCCTTTCGAGCAATCCGAGGAGATGTTCGTCGAGGGTCTCGAGGTCCTGCTGAAGGGCTTGCAGAACGATGTGCTTGACCATCACGGCAAGTACTACCGGTTCGATGACGTGCCGCTGCCTTTCCGGCCGTTGCAGAAACCGTATCCCCCGCTCTGGTACGGGCTGCGTTCGGCCGAAGGTCATGAACGGCCCGCTCGTCATGGGATGAACGGTGTGGCCCTCGGGCCGGCTGACCGGGTGGCACTGACCCTGGCCAACTACCGGGCGGCCTGGAAGCGTTACGCGGACGATCCGAAACGGCTGAGTTCCCCGGTGAAGGAGCCGATTGTCGGGGCGATGCGCGTCATGTTCATCGGCGAGACCGATGAGGCGGCCGAGCGTCTGGCGCGTCCGGCGTTTCGCCAGTGGTTTGATGCACTGGCGTGGCTGTGGGTGCGTCGGGGCGACTTCCCGCCGATTGCCGTGTCGGCCGATTATGACGATGCGCGTCGGGCCGGCACGCTGGTGGTCGGCAGTGCCGACACGGTGCGGCGTGAACTCGTCGCCCAGGCCGAGCGTGTCGGCTTTGACTACCTGGTGCTTCAGGTTGCCTTCGGTTCACTGGGGCATGCCAACGAGATGCGCTCGCTGCAACTGTTCCGCCAGGAGGTCATGCCTGCCCTCGAGGCCGTGTCTGCGGGCCACCGCGCAGTTGCGGTGGCCTGAGGCTCAGCGGCATCCGGCCTGCGTCATTTCAGCAGCGATACGAGATCGCTGTAGTCATCGGTCCAGAGCCTGACTGTGCGCCGGGGCTCGAGCGGCCGGGAGGCACCGGCCAGGGCGGCCGAATCCAGTACGCTCGGCGTCCTCGCGAGGAGCACCCAGGTCGAGCCGTAGACCGCCCGCGCATTGTCGCCATCACTTTCGATGACGCGGCCCGTCACACCGGCATGCGCCGCGGCGGCGGCCAGCACCGGTTCCAGGTCGAGGTATCGATTGGAGATGTGCACCGCCAGGATGCCCTCGGGGGCCAGATGTCGAAACCAGGTGGCAAAGGCTTCGGCCGTGAGCAGGTGAACCGGGATCGAATCACTCGAAAAGGCGTCGACGGCCAGCACGTCGAAGCGCTGCGCCGGTTCGCGCTCCATCGACAGGCGTGCATCACCCGGGACGAATGAAATCTGCGCGGCGCTTTCCTCGAGATAGCTGAAGTCGCGGGTCGCTACATCGCGTACCAGCGGATTGATCTCGTAGACCCGGATATGGTCACCGGTCAGGCCATACGTGGCCAGCGTGCCGGCGCCCAGGCCGACCATGCCCAGGCTGATCGTGGGCCGTCGGATGCGCTGGGCCGTGATGGCTCGCCCGATGCCCGAATCGGCGGCGTAGTAGGTGGTGGGCCAGCGCGATCGAGCCGGGTCGAGGAACTGCTTTCCGTGCGTGATCGTGCCGTGCGTCAGGCGGCGTGCCCGCATCTCGCTGGTGCCCTCTTCATCGACCCGCAGCGCCCCGTAGAAGTTGCGCATGGCGGCGATCGTATCCCGGGTTCGGTCGGACCCGACGAGCCAGAGGGCACTGCCGAGGCCACAGGCGTAGAGGAGGCAGGCAGCGCAGAGCGCCCTGCGCAGGCCCGGCGCGATGAGCCCGACATGTCCGGCCTGCTCGCACGCGGGCAATGACGGGTCCAGCCGCAGTGCGCCAGCGACGACGATGACCGTGATCACCATGCCGATCGGCAGTTCAAGGAGATCGTTGAAGAGGGTGGGCGCGAGGATGCCCACCAGCATTCCCCCGATCGCCCCGCCGATCGCGATCATCAGGTAATAGCGGGTGAGGTCGCCGGGGTGCGGTTTCAGCCGGGCCAGCTCGCCATGGCAGACCATGCAGGCGGCGAAGAGGCTGGTTGCGTACAGGGGGAGGAGCACTTCGATGCCCGGATGCGCCTGGGCCGGCAGCAGGGTGAGGCAGATGGCGCCGAACTCGACTGCGAGGAGTGGCAGCCAGAGTCGTCGGTCGTACCAGCGCGGGTGATCGAAGCACAGGATGAAGCTCGTGAGGTAGAGCGTGAGCGGCACGATCCACAGGAACGGTATCGGTGCGATGTTCTGGGTGATGTGGGTCGTGAACGCAAGGAGCAGCACCGATGCGCAGGCGGGCAGGGCAAGCCATGTCAGGGTCGTGGCGAGGTGCCCTGCGGCAGATGTCCTCAACGCTCCGTGTGATGCGGTGGTGGCCGGAAGCGTGCGCGCCAGGTAGGCCAGGCGCATCGCGAGCAGCGTGTAGAGGGCGTACGCGGCCGACCAGCCAGCGCTCTGCCAGCGCACGGGCAGCCAGGGTTCGATGGCCACCGGGTACAGGATCAGCCCGGCCAGTGAACCGAGGTTCGACAGCGCAAAAAGCCGGTAGGGCGACGCACCCGGCCGGGCGCGGGCAAACCAGCTCTGCACCAGCGGGTTGGTCGTGGTGAGGAGCAGATAGGGCAGTCCTGCGGTTGCCGCCAGCAGCAGCAGGATGTGCCCGGTCGGGTTCTCGGGCGTCAGCGGCTTCCACGATTCGCCAGGCAGCACCGGCAGCGCGAGGAGGCTTGCTGCCAGCAGCGTGATATGGATGGTGGCCTGCTGGCGGGGCGCCAGACGCGCAAGCCACCAGGCGTACAGATAGCCGCCCACGAGGAACACCTGGAAGAACAGCATGCAGGCAGTCCATACTGCCGCCGAACCGCCAAACCATGGCAGGATGGCCCGCGCAATGAGGGGCTGAACCTGGAAGAGCAGGCAGGCGCTGATGAGAATCGTGAGAGCAAAGGGCATGGGGTTCGAGAATCGATCTGCAGTGCTGAGCGAAGCCGGCGGGTGCGCTCGGCCGGGGCATCATGCCTGAATGGCGCCAGGTCGCTGCCCGCCCGCCCGAGACAGGTGCAGGCCTCGCGTCAGCCTCCGGGGCGTTGCCGCCCGCCATGGCCGGCTTGCTGGCGAGGCTCGGCATTCACGCGCCCGGCGATGCCTTGCTGCATCTTCCCTTGCGCTATGAGGACGAGACCCGACTGACTGCGCTGGGCGAGGTGCACGCGAGCGGCCCGGTGCTCATCGAGGCGACGGTTGTCTCATGCGAGGTCCGATCACGGCCTCGGCGGCAACTCGTGGTGCGTCTGGCGGCCGATGGGCACGAGGTCGACTTGCGCTTCTTCACCTTCTACCCGAGCCTGCAGCGCTCGCTCGTGGCCGGGGCACGCGTGCGGGCCTTCGGTGAACTGCGCTCGGGCCTGTACGGCATCGAGATGTTTCATCCGCGGGTTCGCGTGCTGCGCGGTGAGGAGCCCCTCGCCACGGCGCTCACACCGGTCTATCCGACGGTGGCGGGGGTCGGGCAGTCGGTCTTGCGGCGCCTGGCACGCAACGCGCTTGCCCAGGGCGCTTTCGAGGACACGCTGCCGTCTCGATGGCTCGAGAGGCTGGCCTTTCCGTCGTTCGACGCTGCGGTACGGTTGCTGCATGCACCGCCACCGGGTAGCGACCAGGCGGCCCTCGCCGAGCGCACCCATCCGGCCTGGCAGCGCATCAAGTTCGATGAACTGCTTGCTCAGCAGATCTCGATGCGACGGCACAAGCTGGCGCGCCGCGGCCGCCATGCGCCGTCGCTCGGCGCACGCGGGGGGCTTACCGACCGGTTGCTGGCGAGCCTGCCTTTTGCACTCACCGCGGCCCAGGCCCGCGTGTGGGCTGAAATCGAAGTCGAGCTTTCGCAGGCGCATCCGATGAACCGGCTGCTCCAGGGCGATGTAGGCAGTGGCAAGACCATCGTGGCTGCCCTCGCTGCGCTGCGTGCGGTTGCCAGTGGCTTTCAGGCAGTCATCATGGCACCCACCGAAATTCTGGCCGAGCAGCATGTGCGAAAGTTCGGCGAATGGCTGCGGCCATTGGGCATCGAGATCGAATGGGTGGCAGGCGCGCAGAAAAAGCGCGAGCGCGTTGCAGCCCTGGCGCGGCTCGCCAGCGGGCAGAGTGCGGTCGCGGTCGGCACGCACGCCCTTTTCCAGGGAGAGGTTCAGTTCCGGCATCTGGGTCTTGTCATCGTCGATGAGCAGCATCGCTTCGGGGTGCGTCAGCGCCTTGCCTTGCGCGACAAGGGATCGAGCGATGGATCGTCCGAGCCGCACCTGCTGATGATGAGTGCAACGCCCATTCCGCGCACGCTCGCGATGAGCCACTACGCCGATCTCGATGTGTCGGTCATCGATGAATTGCCACCCGGTCGAACGCCGGTGAGCACTCGCGTGGTGTCGAGTGCTCGCCGAGGCGAAGTGATCGAGCGCCTGCGAGCGGCCGCCGAGGCGGGTACGCAGGCCTATTGGGTCTGCCCGCTCATCGAGGAATCGGAGACCCTCGACCTGCGCAACGCCACCGAAACCGCCGAAGAACTGGCTGTCAGCCTGCCCGGTGTGCGCTTCGGGCTGCTGCATGGTCGCCTGCCTGCCGAGGAGAAGGCAGCGCTCGTGGCCGCCTTTTCAGCCCGCCAGATCGATGTGCTGGTCGCAACAACCGTCGTGGAAGTCGGCGTTGATGTGCCCAACGCGTCGCTGATGGTGATCGAGCATGCCGAGCGATTCGGGCTGGCGCAGATTCACCAGCTGCGCGGGCGGGTGGGGCGAGGCGCTGCGGTGTCCAGTTGCGTGCTGCTCTATCAGGGGCCGCTGTCGCCCACGGCGCGTGCCCGTCTTCGCATCGTGTACGAGAACACCGACGGGTTTCGCATTGCTGAAGAGGACCTGCGACTGCGCGGCCCGGGCGAGTTGCTCGGGGTGCGTCAGAGTGGTGTGCCACTGCTGCGCTTTGCCGATCTGGCGCTCGATGGCGAACTGCTCGAGCGCGCCTGCAAGGCAGCCGAGTATCTGATCGAGCGAGATCCGGCACGCGCGCGTGCCCATGTCGAGCGCTGGACACCCGAAGCGGGCGCGCTGCTCAAGGCCTGATGGGCAAGAGCCCCTGCGGCGGTCCGCGCCTTGCCAGGCCGCAGCGCATGCGGCGCAGCACAGCAGGTAACATCACGGCCATGCCGAGCCAAGACCTTCCGCCTGCGCAGTCTGCCCCCACGCCGTCCAGCCCGGTGGTCAACGCCGCCGGGGCCCATGACGCCATGGCCACCGGTGCCATGTCCTCCCTGCCGCTGCCCGGTGCAGTGGCCAGCGCGCGCTCGTCGCGATGGGCGCTCTACTGGCGACTCGCGCGCCTGCACCGTCCGATCGGTACCCTCCTGCTCCTCTGGCCGACCCTGTGGGCAGTGTGGCTGGCTGCCGATGGCCGTCCCGACGCCTGGACGGTCTTCGTGTTCTGTGCCGGTACCCTGCTCATGCGCTCGGCCGGATGTGTGATGAATGACATTGCCGACGCGCGTTTCGATCCGCACGTGAAGCGCACGCGCGACCGGCCGCTGGCCACCGGCGAGGTGGCGCGGCGCGAAGCACTGGTGCTGGCGGGCGTGCTGTCGCTCCTTGCCTTTGGCCTCGTGCTGACCCTCAATGCCCTCGCCATTGCGCTGGCGTTTGTTGCGCTCTTTCTGGCTGCGAGCTACCCGCTCACCAAGCGCATCCTGCCGATACCGCAGGCCTATCTGGGCGTTGCCTTTGGCTTCGGGATTCCGATGGCCTATGCGGCGCAACTCGGGATGCTGCCGGCCGAGTGCGGCTGGATGCTGCTGGCCAACATTACGTGGGCCATCGGCTATGACACCGAGTATGCGATGGTGGATCGAGACGACGATCTGCTCATCGGCATCCGCAGTTCTGCCATCACCTTCGGGCGCTTCGACGTGCTGGCCGTGATGGTGTCGTACGCGATCACCCTGGGCCTGCTTTCGTCGATCGGTCAGGCGCGCGGGATAGGTGTCGGCTATTACGCCGGCCTTGCGGTGGCTGCACTCATGATGGGCTGGCACTACCGCCTCATTCGCAGCCGCAGTCGCGAGGGATGCTTCCGGGCTTTCAATCACAACAACTGGGTCGGGGCAGCGATCTTTGCCGGGGTGGTGATCGGGCTGCAGTGATATTCTCCGCGCGTCCTCCGGACGCCCCGCATGCCTCGTCTCGCCCCGCCCACAGGGGATCTGGCCCGGTGCGGGTGCGTTGCCGGTCTGGCGTTCCGATCAGAAGAGGCGTGACAAGCATGGATCTCGGATTGAAGGGGCAGGTTGTCCTCATTACCGGTGGCAGCAAGGGTCTTGGGTTGGCCTGCGCGCGCATGTTCATCGACGAGGGCGCCCGGGTGGCGATCACCTCGCGTGATCAGGCCAACCTCGATGCCGCACGAGCGGCTCTGGGGGCCGATGTGCTGGCCATTGCCGCCGACATGTCCGACGCCGGGGCCACGGCCGCCATGGTTCGTGCCGTCGAGTCCTCGCTCGGCCCGATCGATGTTCTCGTGACCTCGGCCGGTGCTGCCCGACGTACGGCCCCCGATGACCTCGACCCGGCGGCATGGCGCGCTGCCATGGACGCGAAATTCTTCACCTACATCAACGTGATCGATCCGGTCGTGAAGTTGATGAGCGTACGGGGCCGCGGCGTCATCGTGAACATCATCGGCAATGGGGGCAAGTCGCCGACCTCGACGCACCTTGCCGGTGGTGCAGCCAACGCGGCCCTGATGCTGGTCACCGCCGGACTGGCGGCCACCTATGCACCGCGTGGCGTTCGTGTGGTGGGCGTCAATCCGGGCCTCACCCAGACCTCGCGTGTGGCTGAGGGATTGAAGGCCGAATCGAAGGTGCAGGGCGTGAGTGCCGATGAGGCCCTGCGTCGCCTCGCCGAGCGGATTCCCGCCGGGCGTCTGGGAGAACCCGAGGAAATCGCCAACATGGTGCTGTTTCTTGCCTCGCCGCGTGGCAGTTATACCCACGGCGCCATCATCACCATGGACGGTGCATCAGCCCCGTTCGTCGTCTAGCACGGGCGCGAGCGGCTCTCATGCAGTACCGCGATCTGCGCGACTTCATGGCCCGCCTCGAGGCGATGGGCGAACTCGTGCGCGTGGGTACCGAGGTGTCACCTCGCCTGGAGATGACCGAAATCTGTGATCGCGTGCTGCGTGCCGAGGGGCCGGCCATCCTCTTCGAGCATCCCACCGGCCATCACATGCCGGTGCTGGGCAATCTGTTCGGTACGCCGCGTCGTGTAGCGCTCGGCATGGGCGCCGATTCGGTCGCGGCATTGCGCGGGGTCGGCGAACTGCTGGCCCAATTGAAGGAGCCCGAGCCACCGCGGGGTCTGAGGGACGCGTGGAGCAAGATCCCGCTCTTTCGCCGCGTCCTCGACATGGCGCCGAAAATGGTGTCGGCTCCGCCCTGTCAGGAGATTGTCTGGGAAGGCGCTGATGTCGATCTGTCGCGCCTCCCGGTGCAGACCTGCTGGCCCGGCGACGCCGGCCCGCTCATCACCTGGGGTCTGACCGTCACCCGCGGCACCCGACGCCAGCGCCTGAATCTCGGCATCTATCGTCAGCAGGTGATCGGACCCAACCGGGTCATCATGCGCTGGTTAGCGCATCGGGGCGGCGCGCTCGACTACCTTGACCACTGCAAGATGCATCCAGGCAAGCCGTTTCCGGTCGCCGTCGCGCTCGGGGCCGATCCGGCCACGGTTCTGGGGGCGGTGACGCCCGTGCCCGACTCTTTGTCGGAGTACCAGTTTGCCGGTCTGCTGCGCGGGGGGCGTACCGAGGTGGCGCGTTGCATCGGGTCGGATCTGCGAGTGCCAGCCCGCGCCGAGATCGTCCTGGAGGGAGCGATTCATCCGGGCGATGAGGCGCTCGAAGGGCCGTTTGGCGATCACACCGGCTACTACAACGAGGTCGAGCGTTATCCGGTCCTGACCATCGAGCGCATCACCATGCGTCGCGATCCGATCTATCACTCCACCTACACCGGAAAGCCGCCCGATGAGCCGGCGGTGCTCGGCGTGGCACTCAATGAAGTGTTCGTGCCGCTGCTTGCGCGGCAGTTTCCCGAGATCGTCGATTTCTATCTGCCCCCCGAGGCGTGCTCGTATCGTCTGGCCGTGGTGAGCATGCGCAAGCAGTTCCCGGGTCACCCGAAGCGCGTCATGTTCGGGGTCTGGAGCTTTCTGCGTCAGTTCATGTACACCAAGATGATCATCGTCGTTGACGAGGATATCGATGTACGGAACTGGAGCGAAGTGATCTGGGCGATGAGCACCCGGGTCGATGCAGCGCGCGATACCCTCGTCGTGGAGAACACCCCGATCGACAGTCTTGATTTCGCGAGCCCGGTTGCCGGACTCGGCGCCAAGATGGGCATCGATGCCACCAACAAGTGGCCCGGCGAGACGACGCGCCCGTGGGGCAAGCCGATCGAGATGGATGCTGCAACTCGCGCCCGTGTCGATTTGATATGGGGCAATCTCGGTATCAATACACCCGGGCCCGGCTGAATCACGTCCCATTTCCCGCGCTACTCTCCATCGCCTCAATTGAGTCGAAGGGGGGAGCCCGGTGAGACCTGATCGCATCGTTCTTTTTGCGTCCATCGCCTTGGTGACGGCATCGATTGCCGTGGTGCCTGCGGCGTTGGCGCAGGCACCAGCCAGTGCATCCCAGCCTGCATCGACAGCGACGGGTCCGTCGGCTACGCCTGCGGTGGCGGCGCCGGTTTCTCCGGGTCCCGCTGTGGCGTCCGATGCCTATCGGCTCGGCCCGGAGGACATCCTCGATATCGCGGTGTGGAAGGAACCCGACCTGTCGCGCAAGGACGTGCTCGTGCGTCCCGATGGCGGCATCTCGTTTCCGCTGATCGGGGAGGTTCAGGTCGCAGGTCGCTCGGTGGCCGACGTCCGCCACGAACTCGCGACCCGGCTTCGCAGCTTTCTGCCCGATCCGGTCGTCTCGGTGTCGCTCGTGAAGATTCTCTATCAGCGCGTCTATGTGATCGGCAAGGTGAACAAGCCGGGCGAATTCATGATGGGCCGCCAGCTCGACGTGCTGCAGGCGCTGTCCATGGCCGGGGGGCTCACTGCCTTTGCGGCTGCCAACGACATCCGCATCGTGCGTCGCGAGGGGGGTGAGCAGGTGACCCTGCCTTTCCAGTACTCACGGATCGAAAAAGGTGACGGGCTCGAACAGAACATCCTGCTCCGCCCTGCCGATGTCGTTGTTGTCCCCTGATCGACTCGAGCGGTCAGCGCGCGTCAGCCACTGATCGACGACCCGGAGCACAGTGGACACAGGCCGGTCGGCCATCGATCGGATCGTTGTGGGAGCCTCGATCGCGATCGGCGCCTGCCCACGCCAGCACGTCGAGCGAACTACCTGTTCTGGAAGGGGGCGGTCATGTCAGAGACCATGCAGGGAAGACCATCGTGGGTGTTCGCAGCGCTGCTCGTTGCGTCGGGCTTGCCGGCAGGTGCCGCGCGCAGTGCCGAATATGCGGCAGAAGCCTATGTGAGTGCCCGCGCGGATTCCACCAGCAATCTGCGCTATTTCCGGTCCAATGACGATCGGGTATCAAGCGTCAGTCTGGTACCCGGCTTTCGTCTGTCGAACCTGACCGAGTCCGATGGGATTCTCCTGACCGGTTCCCTGGGCGGCATTCACAACGATACGGTCTCGCCCAGGAGCCGCCTCGATGCCTTTGCCGGACTCACCTTTCGGCGCAGCAGCGAGAACGAAGGCGTCGAACTGTCCGCGTCGTTCACGCGCGATTCGACGCTCGCCATCAGGCCCGCCGATGCATCGACCAACGGGCAGGCCAGTCAGTTGGTGCAGACCGGGCAGGTGTTTGCCTACACACAGCGCACGCTCGCGTCATTGCTGCCTTCATACACGCATCGGATCGACGAGCGACTCACCTTCGGGGTGACCGCAGGCGTGCAGGCCGCCCGGTTCCAGGACACCACGATCGGACTGGTCGATTACGACAACCTGTCGTTGTCTCCCCGACTCGTGTTCCAGCAGAGCGAACGTGCCAGCCTCGTGGTGACTGCCTCCGAGGCCTGGTATCGGCCCCGGGGCGTACCCAATCACAGTGAGTCGAGCAGCGTGTCGCTGGGCGAGACGGTGGAAATGAACGAACGCCTGACCTGGAACGCGACATTGGGTGGTACCCGTACCCAGACCTATGTGGGTTCGCAGTACCAGTGCCTGATACCGCTCCTTGGCGCCGGTGGTGTTCCGCTTCTCGATGGCAACAGCCGCCCGATCGTGTTTGCCGGTCGAACGCAGGATTGCGTGGAACTGGGTGTGCCTGTCACGCAGGTGGCATCGGCCTCCGACACCACCCGAAATTCGGTGCTCTATGCGACAGGATTGCAGTGGCGCGTCAATGAGCGTAACCGCCTGGCGTTCTCTGCCACGCGTCAGGTGCTGCCTTCCCCGGCTGGAACCACGATCGACAACCGGTACCTGCAGGCCATCTACAGCCATGATTTCAGCGCACAACTCTCGGGCACCCTGAGCGCGGCGCAGACAGCCAGCCGTTACACCGGCGCAGGCGTGGGGTGGTTCGAATTTCGATCATTGGGGGCTTCGGTGCACTGGACGATCGACCCCTGGTGGTCGCTCGATGCCGGCGCAACCTGGGCGCAGTCGGTCACCAGCGGTTACGGCGGTTCGCCCCACGCCAATCTGATCTTCATGCAGATTCGACGCGACTTCACCCGTGTGGCCGTGTCGCGATGACGAGCCTCGCGCTGATGCGGGGCGAGGTGGGCCGTTGACTCCAGTCAACATCGCGCGCGCCCTCATTGCCGAAGATGACTGCCCTTCCGGATCAATTGCCGGTTGCCTTGCAAGGATGCCCGCGAAGCACGGGCGACCTGCCACGAATGCTCGATGAGGCCTGCTCATGACTGCTGCTCTGGTTCCCTGGAATGCAGGATCCGTTCATGCCGACGAGGGCTTTGCCGACGCCCCCCCGCGTGACTTGCACGACCACCTGGCGATGCTGGTCAGACGCCGGCGTGCGGCGATGCTGGCTGGCCTGTGCATCATGTCCTTGGCCGCTTCAGCCGCCTTCCTGATGCCGCCTGTCTACCGATCGAGCGCCACCATCCTCGTGCAGGAGCAGGAGATTCCGCAGGATCTGGTGCGAGCGACGATCACGACCTTTGCCGACCAGCGTATCCAGGTGATCAGCCAGCAGGTGATGACCCGACAGGTTCTGCTGGCACTCGCCGACAAGTACCGGCTCTATGCACGCGAGCGCCGATTTGAAACCAATGAGGAGATTCTGGAGCGCATGCGTGGTGACATTCGCCTGAGCACGGTGACGGCACGTGTGTCCGACCGGCGGTTGGGCGGAATGGAGACGGCGACGATCGCGTTTCAACTGTCCTATGAGGCTGCGGTGCCAGCCAATGCACAGAAGGTGGTGAACGATCTGGTATCGCTGTACCTCAACGAGAACGTCAACACGCGTGTTCGCCGCTCGGCTGAAACGACGGCCTTCCTCTCGGCCGAGGCCGAGCGACTGCGTACCCAGATCTCATCGCTCGAGGCGCGCATCGCACGGTTCAAGGAACGGCACCAGGGCCGCCTGCCCGAATCGTCGACTTTCAACACGCAGTCTATCGATCGGGCCGAGAACGAGGTGACTCGCATCGAGCGCGAGATTGCCGCGGCGAAGGATCGCAAGGCCTACCTGGAAGATCAGATCGCGCAGGCGCGCGAGTTGTCCCGGGTGCCCGAGGACCGCAGCGCCAATCGCGTGCTTGAGCCCTCCGAGCGATTGCGACTGCTGCAGGACGAACTCGCAAGTCTGACGGGCAACTACGCCGACAGTCATCCGGATGTGCAGCGGGTGAGGCGCGAGATTGCCGCTCTGCGGGTCGAGGTCGGTGATGACGCCGGACACGAGGACATTGCACGTCGCATCGACGAGAAGTCGAGCCAGGTCTCGGCACTCGCCGCACGCTATGCAAGTCAGCATCCGGACCTGGTGCGTGCGCGGGCCGAACTCGACTCGCTCGAGGAAGCGCAGCGCCGCTCGCTGGGTGATCGGGATCAGGCCATGAAGCGCAAGGCGGCAGCACGCCCGACACGCGCCGAGACCCGATTCACGATCAACCTGCGTGCCCAGTCCGAAGCCGCCTCACGCGAGATCGAGAGTCTCCTGGCACAGAAGCGCGAGGTACAGCAGAAAATCACCCGCATCGAGGGACGGCTCGAGCAGGCACCGGCCGTCGAGCGCGAGTACCGCGACATGTTGCGCGAATACGAGAACGCCACCGCGCGTCATCGCGAGGTCGGCTACAAGCAGATGACAGCCCAGGTGGCCGAGGAACTGGAGAAGGACAGCAAGGGTGAGCGGTTCACGCTGATCGATCCGGCCCAGTTGCCCGAGCGGCCGCTCAGTCCGAACCGACCGCTCATTCTTGTGGTTGGCCTGTTGCTGGCGGTGATCGGTGGGGTTGGCTGGGCCAGTCTGCTCGAAGCCTTCGACCGCTCGGTGCGCGGGGTGCGCGACCTCGCGCGGCTGGCAAGCGTACCGGTCCTGGGCGAGATTCCGCACGTGCTGGGCCCCTTCGAGCGTACTCGCCGGCAGATGCGCCGCCGTGTTGCCGCCGTCTCGACGATCGTCGTCCTTGCCATGGCCCTTCTGGCCGTGCACGAGTTCTACCGGCCTTTGCCCGACCTTGTGCTGGTGGCCTGGTCGCGCCTGCACTTGCGCTAGGGCCGGGCCGTGCTTCGCCGTCCAACCGATCAACGCTACCGGATCCCGACATGAATTCGTATGCAAGCCTCGCCGGCTTCACCGACCGCAGTCCTGGCACCGGATTGCGAGCGGTTCCGCATCCACGAACCCGCATCGTGGAGACTCCCGCCAGGGCACTGCTCGAGCACAAGATCGTGATTGATGGCGCGGCGCCTGCACTCATCGACGCGGTGAAGACGCTGCGCACCCGTGTCTTGCAGCGCATGCGCGAGAACGGCTGGCGAACGCTTGCGGTGGTAAGTCCTGGCCCTGCTGAAGGTCGAACCCTGGTCGCTGCAAACCTCGCGGTGTCGATTGCAGCCCAGTTCGAGCAGACCGCCCTGCTCGTCGATGCAGATCTGCTCAATCCGTCGATCGATCGCGTCTTTGGTGTGCCATCCTCGCCTGGCCTTGCCGACATCCTTGCTCATGGCGTGCCGGTTCATGCCACGCTGTCCAATCCCGGCATCGACCGAATGGTGGTGATGCCCGCAGGCGGGCCTGTGCTGCGTTCTGCCGAGTGGCTGGGCTCGATCCGCATGGCAGGCCTGCTGGCCGAGTTGCGCAATCGGTACGACGATCGCATCGTGATCATCGATCTGCCGCCCCTGCTCGGTGCGGCCGATGCACTGGCCTTCCTGCCGCTTGCCGATGCGGTACTCATGGTGGTCGAGGACAACCGTTCGGTGCGCGATGACATCCTCGTTGCGCAGGGCATGCTCGATCGCTGCAACCTCATCGGCATGGTTCTCAACAAGTCGTTCGAGGGCACCGGGCGCATGCGCACCCGAAGGATCTGAGCGACGCCGAATGCCTCGCTCTCGAACCTGAATCCAGCCGCGCGGTCCTGCCGATGGTGCCTTGAATGGGCACGACCGCCCATCGATATCCCGATCAATGCGAGCACTGCCATGCTGATTGACACCACGAATCGCGCGCAGGTTCCGCTGACGCTGGTCACGATTTCCTTCAACCAGCGGCCGTTCCTGCGTGATTGCATCGAATCGATCGTGCCGCAGTTGAGACCCGACATGGATCAGTACATCGTCGTCGATCCGGGCTCGACCGATGGCAGCCGCGAGCTGATCCGCAGCTACGGTAATGCCATCCATGAGCGCATCTTCGAGCCGGATGGAGGGCCTGCCGACGGTCTGAACCGAGGATTCTCGCGTGCGCGTGGCGAGGTCTTCGGTTACATCAACGCCGATGATCGGCTGGTGCCGGGCGCGCTGGCCTTTGTCCGACACTTCTTCAGGAGCGAGCCCGGTGTCGATGTGCTCACCGGGGCGATCCGGCTCATCGATGCCCGGGGTCATGCCGGACTGCGCGGGCGCACGTCGGATGACTTCGATCTGCGCCGATTCGTGGCGGGCGCCTGTTTGGTCGGGCAGCAGGCCACCTGGTTTCGTCAGGAGGCCTGGCTCAGGGCGGGTGGGTTCAATCCGGCCAACCGCGTGATGTGGGACAGTGAGTTGCTGGTCGACATGGCCCTCACGGGAGCACGCTTTGCAGCGGTGCCGCGAGTTCTGGGTGAGTGGCGTCATCATGGGGCATCGATCACCAGCGCGCGCGGGCATCGGGCTCGCCTGCGAGCCGAGTTCGACCGGTGCCGCGACAAGCTCGGTGCCGCAGGGGTCACGCCCTGGGGGCCGTTGCAGAGTTGCTGGGCGCGCCTGCGGTATCGATTCGACGTCTTGCGGCATATCCGATATCTGCAGGCGGGCGCCGGGATCGACCGGTGAAGGTGCTCCACGTCATCGCCTCGGTCGAGTCGCGTCATGGCGGCCCCCAGGAGGTCTTGCGTCAGTATTGCCTGGCTGCGGGCCGGCTTGGCGAACACTTCGAGGTAGCGAGCCTCGATGCGAGACCCGACAGTGCGATGGCCAGCGCAGGCATTCCGGTACACGCGCTCGGGCCGGGTCGCTCGCAGTGGTGCTATGCGCCGCGCGCACGCCGCTGGCTCGATGAGCACGTGGCCCACTACGACGCGGTGGTGGTTCACGGATTGCATCAGTACCACACGCTCGCGGTCTGGCGTGCATGCCGCCGGCAGGCAGTGCCCTACTTCGTGATGCCGCACGGGATGCTGGGCCCCTGGTTTCGCGCCGCAAGCCCGTGGCGACATCTGCGCAAGTGGCTTTTCTGGCCGTGGCAGGATTACCGCTTGCTGCGTGATGCTGCTGCCGTGATCTTTTCCTGCGATCAGGAAGCGCGTGATGCGCCGCGTACCTTCTGGCCTTATGCCGCCAGGGGCGCTGTCAGCGGGTTCGGCATCGCGGAAACCGCTGCAGCGCCCGAGGCAGAAGCGGCAGCGCTGGCCGCCACTTGTCCGCGGCTCGTCGGTCGGCGGTTCCTGCTCTTTCTGGGGCGTCTCCATCCGGTAAAGGGGTGTGATCTTCTCATCGAGGCGTTTGCGCGCATCGTGGCGAGCGAGCCCGATCTGGATCTGGTGCTGGCTGGGCCCGATCCGGGGGCGCAGGCTGACCCCTTGCGTCAGCTTGCTGCTCGCCTCGGGGTTGCGCATCGGGTTCACTGGACCGGTACCGTTGCGGGGCCGTTGAAAGTCGGCCTGCTGCGGCATGCCGAGGCACTGGTGCTGCCGTCGCATCACGAGAATTTCGGGATGGTGGTGGTCGAGGCCCTGTCGTGTGCCACGCCCGTACTGCTCTCCACCGGTGTCAACATCTGGCGCGAAGTGGTGGGAGCGGGTGCCGGACTTGCCGATGCGCATGATGGGGCTGGCATCCATCAGTTGCTCGTTCGCTGGATTGCCCTCGAGCCGAGCGTGCGTCAGGCCATGCGTGATTCGGCACGGCGCGCTTATCTTGCGCATTTTCAGATCGACGCGGCGGCACGCCGATTCCTTGCGACGATGAGCCCTCATCTTCGGGCGGGCGCGCATTGAGTGCCGCTGCTGCCACCCGCTCGACCGATCGCCTTGCGCCCGTGGTGCTTGCGATCGGCGCCCTGTCGGTCGTGCCGATCCAGATTGTGGGTGATCTGTTCGTCGGCGAAGTGGCGCTGGTGCTGGTGGGTGGCTGTCTGCTCCTGTCACGGTCGGCTTCGCGGTCACTTGCCTTGCCCGGCGTCGGTTCAACGCTGGTTGCCATGCTGGTCATGCTGGCCGGGTACATGCTCACCGACCTCGTTCGTGGGTCCTTGCCCGAGCAGTACCTCAGAGGCTGGGGTCGAACGGCGCTCTTCGTCCTTGAATTCGTGGCAATGTGTCTCCTCGCCCTCCCGCGTCCGAGCCGGTTTCTGTGGTTTTCGGCTGGCTACGGTCTGGGGGGTATCGCGATCCTCGCGCTGTACCATCACGTCCCGATCGACCACTGGAAACTCTTCATGGTCGAGGGCAAGTTCGTGCCAGGCTACGGCGATTACGTGGTGGTGCTCTTCTCGGCGCTGGCCGGGTGGCTGCCGGGCGCGGTTGCTGCCATCGGCTTTGGCCTGCTGGCCGTGCTGAGCATGGCCTGGGACTTTCGAATTCATGCGGCGGTCTGCGCCCTCACGGGCATGCTGCTGGCATGGCGCGGCAGGGCGAGCAGCCCGAGCGTCGGCAGTGCCGGTCGGCACGAGGGGCGCCGACGCATCCGGGCGCGGGCGATCTGGCCGCTGGCACTCCTGCTGGTCGGTCTTGCTGTCGTGCTGCGCGTCGGGCTCATGCTCACGGCCGATCCGAGTTCGATCGAGCGGCGCGGGCAGTCCAACGTCGGGCGCCAGTTCGGCCTCGAGGTCGGTATTCGTACCGTATTGCATTCGCCTCTGCTGGGTTACGGCTCATGGGGTCGTTCGGCCGAAGTCTCTGCCATCCAGCGCGACGTACTGCATGACAGCGCCGACTATGCCCAGGTAGCCGGACCCGATGACGGCGGGCTTGCTGTCTCGGTGCACTCGGCGATCTTGCAGGTCTGGGTCGAGGCGGGCGTACTGGGCGCTGCGGCCCTCCTGCTCCTGGGTTGGCGTCTGCTCGCCTGGATGCGCGTGGCCTTGGTCGATCGTCCGTTCGACCGATTGACACCCGTGCTGACCTACAGCTGGATCTACGCGTTGTGGAATCTCGTGAACAGCGGCTTTCTGGGGCGAAGCCGACTTGCCTTCGCGATCGTGGGTGCCCTGGTGGTGATGGTGATGTCCGAGCGCCAACGACGTCATCGCAGGCAGAGGACGGTCGGTTCGGGTCCGATGGCGCGCATCGCTCCACCCGCTGGCGGCGTTGGCCGCTGAGTCATGCGCATCGCCATCATCAGCATCAACTATGCCCCCGAGCCGGTCGGTATCGCGGTCTACACCACCGGTCTGGCGCGGTATCTCGCCCGTCGCGGTCACGCCGTGCGGGTGCATACCGGCTTTGCCTGGTATCCGAGCTGGCGCCAGGCAGCGACCGATCGGCACGTGGCGTTTCGCGCCGATGTCGAGGCGGGTGTGAGCCTCTGGCGATCCTGGCTGCATGTACCCCGGCGGGTGACCACGTTCACGCGCATGCTCCATGAGGCAAGCTTTGTCCTCAGCGCCACCATCGCATGGCTGGTCGCACCACGCACCGACCTCGTGATCGTGGTGATGCCTCCGCTCCTGCTTGCCCTGCCCGTGGTCGAATTCGCGCGCCTGCGGGGTAGCCGAGTGATCCTGCATGTTCAGGACCTGCAGCCCGATGCCGCCATTGCACTCGGCCTGTTGCGGCCCTCCCGCTTCACCGAACTGCTGCTCGCTATCGAGCGATTCGTCTACCGGCGTGCCGATCGGGTTTCGAGCATTTCCGAAGCGATGCTCGAGCGCATCGGCGCGAAGGGCGTCGCTGCATCGCGACGAATCCTGCTGCGCAACTGGGCGAGCGATCTGGCGTGGCCGCAGGCGGGTTCATCTGGCAGCCTGCGGGCCGCATGGCAGCTGGGCGAGCGTCTTGTCGTGCTCTACGCCGGCAACCTGGGGCGCAAGCAAGGCCTGGACATGCTGATCGATGCTGCCGAGTGTCTGCGCGATGTACCCGACATCGTTCTGGTCATCGTGGGCGAGGGCAGTGAATCGAGTCACCTTCAGGCCCGGATCGCCGCGAGCGAACTCGGTAATGTCGTCCTGCAGCCGCTACAGCCATCGGAGGGCTTGCCCGAACTTCTTCTCACCGCTGACATCCACGTGATTCCGCAGCGGGCAGGGGTGACCGACATCGTCCTTCCCTCCAAGCTCGGCAACATCCTGGCGAGTGCGCGCCCGGTGATCGTTTCTGCCCTGGCATCGAGCGAACTGGCGACGATCGTTGCCACGCGTGCGTGCGGCGTGGTGGTTCCCCCCGGTGAGGGAGCGGCGCTTGCGGCGGCCATCATTCGCTTGCGCGACGATCGACCGGGGCGTGTGCGCATGGGTGAGCGGGGGCATGAGACTGCGACAACGCTCTTTGCCTCGCAAGGCATTCTCGCTGCCTTCGCCGAGCAGATCGAAGACCTGGTCAGTGAATTACCCTCGTCGCGGTTGCTCCGACGGGGTGCGTCCGGGCCTCGGTCAGCTCGCGGGTCTTGAGGACGATGAAGTACTCGTAGATCGCGGCCAGCGTGGCATAGGTAAGCCCGGCACGCCCGTCAAGAAACCCCCCACGTACCAGATAGAGCGCCAGGAACTTGATCAGTGGGCGCATGGGCAGTCGGTAGAAAAGGGCTTTCTGATGGGCTCGCCGAACGTGAAAGTCATCAGCCAGGAACACTGCCCGAAGATCGATTCCCGGTGCTTTCGCGCGTTCGATCAGGGTCTGTTCGGCTTCGAGACGGCTGTAGCCGTTATGGCGATCGATCCACTGACCGATGCCCTTGCTGAACGGAAAATGCACCAGCGGTCCGGACACCTGGCCGACAGGACCGTCGACGATTGATACCGGGTTGACCAGGCGCTCGTAGCGCATGCGCTCGGGACGAAACAGGCGGAGATACCAGGCCGAGGCTTGCACATGACGCAGCCACCGCCCGAGAAAGATGTCGCGTCGCTCGATGCGAAAGGCCACTGCATCGCGGGGATTCTCCGCAGCGGCCAGCAAGGCGTCGCGCAGCTCGGGTGATACACGCTCATCGGCATCGATGTAGAAAACCCAGGGGTGGCGAAAGGGCAGATGGGCGAGTCCCCAGTTCTGGTGTGTCGACCAGTCGTCAAAGACACGCTGCGTAACCTGCGCGCCACTCGATCGCGCGATCTCGACCGACCGGTCTGTCGAGAACGAGTCGTAGACGTGGATGTCGTCTGACCAGCTCACGCTCTCCAGACACGCAGGCAGGTTCAGCTCCTCATTGCGAACCAGAATCATCACAGAGATCAACCGCGCCTCCAGGTTTGCAGGGTTTTCAGACTCGTCCAGAACACATTCAACCCGGTCGTGCAGCGATTGTTCCGGGTCTGGTCAAAGGCAGCTCGAATCGAGAGCAGGTACATGCCGCTCCTTGGTGTGTGTCAAAGCCGACAGCGAGTCGGCCCGTGACCATCACTTCCATGAACTCGATTGCACTCGATCCGCCCCCGTTGGCCTGGCGTACGACCTCGCGCCTCTGGCTCTGGCTCGCAGTGGCCGGCGTGGCCGCGGGGGTGCTGTACGCGCCGCTCCTGCGGGAGTTGTGGCGATCCTGGACCGAACGCCCCGAGTACGGATTCGGTCTTTTCATCCCTTTCATATCGGGGTTCCTGGTGTGGCAGCGTTGCCGCCAGATCGAGGCAGGGTGTGCGCCCGGCAGTCGGCTCGGTCTCGCAGCCGTGCTGGCCGGTGTCGTGCTGCGTGTGGCCGGTGACCTCGCGCTCGCCAACCTGCTGATGGGCTGGGGTCTGGTGATCACCGTGGCCGGCATCGTCCTCGCCACCTTCGGGTCCACCGGTATCCGCGTGCTTGCCGCCCCCGTGGCCTTTTTGCTCTTCATGTTGCCGATGCCCGAATTTCTGCTGCAGTCGGTGTCGCAGAGCCTGCAACTGGTGTCCTCGCAGATCGGGGTTGCGCTCATCCGTCTGACCGGCACGAGCGTTTACCTGGAGGGCAACATCATCGACCTTGGGGTGATGAGACTCCAGGTCGCCGAGGCCTGCAGCGGACTGCGCTATCTGCTGTCGCTGATGATTCTTGCCTTCATCGCGGCGTACTTCTTTCGAGGTGCCTTCTGGCAGCGCGCGCTTGTGTTTGCCTCCTCGCTGCCGATCACGGTGCTCATGAACAGCGTCCGTATCGCGCTTGTCGGCATCACCGTCGAGCGCTATGGCCGGGCGGCTGCCGAGGGCCTTCTCCACGAGATGGAGGGCGTGGTGATCTTTCTGGGGTGCATGATCCTTCTGCTCGGCGAAATGGCCCTGCTGGCCGTCGCGTCCGGGTTGCCCTGGCGCGATGCGTTCGGGCTGTCGCTACCTTCACCGCGTGCGCCTGACGCCGTACTGCGCGAGCGCCCGCTGCCGCCCGCGCTGGTGCAGGTGACACTCGTGCTGGCGGTACTCGCGCTCGCTTCGTTCGTGGTTGACAGACCCCGGCACGACGAACCGGTGCGCGAGTCGTTTGATCGGTTTCCCATGCAGCTCGGATCCTGGCGGGGCGAGTTGCGCCCTCTTGATCGGGCCACGCTCGAGGTACTCGCGGCCGACGATGTCCTGCTTGCCGACTTCACCTCACCCGCGGGCGACATCGCCAACCTCTACATACAGTATTACGCGCACCAGGACCGTGGTGCTGCGACCCACTCGCCGCGCCTGTGCATCCCCGCTGGCGGCTGGGAGATCGCCGATCTGCGATCGCGCGACCTGCCCGACGTGCCGTTTCGGGGGCAGCCGCTGGCGGTCAATCGGGCGGTCGTGATCCGGGGCGAGGAGCGACTCCTCGTCTACTACTGGTTTCAGCAGCGCGGCCGCATCACGACGAACGAGTACGTCACCAAGATGATGATCCTGCGCGATGGCCTGGTGCGGCACCGGACCGATGGCGCGATGGTTCGCCTCATCACCCGCATGCCGCCCTCGGACGCGCTGGCCGGTGCATCCGCTGTCGCGGCCGAAGATGCTACCGATGCACGCCTGGTGCATCTGGCCGCCACCCTTGTTCCCCAACTGTCGAGGTATATCCCCGAATGAGCGAGCACGCCGAGTTGCCGGTGCTTCTGCGCCCCGATCACCTTCCGCCGGCACGAGCCCCGGCCGCGCCACCGCGGGTGGCCCTCATCACGGGCATCACGGGTCAGGATGGTGCGTATCTGGCCGAATTCCTGCTCGCGCGCGGCTATACCGTGCACGGCATCAAGCGACGCTCTTCGCTCTTCAATACCGAACGCATCGACCACCTCTATCAGGATCCGCATGTCGACGGGCGGAGACTGGTCCTGCATTTCGGCGATCTGACCGACTCGCTGAGCCTGCTGCGCATCGTCCAGGCGGTACGTCCTGATGAGCTCTACAACCTGGGCGCCCAGAGTCATGTGGCAGTCTCTTTCGAGGAGCCCGAGTACACCGCCAACTCCGATGCCCTGGGCGCCTTGCGGCTGCTCGAGGCCATTCGCATCGCGGGCCTGTCGCGCCACACACGGTTTTATCAGGCGTCGACCTCGGAGCTTTACGGTCAGGTGCGTGAGGTGCCTCAGACCGAATCGACCCCGTTCAACCCGCGATCGCCCTATGCCGTCGCGAAGCTTTATGCCTACTGGATCACGGTGAATTATCGTGAGGCGTACGGGATGCACGCGAGTAACGGCATCCTCTTCAATCACGAGTCGCCCTTGCGTGGCGAGACCTTCGTGACTCGCAAGATCACGCGTGGGCTCGCCCGGATACGCCTCGGACTGCAGGACTGCCTCTATCTGGGCAACATCGATGCCTTGCGCGACTGGGGTCATGCGCGTGACTACGTCGAGGCGCAGTGGCTGATGCTCCAGCAACCCGAGCCCGACGACTGCGTCATCGCAACCGGCATCCAGTACAGCGTGCGCGACTTCGTGAACGCTGCTGCGGCCGAACTGGGTCTTTCCCTGCGCTGGCGGGGTGCAGGGGCGGACTGCAAGGCGGTGGACGGATCGGGGAAGGTGCGTGTCGCGATTGATCCGCGTTATTTCCGCCCGACCGAGGTCGACAGCCTGCTCGGTGACGCGAGCCGAGCGCGCAAGCGGCTGGGCTGGGTGCCGCGGACCGGATTTGCCGAACTCGTGGCCGAGATGGTCCGCGAAGACCTGCGTGCGGCCGAGCGGGATCGACTGGTGCATACGAACGGCTATCGCGTGCACAGCCATCACGAGTAGCGATCGACGACCCGATCGGGGACGCACTCGTCGACGTTACCGGGGGGCGTGAGCAGGATCCGCCAGGCCGCGTCCGCCGTTCCGGTGTGGCTCGATTCAAGCAGACAAGGAGGCAGTTCGATGAACTTCATGCACGCCGATGATCGGATTCACGTCGTAGGTGAGAGCACACTGGTCGGAGCGGCCATCGTGCGGCGGTTGCGGGCATCGGGGCACGGCAATCTCGTGAGTGCCTGCGGGCTGGCCCCGGACTTCACCCAGCCTGCTGCCGTGGATGCCTTCTACGCGCGCGAACGACCCGCGCATGTCTTCATCGCTGGCGCAAGCCTGCTGCCGCTGCGTTCGGCTGGAGAGCGTCCGGCAGCCCAGTTGCGCAGTGGTCTGCTCATGGCGACAAACCTCATCCATGCAGCCTGGCGTCGTGGTGTTCGCCGCCTGCTCTTTCTCGGTGAGGCGGTCGTGGATGTGGGTGAGGTTGGCTGGCCGCTCGAGGGGGATGTGCCGGGGTCCGGACACGCCGAAGATGGCGAGCGCTACGAGCGTGCCGGTGCGGCCGCGGCAATCACGCTCTGTTCAGCCTACAACCGGGAGTACGGCACCGACTTTCTGGCTGTCGTCCCCGCCGTGGTGTACGGACCGGGCGATTCGACCGACCCGGCGCGCTCGAGCGGCGTCGCGGCATTGGTTCACAAGGCCCACTGCGCGTTGGTGGCGGGGGAGGACGTGCTGAGGGTGACCGGGCAGCGTATTCCCCAGGGTGAATTCATCTACTGCGACGATCTTGCGGCTGCCTGCGTGCACCTGCTGGGCCGTTGCGACCGTGACGATGTCGGGGAGTGTGTTTCGGTCGGGTCGGGCAAGGCCGCCAGTGCCGAGGAGACGGTGAGGACGGTTGCACGCGTGATCGGGTTCCGCGGCGATGTGGTGGTTGAACCAGCCGTCGAGCCTTCGGGTGGCCCGGAGGGCGGCGCTGCGGCGCCCCGCGTGGCAACCTCGGCGAACTCGGGGCTCGTCGGCCACATGGTGCTTGACTCCTCGCGGATTCGCGCCCAGGGCTGGCGCCCCCTCGTTGCGTTCGAGCGTGGCGTGGAACTGGTTTACCACGACTACCTCGTGCGGCATGTTGTGGGAGCGTTGCTGTGAGGCCGCTGCAGGGGGCGACGGGGAGGCCCGTGCATCCGGGCCTTGCACGCGTCGGACTGGGGCTTGTTCTCGCCCTCGTGATGGTGGGCTGTTCGAGTCGCGAGGAGCGGGTCGAGTCCCACCTGGTGAGAGCCCGCGAGATGATGGCCCGTCTCGACTATGACCGGGCAGGGGTCGAACTGCGCAACGTGATGCAACTGGATCCGCGACGTGCCGAAGCGTGGTTGCTCGCCGGGCGAATCGAGGAGTCGCGCGAGGATCGGCCACGCGCCTACAGTTACTACTCGCGTGTCGTCGAACTCGACCCCGCTGACGTTGCGGCCCGCATCCGCATGGCGCGCCTGCTCGTTCGTTCGCGCGAGCTTGCACTGGCCGAGCGCCGTGCCGCCGAGGTGCTTGCCATCGAGCCGGGCAATGATGACGCGCATGCGGTTCAGGCCAGCATACTGGCCGGACGGGGCGACAAGGTCGCTGCCCTGAATCTGGCGGGCGAAGTGCTGGCGCGTGCGCCCGGCCAACCGGATGCCGCGAGCGTGGCCGCAGCCCTGCTCCTGGCCGAGGGCGCGACCAGTCGCGCTGTTGGCGTTCTCGAGACAGCCATCGAGTCGAACCCGGATGATCTGGAACTGCGCAGCAGCTATTCGATCGTTCTGTCGCAGCAGGGCGATGCGCAGGCGGTGCAGTCCAACCTGCGCGAGATGATCCGACTGGCACCCTCGCGATTCGATTACCGGATGGCTCTCGCGCGGTCTCTGGCAGCGCCCGGTACCGAGGCTGCGAACGACGCTGCCGAGGTCGTGCTGCGCGAGGCGATCGCGGCAGCGCCCGAGGATGATGCGCGGCGAATGGCGCTGGCTGACTGGATTCTCGATCGGCGTGGTACGGCGCGGGCGCAGGCTGCACTCCAGCAGATGATCGCAGCACGTCCCGGTGCCGTTCAGTTGCGCTTCGTGCTGGCACGCATCGAGGAGAGCCTGGGTCGACGCGGGCGTGCACGTGCCCGCTACGAGGCCGTGATCGAGCAGGATCGCACCACCCCGTCCGGCCTTGAAGCGCGTCTCCTGCTGGCGGAACTCGACCTGCGCTCCGGCCTCCCTGACGATGCTCTGAGGCTTGTCGAGCAGGTGCTCGAGGTGAGTCCGAAAGACAACCACGCACTCATGCTGCGCGCGAGCATGGCACTGTCGCGTGGCCAGGCGTCTTCGGCTGTGGTCGATTTGCGCACCGTCGCGAAGGACCAGCCAGGGTCCGCCGAGGTGATCGGCTTGCTTGCGCTTGCCCATCGCTCGAGCGGCGAGCCTGCGCTTGCGCGCGAAGTGATTGTCTCGGCGCAGTCGCTCTTTCCCCAGAACCTCGATCTGTCGCTGGTCTGGGCAGAACACCTCGCGGCAACCGGGGATGTGGCTGCGGCCTTGCGCCTGATCGAACCGCTGCTTGCACGCAATCCGGGCTTTGCTCGCGCCTACGAGGTGAAGGCCGCGCTCCTGGCCGGGCGCCGGGACCTGGCCGGGGCCGAGCGCACGCTCCTTGCCTACAAGCGTGCCCTGCCCAAGCTGGCCCGCCCGCCGTGGCGCCTCGCCGCCTTCTATGGTGCCCAGGGCAAGCGCGAGGCGGCTGCGCGTGAATATGCCGCAGCGCATGCCATTGCCCCGCGCGATCCGGCGATCGCGGTTGACCTGGCCGAGGCGCTGCGGCGCAGCGGTCGAGCCGAGCTTGCCGAGGTCGAATATCTGAACCAGCTGGCGCAGGATCCCGACAACGACACGGCAGCCAACAATCTTGCATGGCTTTTGCAGGAGCGCGGCGGGCAGGCGAACTTCGATCGTGCGCTGGCGCTGGCCTCGCGCTTCGAGCAGTCGAGCATTCCTGGCTTCCTCGATACACTGGGCTGGGTGCGGCTGCGTCGTGGCGAGACGGTCGAAGCGGTCGAGGTGCTGCGACGGGCCGTGGCGCTTGCGCCTGATGTTCCGCTGCTGCTCTACCACCTCGGCGCGGCCCTGATTCGTGCCGGCGACGTGGCAGAGGGACGGGCTTTCATTCGAAAGGCGCTCGACATTCGCCCCAACTTCGACGATGCGCCGAGCGCGCGTCAGATCCTTGCTGCAGGCTGATCAGGGAGCCCCGATGTCCGTTCGCCCCGCCGCCGGGCGCGTGCTGGCACGAGCACCGCTCACCTGGCTTGGCTGTGTGCGCATGACGCTCGAGCCCGCGCTCGCCGTTCTGACGTACCTGGTCGTGATGCTCATTTATCGTGAGCGTTTCGAGGGCAAGGACCTGTTGCTCTGTCTGCTGGTCTATGCGCTGATGTTCCCGGGGTCGATCGCCCTCGGTCGCGTACCGGCCGGCCTTGCCCGCGACATTGCCGCTCGATGGTTTGTCGTGGCGGGCACCCTCTGGGCTTTCGGTGAAGCAAGCCGCTTCATGGGGGTGTTCTACGCCGATGCCCTCGTGGCCTGGGTCCTCAGCGTGCCGGTCGTGATCTACGTGGCACATTGTCTGTTGCCGGTGCTTGCGCCACGCCTCCTCGCGATCGAGGGTTTGCGCAGTGCCGTCATCGTGGGCGCAAGCCCGGTCGGAGCACGTCTTGCCGCCCGGTTTCTCGCGCAACCCCTGCTGGGCGTCCGGTTTGCCGGTTTCTTTGATGATCGCTCGGGTCAGCGCGCCGGAATGCCCGAGGGTGTCTCGATCCTGGGCCGAATCGCCGACTTGCCTCGATGGCTCGACGGTCGCCAGGCGACCGCCGTATTCATCGCCCTGCCCATCACCGCCCAACCGCGCATCCTGCAATTGCTCGATGCCTTGCGTGACACCACGGCGTCGGTCTACTTCGTCCCCGATATCCAGTTGAACGAGACCATCCAGGCGCGGATCGACGACATCGACGGGCTGCCGGTGGTGGCCCTGTGCGAGAGCCCCTTTCTCGGGGTGGCGGGCCTTGCCAAGCGCATCGAGGATCTGCTGCTCGGGTCACTCATTCTCGCGCTCATCGCGCCGGTGCTCGCGCTTGTTGCAATCGGCGTGAAACTCAGCTCGCGCGGGCCGGTGCTGTTCTGTCAGCGCCGATACGGTCTGGACGGGCGGGAGATCGTGGTCTACAAGTTCCGTTCGATGCGGGTCTGCGAGGATGGCGCGCAGGTAGTCCAGGCCCGACGCGGCGACCCGCGGGTGACCCGGTTTGGTGCCTTCCTGCGTCGTACCTCGCTCGACGAGTTGCCACAGTTCATCAATGTGGTGCAGGGCCGCATGAGTATCGTCGGTCCGCGCCCGCACGCGGTGGCGCACAACGAGCTCTACCGCGGGCTCATTGCTGGCTACATGCTGCGGCACAAGGTGAAGCCGGGCATTACCGGCCTTGCGCAGGTGAGCGGGTTCCGGGGCGAGACCGACACGGTAGACAAGATGGCCGCGCGCATTCACCATGATCTGGAGTATCTTCGGCACTGGTCGATCCAGCTCGACCTGTCGATCATTCTCAAGACACTCCTTGTGGTCGTCTCCGGCCGCAATGCCTGCTAGGTCCGATGAAGCCAGCTCCGTTCGAATATCTGCGTGCCGCCTCGGTCGAGGAGGCCTGTGCCCTTCTCGCCGCGCATGGTCCTGATGCCAAGCTGATTGCCGGCGGGCAAAGCCTCGTGCCGATGATGGCCATGCGTCTGGTTCGCCCGGCGTGGCTGATCGATGTCGGTGACATCGACGCCCTCGCGCAGATTTCCATTGAGCCCGATACGGTTACGCTGGGCGCCTGCGCCCGGCAGTATGTGCTGGCCGCCCACGGGGGGCTGGGTGCTGCGCTGCCGATCATCGCTCAGGCACTGATCTGGGTCGGGCACGAGCAGACGCGAAATCGAGGTACGTTAGGCGGCAGTCTCGTGCATGCCGATCCGTCGGCCGAACTGCCGCTGGTTGCGGTGATGCTCGATGCGCGCATCGGGCTGCAATCGCGCGCACGAGGTCGCCGCGTGGTGTCGGCGCGCGAGTTCTTCACCGGACCGATGAGCACGGTGATCGAAGCCGACGAATGCCTGGTCGAAGTACGCCTTGATCAGTGGTCGGGTCAGGGGCTCGGATCGGCGTTCGATGAGGTTGCCATCCGGCATGGCGACTTTGCGCTTGCCTCGGGCTGCGCCCAGATCGCGCTCGATCCGGACGGTCGAGTCCGGCGGGTGGCGCTCGCCCTTGGCGGCGTTGCCGGGGTCCCGCTCGATGTCTCGGGGTATGCAGCGAGTCTTGTCGGCCAGTTCATCGACGATACCGCCACCGAGGCGATTGCCCGGTCGGTGGCAGCGGCCCTCGACCCGCCGGCCGATCTGCACGCCTCGTCCGAGTATCGGCGTGCGCTGGCGCTGACGCTCTGTGTTCGCGTGCTGCGCACGGCCACGGCCCGGGCCCGAGCGTCGCTGACGGAGGTGGCATGAGTGATCGAATGAACGAGGTGAGCGTCGAGCGCGCACGTGAGCGCCTTCACGAGGTGCGCTTGCAGGTCAATGGCGCGTGGCGAAGCGGCCAGTGTGCCGCGCGCACCTCGCTCGTCGACTTCCTGCGCGAGACACTGAGGCTGACCGGCACCCATGTCGGTTGTGAGCACGGCATCTGCGGGGCGTGCTCCGTCATGCTTGACGGCAGGCCAGTACGGTCCTGTCTGATGTTCGCGGTTCAGGCTGACGGGCACTCGATCACGACCGTCGAGGGGCTGGCTGCGGCCGATGGCACGATGAGCGTGTTGCAGGACAGTTTCTGCCAGACGCACGGCCTGCAGTGCGGCTATTGCACGCCCGGCATGCTGATCGCGGCCCAGGCGCTACTCGAGCGCAATCGGTGTCCGACCGAGTTCGAGATTCGCGACGCCATTGGCGGCAATCTGTGCCGCTGTACCGGCTACCAGCAGATCGTCGATGCGATCCGGCTCGCGGCCGCACGCCTGAATGCCGCCGCAACCGGTGCCGGTTCAGGCGTTTCGGCGCCTGCCGCCTGAATCGTCCGGGAGTTCTCATGAGTGATTCGAGTCAGTCGATGGGTGCGAAGCCCTTTCGCTATGTGGGTACCCACCGGCGCACGCGCGAAGATCCGCGGTTCGTGACGGGGCGTGGCCGCTATGCGGCCGATGTTCACCTGCCGGGCATGAAGCACGTTGCCCTCGTGGCGAGCCCTTACCCGTCGGCGCGCATCGTCTCGATCGATGCCCGTGCCGCGCTGGCCCTGCCCGGCGTGGTGGCTGTGGTTGCGGGGGCGGAACTCGCGCAGTACACCGACTTTCTCTACGTGGGCGTGGATGCGCCAGGGGTGAAGCGTTATCCGCTGGCGGTCGATGTCGTTCGCTATGCCGGCGAGTGGGTGGCCGCGGTCGTGGCAGACAGCCGGGCGCTGGCCGAGGATGCGGCCGAGCTTGTCGACGTGACCTATGACCCCTTGCCCTTCGTCATCGACCCCGAAGTGGCGGTGACGACCGAGGCCCCTCGCGTGCATGCGACATACCCGTCCAACATCCTCTACCAGCGCAAGTTCGTGTGGGGTGCTGTCGATGAGGCCTTCGAGGCGGCACCGCACCAGCTCGAGTGCCGTGTCCGCTGGGGGCGTTCCTCGACCGTGCCGATCGAGACCTTCGCCGTGCTGGCCCAGTGGAGCCCGGGCACCGAGGTTCTCGACATCTGGGCGTCGATCCAGATGCCCAAGTTCCCCGATCAGACGGCACGGGCTCTGCGATTGCCCGGCAATGCCGTGCGCGTGCACTTCGATGTCGACGTGGGTGGCAGCTACGGCGTCAAGCGCGGCATCAAGCACACGGTCCTGGTGGGTTATCTGGCCCGCAAGCTGGGGATGCCGGTGCGGCTGATCGAAGATCGGCTCGAGAACATGCGCGGCGGCGACATGCAGGGGCCTGATCGCATTTTCGATGTTGCGCTCGCCTTCGATGAGCGTGGCGTCGTGCGGGCGATGCGCATCCGAGCGCTGGATGATGTCGGCGCCTATGCCGGGCGCTCGCCGTTGCAGCTGGGCAAGCCAGTGGGCGCCATCTGCGGGCCCTACCGCATCCCGTGTGTCGAATACGAGCCTTGTTCGGTGATGACGAACAAGACCCCGCAGGAGGCGGTGCGCGGCTTCGGGCAGGCGCCGACCAACTACGCCATCGAGACCGCGATGGATCGCATGGCACGCCAGCTCGGCATCGACCGCATCGAAATTCGTCGCCGCAACCTCATCGGTCGTGACGAGTTTCCGTATCTGATACCGAGCGGCACGTACTATGACTCGGGTGACTACGAGGCCGTGCTCGACAAGGCCCTCGCGCATGCTGGGCATGAGGAACTCGTGCGTCGTCGCGATCAGGCGCGCGCCGATGGGCGGCTTGCCGGCATTGGTGTCGCGACCTGCCTGGAACCCAGTGGCGGCAATTCCTCGTTCGAGGTGCTGTTCAACCCGAAGAACGAAACGACCACCTGGATGGAAGCCTCGCTGGTTCGGGTTGACCTGTCGGGGTCGATCACCGCGGTGATGAACACGAGCACGTCGGGTCAGGGGCACGAGACGCTCGTGTCCACCGTGGTGGGTGAAGTGCTGGAGCGCGAGCCCGCGCTCATCCGGGTGGTCCATGCCGATTCGCTCAATGCACTCCCCTCGAACAGCCCGGTGGGCAGCCGCATGGCGATCATGCTGGGCGGTGCTGCGGCTGGCGCTGCACGGCGGATTCGTGCGAACCTGATGGCGATTGCGGCTCACAATCTCGGCTGCCCGGTGGAAGAACTCGAGTATGTCGGCGGCGACGTGCGTGTGGCAGCCGATGGCTCTCGCTGCCTCACCTGGGATCAGTTGGTCGAGATTGCGCATCGCAAGTTTCACCGCATGCCCGCCGGTCTGGAACCCGGCCTGCAGGCCAGTTTCGTCTGGGAGGTCCCGACCGGTGGCGGGCTGCCCACGGCCGATGGGCGAATCCAGATGTATCCCTGTCACTCGTTCGAGACCCATGTGGTGTATCTCGAAATCGACCGGGATACCGGCAAGCCCACCATTCAGCGCTATGTCTGCGGCCACGACTGCGGGGTGATGATCAGCCCCGACATCGTCCACGGAATGACCTTTGGCGGGATCGCACACGGGATCGGTGCAGCGCTGTACGAGAAGTTTGCCTTCTCGGAAGACGGGCAGTTGCTGGCTGGTACCTTCATGGACTACCTGATTCCGAGCGCCCACGAGGTGCCATCGATGTCGATCACCGATCACTGCACGCCGTCGCCCCTGACGACCTTCGGCCAGAAGGGTTCGGGGGAAGCGGGCTATCTGGGCGGCCCGGCCGCGATTGCGAGCGCGATCAACGACGCCCTGGCGCCGCTGTCGACGTCGATCGACGAGTTGCCGATGACCCACGAGGCGTTGTGGGTGCGGGCGCGTCGTGCACCCAGCGCAACAGGGCATCCTGAGCCGCGTTGACGCGTGGGGCATTGGCGTGGTTCACGATCATCACGACCGCGAACCGCTGACCGTCGGGCGTCCTGACGTAGCCGGCGATGGCACGTACATCGTTCAGGCTGCCCGTCTTGAGGTGCGCGTCGCCAGCCATCGAGCGCAGAGAGGGGCGGTTGCGCAGTGTCCCGTCGATGGACGCAATCGGCATCGAGGCGATGAATTCGGGCATCACGTTGCTCGACCATGCATCGAGCAGCAGTTGGGCAAGGCTTGCGGCTGTCATGCGCTCGCTTCGCGACAGCCCTGATCCGTTGTCGAGCACGAGGCTGCGGGTGTCGATGCCGCGCATGCGCAGCCAGGTCTCGACCCGCCGCGCGGAACGCATTGTCGACGCGGCGGGAAATCCCTGATCCATCGCACCGGTCGGGTCGAAGGCCGAGAGCCCGAGAAAGAGTTGACGCGCCATCACGTTGTTCGAGTACTTGTTGATGTCTCGTACCGCCTCTGCGAGGGACGCCGACTCGATGTTCGCCAGGATGCGGGCATCGGACGGGGTTCGGCCCTCGCGGAGGGTGCCGGCAAGGGTGCCCCCGAGTTCGGTCCACAGGGTGCGAAAGAGGGCGTGGAAGAACTCCGGGTGCGAGAGCAGGCCCAGATACCAGATGCGTTCGCCACAGCTGGCCGGCAGGGCACCATCAAAGCTGACGCGCGCGCTGCGCGGCCCCCCCTGCACGGTGAGCGCAAGTTGCGCCCGCCAGTCGGCACAGGGACCCGTGCTGGTTCGTACGTTCGCGACCAGCTCGATCGCAGCCAGCGGCGGGTCGGCGGTGATGGTCACGCTGCCGCGCTCGGGGTCGGGCAGGAACTGGAAGCGTACCGCCTTGAACTGGGCGAGAAGCGGATCGGGCCCCACGTTGTAGGGTCGCGTGGGCTCCTGATCGAATGCACCCGGATCGATGTCGGCTGCCTCGAACAGGCTGCGATCGAGCACCAGATCGCCCCGAATGTCACGCACACCGCGTGAACGCAGCGTGCGAAGCGCATCGCGCAAGGCATCGGCAGTGAGTTTCGGGTCGCCACCTCCGCGTATGAAGAGATCGCCCTCGAGGTTGCCCTCACGAGGTGGGCGAAGCGCAAGCAACGGGGTGTTCCAGCGCCAGGCGGGACCGAGGAGGTGGAGAGCTGCGTAAGTGCTTACTAATTTCATCACCGATGCCGGGTTCATGGCCAGGTCGGGATTCAACGCAACCAGGGGTCGGTCTGAATCGACCGCCTGCACGACGATCGAAGCGGCCGTGGTCGGAATGCCTGCCTCACGCAATGCGTTTGCGACGGTGGAGGGCAAGGTCTCGGCCTGCGCGCATCCCGCGATAGCGGCCAGGGTCGCCATGGCCGACCCTGCGGCCGCGATAGCCATCGTGGTCCGGCGAGACCTCGGTCCGGAGGCGGCGAGCGGCGCATGGACTCGGGCCACGAGCCTGCCAAGGGCTCCTGCAATCAGGCGCCATCGAGCGGTCGGGTGAGGCAATCGGGGGGCGAGGGGGCCCATGGCATTCCGCTTGATGCAGGTCAGTTCGAGTGCCCCATTCTAGGGAATCGTGTGTCGAGGGGTTGAAAAGATGCACCACAGCCCCTATTATCAGCACTCGCGCAGCCTGAGTGCTAACACATTCAGGTGCCCGTCGCGGTACGCCCGACCACGGCGCCTACCCCACCCGAGTCGAGGGAACGGGCTACAAGTGGTCAATCACCAACGTTAGATGGAGAAGATTCATGAATATTCGTCCTTTGCATGATCGCGTGGTCGTGAAGCGACTGGAAGAAGAGCGGAAGTCGGCGGGTGGCATTCTGATTCCCGATGCCGCCGCCGAGAAGCCTGACCAGGGCGAAGTCATTGCGGTCGGCAACGGCAAGATCCTCGAAGACGGCAAGGTGCGTCCGCTGGACGTCAAGGTCGGCGATCGCGTGCTGTTCGGCAAGTATTCCGGTTCGACCGTCAAGGTCGACGGCGTCGAGTACCTCGTGATGCGCGAGGAAGACATCATGGGCGTCGTTGCCTGAGCAACGCCGTACATCGCACCATACTGATTGAATCAAGGAGTTTGCAATGGCTTCGAAAGACGTACGTTTCCACGAAGATGCCCGCCTGAAGATGCTTGAAGGCGTCAATATCCTCGCCAATGCCGTCAAGGTCACGCTGGGCCCCAAGGGTCGCAATGTGGTCCTCGAGCGCTCGTTCGGCGCCCCCACCGTCACCAAGGATGGTGTTTCGGTGGCCAAGGAAATCGAGCTGAAGGACAAGTTCCAGAACATGGGCGCCCAGATGGTCAAGGAAGTGGCTTCCAAGACCTCCGATATCGCCGGGGATGGCACCACGACGGCAACCGTTCTGGCCCAAGCCATCGTGCGCGAAGGCATGAAGTTCGTCGCCGCCGGCATGAACCCGATGGATCTGAAGCGCGGCATCGACAAGGCCGTGTCGGCCGTCGTCGGCGAGCTGAAGAACATCAGCAAGCCCACCACGACTTCGAAGGAAATCGCCCAGGTCGGCGCGATTTCGGCCAACTCCGACGCCGACATCGGCAAGATCATCGCTGACGCGATGGACAAGGTCGGCAAGGAAGGCGTCATCACGGTGGAAGACGGCAAGTCGCTCAACAGCGAGCTCGAAGTCGTCGAGGGCATGCAGTTCGACCGCGGCTACCTGTCGCCCTACTTCATCAACAATCCCGACAAGCAGATCGCGATCCTCGACAACCCGTTCGTGCTCCTGCACGACAAGAAGATCTCGAGCATCCGTGACCTGCTGCCCGTGCTCGAGCAAGTTGCGAAGGCAGGCCGTCCGCTGCTGATCATCGCCGAGGAAGTCGAGGGCGAAGCCCTGGCAACCCTGGTGGTGAACAACCTGCGTGGGATCCTGAAGACCTGCGCCGTGAAGGCACCGGGCTTCGGCGATCGTCGCAAGGCCATGCTCGAGGACATCGCGATCCTCACCGGCGGTACCGTGATCGCCGAGGAAGTCGGCTTCACGCTCGAGAAGGCCACGCTGGCTGAACTCGGCCAGGCCAAGCGCGTGGAAGTGGCCAAGGAAGAGACCACCATCATCGACGGTTCGGGTGATGCCGCTGGTATCGAGGCGCGGGTCAAGAACATCCGCACCCAGATCGAAGAGGCCACCAGCGACTACGATCGCGAAAAGCTCCAGGAACGCGTGGCGAAGCTCGCCGGCGGTGTGGCGCTGATCAAGGTCGGTGCCGCTACCGAAATCGAGATGAAGGAAAAGAAGGCGCGCGTCGAAGACGCCCTGCACGCAACCCGTGCAGCCGTCGAAGAAGGCATCGTGGCGGGTGGTGGTGTTGCCCTGCTGCGTGCCCGTTCGGCCCTCGCCGGTCTGAAGGGTGACAACCCCGAGCAGGACGCCGGTATCAAGATCGTTGCACGTGCGCTCGAAGAGCCCCTGCGTGCCATCGTTGCCAACGCGGGCGCCGAGCCCTCGGTGGTGGTGAACAAGGTGCTCGAAGGCAAGGGTAACTTCGGCTTCAACGCCCAGAGCGAGACCTATGTCGACATGGTCGAGAGCGGCGTGGTTGACCCCACCAAGGTGACCCGCACCGCGCTGCAGAACGCAGCTTCCGTTGCCGGCCTGCTCCTCACCACCGATTGCGCGGTGGCCGAGCTGGTTGAAGACAAGAAGGGCGGTGCCCCTGACATGGGTGGCATGGGCGGCATGGGTGGCATGGGTGGCATGGGTGGCATGGGCGGCATGGACATGTAATGTCCGTCGGCCCGGGCGCGCAGCGGCACGCGTGCCCAGCCAACCAGGCCGGTGGTCACGCCACCGGCCCTGCAGTGAATCAGAAAAGCCAGGCGATGAGCCTGGCTTTTTTGTTGTCGGTGCTGCCGCGATGCGCTGCCCCGGATGCCAGCGGGTGAGGTGTGCCACGGTATAGTGGCGCCCTGCACGGCAAGTACCGCATCAGGGATGGAGACGACAATGCCGAAGAGTTCTTGGCGCGGGCCGCGGGCCGCCGCCGTCGTGGCGCTGTTGCTGGCGCCAGCGGTGGCGCTGGCTCAAGGCGCATCGACGATGTCAGGCGCGCGCGGACCGGTGCGTCTGCTGGCGGGCTTTCCGCCTGGTGGTGGGGTCGACATCCTCGCCCGCCTCTTTGCCGAACGTCTTGCCGAAGCCACCGGGCGCGCTGTCCTCGTCGACAACCGCCCCGGCGCTGGTGGTCGCCTTGCGACCGACCTGCTGCGCGCGGCCCCGGCCGATGGCAATACCCTGATGCTCGCGCCCGACGCCACGGTGATTCTGCAGCCGCAGGCCCAGCGACAGCCGGGCAGCCCCGAGCCGGTGTTTGATCTGACCCCCATTGCCCACACCGGTGCATGGTCGATGGGTCTTGCGGTAGCTCCAGGTGCTGCACCTGCTGCCGCTGGCACCACCTTGTCGGGCGCACCGCTCATTGCGGATCTGGCCCAGTTCAGTCGTTGGGCCAAGGCCAATGCGGCTGTGGCGACCTTTGCTTCGGGGGGAGCGGGTGGATCGACCCATTTGTACGGATTGCTGATCGCGCAGGCCCTGTCAATTCCCCTGCGCCATGTGCCTTACAAGGGCGCCGCGCCGGCCGTTGCCGATCTCGTGGCAGGGCATGTCGCGAGTACCGTGCAGCCGCTGGGCACGCTGCTCGTGCAAGCCCGCGCGGGCCGCATCGCCATCGTTGCCGCCTCGGGAACGCGCCGCAGCGCGGCCGCCCCCGAAGTGCCCACCTTTGCCGAGGCGGGGTATCCGGGCCTGATTGCCGACTTCTGGTTCGGACTCTTTGCGCCCCCGGGCACCTTGCCCGAGGTCAGTGCGCGCATCAACGCCATCATCGTCCAGTCGATGCGAACCCCAGGCGTGCGCGATCGCATGCGTACGCTCGACCTCGATATCCGGGAAATGAGTGCACCCGAGTTCGCGGCTCAGGTCCAGACCGACTGGCGCCGCTGGGGCGAAGTCATCCGCACGAGTGGTTTCAATGGAGACAGCGAGTGAAGAGGCTGCAACACGATCGGCGCCCGGTGGCGAAGGTACGGCCCGGTGCGCATCGCGCCAGAGCGGGTCGCCGGCGCCGGGCGAGTCTGCTTGCTGTCGTCAGTGCGCTCCTCTCGTGCGCCGCCCTGGCGCAAGGGGTGCCCGCTGGTGCACGCGGCCCGATTCGATTCATCGTGCCCTTCCCCGCGGGCGGCTCGGCCGACCTCGTGTCACGCACGGTGGCGCGCGGACTCGCCGACGCGCTGGGGCAGCAGATCGTCGTCGACAACCGGGCCGGGGCGGGGGGCACCATCGGCACCGGCCTGCTGGCGCGCGCGGCGCCCGATGGCCTGACGATCGGACTGGGCACGGTGTCGACGCTTGCTCTGGCGCCCAGCCTCTACCGGTCGCTCGCCTACGAGCCTGATGCGGCCTTCGAACCGATCACCCTGCTCTCCGAAGCGCCTTTCCTCTTCGTCGTGAACGGGGCGGTGCCGGCTCGCACGCTTGGCGAGTTCATCGACCTTGCGCGCACTCGGCCGGGGCAGTTGAACTACAGTTCGATCGGTAGCGGCACGATCCTGCACTTTGCGGGTGAGCACTTCAACCGCCTCGCCAGCGTGCAGACCGTTCATGTGCCCTACAAGGGGGCGGCCCCCGCGCTGGTCGATCTGCTGGCTGGGCAGGTGCAGTTCATGATTGATCAGGTGCCCTCCTTCCAGGTGCAGAACCTGCAGTCTGGACGCTTGCGCGCACTGGCCGTGACCGGGCCGGCACGGCTGCCGGCCCTGCCCGATGTACCGACGGCCCGCGAGGCAGGGCTCACCGATTTCGAGCTCGTGACATGGTTTTCGTTGATGGCGCCCCGAGGCACGGCACCGGAGGCCATCGCCCGAGTGGGTGCTGCGGCGCGCACGACATTGGCCGGCGCTGAATTGCGCGACCTGTTCAAGGAGCAGGGTCTCGAACCGCGGCCCAGCACGCCGCGCGAACTGGCCGAGCGCATCGGCCGCGATCGGCTGCGATGGGCTGGCATCATCCGGGCGACCGGGTTTCAGCTCGACTGACCGGGTTGTCCGGGTGGATACCGAGGGTGTTCATGGGTCGGGATTTCGAAGGGCGATCGGACGATCGTTCGACTTTTTCGTGAAAACGGATGGAAGTGGTCGGATATGGATCTGAAATTGAAGGGGCAGCGGGTGCTTGTCACCGGCGCATCGAAGGGAATCGGCCTTGCCATCGCGCATGCCTTTGCGGCCGAGGGTTGCGCGCTGCGTCTGGTGGCGCGCTCGGCCGACGAACTCGAGCGAGCTGCGGCGAGCCTGCGTGATGGGCATGGGGTGACGGTTGAAGTGCACGCGCTCGACTGCTCGCAGACGGCGGCACAGCAGCACCTCGCCGGGCTCGCCGACACCACCGACATTCTGGTGAACAACGCCGGTTCGATTCCGCCCGGGTCGATTGCCGATGTCGACGAGACACGCTGGCGTGCTGCCTGGGACCTGAAGGTGTTCGGCTACATCAACCTGTGTCGCGCGTTCTTCGGCCCGATGAGGGCGCGCGGGTCGGGGGTGATCGTGAACGTGATCGGTACCACTGGCGAGCGACTCGATTCGGGCTATATCGCCGGCAGTACCGGCAACGCTGCCCTGATGGCTTTTACCCGTGCGCTGGGTTCGACCAGTGGCGATGTCGGGGTGCGGGTGCTCGGTGTGAACCCGGGCCCGGTCGAATCCGATCGGCTCGAAACGATGGTGAAGCGGCGTGCCCTTCAGCGCCTCGGTGACGAGAGCCGCTGGCGGGAACTCTTTGCCAACATGCCTTTCAAGCGGCCGGCCACCCCGCCCGAGATTGCCGACAGCGTGGTCTTCCTGGCGTCGCCGCGTTCGTCCTACACGAGCGGCTGCATCCTCTCGGTGGATGGCGGGCTGGCAGCACGCGGTGCACTGCCCTGATCTCGGGGCCGTGCGGCTCGCTCACACGTGATACACGTCGACCGCGCCCTCCAGGCGGTCGTCGATCATGACGACCTTCTTGCGGGCGATGCGCAGCCCCCCGGGCGTTTCACGCAGCAGGTATTCGTAGCTGCCGCTGCGGGTGGTCGTGCCCCGGTAGCCGTAGGTATGGACGATCCAGCTGGCAAAGGCTTCGATGCCCTCGTTGCCCTGACCGGTGACCAGCACCCCACCCACGACATGGGTCGTGCGATCGAGCGGAACCGACGCGAACGAGTCGCCGGTCTCGATCCGGTAGATGCGGTCTTCCAGCCCCTGGCGATTGGGCAGGTAGATGAGGTTGAGCTGGTACACCGGATCGTCGGTCGTCTGTGCCTCGTTCTTCCATGAAGGCATCCAGAACACCGCGTCCTCGGTGTAGAGCGAAAGCCACTCGGCCCATTGCTTCTGGTCGATGAGGCGCGCTTCGTCAAGCACGAGCGCAGTGACGTGAGGATCGATGCGGACTGACATCTAGCGCACCTCCGCAGCGTCGAGCAGACGCTTCTTCCAGTATCGGTAGAAGCCGTGATAGAAGGTTTCGTGATCCCAGTTGGCGGTGCTCGAGTCGGGCTCGCAGCCAATGGCCATGGCGTCGGCGTTTTCGGCGCCGTGCATGGTACCGACCACCCCTCGCGCGAAGTGGTTCCAGCGTGCGGCACGCCCATAGCCCCCCGCATGCGTGGCCTCCAGCGCCGCCAGGTCGTCGGAGGTGGCCATGCCGGTGGTGAGGTAGAAGTCCTCGAATTTTCGCAGACGGGCGGCACGCGCGTCCCGGCTCTCGCCGATGGGGGCAATGCAGCGCACCGTCACTTCGGCGCGATCGGGACTGATCGGCTGGATGGTGCGCACCTGGGTAGACGGATTGTCCATCAGGAGCACGTTGGGGAAGAGGTACAGATTGCGCCCTCGGTTCAGCAGCCAGTCGAGTTGCGCCGGTGACATCGTCTGTGCGAGCCGGTCGCGCTCGGCGTACACCGGGCGCTTGGTGGGGTCGCTGTGCCCCGCCCAGATCGCCATGTGGCCATGGCCGAAGTCGTAGCCTGCCGACGCCACGTTGCCGGTGATGCGTCCGTGTTCGGTGCGCTGCAGGCCGGACAGGCCCAGCTTGGCTTCGCGTTGCGCCAGCGTCTGCGCGAAGACCTTGTGCACGGTCGAGACGTGATACCCGTCGACGCCGTTCTCGGCCTGCATCTTCCAGTTGCCGTGAATCACATAGGTGGAGGCGCCAGGCAGTATCTCCAGGCCATGGGGCGACTGATCGACCATGAGGTCGATCCAGGGCCGGGTCGGCCCGAGGGTGTCGCCCAGCGGGTCCACATCGGCGCGCAGGCTGCCGAACACGAAGCCCCGATACGACTCCAGGCGCGCCACCGGCGTCAGCGCAAATTCGTCGCGGCAGGCCGGGTTCACGTAGCCGCCGGTCTCCTCGTTCTTGATCCGGATGCAACGACCATCGTGGGCAAACGACCAGCCGTGGAACCGGCAGGTAAAGGCGCCGGCATTGCCGTGCTCATGCAGGGCGAGTGTTGCGCCCCGGTGGGCGCAGGCATTGATGAAGGCACCGATCTCGCCATTGCGACGCCGCACCACGAAGACGGGCTGACGCCCCATGCGGGTGCTGAAATAGTCGCCCGCCGAGGCGATCTGGCTCTCGTGGCACAGGTAGATCCACCCGCCCTCGAAGATCGAGGCCAGTTCGGCTTCGAAGATCTCGGGGTCGAAGTACACCGAACGGTCAACCCGGAAGGCACCGTTACCCTCGTCGACCAGCGCGGCCAGTTTGTCCTGCAAGGCCATCGTCATTGCTCCTCCTGCACACTGCCATCGGCCCGATTCTAGCCGCTTTGCCTTCGCGCCCACCTATAATCGCAGCGGGATCGGGCGGCGCCACTGCACGCTGCAGCGCGGGTACAACGCCAGACCCTCATCGCTGACCTGGGAGAGACCATGAGCTACCGACTGTTGACGTTCCAATCCGGGCGTGACGCCCGTGCCGGCATCCTCGTTGGCGAGGAGATCTACGATGCAGCCCGCGTGACGGCCACGGCGGCCTATTCGACCGTGCTGGGAGCGCTGCAGGACTGGGCCAAGGCCAACAAGGCGTTCAAGGAAGCGGCTGCCCGCATCGAGAGCGGCAAGAGTCGCGCCGTCGGCACCAGGCTCGCGAAGGCGAAGTTGCTGGCCCCGGTTCTCTTTCCCGGCGACATCTTCTGCGCTGGTGCCAACTACCGTGATCACGTCGCCGAGATGGATCGGGCACAGGGCAAGGAGCCCGGCCCCACGATGAAGGATCTGGGGCAGAAGCCCTGGCACTTCGTGAAGACCTCGCGCTCGAGCGTGGTCGGTCCCAATGCCGTCGTCAAGATTCCGGCCTGGTCGAAGAACATGGACTGGGAAATCGAACTGGCCGCTGTCATCGGCAAGACTGCGAGCAATGTGTCGGCCTCGAAGGCGCTGAGCTACGTGGCTGGCTGGACCATTGCCAACGACCTGTCGGCCCGCGATGGCATGCGCCGCGAAGGCGTGCCGACCAGTTCGCCGTTTGCCTACGACTGGATCAGCCAGAAGTGCTTTGATGGTGCCTGTCCCATCGGGCCCTGGATCGTACCTTCGAGTGAGATCAAGAACCCGCACAATCTGGCGATGAAGCTCTGGGTCGGCAAGGAACTGATGCAGGACTCGAACACGAGCAATCTCATCTTCAACACGGCCGAGCAGATCGAGATGCTGTCCTCGCGAGTCACGCTGCGACCGGGTGACGTGATCCTCACCGGCACGCCGGCCGGGGTTGGCGCCGGGCGCAAGCGCTTCCTCAAGCCGGGAGAGACGGTGAAGCTGTGGATCGAGGGCATCGGTGAACTCGAACACAAGATGGCCTGAGCGATCATGAACCTCGAAGGCCGCATTGCACTGGTCACCGGACCTGCCAAGGGTATGGGGCAGGACATCACGCTGGCGCTCGCACGGGCGGGTGCCAATGTCGTGCTCGTGGCACGCGATGCGGTCGCGCTTGCCTCGGTTGCCGCGCAGCTCGAGGCACTCGGCCGGCGTGCGCTGCCCATCGCCTGCGATGTCACCGACGAGGCGTCGGTGCAGGCGATGATGGCGCGGGCCGAGTCGCACTTCGGACGCGTCGACATTCTCGTGAATTGCGCCGGTGGTACCGGTCCGATCGAGCGTCCCGGCCACGAGAACACCGTGGCCGAGTTCGAGGAAATTCTCGACCTCAACATGAAGGGCTGCTGGCTCATGATGCGCGCGGTCATCCCGGGCATGATGGCGCGTCGCTACGGCAAGATCGTCAACGTGGGCGGTACTTTCGGCATGCGCGGGCGTTCGGGCCGCATGGCCTACAGCGCATCCAAGTGGGGTCTGCGCGGCATCACCAAGAGCACGGCCATCGAGGTCGGGCCGTGGAACATCAATGTCAACTATGTCGCCCCTGGCATGGTCGAGGGCGACCGGTTCGACAACAAGGTGCTGCCCGAGAAGGCGCGAAAGCTCGGCCTGTCGATCGAGGAGGCGCGCCGCAGTTTCGAAAATGAATACGCACTGCGGCGCATCAGCACCGGCGAGGATGTGGCCAATGCCGTGCTGTTCCTCGCGAGCGATGCATCGCGCCAGATCACGGGCGTCGACCTCCCGGTGGATGGCGGCTGGGCCGATCTGTAGCGAATCGAATCACGAGGACACGGCGCAAACCGATCGCGGGGGCAGATCGGGCGCATCGACAGGCGAACGGGTCGGTATCGCGCTAGTCGATCGTCATGCCCGACTGGCGCACGATCTGCGCGTACTTCGCGATCTCGCGTTGGATGTGGGCCCCGAACTGCTCGGGCGTGCCACCGAGCACTTCGAACCCCTGGGTCGTGAGTGACCGCCGCAGGGCTGGGTCGGACAGCGCCTGATTGAAGAGCAGGTTCAGTCGCGTCACGATCTCGCGCGACGTGGCTGCCGGCGCCATCAGCCCGTACCAGGAGTCGGTTTCGAAGCGTGGATAACCTTGTTCGGCGATGGTGGGAAGATCGGGTGCCTGCGGCACGCGCTGCAGGAAGGTGGTGCCGTAGCCCTTGAGCTTGCCCGCACGGATATGCGGCAGCATGTCGCTCATGTTGCCGAACATGATGTCCACGTTGCCTGCCAGCAGGTCGGTCAGTCCGGGTCCCTGACCCTTGTACGGAATGTGCACGATGTCGATGCCGGCAGCCGACTTGAGCATCTCGCCCGCAAAGTGTGCGGTGGTGCCATTGCCAAAGGATGCATAGGAGAGCTTGCCCGGGTGCGCGCGCGCCCAGGCGACGAGCTCGGTGAGGGTGGCTGCCGGCACGCTCGGGTGTGCCGCCAGCACGTTGGGGGTGCGCGCAAGCAGCACGATCGGACGCAGGTCACGCAAGGTGTCGTAGGGCAGGGTCTTCACGAGCGACGCGTTGACCGTGAAGCTGTTGGCGACGCCGACAAAGGTGTGGCCATCGGTGGAACGCACGGCCTGGTCGACGCCGATCACCGTGCCCGCCCCCGGGCGGTTGTCGATCAGCACCGGATGTCCGAGCGATCGTGGCATGTCCTGCGTGAGCAGTCGGACCACCTGCTCCATGGTGCTGCCCCCGGCCGGGAATGGCACGATGAGGCGTACCGGGCGCGAAGGCCACGCAGCAGCCGCTGATGTTGGGGGCTCGGCCGCTGCGCTGCCGGTGGTCATGCCACTGGCTGCTGTCCCCGCAGCCGGTTGCGCCACGCCGATCGTGGGAACGATCCATGCCGTCGTGACGAGCGCAGCGAGTGCGCACCGCATCCATCGGTTGGGTCGTACAGGTGCCGGGCTCTTCATCGGGCGAGATCTCAGTCGATGCGGATGTTGCGTTCCTGGACGAGCCGGGCCCACTTGCCGGCCTCGGCTCGCATGAAGGCACCGAACTCGGCGCGGCTGGAGGTCACCGTCACCAGCCCATCGCGTTCGATCCGCTCGGCGATGTCGGCTCGACGTACCAGACGCGTTGCTTCGGCGTTGAGGCGGTCCAGCACGGCGGTCGGGGTGCCAAGGGGTGCCAGAAAGCCGCACCAGTTCACGGTTTCATACGTCGGTACGCCCGACTCGGCGAAGGTGGGCACATCGGGGAGTGCTGGCAGCCGTCTTGCGCCGGTATAGCCCAGGGCGCGCAGTCGACCCGACCTCACGTTGCCGATACTGGTGCTGGGATTGTCGAAAAAGTAGCCCACCTGACCGCCGAGGAGGTCGGGAATGATCTGTCCGGTGCCCTTGTACGGCACCGCCGTGATCTGTATCCCGGTCACCGAGGCGAGCAGTTCGCTTGCCATGAAGCTCACACCGGTATAGCCCGACGATGCGAAGGTGAGTGCGCCGGGCCGGGCGCGCGCGGCCGCCAGCAGCCCCTGGATGCTGGTGGCACCACTGGGGTGTGCAACCAGAAGCATCCCGTTCTCGACCACCCGCGCGACAGGCTCGAGATCGCGCAGCGGGTCGTAGCTCATCTTCGGGTAGAGAGCCGGCCCGATGATGAGCGGGGCTGCGGTGTAGAGCAGCGTCTGACCGTCGGCGCGCGCGCGCACCACGGCTTCGGTGCCGATCTGGGTGTCGGCACCGGCGCGGTTGTCGACGAGGAAGGGCTGACCGAAGGTCTTTGCGAATTCCTCGGCGAGCATGCGCCCGGTGATGTCGGTGGCGCCGCCTGGTGGGTAAGGGATGATGATCCGCACCGGGCCGGCAGGCCAGTCAGCGGCGGCCACCGCACCTGCCGTCAGCAGACTGGCCGTGGCCACCAGTGTCGCGACGAGTCGACCGATCATTGCGCGCCCCCCAGATGTGGAAAGAGTTTCAGTGCGTTGCCCCGATCGATCGCCCCTCGGGTGTTCTCGGGCAGCAGGCCGGGCGCTTCGTACAGGCCCATGGCGCGCTCGACCACATCGGCATTGGCATAGGGCCAGTCGCTGCCAAAGAGGATGCGGTCGGGGGCGGCACACTCCTCGAGCGCCACCAGCGCGGCTCGACCGGGCGAGAGGGCCGTGTCGTACCAGAAGTGCTTCACCCCGGCCATCACCGCCTCGGGGGTCATCGTGAGTGCTTTCGGGGCGATGAGCGGCGAGATCGACAGGCGCCAGGCGAGAAAGGGCAGCGTGCCGCCCGCGTGCGAGAGGATGAACCGGATCGAGGGATAGCGCTCGAGCGTGCGGCTCAGAATGAGGTTGGCTGCGGCACGGGTCGTGTCGAACGGATACTCCATCACGAAGCCGGGAAAGAGGCCCACCGACTGGCTGCCCGGACTGAATGTAGGGTGGATGAAGACAACCGCCGAGCGCCGGTCAAGTTCGGCCATCACCGGGTCGAAGTCAGGGTGGCCGAGAAATCGCGTGTCGTAGCTCGTGAAGAGGCACACGCCGTCATGGCCAAGGGCGTCGAGCGCGTAGCCGATCTCGGCGATGGCACTCGCGCTGTCATGCATCGGGATGAGCGCAAACGCGCCGAACCGGTCGGGCGCAGCGCGATGCAGTCCGGTGGAGAAGTCGTTGCAGCGCCGGGCCATGGTGCGGGCAGTGGCCGGGTCCATGAAGTGCACCCCGGGAAAAGTCACCGAGGTGAGCGCGAGGCCGATATCGAAGCGGTCCATGAGGGCAATCGACGATTCGGGCGACCAGTCGGGGAACGCGCCACGGGCTGGGGCGGCACCGGCCGCCTGCACCGCTTCTGCGTAGAAGGGGGGCACGATGTGGAAGTGGACGTCGATGCGTCCTGCACGGGCATTCATTGCGGGTGACTCCTCCTGCCTGCTCGAAATCGATCGCGATCCGCGGATGCCGAAACCCACCGACGTCGGTCGCGTTGCCTTGGGCCACGTCTGTGGTCTGTCGGCATGACCGTGGACCGAGACGCGTACCACCCCATTGTACAATCGGCATCGCCTTCATCCAGGAGACAGACATGGCCGACGACGCCTCGGCGCAGGCAAGCACGCCTGCCATTCGTACCCGCTTCATCTCGCACGGCACGCTCGGGTCGCACGACATCGAGCGCAGTCGTCGGTTCTACGAGGAGTTTCTGGGCCTGCAGGCGGTGCGCACCAGTCCGATCTCGCTGATGATTCGGCTCGGAGGGGCCCATGTCTACGCGGTCGTGCAGACCCGCGACAAGGAAGTGATGCCGCGGCACTACCACAACGGGGTCGATGTCGAGACCGATGCCGAAGTGGATGCGGCCTATCAGCAGTGCCTCGAGCAGGCCGAGAAGTGGTCGCTCAAGGACATCAGTCGTCCCTCGGCACGCCACGGCACGTACAGTTTTCTCTTCTGGGATCTGGACGACAACTGCTGGGAGATCCTGTCGAACCCGGTGGACGGTTATCGGTGGATCTTCGACAAGGGTGATCTCGAGGGCAAAGGTCACTTTGCCCACGGCTTTCGTCATCAGCGCCCGGATGCTGCCGCCGTGGCCAAAGGGCCGGTCGCGGGCGAGGAGAGCCCCACCGACATCGACCCGGGCGTCCAGTGAAGGGCGGTCGGGCGGCGGCGCTACCCGTCGGGCCGGGCATCGCCTCATTCGTCACGGTGCTCCGACGGCTTGTCGCCGTCGCGATGATCGTGGTGACAGCCCTTGCGACCCTGTTGCCGGCAGGGGCCAAAGCTCAGGCACCCTCGTGGCCGGTCCGCCCGGTACGCCTCATCCTGCCGGCACCGCCGGGCGGTGGTACCGATGCCGTGGCACGCACCCTGGCGCAGAAGCTCTCGGACGCCTTCGGTCAGCCCTTCATCGTCGAGAACAAGCCGGGGGGCAGCGGGGTCATTGGCGCCGCGCTCGTCGCGAAGGCTCCCCCGGATGGCTACATGCTGATGATCAGTGCCTCGGTGCACCTCATCAATGCCCTCATCATGAAGCAGGTGCCCTACGATGCCGTGGCCGACTTCGCGCCGATCACCCAGATTGCCGAGGTGCCGCTCATCGTTACCGTGCATCCGGCCTCGGGCATCAACGACATCCGCGATCTGATGACGCGGCGCGATGTGCCGCTCAACTGGGCGATTGCGGCCATCGGTTCGCCCGATCATCTGGTGGCCGAGTCGTTCCGCTCGGTGCTTGGCGCCCCGCTGACCATCGTGCCTTACAAGGGCATGGGGCCCGCCATCAGCGACACGCTGGGTGGTCAGGTGGCTGGCATGTCGACACCGATCCTGTCACTGATCTCGCATGTGCGTGATGGCCGTCTTCGGGCCATTGCGGTCACCAGTCTCAAGCGCAACGTCGGGGTGCCCTCGGTCCCCACGCTGGCGGAAACCGTGATGCCCGGATTCACGATGTCTTCCTGGTACGGATTGTGGGGTCCGCGCGGTCTGCCCGGCCCGCTTGCCGCGCAGATTGCGGCGGCAGCGCGCAAGGGCTTTCTCGAGCCCGACATCAAGGTGCGTTTCCCGCCCGAGGGTTTCGAGGTCATCGGATCGGGTCCCGAGGAGTTCAGTCGCCTGATCGATGTCGAAGTGACCCGCTACGGCAAGATCATCCGCGACGCGAAGATCTCGGCTGACCAGCTCTGAGCAGCGGGCATCGGCGGCAGTCGGGCCACCGCCTTCGGCGCCCCGGGGGGCGATGGCCATCGCGGCCTTCGGTGATGGTCCCGCCAGGACGCGCTGCGCCGGCGCCGGGGGTCTCCGCTACTGCACCTTCAGGCCCATGAGGCCGGCGATCACGTTGCGCTGCATCTGCGAACTGCCCGCCGCCACCGTGGCCGAGCGTGAATCGCGGTAATGCCGCTGCATGTCGAATTCCATGTTGTAGCCGTAGCCCCCCAGGATCTGCATGCCCTGGTTAGCCACCTTCACATAGGTTTCCGACGAGTAGAGCTTGGCCATCGAGATCTCGCGCAGCGCATCGCGTCCGGTAGCCACCATCCAGGCGGCGCGCCAGGTGAGTGCGCGTGCGGCATCGACCTCGGTCTGCATGTCGGCGAGCATGTGGGCAATGGCCTGGAAGGTGCCGATCGGACGCCCGAATTGCTTGCGCTCGCGCGCATAGTCGAGCGCCAGGTCGACAGCGGCCTGCGCTGCGCCGCAGTTGCCCGCCGCCGAGCACAGTCGCTCGATCTGCAGGCCCGAGAGCACGCATTCCCAGCCCTTGTTCTCGCCGCCAACGAGCTGGGTTGCCGGCACGCGCACGTCGTTGAAGAAGAGCTCATAGGTGCCCACGCAGCGCCGGCCCAGCATGTCGAGCTTGCGGATCTCGAGGCCCGGCGTCTTGTTGTCGACGAGAAAGAGCGACATGCCCTGGCGGTAATTCACCGTGGTGTCGGTCTTCACGTAGACATTGATGATGTTGTCCTTCGCGCCGGCACCGGTCGCCCATACCTTCTGGCCGTTGATGATCCAGTCATCGCCATCACGACGCGCCGTGGTGCGCATGGCGCCGACATCGGAACCTGCGTCGGGTTCGGACATCGAGATCGACATGCGGATGTCGCCTTGGAGCAGCCGTGGCAGCCAGAGCTGCTTCTGCGCTTCCGAGCCCTTTCGCAGCACGTTCAGCCCGCAGAAGATGCTGCCCGCATAGGCCATGTAGAAGTCGGCACTCTTGCGCGAGAGTTCCTCGGCGAGGATCACCATGTCGATGACGCTGCCACCAGAGCCGCCGTAGGCTTCGGGGAAGGGTAGCCCGATCAGCCCCATGTCGACCCAGGCCTGATAGAGCTCGGTGGGGTAGGCCTGTTCACGATCGAGCCGACGGACATAGTCGGGGGTGGCGACGCGATCCATCATCTTGCGTACCGCGTCGCGCAGCATGTTCTGTTCGTCGGTGAAATCGAAATCCATCGTGGTCTTCCTGATTGCTGTGCGGGAACTGCGCTCGGCCGCCTCGAGCCTTACTCGACGTCGCGCTTGTAATGCCCGAGCCCTGGCCGGTAGGTCTTGTCATCCAGGAACTGCTTCATGCCCTGCGCTCGGCCCTGTTCGCGGTCCATGAAGCGCATCTCGGCTTCTTTCGCCTTGAGGTAATCGTTGGCCTGATCGGCGCTCATGCCGCGCAGATGATTGAGCGCTTCCTTGATCGAGCGATAGGTCTGGGGGTTCTTGGCGAGCAGTTCCTGCGCGAGCTTCTTCGTCTCCTCGCGCAGCGATTCGGCCGGTACCGAGAAGTCGATGAGACCCATTTCGGCGGCCTTGCGGCCATCGAAGGGGCGTCCGGTGAGGGCGTAGAACTTGGCATTGCGATAGCTCACCGAGTCGAGCATCACCTTCGAGACGAGTCCTGCAGGCAGGATGCCCCAGTTGATTTCCGACAGGCCGAAGGGTGCGTCATCGGCAGCGATGGCGAAGTCGCACGCGACGAGGGGGGTGAAGGCTGCGCCGAAGCAGTAACCGTTCACCATGGCGATGGTGGGTTTGGGAAAGCGCGACAGCTGGTTCCAGCGCCACTCGTGACTGGCCAGCAGCATGTTGTACTTTTCGGCGGGCTTGTCATCGAGGTCGCGAAAGAACTGCTTGATATCCTGCCCTGCGCTCCAGCTGTTGCCGGCACCGGTAAGAACGAGGAGCTTGGCTTCCGGGGCGGTAGCCAGGTACCGCAGTACTTCGATCATCTCGTTGTGCATTTGCGGGCTCATCGCATTGCGCTTCTCGGGCCGATTCATCGTGACCCAGGCAATACCCTCGTCGATCTCGACCTTCACTGCCTGCAGCGTGCTGAAATCCATCATGTCTCCCGTTCGTGACTGGCCCGGCACAGGCCCGAGCGCGGGGCGTGCTACGGTGTGCCGAAGCGCGCGATCCTAGCATTGACGCCGCACTGGCGGGATCGCGCTCGAGATGACGTTGCCTTGACAAGCGCCCGCCTCGCCATGACACTGCGGCGCAGGTGGGCAAGAGCCCCGCGACCCCCGACCTACGAGGAGACACGCACCGATGAATACCCCGACCCGCAGGCCGATACGCCATGGCGTTCGACGCGCTCTCGGCCTTGCCGTTACGGCCGCCCTGAGTCTCGCCGCTTCGGGTGTGATGGCCCAGCAGTTCACGATGAAACTCTCCACGCCCACCGTGAACGATGTCGCTCACGAGTGGATGAAGGTGTTCAAGACCGGCGTCGAGGCGCGCTCGAACGGGCGCATCAAGGTCGAGGTCTACCCGGCCAGCCAGCTCGGGCCCATTCCGCGTACGGTCGAAGGCGTTGCCCTCGGCACCGTCGAGATGACGATGCCGGCCGTGGGCTTTCTCATCGGTCTCGAGCCGCGCTTTCTCGTGTTTGATGCCCCCGGGCTGTTCGACGACATGAAGCACGCCGAGCGTGTCTTCGAGGATGCCGAGATTCGCAAGCGTCTGGCCACCTTCGGGGCGTCCAAGGGCGTCGAGCCCCTGGTGACCCTGGTGAACGGCCCCATGGTCATCGTGTCGCACAAGGCCATTCGCACCCTGCCCGACTTCAAGGGGCAGAAGCTGCGGGTGCCCGGCCCGACGCCGCTGCACATGGAGCCGTTTCGCAAGCTCGGTGCATCGCCGCTGTCGATTCCTCTCGGCGAGGTGCTGCCAGCCCTGCAAAACCGTACCATCGATGGCGTCACCGCTTCGATCAGCATCTTCACGGCCTTCAAGTACTACGACATCACCAAGTACATGACCTATCTGCCCGGGGGATTCCTGATTGCGGCGGGCCTGGTGAATCGCAACTACATGAAGTCGCTCGGCCCGGAGCTCGAGGCCATCGTGCGTGATGAAGCACACAAGGCCGAGGTGCTCTTCAGCACCCGCGGCGTCGACGATGCCGAGAAGGACCGCAAGGTCTGGGAGCAGAATGGCGGACAGAGCATCGTCTTCTCCCAGGCCGAGGCGAAGCGCTACCTTGACGACGTGACGTCGGTGCTGCCGGCCATCGTCGGGGCCAACGCCCAGCTGAAGGAAGACTACGAGGCGGTGCTGGCTGCTGCCCGCCGCCACCGCTGACCAGGCCGAGCAGGCTGACGGAATCGACCGGGTGGATCCGGCAAATCGCCCCCCCGCCCGGGGCGCGCCGGCCTCCTTCTAGTCGGCCTGGATGCCCGCTGCCGCCACCACGCGTGGCCAGCGGGCGAGTTCGGCGCGGATGAGATCGGCGAGGCGGGCAGGCGTGCCCGTCATGGGTACGAGGCCCTGGCGTGCAAAGGTGGCCGCAACCTCGGGTGAATTCAGCTGTGCGTTGATGTCGGTATTGATGCGGGTGACAACCTCGGGTGGTGTGCCGGCCGGCGCGAGCATCGCATACCAGCTTCCGACCTGAACCCCGGGAAATCCGGCTTCCTTCATGGTGGGCACCTTGCCGACGACGGCCAGGCGCTCCGGGGCGAGTACGGCCAGCATCCGCATCTGGTTCTGCTGGATGTAGGGGAGCGCCGTGTGAACCGGAATGAACATGGCGTCGAGCCTGCCGCCCAGCAGATCGTTGATGGCACCTGCCGTGCCCTTGTAGGGGACATGGGTGATCTGCACCCCGGCATCGAGCTTGAACAGTTCCATGGTGAGATGCTGTGGCGTTCCGTTGCCTGAGGAACCGTAGTTCAGGCGACCCGGCGCGCGACGCGCGAGGTTCACCAGATCCTGGACCGAGGTGGCTGCCAGCGCGTTGCTCGTCACCAGACTCAACGTACCGTTGGCCAGGAGGCCAATCGGGGCAAAGCCATTGACCGGGTCGTAGCGCAGATTGCGGTTGATGGCGGCATTGGTGGCAAAGCTGGTGGCCGTCACCAGCAGGACATGCCCGTCGGGGCCGGCGCGCGCCACGAACTCGGTGCCGATGTTGCTGCTGGCTCCGGGCTTGTTGTCGACCACCACGCTCTGTCCCCAGGCGAGGGCGAGTCGCTGGGCGAGCGTGCGCGCGATGATGTCGATGCCGGTCCCCGGGGTGAAGGGCACCACGAGGGTGACCGGGTGGGTGGGGTACTCGAGGGCCGTGGCCGTGCGAGCGGTGATGGCCGCAGCCACGAAGCCTGCCGTGGCGCCGAGCGCAAGGGTACGGAGGAGTCGGGCGCAGGCAAGACTGTGCATGAGCGGGGCGATCATCGAAGGCTGGAGTCGCTGCAGGTCGAATCGGAAGGGTGCGCCCGGCCCTCTTGCCGTGCACGGTTCGCAGATTACTGGATTGACGCGGTTGCCGGCGTGCTTGAAGTGCGCGCGCGGCAGGTTGCCGCCTGGTCGCTGGAGCCAGCGCACGGCTGCAGCGTAGAATCGGTCTCGTTGTGTATCGCCTTGCCGTATGGCGAGCGTCGATGGCCCGAGGATGCTCTCTCCATGACCCCAGAACAGAATCAGCTGCTCACCCTCACCGGGCCGGGCACTCCCATGGGCGCGTTGCTGCGCCGTTACTGGCTGCCTTTTCTGCTGGCCGAAGAGGTTGCCGCGCCCGATGGGGACCCTGTGCGGGTCACGCTCCTCGGTGAATCGCTGATCTGTTTTCGCGACACCGAAGGCCGACTCGGACTCATCGATGAATTCTGTGCTCACCGGCGGGTGTCGCTCTGGTTCGGGCGCAATGAGGAGGGCGGGCTGCGCTGCCCCTATCACGGCTGGAAGTTTGGCGTCGATGGTCGGGCCCTCGAGATTCCGTCGGAGGGTGAGGCCTTCTGCGCTCGGGTGCGCTTGCGCGCCTATCCCTGCGCCGAGCGCGGTGGCGTGGTCTGGGCCTACATGGGACCGGCCGATCAGCAGCCGCCCCTGCCCGAATACGAATGGGCGATGGTCCCGCCGGGGCAGCGCTATGTGAGCAAGCGGCTGCAGCAGAGCAACTGGATGCAGGCGCTCGAAGGCGCCATCGATGGCGCTCACGTGTCCTGGCTGCACCGCGGTGCGCTGGCCAACGAGCCGATGCGGGTCGGCTCGCGCGGTGCTCGATATCAGAATGACACCAAGCCGCGCATGGAAGTGATGGACTCACCGACCGGGCTCACGATCGGTGCGCGCCGCGCGGCCGAGGCTGGGGAAGACTATTGGCGCATCACGCAGTTCGTCATGCCCTTCTACAACATGATTCCGCCTTACGGCGATCACGCCCTGCATGGTCATGCCTTCGTGCCCATCGATGATCACCACTGCTTCGTGTGGACCTTCACCCACCACCCGACGCGTGACCTGAGCGATGACGAGCATGCCGCCATGCAAAGCGGCGAAGGCATCTACGCGAAGCTGATTCCCGGTACCTGGCTCCCGGTTGCCAACCGGAGCAACGATTACCTGATGGACCGCGCGGCGCAGCGCGCAGGCCGCCATTACAGCGGGATACCCGGCATCGCGATGCAGGATGCTTCACTCCAGGAGAGCTGCGGTCCCATCCACGATCGCTCGCGCGAGACGCTGGCCTCGACCGATACCGGCATCATCATGGCCCGCAATCGGCTCCTTCGGGCAGCCCGTAATCTGGAGAAGGGCGAGGCACCGCCCGCGCTCGATCCGGTGACCCATCACTTGCGGTCGGCGTCCTTCCTGCGCCCCAGTGGCACGCCCTTTTCGGATGTGGCCGACGAGGTCCGTCGTGCGGGTGCCGCGCCCGGCATTCCTCACCTGAGCATCTGACGATGAGCGGTCCGACCCCGACGAAGATTCGCGCAGCGGTTGCGGTGGCCAACCGCACGACCGAGGTGCGCGAATTCGACCTCCCGCTGCTCGCTGACGATGCCGGCCTGCTCAAGATCGAACTCACGGGCGTGTGCGGCAGCGACTGGCCCTACTACACGACCTACCCGGCCGTGAAGGGGCCGATGATTCTCGGTCATGAATCGGTTGGGTTCATCGATCGCCTGGGTCGAGCAGCGCAGACCCGCTGGGGGCTGCGCGAAGGCGATCGGGTGGCGCTCGAGGAATACCTCCCCTGTGGCCACTGCGCGTACTGCCGCAGCAGCGACTTTCGTCTGTGCGAGGCCACCGATACCCTGCTCTCGAACCCGGACAGTATCCGGTTCGGTTCGACCGGCATCGCCCGGGCGCCCGGACTCTGGGGTGGGTTCAGTCAGTATCAGTACCTGCCACCCAATGCGGTCTTTCATCGGGTGCCGGCGGCGGTGCCGGCCGAGCAGGCCGCGCTCGCGTTGCCTCTGGGCAACGGCGTCGAGTGGGCCTACCTCCAGGGCGGTGCCTCGATTGGCGATGCAGTCCTCATCCAGGGGCCTGGTCAGCAGGGCCTCGCCTGCGTGGTCGCCGCCCGCGAAGCCGGTGCGAGCTGCATCATCGTCTCGGGCCTCGCGCGCGATCAGGCCCGCTTTGCGATGGCCCGGCGTCTGGGTGCCCATCACACCATCGACATCGAATCGCAGGACCTGCTCGAGACGGTGGCCGACATCACCGGTGGCCTGATGGTGGACCTGGTCATCGATTGCGCTTCGGGCGGCCCCGAGACCGTGGTCTCGGCCATTCGCGTTGCCCGCAAGAGCGGTCGTGTGGTCCTCGGCGGGCAGAAGCGGCGCCCGGTACCCTCGTTCGAGAGTGATCTCATCATCCGCAAGTTTCTGACCGTGAAGGGCATGCGCGGGCACAGCTACCAGTCGGTGGAACTCGCGCTGGGCCTCATCGCGAGCGGGCGTCATCCGCTGCACGAACTGTGCACCCATACCTACGGTCTGAGCGAGGTCGACCGGGCACTGCGTACCGTGGGTGGCGAGGGCGATCCCGATGCGATCCACTGCTGCATCGACCCCTGGCGAGACTGAGAGACCCATCATGCGTCAGAACGTCTTTCCGCCCGGACTGTCCCGCCGTGTCGTTGCCGGCAACCTGCTCTACGCACCGGTCGTGCACTACGTCCTGGGCGAGCACGTGATCATCTTCGTGTCCGGACTGCTGTCGCGTGATGCCGAAGGAAACGTCGTCGGTGCGGGCGACATGGGTGCCCAGATTGCGCAGGTCGGCGAGAACCTGGCGACGGCGCTCGGGTCGATCGGTGCAAACCTCGGCGATCTCGTGCGCACATCGACCTACGTGACCGACATCGACGAATTCTTCCTGCACACCGATGTGCGCAAGCGCTACTTCGGGGTCGCGCTGCCGACCAGCACGACCGTGGAGGTGCGTCGCCTCTCCGATCCGGCCTTCATGGTCGAGGTCGAGGGCTTTGCGATCATGCCGGCGGCACGTCTCATTCGCGAGCCCGTCTGAGCGCGAAAGCATCCCGGCCACTCCACGCGCGTATCCCGGTGATGATCCTCACCGGGTTCCTGGGGAGTGGCAAGACCACCCTGCTGGCCGGTGCGCTCGGGCAGTCGACGACCGGCCCGGATGGGTTGCCGTCCGATCAGGCTACATCGCCTGTGCTCGTCAATACGGCGCTTCTCATCAACGAGGTGGGCGCGGTCGGGGTCGATCAGCGCCTGGTGGGTGGCCTTGCCACTACTGCACCCATGGTGATTGCGGGGGGCTGCGTATGCTGCAACGTCCGCGGTGATCTCGAGGCTGCGCTGGAAGATCTGTACTGGGCGCGGCTCGAGCGCCGCATTCCCCGTTTCGAGCGGGTCGTGATCGAGACGACCGGCCTTGCGCATCCTGCCCCGCTCATCGAGACGATGGATCGAGTGGGCATCGTTGCCGAGCGCTACCGCCTTGCGGCCGTACTCTGCACGATCGATGCGCAGGCGGGCAGGCGTCAACTCGAGCGGCATCCGGAGTGTCGCGCCCAGGCCGTGTTTGCCGATCGCCTGCTGATAACCCGCACCGATCTTGCGGCGCCTGGGGTCGTTGAAGCGCTGCGAGAGCGCTTGCGATCGTTGAACGTCATGGCTTCGATTGGCGTTCATTCATGGGAAATGCCGGCTGATCGCTGTTTTTTTTCCGAAGAAGTTGAGTATTCAGAGTCATCCGTCGAGCGATCCGCGAGTGGGATTTCGATCCGGACACGAGCGGGTGGCATGGTTCCGCCCCGCGAGCCTGCCTTCGGTCGCGCCGGTGCCGCGCCCCGCATCGGGCGGCCGATCGGGCCGGTCACGACCGGGCGCGTGCTGGCTCATGCGGCCATCGATACGTTCATCGTGCAGCTTGCCGAGGGCGTCGCGGCTGAGGGTGTCGTGCAGGCTCTCGAAGCGCTCGTGGCGGTACACGGCGACGACATTCTTCGCGTAAAAGGCATCATCGTCTGCGATTCTGGTCTCATCGTCTTTCAAGTGTCTGCAGGTGTCTGTTCGTCGCCACAGCCTCTCCCGGGTCCCGTACCCACTGAGGCTGAGGCAGCGTCCCCGGGCAGTCCGGATGCCGACAACCGGCTGGTCATCATCACCACGGGCGTTCGTCGCAGCGCTGTCCTTGCCACCCTCGAGGCAGCCCTGCCCGGGCAGACGAGCCTCGCGCGCAGCCCTGACGCCGGCGGGTAGCAGGCCTGCCTCGGGCGAGCGTGCCCCCGGACTGGGCAAGCCCGCCTAGGCGAGCCAGCGGTCGTGAATGGCCTGCCAGGTGCCATCGGCGCGCGCGGCCGCCAGTGCCCGGTTGATGTCGTGCAGCAGGGCCGGGTGGCGGCCTTTCACCATGCAGAAAGCCACGGTGAGCGGAGAGCATGGCGCGGTGGGCAACTCGAAACGTCCCGGGTGAGCCTGGCGCGCGATCCAGGTGCCGGCCTGCAGGTTCAGCACTGCAAGATCAGCCTCACCGGCCACGACGGCATCGAGACAGGCTTCGTAGGTCTCGCCGTGGCTGAGCGTGATGGCCGGATACTCGCGCTCGAGCAGGCGCCAGAACGGGCCATCGCGGGTCGTGATCGCCCGCGCGCCCTGAAAGTCTGACAACTGTGTCGAGGGCGCGAGCCCTGCGCGCGTGAAGGTGGCACCGCCCGAGACGATCAGCGGGTCGGAGAAGTCCATGCGCGACAGGCGCTCGGTCGTCACGCCCTTGAAGGCGAGGGCATCGACCCGGCCTGCTTCGAGCGCGGGTTCGCAGTCGGGGAGGTGCATCGGTACCATCTCGCAGGCTCGTCCGGTACGCTCGATGAGTACGCGCACCAGCTCGATCATCATGCCGTCGGGCACCCCGTCGCGCACGAAGGCAAACGGCTCGAACGGCACGTCAAAACCGGCCCGAACGACCTGCGGGCTCATGCGGGCCGGAGACGGCGTGGCCGCGGCGTCGGGTAACCGCGATTCGGTGTCGGACATGCCGCTCTCCCTGGAGGCTGCTTGACTCGGGGCGCGAGAATACCAGAGCATGCGGCGCTCCATCTTTCCAGGACGTTGCCATGCCTCGGTTCGCGGCGAATCTGTCGTTCCTCTACAAGGAGGTGCCCTTTCTGGACCGCTTCGCGCTCGCCGCCGAAGATGGGTTCAAGGGTGTCGAGTGGCTCTTTCCCGCCGCCTACGACATGGAGGCAGTGGCCGGGCAACTCGCCCGCCATGGGCTGGAACAGGTGCTCTTCAACTGTCCGCCCGGTGACTGGGAGGCGGGCGAGCGTGGCATCGCCATCCTGCCGGGTCGCGAGGCCGAATGCCGCGAGCGTTTCGAGCAGGCGCTCGAACTGGCCACGCGCCTGCGCTGCCCGCGCATTCACCTGCTGGCCGGGCTGGCGCCAGCGGGTGTCGAGCACGAGCGTCTGCACGAAACGTACGTCGGCAACCTGCGCCACGCGGCAGCGCGCGCCGCGACGTGCGGGGTGAGTGTCATGATCGAGCCGATCAATCCGCGATCGATACCCGGGTACTTTCTCAATACCCAGGCGGCCGCGCGTGCCATCTGCACCGAAGTGGGTGCCCCCAATCTGCGCGTGCAGATGGATCTCTTTCATTGCCAGATCGTCGAAGGCGACCTTGCCCGTCGCATCGAGGCGCAACTGCCCTTCATCGGGCACATGCAGGTGGCGGGCGTACCCGACCGTCACGAGCCCGATATCGGGGAAGTGAACTACCCCTGGCTGTTCGAGCAACTCGACCAGAGGGGATACTCAGGCTGGATTGGCTGCGAGTATCAGCCGCGCGGAGCGACCCGCGAGGGCCTCGCCTGGGTCAGACCCTGGTTGCAGGTCGGGATCTGATCAGGCCTCGCAAGGGCAGAGGGTCCGGGGGTACAGCGGCAAGCGCCGGTCTGATCAGACGCCGAGATATCGGTGCCACAGGGCATGATCGGCATCGAGCGCTGCCGACGAGCCCTGCCAGGCGACTCGCCCGCGCTCGATGATGGTGTGGTGATCGGCGATGCGGATGAGGCGCTCGACATACTTGTCGATGACCAGAATGGTCTGGCCGGAGCCTTTCAGCGCGGCGAGGCAACGCCAGATCTCCTCACGCACGAGCGGTGCGAGTCCTTCCGTGGCCTCGTCGAGAATGAGCAGGTGCGGATTGGTCATCAGGGCGCGTCCGATCGCGAGCATCTGCTGCTCGCCACCGGACAACTGGTTGCCCATGTTGTTCGAGCGTTCGGCCAGTCGCGGAAAGAAGGCATAGACACGGTCGAGCGTCCACGGGCTGCTCGTTCCGTTGCGGTTCGAGGCGAAGGCCACGAGGTTCTCGCGCACCGTGAGATTGGGGAAGATCTGGCGCCCTTCGGGCACCAGCGCGACGCCCAGTCGACCGATGCGATCGGCAGCGAGCGCATGAATCCATTCGCCGCGAAACCGGATCGATCCGCCGCGCGCGCGGGTGAGGCCCATGATCGATCGCACGGTCGTTGTCTTGCCCATGCCGTTTCGCCCGAGCAAGGTGGTGACCTCACCCGCACCGATCACGAGGTCGATGCCGAAGAGCACCTGGCTTGAACCGTAGGCCGTTTCGAGGCCCTTCACTTCGAGCAGGACCTCGACGGGTGCGGGCGCTGGCGGCGCCTTGTCCGGATGCGCCGGATGACGCGGGATCGGGTGTTCGGCGCTCATGCCTCGCCTCCGCTGGCTGCTTCGAGTTCGTCGCCCAGGTAAGCCCGTTTCACATCGGCATTGGCGCGAATGTCATCGGGCGTGCCGGTGGCGATGACCCGCCCGGACACGAGCACGGAGATCCGGTCGGCCAGTCGGAACACTGCATCCATGTCATGCTCGATCAGCAGTATCGACACGTCCTTTCGCAGTCCGTCGATGAGGGGAATGAGCCGCTCGGATTCCTCCGGCCCCATGCCGGCCATCGGTTCGTCGAGGAGCAGCATGGCAGGGCGGGTCGCAACGGCCAGTCCGACCTCGAGTTGTCGCTGCTCGCCGTGGGCGAGGTTGGCGGCAAGCACATCGGCACGATCGGCGAGGCCGACCCGCGCGAGGACGGCGCGTGCTTCGTCGAAGAGCGCCGACTCGTCGCGGACCGGACGCCAGAAGCGGAAACTCGACCCCGAGCGCGCCTGCACGGCGAGCGCCACGTTGTCGAGCACGCTGTGCTGCCGGAAGATGCTCGTGATCTGGTAGGAACGCACCAGACCGCGCAGCACCCGCGCGTTGGCGGCGAGGTGGGTGACGTCGTCGCCACGAAAGAGAATGCTGCCCGAGTCCGGGGGCAACGTGCCCGAGAGTTGGTGGACGAGCGTGGTCTTGCCGGCGCCGTTGGGTCCGATGAGGGCATGGACTTCGCCCGGACGTACGTCGAGGCTCACCTGGTCGGTGGCGACCAGGCCCCCGAAGCGCTTGCACAGTGCGCGCACCTCGAGAACCGGCTCTGTCATGCGTGTGGCGCTGTTCATCCGTGTCCTCCGCCCGCGCGGACGCGCTTGCGATCGAAGAGGCCCGCCAGGCCGCGGGGGGCGAAGAGCACCACCGCGAGCAGCACGAATCCGATCACGATCTTCGAGTAGGTGGTGTAGGGCGAGATCGCCTCATCGAGGACGAGCATCACGATCGCGCCAAGCACCCCGCCGAAGCGGTACCCGAGGCCGCCCAGAATGATCATGATCATCATGTCGCCCGAGACGATCCAGTGCATGAGATTCGGGTTGACATACCGGGTCTGGTTGGCGATGAGGGCACCGGCAAGCCCGCACACCATGCCGGCAATGACAAAGCAGGTGAGCTTGTAGCGGTAGGTCGAGAAGCCGATCGTTTCCATGCGCGCCTCATTCTCGCGGATGGCTTCCACGACGCGCCCGAAGCGGGCATCGATGAGGCGTCGCAGCAAGTAGAGCGTGGCCACGAGCACGGTGAGGACCACGTAATAGAACGTTGCATCGTTCTTCAGGTTGAGCCCCAACCCGATCACCGAGCGGTGGGGCATGTTCAGCCCCTCCTCGCCCCCGTAGGCCTTCAGGCCGATGAAGACGAAGAACATCATCTGCGCGAAGGCGAGCGTGATCATGATGAAGTACACCCCGCGCGTCCGCAGCGAGATGGCCCCGATGCCCAGCGCCACGATGCCCGAGACCAGCATCGCGAGCGGCCAGCTCACCCAGAGGCTGTCGATGCCATGGGTCATCGCGATGGCAACGACGTAGGCGCCGGTGCCGAAGAAGGCGGCATGTCCGAAACTCACCATGCCGCCATAGCCCAGGATGAGGTTGAGGCTGGTGGCCGCGATCGCGTAGATCATCACGCGACTGGCAAAGCCGATGTAGAAATCGAGGTCGAGCGGCACGGCCGCCATCGGGAAGGCGATGGCAAGGGCGAGCGCGGCAAGGGTCAGTGCACGTTGCATGGGTCAGCCTCGCGCCGGGAAGAGGCCCTGCGGTTTCCAGAACAGCACCGCCGCCATGAGTACGTAGATGAGGATCGATGCGAGGGCTGGCCCCGCGTTGGACGCTACCTGCGGCGAAAAGACTTCGCGCAGGATCATCGGCAGGAAGGTGCGCCCCATCGTATCGACCAGTCCGACCAGGAGCGACCCGACCAGCGCACCGCGTATCGATCCGATGCCGCCGATCACGATGACGACGAAGGCGAGAATCAGGATGTCCTCGCCCATGCCCACCTGCACCGCGAGGATCGGGCCGAGCATGGCACCGGCCAGCGCGCAGAGGGCTGCACCGAATCCGAAGACGCAGGTGAAGAGGAGCTTGATGTTGGTTCCCATGGCGGTGGCCATTTCCCGGTTCGAGGCGCCCGCTCGCACCAGCATGCCGGTCCGGGTGCGCGTGACCAGCAGATAGAGGAGCGCCGCCACCGCCAGGCCCACCACGATGATGGCGAGCCGGTACGAGGAGTAGGTCATGCCGGGAAAGAGGTCGATCGGCCCTGACAGCGCAGCCGGCGGGTTGAGCGAGATGGGTTGTGGTCCCCAGATCATGCGCACGCTGTCATTGGCAATGAGGATGAGCGCAAAGGTGGCGAGTACCTGCGACATGTGATCACGGGTATAGAGCCGGCGCAGCACCGCCAGTTCGAGCAGCATGCCGATGACTGCGGTGGCAATCAGCGCGAGCGGCACGGCCATCACGAATGAACCGGTCGCCTGGGCGATCGTTGCCGCGATGTAGGCGCCCAGCATGTAGAGCGAGCCATGCGCCAGATTGATCGTGTCCATGATGCCGAACACGAGGGTGAGCCCCGCGGCCAGCAGAAAGAGCATCAGCCCGAACTGCAGTCCGTTGAGTGCCTGCTCGAAGAGGAATAGACCTGACATGCGTGCTGTGCCTGCCGTGTTGGGGGTCGGGGATGCCCCGGCCGCGAATTGTAGCCAACTTGGGATGGCCATCCCGGCGTTGCCGTACCGCCGCTGCCGTCCCGGTGACCGACTAGCCTTCGGGCCATGCCATGGCGCCACTGTGGGTGACGGCACCCTGGTGTGCCGGACCGACCAGCCTGGCGTATTTCTCGAGTACGCCAGCCAGTCGCTCGCGGCGTGCAGGCTGCCAGACCTCGCGTCGCCGCGCGAGTTCGTCTGCGGGCACCAGCAGTTCAAGGATCGCGCGCTCGCAATCGATGCGAATCCGGTCACCATCGCGCACGAGCGCAATCGGCCCACCGGCAGCTGATTCGGGGCCTGCATAGCCGATGCACAGCCCGCGCGTGGCACCCGAGAAGCGCCCGTCGGTGACAAGGGCGACTTTCTCGCCCATGCCCTGCCCATAGATGAGCGCAGTGGTACCCAGCATCTCGCGCATTCCGGGCCCGCCGACGGGCCCCTCGTTGCGGATGATGAGGACGTCGCCTGCCTTGTAGGCGCGATTGCGAACCGCTTCGGTGCAGTCTTCCTCGCAGTCAAAGACGCGTGCCGGTCCTTCGAAAGCGAGGGTCTTGAGGCCGGCAATCTTCACCAGGGCCCCATCGGGGGCGAGGTTGCCCTTCAGTACCACGACCCCACCCGTCGCATGGATGGGCGCGCTCGCCGAACGTACCACCTGCCCGTCGGGCGCCGCGACCTGTGCGAGGCTCTCCCTGAGCGTGGTGCCGGCCAGGGTCAGGGCATCGCCATGCAGGTAGCCGCCATCGAGCAGCGACCGGAGCACTGCGCTCGTGCCGCCGGCGTAGTGCAGGTCACGCGCGAGAAAGCGCCCGCCCGGTTGCAGGTCGGCGATGAGCGGGGTGCGATGGAAGACGTCGGCCACATCATCGAGCGTGAAGCGGATGCCCGCTTCATGGGCGATGGCCGGCAGATGCAAGCCGGCATTGGTCGATCCACCGGTAGCGGCAACGGCCGCACAGGCGTTCTCGAGGCTCTTGCGGGTGACCAGATCGCGTGGCAGCGGCCCGTAGCCCTGCAGGATGCGCATCACCGCCTGACCGCTTGCGCGCGCGAGCGCCAGTCGTTCGGTGAAGACGGCGGGCATCATGGCGGTACCCGGCAGCGCCAGACCCAGCGTTTCGGACACCATGGCCATGGTGTTGGCGGTGAATTGCCCGGGACATGAGCCCACGGTGGGCGAGCAGGCCCGCTCGAGGCTCGCCAGGTCGGCCTCGCTCATCGTGCCGGCGAGCACGGCGCCGACGCCTTCGTAGGCGTTGACGGTGCTGGCCGGCTTGCCCCGCCATTCCCCGGGGAGCATCGCGCCGCCATACATGAACACGCTCGGGCAGTTCAGCCGCACCATGGCCATCAGCAGACCGGGCAGCGTCTTGTCGCATCCGCCGAACCCGACCAGTGCGTCGTAAGCGTGTCCGCGGACGACCGCCTCGACCGAATCGGCAATCAGTTCTCGCGAGACGAGGCTCATGCGCATGCCGCGGTGATTCATTGACACCCCATCGGACACCGACACGGTGGTGAATTCGAACGGCCAACCGCCGCCCATCACCACACCAGTCTTCGCAGCTTCGGCCTGCGGCCGCAGACCGAGCGAGCAGGGTGTGTTCTCGCCCTGGGTACTGACCACGCCGACGAAGGGTCGGGCGATGGTTTCGTCATCGAGGCCCATGGCGCGCAGGAAGGTGCGGTGGGGTGTGCGGTCCATTCCCTCGACGGTGAGGCGGGAGCGCAGCGGCCGGGCGGGCGAGTCTGATGGGTCTCGTTTCATGCGGCGAGTCTTCCGGTGATGGTGGGGCGCCGATCAGCGATCGTCGCGCGCGGTGATGCTGCGTGTGCCCTGATCATAGATGCCCGCCATCATGTTGAGGGCGCGGATGGCGGTCTTCATGTGTTCGTCGGCCTCGCGCATCTGGCTCGAGGGGCTCATGATCAGTGCCCGCCTGCGCGCGAGGAATTCCTCGGTGAGTGCACGTCCGCGGGCCGTCACCTGGTAGCGCGAGTCGCGATTGGTCGAGCCGGGTGCTTTCTCGACCAGGCGCGCCGCGATGAGTTTTCGCAGGCTGTACTGGATGTTGGGCGTGTCATCGCGGTTGGCGAACCGCGCCAGTTCGGTGAGGTTGCGCGGGTGGGGCGAGGCCATCAACTGCTGCAGGATGACGTTGTCCTGACCCGAGAGCCGGTGCTCCCGCGCGGCCGGGCCGAGCAGCAGGCCGATGCAGCGGTAGAACGCTTCTGCGGCGCAGATGAGCGATTGCTCGAAATCCGTCACGGTGAGTTCATGCGGCGATGCGGCCAGATGCGGTGGTACTCGATCGGCGTTGCGCTGGGTCATCCGAGTCTCGAACTGATGAATTTATTGATGTAATATACACGGTAAATTCAACTGATAAAGCTTTCGGGTCCCCGTGTTGCGGTCTCGAGAGCACCGCACCGGCGTGCGCGATCAGGCCGGGCAACGCAATGCCGCTTGTCGGCGCGAAGGAGTGCGAACATGAAGATCGATGTCATTGGTGGCGGGCCCGCGGGGCTCTTCTTCTCGATTCTGGTGAGCAAGTCGATTCCGCTGGCCAGGGTCACGGTGTTCGAGCAGAACCGGCCGGATGACACCTTCGGGTTCGGCATCGTGCTGTCCGACGAGACGCTCGGGCGCCTGCACGCAGCCGACGAGGAGAGCCACGCCGAGATCGCAGCCAACTTTGCCTACTGGGACGACATCTACACCCATTTCAAGGGTCAGGTCTTGCGCTCGTCAGGCCACGGCTTTTCAGGGTTGAAGCGGCTCACGCTCCTCGAGATCCTGCAGCGCCGCGCGGCGAGCCTCGGGGTCGAAATCCGTTACCAGACGCGTGACGCCGGCATCGAGAGTCATCGCGATGCCGATCTGGTGGTGGCCTCCGATGGTGTGAACAGCGGGGTGCGCGAGGCCTGGAAGCAGCACTTCCGCCCGACCATCGAAATGCGCCCGAACAAGTTCGTCTGGCTGGGGGCCGAGACACCGCTGCCCGGGTTCACCTTTGCCTTCAAGGAGGACGAGGCGGGCCTCTGGGCCATTCACGCCTACCAGTTCACGCGCGGCCAGTGCACCGTCATTCTCGAGACGAGTGACGAGACGTTTCGCCGCTCGGGCCTGGGCGTCACCGACGAGGAGGCTACCGCGCGCTACTGCGAGCGTCTGTTTGCCGAGGAATTGCGCGGCCACCGTCTGCTGACCAACCGCTCGCACTGGCGCAACTTTCCCAATATCCACTGCGAACGCTGGAGCCACGAGAACACCGTGCTGGTGGGCGATGCAGCGCACACCGCTCACTTCTCGATCGGGTCGGGTACCAAGCTCGCCATGGAAGATGTCATCGCCTTGCACAAGGCGGTGATGGACTCGCCTGACGACCTGCCGCGCGCCCTCGCGAACTATGAAAAGGCGCGTCGACCCGAAGTCGAGAAGATCCAGCACTCGGCCAACACCAGCCTCACCTGGTTCGAGCACATGGAGCGGTACTGGCACATGGACCCGGTGCAGTTCAATTTCTCGCTTCTTTCGCGCTCCAAGCAGATCACCTGGGAGAACCTGCGGGTGCGCGACGCAGGCGTGGTGGCCGAGGTCGAGCAGTGGTGGAACCGCAAGGTTGCGGCCGATGAGGGCATCGATCTGCCCGCCGATTTCAGCGCCCCGCCGTTCCTGTCGCCGTTTCATCTGCGCGAGATGCGCCTTGCCAATCGGGTGGTGGTCTCCCCGATGTGCCAGTACTCGGCCACTGGGGGCATGCCGGGCGACTGGCACATGGTGCATTACGGTTCGCGCGCGCTGGGTGGCGCCGGGCTGGTCTATACCGAGATGACGGCAGTGGCAGCCGATGCCCGAATCACCCCGGGGTGCACGGGCATCTACACCCCCGAGCATGCAAGTGCGTGGCGCCGCATCACCGACTTCGCCCATGCACAAAGTGCTGCAAGGCTCTGTCTGCAACTGGGGCATGCCGGGCGCAAGGGCTCGACCCAATTGGGCTGGGAGTCGATCGACAGCCCATTGCCCGAAGGCAACTGGCCGCTCATTGCTCCCTCGCCTCTACCCTACAAGCCGGGCGAATCCCAGGTGCCGGCCGCGATGACCCGCGCTGACATGGATCGCGTGCGTGGTGAATTCGAGCGTGCCACGAGGCTCGCGATCGAGGCTGGCTTCGACATGATCGAAATTCACATGGCACACGGGTACCTGCTCGCGACGTTCATCTCGCCGATTACCAATCGCCGGTCGGATGAATACGGTGGATCCCTCGAAGCGCGCATGCGCTTTCCGCTCGAAGTCTTCGATGCCTGCCGTGCGCTGTGGCCGGCCGATCGTCCGATGGCGGCACGCATCTCGGCCACCGACTGGATACCCGATGGCATTACCGGTGAGGACGCCGTGCTGATTGCACGCATGCTCAAGGCGCATGGATGCGATCTGGTCGACGTCTCGACCGGGCAGACCGATCCGGCCTCGCGTCCGGTGTACGGTCGCATGTACCAGGCCGGTTTTGCCGAGCAGATTCGCCTCGAGACCGGCATCGCGACGATGGCTGTCGGTGCGATCACGAGCGTCGATCAGGTGAATACCCTGCTCGCGGCGGGTCGTGCCGATCTGTGCGCGCTTGCTCGACCGCATCTGGCCGATCCGTATTTCACCCTGCATGCCGCGGTCGAGGCAGGTTCGAGGTCGGTCGCCTGGCCTCGCGCCTACCTCGCGGGTCGCGATCAGGCCTACGCCTTGCGCGGGCGTCGCTGATCGACTATTCGAACTCGACGCGCAGCAGGCCCAGTGCTTCGAAGACAGGCCTGTCGGAGACGATGAACAGGTCGGCCTCGGCCGACCGCGCCGTATGGGCGGCGAGCGTCCAGTGTGGCACCGTGAACACATCGTGCTGGTGCCACTCGATGCGCTCGTCGCCAACCTCGGAGTACCCATCGCCGGACACCACGAGGCAGACCGCGTTGTGGGTTGCCCGGCGGGCGCGGGTCGTGGCGCCGGCGACAAGGCGGGTGTACTGACAGTCGAGCGTCGCCATCACCGGGCCACCGGTCTCCGGATTGGTGTACCGCAGGCTGCGCTGTCCGTCGGCCGCGCGCGGCATGGCGTCGAGAAGGCGCCGCGTGACATCGCCCGGGTAATGAAACTTGGGCGAATGGCCTTGCAGGCCGTGGGGCTCGTCGCGCAGCGCCTCCAGGCCGCTGCCGGTGTACAGGCGCTCGTCACCTTCATCGACCTTCCAGAATGCGGTGTCGCCGCGGCTGCCCGGTTCGAAGAAGTTGGCATCCATGCCGCAGATGAAGGGGATGTTGGCTGCATCGAACCAGACGGTGCGCTCGCGGCCTTCGTTGATGTGCCCATGCCAGCACATCGGTGGCGTCAGGACGAGGTCGCCTTCGTTCATGGCGCAGCGGCGCCCGTTCACCAGCGTCACCGCACCCGCGGCGCGAGTGCCGAAGCGGATGGCCGCGGTCGTGTGACGGTGCGGGACGGCATGATCGCCGGGTTCCAGAATGGTGAAGGCAGCGATCAGGTTCGCGGTGGTGACCGTGGCACCGCCGAACGCCGGGTGGGCCAGGATGATGGCGCGTCGTTCGACATCCTCGATCGGCACTTCACGGGCGGCGCGCTCGGTAAAGGGCGCAAAGTCGCGCCAGCGCCAGAGCATCGGGTTGTCGCGTGCCGCCGGTTTCATCGGTGTGATGGCGCGATACCGGGTCCACAGAGGGTGGTAATGCGCGGCCTCGAGGGCGTCGATCAATTCACGATCGGGGCGGTCGGTCGGGCTCATGCTAGCGGGCCACCCGAGCAACCCGCATGCGCTCGTCGATGATGCGCCCTTCGTCGATGATGACCTTGCCATCGAGCGCCACGGTGCAGTCGCGCATCGGCACATCGTAGTGCCCGCGTGTCGTGCGCTTGCCGCCCCCTTGCGTGTTCGGGCCGGTGCTGAAGAGGAAGTTGCCCGGAAAGACGCGTGCCGCTGCGCGATTGCGCTCGGGTTCGCCGCCGGTGAGTCCCAGCCAGTTCCAGCGGGCCTGCGGATTCATGCCCCAACCCAGATGCGAGATGGCATAGGGGTCGCGGTCATTCTCGTCGGTCTTGCCGTCTTCGAGCCAGTCGCGCATCAGTTTGGCGTCCAGACCACCCTCGATCGACACGATGTGGCCTTCACGCACCTCAACCCGAACCGGGTCCTGAACATAGCGGCAGTAGGGCAGGATGACGATGTCGCCCGGGGTCATCACCACGGTACCCGAGGCGCTGCCTTCGTTGGGAAAGGTGTGGATGTGGCCGGCGCCCCAGTGGTCGAAGTGACCCGGTTCGTCGGCGTAGCCCCACTGGATCATGGTGGGGTATTCGCCACAGTCATAGGTGAAGTCGGTGCCTGCGCGGCTCGTGATGCGTACCTGACGGGTCACCTTGTAGAGCGAGTCGGCGTACTTCACGGCGTCCTTCAGACCGGGGGGCGATATCAGTTGCTCCAGATCATCGGGCGCATCGATGATCATGAGCACCCGAACCCCTCGCTGCATCACCGTGCGCAGCCAGCTTGCGAAGAGCGGCACGTGAAAGATGACGATGAGATCGACCTGGCAGAGTGCCTCGAGGGTTCCCTTGCACTGTCCCACCGTGGGTACGCCCACCTTCGTCCATGACGGGATGGAATTGACGCACATCTCGTAGACGTCGGCCCCCAGATCGTCGGCTGCGGCGAAGGAGGCCTGCACATACTCGCGGCGAGTGCCCAGGTCGGACACGACGGCGATCGTCTCGCCCTTCTTGACGGCCGACATCTCGAACTGTTGCCGGAAAAGCCCGGTCATGCGGGCCGGATTCATCACGGTGGACTGGAAGTGTGCGGGCAGCATCGTGCAGGGGCTCCGGTGTTGACTCATCATGGGTCACTATATACTCGAGTCTGTCGGCGCGAGAAGGCGCCGCAACTGCATAACAGCCGGTGTTGCCCCGCATGTCATCGATGCTTCGATCCTTTCTGCTGGTCTGCGCCGGGACGGCCGCCCTTGCGTCCGCCTCGGGCGCCACTGCCGAGGTGTTTCCGGCCCGCCCGTTGCGTCTCATCGTGCCCTTTCCGCCGGGTGGTCCGACCGACATCGTCGGTCGCCTGGTCGCGCAGAAACTGAGCGAGGGGCTGGGACAGCAGGTGGTCATCGACAATCGGGCCGGTGCGGGTGGTACGGTCGGATCGGAGGCGGCAGCCCGTTCGGCACCCGACGGTTACACGCTCCTCTATGGCAGCACCAGCACGCTGGGCATCGCCCCGAGCATCTATCCGAGGCTCGCCTACGATCCCCGAACGTCCTTTGCCCCGGTCAGCCTCGTGTCGATCGGTCCGCTCGTGCTGGCAGTGAACCCTGCCGTGCCGGCAAAGACGGTACGCGAACTGATCGAGCTTGCCCGCGCCCGGCCTGGCAAGCTCAACTTCGCCTCGGCCGGCAGTGGCACGCCGCTCCACCTGGCGGGCGAACTCTTCAAGATGATCACGGCAACCGACATCGTGCATGTGCCCTACAAGGGCGGTGGTCCTGCGGTAGCCGACCTTCTGGCCGGGCAGGTGCAGATGGTGTTCGAGAGTTTCGCCAACCTGGGGCCGCACATTCGTGCCGGCAAGTTGAGAGCGCTGCTCGTGACTTCGCGTGAGCGCAGCCCGCAGTATCCCGACGTACCCGACATCGTCGAGGCGGGACTGCCGCAGTTCGAAATCGCATTCTGGAGCGGTCTGGTTGCGCCAGCGGGCACCCCGCCCGACGTCGTCAACCGGCTCAACGCCGAAGTGCGTCGGGCGCTCGCAAGCGCCGAGGCTCGATCGACGCTGGCGGCTCAGGGGCTCGATGCCATGGCCAACTCGCCGGCCGAGTTTGCCAGCTTCATTGCCAGAGAGGTGGACCAATGGGGTCGTGCCGTCAAGGCCTCGGGCGCCCGCGCCGAGTAGTGGCAGAGGGCAGGGCGGTCGCAGCCTGTGCTGTCCGGGTGCTGGTCGGACTGTTCGCGGCCGTGGATGCGAACGCGCAGTCACCGGTGGCGCCAGCGTCGGTCCGGCCAGCGCCCGCGCCGCTGGTATCCGTTCACATCGAGGGCGACGTCATCGCGACACCGCTCGCGGGTCTGCGCGGCGACCCGGTGCGCGGGCGCGAGATCGTCTTTTCCCGTGACTCCAACTGCGTGCTCTGCCACCAGGTGCCCGGGGGCAATCCGCGCTCGATGGGCAATCTGGGACCGCCGATCGAGGGTGTCGGTGCCCGCCTGAGCGAGGGGCAGTTGCGCCTGCGGCTCGTGGATTCGAGTCGTCTGGTGCCCGAGAGCATCATGCCCGCCTACTACCGCGTTGACGGCCGGGTACGCGTGGCGTCAGCCTTTGCCGGCAAGCCTGTTCTGGATGCCCAGGCCATCGAGGATGTGGTGCAGTACCTGGGTACCTTGCGATGAGGCAAGCGCTCGTCGGCCTGCTGCTGGCAGGCCTTGGCATCCTGCCTGCTGCGACCTCAGGCACGGAGCGTGTCATCGCCCTCGATGCATTGCGCTCGGGCCTTGCCTTTCAGCCCGAGTCGGTGCGCTCGATGCAGGCTGACGAATTTGCCAATCCGGCGCAGCTCTGGCTCGATCGTGGTGCGGCCCTCTGGCAGGCTCCCGCGGGGCGCTCGCAGGTGTCTTGCGCCGGGTGTCACGGCGATGCGTCCCAGTCGATGAAAGGGGTGGCAGCGCGTTATCCGCGCGTGGACACGGCCCTCGGTCGATTGGTCAACCTGGCGGGTCGCATCGATGCCTGCCGGGTTGGCAAGCAAGGCGCTCCGGCCTTCACGCCCGAGTCGGACGATGCTCTGGGCATCGCGGCGTATGTGGGCTCGTGGTCGCGTGGCACGCCCATGGCCGTATCCATCGAGGGGGCGTCGAGACCACACTTCGAGGCGGGTCGTGAGCTGTATTACCGGCGCATGGGGCAGATGAATCTTGCCTGCAACCATTGTCATGAGCAGAACTGGGGGCGCCAGTTGCTGGCCGAGACCATCAGCCAGGGACATCCGAATGCCTATCCGATCTATCGGCTCGAATGGCAGAAGGCCGGGTCGCTGCATCGGCGGTTTCGCAGTTGTCTTTCCGGTGTGAGGGCGCAGATGTGGCCCTACGGATCGCCCGAATACCTGGACCTCGAGCTCTTTCTGGCCTGGCGAGCACAAGGGGTGCCCATCGAGACACCGGGTGTACGCAAGTAGAATTCCGGGAACGAGGCTACGAATGCCGGTGATGTCCACGACGTGGGCGGCCCGGCCGCGCCTCGATGGGTTGTGCCACGGAAGGGCGCACGGTCCTGATTGACCCTGGGGCTCGAATGGAGGGACATGCATGTTGCGCGAACGCATTGAAGGCAAGTGGATCGACTGCTTCGCCGACGTCTTCACTCGCTGTGGTGTCGGCGCCGGAGATACGGTTGCCCTGTTGTCCGAGACCCAGTCGCGGCCGATCAATGTCGAGTTGGCCGAACTCGCGCTCCTGCGGCTCGGATGCCGGCCCTTTCATCTCGTGGTGCCTTCGCCTCGCCTGAAAGCCCCCGCCCCGGTGCGGTCCACCGGCGCAAGCGACGCGCTCGGTGGGCTTGCCCCGGTCGTGAGCGCGCTGGCCCAGTCGGTGCTCGTGGTCGATCTCACCGTCGAGGGCTTGCTGCATGCGCCTGAACTGCCGGCGATTCTCAAGGGCGGTGCGCGACTGCTCATGGTCTCCAACGAGCATCCTGAGGCGCTCGAGCGTCTGATGCCCGACGATACGATCGAGCCGCGGGTACGCGCCGCGATGCGTGTTCTGCGCGATGCGAAGACGATGCGGGTGAGTTCGGCGGCGGGCACCCGCCTCGAAGTGAGCCTGGTGGGTGCACGAGTGGGCGGTGTCTGGGGCTATACCAGCCGGCCGGGCACGGTTGCGCATTGGCCCGGGGGCTTGTGTCTGGCCTTTCCTGCGGCCGGTGCCGTCAATGGTCAACTGGTGCTCGCACCGGGCGATGTCAATCTCACGTTCAAGCGCTTCATACACGACGCCGTGCGCTTGACGATCGAAAACGACTACGTCACTGAAATCAGCGGTGCAGGGTTCGATGCCGACATGATGCGCGGCTACTTTGCCGCCTGGGGTGAACCCGAAGCGTATGCGGTTTCGCATGTAGGGTGGGGGATGAACCCGGCAGCCCGCTGGGATGCCATGACCTTCTATGACCGGCGCGACTTCAACGGTACGGAACTGCGCGCGTTCGCCGGCAATTTCCTCTACTCGACCGGGGCCAACGAGGTAGCCGGTCGGCACACGCTGGGTCACTTCGATCTGCCGCTTCGCAACTGCACCGTGGAGCTCGACGGCCACACGATGGTCGACGAGGGTGTTCTCGTCCCGCTGGAGTCCTGAGATGGTCGATGTCAACGAGGTCCCGATGCCGGCATGGACCGAGCGTGGCACAGGGGACACCCTCGTGCTCCTCCTGCACGGTGTGGGTGGTGGTCGCAAGGTCTGGCCGTGGCAACTCGAGGCGCTGGCTGCGGCGGGTTACCGGGCGGCTGCGTGGGACATGCCCGGCTATGGGGACAGCGCGCTCATCGACCCTTACGACATGGCGGGCATCGCGCAGGCCTGCTCGCGCCTCGTGCGGCACCTCGGCGCATCGCGCACCGTGCTGGTCGGGCACAGCATGGGCGGCATGGTGGCCCAGCAGCTCATGGCATCAGAGCCCGATCAGGTACAGGGCCTCGTTCTCTACGGCACCAGTCCGGCCTTCGGGCGTCCGGAGGGCGACTGGCAACAGTCGTTCCTGCGAGCCCGCCTCGCCCCGCTCGATGCCGGTGGCACGATGCCCGAACTGGCGGCCTCGCTCGTGCAGGTCATGCTGGGCGAGAACTGTGATCCGGCTGGGGTTGCCGTTGCCATCGAATCGATGGGCAGCCTGCGCCCCGAGGTGTATCGGGCGTCCCTGAACGCGCTCGTCGGGTTCGATCAGCGAGCGGCGCTCGATCGAATTGCGGTGCCGACGCTTGCGCTCGTGGGGGAGCGCGATGGCAACGCACCCCCAGCCGTGATGTCGAAGATGGCGGCGAAGATTCGTGGCGCCGAGTATGTCTGCATGCCCGGCGCCGGGCACCTGGCCAGCATGGAGCAGCCGGCCGCCTTTAATGCAATCCTGCTTGCCTTTCTCGAGCGTCACTTTCCGACACGTACGACGCGTGCTTGCTGAGGAGGGCGCGCGGCACCGGAAGCATCCGGGACCAGCGAATCGGGGCGCGCCCGATCCTGGCGTACCCTGCAGCACCGAATCCCGACCCACCGAATCCCGACCCACCGAATCCCGACCCACCGAATCCAGGTTGATCATGTCGACACCATCCGCACCTGCAGCCCCTGCCATCCGGCGCGAACCGCGAACGTACACACCGCCCCCGATCACCGGAGAGGGTTACCCGGTATCGAGCGAGCAGGCTGCGCTCATCGCGCTGGCCGATGAACTCGGGCGTACCCGCTTTGCAGCGCGCGCCGAGCGTTACGATCGTGAAGCGAGCTTTCCCTTCGAGAATTACGCCGACCTGCGCGATGCGGGCCTGCTCAAGCTGTGTGTGCCCAAGGCCCATGGGGGGCACGGTGCCGATTTCGCCACTTACTGCATGGTGGCCGCCACCATCGGGCGGCACTGCGGGGCGACCGCGCTCACCTTCAACATGCACGCTTGCTCGCAATTGTGGTCAGGTCCGCTGGCCGATGATCTGACGATGAGCGCAGAGGATCAGGCTGCGCATCGGGAACGGCGAGCCATGCACTACGCGCGCGTGGTCGATGGCGGCAGCATCTATGCGCAGCCTTTCTCCGAGGGTAGTGCCGCTGCTGCGGGCAAGGCGCCCTTCGGCACGCTGGCGACGCGGGCTGACGGTGGCTGGATCATCAACGGACGCAAGATCTTCGCGTCGCTGTCCGGCGCCGCCAACTTCTATGGCGTGCTGTGCACCGAGGACAAGCCGGGCGCCGGGATGCGCGACACCATGTACGTTGCGGTGCCGGCCGATTCACCGGGCGTCAGCATCTCGGGCGAGTGGGATCCGCTGGGCATGCGTGGCACGGTGTCGCGCACGCTGCACTTCAAGGACGTTTTCGTGCCTGACGCCGAGCAGTTGATGCCCGGAGGCGTGTACTTCCAGGCCGTCTCGCGCTGGCCGCACATGTTCATGACGCTCTCGCCCACTTACATGGGCATTGCCCAGGCCGCCTACGACTTCACCATCCGCTACCTGCGGGGCGAGATCCCCGACATGCCGCCGGTGAAGCGGCGCATGTACCCCACCAAGCAGATCGCCGTGGCCGAGATGCGGGTGAAACTCGAGCAGACTCGCGCGCTCTTCATGCACACCATTCACGAGGCGCGCATCGATCCGCCCAAGGATGCGCGTCTGCGTCTCTACGCCACGCAGTACACGGTGATGGAAAACGCGAACGACATCTGTCGGCTGGCCATCCGGACCTGTGGCGGGCAGTCGATGCTGAAGACGTTGCCGCTCGAGCGACTCTATCGCGACAGTCGATGCGGATCGCTCATGCTGCCCTGGACCGCCGAACTCTGTCTTGATCGTCTCGGGCGCGAGGCCCTGTACGAGTCGGGCGAGACTGATGAGTAGCCTGTCGCGCATCATCGAGCGTCATGCGCAGTTTCAGCCCGACCGCATCGCCCTGCGATTCGAGGGGCAGGCCATCAGCTATCGCACGTTCTGGCAGCGGATCGAGGCAGCGAGCGCGGGCCTTGCGCGTCGAGCCGGCGTTGCGCGCGGTGAGCATGTGGCCTATCTCGGATACAACCATCCGGAGATGCTGGTGCTGTTCCTTGCGCTGGCGCGCATCGGGGCGGTGTTCGTGCCGCTCAACTTTCGTCTCGCCGTTCCCGAGTTGCGCGCCATCCTCGCCCATTCGGCGGCAGGTCGGCTCGTGGCGGGTGCAGGTTTTGCCGATACGGCGCGTGCGCTGGTACCCCCGGCGGATGATCGGTCGCTGATCCTGATGGCTGGCGAGGCGACTGCGCCCGGGCACGCCGCATCATCGGCGGCTGCCGGGGCCGCTCACGGTGGGGCCGGGCATGACGGAGCTACCCTCTGGTCAGCCATATCGGCCCCCGGCGCGGAGTCCGTCACCCCATCCGGTCAGGGCGCTGACCCGGCGATGATCGTCTACACATCGGGCACCACCGGCCTGCCCAAGGGAGCCGTTCACAGTCATGATGCGGTGATCTGGAATGCGATCAACGCCATCGACTACCAGGCCTTCGACCGTGACGATCACGTGCTCTCGGCCCTGCCGATGTTCCACGTCGGCGGGCTCTGCATCCAGACCATGCCTGCCCTGCATGCGGGTGCGACGGTCACGATTCATGCCCGATTCGATCCGGGTGCCTGGCTGCGTGAAGTGGCGCAATCGCGGCCGACCGTATCACTTCTCGTACCCGCCACCCTGAAGGCGGTGATCGAGCATCCCGAGTGGGCCGGTACCGACATCAGTTCCCTGCGCATGCTCAACACCGGCTCTTCCACGGTGCCTGAGCCGTTGATGCGGGCCTTCATCGATCGTGGCGTCGTGGTGACCCAGGTCTACGGGTCGACCGAAACCGGACCGGTGTCGATCTACCTGAAACCCGAGGATGCCGTGCGCAAGCTGGGCAGTACTGGCAAGGTCGGGCTGCATGTCGAGGTACGACTGGTCGATGCCGAGGGCAGGGATGTGCCTGACGGTGAGGTCGGCGAGATTCTGGTGCGCGGTCCGGCGCTGATGCAGGGTTACTGGGCCGACCCGCAAAACCCGTCATTTCGCGATGGCTGGTTCCACAGCGGTGACCTTGCCCGCGTTGACGAGGAGGGCTTCTACCATGTGGCCGGTCGATCCAAGGACATGATCATCAGCGGGGGCGAGAACATCTACCCGGCCGAACTCGAGAACATCCTGGCCGGATGCGCCGCCATTGCCGAGGCCACCGTGGTGGGCATGCCCGATGCACGCTGGGGTGAGGTGGCGGTGGCCGTCATCGTGCCGGTCGCACGTCGCGAATCCGGCATGACGGCAACGGATGCGCCCGGCGCCGGTGGCCGGTTCGACGAGGCAGCTGTTCTTGGCCTCTTTCGCGACCGGATCGCCCGCTACAAGCATCCGCGTCGCGTGGTGTTCGTCGATCAGTTGCCCAAGAGTGCGATCGGCAAGGTTCAGAAGGCCGAGGTCCAGCGCCTGCTGGCTGCCGGCAATCATCAACTCACTCCGGGGGTGGCATGAGTACGCTCGATCGGCAGCCTGCAGGTGTTGCGCAAGTCGGGGTGGGCACCCGAGCGGTACCTCCCGGCATGGATGCGACCGAATGGTCGTTGCGTCTCGATCTGGCGGCCTGCTACCAGGTCTTCGATTTCCTGGGCTGGCACGAGTCGATCTTCAACCACATCTCGTTGCGGGTGCCCGGCGCGCAGCATCACTATCTGGTCAATCCGTTCGGCCTCAACTATGCGGAGGTGACGGCGTCCAACCTCATCAAGGTCGATCTCGCCGGGGTCAATGTCGACGCCAGTCCGTGGCGTGGCAACCCCGCCGCGTTCGCGATTCATGGTGCCATCCACTCGGCGCGCGATGATGCGCAGTGCGTGATTCACACCCACACCACGGCGGCGATGGCCGTGGCCTGCAAGCGGGCCGGACTGCGCCACGACGACTTCTACGGCGCACTGCTGCACGGTGATGTGGGCTATCACGACTTCGAGGGCATCACCGTGCGCACGGATGAGCGTGACCGTCTGGTAGCGAGTCTCGGGCGGCACAACGTGCTCGTGCTTCGCAACCACGGTGTGCTGGTAACCGGAACCAGTCTGCCCCACGCGTTCTTTCGCTACTGGACCTTGCAGCGGGCCTGCGAGGTGCAGGCTGCCTCCCTCGCCATGGAGGGACCTGATGTCATCCTCGACGAAGCCGTACGGCGCCAGTCGGGTCGCGATGCGAGTGCGTTCGATCCGGCCGGCAGCCTGCCGCGCGTCGTGTTCGATGCCGTGGTGCGGCGCATGGACCTGGTTCGCTCGCGTCAGACCGTCGACTGGCGCAGCTAGGCGAAACCGGACGAAACCGGGCCGGGCGACCCGGTCCGGGCGGGGCGACCCGGCGACGGAACCCTGCGAAGCAACCGGGAGACGGATTCAGTCGAGCAGCGCGCGGGCGAAATCGGCGGCGACGAACGGGCGCAGGTCATCGATGCCCTCGCCGACGCCGATGAAACGAAGCGGAATGGGCGCGCCTTGCGCGACCGATCGCGTATGGGCGATGGCTGCCACCACGCCGCCGCGGGCCGTGCCATCGAGCTTTGTCATGATGATGCCGGTGACCCCGAGTGCTTCATCGAAGGCACGCACCTGACTCACGGCATTCTGTCCGGTGTTGGCATCGAGCACGATCAGCACTTCGTGCGGCGCACCAGCCTCGGCCTTGCCGATCACGCGCTTCACCTTGCGGATCTCTTCCATCAGGTGCAACTGGGTGGGCAGACGCCCGGCCGTATCGGCGATGACCACATCGATGCCTCGAGCCCGCGCTGCCGCGATGGCATCGAACACGACGGCGGCCGCGTCGGCCTTGTCCTGGGCAATGACGGTCACGCCATTGCGTTCACCCCATTCGGTGAGTTGTTCGCGTGCCGCCGCCCGGAAGGTATCGCCGGCGGCGAGCAGCACGCTCGCGCCCTCGCTCTGGAAATAACGGGCGAGCTTTCCGATCGAGGTGGTCTTGCCGGTGCCGTTGACTCCCGCCACCATGATCACGAAGGGCCGCGTGCTGCGGAAATCGAGCGGTCGCTCGAGGGGGGCAAGGAGGGCAGTGAGTTCTTCGCGCAGCGCTCCCTTGAGTTCGTCGGCGGTTTCGAGGCGATCTTTCCGCACGCGCGCGCGCAATGCGCCAATGAGATGGGTGGTGGCTGGCAGACCGGCATCGGCCTGGATCAGCGCGGTTTCGAGGTCATCGAAGAGTGCTTCGTCGATGCGCCGCCCACCCAGCAGGCCGGACAGTTGCGTTCCGGTCTTGCGGAGCCCCTGACGCAGGCGCCCGAACCAGTTCGGGCGCTCCGGCTCGGCGGGGCGATCGGGCGGTGTCGCGGGCGCCACACTCGTGGCAGACTCGATGGCAGCGGTTGGCGCGGCCGGATCCGACGATGCCGTGGTCTCGGTTCTGTCGGCGGACTTGTCGACGGGTGACTTCCTGAACAGACCGAACATGGGCGTTTGCGTGGGCGTGTGAATCGTTGTGTGCTGCGTCGGCGGCGCGAGCCGGCGGCGACCCGTGCTGAGGCAGCGCGGCAAGGCTTCCCGCAGGGGCAATGCGTGCTACGGTCAGCGGAAGCGCGATGGCATAATCCAGCCACTTGATTCTAGTCGGAATCCCCTGCCGCGTGTCTGTCTGCTGCCCTCTGCCGTCGTGAAACGCCGCGCCAATACGGTACGCATCATCGGCGGAGAGCATGGCGGCCGTCTGCTGCCCTTTGCCGACGTGCCGGGGCTGCGTCCGACCCCCGACCGCGTGCGCGAGACGCTGTTCAACTGGCTGGGTCAGGATCTGACCGGCTTGCGCTGTCTCGATCTGTTTGCGGGGAGTGGCGCGCTGGGATTCGAGGCGCTGTCGCGCAATGCACGCGAGGTGGTCTTCGTCGAGCGTTCGCGTGAGGCCGTCGATCGCCTGCGCGCTTTTGCGGCGGCGATCGGAACCCGCCGCGCCACGATCTTCCAGAAGGATGCGCTAGAATTTCTGCGCGGTGCAGTTCCGGGTGGCGAGTCGGCCGCGGCAGCATCGTCACGCTTTGATGTCGTTTTCCTCGACCCGCCCTTTGGCGAGGGGTGGATCGCGCGGGTCCTTGCCCCGCTTCGTCCGCTGCTTGCTGACGGAGCCCGGATTCATGTCGAGTCGGAGCGGCCGTACGAACCGGACGGGGGAATGCAGATTCTCAAGTCGGGTCGTGCGGGTGCGGTTCACCATGCGCTCGCCGTATTCTCGAGCGACCAGAGGGGCTGATCAGGTCATGAAGCGAGCTGTCTATCCGGGCACCTTCGATCCGCTCACGAGCGGGCATGAGGATATCGTCAGGCGTGCCGCGGCGCTCTTCGACGAAGTGGTGCTGGGCGTGGCCGAGAGTCGCGCCAAACGGCCGCTCTTCACGGTCGAGGAACGCATCGACATGGCGCGCGATGTGCTTGCCGATTGCCCGAACGTCTCGGTGTCGGGTTTCGACTCGCTCCTGCGCGACTTCGTGATCGAGCAGGACGCTCACGTCATCATCCGCGGGCTGCGAGCGGTGTCCGATTTCGAATACGAATTCCAGCTCGCGGGGATGAACCGCCAGCTCATTCCCAATGTCGAAACGGTGTTTCTCACCCCGAGCGAGCAGCATATGTTCATCTCTGCAACCATCGTGCGCGAGATTGCCCTCTTCAAGGGGGATGTCACCAAGTTCGTGCCGCCTCAGGTGGCGGCGCGCCTGGCTGTGAAGGTGCGCGAGCGCAGCGCCTGAGGGGATTGTCATGGCACTGATGATCACCGACCAGTGCATCAATTGCGACGTCTGCGAGCCCGAATGCCCCAATGGTGCCATCTCGATGGGGGAGGAGATCTATGTCATCGACCCCATGCGCTGCACCGAGTGTGTCGGGCATTTCGACACCCCGCAGTGTCGTGAGGTCTGTCCGGTTGACTGTATCCCCGACAATCCCGAGATGGTCGAGGATCACGATGCACTGCTTGCCAAGTATCAGCGTCTGACGGCCGGCCTGCAGTCCTGATGCATCTGCCTCAGTGCTGGCACCGTACGCAGAAGAAGCTCGAACGCTGCCCCTGCACGATGCGCCGGATGACCGTGCCGCAATGACGACAGGGTTCGCCCTCACGCCCATACACGGTGTAGGTCTGCTGGAAGTAGCCGGGCTGCCCGTCACCCCCGACGAAGTCGCGCAATGAACTGCCCCCGGCGGCGAGTGCAGCTGAAAGCGTCGTGCGCACCTCCCGGCAGAGCCGCTCGTAGCGGGCCAGGCTGATGCGTCCGGCCGCCGTGCGCGGGTGAATCCCGGCCCGGTACAGGCTTTCGTTGGCATAGATGTTGCCGATGCCCACGGCGATGGCGTTGTCCATCAGAAAGAGTTTCACGGCTGCGCGCCGGCCGCGCGAGCGGGTGTGCAGCAGTTGACCATCGAAACCGGGCAGCAGGGGTTCGACCCCTAGATGCGCCATCAGCGGGTGGGCCTCGATCGGGCCTTCATGCCAGAGCACGGCTCCGAACCGGCGCGGGTCGCGCAGCCGGAGGCACTGCTCGCCCAGGGTGATTTCGACATGGTCCCAGGGGCCCGGTGGGCTCTGGCCCTCGACAACGCGCAAGCTCCCCGACATGCCAAGGTGGACAATCAGGGTTCCGGGGTCGAAGCGGAACAGGAGGTACTTGGCGCGTCGCTCGATCTGCCGGATGGTCTGGCCGACGAGGCGTTCGTGCAGGTCTGCGGGCACCGGCCAGCGCAGACGCGGATTGCGCACGTTGACGGCCGTGACACGAGCCCCCTGCAGCAGCGGGGCGAGGCCGCGGCGAGTGACTTCGACTTCGGGGAGTTCGGGCATGAGGGGCGAGCCGCTCGCCGCGGCATCGCACGACGTGGCCCGAAATCTGTTGTGGCAGCCGGCAAATATACCTAAACTTGACCACTCCTATGACCCATCCGAACAAGCTGCCGGCTGTAGAGCCGCCCCTCCCAGCGCGGCCCGGCACCCGTCGCGGGGCAGGTCATGTCCTGTTGCTGCTTGCCGGCACGTTGGCCGGTGTGGGGGTTGTTCTCGCGGTTGAAGCACTGCGCGCGCAGCCGGTGCTTGCGCAGGGTGTCGCGCAGAAGCGGATCGCACCCGCGGGCTCGGCCGGGGGGGCTCGTGCGCCCGCTGGCGCTCCCGAACTCTCCGGGCAGCTGCTTTACGAATTCCTGGTGGGTGAACTCGCCCTGCAACGCGACCAGCCACAACTGGCGGCGCAGACCTGGCTCGATCTGGCGAAGAAGACGCGAGATGTTCGCTTTGCGCGTCGGGCGACCGAGGTGGCGTGGCGGGCGCGCATGCCTCAGGTGGCACTTGAAGCAGTGCGCATCTGGACCGAACTCGAACCTGATTCCAGTGATGCGGGCGCCTGGCGCCTGCAGATTCTCGTGGCGACCAACCGCCTGCAGGAGGCGCAGCCCGGGCTCGAGGCGTTGCTCGCGCGCGATGCGAGCGATCGCAACTTCCTGCAGATTGCACGCCGCCTCGCTGATGTGAAGGACAAGATGGCGGCATTCAGGATGATGCGCGACCTCGCTGCCCCCTATGGCAACAATGCCGCGGCCCATCAGGCGGTCGGCCTGGTGGCCGCTGCCGCAGGCCAGGATGACCAGGCTCTGGCCGAAGCGCGTGCCGCCGCTGCACTCCGGCCCGATTGGGAAGCCCCGGTGCTGCTCGAGGCCCAGGTGCTCGCGCGTCGTGAGGATGCCTCGGCCATCGAACGCTTGCGCCAGTTCATCGAGGCCCATCCTCAGGCAGCCGACGTTCGTCTGGCTTACGCACGTGCGCTGGCCGCGGCGCGGCAGGTCGAGCCGGCGCGTCGTGAATTCGCGCGGCTGGTCGAGGCCTTTCCTGAAAATACCGATGTGGTCTATCCGGCTGCAATCCTGTCGCTGCAACTCGATGACTTTCCGGGCGCCGAACGCTACCTGCGGCAGTTGGTCGAGCTCGACTTTGCCGACATGAACCTCATCTTTCTCTACCTTGGACAGGCCATCGAGGAGCAGAAACGTCCTGACGAGGCGATCCAGTGGTATCGCAAGGTCGGTGCTGGCGAGCAGTTCGCTGCGGCGCGGGTGCGCATCGCAGTCGCCCTCAGCAAGGCTGGCAAGCTCGATGAGGCACTTGCCTCGTTGCGGGAAGTGAAATCGGAAAACGCTGCCCAGCGGGTGCAACTCGTGCTCACCGAGGCCCAGTTGCTGCGCGACGCGCGTCGGCTCGGCGAGGCCATCGACACCGTTGCGGCTGCGCTGGTGCGCATGCCTGATCAGCCCGATCTGCTGTACGAACAGGGCATGCTGGCCGAGCGCGCCGAGCGCTTCGAGCTGATGGAGTCCGCACTGCGCAGGGTCATCGCCGTCAAGCCCGATCAGGCGCAGGCCTACAACGCCCTTGGCTATTCGCTGGCCGATCGTGGCCAGCGTCTGCCGGAGGCTCGGCAGCTGATCGAGCGTGCTGCCCGGCTCGCGCCCGATGACTTCTTCATTCTCGACAGCCTGGGCTGGGTCATGTTTCGTCAGGGTGACCTGCAAGGTGCCCTGAAAGCGCTCGAACGGGCTTACGCCGGGCAGGCTGACGGCGAGATTGCCGCGCATCTGGGCGAAGTACTCTGGGTGCTGGGGCGGCATGCCGATGCCGAGCGCATCTGGACCGAGGCTTCACGTCGATCGCCCGGCAACGAGACGCTCGACAAGACGGTGCGCCGACTCCGGGGCACCGCTGCCGTTCCGCGCTGAGCGGGTTGCCTCGGCACGGCATGGTGCGCTCCGGGTTTCTGCTGCTGATCGTTGCGGTGCTGGCCGGATGCGCACCGCTTGCGCTCAAGCCGCTGCCCGCCGGATCGCTGCACGAGGCGTTTGCCGTCGAGGGACGGTTCGCGGTGCGTTATCCCACCGAGACCGGTCAGGACGGTGGCAATGGACGCATCGAGTGGCGCCATCAGCGCGAAGACGATGACCTCGCCATTCGTGACCCGATCGGCGGGATGATCGCGCGTGTCCGGCGCACAGGCACCGTCTATGCCCTGGAAGTGCCCGACCGTCCGATCGAGCAGTCGCTCGACCCGGATGAACTCACCGAGCGCGTGCTCGGATGGCGCTTGCCCCTGCAGGGCATGGTGTGGTGGTTGCGGGGCGTGCCCGACCCGACCCTGCCACTGGATGCGCCGGTGCGTCTGGCCGATGACGCCCGTGTGTCGTCGCTCCGGCAGAGGGGGTGGACGGTCGTGGTTCGGGCCCGCCACACCGATACCGGTCTGCCCGAGCGACTCGAATTGTCACGCGGTACCTTGCAGATTCGGCTCTTTCTCCCGTCATGGAGCGAACCATGAGCGTTCCGTCGAGCGCAACCGGCCACGATGCCCGCACGGCTGGCGAACCCGGGGTAACAGGCGCGACCGGCATTGCCTGGGGGCAGGGGCTGCCGGCCCCGGCGAAGCTCAATCTCTTTCTTCACGTGACCGGCCGGCGTCCTGACGGCTATCACCTGCTCCAGAGTGCGTTTCGTCTCATTGACCGCAGGGACACCATCACGCTCTTGCCTCGTGACGACGGGCAGATTGTTCTGGCCAGTCCGATCGATGGGCTGGCCGATGCCGATCATCTCGCCGTGCGCGCCGCTGAACTGGCGCGCCGGTACGTCCCGAACTGCGGCGGTGTGACGATTCGCGTCGACAAGACGATTCCCGTCGGTGGCGGTCTGGGGGGGGGCAGCAGCGACGCCGCAACCACCCTCATCGCGCTCAACCGCCTGTGGGGTATTGACCTCCCCATGGACGATCTTGCACGACTCGGACTCGCGCTGGGAGCCGACGTACCCTTCTTCGTTCGGGGTTTCAATGCGTTTGGTGAAGGCGTGGGCGAGCAGTTGACCCCGATCAGCTTCTGCCCTGCCTGGTATGTGGTGCTGACGCCACCCGTGCTGGTGCCGACACGCGATATTTTCAGCGATGTGGCATTGACACGCGACACCCCACGGATGACAATTGCTGCCTTTTTTGGCGGTCAGCAAACGCGCAACGATCTCGAACCAGTCGTGCGCAGGCGCTACCCGGTGGTCGGCAGGTATCTCGACTGGCTGAGTCAGTTTGGCGATGCCCGGCTTACCGGATCCGGGGCTTGCGTGTTCAGCGAGTTCCGCGAAGAGGGGCGTGCGCGTGAGGTGTTCGCGCAGCTCGACGCAGGCATGCAGGGTTTCCTTGCGCGTGGCCTCGACGGTCACCCGCTCGGGCAGTGGTGAGTGTCGGTCAGCACGATGTGATGACAGGCAGTCGCAGGTAGTATCGGTGTCCACGGCATCAGGCAGACGTGTCCACTGGGGAGTCGCCAAGTTGGTTAAGGCATCGGATTTTGATTCCGACATACGAGGGTTCGAATCCTTCCTCCCCAGCCATTCTTCCTGCCATCCTCTGAGCAGCTACACGCATGGCCTACGACAACCTGATGGTGTTCACGGGGAACGCAAACCCGATGCTCGCGCATCAGGTCGTGAAGCGCCTCAACATTCCCATCGGCCATGCCACCGTCGGCAAGTTCTCTGACGGCGAGGTGACCGTCGAGATCCTCGAGAACGTGCGTGGCAAGGACTGCTTCATCCTGCAGTCCACCTGCCAGCCGACCAATGACAACCTGATGGAAGTGCTGATCATGGTCGACGCGCTGCGGCGTGCCTCGGCCGGTCGGATCACGGCGGCCATCCCCTATTTCGGTTATGCCCGTCAGGATCGTCGCCCGCGCTCGGCGCGGGTCGCCATCAGCGCCAAGGTCGTCGCCAACATGCTGGTGGCAGTAGGCGTCAACCGCGTCCTCACCATGGACCTGCACGCCGACCAGATCCAGGGATTCTTTGATGTGCCAGTCGACAACGTCTATGCCGCGCCGGTGCTCCTGGGTGATGTCTGGCGGCACAATTACGAGAAGGTGATGGTTGTCTCGCCCGACGTGGGTGGGGTGGTGCGCGCGCGTGCGCTCGCCAAGCGTCTGGAGTCAGACCTGGCCATCATCGACAAGCGACGCCCGCGGCCGAATGTCTCCGAGGTGATGAACATCATCGGTGACGTGAGCGGTCGTACCTGCGTCATCATGGATGACATGGTCGATACGGCCAATACGCTGTGCAAGGCGGCCGAGGTGCTCAAGGCCCGTGGTGCCATTCGCGTGGTGGCCTATTGCACGCACGCCGTGCTCTCGGGCAAGGCCGCCGATCGCATCACCGAATCGGCGCTCGACGAGGTCGTGGTGACCGATACCATTCCCCTGCGCCCGGATGCGGCGGCCAGCCCCAAGATTCGCGTGCTCTCGATCGCGGGTCTCCTGGCCGAGACCATCCTGCGCATCTCCAACGAGGACTCGGTCAGTTCCCTGTTCATCGAATAGGGATACCCCCGGACCTCCGAGCCCTGCGCCGCGCGCGGGCCGCCTGTCCGGATCCGTTGCATCAACCGTGTGTGTCTGGTCGCGGACCTCACGGAGAGTCTGGCGGGATTGGCCTGCCGAACTCATCAACCTGGGAGTTTCATCATGGCAATGGAAATCGCTGCGCAATCGCGCACGGCGCTTGGGACGGGTGCGAGCCGCCGTCTGCGCCACGCAAGCAAGGTACCTGCAATCGTCTACGGGGCCGGCAAGGAGCCGAAGAACATCGAGCTCGAAGCCAATGCCATTTTTCAGGCGCTGCGTCACGAGAAGTTTCACGCCTCGATCCTCACCATCACGATCGATGGCCAGCCCGAGCAGGTTCTGCTGCGTGACTTCAACATGCACCCCTGGCGTCCGATCGTGCTGCACGTCGACTTTCAGCGCGTGTCGCCTGACCAGAAGATCCACATGAAGGTGCCGCTGCACTTCACCAACGTCGAGATCTCGCCGGCGGTGAAGGTGTCGGCCGCCAACGTCAGCCACGTGCTCAACGAGATCAACATCCGCTGCCTGCCGGCCGATCTGCCCGAGTACATCACGGTCGATCTCAAGGATCTGGTGGCGGGGCAGACCGTGCACGTGCGCGACCTGCCGTTCCCGGCCGGTGTCGAGCCGATCGTGCGAGGTCGCGAGAACCCCGCCGTCGTGATCTCGCCGATGCCGCGTGGCGCCGCTGATGACGACAAGGCAACGCCTTCGGCGTCTTCAGTGCCTGCCTCCAAGCAGCCTGAGAAGGCCGCTGCGAAGCCGGCTGCCAAGGGCGGCAAGAAATAACAACGCCCATTCGCCTGATCGTCGGCCTGGGCAACCCCGGGCGGGAGCACGAGCGCGACCGGCACAACGCCGGCTTCTGGTTGCTCGAGCGGCTCGCTTCGGGGCTGGGTCTTCGCCTGGATCAGGATGCGAAGTACAAGGGGCTCGTTGGCCGGCGCTCCGGTGCCGGCGACGAGCTTTTTCTTGTCCTTCCCCAGACCTACATGAATCGATCGGGTCAATCGGTCGTGCCGCTCGCACGCTTCTATCGCATCACGCCGGCCGAAACGCTGGTGGTGCATGACGAACTCGATCTCCTGCCCGGTGTGGCGCGTCTGAAGCAGGGCGGTGGCATCGCCGGGCATAACGGCTTGCGTGACATCGCAGCCCAGTTCGGTGTGCCTGACTTCTGGCGACTTCGACTCGGCATCGGGCATCCGGGTGACCGGAATCGCGTCGCTGACTGGGTCCTGTCCTCGCCGCCGCCGGGCGATCGTGAGGCGATTGAAGCGGCCATCGAGCGCAGTCTCGCCGTGATGCCGCGCATCATTGCCGGTGACATGCAGGCGGCCATGCTCGATCTGCATGGGGTGGCGAGACCACCCAAAACCGTGGCGAAGGCACCTGCTGGTGCGCCTGCCAAAGACAGTCCAAACCCCAAGCCGGCTCGGGCCGCACCCAAGGGAGAGTAATCGTGGCGTTGAAGATCGGTATCGTTGGCTTGCCCAATGTGGGCAAGAGCACCCTTTTCAACGCGCTCACCAAGGCGGGCATTGCCGCCGAGAACTATCCGTTCTGCACGATCGAGCCTAACGTGGGCATCGTCGAAGTGCCCGATCCGCGTCTGGCGCAGCTCTCGGCGCTGGTGAAGCCGCAGCGCATCCTGCCGGCGACCGTCGAGTTCGTCGACATTGCGGGGCTCGTGGCCGGCGCTTCCAAGGGCGAGGGCCTGGGCAACCAGTTCCTGGCCAATATTCGCGAGACCGATGCCATCGCGCATGTGGTGCGCTGCTTCGACGATGACAACGTGATCCACGTGGCGGGTCGGGTCGATCCGGTGGACGATGCGGCCACCATCAACACCGAACTGGCGCTGGCTGACCTGCAGACGCTCGACAAGCAGTACGCGCGCTATGCCAAGGTGGCTCGTTCAGGCGACAAGGATGCGCAGCGCATCGTATCGGTGCTCGATCGTATCCAGCCCGTGCTGAACGAAGGGCGCGCGGCCCGCACCGTCGATCTGTCGAAGGAAGAACTGGCCGTCGTGCGGCCGCTCTTTCTGCTGACTGCCAAGCCCACCATGTATGTGGCCAATGTCGCGGAAGACGGTTTCACCGACAACCCCATCCTCGAGCGGTTGCAGGCCTTCGCTGCCAGCGAAAACGCGCCTGTGGTGGTGGTGAGTGCAGCGCTCGAGGCGCAGATGGCCGATCTGTCCGATGAGGACAAGACGATCTTCCTCGCTGACATGGGGCTCGATGAGCCCGGTCTGAACCGCGTGATTCGCGCCGGGTTCAGACTCCTGGGCTTGCAGACCTATTTCACCGCAGGGGTGAAGGAAGTGCGGGCCTGGACGGTGCGGGTGGGTGCAACCGCGCCCCAGGCGGCCGGTGTGATCCACACCGATTTCGAGCATGGTTTCATTCGCGCCGAGACCATCGCCTTTGCCGACTACATCGCCTGCAAGGGCGAGCAGGGTGCGCGCGAGGCCGGGAAGATGCGTCTGGAGGGCAAGGAGTACATCGTGCAGGATGGCGATGTGATGCACTTCCGCTTCAACGTCTGATTCTCCTGCGAGCGGCGTCGACATGACGGACAGCATTCGAGGGGTGGGTGATGGCGCTCCAGACCTTGCGGCGGGCGATATTTCCGAGGTCAATCATGTCGGCGTTGCCGTTCATGACATCGCTGCAGCCGCCCAGGTGTTCGAGTCGCTGGGCTTCGTGCTCACGCCCATCTCGGCGCACAAGGGTGCACTGAGTCCGCGCGAGTCGGTTGCCCCTCTGGGCTCGGCCAATCGCTGTGCCGTGTTCGAAAACGATTACCTCGAAGTGCTCACCCACGCGGATGCCGCGCGCCCCGACCCGCGGCAGACCCGGTTTCTCGCCCGTCATGAGGGTGCGCATATCATCTGTTATGCCACCAACGACACCGAAGCCACCCATCGTCGATTGCGTGCGAGCGGCGTCCCGACTTCGGGCGTGATTCCCCTCCAGCGCGATGTCGATACGCCCGAGGGCGTTCGTACCGCGCGCTTCGAGCGGGTGCAGATCGGGGCTGCTGATGCACCCGAGGGACTGATGCAGGTGGCGCGTCATCTCACACCCGAATTCATCCATCAGGCGCGCTATTGCCGGCATCCCAATGGTGTGATCGGCATCGCCGAGACCCTCATCGTGGCCGATGACCCGGTCGAGTGCATCGCCCGCCACGCGCGGTATGCCGCACGCCCGGTCAGTCGCGACGGCGTACGTCATTCGATCGCGCTTCACGGACCCTCACGACTGTCGGTCGTGGCTACCGCTGATGCCGCGGTGGTGCTGGGCGAATGCTGTGCGGGAACGCCACCGCGCATCGCTGCGGTGAGCCTGCGCACTCACCGCCCCTTGGGCGTGCTGCGCGAGCGCTTCGCGGCAGGGGGCGTCGCCCACGCCGAGCGCGAGGGTCGCCTCATCGTTCCCTCGCAGGCTGCCTGCGGACTGGTTCTGATGTTCGAGGCTGCCTGAGGTGGTGCGTTCCATCCTCCTCGGCGTGCTGCTGGGTTTGCACGGCCTTGCTCTGGCGCAGGATTGGCCGCAACGACCGATACGCCTCGTGATTCCCTACGCGGCAGGCAATACGGGCGACATCTCGTTTCGGGTCATTGCCGGCGCACTCGAGGCACGGATCGGTCAGCGCTTCGTGATTGACAACAAGGCTGGTGCCAGCGGCAACATCGGGGCACAGGATGTCGTTCGGGCAGCCCCTGACGGGTACACGCTGCTCCTGGGCGCCACCAACAATTTCGTTGTCAATCAGTTTGTCTACAAGGCAATGGATTTCGATCCGCTGACGGCTCTGGTGCCGATCACGATCGTGTCCGATGCGCCTTCGCTCGTGATCGTGGGGGCACAGGCACCTCATGCCACGTTGCGTGAACTGCAGAGCTACGCGAGGCAGCATCCCGGACGGCTCAATTTCGGTAGTCCGGGTGCCGGCACGCCGCCCCACCTGGCGGCCGAATTGTTCGCTCAACTGGCAGGCGTTGACCTGGTGCATGTGCCCTTCAAGGGGTCGCCGGCCGCCGTTCTGGCCCTGCTCTCGGGCGATGTTCAACTGTACGTGACGACACTGAGTTCTGTGGAAGGCCAGATTGCCTCTGGCAAGCTGCGCGCGCTGGCGGTTGCGGCGCGCAGGCGACTGAGCGCCTTGCCCGAGGTGCCTACTGCTGCTGAAGCTGGTCTGCCGGGTCTGCTGACGGGCAACTGGTGGGGGTTGGCGGCACCCCGCGGCACGGATGGCCGTATCGTCGAACGCCTGGCGAGCGCCGTTCATGCGGTGCTGGACGAGCCCGCGGTTCAGCGCCGCTACGCAGCGCTGGGCATGGATGCGGGCGGGCAGTCGCCGGCCGAATTTGCGGCACAGCTGCGTGACGAGTCTGCACGCTGGCGGCGTGTACTCGACGCGGCTGGGGTGCGCGCCGAGTAGGTCGGAGCAACCCGAGCCGGCTCGTGGTACGCCCGACGTACCGACAAGGGAGGTCGCCCGGGCAAGGCGCTTTCATTAACATTTGTCAACAGATTCTGTGACAATGGGCCACCTATTACTGTGATGCCGTCTGGCGCAAGCCGCACGGTCAGTTTTCCATGGCCGAAACGCAAGGCAACACGGCGAAGCGCTATCGCCTCGGTATTCGACGCCCGAATGACGCGATCGAGCAGGTACTCCGCCTGGGTGAAGTACAGGCAGGCCAGCCCTTTGCGGTGCAGGTGGTGCCGGGTGCCCTTTACCGCCTGATCGACGAGCGTTCTCAAGGCCAGCCAGCGCACCTCAGCTTGAAGCGCGACGGTACGGCGCTGCAAGCCGAGGTTGAGGGTGCAACCGTACTCTCCCTGCAAGGCTTCTACGCCCTCGCGGGCGGCGAGGGCGATGTCACGCGCCAGCAAGGCGGGCAGGCCATACCGGCCTCACCGGTCTACGTGCTGGATGACACCTGCGCTACCGATCCGCGTGTGACGCCACAGACACCCGAGATCCGTACGCTCGAGGTTGACCAGCGTCTGATCTGGTCTGAAGATGACGGGACCGCACTGTGTGCCATCCCGGTGCTGCCGCTCGAAGAGCCGTTCACGCTGATGCGCGCCGGCGTGGCCGCCGCGGGTGGCGCATGGGCCACCGGCCTCCTGACTCCAGGGACAGCGCCGGCTGCCGCCGTGGGCAACCTTGTCATCCACGGGTCGGTGTTCGCGGGTCCGGTACATGGCGGCCTTGTGCTTGAGGCCTATGATCAAACGGGTTTCCTGCTCGGATCGACCACCGTCAATGCCGATGGCACCTACAGCATCGTGGCCCCTCGCCAGGGCGCGTACCGCGGGACGGTGCTTCTGCGGGTCATGGATGTCAATGGCGCTGCCGGCAATTACCTCGACGAAGTCAGTGCGACTGACCGCAGTCTGGGCACGGACCTGCGTGCTGTCGGTAACGCGAAGGAGGGCGACAGTCACTTCGTCGTGAATGCCCTCGATGCCGAGCTGGCCATCAACATCACGCCTCTGACCGAACTTGCGGTGCGGCAGGTCGGTCTGAGCGGCATGGCTGCTCCTGCTGACCCGACTGCTGCAAGTGCCGCAGCGGCCAATGTCGCGACTGCCTTTGGCCTTGCAGGCCTCGATCTTGCCGGCAACGTGGTCACGACCAACTCGGCAGCCTTCTCGGCGGCCAACGGTCTGAGCGATAGTGAAAAGTATGGCCTTGTGCTTGCCAAGCTCTCGGGTATCGACAGCCTGAACGGTGGCAATGTCGGCCTGTCTCTTCAGCAGTTCCAGCAGACGCTGTCGGGTGCGACGCTTTCAGTCACCGGTACGGCGCTGCTCGATCAGGGCCGTAGTCAGGCACTCGATGCGCTGATGACGGCACCTGCGGGGGCGCAGCAGACATTCCTTGAGGACACGCCGCTCAACCGGCAACTGCTGGGCGATATCGTTGTCGGCACCCAGACACTCGACGGTGCCAGTCTGTTGACGGTGACCGGTACGGCGTTGCCGGGCTCTCAGCTGACCATCACGTTTCCCGATGGCAGCAAAAGCGTCGTGGCTGTCGATTCCAGTGGTGCCTGGTCGGCCACCTCGGATATGCCGCAGTTGCACCTGTTGCAACCAGTGACGCTCGCGGGTACCGATGCGCTGGGCGCGGAGGTTACTGCCCGCGCTCCGGCAGCTCCCTTGATGACCGCGGCGGCTGCGGCGTCGGTCACCGGTGTGGGTGATCCGGGCTCCACGGTCACCTTGCTCGACATATCCAATCACGTTCTGGCAACTGGCATTATCGTGGCCCCGGATGGCACATGGACGGCCACACTGCCCGTGCCGTTGACGGGTGGGGCGCAGATCATCGCGATGGCCAGCAATGCGCGCGGCGAACCGTCGGCATCCACCCAGAGCTCCGTCGATCCGGGGCACATGATCGTATCGGTTCCGGAGGCGCTCGACGGCTTCATCAACGCAGCCGAGAAGGCCTCCGATGGGGGTGTCCCGATTACCGTTTCCCTGGCCTCGGGCGCCTCGGCCAATGACGTCGTCACGACAGTGGTCACGAGACCCGGTGGCGCAACGCTGACGCTGACGACAACCTTGTCCGCGTCAGATATCGCGGCGGGCAGCATTGTCCAGAAGATCGCGACGTCCGATCTGACGCCCGATGGCAATTGGGCGACCAGCACGCAGTGGACTCACGGCGCCCAGTCGAGTGCTGCGATCACGAGTGCATTCATTCTCCAGACCACGCTGCCTGCGCCCGGCACCATCGATGCCACCAATGGCAACACGGTTACTGGCACTGCCGCACCCGGCCTCACCGTCGTGCTTGCGGCGGGGGGGCAGACCATCGGTACCACCACGACCGATGTACTCGGCCACTGGAGTGTCACGCCGCTCGCGCCATTGGCCGACGGTGCGGTGGTGACTGCAACGGTCGTTGATCATGCGGGCAATCCGGGCTCCGGTTCGGTTGAGGCTGTTGTCAACGTGCAGGCGCCAGTCATCACGAGCGTGCTCGACGATGTCGGGGCCCGGCACGGGCTCGTGTTCTCGGCCGGCCGTACGGATGACACGACCCCCTCTCCCCAGGGCGTGCTCAGTGCTCCCCTTGCGGCAGGCGAAGTACTCGACATCTACCGCACCAACCCGGATACCACCACGGCGCTGGTGGGGCAGGCGAGCGTCAATGGAACAGCATGGTCGATCAGCGAGGCCAGCGCCCTCGCCGAGGGCACCTATGTGTATACGGCCAAGGTGCAGTCAGGTAGCCATGCGCTGACGACTTCGGCGCCGTTTACCTTGTCGGTCGATCTGACCGCCCCCGGCGCCCCTACGCTCTTCATGGCAGAGGCCCCCGGTGGTGTCAGCGCTGCCGAAAAGCTTTCGGCCGGCGGCACGCCGGTTGATGTGGGCATCACGCCGACCGGCGCCATGGCTGGCGACACGTTGACGCTCGTGGCGACATCACCGAGCGGGGATTCGATCACGATCATCCGGGTGCTGACCGTCGCTGATATCGCTGCCGGCTCCGTGCCCTTTGTTCTGCCAACGGCGTTTCTTGCGGTTGATGGCAGTTACGGCGTATCAGCCCGCGTGACTGATATCGCTGGCCATGTCGGTCCGAATGCCACGACGCAGTTTGTGGTCGATACGGTTGATCCCGCGTCCCCCACGGGTCACCTGACGCACGACACGCCGAACGACACCGGCACCAGCAGCACGGACAACATCACGTCCAATACGCATCCGCAGCTGAGCGGCACGGCCGAGCCCGGCGCCACGGTTGATGTGACGGTACATGGCAAGACCTACACCACCACCGCTGACCCCACCACCGGTGCCTGGACGGTCACGATCCCCGCGACCGATGCGCTGCCCGATGCCACCTACACCCCGAGCATCAAGGCGACTGACGCGGCGGGCAACAGCACCACGGCCAACGGCACGCCGTTTACCGTGGACCATCCGACGATTTCGGTGGTCGGGCAGACCATCACGCAGGTCGCGGCTGCGGTCGGCACCATGGTCGCCACGTTCAGCACGACGGACCCCGCCGGATTGCCGGTTACGGTGGACTTCACCGGCATCACCAACAGCGAGGGCTACTACACGCTCGGCACAGGCGCCGACGCGGGCAATGTGCTCCTGACGGCCGCTGGGGTTGCGCGTCTTGCGGCCGGTTTCGATCTGCCTGCGGTTGACCTCACCGTGAGCAACGGTGGACTGACTGCAGAGGGCGCTGATGTTGCCCTGGTGAATTACACCCTGGTGAGCAATCTGGTCAGTACCCCGGGGGCCTACGTGACCGGTTGGACCTACGGCGATCAGACGTTTTCCTCCAATGCGCCGGGCCTGGTCGCGGCCAATGGCTACAACGTCAACGCAGGCCTCAGCCTGTTTGATCCGGCTGCCAATCCTGATGGCATGCTCCGGGCGTGGAGCAATGCCGCGGGTAGTCTCTCGATCGGTGGTGTTGCCGGCTACGCGGCCAAAGGCCCTGCCAATCTCTCGCTGCAACAGGGCGTGACCTACGATCTCTCCTTTGATGGCTACTGGGGTGGAGACAAGAACGCCGCCGGAAACCTGACCAACAACGTCTGGGCGGGCTACTTCGAGTGGCAACTGGTCGAGGGCACCACCATCGTCCAGGATCTCACCGGCTGGTACGCAACGACCGGCGCGGCGGGTGCCGCCGCGCCCGCCACCTACACCCTTCTGAGTGGTGCAAACCAGTACACGCCAGCGATCTATCAGGTGAGCTTCACGAGCACTGGGGTGACAGCCAGCGATTACTACCTGGCGCTGGCCTGGTACTGCGGTGGGCAGTCGGAGACCTCGAGCATCTACAACGGCAATCCCGATGGAGGCCGCGACGCCTACATCGACAAGCTCTACATCGCGCCGACGCTCGTTGGTGACAACGTGATGTCCCTGGCTCAGGCGGCCAGTCAGTTTGGTCAGGCCACCCCGTCGATCAACGGGGGCGACGGGAACGATGTCATTCGCATGGAGCAGGGCGTGTCGCCCGGCACGGTGATCGGCGGTGCGGGTCTGGATGCGCTCGTGATGACTGGCACCGGCATGACGCTCGACCTCACGCCCAGCGGTCTTTCGACGCTCAAGCAGGTCGAGAGGGTCGATCTGACGGGCACGGGTGCCAACACCCTGAAGCTCGATGTGTCGGACGTTCTGCAGTCCTCGACCAACGTCTGGAATGCGGGCAACACCACGACAGTGACGGGTGCAGGCCTGGGTGCCAGCGTGAGCAAGGCGCAGGTCCTCGTCGATGGCGATGCCAGCGACAAGGTCACGCTCACCGATCTGGCCAACTGGACCACGGCGGGTACGGTCGCCTATGGCAGTCACACCTACACGATCTACAACAGCAACACGCAGGCAGTGCAGTTGCTGATCGACAACCATCTGACGGTGGCCTCATCCTGAAGCGGGTCGCGCTCCTTCTCCTCTGCGCGGGGTCGATGACCGCCGTTCATGCGCAGAGCCTTGAGGACGTCATCCGCAGGGCCGTAGCCGCCTACCCGGCGGCGGCGGCGGCCCGCGCCAACGCCGAGAGCGCCGGCGCTGACCTCGAGCGCGCCCGTGCTGCGCGCTGGCCCGTCATCGGTCTGTCTGCGGCGGGTACGAGCCAGGAGCGCATGCCACGCCCGTGGGTCACAGGGCCCCAGGCGACCTACAACCTCTACTCGGGTGGCAGCATCGAGGCCGGCATCGATCGGGCGCAGGCCCTGGTCACGGCGGCCGAGCAGCGCGCGGACACGACCTTTGATGAAGTGGCCCTGCAGGCGGCCGAGGCCTATCTGGCTTGGGCTCGGGCCATTGAACAGGTTGCGCTCGCCCAGGCCAATGTCGCGGTGCATGAGCGCATTCTTGACGATGTGATTCGCATCGTTGCGGTTGATCCGGGTCGTGGTGTCGACCAACTGCAGGCCCAGGTGCGCGTTGATGCCGCGCGGCTTGCGCTCACGCAGCGCACGATCGAGCGTGCACAGACCGCCGAGCGACTGGCGCGCTATGCCGGACTTGCCTTGCCCCTCGAGCCGGTCGGTCTCGATGCCGAGCCGGGTGCAGCCCCAGCCAGTCTGGAGGAGGCGCTTGCCCTCGTGAACGACGAGCATCCGCAACTGGGCCAACTCGCCGCCCAGTCGCGTGCTGCCAGCGCCGCGGTGATTGTGGCCGCCGCCCAGCATCACCCCCGTGTCGATCTGTCGGTCTCGCGGGCGCTCAACCCGTACACCCAGATGCTCGATACGGTCTCGCAGGTCAATGTGACGCTGGCGATGTTTGATGGCGGCGCCATCACGGCTGGCGTCAATGCCGCGCGGGCGCAGGAGCGTGTCTCGAGGTTGGCGCTCGATGAGGGCCGTCTGGTGGTGCGCGAGCGCGTGGCCTCCGCCTGGGCCGAATGGCAGGCGGCCGAGCGTCGTGCCCGCTTGAGCGATGAGCAGCGCGCGACAGGCGTACGTCTTGCCCAAGGCTATCAGGAGCAGTTTCGTCTCGCTCGCCGATCCTTGCTCGATCTGCTCAATATCCAGAACGAGACCTTTGGATACCGGGTGGCTGCGCTGGGTGCCCGATTTGATCGTCGCGTTGCACGCTACCGCCTGAGTGCGGCGATGGGTGAACTGGCACGGCGTCATCAGCCTGTGACCGGTGTGGGCGTGGCGGGCTCATGAGAACCCGCAGCGACGCAACACTGGTCCCTCTCAAAGGGGCTGCCTTTGGCTGGTTCTGGGGCACCTTGTGGCGCTTTCGTCAGTTCTACATCGAGTCGATGGTAGCCACTGTCGTGGCCAACCTGCTCACCCTGGCGAGCGTCTTCTTCACGATGAACGTCTACGACCGGGTCGTGCCCACGCAGGCCTACACCTCGCTCTGGACACTGGCCATCGGAACGACTGTGGCCATCCTGCTCGAATCCGGCATGCGCTGGCTGAAGGCCCGCCTCATTGATCTGGGTGGAAAGCGCGCCGACCTTGCCATCAATGCCACGCTGCTGCGCGAGATACTGTCGATTCGGCTCGAGAGCCGACCCCAGTCGATCGGCATCTTCTCCAGTTCGATGCGCGACTTCGAATCGTTGCGCGAGTTCTTCTCCTCGGCCTCGGTGGTGCTCCTCACCGATCTGCCCTTCATCCTGTTCTTTCTGCTGCTCATCGGCATCGTGGGCGGGCATCTCGTATGGGTCCCGGCAGCGGCCGTGCCGCTCGTCCTGATCATCGCTCTCCTGGGCCAGCGCCCGCTCGCCCGGGCCATGCGCGACAACATGAAGGAGACCGGCGATCGGCACAGTGTGCTGGTCGAGGCCGTTCTCAATCTTGAAGTGGTCAAGGCTCTCAATGCCGAGGCGTATCTGCTGCGGCGCTGGGAAAACGCCAATGAACTGGGCGCCGATTCGTACAAGCGCATTCGCTCGCTCAGCAACTTCATGACCGGCTTCACGACCAGCCTGCAGCAACTGGTGACCGTGGTGATGGTGGTGATGGGCGTCTACCTCATTCATGCGGGGGGCCTCACGCTGGGTGGACTCATCGCGTCTGTGATTCTCGCGGGACGCGCCATTGCCCCGCTGGCGAGCGTGATGGGACTTGCGGCCCGTTTCCAGCAGGCGGTAACGGCGCTCGAGACGCTCGATGCCCTCATGAAGCGCCCGCGCGATCGCGATACCGATCGGTCCTTGCTGCAACCCGAGCGCATCGAGGGTGCATTGCAGTGCGAGGAAATCGTGTTTGCCTATCCGGGGGAGCATCTGCAACCGGTCATTCGGTCGGTCTCGCTATCGATCGGTGCCGGCGCACGGGTAGCGCTTCTCGGGCGCATCGGCAGCGGCAAGTCGACCTTTCTGCGACTCGCGGCCGGCTTGCACCATCCGCAATCGGGCCGCGTCCTCGTCGATGGCATCGATCAGCGTCAGATGGCCCCTGACTGGTGGCGCAGCCATATCGGCTATGTCGGACAGGAGCCTCAGCTCTTCATGGGTAGCTTGCGTGACAACCTCGTGCTCGCCAATACCGTCTCGGGTGATGCGCCGGTGCTTGCCGTCCTCGATCGGCTCGGGCTCATCGATCTCGTACGTGACCATCCGCGCGGGCTCGATCGCCCCTTGAGCGAGGCCGGCGGCGGCCTGTCGGGTGGTCAGCGTCAGTTGCTTTCCGTTGCCCGCATGATGCTGCGTGATCCGCGCGTGGTCTTTCTCGATGAGCCTACAGCCCACATGGACCAGGCGACCGAGACGCGGGTCGTGGCTGAACTGAAGACCTGGCTTGCTGGCCGGACGGTACTTCTTGCCACACACCGTCCGCAGTTGCTGGAGCTGGTCGATACCATTGTCGTTCTCGATGGTGGGCGATGCCTCGCACAGGGTCCGCGTGATGAAATCATCGAACGGCTGTCACGTGGCATCGCCCGGGGTGCCGCATGAGTGACCTGGCTGCCGAGGACGACGCGCGTCGTGTCAGCCGTTATCTGGTGTGGACCGTTGCGATGACGGTATTTTCTGCCATCACCTGGGCCGCATTCTTTGAACTGGACGAGATCACCCGCGCGCAGGGGCGTGTCATCCCGGCCAGTCGCGAGCAGGTGGTACAGAGTCTCGACCCCGGCGTCCTGGCCGAACTGCGGGTGCACGAAGGCGATGCGGTGGAGCGCGATCAGGTGTTGCTGCGCATCGACGATGCCCGCTCAGGCGCGGTCTATCGCGAAGCGCTCGAGAAACAGGTGTCGCTCGCCGCCCAACTCGCCCGCTTGCGAGCCGAGGCGCACGGCACGGCGCTCGAGTTTCCGGCTGAGGTGGCGCGCTTGAGACCGCTGGTCGAGCGCGAGCGCGAAGCCTTCGTGGCCCGGCGCCAGGCACTCGATGAGCAGGTGAGCGCCTTGCGGCATTCGATGCAGGCGATCGAGGGGTCGGTACGTGCCGTGAAGGCATCGCAGGCGGCGACCCAGCGCGAAATCGACATGACCCAGCCACTGGTTGCGCAGGGGGTCATCTCGGAGGTCGAACTGCTGCGTCTGCAACGCCAGTTCGCTGACCTCGATCGTCAGTTGGCCGATCTGGCGCGTCAGCGCGCCGACCTTGAGGCTCAGGTGGTCGATCGGCGCAATCGTTATCGGACCGATGCCAACAATGAACTCGTGCGTGTTGCCGCCGACCTGTCGCAGGCGCGCGAGAGTGCAACCGGGCGTGCCGATGCACTGCACCGAACCCTGATCCGATCGCCGATGAAAGGGGTGGTGAAGAATGTTCAGGTGACCACCCTGGGCGGGGTGATCCAGCCCGGACAGGACATTCTCACGATCGTTCCGACACAGGACGAGATGCTTGTCGAGGCGTGGGTCAAGCCGGCCGAGGTGGCTTTTCTGGCACCCGGGCAGGCGGCAACGGTGAAGCTGACGGCCTACGACTTCAATCGCTATGGTGGACTGTCGGCCGTGCTGGAGCACCTGAGTCCCGATACCCTGCGCGAGGAGCGACCCCGCAGGCCGGGAACGCCCGTTGAACTCGAGGAGGGGTACTACCGCATTCTCGTGCGCATCCGTGACGATGACCGGCTGCGACACGGCATGAAGCTCGATCCGATTCCGGGCATGACCGCCACGGTGGAGATCCGCACCGGTCAGAAGACCGTTCTGGAATACCTCTTCAGACCCGTGCAGGGCGTGACCCAGGCCTTGCGCGAACGCTGAGTGCTGCGTGGCGCTCAGGCGGCCTTTGCCCTCGTGCCGGCCGCGTTGCGACCCGTACGGGCTTCATCACGCAGGCGGCGCCCTTCTTCCAGAAGATAGATCTGATAGTCGTCCAGATCGCCGTCGAAGGCATTGATGGCACCGCGCCCGACCAGCCAGAATTCGTCGCAGACGCTGCGCAGCAGGGCACGATCGTGGCTCACCAGCATCAGCGTGCCTTCGAACTGGTTGAGCGCCATCGCCAGTGCCTCGCGGGTCACGAGGTCGAGGTGGTTGGTCGGCTCATCGAGCAGCAGCAGATTGGGGCGCTGCCACACCATCATTGCAAGCACGAGACGCGCCTTCTCGCCGCCGCTCATCGTACCAACGGCCTGGCTCACCATGTCGCCGCTGAAGTTGAAGCTGCCGAGAAACCCGCGCAGCACCTGTTCGCCACTGGCTTCGCGTGATTGCGCGCTCGCCTCGCGCGCGAGTCGTGTCATGTGCTGCAGCGGATTGTCGTGCGGGCGCAGCACATCGAGTTCCTGCTGCGCGAAGTAGCCGATGGTGAGGCCCTTGCCTTCGGTGATCGTGCCACTCAGTGCGGCAAGGTCGCGTGCGATGGTCTTTACCACCGTCGATTTGCCCTGACCGTTGGCCCCCAGGATGCCGATGCGCTGCCCAGCCAGTACCGAGCGACTGACCTTGCGCACGATGGTGCGCGCTTCCCCGTCAACGACATAGCCGAAGTCGGCCCCGGCAATCGACAGCATCGGGCTGGGGATGCTGCGCGGCTCCTTGAATTCGAAATTGAAGTCGGCGCTGGCCAGCATGGGGGCCACCTTTTCCATGCGTTCGATGGCCTTCACCCGACTCTGCGCCTGCTTGGCCTTGCTCGCCTTGGCCTTGAAGCGGTCGATGAACTTCTGCAGGTGGGCGATCCTGTCCTGCTGGCGCTCGAAGGCAGCCTGCTGCAGCAGCATCTGCTCGGAGCGCATTTCCTCGAACTTGCTGTAGTTGCCGCCATAGCGCACCAGTTGCGCGTTGTCGATATGCAAGGTGACGCTGGTGACCGCATCGAGAAACTCGCGGTCGTGGCTGATGACGATCATCGTGCCGGCGTAGCTCTTGAGCCAGGCTTCGAGCCACACGAGTGCGTCGAGGTCCAGGTGGTTGGTGGGTTCATCGAGCAGGAGCAGATCGCTCGGGCACATCAGCGCACGCGCGAGTTGCAGTCGCATGCGCCAGCCGCCCGAAAAACTGTCGACCGGGTTGTCCAGTTCATCGACCCGAAAGCCAAGGCCGAGAATCAACGCCTGCGCTCGCGCACTCGCATCGTGTTCGCCCGCATCGGCCAGATCGGCATGGGCCTGGGCGATCGCCATGCCCGCATCGGGGTCGTCCGGGTCGGCCTCGAAACGGGTTTCGGCCTCGGTCAGCGCTGCACGCACTTCAGCCAGACGCGTGTCCCCGTCGATCACGAATTCGGTGGCCGATTGCGAGGTCTCGGGCATGTCCTGCGCAACCTGAGCGAGGCGCCACTGACGTGGCCAGGAGAATTCGCCCGCATCTTCGTGAAGGCTGCCATTGAGCAGGCCAAAGAGCGTCGATTTGCCGACACCATTGCGTCCGACCAGCCCCACCTTTTCGCCCGGCGTGATGGTGATCGAGGCGCGGTCGAGCAGCACCTTGGCGCTGCGACGGAGGACAAGGTTCTTCAGAATGATCACGAGGGCAGCCAGTGGATGGGCGGGTTGTTTACGGTCACCAGAGCGCACCGGACGGCCGCGCGGACGTCGGTTCCGCGCATGGGGCGCGCGGGCCTTCGCGAGCGGCGATCAGGCCTGTCGTCAGACCTCCGATCAGACCCGCGTCACCCCCACCGGTGTCAAGCTGTGGTGCAGCGCACAATGATACGCCGTCTTCATGCCTTACCGCCGCCGACCGCCGCCACCCAGCAAGGATCCGAGGACGCCTCGCACGATCTGTCGGCCAAGTTCGCTGCCGATCTGGCGCGCAGCGCTCTTCAGGGCCGCTTCAACCGGGCCCTGTGCAGCGCGGCGAGTGCCCGATGAGGCGCCACCGAAGATGTCACCGATCGAATCGAGGATGCCACCGCCCGAACCCGAGGTGGGGGCAGTCGGCGGCGCAGCCTGGCTGCCGGGTGCGGTCGTCGCCGATTTGCCACCGGCCGCCGGGCTGGCCTGCACGCCCTTGAGTCGTTCGTAGGCCGACTCCCGATCGATCACCTGCTCGTAGTGGCCGGCCACGAGCGAGGTAGTCATGGTCTGGCGTCGCTCCTCGGGGCTCACCGCACCAATGCGCGACGAGGGGGGCAGCACGAGTGCTCGCTCGGTGATGCCCGGTGTGCCCCTGGCGTCGAGAAACGAGATGAGCGCTTCGCCCACCCCCAGTTCGGTGATGGCTGTCTCGATCTTGAGGCGGGGGTTGGGCCGCATGGTGGTTGCTGCCGTCTGCACCGCCTTCTGGTCGCGCGGGGTGAAGGCACGCAGCGCATGCTGCACCCGGTTGCCCAGCTGTCCGAGCACCGTGTCGGGAATGTCGAGCGGGTTCTGGGTCACGAAGTAGATGCCCACACCCTTGGACCGGATGAGGCGCACGACCTGCTCGATCTTCTGCAGCAGGGCGGGTGCCGCATCGGTGAAGAGCAGGTGCGCCTCGTCGAAGAAGAACACGAGCTTCGGCCGTTCGAGATCGCCCACTTCGGGCAGACGCTCGAAGAGTTCCGACAAGAGCCAGAGGAGAAAGGTGGCGTAGATGAGCGGGGCGTTCATCAGGCGGTCTGCGGCCAGAATGCTGATCACCCCGCGCCCGTCACGATCGGTCTGCATCAGATCGTCGAGGTCAAGCGCCGGTTCGCCGAAGAACTGCTCGCCACCCTGCTCGGCGATGGTGAGGAGCCCGCGCTGGATGGCGCCGATGCTGGCAGGCGAGATGTTGCCGTATTCGGTCTTGTAGGTGGCTGCGTTGTCGCCGACATGCTGCAGCATCGCACGCAGGTCTTTCAGGTCGAGCAGCAGCAGCCCCTGGTCATCGGCGATGCGAAAGGTGAGTGCGAGTACACCTGCCTGGGTGTCGTTCAGGCCCAGCATGCGGGCGATGAGCACCGGGCCCATCTCGGAGATGGTGGCGCGGACCGGGTGGCCGGAAGCGCCGAAGACATCCCAGAACATCGTCGGAAAGGCCCGGAAGGTATGGGTCGAAGCACATCCGAGCTGCTCTGCCCGTGCCTTGATGGCGGGCTTCCACTCGCCGGGGCGCGAGAGGCCCGAGAGATCGCCCTTCACGTCGGCCATGAAGACTGGAACACCGGCCAGGCTGAATTGCTCGGCGAGTCGTTGCAGCGTCACGGTCTTGCCGGTACCGGTGGCACCCGCAATCAGCCCATGGCGATTGGCAAGTGCTGGCAGCAGGCAGATGTCGTGATCGGCACGGGCGATCGGCAGCGGTTCTGACATGGGGGCCTCATTCTTCGATGGCCGCTACCCTCTGATGGGAGCGACCGATGGCTGGGATGGCAGCAGCGCGGAGCCTAGCACGGTGCATGCACCTGCCCGCCGCCTGATCTATCCTTCGCCTCGTCCCCTGTCGAGGCCACCATGCAGCTGCCTGTCTATCAGATCAACCTGTCCAGCGCGCTCGGTGGTGCCGAGGTCTATACCCGTACCTTCACGGCTGCCTTGCTCGCCCGCGGTCGCGATACCCGGGTCATCACGCTGGCGGGGGCCCGGTTCTGGGAGGGGTTGCCGATGCCGGCGGGCGTTCGTCTGTCGGTTGCCGATGCCAGCCAGACCCCAAGCCTGATACCGGACGGGGCCGTGGTCATCATTCATGCCCCGCTCGCGCGCGAGGTGCTGGCCGCGCTTCTGCCACGCACTCGGGTCGTCGCGCTGGCGCACCAGGCGCTCTACGACGATCGGTGGCCGGTTTACTACGAGCTGGCGCATGAGCGCGTGCCGGTGTCACATCATGTGGCCGCCACGCTGGCCGCGAGGGGGTTCGCCTCCATCTGGCCCGAACCGCTGCACGCTGCCATCGATCTGGCGCGCGGGGTCGATGCCGACGCTTCGCGGCCCCTCGTCTCCGGGCGCCTCTGTGACTGGGACAGCCACAAGCCGCGCGATCGCATCGTGCGAGCGGCGCTGCCCTGGTTGAGCCCGCTGCTTGGCATCGTTCGGCCCCCCGTGCGCTTCGAGCGTCGTCCCGGGCTCACGCTGGGGGTGGTGTCGCGCCTTGCGCCCTTGAAGCAGTTTTCGCGCCTCTTCGAGTGCCTGCGAGAGCCGCTGCAGGCGTATCGGCAGGTCACGATCGAGGTGTTCGGCGCGGCGGTTGATTACCGCGCTCTGCGTGAGTTCAGGCGCGCCGTGGCGCCGCTGGGCAATCGTGTCCGGCTGTGGGGCCATCAGGGCGATGTGGCTCGCCTGTACGGGAACATCGATTACCTGCTCACCGGTCTGCCCGAACGGGAAGCGCTCGGCTTGAACGTGCTCGAGGCGCAGGCCTGCGGCACGCCGGTTCTTGCCCCGCGGTCACCGCCCTTCACCGAGACGGTCATCGACGGGTCGGGCGGGTTTCTCTACACCGATCCGCGCGAGGACGGGGGGCGCGACTTTGCCACAGTGCTCGGGCGGGTCGTGTCCGGCGCGCAGCCGCCTGATCCGCGCGCTGCAGTCGGGCATCTGGCCCATTTCGGCTTCGAGGCCTTTGCCGATCGGGTCGATCGGCTGGCGGCAGGGCTCGCCGATCGGGCGACGGGGCTTGCCGCTCAGGCGACCGGGCGTGCTGCCCCCGTCGATCAGGCTGCGCGGCGCAGCACGTAGATCATCACGTCGCCGTAGAAGGGCACTTCGCCTCGCAGTGCGGCGGGCAGCTTGCGCTGCAGCATCGGACGCAAGAGTTCTGAGTACCAGGTCTTGCCCGACAGGCGGTTCACGGCACCCTCGACCCAGACGAGCCCGAGTGGCCGGATCGCATTGCGCACGAACATCATGTCGATCGGGTGAAGATGCCCGGCATCCTTGGCCTCGTCCCCATCGGGACCGAAGAAGCGGTGATAGCCGCGTCCGATGACGTACTTGCGCGAGCGCAGGCTGTCGACATTGGGCGTGGTGAGAAAGAGCAGACCCCCGGGACGCAGCACGCGCGCGCATTCGCGCAGAAAGCCCGTGGGGCTTTCCAGATGCTCGATGCCTTCCACGCTCACGACCGCGTCGAGTTCGGCATCGGCAAAGGGCAGGCCCCGGTTGCAATCGTGCAGTCGACGCCGCGTCGGATCGAACTGAAAGGGTTCGACCGCCGCGATGTCGACCGGCATCACGTCGAGACCGTCTGCCGCCAGTTGTGCCGAGAGGGCACCTGCCCCGCACGGCACGTCACAGACCCGTGCACCGGGCTGGTCTGCCAGATGCGCCCGCACCAGTTCCAGCACCCGCTGGTGCGTGTTGGGCGCGGCCGCATGCGGCTTCCAGTCGGCTTTTGGCGCGACAGACTTCGACTCGGACACGGTGAACTCCTGATCAGGACTTCTTCTTGTTCTTCTTCGCAAGCTTGGGCGCCTTGGGCGCCTTGGGTTTCTTGCCCTGACGCGTGCCGACGTCGCGCACTTCGGTGTTCATCGTGACATCGCTGCGTCGCTGGCCAGCGATGATCTCACCCGTGATGAAGTAGTCGCCTTGCACGGCCAGTTCGGCAGCCTTGTCGAATTCGGCCGGCCAGTCACCCAGCGTGTAACCAAACCAGGGCGACTCGGGCTTGAGCGGCGGCAGACCGAGTTCTTCCCAGATGGCCCGGGCGTTTTCCATGAACTCGCGCTTGGGCAGCGAAATGGGCGGAAAGTCTTCCTTCAGGGTCGCATCGATCAGCACCGAGGCATCCTGCCCGCCGTTGCGCTTGCTGCGCGGCCCGTGCCCCTGATCGCGGTGCTTGAGAATCTCGATGTCGAGCGCCGGATTGGCGCGGTACGACATGGCCCAGAGGAGGGCATCGGCATTGTCCGGGTCGATGTCCTCATTCACCGCAATGACATACTTGCCGGCCGCCCGGTGCAAGGCTGCTGCGCCATAGAGTGCGCGCCAGATTTCCGTGGTGGGCGTCTTGCGATCCATGATCAGCGCGATCACCTTGCGCAGGTTGGTGAGCGGTTCATGCATCACCACCTTCTTCACCCCGAGGATGCCCAGGCTGCGTCGCAGATGGTTCAGAAAGAGCGGTTCCATCGAGACCCGCTTGATCACGCTCGACTCGCTCGGTGTCACCTGCGAGATGATCGAGGTGAGAATCGCGTTCCTGCGCCGCGTGATGCAGGTCACGTCCATGAAGGCGTTGTATTCCTGCAGGTTGACGTGACCGTGCGATTCGCCGAACGGCGCCTCGGGTTCGAGGAACTCGGTGTTGATGTAGCCCTCGATCACGATTTCGGCTTCGGCCGGGATCATGAGATCGACCGTCTTCGCACGAACCAGATTCACCGGTGCCCCGACAAGACCGCCAGCCACGTCGAACTCATCAACGTCTTCGGGCAGTTTCTGCGCCGAGGTAAAGGTAATGCAGGGCGGTGCACCCAGCACGACGGCCGCGGGCAGCTTTTCACCACGAGCCCGTGCCTTCTCCCAGTGAACGTAGATGCCCGGACGCAGTTCGAGCGACGGATTCATGCCAAGGCGCCGCTGACCTTTGACCTGACCCCGGTAATTGCCCATGTTCTGCACCCCGGTTTCGGGGTCGCGGGTGATGTACTGCGACAGCGTCGTGTAGGGCGCGTTGTCCCAGCCGGGGGTCGAGATCGGCACCGGAATCGCATCGAGGCCCTTGCCAGGTTCATCGAGCTCATCACCCATGATGACGATTTCCTGGCACGGTGCGTTCCTGACCACCCGCGGCTTGATCGGGTGGGCGGCCGCCCGGTTCCAGGTGGCATCGATCTTGTCGAGTTCACAGCCCATGCCGATGCGATAGATCTCGCGATTGGCGGCGACTGCGCCGACGACCACGGGGATGTCGTAATGACGCCCCTTGCTGTCGGTGACGTTGGTAAAGAGGAACGCCTTGCGGTCACGCTCGGCGATGCCGCCCCGGAACTGCCAGCGCACCAGGGGATGCATCTCGGTGTCCTTGTTGATCGGACGGTCGACCCGGATGAGGAGGCCCGCCGCTTCCAGGCTCGCGATATGGTCGTGCAGATCGGGGTAGGCGCGGGCGGGCGCCGTTGCGGCTTTGGCCGCCGGGCTTTCGTCCGGCACCGACGCGCGCGGTGCCGGGGCTTTGCGCGCAGTCGTCTTGCGCGCCGGCGCCTTGCGCGAGGGGGCCACTGTTGCCGGGCTTGCCGGATCGGCGTCCGGGACGCGGCGACCGGCCTGTGCTGTGCGGGTGGCCATCAGCGATCCAACCCGCCAATGCACAGGTACTTCACCTGCAGATAGTCCTCGATGCCGTACTTCGAACCTTCGCGTCCGATGCCTGACTGCTTCATGCCGCCAAAGGGCGCGACCTCGGTGGAGATCAGGCCGGTGTTGACCCCCACGATGCCGTATTCGAGGGCTTCGGCCACGCGCCAGATGCGTCCGATGTCGCGCCCGTAGAAGTAGGCTGCCAGTCCGAACTCGGTGTCATTTGACAGTGCGATCGCCTCGCGCTCGTCCTTGAAGCGAAAGAGCGGCGCGAGCGGTCCGAAGGTTTCCTCGCGTGCGACCTTCATCGCCGTTGTCACATCCGCCAGAATCGTCGGCTCGAAGAACAGCCCGCCCAGCGCATGCGCCCGGCCGCCAGCCACCACGCGCGCGCCATGGCCGATGGCATCGTCGATGTGTTCCTGCACCTTGGCCACGGCAGCGGTGTCGATGAGGGGCCCGATCGTGACCCCGGGGGTGAGCCCGTTGCCCACCTTCAGTTGGGCCACCTTTTCCGCCAGCTTTGCGGCAAATGCGTCGTAGACCGAGTCCTGCACCAGCAGCCGATTGGCGCACACGCAGGTCTGGCCGGCGTTGCGATACTTCGACGCGATGGCGCCTTCGGCGGCGGCATCGAGGTCGGCATCGTCAAACACGATGAAGGGGGCATTGCCGCCCAGTTCCATCGAGGTTTTCTTCACCGATTGCGCGCACTGGGCCATCAGCACCTTGCCGATCTCGGTGGAGCCGGTAAAGGTGAGCTTGCGCACAGTCGGGTTCGAGGTCATCTCGCCGCCCACCGCACTGGCCGCACCGGTGATGACGCTGAATACGCCCTTCGGGACGCCAGCGCGCTGGGCGAGTTCTGCCAGGGCCAGCGCCGAATACGGGGTTGCGGTCGCCGGCTTCACGACCATCGTGCAACCGGCGGCGAGCGCCGGACCGCATTTGCGGGTGATCATCGCAGCCGGGAAATTCCACGGCGTGATCGCGGCGCAGACGCCGATCGGCTCCTTCAGGACCACGATTCGCTTGTCGGCCGCGTGACTCGGTATCACGTCGCCGTAGATGCGCTTGCCTTCTTCGGCAAACCACTCGATGAACGAGGCCGCGTAGGCGATTTCACCCCTTGACTCGGCCAGCGGCTTGCCCTGCTCGGCGGTCATGAGCACCGCCAGATCCTCCTGGTTGGCGAGCATGAGCTCGAACCAGCGCCGCAGGATCGTGGCGCGATCCTTGGCCGTGCGCGCGCGCCAGGCGGGCAGAGCGGCGTCAGCGGCGGCGATGGCACGGCGCGTTTCGTCGGTGCCCATGCCAGGTACGCTGCCGAGCGTGAGCCCGTTGGCCGGGTTGGTGACGGCTATCGTGCGGCCCGAGTCGGCGTCTGCCCATGCGCCATCGATGAAGCACTGCTGGCGAAACAGGGTCGGATCCTTCAGGGGCGGAAGGGCAACGTTCGTCGCACCAGGGTCGGCTGTCGTGTTCGAGGGGGTGCTCATCGCGATGGTCTCCTTCAGGACTGGACGTCCAGCATGATCTTGCCGATATGGGTGCTCGATTCCATCAGCGCATGCGCCGCGGCGGCTTCGGCCAGTGGGAAGCGTGCATGAATCACCGGGCGGACCTTGCCCTGTTCGATGAGCGGCCATACGCGGCTGCGCAGTCCGCCTGCAATGCGCGCCTTCACTTCGTTGGTGCGTGGTCGCAAGGCCGACCCGGTGAAGGTGAGTCGTTTCATGAGGATGGCGCCGGCGTCGATTTCGGCCTTGGGGCCCTGCATGAACCCGATCTGCACCAGGCGGCCCTCCATGGCAAGGGAGCGCAGGTTGCGATTGACGTAGTCGCCACCCACCATGTCGAGGATGACATCGACACCCCGACGGTTGGTGAGCTGCCAGATCTCGGCAGCCCAGTCCTGGGTGCGGTAATTGATCGCGACATCGGCCCCGGCAGCGCGACAGGCTGCGGCTTTCTCGTCGCTGCCGACGGTGGTGTAGACCGTGGCGCCGAAGGCGTGTGCCAGTTGAATGGCCGTGAGGCCGATGCCGCTCGAGCCACCATGCACCAGAAACCGCTCTCCGGGCTTGAGTTGCGCGCGAAAGAACACATTCGACCAGACGGTGAAGTAGTTTTCGGGCAGGGCCGCAGCTTCGAGAAGCGAGAGCCCGGCCGGTATCGGCAGGCAGCTGCCTGCAGGCGCCTTGCAGTACTGCGCGTAGCCGCCCCCGGGGGTCAGCGCACAGACCGTGTCACCCACCTTCCACGCCATCTCGCCCTCGCCCACGGCCACGATCTCGCCCGCGACTTCGAGGCCCATGACCGGAGAAGCGCCAGGCGGCGGCGGATAGAGTCCCTTGCGCTGCTGCACGTCGGGTCTGTTGACGCCGGCATGGGCGACCCGGATGAGTACTTCGCCAGGCCCTGGCACCGGTACCGGACCGGTGGCGAGTGTCATGACATCGGACTCACCGCCCTTGCCGTGGTCGATGTACTGCATGGTGTCTGGAATCACGGCTCGGATGCTCCTCGGATGATGGGCCGGGATTATCCCATGGGCTGAGGGCAGCGTAGACTTCCCGCGCATCCGGCCCGGGTACGGATTGCCCGGTCGAACCACCACGAGGAGAAGACGGCTCATGCACGCCCGATTGGGTACCGACGCGAAGGGTGTCTATGTCATTTCGGCCACGCCGTTCACGGCGGAGGGCGCGGTCGACCATGACAGTGCCCGCCGGCTCACTGACTTCTACCTGGCGCATGGCGCCCACGGGCTCACGATTCTCGGCATCCTCGGTGAGCAGAACAAGCTCAGTCCCGAGGAGAGTCTTGCGTTTGCACGCACGGTGATCGATCAGGTGGCCGGACGCGTGCCGGTGATTGTCGGTGCCGCGAGCCCCTATCTGGACAATCTCAAGGTGTTTGGCGCACGCATGATGGATGAGGGGGCGGCGGCGATCATGGTGGCGCCCATGCCCGGTCTGCGATCGGATGATCAGGTGCACGGTTTCTACCAGCGCATCTGCACGACGCTGGCCGACGTGCCGCTGGTGGTGCAGGATTACCCGCAGACAACGGGCGTGTACATGTCGACCTCGGTGATCAATCGCATCATCGATGACTTTGCCAATGTGGTGATGCTCAAGCACGAGGATTGTCCCGGTCTGGACAAGCTGAGCGCGGTGCGCGAGCACGGTGACGGACCGGGGCGCCGGGTGTCGATTCTGGTGGGCAACGGTGCCCTGCATTACCCGCAGGAACTCGCGCGCGGTGCCGATGGGGCGATGACCGGTTTTTCCTACCCGGAGATGATGGTCGACGTGCACCGTCTGTGGGTGGCGGGTGAGCACGAGGCGGCCGAGGATCGATTCGATGCCTACCTGCCGCTCGTGCGACATGAACTGCAACCCGGCATCGGCCTTGCCATCCGCAAGTACGTCCTGATGCGACGTGGCGCGATGGCCTGCGAGAACCTGCGCCTGCCCGGGCCCCGCCTCGACGTCCGCGGGCGGGCCGAGGTCGATCGGCTGATCGCACGCCAGGAGCGGCGCCTGGCTGCGCTCTGAGGCGCTTTGCTGCCGGGATTGCCTGTCGAGATCACGACAAGATTTCCACGACATATTGATTAAGATATGATAAGCGTCGCGCACTAGGGTCCGGTTGATGCAAGTCTCACGCCCGAACCGTCCAGGCAGTCCGAAGCAGAACGGATCCAACCGGTAGCGAGCCGCTGTCGTGCAGGCACGCACCGCCAGTCACCAAGGGAGATAAGGGATGTCGACAGCAAGCTCATCGATGAAGCCTGCGGCCGCGGAGGGCATGACCCCCGAGGAACGCAAGGTCATCTTCGCATCATCACTCGGCACGGTATTCGAGTGGTACGACTTTTACCTGTATGGATCGCTGGCCGCGATCATTTCCAAGCAGTTCTTCTCCGGCGTCAATGAAACGGCGGCGTTCATCTTCGCCCTCATGGCGTTTGCGGCCGGTTTTGCAGTGCGTCCCTTTGGCGCGCTGCTCTTCGGTCGCCTCGGTGACATGGTGGGCCGCAAGTACACCTTCCTCATCACCATCATCCTCATGGGTCTGTCGACCTTCGTGGTCGGTATCCTGCCCTCCTACGCGTCGATCGGGGTCACGGCACCGATCATCCTGATCACCTTGCGTCTCCTGCAGGGTCTGGCCCTCGGCGGCGAGTATGGTGGTGCCGCCACGTATGTGGCCGAACATGCGCCGAACGGCAAGCGGGGTGCTTACACGGCCTGGATCCAGACCACGGCCACCATGGGTCTGTTCCTGTCGCTGCTGGTGATTCTCGGCACGCGGACCTGGACCGGTGAAGCGGCCTTCGCCGACTGGGGCTGGCGTGTGCCGTTCCTGCTGTCGGTCGTGCTGCTGGGCGTCTCGGTATGGATTCGCCTCACCCTCAGCGAATCGCCGCTCTTCCAGAAGATGAAGGCCGAGGGCAAGCGCTCCAAGGCGCCGCTCACCGAGTCGTTCGGACAATGGCGCAACCTCAAGATCGTCATCATCGCGCTGCTGGGTCTGACGGCGGGTCAGGCCGTGGTCTGGTACACCGGTCAGTTCTACGCGCTCTTCTTCCTCACCCAGACCCTGAAGGTGGATGGTTTCGATGCCAACCTGATGATCGCGGCCTCGCTGGCGATCGGCACGCCCTTCTTCATCCTGTTTGGTTCGCTGTCGGACCGCATCGGTCGCAAGCCGATCATCCTGGGGGGCTGCCTGATTGCTGCGCTGAGCTACTTCCCCCTCTTCGGGATGCTGACCCACTACGCCAACCCGGCCCTCGAAGCGGCGCTGGCGAAGTCACCGGTGGTGGTCATGGCCGACCCCGCCGAGTGCTCGTTCCAGTTCAACCCGGTCGGAACGGCCAAGTTCACCAGCTCCTGTGATGTGGCGAAGTCCTTCCTCGCTCGTGCGTCGGTGAACTACACCAATCAGGTAGCGCCCGCAGGTACGGTGGCCAAGGTGAAGGTGGGCAACACCGAGATCGAGAGCGTCTCGCTCAAGGGTCTGACCGGTGCTGACCTGAAGGCCGCGAGCGACACCTTCAACAAGGCGATGGGCGAGGCGATCAAGGAAGCCGGCTACCCGGCCAAGGCTGACAAGGCGGCGGTCAACTGGGGCATGACGATCACGATCCTCACCCTGCTCGTGATCCTGGTCACCATGGTGTACGGCCCGATCGCGGCGATGCTGGTCGAACTCTTCCCGACCAATATCCGCTACACCTCGATGTCCCTGCCGTACCACATCGGCAACGGCTGGTTCGGCGGGTTCCTGCCGACCACGGCGTTTGCGATGGTGGCCGCGACGGGCGATATCTACTACGGCCTGTGGTACCCCATCATCGTAGCGTCGGCGACCTTCATCATCGGTCTCATCTTCATCCGCGAGACCAAGGACGTGGACATCAACGAGTTCCACAGCCACTGATCGACGGACCCTGGCCTGGCGGGTATCCCGCCAGCACCCGGATGTCATGAAGCCCCCGAGCAGCCATGCCGGGGGCTTTTTTCATGGCATTTCGCCGGCGCCCGCGAGCGGACGGCACCCGCGCGGCCCCGGCATGCGTCAACTAGGTGGCGTAGCCCGGGTCTGAGGCATCGACCTGGCGGCGCATGGCATCAAAAACCGCCTGCGCGTTCTGGGCCGAGAACTGAAGACCGGCGCGCGCCGGGTCCTGCCAAGCCGAGTCCGGTATCGGCAGGATCTCGCTACCCATGCTGGCCGTGGCCACCTGGATTTCACAGGCCCGGTTGAGCGTCCACAGCCAGACGAAGGCCTCCGCCACCGTACGGCCATGGCTGATGAGGCCATGACTGCGCAGGATCATGGCCTTGTGCGTGCCGAAGCTGCGAACGAGGCGCGGACCCTCCTCGAGGCTCGTGGTAACGCCCTCGAAGTCGTGGTAGGCCACCTGATTGGCCAGATTCACCGCGTAGAAGTTGCTCATCGTGAGCCCGGCCCGGGTGCAGGCCACCGCCATGCCGGCGGTGGTGTGGGTGTGCATCACGCAGTGGGCTTCGCCAATGCCCTGGTGGATGGCCGAATGAATCACGAAACCGGCCGGATTCACCCGATGCCGGGTCGGACCGACGGCGTTGCCGGCGGTGTCAATCTTCACCAGGTTGGATGCCCGCACTTCACTGTAATGCAGACCAAACGGGTTGATCAGGAAGTGGGCCGGCTCATCGGGCACCCGCAGGGTGATGTGATTGAAGATGAGTTCGGTCCAGCCCATCCGGGCAAAGACCCGGTAGCAGGCCGCCAGTTCGATGCGTGCTGCCCATTCGGTAGCGCTGCAGGTGGCTGCACTCGTGGCAACTGAAGCGGTGTGGGGCATGCCTGTCTCCGGTCGGGCGAAATCTTGCGCTCAGTAGACGCCCGAGTAGGCGCCACCATCGACGAGCACGTTCTGGGCGGTCATGTAGCTTGCCTGCTGACTGCAGAGAAAGGCGCACACTGCACCAAAGTCCATCGCGTCGCCAAAGCGTCCGGCCGGAATGGCCTTGGCGCGCTCGGCCTTCATCGCCTCTGGCGTGGTGCCACGCTGCGCTGCCATCGCCGCCATGGTGACCTTGACGCGGTCGGTCTCGTGGGCGCCAGGCAGCAGATTGTTGATGGTGACGTTGTGTCGGGCCACCGAACGCGCAAGGCCACTCACGAAGCCGGTGAGCCCCGAACGGGCGCCATTGGACAGGCCCAGTACATCGATCGGGTGCTTCACTGCACCCGAGGTGATGTTGATGATGCGTCCGAACTGTTGCGCGATCATCGGGTCGATGGTGGCCCTGATGAGTTCGATCGGGCCGAGCATGTTCGCGTCGAGCGCCGCCAGCCAGGTGTCACGCGTCCAGTTGCGAAAGTCGCCGGGTGCCGGCCCACCCGCGTTGGTGACGAGAATGTCGGGCGTGGGACAGGCGGCAAGAAGGGCGGCGCGCCCTTCCTCGGTTGCCATGTCGGCCACCACGGTCTGCACCGTGACGCCGGTTTCGGCGCGAATCTCGGCTGCGGTCGCGGCCAGCGCTTCGGCACCGCGTGCCGACAGGGTGACATCGACCCCTTCGCGGGCGAGTGACATGGCGCAGCCACGCCCCAAGCCCTTGCTGGCTGCGCAGACGATTGCCCTGCGTCCCTTGATGCCCAGATCCATCACATGCTCCGTCGGAATATCGATACGTTCAGTATGCCGGTCAACGGCATCACCGGGTCAAGTCGGCGTGGCTGGCACCCCGGTCGAATCCGAGGTCTCAAGGGCTTCCGTGGCCTCGGTTGCATCCCATGCGTCAGGTGCGTCGTGTGCCGGTGGTCACCAGCATGACCCCGGCCAGTACCACCAAGGCCCCCGCCGCCTGGATGAGCCCCAGAGGCTCATCGAGCCCGATGAACCCGAATGCTAGCGTAGTCACAGGCCCCAGGGCACCGATGATCGCAACCTGGCTGGCACCGACACGGCGCAGGGCTTCGGCAGTGAGGAAGAGCGGAATGACCGTGCAGCCGATGGCCATCGCCAGGGCGGTCCACCAGATGGTGGGTGGCAGGTCGAGTGCGGCTGCATCGCGGGTGAGTGCAAACTGCACGAGGCAGAAGAGGCTCGCCACCATCGAGGCGTAGGCGGTGAATCGCATCGACCCGACCCGCTGGATGAGGCGCGATCCGATCACCAGGTACAGCGAGAAGCTGATCGAACTCGCGAAGACGAGACTCGCGCCGAGCACGAGGTGCACCGGGCTCGCACCCTGCGTGATGGTGCCGCCGAGCACCAGCGCCAGCCCGGCGTAGGTGAGCGCGAGGGCGCCCAGCTCACGACGTCCGGTGCGACGGCGGTAGAGCAGCCACGAGAGTACGACCACGAGGGTCGGATAGGCAAAGAGGATCAGGCGCCCCAGGCCGGCCGGAATGTACTGAAGACCCAGAAAATCGAGGAAGCTCGAGAGGTAATAGCCCAGAAACCCCAGCAGCACGATGAGCTTCCAGTCGGCGGCACTGACCGGCGCCCCGGCGCCGCGCCGGCGCAGCCACAGAGCCACCGCAATGAAGGCCGGCATCGCCAGGCCCATGCGCAAGGTGAGCAGCGTCACCGGGTCGACGCCGACTTGGTAGCAGATCTTCACGAGAACCGGACGCACCGACAGCAGCACCACGGCGAGCGCGGCCAGCAAGCTTCCTCCCGCCCGAATGCTAAACTCCGGCGTCTTCAGATCGGTAGCGCGAGGCGACATGGCTGGCCATTCCAAGTGGGCGAACATCAAGCACAAGAAGGCCGTCACCGATGCACGCCGGGGCAAGGTCTTTACCCGCCTCATCAAGGAAATCACGGTCGCTGCCCGCATGGGCGGCGGTGATCCGACGATGAACCCCCGGTTGCGGCTCGCCATGGAAAAGGCGGCCGAAGCCAACATGCCCAAGGATAACGTCGAGCGGGCAGTGAAGCGCGGCTCGGGCGACCTCGATGGCGTGAACTACGAGGAAATCCGCTACGAAGGCTATGGCATCGGCGGCGCCGCAGTCATTGTCGACTGCCTGACCGACAACCGTACCCGTACCGTGAGCGAGGTGCGTCACGCCTTCAGCAAGCATGGCGGCAATCTCGGTACCGACGGCTCGGTGGTCTTCCAGTTCAAGCATTGCGGCCAGTTCTTTCTTGCGCCGGGTGCCGATGAGGATGCGGTGATGGGGGCGGCCCTCGATGCGGGTGCCGAGGACGTCGTCGTGCATGACGATGGGGCGATCGAAGTGATCTGCGCACCGGCTGACTTCCAGGCTGTGCGTGACGCATTGACCGCGGCAGGCTTCAAGCCTGAAGCGGCCGACATCACCATGCGGGCGGGTACCGAGACTGCGCTTGCCGGTGATGAGGGCGCACGCATGCAGAAACTGCTCGACGCACTCGAATCGCTCGATGACGTGCAAGACGTCTATTCCACTGCAGCCATCGAGGACTGATGTCGCCGATGAGCGCGACCCAGCGGGTGGTGCTGCCGGCGGTCTTCGTCATCCTCTGGTCATCGGGCTACGCCGCCTGCAAGGCGGCGGTGCTGCATGCAGGGTCGTTCACCGTGCTCTTTCTGCGCTTTGGTGGTGCCATTGTCGTGCTGGGCGGCCTCGCCTGGCTCGGCCATGCGCGCTGGCCGCAACGTCGGGCTGATTGGGCGCACCTGGTGGTGGCGGGTCTGCTGATTCACGCGGTCTATCTGGGCATCAATTTCCACGCTGCTGCCGATGGGTTTCCAGTGGGTATCACGGCACTGATCGGCGCCCTGCAACCGCTTGCCACGGCCCTTGCAGTAGGCCTCGCGCTGGGTGAGCGGGTGAGCCCGCGCCAGTGGGGCGGGCTCGTGCTCGGACTGGTTGGCGTGCTCATGGTGCTATCCGATCGAATCGCCTTTGACTGGAGTCGGCCGCTGCAGGCCGGCGCCATCGCGCTTGCCATGCTCAGTCTGACGGCCGGCACGCTCTATCAGAAGCGTTTCTGTGCCTTCATGGACTGGCGCAGCGGGCTCATCGTCCAGTTGGCGCTGCCGGCGCTCCTGATGCTGGGGGCTGCCGTGCGGGTCGAGTCGTTTGCCATCGACTGGGCGCCCGAATTCGCCGCGAGCATTCTCTGGCTGGCAGGCCTCTCGAGCCTGGTCTACGGCATCATGCATCTCATCTTCCTGCGCGGGGCTGCCGCCAGCGTGGCAGGTCTTCTCTACCTCGTACCGGTCATCACATCGACGTTCATGTATGTCCTCTTCGATGAGCGACTCGGCCCCCTGGCACTCGCCGGCATGCTGGTGACGGTGATCGGTGTGGCCTATGCCTCGACCGGTGGGCGAGTTGTTCTGGCGCAGCCCGTCGTGGCGGGGTCGCGATGAGCGCGCCAGGCGTCCGTATCCTGGGTATCGACCCCGGCCTTCGCATCACCGGTTTCGGGGTGATCGAATCGGGGCCGGCGGGTCTCGTCTATGTGGCCAGTGGCCGGGTACGTTCACCCGATGCCGGTGAGTTGCCCGAGCGCCTTGCAGTCATCCTGCAAGGCGTGCGCGAGGTCGTGGCCGAGCACGTGCCCGATCGTGTCGCCATCGAGAAGGTGTTCGTCAATTCCAATGCCCAATCGAGCCTCGCGCTCGGGCAGGCGCGTGGCACGGCCATCTGCGCGGTGCTGCTCTCGCGACTGCCGATCGCCGAGTACACCGCCTCGCAGATCAAGAAGTCGGTGGTGGGTCAGGGGCAGGCCGGCAAGGTGCAGGTGCAGGAGATGGTGCGGCGGCTCCTCGGGTTGCCGGTGGCCCCCGGGCCGGATGCCTCCGATGCGCTGGCCTGCGCCATCTGCCACGCCTACGCCGGGCAGGCGGCAGGGGCACTTCTGGGCAACAATGCACGTGCCAGGCTGGCCGGCACTCGCGCGGCAACGCCTGCCGTCGGGTTCAGCATGCGACGCGGGAGGGTGACGCTTTGATCGGACGCATACGCGGGGTCATCCTTGACAAGGCCCCCCCTCAGGTACTGATCGACACGGGTGGCATCGCCTATGAGGTCGAGGTGCCGATGAGCACGTTCTACGTGCTGCCGGCCACCGGCGAGGTGGCCACCTTGCTCACGCATTATGTGGTGCGTGAGGACGCCCATCTGCTCTACGGATTTGCAACCGTCGCCGAGCGCCGCACCTTCCGCGAACTGCTGAAGATCACCGGTGTGGGCGCGCGCATTGCGCTGGCCGTGCTCTCGGGCATGTCGGTCGATGAGCTGGCCGCAGCCGTCATTGCCCAGGAGCCCAGCCGTCTGGTGCGAGTGCCCGGTATCGGCAAGAAGACCGCCGAGCGATTGCTGCTTGAACTCAAGGGACGCCTCGACGCGCCTGCGGGCGTTGTCATGCAGTCGGCGACAGGGCATTCGATCGAGGCGCCGGGGGGCAACGACGATGTGCTGCGAGCGTTGCTCGCCCTGGGTTATGTCGAGCGCGAGGCGCTGGCGGCCATCAAGCAATTGCCCGCTGATCTCACGCTGGCCGATGCCATCCGGCGTGCCCTGCGCTTGCTGGCGAGAGCCTGACCCGGGCCGTGGGATAATCGGGCATGGCCATCGAAAACGACCGCATCGTCTCAGCTGCACCGCGCAGCGTGCAGGAAGAGGCATCCGAGCGCGCATTGCGGCCGCGTGCCCTGGCCGATTACGTTGGTCAGCCCCGCACCCGCGCACAGCTTGAAATCTTCATCGAGGCGGCCCGGGCCCGGGGCGAGGCGCTCGATCACGTGCTGCTCTTCGGTCCACCGGGTCTGGGCAAGACCACGCTCGCGCACATCATCGCCTACGAGATGGGCGTGAACCTGCGCCAGACCTCGGGGCCGGTTCTCGAGCGGCCGGGTGACCTCGTCGGCCAGCTGACCAATCTCGAGCCCAACGATGTGTTCTTCATCGACGAGATCCATCGGCTGTCGCCCGTCGTCGAAGAGGTGCTCTACCCGGCGCTCGAGGACTATCGGGTCGACATCATGATCGGCGAGGGGCCGGCAGCCCGCTCGGTGAAGCTCGATCTCCCCCCGTTCACGCTGGTGGGCGCCACGACGCGTGCCGGCATGCTCACCAACCCCTTGCGTGATCGTTTCGGCATCGTCTCGCGCCTGGAGTTCTATTCGGAGGCTGATCTGCAGAAGATCGTCGCCCGATCAGCCCATTTGCTCGGTTGTGACCTCTCGTCGGATGGTGCACTCGAGATTGCGCGTCGCTCGCGCGGTACGCCGCGCATTGCGAATCGTCTCCTGCGCCGGGTACGCGATTACGCCCAGGTGAAGGCAGGCGGCAGCATGAACCGCACCGTGGCCGATGCAGCTCTCACCATGCTCGAGGTCGATTCGCAGGGGCTCGACGTCATGGACCGGCGCCTCTTGCTCGCCATGATCGAGCGCTTTGATGGCGGCCCGGTGGGTGTCGACAGCCTCGCGGCGGCCGTTGGCGAGGAGCGCGAGACCATCGAGGATGTGATCGAGCCCTTTCTCATCCAGCAGGGCTATCTGCAGCGTACGCCACGCGGGCGTATCGCCACCATGATGGCCTGGCGGCACTGTGGTCTGCCGGTGCCCCCGGGGGCGTTCGTGCCCGGCGGTCTGGCGGTGCGCGGGGGTGGTGCGTCGCGCGGTGGACCTGATCTGCTCGACGGCATCGATCTGCCCGCCGATGACGCAGGTGAGCCATGAGCCTGTCCGAGGGCGCGATGACCTCACCGGCGCCCTTCGCGATCGAGTTGCGCGTCTACTACCAGCAGACCGACGCAGCCGGTGTGGTTTATCACTCGAACTACCTCGGCTTCATGGAGGCTGCCCGCACCGAGTATCTGCGCTCGCTCGGCATCGATCTCGTCGTGCTGGCTGATGAGGACGCGGCCATGTTCGTCGTGCACCGGGCCGATGTGCGGTTTCGTCGGCCGGCACGCCTCGATGACCTCGTGCGTGTGACAGCGCGTGTCACGCAGGCAGGTCGGGCCCGGGTGCAGTTTCTGCAGACGGTCCTGCGGGGTGATGAGTGCCTCATCGAGGCCGAGGTCGAACTCGCCTGCGTGCATCGCCATGAATGGCGCCCGATTGCCTTGCCCCGGCGCGTGCGCGCCGCCCTGGAGAATGACCCGCGATGAACGCTTCAGCCGATATGTCGTTTGTGTCACTCATCAGCCATGCGAGTCTGGTGGCGCAGCTGGTGATGCTGCTGCTCCTGTGCGTGTCGGTGGCCTCCTGGTATTACATCTTCGGCAAGATGCTCGCGGTGCGCCGGGCACGGCGTGACACCGAAGACTTCGAGCGCCTCTTCTGGAGCCGGAGCGATCTCAACGTGCTCTTCGAGGAGGGGCAGGCGGCGCGCCATCGTGCCGGCACGCTCGAGCGCATCTTTCAGGCCGGCTTTCGCGATTTCCTGAAGCTGCGCGGCCAACGTGCCGACGGAGGGGCGCTTGTCGACGGTGCACGGCGCGCGATGCGTGCGACCTTCCAGCGCGAACTCGATGAACTCGAGGCGCATCTGGCTTTCCTCGCCACAGTGGGGTCAGTGAGCCCGTATGTCGGTCTCTTTGGCACCGTGTGGGGCATCATGAACTCGTTTCGTGGTCTGGCCAATGTGAGTCAGGCGACGCTCGCGTCGGTGGCGCCGGGCATTGCCGAGGCGCTGGTGGCAACCGCCATCGGTCTCTTCGCCGCGATACCGGCGGTGGTGGCCTACAACCGCTACTCCCACGAGATTGATCGTCTGGCCATCCGGTTCGAGAGTTTCATCGAGGAGTTTCTCAACATCCTGCAACGTCAGGCGGCCACCGAGGCCAGTCGTGGGCGCGATGCCCGGGGCATGTGATGGCACGCCAGCGCAGGCTCATGAACCAGATCAACATCGTTCCGTACGTGGACGTGATGCTGGTGCTGCTCGTGATCTTCATGGTGACCGCACCCTTCATGACGCCGGGTGTGGTCAATCTGCCCAGCGTTGGCAAATCGGCCCAGGTGGCCGAGAGCCCCATCGAGATCGACCTGAAGCTCGATGGCAGCGTGTCCGTGCGTGACCGCAAGGCAGGCGCGGCGGCCGAAGTACGGTTGGGTGCCAGGGACTTCGAGGACTATGTGCGTGATCACCTGGTCGGCAGTACGCAGCCCGTCGTGATAGCCGCCGATCGCGAGGTGCGGTACGACGCGGTCATGCGTCTCATGGATGCCTTGCAGCGCGCCGATGTGAAGCGAGTGGGACTGCTCGTGAAGCACGACGCCTCGGGTCGTTGATGCCGTCTCGGCCCCTGGCGCCGGTGCGGCCCTCGAGGCTTCTGCCGGCATTGCTGGCGGTTGGCGTGCATCTGTTGCTTGCGGCGTTTCTCATCATCGGCGTTCGCTGGCAGATTCGGTCCGAGCAGCCGGTGAGTGTCGAGTTGTGGAATCAGGCTGCAGCCCCGCAGGTCGCACCGATGCCGGTCGAGTCACCGCCCATCGAGGAGGCGCCCGCGCCCCCACCGCCGTTGGTGACCGAGCAGGCACCGCCCGCACGTCCTGAACCACTGCCGGCGAAGCCGCCGTCTGTGGTCGAGCCTGAGCGCTCGCCCAGCCCCCCCGATATCGCGCTCGAGCGCGAGCGTCGCAAGCGGGCTGAACAGGAAAAGCGTGTCCAGCTCGAGCGCGAGAAAAAACTGCGCGAGGAGAAGGCACGGGAAGACAAGCTGAAGGAAGACCGGGCGCGCGAGGACAAGCTGCGAGCGCAGAAGGCGCGCGATGACAAGGCACGCGATGACAAGGCACGCGATGACAAGGCACGCGATGACAAGGTGCGTGAAGAGAAGGCCCGCGAGCAGCGCCAGCGCGAGGATCGCGAGCGCATCGATCGCCAGGCGCAGCGCGAGTTGCAGGAAGCCCAGCGGCGCAAGCTCGATCAGCAACTCGCTGCCGAATCCGCCCAGGTGAAGGCCGATATCGCGCGTCGCGAAGCGGCGCAGAGGGCGAGCGCGGCGTCGGCTGGTGACGCCCGTGCCCGCGACGGCTGGATCGGCCGCATCAGCGGCAAGATTCGCGGCAATCTCACCATGCCGGAGAACCTTGTGGGCAATCCGCAGGCTGTCCTTGATGTGGTTCAATTGCCCACGGGCGAAGTGATTTCGGTAACCTTGCGTCGATCGAGCGGCATTCGTGCCTACGACGAGGCGGTCGAGCGTGCGATCTACAAGTCTTCGCCCTTGCCGCGTCCGGATCGCCCCGAGCAGTTCGTGCGCGAACTGACGATCACGCACAAGGCTTTTGAGGATTGACCTTTGATGATCCTGGCTCAGTTCGGTTGGATGGTGCAGGGCTCGCCGATGCGGTTTCGCGGGGCGGTGACAGGGCTCGCCGCCGCACTGGCCCTGACGCTCGGTGCGCCTGCCCGGGCGCAGCTCGAGATCCAGATTGTCGGTGGCGGCTCAAACCAGATACCGATCGCGATCGCGCCCTTCGAGGGCGAGCTCGCTGCACAGGTTGATCTGAGTGGGGTCGTCGCAGCCGACCTGCGCCGCAGCGGCCGCTTTCGCATCGTTGATTCGCCCGCCGTTCTCGGCATGTCGGTTGATGCACCGGCATCGGACCTTGCCGGTCTGCGGGGGCGCGGCATCGATGCGGCTGCGGCAGGCGCCGTACGGCCCGAAGGGGGCGGTCGCCATGATGTCCGGTTCAGACTCTTCGATGCCGCGCGGGGCGACCAACTCACCAGCGGCGCCTTCGGCCCCCTTGCGGCGCAACTGCGTGCCACCGCCCACCGCATTGCCGATGCCATCTACGAGAAGATGACCGGCGAGCGCGGTGTCTTCTCGACCCGCATCGCGTACGTGGTGAAGCAGGGCCCACGGTTCGAACTGCATGTGGCCGACGCCGATGGCGCGAACGCATCGGCCGTACTCATTTCGAACGAGCCGATCCTGTCGCCCACCTGGTCTCCCGATGGCACGGCACTCGCCTATGTGTCGCTGCAGTCCAAGAAGCCGGTGGTGTATGTGCAGCGGCTGCGCGAGCGGCGCCAGATTGCGGTGGCGAACTTTCGCGGCTCGAACAGTGCACCGGCCTGGGCGCCGGATGGCAATCGCCTTGCCGTGGTGCTGACGCGCGATGGTGGTTCGCAACTCTTCATGATCAATGCCGATGGCAGCGGTACACGGCGCCTTGCATCCTCGTCGTCGATCGATACCGAGCCCGCTTTTTCGGCCGACGGCAAGTGGCTCTATTTCACCTCCGACCGGGGTGGTTCACCCCAGATCTATCGCATGCCCGCCGAAGGGGGCGAGTCGCAACGCCTTACCTTCGAGGGCAGTTACAATGTGTCACCCGCGGTGAGCGCCGATGGCAGGACTCTCGCCTACATTACGCGCGGCGGTGGCGGGCAGTTCCGGCTGGCCGTGCTCGATCTGGAGACACGGCAGGTGCAGATGATCACCGACACGCAGAATGACGAGTCACCCAGTTTTGCACCCAACGGGCGCATGATCCTCTACGCGACCCAGGTCGGAGGGCGAGGTGCTCTGGCGGCCGTGTCGGTCGATGGTCGAGTGAAGCAGCGGCTGTCGATTTCGGCCGCTGAAGTGCGCGAGCCGGCCTGGGGCCCATTTCTGCCTTGATCTGAAATCGAATCAAACCGATCGCACCGCGATCCAAGGAGAGCACCATGCGTTTGTTCCATTCGTTCCTCGCAGCGGCCCTGGCCCTCGCCGTTGCGGCCTGCAGCAGCACGGGCGGTGACCAGCCGGCCGCGCCTGTCGTCGATGGTTCTGCATCCACGATGGCGGGCGGCAATGGTCCGGCCGCCAACAGCAGCGCCAATGCGCCGATCGATGTGCGCCCGGGTCCGGGCGCCAACGCAGCCACCGAACTGACTGACCCGAAGAGCGTCCTGTCGCGTCGCAGCGTGTACTTCAACTTCGATGAGTTCAGTGTGCGTGAGGAGTTCCGCTCGACGCTGCAGGCACATGCCACCTGGCTGGCAAGCCATCGCGATGCGCGCATGCTCATCCAGGGCAACACCGACGAGCGGGGAAGCCGTGAGTACAACATTGCGCTCGGTCAGCGCCGTGCTGAAGCGATGAAGCGCACGCTGGTGCTCATGGGTGCTGCCGAGTCGCAGATCGATGCCGTGAGCCTGGGCAAGGAAAAGCCCCGTCGCGAAGGCCATGAAGAGGCCGACTGGGCCGAGAACCGTCGCGGCGACATTCTCTACAACTTCGGCTCGGTGAAGGAGTTCTGATCGCATGAGCCGCAGCGCGCGCGAGGCTGTCCAGCCAGGCGTTGATGAGGTCCCCGGCCTCGGACTTCGCCAGTGCCTGAATCGTCGGGTCATCCGACCGGCAGTCGCTCTGGCACTGTGTGTCGGCGCGCTGTCGGCGCGTGCTGGCATGTTCGATGATGACGAAGCCCGGATGCGGATCGACCAATTGCGCAATCAGGTGCAGTTGCTCCAGAAGTCGATTGACGGCCGCTTCGGCAGCCTCGAGGCACAGGTGCAGGATCGCTCCGCGGTGATCGAACTGGGCAATGCGCTCGACAAACTGCGCGACGAACTCGCACGCATGCGCGGGCAGATCGAGGTGATGGCCAACCGCATCGAGCAGACCGAGCGGCGGCAGAAGGACTTCTATGCCGATCTGGACAATCGCCTGCGGCGTCTCGAGCGTGCTCAGGAAGAGCGGGCGAAGGAAGATCGGGCTCGCGAGGAAAAGGCCAAGGACGACAAGGTCGAGCGCGAGCGAGCCGAACAGGAGAGTGCGGCTGCCGAAGGCAAGGCCTACGAGTCGGCGCTGGCGGCCTACAAGGCCAACGAGTACAAGGCGGCTGCCGCGCAGTTTCAGGCCTTCGTGGCCGCATGGCCCGAGAGCCCGATGGCGCCCAGTGCCCAGTACTGGACTGGTAACGCCCTTTTTGCCCTGAAGGACTACAAGGGCGCGAAGGCTGCGCTGCAGAAGATGGTTGCCACCGCGCCCGACAATCCGCGCACGCCTGATGCCATGCTGAGCATCGCCAGTGCCCAGGCCGAACTGGGTGAGCCCAAGGCCGAGCAGGCCACCTTGAAGGATCTCGTGGCCCGCTTCCCGAAGACGCCCGCCGCCGAGCAGGCCAAACTGCGCCTTGCGCGCCGTCCCGCGCGTTGATGCCAGCTGAGATCCAGGTCCTGCACCACTGGGTGGTCTGGGGCGGGCTGGCTATCGGCCTCGCCTTCGGTATCGCTGCCGCCCACAGCCACTTCTGCACCATGGGCGCGCTGGCTGACATCGCCAACATGGGTGACTGGACACGCATGCGCATGTGGTTTCTGGCGATGGCGGTGGCCCTCCTCGGTGCGACCGGGGTGGAAGCGATGCAACCGGGCGTTCTCGATGCGTCGATGTATCGCATGACGCGGCTCAACGTCCTGTCGCACGCGGTGGGTGGTCTCCTGTTCGGTTTCGGCATGGTCATTGCATCGGGGTGCGGGGCACGCACCCTCATTCGTGCCGGAGCCGGCAATCTGAAGTCTCTCGTCGTCGCCATCGTGCTCGCCCTGGCGGCCAGCATGACCTTGCGCGGCGCGCTTGCACCCCTGCGGGTCAACGTGCTCGATGCCCTGTCGATCGATCTGGGTCGAGCGCAAGACCTGGGAAGCCTGCTGGCCGCCTTCATGCCTGCCGGCAGCGGTCTCGATGCGAGCCTGCTTCGTCCGGGGCTGGCGATCGGCATTGCGGCCGTGCTCGCCTTCTTCGGACTGCGGACGGCCGACGCGCGGGCACCGGCAGCACTCGTGGGCGGTGTGGTGACGGGCCTCGCGGTGGCTGCCGGCTGGTACCTCACCGGGTCTGTCGGCTTTGTCGAGGAGCATCCCGATACCTTGCAGGAAGCCTGGATCGGCACCAGTGCCGGACGCCCCGAATCGCTGACCTTTGTCGGTCCCCAGGCTTACACGCTTGACCTCCTGCTCCTGTGGACAGATCGCTCGCGCGGCGTCACGTTTGGGATCGCGACCGTGCTCGGAACAATCCTTGGCAGCCTCGCGCATGCGCTCTTCACCGGTCGATTCCGGTTCGAGGGGTTTCGCAACGCCGAAGACACCGGCAACCACCTGGTGGGTGCCCTGCTGATGGGCTTCGGTGGTGTCACGGCCATGGGTTGCACGGTTGGTCAGGGCATCACCGGCGTGTCGACACTGGCGCTGGGTGCGTTTCTGACATTGGCGTTCATCGTGCTCGGAGCGCGCCTTGCCTTTCGCTATCTCGAGTGGCGTGCCGGCTGATGAGAGGCCCCCGATCGAGGGGCGTCGGGCTCGCGCCGGCGCCGGTCGATCGGGGCGGGAGGCCCTGCTGACTCAGCGCTTCTTGCTGGCGATGCCTTGTGCCGAGCAGGGGTTTTCGTTGCTGCAACTGTCGCCGATGACGCCCACCGCCTGAATCTCGATCTCGATGCCGGGGCGCGCGAAGTTGGTGACGGTAATGAGCGCACTGCCCGGATAGTTGCCGTTCTGGAAGAAGTCCTTGCGCATCTCGACGAAGCGGTCGCCGTAGCGCGATTCCTTGATGAACACGGTCATCTGCACCACGTTGGCAAGACTGCCACCGGCGTTCTTCAAGACCTGGTCGATCTGCGAGAACACCTGCTTCACCTGCGCTTCGAAGTTGTTGGCGATGTCGCGGTTCTCGTTGTCACGGGTTGCGGTCTGACCGGCCACCCAGACGATCTTGCCCCCCTGCGTTACCACCCCGGGCGAGAAGGCACGCGAGAGCTGGAAGGGGGTCTTCTCCATGTACTCGGCAGCCTCGACTGCCGTGCCCAGAAGGGCGAGGCTCGTGGTGACGGCAGCGACAAGCGTGCGGGAGGCAGATTTCACGATGAACTCCTGTGGGTGAGCGTAGAGAGGGTACTGACAGACCCTGACAAGATGCATGCAAAGTCTGGACGCTGCAACATGGCGCTGGCCTGACTGGTATGCCGCCGGTCGCGCAGGCGTCGTCATTGACACCCCCTGGTCACCCGCCTAGAATCCGCGCTCGCTTTGGGCATGCGTCCTGTGCTCCAGAGCAGAATGGCGAAGAGCCTGCCGACCTTGAGCGATGGTCGGTTGGCGTACGTACCGGGTCGGTAGCTCAGTCGGTAGAGCAGCGGACTTTTAATCCGTTGGTCGCGGGTTCGAGCCCCGCCCGACCCACCACGCCTTGCCAGCGGTGCCCTGGCCGCAGTGCCCTGCTGGCGCCCGGCCTGTGATGCTCCTCCTCGCGATCTGCCCGCAACGTGCGCCCACCTTCATCCACGGACGCCTCCGACAGACTCAGAACTTCGGGCGATTGACGATCCGTTTCTCGTATTGCGCCCTGGCCACTTGTTCGGTGACTGTGAACAACTGGTTGTTCGCTCTCGAGAACCAGGACCCTTTCCTGGGATAGCCCCATTCGATCAGCCAGCCAAGCACGTTGTTGACGCACGGATCGAACTCCACGCCACCAAACATTCCCGTTCCGTACTGCATCTTGTCCATGACCTGGCGCTGCTGATCGGCCGTCAGTGGCGATGTCGGCACGCATGCCTTGATGCGCTGGCCCATGTTGAGCAGCGGCTCCAGTTGGTCCATCTCGGGGAATTGAAGCTGCTCCTGGTTGGTCACGAATCCGATGTCCGCGCCTGCCGAGTAGGTACGGGCAGGTTTGACCCTCCCGGTGGGAGGCCAGCAGAGGAAATCATTGTCGTACCCGACGTAGCATGCGATATGCGTCAATTCATGCACGATGTTGGCGAGATTGCCTTCCTGGTAACGCACGTCATATTCCGCGCCGAACGGCCCCCAGTAGGGCGTTGCGCTGCCGCTGGTCGCCACCTTGGTCCATTCGCGTACTTGGAACACGTAACCGAGCACTTCCTCGATGATGTCCGAATAGACTGTGTCCCGCCGCTCCTGCGCGATCCGCCGCAGTCTGTTGATTTCGGCTACCGGTTTTGACATCGAGGCTTCTCCTTCCTGTTGATGCCCTCGCCTGCGTCCCTGGCGCTCGAGGGGCTGCCTGTCCATTGCCACTGCACCATGCTGCTGGCTGTACTGCCCGACTTGCAGTGACAAGCACGGCGATGATAGCGATCAGGCCTTGCAGGCCAGTCGATTCAAGAGAACTTAATCGGTTCCCCGGGCGGCGCACGGTGCGGGCGTCATGCGCTTCGCGGGTCGCACGCTGCGAGCGCCGCCATTGTCCTGATGCCTGATCACGTCCAGGGTCTGTCCGATGGTGTCACAGTGCCGTCAACGCGTCCCCGCGGAGTGCGGATTCCAACTGGCCAGCAGAGTGCCCTGGTCGGTCAGGGTGAGGATGATCGGCTGCGACTTGCTGCGGGCCGAAACACCACTCAAAGCGGGGGAGACGTCGGTCGATCGAGTGTGTAAAGTAGGACGCACGGGAACGGATGGGGCCGGTCCACGCGACTGCGCACCCTGCCTCCAGGGAGACTGTCATCATGTGGCTGAAGAACGTCTGGTATGTCGCCGGGTTCGAGCGCGAACTCACCGAAGGAAACTTCATTGCACGCCGGTTCCTCGATGTTCCGGTGGTGATGTTCCGGACTTCGAGCGGGCGCCTGGTGGCCTTTGATGATGCCTGCCCGCATCGACTCGTGCCGCTGTCTGCGGGCAAGCGCGTGGGCGACGAGATGCAGTGCGGCTATCACGGTCTGCGCTTCAATGCCGATGGCCTCTGTACCGAAGCCCCGGGGCAGGCAAGGCCCTCGGACAAGGCCTGTGTGGCCACCTGGCCGCTCGCGGCACGTCATGGTCTGCTGTGGATCTGGATGGGCGATGCCAGGCTTGCGCGGACGGAACTCATTCCGGATCTGCACTGGAATCAGGATCCGGGTTGGGTCGCTTCCGAGGGATACCACCGGGTCAACTGCGATTTCCGGCTGATGAACGACAACCTGCTCGATCTCAGTCACGAGTCGTATGTGCACACCCGCACGATCGGCAATGAAGAAGAGGAATCCATCGCCAACTACCCGGTCACGGTATCGGTCGAGGGCGATCGACTGGTGCGCTGTCATCGCGAGATGCCCGGCATCGAGCCCCCGCCGTTCTTCTCGATGATTCTCGATCACAAGGGGCGGATCGACCGCTGGCAGACCGCGATCAATCTGGCGCCCGGCATCAACATGACCGACGTCGGAGCCTACCCGGTGGGTACCCCCCGATCGAAGGCGTATGTCGGGCACGTGCTGCACCTGCTCACGCCCGAGAGCCCGCGCGCGACGCACTACTTCTGGTCGATGACGCGCAACTATCGTCTGGACAACGCGCAGCTGACCGAGCAGATCCGCGATGCCATCCGTCGGACGTTCGACGAGGACACGGCGGTGCTCGAGTTGCAGCAGGGGCAGATCGATCGGCTTGGCGGCGCCATTCCGCGGGTGGCGTTGCGCCTCGATGAGGCGCCATTGCGGGCGCGTCGGCTGCTTGCCGCGCTGGTCGAACGTGAGCAGGCCGATCCGGCCTTCGTGCTAGAGCCCATGCCACTGGTGCAGGACATCGGCCTCGACGCCTGACCGGGTCGGCGCATCTGTCGCTGCCGCGTCTGCGCCGGATCTACGAGCTTCATGCAGGCGAGATCCGTCAGGCCGCGTTGGGCGCCATACCCGATGACGATCGCTGCTTTCCGGTGGCCTGGCGCCGCTCGCGCTGAAACCGGGCGTCGATCGGGCTTGCGCCTGGGGCAGGGTGGCTCCGGCCCGGATGCCGGAACGCCACCTGCCAGCCCGGGGGGAAGGGTCGGGTCAGTCGACCTGCAGCTTCACCTGCTCCACCACCCTGGCCCAGCGTGCCGATTCGGTACGGGTTCGCGCGAGCGAGTCGGCAGCGGTACTGGCCAGCGGGGGCAGGTCGTTGGCGATCATGCGCTCGCGCACCGTCGGGTCCTGGAATGCACGGCTGATTTCCTCCTGCCACTGTCGCATGATGGCCACGGGCGTGCCCTTGGGGGCCAGCATGAATTCGCCAAAGGTGGCGTCATACCCGGCGACGCCGGCCTCCTGCGCGGTGGGGATGTCGGGCGCCATCACCGAGCGGCTCGCACTGGATACCGCGAAGGCCTTGAGTTTGCCTGCCTTCACCTGTGGCACCACGACCGAGGTGGCGAGAAAGCCGCAGGGCAGCACACCCGCCATCACGTCCTGCATGGCGGGTGCCGGGCCCTTGTAGGGCACATGGGTCATCGTGGTGCCGGTCATCGACATGAAGAGTTCCATCGCCAGATGGCCCGGTACCCCAGTGCCACCCGAGGCGTAATTGAGCGATCGGGTCTTCGCCAGGTTGATGTACTCGGTGAGGCTCGACGCGGGTACGGTCGGGTTGCACACCATCGTCTGCGAGGTGCTGGTCAGGTAAGTCACAGGCACGAGATCGTCAGCCGGATTGATCGGCATCTTCCGGAAGATATGTGGGTTCACGGTTACCACGGTGTCTGGTCCGACAAAGAGCGTGTAACCGTCCGGGGCGGCGCGGGCAACGATTTCGGTCGCGATGTTGCCGCTCGCCCCTGGCCGGTTCTCGATCACCAGGGCCTGTTTCGAAGATGCGAAAACCTTGTCGGCAACCAGCCGAATGACGAATTCGCCCGGGGCGCCCGGTGCGAAGCCGGTGACGATGCGGATGGGTTTGTTCGGGTAGGCCTGCGCGAAGGCTTGCGAGGGCGCGATTGCCGCAAACCCTGCAGCGCCCACTGCGATCGCCAGCGCCACCGTGCTGTGTCCGATACGTTGATGCATCTTGTCTCCTCGTGTTCGAGATTTCGCCGTCATGTCAGGTTGCGGCGTTGCGCTCGGGACTACTTCGATACCGATCGATATTAACCTTGTCGAGTGCGCGAAAGGATCTTCGTGTGAAGGTCGATGAGTGCCGGTACCGATTCCGCGGGCCGGCGCCCAAAACCGCATTCGGTCGCGACGCCGAAGTCGTTCACATGACGGCGTGCCGTCGCGATCCGCCGCAGGGTGCCTTCGGTGCCGTCCGTATCGTGCACCAGGCCGAGATAGAGCTCGGTTTCGGGGCGCAGTTTCAAGCCCGACAGCGGCGCGTAGAACGCATCGTCATCCCGCTCGGCGGGCACGGGCATGTGCATGAACTGCACGCTACGTCCGATTCGGGCCATCAAACCGTTGGTGAGATCGGTCATGGCGCCGGCATCCTTCGGTTCGACGAAGTGTCGGCCCCCGAAACTGCCGTAGCAGAGGTGGTAACCGAGTTCGACTGCCGCGGGCACGCGGTTGCCCAGGCGCACCAGGCGATCAACGATGCCCTCGCGGGCCGGTGTGAACCAGGGGGTTCGAGCGCCATCGTAGGCCTGCATGTCATGGGCGCAGTCCCACTGGATGGAAAGGTCGGCGTGTGGCACTGCCGCGCAGATCTCGGCCAGTTCCTCGAGCACGCGGGCCTCGTAGGCAATTTCAACCGCGACGCGCGAGTCGGGTGCGATGCCCCATGAAATCACGTTGTAGGGCGAGGGCAGGGCCACCATGAAGCGCACGCCCGGTTCGATTGCGCCGGCAGCCCGCAGTGCCTTGAAGTCAGCCCAGGAGGCGATCGCGCTATGGGCGAAGCCGAGTGCGCCGAAGGACGAGGCCTTGATCGATGCGCCCGGCCTCAGCCGGAATTGCGCGCTCGCGGCCTTCTTCGCGGTCGGGTTGCGCCAGTCAAAGTCGCCTTCCACCTTTTCGAGTTCGGGCATGCGCTCGAAGACGCCCTCCTGGAACTGCAGCCAGTTGGTTCGTTCACCCGTTTCGCCATCGGGGATGCGGCGCAGCGCCGCGCCGAAGTTGCGTCCCAGCGTGCTCATCACCGCCGTGGCATCGGCCAGCGGTACGCTGCCTACGAAATGGACATGCCCTGCGGCACAGATCGAACCTGCGTTCATTGCACTTTCCTCATGGGGACTTCTGCTTCGAGCAGGCGGTTCATCAGGCGCTCGGCCTGAACGCATCCGCCATCGTTTCGTGTCGCGATCGGCCGCCAGCCATCGGGCTTGCAGTCGAGGAGCACCTGCTGCTGCTCGAGGATCGACAGATCCTCGAGGAAGGTCTCGCGATTGAGCCTTTGCTGCGTCTCGGTCACGGTGTCATCGCCCAGCGCGAAGTTGCGCACCAGACCCCAGAAGTAGTGGGTCGAGCGTTCGGTCTCGGGCGTGAGCGCGTTCAGGACATGGAATTCGGCCGAGCGGTTCTCGGCGCTCCCTGCCGTGGAACGCACCCGGGTGTTGATCACGACATGGCAGGGTGGGGTGAAGTCGATCTGCTGACGGTGGTCGACGAGTCCGGTGAATCCACCCATGAGTCTGAAAAAGGGGGAGGGCTCGATGCCGGGCATCTCGCGGGTCACGCGCACACCGCACCCGTGGGCTTCGGTGTTGATGGGGTGGTCGGTCACCGCCGCCGTGCCCAGCGTCTTGCGGTGCACGTAACGTGCATGGGTGAGGTCGAGGAGGTTGTCACGCACCAGCCCGTAATTCGCCTTCACCGACAGGTATTCGCTGCGGCCCTCCCAGCCTGGCTCGGTCAGCCAGTGATAGTCGGGCAGGCGCGTGAGGTCGACCTCGTGATGCGCTCCCATCCACACGAAGACCCAGCCCCATCGTTCCACCACCGGACAGGCGCGCACACGAGCCTCGCGGGGAATGGTCTGCATGCCCGGCACGTGCGTGCAGATGCCCTCGGGGTCGAAGGTAAAACCATGATAACCGCAGGCGATCGACTCGCCGCAGACTTCACCGGAGGAAAGCGGTGCGCCACGATGCGGGCAGCGGTCCTCGAGAACGACCGCACGCCCGGAGGCGGTGCGGTAGAGGACGAAGGGCTCGCCCAGCAGCCAGCGCTGGCGCGGACGCTCGACGAACTCGTGGCTCAGTCCTGCCACATACCATTCGTTGCGCAGGAACATGCGAACGGACTCCCTCGTCTACCAGACCCCGATGGTCACGCCACCCGCTGCGGCCGGGCTCGGGCGTCGCGCCACCGCCTCGTCGGTCATGCCGATGCGGTTGCGCCGCTCACGCATCCAGTCGAAGAGCAGATGGTAATGCTCGTCACGCGCGCGCCGGTACCGGTCGCCCGCGTCTCGGCCCCGGTCGACGAGCTCGAGCGGGTCTTCCTGCAGATCGAAGAGTTGCGGCGGAAAGTCGCGCCCGAAGTGCACGAGTTTCCAGCGCTCGGTGCAGCACATCACCATGCGCGCTTCGCGCGGCTTCAGACCGAGCTTGCGGGCCGTGGGGTAGATCGCGAAATCGAGTTCGGCGAAGGCGGCTTCGCGCACCGTGTCGGCCGTGCCATGCAGCAGTGGCAGGATCGAGCGACCCTCGATGATGTGCGTCGGGATGGCCAGACCCAGCGCATCCATGAAGGTCGGTACGAGGTCGATCGCCTCCACCAGCGCATTGCAGACGGCGCCGCGTTTCGCTTCGGGGCTCGGATCGACGACGATGAAGGGCACGCGCACGCCCTGCTCGTACATGAACTCCTTCTCGCCTTGCCAGTGGTCGCCCTGATAGTCGCCATGATCGGCGGTGAACACGATCATCGTGTCATCCAGTCGCCCGGCCTTCTCGAGAAAGGCCATGACACGCCCGAGATGGTCATCGATCTGCTTGACCAGCCCCATGTAGGTGGGCTGCATGTTCAGGCGCACTTCGTCCTTCGAGAAGGCGACCGACTCGGGGTGCTCCTGGAAACCGCGAAAGATCGGGTTGGCAGCGTCGCTGCGCTCGGCCTCGGAGCGCACGGGCGCCTGTGCATCCTCGCGTCCGAAGAGGTCGTGATAAGGGGCCGATGCGATGTAGGGCCAGTGCGGCTTGATGAAGGACATGTGCAGGCACCAGGGCTTCTCACCTTGCTCGGTGATGAATTCGATGGCGCGCTTCGCGGTGTAGGCGGTCTCGGAGAATGCTTCCGGCAGGCGGGCCGGCCGGTGCGAATTGCGGATGAGCCAGCCGCTGGCCAGTTGTCCGGCCTCGTCGATGCCTGCGTTGGCCCACTCGTGCCATGGATTGGTGCCGTCAAACCCGTTGGCGCGCAGGTACTGGTTGTAGGCGAGGTCGTGCGGGGTGTGCGCGTCGGGGTGAATGCCATCATCACGCCAGTAGTCCTCGAACCCGCCGGTGGCGATCAGTCGACCCACCCCCTCGGTGGGCGAGAGGCCCAGCCACTTCATGCCCTCGACGTCGGGTTCGTGATGGGTCTTGCCCACCACTGCGGTACGTACCCCGGCGGGGCGCAAGTAGTCGCCGAGCGTGCGCTCGCCCACGGGCAGCGGCACGAAGTTCCAGGTGGCGCCGTGCGATAGCGTGTAGCGCCCGGTGTAGTACGACATGCGGGATGGGCCGCAGACCGGTGCCTGGACATAGGCGCGCGTGAATCGGGTTCCGCGCGCCGCGAGGGCATCGATGGCCGGTGTGGAGATGCGCTTGTGCCCGTAGCAGGACAGATGGTCTGCCCGCAACTGGTCGCACATGATGAAGAGAATGTTCTTTACGGTAGACATGCGTCCTTGCTCATCGGGAACGATCGTTCGGGCGGCGCCGTGCCGGGCTCTTTCGCGCGACTCCCGATTGTGCATCCGATGAACCCGGAGGGAAATGGTGCCATCATCTCGTTCCACCTTGTGAAACTCCATGCGGGGCTGCCAAGGGTTTTCCTGCAGGAGACACACCCCTTGAAACCGATTCGAGTCCTGCAGCGGGCGGCTGAACTGCTGCGTGCCCTGGAAAAGCGGCCTGGCAGCTCGCTGGCCGAACTTCATGCCGATACCGCCATTCCAAAGCCGACGCTGCTGCGGTTGCTGGCCACGCTCGAGACCGAGCGCATGGTCTGGCGCGCCATGGCCGACGGCCGCTACCGGGCACGCGTGTCGCTTGACAGACCCGTGCTCGTCGATCACAAGCAGCTGCAACTGGCCGAGCGCGCTGCAGCGCATCTCACGTTGCTGCGCCGTCGGGTGGTATGGCCCTCTGACCTCACGGTGCGTCAGGGCCATGTCATGAAACTCATCGAGACCAGCCGACGCGAAAGCTCTCTTGCGCTGCACCGCGATGCCATCGGTTTTCGCATCGACATGCTGGTGTCGGCCGTGGGGCGCGCCTACCTGGCCTTCTGTCCGGAGGCCGAGCGCGAGCGCATCCTTGCGCACCTGCGCCGACATCCTGCCCGATATCCCAACGCAAGCGTGCTCGAAGGGCGTGCCATCGAGCGGGTGCTGGCGCAGACCCGCGAGCGCGGGTACGGCGTGCGCGATCTGCGATTCGGCGGGCTGGGTTGGGTGAGCGATGAAGAGGACGACCGTCTGGCGGCGATCGCGGTGCCGGTGATGTCGGGCACCGCGGTCCTTGCCTGCATCAACATCGTCTGGCCCAGGCGTTTCGATACCGAGGCAGAGACCGCCCGACGCTATCTGGCCCTGCTGCAGCGAACCGCCGTCGATATTGCGGCGGCCGCTGCAGACGGGCCGCCGGTGCCGGTGAAACGTCGACGCGCGCCCCGGCCCGCGCCGGGCGCGAGCCCGAGCTGAGCAGACCGAGCGAATCGAATCGAAAGGAACCAGACAGGCTGATCCAGTGCGGCGATTGGAGTCGAGCTGCGCTTACGTCACAGCTCATTTCACCAGGTGGAACGGTATCAGCGTGGGGCGATCGGCGAGCCGGAGCGCGTGCTAGCGTGCCTACCCATCGATTCCCGCAATTCGCCCGCCTCTGCGGGTCGCCTCTCGGCCTGGAGAAGACCATGAAAAAGATTGACGTTCCGGTACTCATCTGCGGCGGCGGTGGCTGCGGGCTGGGTCTGTCGATACTGCTTGCCGATCTCGGCGTGCACAACCTTGCGGTCGAGCGTCACGCGGAAACGACCGACCACCCACGGGCACACATCCTCAATACCCGAACGCTCGAGATCTTCAGGCAGCACGGTCTGGCCGACGAAGTCTATCGGCAGGGCACGCCCACCGCCGGCATGGAGCGGATTTCCTTCCGGACTTCGCTCGGGGGTGACGGACCACTCGATCGACGGCTGATCGGCAATCTCGATGGCTATGGCGGTGGCGCACTCAAGGCGCGTTACGAGGCCGACAGCGCCTGTCGGGCCACCAACCTGCCCCTCATGCAACTCGAACCGCTGTTGCGTCAGGTTGCCGAAGAGCGCGCACCGGGCAGCACGCGCTTTCACCACGAATTGCTCAGCTTCGAGCAGGACGATACGGGCGTTACCTCACGCATTCGTGACCACGACACGGGCGAGGACTACACGGTGCGGTCGCGCTATCTCATCGGCGCCGATGGTGGCAAGACGGTGGGGCGCGCACTGGGTACCGAGATGGAAGGCCCGCGTCATCTGCGCAAGATGGTCAACACCTATTTCGTCGGCGATCTTTCGCCCTGGATCGATGATGACGGCGTACTCATCTTCTACTTCATCAACCCGGACGGGCGCGGTCAGTGGGCGGGCGGCGGTCTGGTCAAGACCGGACCGACGCGCTGGGACCGGCACTCGGAATCGTGGGTCTTCATGCGAGAACTGTCCCCGGACGATCCCGATGAGATCGATGAGGTCAACGTGGTCACGCGCATGCGCGAACTGCTTCGCCTGCCCGAGAGCTTCCAGCCCGAGGTGCGCAAGATCGGGCGCTGGGATGTTCAGGGGGTGGTGGCGAAGAAATACCGGTTCGGCCGGGTGCTGCTTGCGGGAGATGCGGCGCATCGACATCCGCCGGTGAGCGCCCTGGGTCTGAACACTGCATTCGGCGATGTTCACAATCTGGCCTGGAAGCTCGCGCTTGTCCTCAACGGACAGGCACCGGATGCGCTGCTCGATACCTATGAGGCCGAGCGCCAGCCGGTCGGTGCGCGGGTTGCCGAATGGGCCTTGCACGGCTTTCGCATGAGAAGCCTCATCGATCAGTCGATCGGGCTTGTGCCCGGCCAGACCGAGGCCAACCGCAAGGCCTTCGAGCGGCTCTACTCCGATACGGCTGGCGGCGCTACGGCTCGTGCCATTCTCGGCGAGGCGATGCGCATCCAGCGTATCGGACCACAGGCTCACGATATGGAGATCGGCTACGCCTACGAGCACGGCGCGCTGGTGCCCGATGGCAGCGCGCTTCCCCCTCGGGATCCCATGGGGGGCATCTATCACCCCGTTACCCGGCCTGGCAGCCGGCTACCTCATGCGGTACTGTCCCGCGACGGCGTGCGGGTGGGTACACACGACCTCGTGCGGCCCGGGGCTTGGACGCTCTTCTGCAATCGAGCCCGTTGGCGACCGGCCGCGCGCGCGGCTGCGAAGAAGACCGGCATCGCCATTGATGTCGTCGTCATTGGCGCCCGGGGCGATTGTCAGGATGTCGAGGGCACCTGGGCGCGCCTGGGTCAGATCGACGCTGGCGGTGCGGTTCTGGTCCGGCCCGATACCCACGTCGCATGGCGCAGTGTCCATGCGCCCCTGGAGCCAGCGCAGGCGTTGCAGGAGGCGATCAGGTCAGTGCTGAAGATCTCGGTCTGAAGCGGCCCTGATTGATGGCATCCGGCGGTGTTTCGCCGTTGAGCGCGGCGATGATGTTGTCGGCTGCCCGGTGTTCGATGGCGAGTCGAACGCTCGCAACGCCCGACCCCAGGTGTGGGGTGAACACCGTACGCGGGTGCGTACGCAGTCGGGCTGACACCGAGCGGGGGCGGTCTGGCAGCGCCCAGTCCTCGAATTCGAAGACATCCGCCGCATAGCCGGCCAATCGCTGCCGATCAAGCGCCGTGGCGATGGCTTCCTCGTCGACCACCGAGCCCCGGCCGATATTGATCATGAGTTGCCCGGGACGTGCGCGGCGCAACGCACTCTCGTCGACGAGATGTCGTGACGTTGCCGTCAGGGGGGCGGCAAGAAAGAGGAAGTCGCTCTCTTCGAGCGCCGTGTGAAGCTCGACCGACTTCGCACGGTCATCCGAACTGGCCGGGTCGACCCCGAGGATCTGTCGAGTGCCAAAGCCCTGCAATCGATCGATGATCGCCCGACCGACGGCCCCGAGCCCCACGACGCCGACCGTCGCGCCGGCAAGGCCGCTACCATAGAGCACGGGTCGCCAGCCGACGAAGTTGCCCGATCGGACATGCGCATCACCGGCGCGAATGTGCCGGCCCAGCGCGATCGCGAGGCCCAACGCCAGTTCGGCCGTGGGTTCGGTGAGCAGGTCGGGCACGATCGAGAGCCATACGCCAGCGCGTTCGCAGGCGTCGACGTCGTAGCTGTCGAAGCCCTTCAGTGCCGCAGCCACGATCTTCATCGAGGGTGCGCCCGCCAGCCATCGAGCATCCACGCAGTCGGTCATGAAGCCCATGAAGGCGCTCGCCTGGGGCAGGAGCCGAGCCTGTTGCTCGGCTGACAGGGGTTGGTCGCCTTCCGGGGCGTGCAACGGGCCGATGGCCGCCAGCCGACCGGCGACCTCGGGATGCAGACGGTTGCTGGCGACGATGATCGGCCGAGTCATTTGAGTTTCCTTCGAAGCGCGGCCCCGATCGAGTCGACTACCACGACGCAGGCCAGAATCGTGAGCAGGATGGCAGCGACCTGGTCGTAGGCGATGAGGCGCAAGGCCGCCATCAGTTCGAAACCGATACCACCCGCACCCACGATACCGAGTACCGCCGATGCCCTGAAGTGGTACTCCCACCGGTAGATCGTGATGTCGGCCAGTTGCGGCAGCACCTGAGGCAGGACGGCGTGCACGATGATCTGCAATCGTCCGGCACCGGCCGCAGCGGCTGCTTCGATCGGTCTGGCGTCGACATGTTCGATGGCTTCGGCGTAGAACTTGCCGACCATGCCGACCGAGTGAAGAGCCAGCGCAAGGACGCCTGGCAAGGCGCCGAAGCCGACCGCCGCGACGAACAGGATGCCGAGAATGATCTCGGGCACCGAGCGCAGACCTGACATCAGCAACCGAACGGCATGGCGTGTCACGGGGCCTGGTGCGGTGTTGGGTGCCGCCAGCAACGCAAGGGGCAGCGATATCGCTACGGCGAGTGCGGTGCCGGCAATCGACATCGCCAGCGTGTCGGCCAGTGGCCTCCACCAGGATTGCCAGCGGGTGAAGTCGGGCGGCACCATTTCCGAAAGCAACTGGCCGATGGCCGGTACGCCATCGGCCAGTCGGGGCAGATCGAACGCACCGGTGAACCACAACGCACCGATGCAGACAGCCAGCACGAGGCCGGACAGCAGCGCACGCCTGCTCGTGGTTCTGGCATCCTGGTCGAGGAGGGCCTCGAACGCCGGTTGAGCCCAGGGGGGTGTGGCGAAGTTCATTTCAGCTTTGCGATGTCCAGGCGCAGCACTGTCGCCATGTCGCGCAGCACATCGTAGGCCTTGTCGCTCGTCGGCATGAAGCCTTCGACGCGGAATGACTTCAGCACGTCCTTGTCGGTGAGTTCGAGGAAAGCCGTGCGGATGCCCTGCCGCAGGGCCGGCGCGAGATCGTTCTGCATTACCACCGGGTAGTTGGGGATCGGGTCGCTCAGGTCGAGTTGAACGATCTTCGCGGGGTCGATCATCTTGCGCGTCACCAGGCTGCGATAGATCGCCTCGGACAGGGCGCCGGCGGGTACCTGCCCGGCCTGGACTGCGCGTGCGACGGCGTCATGCGTTCCAAGGTGCACGACCTTGTAGTCGCGGTCGCCTTCGAGACCTGCCTTGCGTGACAGGTGCGCTCGCGGGGCCAGGTGGCTGGATGTGGATGCCTGATCGCCAAAGCCGAATGCCTTGCCACGAATATCCGACAGCGACTTCACCGGACCCTCGGCGTTGGCGATGAGAATCGCGTTGTAGGTCGGAGCGCCCTTCTCGACGCCGACCGCGAAGGCTTCGATGTCGGGGGCCTTTGACTTGGCCAGCACGTAGGAGAAACCGCCGAAGTAGGCGACGTCGATGCGTTTGAATCGGACCGCTTCGATCATCGACGAATAGTCGGTGGTGATGATGAGTTCGATGTCCTTCTTCAGTCGCTGCTCGAGATAGGTCTTGAGCGGTTGTGCCATCTGCAGGAGGCTTGTCGCGTTCTCGTCAGGTAGCAAGGCAAGCCGCAGTCGTGCCGGGTCTCGTGTCTGCGCCTGCGCCTGCGCGCTGCTCATGACGGTAGCGAGCGACCCGGTGAGGGCGAGTGCGAACGTCTGGAGGACGTCTCTTCGGTTCATGCTGTGATCCTTGTGGCGGAGTGTGCGGCGATCGGTGCGCCCTCGTCGGTCTGGTCTGACGAGGTGCCATAGAGGTCCATGCGGGTCTGGCTGGTCATGTCCTGAGGGCGGCCATCAAACACGACACGCCCGTCCTTGAGACCCACGATTCGGTCGGCGTGACGCAGCGCGAGTTCGACCTGATGCAGGCTGACGATCAGCGCCATGCCGTCAGATCGGCAGATGGTGCCCAGAAGGTTCATCAACCGCTCGGCGGTTGCCGGGTCAAGGCTTGCCACCGGTTCATCGGCCAGCAGCAAGGTGGGTGCCTGGATCAGCGCGCGCGCGATGCCGACACGCTGCTGCTGGCCGCCCGAGAGTGCATCGGCGCGCTGCAAGGCGCGCTCGACAAGATCGACTCGGGCGAGGGCGGACAAGGCGAGGCACTTGTCGGCGCGCGTCCACGGCAGCAGCGAGGCCGCGAGAGAGCGCGAGCCCAGTCGTCCAATGAGTACGTTCTGAAGAACGCTCAGTCGATCGATGAGGTGGTGCTGCTGAAACACCATACCGGTGCGGCGGCGATGGCGTCGCAGGACGCCACGCCCGGTGAGCGATCGCGCGTGTGCATCGAGAACGGCGCCGCCGGTAGGCGTTGCAAGCCCGTTGAGGAGGCGAAGCAGGGTGGATTTGCCGGCCCCCGAGGCCCCCAGAAGCACCACGAATTCGCCTGCCCTGAACTCGAGCGAGCAGGCATGCAGACCCCGGGTGCCGTTGGGGTAGACCACTTCTGCGCGATCGGCTCGAGCGACCAGCGGTGGCAAGATGCCTGCTTCAGCCATGAACAGGATGGGAAGGTTGGAGAGGTCGCGATGCTGATCCTGGTCTGTGACATGGATATGACATTCAGGTGAACTGAGGATGACGGTTGGGTGACGGTGGCGTGACAGATCACGGGCGGGGAAAGCGCTCGGCCAGCGGATTCGTTCTCTCCTGACGGCTTCTGGAGGCGTGAGTGCCGTTAACCGAACGCAATGGATTGGCGCTGATCAGCCGACGGTCTGGGCGTTATCCTGACCATCCGGGCGCGCATCGATGTGATCGGGCGCTGGGGCAGCGTGTTCCCAGCCAATACTCAGGGTGAGCATGATGAATGCGGCCGATTCGGTCCGGCAGGTTCTGGACAAGACCAGTCTGCGCGATGCCGATCTGATGAAGGCGCTGATCGATATGCAGAACAGCATCGGCTGCAACGCCCACTCCGGCGAATTCCCGCTCGATTCGCCGCATCGAAAATCGGCGTTCGGGGTGCCCAGGGTGGCCACCCTCATCAAGCGGATCGCCCTGTACCGTGGGCTGGCTCTCGTGAGCCGCCAGCAGCAGTTGCCGGCGCTGGGCATCCATCTGTGAGGTACGCTGCGTGGTGGCCCGGCACCTTTGGCTCCGGAGCGTCTCGACATGAGTGACGAGATCTACCCCGGTGAACTGACTGCGCAATGGCTGCGTGCGCGTTTGCCCTTGCGAGTGCTGTCGCTCGATTGCTTCGATACCCTGTACTGGCGACTTGTTGCCGCGCCCCAGGATGTCTTCTACCCAGTCGCGCGGACGGCTGCAAGGTCGGGTGCCCGCTGGAGTGCCGTGGATCGCGCGCGGGCTGAGGCTCAGGCACGCAAGAAGAAACTGCTCCTCGACGGAACGAGCGAGGTGTCAATCGAAGATATCTATGCCCGGTTGCTTGGCGCCAGCCAACCCGAGGCGATCGCACCGGCGGTGCGTCGGGAGATGGCCGAGGAGATGGTTCATGGCGTGATCTTCAGACCGATCGCCCGCCTGATGTGCGCCGCGAAAGATCTTGGCCTGAAGGTCATCGTGGTGAGCGACATCTACTACGCCTCCGCTCAGTTGCGTGAACTGCTGGCAGCAGCCGATCCGGATCTTCCCCCATTGATCGATGAGGTCTTCTGCTCGAGCGAGCACGGGGTGTCCAAAGGCAATGGATTGTGGCCCGTGGTCATCAAGCGTCTCGGGGTGGCACCCGGTGACATCCTGCACATCGGCGACAACTACCATGCCGATCGGGTCGCGCCCCACGCGCTTGGCATCCGGAGCATTCATCTGACGCGCTTCAGCCCCGGACTGGATGCCATGCTGAGCGACCGGGATGCTGTTGCATTGCAACTCTTTCCGGCGCTGCGCAGTGAAAAACCGCTCACGAGCCTCTTTCACCCTCGGCTCGCAGCCGCACCCACGCGAAGCCCGGAACGCGAGGTCGGCTACCGCTCGATCGGGCCTGTCATGCAGGCCTTTGCTGCATTCATTCTTGCCGAAAAGGAGCGACTCGAGGGCGAGGGGCGGCGCCTGAAGGTGGGTTTCCTCATGCGAGATGGCTTTCTGCCCGCGGCGGCCTGCGAGGTTCTGAATGCAGGCCCCGTCGGCGCATTGCTCAACGTCAGTCGATTCACGGCGATTGCGTCATCGCTCGAGACCGAGGACGACGTGCTGCGTGTTCTCGTTGACCATCTCAACGACAAGACCTACGGCATGGTGCTTCGACAGTTGCTGCTGCCGGAGGCGATTTCGCAGGCCATCTTGCAGCGCGTCGAGGCGTCTTCGACACCCGGTGCCGAGTTGCTTCGTCTGCTGCGCGACCCGGGCACGATGCAGATCATCATCGCCAAGGCCCGGTCACTGCGGCAAGGCCTTTACCGCCACCTCACGGCACGCCTCGATCTGCGAGCCGGGGACAGGCTGATGGTGGTCGATCTGGGTTACACGGGTACGGCACAGACCTGTCTCGAGCCTCTCCTCAAGCGTGACCTCGATGTCGATCTTGTCGGTCGCTATCTCATCTCGGCGACACGCGCGGTCGATGATGCGAGCAGAAAGGGGCTGATCGATGTGGCGTGGGTCGATGACCGAACGATTGCTGCGCTCACTGGCGACGCCATTGCGAGTTTCGAGATGCTCTGCGCCCAGAGCGGGCCCAGTACCGAAGGCTATGCCGCCGATGGGTCGCCGATCTTTGCCCGCAACCGGCATTCGGAGCATCAGACGCGCGTTGCGCAGGAGATTCAGGCCGGCTGCCTTGAATTCATCACCGATTGTCGCGAGGACCGATATCTGGCGGGCATCGGTCACGAGCGGCTCGGCATCTCGGCTGCCGTCGATCTGGCACGGTCCATCTACTTTCCGTCGTCAGGCGAGATCGATTGCCTGCGCCCGTTCAGTTTCGACTTCAACCTGGGCACCGACCTCTCCATGGCACTCATGGATGAGACCAAGGCGCGCGATGGCATGCGCCGCACCGGGTTCCTGTACATGAATGCCGCCCTCGAGGATCGGCGCGCCAATTATGCGCACGAGCTGCGTGCTCTCGATCCTGCACTGGCCCGGGAACTCTTCACGTTGAAGCGATTCGGGATCGAGGCACGGCCGCTTGGCGCCGGTGCGCGCATGCAGTCCATTCCAGGCTTGCTGGTCAATGGGAGCGACAGCGTCCTGCAAGATCTCGATGCCACGGCGACCCATGAGGGTTTTTTCAGTCTGGTCTTTCCGACCAATGTCGTCTTCGACCTCGCCTTTCTCCTCGGGCGAGTCTACGAGATGATCGAAGTCGAAGCCATCGAAGCCTTGCCCGCATTTTCGGCCGTGCGTGGCCGGCCACTGGTTGATGGCGTCGATTACATCCTGTCGGGCTGTATCGGCCGCGGGCACCTTCTGGATGTCGCGATCGACGGCTTCATGCACTTTCCCCGCGTGGCACCGAACCTGAAGGCGGAGCCGTACCGGCGTCTGTGCTTTCGGCCGCTGGTGCGTCGAGCGTCCATCGCTGCTGCCCGCCCGGCCTGAGGCATCTTCCGTGAGGGACGAGCCCACCCGCTGTCGAGCCTGCTCGGGGCGCCCGCAGCCATCCTGTGCCGTACCCGCCCGTCTCCCGCCGTGTCGGTCGCGGGCGTGTGGCCAAGGACCTTGTTGACCAGCAAGCTCAGTCGACTGTCGCCCCCGATTGCTTCACGAGCGCAGCCCAGCGCGTCATCTCCTCGCGCACCAGATCACCAAAGGCGGCCGGTGTCGTTGCCACCGGCTCCAGCCCGAGGTCGGCGAAGCGCTGACGCATCTCGCCGGTGGCGAGTACGCCGTTCAGCGCACGGTTGAGCGTCGCGATGATGGCGGGTGGCGTGCCGGCGGGCGCGATGAGTCCGTTCCACACGGTTGCGCTCGCGCCTGCAAACCCTGCTTCGGCCATGGTCGGCACATCGGGCATGACGGCGCTGCGTGTGGGCGTGGTCACGGCCAGCACGCGGATGCGCCCCGCCTTCATCTGCTGAAGCGACGTGGGTACGACGTCGAGGTCGTAATGGGTTTCGCCCGCGATGGTCGCGGCAAGCGACGGTGCGCCACCCTTGAAGGGCACGTGCGTGGCCTGCAAGCCGGCCAGCTGGTTGAACAGCACGCCCACCAGATGAGGCGGTGTGCCGCTGCCTGACGAGGCCATGTTCAGGCGTCCGTTCATGCCCCGGGCCCAGGTGACGAATTCGGCCATCGTACGGGCCGGCACTGCCGTGCCAATGACAAAGGTGAGTGCGCCCGTCGAGATCTGCCCGACAGGATCGAAGGCGCGTGTCGGGTCGTAGGGCAGCGCGTGATAGAGCGCCGGGTTGATGCCGAGGGTGCCGGTGGTGGCAAGGCCCAGGGTGTAACCGTCGGGTGCGGCGTGTGCCACGATATCGGAGCCGAGCGTGCCGCCGCCCCCTGCCCGGTTGTCGGCGATCACGCCCTGCCCGAGCACATCGCCCATGCGCTGCGCGATGAGGCGTGCAGCCAGATCCGAGGAGCCACCGGCGGCAAACGGGATGACCAGGCGTATCGTGCGCTGCGGGAATGTCTGCGCGAGGGCAGCCTGTGTCGCTGCACCGAGACCCATGAGCAGGCAGAACCCGCTCGCGATGTTCAGCCGTTTCGGTATTTGCCGTGTCATGTTTCGCCGCCTCCCCCCCGCGCTTCAGTCCTGCAGCGGAATGCGGGCGTCGCGCACGATGCGGGTCCAGCGTGCCGTGTCCTCGGTGATGATGCGCGGAATCTCCGCAGCGGGCGTGAATCGTGTGTAGGCCCCGACCGTGATCAGCCGGTCGATCAGGGTGCGGTCGGCGAGCAGCGCTGGCAATTCAGCCGCGATGCGCTCGACGATCGGTCGCGGCAGGCCTGCCGGCCCGAAGAGACCAAACCATGTCACCGCCTGCAGTTCAGGCATGCCGGCCTCGGTCGTGGTTGGCACATTGGGCAACAGCGGATGCCGCACCGTGTCGGCCTGTGCGAGGACGCGCAATTGCCCGGTGTCGGCCCAGCGCTTGGCAAAGTCGGCCGACGTCAGAACCAGTTCGACCTCACCGGCCACCACATCGGTCATCATCGGGGCGCCACCCTTGTAGGGCACGTGCACCATGTCGATGCCGGCCATCGCCTGCAGTTGTTCGATGCCCAGATGAAGCGTGGTGCCGACGCCGGCCGAACCGTAGCGAACCGCGCCCGGCTTCGACCTGGCGTAAGCGATGAAATCCTTCAGTGTGTTGGCAGGCACCTTCGCGTTCACCGTGTAGGAGAGCGCCGCATTGGCGACGAGCGCGATCGGTGTGAAATCCTTCAACGAGTCGTAGGGCGACTTGCGTCGGATGGCGTGCATGACTGCCAGACCATCGGAGCCACCCAGCGCGATCGTGTAGCCATCGGCCGGTGCGTGCATCACGTATTCGAGCCCGATCTGCGAGCCTGCGCCGGGCTTGTTCTCGACGATCACCTGCTGCCCGAGACGTGTCGACAGTCCTGCGGCCAGCACGCGACCGACCGAGTCGGTGGTACCCCCCGCGGCAAACGGAATCACGAGCCTGATCGGTCGGGTGGGATAGTCCTGGGCGAGGACGGTCTGCGAAATGCAGAGCGACTGCAGCCCGGCAAGTGCGATGGCAAGCATTGCCGCGGAACGGGTGATGGCAGGCATGGTCTCCTCCGGCGCCGTCTGATGCGGGCGCGGTTGTCGTCGTGGTCGTCAGGGCGGAGCCCTGCAACGGCTCGATTCTCGACTACAAAAAGGTACGCGTCCAGAGTGCCACCCCTGCGTGGCACCGGCGATCGTGCCTCTGGTGCCTCCCCGATTCGGGGTGCAGGTGTCGTTTGCCGCGCCGTTGCCTGCCGGTTCGGCCCGCGCCGGCACGCTGGTGGATGCTCGAACGCTGCCAGCGTGTCAGGTCGTGTCGGGTCGGCGCCTCGGGAAGAGTCCGCTTACGGCCAGGGCCGTCGCGCCCAGGAGGCAGGTGACCAGAAACACCTGATGCAAGGCGGTGCTCACGCCGCTGGTCATGGTTGCGAGTTCCGCAGGTGTCAGCAGGGCCCGGCGTCCCTCGTCCATCAGGCGTTCCACCGGATCGGCGATGCCAGGCAGATGCTGGGCGATCGACAGGTTGAGGATGGCGCCGAGCGCCGCGGCACCAAAGCCCGATCCGAGGATGCGCGAGAACGAAACCGAGGCGGTGGCCCGCGCGCGCGTTGCGTGTGATGCGCTGGCCTGTACCGAGACGATGTAGGTCGTGTTGCAGATACCCAGCCCGGCACCGGTCACCGCCGACCCGACCAGCAGCCAGATGAGGCTGCTGGCGCCCGAGAGAAAGGCCAGCAGGGCACACCCCAGGGTGAGCGTGGCACCACCCGCGAAAGCCATGCGGCGGCCACCCAAGCGGTCCAGATAACGTCCGGTTATCGTGCTGGCCACAGGCCACACGAGCGACAGGGTTGCCAGGGCCCAGGCGGCCCCGGTGGTGCCCGCACCATCGACGCCCTGCACCCAGATCGGCATGAACACGATGACACCCATCATGGCGGCGCCGATGGCGAGACTTCCGAGGTTGCCCGCGATCAAGACCGGATCGCGCAGCAGCGTGAAGTACGAGGGTTGCACGCTGGCGCCGGGTGTGCCTGGAATGCTGGCGTCTCCGTCGGTACCGGAGCGAGTTGCGGCCAGTCTGGGTGACTCGCGAAAGAAGACGGCCAGGAGGGCCATGGCAGCGATCCCGAATGGCAGATTGAGCCAGAACACCAGCGGCCAGCCGGTGGTGCTCACGATCAGGGCACCCAGGAGCGGCCCGATCACCGCCGAGAGGCCCCAGACGCTCGATAGCGCACCTTGTATGCGCCCGCGCTCTGCACCCTTGTAGAGGTCGCCCACGATTGTCATGGCCACCGGCATGATTGCCCCGGCACCCAGCCCCTGGAGAATCCGGAAGCCGATGAGTTGCGGCAGAGAGCGCGCAAATCCGCACAACGTCGAACCGGCCAGAAAGATGAGCACACCGCTGGCAAAGGCGAGACGGCGTCCACGCAGGTCGGCCAGCCGGCCGTAGAACGGGATCGCGAGCGCCTGCGCCACGAGGTAGGCCGAGAAAACCCAGCCAAGCAGTGCAACGTCACCCAGTTCGGCGACGATGGTGGGCATGGCGGTGCCGACGATGGTTGCTTCGATGGCGCTCATGAACATGCCCAGCAGGCATGCCAGAAGGACCCAGCGTCTGTGCGCCTTGAAGTGCGGTTGCGCGGACGGGGCGGGCGTGTTCAAGGTGGGCGCAGTGTCTTTGATCAGGGTCCCCGATGCTACGCCATCGCCTCGTCGGGGGCATCGATACCCCTGCCCTTGTCCAGTCGTTGACAACAATGAATCGGATTCGCTAAGGTCAGGCGACACGTTGCGCCGAGCCCCCATCGAACGTCGGAGGGCGGACGGCCGAGCGGTTTGCCCCGGGGGCTTTTGCCGTGAATCCTGAAGACTATCCCGAGCAGGAACCCCTTTCCGCGTTTGCGCAAGGCTACGCGGCTGATCTGCTCGTTCGTTCTCGCAGCGTTGCGGTCGAAGAGTTTGCCTACGGCGAAGACCCGTATCAGACGGTGTCGATCGCGCGGCCTGCCAAGCCGGCCGGACCGGTGCTGCTCTTTCTTCATGGGGGCGGCTGGACGAGCGGCTACAAGGAATGGAATCACTTCATGGCGCCCGCCCTTACGGCCGCAGGCATTCTGTTCGTGTCCGTGGGGTATCGGCTGGCACCGCGCGTGCTCTTCCCGGCGATGCGAGCCGACTGCGTCGCCGCGCTGCAATGGGTGCATGCTCATGTCGCCGAACTCGGGGCTGATCCCGAGCGCATCTTTGTCGGCGGCCATTCGGCAGGAGGGCATCTCTCGGCCTTGCTGGCGGTCTCTCGCGACTGGCAAAGCCCTGCGGGCCTGCCCGCGGATGTCATTCGAGGCTGTCTGCCCGTGTCGGGGGTCTACCTGTTCGGTGAAGGTTCCGGGCTCACGATGCGTCCGCGCTTTCTCGGCGAACCCGATGCTGCCGTTGATGCGCTCGCGAGCCCCTTGCGACAGATTGCCGCGCCCGTACCGTCTTTCATGATCTCCTGGGGGGAGAAGGACTTTCCCCACCTCGTCACGCAGGCTCACGCCATGACGGCCGCGCTGCGTTCCGTGGGAGGCTCCGTCGAGGAACTCCCGATCGCCGGGGCATCGCATCTTCAGGCCCACCTGGCCACCGCAGAGCCGCTCTGGCGTTCCCGCGCGATCGGTTTCATCCAGTCCTGAGCCCCGGTTCTGCCCGATCGCCTGCGATCCTGAGGGCGGCGGTGGATCCTCCCGGATCCTGCCCGGGTCTTCCTTTTTCGGGGTACGTGTCGCAAGGCGCACTGATCTGGATCAACGAGAGCTCGCACTGCGCCCGAGTGGTGCATGGCAGACCTGATGTGCGACGACGGCGGCAATGCCGTTGACCCGAAGCGGGTCTCGCGGGGCTGCTGTGCCGCTGGCCCGAGGTCAGGTTACCTGAGGCCAGGTCGGGCCCCTGCTCACGCATCGAAGCGCCCTGCCCGACGAAAAGGGAGCCTGTGGCATACGTATTGCTAACTCGTGACAAGCGCGTGTGCGCTTCGACCTTGTGGAGACTTTGATGAAGAAGGCTGGCAAAACCCGATTGGCAGTGGCCTCGTTGGGACTCGTGTCCTCAGTCGGCGCATACGCGGCGGACGGGGTAAGTTTCTATGCTCTCATTGACGGTGGCGTAGCCTCGTCGAATATTTCCGGCAAGAGTCTCCCGACCCCCAGTTCCAAGACCGAATTCGTGACTGGCGGCTATGCGCCCACCTTTGCCGGGCTGAAATACGAAAAGGCGATCGAAGGCGGCATCGTCGCTGGCGCCCAGCTCGAGCAGGGCTTCCTCCTCACTCCCGACAATTCGGGCGATCGCTGGGGCTTTGGCAACGGCAACATCCTGAATCGTCAGGCCAATCTGTACCTGAAGGGCAGCCTGGGCAACCTCGTGGTGGGCACGCAGCCCAACATCGCGTTCAACACGGTACTGCTGGGTGATCCGCGCTTCGGTTCGAACTACGGCAGTTCGCTCGCCATGATCGACATCGGCGGCAAGCTGAACACGGTGGATGACGCCTCGATCAGCTACACCGCGCCGACCTTCTCGGGTCTGACGCTGGCGGGCCAGGTGGTAACCCAGTCGAAGACGACCAGCGTGCCTGCTGGCGTGGGCTTCGGCCAAGGGCCGTCGGGCTCGGGCATCAACCACGGTGCGCGTGCCTCGGCCACCTACACCTACGAGAAATTCACGGGCGGTCTGGCGTATTACACCAGCACGATCCCCGGCACCGCCAACAGCGATCCCACCAAGTCGATCAGCTCGAGCCGGGATTCGGGCACGATCCTCGCGCTCACCTACAAGCTCGAGCCGGTGACCCTGAAGTTCATCGGTGCCGATCAGAAGGTTGCCGCTACCTCCAGTTATGACCTCAAGACCTGGGGCCTGGGTGCGGTCTATGCGCTGGGCGCCAAGACCACGTTTGATGCCGGCTACTACGAGTCGAAGGTCGATGTGGGCAACATCAAGACCAAGACCTATGCTGCTGGTGTTCAGTACAAGCTGACGTCGAACATCGCGCTGTATGGCCAGCTGGCTCGCGTCGAGGCGAAGGGTGACGCCGGTACGTCCGCACCGTTCAACTTCACCTGGACCACCACGCTGACCAACTTCCTCTCGGCTGGTCAGACCGCATCGACCGCCAACGTCGGGCTGCTCTTCAGCTTCTTCTGATCGAGGCGATGGGCGTGTGTCGGCGGTATGGCCGCGCCCCCTTGCCCGCCGCTTCATGTCGTCGCGATGCGACGACATGAAGCCTGCAGCCTGATCCCGTCATCTCGTGGCATCCTCGATCTGCCGCGCACACGACCCCCGGGTCGTGCCGCGTCCCGGGCACGCGATGAGGAGACGAGGATGGATTCACGGCGTCGGGTAGTGCGCTTCACGCGTTTTGGGTTGAGCCTGGCATGCATGGCATTGCTCGGCGGGAGCCCCTCGGTGTCATCGGCGCAGCGCTACCCGCTGCGTCCGGTCAAGATCATCGTGCCCTACGCACCGGCTGGCAGCGTCGATCTCATCGCGAGATTACTGGCGCAGGGCTTGCAGACCCCGCTTGGTCAGTCGGTCGTGGTCGAGAATCGTGCCGGTGCCGGCGGTGCCATCGGCACCGACCTCGTGGTGAGAGCCACCCCCGATGGATACACCCTGCTGGTTGTCGCCACCGGTGCGCTCACCATCAACGTTCATCTTCAACGCCTGGCTTATGACGCGCAGAAAGACCTCGCCCCGGTGAGCATGCTGGCGGCAAGCCCGCTCATCCTTGCCGTGAAGACCGACCTGCCGGTGCGCTCGGTCGATGCGCTGATCGCCTGGGGGCGATCACATCCCGAGGGGCTGAGCTTTTCCACCAATGGGCCCGGGAGCCTTTCCTACCTGTCGGTGGAACTCCTGAAGCGCATGGCTCGAATTCCGATCACCGTGCTTGCCTACAAGGGCGGTGGACCCGCTGCCACGGCCATCGCGTCGGGCGAGGTCGACGCCGGCATCACCGACAGCCAGGCCGTCTTGCCACTCATGCGGGCCGGGCGAGTGCGTGCACTTGCCATCAGCGATCCGATGCGTGCGCTCGTGCTGCCTGATCTGCCCACCATTGCCGAGGCGGGTGTGCCCGGCTACGCGGCGTACTCCTGGGTCGGTCTCTTTGCGCCTGCGGGCACCGCCCCCGAGATTGTCGCGCGGCTGGTCGAGGCTACTCGTGTTGCGTTTTCCCAGCCGACCATCGTCGAGCAGTTGCGCAATGCAGCGCTCGATGCGCGTCCGGGAACACCGGCTGAGCTGGCCAGCGTGCTGCGCAGCGAATCAGACAAGTGGCGTGGGCTGATTGCCGAGGCAGCCATTCGGGCCGATTGAGTCGAACAGCCCGGGTGAGGCACAACGCTCATGGCTGACCGAGTCGGGCCGGCATGCGGCGCAGTTGCGGGCTGCGGCGCAATGAACCCCTCGCTCAGCGATTGCCTCCGCCATTTCCGCCGCCATTCCCACCGAGGTTGCCGTTGATGTTCCCGGGTACCACGTTGACGGTGGCGGTGGCACTGCGAAAGAGGCCGCCATCGATGATCTCGATCGTGGCCGTACGGTCGGGTTTCATGAAGACGAGGATCGTGGTCGAACCGCGCAGGGCACTGAGCAATCGCCAGCCCTGCCGGGTGTAGCTGTCGCTGAAGAACGCAAAGGCCTCCGAACCGTCTCCGGGGACCTCGAAGACCGCCCGCCCCAGCCAGGTTTCTCCCGAGCCCATCACCAGCGATTCGGCCAGACGCAGTTTGCCCCCGGGCGGGATCTGAGAGCGGTCGATGGGGTCGCCGGTTGCCTGGGACGGGTTGGCGCCATCAACGCTGATCGCTTGCGTTCGGGTGCCGCTCGCACACCCGCCCAATATGCCGAACGTCATTGCACCGATCAGGGCACCTGCGGAGAGCCGACAGGACACGGGACCCCATTGCACCGTCGCAGACGATCGTTTCAGCATCAGCAGATCCTCTCGTGAGTGGACTTCGCCCAAGGATGCCATGCTATCGGCTCGACGTGTGTGGTGCCATGCCCGTCGCAAGGATGCACGAGCCTCTGGCGGCGCGTCGCGCTTGCGCAATCAGGTCCACTTCCTCATCATGCGGGCATCCGGTCGTGACGCACTGCGTGGCAGAGCGCTGGCCGCCTTCTCTGCGGCTCACTCCCCGATGGCCAGGACCCCCCGCGTCAGCGAAACCCCCGCAACCGCGCTGCTCAAGGCGCGCGGCATCGCGTTTACCGAACACCCTTACCCCTACCTCGAGCATGGCGGTGCCCAGCACAGTGCCGAGGTGCTCGGTCTTGATCCGTTTCATGTGGTGAAGACGTTGATCATGCAGGACGAGAAGGGCGCGCCGCTCATCGTGCTGATGCATGGCAATCGTTCCGTATCCACCAGAAACCTGGCTCGCCAGACTGGCGCGAAATCGATCGAACCCTGCAAGCCCGAGGTCGCCAACCGCCACAGCGGCTACTTCGTCGGCGGCACCTCGCCCTTCGGGACCCGTCGGCGCATGCCCGTCTATGTGGAGCAGGCCATCCTCGATCTCGAACGCATCTGGATCAACGGCGGACGCCGTGGCTATCTGGTCGGCATCGCACCGCATGTCCTGCGGGATCTGCTCGAAGCAACACCGGTGCAGTGCGCCGGTGATCTCTGATGCATGCGCGCCGCGTTTCAACCAAGGGGCACGCTGGCGTGATGCTGCCGTGAGGCGTCCATGACGCGCCCGCACACGCCAGGGCAGGTAAGCCTGACGCTGCCGCAGGTCATCGAGCAGGCGTTCATCGCCTGGTCGGGGGGTGATGCCGAACGCGCCGAGAGGCTCGCCCGAATCGTGCTCGGGGCTGATCCTGGCCAGGTCGACGCGCTGAACCTGCTGGGTGCCATCGCCTCGCGGCGCGGGCAATCGGCTGAAGCCGTCGATCTCCTTGGCAGAGTCGCGGCCTTGAAACCCCACAGTCCCGATGCGCAAACCAATCATGGCATTGCCCTGCATGCGATCGGTCGTATCGAAGAGGCACTGGCCTGTCATGACCGTGCCATCGCCGTCAGGACGGATCATGCCGAAGCCCATTACAACCGCGCGGGTGCGCTCAAGGCGCTCGGGCGAATCGAGGAGGCCCTTGCAGCCTTCGAGCGCACGCTGTCGATCAGACCCGATCATGTTGCAGCACTGAACAACCGTGCCCTCGTCCTGCAGTTGCTCGGCGACTGCGAGGGCGCCGTTGCGAGTTGTGATCGGGCGCTCGAACTGCGGCCCGACCACGCCGAGGCCTGGATCAACCGCGGCAACGCCCTGAAGGCACTCGGCCGGCTCGATGAGGCGGTGCACAGCTATGACCGGGCCATCGCCTTGCGCCCCGGGTTTGCCATCGTGCATGACAATCGCGGGCTTGCCCTGCATGGCCTGGGCCGACTCGAGGCGGCTCTGGAGAGTTTCGACCGGGCCGTGGCACTCGACGCGTCACTTCCCCAGGGGTGGGGAAACCGGGGTGACGTCCTCCAGGCCTTGCATCGTTTCGAAGCTGCCCTGGCCAGTTACGATCATGCACTTGCGCGCTCTGGCGGGAACGCTGACTTGCATCACAATCGTGGACTCGCATTGCACGAGCTGAAGCGGTTCGAGGAGGCCGTTGCGAGTCAGGATCGGGCGATTGCGCTGGCACCGGACCATGCTGCTGCGTGGAGCAGTCGAGGCATGGCCTTGCGCAAGCTCGGTCGATTCGACGAGGCTGTGCCCAGTCTCGATCGCGCCACGGCCCTCGATCCCAGGCTCGATTTTGCCCTCGGCATGGCCCTGCATGTGCGCATGCTGGCCTGCGACTGGGCGGGATTTGAAGCGCTCCGTGCTCGCGTCGATGAGGGCGTGCGCGCCCAGGCCCGATGCGCCGAGCCTTTCGGGTATCAGGGCGTGTGTGATGACGAGGGGCTGCTTCAGATCGCTGCGCGCACCTACTCCGGTGCGCGCCATCCCAGGCGTGTCCTCGAGTCCGCACAACCCCCGGATGTCATGACCCCGGTGTCCCCCGAGGCGGGTGAAGCGAAGCGACGGATCCGGCTGGCGTATCTCTGCGGCGAATTCAGGCAGCAGGCGACTTCGGTACTCATGGTCCAGACCTGGGAGCATCACGATCGGGAACGATTCGAACTCATCGCGCTCGACAACGGCTGGGACGATGGCAGCCCGATGCGCCGGCGCATCGAGCGGGCCTTCGATGCCGTGATCGACATCTCGCGCATGAGCGATGACGCGGTCGCACAGTGGGTCGTCGCTCGCGGGGTCGACATCCTGGTGAATCTGAACGGGTTTTTCGGTCATCACCGCAATGGCGTCTTTGCGCTGAAGCCCGCACCCCTGCAAGTAAATTACCTCGGCTTCCCGGGCACGATGGGCGCCGACTACATGGACTACATCATTGCCGATCGAGTCGTGATACCCCCGGACTCACGACGCTTCTTCGACGAGCAGGTGGTGTATCTGCCGGGCAGTTATCAGGCCAATGACAGTCATCGCGAGATCGCGCACGGTGCTGTCTCGAGGCTGCAGTGTGGCCTGCCCGAGTCGGGGTTCGTGTTCTGCTGTTTCAACAACAACTACAAGATCCTGCCGCGCCAGTTCGATGTCTGGATGCGCATCCTGCGCTCGGTGGAGGGCAGTGTGCTCTGGCTGATCGAGGACAATGCCACGGCCGCGCGCAACCTGCGCCGCGAGGCGGCTTCTCGGGGCGTCGATCCGGTGCGCATCGTGTTCGCGTCGCGCGTGTCGTTGCCCGAGCATCTGGCCCGGCATCGCCTCGCCGATCTGTTCATCGACACGCTGCCCTACAACGCCCACACGACGGCCAGTGATGCGCTGTGGGCAGGCTTGCCGGTTCTCACCTGCGTCGGGCATTCGTTTGCCGGCCGTGTGGCCGCCAGCCTTCTGCACGCCATCGGATTGCCCGAACTGGTCACCACGTGCGAAAGTGACTACGAGGCCGAGGCTATCGGCCTGGCGCGCGACCCGGCAAGGCTGGGCGCCATCCGGGCACGACTGGCCGCACGCCGTGCGAATGCGCCGCTCTTCGATGCGCACGGCCACGCACGGCATCTGGAGGCAGCGTATTGCACGATGCAGGCGCGCCGGCTGGCCGGGCTTTCGCCCGCTCCGATCGAAGCCGATGGGGCGAGTGCGCGCGCCATCCACGAAGAGGCGCTCCACCTTGAAGCACGTGGTTCATGGGCGCAGGCCATTGTCTGCCACGATCGTGCCATCGATCTGGAGCCCGCCAACCCCGAGTGGTACTACTACCGCGGCATGGCCTTGCGTGCCAACGCCGACCCGGCTGCAGCGGTGGCCAGCTACGATCGGGCGATTGCCTTGCGTCCCGACTATCCCGAGGTGTGGTTCAGTCGGGGTAATGCCCTGCAGGACCTGGGGCGCACGATCGAGGCATTCCAGAGCCACGAGCGAGCGGTTGCCCTTCGACCCGGTTATGTGCCTGCCTGGATGAACCGAGCCAACGTGCTGCGCGCACTCGGGCAGATCGAGGCGGCCTTGCTGAGTGTCGAGCGTGCCCTCGAACTTGCCCCTGAGTATGCCGAGGCGTACTGCAATCGTGGCAATCTGCTGGCCGATCTGGGCCGCCTCGAAGAGGCCGTGCAGAGCCACGATCGCGCGATTGCGGTGAGAGTCGATTACGCCGACGCATGGAACAACCGCGGCAATGTGCTGAAGGATCTGGGGCGGCTCGATGCCGCCATCGGGAGTTACGACCGCGCAATTGCGCTGCAGCCCGGGTTTGTCGATGCGATCTGGAACAAGGCCCTTGCGCTGCTCGCGCTCGGTGATTACCGGGCGGGTTGGCCCTTGTATGAGGCGCGCTGGAAGCGGGCGAGTTTCACCTCGCCAAGGCGCGCATTCACCCAGCCCCTGTGGCTCGGGCAGATGCCCGTTGCCGGCAAGACGCTCCTGCTGCATGCCGAGCAGGGGCTTGGTGACACCCTGCAGTTCTGTCGCCTCGCGCCTTGCGTGGCAGCGCTGGGGGCCCGGGTGATTCTCGAGGTGCCGGTGCCATTGACCGCGCTGCTCGCGTGCCTGGGCGACACTATCGAGGTCGTGGCTGCCGGCACTGCCTTGCCACCCTTTGATGCGCATTGTCCGTTGCTCTCCTTGCCCCTGGCATTGTCGGCCAACCAGGACCTTGCGCCTGCACCGCACCCGTATCTGCGAGCGGATCCGGCCCGGGTTGCGCTCTGGCAACAGCGACTCGGGCCCCGGCGAGGGCTTCGCGTCGGACTGTGCTGGAGTGGTCGCCCGGCGCACGGCAATGACCGTAACCGCAGCCTTTCGCTGTCGCAGTTGCTGCGCCATCTGCCATCCGATCTGGCGTACCACAGCCTGCAGGCGGTGGTGCGCGACAGCGATCAGGCGTCGCTGCGCGCAGCCACCTCGCTGCACGATCATGCTTCGCACCTGAAGAGCTTTGCTGACACGGCAGCGCTGGTGGCATGTCTCGATCTGGTGATCAGCGTGGATACGAGTGTTGCGCATCTGGCCGGTGCGCTGGGGCGGCCGGTGTGGGTGCTCGTGCCGCAGCCGGCCGACTGGCGCTGGATGCTCGATCGTGCCGACAGCCCCTGGTACCCGAGCGCACGGCTCTACCGGCAGCCGCGCCGGGGCGACTGGGAGACAACCCTTGCGCGTGTGGCGCATGATCTTCGCCACCTTGCCGACGCGGAGGATGCGGAGGATGCGGGGGGCTGCACCGAGGACGCCAACCCGGACTCGACGTCCCCTGCTGGCCCGCGTGGGGTGCCCGCCGACAGTCCTGCCAGGGACTCTGGCTCCGGGTGGCGAGAGGCCCCGTGACGCGGGTACTGCTGCTCGCGCTCAGCCCCGGCCTTGGAGGCATGCATCTGCCACGCTCGCTCGCGGCACGTGGCCTGCAGGTCTCCTGTCTGGCGCATCCCGACAGTGTGTTGGGCGCTTCGCGCTACCTCGAGCCCCTGCGGGTCTGGCCTGGGGCAGGCCGGGCCTCCTTGCCGCTGCGAGAAGTTGTCTGGCAGCTTGCTCCTCTCGAAGCGGATCTGATCATCCCTGTCGACGGGACCTCATTTGCGATGCTCGATGGGGTCCTCGCCCACGTCCAGGCGCGTGGCGCCAGTCACCGGGTGCCGGCGGCCCTGCTGGCGCTGGTCGAGCGGTCGATCGGGCAGTTCAACGACTTTTCCCGATTCGGGGTACGCCGCCTCATGGCGGATCTCGTGACTCGCGCCGGCATCCCGGCGCCTGTGACGGTGCCGATCGACGGCCTCGCCGACGCGCAGGCTTTTGCGGCCCGACACGGCTATCCGTTGGTGATCAAGACGGAGTACACGAGCGCCGGCACGGGGGTCTCCATCGTCGAGGATGCCGGTCAGCTCGAGCAGCGCTTTGCCGCAGCATCTGCCGGGCAACGGCCCGACATGGCGGTGGCCCAGACCTTCTGCGAGGGTCGGCTTGCCATGCATACCGTGTTTGCGTGGCGTGGTCGCGTGCTGGCAGGGGTCGGCGCGGTGCAGTTGCATCGCCGCAGCGCTCGGCCAAGCGCACCGAGCAGCGCGGTCCGCCTGCTGGCCCGTTCGCCGATGGCCGGGGCGTGCGCGGCCTTTGTCGCAGCCGCCGGGTTGTCGGGTTTCCACAGTTTTGATTTCATCCTTCCGCCGACCGATGCTGCCAGCTGCCCGCCGGGCGACGTTCCTTGGGTATCTGCCGAGTCGGGGGGCACGTGCGGTCCGCTGATGATCGAACACAATCCGCGGCCGATCGCGATGTCTCACCTCGGCGATCGGGTGGGCAGTGACCTGATCGGGGCGCTGGTTGATTGCCTGGCTGGCTCGGGCGCACTGCCGCAGGCAACGGACTGTCGGACGTCGGCACACGCGTCCGCTGATCGGTTGCCGGGTTGCCACGGCAGCTCGTCGACGGTGCTCGACATCGCCTTCTTTCCCGACGAGTGGCGCCGTGATCCTGCCAGCCCGCTCCTGAGCGAGGCTTTTCACGATGTGCCGTGGGATGACCCCGGCATCGTGCGGCAGGCGTGTACGTTCTTCATGTCCTGATTGCCTGCAGCCAGGCGCCCGACGGTCGTGCGACTCGGCATCGCGCAAATTAAGTTCATCTTTTCCGTTCCGCTTCCGTGGCACGCTCGATCACACTGGGAATGCTGCGCAACGCGCCGGGCATCATGAATAAAGTCACGACTCCTCTGACGGGTCGGCGTGTGAGGCTGATCGCGAAGGGGGTGGACCCTGAGCCGCCTGAGCGCGCGCTTGCGCCCTTGATCGCGGGCGATGCGGTGGGCTGGAACAATCGAGGTGTACAGCGGGCCGGGCTCGGGCAGCCGCAGGAGGCTCTCGATTGCTACGATCGTGCCCTCGAGATCGCACCAGAGTTTGCCGAAGCCTGGCTCAATCGTGGATTGGCGCTCGCGACGATGAGTCGCCACGAACTCGCCGTGGCGAGTCTTGATCGAGCGATCGCGCTCAGGCCGCACCTGGCCGAGGCCTTCTACAACCGGGGTATTTCACTTGGTTGCCTCGGGAAGGCCGAGGCTGCGATCGAGAGTTTCGAACGCGCGGGTGTCATCGATCCGCAGTTTGCGGCAGCCTTCACCAACAAGGGGCTGGCCTTGCAGGGGGTCGGCCGCTTGCACGATGCGCTGAGCAGTCTGGCGCGTGCAGCGACGCTTGAACCCCGCTCGGCACAGGTCTGGTTCAACCTCGGGGTTGTCCAGGCACAGGCGCGACACCTTGACGCAGCCGTTCAAAGCTACGACCGTGCCATCGCGCTGATGCCGAGCCATGCCCTCGCCTGGAACAACCGGGGCAACGCCTTGCGGGAGCAAGGGCGTCTGGATACGGCACTCCAGAGCTTCGATGCGGCTCTGGCGCAGGCGCCCGCGCTGGCGGAGGCGTGGAATGGGCGGGGCGTGACCCTGGCCCGCCAGAGGCGCTCTGCCGATGCCCTGCATGCTTATGAGCGAGCCTTGGCTTTCAAGCCCGACTTTGTCGAGGCGCAGGTCAACCGGGCGATGGAACTTCTGCTCGCCGGACGCTTCGACGAAGGCTGGGTCGCCTACGAGGCGCGACTGCAGCGGTCTCGACCCGGCATGATGCCCGCCGGATTCGAACGACCGCCATGGACCGGCACCGAACCGGTCGATGGGCGTACCGTGCTGCTCTGTGCCGAGCAGGGTCTGGGCGACACGATTCAATTTGCGCGCTATGCCTCGTGCGTAGCCTCGCGAGGTGCCCGGGTGGTTCTCCGCGTGCCGCAAGCTCTGGTGCGCCTCATGCGCGGCATGGTTGGGGTGAGTGAGGTCATCGCGACCGCAGATCCGCTGCCGGCACACGACTTTCATGCCTCACTGATGTCCTTGCCGAGGGTGTTCGGCACACGCCTTGACTCGATTCCGACGCCCCAGGGTTACCTGAGTATCGATCGCGTTCTGGCGCAAGCCTGGCGTCGGCGTGTCGACTCCAGTGCAGGGTTCGAGCGTCGGCCGGTGGCGCCGTCAGCCCGCCCGTTCCGGGTGGGCCTGATCTGGTCGGGTGGCCACAGGCCGGGGCAACCGGAGACCTGGTCAGTGAACGAGCGGCGTAACGTACCGCTTGCCCTGATGGCAGCGGTGCTGATGCCAGGTGTCGAGTTCTACAGCCTGCAAAAGGGCGACGCAGCCGCGGCCGAACGGGTGGCGTTCTGCGCCGCGCGGCCTGGCGCGCCAGCCATCATCGACCTCACGGCTGCGATCGACGACTTCGCCGATACCGCGGCGTTCATCGAACAGCTCGATCTGGTCATTTCGGTCGACACCTCGACCGCGCACCTTGCGGGAGCGCTGGGCAAGCCGGTGTGGATTCTCAATCGGTTCGATGCCTGCTGGCGTTGGCTGGAGGCGCGCGAGGACAGCCCATGGTATGCGAGCGCTCGGCTCTATCGCCAGACGGCACCGGGTGACTGGGGGAGCGTGATGGCTCGCGTGCGGTCTGATCTCGAGGCGATGGTGGGTGCGCGATCCGACAGGCGTCCTGCCGTGTCGGAGCCTGTACCCGAGCCTGTGCCCGAGCCTGTGCCCGAGCCTGTGCCCGAGCCTGTGCCCGAGCCGATGGCGGCCACCCCGGGGTGGGTGTCCGATGAGGCCCGTACCCGGGCCGAGGACCACTTCCGGCTCGGGCTCGCCCTGCATCAGAAAGGCAGCCTCGATGAGGCGCAGTCTCATTATCGTGCCGTACTGCAGACCCTGCCGGCTCATGTGGACAGCCTGCATCTGCTGGGCGTCGCTCTGGCCCAGCAGGGCAACAAGGCCGAGGCGGTCGGCTGGATCGATCAGGCGATTGCACGGGATCCGCGACACGCTGCGTTCCACTACAACCGCGGGCTCGCCCTGAAGGCACTCAAGCGCCATGCCGATGCGATCGCGAGCTATGACCGGGCACTGGCCATCGACCCTGGCTATGTCGAGGCCTGGGCCGACCGTGGCGTCGCGCTGGTGGATTCGGGTGCCGTCGAGGCGGGCCTCGCGAGTTTCGATCGTGCGATCGCGATTCGGCCTGCGATGGCCGAAGTCTGGTGCAATCGTGGTCTGGCGCTGGCCCAACTGGGTCGGCGTGATGCGGCACTGGACAGTTATGACCGGGCGGTGGCACTTCGCCCTGATTACGCCGATGCGCACTGGAACAAGTCGCTCCTTCTGCTCCTCCACGGTGATGGCGAACGCGGCTGGCCACTCTACGAGTGGCGCTGGCGCAGACCACCCACCGGCATCCCGCGTCCACCGTTCAAGGAACCGCTATGGCTCGGGAAAGAGCCGCTCGCGGGCAAGACCCTCCTGCTGCACGGTGAACAGGGTTTGGGCGACAGCCTGCAGTTCTGCCGCTTTGCGCCCCTCGTGGCTGCGCGCGGTGCGAGGGTGATTCTCGAGGTGCCTGCCCCGCTGGTTGACCTGATGGGGGGGCTTGCCGGTGTGAGCCAGCGGGTAGCAGCCGGTGACCCCTTGCCCGTTTTCGACCTGCATTGTCCGCTGATGTCGCTGCCGCTTGCGCTTGGCATGCGCCTTGACAGCCTGCCCGGTGCTCGCGGGTACCTGCGCAGTGACGGTCGTCGCGTTGCGGCCTGGGCGAGCAAGCTCGGTCCGGCGGTGCGTCCCAGAATCGGCATTGCATGGAGTGGGAACCCCGATTACCGCTCCGACGCAGCGCGCAGCCTCGCCTTTGCGCAATTTGCACAAGCCTTGCCCGAGGGCGAGTTCGATTATCTGGTGCTGCAACGGGATATCCGGGCAACGGATCGCGAGGCGCTCGCATCCCGCGCCGATGTGCGTCTGTTCGCCGAAGGATTTTCCGACACCGCAGCCCTGATGGAACTGGTCGATGTCGTCATCAGCACCGATACGAGCATCGCGCATCTGGCGGGTGCACTCGGCAAGACGCTCTGGCTCCTGCTGGCCCAGCCCCCCGACTGGCGCTGGATGCTCGAGCGCACCGATACGCCCTGGTACGAATCGGCCCGTCTGTACCGGCAGCACGCGTCGGGCGACTGGCGTGAGGTGCTCGCTCGGGTGCGAGCCGATCTTTCCGTGCATCGGGTGCGCGCCGCTGCTGCTGATGCCGCACACGACCGTACGGCGGTAGCATGAGGAGCGGGCCCGCACGCCTGGTGCTCTTCGGCGCCGGCAACATGGTGTCCGACATCCTCGATGCTGCCCAGGCCGCCGGCCTCGTGCCGGCGGCCGTCGTCATGCATCAACCCGAGTCGCTGGGTGAGCGTGATGTCGGTCTGCGTGAACGTCTCGAGCGCTGGGCTGTCCTTCATCCCGGTGCCGCGGTGCAGCCAGCGCTCATCGACAGCCTCGAGCACTTTCACCCGCGCGACGGTGAGGTCTACCTGCTCGGGCCCACGACCCCCTCGCGGGCGGTACTGGCGGCCGAAGTGGAGGCGCGTTTCGGGCTCGTGTTTCATGTGCTGGTGCATCCCACCGCGCATGTCTCGCCGATGGCCCGTCTCGCACCGGGCGTCTTCATCGGTGCAAACAGCACGGTGGCCTCAGGCGCTGACCTTGGCGAACATGTGTTCGTCAATCGGGGTGTCACCATCGGGCACGATACCGTGGTGGGTCCGTTCAGTCGCGTACAGGCCGGCGCCAACCTGGGTGGCTTGTCTCGTCTGGGCAGCGGAGTGAGCATCGGCATCGGTGCGACGCTGATCGAACGACTCGACATCGGGGATCATGCCGTGGTCGGTGCGGGTTCGGTCGTTCTGGCCGATGTTGCCGCCGGTGCCATTGCGGTAGGCGTTCCGGCACGCGTGAGAAAGCCTTGATGAGTACCGATCTCCAACGTCCGTTCGATGTGGCCGTCGTGATGACCACGGTCGTGCGCCCCACCATCCTGCAGGCGGTTCGCTCGGTCTTCAGTCAGCAGTTCGATGGGCGAATCCAGCTGCTGATCGGCATCGACCGCTGGGAGGGCGAGCGAGGCCTGGTCGAGCAACTGCAGCGTGAATGCCCTGATCGTGTGGTGATCACGATCGTCGACCTGGGTTATTCGACCTCGGCACGCCATGGCGGTGTCTACCCGAGCCGCTTCGGTGGTTCCTTGAAGACGGTACTGAGTTACGCGGCCAACAGTCGCTACGTGACCTATCTCGATGACGACAACTGGTACGCCCCCGACCATCTGGCACGCTTGCTCGCCGCGGGTGAGGGCAAGGCATGGGCGTTCAGCCTGCGCCACTTCGTCGATACCGAAACGGGCGATCTGCTGTGTCACGACCGCTGGGAGTCGACCGGGCCGGGCGCCGGTATATTCGCCACCCTCCAGGGCGGATTTGTCGACACCAACTGCTACCTGATCGACAAGATGGCCTGCCATGAGGTCTTTGCCGAGTGGGCAATGACCCGCAGTGCAGGTGGTACAGGCGGCGATCGCCAGGTCTTTGCACGCCTGAAAGACCGCCCCTGGGGCACCAGTGCCACGCCCTCGGTTTTCTATCGCACGCGCCTGGGGGGTCGCGGCCCCTATTCCTTGTGGCGGTTCCGGCAGGCCGGTGTTGCCCTCGACCGTTATCTGAGAGGGACGGAGCTGCCGGGCGAGCAGACCTGGGCGGCGTGTGCTGCCTTTGACGCCCGCTTCGCGAGTCTCGAGGAAGCGCTGGCGAGTTGGGGTATCGAGATGGCACGCCAGCGTGTCGGGGGCGGCGGGGCAGCCGGTCAATGATGTGTGGCCGCCTTTCACCCGTTGCGGCGGATCTTGTGCCCGTGCAACGTCTGGCAACAAGAATATTGATGGATTGCGCCAATCCGTCGCTCAAGACCGGTAAATTGGTGTCGACTCTCGGGGTATGGCGAGCAGTGATGCCGATTCCCGTGTTGCCGTTGCCGCATTCACTGACCCACCTCACCCCATCGTCTGCCGGAGGTCTCATGTCCACCACTCGTAACCTGTCTTTTACGCTTGGCGCGCTCGCGTTATGCCTGGCGGGTGTTGCCCAGGCCGGCCGCGTCCATCCGGATGCCGATGAAATGATGCCGACCGGACGTGGTTGGGGCGAGCGGGCCGAACTGCCCGGTACCGCACCGAGGGCCGCCAGTCACGCATCGGCCAATGCCAACGGTATTGTCTATCACGGGGGGCCGGTGATGAACGCCGCTACCGGTACCAACGTCTACTACATCTGGTACGGCAATTGGGCCGGCAACTCGGCCCCGACCATCCTCACCGATTTCATGAACGGGCTCGGTGGGTCACCCTGGTACAACATCAACACGACCTATTCGGACTCGAAAAACGTGCCGGTGGTGAACAAGGTGACACTGGCTGGACAGGCGACCGATGCCTATTCCAAAGGCAAGGCACTCACCGATGCGAACATCTTCACGGTGGTCACCAGTGCCATCACGGCGGGCAAGGTGCCCCTGGATGCCAACGCGCTCTACTTCGTGCTGACCTCTGCCGATGTGAACGCGACCAGCGGCTTTTGCACCCGCTATTGCGGCTGGCATACCTACGGCACCTACAACAAGGTCAGTGTGAAGTACTCCTTCGTCGGCGATTCGACCCGCTGCCCCAACGCCTGCATGGCGCAGACCACCGGGCCGAACGGCAACGCTGGTGCCGATGGCATGGCAAGCGTCATCGCGCATGAACTGGCCGAAGCGGTTACCGATCCACAACTGAATGCCTGGTATGACGCGAACGGGGCCGAAAACGCCGACAAGTGCGCCTGGCGCTTCGGAACCACCTATAAGGTGGCCAATACGGCCTACGCCAACGTGCGGCTGGGCACCCGCGACTTTCTCCTGCAGCAGAACTGGGTGAATGCGGCCGGTGGGAGTTGCGCCCTCAGTTACTGAGCCTGCTCGGGCACGCGGGTCGCGCGCCGCAGCAGGCGCTTCTCGACCGCGTGCCATGACGCCAGCGCCGTCAGGGCGGTGAGTGCAGCCGTCACTGCGACCAGTCCGACGCAGCCCGCAGCACTTCCGGTATCGAACAGGGCCAGATGCACGAGCAGCTGGATGATCGGGAAGTGGTACAGATAGATGCCGTACGACGGGTCGCCGAAGCGGCCTGCGCGCAGACTGGGTGCTGCCTGTGTGGCCAGAAAGAGCACCGTGCCGGCGTAGAAGAAGGGCTCGATCGCGATCCGTAGCGGCGTGTTGCGACAGGCCACGAAAAGCACCAGCGCGACCGCCAGCGGCGTGCCCAGCTTCTTCATCAGGGTCGGTTGCCAGGCGAGCAGCGCACCCAGCGCAAAATACGAGAGTTGTCCAGGGAACTGGCGCGCCAGTTCGGCCCCGCCTGGTCCGCCGATGTGGTCGCGAAAATACCAGACCCACAGACAGCTGCCTGTAACGAGCAGAACGGTCACCAGCGGTGCGCCCAACCGCGCGAAGGCCCGTGCGATGAGCGGTACGCAGGCGTAGAGCGCAACCTCGATCTTGATCGTCCAGAGCGCCCCATCCATCGCCTGCAGTGCGTTCCCGGCAAACACCCCCGGCAGCGTCGGATGCATGAAGTTCAGAAAGATCGCGTTCCAGCCGATGTATCGCAGCGTGTCGCCTGAACTCAGAAACGCGGGTGCCTCCAGCGTTGTCGTGGCAAGACCGATCGCAAGGCACAGCAGGAGCGCACACAGGTAGGCGGGGTAGATCCGGCGCAGGCGCCGCAGTGCGAAGTCTGCAGACGAGCGGCTGGAGCGCCAGCTGCTGGTGACCAGGTACCCGCTGATGGCAAAGAACCCCTTCACCGCGAAGTCCGAATCGATCCATGCACCGAGGGGCGCAAGGAGCGGCGCGGCACTCAAGGCGGCGAGGTGCGGCAGAACGACCATGACTGCCAGGGCGATGCGGACTGCGTCGAAATTGTTGCCTGGATCGGGAGCGTGGATGCGCATGGGTGCCACCAGTGCCGGGAGCCGCATTCTAGTCGCTCGGGCCGCCCGCACCCATGCCGGGGCATCTGAAGCTATGATGACGCCGCTTGCCTTCACCCTGCGCCTGGCGACCCCTCTCACGGCTGTCGTGCGGACGCCCCCATCGGACTTCAGCCGCCCCTGTGAAACAGACCCTCGTCAAGCTCCTTCGCAGCCTGCACCTGCTTCACTTCGCCGAGGGCCTGCGCTCGATGCTCGTGCGTCGCCGGCTGCGTGCCGCGATGCAGGATTTCGAGAGCCGCAATCCGGGCTATGTGATGCCGCCCTGGGACATTGCCTACGATGCCTACGGTGGTCTCGAGCCCGAGAAGTATCGCGAACTCGGACAATTGCATGCGGCCAAGATTGCCGGCCACATCGGGCGCCATGCCCGCGGCGGCACGACGCTCACGATCTGTGACTGGGGGTGCGGCCCGATGCGGGTGCTGCGCTGCCTGCCCGAGCACGCCGGGGTATCCAACCGCTATATCGGACTGGATTACAACCCCCGCACCATCGACTGGGCAAGTCATGCTTTCCCGGCTTTCACCTTCCGGCTCAATGCCTTGCAGCCGCCGTTGCCGCTCGAGCCGGAGAGCATCGATGTCCTCTACTGCGTATCGGTCTTCACGCACCTGTCGCGCAAGGTGGCGCTCGAATACATCGCTGACATCCACCGCATTCTCAAGCCGGGCGGGCTGCTGATAGCGACGCTGCATGGTGAAGCCAATTCGGCCAACCTGACCCCCGAAGAACTCGTGCGTTTCAATCGGGGTGAGTATGTCGAGCGGGGCGGTGTCGAGGAGGGCAAGCGCATCTACGTTGCTTACCATCCGCCCGGGTTCGTACACGAGGCGTTCGGCCAGTTCGAGCATCTGGTGACCGACACCGATAATCCCACTCCCTACTTCAAGCAGGAGTGGTGGGTTTTCCGCAAGTAGAGCCAGCGGCTTGAATCAGCTGCTCGTCTTCGTGGCCCGCGCCTGGGCGCCCATGGCCGGGCTGATCACGCTGCTCCTGCTCAACCTGCGCCTCGATGCGCACGAGATCGGTCTGTATTACACGATGACGAGCCTCGCGTCGCTCGCCTGGGTGGTCGATCTGGGTTTTTCCGCCAATGCGCTGGTGCCTCTGGCAGCGCGCGCTGCGGCGACACGCGAAGGGGACGGCGGGATTTCCCCCGCATGGTCGCCGCGTCTGGCACGGCTATCCCGTGTGTGCATGGGCTGGTATCTGTGGGGCGGCCTCTTGTGCGTGCTCGCCTCGCCGCTCGGATTGATCTTTCTGGAGGGCGGGGCAGGCGAAGCGACAGCCGGCGTGCTTCCGGCGTGGTCGCTGGTGGCGATCTTCACTGCGGCCAGCGTGGTCTGTCTGCCGGTACTGGCCATTGCCGAGGGGGAAGGACATCTGCGCGAGGCTTACCTCGTCCGCCTCGCGCAGGGTGTGTCGGGTTCGCTCGCAACCTGGGCGATCCTGCTGGCAGGGGGAGGCCTGCTCGCGGTCTGTGCGATGCCCCTGCTCGGGGTTGCCGTCATGGTGCCCTGGCTCTGGCTGCGTCGTCGCGCCTGGATGATGGACACATGGCGGGCGCACAGCGCGAGCGGCAGGGGTCAGAGCGGTAGGGGCCAGGTCTTGCGTACCGATGATGGCAGGGGGCGGGTCTTGCGTACCGATGGTGTCGATGGTGCCGTGCGCTCGCTCGCCGATATCTGGCCCTTGCAGTGGCGCAGCGGCACCAGCTGGCTGGCCGGGTATGTGCTGATCTTCATGCATGCACCGCTTCTTTACCGTGTGCAGGGGCCGGTGGAGGCCGGACGGATGGGTCTCACCGTGACGCTCATGAATGCCGTGTGCGTGGTGGCGATGTCGCCACTCACTGCCGTACTGCCTTCGCTGGCCAGAGCGGCTGCGGCACGCCAGTCGAGCGCACTCGATGCCGAGTTCCGGAGGGCCTTTCGACGTTCGCTCACGCTCTTCTCGGTGGGGGGGAGCGGGCTCGTCATCCTGTGCCTGCTGCTGACCCACACGCCCTGGGCAGCGCGACTGCTCGATCCGATCGACTGCCTGCTGCTCGTTGCAGCGATGGGGTGCTACCATCTGGCCACACTGTATGCGGCTCACGCAAGGGCCCAGGTCATGGAGCCTTTTGCGGTCGTGGCCCTGGGCGCTGCGGTGCTGACTGCCCTGCTCGCATGCTGGGCAGCGCCCCGGTGGGGTGCCCACGGAATCATTCTCGGCCTTCTCGCAGTGAACGGACTCTTCTATCTGCCCACGACGTACCGGGTGTACCGGCAGTCGCGTGATCGCCTGCACCGGCGCAGCGCGCCGTGAGCGGTGCGCGCGTCATGGAGGGGCCGCGAATCACCGTCGCGATTCCGACCTGGAACCGTCACGCCCTTCTTGCCCAGACGCTGGCAAGCCTGCAGTCGCAGTGCGCCGAGCTGGTCCCCGGCAGCGTCGAGGTCCTGGTCTCCGACAATGCCAGCACCGATGACACCCAGGCAGTCGTCGAGCGGGTGCAGGCGGTGGGTCTGGCGGTTCGTTATCTTCGCAATGGCGAGAATATCGGTGCCGATCGCAACTTCGCGCAGTGCTTCAACGAGGCCCGGGGCGAGTACATTCTCATGCTGGGCGATGACGACATCCTCCTCGATGGCGTCCTCGCGATGCTCCTCGCGCGAACGGCAGAAGCCCGACTGGGGGTTATCTGCATGCGCCCCTATGGTTATGACCACGACCGGCTCGCCGAATACCCGGGGGATGGCGGCGATGAGCAAACCTTTGCTGACCCCGGTGAGTTCGTGGCAGCGGCCGGGCAACTGGTGACCTTCATTTCCTCGTGTCTCATCAACAAGTCGGTGCTCGGGGGTATCGACGCCAGGCAGTTCGTCGGCAGCTATCTCCTGCACGTTCACCTGCTGCTGCGGGCCGCGCTTGCCGTGCCACGCAATCTGCTGGTCAGGCGCTACTGTGTTGCCTGCAAGCGCAACAACAGCGGCGGCTATCCCGTGATCGAGGTCTTCACACGCAACCTGGGTGCCGTACTCGATCAGTACAAGGGAGCCGGTCTGGATGAGGGCGCCATCGCCGCGTTCGAGCGTCGCATGCTCCTGCGCTTTCATCCGGGCCTCGTGCTCGGGCTGCGTCGTGCCAGCGCCGGTCGTGTCTGTGAGGCGAGGGCGCTCTACGAGACACGGTTCGCGCGCTACGCGCTCTATCGATGCTGGGTCCGTCCCATCCTGGCGTTGCCTCGGCCGCTGGGGCTTGCCTGGGGCCTCATCGCGATGACGCTGGGGCGAGTGCTCACCGGCGACCTTCGACGTGGCCTTGCTTTCATCACCGCGCGCGTTCGCTCGCGTCGGCATTCCATTTCCTGAGAAGACAGCTGCCTTGTTCACTTTCGCCAGCACCACCTTTCTGTCCGCGTTTCTCCTCTTCCTCGTGCAGCCGCTCATCGCGCGGCAGATCCTGCCCTGGTTCGGCGGGTCCTCGTCGGTCTGGAGCATGTGCATGCTCTTCTTCCAGGCCGAGCTGCTGATCGGCTACGGCTACGTGCATCTGGTGAACGAGCGGCTTTCGCCGCGGCATCAGGCGCTGGTGCATTCGGTTCTGCTGGCGGCGAGCCTCGCAACCCTGCCCATCACCGCCAATCCGGCCTGGAAGGATCTGGCGCTGTCCAACCCGACACTGGGTGTTGGCATCGTGCTCGGGCTCGCGGTGGGTGTGCCCTATCTGATGATCTCCACCACCGGGCCGCTCATGCAGGCGTGGTTTGCACGCGTGTTTCCGGCCGACGGGCATTCGAGTCGGCCCTATCGGCTCTATGCGCTGTCGAACCTCGCCTCGATGCTCGCCCTGCTCGCCTATCCGGTGGTGGTCGAGCCGGTCTTCTCCTTGCAGATGCAGGCCACACTGTGGTCAATGGCCTATGGCCTCTTTGCCTTGCTCGGTCTGCTGACGGCCTGGCGCCTGTGGCAATCGCAGGCTTCCGTCGGTCAAGGCGTTTCGTCGATGGCTGTTCCGGCGTCCGATGCCCCCCCCGCAGCCGCTGCAGCGCCTGCGGCGTCTGCGACTCCCGGGTGGCGTACCTGCCTGCTGTGGGTCTGTCTGGCCGCCACCGCCTCGGTGCTGCTCTTGAGTCTCACTCGCCAACTCACGACCGATGTGGCACCAGTTCCGTTCCTGTGGGTATTGCCACTGGCGCTCTATCTGCTCAGCTTCATCCTGTGCTTCGATGCACCACGCTATTACGTGAGGTCGCTTTTTCTCTGGTCACTGCCGGTCGCCCTTGCTGCGGTCCACTATGCGATCGATGTGGCCGAGTCGGTGGCAGCGCAGGTCGTGCTCATCAACGTAGCGCTCTTCGTGTTCTGCATGGTCTGTCATGGTGAACTCACGCGGCGCAAGCCTGCCGTGCGCCACCTCACGCTCTTTTATCTCATGCTCTCGATCGGTGGGGCGCTGGGGGGCACGGTGGTGGGTCTGCTCGCACCCGTCCTCTTCAATGCCTATTACGAATTGCCGCTGGGCCTGCTTGCCTGTGCCTTCCTGGCCGTCGTGGTGCTCTGGCAGGGTGCGCCCGTGCGCCTGCGTCTGGCGCTCATGCTCGGGCTTGCGGGCTACGGGATCTGGCTGGGCAACGATTCGCTGGAATCCACTCGGGGCTATCGTCTGGTGATGCGCAACTTCTACAGCCAGACGCGGGTGGAAGACCGACAGGGTTCCAGCAACGGCGCAAAGCGTGTCATGGTGCATGGCTCGATCGTCCACGGCGAGCAACTGCTCGATCCGGCGATGGCGCAGACGCCCACGGCCTACTATTGCACCGATTCGGGCATCGGGCATGCCATCGAGAGTCTCGACGCCGATCGTCCGCGCCATATCGGTGTGGTGGGTCTGGGCGCGGGAACTCTGGCTGCGTATGGCCGCCCGGGCGACTCGCTTCGGCTCTACGAAATCAACGAGCAGGTGCTCGACGCCGCGCGCAGTCAGTTCACCTTTCTGTCGGGCACGCAGGCGCAGGTGACGCCGGTGCTGGGCGACGCGCGCCTCATGCTCGAGCGTGAAGTGGCAGCCGGGGATGCACAGCCTTTCGATCTCCTCGCCATGGATGCGTTCTCGGGCGATTCGATTCCGGTGCACCTGGTGACCCTGGAGGCCATGCGCATCTACAGGGCGCGTCTGACGCCTCGCGGCATTCTTGCGGTACACATCACCAACCATTATCTCGATCTGCGCCCGGTGATGGCGGCTGCCGCCGAACAGCTCGATCGGGCGGTTCTCGTATTTGATCTCGCCCCGACCGATGCCATGCCCTTCTGCCGACACTCGATCTGGGCCCTCATCGTGCCACGAGACCTTGCGGCATCGGTGCCACCGGCCCTTCAGGGCAGCGTCTCGGTGCGGCCGGTGCCGGGGTTCAAGCCCTGGACCGACAGCTTTTCCAATCTGCTGAGTGTGCTCAAGTAGCGGCGGGGCAGGGCAGGACCGCGTGGCGCCACGAACAGGCGGCGCCGCCCGTCTGGTCCGATCAGCCTGCCGTGGAACCCGGTGCGACGCCTTCGACGCGATGTCGGATGTACTCGAGCGATTCCTCGACCTGGTCGACCAGAATCAGGCAGACATCGCCTGACTCAACCGCTTCGAGCGCAGTATCGATCGCCAGGAATTCACCGCGGATTTCCGATATCGAACTCGCTCGTCGCGTGCCTGCCAGGCCCTCGCGCAACAGGGCCAGCACCTCACCATCGGCACGCCCGCGCTGACACTGATCCTGGTAGAGGATCACGTTGTCGAACGTGTCACCGAGGATGCGCGTCTGCTCGCGGATGTCCTCGTCGCGCCGGTCGCCGGCGCCGCTGATGACGACATGCCGGCGCTCGGCAGGCATCGACTCGATGGCCTGCGACAGGGCGCGCATGGCATCGGGGTTGTGCCCGTAGTCGGCGATGAGCGTGGCACCGCGATAGCTGAACTGGTTGAAGCGGCCGGGTGCCGAGGCTGCGTCGCTCGTGAAGCTGGCCAGCCCGGCAGCCAGCTGGTCGGCATCGAGACCGCATGCCCAGGCCGCGCCGGCGGCAGCCATCGCATTGTCGACCTGGAACCCGAATGCGCCCCCGGCTGTCAGGGGAATGGCCGCGAGCGGTACGCGCCAGAGGATCGTCTTGCCGCGGGCGCCCACCATGTCGCCCTCTTCGACGAAGATGGCACGGCGACCTTGTGCCCGGTGCACCGAGATCACCGGGTTGAGCGCGCTCTGGGCAAAGTAGATGACTTCGGCCGAGCAGCTGGCGCCCATCCGGGCAACGATGGGATCGGCCGCGTTGAGCACCGCCGTGCCATCGGTCGGCAGGCTCTGCACCACCACCCACTTGAGCACCGAGAGGTCTTCGACACTGGTGATGTAGCCAAGCCCCAGATGATCGCCCTGACCGATATTGGTGACCACCGCCACCTTGCAGCGGTCGAAGCCGAGTCCTTCGCGCAGGATGCCACCGCGTGCGGTCTCGAACACGGCAGCATCGACATCGGGGTGGGCCAGGACGTTGCGCGCGCTGCGTGGGCCGCTGCAGTCGCCGGTGTCGATCCGATCGCCCGAGACATACACGCCATCGGTGGTGGTCATTCCCACGCGCAGCCCGGTGGATTCGAGCAGGTGCGCGGCCATGCGCACGGTAGTCGTCTTGCCGTTGGTGCCGGTGACGGCCACCACCGGAATGCGGCCGTCTTCGCCGGGCGGGAACATCATGTCGATGATGGCCTCGCCGACCTGGCGTCCCTTGCCATAGGAGGGGCTCAGGTGCATGCGAAGGCCCGGCGCCGCGTTGACCTCGAGGATGGCGCCGCCCTGTTCCTCGAGGGGCTTCAGGACGGTCTCGCACATCACGTCGATGCCGCAGATGTCCAGTCCGACCATGCGCGCTGCGTCAACGACGCTGGCAGCAAGGTCGGGATGCACGTCATCGGATACATCGGTGGCAGTACCGCCGGTGCTCAGATTGGCGTTGTTGCGCAGGAATACGCGCAGTCCTTTTTCGAGCACGCTCGTGGTGGTGAGGCCGCGCTTGGCCAGCGTTGCCACCGCGATGTCATCGAGCGGAATCCGGGTCAGCGAGGTGGCGTGGCCATCACCCCGGCGCGGATCACGGTTCTCGATCTCGACCAGTTCGGCGATGGTGTGCACGCCGTCGCCCGTGACCTGAGCCGGCTCGCGTCGGGCAGCGGCGATCATGCGTTTGCCCACGACCAGAAAGCGGTAGTCCTGACCGGCGATGAACCGCTCCACGATCACCTGCGAGTCGTACTCGCTGGCCTTGTCGAAGGCGGTGCGGATCTGGGCCTCGGTCTGCACGAGCACCGTGACACCCTTGCCCTGGTTGCCGTCGCGGGGCTTGAGAACGGCTGGCCCGCCCAGTGCGCGAGCGGCTTCCCAGGCTGCGTCGGCGTTGTCGACCACGACGCCAGTCGGCACCGGAATGCCGGCGGCGTGCAGCAGTTTCTTGGTGAGTTCCTTGTCCTGTGCGATCGACTCGGCGATAGCGCTGGTGTTGCTGGTCTCGGCTGCCCAGATCCGCCTCTGGCGACTGCCCCAACCCAGTTGCACCATGCTGCCCTCGGTCATGCGCTTCACCGGAATGCCGCGCTTGAGGGCCGCATTGACGATGGAGCCGGTGCTGGGTCCGAGACGGATGTCGGCGTCCAGTTCGGACAGGCTGCGCAGGCAGGCCGCGAGATCGAAGGGGGTATCGGTGCGTGCCGCCTCGATCAGGCCACAGGCCTGATCGAAGGCCTGGCGTACCACGGCCTCCTCGCTGTACTCGACGACTACCTGGAACACCCCGGAATCGACCGTCGGCACCGTGCGGCTGAAAGTGACCGGGCATCCGGCCTCGGCCTGCAGGGCGAGGGTCGCGAGTTCGAGCACGTGCGCAAGCCCGATCGAGCGGTCCTTGCGGCCCTGGCGCATGAGACGCACGGGCGGGAAGCGTTCGCGCAGGCGCGCCTCGAACTGCGGCAGCGCGTCGATCACGCACTCCTCGGGCTCGCAGGCCACGATGGCCTGGAGGGCGGTGTGACGGCCCCACAGGTTGGGGCCGCGCAGCATGCGTATGTTGGAGATCTTCACTTACGCCACCAGCAGTGCCGTGGCCTCATTGTCGAAGGTCTCGAAAGTCTCGATCGCCGCCTCGATCAGTTGCGGCGAAAGACCCAGCGCCCAAGCGGCACCGACCGCCGCTGCCACGTGGACGGCACGGGCCGAACCGCGCAGGCACTGGATGTGGGCGATACGCAGGAAGTGAATGGAGCCCTCCCGGCCGGCCCCTTGCTGCAGGCGAACGCCCTGGCGCTCGATGACAACCGCGCGGCCACCGGCCTCCAGATGCGCCTTCATGGCGGCAGACTCGGGATGCCGGGTGAAGAAGGTGACGCCACCGTTGCACAGGCTCGCCATCGGCACGATGCGTTCGTCGTCGCCATTGAGGACCGCCATGCCGGCAGGCAGGACGACATCGACCTGCGAGCGCATGGCGTAGAGCAGCTGGTCTTCATCGAGCACGGCGCAATCAGGGTGCCGCTCGTTCGGGTCGATGTGGGTGATGATGCCGACCTGGCAGCGGTCGTAGGCATAGCCTTCGTTGAGAAGCGTGCGGTTGCCGTTCTCGATCACGGCTGCCTCGACCGTCGGGTTGAGCAGCAGCCGAAGGCCGCTCTCGCGATTGTCGGCGTCACCCTTCATCATCCTGCGCTCGCCCAGATAGAGCCCGTTGCTGCAGGCAAGGCCCACATGCAGTCCGCCGAGGCGCAGGAAGTGCGCCACGAGTTCGGCCACCGCGGTCTTGTCGCGCGAGCCACTCACCCCCACCACCGGGATACGGCAGTCGCTCTCGGCCGGGAAGAGCTGACCCACGATGGCTTCACCCACCGGCTGCGCTTCGCCCGAGGCGGGTTTGAGGTGCATGAGAAGGCCGGGGCCGGCATTCACCTCGACGATGGCGGCGCCCTGTTCATCGAGCGGTCGGCTGATATCGGTCGCCACCAGATCGATACCGGCAATTTCGAGCCCGACCACGCGAGCGGCGAGCACGACCTGGCGCGCCACCTGCGGGTGCACCCGGTCGGTGACATCGATGGCGACATTGCCGTTGGGTTGCACCACCACCCAGCGACCGACCGCCGGGCAACTCTCGGCGGTGAGCCCCTGGCGCGACAGTTCGATGCTGACCGCCCGATCGATGCGCACCGGGTTGAGCGGCGAGTCTTCGTTGCGGCCGCGGCGCGGGTCGGCGTTCAGTTGCAGTTCGATGAGTTCGGCCACGGTGTGGATGCCGTCGCCGCAGACGCGTGCCACCTCGCCGCGCGAAGCCGCCACCACCCGACGTCCGACCACCAGCAGCCGGTGCTCGTCGCCCGCGATGAACCGCTCGACGATGACGCCGCTGCCTTCCTCGACTGCCACGGCATAGGCCATGTCGATCTCGGCACGGGTGTTCAGGTTCACGAAAACGCCGCGGCCGTGATTGCCGTCCTGGGGTTTGACGACCACCGGCAGGCCGATGTCTTCTGCGGCCTCCCAGGCCTCGTCGGCGCTGCCGACCAGGCGGCCTTCGGGAACCGGGACACCCACGGCCGAGAGCAGGCTCTTGGTGAGCGCCTTGTCACGCGAGATGCCTTCGGCGATGGCGCTGGTGCTGTCGGTCTCGGCGGTCCAGATGCGGCGCTGGCGTGCGCCGTAGCCCAGTTGAACCAGGTTGCCCTCGGACAGGCGGTTGGCCGGAATGCCTCGCGCCTCGGCGGCGCTGACGATGCAGGCCGTGCTCGGCCCGAGGCACAGGCGGTCGGCCATGTCGCGCAGGTGGGCGACCAGGGCCGGTACGTCGGTTTCCGGCCCTTCGCGGTCCTGGATGAGGGCCATCAGCAGATCGAGGGCCTGCTGGAACGCGACGCGGGTGACTTCCTCGTGCCATGCGCTGAGGGCCACCCGGTAGACGCCCACGCGGTCGCCGTCACGGGCGCGACCGAATCCGCCCTTGAAACCGGCCATCTGCTGCAGTTCGAGGGTCAGGTGTTCGAGGATGTGCGCGGGCCAGGTGCCGCGCTGAAGGCGCTGCAGGAACCCGCCGCGCTCGCCCACACTGCACCGGTGCTCGACGAGGGAAGGCAGGCAGGCCACCATGCGTTCGTAGAGGCCCGGGATGCGATCGGACGGATACTCTTCGAGTTCACCGATGTCGATCCAGGCTTCCATGACCGGGTAGTAGTACGCCGTCCACTGGTTGGGGCCCCGCAGATACTTGATGCGGAGGATGTCGATCTTCTTGTCGAGCAGTTGCGGCATGGCCGGGCAGACCTTGAGAAAACGATGCATCCTCATCAACGCCCGATGGCGGTTCAGGTTGACAAGGCCTGTCGGCCGGGCGTAGAAACGCTCTCCCCCGCCCCCTCCCGACCGATGGATACCGACGCTGCTGCTGCCCCGAAGGTGCCTGCTGCTGTCCCGCATCCGGGGGGAGCGGGCTCGCATCGGGTCGAACTCGACCTCGACCTCGAGTTGCGATTTGTTCGCAGCCTGCTCGAGCTGGCGGGCGATTGCCTGCGCTGGATCGGCCCCGGGGGCGAGCAGCGCGAGTGGCGGGTGACACCGGGGATGCGCCTTGGTCACGAGGCCCATGCCGGGGCAGGCCGTCTGCAACTGTTTGACGGGGGCACTTGCCTGGCGACCTGGCGGCACACGCAGGACGCATTTGTTGCAGTGCAGCGGCTGCGAGACGCGTTTGCTCGGGTTGCCAGCGGGCGCTCGCAGGCGGCGCTGCATGACGAGGAAGCCAGCGCTCGCTGCCCGATCTGCCGCACGTCGATTCCGGCCGGTCAGGTCGACTGCCCCCAGTGCGATGCTCCCGAGGGTACGGAGGCTGCGGCGCCCTCGACCTGGATCCTGCTGCGTCTGTGGCGGTTTGCACGGCCCTACAAACGCTCGCTCCTCCTCGGGTTCGTGCTCACCCTGGCCTCGACCTTTGCCACGCTGGTGCCGCCCTACCTCACCATGCCGCTCATGGACCGCGTGCTCATTCCGACCCAGCGCGGCGAGGCCCTCGATGTGGGCCTGGCCACGGGCTACCTGGGGGCCCTGCTCGTGGCCGCGCTGGTGGCCTGGGGGCTCGGTTACTGGCGCACCTACATCCTTGCGCTGGTGGCCGAACGCATTGGCGCCGACATGCGCAACATCACCTTCTCGCACCTGCTGAACCTCTCGCTCGAGTATTTCGGCGGCAAGCGCACCGGCGACCTCATTGCGCGCATCGGTGCCGAAACGGATCGCATCTGCGTCTTTCTGTCGCTACAACTGCTCGATTTTGCCACCGATCTCGTAATGATCACGATGACGGCGGTGATTCTTGCCAGCATCGATCCGCTGCTGGCCGTCGTGACGCTCGCGCCCCTGCCCTTCATTGTCTGGCTGGTCTACCTCGTGCGTGACCGGTTGCGTTTCGGCTTCGAGCAGATCAACCGGACCTGGGGTGAGGTGACCAACGTGCTCGCCGACACCATCCCGGGCATCCGGGTCGTGAAGGCGTTCGCGCAGGAGTCGCGCGAAGTGAATCGCTTTGCCGAACTCAACCAGAAGAACCTGCGGATGAATGACCGGGTGAACCGGGTCTGGGCGCTCTTTGCGCCCACGGTGACCCTGCTCACCGAGATCGGTCTGCTCGTGGTCTGGGCGTTCGGCATCTGGCAGGTGGCACACGACCGGGTGAGTATCGGCGTGCTGACGGCATTTCTTGCCTATATCGGGCGATTCTTTACCCGGGTCGACTCGATGAGTCGCATCGTGTCGTTCACGCAGCAGGCGGCGGCCGGTGCGAAGCGCATCTTCGATGTTCTCGATTGCGTCCCGACCGTGCCGCCACCGCATCAGCCGCTGCCCCTTGCGCCGGTCGAGGGTCGAATTGCCCTGCGTGATGTGACGTTCCAGTATGGCAATCACACCGTGCTGCGGGATATCAACCTCGAGATCGCCCCCGGTGAACTGGTGGGCCTCATCGGCCACAGTGGCTCGGGCAAGAGCACGCTCGCCAACCTGATCTGCCGCTTCTACGACGTAAGCCAGGGCAGCATCAGCCTTGACGGCCGCGATGTGCGCACCATCGACATCGCGCAGTATCGCAAGCACATCGGCGTCGTGCTCCAGGAGCCCTTTCTCTTCTTCGGCACCATTGCCGAGAACATTGCGTACGGAAAGCCCGAGGCGACTCGCGCCGACATCATCGAAGCGGCGCGCGCGGCCAATGCGCACGACTTCATCCTGCGCTTGCCCTTTGGCTACGACTCGGTCGTGGGTGAGCGTGGCCAGGCCCTCTCGGGCGGCGAGCGGCAGCGCATCTCGATCGCGCGTGCGCTGCTCACCAACCCGCGCATCCTGATCCTCGACGAGGCCACATCGGCCGTGGACAGCACCACCGAGAAGGAAATCCAGAAGGCTCTGGATACCCTCGTTCAGGGTCGTACCACCATCGCGATTGCGCACCGTCTGTCGACCCTGAGAAAGGCCGACCGGCTGGTGGTGCTCGACAAGGGTGAAATCGTCGAGGTTGGCACGCATGATGATCTGCTGGCGCGGCGGGGTGCCTACTACCGTTTCTGCGTCAATCAGTCGCAGCAGGAGGGGGGCGGCGCGATGCTGCTGGAGGTGGGCGCATGAACGATCGAGTGCCGCGTCTGGCGCGCGATGCCGCAGGGGTCCTGAGCTGGATCGACGCGCGGGGGACGGTTCACCGTGGGGTGCATCTGGTGCAGGCATTTCCACTGACCGCACCGGGCGAGCAGGTGAGCGTGGTGAGTGCCGAAGGTGCCGAAATCGATGCCTTCGAGCGGCTCGACGGGCTCGACCCGGCCTTGCGCGCGGCGATCGACGCCGCGCTTGCCGAGCGCGAGTTCATGCCGGTGATCGAGCGCGTGCTGAGCGTGTCGCGGCACTGGGTACCGAGCACGCTCGACATCGAGACCGATCGCGGCCCGACCCAGCTCGTGCTCGAGAGTGAGGAGGCGATACGACGAATCGGCCCTGACAAGCTGCTGATTCGTGATAGCCGCGGCATCTGCTTTGTCGTGAAGAGTCATTCGGGTCTGGACCGCCGCAGCCGCAAGCTGCTCGAGCGGTTCCTCTGAGGCACCTGCAGCGGTCTCGTCCCCATGCCCTCTGTCCCCGCCCGCCAGACCCGTCAGGCACTGTTCATCGATCTGCTCAAGGTGCTGTGCATGCAGGTCATCGTGCTGCATCACCTGGCATCCTATGGAAGCCTGGCTCAGGATGCGCTTGTCCTCGCTCCGCGCCCGGCGGGCTTCCTCCATGAGTACGGCCGCTACGTCGTCGCCGTGTTTCTCGCCATCGGCGGGTATCTCGCCTCGCATTCGATGCGTGGCCGCGCCGGGGCCATCGACTTTCCGCGCATGATCGCGCGGCGTTACCTCCGGCTTGCGGTGCCCTATCTCATCGCCATCGGCCTGGCGGCGCTCGCAGCGGCAGTGGCGCGCCTGCGAATCGCGGACGACTTCGTGGGCAGTCCTGCCACGCTCGGGCAAGTGCTTGCCCACGCATCGCTCCTGCAGGGGGTTCTCGGGTTCGAATCGCTCGCTGCCGGCCTGTGGTACGTGAGCATCGACTTCCAGCTCTTCGCGTTCCTTGCCCTGCTGTACGGGGTCTTCAGGCACGAAGTGGTGCGACTGGTCGTGCTGGCCGGGTTCATGGCGGCAGCGCTCTACCACTTCAACCGTGATCCGTATTACGACGACTACTTCGTCTATTTCGTCGCCTCCTATGGTGTGGGTGTGCTGGCCGACGCCATCCTGCATGCGCCTGCGCAGTCGGTGCGCAGCGTTGCCTCGGTGTTTCTCATCGTGGCCGGCATCGCCATCGTGGGCGAGGCGGCCGAGGGCCGCGCAGTGCGCGCGCTGGTGGCACTCGTCACCGCGCTTGTTCTCCTCGTTGCCGGCAGGCGCCCCTGGTCGTTCGAGGGCGGCCGCGTCGCACGGGCGCTCGCCTGGGGCGGGAGTCGGAGCTACGGGGTGCTGGTCTTTCACTTTGCCTGGATCCTGGTGGCCTGCGCGGTCTATCCGCCGCATACCCGCCCCGATGCGGTTGCGCTCTTGCTCGCCATCGTCGTCGTGACGGCGCTGAGCTGGTTCAGCGCTGACTGGGTGTACCGCCATGTCGAGCAGCCGGCACGGCGATTCATCGCACGAGTGACCTGACCGGGCGCCCGGGGGGGGCTGTAGCCGCCTCGAGTGGAGTGTCTCTTGATGGCGCTCGCTTGCGATGAGCCCCGCTTGACCGCGCCGGATCGGCCTCGAGTGTTCATGCGGTTCGGTGCCGGATACCCGACGCTGACAGATTTGCCACGGTGCCAATGAAACTTCATCTTGCCAGCGGTCCGCAGGGGGGTAGGATGACCCTGTGCACTGTAAGGTTTCTGGTGCGACGACATGACAGACGGGAGGCTCGATATGGCCAGCGAAGGCAGCAATTCCACCGCGAGGAACACGGCGTCCACCGGTTCAGCTTCGACCACCAAGGCGAGCGCGGGCACGGCCCTGACGCTCACCGTCAACGGTGTCAGCCGCAGCGTCACGGTCGCAAACACCAGCATGCCGCTGCTGTGGGTCCTGCGCGACCTGCTCGGTCTGACCGGTACCAAGTACGGGTGCGGTATCGAGATCTGCGGAGCCTGCACCGTTCTCGTGAACAACGCGCCGCAGAAGTCCTGTGACATGGACGTGGGTTCGGCGGTGGGCAAGTCGATCATGACCGTCGAGGGACTCGCTGCCGATGTCGACGGGCAGAAGGCGCAGGCTGCGTGGATTGCCAACCAGGTCCCGCAGTGCGGGTACTGTCAGTCAGGCATGCTGATGTCGGCAGTCGGCGCGATGAAGGCCGGCCATCACGGCAGTTCGATCATGAACGAAATGAACAATCTGTGCGCCTGTGGCACCTACCAGCGCATCCGCAACGCGGTGAGTTCCCTCTAGCAGCAACCCGGGAGAAAAAGACCATGGATGCCATGAGCACTGAAGCAGGCGATGCCGGCGTGACGCGGCGTGATTTTCTCGTACGGGCCGCCGCGGGCGGCGGATTCATGATCGGGATGCAACTGCCGCTTGCCCGTCTGACCGGTGAGGCGCTGGCGCAGAGCGTGCCGGTGCAGTCGAGCGTGACGGCCTGGATCACGATCGGCAGCGATGACCTCATCACCGTTCAGATTCCAGGCAGCGAGATGGGCCAGGGCATCATGACCGGGCTCTCGCAGATCGTGGCTGACGAGTTGCGCGTCGACTGGAGTCGTGTCCGTGCGCGCCATGCCCCGGTTGACCCGCTCCATGGTGGCGTCAATGCCAGTGCCTGGGGGCGTTTCACGGGTGGTAGCCTGGGGATCCGGCTCTTCTCTCCCGGACTGCGGCAGGCGGCGGCCAACGCCCGCGCCATGCTCGTGAAGGCGGCAGCGACCACCTGGGGTGTCACCCCGGCCTCGTGTTCGATCGTGATCTCATCGACGGCCCCCTTCATCACCTCGGTGGTGAGTGGTTCCAACCGGCTCTCCTACGGTGCGCTCGCGAGTGCCGCAGCGCAGGTGACACTGGGGGCGAACACCCCGGTGGGTCAGTACCCGGCAGCGCTGGTGGGCACGGCGGTGCCGCGCGTGGATATTCCCGACAAGGTGACCGGTGCTGCGCAGTTCGGTATCGATGTGATGCTGCCAGGCATGGTGTTCGCCGCCGTGCGTCACGCGCCGGTGGCAGGCGGCACCGTCAGTGCCGTCGGCACCAAACCGGCGGCCGCACTCGCGCTGGTGAAGGTGGGGCCTGTCGGTGGCCTGTCCAACGGGGTGGCGGCCGTTGCTGCCACCACCTGGGATGCCATCGCCGCGGTGCGCAGCGCGAGCGTCAACTGGACGACGCCGGCCAGCGCGGCGACCAATGACTCGGTGGCCATCGCGGCCCGTGCGGCAACCCTGATGACCTCGGGTACGCCGGTGGTTGCCATGAACAACAACTGGGTGAGTGGCTTGCCGGCGCCGGTCGTGAACGCCACCTATGCCTTGCCCTACCTCGCGCACGCCACGATGGAGCCGCTGAACTGCACGGTGCGTTACACACCGGCGAGCGGCGCAACGCCCCCGCTATGCGAAGTGTGGGCCCCCACGCAGGGGCCTGATGCCACGGCGGCCACGGCAGCGGCGCTGTGCCCCGTGGGTACGACCGTTCGCGTCATCAACACGCTGCTCGGATCGGGATTCGGGCGCAAGTACGAGCAGGATTACATCCGTGAGGCGGTGCAGGTGGGCCTCGCCATGCCGGGTGTTCCGGTGAAGCTCACCTGGTCGCGCGAGGAGGATTTTGCCAACGACCAGTACCGTCCGATGGCGCTCTCGTTCATTGCCGCGGCGGCCGAACCGACGTATGGCCGCATCACGCAATGGCGCAACCGCATCGTCACCCCATCGATTGCGGTGCAGCGCGGTGCCAGTGCAGCGGCGGTCGATGGTTCGGCGGTCGATGGTGCCGCCAATACGCCTTATCGGCTCAGTCCGGCGCTGGTGGAGCAGGTGCTGCACGATGCGACCATTCCGGTGGGTTACTGGCGCTCGGTGGGCATGTCGATCAATACCTTTGCGGTCGAGTCGGCGATGGATGAGCTCGCCCTCTCGATCGGCTGGGATCCGATCCAGTTCCGGCTGGCCAACCTGGCCGATGCCCGGATGATTGGCGTGCTCAATGCCCTGAAGACGCTCTCGAACTGGGGAACGCCGGGCAAGGGGCGTGCGCAGGGCGTCGCGATTGCTGCCGGGTTTGGCAGCTACATGGGACAGGTGGCCGAACTCTCGGTCAATGCGACGACCGGTGCTGTCAGCGTGTATCGGGTGAGTACCGTGGTTGACTGCGGCGTGGTCATCAATCCGGATCTGATCCGCGCGCAGATCGAGGGCGCCGTGGCCCAGGGTATCGCCACCGCGCTCTACATGCAGCAGACCTTCGTCAAAGGGGTGGCTCAGGCCACGAATTTCAATCGCTACCGGCTCATCCGGGGCCGTGAGATGCCCCTGGTGGATGTGCAGATCATTGCTGGTCAGGGCAACCCGATCGGTGGCATTGGCGAAGTCGGCATCCCGTGCGTGGCGCCGGCCATTGCCAATGCCCATGCGCGTCTCCTGGGTGCCGCGGCCCGCAAGCGCAGCCTGCCCTTCTTTCCCGGATCGACTCTGAGTGACGGTTGACGAAATGTTCAAGGAGGGCTTTGCCCTCCATTCGCGCGGAGAGCTGGCACCGGCTCTCGCCCGGTACGAGGCGGTCATCGCGGCACATCCGGGGCATTTTGATGCCCTGCATCTGGCCGCGGTGCTCTGCAGCCAGTTGGGGCAGAAGCCGCGCGGCATCGAACTCTTCGATCGTGCACTGGCGATCTCGCCCGACAGCGCGGCCTGTCACGGCAACAAGGGCGTTGCCTTGCAGGAGTTGGGTCGCCGTGCGGAGGCACTCGCCAGTTTCGAGCGCGCCCTGGCGCTCGACCCCTCGCATGCTGATGCGCATTACAACCGGGGCAACACGCTCCACTTCATGCGCCGTTACGAGGAGGCGATCGCCAGCCACGACCGGGCGGTCGCCTTGAAGCCGGGCTACGCTCAGGCCTGGGCCAATCGGGGTGTGTCGCTACAGGCGCTGGGCCGCTGCGAGGCGGCTCTTGCCAGCTACGCCCGGGCGATCGAGATTGACCCGGACCAGCTCGATGCTCACTGGAATCGCGCCGTATGCCAGTTGCTCTCGGGCGATCTGGTGAATGGCTGGCGCAATTACGAGTGGCGCTGGAAGGTTCAGAAGGCGGGCTTCCTGCATCGACGCCATTTCGCCCAGCCCTTGTGGCTTGGCCGGACGCCGCTGGCCGGCAAGACGCTGCTCGTGCATGCCGAGCAGGGTCTGGGCGACACCCTGCAGTTCTGCCGCCATCTGCGTCAGGCGACACGCCTGGGCGCGCGCGTGGTGTTCGAAGTGCCACGTGCCCTGTGGGGCGTACTCGCGCCCCTGTCGAGTTTCGTTCACCTGGTGCTCAGGGGCTGCGACCTGCCGGCCTTTGACCTGCATTGCCCGCTGCTGAGCCTGCCCCATGCACTCGGTATCACGCTCGAGTCGATACCGCCACCCGATCCGGCGATCAAGGCCGACCCCAGTCGCGTGGCGCTCTGGCGCGATCGGCTCGGCAAGCCGGTGCGGCCACGCATCGGGCTTGCCTGGGGGGGGTCTCAGGCGGGCGAAACCGACGATATCCGCAGCATTGCGTTGGCCGAACTCGTGCGCCACCTGCCGCGCGGCCTGGACTACGTGAGCCTCCAAAAGGAGCTTGCCCCTGGCGATCGCGCCGCGTTCAACGCGCACGGGGGCATCCGCCATCCGGGAGCCGACTTCGTCGACACCGCAGCGCTGTGCGAGGTGCTCGATCTCGTGGTGAGTGTCGATACGAGCATTGCCCATCTGGCCGGTACCCTCGGGCGCCCGGTGTGGGTGCTCTTGCCGCGTGTGCCCGACTGGCGCTGGATGCTCGATCGTCCCGACAGTCCGTGGTATCCGACCGCCCGCCTGTGGCGACAGGCGCGCCAGGACGATTGGGCCGAGGTGCTCGAGCGCGTCGCTGCTGCCTTGCGGTCGCAGTTTGCCGTTTGAGCCTGACGGCTCAGAACATCGGCTTCACTTTCGCAGAGGCGAATCGATCGGCAGCGGCCGTCACCAGGGCACGCGCCTGGGTCGCGTCGCCCCAGCCCGAGAGCTTGACCCACTTGCCTTGTTCGAGATCCTTGTAATGCTCGAAGAAGTGGCCGATGCGGTCGAGCCAGGTGCGCGACACATGGGTGATGTCGGTAATGTGGCTGTAGCCGTTGTAGACCCGGTCAATCGGGACAGCAAGGAGTTTCTCGTCAGCGCCGGCCTCGTCGGTCATCATCAGCACCCCCACCAGACGACATGAGATCACCGAGCCGGGTACCAGCGGCAAGGGCAGTATGACCAGCACGTCGGCCGGGTCACCATCACCGCCCAGCGTGTGCGGGATGTAACCGTAGTTGCACGGGTAGCGCATCGGGGTCGAGAGAATCCGGTCGACGAAGATCGCGCCCGTCGCCTTGTCAACCTCGTATTTGACCGGTTCGGCATCCTTCGGAATCTCGATGATGACGTTGACCTCGTTGGGAACGTCCTTGCCGGTCGGGACCAGATCGAGGGCCATCGGTGCACTCCGCTTGCGATGAATGGGTGCCCGATTGTGCCTTGAATGTCGATGGCATGGCGTCGGTCTGACCGGCTTGCGCAGGGGTACGCGCCAGGATCACCCCCCCCACGGTCCCTTCTCAGGCACGGGTTGCGGCATCCTGCCGGCCCCGAAAACCTATTCTGCGCTGAGCCCCAGTCGACGCACCAACGCGCCGTAGCGGGCCGATTCCTCGCGGACAAACGCCTGGAACTGGTCGGGTGTGGATGCCACGGCCTCGTTGTTGAGCGACGCGACATGTTCCCGGTAGGCCGGATCGCGACTGGCTGCAGCGATGGCTTCGTGGAGCCTGTCGCGAATGGCGCGTGGTGTACCCCCGGGCGCGAACAGTCCACCCCAGACCTCGCCGGTCATCCCCGCCAGGCCGACCTCGGCCATGGTCGGCACGCCGGGCAGGGGGCCCGAGCGGCGCGCCGACGTTACCGCCAGCGCGACAACCTTGCCGGTGCGGATGAGGTTCATGACGCCACCGCCGGTCTCGATCATGAGTTGCACCCGACCGCTCAGGAGGTCGGGCACCGCGCTGCCCCCCCCTTTGTAGGGCACGTGCAGGATGTCGATGCCAGCCAGTTCCTTGAACCGCTCGGCGTTCAGGTGTGCCATCGATCCATTGCCGCCCGAGGCAAAGGCGAGCGTGCCCGGGCGCGCTTTCGCCAGTGCGATGAGTTCCTGCACTGAGGAGACATTCAGCGCGGTGTTGACGATGAGGATGTTGGGGCCTGTGAAGGCAATGCTCACGGGCGCGAGATCGCGCTCGGGGTCGTAGGGCAGACGGCGATAGAGCGCCGGGGCGATGGTGTTGGTACCGGTCACGCCGTAGAGGAGCGTGTAGCCATCGGCGGGCGCCTTGGCCACGACATCGGCACCGATCGTGCCGGCAGCGCCCGAGCGGGTTTCCACCACCACCTGCTGGCCCAGACCGTCGGCGAGCGCGCGTGCGAGGGTTCGTGCGAGGGCTTCTCCCGTGCCTCCGGTGCCGAGCGGGTTGATGAGACGAATGGGGTGCGAGGGCCAGGGTTGCTGTGCGCCGCCCGAAGCACTCGCCGGCGCCGCGGTCTGCGCGAACGCACAACTGCCTGAGAGGAGCATGGCGCAGAGCAGGCCTGTGCCGCGAATGCTCGAGCGGTGAACGCTCGGGCGGGCCCTGCGCGCGGCCAGCAGGGCGACGATCGATGAGGCACGCATCATTGTCCGTTCTCCAGGGTGCTGGTAGCCAGCGCCCGCAGGGTGGGCATCACCTCGGCGGCGAAGCGTTCCATGTTGCGGCGGGTGAGGTCAGCCGGCAGGGTGCCAAATTGCATCATCGCCAGCAGGTTGCCAAAGCCGATCTCGCGCGCGTAGCGCACGAGCGTATCGCGCACCGTCCGGGCGCTGCCGCAGACGAACATCCCCGAGTCAATGGCGGTCTTCACATCGACCGTGACCGTGTTGGAGCCTTTGGCGGCCAGCATCCCGCGCATCGACTCGCGCGAGGTGTAGCCCGGGGGCAGCAGCATCTCCACCGGCTTTTTCAGGAAGCGATTGCGAAAGGTCTCGAAGTGCGGTCCGGCTTCGCGGATCGCCTGTTCATCAGTGTCGCCGATGTAGATCATGCTCGCCCAGCCCAGTTGCGAGTCGCGGGCGGTGTAGCCGAAGCGCTCGGCCGTGTCGCGGTAGAGCTTCAGGTAGCGTTCGACCGACTTGATCGGGCTGAAGGTCTGCAGGTAGGTGTAGCGGTGCTTCGGGTCGGCCGCGAAGTCTATGGTTTCGCGACTGCCCTGCGACGGTATCCAGATGGGGGGATGCGGCTGCTGGTAGGGGCGTGGCCACAGGTTCACGTATTCGAAGTGGTAGTGCTTGCTGTGGAATTCGAACGGCCCCGGATCGGTCCAGGCGCGCACGATGAGGTCATGGGCCTCGTGAAAGCGCTCGTGCGACACCGTGGGGTTGACGCCGAACGTGTGGTACTCGGCACCGATGCCGCGCACGAAGCCGGAGATGAGCCGCCCCCCGGTGATGTTGTCGATCATCGCGTGTTCTTCGGCGATGGTGAGCGGATGGGTGCGCAGCGGAAGGGCACTGCCCAGAATGGCGATCTTCGCCCGTGTGGTGCGGCGGGCGAGCGTGGCGGCCGTGACGATCGGCGAGGGCATGATGCCGTAGGCCGTCTGGTGATGCTCGTTCACGCACAGGCCATCGAAGCCGAGGGCCTCACCGTACTCGAGTTCGTCGAGATACCGGTTGTAGAGCGCATGCCCCTTCTGCGGATCGTAGAAGCGGTTGGGGAGCGTCGTCCAGGTGGTGGCGAAGTCCTTCGTCGCCTCGAAGTCGAGGTCGGCGTAGGGCATCAGGTGAAACAGCATGACGTTCATGGGAACTCCTGCCAGCGGCGCTCTGGCGCGGAGTGTGCCACGAGACGAAGCGTGGGCGCCTCAGGCGTTCGCGGGTGCCGCCTCGTCCTGTCCGGGCGTTTCGCGTCCGTCGAAGTCGAGCCAGCGCTTTCTCTCGAAGTCGTAGAGCTTGCACAGGCTTGCAATCTGGAAGTACCGCCTCCAGGAGAACCGTTCGATCACGATGCGCCCGGGCAGCAGCTCCTCCAGGCGCGACTGGGCGGCCTGCAGGTTGTAGAGCGGAATGCCCATGTCGACATGGTGGGCAGTGTGCTCCATGATCTGATGCAGCAGGCGGTCGAAGAGCCAGCCGCAGCGCACATGCACCGTGGTCGAGACAAACGGCTGGGCCCGTGTCCACTCGCTCTTGTTGTCGTACCAGCGCACCTGCGGGTGGGTGTGATGCAGGTAGACGACAAACCCGATCATCGTGTTCCAGAAGAGGAAGGGAATCACCAGACCGCAGAGCAGCGTGAGCCAGATGGCCTGGTCGGTGACGAGCGCGGCTGCGACGAGCGCGGCGGCCCAGAGGACCACGAACCCGCCCACCAGCACGCTGTCCCAGAAGAAGGACGGACGACGCGTCGGCAGATGATGGCGGTTGGGGAAGAACATCTTGTTCCACCACATCTCGATCATGTAGTAGAGGCCGACGCCCCAGCCGTTGCGGTACAGGCGCTCCATGCGCCGCGCCATCGGATCGAGCGCAGCGTACTCGGCGACGCTCATCGGAACCCAGATGGTGTCGAAGCCCTTGAGGTTGGTCTGGCCGTGGTGAACGACGTTGTGGCCGATTTCCCACACGCTGTACGGTGTGACCGAGGGCAGGAACGCAATGCGACCCAGGAGCTTGTTCAGGCCGCGAAAGGGGGTGAAACTCTGGTGACAGGCATCGTGACCCAGGATGAACAGACGCCCGATCCAGAAGCCGGCCACGTTGCCGGCGATGATCTTGACGATGATCGAAGGTGAGAGAACGGTTGCGGCAATGAGTGCCAGCCAGATCGCGTAGTCCATGACCAGCAACGCAATGGCCCGCAGCGTCGACTTGTCGGCGAACGGCGTGATCCAGGTGCGCAGGATCTTGCGATGCGGGAGCGGTTCGCCGGGGGCGAGGGGGGCGATATCGGCCGGAGTGCTGATGCTGGATGACATTGGGGGCAGGCGTGAGGGGGGAGGGCGACGCAAGGTGCCTTCGGCCTTGTACGCCGAGACGCCGTGCATCGTAGGTAGGATGCTCTCTTGAGTCAACTATGAAGGTCGACTGTCCATGGGGATGATGACCCTTCAAACGATGAGGCAGAGCCGCTCGATGGGAAGATGGGGCCGACGTGTGGCCTGTGCAATGGGTGTGTCATGCAAGGGTGCCCTTCTCGGGACGCTCGCTGGCGGGATCGCCCACGCCGATCAGCCGGTGTCTGGCAGTGGGCGTGTCATGGTCGCCGCACCGCTTGCCCCGTCGATCGAGCCGACTGCCCCCAGCCCGACCCGTCCGCCAGCATCGGTGGGCGCGAACCTGCGCACCGTGTTCGTCGAGGACATGACCTGGACCGAGGTGCGGGATGCCCTCGCCGCCGGCGTTGCTGGTGCGCTCCTCTACGCAGGCAGCACCGAGCAGAATGGGCCTCATCTGGCGATCGGAAAGCATACCTTCATCGCGCGCCGGGTCGCCGAGGCCGTGGCCCGCACGCTGGGCAACGTCCTTGTCTACCCCATCATGCCCTTTGCCCCGACCGGCGACCCGGCCGTGCGCAGCGGCCACATGCGGTTTCCGGGCAGTGTGAGCCTGAGTGCGCAGACCTATGCGCTCGTGATGGCAGAGCTGGCTGCAAGCGCTCATGCGGCCGGGTTCACGCGCCTCTACCTCATGGGCGATCATGGAGGCGGGGAGGCGGTGCTTGCCCGGCTGGCGATCGAGCTTGATCGGGCCTGGGCCCCCGGCGGTGTGCGAGTGCTGCATGTCAGCGCCTTGCTTGCACGGGGCGAGGAGCGCGGTCGTGCGTGGCTCGCGGCGCGTGGCGAAGCCTCGGGCGAGCATGCCGGGCTGCCCGATACGGCCATGTTGATGGCGATCGATCCGGCCGGCCAGTGGGTGCACGCCAATCGCTTTGCCGAGGCGGACGCTGCAACGGGTGTCGACGGTGACCCGCGGGGCGCAAGCCCGGCGCTGGGGCAGGTCTTGCTGCAGTTCAGGGTCGAGGCCGCCGTGGAGCAGATCAGGGTGTTCGAGGCGGGTCTGCGCCCGGGTCCGGCGTCGCGTCCTGAACCGGCGGCCGCGTCGGTGCCCGCACCCACGCGAGGACAAGGGCAAGACTCTCCCTGAACGGTTCGAACCAGGCGTGGCGCAGCCGGTGCCAGGCAGGTTCGCTCGCGTCGCCCAGTCCGAGCCGGAAGGCCTCTGGCCGTACGCCAGGCACGTAGAGCGTGCCGTAGAGGCGGTCCCATATCGCGAGCGTGAAGCCGCGATTGCACCCCAGATGACGCGGCTCGCAGCTGTGATGCAACTGGTGGTGGGCCGGACTGATGAGCCAGTGCCCCAGAGAATGGCCGTAGCTCACCCAGACCGTCGAGTGGCGCAGGTTGTCGATGAAGTTCGTTGCGGCGAGCACGACATGCAGCCCCAGAAACAGGAAGGGCTCGACCGTCTGGCCGCTGGCACGGTTGAAAAGGAGCGTGGCGAGTGTGGTGGTCACGAGGGGGCCCCAGGCCATGACGAGGAGTTCGACCGGATGCGCCCGGAATGCCGTGATCGGCGTGAGTACCTGCGCCGAGTGGTGCAGGCGATGAAAAGGCCACAGGGCCGGGCAGTCGTGCAGCAGGCAGTGGGCGAGAAAGCGACCGAGGTCCCAGGCAATGAAGAAGAGGAGCGTCCACAGGGCGCGCAGCGCAAACGTGACACCGGTCGACGCTGCGTCGTGCAGACCGGCGGTCAGGCCGTTTGTCTCTGCCGGCAGGCAGGCGGGGCTCCCCAGCGCCGCGCAGGCTGCCGCCACGCTGGGGAGCAACCGGGTGAGCACCAGGGGCAGGATGAGTGCGTTCGCGAGGTAGAGCCGGTAGTCGGCCCGTGCCGAGGGGTGCCACCAGATGGCGCGGCTCAGGTGCGGCTTGACCCTTTCACCGGCAGGCGCCTGCCAGCGCAGCGCCGCCGCAGCAAGGACGAGGCTCGAGACCACGTAGGGCCAGTAGAGCCACGAGGAAGGCTGGATGAGCGCGGTCAGGGCAAGCGTGAGGTGGTAGACGACGTGATAGACGCCCTGCAGGGCGGCCTGGGTGATGCCCGGTATGAGGTCGTCGATCATGGGCGTATTGTGACGTGTTGCGGTCTCGGGGGGCGTTCAGCCTTGCGGCAGCCCGATGTGAGGGTTTCCCGATGCCTCGAGGGCCAGCGTGGCTTGCACGGCAACTGCAGTCCGGGCTAGAATGACCGACCCGCTTGCAAGCGAGCGTGGTTCGTGGGTCGTTAGCTCAGCCGGTAGAGCAGCGGACTCTTAATCCGTCGGTCGACAGTTCGATCCTGTCACGACCCACCAGCAGTCCACTTGACGGTCGTTCGCGACTGCTCGTGAAAACCAGCCCTGCCGAGGCTGGTTTTTTTTCGTCTGGGGCGAACCGAGGAGGGCGTGACGCCGGTCGATGAACATTACTTAATCCATCGATGGGGGCGATCGGAAGACGATAGAGACACATCGTTCAGGTTTTCGAGCCACCATGGATGTGCCAGCAGACATCAGGCTGTCGGATACGGTGCCGGCAGCGCCCATGCCGGCAGAGCTCATGCCGGCAGAGCCCATCCCGGCAGAGCCTTTGCCGGCCACAATCAAGCCATGCAGTCGCGACCTCGCCACGGCACTCGTGAATGTCCAGCACTGGGTTCGTGGCAACCTGCCGGTGGAGCAGAGCGCCCTTGCCTATGAGCTCATCCTGCTTGTGCTCGAGCGAACCCTCAATGGATCGCCATTGACGCTCAAGGAACTGTTTCATTCGTTGCCCTACAGCGAGACGGGCATTCGCAAGCAGCTCGTCCGGTTCGTCAAGGGGGGCACGATGAGAATAGAGGTCTCGCGGAGAGATGGGCGGGTACGGCATGTCGTGGCAGAACCCGGCCTGATCGATCTGTTTGACGGTCTGACGGCCGTGCTGCAGCAGAACCTGGCCCCGGTGTTGCGCTGAACGCGCCGCCTCCGGGAGACCGGGCGCGACATCGCGCGCAACGTTTCACCGCATTGACAGTGCCGCCAGCCTGGACCCCCGCTTCAGGATCACTGGACGCCGGGTGAACGTCAGCGACGGGCTGTACCCGGCCGGCTCTATCCACCCGGAAAGGCTCAGCTCAACGGGGTGCGATCTCGGGCAGCGCGCCCAGGGCGAGAACCAGTTGCGCACGCGACACGCGCCAGGCCAGTTCGGCGCTTACGCGCTGCTGCAGGGCATTGGCCGATGCAGACTGCGCGGTCAGGAGGTCGATGATGGTGCCGACACCGGCCCGATAGCGACCGAGTGCCACGCCTTCATTCTCGCGCGCTGTCGATTGCAGGGTGGTGGTTGCTTCCAGTTGCCCCACCGCCGTTTGAAGGCCCTGCCAGGCGGCCCAGACGTCGCGCGCTACGGTGAGCCGGGTCTGCTCGACACCGGTCTCGGTCTGCTCGAGTGCGGCTTGCGCCTTGCGGATGTCGTAGGTTGATGCGTAGCCGCTGAACAGCGGAATGGTGATGCCGATGCCCACCATGCTGTAGGCCTGATTGGGGTAGCCCGAGAGGTCTGTCATCGATCGCCCGGCACTGAAAGAGAAGGTGGGCATGCCAGCTGCCCGGGCCTGCCGCACAGCCGCTTCCGAGGCAGCACGCTGTGCCAGGCTGGCGTTGAGATCAGGCCTCTGGCGCAGGGCTGTCTCGATCAACTCTCTCACTCTTTCGGTAGCGCTGCTTACCTTGTCGGGCAGCGGTTCTGGCGCGAGGGAGAGCGCATGGTCGGCGGGAAGCCCGATGGCGTTGGCGAGTGCACCGCGCGTGGTCTGCACGAGCCCTTCGACTTGAACCCGGTTCAACACGATGTTGTCCAGCGCGGTCTTCACCTGCAAGACGTCGGCCAGTGTGGCCATGCCGCCTTCCTGACGGCCCCGGGCCACGGCATGGCTTTCGCGGTAAGCACGCTCGGTCTGGCGCAGCACATTCAATTGCGAGTCGGCGGCGACAGTGGTGAAGTAAGCCTGCACGATGCTGGCCGCTGTCTGCTGGGCCATGCCTTGCGCCGAAGCAGCGGCGGCCGCCAGCAATTGGGTGGCGTTGTCGATGCGGGCCTCCCGGCCGCCAAAGTCATAGAGCGTCCAGCCCAGATTGAGGGCTGCATGGGTGACCCGGCGCGATTCGGATATGAGCCCCCCGAACCCGTCGGCGCGCTGACCCGCAAAGTCGAGTGTCCTGCCTGCGTTGGCGGACAGCGTCGGCAACCAGGCGGCTTGTGCCGCGCCAAGCGTTGCCGCTTGCTGGCGTGCGTTGGCCCAGGCAGCACGGGTAGCCGGATTGCGACACAGGCCGATGTCGACTGCATGCGCAAGGCTCAGTCCTGCAACGGGCGCCGCACACTCCTTTTCGAACAATCCCTGGAGCCCGTCGGCAGAGGCGCGCAACCGCGCGTCGGTGCCGAATGGATCAGACAGCCCATTCGCGCCCGCTGATGCAGACACGAATGCGAACCAGCAGAGAAGATTTCGCGCATTCATCAGGCCAAGGTAGCACCCGCATCCGGGCCGAGAGGGCGGGTGTGTGGCGATATTGCATGCACTTGGTGGCGGCATTCTGCCGACGCATGCTGGCTGGATTGGTTATCGTGACGAGTTCGGTACGCCGAGTCGCTGGCGTCTCATGCAGGGGCTCTGGCACCATGGTTTCAGTGGAGTCTCATGTCCTTTGATCGTGTGAGCGACGACCCCTCGCAGGATGGCGCATCGCCTTCGGGCCCCTCCAGCGCACTGCAGGCTCTGGTGCTGCTCGCGGCGCGGCATGGCGTCGAAACCAGTCTCGATCAGATCACGCGCCGGTTTTCCATCGAGGCCGGCGAGCCGTCTGCAGAGTTTCTGCTGGCCGTCGCTCGCGAACTGGGACTCGACGCACGCCTGCTGACGGTGCGTTTTGACGAATTGCCCAGTCTTCGCACCGCATTGCCAGCGTTGCTGCGAGCCCGCGACGGCCAGGCCTTGCTGCTCGAATCAGCCGAGGCCGATCCGATGCGTGGCACGGTTGCCGTTGTCCGCGCGCCGAATGCCCCGGAGGATGAGCGCTTCGCGATCGATGAGCGACGCCTCGCCCGGGTCTGGGAAGGCGAAGTCATCCTGGTGAAGCGCGCGTTCACCCTGGGCGACAGCGATCAGCCGTTCGGGCTTGGCTGGCTCATGGCGCAAGTCATGCGCGAGAAGCGCCTCTTTGGCGATATTGCGGTCGGGGCGTTGGTGAGTACGCTCTTTGCCCTGGCGCCCGCCTTCATCGTGATGATTGTCATCGATCGAGTCCTCGTCAACCGTTCGTATTCGACGCTCACCGTGCTGGCCGGCGGACTGCTGCTCATGATTGCGTTCGAGATGATGCTCGGTTACCTGAGGCGCCATCTCACCCAGGTGGCCACCACACGCATCGATGGGCGGCTCAATCTCTACATCATCGAGCGGTTGCTGCGCCTGCCGCTGGAATTCTTCGAACGCACGCCCACGGGCCATACCCTCAGCAAGATCGGGCAGGTCGGGCGCATCAGAGGGTTTCTCACCGGGCAACTCTTTGGCACCTTTCTCGAGATCGTGCCGCTGATCGGTCTCATTCCGGTGATGTTCATTCTCGAATGGCGCCTCACCCTGATCGCGCTTTCTCTGGCGGGCTGCGTGTTTCTGGTCGTTCTGTTCACGATGGGTCCGGTGGGGCGTGCCCATGGTCGACTGATCAGGGCCGAGCAGCAAAAGGGCGCGCATCTGGTCGAAACCCTGCACGGCATGCGCACGATCAAGTCGCTTGCCCTCGAGGGGCGCCGACGCAAGGAGTGGGATCGCCGGGTTGCCGAGGCCACGGCAGCGCAACATGCGCTCGGTGTTGCCACCAACAGGCCGCAGACATGGACCCTCCCGTTCGAGCGCCTGATCTACTCGGGGTGCATGATGGTGGGGGCCTACGCGGTACTCGAGGTGCCTGACACCATCGCGCCCGGTGCGCTGATGGCGTTTGCCATGCTCTCGATGCGCCTGGGAGCACCCCTCATCCACATGGCGCGTCTGCAAAGCGACATGGCCGAGGTACGCACGGCCATAGGACAGGTGGCCTCGGTGGTGAATGCCACGCCCGAGTCTTCACGCGCCGATGGATTGCGCTTGCCGATACGCGGTGAAGTGCGCTTTCAAGGGGTGCGCTTTCGCTATTCGCCCGAGACGCCTCTCGCGCTGGATGACGTCACCTTTACCGTGCCCGCAGGCACGGTGCTTGGCATCATGGGGCGCAGCGGTTCGGGCAAGACCACCGTCACCCGACTGCTGCAGCGTCTGAATGCCTCCTATGACGGGATGATCAAGATCGATGGGATGGACCTGCGCGAAATCGACCTGATGCACCTGCGCACGCACATCGGCGTCGTCCCGCAGGAGAACTTTCTCTTTTCGGGGACGATACGCGACAACATCTCGATGGCGCGCCCCGAGGCGAGCTTTCTCGACGTGGTGCGTGCCGCGCAGATGGCGGGTGCCGAGGAGTTCATCGAACGCTTGCCGCGGGGCTACGATACGGTGCTGGAGGAAGGGGCCACCAACCTCTCTGGCGGCCAACGTCAGCGCCTGGCGATTGCGCGGGCCTTGCTCATCGATCCGCCAGTGCTCATTCTCGATGAAGCGACGAGCGCGCTCGACGCCGAGAGCGAAGCCATCGTCAATGCCAATCTCAAGCGCATGGCGCGCGGGCGCACGGTGCTGACGATCTCTCACAGGCTGTCGATGCTGGTGGAGGCCGATGCCATTCTGGTGCTCGAGCGCGGTCGGGTGTACGACCTGGGTACGCACGACGAACTGCTCGCGCGATGTGACATCTATCGCACGATGTGGTTTCAGCAGAACAGGCATCTCGATCCGGCACGGGCGGGTGCTCAGGGGACACGAAGTCGCGCGGATGCGATCGGCGAAGCGGGTGCTGGCGCTGCGCTGCCGGCCATCGGCCCAGCCCCGGGAGAGCGTGCTTGAGCCCGCGTCTGGTCAAGGTCGAACGTCGAATGCCGGCGCGCCGCAAGGCGCACCTGGTGGGCGAGGTGGTAGGTGCCTTCGAGTCCGAGACCGCCGCGGTGATCTTGCGTACTGCACCGGGCGAGGAGCGACTCGTGCTCTACGCGCTGGTGGCGATCATCGTGGTGAGTATCGTGCTGGCAGCCTTCGTGAAGCTCGATCGGGTGGTCACCGGCGTGGGGGTCATCCAGCCCGGTGGGGGGGTGTTCTACGTGTCGCCCTATGACACCGGGATCGTGAAGCAGATTCTGGTGAAACCGGGTGAAGTGGTGCGCAAGGGGCAGGTGCTCGCGACGCTCGATGCGACCTTTACCGACGCCGATCTGGAAAAGCTGCAGCAGCAATTGAGCAGCAATCAGTCGGCCTCCGAGCGGCTTCGTGCCGAGGTGGCCGGGCGGGCGTATACCGCCAGGGCGCCGGCCGGATCCTACAAGAGTCTGCAAGTGGGGGTGAATGAGCAGCGCCGCGGCGAGTATCAGGCAACCCTGGCCGACTACGACGGCCGGATCCGGGCCATAGAGGCGCAGATCGTGCAGGCGGCTGCTGATGTGCGTGAGTACGAGAAGCGCCTTGTATTGGCCGACGAAGTCGAAAAGACGTATGTTCCGCTGCTCGAGAAGGGCTATGTCTCGAAGCTGCAACTGATGCAGGCTTCGGATCAGCGAGCCGAGATGGCGCGCCTGCTCGCCAGTTCGCAGAATCAGATCGGCACGCTGCGCGAGAACATCACCGCGTTGAAGGCCCAGCGCAGAGCCTTCGTGAGTCATTGGCAGTCGGAGACCGGCCGCGAACTGGTCAGCGTCAACAACGACCTTGATCAGACGCGCCAGCAACTGGAGAAGGCGCGCAAGCTGCGCGAACTGGTGAATCTGACGGCACCCGCTGACGGCATCGTGCTGAAGATCGGCAAGATATCGTCAGGCTCGGTGGCGGCCAACAGTGCGCCCAATGCCGGCGCCGAACCGCTCTTTACCCTGGTGCCCCTTGGTGCCGACCTCGAGGTGGCGCTGCAGATTGCCCCGGAGCGGATAGGCTTCGTGAAGCCCGGCGATGCGGTGCAGATCAAGCTCGACGCCTACCGCTACATCCGGCACGGCACCGCGCAAGGCGTCATCAAGACCCTGAGTGAAGGCACATTCGACACCGACAACAACGGCCAGCCGGTACCGACCTATGTGAAGGCCATCGTGACGCTGCGCGAGGTGAAGCTGCGTGACGTTCCCGCCGACTTCAGGCTGGTGCCGGGCATGACGTTGCACGGAGACGTGCTCGTTGGGAGTCGCACGATTCTTTCCTACCTCCTCGAGGGTGCGCTGCGCATCGGTCGAGAGGCGATGCGTGAACCCTGAGGCCGACCTGACATGGGCCTGATGCAGTGGTTGCGTATCGGTTCGCGCGTCGAGTCCCGACTGGGCAAGGCCGATGGCCTTGTCGAGGCCGGGCGCCTTGCTGACGCGGCGCGGGTTCTGCAAGACCTTGCGCTTCGCGGCGTTGCCGAGGCGCAGTGGCGGCTCGCCCGGTGCTACCAGCATGGCGAGGGTGTGGTGCCGGACTTTGCGCAGGCGGTGGTGCTCCTGCGTGCGGCTGCGCAGGCCGGGCATCTGCCCGCGCAGGCGCACCTGGGCGAGGTTCTGTTGCGAGGCATCGACAAGGCACCTGCAACCACTACAGCCAGCGTTGCGCGTCTCGAGCAATTGCGCGGGGGCAATTCGTTGCTCGGGCAATTGTTTGCCGAAGGTTTTCTGGTGCCCCAGAACGCCGATGAAGCAGCCCTGTGGAACGAGCGCGCGGCTCGAGCGGGTGACACCGGTGCGCAGGCGCGCTATGGCTATCAGTTGCTCATGGGTTTCGGCGTACCCCGCGACCGGGAGGCTGCCCGGGGCTGGCTCGAGGCCAGTGCTGCCGGCGCTCACGAGGGCGGGCAGTTTGGGCTGGGTCTTTATCATTCGGCGCCCGACTCACCCGAGCCGGACAGCGCGCTTGCCCTCGTGTGGTTCGAGCGTGCAGCCGCTCAGGGCAATGCCAGTGCATGCCTGTGTGCCGGGCAGATACTTCTTGCAGGCGATGGCAGCAGCGCACCCAATCCGGGGCGCGGCCAGGCCCTTCTGGAGGAGGCGGCCCGCCAGGGGCTCACCGAAGCCATGTACCGCCTGGGTGAAATGCATCTGAAGGGCACGGTAGGCATGGCCGACCCGATGCTCGCTGAATCGTGGTTGCAGCGCGCTGCCGAGCGCGGGCACATGGCGGCGCTGTTGATGCTGGTGCGTCTGCTTGCCAGTGACCCCGAGCCCCAGCTCGAGGCCGCCACGGCCTGGTGCCGACGCGCGGCCGATGCGGATGTCGGGGAAGCGCAGTTTCTGATGGGGCAGTTTCATCTGGCGGGTGAGGGCGTATTGCATGACCCGAAGGAGGCGCAGCGCTGGTTCGTGCGCGCGACGAAAAACGGGGTGATGGATGCGCACGAGCGCCTGGGCTTCATCCATGCCACGGGCCTGACCGGGAAGATCGATCATCCGGCGGCTCGCACCGAGTTCGAGCGTGCCGCGCAGGCCGATCACACAGGGGCCATGGTGCAATTGGGGGATATGCACCGCCATGGCCTGGGCGGTGCGGTCAATGCGGGGGCGGCGACCCGCTGGTACGAGCAGGCGGCTGCACGCGGCAGCGCAGAAGCCTGCTTGAAGCTGGGTACGCTGCATGCCGAAGGCTTGATCGTGGCGCAGGATCATGGGGCGGCTGCGCGCTGGTACGCCAGTGGCGCCGAGCGGGGGTCGCCCGAGGCAACATTCAATCTTGCGCACCTGTATCTGCAGGGCAAGGGTGTGGCGCGCTCGGCGGATCGGGGCCGCGCCTTGCTGAGTGAAGCGGCAGCGGCTGGGGTGTCGATTGCGGCTGAGCAACTTGCGGGTTTGCTCGAATCGCCGGGCAACCGTCAGCAGAGCCACCTCGCTCCAGTCCCCTCGGTGCCCTCCGTCGCCCTGTGCGCCATCATGAAGAACGAGGGCCGCGCGGTGCTCGAGTGGGTGGCACACCATGCCGTTCTGGGCTTTGACCGGATTGCGATCTATGACAACGGCAGTACGGGTGAGAGCGCAGACCTGCTGCGCCAGTTGGGCGAGCAGAAGGTCATCGAGTACGTGCAGTGGCCGGACATGGCGGGCGAGGCGCCGCAGCGCAGGGCGTACAACCACTTTCTCCAGAGCGCCCGCGAGGACTGGGTCTGCTTTCTCGATGCCGATGAATTTCTGAACCTGAAGGTGGATGACAGCATTCACGCGTTCGTACAGCGCGTGCCCGAGGATGTTGCTGCGGTTGGCATCAACTGGCGCATCTTCGGTTCATCGGGCCATGAACAGCCCCCGCCCGGGTTGGTGACGCAGTCGTATCTTCGATGCTCGGAAACAGACTTTGATGCCAACCGGCACATCAAGACCCTGGCGCGGCGAAAACACCTCTCGGAGATGGTGGTTCATGCCGGCATCGTGCGGGGCGGACGATATGTCGACGAGTCGGGTCGCTCGATTGGAGTGCCCGCCGACGGCCACCCCGACGCGCAGACGGCGATCGGCTACGGCCTCATCGATGCGGTGTCCACAGCGAGTTGCCAGATCAACCACTACCTGCTCAAGTCGAGGCAGTGCTTCGAGCGGAAACGGCAGCGAGGCAACGTCGATCGCGCGAGCGACGCCGCGGACAAGTTCGAAAAGCTGTCGGGCGATGGGTTCTGGGCCTTTCATGACCGCAACGAATGCGTCGATCTCACGATTCTCAGATGGCAGCCTCGCGTGAGAGCCGAGTTGGAAAGACTTGATGACAAGGCCCGGCGGGCGACACCCAGCCTGCCTCCCTGACTGCCAGTCAGGCAGATGTTCAGCGGGGGGGCGAGGACACAGGATGCGTCCTCGCGATCCATATCCGGCTCGAAAAGGGTGCCTCAGGCAAACCCGTGAGAGCCCCAGAGCGAAGACGTGATTCCATGAGCCCTATCAGGAAGCCCAACCCGACCGAAGACCTGGCCAGGACGCACCTGATCTTCGATGTCAACTTCTGTGTGGGAATGAGCGATACCCAGGCCATCGACTACCGCTTCTTTCTCCTTCAAAACCTTCTGCTGCGAAGCCTGACGCATCAGCGACTGCAGAACTTCACCGTGATCCTCAATGCCGGCACGGGTGCGTGGGCCCGGTTGCACGACCGATTGAATGCGTTGATCGTGGGGCTTCCGTTCAGGGTGATCGTCAATCAGGTGAAGAACATATCGAGCAAGGGAGATCCCTACTCCCGAGTGGATCTTGCCGCCTGTGAATACACAGGAATTCTCAGAATCGATGACGACGATCTCGTCGTCGAGTCTTATACACACAGTGTCGCCAGGGCCGCCTTCAGTTTCTTCTCTTCGTTCGCCGACCGGAATTACCTGCTGGTCTATTCGTCGGAAGGCTACATCTACTTTCCCGCCGAAAACACCTATGGGCCGGTCGACTGCTTCGACTTCCCTGTCGCAATCGGGGTGGGCATCGTCAAGCGGCGCAACGCTCCGAATCGATTTCTGGGGGCGCATCACGAAATCTTCTCTACGCTCACGCGTGACCGCGATGTGGCGTCGTTCGATATCGGTGTTCTGGAGCGAAGCTGGATCTATACGAAACACAAGCGGTCCGATTCGACCACCAGAGCCGGATACGCCGCCCAGATCAGAGACTTCTCGACCGGTGCAGCCAGCGCCGACATCTTCGAGCGTTTCGGACTGAGCAACCACACCTTGTCCTCGCTATCCACCTTCGTGGCAGGCTACCCGGAGTCCGCCTTCTACCTGTCCGGTGGAAAAAAGCGCCTGACGCGGTTGTGGGAGATCGATGCGAGGCTGAAGTTGCTGGACCCGGCCACGGAGGAGTACCGCAAGGCGATCGAATCGCTGGACTCCTGAACTTTCAACCCTGGGCGGGGCTGCTTGCGCCATCCCGGCAGCAATTCGATCCGGATCGGGCTTTCAGGCACATTTTTCGGCCCGCTCGCTGCACGCGCGTATTTGCTTGTTCGAAATCCGGATGAAATTTTCCCTTCTGCAAGGACTCATGGTGGACCCATTGCACGACGCGCTGTACGGAGAGCTCCTGAGAGACGCAACCGAGATGGATCGCGAGGAAGCCTGCAGAAAGGACCCTGTGTCGCTGGTTGGCGATTTCGACACGTCAAGACCGCTTCTCTCCCAGGTGTCGGCCGTCGTCGCGACCCGAGCCCACTTCTTCGGAAATCAGATTGCGTGCCTCGTCAACGCAATCAAGTTCTGCAAGCAGACGGGAATCAGGAAGCTTTATTGGCCGGGTGCACCGGAATATCTCGCCGACACATTCCAGGTTGATGAGGTCCACGTGATGGTGGGCGATGGCACCGGTGCTCACGGAAATATCCTGCGTGCCTCCTTCCTGTACGACCGGTCCTCCTTGAAGGACATCGTCCCGGCCTGCACGGAATCGTTCGTTGATATCTGCAGGAAGATGAATTTCAGGATTGACCGGGCAAAGACCGACGCCGAATCGGATTCCACCCTGCACATCCACATCCGAGCGGGTGACATATTTCAGGGAACAAACATACGCTTCAATTATGGTCAGCCACCACTGATCTTCTACACGAAGATTCTGAGTCTGCGGCACTGGCGCAGGGTAGTGGTCATATCCCAGAAGGGTCAAAATCCTTGCGTCAAGCCGATGATCGATTTCATCTATTCGAAAGGAATGGACTTCGAATTCATCATGCCGAATTTCCTCGATACGCTGGACGCAATACTTGCGGCCAACCATCTGGTCGTCTCGCGAGGCAGCTTTCTGCTTCCGGCAATGGCAATATCCAGAAACCTGCGGTCATGCTATGTCTTCGAAGACTTCTATGATTCCTACGTCCGCTGCGGGTTCAGCAAGACCGAAATCAATTTCCGGCGTTTCAGGGGCGGTGAAGAATTTCGCAGAGACAACATCATCAACTGGGCCAATCGTCCCGAGCAGGTTCGGAAGATGCTCACCCTTGATGAATCGAATCTCAGCGAGGTTGATTGAATGAATGTTGTCAGAAGACCAGCGATCGTCCTGTCGATGCGTGGAAGGCAGACAGGCTCGACCGGCCATCCAGTTCCAGCATTGCGAGACGGTCAGCGACGCTGCCGCAGTCTTCGACAGCCCAGCGACTCGATGCGATCCTGGCGACGCATGAGCAGGCACGAACTGTGAGATATCTTGCCTTCCTGCCATCTGGCGGCTTCACGCACATGCTCAACGCATTCGGTCGTTGCCTGCTGTATTCGAGTCTTGTCGAGAGGCAGTGCATCCCGGTCATGTCGACCTTCGATCTGGTCGATCGCGATCTCGAGAACATCTTCGAGGCAGTGTCGGGGCGCATCTGCCTCGAAGGAATTGCGCCTGAGCTGGCGGGATTGCTGCCTCACGGGTTCCCGATGATGCGTTATGCAGATCTCAGAGTCGATTGGAGTCCGGAATTGAAAGGCTATGCAGTGAGGGGTTCCGAAAAAATGGGAACGCTTGCCGATCATATTACCCTTCCACTGCCATTCAGATTTCTGGACAGTGCCGTTGTATTTTCAAGTGGCTTTCCCAATGCCTTTTGGCCCCAGGCGCTTCATGATCTGGAGATATCGCTGAGCGAGGCCTTTTCGGCGCTCACCTTGAAGAAAGAGATATCGGAATACGTCAAAGGCAGGCACAGGACACTGCCGCCCCGTTACATTTCGGTGCATTTCAGAAACACGGACTATCAGAATGACCTGAGCAAGACCATCCGCAGGACCCTGGATGCGGTGGAGCGAACCGGTATTCGCAGCGTGCTCTGGGCAACCGATGACATGTCGAGCCTCGAATCGGTCAGAGCACTGTCCGATATCGATATCGTGAATTTCGACATCGGGATTGATGTGAAGGCAGTGGGGTCAAGAAACCTGCATCAGATCAGCTCGGCAGAACTGTCGAGGCGCTGCATCTCGAGGCTGGATATTGCGAGGAGCTTCTTCCTCGACCTGTATTGCATGGCCAGAAGTGCGGAGCACGTACCCTCGGAGAAGACCTCCATCACGAAGCTCGTGGCGCTGCTGAAGAAGCGCAGGCACCTGCTTGAATCGTTCTACCCGTAGTTCTCTGGCGTTCGTAAAACGGGTCTCCGACCTGACCGGCAGGTTCGCTGCAATGGATGCCACAAGCGAGGAGCAGGTGCTTTGGTGACAAGATGCTTTCTCACGTTTGGTGGTGGCAAGGAGAAGTACCACCATGCTGCCGAGCGACTTTCGGCGGAAATCCGGAATTTGAAGGTTTTCGACAAGGTGCTGGCAGTGACCGATCGGGACTTGTTCGGGCATCCAGACCATGCCGCTTTTGTCCATGAGTTCGGCGAATTCATGAGGGCGAACCAGCGGGGTTTCGGATACTGGTGCTGGAAGCCGTATCTGGTCTGTCGCACCATCGACGAACTCGCCGATGGCGATATCCTGGTCTATGGCGATGGCGGGTGTGAGTCGGGTCTGAAGAAGGATTTCGAGGAACTTTTTCGTGATCTCGAGAAGAGCCCGTTCATCTGCTCCGGAACCGGTCACGATCATGTCTCCTATTGCAAGCAAAAGACTCTCGACGTTCTCGACCCGGACGGCCTTTACCGATCGCGCGCCATGCGGGCTGCCACTGTCCTTTCAGCCACAATCGGCCCCGAGACACGCCAGTTCTTTCACGACTGGCTGGCGCTCGTCCGGGACACGTCGTTGATTACCGATCCGGGCGCGGATGAACCGCAGTGTCCGGAGTTCCGCAGCCACCGGCACGATCAGGCCGTGCTGTCCCTTCTCCTCTACTCGCGATACGGTCATCTGCTGGGCGGGCGTGAAGTTGCGCTGTCGCGGGCGCTTTTGCGGGCGAGGACAAGGCATGGAAAGTCCGGCAAGTATCTGCGGAATTTTCTTGATGGCTCTCACTCACCGCTGACCCGGGATTGTTTTGAATCCGTGGTGTTCTCGTCGTCGTCGGCATGGTCGACTGACCTCGACGCGTCTGACGTGATTTGTCACTTCAAGTCCCCTGATCGGTCGAGTGGCCACAGGCCGTTCACCTTTCATACGGGCAGCGAGCGTCAACCCTACGTGAAGTTCAAGTTCAAGGCGTGCCAGCAGATTTCCCTCATTCTCGTGGAGAATCGATTCTTCTGGGAACAGGCGCGTTTTGACCGGTTGGTGATCAAGTGCAGCGATGACGATGTCACCTATCGTGAACTGGCGAGCTTTTCCTACCACTTCGGGTCGACTCACGACAATTCGCCCCTCGTGCTGTCTCTCCCGTACAACTTCAGGACGCGCTTCATTCTGGTGCAGGCCGTGAATGAGTCGGCGCCGAGGCCCTTGCACCTCAACGCTGTCCTGTTCTTCGCCGGGTAGCCTCGGCCGGCTGTCTCGCGGCGGGGCATCTTCCCGGCTGGCCAACGGCGTTTGCGGCTGAGGTCAGCTGGCCTCGGGTGGGGGTGCAGCGAGTCTGTCGTAGAGCGCACGATACTCGGTCAGCATCGCACCGACCGTGCGGGGAGGCCGGATGGCCGCTTTGATCGTACGGGCGAGCTGGGGGTCTCGCGCCACCTGGGTCAGCAACGCATGCAGCGCATCGGCATTGCCTGGCGGGAACTTGACGCCATTGTCGCCATCGGTCACGCGAGCGCCGAGAGCCCCGGCATCGGCCACGATGACGGGACGCGAGCACGCCCATGCTTCCGAGAGCACCAGACAATACGACTCGGGCACGATCGACGGAATGATCACCCAGTCGACTCGTTGCATTTTCGTCATCACGTTGTGCGCGTCATACGGTCCGTTGTAGCGGATGATTCGATTCTCGGTGCGGGTGGCCACGTCATCGAGGGTGATCATGGCCTTGAATCGGGACTGAAGCGGCTCCGAGGCGAAGTCGAGGTTGTCGCCGTTGAGTTCGATGCGGATACGTTGCGCGTTCTCGATGGCGAGTCGGCTCGCCACGGTGAGGAGCGTACCGAGACCTTTCGAGTCGACCAACTGCCCGAAATAGCCGATGACGACTGGCGAGCTCGTGGTTGCGCGCGCGGCGCGGGGTTTTCGTCTCGACGGGATACCGTTTTCAATCACTTCAAGTCTGGCGCCAGGAAGTCCCCACTGCTCGTACTGAGCGAGGCTCGTCCGGGTCACCGTGACGCAGGCATCTGCGGCTGAAAGATGCCCGAGAAACCACTGTTTTCTCACTGCCGTCAGGTCCTCGGGGTGTTCGGGGAAGCATCGGCGGCATGCGCGCGGACTGGCTCCCTGGCAGGCCTTGCCGCCATGCCGTTTGATCATGCGCCCATCCGCTGCGCACAGGGCGAGCGAGTCGTGCAGCGACATCACGATTCTCGCGTCGGGCAAGAGACGCCTCGTGAGAGACAGAAACTCCACCCCCAGATTCGAAAAGTGATGGAAGTTGACGATGTCAGGCTTGATACGCATCAGGAAGCGCGAGAAGGATTCCACCAGGGCGAGATCGTCATTGCGCTGCCAGAAGTGGTCATACGCGCTCGTGCGAAAGACATATTCGTTCGTCTCCGCGTGAAAGCGGCGAATGCTCTGGCGCCGACTCCAAATCGGTGACGTGTGCGGCAGGCCCGCGAGGAAATACGGTGTATGGGTCCTGCTCCGATGAAGCGCGTTGAAGAGCCAGTATGCAACGAGTTGCGAGCCACCGGGTACGGCCTGGGGATGCCAGGGCGCGATGAGAAGCACTCGCGGCAGGGGTGCCTCGTGCCGCGTGTTCGGGCGTGTGCGGTTGTCCGTCATGGTGCCACCCGGCGCGACGCTCGGGGGCGTGAGGGAGGGTGCATGCGGTTGAACAGGAAGCGATCGGTGAGTATTTCTCCGACGCGTTGATGGCTATCCTTGTACCGTTCCGGCATCGCCAACTGTCGCGCCGGCAGCCGCGGTGCACTGATCGGGCACCCCTGGTACTGCGATCGCAGGTCGAAATCCAGTTCGGCGTAGCCGTCGCAGACATACGCTTCACTATAGCCATGCAATTCGGCCAAGGTGCGCCGGTTCACGGCGTAGGCGGTACGCCGGGTGGGCAGGAGCAGGTCAGCAGGGCGGGCGGCCTCGAGGGACTGGCCAGCACACGACGCACCGCGGGAACTCGATCGGGCGTCAGTGCGGTAGTCACCGTGGCTTGCGTTCAACCAGCGCTGCCAGTCGCGCAGCGAGCGGGGATAGAGGCCGCCTTGCAGCATCACGAATCGTTCGGATGTCATCTGATCAAGTGCGACATTGTGTGCTCCGGCCGCACCGAGCCGTGGATCGCACATCACAAGGGTCACCGCACAACCGGTCAGTCTGAACGTGCGCTCGGCGCGATGCATGTGCAGCGACCACTCGGAGTCGGTATCGCACAGGAACAGAAAACCGGTCCTGTCCTGGGTCGTGCCCGAACCACAGAGCGCGGGGAGCAGGAAGTGCGCGTCGTAATCGGAGCCTGTTCTCGTCACGATCGTGGTCGCGATGCGTGCGTTCTTGCGACCGATCGACCAGACACGGGCCGAGGCCTTCAGGGCGCTCTGGTGACGCGCGTGGAGGTGACTGATCCCTGGCGCCAGCGCCGCCAGCAGGGCCATGCGCTGCTCGGACAGGCTCTCGGGATAGTGGCGACCGATCGCGGTCAACGCGAGTGCGCACAGGTCACCATCGTCGCACTGCTGCACCGCGAGGTCGACACTGAGGCTCTGGCCATGCACGCCACGCAGGATGACCTGAACCTCGTCGTGGGCCATCACCGTCTGATCGGACTCGACCATGAGGGCGATCAGGCCATATTCCCGTCGCTCATCGGCACCCAGGTAACGGGCTACGTCAGGCCGGCTGTAACGGCCCACGCTGTCAGACGTGGCGCATGTCATGCCCCCCATCGATCTGACTTCAATGCAGAGCAACGGGTCGAGCTCCCTTGCGGCCCACCCCATGATCATCCAGGCGCCGCTCTCCGATCGCCAGACCGCGTCGACGGCGCCGGCAATGGGCATTACGTGCGTCCGAAAGCGTCGTAACAGTAGACGAGCTTCAGGTCGCCCAATTGCGTGGCACAGCCAGAGCGTTCGTCTGCCTTGATCTTGTCCCACGCTTTTGCGATCTCCCCCGTGTGGCGAGCGTCAGGCACGAAGATGATCAGCGCGCCTGGATTCGCGGCTTCGATCAGATATTCGTAGATGGTCAGAAAGCCCTTTCTGCCATGCGCAGCGTCGACCACGGCCATGTCGAATCGGTCATTGAGCGCCAGTTCTCGCTGGAGATCCTGTTCTGCCATGCCGCTTGCATATCGCACGTTCTCGAGCCCGACCGATGCGTGCAGTCGTTGCGCGATCTTCAAGCGTACGGGCGATGCGTCGAGTGTGGTCACCGTTCCATCGACGCCCGCGCACGCCTGCGCAGCCGCCAGGTACGCAGAGGACATGCCAACGGCCGTGCCAAGATCGAGTATCCGTGCCGGGCGCAGCATCAGCGTGAGCGTATAAAAGACCTGCTGTACGTGGTAGGGCTGGCTCTGGCGTGCGATCGAGCCGATCGTATCCGTCGATTTGTCGTAAGGCCCGAAACAGGTGCTTGAGTCTTCAGCGATCGGCGTGTGATCGGCAAGGAGTGCCGCCTTGGCGGCTGCCAGTTGCTCGAAATCCGACCGGGCCTCCCGGGTAGTCTGGCGCTTCGTGGGTCCGGCAGTTGCCATTTGTGGTTCCAGAGGGAGTCTGCATCAGTGGGCCCCGCGATTGCTGCCTGTCAGCACTCGCTGCGGCGGGAGAAGACGAGTGCCTGCAATTTCCTGCGCTTCCCGCGTGCAATGGGCCGGCCACTCCCGGGTGAAGCTCTCGAACAGCGAATCGGCGGGGTCGAGGTTGCGCAGCCAATCGGCGGGTCGACTGACGCAGATGCGAGGATAGTGATTCCGGTGGCAGTGAACGGCGAATCGAAGATCGACGAAGCGCTGTGAATCGGCCATGAATTCAAACGGTGGCATCTGAAACCCTCGGCAGAAGACGGTGCCCGTACCGACTTGATTGACGAACCTGTCTTCGGCCAACGCGCGATGGAAGACATGGACGAGCCGGGATGAAGGGTTGCCGTCAAAGAAGTCGGAATAGACAACCCCGTGCACCCCGATGATCGGTTGCAGGCTTGACAGCATCAGGTACCGGTCACGCAAGGTGCTCACGTAGTCTTGCGGATACTCGATGTCGTCATCGCAGAGCAGCACCTCGTCTTCATCGCCGAAGTCAACGAAGAATTTCCCGGTATCTTTCAGGTCGTCGCGCGGCGAAATGACCTGGATACCCTTCGGTATGTGCTTTCTTGCCGTCGATTTCGACATGAGGTTGGCGACGAGGTAGACGCTGTCCACCTGACGCATGATGGACTCCAGGGCCCGGCCAACGTACGGCATGCGCGCCGGGTAGGTAGCCATGACAGCAAAGGTCGCGGGCATCGGTTGCGGCTCCTTATCTATGAGGCTCTGCTGGAGTGATGCCGGCGTCGCGGCGCGAGATTCCGAATGCCTCAACGGCCTCTTCGACGACCCTTTCCGGCACGATAGCCTCACCGAGCAACCGGAACCGGCTGGCCGTCTCCGCGTAGCGTCGGCGCGCGGGGGCGAGGTAGCCATCCCGGGTGGCTTCCAGACCGGCGGTTTGCGTCAGTGAGGCCGGTGACCACAGCCCGAACACCAGCGGTTGCGGGACATGGACGATGGCACCCGGACCGAACTGGACACGGATGTTTTCATACATCTCGGTGTCCGCTCCGACCTGCACACCCCGGTAGCGCCAACCCTGATCATGGAACGACCGATGGACCATGATGCTCGCCAGGCACCGGCGCAGGCACCCGTGATCGAGGAAGAAGGCCGTCTGCCCGTCGGGTTGCATCCGAACCCACGATGTCATGCACGCCACGGCATCCGACTCGAGCATCGCTGAAACCTGCTTCTCGATTCTCTGCGGGTGCGCATAGTCGTCGCTGTCCTGAAATGTCAGGTATTCGCCTCTGGCTTCACGGATCAGGGCATTCCTGATGTGGTACGTGCCTTGATTGGCGTTCGAACGGAAGAGCCGTACCCGCGGATCCTTCGCCAGTTCGCGCAGCACTGCTTCCGTGTCGTCATCGCTGCGGTCGTCGCAGACGAGTATTTCGAGATTTCGGTAAGTCTGGTCGAGTATCGATCGAACCGCATACGTGCATGTCGTCGAGGCGTTGCAGGCTGACATCAGGACACTGACCATCGGCCCGGTTGTCACGCCGGCGCGGGCGGGGAACTTGAGCGTCTGAAGCACGTTGTCCGTCTTGAAACTCAGTGCCTCAAGCTCGGCGAGGTCGAAGCCGCGCAGATATTGATTCCAGGCCTCGATGAACATGTCTTCATGCCGGGATGCGGCCGCGTTGGCTGCAAGAACGCTGGTGTCCGCATCGTCGTGGCGGTTGGCCGTCCTGAAGAGTGCTCCGATTGTCTGAGGTGAACCCGGCGAGGCCGAGAGCAGTCGACGGTTCAGGCGACCCGATGGCAGCGTCGCAAATGCAGTGGACGCGCCATCATCGCCCGACTCGCACAGCGCAAGCGCGGTGTACAGTCGATCGTCGGATGCCACCAGTTCTCTCGCCCCCCAGAGCAGTGGGCGCAACTTCTCGGGCGTTCCTTCGGCGAACGCAAGATTGACGCGGCAATGCAGGTAGGCGCGCTGTTGCTCGGGATCGGTGAAGTCGCTCAGCAAGAGCTTGTCGATCAGTTCGGCTGCCGTCTCGAGGCATTCCAGTCGGAGCGCCAGCGCTGCCGCATCGAGCATCCAGCCCGTCATGTCATTCTGGCACCGCCACTGCATCGTCGAGTTCAGCGCAGCCAGATCCGAGCAGCGCGGGTCGTCACTGTTCTGGTAAGGAATCGTGGAGGGGACGGGCACTTCGAGCCGCAAATCGATGGCCAGATTCTCGATGTCGAGCGGCTCGGCGACCTCGATCGCGTAATGGACCGCATCGAGGGTCTGGTCGAGTTCCGCGCTGCGCAGTTGATGGCAGGTTGTCGCCAGCGTGTAAGTGTTGTCGCCAGGCTCGGCAATCAGCTTGCGTGCGATCCGTCTCGCAATGCGCGTGGTGTCGTTCGCGGCACGCTCGACGAGCATGAGGCTGAAGGTGAAGCCCTTGTTCGCCCGGAACTGCAGCCCGACGTGCGTATCGTGGGTGAGGAGTGTCCTGACGTCAGGCGCTCTGTGGCAGATCCGGAACCAGCCTCGCAGGGCGTCGGTCCTGATCGCCGGCATCGATCCGTCGAACCGTACGTTCGCTCCTGACGCGTCTTCGCGGTGCTTTGCTTCGAGCGAGAACGGCGTCTGCTCGAAGGTGCGCACGCGCTGCTGCGTCGGGGCTCTGACAGCAGGGCGCTCCTGGCTGGCCGATTGTGGTGACGGCCCGCTGCGCGCCCGCGCGCGGTTTCTCGCATCGTTCTGCCTGCTTTCCTCTCCATGCCATTCGGCGACGATGCAGGTGGGGACATCGGTTGTCCTCACCAGCAGGCGGCGTGTCGTGGCGTTGCCGCCCGGTGCCAGACGTATCTTGTAGCCGTAGCGTCCGTCGCCGAGTCGTGCCTCCCGCAGGTCCGGGCGCGGCAGGTTGGCCAGACCTCGTCCAGCCCGCTGGCCGTTCTCCTCGATCAGGAGCTCCAGACGTTTCTCCGGGCGAAGCAGGTCGATCGCCCAACCATAGGCGTAGCCCTCGGATACACGCTCCAACCGCCCCTGTATGTCGTTTGGGCACGATTCTGACAGCAGGCTACGCTCGCTGATCACTTCAATGCTCTCATCGAGCAGGGCTTCGCACCTGAACTCGTGCAGGCCGCCGTCGCGGTAGTGCTCAGGGACGATCAGGACGAAGCCATGAGCGCCCGTGCCGATACCGGCCTCGGCCAGGTCTGCGCGAAAATGGTCTGCGGTCGCCAGGAGGGTCTGTTCACCATCGATGGTGATCCTCACGGTGGTCGCTGTACTGCTGGCTTCGTCAAGGCACCACCCGTGCAATCGGCCCTTGATGACGGCATCGATGTAGCCCCTGGCGGTGACCCTGTCAGGCTGTCTGCCCCGTTCTTGCGGGGCGTTCGTCGATGGCTGCCGGCGGCGGCGTACCCGCTTCTCGACGACAGGCTCAGCACCCGGCGTGCCGGAAGGTCGCTTCACTGATGCGTTCATCGTGCGTCTCCTGCCGGGTCGAGATGTCCGCGGGCGATCGCTGCCAGGCGCATCGTCTTCATGTTCGCGAACTCATCAGCTGTTCATGCAGTCCGAGCAGGTCTCGCGTGGCCCGGTTGCCCGATGGGTGTCGCTTGCCTCTCCCGATCGCGTGCAGCTTTTCGCGCCGGGCACTCAAGTCCTTCAAAACGCCCGCCAGGCTCACTGCATCGCCCGCGGGAAAGTGCCAGCCGTCGATCTCGGGGCGTACCTTTTCCTTCATGCCGCCGATATCCGAGCAGATCACCGGCAACCCCTGCTGGCGCGCCTCCTGGATGACGAGCGGCGAGTTCTCCCACCAGATGCTCGGCACGAGCGCCACATCCACAGTCTGCATCAGTCGGGCGAGTTGCTCGCGGTCGTAGGGTCCCCGGTAGCGCACATTCGTCCCGGCGGTCGCCAGGCGGCTGATGAAGTCGTCCTGGAAGGCCTTTGGCTGGCCGCTGTAGTCGCCATGAATTTCAAACACGATGTCGGCGTCTGACGACTGGTCGAGGATGCGGGCGGCGTCGAAGACCACATTGATGCCCTTCAGGCGCGAGATCTGGCCGAAGAAGCCTGCGCGCAGCGCGCGCGGCTCGATGCCGGTCGTGCCGGCTGGGGCGCGCGGGGCAACCGACGCCGTACCGGTTGACATCGGCAGGCAGGGGTTTTCGATGACTGACATCTTCGCGCGAGCGATCCCCCACTGGCAGTAGCGTTCGGCGAGAAAAGCGCTGGGTGACACGAAGTGGTCAACCACGTCGAAGAAGCGCTTGATGTACATCTCGCGCAGCGTGAAGTCACTGGTGGACTGATCGGGAAAGCATCGGTTGCATCGTCTCGGGCTTGCCTGGCTGCAGAGCGTGTAGTGCTCGGTCGTCACCAGCTGGCCGTGGTGGTTGCAGAGGGCGAGGTACTCGTGCAGCGTGAGGATGATTCGGGCCTCGGGCAGCGTGTCGCGTGCGATCAACAGGGCTTCCACGCCGATGTTGAGGTAATGGTGAAAGTGAACGACATCGGGGCGCAAGTCCTGCAGCAGCGCTCGGAACGCCGCCGGAAAGCGCGGGTCGCGATTGGCAAAGTGAAACCAGTCGAACTCGCCGCAGGCGTAGATGTACTCGCGCTCGCCAAAGGGCTGGCTGAACGGGGCACCGGTGCGCATGGCGTTCGGGTCGCGGGTGCAGCCCAGAAACCAGGTCTCATGGGTCTTGCCCATCTCGGTGTAGAGGTCGTGCGCCGCCATTTCGGCACCACCCTTGGTCAACCCGGGATGGCTGTGCGAGACGAAGAGGATGCGCATCGGTCAGGTCCTTGCGCGGGTTCGCTTCGCGGCGGGCGCTGCCACGGCATTCGTGCCGGGTTTCGCCCCCGGCGTTCCAAACCAGCGGCGTTGATGCAGCCATGCGTTGTAGAGGGTGAGGTTGCGCCTCTCCAGGGTTTCTGCCGAGGCCTGCGACTGGCGCTCGGCATGCATCGCGGTCACGCGGGTGTCGACACCGCAGGTGCGCCCCGCAACTTCCATGCGCCGGCACAGGTCGCTGTCTTCGAAGTCGCCGACGAGGTACCTCTCGTCGAAGCCGTTCAGTTGCAGGGCGAGATCACGCGTCATCAGCATGCAAGCCCCGGTGATGGCGGGGTGTGTCACCACCCCGGTCGGGCGGGTCGGGCGCAGACCCTTGCCCGGGTGATCAACGAACTGCCAGTCGCCATACTCCGGAATCGCCTGATAGGCGCAGCCGTCATGCTGCACCGATCCATCTTCATAGAGCAGGCGCGGGCCGATCGCACCGCATCCAGCCGTCTTTCGCAAGGACGTGGAGAGCCTGTCGAGCCAGCCCACCTGGAGCGGAAAGACATCGGAATTCATGAAGCACACATGGGGTGCTCGCGCCACGGCGAGGCCCTGATTGCTGGCACGCGCAAATCCGGTGTTTCTGTCGCAGACGAGCACGGTGAATGCGATCCCCAACCGGGCGTATACCGACGTTGCAAGGCGGGCGATCGAGTCGGCGAAGCGCGGGTCATCGAGCACATAGATGATCTCGAGCGTTTCCTTCACCGGGTCGGCTGAGAGGAGCGCCATCTGGTACTCGATGAAGTCGATACGCCCGTAGAGCGGAATCACCAGGGTATGACTCGGGCTGGCGCAAGCGGTGCCAAAGTCCAGACGGCGTATCGATACGACTTCGGCGCGTACTGCCTCGTGCAGGGCGAACAAGGCAGGGCCGATGGTCTGGTCGAAGGCACGATCGATGTCGCCGTACTCGAATTCCCTGATGCCCAGGATCAGTTCGATCGCCGATCGTGCGTCCCGGGTCGAGCGCTTCAGCGCGAGGTGCTGCATCGACCCGTGCGTGGGCCATGCTTCCAGACTCAGGGGCATGCCGTCCCGGAACGCATCGGGCAAGAAGGCCATGAATCCGCAATCGGCCGGCACCCACCGATCGTTTCTTCCGTCACTTGCCAGCAGCTCGGGGCGCTTGAAGCGCACGCTGGTGGCAAGATCGATCGGCGTGCTTCGCTCGCCACAGCGCAGCATGAGCCGGGTCAGGTTGCGGGCTTCACCCAGCATCCAGCCACGAATGACGATTGCGTTGCCGGGGCAGACGATGGTCTCGTCGATGCCGACCAGCACTTCCTGAAGGGTCACCGCCGGGGCTTGCTCGGCCGGCGTGGCGCTCGGCATGTGCGGCCGTGTTGCCCCGAGCTGCTCCTCGAGCAGCGCAAGCATGGCCGATGTGCCTGCATTGTCCCTGCCATGCCGCCTCAGGCGTGTGACTACATCGGTCAGCAGTTCAGCGCGCGCGCGATGACGATAGTGCGGTGAAAATCCGATTTCGTAGGGGACATCGTCGATGTCGAGGCAGATTGCCTCGCACCGCTCGAGTGCTCCTGTGCCCGCGGGCACGTGCGCGACGAAACCGATATTCGCCTGGTTGGCCTCGGGCGGTTCAACAAAGGCTATCGTGGCCGGCCACCGGGCGCGCGTCCCGTCGATGACGGCAGACCAGGCTGCCGTTGTGGTCGAATCAGGGGCGAACGGCCGAGGTAGTGTGCCTGTCATCAGCCAGCCGCTCGGCCTCTCCGACAACCCGCCAGCATCGATGCTGCCGGTCGAGTAATCCGCAGTTTGCCTCAGCGGTGCGTGCGTTGCTGTCGGCCCCGAACCCGCTTGTCGCGATCGGCCGGGCGTGTGCGTTGTTCCTCGGGGTGCGGGCAGTGTCATGCGGCCAGCCCCTGCGCCGGTTTCCCGACAAGACGGGCAATGAGCGCGTGCCAGCGCGGCAGGATCACCGTCTCGAGATCAAATTGCCTGACAGCGGTAGCTCGGGCTTCTGCCCTGATGCGGCTCAGGCGACGCCGATTGCCAAGGACGGCGGCGAGGCAGGATGACAGCGCTTCGGGCGAGAGAAAGTCGACGGCAAACCCATTCACGTCTGGCTTGAGTACCTCGAGGACCGGTGCCGTTCCTGACCCCACGACGATACAGCCGGCTGACATCGCTTCCAGAAAGGACCAGGACAGGACGAACGGGTAGGTGAGGTAGACGTGCGCGCTCGAGACCTGCAGGATCCGGATGTACTGTTCGTACTCGACCTGGCCGAGAAAGTGCACCCGATCGGTATCGAGCCGATCGCCCAGTTCCGCGAGCAGACATTCGCGCCAGGTCGTTCCCGGTGCAGACGGACTGCCATAGCTCACGCCATTGCCCCCCACAATGAGCACATGTGCCTTCCTGCGTTTTTTCAGGAGTGCCGGCAAGGCGCGCATGAAGACATGAAAGCCGCGGTAGGGCTCCAGATTGCGGGCGACGAAGGTGACGATCTCGTCGTCTGGCGACAGGCTCAGTCCGCGTTCGGGCAACTCGAGCACCGCGTTCGGGTCGGGGCGGACACGCCGGGTGTCCACGCCCTCGTGCAGGACGGTGATGCCTGAGCGCATGTGCGCCGGATGCAGTTCATGCTGCCAGCGGGTCGCACTGTGCCCATGGGTCGCCGATTCAAAGGCCAGCAAGGAGACTGCGTTGCGCATGTGCAGCCGATCGGCGCTGTTGAAGACCGAGGCAAATTCCGGATCGAAATCGACATCGCTGTCCTGCGCCCGGTAGTAGAACTCGAAGTTCGCCAGAATCGGAACGCCGGGAAAGACATTGCGGATGAAAAGCGTCTCGCCCCAACCTGCGTGTCCGATGACGATGTCGGGCACGATGCCGCGCTCGCGCAGTTTCATGCATTCGGCGGCGACGGCGTCACCGGCATGGGCTGCGTGGTGCATTTCGACGACGTAGGGGTGACACTGCCCGACAGGGGCCGTGGGGGCGGCGTAGACCAGCTTCTCGACGCCTTGCATCCAGTTCTGATTAGCGCGCGTGATGAAGAACACCTGGTTTGAAGGGTCATCGGCCAGTGCCCGCGCCAGGTGCTTGTACTGGCCCGGAAAGTTCTGATGAACGAACAGATAGATCATCGTGAGCGCGAGGTCGTCCGCGTTGAGCGAGTCGATTTCGCAGGACGGCCACCGGTCGTGGCGGCGCGCGGTGCTGCCTTGGCGGATGCGGTCTTCGTCACGCGAGCTGTCGTCCGTGCCGGTGTCTTCGTGGCTGTCCCCTTCGTCACAGCCCCCTTCGTCACAGCCCCTTTCGTCACAGCCCTTTTCGTGGCGACCCCCTTCGTTGCGCCTGTTTTCGCTGCCGCCCCGGATGATGAAACCCGTTGCGTCATGGGCTGCCGGGCGGTCACGGGCTGGTCGTTCGTGGGTTTATGCGGTGCCGGTGCCCGATGCACGAAGCTCACTCGCAGGCCCGCGAGCGGATCTCCTGCTGCCGATGAGCGGCACGGCACGCCGTTGCGGCAGATACCAGTCTCACCCGCTGACTGGAAACGTCCCCGGTACTCGACATCGTATTCGCGTGCCTTGTCACCCTTGAGGCGAATGGCAAAGCCCAGCAGCGCTACGCCCAGGCCCCGGGTGCCACAGGCCTGAGCCCCGCTCGTCCAGGGCGTCTCGAATCCGGTGGTGGTCAGCGCCTTGTATTCGATGTCGGCGGGTGTGAGGGGGGCCGGTGGCATCAGGGAAAACGACTCCACCCAGATGCCTGGTCCCTCGCAGCCCGCCCAGGTGTCGCCCCGGTATGAGCGATCACCCTTCGTGCTCAGGTGGGTGGTGATGATCTGCGTGGCGCCGACCGCGGCGGGCATCGCAGGGCTTGCCATCGGCGGTTGCATTCGCGGGCGCGCCTGTGCCTGACCGGGCACCGTCGTGCGAGCCATCGACGGCGCTGCCGGGGCGGCGTCGAGGCGGCTCTCCAGGCGCTCTGCCTTGATCGAGAGCGTGCGCCCCGTGCCATCGCGAACCGAGGTGATCAGGAGGGTGGTGCCCCTGCCGGTGATCCGCGCAATCAGTTGATCGCCGGCAAAGCAAAGCCAGGGCGAACGACTCTGCGGGGCCTCGATGATCTGGAGATCGTTCGAGCCGAGTCCTGGTGCGACGCTGATCAGTGCAGCTGGCAGCGCGAGCTCGCCTTGCGGCAGATCCTGAGCGGCAGGGCCTGCGACGACGGAAAAGAGGTAGAGCCCGTTGGCCACCGGCAGTGTCTCGACGGCTGCCGTCAGTGCATTGGCGGGGGCGCTCTTCGCAGGGGGTGTCGTTTGCATGGTGGACCTGATGGGGGCGTTGGACAGAGGGACTCGTGTGCGACGGCCTGCCAGCAGCAGGGCGTCATTGATGGCCGTGGGCGAGGCCGCCAACGGCAGGAACGTCGTGGTCGGTGAGGCGCGAAGCCGCTCGGCGATGGCGCCGAGGTCGAACGCGACGACCGGCAGACCACTTTCGATGACGGGGTCGAGTGCATAGCACCAGGTCTCGGGCCAGACCGATGCCATGAAAAAGAGGTCGGGTGCCGAACGCTCGATGAGCGAACCAACCTCTGACTCTTCGTACTTGCCGCTCACCGATACCCTCCGGGTTTCCATGAGCGCGGTGTCATCAGCGCTGTGGCCGATCAGCACGAATTCCAGGTCGAGATCACGCGTTGCGGCATCCAATGCGCAAGCCAGGAGAAGGCCGAGCCCCTTGTGGGCGGTGAGCGCACCGATGAGTCCGACGCGCAGACGCTGCGCGCTCGAGCGTGCCGGCCTCGAACCCGGGGGTGAAATCGCGCGGGGGCGCGTCCGGGGTCGAGACAAGGGTTCGGTAACGATGGGTAGCCCGGGAAAACGGGTAGCGTAGCGGGCGGCACAATCGGCCGAGGGGGCGTGGACTTGTCGCGCCAGTTTCAGCCACCGTGCACTGCGCCGTCGCAGCGCGCGCACGCCCATGCGATCGCCCAATGCCGATTCGAGTGTCTTGCCGCATTGCACGCAGGCTTCGATGTCGGGCTCACCGCAGTAGCGGCCGGTTGCATCGACCAGCGTCACCTGCGGGCAGAACCAGGCATAGTCATGCAGGTGCACATCGAACGGCGTGCCCAGTGCGAGGAGCGCTTCCAGGAGCGACTCGTCGAGCCCGATGAAGTGATGGATCTCGAGGTGGTGCAGTGTCAGGGTGGCCAGGAAGGCGGCGAGGCCCTCGACCTCGGCTGCCGCGTTGTAGCGCAGATGCGCCACGGCCGGCGACTCGATCATCAGTTCCACCTCGTCGCGCTGTCCGGGTGACGCAGGTCGAAGAATCGCCACGCACAGACCTTCAGCGCTGAGGGCCTCGCGTCGTTCGGCCACTCGCCGATCGACGCCGCCTCCCTCGGCGAGACTCACCAGAACGACCCAATGGCCATCGTGGGCCCGCACGCGTGCCTCATCGAGCGCACGGCGAGCCCGCATCAGCGGGTCGTGTCGGATCCAGTCGTCCACCCGTCGCTCGAAACCGGGATGGCGCGCTTGCAGCAGGCGATCACTGCGCGCGAGCAGGGCCGGTTGGCGCGCACCGAAACTTGCTCCACCCTGGTGATAGACGAAGACGTCCAGCGCTGCAAGATGACGCCATCCGAGCGCACGGGCGCGAAGGCAAAGATCGGTCTCTTCCCCGTAGCCGGGGCCGAACGCCGCGGCGTCGAAGCCACCGGCCGCATCGAGACTGTCTCGGCGCAGGTAAAGACAAAAGCCATTGCCGCTGGGCAGTTCCACGGTCTGGCGGTCGAGCGTGCGGCGCACCAGTGCATGCCAATGCGCCGTTTCCGCAGGGGCGACTCGACTCCCGCCGCTCTGCGGGTAGCTCGACAGGCCGCCTTCGTTGCTCCAGGGAGTCACGGTACCGATGTCGGCGTGCGAATACGCCGCCCGGCGGAGTCGTGCCAGCCAGTCATCGCACACGATCGTGTCGGAGTTGAGCAGCACGATGTCGTCATCGGCGCATGCCGCAATGGCGCGATTGACGCTGGCTGCAAACCCCAGGTTCTCCTCATTGCGCATCAAGCGGATCTGGCCGGTTCGGGCCAGGCGGTCAAGGTCTCGCCGCAGCGTCACATCCCTGCTGGCGTCGTCCACGACCAGGCACCGCGTGCCAGACACACCCGAGCGAGCGAGCGATGCCAGACATCTAAGCGTCTCGATGCGAGCATCGTGAACCGGTATCACGACAACCGGCGAACGCCCCGGTCTGACAACGCTCGGCGGATGTGTGGCGGACCCGGCGCCGTCACGCATTGCACGCCTGCGCAGGCCTGTCCGCCCGCATCAACTCGTGGTCTTGATGTCCGTGGCTTTCAGGGGCGATGTAAAGCCCTGGAGCGTGATGGTGGTCTGGCCACTGTCAAGCGAGATGATCGTGTTGCCACCGGTCACCGTGATCTGCTCATCGTTCTGCAACTGGGCGAGAGACTCCCCTTCAAGGTAGAGAAAGTTCTTGCCAGAGACGAAGTTGGTGATCACATGTTGGCCGCCGGCAGCGCTGGCAAAGAATTCGAAGTAGTTGGCGCGTGTTCCACCAGACATCGTGGTGTTGCCCTGCCCACCCCAGAACGTGTCGTTGCCCGATCCGCCCCGCATCGAGGCATTCGTGCCCAACCCGCCACCCACGAAGAGGGCGTCGTTGCAGCCGCCGAGCATGGTGACATCGCCCGACAGCACGACAGCGGTGCTGACTTCCTTGCTGCCAACGGTCGTCATGTAGGATTCGATTGATCCACCGTCAAGCCTCGCAGTGCCGAAATTGCCGGTGACGGTTGCAAGTCCAATCGCCGCGACGGTGTCATCGCCATTGCCGACGGTCACACGTCCGCTGCCGACCTGGACTGAATCGTTTCCTGAACCGGTTTCGATGTTGCCTGCGCCGCTCACACTGATGGTGTTGTTGCCGTCGCCCGCAGCAATCGTGGCGCTGCCGCCCACCGTCATCTGATTGTCGCCGTTGCCCACCTTCACTTTCGCGTCGCCAACGACATGCATCGTGTCGTTGCCCGAACCCGCATTGATCGATGCGTTGCCTCCGATCCAGATGGAATCGTTTCCATCGGCGGCCGTCACGCTGCCGGCGCCCCCGATACGGATGAAGTCATTGCCTGACCCGACGCTGACCTTGCCCACACCGCTGATGTCGATGACGTCATTACCCTGGTGCGTGTTGACGGTGCCGTTGCCATAGATCGTGATGACATCGTCTCTTGCCCCGTAGGAGGTGTATTTTGTGGCACCTGAAAGGGTTGCAGCAGCCATATTTTCGTCTCTTCGTAACCTGCCCGGACCATCAGGACAACACCACAGTCTACAATTGGCACGACTCGGCACAGGGCATGATCACACTTGAATTGAAACCACAAAGTGTGGGTATGTCCATGCGTTCGCCCGACAAGGGCGCACATCCGATCGGGTCGTACGCCAACTCTCTTCTTCCAGCAATTCTCATCCCGGCAGCGTCATGCCCCATCGCATCCAGACCGCCGTACTCATCGTCGGCGCCGGCCCGGTCGGGCTTGCCTGCGCCATCGATCTTGCCCAGCGGGGTATTGATTGCGTACTGATCGAGCGCTCGGACGGGGTGGTGCGCCTCTCGAAGATGGGCGTGGTGTCGGTGCGCTCGATGGAGTTCTGTCGTCGCTGGGGCATTGCAGATCGCGTGCGTGCCTGCGGATTTCCCGACGACTGGCCGCTCAATCAGGTGTTCTGCACGAGTCTGGCGGGGCATCGGCTCGCCACCATCGAATACCCGTCGATGCGCGACGAGCCCATTCCGCCCGAGAGCCCCGAGCGGCGCCAGCGCTGTCCGCAGCTGTGGTTCGATCCGTTGCTGGCCCGGGTGGTGAGAGAGCACGCCGATCACGCGACGGTGCGCTACCAATGTGAGCTCGAAGGCATCGAGCAGGATGACGACCGGGTGCGCGCGCGGGCCCGCGACCTGGTCACCGGCGAGGCGCTCGAGATCGAAGCGCGCTACGCCATCGGCTGCGATGGGGCGGGCAGCCGCGTGCGTCGGGCCCTTGGCATTGCCTTCGAGGGCGATGTGCTCAGTTACTCCACCGGCATCTACTTTCGCTCGCCCGGTCTCGTGCATCGTCACCCGATGGGGCCGGCCGAGCGTTACATGATGATCGGACCGGAGGGCACCTGGGGCAATCTCACGGTGGTGGATGGTGATGGCTACTGGCGCCTCACCGTCACCGGTCCGCGCGATCGGGTCGAGGCCGATGACTTCGATGCCGAGGCGTGGTTGCGCCGCTGCCTCGGGGATGATTCGATTCCGTTCGAAATCGACGCGGTGATGCCCTGGCGACGCAGTCGTCTGGTCGCGGCGCGCTTTCGTCAGGGTCGCGTCTTCATCGCGGGCGACGCTGCCCACATCACCGCGCCCAATGGGGGTTACGGCATGAATACCGGGCTTGCCGATGCGGTCGACCTCGGGTGGAAACTCGCAGCGGTGCTCGAGGGCTGGGGCGGCGAAGGGCTCCTTGCCAGTTACGAGGCCGAGCGGCAGCCGGTGGCCTGGCGGGCGGTGAACGCTGCGGCGGCCAATTTCGGCCATGTGACGCCGAGACTCGATTTCTCCCGGGTGCTCGATGAGGATGCTGGCGGGGATGCCTGTCGGGCAACGCTCGGTGCGGCCTACGACCGGGATACCCGCGCGTTGTGGGAGACCCTGGGTATCGCGCTCGGGTACCGCTACGACGCGTCACCGATCGTGGTGCCCGACGGGTCGCACGCACCGGCCGATGACCCCATTCGGTACAGGCCGAGCGCGCGTCCCGGCCATCGTGCACCGCATGCCTGGCTTGGCGGGGGGCGCTCGACGCTCGATCTCTACGGACGCGGGTTCGTGCTGCTCTCGCTCGGGTCCCGCGCATCGGCGCGGGTCGAGTCTGCAGGCGTGCTCGGGTTGCAGGCGGCTGCCCGCGAGCGCGGCGTCCCCCTCAGCGTTTGCCCGCTTGTCGATCCGGCCCTCGAGGCCTTGCATGAAGCGCCGCTGGTGCTGGTTCGGCCCGACGGGCATGTCGCCTGGCGTGGCAAGGCTCTCGATGACCAGGCACCGATGCTGATCGACCGGGTGCGTGGGGTGGAACGGGCTGTCTGACGGTCAAACATTGCGTATCATTGCGGTCGCAGGCCGAGGGGTGCCTGCATTCGTGCCTGAGGGCGGGCACGTCGACCGCGAGGCGTGAGTGATGAGCAGCCGGGGCGATTCCAGCAGCGGTCGGATCGAGTCGATTCTCTCGAGCGCATGGTCGACCCTGCGTGACCGGGCGGCCCTGCGCAAACCCGAGCCCCCGGTCGACGCGGTTGCCATGGAATACCTGGCCCTGGGCCGACGCAGCAACGCCACGCAACTCGATGCGCGACAGGATGACGGGCTTTTTGGCCTCGTGCGCGGCAACGACGTTCTCGAGGAGCTGCTCGATGTTCCCTATGCGCTCGGGCATGTGAAGGATCTGCATGCGGCCATGCAACTGGCGGTGGCGAGCGTGGGCGAGCGTGATGAATCGCTGCTCCACAACAGCTTCTTTCACCCGGTCTTTGCCGCGTTCACCCTGGGCTTTGCCATCGGTCTTGCGACCGAGCATCGCGCTTCGCACTTCGCCGGGCCGGCCGCGGCGGTGAGTCTGTCGTCCGACGATCGCGTCCAGTGTCGCGACTGGGGCGTCATGATCGCGCTCTACTATCTCGTCCATGTCGAGACGCGCGGGGTCATCGATCGCGATACCGACAGTGCCATCTACGGCATCGCCGACAACTGGAGACTGCTTGCCGACGCCCGGCGGTTGCAGCCTTACTCGCGTCTGACGAACTGCGTGCGCGCCGGCACGCGCGCCAGCCTGGGTTGGGCGCGCCAGGAGGCAGTCGACATGGGTGAAGTGCTTGCCCACTCGCTCAATCGCGTCATCGAGGCCTATCCGGGGCGCACGTTCCAGTAGGGCTGTCGTGAGGCAGTCGCTGAACGCCGGCCGTGCTCTGCCCGTGTCCTTCTCTCAGAGGGGAAAGTAGAGCCAGGTCACCAGGGCAAACGCCGGTAGCAGGATGGCAAGCGTCCAGGCCATGTAGCCGAAGAACCCCGGCATCGCGATGCCTGCTTCCTCCGCGATGCTCTTCACCATGAGATTGGGCGCGTTGCCGATATAGGTGAGAGCCCCCATGAAGACCGCACCGGCCGAAATCGCGAGGAGCGTGCGGCCCTGCTCGGTCATCAGCGTGTGCGCATCGCCCCCTGCTAGGTTGAAGAACACGAGATAGGTGGGCACGTTGTCGAGAAAGGCCGACAGAAGACCGGTGAGCCAGAAGTAGAGCGCATCGGGTGAACCGTCGGGGCCGGGCTCGACCAGGCGCACCAGTGCGCCGAGGCTGCCGTCACCGCCCGCGCGAAGAATCGCGATGACCGGAATGATCGTGATGAAGATGCCCACGAAGAGCTTCACCACCTCGAGGATCGGTCCCCAGGTGAAGCCGTTTGCCTCGCGCACCTGGGTCGGGGTGGTGCGCAGCGAAAGTGCGCAGATGCCGATGAGGATCGCATCGCGCACCAGATCCTGCAGCGGTACTGCAGTACCGGCTACATCGAATTCGACGCCGGTCTTCCACACCCCGCTCATCAGCACCGCCCCGACCGCGCCGGCGAGCAGCGGCACGTTGAGCGCGCCCTGGATGACGATGCTCGGTACGGGCTCCATCGCACTGGGCGTGAGCGGCCGGCTGCCGAAGACAAACCGGTCGATCAGCCAGAAGAGGACGAGCAGCACCAGCACGAGGACGAGCGTCGGACCCGCCATCGTCTGCGCAGTCCAGAAGAAATCGACCCCACGCAGAAAACCGACGAAGAGCGGCGGGTCACCGAGGGGGGTGAGCGCGCCGCCTGCATTCGCCACGAGGCAGATGAAGAACACGATGACGTGGACCCGATGCTCGCGCATGGCATTGGCACGGATGATCGGACGAATCATCAGCATGGCGGCACCGGTGGTGCCGATGATGCTGGCCAGTACCGTGCCGACCGCCAGCAGCGAGACGTTGAGCATGGGCGAAGGCGGATACTCGGCCCTGACGTGGATGCCGCCGGCCACGCAGTAGAGCGTACCCAGGAGCACCACGAAGGGCAGGTATTCGGCCACCATCGCATGCACCACCTGGGCGAAGGCCGTACTGCCCCCGTAGGCGAGCGCGAACGGCACGGCGAAGAGGGCGGCAAGTCCGACCGAGACCTTGCCGTAGTGTGCATGCCAGAAGTGCGGCGCAAGCATCGGCCCGAGCGCAATCGAAAGGAGCATCGCCAGAAACGGGATGCCCCAGGCGAGCGACAGGTGCGTGGCATCGAAACCGGCCGCAGCGGCGAGGCTCGGCAGGAGCGCCGCGATGGAGCCGGCCGCCGATGCAGCGCTGGTGCAGCGAAGGCTGCGTCGAGCGGTTTGACGCCCCGAAGCCCGAGGCTCTGCGGCGCCAGACAGACCTCGTCGGTTGCTAGAAGACGATCGTGATTCCATCATGAGGTCCTTCGGCGTTGGCGAGGTCGACCCGCTTCTGGCGGATGCGCAGGCCCTCGGGCGTGCGCCGCAGTTCATGCTCGACACGCGCACCGAAGAGGCGTTGCCGATCGGCCCGAAACTCGGTGACCAGGAGGGTGGATCCCACGCACAGCGCATCACCCGTGTCGGCAAGGAGCATCACGTTGCCCACCTGGCGCACCGTGCGCGGCAGCGGTACGCGAGCATGGGCCCGCGGGTGACGCCACTGGCGTACCCGGATCTCGAGCAGTTCATGGTCGTCGTGAATCACCGAGCAGGTGTTCTCGCCATCGACCTGCCCGAACTCGAGTGGGACCCAGTAGCGACAGTCGGCGGTGTAGAGGGCGAGCCATTCGTCGAAACGGTTGGTGTCGAGAAGCCACGCCTCACGGTAGAGGAACTGCTCGAGGGTGGTGAGAGTATCGCGCTCGGTCATCATCATTCTCCGCCCTCGCTGTCGGCCGTCATGTAGCGCGACCAGGCTTCGAACTGGTTGCGCATCGGCAACTCGCTCGTGCCTTGCCCGCCACGGCGCAGGCCGGGGCTGTCGGGTACGTCACCCCCCAGACCGCGCCCGAGATAGACCCAGTCGACCTGACCGCTCGAGAGTCCACGCTGGGCCCGTTCGTACACTTCGAGGTCATCGGTGAGCACTTCGGAGGCCGTGCCGTTCACCACGTTGGCAAAGGCCACGGTGTCGCGGAACATCGCGTCGGGCGCCCCCTTGAGCCGGAATGAAAAGGTGTTGACGATGGTGCGATCGACCGCGATCGGCTGCACGATGCGGTACTGCCTGAACTGGCTCATGAATGAGCAGTTCGGATAGACGATGGTATTGAAGCGGTGGTTTGACAGAATCTCGGTTGCCCGCTCCGCGCCCACTCGCGCCGACAGTGCCGCGCGATACTCGGCAAAGATCGGGTTGGCCATCGCCACCACGAGCCGATCATCGGAGTGGTAGTCGCCCATGTAGCCGTGGCCGTTGGGCCCGGCAAAGATGCCGAGGCGTTCCCAGACCGCGGGCGGCGCACCGTTCTGGCGCATCTGTCGAATCTGGATCTCGGCGGCGGTCGAGGTGGCCAGGCTGTCGGGTTGCTCGCGCGCGGCATGCACCGATGACTGGTGCACGAAGGCCGGGTGAACGGTGTCGATGTGGTTCTCGAGCACGAGTTTCCAGTTGCCATTGTAGGCATGACGGAACATGCCGCCGGCCACTTCCACCTCGCCTGCCGGCGCCCGATCGACCATGTCATCGTAGGACGAGGCAATCGGACCGAGAAAGTCGGCCAGGCTCTCGCCCTCGGGCGCCATCGAGGCGAAGATGAACCCGCGGTACGAGGCCACACGCGGCACGCGGGCGAGCGCGAGATCGGGGCGACCGCAGACGCCACCGGCATAGCCACTTTCCATCGGCACGAAGCGCAGTTCGCCGGAAGGCTCGAAGGTCCAGCCGTGATAAGGGCACACGAACTGTCGTGTTTCGCCCCGGGCTTCGTGGCAGACGAGCGGGCCGCGGTGCGTGCAGCGGTTGATGAGCACGCGGATCTCGCCCTTGAGATCGCGCACGACGATGACGGGTTCGGCAGCCATGTGGGTGGTGAAGAAGGCCCCGGGGGTGGCGACCTGGCTCTCGTGCCCGAGGGCAAGCCAGGCGCGCCCGAAAATGCGCTTCATCTCGAGGGCAAAGAGGGCCGGGTCGGCGTAGACCGCGCGGTGCACGCGGTCGGGGCGCACCAGATCTGCAATCTGTTGGTTGGTATAGCGGTTCATGGAGGTCCAGAGTGGTGCGAAAGGCCATGCTGCGCGGGTGGATCGGGATGTGGCTCAGGGCGCTGCGCGGGCTTTGCGTTGGCTGATCCGGAGTCTGAAAAAGCGGGGTCTCAGCCCGAGGGCTGCTCGGCGCACAGGGCTCGCAACAGGCGCTTGGACGGCCTGCACGAAGTCCGTTATCCTCAATCCGATTCGTGAAACCGTACGCGACATTGTCTGCGCCGCGTCCCGTACTTTAGCCGATCCGTCGGCCTGCTGACCCTCATCTGGAGATTCCATGAGCCATCGACGTTCATTCCTCGTGCGCACGCCCTGTGCCGGGATCGCCCTCACGCTCAGCGCACTGGCGGGCGGCCTGTTTGCCTCGGGTGTGAATGCCCAGACTCTCGAGGAGGTGACCTACCTCCTGCCGGCCCCGACCGAACAGGTGGCATTTGCCCCCTGGATGCTCGCCCAGAAGCGCGGCTACTACGCCCAGGAAGGCCTCAAGGTGACCTTCCAGCCGGGGCGCGGCGGTGTCGAGGTGGCCAAGCAACTTGGCGCTGGCAACGGCGTGGTGGGCGGCGCCTTTGGCGATACGCCCATCATCGCGCGTGCCAATGGGGTGCCGGTGAAGTCGGTGGCGGTGCTCGGCGGGCGTTCGATGACGCAACTCGTCGCGCTCGAGACGGCGGGCATCAGCGCGCCCAAGGATCTGAAGGGCAAGACCGTCACCGCCATGACCTATGCCGACAGCGGCTACTTTGCCCTGCTGGGCATGATGGCCAGCGCCGGTCTGACCAAGAATGACGTCAACGTCCAGGCCGCGGGCCCTGCGGGCGTGTGGCAACTGGTGGCGGGTCGAAAGGCCGATGCGATGGCCGCCGTGCCCGAATGGACCGCCGAGGTTCGTGGCACCGGTGCCAAGGTACGCATCATGCCCGCCTACGAGTACACGAAGAGCATGGCGCAGGCCATTCTCGCCTCGGATGAAACCATTGCGAAGCGTCCCGAACTGGTTCGAAAACTCGTGCGTGCAACCTTGCGGGGCCTGCGCGACATCATGACCGACCCCAAGGGCTCGGTGGCCGACTATGTCGCCATGGTGCCGGCGCACAAGGGCCGCGAGGCCTTCGTGGCCGAGACCTTCGATCTGTACAACACCTATGTCTATCCCGGGCAGAAGGTGCTGGGCCAGATGGATGCCGATCGCCTGGCTGAACTCGAGAAGTTCTACATCTCGCAGGGCATCGTCCAGAAGGAGACGCCGCTTCGGGACCTCTATACCAACGAATTCGTGCAGTAGGGGTTCAGTGCGGTGTGAAGTTGCGCTCCCACTGAGCGCGGCGATTTGCTAGAATGCGCGACTTGCCTGTGTTGCCACCCTGTCGGCAGCCCGGTGACGATGGCCAAGTAGCTCAGTCGGTAGAGCAGAGGACTGAAAATCCTTGTGTCGGTGGTTCGATTCCGCCCTTGGCCACCAATACCAAACGCCTGACCGGTCCCGGTCGGGCGTTTTCGTTTTCGATCGTGTACCCCTCCCCCCCAACGCGTCATGGCATGCCGCCCCCGTGCGTCCGTGGCCCTTGCGCGTCCCCTGGGCCGCCCAGGGGCGTGCTCACCGGTGCAGCAGCATGACCTCGAGCTTGCTTGCTTCGGGTCTCGTCACACCTTCTGGAAGAACATCTTCCATTCACTGGGGGTCGTTTCGGTAACGACCCAGAGATCGTTCGCCTTGTCATGCCGCACGGCAATCCGCCGGGTCAGCTTGATGCAGTTGCTCAGTGACCGGTTTGCCTTGCTGAAAAGCACGAAGTGGCTTTGGAAGGCATCGACGGCGCCCAGTTCTCTCTTGCTGTTCGAGCCGGTGAAGAAGATGCCATCGAGGTGGGCACGCGAAGGCCCGGTGATCAGCCCGTTTGTGACCCCCCATCCGAAGAGATCAAGGATGGACTTCCGCTCGTCCTTGTCGACCATGAGCCTGCCGAAGTTGCGCGCCGGAATGAGGCCTCGGGCGCAGCAGTCATTGAGCAGGGGTCTTATCGACGGGCTGGTTTCCATTCTTGCAAGGTAGGCGTTGCTGCCTCCATCGGAAAAACTCATGTCCAGAAGCATCAGACTTCTGCTGACCGGGCGTCCCCAGAAAATGTAATTTTCGCCGAGGTGGGCGCGGTAATTTCTGACCATTTCGATCAGGGTGTGGTGCGGGATCCTGATGTTCTCGACATCAGGCGAGCTGAATCGGGCCTTCTTGCCGATCGTTTCCTCCATTGCCTGCCCGAGCGTTACCAGGTCGTGAGGCACGACCGGCGAACAATAGATGGAAGGTGCGTTTCCCCAACGGTTGTAGTCGCCCCCGACATATGTTCTTGCCGAGGCATCCGTATATTTGTCGACAGCCCATGCCGGGCAAATCCGGCAGAACTCCGATGCGGCGCTGATGGTCTTGATCGGCGGCGGAAATTTCGCCATGAACTCGAGGATTGCGGCGCCAGTTGCCGCGACCATGTTTTTCTCACTGAGGCCCCAATGGTCGCGCAGATCGAGTGTTCGGGTGGGATTCAGGGACCGGTCCCGCTGCAGCATCGGATTTATTCGGGAGTTTTCGGCAAAAGCAAGGCTCTTGCCGTTCAGGCCACGCACCGACTCCTGGCCGATCAATTCGCCGTTTTCAGCCTTCGTCTGATGCATGCGCAATCCGGTGAATGCCGACACGCTCGCCGCGACGCCCGAAAAATCAGGCTTGTGGTAATTCCACATCGTCTTGTTTTCGAGGAAGTCCTGCCATACGTTGTGTGTCATGAGTTCTGCCAGCTCTGCCAGTTCTGTCGGGGCGCCACGTGCGATTTCCGGAATACCATGCAGTTTCGACGCCGCGGCCGAACACGATGCACGCCGTGAAGCCTAGCAGAAGACTTGATCATGGCGGGCATCAGGACCGTCGCTGCGGGTGGCATCGCGGCCAGCGGCGTCGTTGCCGTGTCGAGTTGCCGTTCGTGATCATGCGTCCGGTCGCTTCGAATGCCCGCAGGCGCTCGTCCCCGTTCGAAAAACGGAGGTCTGCAAAGGCAATGAAACGAAATCATTTTCTCCGGAAAATATGAGACGGTCGGGCGCGCAGGCGTTGCGCTGCGCGCAAGGACAGGGTGGATCGAACGCCCCCGCGCGGCGTTGCAAGTCACTGCATGCGCGTTGCCTCATTCGCCCCGGGAAAATGAACCATGACATCAAGACCTGCGACTCGATCACGGCGCCTGCTGGCGGGCATGGTCGCTGGCCTCCTCGCTTCGGTTCTCGTTGCCTGCGGTGGTGGTGGTGGAGGCGGTGGCAGCAATCCGCCGCCCCCCTCGGAGAAGGCGCCCTTTACCGCTGGCGTGGTCGGGTTCTGACATGCGGCACCGTCAGGCTGGGCTGATGGCGGCGACGCTCGCCGCAGTGATGGTCGCGATGGTCTGCGAGGTTGAGGGCGTTGCGCCCCCGACCACCGTCGACATGAGCAATACGCCTTTCTCGGCGCTTGCGGTCGCGTGCACGGTTTCGGCCGGTCGCGTGACCGCACCCGCGTATACGACCAACTGCAATGTCGCGCCCGACCTGCAAAGCGTCACGCTCTACAAGCTGGCCCTGTGTACGGCCAAGCCCTCGCCGCCCAGCACCGTGGCTGCCGCAGGCCTTTCAAGTTGCCAGTTGATCCATGACGACCCGCGTGGACAGGTGGTGGCCATCGCGAACGGTTCGCGCTCGCCGGTGACGCTTCCGGGTGCCACCAAGCCGGCCAATGCGACGTACGGTTATCTTTATGTCGAACTGAGTCCAACTCAGCTCATCCAGACCAGGGTGACGTTCGGCAGCGTCGTTGGCGATGCCAATTCGACCACGCACGGCTCGGTCTGCTGGTCGATTGCGAGCCCGGGTACGACGCTCTACAACTGGAGCGATCATTCACAGGGCGCCATGCCCCCCATCACGCGCTGCGGCAGCGCCGTCGATGATGCGTATGCCCCGACCAGCATCACGTACAACAGTTTCAACGGAGGCGTGTTCGTCAACGCCCTCACCAATCTGCCCATTTCGAACGGCATGCCGGCCGTCAATGCAGGCGCCGGGGTGCTCAACGCGCTGGATGCCTACCTGGTCGCCGAGGCGGGCACGCTCGCCAGGCCCGAGACACCGGCCCTGAATCAGGCCAACGGGGTTTCGCGCCTGGTAGGCATCCTGACCCTGCCACAGGCGCTCACTGTCTCCGATGCGACCACCAACGTGATGCTCTACTACAACAACAGCCTGGGGACACAGATCGCGACCCAGACGGTCTACAACGGCTATGTGCCGGTCTCCCGCTTCGGGCCCGGGCCATTCGACATCACGGTGGCTGCGAGCCCCTGAGTCTGGGTGGTATCGTGCGAGTCGACAAGGTCGATCGCCAAGGATTCGCGAATTGAACACAACATCGCCCGGCGCGGCGCTCGGACGCATCCAGCGGCGTCTCATGGGGCTCTGGGGCCGATTGAGGGGTGACCTGAAGCGGGCCTCGCTTGCCGACAAGCATCTGCAGGTCTTTGCAAGCGAGCGTATCGAAGACCGGTTCACCGAAATCTGGCGCCTCAATGTGTGGGGCAATGACCAGAGCGTGAGTGGATCGGGCTCGACCCTCGCCGCAACGGTGGGCTTGCGCGAAGCGCTGCCGCGTCTGTTCGAGCAGTTCGGCATTCGGTCGATTCTGGATGCCCCCTGCGGCGATTTTGGCTGGATGAACGAGGTCTTGGGCGCGTTTCCGCGATCGCTCGACTACACCGGTGGTGACATCGTTGTGCCTCTCGTCGCGGAGCTCCAGGCGCGTCACGGCCGTGAGGGCGTGCGCTTCATGCCGGTTGACCTCACGCGCACGGCACTGCCGCGAGCCGACATCCTCATCTGTCGCGATTGCCTCTTTCATCTGTCGTATCGCGACACGCGTGCGGCGCTCGCAAACTTCGTTGCCTCGGGCATTCCCTGGCTCCTCACCACGACGCACCGCAACGAGGGCGCGTTCGGGAACCACGACATCGATACGGGCGACTTCCGGCGCATCGACCTTTTCTCGGCCCCCTACAACCTGCCGCGCGAGGTGGCGTTCCGGTTCGATGACTGGTGCGCCCCCGATCCGGTGCGCGAGATGTGTCTGTGGTCGCGTGACCACGTGCGCCGGGCGCTCGAGGGGTTCGACCTCGAGGCTTCGGCCGCGAATCGGCGTCGTCCTGCGCCGGCTGCCCAGACCCAGGCGCGGGTGCGCGACCTCGTCCTTGCGCATGCCCCGCCCGGACGGCCCGTGCAGGTCCTCGATGTTCCATCGGGGGAGGGCGGGCTCGCCTCGCTGCTGGCTGCAGCCGGCATGACCGTGACGGCGCTCGACGATGCGCCGGTGCTGCCCTTTCGCTTCGACCCGGCCCTACGTCGGATTCACGACCGCAATCGCGGACTTCCCTTCGAGGCCGACGCGTTCGATGTTGTCGCCAGCGTGGATGGCATCGAGATGCTGGAGAACCCGACCGGTTTTCTGCGCGAAGCGGCCCGCGTGCTTCGCCCGGGCGGGCTGCTCGTGCTGGCTGCGCGCAATGTCGACAGCCTGCGCTCGCGAAGATACGCATTTACGCGCGGGCATCCGCGCTACTTCGGGCCCGATACGCGCATGGCCAAGGAATTCGGCCGGCGCCATCCAGTCGACATGATGTTCATGCAAGAGGCCTGCGTGGCACTCGGACTCGATTGGGTCGAGGTCGCCGCCAATCGGGTGTCGGGCAAGACCTGGTGGTCGGAGCGCTTGCGCCACCGTCTGCAGCGTCATCTGCCGCCGTACATGCGGGGGGTGGTGCCGTTTTATGGCGAGATGGTCATCTATGCCGTGCGAAAGCCGTCGGGTACGCCGGCCACTCCGGGTGCGGCAGCTTGAAGCGCTCGTTGGCCGATCGGGCAAGCCCCTGACTTATTCGGCCATGCGCGCCTGACGGGCGCGCTCCTCGGCGAGCGCGTCGTCGATTTCGCGCAGAACGCTGCCGACCTCGACCTCGCCCGGTTCGGGTTCATAGTGCCCGGTGAGCGGCGTCTCGAGGGTGAGCATGCCGCGACGGTAGAGGCTCCAGATCTCCTCGCCGTAGCGGGTCTCGAGCAACTCGGGCGCAAACTGGCCGAAGAAGTCGCGCAGGTTGTTCACGTCGCGCTGGAGCATGCGCTGGGCGTGGTTGTTGCCCGCCGCGTCGATGGCTTGTGGCAGATCGATGATGACCGGGCCATCGGCGGCCATGAGGATGTTGAATTCGGAGAGGTCGCCATGCACGACCCCGGCACAGAGCATCCGCACGGCCTCGGCCAGCAGGGCTGAATGGGTGGCAAGGGCTGCTTCTGGGGTGAAGGCCACGTCATTCAGTCGGGGCGCCGCGTTGCCATCGCCATCGGTCACCAGTTCCATGATGAGCACGCCATCCAGAAACTGGAACGGGCGGGGCACTCGCACACCCGCCGCCGCCAGTCGGTGCAGCGCGTCGACCTCGGCACTCTGCCAGGCGGCCTCCTGGGCCTCACGCCCGAACCGGGTGCCCTTGGCCATGGCTCGTGCCTGCCGTGTGTTCTTCACCTTGCGGTTTTCGGTGTAGTCGACGGCCTGCCGGAAGCTGCGCTTGTTGGCTTCCTTGTAGACCTTGGCGCAACGAATCTGATCGCCACAGCGCACGACGAACACCATGGCTTCCTTGCCGCTCATGAGAGGGCGGATGACCGAATCGATGATGCCCTCTTCGATGAGGGACTGCAGTCTGGGCGGAGTCTTCATCCCGACATTGTGCACCGAGGCTGCGGGTACTGGTCTGAAATGGAAACTCTTGTCGGACCGCGACGCCCGGATGCTGGTGTCGATCGATCTCCGCCATCGGAGCGTCTCGCGGGCCGACGTCGAGTGGCCGGACCCGTTCGTACGCAAGGTGCTGGTGTGGGGGGGCTCGCCGACCCGCTGAGCGACCTGCCGCGCAAGCCGCCGCGCAAGCCGCCGAGCAAGCCAAGCCCCTGGGGGAGGTGTTGCGCGACCTCTTGCGCCACCCGCCGGGGCGGGCAGCGCGAGGCGATCTCAGACCGGGTAGATCTTTACGGGACGCGCTGCCACTGGGAACCCGGCAGCACCGAGGGTGTCTGCGATGGCCTTGTTGGTATCGAAGTACACCTGCCAGTAGTGGGCATTGGCGCAGTAGGGGCGCACGGCAAGCTTGGGTCCGAACTCGGTGAACTCCATGATCTCGACGTCGACGCCCTGCTCGGCGGTGATGTTCGGTACCTTGGCGACCGCTTCCTTCAGGAGTGCGATGGCCTTGTGAACATCGGCGCCGCCCGCCAGCTGCGCGGCCAGCTCGACCCGGCGAAAGGGCGTTGCCGAGAAGTTCTTGATGTCGTTGGCCATGATCTTGCCGTTGCCGACGACCGTCTTCACGTTGTCAGGCGTGGTGAGTGCCGTGCCGAAGAGGCCCAGTTCGAGCACCGTACCCTCGCAGCCACCGATCAGCACGTAGTCGCCGACCTGGTACGGGCGGAGAACGAGAATGAAGATGCCCGAGGCGAAGTTGCCGAGCAGCCCGCTCCAGGCGGCGCCGATGGCCACGCCGGCACCGGCAACCAGCGCTGCGAACGACGTGGTCTCGACGCCGAAGTAGCCGAGGATCGCCACGATGAGGGTGATGTTGAGCGCACCGGTGATGAAGCTGACCAGATAGCGCTGCACCGTGGGGTCCAGGTGCTGGCGGGTCATGCCGGCGCCGAGCAATCGCGAGACCAGATTGATGAGCCAGCGGCCGACGATGAACACCGCAATGGCGCCGAGCACCTTGAGGCCGAAGGCCACGAGAATCGGTTGCGCCTGGTCGATCCAGCTCACGATCTTCGTCGTATCCAAGGAATTTCTCCAAGTTTAAGAAATATTTATCGACATGATAGCGCGTTGTCGTTGCTCCGAACGGCTCCACTGACGAGGGCTGCTGCGAATGTCTAAAGTTCTCCTGCGGCTTGCCGTTATGCCCTGAACGCAGGCGTGCGGGCACGGGTTCCCGAGCCTGTCCCAATGGGAGGTTTCGGGCGATGTCGAGCGCAGTGGGAGCGATCGTTGCAGGGGCGGTGCGCAGGCCTGCTGCCGCGCAGACGACTCGTGCGCTGGCCGCGGCGACATCGACTCGCAAGCTGTCGCCCGCTGCGTCCTCGGTATCCGTCGCTTCGACCTCGGCGGCTTCGACCCCGGTGGCTTCGAAGCCCGCCGCTTCGGCAGCCACCGTACCGCGCGCAGCAGCGGTCAACCCTGACGTCGCCACGGCCTTGTCGGCGTACGCCGCGGGGTCGCTCACGAAGGCCGTCACCATCCAGGACTCGGCAGCCCACATTGCTGCGCGCTTCGGAGACCTGAAGGCGATGGCGGCGGCGGGGCGCATTGCCTCGATCAAGCTCACCGATGCAGCGAAGCCGACCTTGAGCGTGAGCGTGGCCGATGCCACGGGTTCGTCGTCGCTGGTGGCGCTGCTGTCAGGGGCCAGCGTGCAGGTGAGCGACACCGCGGCCCATGTGCAAGGCGGCCTCGATGCCTTGCAGAGCGTCGCAGCGAAACTCGCAGCCATCGAGGTTCAGGCGGCGAGCGATGGGTCGCGCCCCACGGTGATCTTCAATGCCACCCAGTACAAGAACGCCGCGGCCGCCATCGCGAAGCTCAAAGGCGCCGCTACCGCGCTGCAGTTGAGCGGCAACCTTGCCGACTACCGGGTCACCACCAAGGCCGATGGCAGCATCGCGCTGGCTGATCGCCTCAGCCGACCCAACGAGTCGACGACGGTGAAGGGGGTCAACACGTTCGTCTTTCACGGTGTCACGACCTTTGCCGATACCGGCAACGCGCAGGTGAATGCACTGCTCTCCGGTGCCACCAACCAGTGGTGGATCGACGGTAGCGGGTCGTCGGTGGCAGGCGCCGCGATCGCGCCCGGGCTCTACGGCCTGAGCGCTGCGGCGTCGCGGCACACTCTCACCTGGAGCTTCATGGGTGATACGCCCCCTGCCGGGGCGACTGCTGCCGACCGGGCCGGTTACACCGCCATGAACGCGACGCAGAAGCAGGCGGTGCGCGACGCCTTTGCCTATCTGTCGGGCCTGGTGAACGTGACGTTTCAGGAGAGCAGCGTCAGCGATGGCTCGGCCGACATCAACTTCGGCATGAATACGCAGTCGGCCAGTGCCGGGTACGCCACGCCGCCCCATGCCTCGGGCAGTCACAACGTGTTCGTGATGCTGGCAGCCAATCAGCCGACCAATGCGAGCTTCGCGCAAGGCAGCTATGGCTGGGAGACCCTCATTCACGAGATCGGTCATGCCATGGGCCTCAAGCATCCGGGGAACTACAACGCGGGTGGCGGGGGCACCGCGGCGCCCTGGCTTGCGGGTACGCTCGATTCGCGTCGCTACTCGATCATGTCCTACAACCAGCCGGCCGATGGCAGCTTCGTGACGGCCACGCAGACGGCAGGCGGTACCTCGTACTCGGCGTCACCGGTGAATCCGTCGACCTACATGCCGTACGACATTGCGGCCTTGCAGATGCTGTACGGTGCGGCGACCGATTCGAATCGTGCCGCGAGCGCAGCGCATTTCCAGACACTGACCTTCGACAGCAACTGGCGCGGCTTCGAGACGCTCTGGACGCCGAACGGCGGAACGCTCGATGCCAGTGCCACTCAGAAGTCGGCCATCATCGACCTGCGCGCCGGGGCCTTCAGTTCGATCGGGGCCACCGTGAACACGGCCTCGTATCTGGCGTCGTTTCCCAAGGCAGTCCAGTCTTTCGCGAGCAAGAACGCCACCTTCTTCGGCTTCAACGATGTGGCGCTCGCCTACGGAAGTTCGATCGGCACGGCGAAGGGTGGGTCGGCCAACGACGCCTTCTTTGCCGCTACCCAGAGCGCCACGATCGATGGTGGCAGCGGCACCGACGTGGTGTACCTGAGCGGCCAGCGGGCTGACTGGACCGTGAACGGCAACGCCATCGCGGGTACCGCGAACAAGGACGGCAGCCTCACGATTTCGGGCGAACTCGTGTTCGGCAATGCAGCGCTCGGATACAGCGTGTCGGTGGCCAATGTCGAGCGCCTGAAGTTCTATCAGGCCGCGACTGCAGCGGTTACCCACAGCGCGGTCGATCTGATGGCGTAATGCCTTGATGCCCGGATGCCCGGATGCCTGGATGGTGTCAGGGGCGGATGGCCTGATTTCTTTCGCGCCGCTTGCCAACTATGCCCGCATTCGCGGTGCATGCCATCCAGGTGAAGCAATAGCATCTGGGGCCACGGTTCGTTCGAGACCTTGTGCCTGCATCTGCACGTACGGCCGGGTGGGGCGGCCGCGGGTTTCAGGCCCTCCGGCTGCTGCGGTCGTCGGTGGGCTCGGCGCCCCGACACGACGTCCTGAGCGGGACGTCCCGGGCCGTATCCAGACGGTGCATGACGGCAGAGGAGAGGCCCCGATCAATGCTCTGATCGCATCGCGCGACAGGCTGGCAGGTACGCAGGTCCGATGGGGCGTCGAGCCAGCCGGTCGCGTGACGACGACCTCTACCCGACACGCGACCGGCACGAGCCGTGGCTACCGCGCAGACCTTGACGGCTTGCGCGGGGTCGCGGTGCTCATGGTGATTGCATGCCACATGGGCATCCCCTTTGCCAGTCGCGGCTTCATCGGGGTGGATGTCTTCTTCGTCCTGTCGGGCTACCTGATCACCTCGATTCTCGCTCAAGAGCAGACGCTTGCCGTGCTGCCTCACTTCTACGTGCGGCGGCTCCAGCGTCTGATGCCAGCCTTGCTCGCCGTGATGCTGGTCACGACACTGATGGCGGCTCTCGTTCTCCTGCCGCAGGACTTCACGCGGCTTTTGAAAAGTGCCGCAGCCGGCCTGCAATTTCGGGCCAATGAGTACTTCGCCGATGAACTGGGCGACTACTTTGCGGCACGAGCGCGCGAGTTGCCCTTGCTGCACACATGGTCGCTGAGCATCGAGTGGCAGTTCTATCTCGTCTGGCCTTTGGTCGCGGTCTCGCTTCAGCGCTGGGTGCCACAGCACGGTCAGACCATCGCGACGCTCGTGCTGCTGGGTGGGCTGCTCTGCGTGGCCGCCCTCACGCCCGGTGATGTCACCGAATACTTTCATGCCTCGCAGCGGCTCTTCGAACTGGTGATGGGAGCGCTGTTTGCGCGCGTCGACGCTGCCTCGATGGGCAAGACCGGTTCATCGGGTTCGGCCCACAGGGTCAGGCCTTCAGTGGCCACCGCAGCGGTCATCGCCCTCGTGCTGCTGGGCGTATCGCTCGATGCGTCGCATCCTCTCGGGCTGCTCGAAAGCCTGCTCGTCTGCACGGCAACCGGTGGACTGCTCCTCGGCGGCAGAGGCAATTCCATCCTCGAGGCGCGCTGGCTCGTTGCGGTGGGGCGGGCCTCCTACGCCGCGTATCTCTGGCACTGGCCGTTGCTGGCGCTGGCGGCTTACCTCCAGATGACGCTGGACGTCTTCACGGGCACGGTTTTCCTCGCGCTGGTCCTCGGTCTGGCGCTGGCAACCGAGCGCTGGATCGAGGCACCGGGACGCCGCCTCGATTGGGGCCTTGCCCGCACGGTCCTTCTCCTCTGGATTGTGCCGATGAGCCTCTTCAGGGGGGCTTATCTCCTGTCCTGGCACGAAGGGGGCCTGCCCCAGCGCCTGGGCGGCGAGGCAGTGGCCGTGGCGATCCGATTGGCGCCGTGGGAACGTCTCGATCCACTCGGCTGCACGCAGGATTCGGCTCAGGGTCTGCTGGCTCGCTGCGAGTTTGGCGGTGCCGCTGAGAACGGCGTGGTTTATGTCATCGGCGACTCGCATGCGAAGAACGAACGATGGCTGGCGCAGACCCTGACCGCCGGTACGGACCTGCATGTGAGCCTCAGATCGTATGGCGGGTGCCTCATGTTGCCGGGCGCGTATGGCAGCGGTGCGTCCGGAGACGCGGGGCGGCACTGCGCTGCTGCCACAGCGGCGGTCTGGGAAGAAATGGCCCGTATTCGTCCCGACATGGTCGTTCTGGTGCAGCGCTGGAACGGACCGTATGCTGCTGCCGGCATCGCATCGCTCGAGCAGGCTCTGGAGGCGATTGCGTCACTGGGTGCGACGCCAGTTGTCATCGGGCAGGCTGCACAGGGTGTGGACATGCACGCCTGTTTCAATCAGCCGATCAAGACACACCGCCTTCGCGAGGGTGTCTGCACGATTCCGCGCTCACTGCCAGCCAATCAGGTCAACGCGGAACTGCTGCAGTCGGTCTTGTCGTCTGCGCGCTCGCAAGTGCCGCAACTGATCGAAGTCGACCTGCAGTCGGTGCAATGCACGCAGGAGTCTTGCATTGGCGAGGCGGGCGGGCTGCCTCTCTACGATGATGACCATCATCTCAACGGATTCGGCGCGCACTACCTCGCCGAGGCGTGGGTAGCACGACACGGGAGCCCGCTCGCTGCGGTTCGCCCGAGGTCCATCGGCAACCCGCTCGCTGCGCCTGGCCCGAGATCCATCGGCAACCCGCTCGATCAGGTTGCCGTCACGCCTCAGGGCAAACCATTACTGAATTGAGCGTTCCTCGTACGGCGGCAGGAATCGCTCGTCGTAGACTTCGGCGGGCGCTGGTGTGCGCGGCAACTCGAGCCCCTTGGAGACCAGGTCGATCACGCGCTGCATGCGGGCTGGGTCGTAAGCACCCAGACCGTTGCGGCGCACATAGGGGGTGAGGATGCTCCCCGCCACTTCATAGCGCAGGCGTTCGGTTTCCAGGGCGAGATCGAGCGTGCCGTCCATGTCGACCACCGTCTGCACGACCTCCTGGGGCCGCTGGATGGCGTCACGCCAGGCACGTGCCATCGCCCGGACGTAATTGCGTACAGTGGTCGGATCGCGCTCGATGAGGGACCGTGACACGACCACGGCCTGGCCGTAGAGGTCGAGTCCGTGATCGGCATAGCGCATGAACGAGAGCGTATCGGGGTTGACCTTCATGCCTTTCATGTTGAAGAGCACCGTGTAGTCGTTGCCGACAAAGGCATCGACATCGCCGCGCAGGAAGAGGCTGTCGCGCACGCGTACGTCGACGACCTTGCTGTTGATGCGGTCGGGGTCGACGCCATTCAGGCGCAGCATGGCCGGAAACAGGCGCGACCCACCATCGGTGGTGCCGATGGCCACGTTGCGTCCGACCAGATCGGCCGGCCGCGTAATGCCGTTCTTGCGCAACGTGGTGACCGCGAGCGGCGATCGGTCGAGCACGAGCAGCACGGCGCGAGGCGCCTGGGCAGGGTTCTGTGCGATGAACTGGATGAGCGTGGGGATGTCGGCGGTGCCGACGTCGTAGGCGCCGCTGGCGATGCGCACGAGTGCGTCCTGCGAGCCTCTCGAGGCGTCGAAGCGCACATCGAGACCGTACTGCGCGAAGTACCCCTTGGCAACCGCATGGTCGGAGGGTGCCGATGAGCCGTAGCGGATGAAGTCGAGCGTGCCGCGCAACTTGACCGTCGGCCTGGGTGGGTCGGCGGCGAAGGCGGGGCTGGTGGCGGCTGCGATGGCAGTGGCGAGCGTGACGAGCGCTGCGAGTGCCAGGCGGCCGGCAATGCGGGGCTGAAGTGATGACATGGCGCGGAGTCGCTGGATAGGATGTCGTGATTCTGGCCGAAAATCGCGTGGACCTGCGTTTTGCGCGACCATGCGCGATGAACCTTGCCCGCCGTGTACGGGCCGACCGGGTGGAGACACCCCCAATGGGAGACACACCATGACCCGCCGCATCGTCGACCTGTCGATCTTTCTTGAAAACGATGTGGTGAGCGATCCGCCCGCGTTCGCTCCGCGCATCGAATATTTCAAGCACGACACCACCTGGGAACAGATTGCTCCGTTCTTTCCCGGGTTGAAGCGCGAAGACCTGCCCGATGGCGAGGGCTGGGCGGTCGAGATCGCCCACATCTCGACTCACAATGGAACGCATCTGGACGCCCCATATCACTTCCACAGCACCATGAACAAGGCGCTCGGCGGTGCCGAGCGTTCGATCTCGATCGACGAGGTGCCGCTTGACTGGTGTTTTCAGCCCGGGGTGAAGCTCGACTTCCGCCATCTGCCCGATGGCCACGTCGTGACTGCCGCCGAGGTCGAGGCTGAACTGACGCGCATTGGCCATACGCTCGCGCCGCTCGAGATCGTGGTGGTCAACACGCGTGCCGGGTCACGCTACGGAAAGCCCGATTACGTCGCATCGGGCTGCGGCATGGGCTATGACGCCACGATGTATCTGCTCGAGCGAGGTGTGCGTCTCACAGGCACCGACGGGTGGAGTTGGGATGCGCCGTTCGTGCATACCCGCGACCGGTATGCCGATAGCCACGATGCGTCGCTCATCTGGGAGGGACACAAGGCCGGGCGCGACATCGGCTATTGCCACATCGAGAAGCTGCACAACCTCGAGTCGCTGCCCGCCGATGGCTTTTTCATATCGTGCTTTCCGCACAAGATTCGGGGCGCTTCGGCGGGTTGGACCCGGGCGGTCGCGATCTTCGATGAGAGGTTGAGCGCCTGAACGCCGGAACGCTCGAACGCCCCAGCGCCCGAACGCCCGAACGCCCGAACGCCCGAACGCCCGAACGCCCGAACGCCCGAACGCCCGAACGCCCGAACGCTCCAGCGCCATAGCGCCTTACCGGCTGAGCGCCATAGCGGCTGAGCGGCTGAGTGGCCAAGCGCGCGCGGGCTGAGATGTCGGGAGGTCCTTTTTTTGCACTTTTTCGAGTGATACCTTGCAGGTACCACTCGAATTTCATGTCGGGAAGACACTCCCGTAGTCTCCCTCGTGGACGTTTCTGGTGCCGCCCTTACTTGTCGCGGCCGAACAGACCGACCAGGCCCGCCGCCCCCTTCGTGTGGCCTGCAAGTCGCCCCATCACTTGCTCTCGGGTGAGGCCGGGCGGCAGCGCGTCAGGTGCGAGATCGGTCGCGATCAGCGTGAAGGTGTAGTGGTGGTAGCCGGTCATCGGTGGGGTGCACGGCCCGAGGTAGTGACCCAGGCCGGCGAGGCCCTTCCCGCCGACATAGCGGTTCGACAACTGGCTCGTCTCGCCCTCGGCAAAGCCGCCGATCGATGGATTGATGCCATAGGCTACCCAGTGATCGACACCCAGACCGCCACGCCCCTCGGGATCGACCATGATCAGCGCCAGGCTTTGCGTCCCTGCCGGCACGTTCGACCAGACGAGGGGTGGCGAGACATTCTCGCCAACGCAGTTGGCATTACCCCTGGTGTTGCCGGCAAAGCGCACCGGCATCAGCGTGCCGTCGGCAAAGGCGCTCGAACTGATCGAGAAAGCCCCCGGCATGGGTGGGGTGGAACCCGTCGATGCGCAGGCTGCAAGGCCCAGCGTGGCAACGATCGCAGCGATATGTGTCTTCATGTGTTGTCTCCTTCGGGTTGTCCTGCTTGAGTCGTACTGTTTGAGTCGTACTGCCTTCAGCGCTCAGTAGTGTGGTGGCAACTCGTCACGCAGGCTCCTGAAGGTGCCCGGTTCAGCCGTATCAGCTTCCTGACGCAAGCGACTGACCTCGATCATCAATCGCTCGATCTGACGCTGCTGGTTCACGATGACCTCGTTCAGCCGATCGACCAGATCCTCGGTGAACGAAGCCTTGATCTCGAGTTCGGTCAGCCGGGCTTCGGTCTGTGCCTGGTCAGCGCGTGTCGGTTCGGTCGGCGCCTGCCCGCCTGGCGCCTGCCCGGTCAGTGTCCGCTCGGTCAGTGCCTGCCCGGTCGGCGCCTGTTCGGTCACCGTCTGCCCGGTTTGCGCCTGAATGTCAGCTGTCATCGCGTGTGGCTTCGAGTGTTCAATCCGGATTCACCGCCATCGTGCCCCAGTTGGCCACGAATCCTTCCGATCGCTCGAGAAAACCGAGCGTGGGCCCGAGCATTCGCTCGGGCTGATCGATCTCGATGGCATGTGCCGCATCCCAGATGTAGACGAGAAAGGCGTGGCGCATGCGCGTCTTCAGCAACTGAACGCTCTCGCGGGGTACGACGCGGTCTTCGGTGCCATGCAGGATGAGCGTGGGGCATTCGATGGCACCGATGCGCTCGAGGAGATCGTGGTCGAGCGCCCGGGCCGCGTTGTAATGGGCCCGCATGCGTCCGTTGGCGGCCTCCATTTCCATCGACTTGCCACCCGGCGGCAGCTTTTCCGGATGCGCAAAGAGCGCCCGGCGCAGGGCTTCCGGGTCGGAAGGGGCGCCTTGCGTACCCTCGGGTCTGAAGCCGGCCGGGGCTTCCAGCACCAGATGGTCGACGCACTCGGGCCGCTGCACCGTGAGCCATAGCGCCACCCAGCCGCCAAACGATTGTCCGATGACATCGCAGCGGGCCCCGATCACCTGATCGATGAAGGCACCGGCCAGTGCGCCCAGCCCTTGCATCGAGTCGATGCCTGCCTGCGTGGCCGAGCCATCAAACCCCGGCATCACCGGGATGTAGACCGTGCGCGAGGCGGCGAGGCGCTCGAGCACGGGTGTCCAGCGAACACCTCCGGCGGGGTGCAGGTAGAGAAGCGCCGGCCCCGAGCCCGCGCGCAGGTAGTCGATGTCGATGGAGGCGGCGGCAGGTGATCCGGGGCCGGACTCCGGTGTCGAGTTGGACGTCACGGGCCATTGAAGCCTGGCCCGCAGGGTCATGGGGCTGATACGGACCGGGCTGCCGCTGCTGCCGCTGCCTGCGCCGCCGTCACCCGCGCCGCCGTCCGCGCCGCCATCCGGGCTGGCGCTCGCAGCGTGATGGCCCGGGCTCGTTGCGCCACTGTCATTCGATGCATTCGACGTCATGATGACTCGATTCCTTACAGGTCACGCACATGCGGCAGCACGCGGTCGCGAAAGAGTTCCATGCCGCGGCGAACGACCGCATCGGGCATCGTGCCGACCTTCACCGTGAAGTTGAACACGCCCGTGCCCAGTTCACCGGCAATGCGCCTGATCTGCTTCACCACGGTTTCGGGGCTGCCGCAGAGAATCGTGCCGCGATCGATGGCGTCTTCCAGCGTGAGCGATCGGCGTGCATCGATGCGCTTTCGCCAGCGCTCGCGGCTCGCCTCGTCTTCGTAGTACCGGGTTTCCTGCAGCACGAGACGCTGCGCATTGCGCGGTCCGTCCATGAGCACGGTGTCGAAGTACTCGCGGCCCTGTCGCATCCAGTGGCGCGCTTCGTCGTCGGTTTCGGCGATGCAGGTGTGAAAGCCGTTGAGGATGTTCTCGCGTGCGGGCTCCCAGCCCGCCGAGCGCGCGGCCTCCTTGTAGATGCGGATCTGCTCGCGCGCGGTGGGCAGGTCTGCGAGCAGCACCATGCCCATGGTGGCGCCGATCTGCCCGGCGAACTCGGCCGACTGCGGCGTGCTGGCCGAGATGAGGATGGGTGGGTGGGGCTTTTGCAAGGGCTTGGGCCAGATCGACACCTGCCGGAACTGGTAGTGCTTGCCCTCCCAGCCGAAGGGCTCGGGCTCGGTCCAGGCGCGCTTGATGAGCTGGATGGCTTCCTTCTGGCGCTCCCACGACTCGGAGGGCGGGATGTTGTAGGCAATGTATTCGTGCGGAATGCCGCGCATGAGGCCGGCGATGAGGCGCCCGCCGCTCATGCAGTCGAGCATCGCGTACTCCTCGGCGATGCGGATGGGATTGCCCAGGGGCACCAGGTTGCCGATCATGGCAATGCGAATCTTCGAGGTGGGATAGACCAGCGCGCCACCGACGATGTTCGGATTGGCCATCATCCCGTAGGGGCTGAAGTGGTGCTCGTTGCAGCCAACCCAGTCAAAGCCGCACTGCTCGGCGTAGATCATCTGGTCGATGTAGGTGCGAAAGTGCTCCTCGGCCTTGCGCGGATCGAAGTCGCGGGTCGAGGTCGGCCAGGTCGTGGTGGTCTTCTCCAGGTGCGTGTAGGGCATCAGGTGGAAGAACGAGAACTTCACGGGCAGTGCTCCTGTAGGGCAGACCGCAGGGCCAGCATCCGCTGGGGCGGCGTGTCCGAGTTTAATGCGGATGAAAGAGGATGGCCGTTCCGGTCAGTCTGCGCTCGCGCCCGACTCGCGTACCACCCGCGACCACTTGGCGAGTTCGGTTCGCGTGAAGGCGCCGAAGTCCTCGGCCGAGAGCCACCAGGGCTCGTTGCCGGTGGCGAGGATCCGCTCGCGTACGTCGGGCAGCGCGAGCACCGTGCGCACCTCGGCATTGATGCGCGCGATGACGTCGGCAGGCGTGCCGGTGATTGCGTAGAAGCCAAACCAGCCCATTGCCTCGAACCCCGGATAGCCCGACTCGGCCACCGTGGGCACATCGGGCAACACCGGTGAGCGCTCGTGGCCAGCCACGGCAATGGCGCGTACCCGCCCGGTCTTGATGCCGGTGAGGGCAAAGTTGGTGTCGACCCATCCGGCGTCGAGCTGGGCGCCGGCAATGGTGGTGATGACCATGCCGCTTGTCTTGAAGGGCACCGGCACCAGCCCGGCACCCGTGGCCGCATTGAACATCTCGCCGGTGAGATGCATGCTGGTGCCGTTGCCGCCGTGGCCGTAGTTGATCGCACCGGGCCGGGCGCGCGCGGCCTCGATGAGATCGCGCACGCCGCCGGCGCGGCTGGCCTGCACCATCAGCACCATGGGCGCGCGTGCCAGGGAGACGATGGGGGCAAAGTCGCGAATCGGGTCGTAGTTGAGCTTTCGATAGAGGCTGGGGTTCACGGTCATGGTGCCTGTGGGACCCACCAGCAGGGTGTAGCCATCGGCGGGCGCCTTCAGCACGAGGTCGACCGCAATCTGGCCACCGGCTCCCGGACGGTTGTCGAAGACCCACGGCTGTCCCCATCGCTCGGCGAGGCGCTGCGCGACGATGCGCGGCACCACATCGACGCTGCCTCCCGGGGGGAATGTGACCACGACGCGCACCGGGCGAACGGGCCAGGCAGCCGTGGCAGAGGCCGGGGAGGCCGGTGCGGCACTGGCGGGCGCAGGGGCAGGTCCACCACTGGCAGGCCCGCCGGTCGCAGGCCCGCCACCCGCAGGCTGGGCGAAGGCCGACAATCCGTACAGAAGCGCGCTCGCGGCGAGCGCCACAACCCGTGCTGCCCCTCGCGGGCGGGGTATGAACCGGTGTCTCACGCTGATCCTTGTCTCCCGGCGACCCTCGCGGGGCCGCACCGTACGGTGATTCAGGTCACCGTTTCGGACGAAGTCTACCTGCTGGCAGGCCTCCTGCCCGAGAGCGCCGCGCGCAAGCCATGCCGACGCCAGAGATGCAGTCTGAACCAGACGCGCCAGAAGAGCCCGTGGAGGGGGCCGAATGCGTCGCCGAGGAGTCGTGCCTTGTCGGCTTCGAACGCCGCGTCACCTCGGGAGGACAGGCCGGTGTCGTTGAAGTTGGCAATGACGAAGGGCAGGTAGCGGAAGGGTACGCCGCGGCCCCACAAGCGGATGTTGAGGGCAGAGTCGGCGAGGATCGGATACCGGGTGTCGTAACGCTCGCGGTAACACGACCGGGGATAGAAGATGGCCTGGTGCGGCATCGCGTTCACCACATGGCGCAGCGCCGAAAATCGTCCTGCAATCAGGCGTCCATCGGTGCGCCGCGCCACCCGCCCGTAGTACACGGCATCGGGGTCGCTCATGTGTGCCGCCACCAGGTGCAGGCTGTCGAGCAGCATGTCATCGCAGCCGAGAAACACGCACCAGTTGGCCGTGCACACGGAGAGCGCTTCGTTCATGGCGAAGTACAGGCCGTCGTCGGCGCGCGAGACGCTGTAATGGATGCGCGCGGCGTAGCTAGCGATGATCTCGAGCGTGCCATCGGTGGAAGCACCATCGATGATGATGAGCTGCACCCGCGGATGCGATTGCCCCAGCACGCTCTCGATGGCCCGGCGCAGGGTGCGGGCACCGTTCTTCACCACGATGATGACGGCGATCGTGATGTCGGCAGCCGTCCTGCCGGCAGTTGTCCTGCCGGCAGTCGTCGCGCCGGCAGTCGTCATTTCGGCGGTCGCACTTTCTGCAATCGTCGTGTCGGCAGCGCCAGCAGCAGGGGGTGAGGGCATGGGTGGAGCGGCAACGGCCATGATTGCGTATGATTGCGATGCTACACGAGCGGCGTGCGAGACTGAGCGAACGCAGGCCACCGGCCATGCAACTCGTCCATGATCTGACCTTTCGATCGCTGACCCTGGTGACACGCTTGAACGCCCCCGACCACAGCCCTACCGGACCCGGCAGCAACCATGTCGCGTGAGCCCGTGCCGAAGATCTACGTTGCCGGCCACCGTGGCATGGTCGGCAGCGCCATCGTGCGCCATCTCGTCGCGCAAGGGCACCCGGCCGAGCGCATCCTCTGCCGGACGCACCGGGAACTCGATCTGACGTCGCAGGCCGATGTGCGGGCCTTCTTCGCTGCCGAGCGGCCCGACGCGGTGTATCTCGCTGCCGCGCATGTCGGCGGCATTCATGCCAACAACACCTACCCGGCCGAATTCATCTACGACAACCTGATGATCGAGGCCAATGTGATCGATGCGGCCTTTCGCGCCGGGGTGAAGCGCCTGCTCTTTCTGGGGTCGAGTTGCATCTACCCGCGGGCGGTTGCGCAGCCGATGCGCGAAGAGGCCCTGCTGACCGGTCCGCTCGAGCCCACCAACGAACCCTACGCCATCGCCAAGATTGCCGGCATCAAGCTGTGCGAGAGCTACAACCGGCAGTACGGTGCCTCGCACGGGGTCGACTACCGCAGCGTGATGCCCACCAACCTCTACGGGCCGGGTGACAACTATCACCCGGAGAATTCGCACGTCATTCCGGCGCTCATTCGCCGGTTTCACGAAGCGAAAGTGGCGGGCGCGCCCAGTGTGGCCATCTGGGGCAGCGGCACGCCCCTGCGCGAGTTTCTCTTCGTGGATGACATGGCCGCTGCATCGGTGCACGTGATGAATCTCGAACGCCCGATGTACGAAGCGCACACCCAGCCGATGCTCAGCCACATCAACGTGGGCTGTGGCAGCGACGTCACCATTGCCGAGCTCGCCCGCACCATTGCGCGCGTGGTCGGCTATGCCGGTGCCATCACCTTCGATACCGCCCGCCCTGACGGCACGGCGCGGAAACTCATGGACAGCAGCCGGCTGCTGTCCCTCGGGTGGCGGGCGAGCGTGGCCCTGGAAGACGGTCTGGCGCGCGCCTATGCCGATTTCGGGATGAGGGTGGCGGGGTAGCGGGGGGGTGTCCCGCGGCGCGGCTTCCCGGGCCTGGATTAGCAACTCGAACCAGTGGCGCGCGCGGCTTCATTGCCATCGCCGTCGCCTTCGCGGTTGGCCCGCTTCGGTTCATCGAGGCTCTTGCCTTCTCACCAGACGGCGCCCCAACCCCTCGATGTCTCGCTCGACACGATTCGTAACTGGGAGCAGGGCAAGCGCTGCCCGACCGGCGCCGCGAAGGCACTCCTGAAGGTGCTCGACAAGGCACCCGAAATGGCGCTCGCAGCCTTGAAGTGACCGCAGACCCCGGGGCAGTGAGGCCAAGAGGGCGCATTCCCCGGAGCGCCGCTCGCCTGCATCAGGCCGTGAAGAAATGCCTGTTAATGAATTTTTTACGACTTGGCATTGACGGTTAATCTGTCGTAATCTCGACAGGTCGCAACATCGTCGCAACATGGACGCTGCGGCGCCCTACCGGTGCCGCTGCAGCGCCCGAGCAGCGCGCGGTGTGCCTGCTCCTCGAGATCGTTGCCTGCCATGTCTGCCTCTGCAAGCCCCAGAGTTGCCCTCATCACCGGCGTGACCGGCCAGGACGGCTCCTACCTCGCCGAACTGCTGCTCGGCAAGGGCTACATCGTGCACGGCATAAAGCGCCGTACGAGCCTCATCAACACCGACCGCATCGACCACCTGTA
>CANGMI010000008.1 GCA_947455195.1 Pseudomonadota bacterium | reverse complement strand
GAATGCGGGAATGCGGGAATGCGGGAATGCGGGAATGCGGGAATGCGGGAATGCGGGAATGCGGGAATGCGGGAATGCGGGAATGCGGGAATGCGGGAATGCGGGAATGCGGGAATGCGGGAATGCGGGAATGCGGTGCCATGGCATAGCCTCTGAGGGTCGGTTCGATTGAACCCATCTCATCAGGATGGCAAAAGGACGACTTGCTGCCCGACAAGGAAGTGTCGTCGGCAGACCGGGCAAGGCGAACCGGATGGGTTCAGCGCTTGTCAGGCTTTTCCTGGACGGACAGGGCGTCCGCCGAGTGGGAGCAACCCGAAGCATGGCTATGCTTCAGGTTGCTTCCGGCAGTCACGCCAGGCGCGACTGCCGGGAGAGCATCAGAAGTGGTAGCCGACGCCGACCGACGTCACGGTCTGCGAGGTCTTGAACGTGTGTCCGAAGATGTAGACATCACCGTAAGTGACCTTCTGCATCTCGGCCACGACGAAGATGTTGTGGGTCAGCGCGTACTTGGCGCCCAGGCCGTAGCCCAGACCGCTCAGATTGCGCTCCGCAGCGATCGCCTTCGACTCCTCGCTGATGATCGTCATGCGCGCAGTCTGGTACGACAGGATGCCAAAACCGAGGATCTTGTCGGTGAATGCGTAGCCGGGTTCGACGGCCAGCGAGAAGTGGCGCTTCTCCTGAACCTCAACGCCTTCGGGCTTGGCGAACTCGCCGTTCTTGAGGTCGGCAGTCAGCTTCAGTCCGAGGGTGATGCGGTTGGTGAGGCCCAGGTTGTAGCCAATCGCCAGGCTCGGGGTGGTCTCGGATTTCTTTTCCTGCTCGTCGCCCGACTTCACGGTCGACTTGACGAAGTCGGCGGCCACGACGGCGTAGGCGCCCGCAAAGTGGTTGTCAGCAGCCATCGCGGGGGCGATGAGTGTCGAGGCGAGGAGGGCGGACCCGGCGCAAGCCAAGGTGGTCATTCTGGACATGTGAAACTCCCTGTGGTTGGTGACCGCTCGCGCGACTGATCGTGTACCGACCAGCCGGCTTCTACGACGGTGCGGGCATCGAGGGGCTGCAACGGGCGTGCGTTCACCGCGATGGTGCTGACAGTCGATGCGACCTTGATGTGGCGCACATTGTCGGTGCACGCCAGTCGCGCAAGCATTGAGAATTGCTGTGCGTCATCGAGACCGACCTGGATGCGTTCCATGACCGCACGGAGCGTCCGGTGCTTCTTGCCGCTGCGCAGAGCCGGATCATCTTCGAGATGAAGGTGCGCAAGATGCCGACCACTCGGGCTTACCAGGTTCGATCAGGGCTTCAGCGCAGCGCGCAGGGCGGGGTCGTCAAGCGCCTTGTCAACGACCTGAGTCAGTGTGTTCTCGAGCACCTTGCGCAAGTCCTCGACGGAGGCGAAGACTGCGGTGTCCAGAGCGAACAGACTCCCGTCGATGGCGTCTGCCACATAGACGCGCGTCCAGCGAGTCTGGCCGGTCGCATCGGCGATGCGAATCTCGATCTCCGCGTGCGCCTCCCGGCGCACGAACTGATTGGCGTCGAGACGCCGGACGATTGCGCTCAAGCGCGTTGCCGGACCCGCGCCGCCCGGGGTGATGCCTCGGGCCCGAAGTCCGGCGGCCAGTGATTCGCGAACCAGATCGGCAACCGTGGTGTCCGATTCGAGCAGTTTCAACGGTATTCCGAACCCATCCCGGATGACGCCCAGGCGGTTTGGGGCTGTCTTGCGGGTGTCGGTGACGGTGGCGATCTCCACCCCGGTCGGGGCGTCGGTGATCTTCTCAGGCGCGCTGGCGGGGTTGTAGGTGAGACGAAGTCCGCCGGTGGTACAGGCCGAAAGCGCCAGTGACAAGGCGATGAGGAGGAATGAGTGGCGCATCGTGCAGGCTCGGTCAGTGTGAATGAGCCCTCATGCTTGCATGGTCGCAGTCGATGCGGCTTCGTGCTGGTTGCTGTTGGTGCATTTTGAAATCAAAGTTAATCGATGTCGCGCGAGGCGCGAATGCCCTGACACGCGCGCAGAACGCAGCGCAGTGGCTTACTGCAGATCGGCACGTATGCCGGTTGCCTGCACCACCTTGCGCGCGACTTCGCGATCGGCGGCGACCATCGCCGCAAATGACTCGGGCGAGTCGCCCACGGGCTCGAAGCCCTGCACGGCGAGATACCTGTCTCGAAAGGCTGCATCCTTCACCGTGGCTGCAAAGGCGGCATTCAGCCGGTCGACGATCGGGCGCGGCGTACCCGTCGGTGCAAAGAGTCCGACCCAGCTCAGGAACCCTGGATCGAGGCCCAGTTCGGCCAGCGTCGGGACATCAGGCAGTTGCGTCAGGCGCTTCGGGGTTGTGGCGGCGAGCGCTCGAAGTCGTCCCGCGCGAATCTGCGGCAGTACGAAACCGAGCGCCGTGTAGGTGGCCTGCGCCTCGTTGGAGATCACCGCGGGGGTGGTCTGCGCCGAGCCCTTGTAGGGGATATGGGCAATGTCCACGCCCGCCTGTCGCTTGATCCATTCGAGGAAGATGTGGGGGTTGCTCGCGGCGCCGAATGAGGCCCAGTTCAGTGCGCCGGGTCGGGCACGGGCCGCCGCGATGAGTTCGGGCAGCGTGCTGAAGGGCGCGAGCCCACTGCCGATGATGATTCCCTGGATCTGCACCAGTTGTACCACCGGCAGGAAGTCGCGCGCCGGATCGTAGGGCATCTTCGGGAAGAGGGCTGGGTTGAACGACATCGCTTCACCGGTTCCCTGGCAGATCGTGTAGCCATCGGGCACCGCCTTGGCACAGGCCTCGAACGCGATGAAGCCGCTTGCGCCGGGACGGTTGTCGACCAGCAGGGGCTGCCCCAGCAGCGTGCTGGCGCGTTCGGCCACGCTGCGTGCGAGGCCATCGAGAGCACCGCCGGCCGGATACTGGACGATCAGGCGCACCGGGTGCGAAGGGTACGCGGGCTGGGGCTGGGCATGGCAGGCAAGCGCTGCGGCGCCGAGTATCCACGCCAGGCCGATCGCGCTCCTGCGCCGCCTGACGCCAGCCGGCGTGGCACTCGGGGGCTTCAGTCTCGTGGGGGCTGGTGAACCGGGTTTCATGACCATCATGCAAATGCTCCTATTCGGCGCCGAGCCGTGCAGCCTTCACTGCCTTTTCGAAAAGCCCGAGGCTTGTCCTGATGCTGCGGGAGTACGCCTCCGGCGAGCTTCCCACGCCGATCGCCCCGAGGGCGCCCAGTCGCTGCTGAACATCGTCGGATTGCACCGCGCGCTGCACCTGCAGGGCGAGTCTGTTCACGATTGAGGGTGGGGTACCGGCGGGTGCGAGCAGGCCGATTTCGCCGGCAAAGTCGATGCCGGGCACCGTTTCGGCCACGGCCGGCAGGTCGGGCAGGCGGCTTGTTCTTCGGGCGGGTGTCCCGGCGAGCAGTCGCGCCTGACGCGACCGGACGAATGGCTCCACGGCCGCGAGGGTCGAGACGAGTACCGAGACTTCGCCGGCCATGAACGCTGGCACGGATTGGCCCGTCCCCTTGTAGGGTATGTGGACGAGGTCGATGCCCGCCGCAGCCTTGATCGACTCCATCGCGATGTGATGCAGGCTGCCGATGCCGGCGGACGCGTAGGTGAGTTGGCCGGGGCGGGCACGCGCTCGTTCGATGAGTCCGGCCATGGATGTGATGTCGCTGTCGGCCCGCACCAGAACGAACATCGGTGTCGTCGCGATGATGCTGATCGGGGCGAAGTCGCGCAGGGAGTCGTAGGCGAGTGAGCGAAAGATGAACGGGTTGATGGCCAGTTGCGGCACATCAGGGACGAGAAGCGTGTAGCCGTCGGGGCTGGCGCGCGCCACCGCCTCGCTCGCACCGACCCCACCAGCTCCGGGCCGGTTATCGACGATGAAGGGTCCGCCCATCGCATCGCTCATTTTCTGGGCAACGAGGCGGGCGATCACGTCGGGCGCGCCACCCGCGGCGTAAGGCACGATGAGGCGCACGGCGTGTGTCGGGTAGTCGGGGACACTCGGCTGGCTCATGGCCAGGCCGGGCAGCATCAGCCCGAGCGCGATCAGGATCGCGCGCTTCATGCGCCTTGCCGCCTGAGGATTCGCTCACCCCCATCACCTTCGACTTCGCCCATGAACTCCAGCATGGCGGCGAGCGTGTTGCCTGCGGTCTGTGCCTCGGGCCAGACCTCCCACAGACGAGCCGCTGGCATGAGTTCCTGAATCGTCCAGGCCCCCGAGCGCGTATGTGCCCAGTCGGACCCTGACATGATCAGAGCCGGGGTTTCGATCGTCATGAGTTCTGCACCGGTCAGCCCCGACGGCATGGTGTCGGCAAAGAGCCGATCGCGGCTCTCGCAGACGATATCGAGATAGGGTTCGATCGGCTGTTGCAGAAAGTGTGCGGCAAAGGCCGGATCAATCACCGTGGGTGAGCCCCACGGACCGATCTCGGGGTCGAGAAAGAAGTTGTCGCCCCGAGGTGCCCGCTCGACCACGGCGGCAAGACCGTGCTCGCGGACGAATCGCACGTGGCGGTCGAAGTAGTCGTGCATCGTCTTCATCCATCGATAGCCGGCAACGGGCCAGTGCAGGAGAAGGCCCTGGCAGCGTGTCGGGTGTCGGGCGGCAAGAGCCATCGCGAGTGAGGCACCCATGCAGGCGCCCAGCACGAAAGCCTTCTGAGCGCCGGCAAGATCGAGCACGCCCAGCGCTTCCTCGACGTAGAGATCCCAACTCAGGGGCTCGATACGTCCGCCCGAGAGCCCCGACTCACGCCTGTCGTAGGCGATGACCGTGAAGTGCTGCGCCAGCGTGCGCAGCGCATCCATCTCCTTGAACACACCCTTGCCACCTTCGGCGGTCCAGCGCGAAAGCACCGAGCGGAACCCGCCGGGGGCGAACAGCAGCAAGGGGGGGCCTTCGCCGGCGATCTGATAATGGACGTCGATATCGTTGATTTGGGCAAAGGGCATGCAGCGGCTCCTCGTCGAGGCCGCTATTTTGCGCTGCGTTCGACCAGTCGGGTGGCGAGCTTCAGCGCATCGGCTGCATCGTCCGAGACCCCGTCAGCGCCGACCCCGCGTGCCATGTCGGCAAAGGCGAGTGCCCCCGGCCCTCCGATCATGATGCACGGGCAGGACTCTGGCTCGAACTGCTCGCGCATCCGTGCGATCAGGGCCGCTGCCTTGCGCAGTTCGGCTTCACTCGCAACGGAAAGTCCGACGATGTCGGTGCTCGAGTGCCGCAACTGATCGAGGAGCGAACGTTCATCGCCAGCATGGGCTACGGTCGCCGACCAGCCGGCGCCGGTGAAGAAGGCGCCGAGCATCTGGATGCCGAAGCGGTGCTGGCTTCCGGGTAGGGTACAGAAAAGCGCCGTGTGCACGGCTTCGGTGGAGACCGAAGGTTGCAGCGACGGATCGACAAGAGGCAGCAAGGGCAGTTCCCCCGCCGCAACGAACTCGGCCACGATGTCTGCCACGATCTGATCGAGGGTCCAGACGCCGAGGGTGACATCGGTGAAGTTGAGCGTATCGTCTTCCCAGCGGGTACCCAGGTGCCGGGCAGCCCCTTGAAGCAGGTCGAGCATGATCGACTCGAGCGGTCGGCCCCGGGCCGTCTCCTGCTCGACGATGCGTTCGCAGCCGGCCCGATCGCCCACGATCGCACGCTGGGCGATGCGTGCCGTGAGTGCAGCCGTCTCCGAGCGCACTGCCTCGTCGGGAACGAGGCCTTCGCTGCCAGTGACCGCCTTCGGCGGTTTGCGATCGACACGCACAGGCGCAGCACCGGACAGGGTGGCCTTTGGCGCGCTCTTGTCCATGCCGTGCTGCCCAAGGCGCGGAATGATCTCCCGCGAGACCATGTCCATCAGTGGGTGTTCCGTCGATCGTCTTCCTGCGTTGCCGCTGCCTGGCATTGCTGGACTCTCCCGTGCTGCATCCGCCCGGCGGGGCTGTGCCTTCACGCCGGACCAGATCCGACTCGATCGGCTTGCTTGACTGACGACCTTCGGTTTTGTGCCGCCATGATGAATTGAAGTCAGCGGGTTCGTCAATCGGATCCTCCAACCGGGCGCAGCAGCGTCGCGAGGGTTGCCGGTGTGAGTCAGCGAACCGGCTGGACGGACGGCATCCAGATGGCGGGTACCTCGCGATAACCCGAGCCCGCTTTCTCGATGTGGGCAAGACCCGGGAACGGGTAGTGGTACCCCTGCACCAGCCAGCGCTCCCGGACCAGCCGTTCGTAGACCTCCCGCCGTGTGGCTTCGGCCTGCGCCGGATCATGATCATAGAAGGGATGCCATTCGGGATGCCGCACGAACAGATAGGGCGCGTGGGTGACATCGGCCTGCACGAACAGGCGCTGCTCGCCCGAGGCAACGACATGGGCGGTGTGGCCCGGGGTCTGCCCCGGGGTGGCGACGGCGGTGATGCCCGGTATCACCTCTTCGCCCCACTCGCGGATCTGCAGGCGCGCGAGCACTTCGGGCCGAAAGACCCGACGTGCATTGCGAAACACTGCGGCGATGCGCGGGGTAGCCGCTGCACGCATCGCCTCGTCATTCATCCAGTAGCGGTGCTCGGGGCCTGGCACGATGATGCGCGCGTTCGGAAAGGCCAGGCTGTCATCGGCTCGCAGCAGTCCGTTGATGTGATCGGCGTGGTAGTGCGACAGGATCACCGTGTCGATCGACTCGGGAGCGATGCCGGCGGCGGCCAGGTTTGCGAGCAGTTGGCCGGTTGCACCTCGGCTTGCACGAAAGGCCAGTTCGCCATTGCCGGTGTCGATGAGTGCCCGGTGAGTGCCGGTGTTGACGACGATCGGGTTGTAGGGCCCGAGGAAGACGTCGGGCTCCATGAAGGCGGCGCCCAATGCGGCATTGATTTCGGCACGGCTTGCATTCACGACGAAGCCGTCCGGAATCGCAAGCCGGTTCATGCCGTCGGAGACGACCGTGATGTCGAAGGTGCCCAGGCGATAGCGGTAGAAGCCGGGCGCCTGACTGGGCGGTGCGCCTTCCGGGACTGCCGCTTCCGCGGCATCGACATGGGCGGGACCTGGCGCGAGACCGGACAGCATGAGGCCGCCAAGGGTGGCAGCCAGCAGGCGACGACGTGGCAGGGCAGGCATGAGACTGGCTCCATGGCAAGGGAAGGCGGCGATGCCGGGGATGATCGCGCACCCGCAGCACAGGCGCCAGTCCGTCGTAAGATCGGTTCGTCGTTCGAGCCCTCGAGGAGTTCCGCATGCCGTCTGCACTCCGCCCGGCGACCCTTGTCGAACCTGGGTCAGCGCCTTGTCGTGCATCGGTCCGGACGCCGCTTGGGCGCATGGATGTCGCCGCCTGCGACGAGGGATTGGTCGGGGCATGGTTCGAGGGGGCTGCCCACCTGCCCGACTTTCGCGCCTGGCCGGCAGTGCGAAGCCATCCTCTGCTCGACCGGGCTGCTGACGAACTCGCGGCGTACTTTGCAGGTGCCTTGCAGGTGTTCCGGACGCCCCGTCTTGCCCTCTGGGGCACCGATTTTCAGCGCCGTGTCTGGGTCGCACTCGAGTCCGTGCCCTGGGGTCAGAGGACGACCTATGGCCTGCTCGCCGCTGCCGTCGGCAGTCCGCAGGCGGTCCGTGCCGCTGGTGCCGCAGTCGGGCGTAATCCCTGGAGCATCATGGTGCCCTGCCATCGAGTGGTGGGCGCGAACGGCAGTCTCACCGGCTACGCCGGGGGCCTCGCGCGAAAGCGCGCGCTGCTCGAGGCCGAGGGCTGGCTTGCAGGCGCGGGCAGCGGACGCTGAACGGGGTCGAGGGCTGCCTGGGCGCTCAGCTGAGCAAAGAGACGAACTCTTCGGGCGCGATGACCCGCGCGCCGGTTGCCTCGACTTCGGCGGCTTCGGCCCGATCGGCCGTGACCACGAAGCAGCGAGTGGTGCCGCGTTCGGCTGCGTGTGTCCGGCTGTGCAGGTAGTCGATGATGCCCTGATCGGCTCGGTCACGGCCCACCCCGCCCGAGTAAAGCACTCGCAGGTTGTCCTCCACCCGTTCGGTGGCTGCCGTATCGCTGTCGAACCACAGGTGCACGATGAGGTTGCGGTGCTGGCGGACCAGGGGCACGAGGCGGTTGGCGAAGTGCTGGCACGCGCCTGCGCCCGGCCTGTCTTCGTGAAAGGGCAGATCGAGCAGTTCGCGCAGGGCGAACAGGCAGTTGTGCCCGTCGATGAGAAGCGTGCAGGCGGTGTGCGCCTCGAGGCTGTTGCGCAACGCCATGAACGGTGTGCGTGCCGGCACAGCTTCCCTGCGGGGGGCGCCTCGCTGCCGGGCACTCTCGTCGTAGCGTCGCTGGAAGGCGGCATTGACCAACCCATAGGCATCGGACAGCATCTGGCCTGACAGGACACCGAGGTCGGCGGCTGCCCTGACCCCGGCGTGCACGATGGCCAGCTGGTCGATCGACGGGGATTCGCCGAGGCGTCTGCGAATTGCGACCAGGGGACCGTCAGGCCGCTCACCCGCCGTGCCGATACCCAACAGCGTCTCGAGTTCCTCGATGCGTGTCTGCAACTCGGTCTGAAGCGTAGCGAGTTCGGGCAGCGGCCGGAGTGATTCGCGTTCGGCACTTCGTGTTTCCACGAGAACCGCCCTGAGGGCCTCGCGCTCGGCGTGCAGCCGTGACCACACGCCGTAGCGGCGGTCGACCGCAGCCTGACGCGCAAGTGTCGTACTCGCTCGTTCGAGCAGGGGCGCTGTGGCCGAACCCCGCGCTGCCGCATCGAGCGCTTCTGCCGATGCAAGCCACGGGTACAGGCGCTCGTTCACGCGGTCTTCGATGCCGCTCTCGATGCTTGTCTCGACCGTCTCCTTCAGCCGTGCATGAGCCACTTCGAGCGTTCTCAGCGCTTCGATGCCGGTAGCAAGTCTTTGCTCGGATCGGGTCAGATTGGCCGCAAGGTCGCGCTTTTGCGACTCGAGGGCCTTGATGTCACGTGTGGCCTTTGCTTCGGCCTGTCGGGCAAGCTTGAGCTGCGTCTGAAGGCTCGCGATCGTTGCAGCGTGTGTCCTTTCGGCGGGCGCACTCGCCGGCAAGGCGGCTATCGCGGTGCCTGGGTGGGCATTGGCCTCTCTGTCGGCGGTGTAGCCCAGCATCTCGAGGAAAGGACGAAAGTCGTCACGCAGGGCGCTGATCGCGGCCGCCAGTGCCTGGGGATCAGGGCTGTCGGGTGCCGTGGACTCGGACGAAGGATCAACCGGTCTCGCCGTGTCTGCGTCGGGCGATTGCGTTAGCGAAGCGAGTTCACGACCTCTGGCTCGCAGCGGTTCGCGTTCGTCGATGAGGAGTGTCGCCGCGAGTGATGCCCGGCCCAGAACCTGCACAAGCCTCGATTCAGCATGGGTGAGGGCTTCTTCCGAGAGTACTGCCGTGAGCGCCCGTGCCGGACTCGCGCCCTGGAGGAGGCTGCGGATGGCCGGAGTGAGTGTCGCCTCGGACAGCAGACGGTCGATGGCGGTTTCGCGAGGCCATTTGCCATCACGAAAGCCGCGCCGGCGCTCGGGCGGGAGCGTGAGCATCGTCTGCTGCAGCGCCTTGTCTGCGCTGCGTCGCAGCCATTCGCGCCAGACCTGTGCAATTGCGTCGGGCACCTCGTCCTGGTCGACGGTCATCGCAGTCCGGACGCCTCAGTCAGGGATCTCGCTTCGGGTGCCGCTGGACCGACGCACTTCGGGAAAACGGGCTCGCACGGCAATCGAGGCTACCGCGAGGACCAGCACGGCGCCGCTTTCGAGCATGAGATCGAGAGAGTTGCCTTCCTTGCCACGCAGGATGAGCATGCGGCAGACCGCAGTGATCGCAATGAAGATCGGGATGTTGATCGGGATGACCTGACTCTTGTAGAAGCTCGCGACCATGCCGAGGACTTCGGCAAAGATGAACATCAGCAGGAGATCGGTGAGACGGACCTCATGGGCGGCCACGATGGCACTCATCTCCTGGCCCATGGCGTAGACGGTGAATCCGGCGATGATGACGAGCGAGACCTTCTCGATTCCTTCGATCAGCTTGGCAACGTCGACCATGATGGCTCCCGGGTTGAGCTGGCGACCCCCTCGATCGCAGCCTCTGAAGCCTAACAGACGGGGGCTGGGCATCGCGCATCGCGCCTCCAGTCGCGTCGTCGGCCCTGCGGCGTCACTGGCCGTTGTCGCGATCGCGTGCCGCACTGGCCAAAGGTGTTGTTGGCTGCCTCGGACATCGAATGCCAGCGGTCATTTCGATATTCGTTGTATCATGGATGTATGGAAGAAAGAGATGTGGTCCGATCACTGGACGCGCTGGCGCAGGAGGTGCGCCTGCGTGTGTTTCGCGCTCTGGTCGTGGCGGGGCCCGATGGGCTCACCCCGGGCGCTCTGGCCGGATCCCTGAATGTCGCGCCCAACACACTCTCATTTCATCTGAAGGAACTCGTCCACGCCGGACTGATCAGTCAGGAGCGCGAGGGACGCAACCGGGTCTGCCGGGCATCGTTTGCCGCGATGAATGAACTCCTCGGCTATCTCACCGAGAACTGCTGCCAGGGGCGCCCCTGTCTGAGTCCATCCGTCGTCTCCTGTGATCGTTGAACGCTACAAGGAAATCCCCATGAACGAACGTCCCGACGCGCCGGAGGGCGCCGGCAAGCCACTGAATGTTCTCTTCCTCTGTACGCACAACTCGGCGCGCAGCATCCTCGCCGAGGCGCTGCTCAATGCGATGGGGCAGGGTCGATTCAAGGGCTATTCCGCCGGCAGCAGTCCACGCGAGAATCAGAAACCCAATCCGCTCGGGTTGCAGGTTCTGGCGAGTGCGGGCATTGCTACCGAAGGCCTGCGCAGCAAGAGTTGGGACGAGTTTGCGCAGGCTGGCGCCCCGCAGATGGATCTGATCATCACGGTCTGCGACGCCGCGGCCGGCGAAGTGTGTCCGATCTGGCCCGGACATCCTGCGAGGGCCCATTGGGGATACGCCGATCCGTCCGCGGGCGATGCGCCCGATTCGAAGAAACTGGAGGCCTTTCGGCAGACCGTTCACCTCATCAAACGCCGGCTCGACCTCTTGATCAATCTGCCGCCTGAGAAGCTGGAACATGCCCTTCTCGAGACGGTCGCTCGTGACCTGGCGAAGGTCTGACATGAATCGTCAGACCACAGGGGCGATGCCTCGGCCTGATGCGTCCGTGATGAGCGTGTTCGAACGCTATCTGACCGTCTGGGTCTTTCTGTGCATCGTCATCGGCATCGCGTTGGGGCAGGGTCTGCCCGAACTCTTCCAGGCAATCGGTCGCATGGAACTCGCCCGCGTCAACCTGCCGGTCGGCCTGTTGATCTGGGTGATGATCATTCCCATGCTGGTCAAGGTCGATTTCGCCGCCCTGGGCGAGGTGCGAAAGCATGTCAGGGGAATCGGCGTGACGCTCTTCGTGAATTGGCTGGTGAAGCCTTTCTCGATGGCGTTTCTGGGCTGGTTGTTCATTCGCCAGTGGTTCGCCCCTTTTCTGCCTGCTGATCAGATCGACAGCTATATTGCCGGGCTGATCCTGCTGGCTGCCGCACCTTGCACCGCCATGGTGTTCGTGTGGAGCAGGCTGACCGGCGGTGACCCGCTCTTCACACTCTCGCAGGTCGCGCTCAACGACACCATCATGGTGGTCGCATTCGCGCCGCTGGTCGCGTTTCTCCTGGGGCTGTCGGCCATCACGGTGCCCTGGGACACGTTGCTGACCTCGGTCGTCCTGTACATCGTGATTCCGGTCGTTCTGGCCCAGTGGCTGCGCAGGGTGCTGCTGTCCCGTGGGCAGGGTGTCCTTGACGCTGCCATGGCGAGGATCGGCCCCTGGTCCATCACGGCACTGCTCGCAACGCTCGTGCTGCTCTTTGCCTTTCAGGGCGAAGCCATTCTCCGGCAACCGGTCGTCATCGCACTTCTTGCGGTGCCGATTCTCATTCAGGTGTTCTTCAATGCCGGGTTGGCTTACTGGCTCAATCGGGTCGTCGGGGAAAAGCACAGCGTTGCCTGTCCCTCGGCCCTGATCGGGGCGTCGAACTTCTTCGAACTGGCGGTGGCTGCGGCCATCAGTCTGTTCGGCTTTGATTCCGGCGCGGCGCTGGCCACGGTGGTCGGGGTACTGATCGAGGTGCCCGTCATGCTGCTGGTCGTGGGCATCGTCAATCGGAGCCGAACGTGGTACGAGTCCGACAGGGTGGGTCAGGCGCGCGGTTGACTGAGTTCCGATGGGCGTCCACGGGAGGCTGCTTGCGGACCCCAGCGGACGCGCCCCGGCCAGGCCGGCTACGGGGGGTCACTCGCGAGGGTCATGGGTGCTGAACCCATGGCGTCTCACCAGAGCAATGCGCTGTGCGGCCTCGAGGTCCGCTTCAACCATCTCGCAGACCAATTCCCTGAAAGTCACTTTGGGTATCCAGCCCAATTTCTGCTGCGCCTTGCTCGGGTCGCCGAGCAGGGTGTCCGTTTCGGTGGGCCGGAAGTAGCGTGGGTCGACCGCGACGACGCAGTGCCCGTTCGCGTCGTAGCCTTTCTCATCCACGCCATGCCCTGACCACCGGATCGACAGGCCGATCTGATCGGCCGCGACATCGACAAAATCACGAACGCTGTATTGCAGTCCGGTAGCGATCACGAAGTCCTCGGCTTGGTCCTGTTGCAGCATGAGCCATTGCATCTCCACATAGTCTCTGGCGTGGCCCCAGTCGCGTCGGGCATCGAGGTTTCCGAGGAACAGACAGTCCTGCAGCCCGAGTCTTATGCGGGCGAGGGCTCGCGTGATCTTGCGGGTTACGAACGTCTCGCCGCGAACAGGGCTCTCGTGGTTGAAGAGAATGCCGTTGCAGGCGTAGATGCCGTAGGCCTCCCGGTAATTGATCGTTATCCAGTAGGCGTAGAGCTTGGCGACGGCATAGGGCGACCGGGGATAGAACGGTGTGGTTTCCTTCTGCGGGGTTTCCTGCACCCGGCCATAAAGTTCGGAGGTCGAAGCCTGATAGAAGCGCGTCTTCCCTTCCATCCCGAGAAGCCGGATGGCCTCCAGTATGCGAAGCGGTCCGAGGGCGTCGGAGTTTGCCGTATATTCCGGCACCTCGAATGAGACGGCGACGTGGGATTGTGCGGCGAGGTTGTAGATCTCGTCGGGTTGCACTTTCTGGATGATGCCGATGATGCTCGACGAATCGGTCATGTCTCCATAGTGGAGGAAAAGGCGGCGCCCCGCCTCGTGCGGGTCCTGGTAGAGATGGTCGATTCGGTCGGTGTTCAGCAGCGACGAACGCCGTTTCATGCCGTGGACCGTATACCCCTTATCCAGCAGCAGTTCAGCCAGGTAAGACCCGTCCTGTCCGGTGATCCCGGTGATGAGTGCGACTTTGCTCATGATCTGTATCCAGCGGTGACGGCGGTGATGCCACGAGTGCCAGGCAATTCCTGATCGGCCTGGCGCCGCGACGCCCGGTGCGACCTTCGTGCGATCACTCCCGCCGCTCTGTCAGCCTTCCTGACGGTCTTGCGTCGAGTTGTGATCCGGCACTCACCGTCACATGGCGCGAGGCGACTCGACCCCCGGGTGCTCGAACGCACGACAAGGATATCCCGGGAGGGCCGGCTCGCGTGCGCTCGAACCGACGCCTCGCTCTCGATATCGGCTTGTCGAAATAAAACTCAATGATGCGTGCCTTGTCGCGAGCGGTCGCTTCAGTGTAATTCTGGCGCCACTGCATGGGTGCGACCCCGTGTCGCCCGGTGGCAGTCCCTGATCGCGCGGTCGTTGGCCGGAGTGAACCGGCTGCTCTCCTGCCCGGTCGACATGCTGGTGGGACAGTTGTCGGATGATGTGCAGCTTTCAGCGACTTGACGGACTCGAGCATGACGATTGACTCGCGAAAACTCCTCGAAAAAGGTGTATTCGTCGGAAGAATGACGGACCGATCGGCGCTGGACGCCCTTGCCATGGCCCTGAGGCCAGTGCGGACAGCACATTCCCTGATCCGGTACGGGGGCGAAAGTGACGGGGGCTATCTGGTTCCGGATGACCTCGAGGGTATCGAGGTGTGTTTCTCGCCCGGCGTGGGCGAGATCGCACATTTCGAAGAGGATCTGCTGCAGCGAACCGGGATCGTGTCACACCTGACTGATGCAAGCGTCGTTCGGGCACCCGCCTCGCTGAAGAAGAAATCGTTTCTGCGAAGATATCTCGGCTGTCTCGACAGCGACACCCATATCACGCTCGATTCATGGATGAAGCGCGTCGAGGACCTGTCGACGGGGCAGGATTTCATCCTCCAGATGGATATCGAGGGGTCCGAATATCTGTCGATCCTTGCCACGCCCGAGCATCAGCTCAGGCGATTTCGCGTGATTCTCCTGGAAATCCACGATGTCAAGGCCTGGGGAAATCCGCCGTTCTTCGGGATCGTGAAGGCTTTTTTCGACAAGTTGCTGCAGCACTTCGTCGTGGTGCACAACCATCCCAATAACTGCTGTCCCCTCGTCAACCTGGGGGGCTTTGTGGCACCCGAGGTCTTCGAACTCACCCTGCACCGGAAAGACCGCGTAAAGGCCCTTGGCTATGCGTCGAGTTTTCCGCACCCCCTCGATCGGGGAAATCTGGACAACGTGCGCGACCTGGTCCTGCCGCGCAACTGGTGGGGGCCGGTGGCCGCGCCCGAGTCGGGCAAGGTGACATCGCAGTTCGATTTTCTCGCGGGCGTATCGGGTGTCATTCACGTCGGTGCCAACGCCGGGCAGGAGCGCGACATCTACGACAGTTTGGGGTTGACGGTACTGTGGGTCGAGGCGATTCCTGCCCTGGCGAGGAAAGTCAGGCGAACGCTGGCGAGCTATCCGCTGCAGGAATGCATCGAGTGCCTGCTGACCGATCAGGACGGGAAGGACTACCCTTTCAATGTCTCGAACAACTACGGCGCCTCGTCATCGATCTATGACTTTGCGCTGCACAAGGACTTGTGGCCTTCAGTCGTTTTCGTCGAGAAGATCATGCTTCGGAGCCGCACCTTCGAGAAACTCGCCCACGAGCGGCACATCGACATGTCGATGTATGCGGCACTGGTTCTCGATGTGCAGGGATCCGAATTGCTGGTCCTGAAAGGCTTCGGCCGGCTCATCGACTCGATGAAGTTCGTTCTGGTTGAAGCGGCCGAGTTCGAGGCCTATGCGGGCGGCTGTCGCCTCGATCAGCTCACCGAATACCTCGCCGCATTCGGATTCCGGGAACTGCGCAAGACCGAATTCGCGCGTCATCCGACGGGGGGCGCCTATTCGGACGTTCTGTTCGGCCGGGATTGATCCCGGGGGCAGACTTCGTTGACCCCACGACGAAGCTTCAATCGGGCTGCTGCGGCGTCTTTTCCAGCTTTGCGCTGTCGAGGCCCATCGCCGCCAGACGCTGCATGAGTGCCGAATATCGCGCCGGGTCGACCGTCGGGCTGCGCGAAAGTATCCAGAGATACTCACGGCTGGGTTCGCTCACCGCAGCCAGTTCGTAGGCCTCATCGAGGTCGACAACCCAGTAGTCGCCCCAGACAAAGGGCAGGAAGGAGAGCCATGCGGGCGCGAACCGAACCTTGAGTCGGGGCGAGTCGCTGCCGCCGACCTGACGCGCCTCGCCGATCGCCTGCGTCATCGTGCCTTCCGGTGTACGGCACTGGTTGAGCACACGCAGGGTGCCTTCCGCGGCAATGCCGTATTGCGCCGAGGTCTCCGAGACACAGCGTGCCTGAAAGCGGTTCGGGAACTTTGCGATCTCGTACCAGCGCCCCACGTAGCGGGACACATCAAGCGTGGCTATCGGCGTCACCGCCTGTACGGTCTGCGCCTCGATGGCGCCCGCAGCCAACGCAAGGGCACCTGCCGTGATGCTTCTTGCAATCTTCATCGGTCGACTCATCTTGTGTTTCCGGGGTTCAGCCCTGCAGATCGGGGAGGGTACCAGCGCCAAGGTGTTCTCGAGACCCTCGTGGAGAATCCGGATCAGACAGGTCCGGACAGGAGCGGGAACGCCGAGGTTGGGGTGAAGCTTCCATCAGACCTCCAGCAAGCCGTCGCGGTCGTCCGGTTCGTCGATTTCATTGCCACCGCCTTCGCACACGGCCCGGTACAGGACCGCTGCCATCTCCGCCGCTGTGATGTCAGGAGCCACACCATCCGTCCAGGCCACGATACGCCGGTACGCCTTGCTCTGCGCTTCGTCGAGAGTCGACCCCGGCATCGGCCGAATCTGGTCGTCGTTCAGTCGATCTTCGTCGCGGTCCTCCTCGGTCACATCAGCGGGAATCGCAGTGCGCCCGCAGGCTTGCATGCACCAGCATCCTGATGCAGGGTTGGCGATGGAATACGCAATATGGCCAGAGTCGTCCAGGTCCTTGTCGCAGAATCCCGACGCTACGAATTCCCATTGAACGGAGGCCGCCGGACGCAGCGCCTCAAGGCTCGACTCCCCATGGGTTTCGACCTTGATATTGAGCTTGCACGCCTCGACGATCGCCTGGCACTCGGCCGTCATCGCTATCAGATGGGCAGGCTGGCCCACGTACACGGTGTGGCCCGAGCCTCCGGGCGGGCCATCGGTTGACCAACCATCCCCGGCCTCCGCGCTCATCACGGTTTCAAGCGCTTCATCCATCGGGAGGGCAGCCGCTTCGATCAGGTCCTGCCGCGCCAGATTGCGGTTGGCCTGGAGCCCCAGCATGGCCCGAATGGGGGAGCCTTCATCTGCCGTCTCGTGCAGTTCGGCCAGGCTTTTGAACGCCGCCTCAAAAGCCCGCCCCGTGGCCAGGGTCTCGATGCGGCCGTCGCACACCCATGCGATCGCGTGCTCGCAGAATTCATCGGCCGGAGGCGAGTTGAAGTGCCTGCAGAAGGGACACTCGTCACCGACGTCTGGCTCTGGAAAATGCTCGCGCACCCGCTGCCGACACAACGGGTCGAGTTCCGGATAGAAATCCGAGTCGGCCGAAAAGAATCCGAGGGCGCCATCGACGTCGTCCTCGTAGGTTATCTCGAGCAGGTCAATCAGAGGCCATGCCGTCAGGAAGAAGTCTGCGAACTCGCGCAAGGTCATCGGCCCGGCGGTGATCGATTCAGAGGGGCCCTGCAAGGTGTTGCCGCCATACTCGTCGACGACACGGTAGTGAATGGCTCCGTCGACTGGCCTGGCGTAGACGCTGGTCACATCAAGGGTCGTGGACTGGACGCTGATCCTTGCAATCTCGACTTCGCCGTCATCGGTGTCGGGCAGATAGTTCCCGCCCATGAACATCGGATGCACCGACTCCAGCATCGCGCGGTCTGCGACCGAGAAGGCAGCGTCACCGAGGAATTCGCCTACCTCCTCATGCCGCCCGGCTTCGAACAGGGCCTTGAGCCTTTTGCGCAGCACAGCGCCCTTGACCTTCGATAGCAGGTACTTCTCCAGTTTCTCAGGCCGGAAGTACGTCCGGGGGCGGAAGTCCAGATCGACCTCGTCACTCATGGGTGCCCCCCTGATGCAGCCGCGTCGTCCGCGAGCAAGGTGCCAGACATGCCACATCCAGCGTGTTCATCATCGTCGCGCAAGCCCGCCGCTCAAAGAGCAGCCAGTTGCGGGGTCATTCGATGAGCGTGCGTTTGCCACCTGATGGACGCCTTCCCACGGCAGGGCAAGGTCGTCCCTGCCGAAGTGCCCGTAGGCGGCGGTGGGGTAGTAGATGGGCCGCTGCAGGTCGAGGCTCCGGATGATTCCTGCAGGGGTGAGGTCGAACTCCCGGCGCAGGGCATCGACGATCTCGGCGCTGCGGGCACGGCTCACGCCCTCGGCCTCGACCAGAAAGCTCACCGGCTCGGCCACGCCGATGGCGTAGGCAAGCTGGACCAGCGCGCGCTTTGACCAACCTCGGGCGACCACCTGCTTGGCCAGGAAGCGCGCCATGTAGGCCGCCGAACGGTCCACCTTGGAGGGATCCTTGCCCGAGAACGCGCCACCGCCGTGCGGCGCCGCCCCGCCGTAGGTATCGACAATGATCTTGCGTCCGGTGAGCCCGGTGTCGCCCTTGGGCCCGCCGGTCACGAAGCGGCCGGTCGGGTTGATCAGTTCCCGGTAGTCCCCCGAGCGCAGGTTGACGGGGACGACCGCATCGATGATCTCGCGACTCACCGCCGCGCGGAGCGACCCGGTATCAATCCCGGCATCGTGCTGGGTGGAGAGCACCACTGCCTCGATCGCCAGCGGCCGTCCCTCCTCGTAGCGGAAGGTCACCTGTGACTTGGCGTCGGGGCCCAGCCAGGGCAGCACGCCGTTGCGCCTCAACTTGGCCTGACGGCGCACCAGCCGGTGGGCGAACACGATGGGCGCCGGCATCAGTTCGGGCGTATCGTCGCAGGCGTAGCCGAACATCAGGCCCTGGTCGCCAGCGCCAATCACGCCGTCTTCACGATCCACGCCCTGGTTGATGTCGGCCGACTGGCCGTTGAACCGGACCTGGATCTCGCAGCGCTCCGGATCGATGCCGGTGGCGCTGTCGCGATAGCCGGCGTCGCGCAGCACGTCGGACACGATCGTCACCGCCCGCTCGCGCACGGCGCGGAAGGTTTCAGGGCGGCGGGTCTTGAACTCGCCGGCAACCACCACGCACTGGTCGGCCAGCAGGGTTTCACAGGCGACGCGGGCCGACGGGTCGTGGCGCAGAAACTCGTCCAACACCGCATCGGAAATGCGGTCGGCCAACTTGTCGGGGTGGCCCTCGGAGACGGACTCCGAGGAAAACAGACCATTGCGAATGGACATCGTTCACTCCTCTTTAGCCGCTTTGACGATGTGTCGGGGGCGGCAAGCTGGATCAAATCCCCCCGGCCCGGTGAGGTGGGCCAGCCTGAAAGATTTCAGCGCAGCAGGATCAATTGCGGCACTGCGTCTGCGCCCACCCAGACGATGGCATCCTGGTCAAAGTGGTGGCCGAGCGCCCTGGCCGGCTCGAGCGGCAGCCCCAGCGCGAACCAGCTTTTCTCGGACGGCCAGTCGGTGCCTTCCTCGCTGCCGGAGCCTTCGATGGCGTGATACCCCTGCTCGCGCAGCAGGCCGGCCAGTTCCGCATGCCCGGCCGCGTTGGCGGCGTCGGGCTGAATGGTTCCGCGTGGGTTGCAGGCGGTGAGAAACGCGCCGCAGGTGACGCCGGTGGCAGCAAACAACGCGGCCAGGCGCTCCGAGCGCTGACCGGCGGTGAGGACGATGTCGTCTGCGGTGTGGCCGAGTCGGTAGTCCGTGGCCAGGTAGGCTCGAACCTTGTCGGGGTGGATCTGGGTCGTCTCAGGCATGAAAAAACCCTCCAGAGAGTCTGTGGAGGGCCGACGCATCTCCCGGTTGGTTGCTCGTCATGGAGCCACATCCGCTTTCGCGTCCACCTTGCCCGGGGGCAGGTTGGCAAGGCCGTCGGGCCTTTTCTCGATGCAAGCCAAATTGTATCCGAATCGTCCGGTCTGTCAATGCAGGGGGGCAGGTTTTTGAGCGGTTGCCTGATGCCCCTCAGTGCATCGGTTTTCGCTGGCGGTGTTTGATGCCTGACATCAGGCCATCACGATCGGGGTGTGGACCCCGACCGTGAGGGCGCGCTTGATGGCCGCAAACCCAGCCGGGATGTTGCTCGTGGTCGGGTTGCCAGATTTCGACAGCATTCTGTGCAGGCTCTGGGCAGGTTCTTGAATTTCCTGGGCCAGCGCCCCGAAGCCGACCCTGGCGTTCACCAGGTCTCGCAGGATCAGCTTGGGTGGTTGGGTGCTTTCTCGTTCATCGCATCACTCAGGGGCGACGGCGAAAGACCGCATCCAGGGATCGATGTGGGCGATATCAAAGGTGCTCGACTCGAACATCTGCATCATCTCGGCATGGATCTGCATCGGCGCACGCTGCAAGCGCCAGCCATTGATGCGCAGGAACACGTCGGCCGCAGCAAAGGCGATGCGCTTGTTTCCGTCCACAAAAGGGTGGTTGATTGCGAGGCTTTCCAGCAGGGCAGCAGCCTCAGCCACGATGTCATCGTAATAGCCGGTCTGCGGGCGGAACAGCGCGGCCTCCAGCGCCCCTGGATCACGCACGCCCGGCGCGCCGCCGTAACGCTGCATCAGCACAGTGTGCATACCCAGCACATCGGCCACAGTCAGGTAATCGTGAGCCACGGCCTACCTGGCCAACTCGCGGTAGAGGCTGTCGAACTCATCCAGACTGGATGCGAAAGAAGCCATCACGTGGCGGCGGGGGCGCTCCTTCTGCTGCCGGTCGATGTAGTCTCGCAGGGCTTCGTCGAGCACCGCCTGGAACTGGCGCCCCTGGCTTTCTGCGATCTGGCGCAGCGCCGCCAGCACCTCGGGCGCGGCCTGGGAGGAAAATTTTTCGCGGACAGCAGTCGTCATGACTATCTCCATCATGATTTATCTTGACGCTTCATGATAGAACAAGATGGGGACGTGTACCAGCCCGTGAATCTCGTTCGATGCCTGACCGGTAGTCTTGATTGACGATGAACCAGCGCACGTAAGCCTTTGATTTCGCTAGAACACCCGCTGCGCTTGCCCGCAGGGCAAACGGAGAACAGAGACGGCTACGTCCGAGAAAGTGGGCGATTTCGGGCGTTTCGGCGGGCGGCTACCCGCAGCACTGCCCCGCGCTTCCCCGGGGAAAAACCAAAAGAAAAGGGCCCGGAGAATTTCCGAGCCCTTGTAAATGGTGGAGGCGGCGGGAATCGAACCCGCGTCCGCAAGCAATCAACAGCCAGCTCTACATACTTAGTCGATCAATTCTGGTTTAACTGGTTGCTCAGCCGGTCGACAGGCCTGCACCCGAGCGAGTCACCTTGGATTTAGCACCGGTCAAAGTGACCCTGGCCGGCACGATCCCATGTAGAGGACTCCACCGGTGTCTTGCGACACCCCGGCCCATGGGCCAACCGGTGTGGAGCTCGTCAGCCCTTAGGCTGCGAGTGCGAAACGCTCGTCGTTGGCGTTTGTAAGTTTGCAGCGAGATTTACGAGGGCACTGCGCCTCGGTATGCACTGTACTGCGTCAAAACCCACGTCGAAGCCATGTCGCCCCCGATGTTGGTGTTGAAGCGCCGACTTCTCGATGATGGGGCTGCCCGGGGGAAACTTCAAGTCATTTCGGATGACGCTTGCAGACACTGGCGGTCTTTGAGCCCCGCCGCTGGACTCGGGGTCAGTCTGCAAGGGCCCGAGGGGCGGGTTCCCTCAGTGCGTTCGAATCAGGTCGGCAATCTCGAGTGGGTGCCGCACGCTCACATCGCCCCCCCACTGCTCGGGCGCCAAGCCCTCGCCGAGGTAGCCATACAGGGCAACGATCGAACGCATGTTGGCCGCCTGAGCGGCCTGTACATCTCGAAGATCGTCCCCGACGTAGACACATCGTTCTGGCGCCCAGCCCAGTTGTTCTGCCCCGTGCAGCAGGGGAGCAGGATGGGGTTTTGCCCAAGGCGTCGTATCGCCACTCACGACCACGCGAGTACGCGTCGCGAGCCCCAGCGCTGCAACCAGAGGCTCGGTGAATCGCATGGCCTTGTTGGTGACGATACCCCACGCGATGCTGGCGGCGTCGAGTCGGTCGAGCAGGGCGTGCACGCCGTCAAAGACGCGCGAGTCCAGCGCAAGGCGGCTCTGGTAGATGTCGAGAAAGCGGTCTTTCAGCGCAGGGTAAGCGGGGTCATCCCCGGAGATGCCAAAGCCCGCGCCGATCATGCCGCGCGCGCCGCTCGAGGTGTGCGGGCGGGCCCGCTCGAGCGCAATGGGCGAACGTCCCTCTTCGACGAGCAACTGGTTCAGGGCGCCTGCCAGGTCGGGGGCACTGTCGACCAGTGTCCCGTCCAGATCGAAGAGTACTGCCGTGTGGCCCGGCGTAATCATGGCTTCACCGCATGCAGGAGATAGTTGACATCGGTCGGACCGCCGAGCCGGTATTGCTTGCTCAGAAGGTTGTACTGCATGCCGATGATGTCGGCTACCTGCAGACCTGCGGCGCGACAGAACCCGGCCAGTTCTGCCGGCGTCACGAATTTCTCGTAGTCGTGCGTGCCGCGCGGCAAAAGTTTGAGGATGTACTCGGCGCCCAGAATCGCGAAAACATAAGCCTTGGGTGTCCTGCTGATCGTCGAGAAAAAAAGGTGCGCTCCCGGCGCCGCCAGAGCGGCACAGGAGGCCACGATGCTTGCCGGATCGGGTACGTGCTCGAGCATTTCCATGCAGGTCACGCGGTCGTAACGCGCCGGCTCTCGCTGGGCCAGGGCTTCGGCTGAAATTTCCTCGTACGACAGACCACCAACGCCCGATTCCTGTCGGTGCAATTCGGCCACCAGCAGCGGCTTCTGAGCCAGATCGATGCCTTTCACCGTGGCGCCGCGCAACGCCATGCTCTCGGCGAGCAGTCCTCCACCACAACCCACATCGAGAACGTCGCGGCCTCGCAATCGCGCCAGCGAGTCGATCCAGTCGAGGCGCAGGGGGTTGATCTCGTGCAGGGGTTTGAATTCGCTCGTGGGGTCCCACCAGCGGTGGGCAAGGTCACTGAACTTGGAGAGTTCCTTCGGATCGACGTTCATGCGCGCTGAGGAGATCGTTGGCGGGAGCCTGAGTGTAACGGGACGTGCTAGGTCAACGGAGTCGGACCCCAAAAAGCAAGAGCCCCGCCGAGGCGGGGCTCTTGTCAGATCATCAGACCGGCCGGATTACTTCTTCCGGGTGCCCACGACTTCGATCTCGACGCGGCGGTTCTTGGCACGGCCGGCAGAGGTCTTGTTGTCGGCGATCGGCTGCTTCTTGCCCTTGCCTTCGGTATAGATGCGATTGGGCTCGATGCCCTTGGACACCAGATACTTCTTGACGGCTTCGGCACGACGTACCGACAGGCGCTGGTTGTAGGCAACGCTGCCGATCCAGTCGGTGTGACCGATGGCGATGATGACTTCGAGGTTCACGGTCTTCAGCTTGTCGACCAGATCATTCAGCTTGACCTGCCCTTCGGGCTTGACAACCGATTTGTCGAAGTCGAACAGCACATCGGCAGCAAGTGTGACTTTCTCGGTGACCGGCGCCACAGCAGCGGGTGCCGGGGCAGCGGGCGGCGCAACGGCGGGAGCGGGCGCCGGCGCCGCAGGGGCCGGGGCGGGCGCAGGGGCCGGAGCGGGCGGCGCTTCCTTCTTCACCAGGTCAGGATCGCACTCCAGTTCAGCGATCGCGGGCGACCAGGTCGGGGTATGCCAGCACAGCCCGAAGCCGCTCTTGACGATGGCCGCACGACTGTCGCTCAAATAGCCGCGGGTCGGGGCAACCGGGCCACTCGACGCGCAGGCGCCAAGCGCGAGCGTGCAGGCGACGAGTAGCGTTTTTTGCTTCACTGACGTGTTGAACATGCTTTCCCCTCTCGATATGTGCGCAGCGTCTGCGCGGCAAACTCTTATTCAGTGCTCGTTGTTGCTCAGGGCCACGAATTCGCAATCTGGTCGGACATTCACCCGCAAGATCACGAAACTCTACGAGATCAATGGATTCTGGATGATACAAGCCTATTTTGCCACATGCAAACCGTTGCTTCCAGGCCCGCTGGCATCTCCGCGGTGAGGCAACCGCCTCGTACGCGCGCGTGACCTGCAACCCAGACCGCATCGACATGTTCCCTGCCAGCACTGTAGACGATCCGGGCCGCCGGGTCATGGAGCGGCTGCAACTCCTCGGCCGATAGCTTGATGGCAGTCAGATCAGCCTGTTTGCCCGGCTCGATCGAGCCGATCCGTGATTCCAGGCCCAGCGCACGCGCACCCCCGAGCGTCGCCGCACGAAGGCTGGCGTGTGCATCCCATGCACTGGCGTCGCCCGAGACGCCTTTGGCGAGGAGCGAGGCGAGACGCGTTTCGCTCAGCAGATCGACCCGGTTGTTGCTGGCCGCACCGTCGGTACCGAGCGCCACGTTGACCCCGGCGGCGAGCAGTCGGGCCGCCGGGGCGAAGCCGCTGGCCAGTTTCAGATTTGAGGCCGGGCAGTGCACGACCGACGCTCCATGATGCGCAAGCAGGGCAATTTCGGTGTCCTCGAGATGAACCGCGTGCACGGCCGCGAGGCGCGAGGAGAGCAGCCCGAGTCGATGCAGGCGGGCCAGCGGGCGGCAACCGTGCGCTGACAGATGTTCCGCGATTTCCGATCGGGTTTCGTGCAGGTGGGTGTGAATGCCCAGATCGAGTTCCTCGGCCAGTGCCGCGACCCGCAGGAGCGCAGCATCGCCGACCGTGTAGGGCGCATGGGGCGCAAGGCTGAAGCGCAGGGTCGGTTCGTCGCGAAAGCGATCGCGGCTGGCCAATCCGCGCGCCAGGTAGTCATCCGGCCCCGCTCCATAGCGAGTCGGGAAGTCGATCACGATCAGGCCGACGATGGCGCGCAGACCGGTGTCGAGATAGGCGCGTGCCATGGCGGCCGGATAGAAGTACATGTCGTTCACGCAGGTGACGCCGCCGCGCAGCATTTCGCGAGCCGCAAGCAGCGTGCCGGTGTGCACGAAAGCTTCCGACAGGTGCTCCGCCTCGGCGGGCCAGATGCGCTCACGCAGCCAGCGCAGCAGGGGCAGGTCGTCGCCATAGCCGCGCAGCAGGTTCATGGCGCCGTGCGCGTGGGCGTTCACCAGGCCCGGAATCAGGGCGTGCTCGCCCAGGTCCGACTGCTCGCGCGGGGCGTAAAGCGACCGGGCTGCCGCGATCGGCAGCAGGTCGAGTATGCGCCCCTGGTCGACGACGACCGCGTGGTGCTCGAGACAGGCGCCATGCGGGGCCATCGGCAGGACCCAGCGTGCCGTGATGAGCAAATCCACCGCTATCGGCGGGGCGGGGGGGGTGTTCTGCGGGGGGAGGGGCGGAGTCATGGGGGAGGATGTTACAATTCAATGCTTTATCTCGCTCGGACGAGGGCTCTTCGGCCGCCGGGCGGGGCCCCAACGACAATCGCGCCTCCCGCCGGCCTAGCCCGTCAGCGGTGCCACCGCGGCCAGACATTCTGCGCATGGATCAGTTCGCCAAAGAAACGCTCCCCATCAGCCTCGAAGACGAGATGCGTCGCTCCTACCTCGATTACGCGATGAGCGTGATCGTGGGGCGCGCCTTGCCCGATGTCCGGGATGGGCTGAAACCGGTGCATCGACGCGTGCTTTTTGCGATGCACGAGGCCAACAATGTCTGGAACCGCCCGTACGTGAAGTGCGCCCGCGTGGTGGGTGACGTGCTCGGCAAGTATCACCCGCACGGCGACTCCGCAACCTACGAGGCGCTGGTGCGTATGGCCCAGGACTTCTCGATGCGCTACACGCTCATCGATGGTCAGGGCAACTTCGGCTCGGTCGATGGCGATGCGGCGGCGGCCTATCGGTATACCGAGTGCCGCCTCGAGCGACTCACGGGCGAACTCCTGGCCGACATCGACAAGGAAACCGTCGATTTCGCACCGAACTACGATGGGAAGGAGCAGGAACCCACTGTCCTTCCGGCCCGGGTGCCCAACCTGCTGGTCAACGGGTCGTCTGGCATTGCGGTCGGCATGGCCACCAACATCCCGCCGCACAACCTGCGCGAGACGGTCGATGCGTGTCTCGCGCTGCTCGACAATCCCGACCTGTCGATCGACTCGGTCATCGAGATCATCAAGGCGCCCGACTTTCCCACCCGCGGCATCATCTACGGTCTGAGCGGCGTGCATGACGGGTATCGCACCGGGCGTGGCCGAGTGGTCATGCGGGCACGGACCCATGTCGAGGAGATCCGATCCTCGGGGCGTACCGCGATCATCGTTGACGAACTTCCCTACCAGGTCAACAAGAAGTCGCTGCTCCAGCGCATCGCCGACCTCGTGCATGAGAAGAAGCTCGAGGGCATTGCCGACATGCAGGATGAGTCGGACAAGTCCGGGATGCGGGTTGTCATCGAACTGAAGAAGAACGAGCAGCCCGAGGTGGTGCTCAACAATCTGTACAAGCAGACCCAACTCCAGGACACCTTCGGCATCAACATGGTGGCGCTGGTTGACGGTCAGCCGCGCCTGCTCAATATTCGTCAGATGCTGGTCGAGTTTCTGTCGCACCGGCGCGAGGTGGTCACGCGGCGCGTGATATTCGATTTGAGAAAGGCGCGTGAGCGGGCCCATATCCAGGAAGGCCTGGCGGTTGCCCTCTCCAATGTCGATGACATGATCGCGCTGATCAAGGCTTCGAAGACTCGACCCGAAGCCAAGGAAGGGCTGCTCGCCCGTGCCTGGCGCTCAAGCACGGTCGAGGCCATGCTGGCGCGTACCCCGCCCGGTGCCACGCGTGACGACAGCGATACGCGTATCTTCGGGATGACCCCCGAGGGCTACCGGCTGTCCGAGATCCAGGCCCAGGCCATCCTCGAGATGCAGTTGCAGCGTCTTACCGGCCTTGATCAGGAGCGCATTCTCGAGGACTACGCCGAACTGCTCGCGCAGATCGCCGATTATCTCGACATCCTGGCGCGCCCCGAGCGGGTCACCACCATCATCCGCGAAGAACTCGGCGCGGCTCGCGAGCAGTATGGCGACGATCGCAAGAGCGAAATCATCGCGCATGCCGAAGACCTCGATACCGAAGACCTGATCGCCCAGGAAGACATGGTGATCACCTTCTCGCATGCCGGCTACATCAAGGCTCAGCCGCTCGCCGACTACCGCCAGCAGAATCGGGGCGGCCGTGGCAAGCGCGCGATGGAGACCAAGGACGCCGACTTCATCGAGCGCCTGTTCGTTGCCCACTCGCACGATTACATCCTGTGCTTTTCCAACCGCGGCCGGGTCTACTGGCTCAAGACCTGGCAGGTACCGCAAGGGGGCAGCCAGGGGCGCGGCAAGCCGATCGTCAACGTGCTCAATCTGGCTGAGGGCGAGCGCATCAGTACCGTGCTGCCGGTCAAGACCTTTGATCCCGATCGCTACATCTTCATGGCGACGGCCATGGGTACGGTAAAGAAGACCCCGCTTACCGATTTTTCGCACCCGCTCGCGCGCGGCATCATCGCGGTCAATCTGGACGAGGGCGACTATCTCATCGGGGCAGCGATCACCGACGGTCATCACGATGTGATGCTCTTCTCCGATGCCGGCAAGGCAGTGCGCTTCGAGGAAGAAGATGTCCGCTCCCTGGGACGCGCCTCGCGGGGCGTGCGCGGCATGCGCCTCGCCGAAGACCAGCGCGTGATCGCCATGCTGGTTGCCAACGACGAGAGTCGCACGGTTCTCACCGCCACGGTCAATGGCTATGGCAAGCGCACCGCCATCGCCGATTACCCGCGTCGCGGGCGCGGCACCATGGGTGTGATTGCCATTCAGGTGAGTGAGCGCAATGGCCCGGTTCTCGGGGCGGTATTGGTCAACGACACCGATGAGTTGATGATGATTTCGAACGCGGGGGTCCTCATCCGCTCGGCGGTGAGCACGCTTCGAGTGCTGGGACGTGCAACGCAGGGCGTTCGCCTCATCAACCTCGACGCGGGCACCCAGCTTGCGGGCATCCAGTGCATTCCCGAGGGCGATGCCGACGAACCTGCAGAGGCTGTCGAACCCGTCGAGACCCCGGATGCCCAGGACGCCAATGACGCCAATGACGCCAATGACGCCAATGGCGATGACGCCGGCGATGCCACGCCGCGCAATTGACCAGGCATCCGGAGTAGGGCGGCGATGACTCGGGTTCACAATTTCAGTGCGGGTCCGGCGGCATTGCCCGAGGTGGTGCTCGCCCAGGCGCAGGCCGAAATGCTCGACTGGGAAGGCGCCGGCATGTCGGTGATGGAGATGAGCCATCGCGGGCGCGAATTCGGTCAGATCATCAGCGAAGCCGAGGCCGATCTGCGTACGCTGCTGGCCGTACCCGGGAATTACCGCATCCTTTTCCTCCAGGGGGGGGCGACGCTCCAGTTTTCGGCCATTCCGCTCAACCTCATGGGGCGGGGCGGCGCGCCCGACTATGTCGTGACGGGCGAGTGGTCATCCAAAGCCCTGAAGGAGGCAGGTCGCTTCGGGTCGGTCAACGTGGCGGCGTCTACCCCGGCCGGCGCACATGACCATGTGCCGCCATGGGGCGAGTGGCGTCTCGACCCTGCTGCGGCTTACGTGCACTACTGCTCCAACGAAACGGTACACGGCGTCGAATTTCACTGGGTGCCCGAGACGGGTGGCGTGCCCCTTGTGGCCGACATGTCCTCGCACCTGCTGTCGGGCCCGCTCGATGTGAGTCGCTTCGGTCTCATCTATGCCGGTGCGCAGAAGAATATCGGGCCTGCAGGCCTGGTGATCGTCATCGTGCGCGATGACCTTCTGGGCGGGGCCTCGCCGCAGTGCCCGGGCCTGCTCGACTACAAACTGAATGCCGATGCCGGTTCGATGCCCAATACGCCGGCAACCTACTCGATCTATATCGCGGGGCTCGTCTTCAAGTGGCTGCTCGCCGGAGGAGGACTGACCGCCATCGACCGCGCCAACGATGAGAAGGCACGCCTGCTGTACGACTTCATCGATTCGAGCACGCTCTACACCAACCCGGTGGCAATCCCGGATCGGTCGCGCATGAATGTACCGTTCATGCTCCGACGGCCCGGCCTCGATGACGGTTTTCTCGCCGGTGCCGAGGCGCGCGGTCTGGTGCAGTTGCGCGGTCATCGGTCGCTCGGCGGGATGCGCGCGTCGCTCTACAATGCCATGCCGATCGAGGGCGTCCGTGCTCTGGTCGAGTACATGCGCGAGTTTCAAACCCAGCACGGCTGAAGGTCACGGCATGACAGATTCCCGATCAGATGCGCCCGGCGCACCGGCGCTGCCGGAAGGCAGCAAGCTTGTTGAAGCGAACACCCTGGTTGCGGCTCGCGCGAGTGACGGCGTGCACCTCGGAGCAGCCGCAGCGCTCGACCCTGCCGACGTCACGGCGGCCATCGGCAGCCATCGGCAGCGCATCGATGCAGTGGACCGCGAGATCGTGAGACTGCTGGGCGAGCGTGCCGCTGCCGCTCAGGCCATCGGCGCTCTCAAGGGAGGTGCCCCGGTCTATCGCCCCGAACGTGAGGCGCAGGTACTTGCTGCGGCTGAAGCGGGTGAGCGCGGGGCGCTGGCGCCCGAGGCGGTTCGCCGGGTCTTCGTCGAGATCATCTCGGCCTGTCGAGGGCTCGAGCGGGCCACCCGCATCGCCTACCTGGGCCCGCGCGGCACGTTCAGCGAAATGGCTGTCGGGCAGCACTTCGGCATGTCGGTTGATGCGGTGCCCTATGCCTCGATGGACGAAGTATTCCGGGCTGCCGAGTCGGGCGATACCGACTTTGCTGTCGTGCCGGTGGAGAACTCCACCGAAGGCGCCGTGGGTCGATCGCTCGACCTCATGCTCCAGACCACGCGCGGCGTGTGTGGCGAGGTGATCGTACGGGTTCATCAGAATCTCATGACACGCGAGGCCTCGCTCGAAGGCATTCGCAAGGTCTATTCGCATGCGCAGTCTCTCGCGCAGTGTCATGGGTGGCTCTCGCGTCATCTGCCTGCCGCCGAGCGTATCGCTGTCTCGAGCAACGCCGAGGCCGCTCGCATGGCATCGATCGAAGGCGACACTGCCGCCATCGGGCCTGCCATTGCAGCCAGCCACTATGGCCTGCGGCTGCATGCCCTGAACATCGAGGATGAAACGCGCAACCTCACCCGGTTTCTCGTGCTCGGTGCGCACGACGCGGGTCCGTCGGGGCGTGATCGAACCTCGCTCGTGCTTTCTGCTCGCAATCAGCCCGGGGCCGTGCATGAACTGCTCAGTCCGCTGGCCGAGGAGGGCGTGAGCATGTCTCGCATCGAGTCGCGCCCGGCGCGCACCGGCACCTGGGAGTATTTCTTCTTCATCGATATCGAAGGGCACCGCACCGATCCACCGGTGGCCCGGGCGCTTGCGCGTCTGGCAGCCAGTGCCCCTTTCATGAAAGTGTTCGGGTCTTACCCAGCCGCACCCTGAACCCGGGTGATGCTTCGGTCATTTCGTCTTCAGTCTGCAACGGATCAGCCTCATGTCCTCATCGCCCAGTGTCCCGCTTTCGCCCCCTGCCGCACCGATCGACCTGTGCGAGCGTGCACCCGCCTATGTGCGCGCCATTGCTCCCTATCAGCCGGGCAAGCCCATCAGCGAACTCGCCCGCGAGTACGGGCTTGAAGAGGCTTCGATCGTCAAGCTGGCCTCGAACGAAAACCCTCTCGGTCTTTCGACCGCAGCCCGCGCCGCCATCGAGCGCGAGCTTGCTGATCTCGCCCGCTATCCGGATGGCAATCAGTTCGATCTGAAGAGTGCCATCTCGCGCCGGACCGGATGGCCGGTGGAAGGTATCGTCATCGGCAATGGCTCGAATGATCTGCTCGAAATGGTGGCGGCAGCGGTACTTGCCCCCGGGCGCGCCGCGGTGTTCTCGCAGCACGCGTTTGCGGTCTATCCCTTGGCCACCCAGGCACGTGGCGCCGATTCCATCGTGGTGCCAGCGCGTGATTTCGCCCACGACCTCCCGGCAATGGCGAAGGCTGTCACGCCAGAAACCCGCCTGATGTTCATTGCCAACCCGAACAACCCGACCGGCACCTTCGCCCCAGCGGCCGCGCTCGAGACGCTGCTTTGCAGCGTGCCGCGCGAGGTGCTCGTGGTGCTCGATGAGGCCTACAACGAGTACCTGCCGGCCGAGTGCCGCTACGATTCGACCCGCTGGTTGGCCACGCACCCCAACCTGATCATCGTGCGCACGTTCTCCAAGGTGTACGGTCTTGCCGGGCTCCGGGTGGGTTATGCCCTGATGCATCCGCAAGTGGCCGACCTCATCAACCGTGTGCGGCAACCGTTCAACGTCAACAGTCTCGCCTTGGCAGCTGCGCTGGCCGCGCTGGGGGATTCCGCCTTCATCGAACGCAGTTACGCCATCAATCGCGCTGGCATGGCGCAACTCGAGGCCGGCTTCCGGGCGCTCTCGCTCAACTGGATTCCATCGTTTGCCAATTTCGTGAGCGTTCTCATTCCCCGGCGCGAAGGCAAATCGCAGGCGATGGTGGTCTTCGAGCGGCTGCTGCGCCGGGGGGTCATCGTGCGTCCGGTCGGGGGGTATCAGATGCCTGACCATCTGCGTATCAGCATCGGTCTGCCCGAAGAGAACGAGCGGTTCCTGGTCGCGCTGCGAGAGTCGCTGGCCTGATGGCATCCGGGGTTTCTTCTCCGCCGGCATTGGCACAGCCTGCCGTGAGTGCAGCCTCCCGGCCCGACGAGCCGCGATTCCCGATCCTGGTCGTGGTTGGCGTGGGCCTCATTGGCGGGTCGTTCGCACTCGCCTTGCGCGAAGCCGGGGCCGTGGGGCGGGTGGTTGGTGTCGGGCGCAGTCGTGCCAGCATTGATGAAGCCTTGCGCTTGGGGGTCATCGATGAGGTCCTTGAACTCGAAGCTGCGACGGCTGTAGCCGATCTCGTTTTCGTCGCGACACCGGTCGGGCAGATGGAGCCGATTCTGGCGCGCATGGCAGCTCACCTGCGTCCGGGTACGCTCGTTACTGATGGTGGCAGCACCAAGTGCGACGTTGTTGCGGCCGCCACCCGCGCGCTCGGCCCTCGCGTCGCGCAGTTCATTCCGGGGCATCCGGTGGCCGGTGCCGAGAAAAGTGGTGCCGCTGCAGCACAGCTCGGGCTTTATCGGAATCGGCGCGTGGTGCTCACGCCGCTTGCCGAGAATGCGCCGGCCGACGTTGCAAGGGTCGAAGCGGCCTGGAGGGCGTGTGGCGCGATCGTTTCGCACATGACGGCCGAGCGCCATGACCGCGTGCTGGCGACCATCAGTCATTTGCCGCATGTGCTTGCCTACGCGTTGGTCGAGGATATCGTTGCCGACCCCGACGCACAGACCCTGTGGCAGTTTGCGGCAGGTGGCTTTCGCGATTTCAGTCGCATCGCCTCCAGCCATCCTGAGATGTGGCGCGACATCTGCCTTGCCAATCGCGACGCACTGCTCGAACGTATCGACGGCTATGCTGCCACGCTCGATCGACTGCGCTCGTTGATCGAGTCGGGCGATGGGGATGGTCTGGATGCTGTCTTCAGGCGCGCGCGCAACGAACGCAATCGCTGGCTCGAGCAGTTCGAGGCTCGTCAGCGCGTCCCTGCGCCTCTGGCGAGCGCCGACGGAGGCGGGCAGTGACGCCCGGGCGCCATCGACCCTGGATCGATCTTGCGCCGATCCGATCCGCGCGTGGCACGGTCGTCCTGCCCGGATCGAAGAGCATCTCCAACCGAACCCTGCTGCTGGCAGCGCTCGCTGAGGGCGAGACCACCTTGCACGGTGTGCTGGCCTCCGATGACACTGCCCGGATGCTCGAGGCGCTCGCGGCCCTTGGCATCGTGATCGAATCGCTGGGCGAGCACAGCCTGCGTGTGACCGGGTGCGGCGGGCGGTTTCCGGTCGCTGCTGCTGATCTGTTTCTGGGCAACGCTGGAACGGCCTTTCGACCCCTTGTCGCGGTGCTGGCCGTCTCGGAGGGCCACTACCGGTTAAGCGGTGTGCCACGCATGCACGAGCGCCCGATCGGCGATCTGGTTGATGCGCTGCGTTCGCTCGGGTGCCCGGTGCGCTACCTGGGGGCCGAGGGCTATCCGCCGCTTGAAATCGGCGCGGCAGACGCCGTGGGGCACCCGCGGCGTGGTTCGGCAGACCGCGCATCGGTCAGGGTACGTGGGTCGGTCTCGAGCCAGTTCCTTACCGCGCTCCTCATGGCAGCCCCCCTGGTCGGCCACGAACTGGAGATCGCGCTCGAGGGTGAACTCATCTCGAAGCCGTACATCGACATCACGCTCAATCTGATGGCCCGTTTCGGCGTCAGCGTCGAACGCTCTGGTCAGGACGCCTCGCGTTTCGTCATTCGCGCCGGGTCACGATATCGCTCGCCGACGCACCTGTTCGTCGAAGGCGATGCCTCGGCAGCCTCCTACTTTCTTGCCGCCGGCTTGCTCGGGGGCGGGCCGGTACGGGTGAGTGGGGTAGGTGAGGGCAGTATTCAGGGCGATATCGCGTTCGCCGGGATTCTGCGGCAGATGGGTGGCACGGTGCGCATGGGCCCCGACTGGGTCGAGGCTGCTGCCGGTGCCTGGCCGCTACGGGCCTTCGATATCGACTTCAATGCCATTCCCGATGCCGCAATGACCGCGGCCATGCTGGCGCTTTTCGCAGACGGCCCGTCGCGTCTTCGCAATATCGGCAGTTGGCGCGTCAAGGAAACCGACCGCATCGCCGCCATGGCGACTGAACTGGCCCGGTTGGGCGCAGGCGTCGAGGCTGGTGCCGACTGGCTGCGCGTCACCCCACCCGTGCAGTGGCGAGCGGCTGCGATCGATACCTACGACGACCATCGCATGGCGATGTGCTTCTCGCTGGCGGCGTTCGGCGGGGTGGGCGTCAGAATCAACGATCCGGGGTGTGTCGCCAAGACTTTTCCCGATTATTTCGAGCGGCTCGCCGCGCTGGTGGGGCACTGATGAACATCGTGGCGCCAACCGGCAGCGCGCCGGTCATCGCAATCGATGGCCCCTCGGCCTCGGGCAAGGGAACTGTCGCAGCGAAGGTCGCTCACGCGCTGGGCTTTCATTACCTCGACAGTGGCGCCCTCTACCGCGCGGCCGCAGTTGCGTCCATCGAATCCGGTACCGCCGCCGATGATGAGGCGGCGCTGGTGAGCCTGGTGTCGGGCCTGACCTTGCGCTTCGAAGGCGATCGGATTCTCATGAACGGGCGGGATGTGTCCGATGCCATCCGCACCGAAGAGGCGGGTGTGCGATCGAGTCAGGTCGCCAGTGTGCCGGGTGTGCGAGCCGCGCTGCTGGGGCTGCAACGAAGCCTGCGTACGGCCCCTGGGCTCGTGGGTGATGGGCGTGACATGGGGACGGTGGTGTTTCCCGACGCACGGCTCAAGGTGTATCTGACGGCAAGCGCTGCGGTGCGTGCGGCCAGACGCCATAAGCAGTTGATCGAAAAAGGCTTGTCTGCTAATCTTGAAGGTCTTTTGCGCGACCTGGAGTCGCGTGATGAGCGCGATCGGTCGCGTGCAGTGGCACCACTTGCCGCCGCGCCGGGCGCTCGGGTCATTGACTCCGACCACCTGAGCGTGGCCGAAGTGGTTGACCAGGTACTGGCGGCCTATCGCGAGGTGGGGTGAATCCCGTTCAGTACGCATCAGTCAGCATGGCAGCTATTTTTTCGGCAGTTGCAGCAAGGGGGTGAGTCGGGAGCGTTCCCGGAGCACCGTTCTACAACCAACCCCGCGCCGCGGAGAGCAGCACGGCGATTCCTTCGGAGTCGCGCCCGGTCGGGTCAATCAGTGTCCTCATCCATGTCCACAGTCGCATCAGAAAGCCCCATGATGGAAAGCTTCGCCGCCCTCTTCGAGGAAAGCCTGAACCGCAAGGAAATGCGGATCGGCGAGGTGATTACCGCCGAAGTCGTTCGCATCGACCAGAACTGGGTCGTCGTCAATGCCGGCCTCAAGTCCGAGAGCTTCATCCCGATCGAGGAGTTCCGCAACGATCGCGGTGACCTCGACGTCGTCGCCGGTGACTTCACCAGCGTCGCGATCGAAGCGCTCGAAGACGGTTACGGCGAGACGCGCCTCTCGCGCGACAAGGCGAAGCGCCTTGCTGCCTGGCTTGACCTCGAGCGTGCGCTCGATGACGCCGCCATCGTGTCGGGCGTTGTGACCGGCAAGGTGAAGGGTGGTCTCACCGTCATGATCAACGGCATCCGCGCCTTTCTGCCGGGTTCGCTGGTCGACCTGCGGCCGCTCAAGGACACCACGCCCTTCGAAGGGAAGCAGCTCGAATTCAAGGTCATCAAGCTCGACCGCAAGCGCAACAACGTCGTCGTCTCGCGTCGTGCGGTGCTGGAAGCGACCGCCGGCGAAGAGCGTCAGAAGCTCCTCGAGACCCTGCGCGAAGGCGCCACGGTCAAGGGCATCGTCAAGAACATCACCGACTACGGCGCGTTTGTCGACCTCGGCGGCATCGATGGCCTGCTGCACATCACCGATCTGGCCTGGCGCCGCGTGAAGCACCCGACCGAAGTGGTCAACGTCGGTGACGAAGTCACGGCCAAGGTCCTCAAGTTCGACACCGAAAAGAACCGCGTTTCGCTCGGCCTGAAGCAACTGGGCGAAGATCCGTGGGTTGGCATCAGCCGTCGTTACCCGCAGAGCACCCGCCTCTTCGGCAAGGTCACCAACCTCACCGATTACGGCGCGTTCGTCGAGATCGAGTCGGGCATCGAAGGTCTGGTGCACGTATCCGAAATGGACTGGACCAACAAGAATGTGCATCCCTCCAAGGTGGTGCAACTGGGCGATGAAGTCGAGGTCATGATCCTCGAGATCGACGAAGATCGCCGCCGCATCTCGCTCGGCATGAAGCAGTGCATGCCCAATCCGTGGGACGAGTTCGGCATCAATCATCGCAAGGGCGATCGGGTGCGGGGCGCCATCAAGTCGATTACCGACTTCGGTGTCTTCATCGGTCTGCCGGGCGGCATCGATGGCCTGGTGCATCTGTCCGACCTGTCGTGGAACCTGCCCGGCGAAGAGGCTGTTCGCAACTTCAAGAAGGGCGACGACCTCGAGGCCGTGGTGCTCTCGATCGACATCGAGCGTGAGCGCATCTCACTGGGCGTGAAGCAGATCGAAGGTGATCCCTTCAACAGCTTCGTGGCGATGAACGACAAGGGCGCCGTGGTGAGCGGCACCGTGAAGGCGGTCGATGCCAAGGGCGCGGTGGTGACACTGGCTGGCGACATCGAGGGCTACCTGCGTGCATCGGAAATCTCGCGCGAGCGGGTCGAAGATGCCCGTACGCTGCTGAAGGAAGGCGATGCCATCACGCCGATGATCATCAACGTCGATCGCAAGAACCGCACGATCAATCTGTCGATCAAGGCAAAGGACATGGCCGAGGAAACCGAAGCCATGGCCAAGCTGCAGAGCGACAGTGCTGCGGCCACCGGCAGTACCAATCTGGGTGCGCTGCTCAAGGCGCGTCTGGATGGCGGCAAGAACCCGTCGTAAGTGCCTGCGGGTGACGCGATGACCAAGTCCGAGCTCATCGCGCGCCTTGCGGCGCGCTACCCGCAACTCGTCTCGAAAGATGCCGAGTACGCGGTGAAGATGATGCTGGATGCGATGACCGATGCGCTCGTCCGTGGCGAGCGCATCGAGATTCGCGGTTTTGGCAGTTTTGGTCTCAATCACCGGCCAGCACGCGTTGGTCGCAACCCCAAGTCCGGCGACAAGGTCGAGGTGCCCGAGAAGTTCGTGCCTCACTTCAAGGCGGGCAAGGAGTTGCGCGAGCGGGTCGACGAAAGCATCAACAAGGCATAGCCCGAGGACCGGGCACAGGGGCTGATCGATGGGTGGTTTGCGCCGGGTCGCGACGTGGGTTTTTCGGGCTCTGCTGCTGCTCCTTCTCTCGGTGCTGGCATTGATGAATGCCGATCTGGTCCAGTTGCGGTTTTTCGGGCAGCAGTGGCAGGCGCCGCTGCCGCTGGTCGTCCTGGCCAGCGTCATCTTCGGCATCCTCATTGCCCTGATCGCGAGTCTCGAGCGGTTCGCCACCTTGCGTGGGCAGATCGCCGCCTTGCGGCATGAAGTGCAGGTTCACGAGGCCGAGCGACACCGTTCGCCTCGAGTTGCGTCGGTCACCGACTTCGATCCGGATGCCGTGCGACCGATGGAGCGCTGAGCGTTGGAATTCGACTACTGGTGGCTGATCGTCTGCCCGATCTTCTTCGCGCTGGGCTGGATTGCCGCGCGCATCGACATCGATCATCTGGTGCGCGAGTCACGCAACCTCCCGCGGTCCTACTTCAAGGGCCTGAACTTTCTGCTGAACGAGCAGCCCGACAAGGCCATCGATGCCTTCATCGAAGTGGTGAAGGTGAGTCCCGAGACGATCGATCTGCACTTCGCGCTGGGCAGTCTGTTTCGCCGGCGCGGCGAAACCGAGCGGGCCATTCGCATGCACCGCAACCTGCTCGATCGTCCCGATCTCGCCCCTGAACAGCGTGATCAGGCTGTCGCCGCGCTCGGGGAGGACTTCCTCAAGGCAGGGCTCCTCGATCGTGCCGAAGAGTGCTACGCCGGCTTGCGCAGCGGGCCCTATCGCCCCGAGGCCCTGCGTCGCCTGCTCGAGATCTATCAGTTGCTCAAGGACTGGCCCAAGGCCATCGAGACCGCCACTGTCCTCTCGACCGAGTCCGGCGAGGCAAAACAGCGTGAAATAGCCCACTACCAGTGCGAACTCGCCCAGGCCGCGCAGGCTGCATCCGATCTCGTTGCGGCACGGCAAGCCTTGGCGGCGGCGCTCGAAGCCCGTCGCGACTGCGTCCGGGCGAGCATCATGCTGGGCGATCTGGCCGCGCGCGAGGGCGATCAGGGAGCGGCCATCGATGCCTGGCAGCGTATCGAACACCAGGACCCGGCCTACCTTGCGCTGGTCGCGCGACGCCTGCTCGATGCCTGGCGTGCCACCGGACGGATCACCGAGGGCCTCACCCGCCTTCGCCACTACCTCGCCGACTATCCGTCGATCGATATCCTCGACGTGACCTTTCAGGCCACCCTCGAGGAGGAGGGAGCTGACGCAGCCCATCGTCTGGTGCGGGAGGAGTTGCGCCGCAATCCAACCTTGCTCGGTCTCGATCATCTGCTCGAGGCCCGGTTGTTGGGGGCCGATGCGCCGCAGCGACAGGAACTGGAGATGATGCGCGGCCTTGTTCACGCACACACACAGAAACTGTCACGATACAAATGCCAGAATTGCGGGTTCCGTGCACGCCAGTTCTACTGGCAGTGTCCGGCATGCGCCGGGTGGGAAACATATCTGCCACGGCGGGTCGAGGAAATCGAACTTGCCTGAACCAGCCAGGGGAACTCCATGCGTATAACGATGATCGGCACAGGCTATGTGGGTCTGGTGACCGGGGCCTGCTTCGCCGAAGTGGGCAATGATGTGCTGTGTCTGGACCTCGATGCGCGCAAGATCGCCATCCTGAACGATGGCGGCATTCCGATTCACGAGCCTGGGCTGCTCGCCATGGTCGAGCGCAACCGGGCGGCCGGACGGCTGCGGTTTACCACCGATGTTGCCGAGGGGGTCGCACACGCGCCGGTGCAGTTCATCGCCGTGGGTACGCCACCCGATGAGGATGGTTCGGCCGATGTGCGGCACGTGGTCGCTGCGGCTCGCTCGATCGGGCGCCTGATGAGCGAGCCCAAGGTCATCGTCGACAAGTCCACCGTGCCGGTGGGTACGGCTGATGCGGTACGCGCAGCCATCGCCGAGGAACTCGCTGCCCGTGGGCTGGCTACGGGTTTTGCTGTCGTGTCGAATCCTGAATTTCTGAAGGAAGGGGCTGCGGTCGAGGACTTCATGCGACCCGACCGTATCGTGATCGGCTCCGATGACGAGGAAGGCTTGCGGGCCATGCGCACGCTCTATGCTCCCTTCCAGCGCAACCACGATCGGTTGATCACGATGGACGTACGGTCGGCCGAACTGACCAAGTACGCGGCCAATGCCATGCTGGCGACGCGCATTTCGTTCATGAACGAGGTAGCGAACCTCGCCGAGCGTATCGGCGCCGACATCGAGGATGTGCGCCGCGGCATCGGGTCTGACCCGCGCATCGGCTTTCACTTCCTCTATCCGGGCGCCGGGTACGGCGGCTCCTGCTTTCCGAAAGATGTGAAGGCGCTTGCCCATACCGCGAGGCAGGCGGGGCTCAGTTTGCGTGTGCTCGATGCGGTCGAGGCGGTGAACGCGGCGCAGAAGGAAGTGCTTGCCGCCAAGATCGTTCGCCGTCTCGGAGAAGACCTGCGCGGACGTCATTTCGCGCTCTGGGGCCTTGCCTTCAAGCCCAACACCGATGACATGCGTGAAGCACCGAGTCTCGTGCTCATCGAAGAACTGGTACGCCGCGGCGCCACGATCTGTGCGTACGATCCGGCTGCGATGGAGGAGGCAAAGCGCCATCTCGACGCTGTTCCGCAGGTGCGCTATGCCAGCCATCCGATGGCGGCACTCGATGGTGCTGACGCGCTGGTCATCATCACCGAGTGGAAGGAGTTCCGCAGCCCCGAGTTCGCCGCCATTCGTGCCAAGCTCAAGTTGCCGGTGATCTTCGACGGACGCAATCTTTATGATCCGGCGGTCGTGGCCGCCGAAGGGCTTGACTATGTACCGATCGGGCGCCGTGCATGGCCGGCCAAGGAGCCGCGCTAGATGAGTGAAGCCCAGCGCACTGGGGACGAGGCGGCTCGCTCGACGATGCCCGACTTTGCCAGCGCTCGCGTTCTGGTGGTGGGCGACGTCATGCTCGATCGCTACTGGTTTGGCGATGTCGATCGCATCTCGCCCGAGGCACCGGTGCCAGTGGTCAAGGTCGTTCGCTCCGATGAGCGCCCCGGTGGGGCAGCCAACGTGGCCCGCAACGCGGCCGCGCTCGGTGCGCACTCCGAACTGCTGGCGGTCGTGGGTGACGACGAGGCGGGCACTTCGCTGCAGGCACTGGTCGATGGAGCAGGCGTGGTTTCGCGTCTTCGTCGCGACGCCACCATTTCGACTACGGTGAAGCTGCGCGTCTTGAGTCGGCAGCAGCAGTTGCTGCGCATCGACTTCGAGAATGTGCCCAGCCGCGAGGCGCTGGCCGACAAGATGGCAGGGTTCCTCGAGCGTCTGGCCGAGGTCGATGTCGTGGTGCTTTCCGACTACGGCAAGGGCGCACTCGCCGATGTCGCCACCATGATCGCAGCGGCGCGCGCTGCCGGAAAGCCGGTACTGGTCGATCCCAAGGGTGACGATTACTCGCCGTACCGGGGCGCAACCGTGCTTACGCCCAACCGGGCCGAACTGCGCCAGGTGGTGGGGCGCTGGTCTGACGAACACGATCTCGAGCAGCGCGCTCAGGCGCTCCGCAGCCGGCTTGAACTCGATGCGCTCCTGCTCACCCGGAGCGAGGAGGGCATGACCCTTTTCACTGCAACCGGCGTCACCCACGAGCCGGCGCGTGCCCGCGAGGTCTACGATGTCAGCGGGGCTGGTGATACCGTGATCGCCACGCTCAGTTCGGCGCTGGCGGCTGGTTGCCCGCTTGCGCAGGCCATGCATGTGGCCAATGTCGCGGCCGGTATTGTGGTGGGCAAACTCGGTACCGCTGTGGTGCACCGTGATGAATTGAGGTTGTCACTCCTCCAGGCCTGACCGGTCGGGCGGCTATGCGAAAGGGATCAGGATGAGCGGTTACACGATACTCACCGGGGGCGCAGGGTTTGTGGGCGCGAACCTTCTGCGTGGCCTCAATGAGCGTGGCGTCACCGACGTCATTGTTGTTGACAACCTCGAACGCGGCGACAAGTTCCACAACCTGGTGGGCTGCCGCTTCGCCGATTATCTGGACAAGCGCGAGTTCATCCAGCGACTCGAGGCGGGTGACTTTGACGGTGTGGTCGACGTCGTGCTGCATCAGGGTGCGTGCTCTGATACGACGGCTACCGATGGTCGGTATGTCATGGACAACAACTACCGCTACTCGTTGTCCCTGCTCGATTACTGCCTCGAGGACGAGGTGCAACTCATCTACGCTTCCTCGGCTGCGGTTTATGGTGGCAGCACACGGTTTGTCGAGGCGTTCGAGGCCGAGCGGCCGCTCAATGTGTATGGCTATTCGAAGTATCTCTTCGACCAGGTGGTTCGGCAACGCCTGCCCGATGCCCAGAGCCAGGTGGCGGGTTTTCGCTATTTCAACGTCTACGGCCCGCACGAGGGACACAAGGGGCGCATGGCCTCGGTGGCCTGGCACTTCTTCGGCCAGTTGCAGGCCGGCAGCCCGGTGCGCCTGTTCGAGGGCACGGGCGGCTACGCCGATGGGGAGCAGCAGCGCGATTTCGTATCGGTCGAAGACGTGACCCGAGTCGTGCTCGACTTCATGGAACACCCCGAGCGGTCGGGTATCTTCAATCTGGGTACCGGACGCGCGCAGACCTTCAACGATGTGGCCTGTGCCACGGTGAACGCGGTGCGTCGGCATCGCGGCGAGTCGCCCCTCGATCTGGCCGGACTCAGGGCCGCCGGATTGATCGAGTACATCGCGTTTCCCGAACTCTTGCGTGGCAAATATCAGCACCATACCCAGGCCGATCTCACCGCCTTGCGCGGTGCCGGCTATACGGCGCCCTTTCTCGATGTCACGACCGGGGTGGGGCAGTATGTTGACTTGCTGATCGCCGAGGCCGCACGATGAACGACGCTGTGCCGCGCTACGCTCGGCTCGAGGAGACGATCGGCAACACCCCGCTCGTGCAGTTGACACGTTTGCCGGGTGACACCTCCAATCGCGTTCTCGCGAAGATGGAAGGTAACAACCCGGCGGGTTCGGTGAAAGACCGGCCCGCCATCTACATGATTCGAGAAGCCGAGCGCCGCGGCGAGATTCGCCCGGGCGATACGCTCATCGAGGCCACCAGCGGCAACACCGGCATCGCGCTCGCCATGGCGGCGGCGATGCGCGGCTATCGCATGGTGCTCATCATGCCGGAGCATCTTTCCATCGAGCGACGCCAGACCATGCGTGCCTACGGGGCCGAGATCATCCTCACGCCCAGGGGGGGCGGGATGGAGTCGGCGCGCGACCTGGCCGATCAGATGGTGGCCGAGGGGCGGGGTGTGATGCTCGATCAGTTCGCCAACCCTGACAATCCGCTTTCGCACTACGAGACCACCGGCCCCGAAATCTGGCGCGATACGGCGGGCACCATCACCCATTTCGTGTCGAGCATGGGCACGACCGGTACGATCATGGGGGTGTCGCGCTTCCTGAAGGAGCGCAATCCGCAGGTTCAGATCATCGGTGCGCAACCCGAAGACGGCGCGAACATCCCGGGCATCCGCAAGTGGCCCGAAGCCTACCTGCCGCGCATCTTCGATCGTACGCGGGTCGATCGGATCGAGTCGGTCAGCCAGTCGGCTGCCGAGGCGATGGCGCGGCAGCTTGCCAGCGTCGAGGGCATCTTCTGCGGCATTTCGGCGGGTGGGGCGGTGGAAATTGCACTGCGTATTTCGCGAGAGCTGGAAAATGCCACCATCGTTGCCATCATCTGCGACCGGGGCGACCGTTACCTCTCCACGGGGGTCTTTCCAGCATGAACGTATCGGAGGCGAGGTGCACCCGGTTTGCACCGCTTGAGCGACCGCTGGGCGCCGGTGCCGAGCCCGTTCTTTCATGACCCCGGTTCTGGTGTTTGATATCGAGACCGTGCCCGACACGGCGGCGCTGCGTGCCATTCACGACCTGGATCCGGCCATGAGTGATCGCGATGTGGCCGAATTCGCTTTTCAGCGCAGGCGGGTGCAATCGGGCCATGATTTTCTGCCCGTCCATGTGCATCGGGTGGTCGCGCTCTCGCTGGCGTTGCGCGATGCCGATCAGTTCAAGGTCTGGACGCTCGGACGAGACGGGGAGGACGAGCGCTCGATCGTGCAGCGTTTCTTCGAGGGTCTCGAGCGGTTCACTCCGCAGCTGGTGTCCTGGAACGGCGGTGGTTTCGACCTGCCGGTGCTGCACTACCGGGCCCTCGCACACGGGCTCAGCGCACCTCGCTACTGGGATCAGGGTGAGGACGATCGCGATTTCAAGTGGAACAACTATCTCGGCCGCTACCACACGCGGCACCTCGACCTCATGGATGTGCTGGCGCTCTACCAGCCGCGCAACAACGTGCCGCTCGACCAGGCGGCGCGCCTGCTTGGCTTGCCGGGCAAGCTCGGCATGGAGGGGTCTCAGGTCTGGGCAGCCTGGCGCGAAGGGCGTGGTGCCGAGGTGTGTGACTACTGCGAGACCGATGTCGTGAATACCTATCTCGTCTGGCTGCGCTTCCAGTTGATGCGCGGGCATATCGATGCCGCTACCCACGCAGCCGAGGTGGCGCTCGTACGTCAGACCCTTGCCGCCACGGGTCAGGCCCATTGGGCGCGGTATGTCGAGGCCTGGGACGGGTGTGCCGGATCGAATGTGGCCGGGCCATCCGCATGAGCCGTGGACGCGGGCGCACCCGCGGCGTACCTGCTGGGGTGGGTGAGGTCTTCGAAGCCCGCATCGAGTCGCTCGACCGCGAGGGACGCGGTGTGGCAAGGCTCGAGGGCAAGGCCGTATTCATTGCCGGTGCCATCACCGGTGAGCGAGTGCGCTTCACGATTACCCGTGATCGCGGCACCTGGGCCACCGGCGGGCTCGTCGAGGTTCGGCGCGAGTCGGCTGCGCGCGTAGCCCCGGCTTGCCCCTCGTTTGGCATCTGCGGTGGCTGTTCCTTGCAGCATGTCGAGTTTCGGACCCAGGTCGCTGCCAAGCAGCGCATCCTCGAGGATGCCTTCGTTCATATCGGCAATGTGCGGCCCGAATCGATCCTGACACCCATCTACGGTCCCCAATGGGGATACCGGCACCGTGCACGGCTCTCGGTACGCAATGTGCCGAAGAAGGGCGGCGTTCTTGTCGGCTTTCATGAGCGCGGTTCGAGTTATGTGGCCGACATGCGCGAGTGCCATGTGCTTCCTGAAGCCATCTCGGCGATGCTCGTCCCGATGCGGCGTCTGGTTGAGTCGCTGGCACGGCCCGACCGCATGCCGCAGATCGAGGTATCGATTGGCGGCGCTGTGACGGTGCTCGTCTTTCGGGTGCTGGAGGTGCTCACCCCCGACGATGAACGCCATCTGCGCGCGTTTGCCGATCGGCACGGAGTCCAGATCTGGTTGCAGACCAAGGGGCCGGAGACAGCGGCCCTGTTCCATCCGAAAGATGCCCCGGCACTGGCCTACCGATTGCCTGAATTCGATGTGACGATCGGCTTTCTGCCGACCGACTTCACCCAGGTCAACAGCGACATCAATGCGGTGCTGGTGCGTCGCGCCATCGGCCTGCTCGACCCGAGGCCAGGCGAGTCGATTGCCGATCTTTTCTGCGGCTTGGGCAACTTCACCTTGCCGATTGCCCGCCGAGGCGCCCGCGTGCATGGGATCGAGGGCAATGCCGGGTTGGTAGCGAGGGCGCGTCTCAATGCCGAAGCCAACGGCCTTGCGGCGACCTTTGCTGTGGCCAACCTCTTCGAACCCGACAAGTTGCCCGACCTGTCAGGCTTCGACAAATTGCTCATCGATCCGCCGCGCGATGGTGCGCTCGAGGTGGTGAAGGCACTGTCTGAAACCGGTGGCCCGAGGCGCATCGTCTACGTATCGTGCGACCCGGCCACGCTCGCTCGCGATGCGGGCATTCTGGTGAATACCCGCGGCTATCGGCTGGTGTCAGCCGGCATCGCCAACATGTTCCCGCACACGGCGCACGTGGAGTCGGTTGCACGCTTCGAGCGGGCGTAATGCCGTCGACATGAAAAAGGCGCCCGAGGGCGCCTTTTTCATGTTCGTTCCTGCCATCGTTCAGTCGCGATCGCCACCGAAGATGCCCAGCAGTTGCAGCAGGCTGGTGAAGAGGTTGTAGATGGAGACGTAGAGGGACAGGGTGGCCGACACGTAGTTGGTCTCGCCGCCCTGAACGATGGCGTTCAGCTGCCAGGCAATCATCATCGCGGAAAAGATGACGAAGGCGCCAACCACGACCAGGTGCAGCACCGGGCTCTGGAAGAAGATGTTGGCAAGAACGGCCAGCATGATGACGATGCCGCCCACCATCAGGAAGCGGCCCATGCCTTCAAGGTTGCGCTTGGTGGTGGTTGCGTACGCCGCGAGGCCGAAGAACGATGCTGCGGTACCACCCGCCGCCATCATGATGAGTTGGGCACCGTTCGAGAAACCCAGCGTGTGCTGCAGGAGCGGTCCCAGCAGCAGGCCCATGAAAAACGTGAAGCCGAGCAGCAGACCGACGCCCAGACCACTCTGGCTGTTGCGATCGATGGCGTACATCCAACCGTAGAGAATCCCGATAACGACCAGCGATCCGATGATCGGGCTGGCGCGCAGGAACGAAAAATCGAGGTTGGTGCCGATCACCGCACCGATCATGGTGGGGATGAGGCTCAGGGCCAGCAGCCAGTAGGTGTTGCGAAGGACCGCGTTCTGACGGGTGGGCGTGCTGAGGCTGCCGCCGTAGGTGCCGAACTGGTGATTCATCAGGAGTCTCCCTTGGGTTGCCGAATGATGCTTCGGGTGCGTCGTCAGGTGCCTGCATCTGACTTGCGCGTCTGGACAGATGAAGGCGCGCAGGCAGATTGCAAGAGGCTTGGAACAATGTTTGATCAGAAAGTTCCCGAGCCTGGTATCGCAGGCTGTCTCGCAGGCCCATGACCTGGCAGGATGCTTCCATGCAGATGCTATCATCATGCATGCTGTCGGATTGTCCAACCGGGCGTGCTGCAGCAGGCGGATGGCTTCGAGCGCGTGGTGACGCGCTCTTCATGACACTCCGACGAAGGAAGCGTGGCAGAGTGGTCGATTGCACCGGTCTTGAAAACCGGCAACGGGCAACCGTTCGTGAGTTCGAATCTCACCGCTTCCGCCAAGTCGTCGAGCCCTTGAGGTGCCTCGCGTGCTCGATACGCGTCATTCCACAAGCTGAGCGCATTCAGACCGACCTCACCACACAAGGTGTTCTCGCGGCATACATCATTGATTGCGTGTCACCGGGCGCAGGTTCCACAGCAGCAGCACGATGAGACCGACAGGCCTTGCCGTGGGGGGGGGGCTCTGGCCAGGTCCGGAGTGCTGTCCTCTGCGAGCATTCGACGCCGAGATTGCCGTAGCGCAACCCCAAGCGTCGGAATCGGCCGCGTTGAATGCGCTCAGCTTCTGGACGGACGCGTGTCGAGCGCGCGGCGCAGACGGATCTGATCTTCGGTCAGCCTCAAGCCGTTCATCAGTTCGGCACGACCGTGCTGGATCCCGTTGAGGAAGCGTTGATGCCGGTCCGTGATCCGCGACGGATGCAGCGGCAAGTGACTTTCGTCTTTCAGGAACACTGCGCAGAAGTCATTCCAGTCACCCTCCGGGCCGCCTGACTGAACGCCGGTAAATGACTCCAGCAGGACGACCCGGCCATGGCCTTCTCGCCGGGCGAATTCGGTCAGGCCCAATGCGCTGTGCGGATAGAAGCGCCAGCAATCGACCGGGCTGGGGTGAAAGTAGCCATTGGCCGGCGCACACAGGTAGAAAAGGCCGTCAGCTTTGAGCACTCGCACGGCTTCGACGAACAGCAGCCAGAACATCGGGACATGCTCGAAGCACGAACTGGATACGATCACGTCGAAGTGGTTGTCGGGAAAGGGCAGCTTGTACGGGTCTTGAAGAACGACATCGACCCCCTTTCCGGGCGATGTGTCCACGCCGGTGAACGCGCAGTGTGGCGTGAAGAGGTCTCGAAGACTCCCGTTCACGTCCTGCGAGCCAATCTCCAGGACCGTGCAGCGCTCGCCGTGGACGGGAAACGAAGCCAGGTACACATCACGAAAGCGCCGGCAGTGGGCATGGGCGGAACGGTGCATCGCGCACTCCTTGATGTCGAGGAGGCGCGGGTTGGCTCCCCGGTGTGGGATGGCGTCATGCAGCCTCGGAGGCATGCCTCGTCGCCAATCGGTTGCGGTGTGACTCAACGACGAGCCCGATGCCCTCGGCGAGCGGGCGTCTGGCCTGCCAGCCGAGTGCCTCGGCAGCGCGGCTGCAGTCGAGCACGTTGGCGGCGACATCGGAACTGCGTCCCCGGGTGTACCTGATCTGCGGCCGCAGTCCGGAAGCCTGGGCAATCCGGGCAATGATTCCGTTGACGCTCTCGCCGCGGCCGGTGCCGATGTTGAAGAGCCGGTGGGGCCCTTGATGGGCAAGGCTCTTCACGATGGCATCGACTGCGTCGTCCACATGAAGGTAGTCGCGCACGGTGGTGCCGTCGCCCCAGATCTCGAGGGGTTCGCCGCGCAGGATCCGGTCGGTGAATATCTCGATCAGGCCTTGTCCTCGTGCGGATGGGACGGTGCGGCCAAACACATTGGCGAAGCGCAGCGTCGCGTAGTCCAGTCCGTGGAGGCGACCGAAAAGGTGCAGGTACTTCTCGATGGCGAGCTTGGCGACCCCGTAGCTGCAGATGGGATCGGTCGGGCTGTCTTCGCGAATGCGCGGATCAGGCTGTGGGCCGTATACGGTGCCACCCGAGGAGGCAAAGATCACCCGTGCGCCGACACGCCTTGCTGCTTCAAGGAGCCTGATGGTCGGCGCGATGTCTTCTGTGAGGTCGAGCGCGATGTTGTCGGTACGAGCATGGGGCAGCGTCGAGGCGATGAGGTGCACGACGCTCTGGCAGTTGGCAAGCAACGCGACGTGATCGGCCTGGCTCGCGAAGTCACCGACTCGCCATTCCAGTTGACCGCTCGCTGCTGCACCGACATCGAAGCTGTCCGGTGGTCGCGTCCGGGACAGGCCGCGTACTTGAAAGCCGTCGGCCAGGAGCCGCCGGGTCAGGTGCGTTCCAATGAAGCCGCTCGCACCCAGAACCAATACACGGTGTGCCTGCATGTCGGTCACGGGCTTGTGACTGGAGGGGAGGGGGCGTCCTGTTCGGCCAGAAACTGCAACAGGGCGCTCTTCGTGTCTCCCGAGAAGTGAAGCAGGGGCAGACTTCGGTGCGGCGAGTTGCGTTCGAACCAGGTTTGGCTTTTCTGGTCGAACTTCGGAGGACACAGGTGACACAGCCAGTTGGCAGTTGCGGGCAGCGAACACACGGGCAGTTGTTCGTGAAACAGCGCGTAATTGAGAGCGCTCTGATCGCATATGACGGCGCCCTGCGTTGCTGCCAGCCCTGCACCGAGATGGTGAGCCCAGGCATCCCAGTGCGGGGCATCGGCTCTGAGTGCCCAGATGCCGGCGTTGTAGTAGTGTGACTCGAGGAAAAGTCGGACCGCCGCGTGCTTGCCGAAACAGGCAGCCAGCCGGTTCAGGCGCCATCCGGCGATGCTCGAGTCGAGGCGATAGGCTCCATCGGATTCAGACGCGATGGCCAGGCCTTGTGCCCGGGCCCCACCGAGATACCAGTTGAGCGCGTTGCCATTCTGGATGAGGACATCAGGATCGACCCAGAGGTAGACGTCATAGCCGGGGAAGTAACGTCTGAGGTGGGGGCGTACGGTGAGCGCCCGATAATGCAGGGGAAGTCCCTCGGACGGAACGCTCGATTCGAAGTCCCACGCCGCAGGTTCGATACGCACTGACTGGGCAAGGAGCCACGCCCGTTGCTCGGCATCGAAATCGATGTCGAGCACTCCCATGGCCATGTTCCGATGCAAGCCTCTCCGAACAACGTTGGCGATCAGGCCCTTGATGTAAGGAAAGTACGATGCCGTCGCCGAACTGACCATCAGGGTTTTCATCGCTCTCACACTCCCTGTCTAGAGGTGAGTGTGCAATGCGCCCTGCGGGTAATCCGTGAAGTTCTATTGCGATCGTCGAGGTTCGATCAGGCCCGACTGTCGCCGCAGAATCGATTCAGGATGTCCTGTTCCACGCTGCCGGAGAGGACCCGCTCGGGCCTGGCTTCCCGGTCTGCTCGGTTGAGGGCGCCAAGGGTCTGTGGGTCTGCGTAGACGGCACCACCGACAAGGCTCATTTCGTTCAGGTTTCGTCCGGTTGCGCGTGCGCCCGTGTACAGCGTGGTCGAGTGCCGGACAAGGCTGCGCTGGGCGCAGTCGAATTCCCAGTCAAGTGCAGCCGAGCGGTAGCTGTCGCCTGACAGTGGATCGCGGATGTCCCGCGGACTTTCTCGCAGGATGGTCAGTCGTACCTTGTTGCCGCGTGATCGGCGCAGGGTGTTGGCATCATAGGCGTAGGTGAGTCCATCGCGTGTGACGAGACCCGTCCAGGTGGGTTCCGACATGCAACCGGAGAGCGTTGCGGCAAGCACGACGAGAGATGCCGCGGTGGCGCGAAAGGAGTAACGGGGCTCAACGCGGTTTGCCATGGCGTCCTGGTCAGGCACTGACAAAGATCCGGGTATAATGACAGGTTTGACCCGAGACGATGACGCAGCAATGGCCCTGATCGTTCAGAAGTTCGGCGGAACGTCGGTCGGCACGACCGAGCGAATCCGCAATGTGGCACGGCGCGTGGCCCGATGGAAGGCGATGGGGCACGACGTCGTGGTCGTCCCGTCGGCGATGTCTGGCGAAACCAATCGGCTGCTCGGTCTGGCTCGCGAGGTGCAGTCGGTACCCAGTCCGCGAGAACTCGACGTGATCGCGTCCACCGGCGAGCAGGTCACCATCGCGCTTCTTGCCATGGCCATCCAGGCCGAGGGGCTGAAGTCGCGCAGTTACACTGGCGCTCAGGTTCGAGTGCTCACTGACAGCGCCTTCACCAAGGCGCGCATCCTGCACATCGACGAGGAGCGCCTGCGACGCGATCTCGCCCAGGGGATCGTGCCGGTTGTCGCCGGCTTCCAGGGCATCGACGAGAGCGGCAACATCACCACCCTCGGTCGTGGTGGGTCGGATACGTCGGCGGTGGCCCTGGCTGCGGCATTGAAGGCTGACGAGTGCCAGATCTACACCGATGTCGATGGCGTCTACACCACTGACCCGCGCATCGTTCCGGAGGCCCGGCGCCTCAAGACCATCACTTTCGAGGAAATGCTCGAGATGGCGAGTCTTGGCTCCAAGGTGCTGCAGATTCGTTCGGTCGAGTTTGCCGGCAAGTACAAGGTCAGGCTACGCGTCCTCTCGTCCTTCGAGGATGAAGGCGAGGGCACTCTCATCACTTTCGAGGAAGACGAGAAGATGGAGCAGGCAGTCATTTCCGGCATTGCGTTCAGTCGTGACGAGGCCAAGGTCACGGTGACTGGCGTTCCCGATCGCCCGGGCATCGCCTACGCCATCCTCGGGCCGGTGGCCGATGCCAATATCGATGTCGACATGATCATCCAGAACGCCGGCACTGACCAGCTCACCGACTTTTCCTTCACGGTTCATCGCAATGAGCACGCGAAGGCGATGGAAATCCTTCAGAAGGTGAAGACCCACATCGGCGCGCGTGACATCGTGGGCGACAACCGCATCTGCAAGGTGTCGATGGTCGGGGTGGGCATGCGTTCGCATGTCGGCATCGCCAGCCAGATGTTCCGAACCCTCTCTGAAGAGGGCATCAACATTCAGATGATTTCGACATCCGAGATCAAGATCTCGGTGGTCATCGACGAGAAGTATCTGGAACTGGCCGTACGTGTGCTGCACAAGGCCTTCGGGCTCGAGCAGGCCTGATCGGCAGGTTGCTGCGAATCGGCCGGCGGCCCTGACGCCTGGCGAAGGAGGTTGAGATGGATTACACCGGCATCGATGCAGTCGTGTTCGGGGCAGACGATCTGAAACTCGCGCGCCGGCTGTTTACCGATTGGGGCCTGCGCAAGGTCGGCGAAAGCCGCAAGGAACTGGTCTTCGCAACGCGAATTGGCAGCGAAGTCATCGTCCGTGCCGCCGATACACCCGGTCTGCCGCCTTCCCTGGAAGGCGGGTCGCAGTTTCGCGAGGTCATTTTCGGCCTGGCAACCCGTAAGGCGGTCAACGCTGTCGCTGAGAATCTCGCTGTCGATCGTACGGTACAGGTTGATCGCGACGGTACGGTCCATTCGGTGGACGACAACGGTATCGCCATCGGCTTTCGCGTCTGGCGCCATGCTCGGGAGACGGCCGAGGCGGGTACGGCCTGGAATGGCCCAGGCCACCGGAGTCGTCTCAATACGGTCGGACCGGTGTATGAGGCGGCACAGCCCTTCAAGATGGGGCATATCGTCTTTTCGGTGCCTGACACAAGGGTAGCCGAGGCTTTCTATCGGAAGCGTCTGGGCTTTTTCCTCTCCGACCGCTACGTTGGCGGTGCGGGTGTCTTTCTGCGCTGGGCCGCGCGCAGCGAGCATCACAACCTGTTCTTTGCGAAAAGCCGCACCGGGAAGGTCGACCTGCATCACATTGCGTTTGAGGTGCGTGACATCCACGAGGTCTTCGGGGGTGGCAAGGCCTTCGTCGAGCGGGGCTGGAAGACCGAAATCGGGCCCGGGCGCCATCCGATTTCATCTGCGTACTTCTGGTATTTCAAGAATCCGTTGGGCGGAGCACTTGAATACTTCTGCGACCCGGATCATGTCGACGCAGGCTGGACGCCGAACAACTACCGTGTCAACCGGTTCTCCGAGTGGCATCTGGCTGACGGGCTTGGCTCGGGCACGGATGCCAGCGCGCTCGCCCGTCCGTCGCTGGCTGCTGCTCGTGCCATCGAGCGGGGTCAGCCCACCAGGGTCAAGCGTGGTCAGACGGTCTGATGGTCTGATGGTCTGATGGTCTGATGGTCTGATGGTCTGATGGTCTGATGGTCGCTGCGGGCATCAGCCGATCGCCCCGGGCATCACTCGGTGGTGATGCGGCGCTCGCGAATCAGTTTGCCCCAGCGTGCTGATTCCGCGCGCACCAGGTCGCCCAGGGCCTCTGGTGTGCCCCCCACAGGCTCGTAGCCCTGCGCTTCCAGTTTCTGTCTGACCTCTGCGAGCGCAAGTGCTGCAACGATCTCGCGATTCAGGCGTACGACGATCTCGGAGGGCAGACCCGCTGGTGCGACGAAGCCGGCCCACGACTGGGTCTCGAATCCCGGATAGGTCTGTGCGATCGTTGGCAAGTCGGCCAGTGCGCCTCGCGTCGGCGAGGAGATCGCCAGTGCGGTGAGCTTGCCCGAGCGCACATGCGGAATGCCTGTGCCAGTGGTGACCATCATCACGTCGACCTGCCCACCGAGCAGTGCCGTTGTCGCCGGGTTGCCCCCCTTGAAGTGGATGGCAGTGGATTCGATGCCGGCCGTCGCCTTGAGGAGCTCCATCGAGAGGTGGCTCGATGTCCCGGGGCCGGCAGTCGCGAAATTGATCGCGCTGCCCCGTGTCCTGGCGAGCGTCACGAAGTCTTCCAGTCGCCGCACGCCGAGCGAGGGGGGGACCACCAGCAACTGATAGCTGCGCACCAGCTGCGCGATGGGTGTGAAGTCGCGAACCGGGTCGGATTCGACATTACGAAACAGAAACGGGTTGGTGGTGAAGTTGTCGAACACGGCGAGCAGGGTGTAGCCATCGGGCGCAGCCTTGGCGGCAGCGTCGGTACCGATGACGCCGCCCGCGCCGACCCGGTTGTCGATGATGATGGGTTGACCCATGCGGTCGCTGATGCTGGCTGCGACGATCCGGGCGACCACATCGGTCGCGCCACCGGGTGGGAAAGGCACGATGAGACGGATGGCCTTGGCAGGGTAGGTGGGCTGCGCTTGCGCGATCGTGATGCCGCCCATCGCCAGGCTCGCGCCCAGCACGATACCCAGCGAAGCGAGTGCCGTCGTCGTTTTCATGTCCTCTCCATTCGCCTTTCATGTCGTGCCGATCCGCCAGCGGTGCGGCCGCGCCCGGTGATGCGCATCAATGATCGCACGCAAGGCACAGGCGGGGTGCAGATCCTCATTGCCCAGGGTGAGCAAACCCGGTATCCTTCGCGCGGTCCGGAGAGTTGGCCGAGTGGTCGAAGGCGCTCCCCTGCTAAGGGAGTATGCGGTCAAAAGCTGCATCGAGGGTTCGAATCCCTCACTCTCCGCCAGACCACCGGCGGTAGACCGGGTACCGCAAGTGCCAGATGCTTCCATGGTCATGCCTGTGACGCCCTTGCTCCGCGATTGGATTGTCCTGCTCGCGGCCAAGCGCACGATGCTGAACCGGCAGAGAGCCACTGTCCGCACGCTCGTCCTCGGTTCCTCGCACGCTGATTGCGGATTCGATCCGCGGCATTGTCCCGACTCGTTCAACCTGGCTTGTCGATCGCAGGACCTGAAGCACAGTTGCCTTCTCTACGAGAAGATTGCATCGACGTGTGCTGCGCTGCAGAACGTCGTGATCTTCTACTCGGTCTTTTCCGCGTCCAACATCATGGAACGTGTTCCAGGCGAGAAACACATCTGCCCGGCGATCAACGAGATCTTCGATCTTGGCCTCGAGTATCCGGACGATGAGGTGAGGCAGCTCTCGGCACAGATCCGGGGCCGATTGAATGCGCTCGAGGTTGAACGGCCTGGATTCAGCGGCTTTCTGCCCGATGACTGCACGCCACGGATGCCGACAACCGAGTCGGTCGCCGATCAGGCGCGGGTCCATGTGGACTTCAGTCGTCGCGAGGAGGGACACCTCTACCTGATGCGCCTGTTGCTCCTTGCGCGTCAGCGAAAGCACCGAGTGGTCCTCGTGGTGTCACCGGCTCGGTCGGACTACGTACGTGCCGTCGGGCCCGAAGCAAGGCGCATCGTGCGGCACTTGTCGGCGCTTCTCTTCAGGGATCCGCACGGTTGTGACGTGCAGCTCATCAATGCATTCGACAGTGGAGAGTTCGAGGATGTGCACTTCTCCGATTCCAATCATCTGGATGTGCGAACCGAGGGGCCGCGGTTGCTGACATCGCGCATTCGGCAGGCGGTGGCGTCATAGCGTACGGTGGCGTTCGTCCGGGCGGCGAAGCCCGTTCGATCGATCACGCCACATCGCAGGCTGCCGAAACAAGACTTCATTGATTGCCCGCTGGACCTTTGCCACCATCCGCCGGGCGGCTGCATGCCGGATGCTCGCCCGATCGGGGGCGTTGTCGCAATGCATCGGATCGCTTCGCGTTCGCGCGAGCGGTGGTGATGTACCCCTGCTGTTTGCCAATCTGTTTGAAATCCTGCGCGACTTCAAGCTCGGCCATGACGTCGAGGTGCTGAATTGCTACGGCGATGCACGCTTTCTCGACGAGTACTTCGGTGACCACGATCACCTGCGCCCGTTGGGGGAAGGTACAAGGCTCCTTTCTACCCTGATCGCCGAACGACTCCGATAGTTGTTGCCGTGCGGTCAGTCCGTGATGGCGCCATCTTGCGAAAGCCTGCGCAGGGCACCTTGCCCATTCACAAGGAACGCCGGATGCACGATACCGCGATGGGACATGGCGCGGCCCCGGTTGCCGCTCTTTCGCCGCACCCCTAAAGTTCGGCGCCGAACCGTCGACTTCCCTTGAGCAGTGATCGAAGGTGCCCGACGGCGTCGGGTGGCTGGCTCTCACCTTGGCCTTGGTGGCCTCACTGCGGAACCTGTCCTGATCCAGTCAGGACACGTGGTGCATTCGGGGGATTTTATGTCGCTCAGCGTTGCAGTCTCCGGAGTTCATCGGTCTGTACAGGCCATGAGCCAGCCACAGGGCGTGAGTGTTGCTGCTGCACTTGCTGCTGCGAGCAATTCGCCCGCGGGCGGCAACTACCGCATCAGCGATAGTGCCGCGAACATCAGTGCGAGCTTCGATGCCCTGACGCGTCTGGGGTCACAGGTCAAGTCGATCGCGCTCACCAGCGGGAGTGCGCCCATCACGCTCACAGCAGGTCAGTACAGTCGGGGTGGCAGCGTCATCAACAGCATCTCCGGCACCTACAGCCTGAACGTGACCGGTGTATCGGCTGATGCGGTTGCCGGCATCGCGTCGAACAAGCGGGTTGCCACCATCAATGTCAGCGACACGTCGTCCAACCTGAGCAACAACATGTCGACGCTGCTGCGCAACGCCGCCCGTCTGGGAAGCATCGATCAGGTGGGCACACGCTCTGCAATGACCATGACCGCGAGTGACTATGCCAGCCACCCGAGCCTTGTCAATGCGTTCAGCGGACAGAAGGCCTTTGCCTTGACCAATGCGACAGCGGCAGCGGCACGAACGCTGGCGTCCAACGCCGCGGTCGCTTCAGTCGCCGTCAAGGATACGAGCGCCAACATCAGCACCCGCTTTTCCGATATCACCGCGATTGCCGCTGGCAAGCTGGCAACTGTCCAGGCTTCGGATCCGGCAGCCATCCGACTGAGCTATGCCGACTATCAGGCCAACACAGGCACAACGCTGACGAAACTGGTGGGTGGCTCCACGATTTCGGTGAGTGATGTGGCGGCTGCAGACGCCGTTACAGTGGCGGGCGACGCCAATGTGACGTCTCTCACAGTGCGTGACACGGCGGCCAACCTGTGGGGCAATCGAGTCGCGCTGGGTGCGAATTCGAAGGTCATCTCCGCGACGGCGAGTGACACGGCTGCCAATATCGCCTCCAGTCTGGACAACCTGCAGCAACTGGGCAGCAGACTGAATGCCGTGCAGGTGTCCGACCTTGGCAGTACTCTGAGCATCAGCGCCACGAGCTACGCGGCCGACGCGTCCACGCTGGCCAAGATCGGTGGGGGCTACCGGTTGCAGGTCACGGGTGCGTCGGCAGGCGGTGTGGCCGCACTGTTGAGGAACAGCCACGTTCAGGGCATCACGGTCACTGACACCGTGGGCCATGCTGCCACGAGCCTGGGTGCCCTCTCCAATGCGAAAGTGACTCGCATCGACCTCGCGGGAAGCAGTGCGGATATCCAGAGCCGTCTCGCCGACCTGGTTGGATTGAAGACTTCTCTGGTTTCCATCACCAATACCACGGTGGGTAGTGCCATCTCGCTGACTGCTGCTCAGTACACGCAGTCGACCACCACCCTGGCGAAGGTGGATTCCCTGACCATCGACGTGACGGGCGTTGCTGCTTCGATGGCCAAAGGTATTGCGACCAACGCGTCAGCGTCCGTGCACAGCGTCAGCGTGACCGACTCGGCCGCCAACGTGGCTCGCTACTTCGACGACCTCTCTGCGATCGGTGCAGGCCTGCGCGGAATCAGCCTGAGTGATCCTGCGCGCAACGTGGCACTGAGCGCGGCTCAGTATGCGACGGGCGCTGCTGCTGGCGGTGTACTCTCGAAGTTCACGACGCCGACCGGTCAGGCGACGACGCCCGGTGTGGCCGTGAGCGGCGTGCTGGCGGCGGATGCGGCGAACATTGCTGCCGGCGCTGGCGTGAACCTCGTGTCCGTGTCCGACAGCAGTGCCAATATCGAGGCTCATCTCCAGGATCTTGTCGGTCTCGGGCAGGACCTCAACAGCGTCACGCAGACGGGTACGCCCTCGGCGATCGCCATTGACTACGGCGATCTGGGTGCGTCGTCTGGGGTGCTGGGCAAGATCCAGGGCAATTACACGCTGGCGGTCAGCAATCTCTCGACGTCGCAGGCAGCGAGCCTCGTGGCGAGCAACAGTCATGTTGCTTCGGTGACCATCGGTGATTCAGGCGCCAACATCAGCACCGCTCTGGGGGCAGGCACCTACGGCAGCATCGGCCTGTCGAAGATCAGTGGCATCCAGCAGGCCGACGCCTCGGTGCTCGAGGTCGATGCCTCCTCGCTGGCGGCCCAGGCCGCCACACTGGCCAAGGTCACGACCGCCAGTGGAAACCCCTACGGACTTTCTGTCAGGAATGCTGCCGCGGGCGTTGCCGCTTCGCTCGTGAGCGGCAACACGCATGTTCAGGCCATTACTGTGCAGGATTCGGCCTCGGCCGTAATGGCCAACCTCACAGCACTCAATGGCCTTGCTGCCAACGGCGGCAAGCTCACGGCCATCAGCCTCAACGACCAGACCTCGACGCTCCTGTCTCTCAGTGCGGGTCAGTACGCCAACAATTCGGCGGCGCTCGGTCTCATGGCCGATCCGTCCAACGACAAGTACAGTCTTTCGGTGGGTGGGGTGAGCGTCAGCGACGCGATCGACGCGAGCAAGGACATCAACACTGACGCCCATGTTGCACACATCTCGGTTGCCGATACGACGGCCAACATCAATGCCGCTCTCGACACGCTCGCGGCGATGCCTGGCGACAAGCTCCTCAACATCACGTCCAGCGATCCTGACGCGCATCTGACGCTTACCGGAACGCAGTATTCCACCGATGGCAGTGCGCTGGCCAAGCTGAACGGCGGCACCTGGCTGGCTGATGTGAGCGATGTGTCGGCAGCGACCGCCGTCGCCGTGGGTGCAGATGCCAACGTGGTCACTTTTACCGTGAGCGATACGGCACAGAACCTGGCCGCCAATCTGAATGGCCTTGGGCCGCTGGCCAGTAGCGCGGTCGCGGGGACCGCGGGGTTGCAGTCAGTCACTCAAACCGACGGTGATCCGATTGCCATGACTGCCGCGCAGTACGGCGATGCGGGTGTAACGGCACTGCGGGCGCTCTTGCCGAACGCGAGTTTCAACGTGACCGATGTGGCCGCAGCCGATGTCGCAGGCCTTCTGCAGGATGCCCAGATCGCCTCCGCAAGCGTGGGCGATACCGGCGCGAACCTCGCGACGAGCCTGGATGACCTGCAGGCCAATCAGGCCAAGATCGATCGGATCGTCCAGTCTGATGTTGGCACCGCGATCACGATCACGGGTGACCAGTATGCGAACGATGTCGATGCGATCGGGAAGATCCAGGGTGACTACCGGTTGGTCATCGGTGATGCGAGCGGCGCACTGGCAGGGGGAATTGCAGCCGATGGCGTGGCTGCAGCAACCAGCGATGTCCATGTGCAGACCCTCAACGTCGCCGATACCAGCGCGAATCTCAGTACCCGCTTCCACGACCTCGTGGCCGCCAACGCGGCAGGAAAACTGGGTATCGTCGAGGAGACCGATTACGCCAGCGGCGCGGCGATCACCCTGCCGCGCAGCGAACTGCGCGACGATGTCGACACCCTGATGAAGGTCGTGACTGACGATGGTCAGACACCCGGGTTCAATCTCAACGCAACGTGATGGTCTTCAACGGGTTCGATGGTCGGGTCGTCTGCGCTGCTTCCTGGGTCAGGCCGCCGGTACATCGAGCACGTTGCGGTTGAAGAGAAAGAAGTTCTCCCCGCGATGGACGAAGTCGAACTCATGCTGGCCCAGTGCCCGCTGAAAGGAGCGTGACGAGCGGCTGAAGGGCATCAGGTAATCATGCAGTTCGATGATGATGAGTGCGAACTCGTTCATCCATCCGGTATCACCTGAGAAGAGGTCGGCTTCGCCCCCTTCGATGTCCACCTTGAAGATGAGCGGCATCGTCCCTGCTGTGGCTGGGTGAGTCAGGATCGATCGGGGCGATATGCTGGGCACCAGGGTCGATGGGGTGCTGTCGGGCAGGGCGGGTGCGGCGTCGGTGCGAAACCCCCAGTCGCCCATGTCGGGGTCGATCAGTCGCACCACGCCATCGCTCGCAGCAACGGCGCCGTGGAAGTTGAGTTGATTGTCGAAAGGGCGTGTGTTGAGCTCACAGAGCGCCCAGTTCGCCTCGTCGGGCTCGATGGCGAACACGAAGATGTTGTCGAACTCGCTCTGGAAATACACGCTGGCTGCACCGATATTGGCGCCCGCATCGACGATGAGTGACGGGTGCGCCGGGCTGTTGCGTCGGTGATGCTCCAGCAGTCGTGCACCCTGTGCCCATCGAGTCAGGTCGTAGTCTCGATTGCGAAGAACCTGATCGATGACCCCGTTGTCACCCACCGAGTCGCCCCGGTAGCTGAAGGAATGTACTCGGCCGTGCGATTCGTAAGGGTAGGTCTGCAGACTCATCGCGCTCTCTGGTATGGCAAAAGGTGTAATCGAGCGCCCCGAAAGCGCCCCGCATGATAAGGCAAAGGCGTGGTGTATCGATGTTCAACCATCCGCGCCTGTGGATGTGCATCATGCGCGGGTTCGTGTGCGACCCCGCCCGGGGCTTGCGTTCGCCGATGGATGACATCGGACCATTTCGATGGTGTGCACAAGACCGGCGGCTGCGAGGCAGGCCATCACGGGTGCTGACAGCGTCTGTGGGGCGGTGAGCCGCAGTGCCAGCATCAGGAGGGTGCCGGGCCCCAGGTGCAGGGCCAGATCGACCCATGCGCTGGGCGTGCCGCGGGAGGACCGCGTGCGATACAGGCCCAGAATGACGAATTCGAGGAAGGTGAGCCCGATGATGAGATCGAGCGTCCAGCCTGGCAACGCGAGACCGCTCATTCTTGCCAGTCGATCATCATCTTGAGGCACTGGGCATCGCCGAACGCCGTTTCGTAGGCCTGGCCGGCCCGGGAGACGGGCAGGGTGTGGGTGATGAGTTCGTCGAGCGACAGTGTCCCGTTCGCCACGATATCGCTCACGGCCTCGAGGTCGTGCCTTTTCCATTGCGCGGCTACCCTGATCCGGGCCTCTCGCATGAAGGCGGGCGCGAAGGCGAAGCTCAGGTCCTGTTTGTAGAAGCCGGCCAGTACGACCTCGCCACCGGGGGCGAGGCGTGCAATCAGTCCGTTGAGCAGCGTCGAATCGCCGCTCACGTCGTAGATGGCCTCGTAGTCCTTTCGGGTGTCATCGTCAGGATGCACCACGGCGTAACCTCGGGCGCCGCCGCGACGGGCGGCCTGGGTTTCCCACACCATCGGCGCCGGGAATCCCAGTGCGAGTGTGATGCGTGCCAGCAATCGCCCCATCACCCCGTGACCGACGATCAGGTCGGGCGGTGCCATCGGTACGCGCAGGCCACCGAGCGATATCGTGTGATGGCAGGTGGCGGCCAGCGCAAGCAGTACGGCGCGCGGCCCCAGATCGGGTGCGACACGAATGACCCGGTCGTGGGGTACGATCAGGCGCGAACCAGCACCGCCAAAGATGTTGCGCACGCCCTGGAAGCTGTACGAGCCCGGGATGAAGACAGGGTCACCCACGGCAAGGGGCCGTGCGGCGAACGCCTCGCGCGCCTGCGCATCGGCGGGAACCTCGTCGGGTATCCGGGTAATACGCCCTACGGTTTCGTATCCTGGTACCAGCGGGTAGCCCAGTCCCGGGAACGGCGGCATCGTGCCATCCCAGAGCAGGCGCTCGGTGCCCGTGCTGATGCCGCTGGAGGTCACCTCGACTTCGACGTCGCCGGGTTCGCGGGTCTTGAGTTCCAGGGTCTGCACCGAGAGTGTTCGGGGCGCGTCGAATACGATGGCGTGTGCCTTCATCGCAAGGGTGTCTCCTGATCGTGTCCAATCATACCGAACGATTTCACGGGCGTGCCTTGCTCGCGGCCGCGCTCGCCGTGCTTTTGATCATTGGCTCGCTCACGCACCTTGAGCGCGCTGCATCCGGCCTGGATATCGAGGCGTTGCAGATCGATGCCACGCCCGTCACCGTGTTCCGCGCGCAGTCGGGCCATCGGCTCGCTGCCGACAGCGAGGCCCCGGTGGTGCTCATTGCGCACGGATTTGCCGGCTCCCAGCAGTTGATGCACCCGCTTGCCACGACACTGGCCCACGGCGGCTTCACCGTCATCACCTTCGATTTCCCGGGCCATGGGCGCAATGTGGCGCCGATGCGTGGCGGGCTGGCAGACGCCGATGCAAGCCTGCGTACGCTGCTCGCATCCATGGAGGCGATGGGGCGTCATGCGGTCCAGCGCGCCGGGCCGCGCGGTCGATACGCCCTCATCGGACATTCGATGGCGTCGGATATCGTGGTTCGTCATGCACAGGCGCATCCGGAGGTCGAGGCTACCGTGGCACTCTCCCTCTTTGCGCCCAGCATCCAGGCGCAGACACCCGCTGACAGCCCGCGCAATCTGCTGGTGATCAATGGCGCCCTCGAGCCTCAGGTCATGGCGGCCGAAGCCCTGCGCGTTCTGGCAGCAGGGCGGGCCGACGCGGCATCGGCTTCAAGTGCGTTTTCGACGACGTATGGCGACTTCAGTCGGGGCACGGCGCGGCGTGCCATGCTGGCGCCCGGCGTCGAGCATATTGGCGTCCTGTACAGTGCAGCCACGCTTGCGGCAACCCTCGACTGGTTGAATCAGGCTTTCGACCGTTCCGCCGTGACCGCCGCCGTCATCGATGAGCGCGGTCTCTGGCTCGGTTTGCTCGTTGTCGGGGTGGTCCTGCTGGCCTGGCCATTGTCCCTTGGCCTGTCTCGCCTCGGTTCTTTCGCAGGTGCAGACCACCCGTCGGTTCATGACCGACTGCTACCTCAGCGCTGGTTCGGTTGGGGCGGTGTACTGGTCCCGGTGGTGGCGCCAGCGATACTCACCCCAATGATCCTGCGGCCGATTCCAACGAACTTCCTGCCGATTCTGCTGGGCGACTACCTGATGATGCACTTTGCCCTGTACGGCGCGCTGACGGCCCTTGGCCTTGCACTGGCCGGCCGTCTTCAGAGGCCAACGCTCGCAAGTTCGCTCGCGAAGGGACTCTTCGTTCGGCGTGCGGCCTGCCTCCTGCTGGTGTGTGCGTATGCGCTGCTCGCGCTCGGTCTGCCACTGGATCGATATGCCTTCAACCTGTGGCCTGAGCCGGCCCGACTACCGTTGGTGCTCGCGCTGCTGGCCGGTACCTTGCCCTGGTTTCTCGCCGATGAGTGGCTCACCCGACGGCGTGGCGCGCCGCGCGGCGCCTACCTGGCCAGCAAGGTGGCTTTTCTCGGGTCACTCGTCGTGGCCATTGCCCTCGACCCGCAGCGGCTCTTCTTCCTGATGATCATCGTGCCGCTCATCCTGATACTGTTCGTGATCCACGGGCTTTACAGTCGCTGGCTTGCGCGTGCCACCAGCCAGCCAGCGATGGCCGCTGTGGCGAATGCCGTGGTCTTCGCATGGTTCATTGCGGTGACCTTTCCGCTCGTTGCCTGACCCGGAAAGGACGAAGCCCCGCATCGGGCGGGGCTTCGGTCACGACTGTCGCCGGTTGTACGGCGCGCTAGGGGTTCAGCAGCGGAATCGTGCGGTAGTCGGCAGCTTTCGGAATCGACCGCAGGTAGGCGTGAATCTCGGCCATCTCCGCTTTCGAGAGAACCCGTTCGCTGTAAGGCGGCATGATGCCCAGCGTGTTGCGCACGAAGGCCTCGTAGTAGGCCAGCGGCTTGGGGTCGGGGGCGAGTTTCAGGCCATGAATGCCGCCCTGGCCTACCGTGCCGTGGCAGCCCCAGCAGCCCTTCGCCATGAAGGTCTCGCGGCCCTTCTCCGCCGATTGGGCGAGCGCGCTGGTGGCGCCAAGGGATGTGAGGCAACTCAGTGCGACCAGGCAGGCGAGGCCTGCCCTGCGGGTACCGTTGGTGGCACTGGTCCGCACCGAGTGCCGATCTTGATGGTTTCGGATCATGATGTCGTTCCCCTTATCGCGGCTGTGTCCAGACGTTGAGCAGGGCCGGTTGGCCGGATTTCACCACGGCGATGGCCTCCTTGAGGGCCGGACCCAGTTGAGCCGGATCCTTGATTGGGCCCTTGGCCCACCAGCCCATCGACTCGGCGAGTTTGTGGTACTCGATATCCGGGTTCATGATGCTCGTGCCGACGGGGCCGAGGTCGCCGTCGGTTCGGGGTATGCGGTCGCGGAAGTTCGAGAGGCGTTGCAGGTGCATGACTTCCTGGTGGTAACCGCGGTTGTTGTGCATGACCGCGAGCAGCGGAATCTTGTGCTTTGCTGCTGTCCACAGCACGCCCGGGGCAAACATCAGGTCGCCATCGGACTGGATGCTCACCGAGAAGCGTCCCAGATCGCGGTTGGCCAGGGCCGCACCGACGGAAGCCGGGGCACCGTAACCCACGCCATAACCACCCGAGCGGCCCAGATTGTGGTGGTGCTTTTCCATGGCCCAGAGGCGCTGTGGCCAGTTGCTGACGTTGCCCTCCGAGGCGACCAGCGACCAGTCCATGTTCTTGATCTGGGCGTAGGTTTCCATGCACAGGCGCGCAGTGCTGATCGGGCTTGCATCCCAGGCGAGGGCCGCCTCCTGCAGGGTGCGTGCACGCAGTTCGGTCCAGGCCTTGCGGGCCGCCTCGCCGCGCCGCGCGATGATGTCCTTGCGGCTCTGGGGAATCGCCGCCTTGACCGCCTCGATGAGCGAGGGCAGGGTAGTTTCGGCGTCCGCGGCCATCTGCACATCGATTTCCTGAAGGCGCTGGAAGTCCTGGTAGTTGGCCTTGGTAATGAGTTCGGAGGAATTGATGCTGATGAGCTTTGCGCCGGCCTTCATGCGCGAGCTGTTCTGTCCGATGCCGTGTACCCCGTTATCGGTGAACTGGTTGACGGTCGCCCAGAAGTCGGACAGTTCCAGCCCCAGCACCACATCGGCGCCGGCAACCACCGACTGCATGCTCCACAGGTGGTGGGTGTTGGGGAAGTTCATGCGGTTGCCCTGATCGACCACCCGGGCCTGAAGCAGTTCTGCCAGTTCCACCAGCAGTCCGACGCCTGCCGGCGTGCGCGCGGCCCGATCAGCCACGATGACCGGGTTTTCGGCCATCGCCAGCAAGCGGGCGGCTTCCTTTACCGCACCCGAGTCGCCCTGGGGCGGCGAGGTGGGGGTGTAGCGCGGAATGTAGAGTTTCTGGCTGTGGCTTTCCTCCATCGGTTCCTGCTGCAGGCCTGCGTCGAGCGAGATCGCCACCGGTCCGTAGGGTGGCGTCATGGCGATCTTGTAGGCCCGTACGAACGACTGCGCAAAGTGTTGCAGCGATACCGGTGTGTCATCCCACTTCGTGTAATCGCGCACGATCGCGTTGATGTCCTGCGCCGAGTGGTAGGTCGGCACGCCCGGCGGTCGGTAGGCGGCGTCGAGGTCATTGCCGCCGACAATCATGAGCGGCACGCGGTCGCACCAGGCGTTGTAGACCGCCATCGTGGCGTGTTGCAGACCGACAGTGCCGTGACAGAGCGTCAGCAGGGGCTTGCCCGAGGCCTTGAAGTAGCCATGGGCCATGCCCACCGCCGACTCTTCGTGCATGCAGGTCAGGTATTCCGGCATCCGGTTTTCGCCATAGTTGATCAGCGATTCGTGGATGGCGCGAAAGCTCGATGCGCAGTTGGACGGGAGGTACTTGATGTTCAGGGTCTTGATGACGTCGACCATGAAGTCAGAGCCCGCCCGGCCGCCGAGGCGCGGCAGGTGTGGGGGCGATTGCGTTTCGGCTGCAATCTGATGTCCGTTGGGCGGCAAGGCCGAAGTGGCGCGTCCCGATCCGGCTGCGGGTGCATCGGCAGCACTGGCAGACCCCGGTGCGACTGCGCTGGCGGCGCCGGCGGCACTGGCGGCGATCACGCTGCCCATGAACTGGCGTCGGCTTGCCTTGGGCTCTTCCGACCGTGGTGCTTTCTTGTTCTCTGACATCGTCCTCTCCCTGGCTCTAGGTGGGTCTCTACGGCTTTCGAGTCGATTGCCGGCGGGGGGCGCCGGCGGTCCGTGCTGGTTCATGGCGTGTCGCGCCCCCTGCGGGGGCGCGTCTCTCACTCGCGCCCGGTCGTCTCCTGTATGACGGGGCTTGATGCGCTGCGTTCATCCGCACCGGATTCGCGCACAGGCGTCACCTTGCTCTCGGTCATCGCCCATCCCTTCCAGTTGAGGTCGAAGATGATGCCGTTGGGATCGCGGAACTTGCGCTCGAAATCGTCATCCTCGGGTTTGCCGAGATCGAAGAAGAACGTTCCGCCAGCGGCTTCGATGCGCGCCTGCTGGGCGTCGAAGTCGTCGCACTGGAACCCGAAGTGATGAATGCCGGTGAAGCCGGTGGCTTCCTTGAGACCGGAGCCGGTTTCGCCCTTGTACTGGAGCAGAGCGAGATTCACCACGCCATCACTGAGAAAGCAGCGGAAGGCCGTCGGGCCTTCGGACTTGGCCGAGCGCTGGAGACCGAAGGCCTTCTCGTAGAAGTCTGCGGATGCGTCGATGTCCTTCACGCAGAGAGCGATATGGCGGAGTCTGGCCATGACAGAGTGTGTCTCCTCGAAGGTGCCGCGTCGGGGGTCGCAGGGGGCACCGCCAGCCGGCGACCGCAGTGCTGATGCTGATCGGATGCAAAAGCCAACATTCATCACACATGCACGATACGCCTCTCCGGTGCCTCATTACAATACCGGCCGCGCGGGGCGGACGCGCATCTTGTGCCGTCGTCGGCCGACCTTCTGACGTATTCGCTGCTCGTCCAGGCGCGCCGTGCAGCAGTCCCTCTTCCTTCGCCTCGGGAGTTCCTGATGTCGTTCAAATGTCTTTCGTTGCGGGCTGCGTTGCTCGCTCTGGCGCTCTCTCCGGCCCTGGTGCGCGCCGATGCCGAGTCGGCGGCGCGTGCCGCGGCCGCGCTTGCCGAGGGCAACTTTGCAGCCGTCAAGGAGGCCTGCCAGGCGAGCGCCGATGCGGATGACGTGCCTTGCATGGAGATGATCGGCCGCTCGCTTCTCAATGCGAAGAACCCCGAGCGCGATCCGAAGAGGGCCATGACCTACGTGAAGCGCGCTGCTGATGCCGGCAGTGCAGGTGCGCAGTCGTTGCTCGGCATGGAGCACTTTTTCGGCAATAACGCCGAGCCCAACGCCGAGATGGTGATCGGCTACCTGGGCAAGTCGGCTGCGGGCGGCAATGTCGCAGCACGGGCCAACCTGGGCAACCTTTACCGGGATGGCCGACTGGTTGTCCGCGATCTCGCGAAAGCGCGCGAACTCTACGCCGCGTCGACAACCGACCAGGCCCGCCTTGGATTGGCCGAAATGGCCTTTTATGGCGAAGGTGGGGTGCGCGATCCGCAGAAGGCCATCGACACCTTCACTGAACTGGCGCGCTCGCCCGTCGATACGGTCGCCCGCCGGGCACAGGCTGGTCTGGATACCGTGAAGAAGTACGCTGACGCCCAGAAGTGGGACCTGGCGATCTACCTCAACCCGTACTCGCCCGATGTACGCCGAAATCTCGAGGGCAAACTCGTGATGCGCGATGTACCAGCCGGGCAGCCGATCGCGCTTTGCTGGCCTGACAACTTCTATCGCGAGGTGCTTGCGCCCGCTGGCGCCGTGCTGCCCGGGTTCGATGTCCGAGTGAGGCAGCGCCTCCCGAAAGCGGTTGCCGAGGGCGGCATTCGTGCGGCTGGCGTTCGGCTGGTGATGGATTCGGCCTGTATCCGTTCGGCACCCCTGCTCGTGGCAACGCGTGGTCTGAATTCGCAGCTGTCGCCGGCCATCACGCTGACCCTGGCGGGCGACAATCGGGACACCGCTCAGGTGGCCCGTGTCGACTTCATGAGCCTGGTGCAAGAGTCGGTGCTCGAAGCGCGTGATCGCAGCGCGCAGCAGTTCAACGACACCTTTGCAGAACGGCTGAGCAAGTGGGCTCTCAATGCAGCCGTCGAGGCTGGCAAGCCGATCCTTGCTGTCATCACGCTCGATGCTGCCTCGTCCAATGTGAGTGCCTGTACCTTGAAGGGGGATGCGGCGAGCGCGCAAACGATCGCCGCAATGACCGACTTCTGGTTGAAGCGAAAGCCGGTCATCACCTTCAGCGGTGTGGCGCCGCGCGAATTCGACTCGCCAGAGGCACTTTTTGACGCCATCACCGCGAAGTCCAATGCGTGTCAGTCGGTCATTGCATCGGGCGATGTGGTGAACCGTCTGAGTACGGCACTGACCCGTGACAAGATTGCCCACAAGGTCGTTGCCGACACCAACTGGACCCCGGCAGGTCTGGCCGAGTACACCGCCCGCAGTCGCGGGTTCGCCAGCGCTGCGCAGATGGCCTTTGCCGACATCATCAAGGCCAGTCCGGACGACCTGCGAAAGCTGGCTGCGGTCGGAGTGACCCAGGCGGATGAACTGAGGGATACGCAACGCCGGGCCGCAGCTGGCAAGTACCCGGGCGAACTGGCCTCGGTCGACGCCATCGTGCAGTTCGCCGAGGACGAAGCGGCGGGAAAGAGGGCGAAGAAGCCCGCCGCACAAGTTGCACGTGAACGCAGTCAGGCCGAAGAGGCTGCCCGGCGCAAGCAGCAGGCTGCCGACGAGGCTGCACGACGGGCCGAAGAGGTTGCGCGCAGGAAGAGCGAGGCCGCTGCGGCCGAGCAGAAGAAGCGCGATGATCTGGATCGCAATGCCGAACGGCTGTCTGAAATCGCGGGCATCGTCGGCACATCGGCGTGCCGCACCGCGGCCGAAGATCATGTCTCGTCGGTGGCGAAGTACAGCTACAAGTGGGACGACCTCGGGTTCCTCGGAACCTATTTCGACAAGTTTCTGGTTCATGTCGAGACGCCGGGGGTGCTGACCATGGTGTCCAACCACCTGAGCATGCAGAACGGCTTTGGCGCCTACAAGCGGGTGAAGCTGCTGTGCGACTACGACACGCGGGCCAAGAAGGCGCTGCATGTGGTGATCGACGACCGCTGATTGTTGCGGACTGACCGACGGGCCCCGATCGAGGCTGGCGTGATCGTTCCGCCAGCCTCTTTTATTCGGTACCATCGGTGCAGAAGAGGAGGAGATCATGTCTGTGCGCATGCCCCTGAGGTTGCCGGCACGCCGGTGCTCGATCGGATGGATGGCGTTGGCGGGTCTGCTGGTCGTGAGCATCGCAGCGCCGCAGGCCGCGCGTGCCCAGTCGTCCTGGCCTGTACGCCCGGTCAAGATCGTCGTCCCGATGCCGCCCGGCGGTGGTACCGATGCCTGGGCGCGCATGGCGGCCGAGAAGTTCAGCGAAATTCTCGGACAGCCCTTCGTGGTCGACAACCGACCGGGGGCTGGCACGATGATTGGTGCCGAACTCGTGGCCAAAGCCGCGCCGGATGGCTACACCTTGCTGATCGGCGATATCGGCACCTACTCGGTGAATCCGAACCTGTATCGCCGCATTGCCTACGATCCGGCGAAGGATCTTGCCCCCGTGACGCTCACTGCGAGGCACCTGCTGGGCCTCGTCGTGCCTGCCAGCTCCGACGTCACTTCGGTCCAGCAACTGGTGGAAAAGGCACGATCGCGCCCCGGAGCGCTCAATTACGGGTCGGCCGGCATCGGCAGTCCGCACCATCTGGCGATGGCGCTCTTCGAGCGCACGGCGGGCGTCCAGATGAACCACGTACCCTACAAAGGCGGAGCGCCACTGGCAGCTGACATGCTGGCAGGTCAACTGGATGCTGCCTTCATCGATCTGCCCACGGCACTGCCGCTCGTGCGAGCCGGCAAGCTGCGCGCCATTGCGGTGAGCACGCGCGAGCGCCTCGATCTGCTGCCGGGCGTCACGACGCTGGTCGAGTTGGGGTATGCCGACTACCGGGCCGAAGCCTGGCAGGGGCTCATGGTGCCTGCTGGAACACCGGAAGACATCATCGGCCGACTCAATGCCGCCTATGCCCGCGCCATCACGGATCCTGCCTTTCGCCGCCGTTTCGCCGACATCGGCATCGAACTCACGCCGAGCACCCCTCAGGAGTTCGATGCCTTTCGACGTGCCGAGACCGCGCGCTGGGGTGTGCTGATTCGCGAGAAGGGCATTTCGGCCGATTGATCGGCCTGGCGGCCAGGCAGGCCGACCCCGCTGAAGGGGTCGGGAACGCCGGGGCTCGATTGAATACAACGACAAGGAGTTGAGACACCATGCAACACGACATCGAAACGAATCCTGCCGCTGCGCCATGGGCCTCGGTACTGCATGCGGGTACGGCCGCCGTGGCGCTCGGGCTCTGTGCCGGGCTCTTCGCGTCGGGGGCGCAGGCGCAGGCCGGCACGCCCATCAAGATCGGGTTCAACACCGAACTCACGGGGCCCTGGACCTTCTTCGGCAACAGTTGCGTTGCCGGGCTCAAGATGGCGAGCGAGGAAATCAACAAGGCCGGCGGGGTTCTCGGGCGGCCGCTTGAATTCGTCATCGTCGACAATCAGACCAGCCCCACCCAGGCCGTTGCCGCGTCGCGTAATCTTGACGTGAACGACAAGGTGGTCGCGCTGAGCGGTCCCACGAACTCGGACACGGCCCTCGCGATCTACGGCTATGCCGAACAGCAGAAACTGCCCTACCTGGTACCGGTTGCTGCCTTTCCGCAACTCACCAAGCCAGGCACACGCTACACGTTCCGCATCGAGCCGGATGCGGCTGGCTGGGGTTACTCGCTCGCGCGGTTCATCGAGGAGCGCAAGCCCGGTGCACGCATCGCCATGATGTATTCCGATGCAGCACTGATGCGCGCGGTGGTTGCCGGCTTCAAGTACCAGGCGCCGCGGTCCAAGCTCAACATCGTGGCCGACATCCTCTTTCCGCAAGGCTCGAGTGACGCCACCGTGCAGGCTGCCCAGGTGCGGGCTGCCAACCCCGACTACGTCATCCTGATGGGGGCAGGCGCCTTCGACAACGTGCTGAACAACCAGTTGCTCGATCTGGGCGTGAAGCCCGAGCAGATGATTCACCCGTTTGCCATGACGACGATGATCTTCGGCTGGGGGCAGCGCAGTGCAGGATCGATTTACGGCACATTCTTCGACCATGGCCTTGACGGTCTGACCCGCGAGGGCAAGGATTTCATCGCCCGCTTCGACGCGGCCAACAACCGGCCCCCGTCCTATGTCGAGAACTACTGCTACAACACGCCCTACATCTTCCGCGAGGCCCTGCAACTGGCGGGTAGTGCCGATCGGGAGAAACTGCGTGATGCCTTCACCCGCCTGAAGACGCGCGAGATCACCAGCGGCATTCCGATCGTCTTCGACAAGAATGGCGCGCGCAAGGAGTACATCTATTTCATGCAGATCGTGTCGGTGGATGGCAAGCGCACCTACAAGTCGAAGCAGATTCACTACGCCGAGTGGGATGCTGACGACATCCCGGTGTACGAGCTCGTGAAGTAGCGCGGAGCGGTCAGATTGAGTGATGCAACACTGCTGGTCCTTGCCTCGACGCTCAGCACCGGCCTGATCCTGGGGGCCATCTTCGCCCTGGTGGCGGCCGGTGTGACGATCGTCTATGGCTGTGTATGGCTCCCCAACGCAAGCAACGGACAGTTTTTCCTGCTGGCTGCGCTCGCGGCGTGGAGCCTGGTCGGGGTGGGGTGGTCGAGTGCCGCTGCCATCATCGGGGTGCTTGTGCTGGGCATCGCGCTCTCGCTTCTGATCGAGTGGGTGCTCGTGCGAAGGCTCTACGATGTGCCTGACCGCAATGTTGCCTACTTCGTGGTGACCCTGGGTCTCACCCAGATCATGTCGGGCATCTTCGCCATGAGCTGGGGGCTGTGGAGTGACCAGTTCACTTTGCCGCCCCTGGTCGATGGCATCACCATGATCGGACCGTTTCCGATGACCAACAATCGCATCACCGTGCTCGCGATTGCGCTGGTGGTGCTGGCCGTGCTGTTCGGAGCGCTGCGCTACCACCCTTACGGTCGCGCACTGCGGGCTGTTTTCCAGAACCGCGAGGCGGCGGCGCTGCGCGGCGTGAATGTGCGGGCCATCTACCGGCTGTCCTTCCTGCTCGGCTCTTCGATCATCTTTCTGGGCGGCATGCTCTTTGCGCTGGCCTACAGTTTCGATCTCACCGTGGCCTGGACGATGTCGGTGACCGCCTTCGCGATCATGATCGTCGGCGGCCCCGGATCGGTTCTCGGGGCCCTGGTCGTCGGCATGGTGTTCGGCTTCACGCAGGCGGTCGTCAGCATCTTTGCCAGTCCGACCGCAGCCACCTTCTCCTATCTGATTGCGATGCTTGCCATGCTTCTGTTCAGGCCCAGCGGCCTTTTCACCCGATGAACGGTCGGCGCCTGGCGTTCGCGCTCGCCCTTGCCGCACTGGCTGCGCCGTTCGTTCTCGAGGGCAATCGGTTTCTCGCCTTCGTGTTCGGTATCGTGATGATCAACCTGCTCTGGGCGAGCGGGATGAATCTGCTCTATGGCTTTGTCGGTTTGATGCCGCTGATGTTCGCGGGCATTGCCGGTATTGCCGCCTACGCCATGGTGGCGCTCACGCGCGAGGCAGGCTGGTCGTTCTGGCTCGCGACACCCGTGGCTGCGGTTGGAGCGGCATTGGTCGGGGTGCTGCTCGGATTGCCCTCGTTGCGCCTGAAGGGTTTCTACTTCACGCTGTGCTCGCTGGTGATCCAGACGGTCCTCACGCTCGCCTTCACGTTCTTTCCGCGCTTCACCAATGGTGACACCGGTCTGAACCAGATCGCGCCGCCTGACGGCTGGGGTGGCGTGCCGCTCGCGGGGGTGTGGTTCGACGCAACGCTCGCCCTCGTCGCCACCCTTGGTGTCCTGCTCTCGGCCTGGATCGTGCAGACCCGACTCGGGCAGCGTTTCATCGCGATTCGGGAAGATGATGTGCTGGCCGAGGTGATGGGCATCGATGTCGTGCGCAACCGCATCATCGCCTTTGCCATCGTGTCGATCTACGCCGCCGTGGGCGGCTGTTTCTACGCGAGTTACGTGGGCTTCGTATCGCCTCGATCCTTCGACGTGCTCACCTCGCTCGGCATCTGGCTCTGCGTGGCATTTGGCGGGCGGGGAACCATCATCGGACCGATCATCGGTACCGTGATCCTGGCCCCTATCCCCTATCTGCTGCAGGAACTCCAGGCGTTCAAGGACGTGCTGTCGGGCGTACTCATCATCGTCGTGACGCTGGTGATGCCAGCGGGCATCTACGGCGAGATCATGCGCCGCCGGGCGCTGCGTACCGCAGTTGCGTTGCGTGCTCAGGCTGCCGGCGACCCGGCCGGCGCCACGGCCACTCCTGCGGTGGCGGCCATGCCCGGCACCGTTGATGCGGGAGTCGCCCGATGAGTCTTCTCGAAGTGAAGGGTATCAGCAAGCACTTTGGTGGTGTCGCTGCGTTGCGCAATGTCGATGTGCAGATGACGTCCGGGGAAACCCTGGGCATGATCGGTCCGAACGGATCGGGCAAGACCACCTTCGTCAACATCGTCACCGGGCATCTGGTGCCCGACAGTGGTCAATTGCTGTTCAACGAGGGCAGCATTGCGGGTACGGCGCCCCACCGTCTGGCTGCGCTCGGCCTCACGCGAACCTATCAGGCGGTCAGGGTCTTCGGTGGATTGTCGGTTGGCAAGAACATCGAGGCGGCGATGCTCCTGGGTTTGCCGGGGGCGCCCGAATCGGCCGAACGCAACGAACTGGTGCACTGGTTGCGCCTCGACCATCGTCTGGCCAGTCTGGCGGGCAGTCTCACGCTCTTCGAGCAGCGCCGACTCGAGCTGTTGATGCGCCTGCTGCAGCGCCCTCAGTTGATCATGCTCGATGAGCCCGTGGGAGGTCTCGCGGTGACCGAAGTGCGCGAGATGATTGCGCTTCTGCATGAACTGAAAGCGCGCTGTTCGATCTTCGTGATCGAGCACACGATGCGGGTCATTCGCGAACTGGCCGATCGCGTGGTCGTGCTGATGGCGGGTGAAAAGATCGCTGACGGCCCGCCTGCCGACATCCTGCGCGACCGGCGCGTGGTCGAGCAGTATCTGGGAACCACCCATGCTTGAAATCGATCGACTGAGCATCCGCTACGGCCCTTTTCTGGCCCTTGACGAGGTCAGCCTCGAGGTGCGGCCGGGCGAAATCGTCGGACTGATCGGTCCCAACGGTGCCGGCAAGAGTTCGCTCGCCCGGGCCATTGCCGGACTCGAGCGGCCGGCCGGTGGTGCAATCCGCTTCATGGGTGAGGCTTTGGGTGACACCCCGGTCCATGCCCGCATCGGCCGCGGCATCTCGCTCGTGCCTGAGGGGCGCGGATTGTTTCCGCAGATGTCGGTCGAGGAAAATCTGCTCATGGGTGGGTACACCCTGGGCAGCCGGGCCGGAACCCGCGCTGCCATGGAGCGCGGGTTCGAACTCTTTCCGCTTCTGCGCGAGCGGCGGCGCCAACTGGCGGGCACGCTCTCGGGTGGGCAGCAGCAGATGCTGGCCGTCGCTGTGGGCCTCATGACCGACCCGCGGTTGTGCATCTTCGACGAGCCCTCGCTCGGACTCGCACCGATCATCATCGAGCAGATCGGCGAGGCGCTGCGCGCCATGCGAAAGACCGGGTTGACGGTGCTCCTCATCGAACAGAATTCGAAGTTGACCGGTGCGGTCGCCGACCGCATCTACATCATGGCGGCAGGCAGCATCCGATTCCATGACACCCCGGACGCGCTCATGGCGAACCCCGAGGTGCTCGAGACCTTTCTCAGCGCATGAAGGATCGCACCATGCTGCCTGTCATTGACGCCCATCACCATGTCTGGCGGCAAGCCGATCTGGCCTGGCTGCAGGGGCCGATGCAGCCCCGCATCTTCGGGCCTTACGAGCCGCTGCGTCGCGACTATCCGATGCGCGAATTTCTCGACGATCTTGCAGGCTGCGGCGTCGTGGGTTCGGTCTACGTGCAGGCGAACTGGCCCGCCGCGGGCGCCCTCGATGAAGTGCGCTGGGTTCAGTCGGTTGCCGACGAAACCGGCTGGCCGCATGCGATCGTGGGCTACGCTGACATGCTCTCGGAAAATATCGAGCCTCTTGTGCGAGAGCAGTCGCGAAGCGGCCGTTTTCGGGGCGTTCGCATGCAGATGCACTGGCATCAGAACGAGTTGTATCGGTTTGCCGCCTCGCCCGATCTGGCTGACGATGCGCGCCTGCGGCGCAACGTGCGGGTGCTTGCTGCCCATGGCCTGAGTTTCGACCTGCAGGTGTTTGCCAGCCAGATGGCTGGTGCCGCCCGACTGGCGCGAGACAATCCCGAGGTGACCTTCGTGCTGCAGCACGCGGGCATGCTCGAGGATCTCTCGGCCTCCGGCATCGCGGCATGGCAGGCGGGGTTGCGCCAACTCGCCGACCAGCCCAACGTGGTGGTCAAGCTGTCGGCCTTCGGCACTTTCATTCACCGGAACGATGCGGCGCACATCGCATTCATCGTGCGCGAGACGCTGGCACTCTTTGGTGCCCGGCGCTGCCTGTTCGGCAGCAATTTCCCGATCGAGAAGTTGTGGACGCGCTACCCCGACCTGCTGGCGGCTCATCGAGCTGCGGTAGCGGGTCTGCCAGAGGCTGACCAGCGAGCCGTGCTGCACGACACCGCTCTGCGGGTGTATCGCATCCATCCGGATACGCTCACTCCGACTTGATGCCCGCGCTCTGGATGATCTGGGCGAACTGTCGCATCTCCGATTCCACCTGACGCCTGAACTCTTCCGGACTACTGCCGATGCCGCGCAGTCCGAGTGCAGACAGGCGCGACTGCGACTGCGGATTGGCGAGGGCGGTGCGCAGTTCGGCATGCAGACGCTCGATGATGGCCGGGGGCGTGAGCGCCGGGGCAAACAGACCGAACCAGCCCCCGTCGAACTCGGCTCCAGCGACGCCGGACTCAGCTGTGGTCGGCACGTCGGGCACCAGCGCCGACCGGGTGCGATAGGTATAGGCCAGTGGCCGGACTCGTCCGGCCCTGATCTGCTCGATCGACTGCGTGGGTGGCACGACCATCATCTGCACTTCGCCAGCCATGACGGCGGCAACGGCCTGCGCGCCACCCTTGTAGGGGACGTGCGTTGCCTTGATGCCGGCGCGCAGGTTGAACAGTTCTGCAGCCAGATGGGTCGTGTTGCCGATGCCGATCGAGGCAAACGACAGGCGCACATCGGGCTGTTTCGACCAGGCCACCAGTTCGCGGATCGAGTGGATCGGCAGCGCCGGATTGACGATGACGAACATGGCTTCCTGGTCAGCGACGTTGCTTACCGCGATGAAGTCCCGCAGCGGGTCGAAGGGCAGACGCTTTTCCATGCCCGGGTTGACCGAGAAGGACACCGAGGTGAGCAGCAGGGTGTAACCATCGGGCGCTGCGCGCGCCACCATTTCGGCGCCGATGATGCCGTTTGCGCCAGCCCGGTTGTCGATGATGAAGGTCTGTCCGGTCTGCGCGCCCAGGGGCTGCGCCACGATGCGGGCTACGGAGTCGGGTGCGCCGGGTCCGAAGGGCACCACCAGCCGGACGGGGCGAGTCGGCCACCCTTGCGCGAGTGCACTGGTGCCTGCCACGATGAGCACCAGACCCGAGAGGATGCGCATCGCATGTCTCATGCACGGATGCGTGGTCTTGCGTGCAATCGTCGTGCGGCGGCGGCTTGTCTTCATCGAGGTCTCCGGCTGTGCTGTTTTTGGTTAGGATACGAACGCACACGAGGGATGGTACCCAAAGGAGGCAGCATGGCTGTAGTGAATTCAGGCGGCGTCGAGATCGCCTACGAGGTGCTCGGGGCCGACAAGCCGGGCGTGCCCGTCTTCTTCATCGCAGGGCTCAACGGCATGCGCCAGTCCTGCCTCAAGCAGGCGATTCCGTTCTCGAAGGAGCGTCCGGTTGTGATTCACGACCACCGAGGCACTGGCGCCAGCGCGAAGCCCCTCGGTGTCTACAGCGTGGCTGCCATGGCCAGCGACGTGATCGCCATCATGGATGCCGAGGGCATCGCTCGTGCGCACATGGTTGGAACTTCGACCGGCGGGGCGATTGCGCAGGTACTGTGCCTTGATTACCCCGAGCGGGTGCAAAGCGCAGCCATCTGCTGCTCCTGGACCTGGCCCGATCCGTTCTTCAGGCGCCAGTTCGAGACCCGCAAGCAGTTGCTGCTCACCGTGGGTACCGAGGTGCTGATGCACGTGACATCCACGACCCTGAACGATCCGCGCTGGGTTGCCGAGCATTTCGATGAACTGCTCGAGCGCGAGCGTGGGCTCATGGACCGCGCGAGCCCGCCAGCAGTCGATGCCGAGCGTATTGATGCGTTGCTCGCCTTCGATGAGCGCGCGCGCTTGCCCGATATCCGCACGCCGGTGGCGATCGTTGCTTCTCGCAACGATGTGGTCTGTCCGGTCTACTTCTCGGAACAGATGGCGCAGGTCATTCCGGGGGCCGAACTGAAGGTGTGGGACGACGGCGGACACTTTTTCTATCTGGTGTACCAGGATGCCTTCAACGCCCATATCCGCGAATTCCTGACACGCCATGACTGATCGACCCCGACTGATCAACGACCCGGCCGAGGCAGCGTATCCCGGACGGACATGGAGCACTGATCGCCGGGGAACCCTTCCGGCGAAGACACTGAGGAGTCATTCGATGAAACGCACGCTCGCTGCCTGCCTGGCTGCGGTGTCGGTGGTGCTGGCCACCCCGCAGGTCGTGGCGCAGACCTTTCCCGCGAAGCCTGTTCGCATTGTCGTGCCGTTCCCGCCGGGCGGGCCTACCGATCAGATCGGTCGCATCCTCGCGCAGAAGTTGCAGGACAGTTGGGGGCAGTCCGTCGTGGTCGACAATCGGCCCGGCGGCGGTGGACAGATCGGGGCCGCGCAACTGAAGCAGGCAGTGGCCGACGGCCATACGCTCTTCATCGGCGACATGGGGGCGCTGGCGGTCAATGCCACGCTATACGCGGATCTCTCCTACGATGCGGTGCGCGATTTCCAGCCAATCAGCCTCTTGATGAGCGCCCCGATGGTGGTACTGGTATCCGGTGCAAGCAGTGTGAATTCGGTGGCCGATCTCGTGGCGCGTGGCACGGGTGCCGGTGCGAAGTTGAACTTCGCATCGCAAGGTATCGGCTCGGGCGGGCACCTGGCCGGCGAGATGCTCCGCATGCAATCGGGGGCCAACCTCAATCATGTGCCTTACAAGGGCGGGGCGCCCGCCATGCAAGACCTCATGGGTGGCCAGGTCGATCTTTTCTTCGAGGTCATCGGAGCGGCACTGCCGCAGGCTCGTGCGGGCAAGGTGAAGATGCTGGCGGTAGCGACACCCCGGCGTCTCGCGGTGGCTCCCGATGTGCCTACGACGGCCGAGACCGGCTTCCCGCGTCTGACGATGTCGCCCTGGTTCGGTATCGTCACGCGTGCGGGCGTGCCTGAGGCGAGTGTGCGCAAGTTGAACGCCGACATCACGGCTGTACTCGCGCTGCCCGACGTGGTGAAGCGCCTGACCGATGTGGGCTTCGATCCGATTCCGGGTTCGCCCGAGCAGTTTGCCGCTTTCATGCGCGAGGAGACCGAGCGCTGGGGCGCCGTGGTCAAATCCTCGGGCGCCCGAGTCGACTGAGAAGAGGACTACCCATGGATGCAGACCGTTTCGAGGATCATTGCTGGCGCGACATCATCACGCCCGACGTGATCGAGCTGTATTCGCCCTACGCTCGCCGCACCTTCGTCGGACCAGCGCCGGCCTTGCTGGCCATCGATCTGTATGAGCTGGCCTACCAGGGTGGCAATCAGCCCGTGCCGGTCGTGAGTCGCACCTATCCAAGCGCCTGCGGCGAGTACGCGTGGAATGCCATCGAACCCACCCAGCGACTCTTTGCTGCCTCCCGTCGCGCGGGGCTGCCGGTGTTCTACACCACGAGCGATACGCGTCCGCTGAGCAGTCCGGGCGCGGTACAGGCCACCCGCCGTCGTGGCGTTCCGGTCGATCCGGCTCTCTACGAGATCAAGGGCGAGTTCGCGCCCCAGACCGGTGATGTGGTGCTGACCAAGACTCGTGCGAGTGCGTTCTTCGGGACGCCACTGGTCGCGCACCTCACCCAGCTGGGCATTCGAACCCTGATCCTCTGCGGCGAGAGTACCTCGGGTTGCGTGCGTGCATCAGCGGTGGAGGCGTATTCACACGGCTTTCATGTGGTGCTGGTCGAGGAGTGCTGCTTCGATCGCAGTCTGTTGTCGCACAAGGTGAATCTGTTCGACATGCACCACAAGTACGCCGATGTGATGTCGGTTGCGGAAGTGATCGAACATCTGGACGGTCTGTCGACATCCTCGGCCCATCCTGCCTCCACTGCGGGTCGCCGATGAAACCGGCGCCGTATGGCCCGTTTCCCTGGTCGCCCATCGGCACTCGACCGATCCTGCGCTGGCCGGGCGGCGCACGGGTTGCGCTCTGGGTCATACCCAACATCGAGTTCTTCTCGCTGGCTGATACGATCCCGGCCGGGTCGGGAGGTACCGGGACGCCGGCGCCCGATGTGCCGATGTGGTCGGCACGCGATTACGGCAACCGGGTGGGCGTCTTCCGGCTGATGAAGGTGCTCGAGCATCACGGGGTTCGCGGCACGGTAGCGCTCAACAGCAGTGTCTGCCTGCACCATCCGGCGATCATCGAGGCCGGATGTCGCCTCGGTTGGGAGTGGATGGGTCACAACGAGACCAATACCCGGCGACTGAACGAGGTGCCTGCCGAGGAAGAGGCGCGAATCATCGCCGACAGTCTGACTACCATCGAGCGTGCCACCGGTACGCGCCCGCGGGGTTGGCTGAGCAGCGGCTTGCAGGAAACCTGGCATACGCTCGATCTGCTTGCGGCGCATGGCTGCGAGTATGTCTGCGACTGGACCAACGATGATCAGCCCTACCGCATGACACTCGATGCCGGGCGCGAAATCCTGTCAGTACCCTACAGCCACGAAATCAATGACAAGCCGGCCTTTGAAAAGCAGCACCGGACGGCTGACGAGTTTCGCGACATGATCTGCCGGCAGTTCGATGTGTTGTACGAGGAAGGGGCCGAGTCGGGGCGCGTCATGGCGATTGCGCTGCATCCTTATCTCACCGGCGTACCGCATCGCATCGGTGCGCTGGACGCTGCGCTCGAGTACATCGGCCGCCATCAGGGTGTGTGGCGCGCCACCGGTGGCGAGATCGCGCGGCATTTCGCAGCACAGCAGGGTATGGCCTGATCGAGGGGTCGCCGGCGGTTCAGTCGGCTGCCGTCCCTGTCTCGAATCGCAGCACCGGCTTGATCACCCGCCCGCTGCTGGAGTCGGCGATGGCCTCGTTGATGCGCTCAAAGGGGTAGAACTCGATCATCCTGTCGAACGGGAAGCGCCCCTGCAGGAAGAGGTCGATCAGCATCGGGATGAAGGTGTCGGACGGGCTGTCCCCCTCGATGATGCCGCGCACGCTGCGACCACCCAGAAGCATGTGTCCGAGGGGCAGTGGCAGCGTGGCTGTGCCGCCCGGCCCGGCCACGAAGGCGAAGTTGCCGCGAGGGGCGAGCATCGCGATACCCTGTTGCATCACGGGCACCAGCGTCGTCGTGTCGAGCACGTAGTCGACACCGTGCCCGGTGATCGCCAGCGCCTCTCGCACGATATCGTCGCGGGCCGCGTTGAGTACATGGGTGGCACCCAGTTCTCGTGCCAGTTCGAGACGGTTGTCATGCAGGTCGACGGCGATGATCCGTCGTGCACCGATGAGTCGTGCGGCCATCACGGCGCTCAGGCCGACTGCCCCCGAGCCGATCACGGCGACGGTGCATCCGGCCTGGGCCTTGAAGGCATTGATGATGGCTCCCGCCCCGGTCTGAACCCCGCATCCCAGCGGGCCGAGGCGCTCGAGCGGGGCTTGCGCAGGCACCTTCACCACGTTGCGCTCATAGGCCGTGGCGTGTGTGGCGAAGGATGACTGGCCGAAGAAACTGCCATGGATGAAACTGCCGTCGCGCGAGAGCGGGCTTGTGCCGTCAGGGCGCGTGCCCCCGAAATTGCGCGGGCGCAATTCATGGCAGTACGAGCGGAAACCGGAGAGGCAACTGGCGCAGGTGTTGCAGTAGTCGTAGGAAAGAACGACCGGGTCCCCCGGTTTGACGCGTGTGACGGCCGAGCCGGTGGCAATCACGATGCCGGCCCCTTCGTGGCCAAGCACGACAGGGCGCGGAACGATACCGCCCGGTTCGCTGTGCTTGATGTCGGTATGACAGACCCCCGTTGCAACCAGGCGCACGATGACCTCATCGGTTCGCGGCGCTTCCAGCGTCAGCGTTTCGATGTCCAGATGGCTTGAATCCTGGCTCAGCACGGCGGCGCGGATTTTCAAGGGGTGTCTCCTGTTGGCATGTTCGGCTGCAAGTCCTCCATGCTATCGTCGCCACCCGTCCAGTCACAAGGGGTGCATGTCCGATGTCCGATTCGCTGCCTGCCCAGTCTGCATCCGCCGGCCCGATCTTCGAGACCGCCGAACTCTTTGATCAGTCACCGGACACGGTACTCGTCTGCGACCTCCAGTTCCGCAGCTTTGGCCTTCGTCGTGCATTCTGCGGCCCCTGCGTGCCCTTCGAAGTGTTCGAGGACCACCGCCCCTTGCGTGAATTGCTGACCGAGGCGGGTGCCGGGCGCGTGGCCGTGATCGACAGTCTGGGTTCGCTTCGGGTCGGTTTGCTGGGCGACACCATGAGCAAGCTCGCCATCGCCAATGGCTGGGCTGGGGTCATCGTGAATGGGGCGATTCGCGACGGCACCGCCATCGATCGGCTCGATTTCGGTGTGAAGGCACTTGGCACGACGGCACGGCGCAACAACGGTCCCATCACGCCCTCACGGCGCGGCACCGTATCGTTCGGTGGCGCCCGGTTTGAATCCGGGCACTGGGTCTATGCCGATCCCGATTGCGTCGTGGTGAGTCCGACCCCGTTTACGCTGTGAGGGCCTGAACGGCTTTCAGGTGGTCATCGAGAATGGCCGGGAGTTGCGCCGGATCGATGCGACCAAAGCCGCAGTAGGCGGCGACTCCAAAGTCGGGGAGAAACCGCCTGGCCAGTTCGAGGCGGGTCGTGAAGCTCTGCATGTTGTGCACCAGACCGAGGTAGATGCGTGCGCCAGCCGGCTCCAGTTGTGCCAGCGGGGCGTAGAAGGCTGGGTCGCTGCGGTCGAGGGTCGGGATGTGCATCCAGTCGACTGGTCGGCCAGTCTCGGCGATCACACGGTTGGCATATTGCACGGCCCGCCCCAGATCGTTGGGGCTCAGTCGCGGCCACCCGCCGAAGGTGCCAAAGCACAGGTGGTAGCCCACCATGACCTCGCCGGGCAGGGCGTTGGAGAGTTCGCGCACCTGGGATACGTTGCGTTCCATCGCACCTTCCGCCCGCAAGCCGGGCACCGCCTCATAGACATCGGTGATCTCCCACGAGCCATCCCACTGGATGGCGAGATCTTCGGCGGGAATCGCCTGCGCGATGGCCAGTGCCTCGGCACGCAGCGCGATGCGCAGGGCTTCACGAAATCGTGCGATGTCCTCGATGACGATGACCGCCGGGCTTGCGGCGCTGTTGGGCAGGGGAAGCGATACCTGGAATCGCAGGCCCTGCGGAATGACGCCCTCGTCGCGCAACTGGCGAAAGACGCCATACGATTCGATGGCCGCGTCGCGATAGCCGAGGCCGTTGGGAAACCGCAATTGCTTCACGCCCGCCCGGATACGGAATTGCCAGGCCCGACCGCGGCCCTTGCGCAGAAGTTGTGCGGTTTCCAGTTCGGAGGCCAGGGGCTTCTGGAGCACATCGATGTCCGGATGCCGGCTGTAGATCTGCTGATGCAGTCGCGCCACCCACCAGCGGCGAGCGCCCACCTCGCCGTCGGGAATCGCGGGCAGGTGCCGGCCCAGGGTTGGTCCGAACATGCGAAAGACATCCTCGGCAGAGGACAGCGGAACACTGCCGACAAGCAGCGCGGGATGATCCATGCGTAACCTCTGCGTTGGAGTTGCCAAGCGATTATATTCGTGGGTCGGGACCACGCGGGGCCTCTCGCCCTTGCCGTCCGACTGCCCTTGACCCTGTACTGCGAGCCTTATGATGCACCGAACCGAGACCATTGATGGCATGTTGATCGAATGGGATGCCCCGATCGAGATGGAGGATGGCCTCGTGCTGCGGGCCGATGTGTTTCGCCCGGTTGCGCCGGGACGTTATCCGGTGCTGCTCAGTTACGGCCCGTACGCCAAGGGACTCGCGTTCCAGGAGGGGTTCTCGGGCGGTTGGGATCGGCTCGTGAGCACCCATCCCGATGTGCTCGAGGGTACGAGTGCGCGGTACGCCAATTTCGAGGTGGTCGATCCGGAACAATGGGTGCCCGATGGGTATGTGTGCATCCGTGTCGATGCTCGCGGCGCCGGGCGTTCCCCCGGGTTTCTCGACCCCAAGTCGAACCGCGAGACGCGCGACATCTACCAGTGCATCGAATGGGCCGCGGTGCAGCCGTGGTGTTCGGGCAAGGTCGGGATGGCCGGCATTTCCTACTTCGCCACCAATCAGTGGTACGTGGCATCGATGCAACCGCCGCACCTTGCTGCAATCTGCGCCTGGGAGGGTGCCGCCGACTACTACCGCGACAATACGCATCATGGTGGCATCCTGTCGCAGTTCCTCACCACGCTCTATCCCTGGGCGGTGTGGCGGGTGCAGCATGGTGTGGGCTCGCGCGGCTTTCGCAGTCGCGTCACCGGCGAGCCGGTGGCAGGCCCGCTGGAATTGACGGATGAGGAACTGGCCGCCAACCGCATCGACATCGAACGCTCGCTCCTTGCGCATCCCCTCGACGATACCTACTACAGCGAGCGGTCGGCACGCTGGGACAAGGTGACGGTGCCCTTCCTGTCGGCTGGCAACTGGGGCGGGCAGGGCCTGCATCCGCGTGGCAATTTCGAGGCCTTCACCCGCGCTGCCTCGTCGCAGAAGTGGCTCGAGGTGCATGGCCTGTCGCACTGGACGCACTTCTACACCGCCTACGGGGTGGCGTTGCAGAAGCGATTCTTCGCGTACTTTCTCAAGGGCGAAGATACCGGCTGGGATCGACAGCCCAGGGTCCAGTTGCAGGTGCGTCACGTCGATCGATTCGAATTGCGTCATGAGGAGACCTGGCCGCTCGCTCGAACGCGCTGGACGCGCGTGGAACTCGATCCGGATGATCTTGGTCTGCGCGTGGAGGCCATGCCTGGCCACGGCCCCGCGGCAGGCGCTGCGTCCGGTTCGATCGATGCCGGAGTCCGAGGCGACCTGCGACCCTTGTCGCGCACGTCCATCACCTATGACCCGATGGCCGAGGGCGTCACCTTCCGCTCGCCACCGCTCGCCGTTGAAACCGAGATCACCGGTCCGATCTCGGTTCGTCTCGCCGTGTCGTCGGCCAGTCGCGATGCCGACCTCTTTCTGGTCTTTCGGGTTTTCAAGCCCGATGGTGAGGAAGTGGTCTTCCAGGGCTCGAACGATCCGCACGTACCCGTCGCACTCGGCTGGTTGCGTGCGTCGCATCGAAAGCTCGATCCGGTTCTCAGCACGCCCGAGCGACCCTGGCATACGCACGACGAACAGCAGTGGCTCGAACCGGGCGTACCAGTGGCGGTCGAAGTGGAAGTCTGGCCGACCTGCATCGTCGTGCCAGCCGGATACCGCATTGCACTCACCGTTCGCGGCTGTGATTACCGCTGGTCGGGTCCGCCGGTTCGGGTGCCCGGCATCGGTTACGAGATGTCGGGGGTCGGGCCTTTCCTGCACAGTCACCCGGCCGATCGTCCGCCCGAGATCTATGGCGCGCCGGTCACGCTGCACTTCGATACCCCCGCTCGCGCTTCGCTGCTCCTGCCCATCATTCCCCGTGAGGCGCAATCATGAAAGATCGATCGACCGCGCCAGCGCGGGTTCGCCGGCGCAGCATGCAGCGGCAGTGGATTCGTGGCGATTTCGCTGCTGCAGCGCGCAGTGCGCGTGAGAAGACCGGTCCCGGATTCAGCATGAGGCTCATCCGGGTCTTCATCCTGATGATGATCACCGTGGCCCTGAATCCGGTCGCTGCGCAGGAACCATGGCCTGCGAAGCCGGTGCGGGTGCTGGTCGGATTTCCGGCGGGTACATCCTCGGACATCGTGGCGCGCATCTACGCGCAGCGCCTCGGCGAGCAATTCGGTCGTCAGTTCGTGATCGACAATCGGGTCGGATTCTCGAGCAATCTGGCTGCCGATGCGGTCGCCAAGGCCGCCCCGGATGGATACACCGTGCTGCTTGCGACCGTGGCGAACACGATCGGGGCGAGCATCTTTCGCAAACTCGGGTTCGATATCGCCAACGACTTCACGCCCGTGGCGATCGTGGCGAGCGCGCCCAACATTCTGGTGGTTTCGCCGCGCCTAGGGGTCGCTACCGTCGCCGAGTTCATCGCGATGGCTCGGCGCGATGTGGATCGGCTCGACTTCGGCTCGGCGGGCAGCGGCACTGCGCCGCACCTGTCGGGTGAACTGTTCAACATGATGACCGGCGCGCGTCTGGTGCATGTGCCCTACAAGGGCAATTCGCAGGGCCTCGTCGATCTGGCCGAGGGGCGCCTGGCAGCCATCTTTGCCCCGGCACCCACCGTGGCGGGCTTCCTGAAGGAGGGGCGTGTGAAGGCGCTCGCCACCACCGGGTCGCAGCGCTCGGTGCTGGTCCCCGACCTGCCGACCATCGCCGAGTCGGGTCTGGCGGGCTTCGATACGTCGATCTGGTACGGGTTCCTCGCTCCCCGAGGGACTCCGACATCGATCGTGCGCAGCATGGCGGCTGTTCTGCTTCAGGCCAATGAACGACCCGAGGTGCGCAACGCGCTTGCCGCGAGTGGTGCCGAGCCCTTCACGCGCGGGCCTGACGAAGCGGCGCGCTTCGTGCGCGACGATGTGCGCAAGTGGGCGCCTGTGGTCGAGTTTGCGCGGCTCTCGGCCGATTAGTCTTCATTCAAGGAGGTCGCGGTGCGACACGATCAACGGCCGGTAGCCATCGCAGGCGGGGGTATCGGCGGGCTCGCCTGTGCGCTGGCCCTGGCGCAGCGCGGATTTCCATCCATCGTCCTCGAGCAGGCCCGCGAGTTCGGTGAGGTGGGCGTCGGCTTGCAGGTGGCACCCAATGCGCTGTCGGTGCTCGATGCCCTGGGCGTTGGTGATCGTGCCCGGCGCGACGCGCTGCTCATCGAGCGCATGCTGATGATGGATGGGGTAAGTGGTGAGACCATCGTCGATATTCCCTGCGGCCCCGAGTTCATCGCACGCTACGGCAACCCCTACGCGGTCGCCCATCGCGCCGACATTCACGGGGCGCTGCTCGATGCCTGTCGCGATCATCCGCTGGTGCAATTGCGAACCCGCAGTCGGGTCATCGGGTTCGATCAGGACGCCGATGGTGTGAGTGTGCATGTGGGTGCTCCGACCGATGCCAGTGCCGGCGTCAGTGCCCGGGCGGACGCTGCAGGCGCTGCGCCTGCCTTCGAGCGGGTGCAGGCGGCAGCACTCGTGGGTGCCGATGGCGTGCAATCGCGCATTCGCCAGATCCTCATCGGCGACGGTGACCCGTTTCCCAGCGGTTTCATGATCTACCGGGCGGTGATCCCCGTGGCAGAGATGCCTGCCGATCTGCAGCACCCTTACCCGACGCTCTGGGCTGGCCACGATACGCACATCATCTATTACCCGGTGCGCGGCTGGACGGTGTTCAACTTCGGCGCCACGGTGCGCATTCATGATCGTCCGGTTGACGAAAGCACTGAGGCACCCCTCGACGAAGCGCTCGCGGCTTGTGCGGGGCAGCATCCGACACCCTTGCGTGTCATGCGCGCCGCTGGACGCTTTCGCCGCTGGACCATCCGCCGACGCGATCCGGTCGACAACTGGACACGCGGCGCGGTCACGCTGCTGGGGGATGGTGCACATCCGATGGTGCAGTTCATCGCGCAGGGTGCGGCGATGGCGCTGGAGGATGCCCTGTGCCTCGCGGTGATGGTGGAGGAGTCGGCGGGCGACTTTGTCGAGGCGTTCAGGCGCTATCAGGATATCCGCATCGTGCGTGCTTCCCGGGTTCAGGCGATGTCCTGGATGATGGACCGACTGCTGCATGCCGGCGGTGTCGAGCGGCGCGTGCGAAACAGCATCTTTGCCGGGCGCACTCCCGAGGACAGTTACACGCGCCTCGACTGGCTCTACCAGCCCCCCGACTACGTGAGGGCGCCGCGCACCTGATCGATCATGGCCAGTGGCGATCCGGGGGCAGCATTGCCGCGCCAGGCGACATGCTGGTCGGGCCGTACGAGAACGAGATCGCGCTCGTAGAGGTCACGCACCCGAGGACTGTCGATGGCCACCCGCTTCAGCGGGACACCGCGAGCGAGGGCGGCTGCCGCGATCGCATCGGCATCGCCGGCTTGCGATCCGGCGAGTTCGAGCAGCGTGAATCCGGTGCCCAACTGGTCAAAGAGGTTGCTGCCGTCATCGAGAAACACGCTCGGGGGGCGCGCACCGGGCCAGGTCGATGGCGTGTAGGTTCGCGTGCTCCAGACCGGTTCGGCACCGCCCTCATGCATGATCACGGGCGAGCCGTTGTACCGATACCCGATCTCGATGCCGAGATCCTGGTTCTCGTTGTCCTCGCGCCGGATCTGGGCACTGAGTTCGGCACGGTGGGCGTCGCCTGCTGCACCTTCGGCTTCGAGCAGTTCGGGTTTGATACGGCTGCGCCAGCGGGTATGCACTTCGGCGTGTTCGCCCGACCGTTTCACGTTGCGCTGTGCAACCGGTCGTCGCTCGGTTTCATAGGCGTCGAGCAGTGCTTCGCCCCCCCAACCCTTGAGGCGCGCTGCCAGTTTCCAGCCGATGTCGACCGCATCGCCCACACCGGTGTTCATGCCATAGCCACCGGTCGGGATGTTCTGGTGGGCCGAGTCGCCCGCGAGGAAGATGCGCCCGTCGCGGTAGCGTCGTGCAACCAGGATGTTGCCGCGCCAGACGCTGGTGACCAGCACCCGATCGACCTCGATCTTGCGCCCGACGCCGCGATGGATGAGTTCGATCGGATCGATGCCCGAGGGGTCGAAGTCGGGCGGGAAGTAGTTCTGAAGCGTCCAGGTGTCGACTTCGTCCTGGGCGATGAGCGTCGACGGGTTCGAGAAGAAGATATGCCAGAACTGCCCGTGTGCGTGCAAGGCAGCCAGATCGCGCGACTTGAAGTGAACCAGCCGTGCGATACGGGGCACCGGGCCGCCGTCGAGTTCGATGCCGAGCGCCTTGCGCACCGCACTCGTGGCGCCATCACACCCGACCAGGTACTGCGCTGTCAGCGTGCGCGCGCCGCGACCGTCACCGGCGTCGGCGATGGTGGCCGTCACCGAGTCGACATCCTGCGCGACCGACTCGACTCGCGCGCCGGACTGCACGTCGATGAGTGGGTCGGCTTCGCACAGTCGCTTCATCCAGGCTTCGAAGATCTCCTGTGAGCAGCGCTGCCAGGCCTGACTGGGCTGCGTTCCATCGTTGCAGGCCCGGATGCGTGCCTGCATCCGGTCGACCGAGTCGAGATTCCAGCGGCTGATCTCGCGCCCGCCGAGTCCGGTGGAAAACACGACATCGAAGGAGTGCTGCGGCGGCACACCCACCTGCCGCAGACCCGTATCAAGACCGAGTCGTCGCAGCAACTCCATGCTGCGGCAATTGGTGATGTCCATCTTGGGCCAGCGGGTGGTATCAAGATTGCGCTCGACGATCGTCGAGGCGATGCCATGGTGACTCAGTTCCTTGGCGAGAACGAGCCCCACCGGGCCAGCCCCCACGATCAATACCGGCGTGTCGGTCATTTGCTGCATCCGAATGGGGCCCCGCCGATGCGCAGGGCTGGCTCCCATTCTATCGCGTCGCGGTCATGGGCCTGGCGAGGTGACAGCGTGCACGGTGAGTTGGGGAAAGGGGATGCTGATGCCCGCCGTGTCCAGCGTGAGCTTGATCCGGCGCAGGTACTCGCGACGCACCGACTGCTGCTCGGAGGGGCGTGTCTTCAGGCGCGCACGCAGCATCACCGAGGAGTCGGCGAATCGGTCGACGCCACTCACCTCGAGATCGTCGAGGATGCTCGGACCGAACCGCTCGTCGGTGCGCAGGTCCTGCGCGGTCTGTCGCATCAGGTCGAACACCGCCGAAGGATCCGCATCATAGGGAATCGGCAGGTCGATGACCGCAAAGGCATGCCCGCGGCTGCGGTTCGTCACCGTCGTGATGATGCCATTGGGGACGTAGTGGACATTGCCCTCGTAGTCGCGCAGCCGGACATGGCGCAGCGTCACCGTTTCGACCTGCCCGGTCTTGCCGGCGATCTCCACCAGATCGCCCTGGCGCAACTGGTCTTCGACGAGCAGGAAGAACCCGCCAAAGTAGTCCTTGATGAGGCTCTGGGCACCAAAGCCCACGGCAAGGCCGGCTACGCCCGCGGTGGCGAGCAGAGGCTGCACCGAGATGCCGATCTCGTCCAGGATGATCATGCCCGCCACCAACCCGATGATGGTGACGGCGATGTGGTTGAACATGCGGCCGAGCGTCTCGACGCGGCGGCGGCGCTCGTCATCGGGATGTTGTGCCATTGAGTTCTGGAACAGGCGAATGAGCTTGCGCGAGCCCTGCATGAGTCCCCAGGCGATCAGTACGATGAGGAGCAGGTGGAGGATGGATCCGATGATCGGAAGCCAGTCATCGAGGAACTCGATGCCGAAGCGGTTCAGGAGTCGTGTCATGGGAGGAACTCGCGGGGCGCTGGGGGCGCGAGGCTCGAACAGTACTCAAAAAGTCGCTCAGGTGCACTGATCGGGTCTTGACCGGCCCCTTGTGCTGCGGTTGATGGCTGTCAACCGGTGCCGGTCGCCCGCGGCGATACTGAACGCTCATCCAGCATGGGAGATGAGGATGGATATCAAGACTGAAGAGAGGCCCTCCGATCGGCTCATCGCCGATTTGCGTCAGACGATTGCCTCGCTTGAGGCCTATGCGCGCGACGAGGGCGCCCAGGCGCTCGATGGCGCCGCAGCCCAGGCCGGTGTCCTGCGAGCGCAGGCAGATACCCTGCTTCGCGAGGCGCAGGAGCGTCTTGCTCAAACGAGGGCACGGGCCGCCGCCGCTGCAGCCGAGGCGCTGCAGGGCACGCGCGAGAAGATCAGCGACCATCCCTGGCAGGCGGTTGGTATCAGCGCCGTGGCGGGAATGCTGGTCGGGCTGCTGATCGGACGTCGCTAGGTGCGGACGCTGCTGCTGGCGTGGGCGGCCAGCGCCTTTGCGCTTCTGGCGCTCGTCTTCATCTCGGTGGCAGCGGTGCTCGCGTGGCCAGACATCTCACCCGCACGCGCGGCCCTCCTGGTGGCCGGCTTTCATGCGTTGATGGCCTGGGTGTTTCTGGGTTGTCTCAGGCGATCCTGGCGTGATCTGAAGGAGCGATCGATCATGCGGGCGGTGGCGTTCGGGTGGCGCTTGTTGCGAGGTTACCTCTGCCCGGATCAGGGGCAGAAGTAATGGCCCATCCACTCGCGCAGATCCTCCGGCAGATCGCTTCGGGCTGCCTCGATCGCGTTCCCGCGAGCATCGGATTGGGCGCGCTCGTCCTCGTGCTCCTCATCGCCCTCGTCACGATCCTCGTCCTGGCGCTCATGGTCGCCGTGCGCCTCCTCGGCCTGGTGAAGTTCGGCCTCGATGCGAGCACGAAGGCGTACCTCGCCTTCACAGGAAGCGATCAACGACAGCGTGAACTGCCCGCCCTCGATCGCGCTCACCCAGAGGTCGATGTCGAGCGCGTCTGAAAGCCGGCTCACGCGCTCGAAACCGGCTGCCGCACCGGTGACCACGAGCCGCCGTCCGCGCTCGCGCAGTAGCCGACCCAGAGGCAGCAGCAGGCCGCGGTCGAACCAGTCTTCCTGTGCCTCGGCCAGCATCTCGAAATAGCGGGCGTAGAAGACGATGCCAGCCGGGTCGCAGTGTGAGGTCCTGACCACGAGCCGGGTGTGAAACGCATTTGCGGGTGCGGCGCCCGAGGGCAGCACCGGATCGGGGCTGCCCGCCAGGCCCTCGAGACGTTCCGCTTCCAGTCCAGGCTGGAGATGAGGGGGTATCGCGATGGCGCGATAGGTCTCGAGCGAGATGAAGACCAGACGGTGGCGGATTGTGAAACGCAGTTCGCCGCCGCAGTGTCCGGTCGCACGCACGACCAGCGAAGATCGACCCAGTGTCTCGACACCGATCTCGAGGGTCAGTGCTTCGCCCAGTCGCGAGGGGGCGAGGATGTCGAGGCGCGTATTGGCAACCGGCAATCCCATGCGATCGATCAGATGGAAGGCATGGAAGTCGACCCCCATGCGCTCGAGAAACCAGCGCTCGACCAGGTTGTTCATGGTCTCCATGTAGCGCGGGAAGTGCACGTTTCCCGCGGTGTCGCACTGCGAGAAGCCGGGCCTCAGTTCGATCGAAAAGGGCATCAGGTCAGTCTGGTAGTGCGCCTGCCGGCAGCGGCATCGGGCCGAGGCGCGCCGCCGCCATGACGGCATTCACGATGCCTGCATAGCCGGTACAGCGGCAGACTGCAGCCGACATGGCTTCGCGCACTTCGGTCTCGTCCGGGTTCGGGTGACCGTGGAGGAAGTCGATGGCGGTGAGAAGCATGCCCGGGGTGCAGAAACCGCATTGCAGGGCATGGTGCTCATGAAAGCATTGCTGCAAGGGGTGCAGTGTTTCGCCCTGGGCGAGGCCTTCGACGGTGACGATGCGGGCACCGCTCGCCTGAACGGCAAGAAGCGTGCAGGTGCGCGATGCCTGCCCGTCGATCAGGACGGTGCAGGCGCCGCAGATGCCGTGCTCGCAGCCGGCGTGTGTGCCGGTGAGGCCGAGGTCTTCGCGCAGGAAGTCGACCAGCAGTCGTCTCGGTTCGCAGCGGCCATGGAAGGTCTTGCCATTCACGACAAGGGTCACCGGCAGGTCATCGATCGGCGCGTCAGCGGGGGCAGGCAGTGGGGTGCTCATGGACATGTCCGGTAGAGGTTCACGCAGTAGCTGCAGTACGGGCGAGGGTACGCTCGAGAAGCGTCTTGAGGATGTGCCGGCGATAATCGGCCGAGCCATTGGCGTCACCCACCGGATCGACCGCCTCGGCCGCCTGCGTCGCTGCAGCGGCGATGCTGCCAGCCGTGAGGCCCTGTGCCTCGAGCACGGCTTCTGCCGTGCGCAGTCGTTGCGGTACCTGTCCGACACCCGAGGCGCCCAGGCGGGCACGCAAGGGCCCTGCGGCAGTGGGTTCAAGCGAGACCGCGACCGCCACGATGGCAAAGTCGCCGTGGCGGCGTGCGTACTCGTCAAAGCCGTAGCGGCCGCCCGTCACTGCCGCTGGCAGATGCACTTCGGTGAGGATTTCATCGGCTGCGATACGCGTGCTGAACATCGACTCGAAGAGTTCGTCGGCCGCGATGCTGCGTGAGCCCGATGGCCCCTGGACGCACACGCTGCCCTCGCAGGTCACCAGAACGAGTGGCAGTTCCGCAGCTGGGTCGGCGTGCGCGATCGAGCCGCCGATCGTGCCCCGCGAGCGGGTCGGCAGGTGACCGACCCAGCGCAGTGCCTCACGCATCAGAGGCGCCCGCCGGGCGATGATCGGGGAATCCTCCAGAGCTCTCTGGCGCGTCATGGCACCGATGACGAGGGGGTCGCCATCGCGAATGCCCGCCAGGCCCGGGATTCGTGCAAGGTCGATCAGGGCGCGCGGCTCTACCAGCCGGAAGTTGAGCATCGGCACCAGGCTCTGGCCACCGGAGAGCAGGCGTGCATCACCCCCATAGGCGGCGAGATGGTCGATGGCTTCGGGAATCGAGCCCGGTGCGTGGTACTGGAAGCGGGGCGGTTTCATTCGCTTGGGGGCTCCTGATGGAGTGCGGATTATACTGACGGTCTGTTGACTGCGAGACGACCTTGACTGCCCACTTCACCTTCGAGCCCGATACAGGGCGCCCCTTTGTCGGTCAATCCATTCCCCGTCGGGAAGACCGCCGCCTGCTGACTGGTCGCGGCCAGTACATCAACGACATGGTGCTGCCTGGCATGCTGCACGTGGCCTTCGTGCGCAGCCCGGTCGCGCATGCCCGCATTCGTGGCGTGGATCTCAGTCGCGCGGCAAGCGCGCCGGGTGTGCACCTTGCGCTCTGTGGTGCCGATCTGCTGCGTGCGCTGCCGCCGGTGCAGGACCAGCAGTTGCCCTTGCCCGCCAAGTGGAAGACCACGGTTGCGCATCGCATCTTCGATCCGCGCCAGCCCCTCCTCGCGATCGACCGGGTCAGGCATGTTGGCGAGGCGGTGGCCGTCATCGTGGCCGAAAGCCGTTATCTCGCCGAGGACGCTGCCGAGCGAGTCCTGCTCGATCTGGAGGATCTGCCTGCAGTGGTCGATCCTGAGGCTGCGCTCGCTGCCGATGCTGTCGTGATTCACGAGCGCACGAATTCGAACCAGTTGGCGGAGTTCTCGATTGCGAAGGGTGATGTCGAGGGCGCGCTTGCCAGTGCGCCCCATCGGCTGCAGCGACGCATTCGTCATCATCGCTATGCGGCGGTGCCCATGGAGTGCCGCGGCGTTGTCGCCCGGCATGAGGTACGCACCGACAGTTACACCATCTGGTCATCGACCCAGGTCGTGCACTGGTTGCGCAAGGAGGCTGCCCTGACCCTCGGGATTGCCGAGGCCCGCATTCATTGCGTCGCCCCCGATGTCGGTGGCGGGTTCGGGGGCAAGGGCCACGTTTATCCTGAAGATCTCCTCATCCCCTTCCTTGCCCGCCAGGTCGGGCGTCCGGTGAAGTGGATCGAAGACCGGCGCGAACACCTTCAGAGTTCCTGCCACTCGCGCGACCAGATTCATGACATCGACATCGGCTTTGATGCCGACGGGCGCATCCTCGCCTTTCGCGATGCCTTCATCATGGATTGTGGTGCGTGGAACCCCGTGGGGGTCGGCATTCCCTACAACACGGCGTCGCACATGTGCGGCCCCTACCAGGTGCCGGCAGCAGCCATCAGCGCTCGTGTCGTAGCCACCAACAAGGTGCCCAATGCACCTTACCGGGGTGCGGGTCGGCCCGAGGCAGCGCAGGTCATGGAGCGGATGATGGATCTCATCGCCCGCGCGTTGTCCATCGAGCCGGCCGAGGTGCGTCGACGCAACATGGTACGTCCCGACCAGATGCCCTGGCCGGTGCACTTGCCGTACCGGGATGGTGTCAGCATCCGCTACGACGGTGGCGATTATCCGGGGGCACTTCACAAGGCCATCGAGGCGGTGGGCGGGTTGGAGGCTTTCCGGCGCGAGCAGCGTGAGGCACGTGCCGCTGGCCGCTTCATCGGCCTGGGCGTGGGGTCCTACACGGAAGGTACCGGTGTCGGGCCGTTCGAGGGCGCCACGGTGCGGGTTGACCCCACCGGCCGCATCTACGTGAGCGCCGGTTCCTGCCCGCAAGGGCAGGGCATGGAGACGATCTTCGCCCAGATCACCGCCGATCAGTGGAAGGTGAAGCCCGAGGACGTGATCATGGCGCTGGCCGACACGGGTGCCATCTCGATGGGCTTTGGCACGGTTGCCAGTCGTTCGACCGTCAACCTGTCGGGCGCCATTCACGATGCCAGCGCGCGTCTTCGCCGCAAGGTGTTTGCCATTGCGGCCAACATGCTCGAGTGTGCCGATGGCGATCTCGAGTTGCGCGATGGTGGCGTGGGCATCATCGGGGTACCGGGCAAGTCGGTGAGTCTGGCCGATGTAGCGCGTGCCTCGCGCCCGGGCTGGGATCATCGTCGTCCCGAGGGGATGGATGCGGGGCTCGAGGAAACCTTCTACTGGGAACCTGCCACGGTGACCTGGTCGTATGCCTCGCACGCCGCGGTGGTCGAGGTTGACCCCGACCTGGGACGGGTGCGCATCCTGCGTTATGCGATCGCGCACGATTGCGGCGTGGTGGTCAATCCGATGCTGGCCGAAGGTCAGATCATCGGCGGTGCGGTCCAGGGCATCGGCGGTGGACTGATGGAAGACCTGCCCTATGACAGCGAAGGCCAGTTGCTGGCCGGTTCGTTCATGGATTATCTGCTGCCGACCGCGAGCGACGTGCCGATGATTACCGTCATCCACCAGGAAACGCCGTCGCCGCTCAACCCGCTGGGTGTGAAAGGGTTGGGTGAGGGTGGCGCCATATCCCCGCCAGTGACGCTCGCCAACGCGGTCTGCGACGCACTGGCCGAGTACGGCATCGAACTGAACGACACCCCGATCAGGCCACAAGACCTGTGGCAGAAGATTCGGGCTGCGCGCGCCGGTGCCGCTCACTGACCTTGTCGAGCTTGCCGCGCGGGTGGGTCATGGCCAGTGCGTGGCCATTCCCTCCGACGTCGGCGGCGTGTCGATGGCAGCCACTCGCGCGCTCGTCCGTCAGGGCGTGCGGGACCTGCACCTCATCGGGGTTCCGACCGCGGGGTTGCAGGCCGACATCCTGATCGGTGCCGGGTGTGTCCGGCTCATCGAGGCATCGGCCGTGAGCCTCGGCGAATGGGGTCTCGCGCCCCGATTCACCGAGGCGATTCGCTCGGGCGCCATCCAGATCCGGGATGCCACCTGCCCGGCCGTTCACGCCGGTCTCGTAGCTGGCGAGAAGGGTGTGCCTTTCATGGCGATGCGCGGTCTCATCGGTTCCGATCTCCTGCGATCGCGTCCGGACTGGAAGGTCATTGACAACCCCTGTGCCGACATGGCCGACCCGATCGTGCTCATTCCGGCCATTCGTCCCGAGGTTGCACTCATTCATGTGCCGTTGGCCGATCGCGAGGGCAACATCTGGGTGGGCATGCGACGCGAACTGCTCGTGATGGCGCACGCGGCTCGAACGACGCTGGTAACGGCCGAGCGGGTGTCGGAGACATCGCTGCTTGATGACCCGTGTCTGGCCCCTGCGGTGATCCCCTCGCTGTATGTGACCGCTGTTGCCCTGGCGCCACGCGGGGCGGCGCCGATCGGCCTTTATGGCGAGTACGGCGCGGATGAGGCGGTGCTCGCCGATTACGCCCGAGTGGCGCGAAGCCGCGACGGGTTTGACCGATGGATCGAGGCCTGGCTGGCAGCGAATGCGTGTGACGACAGGCGGGCCGTCCTGGCGCCGATCGATGGCTGAGGCACTGTCGAGCGCGTTTCTGGCTCACGCGATGTCCGGGCTCATGGCGGGCAGCAACACGGTGGGCATCGGTGCCAATTCCCCCATTCCTGCGGCGGCCGCGCTGCTTGCCCAGCGCCATGACCCGGGGATGCGGGTCACCATTCTGGGCAGCCCACGGCACAATCCCTATACCAATGGCGGTGCAGAACTGTTCGATTTCGCGGCCGAGGGCCGTCTCGAGACTTTCGTGCTTGGCGCGCTGCAGATCGACGGAGATGCCAATCTGAACCTGGTGTCGGTCGGTGACTATCAGGCGCCCAAGGTGCGCTACCCGGGTTCGTTCGGCTCGGGTCTGCTCTACTACGTCGTGCCGCGCGTCATCGTCTTTCGCGAAGACCACAGCGCACGCGCTCTGGTCGAGCGGGTCGACTTCATCAGCGCAACCGGCTCGAGCCCGCCTGGCGTTCATCGCCCGGGCGGCCCGGCGTGGCTTCTGACCGGCAAGGCGATCTTCCGGTTCGACCGATCGCGCGCGCGGTTCGTGCTGACCAGCCTGCATCCTGGCGTCAGCGAGGAAGAGGTGCGTGCGAATACGGGGTTTGTCTTCGAATGCGATGTGGTCGATGCGGTCGAACCGGCGTCAGCAGTGCTCGCCCCCTCGTCACGGGTGGAAGCACCGCGGATCGCGGTCACGCCTTCGCCCGCTCGGCGTGAGCTCGACTGGCTGGCGGGCCCGATCGCCGACGAACTGTCCGATCTCTACCCGGCATTTGCCGTTCGTCTGCGTGCAGCGGCAGGCGATCTGCGCTGAAGGACTGGCGGCCGATCCGATCAGCGGGTCGGGGTTTCCCGAACGGCGGCAGGGGCCTCGCCTGCTGCGGTAAAGGTAAATCCGAGTGCTTCCAGACGAGGACGTGCCTCGGCGTCAATGGCCTCGATGCGGGGCACCACAGCCGCGGAGAAGTCGATGTCATTCATGTCGTGGACGCCACCGGTGATGATTACCTGCAGCAGTGCGTCTTCAGCGCCGATGTTGCGAAACGAACGACAGACCCCGGGAGGTACCGAAATGGTGTCGAACCGGTCGAGTTCGAGCCGGTTTTCGCCGTGGTCGTTCCAGCACACTTCGAATCGGCCCTCGAGCACGGTGAAGGTCTCGAAGGTCTGGCGATGGGCGTGCAGTTCCGGGCCTTGTCCGGGTGGGCACAGGGCCAGGGTCATCGTCATGCCCCCCGCACCGATGATGGGGGCCTGCGCATTGATCGGGGTCGATCCGGCACCCTTCTCGAGGCCGATGACCGACAACAGCTGGCGTGCGTAGACGATGTCGAGGGCGGCTTGCGGGATATCCGCGCCGCGTTGAACCGGCAGCGGGCGCAGTTGCGAGAAACGGGCAACGCGTCGTGACATGGTCTCATCATCGATGTGGGCGGTCTTGATCATCGGGGCAGCCTCGTCTCGGATCGTGCGCGGTGGTGTCGGTTGTTCGGTCGAGTCATCGTGGTGGTTCAACGATTGCCCAGCCAGCTGAAGTTGCAGCAACTGAAGAGCGCAGGTCGTGCCGGCGGTGGCGTCTGTTCACTGCGCCCCAGCACCATGGGCACGCCCTGGACCAGCACGCTCGAAATGCCCGGGAAGTCGCCGTGCGCCAGGGCGTGCGAGAAGCCCGGTCCCGATGATCCCTCGACTCGTCCTGCGATGACCAGATCGGCCGAGCGACCGGGGGCGATGACGCCCACCGCCAGGCCGTGGGCACGGGCCGTGTTGCCGGTTGCACATGCGATGGCTTCCCCCGGGCTCATGCCGCACACGCCGGTGAGAAAGAGCAGGCTTCGAAACAGACCGCGCGGAATCACGCCGGTGCCGCCCGGGGTATCGGTCCCGAGGACGAGACGAGCGAGCTTGCCCTGGTCCATCAGACGACGCACCAGGCGCAGCGTCGATCGATCGTTGCCCGACGAGCAGACTTCGAGTGCGAAGCTGGTCCGGTCAACCAGGGCGTCGATGTCCTCATCAGGCATCGGAATCGGCCCGCCGCTGACATGGGCGGCGATGTCGGGTTGCAGCCAGTCGAGCGTCGAGTAACCGCACATCCGGCTTGCCCCCGAGCGCGAGACCCCGCCCGTATGCACCTTGACGCGCATGCCGCGCGCATGAGCCCAGGTGACCATCTGTCGAGCTTCGTCGCGACGATCCTCGAGCGGGAAGAAGATGAACTTCACGAAACGGCAGCCGGCAGCAGCGAGACGATCGAAGTGCTCTTCGGTCATTCCCGGCACCAGGAGGCAGGTGCCGGCATGCACCCGTACGCCGCGCCAGCGGACCCGACCTGTGGTCGAGGCCGACACGACCGCAATCGAAGTCACCAGCTCGGGGGTGAGATTGGCGTAGTCCAGGCCCGGAATATGCAGTTCGCCCGCCGACACCATCGTCGTCGTGCCACCGTGCAGATAGTTTCCGATCCAGCCCTGGGCGTCCTGGGTGGGGGTCCACTCACCCAATGCCGGATGAACATGGCCGTCGACCAGACCCGGCAGGACCGCGCCGCCGGCCGCATCGATGCGCGCGTCGTAATCTCCCTGGGGCGCTGCGTCGAAGGCTTCGATCTGGCCGTCCACGATGTCGATGGCCCCGATTTCGAGACGTGGCGATTCGATCTGTCCGCTGTAGCACTCGCCGATGCCTTCGATACGCACTCTCATGCCTTGCCGCCTGCCAGGGGTGGCGAGGCCACCGAAGCAATCAGTCTAGCTTGAGTCCGATCGTGCGTGCGACGCGACCAAACTTCTCGTGGTCGCTGCGAATCGTGGCGGCAAACAGCTCGGCCGGGCCATCGGCCATTTCGAGGCCGATCTGCAACATCTTCGCCCGGGTCTCGGGGGCTCGCGCGGCGTCGAGCGCAGCATTCTGGACACGCTCGACGATATCGCGCGGCAGGCCTGCGGGGCCACCAATGCCCATCGGGGAGGACACGTCGAACCCCGGTGCCACAGTCTCGGCAATGGTGGGCAGGTCGGGGTTCATCAGCGATCGTCGGCCGGAAGCAAACCCGATGGCACGCAGTCGACCGGCACGGACCCCCTGATTCACCGATGTCCAGCCAATGAAGGCCAGCTGGACATCACCGGCGATGAGCGCGGGCGCCGACTGGCCCGAGCCCTTGTAAGGTACATGGACGATGTCGATACCGGTCTGGGTGCGAAACAATTCGGTCGTGAGGTGGTGGATCGAGCCGTTGCCCGCCGAGGCGTACGCGAGCTTGCCCGGGTTGGCCTTGGCCAGCGCAACCAGTTCCTGCATCGAACTGACCGGTACCGACGCGTTGACCACCACGTACATGGGGGGCACTGCAATCTGCACGATCGGCGTGAAGTCGCGCAAGGTGTCGAAAGGCAGCTTTGCGTAGATGTGCGGGCCGATCGAGTAGGTCGACGTGTCGGACAGAAAAAGCGTGTAGCCGTCGGGTGCCGACTTGGCCACCAGATCGGCAGCGATATTGCCGTTCGAGCCCGGCTTGTTCTCGATCAGAATGGCGCCGCCGAGCAGTTCACTCATCCGGGGGGCGATCATGCGCGCGAGCAGATCCGGATTGCCGCCCGGCGCGAAGCCGATGATGAGATGAATGGGCTTGGCAGGCCAGCCAGCGACTTGCGCGAGGGCACCCGCACTACCCAAGAGGGCCCACAGCGCGAGCAGCGCGAAGCCTGCGCGCAGGGTGGAAGTGATGTGCGTCTTCATCGGGGTCGCCTCCGCGCCACTTGCCGTGTTGGTGGGGCCTACTGCGCCTGGATACCTGCGTTGGCGACCACCTTCGTGTAGACCTGCAGTTCTTCGCGCACGAAGCGTGCGAATTCCTCGGGCGTCATCACCAGGGTGTCGCTGCCCAGCGCGGCGAGTTTCTCGCGTACATCGGCCATCCCGAGTACCTTGCGCACATCGGCTGAAATCCTTGCGATGACCGGTTTCGGCGTTGCAGAGGGCGCCCACATGCCGAACCAGATGGGCGAATCGGCATTGGCCACACCGGCCTCACCAGTGGTTGGTACATCGGGCAGCTGGTTGCTGCGCTGCGGCGTGCTTACTGCCAGTGCGCGCAGATTGCCGCCCTTGATGTTGGAGATCGCCGCCGATATCGGTGCCCAGTAGCAGTCGACCGAATTGTTCAGAAGACCGCTGATCACCTCGGGCGTGCCTTTGTAGGGAACATGAGTCACCTTGATGCCGGCAGCCGCCACGAAGCGCTCCAGATTGAGGTGTGTCGCGCTGCCGACCCCGGCCGAGGCAAAGTTGATCGAGCCCGGGTTGGTCCGCGATGCGTTGACCAGGTCCATGAGAGTTCGATAGGGGGATCGGGCGGGTACGACCAGCACGTTGGGCTGGATCGCGAAGGTTGCGACCTCGACCAGGTCGCGCAACACGTCGATCGGCATCTTCGGGTAGAGCGAAGGTGTCACGACGTGACCCGTGGAGTCGAAGAGCAGCGTGTAGCCATCGGCATTGGCTCGCGCAACCCAGGTCATGGCAATCGAGCCGCCGGCGCCTGCGCGGTTCTCGACCACTACTGGCACCGCCCACAACTCGGCGAGTTTCTGCGCCACGATTCGTCCGACGATGTCGGTGGAACTGCCCGGGGTGTACGAAATGACCGCCTGCACTGCGCGGTTTGGCCAGGTTTGCGCCCGGGCCTCGTCGACGGCCCCGAGCGTGCTCAGGATGATCGCGCCGAGTGCAAGTCGGACGGTTGCGTACAGATAGGCGGGGGGCATGGTGTGATGTCATCCTCTCGGGTCGCGGTGGTGCGCCTTGCATCGAACCGCATGCCGGCACTCCCCCGGTTTTCAGCGCCGGATCCCCCGGGGGTAACGGCCATTGTAGGCCATGGTGCCGCGGCCCGGAGGCTGGGCGCCGATTGCCTGGCGTGCGGCCTTTGCGAGACAATGCGCCGGTTGTGGCGGTGCGCAACCGGCGCCCGCTTCGCCCTTTCTCGAACATCCTGAGCCATGTCCACCGCCGCATCGATCGAAGTTCGTATCCAGTCCGTCCGCTGGGAAGCCGAAGGCATCATCTCCCTCGAGTTGGTTCGAACCGATGGCGCATCGCTGCCCGCGTTCGAAGCCGGAGCCCATATCGATATCGAGTTGCCCAATGGCATCAGCCGCAGTTATTCGCTCCTGAACGATCAGGCCGAGACCCATCGTTATGTGGTCGCAGTGAATCGCGACTCGGCAAGTCGCGGCGGTTCTCGGTTCATCCATGAGAGCCTGCGGTGTGGTGATCGTCTGCAGATCTCGGCGCCCTCGAACAACTTCCCGCTCGAGGAGTCGGCGGCACACACCGTGTTCTTTGCCGGTGGCATCGGCGTGACGCCGCTCCTGTGCATGGCCCGGCGATTGCAGGCGCTGGGACGGTCCTGGGAAATGTGGTACTCGGCTCGCACGCGCCCGGTGGCTGCCTGCGTCGATGCCCTCATGGCGCTCGACGCGGAGGCGGGTGGCAATCGGGTGCACCTGAACTTCGACCAGGCACCCGGTGGACGCATGCTCGACCTGCCGGCGCTGGTGGGGGCCTGCGCGCCCGATACCCATGTCTACTGTTGCGGGCCGCTACCCATGCTGGCGGCGTTCGAGACGGCTTGCGCCGCGCGGGATCCCTCAACCGTGCATGTCGAATATTTCAGTTCGGCGACGCCGGTCGCGGCCGAGGGTGGCTACACGGTCGTGTTGTCGCGCTCCGGGCGCTCGATCGAGGTGCCTCCCGGAAAGACCATACTCGACGCCATGCTCGACCATGACATCGATGTGCCTTACTCGTGCATGGAAGGCGTATGTGGCACGTGCGAACTGCGGGTGATCGAGGGGCTGCCTGACCACCGCGACCTCGTCCTCAGCAAGGAAGAGCGCGCAGCCAACAAGAGTCTCATGGTGTGCTGCTCGGGGAGTCTGACCCCGCGGCTCGTGCTGGACTGGTAAGTCCTGCGGGCCGTACCGATCAGGTCTTGCGCGCCCGCAGTTGCCCGGTACTCAGCCAGGCCAGAGTTGCGCAGGCCACGCCTGAAGCCAGCGTGACGTTGGAGAGCCCACCCGACGTGCCCAGCACCTCCCAGTGCGCGAGGGTGCCGATGAGGGTGCTGCCCAGTGAAGGCATCGCGATCGTTACCACGCCCCAGAGGCTCACCACGCGCCCGCGATAGTCATTGTCGACAGTCGATTGCAGTTCGACCTGCATGCCGATCGTGCACAGGGTCGTGGCGAATCCGAGCAGTGCCACCACGGCAACCCCGGCGGCGAAGTCATGAGTCAATCCGAAGAGGGCGAGAACGGCGCCGGCCGCCACCGACCCCTGGGCGGCCAGCCACGCTTCGCGCCCGGCCGATCCGGTACGTGACAGGAGCAGCCCCGCTGCCACGGCTCCCGCACCGGCCGCGGTGGTGAGCGTTGCAAGCCCCGCGCTGCCCCGCTCGAAGACGGCGTCGGCAAACGCCGGCATCAGTTCGATGGCCCCGCGGGCGAAGAACGCGGTCTGCCCTGCGACCAGCATGAGCTGCAGGATCGGCCGGTGCTGCCAGACGTACGCGAGACCTGCGCGCAGGTCGCTGGCCATCCCGCGCGAGGCTGGTCGTGTCGTTCGAGTCGGCAATTCGACCAGAGTGAGCGACCACAGAATGGCAAGATACGACACGGCATTGATCGCGAAGGTCGAGGCGACGCCAACGGTGGCGATGGCCAGCCCGCCGAGGGCCGGGCCCACGAAACGACTGGTGTTGAACAGAACCGAGTTGATGGTGATGGCCTGCTGTAGCAAGTCGCGTGGGACCAGATCGTTGACCAGGGCGAGCCTGATCGGTTGATGGGCCGCGCTCGATATGCCGATGGCCGTGCAGAGCAGCACGAGCACGATCGGGGTCATGACATCGAGCGCGCAAGCGACCCAGAGCAGTCCGGCGATGCCCATCTGGACGACCTGCACGGCGATCGCGTAACGCTTGCGGTCGACCCGATCGGCCAGCACACCAAAGAGTGGCCCGAACCCGATGATGGGCAGGAACTGGGCCATCGAGACCACGCCGACCCAGACTGCCGAATGGGTGAGGTCCCAGGAGAGCCAGCCGATCCCGAGGCGCTGCATCCACAGGCCGAGCCAGGAGACGATGTTGCCCGCCGAGTAGAGGGCGAAGTTGCGGTTGCGCAGGACTTTCATCGTGTCTCGCCCGAGGCATCCATGCCCTCAGTAGCGCCGGCTGATGATGTGCTTCATGACTTCGTTGGTGCCGGCATAGATGCGGTGCACGCGGGCGTCGGCCCAGGCGCGCGCAATCGGATAGTCGCGAATGTAGCCGTAGCCCCCATGGAGTTGAAGGCATTCGTCGAGGACCTGATCGGCCAGTTCGGTGGCCCAGAGCTTGGCCTTGGCAGCGAGTTCGGGCGAGAGTTGCCCCTGTGCCAGCAGATCGATGCAGCGGTCGATGAACGGACGCCCGGCTTCAATCTGCGTCGCCATTTCCGCGAGCCGGAATCGGGTGGTCTGGAAATCGAGGACGGGATGGCCGGCAACCCGTCGGTCGCGTACCTGGTCGAGGGTCTGATCCCAGGCGGCCTCTGCCATCGCGATCGAACGGACGGCAACGACCATTCGCTCCTGTGCCAGACCATGCGTGAGTTGCCGCCAGCCCTGATTTTCGATCCCGCCGAGGAGCCGCTCGGCTGGCACTCGCAGGTCATCGAAGAAGAGTTCGGCCGTGTCCTGCGCGTGGTTGCCGATCTTGTCCAGATTGCGACCCCGTCGGAACCCGGCGCTCGCCGTGTCCACGAGGAGGAGCGAGATTCCGCGGGTCCCCAGTTCGGGCGCGGTCTTCACCGCGAGCAGGATGAAGTCGGCAATGTGGCCGTTGGTGATGAAGGTCTTGCTCCCGTTCACCACGTAGTGGTCGCCCTCCAGTCGTGCGTGGGTTCGCAAGGCGCCCAGGTCGCTGCCGCTGCCCGGTTCGGTGAGGCCGATCGCCGCGATCCTGGTGCCCGCTACCATGGGTGGCAGGAAGTCAGCCTTTTGCGCGTCTGTGCCGAAGTGCACCAGGAACGGGGCAATGATGTAGGCGTGCATGTCCCAGGCGGGCGCAGCGACACCGGCACGGCCGAGTTCCTCCAGCACGATGGCATCAAACCGGAAATCGCCGCCCATGCCACCCCATTCGGTCGGAATGCTCGTGCCCAGGATGCCCAGGTCGCCCGCGCGCGCCCAGATGTCGCGCGGCGTCTGGCCGGCAGCCTCCCACTCGGCGTACCGGGGCAGGACCTCGCGGGTGATGAACTGGCGCAGCGTGGTCCTGAACTGCTCGTGGTCAGCGTCATAGACCTGACGCGGGATTTCGAAATCCATGGTGTGTTAAGTTCGACCGCAGGTTGCGTGGGTGGATGAGGAGGAAAGATGCATTCAGGTCGGCAGGATACCGTGACCCCGGCAGGGCTGGCTTGCGTCGGTGGCCCGTCAGCGAGCGAAGCAACGGCACGGCTGCGTCAGCTCGGGCAATCGATCTGGCTCGATGCCATCGACCGTAACCTCATGGCGAGCGGAGAACTGGCTCGCCTCATCCAGACGGCGCATGTTGCCGGGCTTACCTCCAACCCGGCCATCTTCCAGAAGGCGATGGCCGGCCCCGACTACCGCGCCGACATGGCGCGTCTGCGGCGCAGTGGTTCGAGTGCCCACCAGGTCTACGAGGCTCTCGCCATTGCCGATGTCCAGGCGGCAGCTGACCGGTTTCGCGACCTTCACGAACAGACCGCCGGGCGCGATGGCCTGGTGAGTCTGGAAGTGTCGCCGGCGCTCGCCCACGATGCCCAGAGCACCCTCGTGGAGGCGCGCCGACTCTGGGCCGCGCTCGATCGTCCGAATGCGATGATCAAGGTTCCGGGCACTCCGGCCGGGGTCGTCGCGATCGAGACCCTCATCGCCGAGGGCATTCCTGTCAATGTCACCCTGCTCTTTGCCTGCGACGCCTTTGATGCGGTCGCCGAAGCGTACCTGCGAGGGCTCGAGCGGCGCCTTGCGGCCGGACAAGCCATTGATCGCATTGCCAGCGTGGCGAGTTTTTTCGTCAGCCGCATCGACACACGCGTCGATGCCGAACTCGATCGCATCGCCGCTTCGGTCCCCGACCACCACGGCGAGACAGCAACCTCGAGCGGCGCGTTCGGTCGCGCCGCGATTCTCGCCCTGCGCGGCAAGGCGGCCATCGCGAATGCACGACTGGCCTACGCGAGTGCGCTCGAACGTGCCGCCTCGCCGCGCTGGGCGCGTCTTGCCGCCGCCGGCGCTCGACCGCAGCGGCTGCTCTGGGCGAGCACGAGTTGCAAGAATCCAGCCTACCGTGATGTGGTGTACGTCGAGTCGCTGGCGGGTCGCGACACGGTCAACACGGTGCCGCCCGCGACACTGGCGGCCTTTGTCGATCATGGTGTGGTGGGTACCGTGCTCACCGGGGAGGTTGACGAGGCACGGGACCTCATGGCGCGGCTGGCCGCAGTCGGCATCGATTTCGATGCGGTGACTCGCCAGTTGCTCGAAGAGGGGCTGCGTCAGTTCAGCGAGGCCTTTGCTGCACTGATCGCAACGGTGGAGCAGGCGGCCTGAAGCGCATTGTCGTGGCGCTTCGCCAGGTGCGTATAATGCTGCGCAGCACAAACTGACTGGTACCTTCTCTTGCCCTCCGGGCAACCCGGCGCCAAGTCGTCCCTGGAGGAGCGAACTGCAATGGCAAAACAGACGCGGCTGATCAAGAAGTACCCGAACCGACGCTTGTACGACACGCAGACTTCGAGCTACATCACCCTGGCTGACGTCAAGGATCTGGTGGTCAGGCAGGAAGAGTTTCAGGTTGTCGATGCCAAATCCGGTGACGATCTCACGCGCAGCATTCTCCTCCAGATCATCCTCGAGGAAGAAAATGCGGGCGGCACGCCGATGTTCTCGCACGACATGCTCACGCAGTTCATCCGCTCTTATGGCGGTGCGATGCAGGGCATGATGGGCAGCTATCTCGAGAAGAACGTTCAGGCTTTCACCGAATTCCAGAAGACCATGCAGGAGCAGTCGCAGGCGCTCTTCGGGGACAATGCCAAGGCCAAGCAGGACATGTGGTCCCAGTTCATGAATTTCCAGGGGCCTGCCATGCAGAACGTGATGAGCGCCTACATGGATCAGTCCCAGAAGATGTTCGAGCAGATGCGCGAGCAGGTGAGTGCTCAATCGCGCTCGTTCGGTGGTTTCGGTTTCCCGGGCTTCCCGCCCGCTGGTGACAAGCAGGGTGGGGGCGGCCAGGCTTAGTGCCGGCAACATCGATGGCGACTCGCAAGCAGAAAGTACCCAAGGTCGGATTCGTTTCCCTCGGTTGTCCGAAAGCGCTGGTCGACTCCGAGCGCATTCTCACCCGCCTGCGCGCCGAGGGCTACGTCATCGCGCCGGATTACGCGGGCGCTGACCTGGTGGTCGTCAACACCTGCGGCTTCATCGATGACGCGGTCGCCGAGTCGCTCGAGGCAATCGGCGAGGCACTCGAAGAGAACGGCAAGGTGATCGTGACCGGCTGTCTGGGCGCCCGTGGCGACATGGTCGAGAGCCGGTTCCCGCGCGTGCTGGCAGTGACCGGCCCGCATGCCACCGACGAGGTGCTCGATGCCGTGCACAAGCACCTGCCGCCGAGGCACGACCCATTCGAGAGTCTGGTGCCGGCACAGGGTATCCGCCTCACCCCGCGGCATTACGCATACCTGAAGATTTCCGAAGGGTGCAATCATCGCTGCACGTTCTGCATCATTCCGCAGTTGCGTGGCGATCTGGTGAGTCGGCCCATCGGCGATGTGATGACGGAAGCCGAGAGTCTGGTGCGCTCCGGCGTGCGTGAACTCCTCGTCATTTCCCAGGACACCAGTGCCTACGGTGTCGACGTGCGCTACAAGACCGGGTTCTGGGGCGGCCGGCCAGTGCGGACACGCATGCTCGAATTGGCGGGTGCGCTGGGCGAACTGGGTGCCTGGGTGCGCCTGCATTACGTTTATCCGTATCCCAGTGTGGATGAGGTCATTCCGTTGATGGCAGAAGGCCGTGTGCTGCCCTATCTCGACGTGCCGTTCCAGCACGCAAGCCAGCGCATTCTCAAGTTGATGAAGCGCCCGGCATCGGCCGAGGTCAACATCGAGCGGATTCGCGCCTGGCGCAAGGCCTGTCCCGACATCACGTTGCGCAGCACCTTCATCGTCGGCTTTCCCGGCGAAACCGAGGCCGAGTTCGAGGAACTGCTCCAGTTCCTCGGCGAGGCCAAGCTCGATCGGGTCGGCTGCTTTGCCTATTCGCCGGTCGAGGGTGCACTGGCGAATGATCTGCCGGCACCGGTGCCCGACGAGGTGCGGCAGGAGCGGCTCGAGCGTTTCATGCTCACCCAGGCGCGCATCAGCCGTGCTCGCCTGAAGCGAAAGGTGGGTTCGCTGCAGCAGGTCCTCATCGACGAATTGGACGCAGAATCGGGTGTCGCCATCGGGCGTACCCGTGCCGATGCGCCCGAGATCGACGGTGTGGTGCATCTGGCGGGTGATGGTCTCACGCCGGGCGACATGATCGAGGTGCGCATCACGGCGTCCGATGAACACGACCTCGTGGGCGAGCGGGTGGTCGAGGGACAGGATCAACGGCCGGCGCCTCGCGCCGCTGCGAAAAGGAGCAGGACACGATGACACGCGAAGTGTGGATTGTCGGCAGCGCACGCACGGCCATTGGTGCCTATGGCGGCAGCCTCAAGGACATGCCGGCAACCGCGCTTGCCGCTCACGTCACGCGCGAGGCGCTCGCGCGCTCCGGCGTCCCGACCGAGGCGGTGGGCCACGTGGTCTTCGGCAGCGTGATTCATGGCGAGGCGCGCGACATGTACCTGTCGCGAGTCGCCGCGATCGACGCCGGGCTGTCGGTGTCGACGCCGTGTCTCACGGTCAACCGGTTGTGCGGCAGTGGTCTTCAGGCCATTGTTTCCGCAGCCCAGCACGTCATGCTGGGTGATCATGACTGCGCGATTGCCGGTGGGGCCGAGAGCATGAGCCGGGCCGCCTACTTCCTGCCTGCGGGGCGCTGGGGACAGCGCATGGGCGACGCCCCGGTTGTCGATGCCATGACGGCAGCGCTTCACGACCCGTTTGGCAATGGCCACATGGGGATCACCGCCGAGAACATCGCTGCCCGGTACGGGTTCACGCGTGAGGAGCAGGACGCGTACGCGGTCGAAAGCCACCGACGCGCAGTGGCTGCCATCGATGCCGGGCGATTCCAGTCGCAGATCGTGGCGGTCGAGACCAGAGGTCGCAAGGGTGTCGTCGCGTTCGACACCGACGAGCATGTCCGACGCGATGCCAGTCTCGAGCAGATGGCCCGATTGCGCCCTGCGTTCCGCAAGGACGGATCGGTCACGGCTGGCAACGCATCGGGTATCAACGATGGAGCGGCAGCCGTGGTACTGATGGAGGCAGGTGCGGCCCGAGCGGCCGGCGTGGCCGGGCGGGCGCGGCTCGTGGGTTATGCCCATGCTGCGGTCGAGCCTTCAGTGATGGGGCTCGGACCTACACCGGCGGTACGGCGAGTCTTCGAGAAGACCGGGCTGCGCGTCGAGGACATGGACGTGATCGAGTCGAACGAGGCCTTTGCCGTCCAGGCGATGGCGGTTGCGCGTGACCTCGGCTTCGATCCGCAGAAGCTGAACCCCAACGGTGGCGCCGTGGGGCTCGGGCACCCGATCGGCGCAACCGGTTGCATCCTCACCGTGAAGGCCATCCACGAACTGGAGCGCAGTGGCGGTCGCTACGCGCTGGTCACCATGTGCATCGGGGGCGGGCAGGGCATCGCGGCAATCTTCGAGCGCATCGGATGACCCGCTGTGGACGCTCGGGCGATCCACGCGTAAAATCAACCGGTTGCAGTCTCAACGTCTGACCTTCTGTCTTTCAAATCGATCCGTGTCACGTCGCCCCTTTGTTGCCGCCAACTGGAAGATGAATGGCAGCCTCTCGTTCAATGAGGGGTTGTTGGCTGCCGCCTGTGCGGATGCTGCCCGCGACGGCGGGATCGACATGGCGCTTTGCGTGCCTTTTCCCTACCTCGCGCAAGGGGCTCACCGGCTGAACGGGTCAACGGTGGCGCTGGGTGGTCAGGATCTGTCCGTGCACGGATCGGGCGCCTACACGGGCGAGGTGTCCGCTGCCATGCTGGTCGATCTGGGATGCCGATGTGTGATCGTCGGCCATTCCGAGCGTCGTGCCCTGCACGGCGAGACCGATGATGAGGTCGGGCGCAAGGTGGCCGTGGCCCTTGGCGCGAAACTGACACCCATACTCTGCGTCGGCGAGACGCTTGCAGAACGCGACGCCGGCGACACGAAGCACGTTGTGCTGCGCCAGCTTGCCGCGGTCGCCGCATCGATCCCGGCGGCCGATTGGCCGCGAGTGGTCATTGCGTACGAGCCAGTGTGGGCGATTGGAACCGGACGTACCGCCAGTGCGAGTGAGGCCAACGAAGTGCATCGGGCCATTCGGGACGAGTTGGCCCGCATGGGGGCCGAGGCGGGTGCAGTGCGCATCATCTATGGGGGTAGCGTGAAGCCTGGCAACGCTGCCGAACTGTTTTCAATGACGGATATCGATGGTGGTCTGATTGGTGGTGCGGCGCTGGTTGCGGCCGATTTCTCCGCCATCTGTGACGCCGCCCAAGGAACCTGCTGAACATGGACATCTTCCTGAACTTTGCGCTGGTCGTGCATGTCATCGTTGCGGCGGTGATCATCGGACTGGTTCTTCTGCAGCATGGCAAGGGCGCCGACATGGGTGCTGCATTCGGCAGCGGATCGTCCGGCAGTCTCTTCGGTGCGAGTGGTTCGGCCAATTTCCTCTCGCGCATGACAGGTACGCTGGCTACCGTGTTCTTCATCACGAGCATTGGTCTCACCTGGCTTGCATCGCACCACAAGACGGCCGATTCGGTCGGTGTGATGAAGGATGCGGTGCAAGGTACGGCGGCGCCGGTGGCGCCCGCCGCCGACAAGGACGTGCCGACGAGCGGAACAACGTCATCTTCTTCGTCAGGAAAGAGCAGCGACGTTCCAAAGTGAAGTAAAATAGGAATGCTTCAGGACGCCTCATCCTGATGTGAATCAGCAGACTCTGCGAGCGGTTCTGACCAGGGTCTCAAGTGGGTGCAGTTGAAGCCGTGCCGACGTGGTGAAATTGGTAGACACGCTATCTTGAGGGGGTAGTGGGGAAACCCGTGGGAGTTCGAGTCTCCCCGTCGGCACCAGTACCTGCATGTCGTGACGCCCGGGACCGGGTGCACACAGGCAGCAGCGGTTCGCAAGCCAGTCAGAATCAGGCCAGTCCAGGGCGGTTGCAGGCTTCAGCAGGCCTCGACGCCCGATATGCACACAGGATTCCATCGTGCTCGAAGGCTACTTCCCCATCCTTCTGTTCATCCTGGTCGGATTGGGCGTCGGTGTCGGACCGATGGCCATCGGCTGGATACTGTCTACCGCGATGGGGCACAACAAGCCCGACAGCGAAAAGCTCTCGCCCTACGAATGCGGCTTCGAGGCCTTCGAAGATGCGCGCATGAAGTTCGATGTGCGCTACTACCTGGTTGCCATTCTCTTCATCCTGTTCGATCTCGAAATCGCATTCCTGTTTCCCTGGGCAATTTCCCTGCGTGAAATCGGATCCGCTGGTTTCTGGTCCATGATGGTCTTTCTCGGAATCCTGGTCGTCGGATTCATCTACGAGTGGAAGAAGGGCGCGCTCGAGTGGGATTGACCGTCTCCCCATTGCTTCAAATCGGAGTGTTCTGAACCATGGGTGCCACTGAAAGCGGCCTGATGCAGCAGGGCTTCATGACCACCTCGATCGATGCGGTCGTCAACTGGACTCGTACGGGCTCGATGTGGCCGATGACCTTCGGCCTGGCGTGCTGTGCCGTCGAGATGATGCATGCAGGTGCCGCACGCTACGACCTCGACAGGTTCGGCATCATCTTTCGGCCCAGTCCGCGGCAGTCCGATCTGATGATCGTGGCCGGTACGCTGTGCAACAAGATGGCGCCGGCGCTGCGCAAGGTGTACGACCAGATGGCTGAACCTCGCTGGGTTCTTTCGATGGGTTCCTGCGCCAATGGCGGCGGCTACTACCATTATTCGTATTCGGTGGTGCGGGGCTGCGACCGTATCGTGCCGGTTGATGTCTACGTCCCCGGATGTCCGCCCACGGCAGAGGCACTGCTCTACGGCATCGTACAGTTGCAGAACAAGATTCGTCGTCAGAACACCATTGCGCGGTGAAGCCATGAGAGCCATCCTGCCCCATCAGCAGACACGCGCGTGCACGGTGTGTCGATGAGTACTCGCCTTGCTCAGTTGCAGGCCGCACTTGAACCGCTCGTCGGCGAACGGGCCCTGTCGCTGGTCGACGCGGCGGGCGAACTCACACTGACGGTCAAGGCCGAAGGGCTGCGTGCTTTCATGGCCGAGCTGCGCGATCGTGACGATCTGCATTTCGAACAGTTGATCGACCTGTGCGGCATTGACTACTCCACCTGGAGTGGAGAGGCACCGGGCGGCAGCCGCTTTGCCGTGGTGTTGCACCTCCTGTCGGTGCGGCACAACTGGCGTCTGCGAGTTCGAGCCTTCGTTCCTGACGATCATTTCCCTGTCATCGAGTCGCTGGTCGAGGTCTGGCCTGCCGCCAACTGGTTCGAGCGCGAAGCGTTTGACCTGTTCGGCATCATCTTCGATGGCCACGATGACCTGCGACGACTGCTCACCGACTACGGCTTCATCGGTCATCCGTTCCGCAAGGATTTTCCTCTGTCTGGCAATGTCGAAATGCGGTATGACGCCGATCAGCGTCGCGTTGTCTATCAGCCGGTCACGATCGAACCGCGCGAGATCGTGCCGCGCATCGTGCGTGAAGACGGCTACGGCGATCTGGCTGCCCGACACCGTCCTGTCGCGCCTGCCGCTGCGGTGGGTGCGGCGCCGGTCACTCCCCCTACTGCGTCGCCGGCAGCGCCTGCTGCCGACTCTAACCGCTGAGCCTGCATCGTGGCTGAAATTCGCAATTACACGCTCAACTTCGGTCCACAGCACCCGGCGGCGCATGGCGTTCTGCGACTGGTGCTCGAACTCGATGGTGAGGTAATCGAACGCGCCGATCCGCACATCGGACTGCTGCACCGGGGCACCGAGAAGCTGGCCGAGCACAAGACCTGGATTCAGTCGCTGCCCTACATGGACCGGCTCGACTACGTGTCGATGATGGTGAACGAGCATGCCTACTGCCTCGCCATCGAGAAGCTTGTCGGGGTCGAGGTGCCGATCCGGGCGCAATACATTCGGGTGATGTTTGACGAGATCACCCGCATCCTCAACCACCTGCTCTGGCTTGGGGCGCACGCGCTCGACATTGGCGCAATGACGGTTTTCCTGTACGCATTTCGCGAGCGAGAAGACCTCATGGACTGCTATGAGGCGGTGTCGGGTGCACGCATGCACGCCGCCTACTACCGGCCGGGCGGCGTTTATCGAGATCTTCCGCTGCAGATGCCGCAGTACGAGGCCTCGCGCTGGCGCAATCAGGCCACGCTCGCCACGCTGAATGCCGACCGGCAAGGGTCGCTGCTTGACTTCATCGAGGCCTTCACCGCACGGTTCCCCGGTCTGGTTGATGAGTACGAGACGCTGCTCACCGACAATCGAATCTGGAAGCAGCGTACCGTCGGTATCGGCGTCGTTACCCCCGAACGCGCCCTCGCGCTCGGCTTTACCGGTCCGATGCTGCGCGGTTCGGGCGTTGAATGGGACCTGCGTCGAAAGCAGCCCTACGAGGTCTATGACCGACTCGACTTCGACATTCCGGTGGGTGTGAATGGCGACTGTTATGACCGCTATCTTGTTCGCATGGAAGAGATGCGCCAGTCCAATCGCATCATCCGCCAGTGCATCGAGTGGCTGCGCGCCAACCCGGGGCCGGTGATTGCAGCGAACCACAAGGTGGCGCCGCCTTCGCGTGAGTCGATGAAGTCGAACATGGAAGAACTCATTCACCACTTCAAGCTGTTCACCGAAGGGATCCACGTGCCCGCTGGCGAGGCCTACGCAGCGGTGGAACACCCGAAGGGCGAATTCGGCATCTATGCGGTGTCCGATGGCGCCAACAAACCCTACAGGCTCAAGATTCGTGCCCCCGGGTACGTTCATCTTGCAGCCATGGATGAACTGTCCCGCGGTCACATGCTCGCCGATGTCGTGGCGATCATCGGTACCATGGACATCGTATTCGGCGAGGTCGATCGGTGAGTCTTTCAGCCCACGCATTGCAACGGATCGACCGCGAGATCGCGAAGTATCCGCCGGAGCAGAAGCAGTCGGCGGTCATGGGCGCGCTCATCATTGCCCAGGATGAGTGTGGCTGGCTGTCGCCCGAGACCATGGCCGCGGTGGCCGGTTATCTGGGCATGGCACCGGTGGCGGTGTACGAGGTGGCGACCTTCTACAACATGTACAACCTCGAGCCCACCGGTCGCTTCAAGCTCACCATCTGCACGTGTCTTCCCTGTGGGTTGCAAGGTTCGCTGGCCGCTGCCGATCACATCAAGGCGCGACTGGGCATCGGCTTCAACGAGACGACACCCGACGGGTGCTTCACGCTGAAGGAAGGGGAGTGCATGGGGGCCTGCGCCACCGCACCGGTCGTGCTGGTGAACAACAAGCGCATGTGCGATCGGTTGTCGAACGAGAAGATCGACGCGCTGATCGATGAACTGAGGGGCGCTGCATGACCCTGCTCGACTACGGCCCCGACGCCGTCCTCATGGCTGGTCTCACCGGCGAGAACTGGTGTCTTGCCGACTACGAGGCGCGCGGTGGATACGCGGCCTTGCGCACGCTGCTGACCGCCGGTGGTACGCCCGATGGGGTCATCGCGGAACTCAAGAAGTCATCGTTGCGAGGTCGTGGCGGGGCTGGCTTTCCCACCGGCTTGAAGTGGTCGTTCATGCCGCGGCAACTGCCAGGTGCCAAGTACGTGGTCTGCAACTCCGATGAGGGCGAACCAGGGACCTGCAAGGATCGTGACATCCTGCGCTACAACCCGCATGCGGTCATCGAGGGCATGATCATTGCCGGTTTTGCAATGGGTGCAACGGCCGGTTACAACTACATTCATGGCGAGGTCTGGTCAGTCTACGAGCGCTTCGAGGAGGCCCTGGACGAGGCCCGTGCCGCCGGGTACCTGGGTAGCCGCATCCTCGGGTCGGACTACAGCTTCGAACTCTTCGCTCACGCCGGCTATGGCGCCTACATCTGCGGCGAGGAAACGGCACTGCTCGAATCGCTCGAAGGCAAGAAGGGGCAGCCCCGGTTCAAGCCGCCCTTTCCAGCCAGTTTCGGGCTCTACGGCCGCCCGACAACGATCAACAACACCGAGACCTTTGCCACGGTGCCCTGGATCCTGCGCAACGGCGGCGAGCGGTTCCTCGAACTGGGCAAGCCCAACAATGGCGGTACCAAGCTCTTCTCCGTGACCGGCCATGTCAACCGACCCGGCAACTACGAGGTGAGGCTCGGGACGCCCTTTGCAACGCTGCTCGAGATGGCGGGTGGCGTACGCAACGGTCATCGGCTGAAGGCCGTGATTCCCGGTGGGTCATCGATGCCGGTGCTGCCTGCCGAGGTGATGATGGCCACCGACATGGATTACGACTCGATCGCCAAGGCAGGGTCGATGCTGGGCTCCGGGGCCGTCATCGTGATGGACGAAACCACCTGCATGGTGCGGGCGCTCGAGCGCCTGTCGTACTTCTACCATGAGGAGTCGTGCGGGCAGTGCACGCCGTGCCGTGAGGGTACCGGGTGGCTGTATCGCATGGTTCACCGGATCGAGGAAGGCCATGGTCGGCCCGAGGATCTGGACAAACTCCTGTCGGTCGCTGACAACATTGCCGGGCGCACCATCTGTGCCCTCGGCGACGCGGCGGCTCTTCCCGTGAAGAGTTTCATGCGGCACTTCCGCCATGAATTCGAGTACCACGTCGAGCACCGCCGCTGCATGGTGAGTGGTGTCGATATCGAACCCCGCTGGGGGCGCGCAGGCGCCCATGGCGTGCCCTCGGGGGTCGCGCTCGGCGCGACTGCCGCTGGCCAGGCTGCGTGAGGCTGACGTGTCGCAAATGCTGAAAGTCGAGATCGACGGCCAGGCGGTCGAAGTTGCACCGGGCACCATGGTAATGGAGGCAGCAACGCGTCTCGGGCTGTACGTGCCGCACTTCTGCTATCACCACAAGCTCTCGATCGCAGCCAACTGCCGCATGTGTCTGGTCGATGTCGAGAAGGCCCCGAAGCCGCTGCCGGCCTGCGCGACGCCGGTCACCGATGGGATGAAGGTTCAGACCCACTCGGCCAAGGCACGCCAGGCCCAGAACGGCGTGATGGAATTTCTCCTGATCAATCATCCGCTCGACTGCCCGATCTGTGACCAGGGTGGCGAGTGTCAGTTGCAGGATCTGGCGGTGGGTTACGGAGGGTCTGCCTCCCGCTTCGACGAGGAAAAACGGGTGGTCGGCAGCAAGGACGTCGGCCCCCTCGTCTCCGCTGAAGAGATGAGCCGCTGCATCCAGTGCACCCGCTGCGTGCGCTTTGGCCAGGAAGTGGCCGGCGTCATGGAACTGGGCATGATCGGTCGCGGCGAGCACTCGGAGATCGTGGCCTTTGTCGGTCAATCGGTCGATTCAGAACTGTCGGGCAACATGATCGACATCTGCCCGGTGGGGGCGCTGACATCGAAGCCCTTCCGTTACAGCGCCCGTACCTGGGAACTGTCGCGCCGCAAGACCATCGCTGCGCATGACTCGCTCGGATCCAATCTCATCACCCAGGTGAAGCAGAACCGCGTGATGCGCGTCGTTCCCCTCGAGAACGAGGCCATCAACGAGTGCTGGCTCTCCGATCGTGATCGTTTTTCCTACCTCGGGCTGAACCATCCCGATCGGCTGACTCGCCCGATGGTGCGCGCCGGTCAGGGTTGGGTCGAGACCGACTGGCAGACTGCCCTCGAGCGTGCCGTGACCGGGCTCCGGTCCGTGATCGACAGCCATGGCGCTGCCTCGCTGGGCGCGCTCGCATCGCCCCAGGCAACGCTCGAAGAGTTGTGGTTGCTGCAGGCGCTGGTACGCGCCCTCGGCAGCGGCAACATCGACTTCCGGTTGCGTCAGGTCGATTTCCGGGCCGACGCCTACTCGGCGGGTATCCCGTGGCTCGGGCTGCCGGTTTCTGCGCTGAGCGAACTCGATCGTGTCCTCGTGATCGGCTCGTTCCTGCGCAAGGATCACCCCCTGCTCGCGCAGCGCCTGCGTCAGGCGGCGCGTCGTGGCGAGGTGAATCTGCTGCAGGTCTGCGATGACGATCCGCTGATGCGCGTGGCACATCGTCTTGCCGTGGCGCCGTCGCGACTGGCCGAATCGCTGGCGCAAGTGGTGCGTGCCGTCGCCGAGGCGCTCGATCAGCCGGTGCCGCCAGAGGCTGCGCTGGTGACCGTGACCCCGGCCGCGCGTGCCATGGCGGCCAGTCTCACTGGCGGCGAGCGCCGGGCGATCCTGCTCGGCAGCGTTGTCAATGCCCTTGGCAGTCGCACTGAAATCGTCGTGCTGGCCCAGCGCCTGGGTGCACTGCTGGGCGCCCCCTGGGGTTTCCTGGGCGAAGGTGCCAATGCGGTGGGCGGTCATGTCGCGGGCGCGGTACCCCACGGGTCGGGCCTCGATGCCCGCGCCATGCTGGCGCAACCGCGAAAAGGCTATCTGCTCTTCGGACTCGAGCCCGATCTGGACTGCGCTGATCCGGCCCTTGCCCGTGCAGCGCTCGCCTCGGCGGACTTCGTGCTGGCCTTCTCGGCCTATGCGCCGCGTGCAGACGACCGCGCCGATGTGGTGCTGCCGATTGCGCCCTTTACCGAGACCGCGGGCAGCTTCGTGAATGCCGAGGGGCGGTTGCAGTCATTCAATGCGGTCGTGCATCCGCTGGGCGAAGCCCGTCCGGGCTGGAAGGTGCTCCGGGTGCTGGCGACCATGCTCGGACAGTCGGCACTTGCCTTCGAGACGATCGAGGCAGTGCAGGCGATGCTGCCCGCCGCCGAATCGATTCTCGCTCGTCTCGACAACACGATCGACGGGGGCAACTGGGCGGTGGCCGCCGAGGTGGGTTCGGCGCCCGCCGTGGTCGAGCGCATCGGCGAAGTGCCGATCTACGCCGTCGACCCGATCGTGCGGCGCGCAAGCGCGCTGCAGCAGACGCGCGACGCGCTGGAACCTCGGTTGCGTGCCTGTGCATCGACGCTTGCCGTGCTCGGTCTCACAGCCGGTGCGCAGGCCCGGGTCAGTCAGGGCGCCGAGCCCGTCGTGCTTGAAGTCATGCTCGACCCCGCTGTGCCTGAGGGGTGTGTGCGGGTTGCGGCAGCCCATGCGTCGACCCGTTCGCTGGGTGCCATGTACGATGCCATTCGGGTGGAGGCTGCGTGATGGGCGTGATTGAAGCCTTCATGACGAGTCAGATCGGGCCGGTCTGGGGCCCTCTCGCGGCGGTCCTGATCTGGACCTTGCTTGGCATAATCGCGATCGTGCTGCCGCTCATGGGCGCAGTGGCCTACCTCACGCTCGCCGAGCGCAAGGTGATCGGCTGGATGCAGATCCGCATGGGTCCCAACCGGGTCGGATATGGCTGGTTGCAGCCGATTGCCGACGCCTTGAAGCTCATGACGAAGGAAATCGTTCTGCCGGTTGGGGCCAACCGCTTTCTGTTCCTGCTCGCGCCGGTGCTGTCGATCATGCCCGCCCTCGCTGCCTGGGCGGTGATCCCGTTCAGTCCGCAGGTCGTGCTGGCCGACGTGAATGCGGGCCTGCTCTACGTGATGGCCATTACCTCGATGGGTGTCTACGGGGTGATCATTGCCGGTTGGGCGTCCAACTCGAAGTATGCATTTCTCGGTGCGATGCGTTCGGCGGCACAGATCGTTTCCTACGAGATCGCGATGGGCTTTGCGCTGGTGTGCGTGCTCATGGTGTCGCACAGTCTCAACCTGTCCGATATCGTACAGTCGCAGGCGAAAGGGTGGTTTGCCGATCATGGGCTCAACCTGTTCTCGTGGAACTGGTTGCCGCTCTTTCCGATGTTCATCGTGTACTTCATTTCGGCTGTGGCCGAAACCAACCGCGCGCCCTTCGATGTGGCCGAGGGTGAATCGGAAATCGTGGCTGGCTTCCATGTGGAGTACTCCGGCATGGGATTTGCCGTGTTCTTCCTGGCCGAATACGCCAACATGATTCTCGTGTCCGCGCTGGCCGTGATCATGTTCCTGGGTGGCTGGGAGCCACCCTTCGCGATTCCGGCGCTGCAGGCCGTCCCGGTGCTCGGGCCGCTGCTCTTCGGCCCCAATGTGTTCTGGCTCCTCGTGAAGGTGCTGTTCCTGCTCTTCTGTTTCCTGTGGTTCCGCGCGACCTTCCCGCGATATCGCTACGACCAGATCATGCGTCTGGGCTGGAAGGTCTTCATTCCGGTGACCATCGTCTGGGTCGTGCTGGTTGCGGCCTGGATGCAGACTCCTTTCAACATCTGGTATTGACCCGGCGAGCACGCGATCATGATCCGTCAAATCCAGACGTTCTTGCGATCTTTCCTGCTGGTCGAGTTGCTCAAGGGCATGGCGATCACGGGCCGTCATCTCTTTGCACGGAAGATCACGGTGCGATTCCCCGAAGAGAAGACACCGCTGAGTCCGCGCTTTCGAGGTCTGCACGCGCTGCGTCGCTATCCCAATGGGGAGGAGCGCTGCATTGCCTGCAAGCTTTGCGAGGCCGTCTGTCCGGCGCTTGCCATCACCATCGAATCCGATCAGCGCGACGACGGCACGCGTCGTACCACGCGTTACGACATCGATCTCACCAAGTGCATCTTCTGCGGCTTCTGCGAAGAGTCGTGCCCGGTCGATTCCATCGTCGAGACACGACAGTTCGAGTACCACGGCGAGAAGCGCGGTGACCTCTACTACACGAAGGACATGCTGCTGGCGGTCGGTGACCGCTACGAAGAGCAGATCGCGAAGGATCGGGCTGCCGATGCGGCATTCCGGTAAACGCACGATGCCTGCCGGCGCGCTGAGGCGCCTGCAGTCGACATCGACAGACGAGGGATTTCGACGTTCATGACAATCGAGTGGGTCGCCTTCTACCTGTTCAGCGCCGTGCTTGTGCTTGCCGGGCTCGCGGTGATCCTCACGCGCAACCCGGTGCATGCGGCGCTCAGTCTGGTGCTTGCCTTCTTCACCGCATCGGCCATCTGGCTGATGCTGCGCGCCGAATTTCTCGCCATCAGCCTCGTGCTCGTCTATGTCGGTGCGGTGATGGTGCTGTTCCTCTTCGTGGTGATGATGCTCGACATCAATCTGGATCGCCTGCGCGAGGGCTTCTGGGCCTACCTCATTCCCGGCCTGGTGGTGGGCGGCATCATGGTGGCCGAGATGGCCATGGTGGTCGCCAGTCGCTACTTCGGGCCGGAGCGGCTACCCCGGCCGGCAGAGGCGGCGAGTGGCTACAGCAATACCCGTGCGCTGGGCATGGTGATGTACACCGACTACGCCTACGCCTTCGAAATCGCTGCCGTTCTGCTGCTGGTCGCCATCGTGGCTGCCATCTCGCTCACCATGCGCAAGCGCAAGGACACCCGCTACGTCGATCCTGCCGAGCAGGTGAAGGTGCGCCGTCAGGACCGGGTACGCATGGTCACGATGGCTTCCGAGAAGGACTGACCCATGATGCATTCACTCTCGCTCGGACACTTTCTCGTGCTGGGCGCCATCCTCTTCGCGATCTCGGTCGTGGGTATCTTCCTGAACCGCAAGAACGTCATCATCCTGCTGATGGCGATCGAGCTGATGCTGCTCGCGGTGAACCTGAACTTCATCGCCTTCTCGCACTTCCTCGGCGATCTGGCCGGGCAGGTGTTCGTGTTCTTCATACTCACGGTTGCGGCAGCCGAGTCGGCCATCGGACTGGCCATTCTGGTCGTGCTGTTTCGCAACCTGCGCACCATCAACGTCGATGACCTCGACGCGCTCAAGGGCTAGATCATGGACATGAAGACGATCTACCTCCTCGTGCCGTTGGCACCGCTCGCCGGGGCTCTCCTTGCCGGGCTGTTCGGTCGGCGCATCGGACGCAAGGGCGCTCACACCGTCACGATCGGCGGTGTGCTGGTGGCTCTTCTCGCCTCTCTGGTGGTGGCTCAGGACGTCATCGTCGCGGGCCATGCCTTCAACGGGGTGCTCTACACATGGGCGATGCTGGGCGACGTGCCCTTGCAGGTCGGGTTCCAGATCGACAATCTCACCGTACTGATGATGCTGGTCGTCACTTTCGTCTCGCTCATGGTGCATCTGTACACCATCGGCTACATGCACGACGACCCGGGCTATCAGCGCTTCTTTGCCTACATATCGCTCTTCACTTTCTCGATGCTCATGCTGGTGATGAGCAACAACTTCCTGCAACTGTTCTTCGGATGGGAGGCGGTCGGCCTCGTGTCCTACCTGCTGATCGGGTTCTGGTTCACACGGCCGAGCGCCGTCTACGCCAACATGAAGGCGTTTCTCGTCAACCGGGTCGGCGACTTCGGCTTCCTGATGGGGATCGGCCTGGTGCTCGCCCACTTCGGAAGCCTCGATTACGCGGAGGTCTTCGCGCGGGCGCCCGGACTCAATGCCGCGAGCATCGAACTTTTTGCCGGTGTGCCGTGGTCCCTGATGTCGGTGATCTGCATCTGTCTTTTCATCGGCGCCATGGGCAAGTCGGCGCAGTTTCCGCTGCATGTCTGGTTGCCTGACTCGATGGAGGGTCCGACCCCGATTTCGGCGCTCATCCACGCAGCCACCATGGTCACGGCGGGCATCTTCATGGTGGCGCGCATGTCACCCCTGTTCGAATTGTCCGATACGGCACGCACGTTCATTCTGGTCATTGGTGGCATCACGGCCTTCTTCATGGCCCTGGTGGCGACCATCCAGTACGACATCAAGCGGGTGGTGGCCTATTCGACGCTCTCGCAACTGGGCTACATGACGGTTGCCCTCGGTGCGTCAGCCTACGGGGCGGCCATCTTCCATCTGATGACCCACGCCTTCTTCAAGGCGGTGCTGTTCCTGGGCGCCGGTTCGGTCATCGTGGCACTGCACCACGAGCAGGACATGCGAAGGATGGGCGGTCTGCGCCGCTACATGCCCATTACCTGGATCACCGTACTCATTGCGGCGATTTCGAGTGCCGGGGTTCCGGGCTTTGCCGGATTCTTCTCCAAGGACCTCATCATCGAGGCGGTGGGGGAGTCCCACCTGGCGGGCTCAGGCTTTGCCTATCTGTGCGTGCTCGCGTGCACCATCGTCACCGCTTTCTACACGTTTCGCATGGTCTTCATGACTTTCCATGGCACGCCGCGCATGGATGCCCATACGATCGAGCATCTGCACGAGCAACCCTGGGTCGTGACCGTGCCGCTCGTGCTCCTTGCGATACCCGCTGTTGTGGCCGGGTACTTGATCGAGCCTCTGGTTTTCGGGCCATTCTTCGATGGCGCCATCGTCTATTCGCCTGCCCACGCAGGCATTGCACACCTGGCCGAGGAATACCATGGCATCGGGCACTTCATGCTGGAGGGTTTGCTCGGCGCACCGTTCTGGCTGTCACTGTCGGGCATCCTGATTGCGGCCTACCTGTACTTGTTCAATCCGGCACTCGCGGGCCGTGCGCGTGAGGCACTGGGCGGCCCGGTTCGCATTCTCGAGGCCAAGTACGGGCTCGATGATTTCAATCAGCGCTTTCTCGCTGGTGGCGCCGTTGCCATCGGTCGCAAGCTGTGGTCGATCGGCGATGTGCTCGTGATCGACGGCTTTTTCGTGAACGGTACTGCACGCGTCGTCGGCTGGCTCTCGGGGCTGGTGCGCTCGGTGCAGACCGGACTTGTCTACCACTATGCGTTTGCGATGATTGCAGGGGCTTTCCTGCTGCTGACGCTGTGGATCTGGATGGTGCGCGTCTGACCCCGTCGGGGGCTGCAGCGCGACAACGCAACAGGGGATAGACGTGCAGCATTCACATGCCGATTCACACCATGCGGGCGAGGTGCCGAGCGGGGTGGCTGCGCCCGCTGGCAGCGCCCTGTGGTGGCTGGTCGCCGCGGCGGTGGTCGTTGCCGCCTGGGTGGTCGGAGCTCTGGGCTTCTCGCCCGAAATCCCGTGGCTTTCGTTGACGGTCTGGGTGCCGATTGCCGGGGGTGTCCTTGTGCTCGGTCTGGCAAGCAGCGAGGCGAGGGCGCCGCTCGCTCGGCGTATTTCGCTTGCCACGGCCATCCTCGGCTTCCTGATTTCGGTACCCCTCTATTCGGGATTCGATGTCAGTGCGCACGGCATGCAGTTCACCGAGATCCATTCGTGGGTTGACCGCTTTCACATGCAGTACGCACTCGGTGTCGACGGGATTTCGCTCATCTTCGTTCTCCTCAACAGTTTCGTCACCATTCTGGTCGTGATCGCGGGCTGGGAAGTCATCACGACCCGGGTTGCGCAATATCTGGCCGCTTTCCTGATCATGTCCGGGCTGATGAATGGCGTCTTTGCAGCGCTCGATGCCATTCTTTTCTACGTCTTCTTCGAGGCGACCCTGATCCCGATGTATATCGTGATCGGCGTCTGGGGTGGCCAGAATCGCGTCTACGCGGCGTTCAAGTTCTTTCTCTACACCCTTCTCGGGTCCTTGCTCCTTCTGGTGGCGCTGGTCTGGCTCTACAACGCCAGTGGTGGCAGTTTCTCGATCGCCGACTTCCACACACTGCCGATTTCGCTCGAGACGCAGAAACTGCTCTTTCTCGCGTTCTTCGCGGCTTTTTCGGTCAAGGTCCCGATGTGGCCGGTGCACACCTGGTTGCCTGACGCACACGTCGAGGCGCCGACCGGCGGCTCGGCCGTGCTGGCTGCCATCATGCTCAAACTGGGGGCCTACGGTTTCATCCGGTTCGCGTTGCCGATCCTGCCCGACGCCAGTCATGCGTTCGCGCCGTTCATGGTCACCCTGTCTCTGGTCGCCGTGGTGTACGTCGGGCTGGTGGCGATGGTGCAGACCGACATGAAGAAACTGGTGGCCTACTCCTCGATCTCGCACATGGGCTTCGTGACGCTGGGCTTCTTCATCTTCAGCGCGGCAGGCCTCGAGGGTGCTCTGGTCCAGATGATCTCGCACGGCTTTGTCTCCGCGGCAATGTTCCTCTCGATCGGGGTCCTCTACGACCGCATGCACACGCGAGCCATCGCCGACTATGGCGGCGTAGCCAACCGCATGCCGGTGTTCGCTGCCTTCATGGTCCTCTTCGCCATGGCCAATTGCGGTCTGCCCGGTACCAGTGGATTCGTGGGCGAATTCATGGTGATCGTGGCGGCAATCAAGTACGACTTCTGGATCGGTCTGCTCGCGGCAACGACACTCATCTGGGGGGCGGCCTACACGCTGTGGATGGTGAAACGAGTCCTCTTCGGCGAGGTTGCCAACGCTCAGGTCGCCGGGCTTGTCGATGTGGACAGGCGCGAGATCGCGGTTCTGGGCCTCCTCGCACTGACGGTGCTGGCTGCCGGCATCTTCCCGGCGTTCATCACCCAGGTCATGCACGTCTCGATCGATGACCTCCTGCGCCACATGGCGCACTCCAAATACTAGGCCGATGATGAATCCTGCCGACTTCGGTGCCGCCTCCACCGAGATATTCCTGCTCTGTGCTGCCTCGCTGGTACTGCTGATCGATCTGTTCATCGGAGAGCGCAAGCCGGGTCTCACGTATGGGCTGGCGCTCGCCACTGTCGTCCTGGCCGGACTCTCGGCCACCGGGCATGTGCCCCCTGAGGGGGCCGAGGTCGTGGCGTTTTCGGGTCTTTTCATCGGTGACACCCTGTCGGTGAGCCTGAAGGTGTTCACCTGCATCGCGATGGGGGTGTGTCTGGTCTACTCGCGCACTTACCTGCGCGCGCGCGGACTCGATCGCGGCGAGTACTTCGTGCTGATGCTTTTCGCCCTGCTCGGCATGTTCGTGCAGATCTCGGCCAACAGCTTTCTCGTCATCTACCTGGGGCTCGAGCTGATGTCGTTGTGCCTCTATGCACTGGTGGCGATTCATCGCGATTCGGCTCGCGCGACCGAGGCGGCCATGAAGTACTTCGTCCTCGGCGCGCTCGCTTCGGGCCTGCTGCTCTACGGCATGTCGATGCTCTATGGGGCGACCGGATCGCTGCAACTGGACAAGGTGGCGGCAGCCATCGCGAGTGGCCAGATCGACCGGACCGTCCTGGTCTTCGGTCTGGTGTTCGTGGTGGCCGGGTTGTCGTTCAAGCTCGGGGTCGTTCCGTTCCACATGTGGGTGCCCGACGTCTACCACGGGGCGCCCAATGCCATGACACTGCTGATCGGGTCCGCCCCGAAGATCGCTGCTTTCGCGATGGCCATGCGCCTGCTCGTCGGGGCCCTGCCGACCCTGGCCGAGCACTGGCAGCAGATGCTGCTGCTCATGGCCTGGGCTTCGCTGGCAGTGGGCAATTTCGCCGCCATCGCCCAGACCAATCTCAAGCGCATGCTTGCCTACTCCACGATATCGCAGATGGGTTTCGTGCTGCTCGCCCTGCTGGCTGGGGGCAATGCGGGCGGAACCTGCTGTGGGCAGGACGCCTACTCGGCGGCGATGTTCTACACGGTGGTCTACGTGCTGCTCAGCCTGGGTGCGTTCGGGGTGATGCTGCTCTTGTCGCGGGGTGGTTTCGAAGCCGAGGCGCTCGACGATTACCGGGGACTCAACCAGCGCCATCCGTGGCATGCGTTCGTCATGTTGCTCATGATGTTTGCGTTGGCGGGGATCCCGCCCACCGCAGGCTTTCATTCCAAGCTTGCAGTGCTCCAGTCGCTGGTTCAGGTGGGGCATACCTGGACGGCCGTATTCGCCATGCTGATGTCGGTGGTCGGCGCCTTCTACTATCTGCGTGTGGTGAAGGTGATGTACTTCGATGCACCGGTTGATACTGCAGCGATCGAAGCGCCGCTCGACATGCGCCTGCTGCTCGGCCTCAATGGCGTCCTGGTGCTGGTGCTCGGTGTGGTGCCCTCGGTGTTGATGGACGTCTGCAGCGCTGCCATCGCTGCGCTGCTCAAGGGCTTCTGATCCGGATGACCGACCATCTGCCGCGGGGTGTTGACAGCGATCTGGCGGAGCATCGACTGTCTCGGCGCGAGGTCTACCGCGGCGCGTTGCTGCATGTGCTTGAAGACCGGGTGCGGCTGCCCGATGGTGCAGAGGCCGGCCGCGAGTGGGTTGTGCATCCGGGTGCCGTCATGATCATCCCGGTGCTCGCCAATGGCGATATCGTGCTGGAGCGTCAATACCGATACCCGCTCGAACGCGACTTTCTCGAGTTTCCGGCCGGCAAGATCGACAAGGGTGAAGAGCCCCTGGCCACCGGTCAACGCGAGCTGCGCGAAGAGACCGGGTACCACGGCGGGCGGTGGCGCTTCATCACGACACTGCATCCGGTGATTTCCTACTCCAATGAGCGCATCGAGGTCTTTCTCGCTGAAGATGTCGTCTCAAGCGGCCAGCGTGCGCTGGATGATGGCGAGTTTCTCGATGTATTCACGATGCCGCCGGCCGAGGCGTTACGTCTGCTCGAGCAGGGTCTCATCACCGACATGAAGACGGTGGTGGGCTTGCTGTGGCTCGAGCGGTTGGGCAAGATCGGTCCGCGGTGACGGACGACGCGCACGCGCTCGGTGCGCGGGCCAAGGCGAAATCGATGGAATCCAGGGCCGAGTCGAGCGACGTATCCGAACCGAAGGGCAGGGCTGCGACAGGCGAGCGGCCGGTGTCGACGCCCTTGTTGCGGGTCTTCATCCCGTTCGCGTTCGGGTACTACCTCTCCTATCTCTTTCGCAATATCAACGCGACGATCTTTCGCGAGTTGGTGGGCGATCTGGGTCTGCAGGCGAGTGCGCTTGGCCTTCTCACCAGTGCGTATTTCTTCGTCTTTGCTGCAGCACAGTTGCCCGTGGGCCTGCTGCTCGATCGGTTCGGGCCCCGCCGGGTCAATGCCGCCATGTTTCTGCTCGCCGCATTGGGTGCACTGGGATTCGCACTGGGGCAATCGGTGACACAACTGGTTCTGGCGCGGGCGCTCATCGGGCTCGGCGTTGCAGCGGGTCTGATGTCGGCGATGCAGTCCTTCACGCTGTGGTTCCCGATCAGTCGGCTTGCCACGCTCAACGGATTTCTCATGGCGCTGGGCGGCATCGGCGCCATGACCGCGACCGCGCCGGTCGAAGCCGCGCTGCGGCTCACCGACTGGCGGGGCGTGTTCATGGGTCTGGCGGTTGCCTGTGTGGCAGTCTCGGCGGCGGTCTGGGTCTTTGTTCCGCAGCGTGCTGCCGAGGCGGGCACCCAGGTGTCCCTGCGGCAGTTGGTGAACGGTCTGTGGTCAGTTCTGCGCAATCGCGAATTCTGGCGGATTGCGGCTGTCGCACTCACGACGCTGGGCCCGGGCGTTGCCCTGCAGGGCCTCTGGATCGGACCCTGGCTGCGCGATGTGCCGGGCTTCGACCGGGTGCAGTCGGCGGAGGCCATGTTCGTCTTGACGCTGGCTCTGACGCTGGGATTTCTCCTCTGGGGGAAACTGGCGGATACGCTGGCGGCGCGTGGGCTGCGAATGGAAGTGACTTACGGTGTCGCGTGTGCCATTTCGGCGCTCGCGCTGGCGCTCATTGCTGCGGGTGTCCGCCAGGGCGCACTCATCCTCTGGGCAATCTACATCCTCACCGTTACCAGCGCGACACTGGGCTACCCGCTGCTCGCGCAGCGTTTCCCGGCGACGCTCACCGGACGGGTGAATGCTTCGCTCAACATGAGCACCTTCGTGGCCGCGTTCATTGCGCAGAGCGCGATCGGGCCTGTCCTCGACCGGTTTGCGCTGCCCGGTGGCGGTTATTCCTCCACCGGGTACTCGCTCGCGTTCTGGGCTATCGTGGTGCTTCAAGTGGCGGCGCTTGCGTCGCTCTTTTCGGCATTGCGCCGGCCGGCAGTGCTGCCGAGCTGATTCCCGCCCGATCGTGTCTGCGCCCAATTACATATCGCCTGCGGGCTTTGTCCGGATGAAATCCGAACTCAAGCAACTGGTCGAGGTCGAGCGTCCGGAGGTCACTCGCATCGTCTCCTGGGCAGCCTCGAACGGCGATCGCTCTGAAAACGGCGACTACCTGTATGGCAAGCGGCGGCTACGCGAGATCGATCGACGCATTCGCTATCTGATCAAGCGTCTCGAAATCGCCGAGGTGGTCGACCCGCGCGGGCGCTCAGGTGACCAGGCCTTCTTCGGCGCTACCGTGACGTTTCTGGACGCTGCCGGTGCCGAGCAGACCGTGACCATTGTCGGCATCGACGAAGTTGACACCGTGCGTGGGCGCATCTCGTGGATATCGCCGATTGCTCGCGCGCTTCTGAAAGCCCGCGAGGGCGATACCGTGCAGTTGCACACCCCGGCGGGCCCGCAAATGCTCGAGGTCATCGAGGTGCGTTACCTGGCGATTGACTAGCACCACCGGGCGCCGGAGAGCGAAAGTCCCCGGCGCTCACGATGCTGAGGGCGGCAGGGTCGATGTACTTTCGCAGCGCTGCGTTGACCTCGTCGGCGCTCAGCGTGAGCAATCGGCGATCGAAGGCTTCATCCCAGGCCCAGGTGCGTCCGGCATCGAGGAGGGTGACCCAGCGGTTGGCAATGCTGCTGTCCTGGGTACGGGCGACCCGACGCGCTTCCAGGGCCGAGGTACGACCCTCGGCAACCTCGGTCGCCGAAAACCCCTCGGTGATGGCCCGACGCAGTTCGCCGAGGATGGCGGCTTCAACCCGATCGCGATTCTGGGGCGCATGAATGGCGCTCAACTGAAAGCGCGCGTAGGGGTCGTGGGCGCTGGCGCTGAGTGAACTTCCGACCGAGTAGGACAGACCCTCCTTTTCGCGCACTCGGGTCCAGAGGCGTGCACCGGCATGGCCGCCGATGAGGTAGTTGGCGAGCGCGAGTGCGGGGTAATCGGGTGCGTCGTCGCGCAGCGCCAAGGTGAGGGCCGCGCGCCAGGTTGCGTTGGCCTTGTCGGGTGTGACGATCTCGCGGCTGATCGCGCTGACCCGCGTGCTGCGTTCAGCGACACGCCGATAGACAACGGGGGAGCGCCAGTTGCCGAGGAGCTCGCGCAGTTGCTGCTCGATCGGGGCTGGGTCGAAGTCGCCGACGACCGAGATGATCGCGTTCGAGGCACCTGCAAGGTCGCCATGGCAGCGGCGTACCGCATCAAGGCTCAGCTTCTTCCAATCCTCCTCATCCTCTTCGATCGAACTCGTGTAGAGCGGATGCTCGGGCGGGTAAGGATTGATGTGGCGTGTGAGTTCGTTGCTGGCGCGTGCGCCCGGGTCGCTGCGGTTTGCCGCGATCGAGGCCAGGGTCGAGCGCTTCAGTTGTTCGAACTCGTCGATCGGAAAGGACGGTTCGCGCAGTAGCTCGACGGCGAGGGCCAGTACTTCGGGCAGATGCTCGCGGGTGGTCTCGATGCTTGCGCCGCCCAGTTCCGCGCTCAAGCGGGTGCGCAATTGATCGAGCCTGTCTTCGATCTGGCTGCGACTGCGGCGCTGGGTACCACGCATGAGCATGCTGCCCGCAGCCCCACAGGCCACGTTGCGCCCCGTGAGGCTTGCTTCGTCGCCCAGGTTGAGATCGATGCGCGCCACGACCCGCTCGCCTCGGGTCTTGCGGGGCAGCAAGGCGAAACGCATGTCGTTGCGCTCGGTGCTGAGGCGAGTTCGGCGCTCGATGTTGGACGGTGACGCTTCGAAAGCTTCGCCGCTGGCAATGGCTGCGCCGCCGGTGTAGTCCTTCAGAAGCGCCTGCACGTCCGGAACGGGCGGGATGACACTACGATCCGGTTTCGCCGTTGGAATGAATTGCCCGATGGTGCGGTTGTCAGATTTCAGGTAACTGAGGGCGGCCTGCTGCACATCCTCGAGGCGCATTGCCTTGATGCGATCCCGGTACCAGAACAGCAGACGCCAGTCGCCCATGGCCGCATATTCCGACAGCGTGATGGCCATCGCGCGTGAATCCCGCGTGAGCGCATCATGATCGGCCAGCAGGGCCGTCCGGGCGCGCTCGAGTTCCTCGGTCGTGATCGGGTCGCGGGTGACGCCGTCGAGCACGTCAAGGAGCGCTTGCCGCGCCGGGTCGATGGCACCGTCAAGGCTTACGGTTGCGCCGAAGTAGGCAGTACCGGCTTCGCGCTGCTGGCGCTCTGCGCCGAAAGTTCGGGCAGCAAGCCCCGTTTGCACGAGTTGACGGTGCAGGCGACCGCTCGGTTGCGACGACAGGATCGACACCAGCAGGTCGAGCGCTGCGTAGTCCGGATGCGAGCCGGGCAGGATGTGATACATCGCGGCTACCATCTGCACATCGCCCGAGCGACGCAGCGTGATGCTGCGCTCGCCGTCCTGGACGGGCTCGACGGTGTAGGTCCTGGGCAGGATGCGGGTGGGTTTCGCAATCGGGCCGAAGTGGCGCGCCGCAGCTGCGAGCGCGCGCGTCGGGTCGAGCCGGCCGGCGATGACCAGCACGGCATTGTCAGGCTGGTAGTAGAGGCGGTAGAAGGCCTGCAGCCGCTCGATCGGCACGTTTTCGATATCGGACCGCGCGCCGATCACCGATCGACCGTAGGCGTGCCAGCTGTACGCACTCGCGGCCATGCGTTCGAGGAGGACGCGCGTGGGGCTGTTCTCACCCGATTCGAACTCGTTGCGAACGACAGTCATCTCGGTGTCGAGATCGCTGCGGGCGACACGCGAGTTGACCATGCGGTCGGCTTCCATCGCGAGTGCCCAGTCCAGGTTCGCCTCGCTCGCTGCCAGGGTCTCGAAGTAATTGGTCCGATCGAGCGAGGTGGTACCGTTGAAGCGCGCGCCGCGACGGGTGAGTTCGGCCTTGAGATCACCGCGTGTCGGCGTGCCCTTGAAGACCATGTGCTCGAGCAGGTGTGCCATGCCCGACTCACCGTATCCCTCGTTGCGGGACCCAACCAGGTAGGTCACGTTGACCGTGACCGTATCGGCCGAGGCATCAGGCAGCAGGAGAATCTTCAGTCCGTTGGCGAGACGGTACTCCGCGATGCCCTCGACCTGAGGGCCCGGCGTGACGCCCGGTGGGAGCGCACCCGTGGCGGGTCGGCCCGACTCCGGCGATGTCGCTGTGGGCTTCGCGGGGGGCTTGGCGATGTTTTTCGTGCCGTTCCTTGCCTGCACCTTGCGCGGGGCCTTGGCCGATGACCCAGCCGACGTTGTCGTGCCGCCTGCGGCGCTTGTCGTGGCGAGGGCTGCGGCGGGCCAGGCCAGGCTCAGGAGCAGGCTCGCGGCCACGATCAAGACACTGCCGAAGGTAGGGCCCGATGCCCTGGAGCGTGCCCTGGTCGTCCTGGCGCCCTGGCAGTCCGATGCCAGCGGCCATCGGCGCGTGCTCGGGGGCGCCGACAACCTCGACGGCAGGGCGGTGAGGGGCAGGGGGGCGGGCGATTGTGACATGGTGGGCAGCCAGGCAGGTTGAGGGCGCGAGCATAACGATTTGCCGACGTCGCGTCAGGCTGCTGTCATGCCCATGCGTCGTGGCGCAAAATGGCGGGTTGCCGCCCTTGAAAAGGGCCCAGCCTGCCCCAAACTCATCCGCCGGCGCAATGCTCAGTCTGACGCAACGAGTACCAGGAGTGACATGTCTACCGAACCCATCGTGAAGGAAACCCTCGGATTCCAGGCCGAGGTGAAGCAGCTGCTGCAGCTGATGATCCACTCGCTCTACTCCAACAAGGAAATCTTCCTGCGGGAGTTGATATCGAATGCTTCCGACGCCTGCGACAAGCTGCGTTTCGAGTCGATGTCCAACCCCGCCCTGGCCGCCGCGGCCAGCGACTTCGCCATCAGGGTGTCCTTTGACAAGGATGCCCGGACGATCACCATTTCCGACAACGGCATCGGCATGACGCGTGACGAGGTGATTCAGAACATCGGCACCATTGCGCGGTCTGGCACGCGTGACTTCATGTCGCGCCTCACCGGCGACCAGCAGCAGGACTCGAGTCTCATCGGCCAGTTTGGGGTCGGGTTCTACTCGAGCTTCATCGTTGCCGACCGTGTGACCCTCATCACCCGCCGCCCCGAGGTCAATGCCGACGAGGGTGTTCGGTGGGAGTCGGAGGGGGCTGGCGAGTTCACCATCGAGCGCTCGGCCAAGGTGGGCCATGGAACTGACATCATCCTGCACTTGCGGACTGACGAGGATGAACTGCTCGCCGACTATCGCCTGAAGTCGATCATCCGCAAGTATTCCGACCACATCGCGATTCCGATCCTCATGGAGAAGACGCAGTGGAATGAGGAAAAGAAGGCGATGGAAGGTACCGGTGAAGACGAGCCGGTCAACCAGGCGAGCGCGCTCTGGGCACGTCCGAAGTCGGACATCACCGACGAGCAGTACCAGGAGTTCTACAAGCACGTCGCGCACGATTTCGAGCCGCCGCTGGCCTGGGCCCATGCCCGCGTCGAGGGGCGTCAGGAGTACACGCAACTGCTCTACCTGCCCGCGCGTGCGCCGTTCGATCTCTACGATCGTCAGGTGAAGCGGGGGCTCAAGCTCTATGTGCGTCGGGTCTTCATCATGGATGATGCGGAGCAACTGATGCCGGCCTACCTGCGTTTCGTGCGCGGGGTGGTTGATTCGAGCGATCTGCCGCTCAATGTCTCGCGCGAGATCCTCCAGGAATCCAAGGACATCGACGCCATTCGGGCAGGCTGCACCCGCCGGGTGCTTTCGATGCTCGAGGAACTTGCGCGTGACCAGAAGGAGAAGTACACCACCTTCTGGACCCAGTTCGGTCGCGTGCTCAAGGAAGGCCTGGGCGAGGACATGGCCAACCGCGAACGCCTGGCGGGCTTGCTGCGCTTTGCCAGCACGCAGGCCGACTCGCCCGAGCAGTCGGTGTCGCTCGCCGAATACGTGGCCCGGATGAAGGACGGTCAGAAGGCCATCTACTACGTCACCGCCGAGACATTCCCGGCTGCACGCAACAGTCCGCATCTGGAGATCTTCCGCAAGAAGGGCATCGAGGTGCTGCTCCTGAGTGATCGGGTCGATGAGTGGGTGGTCGGCCACCTCACCGAGTTCGAGGACAAGCCACTGGTGTCGGTTGCCAAGGGCGGGCTCGATCTGGGCGACATGGAGGCGGAAGCCGAGAAGACCGAGCGCGAGCGGGAGGCCGGTGAGTCGCGTGAACTGCTCGACAGGATCAAGGCGGTGCTGGGCGAGCGTGTGAAGGAGGTTCGCGTTTCCTCGCGCCTGACCGAGTCGCCGGCCTGCCTGGTGGCTGACGAGAATGATCCGTCAGGCAATCTGGCCCGGATCCTCAAGTCGGTTGGCCAGTCGATGCCCGAGTCGGCGCCCATCCTCGAGGTGAACCCGGCGCATGCCATGCTTCAGCGCATGAAGGCCGATGATCTCGACCTGACCGACTGGGCGACGCTCCTCTTCGAACAGTCGCTGCTGGCCGAAGGGGGACAACTGGAGGATCCGGCCGGTTTCGTCCGGCGCATGAACCGACTGATGCTCCAGGGGGCTGCGGCCGCCTGAGCGCGGGCTTGTCCGATTCTCCGCCGGCAGCGCAAGGCGATCTGATGCAGATCTTCTATTCGGACCACTTCGTGCTGCCGCTGCCCCCGGGGCATCGATTCCCCATGTCGAAGTACGCACTCCTGAGGGAGCGCGTGCTCGCCAGTGATCTGGCGGTGCGCGCGCGCGTACCGCCGGTCGCGACCGAAACCGAAATTCTCCGGGTGCATACGGCCGACTGGCTCGAGCGGGTCTGTGCCGGCCGGCTTACCGAAGCCGAAGAGCGACTGATCGGGTTTCCCTGGTCGGAGGAGATGGTGGAGCGTTCACTTCGCTCCAGTGGTGCCACGGTCTGTGCCGCGCGGGCAGCGCTCGCCGAGGGCACGTCGGCGAATCTCGCAGGGGGTACGCACCATGCCTTTGCCGATCATGGCGAGGGCTTCTGCGTCTTCAACGATGTGGCCATTGCCGCGCGAGCGATGCAGGCCGAAGGACGTGTCGAGCGGGTCCTGGTGATCGATTGCGATGTGCATCAGGGCAATGGCACCGCAGCCATCTTCGCGGCAGATCCGAGTGTCTACACGTTCTCGATCCATGGAGAGCGCAATTACCCGTTTTGCAAGGTTTGCAGTTCGCTCGACATCGGCCTGGAGGACGGTACGGCCGATGCGGCTTACCTGAAGGCGCTGTCGCAGGGGCTGGCGACCGCCGTCGCAGCAGCCCGAGCCGATCTGGCGATCTATGTTGCAGGTGCCGATGCTTACGCTGGTGATCGTCTGGGGCGGCTCGGCCTCAGCATGCAGGGGCTGCTTGCCCGTGATCGAATGGTCTTCGAGGCCTGCGCGGACGCTCGACTGCCGGTTGCCGTCGTCATGGCAGGCGGGTACGCACGAGTGATCGAGGATACGGTGTCCATCCACTTTCACACGCTCGAGACGGCAGCCTGGTACTGCCGTGGCGCCCGTGGTGGCCCATCGAGCTTCGGCGGGCGCAGTCAAGTCGCCATCGATTGACCGTGCCGCTGCCGGGTGGCCCGACGGACCACCCGGCGGCGAAACGCATCAATCTCTCGATCAGAGCGCTGCGAGGATGGCTTCGGCGCTCGAGACTTCGAACTTGCCCGGACCTTCGATGCCCAGGTGCTTGACGACGCCGTTGTCGACGATCATGGCGTAGCGGTTCGAGCGCATGCCCATGCCGCGGGCGATCAGGTCCAGTTCCAGACCCAGGGAAAGGGTATAGGCTGCGCTGCCATCGGCCATCATGCGAACCTTGCCGGACGCTTTCTGGTCTTTGCCCCAGGCGCCCATCACGAAGGCATCATTGACTGAAATGCACCAGACTTCATCGACGCCCTTGGCGCGAAGGGCGGCGTTGTGTTCGACATAGCCGGGCACATGCTTGGCTGAACAGGTCGGGGTGAAGGCGCCAGGCAGCCCGAAGATCACGATCTTCTTGCCTTTCACGAGGTCTTCAACCTTGAAAGCATTGGGTCCCAGCGAGCAACCGGCTTGCTCTGTTTCGATAAACTCGGTCAATGTACCGGTCGGAAGGGTGTCGCCAACCTTGATCGTCATGGGAAACTCCGTGGGTAGTGTGTCAGGGGAGGGCGCAGGATGGCAAAGCGCACGACCAATGTCAAAGGGCATTTCCAGGCGTCTGGCAAGGGGGTACGATGAACTCGGCCGGTGATTCGAAGTCGAGCCCGAAGGTGGGCGCCCCGGCGGGGGGCGGCACCGCGGTTGCGAGCGGCGCCGATCGGCGGCTGGAACTGGCCGAAGTCGTTGCTGCACTGGTCGAGGACGCCATGGTCGCCGCCGAGCCAGCCCGCCGACTGGTCGAAGCGCGTCGAATGGCGGGCTCGCGTCGTCACCCGCTGGTCGATATCGCAGACGAGAAATGGCGCGCCCCGCCGGATGCCCGAGCGGCCCCCGGTCAGTTGCTCGATCTTGAACGCCTGTCGCAGTGGTATGCCGCCCGATGCGGTCTTCCGTACCGGCACATCGACCCGCTGCGCATCAACTTTTCCAACATCCATCAGGTCATGTCCTCGGCCTATGCCGAGCGCTTCCACATCCTGCCACTGGAGGTCAATGCGCGCGCCGTGACGATTGCCACCGCAGAGCCGCATCTGCGCGAGTGGGAAGCCGAGTTGCAGCAGATCATGCGCATCGACATCCAGCGCGTGTTTGTCAACCCGCTCGATCTCGAGCGTTACATCGTCGAGTTCTACACGCTGGCCGATGCGGTGAGACGCGCGGCAGCGGCGGGGGAGGGGCGCTCGGGCCTGGGCAACTTCGAGCAACTGGTCGAGATCGGGGCCGGCAATCGTCAGTACGATGCGCACGACCAGCATATCGTCAATATCGTGGACTGGTTGTGGCAGTACGCCTTTGACCAGCGCGCCAGTGACATTCACATCGAGCCGCGCCGAGACTCGGGCACCGTACGCTTTCGCATTGATGGCGTACTGCATCAGGTGTACCAGGTGCCGCCGACCGTGGTGGCAGCGATGACCAGCCGCATCAAGATCCTGGGTCGCATGGACGTGATCGAGAAGCGCCGGCCACAGGATGGACGCATCAAGACCCGCACCGCCAGTGGCACCGAGGTCGAGTTGCGACTGTCGACGTTGCCGACGGCTTTCGGCGAGAAAGTCGTGATGCGCATCTTCGACCCCGAGGTGGTCGTCAAGGATCTGGCCGAACTCGGATTTTCCGAGGCCGATCGTACCCGTTGGGGTCAGATGACCGCGAGTCCGCATGGCATCGTCCTGGTGACCGGACCCACCGGTTCGGGCAAGACCACGACGCTCTACTCGACCCTGAAGGCGCTGGCCACCGACGAAGTCAATGTCTGCACCATCGAGGACCCGATCGAGATGATCGAGCCGGCCTTCAACCAGATGCAGGTGCATGCGGCGATCGACCTGGGGTTTCCACAGGGCGTCCGCGCCTTGATGCGTCAGGATCCCGACATCATCATGGTGGGCGAGATTCGCGATCTCGAGACGGCCGAAATGGCGATCCAGGCGGCGCTTACCGGGCATCTGGTGCTCTCGACCTTGCACACCAACGATGCCGTCTCGGCCATGACACGCCTCATCGATCTGGGCGTGCCACCGTATCTGCTCAATGCGACCATTCTCGGGGTGATGGCACAACGTCTGGTGCGTACCCTTTGCCGAACATGTCGTCGCCGGGTGAGTTATGACAGCCGCAGCCGTTCGGCGGTACCGTGGGAGGAACTGGTACGCCCCTGGGTTTCGCAACCCCCGCTCTCGCTATACCAGCCGGTGGGATGTCTGGACTGCCGCATGACGGGGTTTCGCGGGCGCAGCGGCATCTATGAGGTGATGGTGATGTCAGACGACATTCGACGGTGCGTATCGGCCGGCGCCGACATGAATTCAATGCGCGAGCAGGCCTTTCGCGGTGGCATGAAGAGCCTTCGTCTCAGTGGGGCGATGAAGGTGGCTGCTGGCGACACCACGATCGAGGAAGTGGTTCAGGTAGCCCCGCAGGTCGTCGCGGCCGACTCGCCGCGGACTTGACATGTCGCAAGGTGCCTGTCGGGACGCGTGGGTATCGTTGCAAGATCCTCGTTGGCATTTCGCCATGGCGGCTGGAGTGACGGTGCGGAGGTCGTGACCTCTGATACCGTAGGGGTGGTCGTTGGGGTTTCGGGCTGGATGCGCGGTGTGTCCGGCGCGGGCGTCTGGGGGTGACCTGTGGATCTGCGCAATGTGATACAGGATGCGATCGGATTTCTGGCCGTGCCGGCAGCGCGTGTCGATGCGGCATCGGCATCGGCATCGATCGATGCCGCCGAACCTCATGGGGCTGACGACTCGGTTGCGACGATTCTGTCAGGCGCCACGCATCACCCTGGCCAAGGCGTGCTGGCGGCGGGCGCATTTGTGTACGGCCCCTGTCCGATGCACGTTCTGGACTGCCCCGAGGGCCGTCTGGTGGCCGTCAACGACGCGTGGCTCGCCTACTTCGGCCACGTGCCATCCCATGTGCTGGGCCGCACGCCTGACGAGATCGGTTTGTGGCGGGCGGTTCGGTCCGGGTTGCCCGAGGACGGTGCGGGACGCGAGTCGGGTATCGGGGCGGGTTCCTCGCGCAACGAGGACATCTGTCGTGTCACGGTCGCTGGGGGCGGGGAGCGCGATGTTCTGCGCACGTCGAAAGACTGCCTGATCGATGATCGCCCCCATCAGGTCGTGCAACTGGTCGACGTCACCGAGCGCAGGCGCAGCGAGGAACAGGCCAGGCAGCGGGCAACCCACGATGTGCTCACCGGACTGCCGAACCGGTTGTTGCTCGATGATCGTCTGAATACGGCCATTGCGACGGCTGCTCGCGAGGGTCGCCAGGTGGCCGTTCTGTTCATCGATTTTGATCACTTCAAGCGCATCAATGACACGCTCGGACACGCAGTGGGCGACACGCTGCTGCGCGAGGCTTCGCAACGACTCAATCGGGTGATCCGGCGTCAGGACACGCTCGCGCGCATCGGGGGCGATGAGTTCGTCGTGTTGCTCAACGGCCTGCGGGCAGCGGTCGATGCCGGGCATGTGGCGGGCAAGATCCTGCAGGCACTCGCCCATCCCTTCGTTCTCGAGGGACATCGAGTCGTTGCCAATGCCAGTATCGGGATCAGCCTCTTTCCGGGTGATGCGGCCGATGCCGCCAGCCTGCTGCGACATGCCGATTCGGCGATGTATGCCGCCAAGTCGCAAGGCAGACGTTCGTGGCAGTTCTTCTCGGCCGAGACCAACGAGCGGGCGCTCGCACGTTCGCGCCTGGAGAGCGACCTGCGTCGCTCGGTGTTGCGCAGCGAGTTCGTCCTCCTGCACGAACCGGTCTGGGACCTGCAGCAGGACACGCTGGGGGGTGTCGTGACATCCCTTGCCTGGAAGCGCGGCGGGGCGCAGAGGGTTGCCTCGGGCGAGTTCATGACCGTGGCTGACGAGATCGGCCTGGGCGAGTCGATCGGCCAGTGGATGATCGATACGGCCTTTGCGCAGGTTCGTCTGTGGGCCAGCGAGGCGCGCCTTGCAGTGCCGATGTGTCTCGGGCTGACAGCTCGGCAGTTCGATCTGCCGTTGGTCGATGGGGTCAGGGCAGCATTGCTACGGCACGCCGTCGAACCGCGGCATATCGAGTTTTCGGTGAGCGAGGCTACGCTGCTGATCGACCTTGACCGCAGTCGCGACATCGTGAGCGGATTGCGCGAGCAGGGCTGTCAGGTGAGCGTCGGCGACTTCGGCGCCGGGTATTCGGCAACGCGGTATCTGCGCGATGTGCCGCTGACGGGCGTGCGACTCGGCTCGGCATGGAGTCGTACGATGCGCGACAGCCGGGCTGATCAGTTCATCCTGAGAACGCTCATCGATCTGGCCCACGCGATGGGATTGAGGGTCACCGCCGAAGGCGTGGCCGACGCGGCCGAGGCCGATCTGCTGCGTGCGCTCGGCGTCGATGCCTGGTCGGGCGCGCTGGTCGCACCACCATTGCTGGTCGAGGAGTTCGAGGCCCGATTCGATCGTACCCGCACCGTGGTGCCATTCTCGGTGCGGCGCGCTGGTGAGGCACCGCTAGCGCGATAGAACCTTCATGGCCTGCTCAAGGCCTTGCAGTGTCGTCGGAAACATGCGCCCCCTGAAGATGTCGCGAATCATGGCGATCGACTGGCGATAGTTCCAGAGTTCCTCGGGTTCGGGGTTGAGCCATACCGTACGCGGCCAGGTGTCGAGCACACGCCTGAGCCATACGGCACCCGGTTCCTCGTTGGCGTACTCGAGCGAGCCTCCGGGTTGAACGATCTCGTAGGGACTCATCGTGGCATCACCGATGAAGATCACCTTGTGGTCATGCCCGTACTTGTTGAGGATGTCCACCGTGCGGGTGCGCTCCGAGATCCGCCGCCGGTTGTCCTTCCAGACATGCTCGTAGAGGCAGTTGTGGAAGTAGAAGTGCTCCAGGCGCTTGAATTCGCTGCGGGCCGCCGAGAACAGTTCCTCGCACAGCTTGATGTGGTCGTCCATCGACCCACCGATGTCCAGAAAGAGCAGCACCTTGATCGCATTGCGCCGCTCGGGGCGCATCTGGATGTCGAGAAGCCCCGCGTTGCGGGCCGTGCCACTGATGGTGTGTTCGAGGTCGAGTTCGTCGGCAGCGCCCTCACGGGCAAATCGACGCAGTCGGCGCAGTGCGACCTTGATGTTGCGGGTGCCCAACTCGGCGGTACCATCCAGATTGCGAAATTCCCGCTGGTCCCAGACCTTGACTGCACGACGATGACGCGATGCATCCTGCCCGATGCGAACCCCTTCTGGGTTGAATCCGAAGGCGCCGAAGGGCGATGTGCCCGCAGTACCGATCATCCGATTGCCACCCTGGTGGCGTTCGTGCTGTTCCTCGAGCCGCTTGCGCAGCGTCTCCATCAGCTTCTCCCAGCCGCCCATCGCCTCGATCCGGGCTCGCTCCTCGGCGGTGAGTTCGAGTTCGGCCTGCCGGCGCAACCATTCCAGGGGAATGTCCGCATCCAGACCGGTGAGCGCCTGCACACCCTTGAAGTACTCGGCGAACGCGAGGTCGTAGCGGTCGTAGAGTGATTCATCCTTGATGAGGGCTGCGCGTGCGAGGAGATAGAACGCGTCGATGTCCGGGCCGATGACGCCATCACGAACGGCCTCGATGAGCATCAGGTGCTCCTTCAGCGACACCGGCAGGCGATGGCGGCGCAGCGCGAGGAAGAAGTCGATCAGCATGGGGACAGTCTGTCCGGGTGCTCAGCGGGATTGACGCGCGAGAAAGACGAGACGCTCGAAGAGGTGCACATCCTGTTCGTTTTTCAGCAGCGCACCGTGCATCGGCGGAATGATGGTCTTGCGGTCTTTCGAGCGCAGCACTTCCGGCGAGATGTCTTCGGCGAGCAGGAGCTTGAGCCAGTCGATCAGCTCCGAGGTCGAGGGCTTCTTCTTCAATCCCGGCGTGTCGCGAACCTCGAAGAAGGCCTCCAGCGCTTCGCGCAGCAGGTCCTTGCGGATGCCCGGAAAGTGCACTTCAACGATGCGCGCAAGGGTATCCCGGTCGGGAAACCGGATGTAGTGGAAGAAGCAGCGGCGCAGGAACGCGTCAGGCAGTTCCTTTTCATTGTTCGAGGTGATGAAGACGAGGGGCCGGTGGCGCGCGCGCACCATCTCGCGGGTCTCGTAGACATGGAACTCCATGCGGTCCAGTTCGCGCAGAAGGTCGTTCGGAAATTCGATGTCAGCCTTGTCGATCTCGTCGATCAGGAGCACCACCGGGGTCTCGCTCGCAAACGCCTGCCAGAGTGTGCCTCGCACGATGTAGTTGGCGATGTCCTGTACCCGGTTGTCGCCCAGTTGTGAGTCGCGCAGGCGTGACACGGCATCGTATTCATAGAGTCCCTGCTGGGCCTTGGTCGTTGACTTCACATGCCACTCGAGCAGAGGCAGACCGAGCGAGGCGGCCACCTGCTCGGCGAGCATCGTCTTGCCAGTGCCGGGTTCGCCTTTCACGAGGAGCGGCCTGCGCAGGGTGATGGCGGCATTCACGGCGAGTTTCAGATCCTCGGTGGCAACGTAATCGGCGGATCCTTCGAATCGCATGGGCTTTCTCCGGCGAATGGGGGGCGAGCGGGGACCGCGAGCGGGGACGGCACTTGGCCTGTCCGGCCGGCCGGCCAGGGGGTTTCAGGTCGGGCCGGTGATTGTATTGGCTTTACCCATGCTGGGGGGCTCGGGTACAATCCGGCACAAAATTCTACGGGTCTGCACCAGTCTCCATGCACTCGATTCCTGTTCTCGGCTCGACTTCTTTCGGCACGGCACGTCGTGCCTCATTCCTCACCGGCGCCGTGCTCGTCGGGTTGCTCGCACTGCCGCTCGGTGCCTCGGCGGACACCGCAGCACCCAAGGGCGACGCGCAGCGCGCACTGGCCAAGAACTCGATGTGCATCGGCTGCCACGGCATCCCGAGCTATCGCACGGCCTATCCGGTGGTGTACCCGGTGCCGATGATTGCTGGCCAGAGCGAAGGCTACCTGCTGAGTGCCCTGCGTGCCTACAAGACGGGCGAACGCAGTCATCCCAGCATGCGCGGCATCGCCGGCAGTCTGTCCGAGACAGACATGGCCGATCTGGCCGCCTATTACGCAGCGGGCAAGGCCCGGTAAGCCCACAGTGATCGGAGTGACACGTTCCATGTTGAAGCCTCTTGACGCAGCCGTTCGTCGCCCGGCAATCGGTCGTATGGCCGCCTTCTTCGCGGTGGCAGTCGGGCTTGGCGCCGGGCTGAATGCGTACGCGGCGGATGCCGCTGCCGGCGGGGAAAAAGCCAAGGCCGTGTGTGGCGCCTGCCATGGCGTCGATGGCAATGGTGTGGCCACCTTCCCCGATTATCCGCGGCTGGCAGGCCAGCACGAGGAGTATCTTGTGCAGGCCCTCAAGCAGTACAAATCCGGTGCCCGCAAGAACGCGGTCATGGCCGGCATGGCCCAGCCGCTCTCCGTCCAGGATATCGAGAACGTGGCGGCGTGGTTTGCGTCGCAGACCGGGCCCTTGAAGGTCATTCGCTGACCCTCGAGGCACCAACCAGACTGCCACCGGACGCCCGGCGTTCAGTCCCTGCTGGCTCGCTGCCGCAGGCTCTCCAGGTACTTCTCACCGTCCGGTGACGTGCCTTCGCGCTGCGAGCGCCACAGCATCTCGCCCAGGCTCTCCATCGCCTGATGGCGCCCCTCATGAGCGCCGTGCCGTTCGGCGAGACGATCGAGCGCCGCCCGGACGCCCGGCGGCTGGTCGATCGAATGCTGCTCCTCGAGTGCCAGATGCATCGACAGGTGCAGGATCGGGTTGGTCTGACCGGGGTGTCCTTCGAATTCTCCCGACTGGACCACCGCATGGTATTCGGGATGGTCGATGAGAATGCCGATGGCGACTCGCTCGAGCCCTTCGAGCGGGTCGTTGCGCAGGTACTTGGCGAGGGTGCCCTGAAAGAAGGCACGCACCTGATCGCGTGAGGGATTGAACATGCAGGTTGCCTTCAGTCGGGGCGGCTGGCGCGTCGCGCCGGGCGAGGCGCGGGTTCTGGCGTCTTGGATCGGTATTCGCACAGGTCCTTGATCGAGCACTGAAAGCATGCGGGCTGGCGTGCCTTGCAGGTATAGCGGCCGAGCAGGATCAGCCAATGATGGGCGTGCTGCATGAATTCCGGCGCGATGAATCGAACCAGCCGATCCTCGACGGCGCGCTCGGTTTTGCCTGGCGCAATGCGGGTCCGATTGGATACCCGAAAGATGTGGGTATCGACCGCCATCACCGGTTGGCCGAAGGCCACGTTGAGCACGACGTTCGCGGTCTTGCGGCCGACACCGGGCAGCACTTCGAGCGCCTCGCGGTCACCCGGTACCTCCCCCGCGTGCCGATCGAGCAGCATCTGCGAGGTCGCGATGATGTTCCTGGCCTTGTTGTGATAGAGCCCGATGGTCTTCACATGCGACTCCACCCCGTCGAGCCCCAGCGCGACCATCGCCGCCGGGGTGGGCGCAGCCTCGAACAGGCTGCGGGTCGCGATGTTCACGCCGCGATCGGTCGATTGTGCCGACAGGATCACGGCCACCAGCAACTGATAGGTCGACTCGTACAGCAGTTCGGTGCGTGGCTCCGGGTTGGCGGCACGCAGGCGCGCGAAGATTTCCTGACGTTTTTGTGCATTCATCGTTGAGCTATCATCGATCGAAGTGTGACAAGCGCACTGTCCGGCCGGTCATCCGGGGTGCATGCTCATGGGAGAGCCACGATCCGACCCGCAATGATTCCCTGGATTCAGGGTGACGGCCCCTTTCCGCCGCACGAGTTTGCCATGGATAACCCGAACGGGCTGCTCGCGGCCGGTGGAGACCTGTCGCCGCGGCGGCTGGTCGAAGCTTACCGGAATGGCATCTTCCCCTGGTACTCCCCGGGCGATCCGATCCTGTGGTGGAGTCCCGATCCTCGCATGGTGCTCTACCCGGGTGACATTCGCGTCACCCGCTCGCTCGCCAAGGTATTGCGCAACCGTCCCTACGAAGTGCGTTTCGATACGTGTTTCGAGGCGGTGATCGAGGCCTGCGCCGCACCGCGCGAGGGGCAGGCAGGCACCTGGATCACGCCCGAATTGAAGCGGGGCTATCGGTCGCTGCACGAGGCGGGCCTGGCGCATTCGATCGAAACCTGGGTGGATGATCGCCTCGTGGGCGGGCTCTACGGCGTGGCACTGGGGCGCGTCTTCTTCGGTGAGTCGATGTTCAGTCTCGTTCCCGATGCGTCCAAGATTGCCCTGGTGCATCTCACCACCTGGCTCGAGCGCCGGGGCTTTGCCGTGATTGACTGCCAGATGCACACTGAACATCTGGCCTCGATGGGTGCGCGTCCGATTGCACGCGACGTATTCTTGCAAGCCCTCGAGGAGTTGGTAGACTCGGCGCCCACCGGCGAGCGTTGGTCGTACTCGAGTTCGAGTCTGGACGTGCGCAGACTGGCCGGCACGACAGCCCATCGCCCTCTTGCTGGATGATGCTTACCTCATGTCAAGGCTTGATGATCTGCCCCTCGCGGCACTCCAGTTCTATGTGACGGCACCCTACCCGTGCAGCTACGTGACCGGACGCGTTGCGCGATCTCAGGTCGCTACGCCCAGTCATCTCATCGGCGCCGACATCTACAGTGACCTGGTGCGCAACGGCTTCAGGCGCAGCGGAATCTTCACCTACAGGCCCCATTGCGACAGTTGCCAGGCCTGCCTCCCGGTGCGAATCGATACCACCGCGTTCAAGCCGACGCGTTCCCAGCGGCGTGCATGGTCAAGGCATCAGGGCATTCAGGCAACCGTGACCGGCTTGCGTTTCCGGCTCGAGCATTACGCGCTCTATCTGCGCTATCAGGCCGCACGTCATGCGGGCGGTGGCATGGACCAGGACAGTCGCGATCAGTACTCGCACTTTCTGTTGCAGAGCCGGGTTCATACGCGGCTGGTGGAGTTTCGCGAGGGCGACCAGTTGCTCATGGTAAGCATCATCGACTTTCTCGCCGACGGGCTTTCGTCGGTGTACACGTTTTTTGACCCGACACTTGAGCAGGCCAGTCTGGGGACCTACAACATCCTGTGGCAGATCGAGCATTGCAGGACTCTGGGCTTACCCTGGCTCTACCTGGGATACTGGATCGAGGAAAGCCGCAAGATGTCCTACAAGTCGCGCTTTCAGCCGATGCATGCGCTCCAGGATGGGCAGTGGCTGCCGTTGCCGGTTCACGAGGGGCGCTGAGCGATCGTGTCCCCGTCCACGCACTCTCACCCTGATCAAGGCGCCCACGCCGGTTCGCATCGCGCCTCGGGCAGCGCCCGGCAGGTCGCCCGCATCGATGAAGCCGATTGCATCGGGTGCACGCTGTGCATCCGTGCCTGTCCGGTCGATGCCATCGTGGGGGCAGCCAGGCACACGCATGCCGTGGTTGCCGAATGGTGCACGGGTTGCGAACTGTGCCTGCCCCCGTGCCCTGTCGATTGCATCGTGTTCGAACCGGTCCTCAAGCACGGCGGGTGGACTGCCGAGGCTGACGAAGAGGCGCGCCGCCGCGAAGAGGCGCGTGCTCGCAGACTTCGGCTCGACACGATCTCGCCGTTGCGGTCGGGCCCTGCCATGACGCGGGGTCTCGATGCGCCGGTCGGGGCACCCGCAGCCCCATCGCAAGAGGCGGTGCCGGCGCCTGCGGGTGCTGTGGTGACCGACCCTCGTCTGGCCGTCATTCAAGGCGCCGTCGAGCGAGCCCGGGCGCGCGCGCGGTTGCGTGCGGAGGGACTGGCCAGCGCGTTGGTCGGTTCGGGGGCGCGCCCGTCAGCGAACCGGGTCGAGTGACCCGGTATGCAGGTTGAACCGGCCAGCGTTGCGATCTTCAAAGAAGTGCCGCAGCGTGATCTGTACGGTTCGAAATGCCAGGTCGTCCCACGGAATTTCGTGTTCGTGGAAGAGCTTTACTTCGAGACTCTCGGTACCGGGGCCGAAGTTCAGATCGAGCAGGCGCGCCCGGTAATAGACGTGGACCTGATCGACGTAGCTGATCGAGTAGAGCGTGTACAGGTCCAGAAGTTCGACCCGGGCATCAGCCTCTTCCAGCGTCTCGCGCTCGGCAGCCTGCGCGGTTGATTCGCCGTTTTCCATGAATCCGGCGGGCAGAGTCCAGTAGCCGTGGCGGGGTTCGATGGCGCGGCGGCACAGGAGGACCTGATCGCCCCAGACCGGAATCGAACCGACAACGAGCTTCGGGTTTTCGTAGTGGATGACGCCGCAGGATGTGCAGACGTGACGCAGGCGGTTGTCGCCGTCGGGAATCTGGTGCGCGACCGGATGGGCGCAGTTCGAGCAGAATTTCATGGTCGGAATCAGTGGGCGTCGCGCTCGGGGGGGGGCAGGGCCGATCGCGGGCGCGACCGTGCGGCGCCTATCATAGCGCACCCCCTTCACCCTCGCGGGCGCCAGCCACCTGAGTCCCCCCGACAGGAATCGAACCTGTATCTAGCGCTTAGGAGGCACTCGTTCTATCCATTGAACTACGGGGAGTGCGGGACAGGGGCTCGGTGGACGGAAGGCACGGTGCAAGCCGGGCCTCCCGTCTGTCAAGGGCAGGGCAGGCTCTGGTCTCTATTGACCGACGGCGTACTTGCCGGTCAGTTGAGGCGTCGTCACGGGCGTGAGGCCCTTTTGCTGGCGATCGAGACGGGTTTCACGCGACCAGGTGCGCTTGAGATCGTCGCGGACCTTGATCGACAGGCAACCGCAGCCTTCGACTTCCAGTTCGACCGTATCGCCGTCCATGAAGGCGTTGAGCCCGCGATGGTTGGTGCCGGTCGGGATCACGTCGCCGGGTTCGAGCGAGTGGATCGAGCTTACGAATTCGACGCAGCGCGGAATCTTGTGCGCCATGTCGCTCGTATTGAAGCTCTGCTTCACCACGCCATTGACCGAAAGACGAACCTTGAGGTTCTGCGGATTCGGGATCTCGTCGGCGGTGACGATCCACGGACCGATCGGCGCGAACGTCTCGCGCGACTTCATCTGATAGAACGTGTTGCCCGGAGGCTGCAGACCGCGGGCCGACCCGTCGATGAAGTTCACGTAGCCGAAGATGTACTCCATCGCCTGGGCTGCAGGCACGTTGGAGGCGCGCTTGCCGATCACGAGTGCCAGTTCGGCCTCACCCTCGAAGATCGTGGCGGGAATGTCGGGCAGCACCATCGTGTCGCCATGACCGATCACCCCGTTGGGCGACTTGTGGAAGGCGTTGATGGGAGGCGGTTCCGGGAGCGTGCCGTCTTCCATGTAGTTCACGGCCATGCAGTCGATGTTGCCGGGCTTGGGCAGCGGTGGGCGGATGCGCACCGAAGCGAGCGGAACGCCCTCGGCTGCGGCAACCGCCGCTTCGATCTTCGGCCGGTACTCGGCGAAACGCTCGATCAGGCCGCTGATGAGGTTGTGCGGGCCAGTGTGCGGAATGTCGCGCACGACAGCCGAGACGTCCACCACGCGGTCACCCTTGAGGATGCCGAGCTTGAAGTCATCAAAATAGAGGATTTTCACCTGCAGATCTCCCAGGAATTTTCCGGAGGCCGCAGTGTACTCTGCCTCGGGCCATGCAGTGGTGCCGGGTACCGTCTACAATCGCAGCATGCCCTCGCACACCCTGCAAAGACCCGTCGCGCACGTCCATCGGCTGGCACTTCCCGTCGAGGAAGATGCGTCGGTGTCGCCTGTCCCGAGCTGGCGTACCCGGGTTCCTGGCGCCGTGCTTCTCGCGATCCTTGCGCTCGTGCTGGCCCTCACGTTCAGGGCCTGGCTGCAGCCCGATCTCCTGCTCGAACTGGCGAGCACGGTGTTCTGCTCCTGACCTCCGGTTTGGCCACGCCAGCGCCCGCAGCCATGCGTGAACCTTCCGAGTGGATCGTGCGACATGCCGGGCGGTTGGTGCCCGGTGCTTCGGTGCTTGACGTCGCAGCCGGTGAGGGCCGACACGCGCGTTGGCTCGCGGCGCGGGGCTGTCAGGTCACTGCCATTGATCGAGCACCGGCGGCTCTGGTTACGCTGCGCTCGATTCCGGGTGTCTCGGTGATCGATGCCGACATCGAAGCCGATCGGGCGGGCGCCTGGCCGGTGGCTCCCGCGAGTTTCGATGCGCTGGTCGTGACCCACTATCTCCACCGGCCACTGTTTCCAGCCATGGCGGCGAGCCTGCGCCCCGGGGGGTACCTGCTGTACGAAACCTTCATGGTGGGCAATGAGCGGTACGGACGTCCCTCCAGCGCTGCGTTCCTGTTGCGCGAGAGCGAGTTGCTGACGGCTTTCCCGGGCCTGCGCATCCTGGCTTTCGAGCAAGGCTTGCGGCCCGGGTCGTCGCCCCGTGTCGTGCAACGACTGCTTGCCTGGGCTCCCGGTGGCGGGCCGGAACTTCCGTCGCTGGCCCCGGGCCAAATCCTTTAAACTCACGAGGCGCTCAGGCCCTCGCGCAGGGCAGTGGCCGGGCGCTCGATGCATATCGGGTGCAATCTCTCTGGAGGGCCTCATGGCTCATGCGCTTCCCCAAGGCAGTCTCGTCGCGATCGTCACCCCGATGTTCGAGGACGGACGCCTCGACCTCGCGCGGTTTCGTGCTCTCATCGACTGGCATGTGGCCGAAGGCACCAACGGGATCGTCGTCGTTGGCACCACGGGTGAGTCCCCGACGGTCGACTTCGACGAGCACAAGCATCTCATACGCGTGGCCGTCGAGCATGCCGCGGGTCGCATTCCGATCATTGCCGGTACCGGGGCCAATTCGACGCTTGAGGCCATTGAACTGACCGAGTCGGCGCGCAAGGCCGGTGCCCAGGCCTGCCTGTCGGTCGTGCCGTACTACAACAAGCCGTCACAGGACGGTCTGTATCGACATTTCAGCATGATTGCCGAGCGGGTCGATCTGCCGATGATCCTCTACAACGTGCCGGGACGTACCGTGGCCGACCTGCACAACGACACCGTGCTGCGTCTGGCCCAGGTACCCAACATCATGGGTATCAAGGACGCCACCGGCAACATCGAGCGGGGCACTGACCTGCTGCGCAGGCTGCCCGCCGGGTTCAAGGTGTACAGCGGCGATGATGCAAGCGGGCTGGCTCTGCTGCTGCTCGGCGCCCATGGCGTGATCTCGGTGACCTCCAACGTCGCCCCGCGAGCGATGAGTCAGATGTGCGCAGCCGCCGCGACTTTCGATGTGGTGCGGGCCCGCGAAATCAACGAGCGTCTGCTCGGCCTGCACACCAGGCTCTTCGTCGAGGCCAATCCGATTCCGGTGAAGTGGGCCGTGGCCGAACTCGGTCTCATCGAGAACGGTATCCGACTGCCGCTGACCCCGCTGGCGGAGTCGTTTCACGGCATTGTGCGCGAGGCGATGCGACAGGCCTCGCAGCCGTTGCCCGGCCTGCGGGTTGTCGATGGACGCTCGGCATGAGTGACGCTGTTCTGATCTCGACGCGATGCGTGGGCGCCTGGTCGGTCGCTGTTGGCCTGTCCCTCCTGGGCGGCTGTCTCTCGATGAACAGTACCGATGCCGAGTACAAGGCACGGGATGCGGCCAAGGGGGCCCAACTCGAAGTTCCGCCTGATCTGACCCGCCCGGGTCGTGACGATCGCTATGTCGTGCCCGCACCGGTGGCGGGGGGTACCGCCGTCTCGGCGTCAGCCTATGGCAGGGACTCAGCGCCTGCTGTCGCCCAGCGCGAGGCTGGCGTTCTGCCCGATGCCGGGCAGATGCTGATCCAGCGCTCGGGTACCGAGCGCTGGCTGGTCGTGCCCCAGGCACCCGAGGTGCTTTGGCCGATCGTGCGTGAGTTCTGGCAGCAGAACGGATTTCTCCTGAAGGTCGAGGCGCCCGAGTTGGGCATCATCGAGACCGACTGGGCCGAGAATCACGCCAAGCTCCCCGGCGGAGCCATCCGTGATCTGCTTGGACGCTATCTGGACACCATCTATTCCACCGGCGAGCGCGACAAGTACCGCACCCGCCTGGAGCGCGGGGCGCAACCGGGCACCACCGAGATCTACGTCAGTCACCGCGGCATGGTCGAAAAGCCGGTCGTCACGCCTGGTGGCAACGAGGGCAAGACGCTGTGGGAGCCTCGCCCGTCAGATACCGGACTCGAGTCCGAATTCCTGCGCCGGTTGATGGTGAGACTCGGATCCGACGACATGAAGGCCCGAGCGGCCGTGGCGGCCAGTACGTCAGCGCAGACCGAGGCCGATCGTGCTCGGGTCGTATCGACGGCGTCCGAGCAGGCGTACCTGCAGGTGGACGATTCACTTGACCGTGCGTGGCGCCGTGTCGGTCTGGTGCTCGACCGTGTGGGTTTCTCGGTTGAGGACCGTGATCGGGCTGCGGCTCAGTATCGGGTGCGGTTCGTCGATCTGAATGAAAACGAAGCACCCAGGAAGTCGGGCGGATTCCTCTCGTCGCTCGCTTTCTGGCGTGACGATGCGAAGAAGCCGACGGCGGAGCAATACCGCATCCAGTTGCGTCAACGTGCTGATCAGATGACCGAAGTGCGGGTCCTGGACAAGGATGGACAACCGGACAGAACCGCGGCCGCCGGTCGCATCCTGTCGCTCCTGCAGGTGCAATTGCGCTAGGGTCGGTCAGGCCCCGAACGCGACCGGATCGATGGCATGCTGAGGTTTGCCTCGCTTGCGAGCGGCAGTGCTGGCAACGCACTGGTGGTCGAGTCGGGACCGACCCGGGTCCTGATCGATTGCGGCCTGAGTCCCCGACGGGTTGAGTCGGGCCTTGCCCGGCTGGGTCTTGCTCCCGGCGATATCGATGCCATCCTGGTGACCCATGAGCACGATGACCACATTGGTGGTGTGGCTGCGTTTGCGCGGCGGCACGGCACGCGGGTGTTTCTCACCTGGGGTACGGCCCGGGCATCGGGCCTTGACGGGCTGGGCCTGCCGCTCGACCTGATCGACAGTCACTCGCCGTTCGTGCTGGGAGACCTTGAAGTGCATCCGGTACCCGTGCCTCACGATGCCCGTGAGCCCGTGCAGTACGTCCTCTCCGACGGTGTTCTGCGGATGGGGGTTCTGACCGACATCGGTACACCGACGCCGCATGTCCAAGCCGCGTATGGCGGACTGTCCGCCCTCCTGCTCGAGTGCAATCATGATGTGGCGATGCTTGCGGGAGGGCCCTATCCGGCCTGGCTCAAGGAGCGGGTGGGTGGGGCGATGGGGCACTTGAGCAACCGTCAGGCGGCCGCGTTTCTCGACGCAATCGATCGCTCGGCACTCCAGCATGTCGTGGCAGCTCACCTGAGTGCTTCGAACAACACGCCCTCGCTGGCACGGGCGGCGTTGGCTGCGGTTCTGGACTGCGCGCCAGACGGGATCGAGGTCGCCGATCAGAAGACCGGACTGGACTGGCGTGCCGTGCACACCTGACGTTTCTGGCGCTCGACTGTCTTGCGGTGAGGCAGTGTCACCGCTTTTCGCCCGACCGGCACAGGGCAGCGGTCGGGCGCGTCAGACGATGTGACGATTACTTCTTGGCTTCACCAGCAGGGGCAGCGGCGTCAGCCTTGGGCGCTTCAGCGGCCGGAGCAGCCGCATCGGCGGCGGGCGCGGCCGCAGGGGCAGGGGCAGGGGCTTCAGCCGGCGCTGCCGCAGGGGCAGGGGCGGGTGCGGGAGCAGGTTTGGGTTCTTCCTTGCTGCAGGCTGCGAGGCCCAGGGCGAGGAGGATGGCGGCAGCGGTGAGGGCGAGCTTCATGACGAGATTCCTGTAATTGCGATGCAAGAAACAAAGCCGGTCGCATGCTTCTCATGGCATGCGAAGGCCAGCCCAGGATTGTATCAGCACGGCATTTATGCCTTGATCTACAGTCCCGTTCAGGCCTTGCCCGGTAACAATTCGCCACACCTGTAGCTTGAATGCAGCCAGTCATCGAGCGCGGTGCCTGGCGGTGCATCGGCATGCCGTGCGTCGGCAAGTTGTCGCAGCCAGCGAGAATGTGCCGTGTCGGTGGCCTCGACGGGTGTGCCATTCAGGCAGATGTGTCCCCCCTGGTAAAGCAGGATGGAGCGTGCATCCAGTCGAAGGCCGAAGCGCCGCACGCGTGCGAGAAAGGCCTTGCGAGTGAGTTCGGGCTCGGGCCGATCGAAGATGACCTGCGGTTTCGGGGTGCTGAGGTATTCGGTTGCAAAGCGCGCGATGTCGCTCGGTTGCCAGCGAACCCGCTGGACAGTCGACTGAATCCAGTCGAGCAGGTCTTGCGGTACTTGCCCCGCATGGCGGGTGCTCGGGCGTCCGGGGTCGGCAAATCGGCCGGGCAGGTCGATGCGGTCGGTCAGGTATTCGAGAAACCCGCGCGCAATCTCGCCCGCTTGCGGTGCTCTGAACCCGATCGAGAATGTCATGCAACGGTCGATCGCGACACCATCATGAGCGACCTGCGGCGGCAGGTACAGCATGTCACCGGGTTCGAGAATCTCGTCGTTGCGGGGGCTGAAGTGGCGCAGGATCTTCAGGGGCTGCGCGGGGTCGAGTGACAGGTCTTTCTGAGGGCCGTAGCGCCAATGGCGTCGTCCGGGTCCTTGCAGCAGAAAGACGTCGTAGGAATCGACGTGAGGGCCGACGCCCCCCCCGGGTGCAGCGAGGCTCACCATGACGTCGTCGAGGCGTGCCTGCGGTACGAAACGAAAGTGCTCGAGAAGTCGGGCCGCCGCCGGTACATGGTGGTCGAGTCCCTGGACGAGGAGCGTCCAGTCGCGAGCGGGCAAGCGCCGGAACCGCGCGAGGGCGAAGGGACCCTGTTCGAGGGTGTAGTGCAGCCCCTCGCGAACGATCAGTCGTGACTCGACATCATCGCGTCCGGCCAGACGCAGCAGCGCGGGTTCATCGATGACCGATTGCGCATCCGGCAGGGCCGAGCGCAGGAGAAGCGAACCTCGATGCCAGTAACGCTGCATGAATCCGCCCGGGCTACCTGCCTGCCCCCACTGCAACCCTGGTCCTGCGGTGGTGCTCGTGATCCGTGGTGGCACGGGCGCCGGTGTCAGGCGGGTGGCACCCGCTCGATTGCTGCCGGGGCGAGAGTCGATCGGACGGGTTTTCAAGGACGGGAATCCTGGCGGGCGGGTCGCGCGAAGCTTAAATGAAACTGGTTTACCATGAGCAGGGACTCATTCGCATGGCGCAGGACAATCGTGAACATAGCCAAAGATTACGTCGTTTCGCTCGAAGTCGAGATCTGGGATCTCTTCGGCAACCAGCTGGAGGCCTCGGCCGAGCCGCTCTCCTATCTGCATGGAGGCTATGACGAGATATTTCCAGCCGTCGAGGCGGCACTCGAGGGCAAGAGCCCGGGTGATGCGCTCGAGGTCGAACTCGAGCCCGAGGATGCCTTCGGTGACTACGATGACGAACTGGTGCGACTCGCGCCGCGCGAGGCGTTTCCCGATACGCTCGAAGTCGGCATGCAGTTCGAGGGGGTTCCGGGGGAGGATGACGATGACGAGGGTATCTATACCGTCACCGAAATTGCCGACGGCCAGGTGGTTCTCGACGGCAATCACCCCCTGTCGGGGATTGCAATCAAGTTTCGTTGCAAGGTGGTCGGCGTGCGACCTGCAACCGACGAGGAAATCGAGCGCGGTCAGCCTGACGACCCGGACGAGGCCCCGGTGCGGGTGCTTCACTGACCATGAGGATGTGACCCACCATGCCTGAGGCGATCGTGCAGGGGCTGGTGGTTCTGGGTGGATTCGGGTTCATCGCGGCGGTGGCGCTGGTCTTTTTGCGCGACATCACGCAGAAGCGCCATTCGGTGCTGCGCAACTTCCCGCTGGTCGGGCACCTGCGCTACGGGTTCGAGGCGCTTGGCGAATATCTTCGCCAGTATCTCTTTCTCAACGATCGTGAAGAGATGCCCTTCGATCGGGCCACACGCGGCTGGGTATACCGCCTTGCCAAGCGCGAGGGCGGGCTGATCGGCTTCGGTTCAACGTACGATCTGGACCGTCCCGGCGCTCTCATCTTTGTCAACGCGCCTTACCCGGTACTCGAGAAGGATTGCGTGCCCACCCCTGGCCTGATGATCGGTGAGGGCTACTGCCGCGAGCCGTTCCTTGCACGCTCCGTGATCAATGTGAGTGGCATGAGTTTCGGCGCGATCTCGGCACCCGCCGTGCGAGCGATCTCGCGCGGCGCGGCGCTGGCAGGCTGCTGGGTCGATACCGGCGAAGGTGGACTGGCACCGTACCACCTCGAGGGCGGATGCGACCTCATCATGCAGATCGGGACTGCGCGTTACGGTGTGCGCGACGCGGCCGGGGCGCTATCGGACCAGCGCCTGCTCGAACTGGCGGCGATCCCGCAGGTGCGTGCCTTCGAGATCAAGTTGTCGCAGGGGGCGAAGCCGGGCAAGGGGGGCGTGCTGCCGGCTGCCAAGGTGACGACCGAGATCGCGCAGGTTCGGGGGATCGAGCCAGGGCAGGACTCGATCAGTCCCAATCGGCATGACGACATCGCGAACGCCGACCAGTTGCTCGACCATGTCGTGCGCATTCGAGCGCTCACCGGGAAGCCCGTCGGGGTCAAGACCGCCGTGGGTGGGCGCACCTTCATCGACGAATTGTGCGCAGCCATCCTGCGGCGAGGCCTGGAGACTGCCCCCGACTTTCTGGTCATCGATGGAGGCGAGGGGGGCTCGGGTGCAGCCCCCCAGGCCTTGGCAGACCATGTGGCGTTGCCTGTCGCAGAGGCGCTTCCGCTGGTGGTCGATGCCCTCATCGGGGCCGGGGTGCGTAGTCGTATCCGTGTGGTGGCGTCGGGCAAGCTCGTCACCTCGGCCAAGGCCGCATGGGCCCTCGCTGCGGGGGCCGACTTCGTGAACACCGCGCGCGGATTCATGTTCTCGCTGGGTTGCATCCAGGCGATGCGCTGCCACCAGAACACCTGTCCGGTGGGGGTAACCACGCACAACCCTCGGCTGCAGCGTGGCCTCGTGGTGCAGGACAAGGCAGAACGTGTCGCCGCTTACGCTGAAGGCATGAATCGCGAAGTCGACATGATCGCCCATGCCTGTGGTCTGTCGCATGCGCGCGGCTTGCGACGCGAGCATGTCCGTATCGTTCAGGCCCCCGGGCGCAGTGTGCCCTTGTCGGTGCTGCATCCCGAGCCGCTCGCCCCGAGTCACTGAGCTAGCGCGGCACCCTCGGGACCTCCATCGCCTGAGCGCCGAACCGCGCCTGGTCGAGCCTCGCCTTCTTCACCTCTTTTCAGCCGAGATGCAGTTGACCCGCCTCGAGGTGCCAGTGGTGCTCGTGATGGCGCGCGACCTGCGGTCGGTGGGCGATGCTGAGCAGCGTCGCCTGCGGCAATTCGGCCTGCAGCAGTTCGTACATGCCCGCCTCGGTGGCTTCGTCCAGTGAGGCGGTGGCCTCGTCGAGAAACAGCCAGTCGGGGCGAACGAGGAGCGCGCGGGCGATGGCGAGGCGCTGCTGCTCGCCCGGGCTCAGTTGCAGCGACCAGTTCCGTTCTTCATCGAGTGCGCCTGCAAGGTGTGCGAGATGGACTCGCCCGAGGGTTTCGCCGAGGACCTTGTCATCGAACTGATCGGCAGGCTCCGGGTAGGCCACGGCGGCGCGCAACGACCCGACGGGCATGTAGGGCTTTTGCGGCAGGAAGAGCATGCGGGTTGTCGCCGGTATCTCGATCGTGCCACCGGCAAAGGGCCAGATGCCCGACAGCGCCCGGAAGAAGGTGCTCTTGCCGCTACCCGAAGCCCCGGTGAGCAGCACGCGCGCGCCCCGCTCGATCGTGAAGTTGGTCGGCTGAAGCACGGTGCGCCCGTCGGGCAGTTGAATCGTTACTCCGCGACCAGTGATCGACAGGCTCTGCTCGCTCGATCGGATGGCAAGGCCGGCATGGTCCTGGGCGGCGCGCGCGGCCGCGACCGCGTCATGAAACCCGAGCAACCGATCGACGCTGGCCTTCCAGGCGGCAAGTTCGGCGTAGGTTGTCACGAACCAGGACAGCGACTCACGCACCTTGTCGAAGGCTGAACTGATCTGCATGAGTTGACCCAGAGTCACCTGACCCGAGAAGTAGCGCCCGGCGGCGACCCAGAACGGAAACACGATGGCCACCTGGGCGTAGCTGATGGTGAAGAAACGCAGTCGCTTGGTGGTGCGGATGAGGTCCCACCAGTTCGTGAGGACCCGCCCGAAAAGCCGCTCGCTCGCTGCCCGTTCGACCGCACTTCCGCGATACAGCGCGACGCCTTCTGCATTTTCACGCAGCCTCATGAGGCCGAAGCGGAAGTCGGCTTCGCGCGCCTGCTGTTCGTTGGACAGGCGGACCAGGGGGCGCCCGAGCATCCAGGTGATGACGCTGCCAGCCAAGGCGTAGAGCAGTGCTGCCCAGACCATGTAGCCCGGAATCACGAAGTGCATGCCACCGAGGGTGATCGCGAGCGGGCCCGATGCCAGCCAGAGAATGCCGATGAAGGAGACGAGTGTCACGACAGCGTTGAGGAGTCCGAGCGACAGGTTCAATACGCCGCTGGTGAACAGCCGCACATCCTCGGTGATGCGCTGGTCGGGGTTGTCGGTGCTGCGATCGAGTTCGAGCCGGTAGAAGGTGTTCTGCTCGAGCCAGGTTGTGGTGTATCGGGCGGTGACCCAGGCGCGCCAGCGCATCTCGAGCATGCGTTGCAGGTATTGCTGGTATACCGCCGCGGTGATCATCACGGCGGCCAGCAGGCAGAACCAGGCGAGCAGCGCCCAGAAGTCGGCTTCGTTCTTCTCTTCGAGCGCGTTGTAGAAGTCTTTCTGCCAGGTGTTGAAGAGTACGTCGATCCAGACCATGAAAAGCGTGAGCCCGATGCTTGCGGCGAGGAGTGCCCATGCCAGGACACGTTCGCTCGATCGCCAGTACGGGCACGCGAGACGCCAGGCACGCTTCAGGAATCGTTCGTGGTCGGGTTCAGCAGCGCCAGTCATGGCGGGACTCCAGAGGTTCAGTCGGCATTCAACAGCTGTCGTGCCGCATCGGCCAACTCGCTGGCGCACAGGCCGACGGCCTGTGCGTGGCCGGCCATGTGGTCACCGGCGGCTCCGTGCAGCCAGGCACCGCCGCGTGCTGCGGTGGCTGCATCGAGCCCTTGAGCCAGCAGCGCCGCGATGATGCCGGTGAGACAGTCACCCATACCCGCGGCGGCCATGCCCGGATTGCCCGAGCCGATGATGGCAAAAGGCCCGGTCTGCTCGGCAACCACACTGCCATTGCCCTTCAGAACGACCGTGGCGTTGAACCGGGCCGCCATCTGCAGCGCGCTCGCGACCCGGTTGGCCTGGACCGCGCGCGTGTGGATGCCCAGCAGTCGCGCTGCCTCGGCCGGATGCGGGGTCAGCAGCGTGGCTTGCGTTCGTCTCGCCAGGGCTGTCCCGAGCGCCGGGCTGCGCGCGAGGAGATTCAGGGCATCGGCATCGAGAACAAGCGGCACCGGTCGTGCGATCGCCTCGGCCAGCAGTGCCTGCGCCCGCCGTGAGGACCCAAGGCCGGGGCCGATCGCGATCGTACTTGCCTCGGCAATTCCCAGGGCTGGCGCGATCAGCATGAGCTCGGGGGCGAGCAGGTCGAGTGCAGGGTGTTCGTGAGCGACCATGCCCACGAGCACCTTTCCGGCACCGGTCCGCAGCGCAGCACGCCCAGCCAGGAGCGCCGCACCCGTCATGCCGGTTGCCCCGCCAATGATGCCCACGGTGCCCGCATGACCCTTGTGAAAGTTGCGAGGCCGCGGTGAACGCAGAAGCGGCAGGACTGCCTTGTCGATCAGGAACCCGTCGGGCGTACCTCGGGTCGCTTCGTCGATGCCGATCGGCGCCACCGCGATCGTGCCGCTGTGGTCGGGTCCGTCGAGGGTGAGCAGCCCGGGCTTCAGCCCGATGAAGGTCAGCGTTGCCGCGGCACGAATGGCACAGCCCAGTCGTGCGCCAGTATCGCCTTGTATCCCGCTCGGAATGTCGAGTGCCAGGACCGGGCAGCACCATGCATGAACCGCGTCGATGAGGCGGGCAGCATCGCCCTCGATCGGGCGGGTGAGTCCGATGCCGAACAGTCCGTCGAGAACGAGCGAGGGTGGGCGCATCGGCAGCGTTTCAATGAACGATCCGCCCATCGACTGCCAGCGTTGTGCCGCAGCGGCAGCCTCACGCGGGAGGCTGCCCTGATCGCCCAGCAGATGCAGGTCGACCGGCACGCCCTGGCGACGCAAGGCACAGGCAGCCACGATCGCATCGCCGCCATTGTTGCCCGGACCTGCCAGTGCCAGCAGTCGACCGGGGCGGGCAGCCGTCCGATACGCGAGCGCATGACCTGCGGCGGCGGTGCCTGCGCGCAGCATGAGGGAATCGACCTCGAAGGAATCGCCCGGATTCGTACCGGGCGACCCCGCCGAGCACGCCGTCAGGCGTTCCCCGGCACGGGCCTCGATGGCTCGAATGCTCTCGACCGTGAAGATCGGCGCAAAAGCCATCACGCACCCCGGAGTCGGCTGCCTCTCGCCGGCTGTCTCAGCGACGATAGGCCGCGAGTATCGCCTCGCCTTCTGCGCCCGCGGTCTTCAGCCATTCGGCGGTCATGACTTCACCTACCTTCTTCATGTCGGCGGCAAGTTGGGCACTCGGGGACTCGACCTTCATGCCCTTCAGCGCGAGTTGCTCCATGTACCAGCGGTCCTTTTCTTCGCTGAGAGCCCAGCCGCGCGTCTCCGCCTCGGCCGCGCTGCGCAGCACCGCCTCCTGGGTGGCCCGGTCAAGGGCGGCCCATGCCCGCTGGCCCACGAAAACCGCGTTGCGCGGCAACCAGGCCTTGGTGTCGTAGAAGTACCTGAGGCTCTCGTAGGTCTTGGTGTCGTAGCCCGTTGCCGCCGAGGAAATGTAGCTTTGCACGACACCGGTCGCCAGCGCCTGCGACAGTTCGGCAGCCTGTATCGTCACCGGTTGCGCGCCCACCAGTTCGGCGATGCGCGCCGTGGCCGGGTTGTAGGCCCGCCACTTGAGGCCCTTGAGGTCGGCAACGCTGGCGATCGGTTTGGAGGAGAAGATGCCTTGCGGTGGCCATGGAGTCTGGAACAGCAGTCGCATCCCCTGACGGGCAAACTTCTCCTCGAGTGCCTTGCGTGATGCGCGCATCAGGCGCGCGGCGTCCTTGTAGCTGCTGGCCAGAAACGGCACTGCATCGAGTCCGTAGAGGGGATCTTCATTCGCATGGGCCGAGAGCAGGATCTCGCCGGCCGGCACCTGGGCAGTCTGCACGCCGCGCTTGATCTCGGGCAGTTTCAGGAGCGAGGCGTTGGGATGGACCGTGATCTTCAGACGCCCTCCGGTGGCATGGTCGACATCTTTCGCGAAGAGTTCGATGTTGACCGTATGGAAGTTTGACAGCGGGTAGGCGGTGGGGAGGTCCCAGCGCGTCTGTGCGTGGCCTGCAAGCGGGGCTGCGAGGAGCGTTGCTGCGAGGGCAAGGCTGGCCAGTCGTCGCGTGTACCTGGCAAGGGCCGGCAAGGGAGATACGGGCATCATGCAGAAGGCTCCAGTCTGGGCAGGATCGATGGGATGGGCAGGTCAGGCAGAATCGTAGCGCAGGTGCGCTGCTACTTGCGCGCTGCCTGCGCCTGGTTCATGACCAGATCGGGCAGTCCGGTGACCAGGTCGGGAAACACCGTGATGATGGCGATGGCCAGTACCAGCAGCCAGAAGAACGGCAGCGCGGCGCGGGCCACATAGAGGCTGTCGCGTCCGCTCATGGTCTGCAGCACGAACAGATTGAAGCCGACCGGTGGTGTTACCTCGGCGATCTCCACCAGCATCACGATGAAGATGCCGAACCAGACCAGATCGAAGCCGGCCTGCTGCACCATGGGAATCACGATGGCAGTGGTGAGCACGATCATCGAGATGCCATCGAGTGCAGTGCCCAGAACGATGTAAACGACAGTGAGCGCGGCAATCAGCATGAAGGGCGAGAGTCCGAGCGAGCCGACCCATTCAGCCAGTCCGCGCGGGATACCGGTGAATCCCATCGCCTTGGTCAGAAGAGCGGCCCCGGCCAGAATGAACATGATCATGGCCGACAGGCGCATCGCGCTCATGAGGCTGTCACGCAGCGCGTCCCACCCCAGCGTGCCGCTGAGTCCGGCAATGGCGAGCGAGCCCAGCACCCCGTAGGCGGCTGCCTCGGTCGCGGTGGCATAGCCTGCAACCAGCACCCAGATGACGAAGACGATGAGCGCGAGGCAGGGCACCAGCTTCCTCGAGGCATGGATGCGCTGCCGCAACGTCATCGAGATGGTGTCCTGTGGCACGCGCTCGGGGTTTGCGAGTGACCAGACAGCGATGTAGCCCGAGTAGAGGAGCATGATCAATGCCCCGGGCAGGAAACCGGCAAGGAATATCCGGATGATCGAGACGTCGGCCGCCACCGCGTAGACCACCATGGTGATCGAGGGCGGGATGAGAATGCCCAGTGTGCCCGCACCGGCAAGTGACCCGAGGCAGATGCGCTCGTCATAGCCGCGGCGTTTCAGTTCGGGCAAGGCCACCTTGGCAATCATGGCGCAGGTGGCGGCCGATGAGCCCGATACCGAGCCGAACAGGCCGCATCCGAGGATGTTCACATGCATCAGTCTGCCTGGCAGCCAGCCAATCCAGGGCGACAGGCCCTCGAACATTTCTTCCGACAGGCGGGTGCGAAAGAGGATCTCACCCATCCAGATGAAAAGTGGCAAGGCCGCCAGTTCCCATGACGCTGTCGTACCCCAGAACGCCGTGAAAAGGTTTGAATCGGGCGGACTGCCGGTAAAGAAGGCAAGACCGAACCAGCCCGTGATGGCGAGTGAAAGTGCGATCCACACCCCACCGGTCAGCAGCACGAACATCAACCCGAGCAAGATGACGGTGATTGCGAGTGCGCTCACGCGCTTTCTCCGAATTCGCCGCGCGCCGCCCGGTCGGCTGCTGCCTGGCGGTAGCGAGGCACATGCCCGGCAAGCACCCACACCAGTTCGTCGACCAGAGCAATGAAAAGCGCCCCGATACCGACAACCACCGACAGTTGCGGTATCCAGACCGGAACGATGATGAGACCTTGCGTCAGTTCGTTGAATTCGCGGCTCTGGCGCACGAAATCGGCCACCGCCCAGGTGGCCCAGCCGGTGAAGGTCGAGGCGATGATCAGCACGCCGATTTCGACACGTCGCTGCCACACCGGACCGAGACGGTCGATCCACAGACCCACCCGCACCATCTCCCCGGCCTGCAGGGTGTGTGCCAGGCCCAGAAAGGCCGATGCCGCGCAAAGCCAGGCTGCGATGTCATCGGCACCGCGAACCTGGAGCCCGAGTTCACGCCCGACCGATTGGACGAGCATGAGGACGAAGATGCTGGCGATCGCCACGGCGGCGGCCCAGGCACAGAGGAGGTAGAAGCGGTCGAGGATGGCGCGCAGGCTCATGGCCTCACTTTACCCGCCCGCGGGCCAGCCCGGCGACATGATCGGCAATGGCGAGCGAGGCGGTGAGCCCGGGAGACTCGATGCCGTACAGACCGATATAGCCCTCGGCCCCGTGATCCTCGCGGCCCTGGATCAGGAAGTCGGCGGCCGGGCGCTGGCGACTGCTCGCCTTGGGACGAATGCCGCTGTAGGCCGGCGCCAGCTGACCATCGGCGAGGTCAGGCCAGTAGCGGCGCACTTCACCGTAGAAGCGATCGCCGCGCGCGGGGTCAACGGCATAGTCGATGCCCGTCGGCGCTGCGGGTGTGTCGTGCGGTGGCAGCCATGGGTCGACACTGTCGGGCAGCCACTCGACATCAGGTCCGAAGCGGGCGCCACCGGCCAGGTCGAGTGTGAGATGCACGCCGAGGCCCCCTGGTTCGGGCACCGGATAGATCAGTCGCGAGAATGGCGAGCGTCCACTGAGCGAAAAGTAGTTGCCCTTGCACAACCAGCCTCTCGGTATCGATGCCGGGTTGATGCCATCGATGCGCCGGGCCAGTGCGGGGGCCTGCAGACCGGCGCAATTGACGAAGGTGCGCGCAAGCACGTCGATCGGTTCATCGCCCTCGATATGGAGCTCGACGCCGTGGTCGGTGATGCGGCCGCGGGTTACACGACTGCACAGGGCGAGGAGGGCGCCGTGCGCCTCGGCCTGCCCGAGCAGCGAAAGCATGTAGCCGTGGCTGTCGATGATGCCGGTCGAGGGTGAGTAGAGCGCTGCGACGGCCTGCAGGGCCGGCTCCATGGCGCGGGCTTCGTGCCTGTCGAGGCGCACGAGGTCATCAACGCCATTGGCTGCGGCATGGGCCGCAATCTCATCGAGCGTCGCACACTGCGCTTCGCTCGTGGCCACGATCAGCTTGCCGCAGCGGCGGTGCTCGACGCCGGCGGCCTCCAGATGGCGGTACAGCTCGTGCCTGCCCTCGACGCAGAGGCGTGCCTTGAGCGAACCCTGCGGGTAGTAGATGCCCGCATGGATCACTTCGGAATTGCGTGCGCTGGTCTGGGTGCCGATGGCGGGCTGTGATTCGACGATGAAGACGTCTCGCCCGGCCATCGTCAGCGCGCGAGCAACGGCGAGACCGACCACGCCCGCACCTGCAACGACGACGTCGAGCCGGTCCATGGCGGGGTGGGTAGGGGTGCGCGCGCGGTGGGGGTGGGGGTGCTTCGAGGCTCAGGCCACGACCGGCAACACGGTGAGTGCGTAGCTGTGTCGCAATACCCGGCCGGACACGGGGTCCTCGATTTCGAGGTGGCAGTCGAGCGCCGGTCGCACGCCGCCGATGGCCGACAGGGTTCCACAACTCATCATCACGCCATCGGGCAGGGCGGTTGCGCCCTGGCAGTAGCGCGGTACCAGATCACCCGGGGTACGCATGGCCGCGAGCGGCCCTTGCTGGTAAGCCACCTTGACACCACCTTCCGTGATGAACGAGCGCAGGATCAGCTGGTCCCAGCGCGATTCGACATCGGCGAGGCGCCAGGCGGTCGATGCCACCGGCTTGGCACACATCTGCTTGGACACCGCCACCGAGTAGGTCTCGACCTTGCGGTCGGTGTGGTCAGAGCCTACGGTGAGCCACATTTCGCCCGCATGGCTGAAGAGCACGGGTTCGGCCTCCCCTGATGAGTCGGCCCCCAGCACCTGCACGGTCGAGTCCTGAGTGACCTGCGAGGCGGCTACCCGGTAAAAGAGCGGAACGGTCGAGGGGGCAGGAACGCCCAGCCGGGCCAGTTCGTCGATGTGATGTTGCACGGCGGCCATGTCGCGTGCGGTCCAGCCGGCGATGACGAACTCGGCGATGGTGACCTGTTCGGTGCGTGCCGGACCGCCGAGCGGTTCGAGTCGGAAGGTGAGAGTGGGCATGGTGGAATCTTCGTGGCTGCGATTGAAAGCGGGGATTCTACCGGCTGGCGGGTGATGGCCGTGTCGCCGGCGGAGGGGGAGTCGATTGGGGTGGTTTCGCGCCGCCGAGGCTGCCGATGGTGCCGGCAAGCACGAGGGCGGTGCCCAGCAGCATCTTCGGGGTGATGCTCTCGTCGAGCAGCATCCAGCCCCAGAGAATGCCGAAGGGTGGGCTCAGAAACGTGACGATCAGTGCCCTGCTCGGGCCGACATCAACGACCAGTCTGAAATAGAGCATGTAGGCAAGCCCGCTGCAAAGGATGCCCAGTGCCAGTATGGCCAGCACGACGCTCGGTGGCAGCGATGCGGGCAGGGGCGTTGCTGCTGCCAGCGGGAGGAGGAGCGCGCCGGAGACGATCTGGCTCATGGCGGCCTGGGTGTTGGGCGACTGCCGAACCGCCGCGCGGCGGATCTGGATCGTGGCGAGGGCGTAGCAGCCCGCCGCGCACAAGCCGGCAGCGATCGCAAGGAGTTCCTGCGGGCCGATCGCGATGGGGCCAAGTCCGGCCACGATGGCCACCCCCACCATGCCGCAGGCGAGTGCAGCCAGTTGTCGAGCCCCGAGTCGCTCGCCGAGGGTGATGGCGGATACCAGGGCTCCCGAAAGCGGGGTGGTAGCGTTCAGGAGGATGAGATAGGAGGCGGGCAGGCTTTTCGCCGCGAAGCTGAACAGCAGGAATGGCAGTCCCGAATTGAGCATGCCCAGCAACGCATAGTGACGCCAGTGGGCACCCAGGTTGATGCCGCCTTCGCGCAGCTGCACGTACAGCGCCAGCAGGCCACCACCGATGAGCAGACGGCTCACCGCCGTCGGCGCCGGGCCGAGCACCGGGGCGGCGACGCGGAGAAAAAGAAACGACATGCCCCAGATGGCGGCCAGGAGTGTCATTCGTAGCCAGTCGTTGGTTCGCATCGCGGTGCCGTGTGTCGTGGGGCCATCGGCCATGCCGGCGCTGCCGGATGGCCGCGTGGCAACCCGATGCCCGACCCGGGTCGACTGCCGGGTTGTGGCGGGGTGGTACTGAGCCGATAATCCCGGCCTTGCAGATCGAGGTGCGAGTATGAAGGATCAATGGCAGTTCTGGATCGACCGTGGCGGCACGTTCACCGATATCGTCGCGCGGCGCCCCGACGGGTCGCTGGCGACCGCAAAGTTCCTGTCGGAGAATCCCGAACAGTACCGCGATGCGGCGATTGCGGGCATTCGATCCTTCCTCGAGGTGCCACCCGGCGAACCGATCCCGGTGGAGCGCATCGCGGCGGTCAAGATGGGCACCACGGTTGCAACCAACGCGCTTCTCGAGCGCAAGGGGGAACCGACTCTCCTCGCCATCACGCGGGGGTTCCGCGATGCGTTGCGCATTGCCTACCAGAACCGGCCGAAGATCTTCGCACGTCACATCGTGCTGCCCGAACTGCTCTACCGGCAGGTCATCGAGGTCGACGAGCGTATCGGGGCCGATGGACGGCTCATCACGCCGCTCGACGAGTCGAAGTTGCGCGCCGATCTGGCCCGCGCATACGCTGACGGATTGCGTTCGCTCGCCATCGTGTTCATGCATGGCTACCGACATGACGAGCACGAGACCCGCGCTGCAGCCATCGCGCGCGAGATCGGCTTCACGCAGATTTCGGTGTCGCACGAGGTGTCGCCGCTCATGAAACTGGTGCCTCGCGGAGACACCACGGTGGTCGACGCCTACCTGTCGCCGATTCTGCGTCGCTATGTCGATCAGGTGGCGGCCGAGTTGCCCGGGGTGAAGCTCCTGTTCATGCAATCGAGCGGTGGTCTTGCCGATGCGCGGCAGTTCCATGGCAAGGATTCGATCCTGTCGGGGCCCGCTGGTGGCATCGTTGGCGCAGTACGCACCTCGATGGCTGCCGGACAGTCGCGAATCATCGGCTTCGACATGGGCGGTACGTCGACGGATGTGTCGCATTTTGCCGGTGAATTCGAGCGGGCCTTCGAGACGCTGGTAGCCGGGGTGCGCATGCGCGCCCCGATGATGAGCATTCATACCGTGGCGGCAGGCGGAGGGTCGATCCTCCACTTCGCGGGTGGACGCTTCCGGGTCGGGCCTGATTCGGCCGGCGCCAATCCCGGCCCGGCCTGTTACCGGCGCGGTGGCCCGCTGACGGTCACCGACGCCAACGTCATGCTGGGCAAGGTTCAGCCCGCCTTTTTCCCGCGGGTGTTCGGTTCGCACGCCGATGAGGCCCTCGATGCCGAGGTCGTTCGGGCGCGCTTTGCCGAGATGGCCCGCGCGATCGCTGCCGAAGGCGGTGTCGAGCGTTCGCCCGAGGCGGTGGCTGAAGGGTTTGTCGAGATTGCGGTGGGCAACATGGCCAACGCCATCAAGCAGATCTCGGTGCAGCGTGGCTACGATGTCACCGGGTACACCCTCACCTGTTTTGGCGGGGCGGGCGGGCAGCACGCATGTGCCGTGGCCGACGCTCTGGGCATCACCCGCGTTCTGGTGCATCCCCTGGCCGGTGTGCTCTCGGCCTATGGAATGGGGCTGGCCGATCAGACGGCATTGCGTCAGCGTGCGATCGAAGCACGACTCGGCCCTGAAACGTTGCCTGTCATCGAATCGGCGCTGACTGCCATCGGTCGCGAGGCCAGTGACGACCTCATCGGGCAGGGCGTCGAGCCCTCGAGCATCAGTGTCCTCACTCGGGTTCACCTGCGTTACGAGGGCACCGACTCGGCACTCGTCGTGCCATCGGGTACCGCGGAGGCGATGCGTCAGCGCTTCGAGGAGTTGTACCGCACACGCTATTCCTTCCTGATGGAGGGGCGTGCGCTGGTGGTCGAGGCGGTATCGGTCGAGGCGATCGGTGCTGCCGAGACCGTTGAATCGACCCTGGGAGCCGGGGCGTCCGCTTCGGAGCCCGCTGACGCGGCCGTTCCGATCGATCGGGTCGAGATGTTTTCGGGTGGACGCTCGCACGCGACACCCGTGTTCGAGCGCGCGCGTCTCCAGGCGGGACACCGCGTCGATGGCCCGGCGATCATCGCCGAGTCGAACGCCACCACCATCGTCGAACCTGGCTGGCAGGCTGTGGTCGCGGCGCGCGGAGAACTCCTGGTGAGTCGCGTCGTCGCACGGGAAGATCGGGTAGCGATCGGCACCACGGTCGACCCGGTGATGCTCGAGATCTTCAACAACCTCTACATGTCGATTGCAGAGCAGATGGGGTCGCGTCTGGCCAATACGGCCTACTCGGTGAACATCAAGGAGCGACTGGACTTCTCCTGTGCGGTGTTCGACCGCGATGGCAGTCTCATCGCCAATGCACCGCATATTCCCGTGCATCTGGGCTCGATGAGCGAGTCGCTGCGCACGGTCATTCGCGAGAATGCCGGACGCATTCGACCCGGCAATGTGTACGTGCTCAACGCCCCCTACAACGGCGGCACGCACCTGCCCGATATCACGGTGATCACGCCGGTCTTCGATCATCGTGCCCGTGCGGCGCCCGAGGTGCTCTTCTACGTCGGCTCGCGCGGGCACCATGCCGATATCGGCGGCATCACGCCGGGTTCCATGCCGCCGGACAGCCGGGTCGTCGAGGAAGAAGGAGTGCTCATCGACAACTTCCTGCTGGTCGAGGAGGGGCGGTTCCGCGAACGTGAAACGATCGAACTCCTGCAGTCGGGGCGCTATCCGGTCCGCAACGTCGAGCAGAACCTGGCTGATCTGCGCGCGATGATCGCCGCCAACGAAAAGGGCGTGCAGGAATTGCGCCGGATGGTGGATCACTTCGGTGCCGATGTCGTCCACGCTTACATGCGCCATGTACAGGACAACGCCGAAGAGGCGGTGCGGCGTGTGATCGGCTCGCTGCACGACGGCGATTTCACCTACCCGATGGACCACGGCGCACAGATCAAGGTTCGGGTCACGATCGATCGCGAGCGTCGTGAAGGCGTGGTCGATTTCACGGGTACGTCCGACCAGTTGCCCAACAACTTCAACGCGCCCTCGGCGGTGGCGATGGCGGCGGTGCTCTACGTGTTCCGCAGCCTGGTCGATGACGAGATACCGCTCAACGCCGGTTGCCTCAAGCCCCTGCGGGTCATCATTCCCGAGGGCTCGATGTTGAAGCCCCGCTATCCGGCGGCTGTGGTAGCCGGCAATGTCGAGACCTCACAGGCCATCACGGGCGCACTCTACGGCGCCCTGGGCGTGATGGCCAATGCCTGTGGAACGATGAACAACCTCACCTTCGGCAATGCGACGCATCAGTATTACGAAACGGTGGCGGGGGGCTCCGGGGCCGGGCCCGGCTTCGATGGTACGGATGTGGTGCAGACCCACATGACCAATTCGCGCCTCACCGATCCTGAGGTCCTCGAGTGGCGCTTCCCGATGCTGCTCGAGACGTTCGAGATTCGGCCCGATTCCGGCGGTCACGGGCGTTGGCACGGGGGCAATGGGGCGTTGCGTCGATTGCGCTTCCTCGAGGCGATGACGGCCTCGATCCTCTCGGGTCATCGGGTGCTGCGGCCCTATGGCATGGCTGGTGGCGAGCCCGGCGCACTGGGCCGCAACACGGTCGAGCGGGCCGATGGTCGGGTCGAGATTCTGGGTGGAGCCGATCGTGCGGAGCTCGAACCGGGGGATGCCATCGTGATCGAGACACCGGGCGGTGGAGGATATGGCGCGTCGGCCGGGGTGTCGGGAGCCTGAGCCCTTATAATTGCGGATTGTCTTCGGAACGGGTTCGATCGATGGCTCATTTGCTCGTGCTCGGTGGCGACCGGGCCCTGTCCGAGGCACGCCTCGAGCGGCTGAATGGAATCCTCGCCCGAGTTTGTCCCGGGCTTGAGGTGCACGCCGCCACGGCACATTACCTGGTCGCGCTCGAAGCCGCGCCCACCCTGGCGGAGCGCGCGCGTCTCGAACGCCTTCTGGCTTCGGGCGATTCGGATGCACGGGCGGCCAGCACCGCCACGATCGGAGCCGTTGGCGCCGGGTCGATGGTGGTGGCGCCTCGTCAAGGCACCCTTTCGCCGTGGGCAAGCAAGGCGACTGATATCGCACGCCAGTGCGGCCTCGGCGGCGTGCAGCGTATCGAGCGGGCAGTCGAATATCGATTCACGGGTGGCGGCGCGACCGATCTGGCGCCCCATGTGCACGACCGGATGACCGAAGGGGTATGGCCTTCGCTCGAAGCGGCGCTTGCCTTGTTCGAGGTGCCCGCGCCGCAGCCGCTGCGATCGATCGAACTGCTGGCTCGGGGGCGCAGTGCACTGGTCGAAGCTGACAGGGCCCTGGGCTTGGCACTCGCGCCCGATGAAATCGATTATCTGGTGGCTGCGTTCGAAGCGATGGGACGCGATCCGACCGATGTCGAACTCACCATGTTTGCGCAGGCCAATTCCGAACACTGCCGCCACAAGATCTTCAATGCCCAGTGGCGGATTGATGGGGTTGAGCGCAGCGAGACCCTCTTCGGCATGATTCGTACCACCCATGCGGCGCATCCCGAGGGCACGCTGGTGGCCTATGCCGACAATGCGGCGGTCATCGAGGGCGCCCCGATCGAGCGCTGGATGCGCATGCCCGAGGGTTATCGCAGCATCGACGAGGTGACCCATTCGGTAATCAAGGTCGAGACGCACAATCATCCCACCGCGATCTCGCCCTTTCCGGGGGCTTCGACCGGATCGGGTGGCGAGATTCGCGACGAAGGTGCCACCGGACGGGGAGCGCGCCCCAAGGCCGGCTTGTGCGGATTCAGCGTGTCGAACCTGCGCATTCCGGGCGCCACCGAGCCGTGGGAATTCGATGCGGGCAAGCCCGACCGAATCGTCTCGGCTCTGCAAATCATGCTTGATGCACCATTGGGTGCTGCAGCGTTCAATAATGAATTCGGTCGCCCGAACTTGTGTGGTTACTTCCGGACGCTGGAACTGCCGGTGGCCGGACGGGTGCGTGGCTTTCACAAGCCCATCATGATCGCGGGTGGGGTGGGCAACATTCGCGCCGGACATGTCGAGAAGTGCGGCCTCGCGGCTGGCGCCCTGGTGATTCAACTCGGTGGGCCGGGCTTGCCGATCGGGCTCGGGGGCGGCGCTGCATCCAGCATGGCCAGCGGCGCCAACAGTGCCGAACTCGATTTCGACTCGGTTCAGCGCGGCAATCCCGAGATGGAGCGCCGTGCCCAGGAAGTCATCGAGGCGTGTACCGCGCTGGGCACTGACAATCCGATTCTCACGATCCACGATGTCGGCGCAGGCGGGTTGTCCAACGCGGTGCCCGAGGTGGTGCATTCGGCCGGCCGCGGCGCGCGCATCGACCTGCGCGCTGCCCCCAATGAAGCGCCGGGCATGAGCCCGCGCGAAGTCTGGAGCAATGAGGCGCAGGAGCGATACGTGCTCGGCATCGACCCGAGCCGTCTCGACGCCTTTCGTGCCATCTGCGAGCGTGAGCGCTGCCCGTTTGCCGTGCTCGGCGAGACCACCGCGGCGCTCGATCTCGAGGTCGTTGATCCCCTCTTTGGCAATCACCCGGTGCAGATGAGCATGGACACGTTGCTTGGCAAGCCGCCACGCATGACGCGCGATGTGACGCGCGTGGCGGTGTTGCATGCGCCGCTCGACTTTTCCTCGATCGAATTGCGCGATGCCTGCCTGCGTGTGTTGCGCGCGCCGACGGTGGCGAGCAAGGCGTTTCTCGTCACCATCGGCGATCGCTCGGTGGGCGGGTTGTGTGCCCGTGACCAGATGGTGGGGCCCTGGCAGGTGCCGGTCGCCGATTGTGCGGCGACGGCACTGGGGTATTCGACCCGTGTCGGCGAGGCCTGGGCCATGGGCGAGCGAGGGGCGCTGTCGGTGATCGATCCGGCTGCAGCGTCGCGCATGGCCATCGCCGAAGCCCTCACCAACCTGGTGGCAGCGCCGGTGGCCCTCGACCGAGTCCGTTTGTCAGCCAACTGGATGGCGGCGGCAGGTGCGCCGGGTGAGGATGCTGCCTTGTTCGATGCGGTGAAGGCTGCTGCCGACCTGTGCCCGAAACTCGGGGTCGCCATTCCGGTGGGCAAGGATTCGCTGTCGATGCGCACCGCCTGGCGTGATGCGAAGGGCGAGCACGAGGTCGTGTCGCCGGTTTCTCTCATCGTATCGGCCTTTGCCTCTTGCAGCGATGTTGGCGCTGTCCTCACGCCGCAGTTGCAAGGTGAGGCCGCGGTGGGTGAGCGTACTGAACTCATCCTGATCGATCTCGCACGGGGCCGGCATCGACTCGGTGCCTCGGTATTTGCACAGGTCTACGGCCAGATGGGGGCCGAAGCCCCCGATCTCGATCGGCCGCAGGAATTGGTCGCACTTTACGCTGCGGTTGCCCGGTGGCGCGCCGCGGGCGACCTCCTGGCGTGCCACGATCGATCCGATGGCGGGCTCTTCACGACGATCTGCGAGATGGCCTTTGCGGGGCGGTTGGGCGTGACGATCAATGTCGACCTGCTCGCTCATGATGCGCTCGCCGGTGATGTCGATGGCAGCGAGCGTCGGCCCGACGTGATGGCTGGTCGCGATCTGCAACTGGTGATGGCATCGCTCTTTGCCGAGGAGGCGGGCCTGGTGATCGAGGTACGTGCGAGCCGCCGCAAGGCCGTTCTGGCCGATGCCCGACAGATGGGGCTGTCGGCACTCCTGGTCGGGGCGGTTCATGCGCGGGACGAGATCCGCATCGTGCGCAATGCCCGGCCGCTCGTGCAGTTCACGCGCACCGAGCTCATGCAGGCGTGGTCCACGGTATCGCACCAGATGCAGCGACTGCGCGACAACCCGACCTGTGCGGATGCCGAGTTTGCTCGCCTTTCGGATGCATCCGACCCGGGCTTGACTGCCCATCCCGAATTCGATGTGGATGAGGACGTGGCTGCCCCCTTCATCAGGCGGGGTGTTCGGCCTCAGGTCGCGATCCTGCGTGAACAGGGGGTCAACGGGCACATGGAGATGGCCGCCGCTTTCGATCGAGCCGGGTTTGATGCCCGCGATGTCCACATGAGCGACATTCTCTCGGGTCGGGTCACGCTCGAGGGGTTCGCAGGCCTTGCCGCGTGTGGCGGGTTCTCGTACGGCGATGTGCTGGGCGCTGGCGAGGGCTGGGCCCGCTCGATTCTCTTCAGTGAGCGGGCACGCGAGCAGTTTGCGACTTTCTTCGAACGCACCGACACCTTCACGCTCGGGTTGTGCAACGGGTGTCAGATGCTGGCGAACCTGGCCGAGATCATTCCGGGCAGTACGCACTGGCCCCGGTTCGTGCGCAATGTGTCCGAGCAATTCGAGGCGCGTCTGGTGATGGTTGAAGTGCAGCCCACCGTCTCGCTCTTCTTTGCCGGCATGGCGGGGAGTCGATTGCCGATCGTGACCGCGCACGGCGAGGGGCGTGCGGTGTTCCGGACTGATGCCGATCGGCGCGCGGTTGCGGTGCCGCTGCGCTACACCGACAACCGGGGTGCGGTGACCGAGGTCTATCCCTTCAACCCGAACGGTTCGCCCGGCGGTGTGGCGGGCGTGACGAGCGTTGATGGCCGGGTCACTGCCTTGATGCCGCATCCGGAGCGTCTGTTCCGAGCCGTGCAACACAGCTGGCGCCCACTCGTCTGGGGCGAAAACGGACCCTGGCTGCGCATGTTTCGCAATGCGCGGGTGGCGATCGGGTGAGCAGGCGTGCAGTCAGCCTGCTCGACGCGGGCTGACTGCGGGCGCGGCGTGTGTGCGTGCGCAGACCGGCCTACTGGATCTTCGCTTTCGCGCGCAGGTCGGCGATGAGCTTCTGTACCTTGGCCTGTTGCAACCGCTGCTCGATCTGTGGCTTGAGCTGTTCGAGGGGCGGCGCCTTGACGGGGCGCTGATCATCGAGCCGGATGACGTGGTATCCGAACTGGGTCTGCACCGGTTCGCTGATCTCGCCTTTCTTCAGTTTCACCATGGCATCGGCGAACGGCTTCACGAAGGTGGTGGGCACATTCCAGCCAAGATCACCCCCGCTATCCTTCGAACCCGGGTCTTCGGATGCGAGGCGCGCCAGGTCGGCGAACTTGGCACCCTTGCGAATCTTGGCAACGAGGTCTTTTGCATCGGCCTCGGTCTTCACCAGGATATGCGCTGACTTGTACTCGTTGCCTGATACCTCCTTGCGCATGCGTTCATATTCGACACGAACCTGGTCTTCGGTGATCGGGTTGGCCTTCACGAAATCCTGCATGTAGGCACCGAGAATCACCTGCTGCCGCGCCAGTTCGATCTGCTCGACGACCTCGGGCCGCTGCAGCAGGCCTTTCTGCTCGGCTTCCTGAACGACGAGTTCCCGGCTGATGAGCTCGTCGCGAATCATCGATCGCAACTGGGGCGAGTCGGGGCCGGCATTGGAGGGGCGTTGGCGGACGAGGAGGTCGGACCGAAGACGCGGAATGTCACGCCCGTTGACGTTGGCGACCGGGCCGCTTGACTCCGCCGGCAGCGGTGCGGCGCTGTTGCCAGCGGCTGCAGGCTGTGCGCAGACGGGCAGTGTGGTGCCGGCGAGCACCACCAGAGCACTTGCCAGGAGGAACCTGGAGAAACCGCGGCTCGCCGATGCGACGCCGGTGTGTCGCCGCGGCAGCGTGTCGCGCCGCGAGAGTGCATGCAGGAGGAGGGGGCAGGTCATCGGTGGGGCCTCGACAGATGGGACGCTTCAGGGGTGCATTCCGTGGGGGTGAGTGCTTCGATCGCGAGTGCATGAATGGCACTGCCCATCAATTCGTCAAGCGTTGCGTAGACGAGGCGATGGCGCGCTATCCGCCCCAGTCCGTCAAAGCGTGATGAAACGATTCTCAGGTGGTAGTGACCGCCGCCACCTGCCGCGCCGGCATGGCCGGCATGATGAGCCGAGTCATCGGTGAGCAAGATCTCCAGGGGCGACAGTGCGTCCAGCAGGACCTCGATTCTGGTTGCGGTGCTGCTCATGGCTGGTCGTCTCCCGGCATGACGCGGGCAAGGTAGACACCCTGTCCGACCACGAACAGCACCATGAGGCCGGTGGCACCAAAGAGCTTGAAACTCACCCAGGTGTCGGTGTCGAAAGTGAATGCGACCCAGAGATTGAGCGCGCCCATCAGCGCGAAGAAGATTGCCCACGCCCAGTTGAGGACCCGCCATGCGGGTTCTGGCAAGGTGAGTTGCGAGCCCATCAGCGAGCGGATGAGGTTGCGCTGGAAAAGGGCCAGCGAGATGCCCAGTGAAAGGGCGAAAGCCCAGTAGAGGATGGTGGGCTTCCACTTGATGAAGCTCTCGTCATGCAGGATGAGCGTGGCGCCGCCGAAGATCACGATGATGGCGAGGCTTACCCACAACATCGGCTCGACCCGCCGCCGGCGCACCAGCAGGTATCCCACCTGGGCCAGGGTGGCGGCGACTGCGACACCGGTGGCGACATAAATGTCGGCGACCTTGAATGCAATGAAAAAGAGAATGACCGGAAAGAGGTCGAAGAGAAATTTCATGCGCGTTGTATCCGGGGCCTTCATGGCCCGCGCCCATCGAGTCGGGCGCGGGGTGGGTCGGTGCTGTCGTCAGCAGTGCGTGGTCGGTTGTCCGGTTTCAGGTGCTGGACTTCGGACGCCGGCCTGTCCGACTCATGTCTCGTTCTTCCTGAAGTCGAGCGAAGCCGAATTGATGCAGTAGCGCAGCCCTGTGGGTTGCGGGCCGTCATCGAACACATGCCCGAGGTGGGCCTTGCAGCGGGCGCAGTGGACCTCGGTCCGCTCCATGAAGTGGCTGCGATCGACGGTGGTCTCGACTTGTTGCGGGTCGATCGGTTGCCAGTAGCTTGGCCAGCCGGAGCCTGACTCGTACTTGGTGCTGGAGGCGAAGAGCGGTTCGCCGCAGCACACGCAGGTGTAGGTGCCTGACTCGTGGTGATCCCAGAACCGCCCGGTGAATGCGCGTTCGGTACCGTGCTGCCGGGTCACGCGATACTGCTCGGGGCTCAGGCGGGATCGCAGATCAGCGTCGTCGAGCGACGCACAGGTGTTGGCCGGATCGGCCGGCTTGGCGATTTGAGTCATCGATGCGGATTCCTTGCAAGTCGGGGTCAGGCACTGCTGCGGCGGGGCACACCGAGGGTGTCAGGTCACCGCAATCCTCGAGCGGAGGCTACCATAAGCGTCCTGCCGCCCGTCGTGCGCAGGCAGCCATGAACTCGGGCAAGGGAGCTTTTCGGTGAGAGTATCGAGCGGATTTGATTCGGGCGCGATCGAGGTCGTGCAGACGATCGCCCCGACCTCCGGCGGGGCGATCGAACTGGCGATCCGGCGTGATGACACCAGTGATCCTGCCTGCGATTTCCGCCAGTGGTTCCATTTCAGGGTGCAGGGCTCGCGTGGCGAGGCCCGCATCCTTCGGTTGGGTAATGCCAGCGCCTGCACCTATCCGCAAGGCTGGGAGGGCTACCAGGCGGTGGCCTCGTTCGATCGGGAGCACTGGACGCGCGTTCCCACCCGCCTCGTCGACGGGGCTCTCGAGATTACTCATGCCGGCACCCACGAGACTGTGTGGTATGCCTATTTCGAGCCCTATTCGTGGGAGCGCCACATGGCGCTGATCGGCCGGGCAGGCCGTACTCACGGGGTTGCCATCGAGGATCTGGGCAGTACGGTCGATGGCCGCGATATCGATCTGGTGCGGGTGGGTGACCTGCGCACCGCGCGGCACCAGGTCTGGGTGATTGCCCGCCAGCACCCGGGTGAGACCATGGCCGAGTGGTTCGTCGAAGGGCTGCTCGATCGCTTGCTCGATCCCAGCGATGCGCTCGCGCGCGCACTGCGCACCGAGTGCGTCTTCAACATCGTGCCTAACATGAACCCGGATGGTGCGGTTCGGGGCAATCTCAGGGCGAATGCCGCCGGCGCCAATCTCAATCGTGAGTGGATGGCGCCCGATGCGCTGCGCAGTCCCGAGGTGCTGGCCGTGCGCCAGCGCATGCAGCAGACGGGCGTCGATCTCTTTCTCGATGTTCACGGTGACGAGGCGCTGCCCTGGGTGTTCGTCGCTGGCTCGGAGATGTTGCCCGGGTTCACGGCTGAGCAGGAGCGGCTGCAGGCGCTGTTCACGACCCGCTTTTGCGAGGCAACTCCCGATTTTCAGACCCGACATGGCTATCCGTCAGGCAAGTACAGTGCCGACTCGTTGCGGCTCGCCAGCAAGTGGGTCGGCCATACGTTCGGCTGCCTGTCGCTGACGCTCGAGATGCCGTTCAAGGACAATGCTGACTGGCCCGATCCGTCCGTCGGATGGAATGGCGCCCGATCGAGACGCCTCGGCGCTGCCGCGCTCGATCCGATTCGGGCCGCCTGTCTCGCTCGTGCGGGTGCAGGCCGATGATTCCTGCCACCGCGTGAGGGCCAGCATGTCTGAAAACCGCATCCGGATTCATGAAGTGGTCACCCGCGACGGGTTCCAGATGGAGCCTGAATTCATTCCGACCGAGCGCAAGATCGAACTGATCGACCGCCTGTCGCTCACGGGGCTTGCCAGGATCGAGGTGACGTCGTTCGTTTCTCCCAAGGCGATACCGATGCTCGCCGACGCCGAAGCGGTGATGGCAGGCGTCGCACGGCGGCCCGGGACCGGGATGGTGGCGCTGGTCGCCAATGCTCGTGGTGTCGAGCGGGCGATTGCTGCCCGTGTCGATGAAGTGGTCCTGGTGGTCTCGGTGTCGGAGAGCCACAACCGCGCCAACGTGCGCCGCTCGGTGGCGGCGTCGTTCGACGGCTTTCGCGAGATCGTCGATCTGCTCAGGGGCACGCAGATCGGGGTGACTGGCGCGCTCGCGACCACCTTTGGTTGTCCGTTCGAGGGTTTTCAGCCGCTCGAGCGGGTCTTGCGGCTCGTGGGTGAGTATGCTGCGCTGGGCATCAGGAGCGTCACGCTGGCTGACACGACCGGGATGGGCAATCCGCGGCAGGTGCGTGATATGGCCTCGGCGGTACGACGCGAGTATCCCGAGATCGAATTCGCATTGCATTTTCACAACACCCGGGGCATGGGGCTTGCCAATGTACTGGCCGGAATCGAGGCGGGGGTAGGGCGCTACGAATCGTCGCTTGGCGGCCTGGGAGGCTGCCCTTACGCCCCTGGTGCCTCCGGCAATATCTGTACCGAGGACCTGGTGCACATGCTGCACGAGATGGGCTGTGAAACAGGCGTCGATCTGTCAGCCTTGCTCGATGCTTCGCGCCTGCTTGCATCGATCGTGGGGCATGACCTGCCGGGGCAGGTCGTCAAGGCCGGAACGAGTCGCGACTTGCATCCGATGCCGACGCCTGCCCATTGACCGTCTTCACCCGTTGGCGATGTCCCGCTTTCCGTTGAACATGAGCAGGAACCCGGGCCCCTGAGCGCGAGGGACGGCTTCGAGTTCCGTGCTCGGGTCCGTGTTCCGGCCGGCGCTGATCAGAACTGGCCGGAAAATCGCAGCGACAGCACACGCTCGTCAGCCACACTCGTGTCCCGCAGGCCGCTCGAACGCTGCATGATGCTCAGACCGAGGCCCAGATGGCGACCGATCGGTGTCGAGTAGAGCAGTTCGCTCGTCAGCGACAGGTTTCCACTGCGCCAGCCCTGCGCCGGGCTCGAAAGACCGACCAGTGCGCTGTTGGTGTTGTCTTCCCGCAGACGAAGCCCATCGGCCCCACGGGTGTTTCCTGACAGGTTGAGGCTCAGTCGGTCACCGCTGAACCAGTTGCTGCCCCGCCAGAGGCTGAGGCCGAGCGGCCCGCCCGCATCGCCGATGGAGTTCGCGTGCCGAACGCCGGGCGAACCGGTGGGGTCAGGCAGGTCGCTCGTCGACATCGATCGCACGGACCGCTGCGACGGAGCGATGCGCAGCCCCTGCCCCAGACTGAGGGCGCTGGGGTGCTCGAGCCCGTCGGTCGCATGCGCCGCGGGCATGATGAACGGACCACCGACCAGGACTCCAGTGAGCAGGACACGTCGCGCAAGGGCCGACGCTGCGGAGCACGCTGGGCTTGTGTGGCGCTCTTCTGGCATGACCTGTCTCCTCGGAACGTGCGACGACGCGATCGGGCTCCTGGTCGCGGGGCAGGCCTGCGTGACGGCGGAGTCCCCTGACCTGAGACCGAGTGTAGGACGCCAGCCGAAGTCGGACAAGATCCCCTTGTTGCGCGTCGGCAAATTTGTCGCTTTTCTTTACGCGCGGCGCGGCGGAGGCCGGTCGGCACCCCATCGTGGGCAATAATCGGCCCGTTGCCACCCGAGCACCGATGGTGCCTGCGCCGGTGGTCCGTACCCGCCCCGGCTTTTCTTTCCGGGGGGCATCGAGGGAGTGTCTCCACATGCGATCTGCGGTCATCAGGGCGATTCTCGCGGTGAGTCCTTCCGCGGGCAGCTTGCCTGCGAGTGGGCCGCGCCGAGCGATCAGACGGTCTGGACGGTCCGAGGCGGCGTCGGGTGGCTGCTTGGGGACCACTGTCCGCGGGAACGTCGTGATTGCTCGGGATCCGGTCTGCCGGCAGTCGGGGAGGGCTGCGTGAGTCCGCTCCGAGTGCAGGGTCTGGTGAAGCGATTCGGTGATCGAGTCGTTCTGGATGCGGTCGATATCGAAGTGAGTGGTGGCGAGGTTGTAGCCGTCGTGGGTGAGTCGGGCAGTGGAAAGTCCACGCTCCTCAACCTGGTTGCGGGTCTCGAACCCGCCGACGCAGGCACGGTCTTCATCGATGGTGTCGAGGTGGGTCTTTTCGATGACGACCAGCGTACGATGCTGCGGCGAAAGTCGATCGGTTTCGTCTTCCAGGCGTTTCACCTCCTGCCCTACCTGGATGCGGCGGCCAACGTGGCACTGCCGCTTGAACTGCTGGGCTGGGATCGGGCGGCGCGTGATGCGCGCGTGATGGCGATGCTGATGGCGGTCGGGCTGGGCAGCCGGGCGCGGTCCCGGCTGCAGGACCTGTCTGGCGGTGAGCAGCAGCGAATCGCCGTGGCGCGGGCGCTCGCCCACCGGCCCCGTCTCGTGCTTGCCGATGAGCCCACCGGCAATCTGGATGCGCGCAGCGCCATGGAGGTGCTCGAACTGATGCTGGCCGAAACTCGTGCGGTGGGTGCCGGCGCGCTTCTGGTCACCCACTCGATGCCAGCGGCGCGTCGGTGCGATCGCATCGTGCAACTCGTCGATGGTCGTGCGCAGGCAGCGCAATGATGGGGTTCGCCCGGTGGCCGTGACCGATCGATCAGCCTGGGGCTGGATTGGCGCAGGCATCCGGGGTGTGTGGGGCTGGCTCGCTGCCGGGATGCGTCTGCTGCGCCTGGCGTGCCTCGATCTCGTGGCCTGGCGGGGCGCCAAGATGCGCCTCGCGGTTGCCATCGGGGTTCTGGCGCTCGGTGTCGGGCTTGGTCTTGCCATCGAACGCGTCAATGCCGTGGCGGTTGCAGAGTTCGAGGCCGGCATGAGCACCTTGTCAGGCGAGGCCGATCTGAGCGTGCGCGGACCCCGCTCCGGGTTCGACGACACGCTTCTCGCCCGGTTGGTATCGCGCCCGGGCGTGGCCGCGGCAAGCCCGGTCGTTGAGGGTTCACGCAACGATCTGGCCAGCGGTGTCGCGGTGAGTTTCCAGGGGGTCGATGCCCTGCGCGCGGTGGCGGTGCAGCCAGCGCTGGTGCCTCGCGCTGCGGATGCCGATGATCGGCTGGCCAACCTGCGGACCGATGCCATTTTCGTGGGGCCGCGCCTGCTCGAACGCCTCGAGCGTCAGGTGGGTGACCGGATCGAATTGCTCGATGTCGCTGGTCGGATGAGGTCGCTGGAAATCGTGGGCCTGCTGTCGGGCGTGCCTGCGCTGGCCGGTGTCGCAGTCGTGGATATCGCGACGGCGCAGGTGCTCGAAGGCATGGAAGGCCGTTTGAGCCGAATCGATCTGCGGGCGCAACCGGGTGTCTCGCCGGCGCAGTTGCGCACGGCGCTCGCGGCAGTCCTTCCCTCGGGCGTCCAGGCCGATACGCCCGATGCCCACGCCTCCACCGAAGCACAGGTATCGCGTGCCTACCGCGCGAACCTCTCGGTGCTTGCGCTGGTGGCGCTCTTTTGCGGCAGCCTGCTGGTCTTTTCCGCACAGGCGCTCCAGGTTGCACGCAGGCGCAGTCAGTTTGCGGTGCTGCGCGCCCTCGGGTTGAAGCGGCGCGAACTGCTGGCGCAGCAGGTGCTGCAGTCGGCGCTCATCGGTGCGGTGGGGGCGGCGCTCGGGCTTGCCCTCGCCTATGGTCTGGCGGCGCTGGCGCTGCTGGTGCTCGGGGGTGACCTGGGCGCCGGGTTTTTCCGCGGCGTGGCGCCCGAAATCACCTTCGATCTGCCGTCGAGTCTGTCGTATTTCGGCGCTGGCGTTGGCGCAAGCATCGCGGGCGCCTTTCTGCCCTCGCTCGAGGCAGCACGGACACCGCCTGCGCGCGGGCTGCGACCCGGGGGGCTCGAACAGGCCTGGCAGCCCCTGGGGCGCATCTGGCCTGGCCTGCTGTTGCTGATCCTGTCGGGGGCGAGTCTTGCGGTCCCGCCACGCGACGGACTCCCGGTCGGGGGTTATCTGGCCATCGCCTGTCTGCTGCTGGGCACGGTGGCCCTGACACCGAGATTTCTCAAGCTGTTCGTGTTTGCGCTCGTGCATGTCACTCGCGCCTGGCGTTCCAGTGCTGTCATCAAACTGGCCCTCGCGCAGTTGCGTGGTGCTCCCACCGGGCCGGCCGTGAGCCTTGCCGCCATCGTGGCAGCGGTGAGCCTTGCAGTCGCGATGATGCTGATGGTCAATTCCTTTCGGGTCTCCTTCGAGGCCTGGCTCCTGCACATCCTGCCGGCCGAGGCCTATCTGGGCGAGGGTGGGTTACGGCTGAGCGTGGCCGAGCAGCAGCGCATCGCGGCGCTGCGTTCGGTCGGACGCGTCGAATTCATGCGAATCGACGAGGTGCGGTTGAACGCCGGACGCCCGCCGGTCACCGTGCTTGCGCGCGACATCGATCCGGTCGATCCGGGCGCCCGACTTCCCCTCGTTGCCCGGGCTTCCGAGGACGTGGCGGTGGAGGGTGCACCCCTCTTCGGTGACAGCCCGGTTGCCAAGGCTTGGGTGAGCGAGTCGGTGGCAGAGATCGAGCAGTTGAGCCCAGGGCAACTGGTGGATATTCCGCTCGGCGGTCACCCGGTGCGCTTCCGGATCGATGGCATCTGGCGAGATTACGGGCGCCAGCAGGGTGCGATCGTGATCGCCCGGAGCGCCTACGTGGCCGCCACGGGGGATTCGGTGGTGAGCAATGCGGCCCTCTGGCTTGCACCCGGGGCGCGATTTGCCGATCTGCGGGCCGGGCTGCGCTGGCTCGGATCTCGAGCACCCTTGCGCGAAACCGGCGAGATCCGGCGCTTCTCGCTCGCCATCTTCGACCGGACTTTTGCCGTCACCTGGGCCCTGGTGGCGGTTGCCGTCACAATCGGGCTGGCCGCGCTGGCCGGCAATCTTGCGGCACTGGTGCTCGCGCGCAGGCGCGAATTGTCCGTGCTGCGGCACCTCGGCTTGAGGCTCGGTGACGTGTCATGGATGATTGCTCTCCAGGCACTGGTGATCGTTACGGCGGCACTGGCGACCGGTCTGTGTGCCGGCTCGCTCATCGGGTTGATACTGGTCGAGGTCGTGAACCGGCAGTCGTTTCACTGGTCGATGGAAATGCATGCGCCCTGGGGGTCCTTGCTGGCACTGACAGGCACGATGTGCCTGCTGGCGATGGTCACCGGGTATCTGGGCGGACGCGGCGTTGCCAGGGCAGAGGTGGTCCGTGCCGCCTCTGAAGACTGGTGAGACGGTGTGCCCTCTTCAGAGGGGTGAATCGATGAATGCTCTGGCGCGTCGTGCCCGGCGGCGATGGCTGCTGCGGGCCGTCGCCTCTCCGATCGGCTGGTCGGTTGGCGCTCCGCTGGCAGGTCTTGCCGCTGGCGAGGCCGCTGCTGCGGTGGCATACCCGGCGGTGAGAACGGGTGAGCCACTGGTCTTTCCGCGTGACCATGGTGCTCACCCGGACTATCGCACCGAGTGGTGGTACGTCACCGGCTGGCTGGAGCGCAGCGACCATCGCCCGCTTGGCTTTCAGGTCACGTTCTTTCGATCGCGTCCGGGCATCGCCGAGGACCTGCCCGTGGCCAGTGCGGCTCGGCAGATCATTTTCGCGCATGCGGCACTGAGTCTGCCTGAGCATGGTCGGTTGCTGCACGACCAGCGCGCTGCGCGCGTGGCGTTCGGCCTTGCCCGTGCCGGTGAGGCCACGATGGACGTGGCGCTCGATGACTGGTCGCTCGTCATGGATGCGCGGGGACGGTTCACCGCCAGGATTCGTGCGCGCGAGTTCCGTTTCGACCTGTCGTTCGTACCGCGTATTGCGCCCGTACTCCAGGGCGAGGAGGGTGTGAGCCGCAAGGGGCCACGCCCGTCTCAGGCCTCCTACTACTACAGCCTTCCGCAGGTGTCGGTACAGGGGCGCGTCGAATTGCTGGCGGCGGCGGGCAACGGTCTGTCCGACCTCATGGGGCAGGGCAAGCGGGCTCAATCGGTGACCGGACGCGCCTGGTTCGACCATGAGTGGTCAAGCGAGTACATGGCGCCTTCGGTGGTCGGCTGGGACTGGGCGGGCATCAATCTGCGCGATGGCGGCGCCCTGATGGTGTTCAGGATGCGCGATGCCGACGGGGGCGTGGTCTGGGCCGGCGGTTCGCTGCGTCGGTCCGATGGCACTGAGCAGCAGTTCGAACCGGGCGAGGTGCGTTTCGTGACCTTGCGGACCTGGCAATCCCCGCGAACGGGTGCGTGGTTTCCGGTACAGATGCAGGTCGAAGTACCCGGCCTCACGCTCGCATTGCGGCCCCTCATCGATGATCAGGAACTGGACGCTCGACATGGCGTGGGCGCGGTCTACTGGGAGGGGGCGGTGAGAGCCCACGGCCGAACCGGGAGCCTCCTGGGGCAGGGCTATCTCGAGCTGACCGGATACGCAGGACGCCTGCAGATGTGAAACGCCCGGGGGCACTGGCAGCTTCGTCTAGAATGCACCCTGTGAATGCACCGTTCTCCTCGTCGAATCGTTCTTGCGGTGATACCGTGGGCGAGACCCGTCCCGCTGCCGAGGTGTCGGCTGCCGATGCATCAATGCGCGCGGCACCCGGGGTTGGGGCATCCCGGGTCGCTGCATCCGGGACTGCGCCATCGCCCGGCGGGTGGTCGTCGGTTGCCGAGTGGACCCAGGTCGACGGTCAGACGCTTGAGGTGGTTCGAATCACGTCCACGCTGCGCGCCAGCGGCGTGGCAGTACCCGTCGATGAAGGCGCGGGCGAAGCGGTTGGAGAGTCGCTGCCCACCGTGGTTTTCCTGCATGAAGGCATCGGCTCGGTTTCGCTCTGGCGGGATTTTCCGCAGCAGGTCTGCGAACGTGCCGGCTTGCCGGGGCTGGTCTATTCACGGCACGGTTATGGTCAGTCGTCGGTGCTCACCCGAGCGCGTACCGTGGATTACATGCATCATGAGGCGCAGGTCGTTCTGCCGGCACTGCTGCGCTTGTGTGGCATCGCTCGACCGATCCTCGTGGGCCACAGCGATGGTGGATCGATCGGGCTGCTCTACGCCGGGAGCGGCGAACCGATCGAGGCGTTGGCCGTGCTTGCGCCGCACGTGTTTGTCGAGCCAGAAAGCATCGCTGGCATCGAGGTGGCGCGCGACGTCTTCGCCCGAGGCGACCTCAAGGCGCGTCTCGCCCGGCATCATCGGGATCCCGAGGCGACATTCCGGGGCTGGAACGACATCTGGCTGAGTCCCGCTTTTCGCCCGTGGAACATCGAGTCGGTGCTGCCCGCCATTCGCTGTCCGCTGCTCGCGATACAGGGAGAGGATGACAACTACGGCACCATGCGCCAGCTGGAGGCCATCGGGAGGCAGACCGGCGGTCCCTACGAGGAGTTGCGTCTGGGCGCCTGCGGACACAATCCGCATCGCGACCAGACCGCTGCAACACTCGAAGCCATTGCCCGCTTCATCGGCTCGCGAGTGGCGAACCGATGACGAGCGCGGCGGGCGTGCCCGGAGCGGCGGTCCCCACCTCCTGGCAGCAGGATATCGGTGTGGCTTCCTGCGTGAGCATCGCGCATGCATTCAGCCATTTTTTCCAGCTCGGCCTGCCGCTCCTCTTTCCCTTTCTGAGAGACGAGTTTGACCTGAGTTGGGCCGAACTCGGATTCACGCAGGCCGTGTTCTATGGGGTGTCAGGGCTCATGCAGACGCCTGGGGGGTATGCCGTCGACCGGTTCGGGCCGCGCTGGACGGTGACCGGCGGGTTGCTGGCCACCAGTCTTGCCATTCTGCTCGCGGCCTGTGCCAGTTCCTACGTGTGGTTGCTGGTTGCTGCCGTCATCGGTGGAGTGGGGAACAGTGTCTTTCATCCGGGCGACCTGACACTCCTGAACCAGAAGATCAATCCGCGGCGGCTCGGCTACGCGTTCAGCGTGCACAACGTCGGCGGCAACCTGGGCTGGGTGATCGCTCCTCTGGTGATTCCCCCGATTGCGGTGTCCTTTGGCTGGCGTTGGTCGCTCGCAGCGGCGGGGCTCGCAGGCCTCGCATGGGCGCTGTTCTTCGTCACCCGGTCCAGTCTTGTGGCTGCGCCGGCCTTGTCGGAGGTTGCCGGTCGGGGACCGGCGCGTCGCACGACCCGCTTCGCCAGCCTGCGCGCGCTCGTGACCAAGCCTGTGTTGCTGTGCTTTTTCTTCTACCTGCTGATCGCCATGGCGTTTACGGGTTTCAACAACTTTGCGCCCAGCGCACTGCAACAGGTCTATCCGATCGATTACCACACGGCGGCGAGTGCCATCACCTTCATGGCCATCGGCGGCATTGCTGGCACCTTGCTCGGGGGCGTCGTGGCCGTCCGGGCAACGCGTCACGATCGGGTGGCGTTCAGCGGCATCGTGACCGCATCGGTCTTTGCAGCGATCCTTGCTACCGGTCTGGCGAGCACCGCAGTCATTCTGTGGAGTGTGGCAGCCATCGGGTTCTTCACGGGCATCACCAACCCGTCACGCGATACGCTGGTCCGGGAAATTGCGCCGGTGCACGCGCGGGGTCAGGTTTACGGCTTTGTCTATTCGGGCCTCGATGCAGGCGCTGCGATGGCACCGATCGTGCTCGGTTTTCTGCTCGATCATGACTTGCCCAGGTGGGTCTTTGCCGGCAGCGCTGCCTGTTTTCTGCTGGCCGCACCCGCAGTGCTCGAGTTGCGCCAGCGCCCGGGTGCCGTTGTGCCCGGTAGTTCGGCCTGAAGCCGTTGGCGTGGCGCGTCACGCCTGGCGTGTGCGGGCTGTGCCTCGTGTCCTGCTGCTCCAACCGATCAACCTTCTTTCGCGACGATGACGATCATGACGACTGACAAGATTCCACACCCGGTCGGGACCACACCAGGGCAGGCGCATTGGACCTCCAAGGGGGATGTAAGGCTCTTTCTCTGGGAAAAGCCCCGGGTAGCGGGTACGACTTACCGCGGCACCGTGCTCTTCGTGCACGGGTCATCGATGGCCTCGCAGCCGACCTTCGATCTGCAGGTGCCCGGACGCCCGTATTCCTCGGTCATGGACTGGTTTTCGGCTCAGGGTTTCGATACCTGGACGCTGGACAATGAGGGCTATGGTCGCTCGTCCAAGCATCGACCGATCAACAACGACATCGCCAACGGTGCCGATGACATCGAGCGAGCGGCCGCCTGCATCGAGGCGACCCGAGGGGTGAAGCAGTTGCTGGTCTACGGCATCTCTTCGGGCGCGCTGAAGGCTGCCGTGTTCGCTCAGCAGCACCCTGAACGTGTGGCGCGCCTCGCCCTGGATGCCTTTGTGTGGACCGGCGAGCGTAGTCCGACGCTCGAGCAGCGGCGCAAGCGACTGCCCGAGTTCATCGGTGTGAACCGTCGCCCCATCGATCGGGCGTTCGTACGCAGTGTGTTCGAGCGCGATCATCCGGGTACGGCCGACGACGCCACGATCGAGGCTTTTGCCGATGCCATTCTTGCGCTCGACAATTCGATGCCCACCGGAACCTATGTGGACATGTGCACGAAGTTACCCCTGGTCGATCCGGCGCGGCTGACCATGCCTGTCATCGTCATGCGAGGCGAGCATGACGGCATTGCCTCATTCGAGGACCTGGCGGCTTTCTATGCTCGCCTTCCGAACCCCGATCGGCAGTTCGCCGTCATGCCGGGCATCGCTCACGCCAGTTTCCAGCAGAAGAATTACCTGATGGTTTATCACATCCTGCACGGGTTCTTTGCGCAGCCAGCGCCGGTTTACCGGGGCTGAGGGGGGCCTCAGCGTGTGATGGTGATGAGCACGCTGCAGGGGGCATGATCGACCAGGTTGCGGGAAATCGAGCCCTGCCACCAGCGTGCCCAGCCGGCGGTCTGCTTGTGACCCACCATGATCAGGTCACACTCGAGTTCGCGGGCGAGGCGCGCCATTTCCTCGACCGGTTCGCCGACCGCCAGATGCCCGGTAACCGAGAGCTTGTTGGCCCGCAGCGTGGCCAGGCCCTCCTCGAGAATCGCCTGCATGCGGGCTTTTTCGGTCTCGATCAATTCCTCGGGGACGAAGCCTTCGGTCAGAAACATGCTCGATGGCATGCTCGCGACGGCCAGCAGATGGATCTGACGGCCAGCGAAGTCGGCCAGTTTCTCCGAGGCGAGCAGGGCGGCCCGACCTTCGACGGTTCCGTTGTAGGCGAGCAGAATCTTCTCGTAGAGCACCACGGTCTCCTTGCGCTTCGCGCGCAGTCTTGAATCGGGCGCTGTTGGCTACCCGGGCTGAGCGTGTGAGTGTAATCCAGGGGCGATGGCCGTGTGTTCGCGTGGCACAATCCGTGGCTCACAACTGGCTGAATCGATCGACCATGGCTGCCAATCTCTACGAGTCCGAACTCACCCGATTCCTGCGCGAATTGCGCGCCGACAAACCGGAATTGGCCGAGCAGCAGCGCAAGGGACGCGCGCTGTGGTGGGACCGACAACTTGATGCCGACGAACAGCGCGCGTTCGCCCGGGCGAGAGTTGCCCAGAAGCCTTACGTGTACCAGAGCGGCAAGTAACCCACCGGAGCTCGATGCGCTGCGGCGAGGCTCCTGTTGGGCCGATCAGGACGGGTGCGTCTGCAGGGCTGCTCTGATCCGTCAGCCCGCACTCAGCCCGTCATCGGCTGCGATCACCGCGCCGTTGACAAACTGGGCTGTGTCCGCTGACAGCATCACGACCAGGGCATCGAGGTCAGCTGGCTGGCCCACACGGCGTCGCGGCAGTATCTGCAGCAGTTTCTGTCCAGCCGGCGTTTCCCAGTGCTCGCGGTTGATGTCGGTTTCGATATAACCCGGGCAGATGGCATTCGTATTGATCCCGAATCGCCCCCACTCATGGGCCATCGAACGGGTCATCTGGACCACGGCCGCCTTCGACATCGAGTACACCGCCAGTTGGGCGAGGGGGCGCAGGCCCGCCGTCGATGCGATGTTGACAATGCGCCCGCCCCGCGTCGCACTTTCGCCACCCGGCGTGGCACGAGCTCGTGCAACCATGCGCCGTCCGACCGCCTGGGCGACGAAGAAGGCGCCCTTGAGGTTGGTGTCCATCACGTGGTCGTAATCGGCCTCGGTGTATTCCCCGAGGCGCTTCGAGGACGAGACCCCCGAATTGTTGATGAGGACATCGACGGGGCCGAGAGCGGCTTCTGCCGCGTCGAGGCCTGCTTCGATCGAATCGATGCGGGTGACGTCCATTGCCACGGCGTACGCCATGGCGCCACTGTCGCGCAGCGAGGCCGCCAGCGCTTCAAGTCGATCGACGCGTCGTGCGGCGAGGGCTACTCGGGCACCCGACTCGGCCAGTACCCGGGCAAAGCGTTCTCCCAGACCCGAAGAGGCGCCGGTTACCAGCGCCACGCGGCCATCGAGCCGAATATCCATGTCAGACCATCTCGCGAATGCGGTGCAGTTGGGGCATCCGCGCGGCGATCCAGCGCGCGGTCAGGCGCTCCTGGAGGCCGTTTTGCGAGAGCCGCTGATTGAGGGAAGCAAAGTCCACCCGGTCGAGGTCCTGATCCTGGTTGTAGCAGGAGAAGACATAGCGCACTTCGCCCGTCTCCGGGTCACGGTGTGCCTGCAGGCACTGTGCACAGATCTCCTTCATCATGCACTGCATGGGTGAGTTGATCGAGCCGAGCGCGTGGTGCTTTTTCTTCAGGTAGGGCGCGAGCACCGTGTGTCGCGCCTGGCCAACCGCGGCCATCATGCGGTCGGAACCGATCGCGATGATGCGGTCGGCATCGGACATCGACAGGGGCACGGCGCCCAGGGCACCACTGGCATAGGCCTCGATGGCCTGCACGATGTTGCCCACGAAGCTGAGGTCTTGCGTCCTGCGCGGCGTGAATCCGGGTGCCTCATCGCAGCACCAGACAATCACGTCGGCCGCCTGCTCGATCTCATCGACCTTGTAGCGATCGATGATCTTCTTGTAGCCGGCAAAATAGATGACCTTCGAGCCCTGCTGGCGGAATGCGTGCCCGATCGAGAACAGCACGGCGTTGCCCAGGCCGCCCCCCACGAGCGCTACCGTTTCGCCCGACTCGATGTGGGTGGGGGTTCCGGTCGGCCCCATCAGGATGACCCGTTCACCGGGTTGGAGCATGGCGCACAGGTTCGCCGAGCCACCCATCTCGAGGACGATGGTCGACACGAGGCCTTGGGCCGGATCGACCCAGGCGCCGGTGAGCGCGAGTCCTTCCATCTGCATGCGGGTGCTGTCGATGACGGGTGCCGTTGCCTCGAAGTTCTGCAATCGATAGAACTGCCCTGGCTTGAAGTGCCGTGCAGCGAGCGGCGCGTGCAGAACGACCTCCACGATCGTTGGCGTGAGTCGCTCGACCCGGTGCACGGTTGCGACCAGTTGGGACCGCAGCCGTTCGAGAAAGGCTGCATCCGATTCGGTCTCGACGGGTGCGCTGCGCGCCAGCACGCGGCTAACCCTGGGATAGCCTTGCTTGGCCGAGCCCATGGCCTTGACCACATTGCCGAAGAACGACGGGTGCAGGTCGCCGAAGAACGAGACAAAGCGCCCTCCCGCATGGCGGGTGAGGAGCACATCGGCCGTTTCGGGCTTCGAGCTTGAATACTGGGGCTTCACGCGGTTGCCCTCTTCATCGCAGGCGGCAAAGTACTTGCCATCGAGGGTGAAGTGGCTCGCGTCCTCGCGGGCCAGGACCGTGTTGGGCTGAGTGCCTGCCGCGATGAAGATGCTGCGGGCAGCAAATTCGACGCTCCCATCGGTCGTCGATTTGCCGGTGTCATCGAAGCGGGACCGGTCGAACCGGATGGCGCGGGCCGCACCGAACGAATCCGTCTCGATGGCGGTGGGCGTGAGCCCTTCGCAGAAGCGGATACCCTCTTCGAGGGCTTTTTCAACCTCTTCGTGGTTGAGTGTGTAAGAGGGGCTGTCGATGAGGCGCCGACGGTAGGCGACGGTGACGCCTCCCCACCGGTCGATCAGTGCTGCCAGTCGTACCGCGCGGCCTTCGGCGGCCGCCGCGAGTCGTTCAGCCCGCAGTTCTCGTGCGTGGCTGATGTATTCGAGCGCAATGGCCTGATCTTCGGCAGACCACGAAGCGAGCAACGCGGCTTCGCCGCCCGATGCGGCCAGGGACTCGAACCGGAGCAGGAATTTCTCGATCTGTACGGCGTAGTAGGCCATCGACTCGGTGGCGGTATCGATGGCGGTCAGTCCGCCCCCGATGACGACCACCGGCAAGCGGATCTGCATGTTGGCGATCGAGTCGCGCTTGGCGGCGCCCGTGAGTTGCAACGCCATCAGGAAGTCGCTGGCGGTGCGGACCCCGCGCGCGAGTCCATTCGGGATGTCGAGCGTGGTGGGCTTGCCCGCGCCCATGGCGAGGGCGACATGATCGAATCCGAGGCCGCCGGCCGACACCGGGCCAAGTGCTTCGTCCAGGTCGAAGGTGCCGCCAAAACGCACGCCACCGAACAGTCCGAAGGTCTCGCGCCGCTCGATGAGGAGGCGCACCACCTTGAGGAAATTCTTGTCCCAGCGCACCGTGATGCCGTATTCGGCCACGCCACCAAATCCGGCGGAGATGCGGTCACCGAGCGGTTCACGCAGCGTCTCGATATCGTGAATCGGTTCGAACGGTACCCGTGACCCGTCGGCTGCGACACCGCCAAGACTGGGTGCGAGGGGTTCGATCTTGAGGCCATCGATGCCGACAACGGTGTGGCCATCGTTCATCAGATGATGCGCGAGCGTGAACCCGGCGGGCCCCATGCCGACGACCAGCACGCGGTAGCCGCTTGCCTCGTGGGGCAGGGGGCGCCGCAGGTTGAGGGGGTTCCAGCGGGTGAGGAGCGAGTAGATCTCGAATCCCCAGGGCAGATCGAGCACGTCTTTCAGGGTGCGTGTCTCGGCCTGCGGGATATCGACGGGCTGCTGCTTCTGGTAGATGCACGCCTTCATGCAGTCGTTGCAGATGCGGTGACCCGTGGCTGCCGCCATCGGGTTGTCGATCGTGATGATGGCAAGCGCGGCCACTGCGAGTCCGGCCGACTTGGCGGTGTGGAATTCGGAGATGCGCTCCTCGAGGGGGCAACCTGCCAGGGGCACGCCGAAGCCGGACTTTCGGAAGGTAACCTTCCGGGGGGCTGCCGGATCGGGTTTCTCGCGCAGGCCCTTGGAGCAGGAATCCTTGCCTTGCTTGTGGCACCAGATGCAGTAATTGGTCTGGTCGAGCGCGCCTGCCAGATCGGTACCCTCGTCGGTCAGCGCAAACCCTTCGCGCGGCCTGATGTGTGCCGGATCGATGGTGAACTCGCGAACGCCATCGCGCAGCCCCTCATGGCCGTGCGACAGCAGATGGAGCGGATCGACCTTGGCGGGTGTCCGGAAAAGGGCGCCCCGCCCATGCCTGTCGCGGCCGGCCGGGGTGTGCACGGCCCACGCAGCATAGCGTGCAGCCCATTCGAGCGGCTCTGCATGAGCCGTCTCATCGGCGAGCCATCCGGTTACCGTCCGGGCAAACCGCAGTTCGCCCTCAGCGCCGTCCAGCGCGCCCCCGCACAGCGCCTCCAGGGCGCTCCGGAGCGACTCGGCGTCGATGGTGGCTGCTTCATCCGGCTTGATGCGGGTGGCGGCCCGGCGCTGCACGAACTGTCGCTTCACCTCGAACAGCGGGTCGAGTCCCCGGTGGCGGCTGGTGAGTGCAGCGACCTCGGCCTCGATGCCGAAGAGTTCGGCGATGAATCGGTCCAGGTGAGGGGCGATGTCGAGCACCAGCTCGGCCTCGTCCCTGGCCGACAGGTTGTCGGGCGAGAGGCGCGCCGACGCCAGGCGTGCACCCAGTTCCGGGGCCTGCTCGCCCAGGGCTGTCGTGAAGGCCGAATCGACCTTCAGCAGCCCCGCGCGGCGATACAGGTCGGCAAAACCGATACCGAGCCGCCCCAGTGCGGCGTCCAGAGTCGCAGCCAAGGGATGCTAGCGCTTCAATTGGGCGAGCTTGCCCTTCACGTCCTTGAGCGAGTCGGCGTCCGGCAGCGGGCCCTTGGTGTCGGTGATCGACGGCCACACGCGGGCGAGTTCGGCATTGAGCGCGATGAAGGCCTGCTGGTCGGCAGGCACGTCTTCTTCGGCGTAGATGGCGTTCGCGGGGCATTCGGGGATGCACACGGCGCAGTCGATGCACTCGTCAGGATCGATCACGAGAAAATTGTCGCCCTCGCGGAAGCAGTCGACGGGGCACACGTCGACACAGTCGGTGTAACGACATTGAATGCAGGACTCGGTCACCACGTGTGCCATGGACTGGCTCCTTCAGAATACGAGCGCCGAATTTTAGCGGAATCCGGCGCGGGCGCGCGCTGTCGGGAACTTTTCGGCAGGGTCAAAGTCTTTGCGACGGTACGCAATTGTTGCGTACACTCCGCGCCTTTCGGGGTTTCGTGCCGCTCGCGCCGAGCCCTCCCACTTGTTCCGGTTCCAAATCGTCATGATCAAAGTCGAGAACTTACGCAAGACCTTCGGCACCAAGGTTGCCGTGAACGATATCTCGTTCGAAGTCCACCCGGGAGAAGTGCTGGGGTTCCTGGGCCCCAACGGGGCGGGCAAGTCGACCACCATGCGCATCGTCACCGGCTTCATCGCACCGACAGCCGGGCACGCCAGCGTATGCGGTTTCGATGTCGTCGCCAACCCGATCGAGGCCAAGCGCCGCATCGGGTACCTGCCTGAAGCGGCCCCGTCCTATGGCGAGATGACCGTCGAGGGTTTCCTCGGCTGGGCTGCCGACATGCGTGGACTGACCGGTCAGACACGTTTGACGGCCATCGGCGATGCGGTCGATGCCTGCTCATTGCAGGGCGTGCTGCGCCAGCAGATCGACACGCTGTCCAAGGGTTTTCGGCACCGGACCTGCCTCGCTCAGGCCATCCTGCATGATCCCGAGGTGCTCATTCTCGATGAGCCCACCGATGGCCTCGACCCGAACCAGAAGCACGAGGTCCGTCAACTCATCCGGCGCATGAGCGAGAAGAAGACCATCATCTTCTCCACTCACATCCTCGAGGAGGTCGAGGAAGCCTGTACCCGTGCCATCATCATCGACGGCGGCAACATCGTTGCCAACGGTACGCCGGCTGAACTGAAGTCGCGCGCGGTCAATGCCGGTGCAGTCCTTGCCCGGTTTGCCTCGTCCGAGGGTGATGCTGCTCGCGCCCGCATTGCATCGCTCGATGGTGTCGCAAGGGTCGAGGTTGCCCACAGCGATGCAAGCGGCGTGCTGCTGCGGGCCTTCCCGAGCGGTACCGATCGCGGTGACGTGCTTGCCGCACGCGTCGTCGCCGAGCTGGCGGCCAGTGGTCATGCCCCGCTGGCCATCTCGAGCGAGGCGGGACGCCTCGATGACGTGTTCCGGGCCATCACCCACTCCGACATCCATCATTCCCGCGGAGGTCGCGCATGAGCGGACTGCCAGCCATCCGGGCCATTGCCCGTCGCGAGATCGGCCAGTACTTCGGTTCACCGGTCGCGTATGTATTCCTCGTGATCTTCCTGCTGCTTGCAGGCATCCTGACGTTCACCTTTGGTGCCTTCTTCGAGCGTGGCGAGGCTTCGCTCGCGTCGTTCTTCACCTGGATTCCGTGGCTTTTCCTCTTTCTCGTGCCGGCGGTGGGCATGCGGATGTGGGCCGAGGAACGTCGTGCCGGCACCTGGGAACTGCTGCTCACCCTGCCCGTGACGGCCGGTCAGGCCATCCTCGGGAAGTTCCTGGCCTCGTGGCTCTTTCTCGCACTGGCACTCGCGCTCACCTTTCCATTCTGGCTGACGGTGAACTGGCTCGGGCAGCCCGACAACGGCGTCATCGTGGCCGGTTACGTGGGTTGCTGGCTGCTGGGCGGGGCCTACCTGGCGATCACCTGCATGACGTCGTCCTTCACGCGCAACCAGGTCGTCGCATTCATCATTGCGGTGGTGATCTGCCTGCTGCTGATCCTGGCCGGTTTCACGCCGATCACCGATCTGTTGTCGCGCTATCTGTCCCCCGACTGGGTCGACGCCTTTGCATCGTTCGGCGTGATGACCCACTTTGACGGCTTTGCCAAAGGGGTGCTGCAGGTTCGCTCCCTGGTGTACTTCGGTTCGGTGATGGCGCTTGCGCTGCTGGTCACCGCCGCAGTGATCCGCAACCGGCGCAGCTAGAGTCCCCGACGTCCACGCCCTACACGACTAGAAATCCCATGAAAAGAACCTTCTGGTATTCCACACTCGGCGTCGCGGTGCTGATCGTGGCGTTCGTTCTCGTGAACCTGTTCGCTGCCCGGGTACCCGGTCGCATCGACCTCACGCAGGGCAGCCTCTACACCTTGTCCGATGCCACCCGCAACGTGGTGAACAAGCTCGACAAGCCGGTGCGGCTTCGCTTCTACTACACGCGCAATGACGCGACGGTGCCGATTCAGGTTCGCGTGTTTGCCCGTCGGGTGGAAGATCTGCTGGCCGGGTACAAGTCGCTCGGCGGCGACAAGGTCGTGATCGAGCGGCTCGACCCGGAACCCGATTCCGATGCCGAAGATCAGGCCGGGCTCGACGGCGTCGAAGCGCAGACCACCCAGACCGGCGAGCGGTTCTTTCTCGGACTGGTTATCGATCAGGGCGAGCGCAAGACCGCAATTCCGGCGCTTGACGGCAATCGCGAGCCACTGCTCGAATACGACATCACCCGCGCCATCACACGCGTAAGCACGAGCGAGAAGCCTGTCGTGGCCGTCATGTCGCCCCTGCCACTGGCCGGCAACCCGATGGCCTCGATGATGGGCCAGCCGCCACAGCCCGCCCAGGTGATCTACTCGCAACTCGAGCAGGATTACAAGGTGAAGATGTTGCCGCTCGACAGCGAGTCGATCCCGCCCGAGGTCAAGCTGCTGCTGGTGATCCATCCGCGTGGCATCAGCGAGCGCACCGAATTTGCAATCGATCAGTATGTGCTCCGCGGCGGGCGGTTGGTAGCCTTTGTCGATCCGCTCGCCTACTTCGATCAGCGGCCAGGCCCGATGGGCATGATGCCCGGCGGACCCTCGAATCTCGAGCATCTGTTCAAGGCCTGGGGCGTCTCGATGGAGCCCAAGAAGGTCGTTCTCGACCTCGAGAACGCTGCTGGCAGCGGCACCCGGATGATGCCGACCGTTCTCGCGCTCGATGGGGCAGCGATCAACCCGAAGGACATCGCGACCAGCGCTGTTCCGAACATGCTGATCCCCATGGCTGGCGCATTTGCGGGCACGCCGGCGGCCGGACTGCAGCAGACCGTCCTCCTGAAGTCCTCGAGGCAGTCGCAGTTGGTGGATGCGGCCGATGCCACCAAGCAGGGTCGCGACGCGCTGCGTGGCTTCACGGAGCCCAGCGGCGTCGAATACGCGATGGCGATCAAGTTGGCGGGGCGGTTTCGCACTGCCTTCCCCGACGGGCAACCGGTCGTGCCGCCCAAGGGAGAGGCGAAGGATGACAAGGCAAAGGCGGGGGCCCCGTCTGCGGCCAAGCCCGAGGCCAAGGCTGATGACGCCGCGGCAGCCACTGCGCCTCTGAAGGAAGGCGTTGCCGACAACACTGTCGTGCTGGTTGCCGATACCGATTTCCTGAACGATGGTGCTGCGGTTTCCATTCAGGAAATCTTCGGGCGCCGAATCGTCATCCCGAGCAACGGCAATCTGTCCTTCTTCACGGCTCTGGTCGAGCAGATGGCCGGTGACCCTGCGCTTGCCCAGTTGTCGAGTCGTTCGGTGGCTGCTCGTCCGCTCACCGTCGTCAAGCGCATGGAAACCGAGGCGACGCAGGCCTACCTGGGCAAGCTGAAGTCCCTCGAGGACAGCCTCAACCAGACCAAGGAGAAGCTTCAGGCGCTGCAAAAGGGCCAACCGGGTGCGGTTGATGCCAAGGGGGCGCCTGCCCTCACACCGGAGCAGCAGGCTGAGGTCGATGCCTTCCGCCGCAAGTCGGTCGAGACTCGGCGCGAACTCAAGCTGGTGCGAAAGGATCTGCGCGCCGATACCGAGTCGCTCGAGTTCTGGACCAAGGTCGTCAATATCGCCCTGATGCCGGTGGTGGTGGCTCTTGCTGGTCTGGGTTTTGCCCTCAGCCGGCGACGCCGCTCACCGACCGCACAGGCGCCTGCCTTGCGCGCGCCCGTGGTCGGCTGATCCTCGACGCTTCGCCGGCACGGGTACGACGATGAAGATCGAGGGTTGCTCGATTCTTGTCACCGGGGCCGCCTCCGGGCTCGGTGAAGGCGTGGCGCGGCGGCTCGCGGGCCTCGGAGCTCGCATCACCATTGCCGATCTGCACGAGGCGCGGGGCGCGGCGGTGGCTGCCGATATCGGTGGCACGTTCGTACGCTGCGATGTGACGAGCGAAACCGATGGAGAGCGCGCCGTGGCAGCGGCGGTCGCGGCCTGTGGATCGCTGTCCGGTCTGGTGAATTGCGCTGGGATCGCGGCTGGTTCGAAGACGATCGGGCGCGACGGGGCCCATCCGCTCGCGACGTTCACCCGGGTCGTGACGGTGAACCTGATCGGCAGCTTCAACATGATCCGGCTGGCTGCGCTTGCCATGGCGCGCAATCATCCCAACGAGGAAGCCGAGCGCGGCGTCATCGTGAACACGGCCTCCGTGGCGGCTTATGACGGCCAGATCGGGCAGGCCGCCTATTCCGCCTCGAAGGGGGGTATCGTCGGCATGACGCTCCCGGTGGCAAGGGATCTGGCGCGCGAGGGCATCCGGGTCATGACGATTGCGCCGGGTATCTTCCAGACGCCGCTCCTTGATCAGCTGACCCCCGAGATCCAGGCTTCGCTCGGTGCCCAGGTGCCATTTCCCTCACGACTGGGTCGGGCGTCGGAGTACGCCGCGCTCGCCCAGCACATTTTCGAAAATGCCATGCTCAATGGCGAAGTCATCCGGCTTGATGGTGCGATCCGTCTGGCCCCTCGCTGACCCTTCCTCAGGAGACCTTCGTGCACGATCACGCTGGGCATGAGCACGGCCATTCGCCGATCGACATTCACGCACACTACTATCCGAGGGCCTTTCTCGATCTTGTCGGTGACAACGCTGCGGCCTATGGCATCGAGTGGAAGATGGTGGAGGGACGGGGGCCGCAGTTCCGCAATGGCCATGTGGTGACCGGACCGGTCGGGCGCAAGTTCGTCGACCTGTCGGCCCGTATCGAGGCCATGGACGCGCAAGGTGTCGCGGTTCATGCCCTGTCGCTGTCGCAGCCGATGATCTACTGGGCAAAGCCCGATCTGGCGCAGGCGCTGGCCGAGTCCTTCAACGATTCGATCGCCGACGCCCACGAGCAGTATCCGACCCGCATGCTCGGGCTGGCCACGCTGCCGATGCATTGCCCTGAACTGGCGATTCGCGAGGCCCGGCGTGCAGCGCGCCTGCCCGGTGTTCGCGGGTTCTACATGTCGACGCATGTCAATGACATGGAAGTCTCCGACCCCTCACTGTTCCCGATCTATGCCTGTCTCGAGGAAATCGGCCTGCCGCTCTTCCTGCACCCGGTGCAGGTGATCGGACACGACCGACTGTCAGCCCATTACCTCACGAATCTCCTCGGCAACCCGTTCGAATCGGCGATCGCGGCTGCCCACTTCATCTTTGGCGGCGTGCTCGATCAGTTTCCCCACCTGCGCATCGTATTGCCCCATTCAGGTGGGGCGTTCCCCTGGCTGGTCTGGCGACTGCAGCGTGGCTACGTGGTGCGCGAGGACCTCAAGAAGATCAAGCACGGGCCCGAGGCGTATCTGCGTCGGTTCTGGTACGACACGGTGGGCTATTCCGATCATGTCATCGATTACCTCAAGACCATCATCGGCATCGATCGGATCATGATGGGCAGTGACTACTGCTTTCCCATCGCGTACGAGCAACCCGTGAAGATCGTGACCGAGCATCCGCGTCTGTCGGAGGCCGAGAAGCTGGCGATCATCGAGACCAATGCGCGGGTCCTGCTGGGGCTGGACGGCACCCGCTGACTTGCCCGGGTGGATGCTCAGACGGTGACGCCTCGCACCGCGCCGGGCGGTACCTGAACCTGGAGTGCCTGACGATAGTGGGTGGCTCGCGCGACATAACCGGCGGCAATGCGCCGTATCCAGGCTGCCTCCTCGTCAGTGATGTCGCGTACTGCCCGCGCCGGGCTTCCGAGCAGCAGCACACGCTCCGGAAAGATCTTGTCCTCGGGCACAAGCGCTCCGGCACCGACGATGCATCCGTCGCCGATGGTCGCGCGATTGAGTATGGTTGCGCCCATGCCGACCAGAACGCCATCACCGATCGAACAGCCATGCAGGGTCACGCTGTGGCCGATGCACGTATCTGCGCCCAGCGTGAGCGGCTTGTTCGGGTCGACGTGGAGTACCGAACCGTCCTGCACGTTGGTGCGCTCGCCGATGATGATGCGTTCATTGTCGGCACGCATCACCACGTTGAACCAGATATTGGCGTCCGCGTGCAGGCACACCGATCCGATGAGGGTGGCGGTGGGCGCGACATACCAGCCATCGCCCGAAAACTCGACACGCCGCTCGCCCAGGGAGTAGATGTTCACGTGCTTGATCCTGTTGCCCGAATCCTCTCATGGTAACCAAACCCTCACGCTCCCGTTTCGTCGAACTTCGCGGTCTGAGATACCACTTGCGCGAGTGGGGGAGTGCATCGCACCCGACGCTGGTGCTCCTGCATGGCTGGATGGATGTCTCTGCCTCGTTCCAGTTCCTGGTCGATGCGTTGCGCGAGGAGCGGCACGTGATCGCGCCCGACTGGCGCGGCTTCGGCCTGAGTGGTCGCGCCGGCAGCGACAGTTACTGGTTTCCCGACTATCTGGCTGATCTGGATCGGCTTCTCGACCTTGTTTCGCCCGGCGAGCCGGTCGATCTGGCCGGCCACAGCATGGGTGGCAACGTGGCCTGCCTGTACGCCGGTGTGCGGCCACACCGGGTTCGTCGTCTGATCAATCTCGAGGGGTTCGGACTTGCCGAGCAGTCGCCACAGTCGGCCGTGGCGCGCTATGGTCGATGGCTCGACGAGGTGGCGATCGAACAGCGTTTTCGCGACTACGCCGATTTCGACGCGTTGGCCGAACGTCTTGCGCGGGACAATCCGCGCCTCACCCCCGCCCGCGCGCGCTATCTTGCCGAGCATTGGTCGCAACGATCCCCCGGTGGGCGTGTCGAGCTGCTGTGTGACCCGGCGCATCGACGCGTCAATCCGGTGCGGTATCGGGTCGACGAGGCCTTCGCCTGCTGGCAAGCGATCGAAGCCCCGGTGCTCTGGGTCGAGGGCGCCAATTCGGCGACTGCAGGCCACCTGCGCCTCGATCAAGCCGAACTGTCGCTCCGCCGCAGGCAGTTCCGGGCCTTGCAGTTCGAGGTGATTGACGAGTGCGGACACATGCTGCATCTCGATCAACCCGAGCGGCTCGCGACGCTGATCGAGGACTTTCTGGCCACCCGCTGACTGCCATGGGGTCATGCCATGGGGTCATGCCGTGGGGTCAGGTCTTGCGCGCGAACGGCGGGGTCAGAACGGCGGGGTCAGGTCTTGCGCCTCGGGGGAGGGGCGTGGTGGCGCATCTCGGGAACCCGGTCGCCGCTCCGGTCCCGGCAGGGGGCGGGGAAGGGGCAGGGCAAGGGTCAAGCCGGTACAATGGCAGGATGAACGCCGATCTGCATTGTCATTCGACCGCCTCCGACGGAACCCTCTCGCCGACCGCGCTCGCGCAGCGCGCTGCTGCGGGCGGAGTGACCCACTGGGCGCTGACGGATCATGACGTGCTGGCTGGCCTGACCGAAGCGCGTGCCGCGGCGTTCGCTTGCGGTATCGCTTTCGTGCCTGGCGTCGAGGTGTCGGTCACCTGGCGCGGGCAGACCATCCATATCGTCGGGCTGGGTGTCGATCCCGATAACCCGATCCTTGCTGCCGGTGTGGCTGCGACCCGAGGCAGCCGTCAGGCTCGCGCTGCGCGCATGGCGGAACGGCTCGATGCCCTGGGCATGCCCGGTGCGCTTGCAGGGGCACTCGCCCTCGTTGACGATCCTGATCTGGTCAGTCGCACCCACTTTGCGCGATACCTGATGGCGCAGGGCCACGCCCGCGTGATGGGTGAGGTTTTCGACCGTTGGCTGGGTGATGGCAAACCGGCCTATGTTGCCCAGCAGTGGGCAGAACTCGACGACGCCGTGGCCTGGATTCGGGCCGCAGGGGGCGCCGCGGTCATCGCGCACCCGGGCCGTTATCGCCTGTCGCACGGCGCCATGGATGGGCTCATCGAGCAATTTCGGGCGGCGGGGGGCGTCGGCATCGAGGTGGTCACCGGCAGTCATTCGACCGACGAATATGCAACCTATGCGGCGCTCGCGCGCGAGCATCGTCTGCTTGCCTCCCGAGGATCGGACTTTCACAGCCCCGAGGAGAGCCGGATCGACCTTGGCGCCCTGCCGCCCTTGCCGCCAGGGGTCGAACCGATCTGGTCAGTTCTCGCGGGCTGTCGCTGAAGGCCATGGCCCAATACTTCGAGATTCATCCGGCAAACCCGCAGTTGCGACTGATTCGCGAGGCGGTCGTCATCCTTCGCCGCGGCGGTGTCATCGTCTACCCGACCGACTCGCTCTATGCCTTGGGCTGTCTTGTGGGAGAAAAGGCCGCCATGGAGCGTCTGCGCTGGATTCGCGACATCGATGAGCGTCATCACCTGACCCTGATGTGTCGCGATCTGTCGGCAGTCGGCGAATTCGCTCGTCTCGACAACCGCAGCTTTCGGCTGGTGAAGGACAGCACACCCGGTTGCTACACCTTCATCCTGCCGGCCAGTGGGGATCTGCCAAGACGGGTATCGCAGGCACGGAGCAAGACGATCGGCGTGCGCATACCCGCCAACCCGATTGCGGTCGCCCTGCTCGAGGAACTGGGTGAGCCGATGCTGTCTACCTCGCTTCTGTTGCCGGGTGACGAGCAGCCGCTGGATGACGCTCGGCAGATCCGGCAGCGCCTCGAGCATTCGGTCGATCTCGTGATCGATGGTGGCACCTGCGGGGCAGAGGCCTCCACCGTCATCGATCTCACCGGTGCGGCACCCGTCGTGGTCCGAAAGGGGCGGGGCAGCATCGCGCCTTTCCTCCATTGAATACCCCGGTCTTCCCGTGTTGCTGCACCCAGCCCGGCATCGACCCGGTGCCGCGACGAATCCCATACACGCAACCTGGCCATTGAACGATGTTTGCAGATAGAGTCGTATCGGGCATGCGCCCGACCGGAAGCCTTCACCTGGGCCACTACCACGGTGCGCTGAAGAACTGGGTTCGCCTGCAGCATGAGTACCCATGCCTGTTCTTCGTGGCCGACTGGCATGCGCTCACCACGCACTACAACGAGCCGGGTGTGATCGAGGCCAATGTCTGGGAGATGGTCATCGACTGGCTCGCCGCCGGTGTCGACCCCTCGCAGTCGGTGCTCTTCGTGCAGTCGAAAGTGCTCGAGCATGCCGAACTGCATACGCTTCTTTCGATGGTCACCCCGTTGGGCTGGCTCGAGCGCGTTCCGACCTACAAGGATCAGCAGGAAAAGCTGGCCGATCGCGATCTCTCGACCTACGGCTTCCTCGGTTACCCGCTCCTGCAGGCGGCCGATGTACTCATCTACCGGGCACGTTATGTGCCGGTGGGCGAGGATCAGGTGCCCCATGTCGAACTGATGCGCGAAATTGCGCGTCGGTTCAATCACCTCTACGGGCGTGAGCCGGGCTTCGAGGAGAAGGCGAAAGAGGCGGTGCGCAAGCTTGGCAGCCGCAAGGCGCGGGTTTATCTCGATCTGCGCACCCGCTACCAGGAGCAGGGCGTCGCCGATGCGCTCGAGGCTGCGCAGGCCCTGCTCGAAGAGCAGCAGAGCCTGAGCAAGGTTGATCGGGAGCGCCTCTTCGGTTACCTCGAGGGCGGCGGCCGCGTGATCCTGCCCGAGCCCGACGCGCTCCTCACCGAGGCATCGCGCCTTCCGGGTCTTGACGGGCAGAAGATGTCCAAGTCGTACAACAATGCAATTGGTCTTCGCGAGTCGCCCGAGCAGGTCACACGGAAGATTCGCACCATGCCGACTGACCCTGCTCGGGTGCGTCGGACCGATGCCGGCGAGCCGCAGCGCTGCCCGGTGTGGCAATTTCACCAGGTGTATTCCGACGAGCCGACCCGTTCCTGGGTCGAGCGGGGTTGCCGTTCGGCGGGGATCGGGTGTCTCGAGTGCAAGCAGCCGGTGATCGAGCGGGTCATCGCAGAGCAGGGACCCATGTTCGAGCGTGCGCAGCGCTATCTGGATGATCCGACGCTGGTGAAGAGCATCATCGCGGACGGCTGCGACAAGGCGCGCGACATCGCGCGCGAGACGATGCGCGAGGTGCGCGGGGCGATGGGCCTTGACTACAGTTGAACGTGATGAGGCGGCAAGCGCCACGCTCGAGCTGCCGCTGGGCTTGCCGCAGGCGCTTGCGCGCGTGCATGGCGAGCCGATGCTCGAGATGCCCACCGATCTGTACATTCCGCCCGACGCGCTCGAGGTGTTCCTCGACGCGTTCGAGGGGCCGCTCGATCTTTTGCTCTACCTCATCCGCAAGGCCAATGTCGACATTCTCGACATACCGATGGCGCGGCTCACTCTGCAGTATCTTGAATACGTCGAGCTGATGCGGGTGAAGAACCTCGAGCTGGCGGCCGAGTACCTGGTGATGGCTGCCATGCTGATGGAGATCAAGTCGCGTCTCCTCCTGCCTCGGCCGCGAGCGGTGGGGCCGGCCGATGAACTTGACCCGCGTGCCGAACTGGTGCGGCGGCTGCTGGAATACGAACAGATGAAGGCGGCTGCGCTGCGCATCGACGAGATGCCGCAGGACCAGCGAGATTTCCGCACGGTGAGTGTCTGGGTCGAGGAGACCCTGGTGCGGCGCCTGCCGCAGGTTGACGCCGAGTCACTCGTGGCCGCGTGGCGCGGTCTGCTCAAGCAGGCCCGCGTACGTGCGCATCACCACATTTCGCGCGATGAGTTGTCGGTACGCGAGTACATGGCCATCGTGCTGCGGCGGTTGCAGGACGACTCGTTCTGCGAGTTCATCGAGTTGTTCGATGCCAGCCTGGGCGTGCCGATGCTCGTGGTGAACTTTCTGGCCGTGCTTGAACTGGCCCGTGAGGGCCTGATCGAGCTGAGTCAGGTCCGACCCTATGACCCGATCTATGTGAAGCGCGTGAATCGTCATGACCCCGATTGATCCGAAGCGGCTCCTCGAGGCCGCGCTGCTGGCCGCACGAGAACCGCTTGATCTGGCGCGTCTGCGGCTCCTGTTTGATCAGGAACTGGACATCGCAACGTTGCAGCCACTGCTCGATGAGCTCACGGCAGAGTACGATGGCCACGGTGTCGAACTGGTGCAGGTGGCCAGCGGTTGGCGATTTCAGACCCGGCCCGAGTATCAGGCCATCCTGGACCGGCTTTCGGCCGAGAAGCCCCCGCGCTACTCGCGTGCGGTCATGGAGACACTGGCCATCATCGCCTATCGCCAGCCCGTCACACGGGGCGACATCGAGGACATCCGCGGGGTGACGGTGTCGCAAAATGTGATACGAACACTGGAGGAGCGTGGCTGGATCGATGTGGTCGGCCATCGCGAGACCCCGGGCCGACCGGCCCTTTACGCGACGACCCGGGCGTTTCTCGACGACCTTGGTCTGCGCAGCTTGCAGGAGTTACCCCCGCTTGAAGAAATCCCGCTCCACGCCGAACTTCTCGAACCCCGACCCGACCCGGCGCGGCCGGCGGCAGACGCTGGGGCTGGCGAGCCGCCCGGTGGAGACCTCGTCGGCCAAGCCGGCCGCTGAGATGCGTCGTGGCCGGCCGGCCCCTGGCGGGCGACCCGTCGGGCGCACGCCGCTCGCACTGGCGTCACCGACGGGTGCCCTGAAGAAACGCCGACCCCGCGACGACGGTGCGGCCTCGGCACCTGCGCGGCGCGATCGCGCCGACAAGGACGCCGCCTTTGAACCGGTCAGGCGGGTTCGTGCCGTGCGAGCCGACAGTACCGAGCCCTGGCGTCCTCGTGACGGCGAAGTCGGGCGCGGATCGGGTGGGCGTCGCGAAGAGACCGCTCGCAAGCGCGTGGCCGCTCAATTCACCTCCACCGCACCGCGTACGGGGGGGGCAGGTCGGCGGCGCGACGCCAGTCCGGTCCGTCGCCCGAGCAGCCCGCTGCGCGCCAAGCCGGTGGAGATCGTCGCCGGCGAACCCGTCCGGATCCAGAAGCTGCTGTCCACGCATGGCCGCGGATCGCGCCGCGAGGTCGACGATCTGATCGCGGAGGGCCGGGTCACGGTGAACGGCGTTATCGCTCAGTTGGGTGATCGAGCCACCGCAGTCGATCGCATTGAAGTCGATGGCACCCCGATTCGCCTGGGCACTGGTACGGTCGAGCGCGCCGTGCTGCTCTACCACAAGCCGGCTGGCGAGATCGTGTCGCAGGACGACCCCGAGGGGCGCCCGAGTGTCTTTGCCAACCTGCCGAGGCCTGCGTCAGGCCGCTGGATTCCGATCGGTCGGCTCGATTACAACACGAGTGGCCTGCTGCTCCTGACGACTTGGGGCGACCTTGCGGCGCGCCTCATGCATCCCAGCCACGAAGTCGAGCGCGAGTATGCAGTGCGCATGCTCGGTGAACTCGATGCGGAGCAGCGACTGCGGCTCGTCCAGGGGGTCGACCTTGAAGACGGACCGGCGCGTTTCGATCAGCTCGAGGAGGCCGGTGGCGATGGCATCAATCGCTGGTACTCGGTGACCTTGCGCGAAGGGCGCAATCGCGAAGTACGTCGGATGGTCGAGGCGGTGGGCCTGGTCGTGAGTCGGCTGATTCGGGTCCGGTTTGGGCCGATCACGCTGCCGCGCGACCTCGCTCGCGGCCGTTCGCGAGAAGCGACGCCGGCCGAACTCCTGGCACTGGCCACCGCGGTCGGTTTGAATGAAGGCTCTCCAGACGCACAGGTACATAGCGCTTCCCGCGCACCGCGTACACCCGTCGAGATCCCCGATGGGCCACCCGCTGCGCCACCGCGTTCGCGTGGCTCCGATGCTGGCGATGGCCGACGCGGAGCACCCGCACCGCGGCGTGGCCGTGGCGCTGACGACGATCGGGATGGGCCGCGCGCGAGCGCCCCACGCAGCGGCCCGGTGGGCAAGCGGGGCGGGCGTGTTCCGGCAGCCTCCGCGCGGCCCGATCGAGCGCGCGCGTCACCGCCCGACTTCGAGGTGCCGTCGCCGCGCGACGCGCGGACCGGCGGTCCTCGTTCGGGCGCGCCCCGCTCGGCGGGGGGGCGATCGGATGGCCTCCGAACCGAAGGTCCGCGATCGGTGGGGTCTCGGTCGGGTGCTCCGCGGTCGGGTGCTCCCCGGTCTGCTGCTCCCCGGTCGGGTGCTCCTCGAACAGGTGGTGCCCGCTCGGCGGCGCCGCGCGCCGGTTCGGGCAAGTCGGGCGGCGGCCGCCGCGGCGGCTGACGGCCTCGAAGCCCCGAGTTGTCGAGATCCGCTGGAGCTTCGGCTCACCTTTTGCTATACTTCTCCGGTTGTGGAAATGGGCGGCGAGCCCATTTTTTTTTCTTCGTGCATCGGGCAGGTGATTGCCCAAGGCAGGACGGGCAACCGGGGTAGTGCGTGGCCAAAGGTGTTGTCAATCAGATCGTCGAGACCACAGTGACAGGGCTCGGGTATGACCTCGCCGATTGCGAGATCGTCGCTCGTGGCCGATTGTTGCGGATCTTCATCGATCGTCTCGACGGGCCGGTCGAGGCCGGCGAGATTCGCATCAAGGTCGAGGACTGCGAGCGGGTTACCCGCCAGTTGCAGCGTGTGCTGGAAGTGGAAGGCATTGATTACGATCGGCTCGAGGTGTCATCGCCCGGGCTCGATCGCGTATTGAAGACGGTGACGCATTTCCGCCGGTTTGCTGGCCAGGAAATCGAGTGTCGGCTGCGCATAGCAGTGGCTGGCAGGCGGCGTTTCACCGGCGTCCTCCAAGGCGCCGATGACAGCCATCTCGAGATGCTGGTCGACGGTGAAGTGCGTCGGTTTGCGTTGGGTGACATCGACAAGGTCCGTCTTGTCCCCCAGTGGTGAAGTGATATGACGAAGGGTCATCAATGAGTCGCGAGCTCCTCATGCTGGTCGATGCACTGGCGCGTGAAAAGAATGTTGCCAAGGAAATCGTCTTTGGCGCACTCGAACTTGCGCTCGCTTCGGCGACCAAGAAGCGGTTTCCCGATGACGTCGAGGTACGTGTCTCGATCGATCGCGAATCGGGCGAGTACGAGAGTTTCAGGCGCTGGCAGGTCGTGGCCGACGAGGCCCTCGAGTTTCCGCCGCACCAGATTCCGCTGTCCGAGGCGCAGAAGCAGATTGCCGATATCCAGGTCGAGGACTACATCGAGGAACAGCTCGAGCCGATCGAGTGGGGTCGCATCGGTGCCCAGACCGCCAAGCAGGTCATCCTCCAGAAGATCCGCGATGCCGAGCGCGAGCAGATCCTGCAGGACTTCCTGGCGCGCAACGAGAAGCTCATTTCGGGCAACGTCAAGCGGATCGATCGGGGAAACGTCATCATCGAATCGGGACGTGTCGAGGCACTGCTGCCACGCGAGCACCAGATTCCGCGCGAGAACATCCGGGTTGGCGACCGTGTTCGCGCCTGCCTCCTGCGGATCGACCGTGGGGTTCGGGGGCCGCAGGTGATCCTGTCGCGCACCTCACCTGAATTCATCATGGAGTTGTTCCGGCTCGAAGTTCCCGAGATCGAGCAGGGCCTGCTCGAAATCAAGGCGGCGGCCCGCGATCCAGGCGTGCGCGCCAAGATCGGTGTCAAATCGAACGACCAGCGGGTCGATCCGATTGGCACCTGCGTGGGCATGCGCGGTTCGCGCGTTCAGGCCGTGACGCAGGAACTGGGCGGCGAGCGGGTCGACATCATTCTGTGGTCAGCCGATCCGGCCCAGTTCGTGATCGGTGCGCTGGCGCCGGCTGAAGTCACGAGCATCGTGGTCGACGAGGACCGGCACAGCATGGACGTCGTGGTGGACGAGGAGAACCTCGCCATCGCGATCGGGCGCAGCGGCCAGAATGTGCGGCTTGCCTCGGAACTGACCGGCTGGGCCATCAACCTGATGACCCAGGAGGCGGCCGACCGCAAGGCTGAGGAAGAGACTGGCAGCGTGCGTGCGCTCTTCATGGCCAAGCTCGATGTTGACGAGGACGTGGCCAATGTCCTGATCGAGGAGGGCTTTGCCACGCTCGAGCAGGTGGCCTATGTGCCGATCGGCGAGATGCTCGAAATCGAGGCGTTTGACGAGAATATCGTCAATGAATTGCGTGCCCGGGCCAAGGATGCGTTGCTCCTCGAGCAGATTCGGGGTGAGGAAGAAATGGAAGGTGTCGAAGCCGCGCTGCGCGACTTCGAAGGCATGGACACGGACCTGCTTGCCCGTCTGGGACACGCAGGGGTGAAGACGCTCGATGATTTCGCCGACCTTGCGGTCGATGAACTCGTTGAAATTGCCGGTGTGGAAGATGGCCGGGCCCGCGATCTGATCACCAGGGCGCGTGCGCACTGGTTCGCAGACGAGCAGTGAGGCGCCGTGGCGTTGCCACGCGCATAAAAGGTCAGTAGGGGAAAGGTTTAATGGCGCAAATCAGTGTTGCCCAGTTCGCTGGCGAACTCCAGATGCAGCCGGCAAGGCTGCTCGAGCAGCTGCAGGCTGCCGGAGTCGCGAAGTCGGTCGAGGGCGATCTGCTGTCTGATCAGGACAAGGCACGCTTGCTTGACTACTTGCGGCGTTCGCATGGGCAGGGTGCCGGTCGTGACACCCGCATCACGCTCACCCGCAAGCAGACAACCGAGATCAAGAAGTCCGATCCTTCGGGCAAGGCTCGCACGATTCAGGTCGAGGTGCGCAAGAAGCGTGTCTTCGTCAAGCGCGAAGCGGGCGATACGGCCGTAGCGCCAGGCGAGATGCTCGAGGGCGAAACCGCTTCGCCCGAGACGATGCCGCGCGTCGAGCATGACGCGCCTGTCGAGACCTCGCCGGTGGCGACGGCGGCACCGGTGGTCGATCTGCCGGAAGCGGCTGTCGAGCCGGTTGCGGTGGCAGCGGTCGAGCCCGAACCCGAAGCGGTGGTCGTGCCCCCGCCAGAGCCAGAGCCTGCGCTCGAACCGGTTGTCGAAGCGGCTCCGGTCGTGAGCGATGTGTCGGCAGAGTCTGCACCGATCGAAGCGCCTGCGGCTGTCGAGCCCACCGCGGAAGCGGCGTCTGCCCCTGTCGCGCCGGCTGAAGCGGCGGTGCCGGCGCCCGCACCGAAACCCGCGCCTGGCGTGGTCTATCGGGCTGCGCCCATTGCCCGTACTGCACTCGATCGGGGTGCTCACGACGAACTGTCGCGCCGTCAGGAAGCCGAGTTTCGCGAGCGGCAGGACCGCGAGCGCCGCGCTGCCGAGGCGCGCGAGGCTGAGCGCCTTCAAAAGGAACGTGACCGCCTCGCCGCCGAGGCTCGGGCATCGGCCGGCCCTGCCGCTGCTGCGGCCCCGGCTGCGCCGGCCGCGCCGGTCGACACGACCTTGCATCGTCCCAAGCCCGCTGCGGATGCCGACAAGAAGGCGAAAAAACCCGAACGCGGTGCGGTGGTGTGGCGTGATGACAGCGCCAAGAAGCGTTCGATCAAGACGCGAGGGGGGGATGTTCCGGGCGCCTCCGGCGCCGGCTGGCAGGGGCGTGGGCGTCATCGCCATGGTGGCCATGCCGACGAACGATCGGCGGCAGCGCCAGCCGAAGCCGTCGTTCGGGAAGTGCATGTGTCCGAGACCATTACCGTTGGCGATCTCGCCCACAAGATGTCAGTGAAGGCTGCTGAAGTCATCAAGGTGCTCATGAAGATGGGCACGATGGTCACGATCAACCAGGTGCTCGATCAGGAAACCGCAATGATCGTGGTCGAGGAGATGGGTCACAAGGCCATCGCCGCGAAGCTCGATGATCCGGATGCCTTCCTCTTCGACGCTGGCGAGGCTGCCGTCGTGGTGGCTGTGACGCGGCCTCCTGTTGTCACCGTCATGGGCCACGTCGATCACGGCAAGACCTCGCTCCTCGATCACATCCGTCGGGCCAAGGTGGCCGCAGGCGAGGCAGGGGGCATCACGCAGCACATCGGCGCGTATCACGTCGAGACGCCACGTGGCGTGATCACCTTTCTTGATACCCCGGGTCACGAGGCGTTCTCGGCGATGCGCGCGCGCGGTGCCAAGGTCACCGACATCGTGGTGCTGGTGGTGGCGGCTGATGACGGCGTCATGCCCCAGACGATCGAGGCAATCTCGCACGCCAAGGCCGCGAACGTTCCCATCATCGTGGCGGTGAACAAGATCGACAAGCCCGAGGCGAACCCGGATCGGGTCAAGCAGGAGCTGGTCAGTCATGGCGTGCTGCCCGAAGAATACGGCGGTGATTCGCCGTTCATTCCGGTGTCGGCCCGCACGGGGCAGGGCATCGATGATCTGCTCGAGAACATTCTCCTGCAGGCTGAGGTGCGCGAGTTCAAGGCGCCCGTCGAGTCGGCCGCCAAGGGCATCGTCATCGAGTCGCGAATCGACAAGGGACGGGGGCCGGTGGCCACGATCCTCGTGCAGTCGGGTACGCTCAACCGCGGCGACGTGGTGCTGGCTGGTGCTTCCTTTGGCCGGGTGCGTGCGATGCTCGACGAGAACGGGCGAGCCATCTCCAAGGCCGGCCCGTCCATTCCGGTCGAGATTCAGGGGTTGGCCGACGTACCCAATGCCGGTGAGGAAGTCATCGTGCTGGGCGACGAGCGCAAGGCGCGTGAAATCGCGCTCTTCCGTCAGGGCAAGTTCCGTGACGTGAAACTCGCCCGTCAGCACGCAGCCAAGCTCGAGAACGTGTTTGACCAGATGGGCGAGGCGGCCGTGAAGACACTGCCGCTCGTGATCAAGGCTGACGTGCAGGGTTCGCAGGAGGCGCTCGCGCATGCGCTCACGCGCCTGTCCACCTCGGAAGTCAAGGTCCAGATCATCCTGTCCGGTGTCGGTGCCATCACCGAATCGGACATCAATCTGGCAATTGCCTCCAAGGCGGTGGTCATCGGGTTCAACACCCGCGCCGACGGTACGGCGCGCAAGCTCGCCGAGAACGGCGGGGTCGACCTGCGCTACTACACCATCATTTATGACGCGGTCGATGAAGTGCGGGCGGCACTGTCGGGCATGCTCGCGCCCGAGCGGCGCGAGCAGGTGCTGGGCACGGTCGAGGTGCGGCAGGTGTTCCGCATTTCCAAGGTGGGCAGCGTTGCCGGGTGCTATGTCACCGATGGCCTGGTCAAGCGTGGGGCTCGCATTCGTCTCCTGCGCGAGAATGTTGTCCTTCACGATGGCGAACTCGACTCCCTCAAGCGCTTCAAGGATGACGTGCGCGAAGTGAAGGCGGGCTTCGAGTGCGGTCTGTCACTCAAGAACTTCAACGACGTCAACGTCGGTGATGTTCTCGAGGCTTACGAAGTACAGGAAATCGCGCGGACGCTCGAGGCCTAGGCGAGCGCAATGGCCAACGCCCAGCGCCTGCGCCGTCTGGCCGACCAGATCCAGCTCGAGATCTCGGCGATGCTTGCCAACGAACTGCGTGATCCGCGCCTGTCGCTGGTAACCATCACCGAGGTGCGGGTTGCACAGGATCTGGCCCATGCACGGGTCTACTACACGACACTGCTCGAAGGTGCTGCTCGTGACGATGTGGCCCGCGGGCTGCAGCGGTCCGCGGGTTTCATGCGCAGCCTCCTCGGGCGGCGCATCCGCACGCACGTGACCCCCGAGTTGCACTTCGAATATGACCGCTCGATCGAGCACGGCATGGCGATCGATCGGCTGATCGAGAGCGCCATCGCCGAGGAGCGTCCGGACCAGCCCGATGACGCCGCCACCGCTGGCTGACACCGGCCATCGGCCGCGGCGTGAGCCCTGGCTGATGATTGACGGTGTGCTGCTCCTCGACAAGCCGGCGGGTCTCAGTTCGAACGCCGCCTTGCAGCGGGCACGACGCGCCGTGCGTGCCGAGCATGCGGGCCATACCGGAACGCTCGATCCCCTGGCCTCGGGTCTGCTGCCGCTCGTGCTGGGTGATGCCGCCAAGTTCGGTCAGGTCATGCTCGATGCCGACAAGGAGTACCTTGCGCAGGTGCACCTTGGAGCGCGTACGAGCACGGGCGATGCCGAGGGCGAGATCGTCGAGACGGCGCCGCTGCCCCCCGATGACCGGATTGCCTTTGAACGGGTGCTTGCCGGCTTTCGCGGCCCGATCCGTCAGGTGCCGCCGATGCACTCGGCGCTCAAGCAGGGTGGGGTGCCGCTCTACAAGATGGCGCGTGAGGGTGTCGAAGTCGAGCGAGCGGCGCGCGAGGTGCAGATTCTCGCGCTCGACCTGGTGAGCGTCGACCTGCCGGTCCTGGAGTTGAGAGTGCGCTGCAGCAAGGGTACCTACATCAGAACCCTGGCCGAGGATATCGGGCGTGCCATGGGGACGCAGGCGCACCTGCAGGGACTCAGGCGCACGGCAGTGGGCGCGTTCCGCATCGAGGACGCGGTGGGCCTGGAGGATTTCGAGGCGATGCAAGCGGCCGAGCGGGTGGCGCGCCTTCTGCCGCTCGATGCGCCGCTCGGGGCGTTGCCGCGGGTCGATCTCGATGGCGTCTGTGCGCAGCGCCTGCGCCATGGGCAGAGCGCCCGCCTTGCCAGTGCGGCATTGCTGCAGGGGCGGGTGCGTGCCTACACCCCGGCCGGTGCTTTCCTGGGGGTCGTGGACTGTGCGGCGGGCGAGTTGCGCGTGGTGCGCCTGGTACGTGAGACGCGCGAGTCAGCCTGATCGGCTGCGATCGGTCAAAACCCTGTCGATGGATGGTTGTTGCAGGAATTTTCCGATATACTCACGGGCTTACTCAAGCTCGAGAGACAGGACAGTCCACGATGTCAGTCAGCACCGCCGACAAGGCGCAAATCATTCAGTCGCATCAGCGTTCGACGGGCGATTCCGGTTCACCCGAGGTGCAGGTCGCGCTGCTGACGGCCCGGATCAACGGCCTCACCGACCACTTCAAGGCTCACGTGAAGGATCACCACTCGCGTCGCGGTCTTCTGAAGATGGTCAGCCAGCGACGTCGCATGCTTGACTATCTCAAGCGCACCGAGCCCGACCGCTATCGCCAGGTGCTCGCGCGCCTTGGGCTTCGCAAGTAGCACGCAGCCCGCCGTTTCCCGGCGGGTTTTTTCTTTGGGCGGCAGCATGGCGACACCCGAAAAGGCGTGTTGCCCCTCCGTTCATCTGGCAGAACCACTGCGCGGCGCCGTGTGGCGCGCGAGCGAAAGGATATCCACGTGATCCCCAAGGCAATCAGCAAGAGTTTTCAGTTCGGCTCCCAGACTTACACGCTCGAGACCGGCGAAATCGCGCGTCAGGCCGGCGGTGCCGTTCTCGTCACCGTCGATGACACGGTTGTTCTCTGCACGGTTGTGGCCGCGCGCTCGGCCAAGCCCGGGCAGGACTTCTTCCCGCTCACGGTCGATTACACCGAGAAGTTCTACGCAGCAGGCCGCATTCCCGGTGGATTCTTCAAGCGTGAGGGCAAGCCCTCCGAGAAGGACACGCTCACCTCACGGCTGATCGATCGTCCGCTGCGTCCCCTCTTTCCCGAAGGCTTCTACAACGAAGTCCAGGTCGTCGCCACCGTCGTGTCGTGCAACCCGGAAGTCGATCCGGATATCCCGGCCCTCATCGGTTGCTCGGCTGCGGTGGCGCTCTCGGGCGTGCCGTTCAATGGCCCGATCGGCGCTGCCCGTGTCGGTTACCGCGATGGCCAGTACCTGCTCAACCCAGCCGCCTCGGAACTGAAGACGAGCGAAATGAACCTCGTCGTCGCCGGTACCGAACACGCCGTGCTGATGGTCGAGTCGGAAGCCAACGAGCTGTCCGAAGAGGTGATGCTGGGCGCGGTCGTTTACGGCCATGACCAGATGCGTGCTGCCATCGATGCCATCCACGAACTGGTGGACGCCGCAGGCAAGCCCGCCTGGGACTGGCAGCCTCCGGCCGCGAATCAGCCGCTCATCGACCAGATCAACCTGCTCGCCGAAGCCGACGTGCGCGCCGCGTTCCAGATTCGTGCCAAGCAGGAGCGCAATGATCGTCTGAACGCCATTCGCAAGGGTGTCATCGCCACGCTCGCTGCGTCGGACAACCCGCCGAGCGAGCAGACCGTCAAGGATCTCTTCTTCAATCTGGAGTCGCGTGTGGTGCGCTCGCAGATTCTCGCCGGTGAGCCGCGTATCGACGGCCGTGACACGCGCACCGTGCGCCCGGTCACGATCCGGGTCGGTGTGCTGCCGCGCGCCCACGGTTCGGCACTCTTCACCCGTGGAGAAACCCAGGCCCTGGTGATCGCCACGCTGGGCACCGGCCGTGACGAACAGATCATCGATGCGATTCAGGGCGAGTACAAGGATCGCTTCATGCTTCACTACAACATGCCTCCCTTCGCCACGGGCGAAACGGGGCGCATGGGCACCCCGAAGCGCCGCGAAATCGGTCATGGGCGTCTGGCCAAGCGCGCGCTGGCGGCCCTGCTTCCTTCGGTGGACGAATTCGGCTACAGCATGCGTGTCGTCTCCGAAGTGGTCGAGTCGAACGGTTCGTCCTCGATGGCTTCGGTCTGCGGCGGCAGTCTGGCCTTGATGGATGCTGGCGTGCCCCTGAAAGCGCACGTTGCGGGGATTGCCATGGGCCTCATCAAGGAAGGCAACCGCTTCGCGGTCCTCACCGATATCCTTGGCGACGAAGACCACCTGGGTGACATGGACTTCAAGGTGGCCGGTACCGACCGTGGCATCACTGCCTTGCAGATGGACATCAAGATCGAGGGCATCACGCGCGAGATCATGCAGGTCGCGCTCGCCCAGGCGCGCGAAGGCCGCATGAGCATCCTCGACATCATGAAGGGGTCGCTCGACGGTTCGCGCCAGGACATCTCCACCTTCGCGCCGCGCATCATCAAGATCAAGATCAACCCCGAGAAGATCCGCGACGTGATCGGCAAGGGTGGCGTTGTCATTCGCGGTCTGCAGGAAGAGACCGGCACCACCATCGAGATCGGCGATGATGGCACCATCTCCATTGCCTGCATCAGCGCCGAGGGCGGTGAAGCGGCTCGTGCACGTATCCAGGAAATCACGGCAGAGGTCGAAGTGGGCAAGATCTACACCGGTACGGTGTTGAAACTCCTCGACTTCGGTGCCATCGTGAGCATCCTGCCGGGCAAGGACGGCCTGCTGCACATCTCGCAGATCGCGCGTGAGCGTGTGAATGCGGTAGCCGACTTCCTGAAGGAAGGGCAACAGGTTCGTGTCAAGGTGATCGAGTCTGACGAAAAGGGCCGTGTGCGCCTCTCGATGAAGGCCATCGCCGAAGAAGAAGCGGCCGCGCAAGCCGGCGGCAACGCCTGATCACGCAGTACCCCGCGGACATCGATGGCCAAGATCAAGCAGACGTACAACGCTGAAGACATCGAAATCCTGGAGGACCTCGCGCCGATCCTGCATCGGCCGGGGATGTACACCGACCCGGTCAATCCGAATCACGCCCTGGTCGAGACGATCGACAACGCCTCGGACGAGGGCCTCGCCGGATTTGCTACCCAGGTCACGGTGACCCTCTACGAGGACGGCTCGGCGTCGGTGGAAGATGACGGCCGGGGCATTCCGGTCGATCTTCACCCCCAGAAGAAGGTGCCGGCGGTACAGGTGATCTTCACCACGCTGCACTCCGGGGGCAAGTTCCGCAAGACCGACAAGGACGCCGCCTACCGGATCGCGGGCGGCCTCCACGGGGTGGGCGTCTGTGTCACCAATGCGCTTGCCCGGCGGCTCGAGGTTGAGGTCAAGCGCGAGGGTGGCCGATACCGTCTGGTATTTGCCGACAACGGAAAACTCGCGGAACCGCTGCAGAAGATCGGCATGGTCGGCGCTCGCGAGACCGGTACCCGGCTGCGTTTCTGGCCCGATGGCCGATACTTCGACTCACCGAAGATCGTGGCTGGCGACATCGCGGCGCTGATGCGCGCCAAGGCCATGCTGCTGCCGGGCGTGCGCTTCACGCTGAAGATCGAGCGGAGTGGCAAGTTCGAGGAAACCACCTGGCACTTCCCGGAGGGAATTGCCGGCTACTTTGCCACCGCCATCGAGGCACTCGAGCCCGTGGCCTCGTCCTTCATTGGCGAGCGCTACGTGACCGCGCAGACCGAGGGCGACAGCTTTGCCGAAGGCGAGGGCGCCTTGTGGGCGATTGCGTGGGTGGCCGAGGGTGATCCGGTCACCGAGTCCTACGTCAACATGATTCCGACCCGTCATGGCGGGACGCATGCCGCGGGGCTGCGCGAGGGCGTCTTTACCGCCTTGCGCAACTTCATCGACCATCACGCGATGGGTCAGCGGGGCCTGAAGCTGGTGCCCGACGATGTCTGGTCGCGCGCCTCCTGGGTGCTGGCAGTCAAGATGCTCGATCCTCAGTTCAAGGGCCAGGTGAAGAACGAACTGATCTCGCGCGATGCGGTGAAGCTCGTGGCGCAGATGGTGCGCGATCCCTTCGAGCTGTGGCTCTCCCAGCACGTGGAAGAGGGGCGGCGTATCGCCGAACTGGTGATCCGTCAGGCCATGTCGCGAACCCGTGCCGCGCAGAAGGTCGAGCGGCGCAAGGCCTCGGGGGTGGCAGTACTGCCGGGCAAGCTCACCGACTGTGCCTCCGACGATCCCGATCGCAACGAGCTCTTCATCGTCGAGGGCGATTCTGCGGGGGGATCTGCCAAGCAGGCCCGCGACAAGGAATTCCAGGCGGTGTTGCCCTTGAAGGGCAAACCGAAGAACACCTGGCAGGATGACCCCGACACGCTTTACGCCAACAAGGAAATCGAGGCCATCGCGCTCGCCATCGGTGTTGATCACCACAAGGCGGGTGGCAAGGTCGATCTGTCGGGGCTGCGCTATACCCGCATCAACATCCTTGCCGACGCTGACGTCGATGGCTCGCATATCCAGGTGCTGCTGCTCGCGCTCTTCTTCAGGCACTTTCCGCAACTCATCGCCAATGGCCATGTGCACGTGGCACAGCCGCCCCTCTTTCGGATCGATGTGCCTGCCGGTGGCAAGGGGCGCCCTGCGCGCAAGCTCTATGCGCTCGATGCGCAGGAACTGGAGTCGATGGAAGCGAAGCTTCGCGACGAGGGACTGCGCGAGGGAACCTGGGCAGTCAGCCGATTCAAGGGCCTCGGTGAGATGAGCCCTGAGCAGTTGTGGGAAACGACGCTCAATCCCGACACCCGACGCATGCTTCAGGTGCGTTTCGATGCAAGTTCGCTCGGCAGTGACGAGAGCACCTTCAACATGATGATGGGACGCGAGAATGCGCATGCGCGCCGCGACTGGATGGAAACCTGGGGGAACCTCGTCGATGCCGACATCAGTTGACCCTCGAGTGAACGCGCATGGCTGAGCAGAAGGATCTGTTTGGTGAACCGCTGCCTTCCATCGATGCTGCAGGCAGCGAGTCTGGTGCGGCGAACGTGCGGGCAACCGGCGCGGGGGATGACGAGCGAGCCGCTGACGTGACAGTGCCTGACCTGTCGGCCTCTGATGCACCCGCTGCCGCTGCGGCACCTGACCTGTCGGGTGCCATCCCGGCTGCCGGGCCGGGCTCTGTGTCTGACCTGCCGCCGATGGCAGGTACCGGGTCGGGCGGTGGTGCACCGGTACCGCCGGATGCCCCCATCGAAGGTGACTTGCCGCTGGGTCGCTACGCCTCGGCGCAGTGGCTGCAGTACGCGATTGCGACCGTGAAGGATCGCGCCTTGCCGCGTGTGGGCGACGGCCAGAAGCCGGTACAGGCGCGCATCCTCTACGCCATGTGGGAGATGAGCGCGCGGGCGGGGACGCCACGCAAGAAGTCGGCGCGTGTCGTCGGTGATGTGCTCGGAAAGTACCATCCGCACGGCGATGCCTCGGTGTACGACGCGCTGGTGCGCCTCGCACAATCGTTTACCCTGCGCTACCCGCTCATCGACGGCGAGGGCAACTTCGGCTCGCGCGATGGCGATGAACCGGCTGCCATGCGCTACACCGAAGCGCGTCTCACCCGGTTTGCCGATGTGCTCCTGAGCGAGCTCGATGCCGGTACCACCGACTACGTCGCCAACTACGATGGGTCGACCGAAGAGCCGGCCGTGCTGCCGGGCCGCCTGCCGGTGCTGCTCCTCAACGGCGCCTCGGGTATCGCTGTTGGCATGGCGACCGAGATTCCGAGCCACAACCTCAACGAAGTGGCGGCCGCGGCGATTGCGCTCATCCGCAATCCCGACGCCTCGATCGCCCAGTTGATGCGCCATGTGAAGGGGCCGGATTTTCCGGGCGGAGGCCAGATCACGTCCACGCGTGAAGAACTGCGCGATGCGTACACCGCCGGCCGTGGCTCGGTTCGGGTACGCGCCCGCTGGACCTTCGAGCGTCTTGCACGTGGCCAGTGGCAGCTGGTGGTCCATGAGCTGCCCCCCGGGACGTCGTCGCGCAAGGTGCTCGAGGAGATCGATGCGCTGGCCGATCCCAAGCCCAAGGCTGGACGAAAGTCGATTTCGCCCGAGCAGCAGCGCGAGCGGCAGTTGATGCTCTCGATGCTCGATCGGGCGCGCGACGAGTCCGACCGTCAGCATCCGGTGCGTCTCGTGTTCGAGCCCAAGTCGTCTCGCACCGATCCTGACGAGTTCGTGCGGCTGCTCCTCGCGCGCACCAGCATGGAGACCAATGTCTCGCTCAACATGGTGCTGGTGGGGCTCGACGGACGGCCGACCGGCAAGAATCTGAAGGTCATTCTGGCCGAGTGGATTCAGTTCCGTTTTGCGACGGTGACCCGCCGGACCCGGCATCAGCTCGAGCGCGTGCTCGATCGCATCCATGTGCTCGAAGGGCGCATGCTGGTGCTGCTCAATGTCGACGAGGTCATCCGCATCATCCGGGCAGCCGAGGATCCGCGCACTGACTTGATGACAGCTTTTGGTCTGAGCGAGCGGCAAGCCGATGACATCCTGGACATGCGCCTGCGCATGCTCGCGCGTCTGGAGCACATCCGCATCGAGCAGGAACTGGCCGAGCGCCGTGCCGAGCAGGCAGCGCTGGAAAAGATTCTGGGCAGCCACGAGGCGCTGGCCGATCTGGTCGTGAGCGAGATCGAAGCCGATGTGAAGGCGCATGGTGATCCACGGCGTACCCGTATCGAGGCGGCCGAGCGTGCCGAGGTCGACGTGCCGGTGGTCGATGACCCGCTCACCGTGATCTTCTCGCAGAAGGGCTGGATCCGCGGTCGGCAGGGGCATGGCATCGACACGAGCACCTTGAGCTTCAAGGAGGGCGATGCGCTCCATGTTGCCATCGAATGCCGTACCGTTGACCCAGTCGTATTCCTCGATTCGCGTGGGCGGGCCTACACCACCCAGGCGGGCGAATTGCCGCCTGCGCGGGGCGATGGGGCGCCGGTGTCGGCGCTGGTCGAAGTGCAGGACGGGGCACGCATTCTCCACTGTGCCGCCGGGCGCGCCGAGGTACCGCTCCTCATGCTCAGTTCGGGTGGCTACGGATTTGTGTCGCGCATCGGCGACATGGTGTCCAACCGGCGTGCCGGACGCGACTTCATGACCGTACGCGAGGACGAAGAGCCGCTGTCACCGATCGTTTTCGAACCGACCGAGGGCGCCTTCGTGGTGGTGCTGTCCAGCGCAGGAAAGCTCATTGCCGTTCCGCTGGCCGAGGTGGGCGTTCTCGCCCGTGGTCGCGGGGTCGCTCTGCTCAAGCTCGATCGCGGCGAACGCGTGGTGAGCGTGCTGGTCGTACCCAGGCCCGAAGTGTTCGTGGCAGGGACCGGGGTGCGTGGTGGCAAGCCGAAGGAAGTCCGGATTGCCGGTGCCAACTTCCAGCACTTCGTCAGCCGTCGGGGCCTGAAGGGCAGGGCGCTGCCCGAGAAAATGCTTGCGCCGGTGCTGCGCGCGCGTTCGACCGCGGTCTGATCGAGGTCTGATCGAGGTCAGCGTCGTCCGGGGCGGTGCGCCTCGGTGCTGGTGCCGGATCGTGCGACCCGGTGTGCCTCTGATACACTTCCGCCCGGCGGGCCTCCCCGCATTGCAGCGTGGTCAATCGGGTCAGGTCCGGAAGGAAGCAGCCACAGCCACTCACTGCAAGTGCCGGGGGTCAGGCTCGCCACCTCTTTCCTGCAGGCTCCCCCTCGGCGGAACCTCGCAAACGCACGGCACCTGTGCCCGCCTGTGGCGCTTGCGCCCCGGGTGGGCCACACCGAACCCGCCACGTCGAGATTGCCCTCAACGGCTGACCAAGGTCACCGCGCGCACCATGGCGCGATCCAGGTAGTCGATGGTGACAGGCAACGAACTCAAGAGCATCAGCATGCCGGCGAGCATCGTGACCGGAAAGCTGATCGAGAGCACATTCAGCTGCGGTGCAATGCGGGCCAGTATCCCGATCGCCAGATTGCAGACGAGCATCGTGGCCATCACCGGCAAGGCGGCGTAGACCCCGATCGCGAACATTTCACCGCCCGCTTGCGAGAGGCGATACCACTCGGCAGTCGGCACGAGACCACTGCCGATCGGGAAGACCCTGAAACTCTCGGCAATGGCGTGCACCATCATGAGGTGTCCGTTGATCGACAGGAAGGCCAGTGTCGCGATCAGTCCGAGCCATGATCCGACTGGCGTGCCTTCGGCGTGGGTCGTCGGGTCGAAGAAGCCGGCAAAGTTCATCCCCATCTGCATGCCGGCAATCTCGCCTGCCAGTTCGACGCCGGCAAAGATCACGCGCAGGATCAGCCCCATGGCCAGTCCGAGGAGTACTTGGGAGAAGAGGGTAGCCACGCCATTGGCCGAGTCGATGGCCAGTCGCGAGGTATCGGGCAGTCCGGGTGCCACCAGGAGTGCGATCAGTGCGGCCAGCCCGATCTTGAGCCGCTGCGGTACGTTGCTGCCGGCGAAGACAGGCGCCGACCCCACGAAGGCCAGAATCCGGATGAAGGGCCAGAAGAACCCGCCAATGAGCGTGCGCAGCGTCTGATCGTCGAGCGCCAGCATTCGAGATCAGCCTATCACCTGGGGGATGCTCTCGTAGAGCCGGCGGATATAGTCGACCAGCAGTGCGATCATCCACGGTCCGGCGATCACCATCACGGCGAGCATTGCAAGCAGTTTCGGGATGAACGACAGGGTGCTCTCGTTGATCTGGGTGGCTGCCTGCAATACGCTCACGGCCAGCCCCACCAGCAGGGCTACGATGAGCAGCGGGCCTGACACCATGAGCATCACGCCGAGGCTCTGCTGGGCGATCGTAATGACGGTCTGCGGGGTCATCGGGGTATCCGGTTCAGGTGCCGAAGGAGGCCACGAGCGAACTCACCAGCAGTGTCCAACCGTCGGCGAGGACGAAGAGCATGAGCTTGAAGGGCATCGCGACGAGAACCGGCGAGAGCATCATCATCCCCATCGACATCAGCACGCTGGCAACGACCATGTCGATGATGAGGAACGGAATGAAGACCATGAAGGCGATCTGGAAAGCGGTCTTGAGTTCGCTCGTGACAAAGGCGGGCAGCAGCACCCGGAACGGCACCTGCAGGTCGTTCTGTACCGGGGCGGCACGCCCCAGTTTCATGAAGAGCGCAAGGTCGGGTTTTCGTGTTTGGCGCAGCATGAACGTCTTGACCGGCGTGCTCGCCACGTCGAGGGCGGCATCGAAGCTGATCTTCTTGTTCACATAGGGTGTGTAGGCCTCCACATAGACCTTGTCGATGACCGGGCCCATGATGAAGAGCGTCAGAAAGAGCGACAGCCCGATCAGCACCTGATTGGGCGGCGAGCTCTGCGTGCCCAGCGCCTGGCGCAGGAGCGACAGCACGATGACGATGCGGGTGAAACTCGTCATCATCAGGATCACCGCCGGGAGGAAGGTGAGCGCGGTGAAGAAGATGAGCGTCTGCACCGGCACCGACCAGATCTGCCCGCCCGAGCCCGAGGGTGTGGTCGTGACCTGTATCGGCGAAGTCTGTGCCTGTGCAGGATCGGGCAGGAGCGCCAGGGCTGCCAGCACGAGCAGCATGAGGGAGAGGCAGGCGGCTGTCCTGACGCCCTTCCTCGGCCGCGCGCCAACGTTGCCGGCATGCTGCGCTGCCGCGTCCACCGGGCTCGTGCGGCCGGGCCCGCGTCGCGCCGGCGTGGCGGTGTCAGGCCTTGAGGTCATCGGACTTTCCGCGGGCCCGTGCAAGCCAGGCCGAAAAGGGCAGGGTCGCAGCGGCCGTGCTGCCCGGGGGCAGTGCGCCACGTGGCATCGTGTGCAGAGGTGTGATGGTCTGAGCCGTCACGCCCACGACGAGCCACTGATCACCCACTTCGATGACCGCGATGCGTTCGCGGGCGCCGAGTGACAGGGTCGAGACGGCGCTCAGCAGGGTGTTCGCGCCGGGCCGGCCGGGCTGCACCCGCTTGAGCAACCAGGCAGCCCCGAAGATCACCAGCACGACCACGGCCAGAGCGAAGAGGGCATTGCCAGCGCCGGGAATGGCAGGGGCGCCGTCATCGGCAAGGCTTGTGCTCACGAACGCGAGGAGGGGCAAGGCGAGCAGGCCCGACATACCGCGAGGTGAGGTCAGACAACGTGCGGCAAGTGGCCCGCCCATCGTCCTGAGTCTTCGACGATGGGGCTCGCCTCGTCGAACGTTCGTCACGTCGAAGCATGCACGCGTGTCGCGCGGTGTCATCGTGGTACCTCGCTGGCTAGCGGTTGAGTCGACGCAGGCGTTCCGACGGTGTCACGATGTCGGTGAGCCGGATGCCGAACTTCTCGTTCACGACGACGACTTCGCCCTGTGCGATCAGACACCCGTTCACGAGGACATCCATTGGCTCGCCGGCCATACCATCCAGTTCGACCACCGAACCCTGGGCCAATTGCAGGATGTTCTTGATCGCGATCCGGGTCCGCCCGAGCTCAACGGTGATGTTCACCGGGATGTCGAGAATGAGGTCGATATCGTTTGACACCGCCGTGCCACCGGCAGGCTTGTTCGTCTGGAACTGCTGGAAGACATGGGGCTGACCTGTGCTCGTCGCCACAGCGCTCTCCAGGGTAGCTGAACCGTCACCGATGGCTTCGGTACTCACGTCAGCAAACAGCTTTTCCGCATCATCCTGCATGGTGTACTCCGGGATCAGTTCAACGACGCAGATCGTCGGGTCGCCCCGTGATCTGCTCGATATGAATGGCGTAACGACCATTCGAGGTGCCAGGGCGACAGTCGAACAGGGGCACCCCGTCGACATGCGCACTGATGCTTTCCGCGATCTCGATCGGCACGACGTCGCCCTGACGCATGCCCATGATCTGTCGCAGCGTGGCGCGCCGCGTGGCCAGTGTGGCCACCAGGTCGACTTCGGCGGTCTGGACCTGTCGGCTCATCATGCCGACCCAGCGTCCATCGGTCTGGCCGGTGCTCGACTGCGTGCTCGAAAAGAGCGTGTCGCGAATCGGTTCGAGCGAGGCATAGGGAATGCAGATGTGCAAGGCGCCCTGGGCGTGACCGATCTCGATATCGAATCGGCTGCTCACCACGACCTCGGATGGGGTGGCTACGTTCACGAACTGAGGGTGCATCTCCGAGCGCACGTACTCGAGTACAAGCTTGAAGACCGGTGCCCAGGCGCTGGCGTATTCGGCCAGAGCAATATCGAGCAGTTTCTGGACGATGCGCAATTCGGTGGCAGTGAATTCTCGCCCCTCGATGCGGGAATGGATCTTGCCGTCGCCGCCGAACATCATCTCGACGATGCCGAACACGAGTGCAGGCTCGAACACGAAGAGCCCCGCTCCGCGCAGCGAGGTGAGATTGATGATGTTGAGGTTGCCGGGCAACACCATCTCACGCAGGAAGGCACTGTACTTGAGCGCCTTCACCTGCCCGACCGTGATCTCGGGGGCGCGGCGTGTGAAGTTGAAGAGTCCGAGCCGACAGTTGCGTGCAAACCGCTCGTTGATGATCTCGAGCGTGGGCATGCGCCCCCGCACGATGCGTTCCTGGTTGGCGAGGTCATACGGCCTGACGCCTTCGGTGTCGGGACCTTCGGTGGCTGGCATGCCACCGGGCGCGTCGTTGAACAGGCTGTCGACTTCGTCCTGGGAAAGAGCGTCGGTCATGGCGTGGCTTACTGGATCACGAACATCGAGAAGTCGACCGCCTTCACGCCCTTGCGCTGGCGCGCGCTGAGCGTGCGCCGAGTGAGGGCGAGGATCTCCTCGGAGAGCAACTCCTTGCCCTCGAGTGTGTTCAGCTCGCGCGATCGCTTGGCACTCAGCAGCAGGAGTACGTCGGAGCGCACGGCGGGCATGCGTTCCTTCAGTTCGATGCTTGCCTGCAGATCGGTGATCTCGAAGACAAGTCCGAGTTGCAGGTAACGGTCAGCGTCGTCGTCGGCCAGGTTGATGGTGTAGGTCGGGTCGCCCGAGAGGTACTCGATTACCTTCTTGCCCTTGTTGCGATCCTTGCGCAGGACCGAGGCGATCTCCTTCTTGCCCTCCTTCAGTTCGTCCTTGCCGGTGCCCTTGTGCGCGTCACCTTTCCTGGCAGGAGCCTCTTCTTCCGCATCATCGTCTTCCTCGGCATGCTTTTCCGGGTGCTTCGATCCCATGAGGAACCAGGCGCCAGCGCCACCGCCCGCCAGGGCGAGAACCAGTGCGCCGATGATGATCAGCTTCTTCTTGCCGCCTTTCTTGCCTGCTGGTTCGTCGGCTTCGGCTGCTTGGGTGGCCACGTATGTGATTCCTGTCGATGTCCGGGACCCCTCATGTGCTGTCAAGGGTCCGCGATTCGTTGATGACAACGAGTGTGTCGCCCGGGGCAGGCGTCAGTGACTCGATTAACGGCGCATTCCTGCCGCTGATCGTCCTGATCGCGTCCGACTGTGGACTACGTCACGCAGCCACCGTCCGTGGGGCGAGGCGTGGTCGTCAGTCGATGACCCCGGCGGATGTGGCCCGTGGGTCGCACCGGTGGGGTACGCAGGAGGCGGAAGCAGGCCGGCGCCGGCGGGTTGTCGGTACATCTCGCCCGCGCATCGCGCGCGGGGGATGGCCTCGATCAGGCAAAGGTGTCGACGCGACGCAGCCCGATGCTGGCTTGTGCAAGGCGTTTGCCGGTTCGTGGGTCGGATACGCCGTATTGACCGCCGTCGCGTTCGCTGGCTGCAGGGCTGCCACCCTGACCCGCGCCGGTGCCCGATGGCTGGCCGCCCGATTGCCCGTTGGTCCCTTGCCAGGCCTCTCGCCCCGAATCGGACATGCCCGGGCTGCCCTCATGAACCTGGGCATCAGCCAGTTGCAGGCCGCTTGCCCCCAATGACTCGCGCAGTTGCGGAATCTGCGCCTCGATCAGTGCGCGGGTCTCGCTGGCGGCTGCCGTGAGCACCAGGGACAGCTGGCCACCGTTCATCGAGAGGCTGACACTGATCGGCCCCAGTGCCTCGGGGTTGAGCCTGATCTGCGCTTCCTCGCTGCCGTTGCGCACCATGATCTGAAGCGTCTGCGAAAAGTCTGTCGCCCAGGTGGGGCTGGCAACTGGGGTCGTCACGCTGAGCGTCGGGCTACCGAGATGGGCACTCGCCAGTCCGCTCCAGGGCGGTGCTGCGCCCGGGGCAGCGCTCAGATCGGTCGCCAGTCCGGCATCGATGTCGGCTTCGGGTGTATCGCTCGTCAAGCCCTGCAGGCTGGCCGCTCCGAGACTGCTGGCGAGCAGGGTGGCAAACGGTGCGCCAGGCGCTTGCGTTGCAGTCCCCGCGATCGCGGTCAAGGGTAGTGCCGACAGCGTTTCAGCGCCGGTTACGGTGCTGCCCCCGGTCGCACGAGCGAGGGCAGTGGTACCGCTGGCCAGGGTGCCAGGCGTGATTGTGCGAGCCTTGCCTGCGGCGAGCGACAGACTTGCGGCGCTACCCGTGCCGATGTTGCCGGTTGCCAGACCTGCGGCACGGATGGTGGTGGCTGCACGTGTCGCGCCAGCGGTCAGTGAAGCAGTCGTCATGGCTGCATCGGGCAGCATGCGCCCTCCCGGCCCGGTGTCGCCGGCGGCGCCCGGATCGCCTCCCGATCCGCGGCGGGCGTCAAGGGTCTCGATGCTTCCCGACTCGGCGCCTTGAGTCGCATCCACGGCGCTTCGTTCGACGCTCGCAAGCCCGCCTCCGGCGAGCCCGATCATCGCTGCCATGGCTGCCAGATCGCCGCTCCCGGCGTCTGACGCATCGATTCCCTCTTCGCTGTCCTTCGTCATGCCATCGCCGTTGACGGAGTCGCTGTTCCCTGCCGGGTCCCCGGCGCTGGCCACATCGCCATCTGAACGCGTCGTGCCGGCCGCGTCGGTGGTTGTTGCGTCCTTGCAGGCCTTGCGTTCATTCGAGGCACTCGCGGATGCCGCCTCGTTCGCACTGGCAGAGTCGTTCCGCGTGCTGCCCGCGGCCTCGGTGTTCGCGCCTGTGTCAAGGGACGGTGCGGCCGAGGACTTGCCCAGGCGTGCCTGTAGGATGTTGCCGAAGCGTTCGCTGCTGCCGGAGGACTCGGTGCGGGGTGTGGGCGTCGGCACTGCCGTGCTGACGGTGGGTTTTGCGCTGATCGGAAGGTCAGTCATGTTCGGGGTCCTGTTGTCGCGGGAGTCGATGATTCAGTGTGGGAAGCCGCCGCCTTGGGCGTTGCTCCGGAGAGCGAATTCGTCGTGCTGTTTTTGTTCGCGGCGCTCGGTGATGAGGCGCTTTGCAAGGGCGCGGCGCTCGTGCACGGTTTCGAGCGACTTGCGGTGTCGCTCCGCCTTGCTCAGGTCCTCGCGTGCCCGCGCGCTGTCGGCCGCTCGATGTTCGATGACGAGACCTTGCTGGGCGATGGCGCCGTCGAGCCGCTCGATGAACTGGCGGTAACTGGCGAGGAGCTGGCGGCTGATGCCATCTGCCTGCGCGATCTCGAGGCGCTTGCGGTAATTGGCGCGGTAATCGGTGAGAAGGCGCAGCCGTTCTGTCTCGGATTGCTCGCGCGACAGGGCACCTGCCAGGTCGCGCAGCCGACTGTCGGCAGTGCGTGTTGCCAGGTCGATGAGGAGCGTGATTGCATCGGTGTCGGCCATGGCAGCGTCAGACCTGGCCGTGCGACGAGTAACTCGCCGACGCCGGCGCGGGGAAGAGTGCCGCGAGGGCAGCCGTGCTGCTCGCAAGGCTTGCGCCCTCGCGCTGTTCCTGCTGCAGGAACGCGTCGAGTGCCGGGCGCTGCCGGATGGCTTCGTCGAGCAACGGGTCGCTGCCACTCACGTAAGCACCCACCGAGATGAGATCGCGGCTTCGCTGATAGCGCGAATACAACTGCTTGAAGTGCCGCGCCCGTGTCAGGTCATCGGCGGAACAGATCGCGCTCGCGACACGGCTGATCGAGGCCTCGATGTCGATGGCCGGGTAGTGGCCCTGCTCGGCCAGCGAGCGCGAAAGCACGATATGCCCATCGAGGATCGCCCGTGCCGAATCGGCGATCGGATCCTGCTGGTCATCGCCCTCGGTCAGCACCGTGTAGAAGGCGGTAATCGAGCCACCGCCGGAGCGACCGTTGCCAGCCCGTTCGACCAGTTGGGGCAGGCGGGCAAAGACCGACGGCGGATACCCCTTGGTCGCCGGTGGTTCGCCGACTGCGAGCGCGATTTCACGCGCCGCCATGGCGTAGCGGGTGAGCGAGTCCATGATGAGCAGTACCTGACGTCCCTCGTCGCGAAAGTGCTCGGCAATCGAGGTCGCGTAGGCGGCGCCCTGCATTCGAAGCAGCGGGGATGCGTCAGCAGGTGCTGCCACCACCACTGCGCGCCCCAGGCCCTCCTCGCCCAGAATCTCCTCGATGAACTCCTTCACTTCGCGACCGCGTTCGCCGATGAGTCCGACCACGATCACGTCGGCGGCGGTGTAGCGGGCCATCATGCCCAGGAGCACGCTCTTGCCAACGCCGGAACCGGCGAAAAGGCCCATGCGCTGGCCTCGCCCGACGGCGAGCAGTGCGTTGATGCTGCGCACGCCCACATCAAGCCTGGCGCGAATCGGTTCGCGGTCGATCGGGTTGATCGCGCGCGCACTGATCGGGCGGGTCCCGGTTACCTCGAGCGGGCCGCAGCCGTCGAGCGGGCGGCCGCTGGCGTCGAGCACTCGCCCGAGGAGCGATTCGCCCACGGGCAGGCGGCGCGAGCGATCTTCCGCACGGCGCCAGGGGTGATTGCGCGCGCCAAAACGCAAAGGGCTGGCCGGGGTGGCTGCGGGTGCAACGACGGCCCCGGGGCGCAGGCCATGCACCTCCTGGGTCGGCATCAGAAAGAGTCGCTCACCGGCGAATCCGACCACCTCGGCCTCGGCAATGGCAAGGCCATCCTGAATGATTTCGCAGGTGTGTCCGACTGGCAAGGCGAGGCCTGTTGCCTCCATGACGAGGCCCGATACCCGGGTCAGGCGTCCGCGCGTGACCAGGGGGACCGACACATCGACCATGCGCGCCGCATCCTGCAGGAAGGCCTGCCAGGTCGCGGCGCTGCCTGGCGCAGCGGTTCGGGCCCTCGGTGTCGCGTCCGGATTCATCGATCGGTTGCTCCCTGTGCCACGTCGGTGGTCTTTGCATCGAGCACTTCGAACGGGTCGTTGCGTCCCAGCGTCTGCATCGCCTGCTGCCACCGGGTGGCCAGCGTTGCGTCGACGTCGCAGATTTTCGAGGACAGGCGACAGCCACCTGCGCTGATGCTCGCATCGGGCACCAGTTGCCAACTGCCGGCTTCGAGGGCCGAGCCCATGGCCTCGGACACTCGCCCGGCATCGTCCGGGTGCAGATGCAGCGAGCGGCGCCCCGGACTCTCGGGTGCCGAATCGACGACTTCACGTACCAGGCGGAGCGTTGCCTCGGGGTTGAGCAGGAGTTCGGTGCGAATGACCTGGCGTGCGATACCCAGTGCAAGGCGCAGCAGGTCTTCGGCACACTGGGCTTCGGCCTGACGCACCCACTGCTGCAGGTCTTCGACCACCGCGTTCATGCGGGCGATTTCGCGTTCCGCCAGTGCCTTGCCTTCGATGTAGCCCTGCCGTGACGCCTCCTCATGCATCTGGCGCAATACCAGCGGGTCGGGTTGTGCCGGGGCTGCAGGCGCAGTCGTCGCGGCCGCAGCGGGCGCATGCCGCTGGATGTCGCTCGGGGTGGCGGGCTGGTTGGCCGCGCGCCGCTCGGCACCCGGGCCGCGCGCGGTGAGCGCATCGGGGCTCCAGCGCCTGAGGTTCTTCAGGCTTTCCTCGGGCATGCGGATCGCGTCAAGTTCGGTCATCGAATGGCTCGCTCGGTTCTGGCATCGTTCAGACGAAGGCATCGTCGGCCTTGCCGCCGATGGCGAGCGTGCCCTCGTCGGCGAGGCGTCTCACGGTCTTGAGGATTTCGCGTTGCTGGGTCTCGACCTCCGAGAGTCGAACCGGGCCGCTTGTCTCGAGGTCTTCGCGCATCTGGTTGGCAGCACGCTCCGACATGTTCTTGAATATCTTGTCGCGGATGGCGGCGTCGGCGCCCTTGAGGGCCACGATGAGCACATCGGACGCCACTTCGCGCAGCAGGGTCTGCATCGAGCGGTCGTCGATCTTCATCAGGTCCTCGAACTTGAACATCTCGTCCTGGATCTTCTGGGCAAGGTCGGCATCGAATTCGCGAATGCTCTCGACCGCTTCGCCCTCGCTGGTGCCGGGCAGCAGGTTGATTACCTCGGCGGCCATGCGGATGCCGCCCAGTGACTTCTTCGAACTGCGGTTGCTGCCCGACAGGGTCAGCGACAGCGACTCGTTGAGCTCTCGGATGGCACTGGGCTGGATGCCATCGAGCGTAGCGATGCGAAGTACCACATCGTTTCTCAGGCGCGGGGTGAACTGGGTGAGAATCTGCGCCGACTGGTCGCGCTCCAGGTGCACGAGGATGGTAGCGATGATCTGCGGGTGCTCGTTGCGAATGAGTTCGGCGACCGTTGCGGCATCGACCCATTTCAGTCGTTCGATGCCGGCCGAGTCGACGCCCTCGAGGATGCGATCGAGGAGGAGTCCGGCCTTCTCCTCTCCAAGGGCGTTGGTGAGGACACTTCGCAGGTAGGCGTCGCTCTCGATGCCAAAGGTGCTCTGAGTGCTCGCGTCGGCATGAAATCGGTCCAGCACGGCGCTGAGTTGCTCTTTCGGAATACCGTTGATGCGCGCCATCGCAACGCCGATGCGTTGTACGTCGCGCGGGGCCAGGTGGCGAAACACGGCAGCCGCTTCCTGCTCACCCAGCATCATCATCAGGATCGCGCTGCGATCGAGGCCTTCGTCAGCCATTGTTCACCCAGCCAGTGACGAGGTTGGCCACCATCTTCGGATCCTGGCGGGCGATCTGTCGGGCCTCCTCGAGCGGGTCAGGTGCGGGGAGGGCTGCGACGGTGTCACCGTTGCCCGCACCGGGGTTGGCGTGGGTGCTGACCGCGTTGCCTGCACGGGTCGTTTCGCCCGGTGCGGGCAGGGCGGCCGGGCCGGGCTCCTCGACCATCCGCGCCCCGATCAGGTGCTTGAGAGCGGGCTTGACGTAGGCGAAGAAGACGTAGGCGATGAGCAAGGCTGCGAGCAGGTACTTGCCCGCTTCGACCGCAAGAGCGATGAGATCGGGGCGCTTCCAGAGCGGCACGTCGGCAATCGGCTCGATCGGCTCGGCCGTGAATGGTGCACTCGTCACCTTGATCGTGTCGCCGCGGTCTTCCCGAAAGCCGATCGCCTGCTTGGCGAGTTCGGTGATGTTCTGGATCTCGGCCTCCGACAGCGGCTCGGGCTTGCCAGTGGGGTCTGCCGGCTTGCGCAGATTGATCACGATGGCGGTGCTCAGGCGTCGCACCGCGCCAACCTGCGGTCGCGAATAGCGCACGGTCTTGTCCACTTCATAGTTGGTGACCGTGTTGCGCTGGGTCGATGAAGGGTTCTTCACGTCACCGCTCGAGGTGACCGAGCCGTTGATCGGTGCCTGGCTTGCCGCAGGTGGCTGGTTCGATTGGGCACCGGGGACGCCTTGCGCGCCGTTCCCTGTGGCCGATGCACCTTCACTGGTCTGTTCGCTGCGTACCACGGCGTCGGTAGCCCCGCGATTGGGTTTGTAGCTCTCGTTGCTCGTTTCGGTTTCGGTAAAGTCGATGTCAGCATTGACCTGCGCGCGATAGTTCGACTGACCAACGATGGGGGTGAGGATCTGCGCGAGGCGCCGTGCGTAGCCGGTTTCGATGCGTTGCACGTGCGCGAGTTGTCCGGGGTCGAGACGCGATTCGACCCCGAACTCGGAGGAGAGCAGGGTGCCGTTCTGGTCGACGACGCTCACGCCACGAGGCGAGAGGTTGTTCACGCTCGAGGCCACCAGATGGACGATGCCTGCAATCTGCGAGCGCTCGAGGCTCTGGCCCCCTGCCAGATTCAGAAGCACCGAGGCGGTCGGGGCCTGCTGCTCGCGCAGGAAGCCCGAATCCTTCGGGATGGCCAGATGCACCCGGGCGCCCTGAACGGCCGAAAGTGACTGGATTGATCGCGCCAGTTCGCCTTCGAGCGCGCGCTGGAAGGTCACCTGCTCCTGGAACTGGGTGACACCCCATTTCTGGGTCTCGAAGAGTTCGAAACCTGGCGTGCCGTTGCGCGGGATGCCCTGCGAGGCGAGTTTGAGGCGGATGTCATGGACCTGCGTCGCCGGCACCAGGATGGCACCGCCGCCCTCGGCCATGCGAAAGGGCACATTCATCTGCTGCAGCGACTGGATCACCGCGTTGGCATCGCGATCGGGCAGGCTTGCATACAACGGACGGTATTCCGGCGCGCGCGCCCAGAGCGCAACCGCAATGATGATGGAGATCGCGGCAGCCACGGCGAGCAGCGTGGTGATGCGCGATCGGTCGATCAGGCTCGGGATGCTGAAGGGAGCGGCTTCGATTGCCTGGGTAGCCATGGCGGTATCTGGAGTCTCGTCGGTGGGGACGCGGGGTGTGGCACAGGTGGGAATGGATTATGGAAAGGGTGGTGGTGTCGCCAAGCCCGGAAAAGGACGGCAATCGGGTTCCATTTCGAGGCTATGAGCGGGCAGGGCCTCTGACACGATGGCGAGGTTGGTCGGGGTTTCCGGCCTGCCTGCTGCTCGCGCACCGAGAGGAATTGCCCCATGGCCATCGATCCGATTGCCTCACGTCTTGTACAGATGGAGAGCCGAATCTCGCTCTCGCCCGCGGCTCGCGCCTTGGCAGGGCAGGTACCGGCGGGCCTCTCGGGTCCGGCCGGCGCTGCGGGCAGCGGTGCGGGTGCCACGACCGGCGTTGGCGGCGCGGGCGGCATCGGCGTGCCAGCGGTGCCCCGTGGGGTCGATGCGCCTGGCTTCGGTGACGCGCTGCGCCAGGCGCTGCAGTCAGTGAACGTGATCCAGGAGCAGGCGAGCAACGTCGCGCGTGACTTCCAGTTCGGCAAGCCCGATGTCAGCCTCGAGGACACCGTGATCGCGGGGCAGAAGGCTTCGATCAGCTTCCAGGCCGCCGTGCAGATCCGCAATCGGGTCGTGCAGGCGTATCAGGAAGTGATGAACATGAATGTCTGAGGCCGGCTTGATCGGTACGCACATGGCCCGTGCAACTGACCTGCACCAGGCCGGTCGGTTCGATGAGGCCGTGCGTGCCTACGAGGCGGTGCTCGCGCACCATCCCGGGCACGCCGAAACCTTGCATCGGCTCGGGCTCATCGCGCATCAACTCGGTGATTTCGGTGCCGCAGTCAGCCTGATCGAGACCGCCATCAGCATCGATGACAACGACGCACCACGCCACAGCAACCTCGGTCTTTCCTTGTCGGCCCTGGGTCAACATGCGCGGGCAGTCGAATCCTGCGACCGGGCGATCGCCATCGACGCGGGCTTTGCCGCTGCCTGGTACAACCGCGGGCTGGCGTGGAGTGCCTTGAGCCTCGCGGGCAATCGTCGCCATGCGCAGGGGCAGGCATTGGCGAGTTTCGATCGGACACTGGCCCTGAATCCGGGTCATCAGCGAGCGCTCTATCAGCAGGGCCTCGCACGGCTGGCGCTGGGGCAGTCCATCGAGGCCATGGCCAGTTTTGACGCAGTGCTCGCCGCAGACCCTGCCCATGGCGGTGCTGCCTGGAACAAGGCCACCTGTCTGCTGGCGCGCGGCGACCTCGAGGCGGGATGGCCCTTGTACGAGGCGCGCTGGCGAGCCGGCGCGAGCGCCTCGGTGGCGCTGTGCGAGGCACGTCCGGTGTGGCGTTGCGATGCATCACCACGGGTGAATCCGGGCCGCCAATTGATCTGGGCCGAGCAGGGCGTGGGCGACCATATCTTTTTCGGCACACTGCTGCCCGAATGGAAGGCCCGCGTGCCCGGGTTGATCGTGCAGTGCGATCGACGACTGCTGCCGCTCTTTCGCCGTTCACAGCCGGACATCGAGTGGCGCTCGAGCGATGACGCCATGAACCCGGCCGACTACGATACGCATCTGCCGATGGCCGATCTTGCCGGCATCCTGCGGCCCAACTGGCAGGCTTTCCCCAACCCGCCGCAGCCCTGGCTCATCGCCGATGCCGAGCGGGTGCGGTCGATCAGAGCGGCGCTGAGGCCACCGGGTGGGCCTCTGATCGGTATCGCATGGCGCAGCACCTGTACGCGCACCGGTGCCGCACGCAGCATCGGACTCGAACGACTGGTGTCCGTGCTCGGTGAGGCACTGGCTGCCAGTGGCGGGCGTCTGGTGAGCCTTCAGTACGGCGCCTGTGACGCGGAGCGGCTCGACGCGCATCGACAGACCGGCATCGAGGTGCTCGCCTGCGATTCGGTCGACCCGTATGCCGATCTCGATGGCCTGGCTGCGCTCATCAGTGCCTGCGACCAGGTCGTCTCGATCGACAACAGCACGGTTCATCTGGCGGGTGCATTGGGCGCGGCAGTGACGGTGCTCTTGCCGAAGGTGGCCGACTGGCGCTGGTTTACCCAGCGTAGCGACAGCCCCTGGTATGCGCAGATGACCCTGCATCGACAGACCGTCGATGGTGACTGGGGGTCGGTGTTGCGTGAGGTCGCCCACACGCTCACGGCGAGCGCCAAGACGCGCATTTCGAGCAGTTCGAGCTATCCGAGGAGAAACTCATGAGTCGTATCGATGCCGGGCGCCGCACCGTCCCCGCACGGGCTGTGTCTGCGCTGGTGCCCGACCCGATGCAGGCCCTGTTTGCCGAGGCCGCCCGCGCGCATGAGGCCGGGCGGCTCGACGAGGCCGCTGAGGGGTATTCGCGCGTGCTCGCCCAGCAGCCCAGCCATGCCGAGGCCTTGCAGCGCCTCGGGGTCATTGCCCTGCAACTGGGGAACGCAAGCGACGCCCTCGAACTGATCGACGCGGCGATTGCGCTGGGCGGTGCCGAGCCGAGCTGGCACTCGAATCGGAGCCTGGCGTTGCGCGAGCTGCGTCGGCTCGACGAAGCGCTGGCAGCCTGTGATGCGTCGCTCGCCCTCAAACGGCGCAACCCCGATGCCTGGCACAACCGTGCCATTGTTCTCACGGAACTGTCACGTCATGGCGAGGCCCTTGCTGCCTTCAACCGGGTGCTGGCCCTGGATCCGGGCGTCGGTGCTGCGCGCTGGGGCAAGGCCATGACCCACCTGCTGCTGGGTCAGTTGGCGGCGGGTTGGGATCTTTTCGACGCGCGCTGGCGATCGAACGAATGCGATTCGCAGCCCCGTGCAACCGGGCGACCGGTCTGGCGCCCGGGCAAGGCGCCGGGGCGCCAACTGCTCTGGCAGGAGCAGGGTGTGGGTGACGTCATCCTCTTCGCCTCGTTGCTGCCACAGTGGCACGAGCGCGTGCCCGATCTGCGAGTTGAGGTCGATGACCGCCTCCTGCCACTCCTTCGCCGCTCGATGCCCGCGATCGCCTGGGCAAGCGCAGGCAGCACGCCCGACCATGCCTTTGACTCGCACCTCTCGCTGGCTGAATTGCCGCGGCATCTGCGCCGCAACCTCGATGACTTTGCCGGGCGGCAGCAACCCTGGCTGGTGCCCGACGCGCAACGGGTCGCGAGACTTCGAGCGGCGCTCGCGTCCGAGGGCGAGCGACTGATCGGCATCAGTTGGCGTACGGTCAACCCGCGCAAGGCGTTCGAGCGCAATCTGCCGCTGCCCGATCTGGCAGGGGCGCTCGCCACCGAAGGTGTGCGCCTGGTGAGCCTGCAGTACGGCGATACCGAGACCGAGCGCGCACGGCTTTTGCGCGACACGGGTATCGATGTGCAGAGCGCGCCCGATGTCGATACCTGGGCCGATCTGGACGGACTGGCTGCCCTGATCGGTGCCTGCGATCGGGTGGTTTCGGTCGACAACAGCACGGTTCATCTGGCCGGTGCCATCGGCAAGCCAACCTGGGTGCTCCTGCCCAAGGTACCCGAATGGCGCTGGATGCTTGATCGCATCGACAGCCCCTGGTACCCGTCGCTGCGTCTGTGGCGCCAGCGTGAACGCGGGCGCTGGACTGATGTGCTTGCAGCGGTGCGCGCAGCACTGCTTGCCGACACCTCGCTGGCGCGGGCGATCAGGCTGCATCGTGCCGGACGCATCGAAGAGGCCGAGGCGGCCTATCGGGCGCGACTTGCCATGATGCCCGATGATGCCAGTGCCCTTCATCTGCTGGGGGTCATCGCCTGCCAGCGAAAGCAGTTCGACGAGGCAATCGCACTGATCGAACGTGCCGTGGCCCTCGAACCCTGCGAGGCCGCTTTTCACAGCAATCTGGGTGTGGCGTTGTGGCAGCGCCGTCACCTCGAGGCGGCACTGGCAGCACATGAGCGTGCGCTCGAACTCGATCCGGGCCATGCCCAGGCCTGGTACAACCGCGGTCTGGTGCTCGCCGATCTGGGCCGCCATACCGAAGGCATGACCAGCCTGCAGGGCGCCCTGCTCGTGCAGCCCGATTACCCGAAAGTGCATTGGGCACGGGCCCGCGCCCTCCTGCTCCAGGGCGATCTCGAGGGTGGATGGTCGCTCTATCACTGGCGCTGGCCGGCCGGTGCGAATGACACCGTGCCACCCGCGATCGAGGTGCCGCGCTGGGAGCCGGGTCGGGTGCCCGGCCGACATCTGGTCTGGGCTGAACAGGGTATCGGCGATGAGATCTTCTTTGCGACCTTGCTGCCCGCCTGGCGTGAGCGTATCGGGCACTTCAGTGCCACCTGCAATGCGCGCCTCCTTGCGCTGTTCCGGCGGTCGATGCCGCTGATCGACTGGATCGCAAGCGATGACCTGCTCGAGGCATCGGCCTTTGATACCCAGATGGCGATGGGCGATGTTGCTGCCCGGTTACAGATCGACGCGCCAGGTCAGTCTCATCCGACCGGGCCCGCGCTGCTTGCCGATCCGGCACGCGTGGCCGCGTTGCGCTCGACGCTCTGCAAGCCCGGCGAGCGGCTGGTGGGCGTGTCATGGCATTCGGTCAATCCGACGACCGGGCGTGATCGCAGCATCGAACTGGCTCGTCTGGCAGCGGTGCTGGTCGGGACGGGTGTTCGCGTGGTCTCGTTGCAATATGGGGATACGGCGCTCGAAGTCGATGCGGTGCGCACGACCGGCGGCCTCGATGTCCAGAACTGCGCATCGGTCGACAACGCGCGCGATATCGACGGGCTGGCTGCCCTCGTAACCGCCTGCGACATCGTGGTCACCATCGACAACGTAACGGCGCATCTGGCCGGGGCGCTTGGCGTGCCGGTCTGTCTCATGCTGCCGCATGTGCCCGACTGGCGCTGGAGGCTCGAGGGGGAGGCCACGCCCTGGTATCGGTCGATGCGGCTGCTGCGTCAGACCATCCGTGGCGACTGGACCGACGTTCTCGAGCGGGTGCGCGCGGTCGTTGCGGGCGATTCAGGCGCCAGGGGTCAGAGCCGTCGGGCATGAGCGCGTTCGGCGGCATGCACGTAGCGGGTCACTTTCATGGCGTCGGCCGGTGACAGGTGCAGGAACGCCGCCCCGGCGCGCTGCGTACCGGGCGGATGCCGGGCCTGACCGGGCATCACATGGCGGACATCAAGCGAGCATTCCACCGGACCGATGCCGGGCAGATCGACTTCGAAGCGCGGCACCACCATGGCACTTGACAGGCTGGTCTGGTCCGGATCGATGAGGAGGCTGACCCCCAGGACACTGATGTCGAGCAGTTGCGCGGTATGGCGGGTGTGATCGGCCAGCGTGAGGGTAGCCACCAGCGGGCGCGCGACCGGCGCCGGTGCGCGAAAGGCTTCCCGACGCTGGGCAGGGGTTTCGGTGTCGAGGTCTGAAAGGGGATGCTCGCGTGGGTCGATACGGTCGGTGATCGTCATGGTCGTCGATGATTCGCGGTTTTCGATGCGATGTTCTGATCGGTGCGGTAAACCCATGCCAGTATTTCGGCGACTGCGAGGTATATCTCGGGCGGGATACGGGCGTCCAGATCGAGTCGTGCCAGAACCGCGACCAGTTCACGCGACTCGTGCACGAACACGCCCGCCTCGCGCGCGCGGCGGATGATCTCCTCGGCGACGAGGCCGCGGCCGGTGGCCGTCACGCGCGGCGCGCTGTCACCTTTGCGGTAAGCGAGTGCCACGGCTCGCTGTGCGCTGCGGCGTGCCTGATCGGTCTGGCTCATGGAGCGGCTGCCGGTTGGGTCTCGACTCGGGCGAGCGCTGCGAGGCCGTGCGCCTGCATGCGCTCGAGCAGGCCCGGCGTGGCCGCTGCCACCGTGTCGCGATGGGCGGCAGTGTCGGTTGCGAACCGCAGGTCGAGTCGTTGTCCGTTGAGCGCCAGGTGGGCTTCAACTCGGCCCAGTTCAGGCAGTTCGAGGATGATCCGGGCATGCCATGTGACGGGCTGGGTATCGGTGGCCCGTTGTTCTTCTTCACCGATCATCAATTCGCCGTTCTGGCCGGGCCACACCTCGCCGCGCCACGCGATGGCTCCTGATGAGAGCGCTTGCAACTGATCGGCGACCGCAAGGGGCGGATGCCCGCCATTCTGGGGCTCGGTACGAATCTGGCCGAGCGTGCGAGCACCGTCGACCCACTCGGCCAGATGCGATTCATAGAATAGACCGCTGTTGCTGATGGTCTCGGCGATGGCGCCGGCGAGTTCATGGACATGGGTGGGCGTTCCCGTGAGGGCAGGGGCACCCGGGGGCGTCGGTACGCTCGCTGCATCCAGGGGGCTTGCGCCGGCCGCAGAGGGTGATCGGACGGCGACGTGGACTGACGCCGATGGCGTTGGCAACTGATTGCCCTCGGCGCGCTTCCGGTTCCTGGGTGCTTCGTTCGTGAGCGCCGCGGTCGATGCCGCGATGGCGTCATCCGCATCAATTGGCAGGCCTTGGGCAGTCGCCTCGTTGACGCTGTCGGCACCGAGAGCCTCATCGCCAGGCATCGGGGTATCGGCCCGCGGAAAATGGCGGGCGATCTGACGCGCCATCGAACTCAGTTCGATGGTCACGCCAGGCCGCTGCCCTGCGTTTTCCTGGCCCGCCGGGGCGCCCTGATCAGTCTCCGTGTCAGGGGGCGCATCACCGGGTCGTGCGGATGGCGCCATGGCAGCCACTGGGGCGACCGCCGCGGGTCCGGTGCCTGCCGTACCGCCCGGCGCCCGGAATGCAAGACCGGTGCGGGCCAGTGCTGCGGCTTCAGCCAGCCGGCGAAGCGTGTCGACGTTCACCGTGGGCTTCTCGCCGACTCAGCGCCTTTCGCCGGTTGCCGCCTGCGTGAGCGAGGTTTCGAGCCGGGTAAGCCAGGGCTGGGCCATCGCCCGGATCTGTGCGTCTTCGGCAAGCACGCCACGCATGATTTCGAATCGGCGTCGGCGCTGCGCCTCAGGGAGTTGGCTCGCAGGGTGCACGGGTTTCATGGTGGCAATCAGTGCGGCGCAGCGCTGCTCGAGAGTTGTCACCTCGGTCCAGTTGCCTTCGCGAGCAGCCAGCAACATGGCGTGGCTGGCACGGGCAAGTGTCTCGTAGCAGGTCATCATGTCGTTCGTGTCCGGCAAGGGTTTGAAGGCACTCACCGGGCACCCGCCATCGCCAGTTGCGGCGCGCGCGAGGGCGATGGCACGGTGTTCGTGGCCTTTCCCCGGATCGACAGCCAGGCACCCCTCAGCTCGTCGAGCAGGTGGCGCACTTCGGCGACGCCCGCCGCATCGGAGTGCATGTTGGCTTCGAAGAGGCGTCGGGCCATGTAGGTGTAGAGATCTTCCAGATTGCGGGCCAGCGAGCCGCCCGCATCCTTGTCGAGTGCGGTCTGCAAGCCCTCGACGATGATGCTCACCGCGTGGGTGATCCAGGTGGCCTTGGCCGCGATGTCCTTGCGTGCAATCGCCGCCTCGGCACGCGTGAGTGCAAGGATGGCACCGTCGTACAGGAGGACGATGAGCTGATGTGGGTCGGCACTCGTGACGCGCCCCTCGAGGTCCACGCGTGCATAGGTCGAGGCATTGGGTTTGAACTGCAGAAACATGGTCCGCTCTCCGGTGCTCAAGGGTGGCAGGACCGGTGCATGTGAAGGCTCGTCAGGCGCGAGGCCTGAGGGCTCGATGATGCTGGTCCGTTCACTGTCTGTAACGGCCAGCCAGGGCGATTCTTGAGACGATGTGACGCTGTCTGCGGACGTATTCATGCTGCGCCTCGAGTGGTGGCGTAGGCCTGCATGACACGCTGCTGATGCCGTGTCGAATCGATGGCGCTTGCAAGGCGAGTGCGTTGCGCGCGTGCAAGATCCACGATCTGGCTGCTCAGTTCGAGCAGCCTCTCGAGGTGGGGCATGTCCGCTCGAACCGCGCTCTCGATCGCCCACTCGGCCTGCAAGGAGGCGAGCCGGTCGACCGCTGCAGCGAGGCCGGCCCATTGGCCCTCGCGCGCGTGTCGCAACGCCTCGGCCGCCACGGCCTCGAATTCAGCCCATCTTGTTGGCGGCATTGATGTTGGCATATTGCAGCTGCTGGGTGAGGAAGGTCTGGGTCGAGTTCATCTTCGAGAGAATGGTGTCCATCGCCGTGAATTGCCGGGTGTATTGCAATTGCAGCGCCGTCAGGCGTGCCTGCTCGGTACTCATCTGGCTGGTCAGCGACTGGATGCTCGCCGTCAGACTCTGGGTCTGCTGGCCGATGGCGCCGCCGGGGCCCAGGTAGCGGCCCAGCAGGTGGTCGATCTGGGTGGCAAATCCCTGCTGGCCTCGGGTCAGTCGGCCGAACAGGCTGGCGATGTCATGACCCGGATTGGTGAGTGCCCCTTGCAGCTTGTTCGAGTCGATGCTCATCGTGCCGTCGGCCTGCAGGCTGATGCCGATGTCGGCAAGCGTGCTGGCACCGCCTGCGATACCCGAGAGTCCGTGCGACAGAATGCCGGGCAATGCTGACTGCAGTGCGCTGATCGAGGTGTTCCCGTTCAGTGGTTGCGAGGTGCCGCTCGCCGCATCGTAGGCCGTCAGTGAGGCAATGGTGGCGATGGCGTTGTTGTAGGCGGTGACGAATGCCCCGATGGCAGTGGCCTGACCGGCCGCGTCGGGCTTCACCGTGACCTTGGTAACAGTCGGCGCCTTGCCGAGCGTGAGCGTGACGCCCGGAATCACGTCGCTCACCGTGTTGCTCGAGCGGGTGATTGGTGTGCCATTGAGGGTGAAACTCGCATCGGCTGCCGCCTGTGATTCGACCATGGTGGCGCTGTCAGTGCCCGAGTAGGCAAGATCGGTGAGGCTTTGCGTGCCGCTGCCGCCCGTCTGGGTAGCCGCGATGCGAAGGGCACCGTCCGTGCCGCTCGCATCGGCGCTGAGAATGAGCCGCTGGCTGGTGCCATCATCGAGCACGCTTGCGGTGACCGCGGCGTCGGATGCATTGATGGCGGCGGCGATGCCCGAGAGGGTCGACTGGCCTGCCTTGATCGTCACGCTGGTGCTGGTGCCACCCACCGATATCTGCAGGGTGCCTGCGCCAAAGGTATCGCCCGTGGTGTAGTCGGACGCCGAGCGGATGACCTGGCTCGAGGCGAGTGCCGTGATGGTGAGCGACCAGGTGCCCGGTCTGGCACCGGTACCGGTTGTTGCGGTGAGCGCACTCGTGTCGCTTGAACTGGCCATCATGGCGGTGAAGGTGTCGCTGATGGAGCCGGCTTCCAGGGCCTGGGAGGCCGATTGCAACGAAGCCAGTGCGCTCGACAGGGTGCCCAGCGCCGAGATTCTTGTCTGGTCATTTGTCTGCTGGGCCTGCAGCGCATTGAGCGGAATCTGCTCGGCGCCCATGAGGGCGCTCACCAGCGAGTTGATGTTGATGTTGTTGGCCATCCCGAGCGATTGCAGGATGGAGTTTCCGAGGGTCGTGTTGGCCCCATTGCTGGCCGCGTTGACCCCGGTGGCGGTTGTAATCGAACCTGCGCCCGTCGATGCCGTGCTGGCGGTCGTGGCGCTGGTGCTGCTGCCGATCGATGTCGTGCTCATGCCCAGATCTCCGATGGCGTCGCGCCGCGCACCAGACGCCTGCCCAGGGCAGGGCGGCATGCGGTTTCACGTTTGCCTGACGCAGCGTCAACGCATTGTCGATTGCCCGGCGAAAGGCATAGGGCTGAAAAGCACGGCTTTCCAGCCCCTCCTCGGCGACTTCGTCTGCCCTGTCGCCCGTCGACCTTGCTCAGGCCTGTTGCGGCTTCATCAGGCTCAGCGTCTTGTCGATGCTCTGGGCAATTTCCAGCGTTTCTTCCGACGGGATCTGTCGGATGACTTTGCCGGTTTGCCCGTCGAGCACCTTCACCACGGTCGAGCCGGTCGCGTGGTCGATGGCAAAGCTCAGGCTGTTGGCCTTGCCTTTCAGGGCGCCGGTGATCTGGTCGATTGCGGCCTGCAAGGCCTTGTCATCGGGTGCCGCTGGCCGTGAACCGAGGCCTGCCGGCGCTGTCGCGGCGGGCAGCGAGAGGCCCGCCGTGGCACTGGCGGCCCCTTCGGTGCTCACGGGGCGTGCCGGTGTCGGGATCCAGGTGGTGCCCGAGTCGTTCGAGATCGGATTCGTCATGATCTATCTCCGATTGCAATGCCAGAAGGCGGGTGCGCGAGACAATCGTCCCCCGCACCCGCCTTCGCGGGTCGCGCTTCTTGCAAGCGCGACCGTCATGGAAGGATCAACCCAGCTTCTGCAGCAGGGTGAGCACCTGGCTCGCCTGCTGGTTTGCCTGGGCCACCATGGCCGTACCGGCCTGTTGCATCACCTGTTCCTTGCTCAGGTTGGCGGTTTCTGCCGCGAAGTCGGTGTCCTGTACCGAACTGCGCGCGGCCGACAGGTTCTGCGACTGGGTCTGCAGCGTGCTCACCACCGACTGGAACCGGGCCTGCATGGCGCCGATATTGGCCTGCAGATTGTTGATCTGCGCGAGGGCCCCATCGACCGCCTGCACCATCGTGGTGGCGTTGGTCGCCGTTGCGATGTCGGAGGAGGCCAGCGTATTCATGCTGTTGGTCGGGGACGAAAGACCGGCGAATCCCACGTTGTTGCCGCTGACCGAAAAGGCGCTGCCTGAGGAGAGGCTGATGGTGCCGCCGACCGAGGTGCTGGACCCGCTCAGCCCGCTGACGGTCTGCCCGGCGCTGGTAGCCTCGATCGTGATGTCGCTCCCGGTGGTATTCGACAGCGTGAGGGTGCCACCGGCGTAGGTTGCCGTGACCCCGGTCTTGGCAGAAATGGCATTGATCTGCGAGGCGAGGTTGGCCGCAAATCCGCCATCGGTGGCTGCCTTTGCGACGGCCCCGATGTTCACGTTGTTGCCGCTGGAGTCCTTGATGGCGAGGTCGCCCGCGGCAAGCGCCGTGTTCGTGATGGTGATGGTGGTGGTGGTCGCCGCTGTTGCCGTCACGCCGGTGTTCGAGCTCTGCGCATTGATGGCAGCGGCGATGGTGCTGGCCTGACCATCGGTGGTTGCGCCGATTTTCACCAGCTTGCCGTTCGCTCCGGTGATCGCCAGGTCACCGGGGTCTCCGGCAGAGGCCGGACCAGCCAGCGCACTGCCACCGCCGCCCGCCAGTGCGGAACCCACCGAGGAGTAGCTGCCGAGGGACGAGGTCTGGATGTTGCCGGTGGCTGCTGCCAGGGTCTGACCGGCATTGGCACCCACCTGGAAGGTGGCAATACCGAACGTGCCATCGAGAATGTTCTGGCCGTTGAACTGGGTCTGGGTGGCGATGGTCTGTACTTGCGAAATCAGCTGCTGTGCTTCGGCGTCCAGGCCTGATCGGTCGGTCGCCGAGTTCGAGGCGTTGGCCGATTCCACGGCCAGTTGGCGCACACGCTGCAGGGCGGTAGTGACGGCCGAGAGGGCACCTTGTGCGGTTTGCGCCAGTGAGACACCGTAGTTCGCGTTCAGAACCGCCTGGTTGATGCCGTTGACCTGGGAGGTCATCCGGGCAGCGATCCCGAGGCCAGCTGCATCGTCTTGTGCGCTGTTGATGCGAAGGCCGGTGGCCAGACGCTGCACCGAGGTGTTGATCTTGTTCTGGGTGTTCGACACCGCGTTCTGCGCGATGATCGAGGCGACGTTGGTGTTGATTTCGAGCATGGTGACACTCCTGTCTGGGTTGTGCGTTGGTCCGCCGGAACTGTCTGCCGGCCCCGGCGGACCGCGTTGCCATGTGGCATGCGTTCCGTCGATGTTGCGATTAACGGACCGAGCTCGGTCGAACTTGAGCCCGATTTCGAGATCACGAGAAATTTGTGACCGATTGCGCACCGTCCGACGCACCATTTTCAAGCCGCATCAAGGACGCCGTCCCCGGGTCTTTCCCTCTGTACCGACCGGTTTCACACCTTCCCTGCGCGGATCCGGCGGGGGCGCCGCCTTGTAGGAAGAATTCCTGCACGCTCGAGGGCAGATCCCTTGCCGATTGACGCGGTGGTCTTCCGTTCAAGAAGTCGGCGGGCTTGCCGACAATGGCCTCCATCGACACGCAACCTTCCCTCCGGACGCCCATGACGAACGAACAGATCCTGAACGAGATTCGCGAAGCCAATCTCTCGTACCTGCTCCTCGCGCAGAACCTCATCCGTAACGATCGCGCCGAAGCGATCTACCGGCTCGGCGTGTCCGAAGAGGTGGCCGCCCTCATCGAAGGGCTCACCCTCGCGCAGTGCCTGAAGATCGCCGCTCGCAATGTGCTCATCTCGCGCTTCCGGCTCGAAGACGACATGGTCTGGTCGCTCCTGACCGACCACGGTCGTGACCAGACTGCCCGTCAGATCCATGCCTCGATTCTGGTGGCCAGCCAGGCCCTCGAGGTGGCGGCATGAAGACGAAGAGCCTGGTCGGCGAGGCCCATGAAGTGCAGCGGGCGGTCGCGCTCATCCGGTTCGGCGCCCGGCTGCAGGTGCTCGAGGGCGAAATCAATCTCTCGCGCGAGCGTCTGCTGCGACTCTACCGGGAGGTGGCGGGCAAGTCCCCGGCCAAGGGCATGCTGCCCTTTTCGACCGACTGGTTCACGACCTGGCAACCCTCCATTCACAGCGCGCTCTTCTTCAACATGTATCGCGCCGTGCGGCAGGTGAACGGCATCGAGCGGGTTGATGCGCTGATTCGGGCCTACGGCCTGTACCGGGAGCACCTGGCGCTGTCGGGTCTGCCCGAGGTCCTGAGCATGACCCGGGCCTGGCGGTTGGTGAGATTCGAGGAGTCAGGCCTGCTCGAGACCGCCGCCTGTACCGAATGTCGTGGCGTCTTTCTCCTGCAGCAATATGATCTGAAACGTCACTTCGTCTGCGGGCTGTGCGACATGCCGGCACGGGCAGGCAAGACGCGTGCCGCCGCCGCTGTCGCCAGGGCCGAAGCCGAAGCCGAAGCCGTCGGGGCAGGAGAAGCGCTCGCCTGATCGGCGATTTTTCACGTTCTGCTGCAGGCCACCCTCAGTATCGCCGCCACGCCGCCGAAAGAAGGTCATCCCTCTCTGGCGAACGTACGCACATGTTTGTGATCATCGGCTGGATCGTGGTCGTCGGGTCGGTCTTTGGCGGGTATGCGCTCGCGGGCGGCCACCTGGGCGCCCTTGTGCAACCGCTCGAACTCCTCATGATCGGTGGCGGGGCGGTGGGCGCCTTCGTCGTCTCGAACTCCTCGAACGCGCTCAAGGCGAGCATGAAGGCGCTGCCTGCCTGCTTCAAGGGCTCGATGTATACCAAGGCGCTCTACATGAGCCTCATGGCGATGCTGTTCGAGATCCTGCAGAAGGTTCGAAAGGAAGGGCTGATGGCCATCGAGGGCGATGTCGAGCGGCCCGAGGAAAGCGCCATCTTCAAGAAGTACCCCGATGTGCTCGCCGATCATCACCTGATCGAATTCATCACCGATTACTTGCGCCTCATGGTGAGCGGCAATCTCAATCCCCAGGAGATCGATGTCCTGATGGAGAGCGAGATCGACACCCATCACCACGAAGGCATGATCCCCTCGAGCGCGATCCAGAAGGTGGCCGACGGCATGCCCGCATTCGGCATCGTGGCAGCCGTGATGGGCGTCGTGCACACCATGGGCTCGGTGGGGCGCCCGCCTGCCGAACTGGGCGAGATGATTGCCGAAGCCCTGGTGGGCACCTTCCTCGGGATTCTGCTCGCCTACGGATTTGTCGGGCCGGTGGCGTCGCTGCTCGAACAGAAACTGGCGGAGAACAGCAAGGTCTATCACTGCGTCAAGACCACGCTCCTGGCCAGCATGAATGGCTACCCGCCGGCCATCGCGGTGGAATTCGGTCGCAAGGTGCTCTATTCGACCGAGCGGCCCACCTTCAACGAGCTCGAAACCTATGTAAAGGGGCAGAAAGGCAAGTGACCGCCAGCCCTCGCGCTGAGCGCTCAGGCGTCGGCGCAGGGCAGGGCAGGGCGCGCCTTCCACCGTCATGGCCACCAAGGATCAGCGAGCACCCGTCATTATCCGGCGCGTCAAGAAGGGCGGCCACGGTGGACATCACGGGGGCGCATGGAAGATCGCCTATGCCGACTTCGTGACGGCGATGATGGCGTTCTTCCTGCTGATGTGGCTCCTGGGCTCGACCACCAAAGGCGACCTGATGGGCATCTCCGAGTACTTTCGGACGCCTTTGCGGGTGGCATTCACCGGGGGCTCGGGCGCCGGGGAGACCTCGAGCGTCATCCGGGGTGGCAGCAAGGGTTTCCTGAGGGACGACACCGAAGCGCCGATGAAGCAGAACCGCAATGCGCGCCTGCGAAAGGACAATGCGGCCCGCGACTCAAAGGACATGGCCCAACTCAAGGCGCGAGTCGACCGGCAGCTCGATCAGAGCGTCAAGATTCGCCCCGTTCGGTCGCAGATTCGAACCGATCTCACCGGGGAAGGGCTTCGCATCCAGATCATCGATGACAAGAATCGCCCGATGTTCGATAGCGGCAGCGCCGTGGTGAAGGAGTACATGCGTGATGTGCTGCGCGAGATGGGGCCGGTGCTGAACGAGGTTGACTATCGGTTGACACTTTCCGGACACACCGATGCGGTTCGCTACTCGGGCGGCGAGCGCGGCTACAGCAACTGGGAACTCTCGGCCGATCGCGCCAACGCATCGCGCCGCGAACTGGTGGCCGGGGGCATGGCCGAGTCCAAGGTGCTGCGGGTGGTGGGTGCTTCGTCTTCGATCAATTACGAGCGCGACCATCCCGAGGCGCCCGTGAATCGCCGCATCAGCATCATCGTGATGAATCGCGAGGCCGAGGAGCGGGTGTTGCGCGAGATGGGCGCTGTCGTGGCGAGCGACGCTGCTGAACTGTCGACCCGCATGCCGCCCCCCGAAGCCTTGCGGCGGCCGCGCGGTGCCGGTGCGCTCGGCTCCAGCGTTGGAAGCACACCCGGGGCCGCGTCGGTGCAATGATCGGCGCGACCGATTCGCGCCACGAATAGCGGGGCAAACACCCCGATATTCCCGCTTAGGCGGTGCTTGCCCTCCATCAATAATCGTTCATGCGGTCTCTCACCGCGCATGGATGATGCTTTCGATGGCTGCAGGTGCTGACGACGATCAGGAAAGAAAACTTGCTCCGACCGAGCGGCGCCTCGAGCGCGCGCGCGAGGAGGGGCAGGTGCCGCGTTCGCGAAGCCTGTCGACCGCCCTCATGATGGGTGCCGCAGCGGGCACACTCGCGCTGCTCGGCCGCTCGCTCTTCGAGGCATCGCGCGAACTGCTTGCGCAAGGCCTTACCTTCGGCTACGAGGAAGCCTTTCGTGCCGATTTTGCTTCTCACCATGGTGGACGCCTCGTGGTCGACGGGCTGCTCATTGCCCTGCCCGTCTGTGTCGTCACGGCAGCGGCAGCCATCGCGGCTTCGCTCGCCCTCGGGGGCTGGAACCTCTCTGCCCGCGGCCTGACCCCGGACTTCTCGCGTCTCAGCCCCATTCGAGGACTGGGCAAGCTCGTCTCGCTCAACGCGACGCTCGATCTGGCGCGCCTCCTCGTCGAGGCGGTTGTCGTTGTGACGGTGGTGGTCGTTTTCGTGCGCTCGCGCTACGAGGAGTTCGCAACCCTTGATGGACTGGCCGGACGCCTCGGGCACGCGCACCTGGGGTCGCTGGTTACCAGTGCCTTTGGTGTGATGGTGGCAGCGCTGGCGCTGATGGCCTCCTTCGATATCGGACTCTCGGTCTGGCGCCATCGGCGCGACCTGCGCATGTCGCTCCAGGAAATTCGCGACGAGTCGCGTGAGTCGGAAGGCGATCCGCATGTCAAGGCGAAGATCCGCAGCCAGCAGCGCCAGATGGCCCAGCGGCGCATGATGCAGGCAGTGCCCGATGCCGATGTCGTCGTGACCAACCCGACCCGGTATGCCGTGGCGTTGCGGTATGACGAAAAGCGTGGGGCGGTGCCCAGAGTGGTTGCCAAGGGTACCGGGGAAGTGGCGGCCCGCATTCGCGAAATTGCCGTCGAGTCGTGCGTGGCTCTGGTCGAAGCGCCGCCCCTCGCGCGCGCATTGCACAAGCACTGCGAGATCGGCGCCGAGATTCCCCAGGCGCTCTATACCGGCGTCGCGCAGGTGATTGCCTTCATCTACAACCTGCGCGCGACCAATACCCGGCCCTCGGCCAGACCCTACGCAGGCCTTGCCGTGGATGTGCCAACCGAGCTTGATCCGCTCGCGACCGGGGTGGGCGCGTGAACTGGCGTCTGATCGTGCCCATGCTCGCCAACGTGCCGGTGGGCGCGCTCGGTACACCGCTCCTCATCATCTTCGTGCTGGCGATGATGATGCTGCCGCTCCCACCTTTTCTGCTCGATCTTTTTTTCACCTTCAACATCGCGCTGTCGATCGTCGTGCTGCTCGTGGCCGCCTACACCCGAAAGCCGCTCGACTTTGCTGCGTTTCCGACCATCCTTCTCGTCACGACGCTGATGCGCCTGTCGCTCAACGTTGCATCGACCCGGGCCGTGCTGATGAACGGGCATACCGGACCCGATGCCGCGGGCAAGGTCATCGAGGCCTTTGCCGACGTGCTCGTCGGTGGCAACTTCGCCGTGGGCCTTGTGGTCTTCGCCATCCTGGTTGTCATCAACTTCGTGGTCATCACGAAGGGTGCCGGGCGCATCGCCGAGGTGAGTGCCCGATTCGCCCTCGATGCCATGCCAGGCAAGCAGATGGCCATCGATGCCGACCTCAACGCGGGGCTGATCGCCGAGGCTGAGGCACGGCGTCGGCGAATCGAGGTCGCTACCGAGGCCGAGTTCTACGGCTCGATGGATGGTGCGAGCAAGTTCGTTCGTGGCGATGCGATTGCCGGGATTCTCATTCTCTTCATCAATCTCATCGGCGGCCTGATCATCGGTCTCGTGCAGCACGACATGCCCCTCGCGCAGGCGGCCAACAATTACGTGCTGCTCTCGATCGGTGATGGTCTTGTCGCCCAGGTGCCCTCGCTCATCATCTCGATCGCCGCGGGGCTCATCGTGGCGCGGGTCGGCAAGGAAGAGGACATCGGGTCGCAACTGGCCTCGCAGCTCTTCGCAACGCCGCAGGCGCTTGGCATCACCGCCGTGATGATGGCGCTTCTCGGGCTCATTCCGGGCATGCCGCATCTGTCGTTCCTTCTGCTCGCGGCGGTGGCGGCTGCCGGGGCTCGTGCGTTGCAGCGGCGTGCGCGCCGGCAAGCAGCCGAGGCCGCCCAGGCCAAGGCCGCCGAGAGTGCGCCCGTGTCGACCGAGGGGGTCGATGCCAGCTGGGACGACATCGCGCCACTGGACGTGCTCGGGCTGGAAGTGGGTTACCGACTCATTCCGCTGGTCGACCGCGGGCAGGACGGCGAACTGCTGAAGCGTATCCGCGGCATCCGCCGCAAGTTCGCGCAGGAGATCGGCTTCCTGCCACCCGCAGTTCACATTCGTGACAACCTCGAACTGCGCCCCAACGCCTATCGCATCACCCTGAAAGGGGTGACGATCGGCGAGGGTGACGCGATGAGCGGGATGCACCTCGCCATCAACCCGGGCGGCGCCACGGTGGAGTTGCCCGGGCAAGCCACCCGGGACCCGGCTTTCGGCCTGCCCGCGGTCTGGATCGACGAGCGCAGTCGCGAATACGCGCAACTCTCCGGTTTCACCGTGGTCGATTGCGCCACCGTGATTGCCACGCACCTCAACAGCCTGCTCTTCCGTCAGGCCGGTCGGCTCCTGGGGCGCGAGGAAGTGCAGCGGCTCATCGAACACGTGAACAAGCTGATGCCCAACCTCATCGATGAAGTCGTACCCAAGATGGTGCCGCTTCCTGTCTTCCAGAAGGTGCTGGTCAATCTGCTCGACGAAGGGGTACCCGTGCGCGACCTGCGCTCGATCATCGAGTGCCTTGCCGAAGAGGCGCCGCGCAGCCAGGACCCGGCCGTGCTTACCGCCGCGGTTCGCGTCGCGCTCGGCCCGGCCATCGTGCAGAGCCTATACGGTGGCGCGAGCGAGTTGCAGGTCATCGTGGTGGAGCCGGAACTCGAGCGCGTGCTCAACCAGGCCGTCTCCGGCGATGACGGCCTTGCCATCGAGCCCAATCTTGCCGAGGGCCTCCTGCGAGGCGCCTCGGCGGCGGTCACGCGCCAGGAAGCCCTCGGTCATCCGACCGCGCTTCTCGTGCCCGAGCGCCTGCGGGTGCCGCTGGCCCGGATGCTGCGGCGGGCGGTGCCTTCCTTGCGGGTGCTCTCGCATGCCGAGATCCCCGAAGTCAGAACGATTCGAGTGAGTTCGGTGCTGGGAGCTCTGGCCGGCTGAGGCCGACCGGGCGCCGCACCACCCATGACCGATATTGCCTTTCCCCACCTTTCATGAAGACCAACCGGTGAGTCCGATGAAGATCCAGAAGATAGTTGCAGCGACCATGCGTGATGCGCTCGCCCGAGTGCGCACCCTCCTGGGCGAGGACGCAGTGATTCTGTCCAATCGACAGACCGCGGATGGCGTGGAAATCCTCGCGATCGACGAGCGCAATCTGAGCGCCGTGGTGACGCCCTCCGAGGCCGATCTCGAGGCCGTGCGTCCCGGTGCCCGCCCTGGCTACCTCGCGGCGAGCGAGCGTCAGTTGATGGCGCAGGCGCCCGAGCCGAGCGGTCTGGTCGAGCAGCGCATCGCACGATCGCCCTCGGCCTTGCCGCCGATCGAGGTCCCGTCAGTGGCGGGGAGTGCACCGGCCGCGGCCGCTTCGCGGCCCACCGGCGTGTCGCAATCGTCCGGTGCGATTGCTGCCACCGGGGGTGTGCGGCAGATCGGCCTGACGCAAACGATGGGGCTGTCGCAGCCGATCTCGGTCACGATGCATGCGCCCTCGGTGAGGGGTGCGGCCCTGCCAGGCATCCTTTCGAGCACGGTGCCGATCGCCAAGACCTCACTTGCGCCGCCCGCGCACAGCCCGTCGGCGCAGGAGGCGACGCGGCCGGAGTCGCTTGCCGATGCCACGGAGGATGGGCGTCACAGTCGTGCCGTCGAGACCGGCGCGTTTGCGCCTCAGCCGGCGGGAGCAGAACTGCGGGCGGCCGCATCGACCGAAGCATCGACCGGTATGAGCGCGGGTGGATGGGCAGGCACCGTGCATCGTGACGTGACCGAGTCGAGTCTGCTCGACGCCCTGCGCTCGATCGAGACCGACCCTGTGCTGCCCGCGCGAAGCGGTCCGTCGATGGAACTCGAGTTGCTCGAGGAAATCCGTTCCTTGCGCGGCATGGTCGAGCAGCGCTTCAGTTCGCTCGCATGGCAGGAGAGTCTCAAGCGCCGCCCGGCGGCCGTGAATCTCATGTGCCATCTGCTGGCAGCCGGTTTCAGCAGCGCGCTCGCCCGCGCAGCGTCCAATGCATTGCCAGACAACTGTGTGGGCGCTTCGGCCCGCTCGTGGGCACGGCGCCAGCTTGCGGCCCGGCTCGACTGCCTCAACGGTGAGGAAGCGCTCATCGCTCGAGGTGGCGTCTATGCATTTGCGGGGCCCACTGGCGTGGGCAAGACCACCACCGTGGCGAAGATCGGCGCTCGCTGCGTCGTGAAGCATGGCGCACAGAGCCTGGGGCTGATCACCACCGACAGTTACCGGATTGGTGCGCAGGACCAGCTTCGGGTGTTCGGCCGGATTCTGGGTGTGCCGGTTCATACCGTGCACGACGCCGCCGGACTTGCCGAGACGCTGCATCAACTGTCGGGCAAGCGACTGGTGCTGGTCGACACGATCGGCATGGGGCAACGTGACGAGCGTGTGGCCGAACAGTTGCAGATGCTCGATGGGTGTGGCGTGAGCCGGGTGGTGGTACTGCCTGCCAACGCGCAGCTGGAGACACTCGAGGATGTGATCTCGATCTATGCCAGGCGGCCCGAGGGTGCGAAGGTGGCAGGTGCCATTCTCAGCAAGGTCGACGAGGCGGTGAAACTGGGCGCGGGGCTGGATGTGCTGCTGCGCCATCGACTGCCGCTTCTGTTCTGTGCCAACGGGCAGCGGGTGCCCGAAGACCTCGTCGCCCCGGCGCGCGAGGCGCTCATCGACGCTGCCTTCGCCGCCGCGTCGCGGCATACCGAACGGTTTGGCACCGCGGAGGCGACGCTGTTTGCGGCCTGGGCCAAGGACGAGGGGATCGCGGCGGGGGTGGCCTATGCCTGAGCCGATGCCCTTGCCGCGGGCGGTTGGTGCCCCGGACCAGGCGAGCGGCCTGCGCCGGCTCTTTGCGGGCACAGGTGCGCGCGTGATGCCGCTGGTCTGTGCAGAATCGCTCGGACGCCGACCGATCGAGATGGCGCTTGCGCTGGCGGCGCAGGGCGAGCGCATCCTCATTCTCGATCACGCGTGGACCGACCCGTCATCGGGGGCGGGCCCGGCTGGAGGGGATCTATCCGATCTCGTCGCTGGCCGCGTTTCAGTCGATGAGATTACCTGCGAACTGGCTCCCGGCGTGCGCTGGATGCCGGTGGGCAAGGCCTTCTCGGTCGTTGATGCTCGTGGTGGCGGATGCGACGCGCTCTTTGCTCGCTTGCAGGTGCTCGCAGCGCCGCTCGATGCGGTACTTCTCGCAACGGCGCAGCCACTCGCACTCTCATCAATGCTGGCGGCCGGTTGCGAGTTTCTTCTGTTCGCCACGACCGATCCGTCGGGGCTTGCCGGTGCCTACCAGCTGATGAAGAGTCTGGCGGTTCGTGGTGCTGGCGTTCGTGTGGTACTCGATGGGGTTTCAGCGCCGAGCGTTGCTGAAACCGCGTTCCGACGTCTTGAGTCGACGGCTGCCCGCTTCCTTCGCATGGTGCCCGAGCGCGGCGGTTTTCTGCCTCCGGCGGGCGGTGGACACGCACACTCGTCTGACGCTGCCCCCGCTCGTCGGTCGACACACTGGTCGCACCTGGCACGGGCGTGCCATCGATGGCAGTCGACCCTGGCATCGATCGACGGCATCGGGCGCCTGGCGGCGCCGGGGACGCGAGCGCCGGTGTCGGCATTTGCCCGCGGCTCAGACCCTGAACCCGCGTTCATCCGGAGCCTCTGATCGCATGTATACCGCAGCAGGAACCCTCGAGCGTGATGACTATCTGACCCGGTTTGCTCCGCTGGTGAAGCGCATGGCGCATCACCTTCTGGCCCGGTTGCCGGCGAGCGTGGAGGCTGATGACATGGTTCAGGCCGGCATGATCGGCCTGATGGACGCGGTTGCCCGATTCGAGGAGGGGCAGGGCGCGCATTTCGAGGCTTACGCCATGCAGCGTATTCGAGGTGCCATGCTCGACGAATTGCGGGCCAACGACTGGTTGCCGCGTAGCGTGCGAAAGAGTCAGCGTGCCATAGAGGGTGCGATTTCAAGGGTCGAGCAGAAGCTGAAGCGCCCGGCGCTCGAGCAGGAGATTGCGCGCGAACTGGGCATCGCGCTGGGCGCCTATCAGGAACTCTTGCAGGACACGCGGGGTGCGCAGCTTCTCTACGCCGATGACCTGGATGAGGGGGGCGAGGGCGGCAGCAGCTTCTTCGATCGTCACTGCATCGATCCGTCGGGCGACCCGCTTGCACAACTGCAGGACACCGTATTCCGGCAGGCACTCGTTGCGGCGATCGAAGCCCTGCCAGAACGCGAAAGCCTCCTGATGGGTCTGTACTACGAGCAGGAAATGAACTTTCGTGAAATTGCTGCGGTGCTGGGTGTCACCGAGTCACGCGTCTGTCAGTTGCACAGCCAGACCGTGTCGCGACTACGCAATCGATTGCGCGAGTGGGTGGCGATGGAAAAAGCGCGCTGAGCGGGCGTCGGTACAAGGTTCGCTCGGTGCCGGCGGATTGACTGCGGGGAAGGACGGCACATTTCCGAGGTCGTCGGATGATGGACAGGTGTCGGGCGGTCCAGCACAATATCCGGATGTCCGCACCGCGCATATCGCTTGTCGTCCCGTCCAACCGTACAGCCGCAGCCACGATCGGACGCCTGCTCGAGTGGTCCGATTACGACCCGGCACGGTTCGAACTCGTTGTCCGCGACAACAGCAACGACCCGCGCAAGCGCGAGATACTCGAGCGCGCTGCCGGCCCCGCGCTCCGTCTGCACTGTGTGGCGTCTTGCGATGCGGTCACCAACTTCATCGAGGCCATGCGTCTGGCAACCGGAGACGTCCGGCTCTGGTGCAGCGACGATGATCGCCTGTTTCCACACGGGCTCGATGCGCTGTCCCGAGCGCTGTCGGGGCATGTTCCGCTGGTGCAGGGTGCGCGTCTGGTGGCCTTCGGGGCTTATTTCATCGAGGACAGCCGAGCATCTCGCGTATTCCGATATCCGCCGCTCGCCGGGTGCAGTCTTCAGGAACGACTGACCCGATTCACGGCCACATCCAGTGACGTACCCAAGCTGTTCTACTCGGCCTTGTCTGGAAGGCTGGCCGATCAGGTCGTCGACTTCATGACATCGCTTCCCTGTCAGCTGTCTTTCGTTGACCAGACGGCCAGTCTCTTCTACCTGCTCGCCGGCGATGTCGTCCAGGTTGACCAGGTCTTCCACGGATATTGCATGGATCATTGGGACAATCCGGGCACGGCCATGAAGCAGGATCGTCTGTATTACGAAGTTGCGGGTTTCGACACCGGGATGGACATCCTCCACTTTCTGCTCATCGCCATGGAGGGCTTCATGCTCCTGCGGTCGCGCCTCGCTCGCTCGTTGACTGGCCAGGATCTCGAGTCGTGCGCGGCCGCCTGGTTCCTGAAGCATTTTGCTGCGTTTCGCGCTATCGATCGCTCGGCAGGCTTGTCGGGCCGTACCGCAGACCGCGCGACCGCACTGCGCCGCAGCCTGATTCGCGAGCGCCGCATCGACAGCATGGCGATGCTTGATTCGGTCGCGGAGGTGATGGCCATTTCAAACGCCCCTGTTGCGGTGCGTTATCGCGAGTTCTGGCGCACGCTCTGATGCTCATGCATCTGCGTCCGGATCTGCACGTCGGCAGGTCCGAACCGAGTGCCTCAGGCCGCTGCGATCATGCGACCGGTGGGCTGCGCTTCACCGGAGCGGCCGCTCTGGTCGTAAACGCCAGTACGCATCGCCGCGCCGCGCAAGGCATCGAGGCGTGCCGTCGTGAACTGCAGGCGTTGCGAGATCAGTTGCCCGTTCAGACTGTTGCGCTCGCGGGCCAGATCCATCAGGCGTCGTACGCGTGTCCACAGATCGAGAAGCTGCGGCTCGTGCCCGATGGCCGCCCTCACCGCGTCATGCGATGCGGGCAAGCCCGCACTTGCCAGTGACTGGGTCAGCGCGCGCGCGGCGCGGCCGACCTTCTCGAGGGCCGCGTCCTTGTGGGCGAGCACTTCGACGATATCACCCGGATGGGGTGCAAGGAGCAGCGCTCGCTCCTGCAGGATGAGGGCGTCAAGCGACTCCAGGGCTGCCAGTTGCGCTTCCATGGCTTCACGCAGGCTCATGCGCGTCGCCCCGCTTGCGTCAGCATGGCCTGCACGCTCGCGATCAGACGATCGGCGACCACGCCCGAATTCACCTTGAACTTGCCACTGCTGATGGCTGCCTTGATGTCCTCGACTCTCGACCCGTCAAAGGGGGCGGCAGTTGCTGCGAGTGCGTCAACCCCGCCGAGGCGTGCGGATACCTCCGACAATTGCACGGTGCTGGCGGTCGAGGGGGCATGGGCAGGGGCTGCCGCAGCTTGCTTCGAATCGGCACGGGCGCTCGCGGTGCTGCCGGCGCCACCAGGCCGTCCCGGGTCGATGCTGGGTCCGATCTTCACGTTAACTCTCCGGTCATGCGGCATTCGGTCGGGTCGAAGCGGTTGCCTCGACGTCCATCTGCTCTAACGGCAGGTTGTGGTGGAACTTGAGCGGTATTTGTGGGCATTTTCATCGCGTCCTCGCGTGAGAATCTCGAGCGTCCAGCCCGAGCATCAACGGCATCCACGGCCATTTCTTCAGCGTATCTCGACACGTCGGCCATCGCGTGCCGTGCCGGCAATCACCCGTCCGGATTCGACCTGCACGCGGACCGGCTCCCCATCTGCGGCGGCAGCCACCGCCCGCCCTTCGCCTTCTACCGTGAAGCCGCGACCCAGGTAGACCAGCTTGACGAGGTCGCCCTGCTGGAGAACAGTGCGAGCCCGAGCGAGGCCTGGCTGCAAGGGGGTGCCTGGCATCAGGGTACGTGTGGCGACCCGACCGAGCAGTTCGCGTCCGTCGGCCGACACACCCTGGGCTTCCCGGGTGATGTCGACCTCGGCGATGCGAATGTCTTCGGGGCCCAGTGTCTGTCCGCTCGTGATCGCACGAGCGCTCACGGCCACATGGCTGAAGATGCGGGCCTCGACCGGCACGAACACCGTCCAGCGGGCCCCCTCCTTGCACCGTACGCCGATACGCGTGCGGCCCCAGATGCGCGTATTGGGCGCCAGAAAGGCCTCGGTCTGCTGACAAGGTGCCAGTCGAATCCGGTTGTCGAGCGTTCCGGGTTCGATCTCGAGACGGCCACCGACGGCGGCGGCTGTCTGTGCGCCTTCGACTTCGGCGAACTCGCGCGCCGTGCGAATGACCTGGCTGGCCTGGGTTACCTCTCCTTCTTCAGCGCCTGCGATCGCCCGTACCGGGGTCGCTTCCAGGCCCAATGCCACTCCAAGCATCCATGCCAGCGCCATTGCGTGTGGTGACCTGACCAGGTCCGCCAGCGCGCGCAGCCCGTCGAGCTGTCGGCAAGTGCGCCTCGCAGGCGCGGGATCCGGGCTGAGGCAATGGTTGGCTGAGTTCACGCGTGGCTCTTCATCATCAGGGTGTCGAATGCCTGACAGCGTAGTGCGTGCATCGCCTGTCAAAGCGGCGAACAAGGCCTGTTGAGGGTCTCTTATCAAGGCATCGGCCCGCCGGGGCCTCCGGATAATTCTTTCATCGACCGGCGCTCGTGGCGTGGTCAGTGCAGAGGAGAAAGCGATGCTCGGCCCCATCATCCAGTCACTTGATTTCCAGTCACAGGCACTCAAGCTGCGCGCTGCGCGACAGCAGGTGCTTGCCGGCAATATCGTCAACGCCGATACGCCGGGCTATCGCGCCGTCGATTTCGATTTTGCAGCTGCCCTGGGTCGGCAGGCGAGTACCGCCGCAGGTGCAGGCGCCGCCCTCGCCACCGAACGGGCTGGCGGCGTGAACCTTGCACCCGTCCCCACGCAGCCGGGTCATATCGGGGGGCCGGCGGCCGCCGTCGGTACCCACATCACCTGGCGCACGCCCGGGCAGGCGGCCATTGACAGCAACACGGTCGACCTCGATCTGGAACGTGCACAGTTTGCCGAGAACGCCATTCGTTACGAGGCGACTCTGCGTTTCGTTTCCAACGATGTGAAGACCCTGCAGGCCGCGATGCAAAGCGGCGGCAACGGTTGAGCGGGAGCGTCGACATGTCGCTTTTCAGAATCTTCGATGTCGCCGGGTCGGGCATGGTGGCTCAGAGCCAGCGGCTCAACGTGGTTGCCAGCAATCTCGCCAACGCCGACTCGGTGGCGGGGCCCGATGGCAAGGCTTACAAGGCGCGCCAGGTGGTGTTCGAAGCGGCGCAGATGGCTGGTGGGGCCGGCGCGGCCGGCGCCGGCCCTGCTGCACCGGTATCCCCGCTTCTGGCCGCGACGGCAGGTCAGGGCAGTGGCTACAGCGTCTCGAGTGGCGGCAGCGGCATTGGCGTGAAGGTGAGCGGTGTGGTCGAGAGCAGTGCACCGGCGAAGCGCATCCATGACCCGAAGCACCCGATGGCCGATGGCGAAGGTTATGTGACCCAGCCCAACGTCAACGTCGTCGAGGAGATGGTCAACATGATCTCCGCCTCTCGCTCCTATCAGGCCAATGCCGAGGTCATGAACACGGCCAAGACCCTGATGATGCACACGCTCCAGATCACGTCATGAGCGCGGGCATCTCCTCGATGTTTCCTGTCAGCCCACGGCTGACACAACCTGCATGGAGCAGTCTCTCATGAGCATCAGTACCCTCACACCTGCTGGCAGCAGCCATCTTGCGACGGCGGCCGGTGCCGCGGTTGCGAGCGCATCGTCGGGCAACGCCGCGGGCACTGGCAACGCGGCGCAGATCCAGAACCAGTTCCTGACGCTGCTCGTTGCCCAGATGAAGAATCAGGACCCGATGAATCCGATGGATTCATCCCAGATGACCTCGCAGCTGGCTCAGATCAGTTCGGTTCAGGGCATCCAGAACCTCAACACGAGCATCACCTCGCTGCTCGGTCAGATGGGTGCGTTGCAGACTCTCGACTCGACCAACCTCGTCGGTCATACCGCATTGGTGAATGGGTCATCGCTCGACTTCAGCGATGGCACGCCGACTGGCGGTGGCTATCAGCTGCCTTCCAATGTGGATGGTGGCGCGATCACCATCCGAAACGCGAGTGGCCTCGTGGTCGCGCAACTGCCCCTGACCGGCACGCAGGCCGGACTGTCCGTGTTTGCGTGGAACGGTGCGCAGACCGATGGCACCCAGGCGCGCCCCGGCCAGTACACGTTCAGCGTCAACGCAAGCTCGGGCGGTCAGGCGGTCGAGGTGACACCGCTCGCCGCCGGGGTGGTGCAAGGCGTGCAGCAGAACGCCAACGGCCAGCCACAGATCAATCTGGGCACCCTGGGCGTCAAGGCCCTCTCCGCTGTCGTGCAATTGATGTAGTCCCGCCCATCGAAAAGACCGACTGGTTCCGTGCATGTCCGGAACCTTCAACAAGCCCTCTCGCCGGACACCGCCGGCGCCCGTGACAGGAGATCTACCGTGAGCTTCCAGCAGGCCATCAGCGGACTGAACGCCGCATCGAAGAACCTCGAGATCATCGGCAACAACGTCGCCAACTCGAGCACCGTCGGATTCAAGTCATCCGCTGCACAGTTCGTCGATGTCTTCGCCGCCTCGGTGTCGGGTTCGACATCGACCGATGCGGGCATCGGCGTGTCCGTGGGCGCCATCGCCACCGACTACAGCCAGGGTGGACTGTCGGTTACCAACAATCCGCTCGATTGCGCGATCAATGGCACCGGCTTCTTTCAGTTGGAACGCGAGGGCCAGACGGTCTTTTCCCGCGATGGTCAGTTCCAGATCGACGCGAACGGTTATCTGGCCAACGCGGCCGGCGATCGGCTGGAGGGTTACGGTGTCGACGGAACCGCCACGGTGCAGGCGTCCTCGAGCGCGCAGCCGATCCTGATCAGTTCATCCGATATCTCGCCCCAACCGACGTCGACCGTCGGGGTGACGGCCAATCTCGACTCCACCAAGCCGGCACTCGACCCGACGAAGTTCGACGCAACGCTGCCCTCGACCTACACCAGCACCACGACCGCACAGATCTACGACAGTCTTGGCAATGCACACACCCTGTCGCTTTTCTTTCTGAACAGCACGTCTGCCATCAACAGTTGGGATGTGCGGGCGGAACTCGATGGCGCCGGCATCAACGGGGGCGCTTCCGTGGGCAGTCTGGTGTTCAAGGCGAGTGGTGCAATCGACGACACGCAGACGACACTGCCGATGACCATTTCCCTGACCATGGGTGGTGGCGCCGATTCGCCGCAGGCACTCGATATCGGCTTTGCCGGCACCACCCAGTTCGGCGCCGCGTTCGGGGTGACCGCCATCAATCAGGATGGATACGCCTCGGGGAAGTTGCTCGGCCTGAACATCGGTGCCGATGGCCTCATCCAGGGACGCTATTCGAACGGGCAGAGCCGACCGCAGGGTCAGATCGCGCTCGCTTCGTTCAGCGACGTGCAAGGCTTGCAGTTCCTGGGGAACAACGCCTGGGCTGCGACCAGGAAGTCGGGGCAACCGGTGACGGGAGCCCCCGGCTCGGGCACCCTCGGCAGCATCCAGTCGGGTGCGCTCGAGCAGTCGAATGTCGACCTCACCTCGGCCCTGGTCGAGATGATTACCGCGCAGCGGACCTACCAGGCCAATGCCGAGACGATCAAGACGCAGGATGCGCTGCTCCAGACGATGGTGTCGCTGCGGTGAGCGGCGCGCCAATCACGCCTGACGCATGCCGGCCGTCACCATCGACGTCATCCCCATCGTGATCCTTTTTCTGAAAGCCAGCACACGCTGAGCCAGGGTAATCGCCAATGGACAAACTCATCTACACCGCCATGGCCGGGGCCAATGTGCTCACGCAGCGGCAGGACAGCATTGCCCACAACCTTGCCAATGCGGCAACCACTGGCTTTCGTGCCGAGCTCAACGCCTTCCGGGCGGTGCCGGTCAACGGTGCCGGACTTGCCACACGCGTCTCGGCGGTGGAGACGACAGCGGGCAATGATTTCACGCCCGGCACGATCCAGGGCACGGGCAACTCGATGAATGCGGCGATCGATGGCAGCGGATTCTTCGCGGTCCAGGCTGCCGATGGCAGCGAGGCCTACACCCGCGATGGCGAGTTTCGCATCGGCGCTGATGGCACCCTGCAGAACCGCAACGGGCTGCCCGTCGTGGGCGATTCGGGTCCCATCACGATTCCAGCTGACAACCAGATGGCCATCGGCCGCGACGGGTCGGTGTCGGCGATTTCTCTTGCCGGGGGCCGCAAGACGGTGATTCCGGTGGGTCGCCTCAAGCTCGTGAATCCTGATCCGGTCACGCTCAACCGTTCGCCTGACGGTCTTTTCCGAACCCGCGCGGGCGATCCGGCGCCCGCCGATCCGGGCGTGGTTCTCGCGCCGGAAAGCCTCGAGGGCTCCAACGTGAACACGATCGAGGCGCTGGTCTCGATGATCGCAGTTGCCCGTCAGTTCGAGACAAATACCAAGCTCATCACCAACGCCGATCAGAACGCCAACAAGGCCAACGAACTGCTGTCGCTGAACGGCTGAGCGTGACCCCGACCTCACACCCCAGACAGGAATTGCCAACATGATGCGCTCGTTGTGGATTGCCAAGACCGGACTCGACGCCCAGCAGACGCAGCTGGACATCATTACCAACAACCTCGCCAACGTATCCACCAATGGCTACAAGCGCCAGCGTGGCGTATTCGAGGATCTCCTCTACGAAAATGTTCGCCAGCCTGGCGGGCAGTCGTCGCAGCAGAGCACGATTCCGACCGGCCTGCAGCTCGGTACCGGGGTGAAGCCCGTGTCTTCCGGGCGCATCTTCACCCAGGGGGGGCTGCAGCAGACCGGCAACCAGTTCGACATGGCCATCAACGGTCACGGGTTCTTCCAGATCGCGATGCCCGATGGCACGGTTTCCTACACCCGCGATGGGTCCTTTCAGGTCGATGCAGCTGGCCAGCTGGCCAACGCCAACGGCTTTGCGTTGTCGCCTGCGATCTCGGTACCGCCGACGGCGACGGCGGTCACCATCGGCCAGGATGGTACCGTGACGGCGAAGATCGCCGGCCAGACCAATACCCAGACCATCGGCACGATCCAGCTGGTGAACTTCGTCAATCCGGCCGGTCTGCTCTCGATCGGCGGCAATCTCTACTCCGAGACGACCGCCTCGGGTACGCCGTCGCCGAACAATCCGGGCACGAATGGTCTGGGCACGCTCAATCAGGGCTATGTCGAGAGCTCCAACGTGAATGTCGTGGAAGAGCTCGTGAGCATGATCCAGACCCAGCGTTCGTACGAGATCAACTCCAAGGCCATCACCACATCCGACCAGATGCTCCAGCGTCTGGCCCAGGCATGATGCCGCGGCCTGCGCGCGTGGTCGCGGCGCTTGCCGCGACCTGCCTCGTGGCGGGCTGCATGTCGGGAGGTCAGGTCGACATGCATCACGCGAGCACGGCAAGGCCCACGGCAGCAGCCTTTCCTGCCATGCCGACCGGTGGAGCGATCTTCGCCGGCAGCGGGTTCTACCGTCCGCTCTTCGAAGATCGTCGGCCACGCATGGTGGGTGATACGGTGGTCATCAACATCAACGAGTCGCTCTCGGCGAGTCAGAGTTCTGCATCGAGTGCCCAGCGCAATACGAGCATGGGGATGAGTGTTCCGATCATCCAGGGGCTTCTGGGCAAGTCGTTCCAGGGGGCGAGTGTGAGCGGCAGCGATGACAACAAGCTGGACAGCAAGGGCGCAACGTCCAACGTGAACGTCTTCACGGGGACGATCACGGCAACCGTGATCGAAGTGCTCTCCAATGGCAATCTCGTGGTGGCCGGCGAACGCCAGATCGGCATCAACCACAACGCTGAATTCGTTCGTTTCTCGGGGGTCGTCACACCGGCGAGCATTCAGGTTGGCAATCAGGTCAGTTCGACCCAGGTGGCTGACGTTCGTCTGGAGTACGTCGGGCGCGGTTACATCGACTCGGCCCAGGCCATGCCCTGGTTGCAGCGCTTCTTCATGAGCGTGGCGCCTTTCTGATCGGAGATGAAGATGGAATCGGGCCGTTGGAATCATCGGTGGGCTGCCATTCTGCGGGGGCTTGTCCTCGGCCTGGCCGGTGTCTTGCTGTCGCCGGGCGCGCAGGCCGATCGGCTGCGTGACATCGCCTCGGTGCAGGGCGTGCGTGCCAATCAGCTCATCGGATACGGCCTCGTGGTTGGTCTGGATGGCAGCGGCGACCAGACCACGCAGACGCCGTTCACGACACAGAGTCTGTCCAACATGCTCCAGCAACTGGGTATCACCCTGCCGCCTGGCGGCAGCCTGCAACTGCGCAACGTGGCTGCGGTCATGGTGACGACCTCGCTGCCCGCCTTCGCACGGCCCGGGCAACTCGTCGATGTCACCGTGTCATCTCTCGGGAACGCCAAGAGCCTGCGGGGGGGTACCTTGCTTCTGACACCGCTGCGTGGCGCTGATGGCCAGATCTACGCGATGGCGCAGGGCAATGTCGCCGTGGGAGGGGCGGGCGCCTCGGCGGCAGGCAGTCGGGTGACCATCAATCATCTCAGTGCCGGGCGTGTGCCCGGCGGGGCTACGGTCGAACGCGCTGTCCAGAGTCCGGTGATGGATGGTGATGCCATCCACTTCGAGCTCTCGACGAGTGACTTCACCACGGCGCGTCGTGTTGCCGATGCCATCAACAGGGAAATGGGCGAGCCGGTGGCTCAGGCGCTCGATGGGCGGGTCGTCTCGGTGCGTGCGCCAGGCACACCTGATGAGCGTATCGGCTTTCTGGCGCGCGTCGAGAACCTCTCGATCGAGAACGTCGCGCCGAGCGCGCGTGTGATCATCAATGCCCGTACTGGTTCGGTGGTGATGAACCAGATGGTCTCGATCGATCCGTGTGCGGTCGCTCATGGCAATCTGGCGGTGACGGTCAACATGACACCGGTCGTGAGTCAGCCCAACGCGTTTGGTGGGGGCCAGACCGTGCAGGCCGAGAAGGCCGACATCACCATTCGCCAGGACGGTGGGCAGCTCACGCTCGTGAATGCACCGCGGCTCGACGATGTCGTGAAGGCGCTCAATGCCCTCGGCGCCACGCCTCAGGATCTGCTCGCCATCCTGCAGGCGATGAAGTCGGCCGGCGCCCTGAAAGCCGAACTCGAGATCATCTGATGAATTCGACCGTGTCCACCCTTGCCGTCGATGCCCGCTCGCTGGATGCATTGCGGGCAAGTGCCCACGCAGCCCCCGACAAGGCGCTGCTCACCGCCGCAAGGCAGTTCGAGGCGGTGTTCATGCAGATGGTCCTGAAGAGCATGCGGAGCACGGTGCCCGATGGCGGTTTGCTGGGTGGCAACGAGTCGAAGATGTATACCGACATGTTCGATAGCCAGCTCTCGCAGGCATTGGCCAAGCGGGGCATGGGTGTGGGCGACCTGCTGGCGCGCCAGCTTTCAGCGGCGCAGTCGCGTGGTCGTACCGATGCGGTGGGCAGCAGCGAGTCGCCCCCTGCTGCCGGCCCTGCGATGAGCGTGCCAGCGCCGTCGTTTGAGCCAGCCTCATCGGCGCCGGCCGAGCCGATCACCGCCCCGGTCGCTCCGGTGCAACCCGAAACGGTGACACCGCCATCGGAGGCACCGACCCGCATCGGATCGGCTCAGGCGTTCGTCGATCAGATGATGCCTCACGCCGAGGCCGCTGCGCGCAGGACGGGCATACCCGCGCAGTTCATGATAGGACAGGCCGCGCTCGAGTCAGGCTGGGGTCGACGTCAGATCGTGGCATCCGATGGGACCCCCAGCTACAACCTCTTCGGCATCAAGGCGAGCGCGGGTTGGAACGGTCGAACCGTCGATATCACGACAACGGAATATGTGAACGGCTCGGCGCGCAAGATGGTTCAGCGTTTTCGCGCCTATGACTCGTACGCCGAGAGCTTTGCCGACTATGCCAGCCTGGTCTCCGGCAGCCCCCGTTATGCAGCGGTACCGCGTGAGGGTGCGTCGGCAGCGGGTTTTGCCCAGGGGCTTCAGCGCGCCGGCTATGCCACTGATCCGGGTTATGCCGACAAGCTCACCCGGATCATCAACCAGACTCTTTCGATGTCGCGCGCTCAGGGTGGGGGTCGGAGTGCCTGACCACAACCTGCGTCGTGAGCATCGCGCTCAAGTTCTGCTCGAACGTGCCGTTAGGATCGGTACGCTCCGGAGGTAGGTCAGATGGATTCGTTGCTTGAAGTCGGTGTCAGCGGTCTGACCGCTGCCAGGCTGGCACTGCAGACGGCAGGAAACAATATCGCGAACGTGAACACCCCCGGGTATTCGCGTCAGTCGGTGGTGCAGACCTCGCAGCGCGCCAATTTCAGCGGGGCCCTCTATCTGGGGGCCGGTACCGCCATCCAGAGCGTTCAGCGCGCCTACAATGAATTCGCGGTTGCCCAGCAGCGCGACCTGCAAAGTCAGGTGGCGAAGTCGACGCTGGTTTCGACGCAGTTGGGCAGCATCACAGGCATGCTGGGCACCGAGACTTCCGGTGTTGCGCCCGCGATGAGTCAGGTCTTTGCAAATCTCCAGGCGCTGTCGGCCAACCCGTCGGATACGGCCACACGAACGACTGCACTCGCCGGCGCAGCCAACTTCGTGCACATGATGCAGGCAACGGCGCAGCAGCTGACTGACGCGCGAACGAGTCTCAACCAGCAATTGGGGTCGATCGCCGCCGAGGTGAACAGTTACGCGGCGCAGGTAGCAAGCCTCAACAACCAGATTGCGGTCGCCACGGCGGCCGGGGGCTCGCCCAACGATCTCCTCGACCAGCGCGACCAGGTGGTTCAGCAGTTGTCGCAGGATATCCGGGTCAGTGCTCTCAAGACCTCCGGTGGCGACGTGAGCCTGTACCTCGGATCGGGTCAGCCGTTGGTGGTGGGCGGAACCTCATACGCGCTTTCCTCGCAGTCTGATCCGTCCCTGCCGACCGATCAGCGTCTCGTTCTCCAGAACAGCGCAGGTCGCCCTGTTCCGGTGAGCCTCGCCGGGGTGGGTGGGGGCAAGCTGGCGGGTGTGATCGATGTGCGCGACGGTGCCCTGAATGCCGCACAGAATTCGCTGGGGCGCATCAGCGCAGTGCTGGCCACCGCGCTCAACCAGCAACAGACCCTGGGCGTCGATGCGGCGGGGCAACCGGGGCAGCCCATGTTTACGTTGCCCGGACCTCAGGTCATCGCCCGGGGGGACAATCCGGGCACGGCGTCACTGAGCGCAGCCTTTGCCGACACGACGGCACTCACCGGCAGTGATTACCAGGTCGTGTTTGATGGCAGTCAGTACGCGGTGACGCGACTCGCCGACTCAACGACGATGGTCTTCGCGTCGATGCCGCAGACGATCGATGGCGTGACGATGGCACTCAGCGGTACGCCCGCTGCGGGCGATGCGTTTCTCGTGCGGCCCACCATCGGGGTTGTCGCAGGCCTCGCGCTTGCCCTTTCGAACCCGAATCAGATCGCGGCAGGTGGGGCTCTGGTGGCCTCCGCACCCCTGACCAACCAGGGGACGGCGACGGTCTCGCAGCCGGTGGTCGATGGCTACCCGGCTGACCCGGCGCTGCGCGATCCGGTCACGATCACCTTCACGCCCGGTGGGGCCTACACCGTCACGACGCCTTCAGGCACAAGCGCACCGATGGCCTTTGCGAACGGCGGCAGCATTGCCGTCAATGGGTGGTCGGTTCAGGTGAGCGGTACGCCGGCTGCGGGTGATGCATTCGTGATCGGCCCCAACACGAATCCGGGTGGTGACAGCCGCAATGCCGTGGCGATGGCGGCCCTGCAGTCGGCCTCCCTCGTTGCAGGCGCCACGCTTGCAGGCGCCTTGGGCGGTGTCATCTCCTTCACGGCCAGCCAGCAGCAGGCCGCGCAGACCGCGCTCGGCGTGCAGCAAAGCATGCTCACCACCGCGAAGAACGATGTGCAAAGTGCAGCAGGGGTGAATCTGGACGAGGAGGCCTCCAATCTCCTCACCTTGCAGCAGGCCTATCAGGCCTCCTCGAAGTACATCCAGATTGCCGACAGCCTCTTCCAGGGGCTGATGCAACTCAACCTGTAATCGAGGTTCGCGCCGTGAGAATCAGCACCCAGATGATCCAGCAGAACGGCGCGGCCGGTCTGAGCAATACCCAGTCGGCCATGTATCAGGTGCAGCAGGAGCTGGCCACGGGGCGCCGGATCTCCTCGGCGGCCACCGATCCGACCGCGGCCGGGCAGGTGGTCGCGCTGGCTGACGCCGAAGCGCAGACGCTTGCGTTTGCCAGTGCCCAGACGCAGGTGTCCAACCAGCTGGCGACCATCGATACGGCACTCAACGGGGCGCAGAACGTGCTGCAGTCGTTTCGCCAGTCACTCGTGCAGGCTGGCAATTCGACCTTGAGTGCCTCGGATCGTCAGGGGGTCGTGGCGAGCATGCAGTCCGATTACGAGCAACTCATCGGACTCGCCAATTCGCGCGATTCCAACGGCAACTATCTCTTCGCCGGATTCAATCAGACGAATGCGCCTTTCACCGCCACGGCGACTGGCGCACGCTATAACGGCGATCAGGGGAGCCAGCAGGTGCAGGTGAGTACCGGACGCTCGATCAGCGTGTCGGTCAATGGAGCCGATGTCTTCCAGCGGGTACACGATGGCAACGGGACATTCAGCGTGACCCCGGATGCGCGCAACGCGGGTACCGGCATACCGGATGCAGGCACGGTCAGTGATCGGGCGCAACTGACCGGGCATGCATACACCGTGGCTTTCAGCGCAACGGCCGCGCAGCTCGACTACACGGTCGTCGATCAGACAACGGGTGCCACGGTGGTGCCAGCGTCGGTCTTCTCACCGGGCGATGCCATCAGCGTCGATGGCATCGCGTTCAACATCAGCGGTACGCCAGCATCGGGTGATGTCTTCACGGTTTCGCCCAGCGCCAATCGCGATGTCTTTTCGGCGATGAAGTCGGCCATCGAGGTGGCCGGGCGCGCGCCCTCGGGCGCGGCTGCTCAGGCTCTGGACACTGCGGCGCTGGCGTCCAGCCTGCAGTACTTCGATCAGGCTCTGAACAGCCTGCTCTCGGCGCGTGCGACGGTGGGCGTTCAGATGCAGGAACTCTCGGCGCTCAAGACCATGAACGGGACGCTCTCGACAACGCTGCAGGCATCGATGTCAGCGCTGCGCGACGTCGACTACCCGACGGCCGTGTCGCAGTTCGCAGCTGCGCAGACCGCCTATCAGGCCGCCCAGGCGTCGTATGCCAAGATTGCCCAGCTGTCGCTCTTCTCGCAGTTGTAGACCCAGGGGCTTGCCAGTCGGTCGGGCCAGTCCGGCCCCCTGCGAGGTATCCCGGCCTGCTCTGAGCGCGGACCTCACGCTGCTCCGTCGGGGCGCTCCTCTGCGCACCTGCGCTCAGTCGAGGAGCGCGTTCCGAATGGCGTACTGGGCCAGTTCCGCGTTCGAACGGATACCCATTTTTTCGAGGATACGCGCGCGATAGACCGATACGGTCTTCGGGCTCAGGGCCAGCGCATCGGCGATGTCCGCGAGCTTGTGGCCGCTTGCGATCATCTTGAGCACCTGAAACTCGCGATCGGAGAGCAGCGTATGGGGGGTTTCGCTGCGCTCGCCGGTGAGCGTTTCGGCCAGTGCTTCGGCGGTTTCGGCACTGATGTACTTGCGCCCGGTGGCGACCGTGCGCACGGCTTCGACGATGCGCTCCGGCGAATTCATCTTGTTGAGATAGCCGCGCGCACCGGCCTTGAGGGCTCGAACCGCATATTGATCTTCCGGGTAGCTCGAGAGCATCAGGACCGCCAGTCGAGGCGAGTCTTCACGCAGTGCCTTGGTGACTTCGATGCCGTTTTTGCCTGGAATCTGCATGTCGAGCACGAGGACGTCGAACTGCTGTTCGCGCAGGCGACGTCGAATCTCGACATAGTCGGCCGCCTCGGCGACCACGGCGATATCGATTTCGGCATCGAGGATCTGACGTACCCCGCGACGGACCACGGCGTGGTCATCTGCGACCAGCACCCTGATCACAGGGTGACGTCCGCAACGCGCCTCAGAGGCATCTTGAGCATCACCGTCGTGCCCTCGCCGGGGCGGCTGTCGATCTGGACCCATCCCCCGAAGCTGCGGGCTCGCTCGCGCATGCCTGCGACGCCAAGACGGGCGGTACTGGACAAGCGCGACGTGTCGAATCCACGGCCGTTGTCGACGATTTCGAGGGTCACCGAGCCGGTGTCGCGAAAAAGGTCGATCGAGACACTCGACGCGTCGGCATGCCGGGCCACGTTGGAGAGTGCTTCCTGGCAGACACGGTAGACGGTGAGCGCCTGGCCCTGGGGCAATTCGAGCGTATTGCGATTGCTTTGAAACTGAGCCCGGACCCGATGGCGCCGACTGAACTCCCCGGTTTCATGCCGCAAGGCCTCGACCACGCCGCGCTCGAGCACCGCTGGGCGGAGAGCGCGAATGATCCGGTCGGCGGACGCCATGGCGCCATCGAGCACGTCCTCGATCTGGCAGATGCCGTCGGCCAACGCGCCTGCACTGGACTGTCGTCGCAGTGCCACGAGCATCAGCTTCAGCGCGCCGAGCGTGCCGCCGATTTCGTCATGCATTTCGCGGGCGAGGGCCGTACGCTCATCCTGGCGGGCGCGCTCGAGGTCAATTTCCGTGATGGGGCTGCGCGCGATCGCCTGCGACACGGTATGGGCAGCCGGTGCAGCTTCGAAGGGGAATCCAGCCTGGGGTGCAGCGGCGATGTCCATCGGGCTTGCTCATCAAGGGGTGGGCGGGTGCCCGGCCTCAAGCCTCAGCCAGCTTGATATTAAAAAATCTTAACACAATGACTTGCAACTGCCTGTGCGTGCACTGGAAGGGCGACAGGAAGTGCGCACAACGGCACAGTTGACGACATGCCGCACCCGGTTCAAGGGGCGCGATGCCTCCATGGACTCATTCGATCGGGGGCAGGTCGCGTCGGTCATAGAACGCCTGAGCGAGCGTCCCGGGATCGACGAACTCGAGCTCACCCCCAACCGGCACGCCGCGCGCGATGCGCGAGACGCGCAGGCCGCGTGCGGTAAGGGTCTCGGCCAGAAAATGCGCCGTCGCCTCACCTTCATTGGTGAAGTTGGTGGCAAGCACCACTTCGGTGACCGAGCCGTCGGCGAGGCGCTCGAGCAGTCGTTCGAGGCCGATTTCACGCGGGCCGATGCCATCGAGCGGCGACAGTCGCCCCATCAGAACGAAGTACTGACCACGCCAGGCGAGCGTCTGTTCGATCATCAGTTGATCGGCAGGTGTCTCCACGATGCATAGTTGTGCCGGATTCCGCTGCGGTGCGCTGCACAGCGGGCAGATCTCGGTTTCGCTGAAACCGTTGCAGCGCTGGCAGCGCACGACCCGCTGCAGGGCCTGCTCCAGGGCTCGCGCCAGACGCCCGGCGCCCGGGCGCGCGTACTGCAGCAGCTGATAGGCCATTCGTTGCGCCGATTTCGGGCCTACACCGGGCAGAACCCGAAGTGCTTCGACCAGTTCACTGAGCGCGTCGGGCGCCTTCACGGCGAGCGGCGCCCGTTCAGAACGGCAGTTTCATGCCAGGGGGCAGGCCCATGCCGGCGGTGAGCCCCCCCATCCGTTCCTGGCTGGTCGCTTCGGCCTTGCGCGCCGCATCGTTCATGGCGGCCGCGACCAGATCTTCGAGCATGTCACGATCGTCACCAAAGAGGGACGGGTCGATCGTGACCTTTCGCACCTCGTGCTTGCAGGTCATGCGCACCTTCACCAGACCGGCGCCTGCCTGGCCCTCGATCTCGACATTGGCCAGTTCGTCCTGCACTTTCTTCATCCGCTCTTGCATGGCTTGCGCCTGTTGCATGAGGCCGGCGAGTTGTCCCTTGTTGAACATGTCAGTTTTCCGCGTCGGAGTAGGGGTCGGTGGGTTGGTCTGGTGCTACGGATTCGATGGTGGCACCGAAGCCACGCACGAGTTCGTTGACGAAAGGGTCCTTGTCAAGCGTCGCCTGTGCCAGCGCGATGGCGCTCGAGCGTCGCTCGGCGTTCTCGCTTGCGACGGTGCGTGCGGTGGTGTCGACGACCTGGATCTCGATCGTGCAGGGAAAGCCCCATTGCTGCTCGATCGAACTGGCAAGGCGGTCGCGGTAACCGGCGAGCGGTCGTGCCGATGGCGGGATGCGCAGATGGATGCGCGATCCGTCGACCTGGGCGAGTTCGGACTGTTCGGCCAGTTGGCGGGAGAATCCTGACAGCGCGAGGGTGCGAACCAGCGACGGCCAGGAGCCCGCGTTGAGCATCGCCATCGTGGTGGCCGGCACCGTCCCCGCCGCTGCGGGAGCGCTCGATACCGTAGGGCTGTCAGGCGGCGCCGGCGAGATGGGCGTCCGGGAAGCGGGCGCCGTAGCGGGCGGCGCAGCGGCGACTGAAGGCGCGGTTCGGGCGGAGGGCGCGGGTATCTGGACGGTTGCGGGACGCGCGACCGAGCCTGCCGCGGCGCCCGCTGGCGCTCGAGTGGTCGGTGCCGCAGATCGCGTTGCCGCCTCGGGCGCGGGTCTGGGTGCGGCTCTCGGTGCAGCGTGGGCGGCACTGCGGACGTCGCCCGCAGCAGGCTGGACCTCGGGGTTGGTTGAGGTCGGTGCGAAGGCATGCATCCGCAGCATCGTCATCGTGAATCCGGCGAACGGATCGGGCGCCAGCGCGAGGTCACGCCGCCCGATGAGGACGATCTGGTACCCCAGTTGCACGGCCTCTCGATCGAGCAGGCCGGCAAGGGCCAGGATCCGCTCGCGATCGGGCGTGGTCTCGGGCAGGATGTCGGGCGAAGCTTGGGCGAGTGCGGTGCGGTGCAGCAGCGTGGCCATGTCCTCCAGCGCGCTGTCGAAGGCGAGGCTGCGCTCCTGCATCGACTGGGCGGAGCCCATGGCGCGAGACAGGTCACCGGCAGCCAGAGACTCGAGGATGTCGAACAGGTAACCCTGATCGATCGTGCCGAGCATCGAACGTACCTGAGCCTCGGCCAGCGAGCCCGCGCCATAGGCGATGGCCTGGTCAAGCAGCGAGAGTGCATCGCGCATGCTGCCGTGGGCCGCCTGACCGATGATCGGCAATGCTCCCGCCTCGAAGGGAATCGATTCCTCGCCCAGGATGTGCTCGAGGTGCCCGCAGATGGCAGGCACCGGCATCTGCTTCAGGTTGAACTGCAGGCAGCGCGAGAGGACCGTGGGCGGAATCTTCTGCGGATCGGTGGTGGCGAGAATGAACTTCACATGCTCGGGTGGTTCTTCGAGAGTCTTCAACATGGCGTTGAAGGCCGAGTTGGAGAGCATGTGCACTTCGTCGATCACGTAGACCTTGAAGCGACCCCGGGTCGGTGCGTAGACCGCGTTCTCGAGCAGTTGCCGCATCTCGTCGACACGGGTATTGGTGGCCGCATCGACTTCGAGCAGATCGACGAATCGACCCGCGTCGATCTCGGTACATGCAGAACACACGCCACAGGGCTGTGCCGTGATCCCCGTATCGCAGTTCATGGCTTTGGCCATGATGCGGGCGATTGTCGTCTTGCCGACGCCGCGCGTACCGGTGAAGAGGTACGCATGGTGCAGCCGTTGCTGCTCCAGAGCGTGGGTGAGCGCGCGCACCACGTGCTCCTGCCCGACCAGGGTCTGGAAGGAGCGTGGCCGCCACTTGCGGGCGAGGACTTGATAGGACATGGTCAATATTCTAGACGCATTGGCGCCGCCTGCCGTCCGGGCCCGCCCGCGCTGCGACCGGGCATGCGGCCCGTGCCGATGCCTCGGGTCGGGAACGTCCGCTGCGACCACCGGATCGGATGCAATCGTCGCGGCAGCCTTGGGCGGGTGGGCTTAGAATCGGCGCTCCATCTGGCCCGACCGGTCGTTCCCGGCGGTTCAGGACACAGGAGACAAACCATGATCTTGACGTTCAACGGCGGGACGCTGTTGCGGACCGTCTGCTCGACGCTGGCGCTGGCGGCAGTCCTCCTCGGGGCGTCGCTCACCCACGCCCAGGCACCCGAGAAGAAAGATGTCCATATCGCCGTCGGCGGCAAGGCGTCCTTCTACTACCTGCCGCTCACGATCGCCGAACAACTGGGGTACTTTCGCGACGAAGGGCTCACGGTGAAGATCAGCGACTTCGCCGGTGGTTCGACAGCGCTGCAGGCGGTGGTCGGAGGCAGCGCTGATGTGGTCTCCGGGGCTTACGAGCACGTGATCAACCTCCAGGCGAAGAAGCAGATCTTCACCGCATTCGTGCTGCAGGGGCAGGCGCCCCAGATTGCGGTCGGCATTGCCACTTCGCGTGCCGCCAACTACCACTCGCCGCGCGATCTCAAGGGCCTGAAGATCGGCGTTTCTGCGCCCGGATCGAGCACCAACATGGTGCTCAACTACCTCATCGGGCGCGAAGGTCTGAAACCCTCCGAGGTTTCCATCATTGGCGTCGGCACCGCGGCTGGCGCGGTGGCGGCCTTTCGCAGCGGTCAGATCGATGCCATTTCCAACGTCGAGCCGGTCATGACCCGACTCGAGCAGGCAGGCGGTATCCAGATCGTCGCCGATGCCCGTACGATGAAAGGAACCGAACGCATCTTTGGCGGGCCGATGCCCGCCGCGTGCCTGTACGCGCCTGTCGAATTTCTGCAACGCTACCCCGGCACGACCCAGGCCCTTGCCAACGCCATCGTCCGTGCCGATCAGTGGATCCAGCGAGCCAGTCCCCAGGATGTGCTGAAGACGGTGCCCGAGTCTTATCTCGGGGGGGACAAGGCTCTGTATCTCTTTGCCTTCAACCGGGTGCGTGAAGCGTTCTCGCCCGATGGCCTGTTCACCGAGGCGGGTGTTCGTACCACCCTGAAGGTGCTGCCCACCTTCAACACCGAGGTCGACCCTGCAAGGATCCAGCTCGAGCGCACCTGGACCAACAGTTACGCCCGCAAGGCAAACGCGCAGTACCACTAGAGAGGCCGCATGAGCGACAGCGCTTGCAGTCTGGAGCTTGACCGCATTACCTGCCGGTTCTCGTCGCGCGATGCCCCCGGTACGCCCTACATCGCGCTGGCAGAGGCTTCGCTCACCGTCCGCACCGGCGAGTTCGTTGCGGTTGTCGGACCGACGGGGTGCGGCAAGTCGACTCTCCTCAATGTCGCCGCAGGGCTCCTTGCCCCGAGCAGTGGCACGGTACGCGTCCACGGCGAGGCGCTGATCGGGATCAACCGGCGTTCTGGATACATGTTCCAGGCCGATGCCCTGATGCCGTGGCGCTCGGCACTGGACAACGTCACCGCTGGGTTGGAATTTCGCGGCATGCCGCGCGAGGAGGCGCGTCTGCGCGGGCATGGCTGGCTGCAGCGTGTTGGTCTGGGTGGCTTCGCGACCCGTTATCCGCATCAGCTCTCCGGGGGCATGAGAAAGCGTGTGGCGCTTGCCCAGATGCTGGTGCTCGACCCCGAAATTCTGCTCATGGACGAACCATTCTCGGCGCTCGACATACAAACCCGCCAGTTGATGGAAAACGAGCTCCTCGCGCTCTGGTCAGCCAACCGCAAGTCGGTGATCTTCATCACGCACGATCTGGAGGAGGCCATTTCGCTCGCCGATCGTGTTGTCGTGCTCTCGGCCGGACCCGCGACCCACCCGATCGGCGAGTTCGTCATCGACCTCCCGCGTCCGCGCGATGTGGCCGAGGTGCGCCTGACGCCCCGTTTTGTGGAACTCCATACCCAGATCTGGCACGCGATGAAAGGGGAGGTGATGAAGGCCTATGCCGCGCAGTACGCTCCGGTGGATGCCCGGTGATGAAGATCCGCGCCGCCCAGTTGCTGCTGCTCTTCGCCTTTGTCCTCGCATGGGGGCTGTTGACGGACCCCCGCGTGCCGGGGTTCTATTTCGACAATCCGGACAAGGCGGCCTTCTTCTTCGGCGAACCACTGAAGGTGTTGGCCCGGCTTGCCGACTGGTTCGTGGGTGGCGACATCTACCCGCACCTGGGGGTCACGCTCCTCGAAACGCTGCTCGCGTTCGTGCTGGGTACGGCAGGCGGTATCGCGATGGGACTGTGGCTTGGGCTCGCCCGTACCGCAGCGGCCATTCTCGACCCATACATCAAGGGCCTCAACGCGATGCCGCGGGTCATTCTCGCCCCGATATTCATGGTGTGGTTCGGTCTGGGCATGGCCTCGAAGGTGGCCTTGGGCATCACGCTGGTGTTCTTCATCGTCTTCTTCAATGTGTACCAGGGCGTGCGCGAGGTAAGCCCGGTCGTGCTGGCCAATGCGCGCATGCTCGGTGCGGGGCAACGGCAGCTGCTGCGTCATGTCTACATGCCCAGTGCGCTCTCCTGGGTCTTTGCCAGTCTGCACAACTCGGTCGGTCTCGCCTTCGTCGGTGCCGTCGTGGGCGAATACCTGGGGTCGGCCGAGGGGGTTGGCTACCTCATTCACCAGGCTGAGGGTGTCTTCGACATCAATACCGTGATCGCCGGTATCCTTCTGCTGACCGGGTTCGCGCTGGTTCTCGACGCGGCGGTGGGCTGGATCGAGTCGCGCCTGATGGTGTGGCAGCCCCATACGGGCGAGAGCAGCCAGCTCTGATCCGGGAGGCCGTTACCCCGCAGCGCGCAACGATGCAAGGAGACTCTTCATGCAGGCACCGACCTCAGCCCTGACCCTGTGCGAGCGCCTGGCTGCCCAATGTTCGATCGAGGCCACGACGCGCAACATTGCCGAGATCGACCGCTACCCGGGCCTCTTGCGAGCCGGCACTGAAGTCACCATTCCCTGGCTGCCGGGCGCCCCGTTTCACCACACGCTCTCGGCGGCACAGCGCCTGCGCCACGCGGGGTTCGTGCCAGTGCCCCATCTGGCTGCCCGCCGGCTGGACTCGCGGGAGTTGGCCGTTTCCTGGCTCCGTCAACTCGCTGCCGAGGCGGGAGTCGATCGGGTGATCGTCATCGCCGGCGATGCCGAGCGCACTGTCGGTCCCTACGCCAATGCCCTGCAAGTGATCGAGTCGGGCCTGTTGCAGGATGGCGGCATCGTGAGGGTTGGCATTGGTGCTTATCCCGAGGGGCATCCGCGCATCGACGCGATCAGCCTCGAGCGCGCGCTGATCGACAAGGTGGCTGCAGCCGCTGGGGGCGGTCTCGCGCTGCAGGTCGTGTCGCAGTTCTGCTTCGAGGGCGAGACCATCATCCGATGGTTGCGCGGTCTGAGACAGATGGGCATCGATACCCCGGTTCGGGTCGGACTGGCGGGTCCCGCCAACGTCCGGTCGCTGCTGGCCTATGCCACCCGTTGCGGCATTGGCCCATCGGTGCGCGCGGTCTGGTCGGGGCCTGTGAGTCTGCGCGATCTGCTCTCGCGGCACGGACCTGATCAGGTGATGGTTGCGCTTGCGCGGGCGCTGCTCGAAGACACGACGCTCGGGCCGGTGGATTTGCACCTGTATCCCTTCGGTGGCTTTCAGGCGAGCGCCGATTGGGTACGTCGGCTGGGCGAGGGCGGTCTTGCCGAAGCAGTCGCCGCTGCCCGCCCCTGATTCGGTTCTCGACACCCATTCCATCCGCAGACCGCGGCGGCATCCACCGGGGCCTGCGGGTGCCTCCAACGCGACAGATGATCAGGCGGCGCCTCGCCCTGCGTGCATGGCCTGCCAGACTCGCTCGGCCGTGGCCGGCATGTCGATGTGGGTGACGCCGAGGGGTCGCAGCGCATCGATGATCGCATTGATGACGGTGGGTGGGGCGGCGACACAGCCGGCTTCACCGACACCCTTGACGCCCACCGGGTTGGTGCGGCACGGCACCTCGATGAAGTCAGCCGCCATGTGCTGTGCCATATCATCTGATCGGGGCATCGTGTAGTCGGCAAAGCTGCCTGTGATGAGTTGGCCTGAATCGCGGTCATAGACGATGCGCTCGTGCAGTGCCTGCCCGAAGCCTTGTGCGAGCCCGCCGTCGATCTGACCCTCGCAGACCATCGGGTTGATGACAACGCCCACGTCATCCACCACGGTGTAGCGATCGATGCTCACCTCGCCTGTCTCGGGGTCGATCTCGACCTCGCAGGCGTGCGCACCATTGGGGAAGTTGGGTGGGTCACCCGCGAAGGAGGCTGCCGCTTCCAGGCCAATGCCGAAACTCGCCGGCAGACCGACAGGGCGGAAGAAGGCTTTTGCCACATCGACCAGGGACATCTTCCGGTCAGTGCCGGCAATCCGGAATTGACCGTCCTCGAACTGCACATCGGCCGAAGCGGCCTCCATCAGGTGGGCGGCGAGTGGCTTTGCCTTCTCGATGATCGAGTTGGAGGCAAGCCGAAGTGCGCTGCCCCCGATCATCGAACTGCGCGACGCATACGTGCCACGACCGAACGGAACCTGATCGGTATCGCCCTGTACGTAGCGGATGCTCTCGAACGGAACGCCAAGCCATTCGGACACGAGCTGCGCGAAAGTCGTCGCGTGGCTTTGCCCATGCGAGAAGGTGCCGGCGATGATGGTGAGCGTGCCGCCCGGGTCAAAGCGCAATTCCATGCGGTCGTTGAAGACGCCACAGTCTTCGATGTAGTAGGTGAAGGCCCGACCGCGCCTGCGTCCGCGCCGTTCGCTGGCCTGGCGCCGGGCTTCAAACCCGTTCCAGTCGGCCAGTTCGATGCAGCGGTCGGTCAGGCGGTCGAACTCACCGCTGTCGTAGGTGAGACCGGTGGGCGTGGCATGCGGCATTGCCTCGGGCTTGATGTAATTGAGCCGCCGGATCGCGATGCGGTCGATGCCGATCTTTGCCGCTGCCGCATCGAGGAGTCGCTCGGTGAGATAGACCGCTTCCGGTCGCCCGGCACCGCGGTAGGGCGTCGTGGGCACCGTGTGCGTGAATACGGCCCGTGAAGCGACGTGCACCGTGGGCACCGCATACACGTTGGGGATGAGTTTCAACGAGTAGAGCACCGGCACCACGGTGGCGCCGGAGACATAGGCCCCCATGGCGTGCAGGGCCTGCGCGCGAATCGCAAGAATGCGCCCCGCAGCATCGAGGGCCATCTCGCCACGCACCACCTGATCGCGACCATGGTTGTCGGTGAGCAGGCTCTCGGAGCGTGTCGCGACCCATTTCACGGGGCGGCCGATACGGCGCGATGCGAGCAGGACCAGTCCCTCTTCCGGGTAGGCGCCGCCCTTCATGCCGAAACCACCACCGACGTCACGTGCCACGACCCTGAATTTCGTCTCGGGAAGGTGAAAGACGACCTGTGCCATGATCGTGCGGATGGCGTGCGGCCCCTGGGTGCTCGTGTAGAGCGTGTAGGTGTCGTCAGCGCGGTCATAGGCACCTACATAGCCGCGCGTCTCGATCGAGTTGGCCGAGATGCGGTTGTTTTCCAGGCGCAACGACACCACGTGTGCGGCGTCGGCAAAGGCCGCGTCAGTCTTCTCCTTGTTGCCGAGCATCAGCGGGAAGGCCGCATTGCTCGTCCACTCGTCCCAGACCTTGGGCGCTCCTTCGGCCATGGCGGCCTCGGGGCTGGTGACAAACGGCAATTCCTCGTAATCGACGTTGACCAGGTCGGCTGCCTCGCGTGCCTGCTCGAGCGTCTCGGCGACGACGAATGCCACGTAGTCGCCCACATAGCGGACCTTGTCGTGCGACAGGAGCGCCCGTGCAGTCCGATAGCCCTTCGGGCCACCCATGTCCTCGGGCATGAAAAGAGGCGGGATGCCGCCCAGTTTCTCGGCGACGATATCGGCGCCGGTGAGGACGCACAGCACGCCGGGGGCGGTGCTCGCCCGGCGAGTGTCGACGCCCACGATGCGGGCATGAGGCAATGGGGACGTCACCACCACGCCCCAGGTCTGGTGTGGAAGCTCGATGTCGTCGACATAGCACCCACTTCCAGTGAGGAAGCGCCCGTCCTCGACGCGCTTCACCGACTGCCCGATGCCGAACTTGCTCATGCTGTCTCCTCGCCGCTGCGACCGATGCTGACTCCGATCGTTGATCAGCGGCGCGGTTTCGTCAAGTGGCCCCGGCGCAGGTAACATCGGGCCCCAGCGCGGCAAGGGCCGCGTGCTGCCAGCGGCAGGTGCAATCGATCGAAGGCCTGATTCATCCGGTGTTCGGGTGAAGTCTTCCCCGCGTGCAGCCTGCCTTCGGGCTTATCTGGAGACGCCATGAAGAAGATCGACATCTACAACCATGTCATGCCGCCACGCTACCTCGATCTGGCGCGTGCCCACTCGAAGGACGCGGGCATCATCAAGCGCATGACCAGCATTCGCGTGCTCTGGGACATGGAAGCCCGGGTCGAGATGCTGCGCAAGAGCTTTCCCGATGTGGTGCAGGTGCTCACGCTGGGTCAACCATCGCCCGAGATGCTGGGAGGTCCTGAGCAGTCGCCCGAATTTGCCCGTGTCGCCAACGACGAGATGGCCGCGATCTGCAAGCGCTGGCCCGAGCACTTTCCGGCCTTCGTTGCGGCACTGCCGTGGAACAACCCCAAGGCCGCGATCGAGGAGATGGACCGTGCCGTTGGCGACCTCGGCGCCCGCGGCATCCAGACCGTCAATCAGGTGAATGGTCGCCCGCTCGATGATCCCGAGTTCTTTCCCATCTTCGAGCGCATCACCCGCAAGTACGACTTTCCGGTCTGGATGCACCCGTTTCGTCCGGGCGCTCGTGCCGACTACACGACCGAAGAGCGCTCGCAGTATGAGATCTGGCAGGTGCTCGGGTGGCCTTTCGACACGTCGGTTGCGATGGCGCGAATGGTGTTCTCGGGCATGCTCGAGCGCCTGCCCGACCTGCGACTCATCACCCATCACTGCGGGGGAATGCTGCCGTACTTTTCGGGTCGTGCCGAGACCCTCTGGGCGCAATTGGGCAGTCGCAGCGCCGACGGGGCTGACGCCGAAATACTCAAGCGCCTCTCGAAGCCGCCGATCGAATACTTCAAGATGTTCTATGGCGACACCGTGCTGGGCGGGTCGGCGTCGGCACTGCGCTGCGGCCTGGATTTCTTCGGTGCCGACCATGTCGTCTTCGCATCCGACTGTCCGTTCGATCCCGAGGGTGGGCCGATGTTCATTCGCGAGGGGATCCGCTCGGTGGAGTCGCTCGGACTCTCCGATGATGATCGGGAAAAGATCTACCTGGGCAACGCGCTGCGGCTGATGCGCATGAAGTCGGTCTGACCCGGCAGTCCGTCGCGCGCGCCGGTGACCCGGGTCTGATTCCATATCGGTTGGCGGCGTCGCCTGCAGGCCTGATCGTATCGGGTTCGGGGCAGGCCCGAACCCGGATTGGTCAGGTCAGTGCCGCAGGCAGGGCGACGCCCAGGTCGGCCGCTGACGAACGCATCTCGGCCAGCACGGGGGGCGGGATCGGGATGCCTTCGACGGCGCGTTCGGCCGCGAGGCGCGCCCCGCGCTCCCCGGGCATCCGGATTTCGGTGAACCCTGCCGCAAGCGGAAGTGCCTTGAGGGTCGACACCAGTTGTCCCATGTCGTGTCTGAATGCATCCAGCGGGCGGAAGGCGGCCACGTCCAGGACGAGCAGGAGCGCGTTCTGGCTGTGACGCCGGGCGCCTTCCGGGCGCAGGTGGTCAGTCACGAGCGGGTTGCCCGCCACAAGACTCACCAGCATCTCGATCATCACCGAGAGTCCGGATCCCTTGGGGCCCGCAATGGGCAGGGGAATGCGGGCGCGGCTTGCATCGGTGGTGACGACGCCCTCGGCGTCAATGGCGGAACCCTCCGGCAACGCCTCCCCGCTCGCGCGTGCCTGCTGCAGGCGACGGAACGACACCAGACTCGTAGCCATGTCGAACACGACCGGTTCTCCACCGGCGCCCGGCAGTGCAAACATCACCGGACTGGTCGATGCACTCGAAACCCGAGCCCCGTGGTACGCCATGAGCGGCGGGCCGGCGACCATCGCCAGCGCCGCGCAGCCCTGTTCGGCGATTCGTGCACCATATCGTCCGATGGCACCGGTATGGGTGGTGTCGCGAATGGTGCCCACACAGATGCCGCTCGCCCGCGCGATCTCGATGGCCGTGTCGGCCGCCTGCGTCATGGCCACTGCACCGAGGCAGTGGTTGCCCTCGAGCGTGAAGCGCGAGGTTTCACGCGCGCTGAAGGTGGGGCTGGCCGTGGGGTTCATGTCGCCGGCAGCGATCCACTTGAGGTAGACCGGGAGGAGGGCGCTGCCATGGCTTGCGATGCCATGCAGATCGGCCCATACGAGGGTGCTGGCCACGCAGGCGGCCTCAGCCTCGCGCATGCCCTGGGCCATCAGGAGCGCCTGGCCGAAGCGTTCGAGGTCGCTCTGCGCGATGCGCACGGGCGCGCTGCGGGCGCCTGGAGGTGTCGCAGGCGCGTCAGGCGTGGGGGTGGTCATGGCGAAGTCCTTATCGGTCGGCAGATATCTGCATTGGGTGGATCTGCGGCATCGAGCATCGGGCGGGCGTCGCTGATAGCCTATCGTGGCCTGCTGCCGCCGTGCGCGGGCAAGGGCCCTTCTTCACGATCGCCCGGCGTGCAGCATAATGCGCCGGACACCAAGGAGCCAGTTCCATGAAAGCCGTTGCCCTGACCCGATACCTTCCCATTTCCGATCCGCGCTCGCTCGAGGACATGACACTGGCCGATCCGGTTGCCCGCGGGCGCGATCTGCTGGTGCGGGTGCATGCCGTATCGGTCAATCCGGTCGATACCAAGGTGCGCGCGCCCAGTGACAAGGTAGAGGCAGCACCGAAGGTCCTCGGGTGGGATGCCGCCGGTATCGTGGAAGCAGTCGGCGAGGGCGTCACCCTGTTCCGACCTGGTGATGCGGTGTATTACGCCGGAGACATTACCCGACAGGGTTCCAACAGCGAACTGCAACTCGTCGACGAACGCATCGTTGCCCTGAAGCCCGGGACCCTCGATTTTGCGCAGGCGGCCGCGGTGCCGCTGACTGCCATCACCGCCTGGGAAGCCTTCTTCGATCGTATGAAGATCGACCCTGCCGGGGCGAACCGGGGCCAGTCGATCCTGCAGATCGGTGGTGCCGGTGGGGTCGGCTCGATCGGCATCCAGATCGCGAAGATGGCCGGCCTGCGCGTGATCGCAACGGCTTCCCGACCGGAGACGATCGCCTGGTGTCGTGCGCTGGGCGCCGATGAGGTCATCGATCACGGGCGCCCGTTGCGGCCGCAGATCGAGGCGCTTGGCCTTGCGTTTGTGGACTACATCGGGTGCTGGAATGACATCGACCGGCACTGGGATGGCATGGCCGATCTCATCCGGCCGCAAGGCACCATCTGCACGATCGTGGGCAATCGTGGTCCGCTCGCCCAGGATGGCGTGCGATCGAAGAGCGCGACTCATTGCTGGGAACTGATGTTTACCCGGGCCCGGTTCCAGACGCCCGACATGATCGAGCAGCATCGACTGCTGACTCGCGTGGCGGCCGAGATCGATGCCGGCCGCATCCGTACCACGTTGCGCGAGGAGCTGGGACCGATCAACGCAGCCAATCTGCGTGCCGCGCACGCCCGCCTCGAGTCGGGTACGACCATCGGCAAGCTGGTTCTGGCTGGTTGGTCATGACGCTGCGGCGAGCCATGAATGAGGAGGCACCGCGCCTGCGAATCTTCAGGGGGCGTCGAGGGTCTGATCGCGCGCGAGCGTGAAATAAAGGTCGCCCAGATCGCTGCGCGAGGCGAGCTCTGCGCTACTCGCCTCGAGTGCGATCCGGCCTTTCACCATCACGCAGGCACGCGAGGCGAAACTCAGTGCGATATCCAGTTTCTGCTCGACCAGCAGCAGGGTGAGGCCACTGACACGCAGGACATCGAGCGCCTGATGGATTTCCTCGACCACGCGCGGGGCCAGACCGAGGAACGGTTCGTCGAGCAGCAGCATCCGGGGCGATGACATCAGCGCGCGCGCGATGGCGACCATCTGCTGCTCGCCACCCGAGAGCGTGCCAGCGAGCTGGCTGCGCCGTTCGGCAAGGCGCGGGAAGAGGTCGAACACGAACGCATGCCGCTCGGCCAGTCTTGCCCGGGTCGGCTCGCGAAGGCGTATGGCACCCAGCCTCAGGTTGTCAGCGACCGTGAACGGCGCAAACATGTGTCGACCTTCCGGTACCAGCGCGAGGCCACGTGCAACGATGTCATGGCTGGGCAGGTGCGTGATGTCCTCCCGGTCGAGCCTGATCGAGCCCGAGCGACGTGTGAGGGTGCCAGTGAGGGCCGCCATCAACGTCGACTTGCCGGCACCGTTGGGGCCGAGCAGCGCCAGTGTTTCACCCGCTGCAATGTCGATGCTGATGTCGTGCAGGATATCGGCGCGGCCGTAGCCGCCATGGATGGCGCGCACTTCAAGCATCGGTGCCTCCCGCGGCGGTCGTGCGCGCGCTGCTGCCCAGGTAGGCGGCGATCACGCTGCGGTCGTGCCTGATCTCCTCGGGCGTGCCGGTCGCGATACGTTCGCCATGGTCAAGCACGACCACCCGGTGGGCCAGCTCGAGCAGGAAGCGCATGTCGTGCTCGATCAGCAGCACGCCGATGCCACGTGCAGCGATCTGCTGCAGGATCCGGCCGAGTCGGTCGCATTCGGCGGGGGCGAGCCCTGCCGCCGGCTCATCGAAGAGGATGAGGCGAGGTTCTCCGGCGAGGGCGCGCGCGGCTTCCAGGAGCCGACCCTGACCGAAGGACAGGGTCGTGACATCGTGCTCGCGAACATCGGCCAGTCCGACAAAGTCGAGCAGTTCGTCAGCGCGCCGGCGGGCTGCCCCTTCCGATTCACGAACGGCGGCACGCCCGGTGATGACGCCGAGCAGGCTCGAGGCGAGACCCACATGCATCCCGATCATCACGTTTTCGCGCAACGACATGCCGGCAAAGAGGTTGTTGTGCTGAAAGGTGCGCATCACGCCGCGAGCAGCCATTTCATGAGGTGGCAGGCCACCAACCGGTCTTCCCGCCAGGTGTATGTCGCCGGTGGTGGGCGTGAGGGTTCCCGCAATCATGTTGAAGGTGGTGCTCTTGCCGGCACCGTTCGGGCCGATGAGGCCGAGAATTTCCCCGGCATGAAGATCGAAATCGAGTCCGGACACCGCTACGAGACCACCGAAACGGCGTGTGAGTGCGCGCACGGTCAGCAGTGGTTGGCCGCGGTCCTGAGGAGTCGTTTGCCCGCTCACTGTCCGGCTCCGGGGCGTGACTTGACGAGACCGACCAGTCCGCGTGGCTGGACGAGTATCACGGCGAGCATGACGACGCCGAATACGAGGGCGTGATGGTGGCCGATGAGAGGAGCAAGGACGAAAGGCAGCAGGTAGAGCACCGTGGCGCCAATCACCGCACCGAACTGGCTCCCACTGCCGCCGATGATCACCATGAAGAGCAGCAGAAACGCGTTCTCCAGCCCGAAGATGGGGGGATTGACCGTGTTGTCGACGAAGGCGTACACCATGCCGGCAATGCCTGCCAGCACGCTGGTGAGGGTGAATGCGATGACGCGAGTACGGGCAACGTCGATACCCATCGCGGCGGCAGCCTGCGGATTGTCACGAATGGCGCGACAGGCCCGGCCGAACCAGGACCGGTCAAGGCGTGAGATGACACCCCAGGTGAGCGTCGTGAGCAGCACGATGACCACCGTGTATCGAGGGCCGCTCAAGGTCACGCCGGCGATATCGGGCAATCGGTAGCTGGCGAGACCGCCGGTGCCGCCCGTGACTGCCCCTCCTTCATTGAGAAAGACGATGAACAGTTGCGCGAGGGCGAGGGTGGCCAGTGCCAGATAGAAGCCGTCGAGCCGGGTGGCAGGGATGGCGACGGCGAGTGCCAGCACGACGCACAGCGCCACGCCGGCCAGGGCGGCCAGGGGCAGTGGCATGCCGACCTGGGTCACCAGGATGACGATGGCGTATGCGCCGATGCCATAGAACGTGAAGTGCGAGAACGCCACCTGTCCGGCTACACCGAAGAGGAAGTTGTAACTGAGCGCGAGGGCAATCCACAGGAGCAGTTTCCGATAGATGTCGGTCTGCCACGGCCCCAGCAGGAATCCGATGGCTGACAGCACGACGATGACCAGCGCGGCCTGCACGACGGTTTTCATGCGCTGCCTCCACGGGCTGCGAGGAGACCGGTCGGACGAACGAGCAGGAAGACGATGAGGAGCAGCAGTGGTACCCCCTGCACCAGGCCCGGGGCAATCGGGACATATCGCATGGTGAGTTGCTCGACCAGGGCAAGGATGAGGCCACCGACGAGAGCGCCCTCGGTGCGCCCGACGCCCCCGATCACGAGCGCGGTGAACCCCTGGATCGCGAGCGGAATGCCCATGAGGTAATGGGCCGAGGTATTGGGTACGAGGAGCAGGGCCGCCAGTGCAGCGAGCGCAGACCCGGCTGCGAACGCGCAGGATGTCACCCTTGCCAGATTGATGCCCATCAGGGCCGCGGCGCGCCGGTCGAGTGCGACCGCTTCGAAACTGCGTCCGGCCAGCGTACGCTCGAAGAAGTACCAGGCGCCGACAAAGACGGCACTCGTGACAGCGATGATGAAGACACTCTGGTAGGAGGCGGCAAGCAGGCCCCACTCGATGCGGCCGTAGCCGAAGGGCTGCGGAATCGGTCGTGGATCGGGTCCGAAGCCGAGCGACACTGCCTCGCGAAAGATCACCAGCATGCCCAGCAGCGCGAGAATCGGGGCGAGTACTGGCGCGCCCCGCTCGACCAGCGGACGCACGGCGATGCGCTCGGTGAGCCAGCCCAGCCCGGCAGCGGCGATGACGACGACGGCCATGCCGACTGGCCACGGCAACGCCGCCTCGGACAGTGCCAGAAAGCCGCCGAATGCCGCCACCGTACCCCAGTCACCCACCGCAAAATTGATGACGCCGGTGGGGCGCAGCACCACCAGGTAGGCCAGCGCGAGGAGGGCGTAGATGCAGCCGCCCGCGGTCGCGCTGATGAGGATTTCAATCAGGTCTTGCATCGATGGGGGCCCTGGTCCTCGCCTCGGTCGCGTCTCGACCCGATCATCGAGCGCCGGTGTGGACGACGCGTCCCTGCTGGTCCTGTTCGTAGAGGCGAACCACCATGCCGTTTGCATCAAATCCTGTCCGGCGGCCCTCGGCGAACCCGTAGCTCGATCCCTGTGAACCCATCACGCCGACAAAGCCGCGAGTCGACTGCATCGCATCGCGAATCTTTTCCTTGTCGGTTGAACCGGCACGCCGGATGGCGTCTGCCACGAGGTAGATGCCGTCATAGCCATAGCCATGCAGGTTGTAGGGGTCGCTGCCCTGGTCCTTGCGGAACGCTTCGACGAACCGGCGGGCTTCCGGACGCGCCGGGTCAAACGCGTCGACGAAGGCGATGCCGTCGAGCAGTCCCTTGGCCACGCTCGAATACACCGGCACCGACATGTTGTAGCTGGCCAGGATCGGCATCTTCAGGCCGAGTTGACGATAGGCGCGCAGCATCAGCACGTTTTCCGGCGTAACCACGCCCGCCATGAAGAGCGCCTCCGGGTTGGCAGCACGAATCTTCTGCATCTGGGGCTCTGCCGTGGTTGCACCGCTGGGCACGACTTCTTCAGCGACCACTTCGATCTGGTTGCGTTGCAAGGCATCACGGAAGGATCGCGCGGTCATCTGTCCGAGTCCGGACGTCTCGGTGATGAGCGCAACACGCTTGAGGTTGCGCGTACGGGCGTACGACAGGAGGGTTGCAACCTGGGTCGATCCCAGGGGGCCAGTCTGCCAGAACCAGGGGTTGGCGATCTGTGTCGTGAGGGTGTCGCCCGAATTTGAGGGGGTGTAGTGCGGCGTCTTCGTCTCGAGCGAAACCGTCTGCGCCTGCTGCGTGGCTGTCGAGAGCGAGAGCGAGATGATCATCACGGCACCCGCATCGACCAGCTTTCGAGCCATCGTGGCGGAGATGTCCGGGCGACCCTGGTCATCCTCGATCTGCAGTTCGATCTGGCGCCCGAGCACGCCACCCTTGGCGTTGATTTCGCGGGCTGCGAATGCCGCCCCGAGCGTGACAGGCTCAGCGTAGGGTTTGGCCGGGCCAACCCGATCGGTGATGACGCCGATGCGGATCGGACCCTGAGTCTGCGCCGTGGCAACGGGCGCGGCACTGGTGAGCACAAGGCCCGCCGTGAGCGTGGCCGCGGTGAGTTTTCTGATGAGCATTGCGTGTCTCCTCGGTTCTTGTCGTGGTGCTCGGCCGGGTGATGCCCGGCGCTATCTGCTGTGCGGCCCACCCGGCTCCCTGGGGCAATTGCCGGGAAGCCTACCGGCAACCGGAGGGCGGGCCGAAGTCCCGTCAGCCGGCAAATTCGGACGCGATCCTGACGTCCCAACGGCCGATGCGCTCGATCTCGCAGGTCATGGTATCGCCAGGCTTGACCGGACCAACCCCTTCTGGCGTACCGGTCAGGATGACATCGCCCGGGTGCAGCGTGTACCACTCGGTCGCGTACTCGATGAGCTGGTTCACGTTGTAGACCAGGTCATTGGTATTGGCGTTCTGACGCGCTTCACCATTGACCCAGATGGCGAGATTGAGGTTGTTCGGATCGGCAATCTCGTCGGCCGTGACGATCCAGGGTCCGAGCACCGCGTAGGTATCGACCGACTTGCGGAAGCACTGCAATTCCGGGCCCCGGATGGTCATGTCGAGCCCCATCGAGTAGCCGGCAACGTACTTGAGCGCGTCGGCTGCCTTGACCTTGTTGGCGGTGCGTCCGATGATCACCGCCAGTTCGATCTCGTGATCGTTTCGGCGTTCGGGCTTGCGCAGTCTCACTTCCTCGCCAAAGCCGATCAGCGAACTCGTGGCTTTCAGGAAGAGGCCCCAGTCGGTGATGTGCTTGCCCTTGAGTTCACGACCGTGGGCGATCCCCTTGTCATCGACCGCCTCGTTGATGTGCTTCTGGTAGTTGATCGGTGCATTCACGATCTTGCCCGGGTTCGCCACAGGCGCGTTGAACACGACACTGCCGATGGGCAGACGCGGGGCGCTCGCCTTGATGGCAGTGGCGCGCGCAAGCACCTCATCCAGGTGTGCGATCAGCAGATCGTGCTCGGGCAGTGGCCAGCGCTGGGCTGGAATCACCTCGAGCGCGGGGGTGACGTCGATGATCTGGTCACCTTCGACCAGGCCCAGTCGGTTTCCGTTGAATCGGCAGAAGCGCATCATGTTCCTCACAGTGACCGGCGCATCCTGCGCCGGCCCGGAATATAACGCGCCGCGGGGCTCGACGGGATGCGCCGTGTGCAGGGCAGCGAGTAAGATCGCGGGCAAGCTCGTACGAGGGGGCAGGGAATGTGGTCTACGCTGATCCGGTGGGTCGAGGCTGGGCGCGTGCCCGACGTGATCGTGCGAGCCGGGATCCGGCAATTGCTGGCCCAGCGCGCAAGAGAAGCCGGGGCTGGCGACGCGGCGCTCGCTGCCGAGATCGAGGCACGTTTTGTGGCAGCGATGCGCGGGGCACCGGTCGCCTTTCTCACCGACAAGGCGAACGAGCAACACTATGAAGTCCCGGCGGCCTTCTTCACCCGGGTACTCGGGCCGCGGCGCAAGTACAGCAGCTGTTTCTGGGGATTACCGGGCGCGCTTGGGGCGCCCGACGGAACCGTCGATACGCTTGAGGCGGCGGAACTCAGCGCCCTCGAGATCACGGCAGGCCATGCGGGGATCTACCCGGGGCAGCGGGTGCTCGAGCTGGGATGTGGCTGGGGCTCATTCTGTCTCTGGGCAGCCCAGCGCTACCCCGGCAGTACCTTTGTCGGCGTCTCCAATTCGCACGGCCAGCGCCTCTACATCGAGGGGGAGGCGCGCGCCCGGGGCCTCGCCAATCTCCGCATCATCACCGATGACATCAATCGATTTGATCCGGCAGCCCACGGCCTCACCGATCCATTCGATCGTATCGTTTCGGTGGAGATGCTCGAGCACACCCGCAACTGGGAGGTGCTGTTCGGGCGAATCGCACGCTGGCTGGCGCCGGGCGGGCGGTTTTTCATGCACGTGTTCTGCCATCGTGACGCCCCCTACGCATTCGAGGACCGCGATGCCTCCGACTGGATGAGTCGGTACTTCTTCTCCGGCGGCATGATGCCCTCCGACCATCTGCCGTTGCACTTCCAGAACGATCTGCGACTGCTCGAGCGCTGGCGCTGGAACGGTCAGCATTACGAGCGGACGCTCAATGCGTGGCTCGCCCTCATGGATGCTCAGCGCGCCGAGTTGCATCCGCTCTTTGTCGAGGTTTACGGGTCTGATGCCGACTGCTGGTGGGAACGCTGGCGGCTCTTCTTCATGGCGTGTGCCGAGCTCTTTGGTTACCGCGGTGGTGAGCAATGGTGGGTCGGGCACTATCTGTTCGAGGCGCGTGCGCTCGAGGCTGCTCGTCGGTCAGGGCTTGCCCTCGAGGCGCAGGGGTGACGAGCGCATCCCCGCCCCGGCTCTCCGAGGGTCGCCGGGCACTCCTCGAGGTCTTGGTGAATCAGGCCGGCTGGTTTGCCTGCATTCTCCTCGCCGCTGCGGCCAAGCCGGTGTGGGCCGCTCTGACGGCCGTGCCGGTCTGCGCCTTGCACCTGGCGCTCGCGCGCCGGCCACGTGCCGCTTCCGGGCTGATCATCGCCGTGATGTTCGTGGGCTGGGCGCTCGATTCCCTGATTGCCGGTACGGAGTTGATCACCTACGGGCCGGCAGCGGCGGCAGCGGCCCCCGGCGATCGAGCGAGTGCTGGCGCACTCGCCCCGGCCTGGATTGCCAGTCTGTGGGCCATGTTTGCCACACTCCTGGAGTGCCCGCTGGCGTGGCTCGGGCGCCGTCGCCTGCTGGCCGTGCTGCTGGGCGCGGTGGGTGGGCCGCTCGCCTGGTGGGGTGGGGTGAAGCTTGGGGCGGGTCAGGTTGCCGGACTCCCCGGTTATGCGATCATCAGTCTCGAGTGGGCGCTGGCCACGCCTGTCCTGGTCGCCTGTGCCGAGGGCCTGCGCCGTGTCCCCTCGGCCCCACCCGACAAGCGGCCTGTGGGCCACTCAAGCGGGCCTGACGGTTCGACCTGATGGATTCCTGAGGGGTTACCTGCCATGATCTTCTGGTTGTCGGCGTTGGGAGCCATGCTGCTTCTCGGGGTGCTCACCTGGGCGCGCAGTCTGCAGCGCCGCGACGTGAGCATCGTCGATTCGATCTGGTCCTTGCTCTTCCTGGTGGGCGCCGTGGTCTGGGCCCTGCAGTCGGGCGGGCCGCGCACGGTTGTCGTCGTTGCCCTTGTCGCGGCCTGGTCGCTGCGACTGTCGATCTACATCACCTGGCGACATCGCGGCAAACCGGAAGATCGTCGCTACCAGGCAATCAGGGCACGCAATCAGCCGAATTTCGAGTGGAAGAGCCTGTGGCTCGTGTTCGGGTTGCAGGCGCTCATCGCCTGGGTGGTCGCGATTCCGCTGGGACTGGCCATCGCATCGGATGCACCACTCAATGCCTTGGATGGCATCGGCGTATCGTGCGTTGTTGCCGGGCTCCTCGTCGAGGCTGTTGCCGATGCCCAGATGGGGGCGTTTCGTGGGCGTTCCGACTCGGCCGGGCAGGTGATGGCGTCGGGTCTGTGGCGCTACAGTCGGCACCCGAATTATTTCGGCGAGAGCGTGATCTGGTGGGGCTTCTACCTCATCGCTCTTGCGGCGGGCGGCGGCTGGACTGTCTTTTCGCCGGTCGTCATGACCCTGCTGCTGCTCAAGGTGTCGGGTGTGACCCTGCTCGAGCAAGACATGCACGAGCGACGTCCGGCCTACCGCGATTACGTGGCGCGTACGAGCGCGTTCATTCCCTGGCCACCGCGCCGGCCGAAGCAATGAGGGTCCACAGGTGCGAGGGTGAAAGCGGCAGTTCGGTGATCTGAACTCCCAGCGGACGCAAGGCTGCTGCAACGGCGTTCGCGATGACACCGCCGACCGGAATGATGCCGCCCTCTCCAGCGCCCTTGGCGCCCAGCGGATTGTTGGGTGAGGGGTGCTCCTCGAGGGCAAAGACCCGTATCGACGGAAAATCGTTTGCGCTCGGCAGCAGGTAATCGGCCAGCGAGGCGGTGAGCAGTTGCCCCTCGTCATCGTGAACGAGGTGTTCCATGAATGCGCCACCCAGTCCCTGAACGATGGCACCGGTTGCCTGCCCGTGCAGCGTGAGCGGGTTGATGATGCGGCCGACATCCTCGACGGCGACATAGTCGATGACCTCGACCGCACCGGTACCCGGATCAACCGCGACGTGGCAGGCATGAGCCCCATAACTGTACGTGCGGCGGTTGCTCGAGAAACTGCCCTCGGCCTCGATCGGGCCCAGTGCCGCAATCTGGGCCAGCGTCACCGATTGGCCGCGCGTGTCCTCGGCTCCAGTCCCGAGCAGTGTGACCTCGTCGGGTGTGCAACCGAGGAGGCCCGCCGCCGCGTCGCGAATCTTGTCCTTCAGCTTGGTGGCCGTGCCCACGATGGCCGAACCACCCATCACGGTACTGCGGGAACTGTAGGCACCAAACCCTTCTTTCACGAAACGCGTGCTGCCGTGATGGATGCCCGCAATGGCCGCGAGCGGCACTCCCATTGCATCGGCTGCGATCTGGGTAAATACGGTTTCGAGGCCCTGCCCGATCGAGGAGGATCCGGTGTAGACCGCAACGCGGCCGTCCGGTTCGAGCGCGAGACGGGCTCCCTCGCGCGGACCGGATGCCCCGCCTTCGAGATAGCAACCGAGGGCGATGCCGTGCCAGCGGCCCTCGATCTGACGGCCATTCAGTGCTGATTTTCCTGCCCAGTCGAATTCCATCAGCGCCCGCTCGAGGGTCGACGCGTAGTTGCCACTGTCGCACTCGGAGTCTCCTCCCCAGGGCATCACGGCCGGGAGTGCCCAGGGCATGTCCGCCGGCTGCACCAGGTTGCGCCGGCGAAATTCAACCCGGTCGAGACCCAGATCGTCGGCCACAAGATCGAACAGGCGTTCGCGAAAGAAGTCGGTCTCGAATCGACCCGGGCCCCGATAGGTGCCAACCGGGGTCTTGTTCGACAGATGAACCGCGACATCGATCTGCACGTGCTCGATGCGATAAGGACCAACGCCCACCTGGGCGATGTTGCGCGACGGCGTGACACCGTTGGTGCGGATATAGGCGCCCAGATTGGTGTGCGCCGTACCACGCAGCGCGAGGATGCGTCCGTCGAGCGTGCAGGCCACTTCAAGTTCGCAGCGGGCGTCACGAGCGTGGTTGGTGGCCAGCAGGTGCTCGCGTCGATCTTCCACCCACTTCACGGGGCGCCCGAGCGCGCGGGCAGCAAAGGGAATGAGGAAGTCCTCCGGGTAGAACTCGCCACGGGCACCAAAGCCCCCGCCGACATCACCCTCTTCGAGGTCGATGGCGCTCGGGTCGATACCAAGTTGCGTGGCCAGTACCCGTCGATTGGCGTGGGGTACCTTGCAGGCGCCCAGCATGGTGAGACGTTCGCCGCATTCGGTGCCCGACCAGAAGGCCAGAAGACCGCGTGCCTCGAGTGGCATCGCGGCATGTCGCTGCACCGCCATGCGCTCGGATCGGGAGTAGGGCGCCGTCGCAAAGGCCGCGGCAGCATCACCCTTGACCGCGCTCAAGGTGAGCGGGTTGTTGCTTGCAGTCCCTTCGAAAAGCAGGCTCGCAGGGACCAACCCGGCACCACTCGGGCTTGGCTCGGTCACCACGGGCAGCGGCGTGATATCGAGCCTGACCCGGTCGGCCGCATCCTCGGCAATGGCCTGACTGTCGGCCACCACCAGCGCAACCGGTTCGCCCACGTAGCGGACGCGATCCTGGGCGATCACCGGCTGTTCGAAGGCATGCAGGGCCTCGAGCACGTCGAGTCGCATCGGGATCACTGGCACGGGCACGCCGATATCGTCGGCCGTGAAGATCGCGTGCACCCCGGGCACCGAACGTGCATCGGTCAGGTCAATCGCGGTGATCAGCCCGTGGGCGAGCGGACTTCGCACGACACAGGCATGCAGCATGCCCGGACGCGACAGATCATCGAGGTAGCTGCCTTCGCCCCGCAGGAGTCGCAGGTCTTCGACGCGCTCGACGGGCTGACCGATCTGCGCGCCGTCGGTCGGGTGTGGGTGTGAGTGGTGCATCAGCGGCCTCGTGTCATGCCGCAGGGGAGGTGGTTGCGGTGGGTGTATCGGACGCCACGGCATTTGCCTTGAACAAGGCGTCACGCGCGGACAGCACTGCCTGCACGATCGGGATATAGCCGGTGCAGCGGCACAGGTTGCCCGAGAGCACGTCGCGGATGCGCGCCTCGGAGGCGTCGGGTTCCGTGGCGAGCAGCGCATGCGCGGTGGTGAGCATGCCCGGGGTGCAGAAGCCGCACTGCAAGGCATGATGCTGACGGAATGCGGCTTGCAGCGGGCTGAGGCCCTCGGGCGGACTCAGGCCCTCGACCGTGACGACGTTCGTGCCGGTCGCCTGCACGGCGAGCATCAGGCATGACCTTACCGCAGCGCCATCGACGATCACGGTGCAGGCGCCGCACACGCCATGCTCGCAACCGACGTGCGTACCGGTGAGACCAAGCTCGTGCCGCAGGCAGTCTGCCAGGGTTGTTCTTGCCTCGGTCTGTACCTCCACCGCGCTGCCATTGACCCTGAAGTGCACCTGCATCTCACCTTGCTCCCGATCCGCGGCTACACTCGCCCGGAGCTTCCATGTAACAATCGTTACGATCTTAGCATTCCCCTCAGGAACGACACCGGATGAGTACACCAGCAGCCAAGCCCAAGCACACGTTCGTCTATTCCGATCTGCGCGAGTGGATTGCCGCGGCCGAGGCACTGGGTGAGGTCAAGCACCTCACCGGCTTCACATGGGAGCGCGAAATCGGCATGGCCTCGGCCCTGATCCAGCGCAGCGATCCGTCCCCGTGTCTGATCTTTGACGAGATTCCTGGCATCCGAAAAGGATTCCGGGTGCTCAACAATTTCTTCGGCGCGCAGCGCGCCAACGTCACGCTGGGGTTCGAACCGGGCCTCTCGCGCCTTGACCTGAGTGATGCCTTTCTGTCGGTTTACAAGGATCCGGAGCGAAAGCCCGTGCGTCATGTCATCGTCGATGACGGACCGATCTTCGAGAACGTGCTGACGGGCGACGATGTCGATCTCACGATCTTTCCCTCGCCGCAATGGCATGAGGCCGACGGTGGACGCTACATCGGCACCGGCTCGTACGCGGTTACCCGCGACCCGGACGATGGCTGGCTCAATCAGGGCACCTATCGCGTGATGCTGCACGACAAGCGCACCGTGGGCATGTACATCTCGCCGGGCAAGCACGGTCGGATGCACCGCGACAAGTACGCGGCACGCGGCGAGAAGATGCCAGTGGCAATCGTGCTGGGTGGCAATCCGATGCAGTTCCTGCTCACTGGCAACGAGGTGCCCTACGGGATTACCGAGTATGACGTGCTGGGCGGACTCTATCAGCGGCCCGTCGAGTGTGTCCGCGGGCGCATCACCGGATTGCCGTTTCCCAAGGATTGCGAGATCGTGATCGAGGGTTGGGTCGACCCCACCGAGTTGCGTGACGAAGGGCCTCTCGGGGAGTGGACCGGGTACTACCCCGGCGGTGCACGCCCCGAACCGGTGATGCATGTCGAGGCGATCTATCATCGCAACGATCCGATCATGGTGGGGTGCGTGCACGAACTCGGCCCGAGCGAGTACGCCCGCTATCGCGCGATTACCCGCTCCGCGCTTCTGAAGGAGGCGATCAAGAGTGCCGGGATACCCGACGTGACAGCCGTGTGGGCCCATGAGGTGGGTGGCGCGCGCATGTTTGTCGGTGTCTCGATCAAGCAGCGGTACGCCGGGCATTCGACCCAGGTCGGGCACGTGGCCAGCCAGTGTCAGGTGGGTGCGTACGCCGGCAAGTATGTGGTCGTGGTCGATGAAGACATCGATGTGTCCAATCTCGAGGAACTGCTGTGGGCCATGTGCACACGGTCCGATCCGGCCACATCGATCGAGTTCATCCGATCGGCCTGGTCTACGCCACTCGACCCTCGGATCCCCCCGGAGAAGCGCGAGCGGGGCGACTTCACCAACAGTCGCGCGATCATCGACGCCTGCCGGCCCTATCACTGGCGCGATCAGTTTCCGAAGGTCAACATGCCGACCAAGGCCGTGCAGATCGAGACGCGCGAGCGGTTTGGATGGATTCTCGAGAGCTGGCGCAAGGCGGATGGACGCACCCGGTAAGCCATCGAGACCTGTGGGAGCCCCTGGCGGGGCCGCCGGGTCGTTGGGCCTCTTCGCGCCGGGCGTAGCCCCTCAGGCGATGATCGAGGCCATTGGCTATCACGTTCGTACGCCCATGAATGCCATTCTGGGCTCCCTCGATGTCCTGATGGGCGAGGGGGTTACGCCTCAGCAGCGACAACTTGCGCAGACGGCGTACGGCTCGGCCGAGGCCTTGCTGCGATTGCTCAACGATGCGCTGGACCTCGCGCGCATCGAGGCCGGGTTGATCGGATTTTCCAGTGGCACCGTATCCGTTCAAAGGGTGCTTGACCAGGTCGTCCTGTCACGCAACAAGGCGGCCGCGGTACTGGGGAATGTTGTCAGCTGGGAGATGCTCGACACGGTGCCTGCGGCCCTGATCGGTGACGAGTCGCGTCTGGTGCAGGCCCTGGGCAGCCTCCTCGATTGTGCCATCGAGGTGGTGCGGGAGGGGCAGGTCACGCTCGAGGCCGACTTCGAACCGCTCGATCCCGGGGCCGTGGGGACCGTCGGGTCCATCGAGTCGGGGCAGTCGTCGCAGGCATTTCCGCCGCCCGAATCGTTCCGACCCGCACCGTCGCTCGAGTCACCCGATGCGAGCGGCGCGGGTCCCGGGTCAGGGCGCTTGCGGGTGTCGGTTTCGTTTTCTGGGCGTGGTGTGCAGGTTGACTGGCCGCAGGCGTTGCTTGAACCCTTCGTGGTCACGACCTTGCCCGACAGCGTCCGGCAGAGTGGTTCTGGACTCAGCCTGGTTGTTGCAAGGCGCCTGATCGAGGCGATGGGTGGGCAGATGGTTGCCTCGCGCACGATCGAGGGTGCACCGATGCTGGGTATCGAGATTCCGCTGGCGCGCTCGAGTGCTACAGGCAGGGAAGATCCGGTCCTTGATGAGGGCGCGGTGCCCGCGCCGCGCGCTCATGCACGGGTGCTGGTCGTTGACGACAACGAGGTCAGCAACTACGTGACCCGCCTCATGCTCGAGCAGTTCGGGCTCGATGTCGTCACCGTGGCCAGCGGCGAGGCGGCGGTCGAAGAGTCGAGCGGCCAAGTATTCGATCTCATTCTGATGGACTGCGTGATGCCAGGCATGGATGGCTATGCAGCCACGCGCGAGATCCGCAATATTGAGCGGCGTACTCGCCGCGTGCTGCCGTTGCCGATCATTGCCCTGACGGCGCAGGCCCGGGCCGACGATGAGCGCGCCTGTCTCGACGCCGGGATGAGCGACTTCCTGGCCAAGCCCGTTCGGTTGCAGGCGCTGCGCGAGGCGCTCGCGAAGCATCTCGGACCAGCCCTGAGCGCGAAGCCGGGCGGGGCGATCGGCTGAACGGGCCCCGGCAAGGGCAAGGCGCAGCGGCGCTCAGGCGGTCCGTACCTCCCGTGAGGCGAGCATCAGGTACATCGCGGGCACGACATAGAGCGTGAAGAGGGTGCCGATCGAGATGCCGGTTGAAATCACCAATCCCATGTGCGAGCGACCGACCGCACCTGCGCCGGAGGCAAACACGAGCGGCAGAACGCCCAGCACCATCGCCGCGGTGGTCATGAGGATGGGGCGCAGTCGGGTCGCTGCCGCCAGTTCGATGGCCTCGCGCATCGGCGTACCGGCGGCGCGCGCCGCATTGGCGAACTCCACGATGAGGATGCCGTGCTTGCTGATGAGTCCGATCAGCGTCACCAGGCCCACCTCGGTGTAGATGTTCAGGCTGGCAAACGGCCCGATGAAGAGCATGGCACCGGCGATCGACATCGGTACGCTCACCAGCACGATGAGTGGATCGCGAAAGCTCTCGAACTGCGCTGCCAGTGCGAGGAAGATCACGATCATCGCGAACAGAAAAGTGAGGGCGAGCGCCGAGGATTCCTGTTCGAATTGTCGCGACTGACCGGCGTAGTCGATCGAGTAGCCGGGCGGCAGCACCTCGGCCGCGAGCTTCTTCATCGTGCCGAGGGCCTCGCCGAGCGTGATGCCCGGGAAGGGTACCCCGGAGATGGTCGCCGAATTCAGTTGCTGGAAGTGGTTGAGCGATGCCGGGACCACGCTGCTGCGCAGGCTGACCACCGAGGAGAGTGGTACCGAGGCGCCGCTGCGGGTGGTGATGAAGTAGTCGCGCAACTGCTCGGGATTCAGGCGCGAGGCCTGCTGGGCCTGGGCAATGACGCGATATGAACGCCCCTCCATGCCGAAGTAGTTGATGTAGCCACCCCCCAGCATCGCGCCGAGCGCATTGCCGATGTCGCGCATGGTGAGCCCGAGTTGGGCGGCCTTGTCGCGATCGATGGCGAGGCTGATTTGCTGCTTGTCGACTTTCAGATCGTTGTCGGCGAAGATGAAAAGGCCGCTCTTCATCGCCCGCTCGTGCAGTTCTCTTGCAACGACATCCAGTTGCTCGTAGGAGTCGGTAGTGCCGATCACGAACTGCATGGGCAGACCACTGCCACCGCCGGGCAAGGGTGGGGGCTGGAAGACGGCAATTCGGGGGCCGGGGATCTTGTTGACTTCAGCCTGCACCGGGCGCAGCAATTCGTTGGTGCCGCGCGTGCGTTCATCCCAGGGCTTGAGCACCATGCCGCCCAGGCTGGTGTTGAGTCCGCTGACGCCGTCGATCTGGAAGACGTGGTCGGTTTCTGGCCACGCAGCAAAGCTGTCGTGGAGGCGACGCGAGCTTGCCTGGGTCTGATCGAGCGTGGCGTTCGGTGCCACGCTCAGAATCGAGATGAGAATGCCCTGGTCTTCCTGCGGCGCCAGTTCCGAGCTCGATGTGGCATAGAGAAACCCCACGCTTCCGAGCACGATGAGCGCGAATGCCGCCGTGACGGGCAGGTAGTCGAGACTGCCATGCAACGAGCGCTCGTAGCGCGTGCGGAGGCGCGCGAACACCCGGTCGATGAAGCGCGCGAAAGCCCCCGGGCCACCCGCATCGTGGCTCTTCAGCCAGCGTGCGCTCATCATGGGCGAGAGCGTAAGCGCAACCACCGCCGACACCGTGACGGCGCCGGCGAGCGTGAATGCAAATTCGGTGAACAGCGCTCCGGTCAGCCCGCCCATGAAGCCGATCGGCACGTAGACGGCCACCAGCACGACCGTCATCGCGATGACCGGCCCGACCAGTTCACGCGCTCCCTTCAGCGCCGCTTCAAGGGGCGAGAGTCCTTCCTCGATATGCCGGCTGACGTTTTCGACCACGATGATGGCATCGTCAACCACAAGTCCGATGGCGAGTACCAGGGCGAGCAGGGTGAGCAAGTTGATCGTGTAGCCGAGCGCGAGCATCACGAGGAAGGTGCCCACGAGCGACAGGGGCATCGCGATCACGGGAATCAGCACGGCGCGAACCGATCCGAGAAAGAGGAAGATCACCACCGTGACGATGATGAGTGCCTCTACCAGCGTGCTCACCACTTCATCGATCGAACTGGAGACGAATCGCGTCGCGTCATAGACGATGTTGCCTTGCAGGCCTCGCGGCAGTTGTTCCGCGATGGCCGGGAAGGCTGTGCGTACCTTGCCAATGACGGTGAGGAGGTTGGCGCTGGGGGCGACCTTGATGCCGACGTAGACGGCCGTCTTGCCATCGAAGCCCACCGAGGAGTCGTAGTCCTCCGAGCCAAGGGTCACACGGGCCACGTCGCGCAGGCGCACCAGCGCGGTTCCTTGTGACTTCACGACCAGATTCTCGAATTCCTCGACACTATGAAGACTGGTTTCGGCGGTGAGATTCACCGTGACCGTCTGGCCCTGTGTCCGTCCGATGGCTGAAATGTAGTCGTTGTTGGCGAGGGCGGCGGAGACGTCGGCGGCGGTGAGGTTGTAGGCCGCCAGGCGCACCGGGTCGAGCCAGGCACGCAGGGCGAACTGGCGCTTGCCGAGGATCTCTGCCGTCTGCACGCCCTCGATGGTCTGCAACTTGGGTTGCACTACCCGGATAAGGTAGTCGGTGATCTGGTTGGTCTGCAGCGTATCGCTGTAAAAGCCGATGTACATCGAGTCGATCGGGTCGCCGACCGCGATCGTCATGATGGGTTGCTGGGTGCCTGTGGGCAACTGATTGATCACCGCCGACACCTTGGCGTTGATTTCGGTGAGCGCCTTGTTGGCGTCGTAGTTCAGTCTCAGCGTGGCGTTGATGGTGCTCGCGTTCTGCGTGCTGACCGACGAGAGGTAGTCGATGCCGTTGGCCTGGGCAATCGAGGTCTCCAGGGGGGTGGTGATGAATCCGGCCACCAGTGCCGGGTCGGCCCCGGTATAGACGGTGGTGACGGTGACGACTGCATTCTGGGTCTCGGGGTACTGGCGAACCGAGAGGACCCCGAGGGCACGCAGGCCCAGCACGAGGATGAAGAGGCTCACGACGACCGCGAGTACCGGTCGGCGAATGAAGATGTCGGTGAAGTTCACGCAGACCCCGGTGCGGCTAGCGGTCGACCGGGCGCGGGGCCGGGTCGTTCGACGGCTTGATGCTGTTGTCGATCTGAACGGCGTCGCCGTTGCGCAGTTTCAATTGACCGCTCGTGACGACCTCTTCGCCGTCGCTCACACCCTCGATGATCGAAATCTGATCGCCGCGGCGCGACCCGGTTTTCACAAAACGCTGCTCGACCGTGCTCTGAGCGGCCTTGCCGTCGTCGCCGACGGGACCGGGCTTGACCACGAACACCGTCGAGCCATACGGGTTGAAGGCCACCGCCGTCGTTGGGACGGTAAGCAGGGGTTTGGCCTTGCCTTCGGCGACCTCGACCGTCACATACATGCCCGGCAGCAGTTCACGCTTCGGGTTGGGAACCACGGCTTGCAGTTGCAGGGTTCGGGTGCCGGCATCCACGCGCGGGTCGATGGTGCTCACCTGCGCGGTGAACGTCTTGCCGGGCCAGGCATCGACCGAGAGCTTCACCGACTGCCCCAGGTGGATGCGTGCGAGGTCCTGCTGGGGGAGTGAGAAGTCGACGTACAACCGGTCGATCTGCTGCAGCGAAACGATACGATCGCCCGGGTTCAGATACTGACCGGGTTGTACGGTGGTGATGCCCAGGCGCCCTGCGAACGGTGCCTGCACCGTCTTGCGGTCGAGGATGGCCGCCTGCTGCTCGGCCTGGCGGCGCTTCAGGCGCAGGTCGTGCTCATCAGCATCGAGCACGGCCCTCGAAATGGCACCGATGGCGAACTGCTGGCGATCGCGTTCGAGCACGGTCTGTGCAAGTTCGGCTGCCACCTCGAGCGCGCGCAGGCTGGCCCGCTCGGCATCAGCGCTCAACTGGACGAGCAACTTGCCGGCCGCAACGTCCTCGCCCGAGCGGAACTCGACTGATCGCACGAGCCCGCTCACCTCTGTCGCCAGATCGACGCCGCGCACGGCCCGCAGACTGCCGATTGACGAGATCACGCCCTGCCAGGCCTGGATCTCGGCCTTGGTCGTCGTGACTGCCGCGGGCGGCCGGCCGGCGGCCAGAATGAAGCCGCGGATCATCTTGGGTTTGTAGAGCTGGAAGGCCCCCACGGCACCGAAGAGGACGCCGGTGACGAGGAGCATGATGGCCATGCGCCCGATGAGGCGTTTGTTCATTGTTTTTCCCGGAATACGTTGAGCAGCGTTGCCTGACGCGAAGACTGTGCGGCGGGCGAGGCGAGCGCATTGTCGGCCTTGTTCCACCAGCCCCCACCCAGTGCCTGAAAGAGCGCAGCCGTGTCGGCAAGGCGGGCGGCGCGCGCCTGGGCAAGCGCGACCTGCGCGGACTGTGCCTGGCGTTGTGCGTTGAGCAGAACCAGTTGACCCGCGGCACCGACTCGATACTGCTCGGCGGCCACCTGGAGCGACTCGTCTGCAACCTGCGCGAATCGGGCCTGACTCTGGAGGCCGTGGGCATCCTGATCGAGTGCCTGGAGGCTGTCGGCCACATTCTGGAAGGCTGCGAGCACGGTCTGTCGATACTGCGCCTCGGCCTGTTCGAAGACGGCCTGCGCCGCGCGACGCCGCGCCTGCAGTTCCCCCCCGCGGAAGATCGGCTGCAGCATCGATCCAGCCAGCGAACTGACCATCGAACCTGTCCCGAACAGTGCACCCGGCGCAAGGGCCTGGGACCCCATCGAGGCGCTCAGCGTGAGTTGCGGGTAGAGGTTGGCGGTTGCAACGCCAAGCCGCGCGCTCGCCTGATGCCACTGCGATTCAGCAGCGCGGATGTCGGGCCGCTGGCGCACCAGGTCGGAAGGCACGCTGAGCGGCAGATCTTCCGGCAGGTGGAGGCTGGCCAGCGTGAAAGCAGGCAACTCGGGGTTGTTCGGGGCCAGGCCGGCGAGCAGAGCCACCTGGTGACGCGCGAGAGCCAATTGCTTGCGCAGGGGGGCAAGAAGGATGCGTGTCTGCGCGACCTGACTTTCCTGCGCCAGCAGGTCATTGCGATTGGCGCCCCCGAGGCTCATCTGCTGCCGGACGATGCCGAGCAGTTGTTCCTGCGTCGCGAGCGCCGACTCGTTCGCGGCGAGTTGTGCTCTGAGCGACGCTTCGCTGATGGCCGCTGTTACCAGGTTCGCGGTGAGGCTCAGACGAGCGGCCTCGAATTGAAATGCCTGGTACTCGACCTGGGCTTCGAGGCCTTCCAGCGCGCGCCAGATGGCACCTGAAAAGTCGAAGCTGTATGACACGTTGATCGAGGCGTTGTAGAGGGTGAAGAGGTTGCTGCTCGGGTTTGGATTGCCGAATGCCGCGGTCGAGATGCGTTCGCGATTGGCCCCGCCAATGGCGTCGACTCTCGGATAGAGCCTCGCACCGGTCTCCGCCGTGAAGTTTTCGGCAGCCTCGCGCAGGCGTGCCGAGGCCACTGCGACGTTCGGGCTCTCGGCGAGTGCGTGCTCGATGAGCGCATCGAGTGCGGTCGACCGAAAGAGACGCCACCAGTCGGCTCTGACCTCGCCGCCGCTCGTGAAGCGCTGGGCGGCCCCGCCGGGTACTGGCGCACCCGCGGTTGCCGCCGGGGTGGTCGAGACGATGCTGGTTGCGGGCGGGGTTTGTGGCGTGCGGAAGTCGGGCCCGACGGTGCAGCCACCGACCAGCAGGAGTCCGAAGGCCAGAATGCCCGCACGGGAGCGCACTACGCCACAGGTCTCGATGCGCCGTGCAGGAAGACGGGACACTGTTCGTGCTGGGGCTCGGAGCATGGCCTGATCGTGGGCGGTTGGGCGGTTGGGCGGCCGGGCTTGTTGGCCTGTGGGACGAGTGCGGATGCAAGCCCTTGCAACCCGACCCGGCACGATATCGGGTGACCGCCCCAGCGTCAATTCTTCTTGCCCGGACCCTCGCGTGGTTCATTACCCCGGTTCATCGGGCACGGGCCTGCGTGTGCGGCTCGCGGCAGGGCCATGCGGTAGACTCGCCGACCATTCCGAGACAACCCGGTGGAGAATCGATCGTGCCCCAGACGAGACGGCCCAGGCGAGCGCCTGCGCGGATTGCAGCCGATATCGGCGGAACTTTCACCGACGTGGCGGCCTTCGACGAGAAGACCGGGCAACTGCATCTGGGCAAGACACTGTCCACGCCGAAGGATCTGGTCGAGGGCATCAACACGGGGGTCGAGAAGGCGCGAACGGCGTTCGCCGAAGCTTCGCTCTTTCTGCATGGCTCGACTGTGGCCATCAACACGATGCTCGAGCGCTCCGGTGCCCGAACGGCACTTCTGATCACCGAGGGCTTTCGCGACATCTACGAAATCGGGCGCATCAACCGTCCCGACGCCTACAACCTGTACTTTCGAAAGCACGTGCCGCTGGTCGAGCGTGCGCTCTGCTTCGAGGTCGGTGAGCGTCTGATGGCCGATGGCACCGTGCTGGAACCCCTCGATGAAGGGAGCGTGGAGCGAGCGTGCGAGCGCATGGCGGCCGAAGGGGTCGAAGCGGTCGCCATCCTGCTGCTTCACTGCTACCGCAATCCGGCGCATGAGGAACGCGTGAAGGCCATTGTGCGGCAACGCCTGCCGGGTGCATTCGTCACCGCATCGCATGAACTGTCGCAGGAGTATCGGGAATTCGAGCGCTGCTCGACGGCGGTCGCCAACGCCTACATCGGGCCCCGGGTGAGCCGTTATGTCCAGGGTATCGACCACCACCTGAAGGCGGCCGGTTTCGGCGGCTCGTTTCTGCTGGTGCAGTCGACGGGTGGCCTCTATCAGTCGGCCCAGGCTCAGGTGGAATGCGTCCGCATGCTCGAATCCGGACCTGCAGCGGGTGTAGTGGGGGTGCAGGCGCTCGCACGGGTTCTCGGTTTGTCGGATGCCGTTGCGTTCGACATGGGCGGCACGACCGCCAAGGCAGGCGTGATCTATCAGGGCGAGGTCATGACGACCAGCGCCGCCCTGGTGGGCGGGTACAACCAGGCCCTGCCGGTGCAGATTCCGATGGTCGATATCTTCGAGGTTGGGACCGGTGGCGGCAGTATTGCCCAGGTGGATGACGCCGGGGCGATGCGAGTCGGCCCGCAAAGTGCGGGGGCCGAGCCCGGGCCAGCCTGCTACGGACGTGGTGGGCGCCAACCCACAGTGACGGATGCCAATCTGGTGCTCGGGCGCCTCGGGGCTGAAAGATTTCTCGGCGGCGAAATGCAGTTGGATCGCGCCGCCGCGGAAGCCGCCCTGCGAGAGTGCATCGCAGAGCCTCTGGGCATGAGCGTGCGCGAAGCCGCCGATGGCGTGCTGCGCATCGCCGTCTCGGCGATGTCCTATGCGGTAAAGGGGGTGTCGACCGATCGCGGACTCGACGCAGCCGCATTTCCGCTGGTTGCCTATGGCGGCGCCGGGCCGCTGCATGCCACCTCGATCGCGCGTGAAATCGGCATGTCGCGCGTCATCATTCCTCTGGCGCCAGGGCACTTCTGCGCATTCGGGATGCTTCACTCCGATCTGCGTTACGACTTCGTCCGCACCTGGTTCACGCCGCTTGCCGATGCCTCGTTCAGCGAACTCGATCAGGTCTTCCGTGCCCTGATTCAGGAGGGGCGCGACACCCTTTCACGCAGCGGGGTCAAGGCCGAGTCGGTGGCGGTCAGTCGTGCGATCGACATGCGGTATGTCGGCCAGGAGCATCCGGTGACCGTCGATCTGACGCCTCAAGTCTTCAAGCGGCGCGATCGGGATGCGATCAAGGCACTCTTCGATGCGGTTCACCTGCGCCGCTACGGGACCTGCGCACCGGCCGAGCGGGCTGAGGTCGTGAGCTTGCGGGCGACTGTCACTGGTGTCATGAAGAAGCCGCCCCTGGCACCGATCGAACCTGGCGGACGCACGCCGGTGCGGGCTGCCCGGCGCGGGGAACGTGCGTGCTGGTTTTCCGAATCGACGCGCGCCGTGGCAACGCCGGTGTACGACCGTTCGATGCTGCGCGCAGGCAACCGCATCACTGGCCCTGCACTGATCGAGGAACATGCGTCCACCACGGTGCTGCTGCCGGGTGATCGGCTGCTCGTCGACGCGTGGGGCAACCTCGATATCCAGATTGGAGCGTACTGAGATGACGACGGTGAAGAAGGAATCGAAGTCGAGTCGGGTGCGAGCAGTCACGAGTGCCGTGGCGGTGAAGACCGTGTCGAATCCGGCGCCCGCCAAGGTAGCCAAGGTAGCCAAGGTAGCCAAGGTAGCCAAGGTAGCCAAGGTAGCCAAGGTAGCCAAGGTAGCCAAGGGGCCGGGTCGCGTGCCTCGGCGCCGGATTGCCGACGCCGTACTCACGGAAATCGTGCGCAATGGCGTGCTGGCTGTTACCGAGGAGATGAAGACCCATCTCATGCGCACGGCCTACAACATGATCATCTACGAGGCGCTCGATTTCACGGTGGGGCTCTTTACCCCGAGGGGCGAAACCGTATCGATCGGCCTCGGACTGCCGAGTTTCATTCGCGGCATGTCCAATACCGTGCAGGCGATGATCGCGCGCTATGGCATCGAGGGCGTCGAACCGGGCGATATCCTGGTCACGAACGATGCCTACACGACGGGCAGTCACCTGTATCACTTCACCTTTGCGGTACCGGTCTTTCACGAAGGGCTGCTCTCGGGATGGACGGTGTGCATGGCGCACTGGCCCGATGTGGGCGGACAGTTGGGGGGCATCACCACCGACATCTACGCCGAGGGTCTGCAGGTGCCGATCCTCAAGTACCAGAGAGCCGGGGTCGTCAACCAGGATCTGGTGGACATCATTCGCATGAACGTCCGTCTGCCCGATCGCGCGATGGGCGACCTGCGTGCGCAGATCACGGCGGTGAAAAGCGGCGAGCGGCGCTATCTCGAACTGCTCGGTCGCTACGGGCGTGAGCCGGTGCTGGGTGCCATTGCCCGCATCATGGACCAGTCTGAACGCGCCGCGAGAGCGCGCACGCGCACCATTCCCGATGGCATTTATGAAGCCGAGTCGTTCATGGACGATGACGGTATCTCGGTGGGCAAGCGCATCCCGATCAAGGTGAAGGTGGTCAAGAAGGGCGACCGGATGACCATCGATCTGAGCGGCGTGAGTCCGCAGGTGAGCGGCTTCTACAACTCGGGGCCCTCCACCGGGATCTCCTGTGCCCAGGTGGCCTACAAGTGCCTCACGTCGCCCACGGATTATCCGATCAACGAGGGCAGCTTCCGGGCGCTCGAGGTCATCGTGCCGCCGGGCACGATCGTGAGTGCGGTGAAGCCGGCGGCAATGCGCTGGTGGATGACCTTTCCGATGACGATCGTCGATACGATCTTTCGCGCCATGGTGGCGGCGATTCCGGAGCGCACGATTGCTGCGCATCATGCCGATCTGGGCGTGGCGATGATCAACGGTATCTCGCCACGCGATGGACGGCTCTTCCTCGCCAGCATCGGTCCGTCCGGTGGGGGATGGGGTGCGAAGGCCAGCGCTGACGGCATGAATGGGGTGGTGTGTCTCAACGACGGTGACACGCACAATCATCCGGTGGAGCAGATGGAGGCCAAGTATCCGGTGCTCTTCGAGCGCCATGCCCTGCGCGACGATTCGGGTGGTGCAGGACGGCACCGAGGCGGGCTCGGAACCGAGCAGGTCGTCCGGGCGCTGAGTCCGATCAACTTCAACATCCAGGTGGATCGGGTGCATTGCCCACCCTGGGGGCTCGAAGGGGGCCACAGCGGTGCGGGCAATCACGTGGCGCTGCGGCTCGAGGGACGCGAGATCGGCGATTTTCCGAATGCGAAGGTGCTGTCGCGACGCCTCGCGGCGGGCGATGCCTTCATCATCCGGACCGGCGGTGGTGGGGGCTTTGGCGAGCCGACATCGCGCTCGCCGGATCGTGTCGCCCATGACGTGCGGCAGGGTTATGTCAGCCGTACGGTGGCCGATTCGGTCTATGGTGTGGTGCTCGACACCGAGGGCGGGGTCGATGCGAAAGCCACTGCGCAGGCCCGGCGACGTATGGCAGGGGACGCGTGATCGCATCGCGCACCTCGAGCCGTGCACGGCACGACACGGTGTCGGTCGTGAGCCCGCAGGTGCACGCCTTGCAGTTACTGGGTCGATGGACCCGGATTGCCCAGGGGCATATCCCGCTGGGTGCTGCGTGCAGTTGCGGTGCAGGTGGATCGGGTGAGCCGATGAGCCTCAGCGCGGCCGCGCTCGAACCTGATCTGATGGGCTATCTGGTCAACCGCTTCGGCGGCGTCCGGCACCTGCGGAGTCTCCTTGCGCCGGCCGACTCGTTGGGGCTCGGTGCAGCGGCGGATGCGCTGCCAGCATCGAGTCGCTCGGCGGGCGTGTCGTGCGGTCTGGCAGAGCTTCTCACGCGCATTGCACGATCGCGACAAGCCGGTGCGGCGCTGAAGTTGCTGGTGGAGCAGATCGACTCGAGTCTCGAGTCGTTCGAGCGCGCGCACAAGGGTACGCTCTAGAGACCTGCGCTTCCCCCGGATCGGCGTACTCTCGAATCCGCAGCGCGTGCGAATCCGGATCGCTCGACCCGCTAGAGACCTGAGCGTTCGAGCAGTTCGGACGGACGAACCCCCAGCGCAGTGGCCAGTTTCACCAGATTCATCAGGGTGAGATTGTGCTTGCCCAGTTCGATGCCCGACAGATAGGACCGATCGAGCAATGCATCGACAGCGAGTCCTTCCTGAGAAAGACCGCGAATGGCGCGCGCCTTGCGAACCTCGGTTCCAAGGAGAACGAGGGTCTGACTGCCTGCGTGAATGGGAGATTTCTTTGCCATGCATGAAGGGTGCCACCGAAGCAACCGTGCCACCATAGGACAAGAGACCCGAAAATGGTCTCTGTCAATGATTATCGTGAGAAAGGCACACGCGCAGCGTCCTCGTGGCGGATTGCACCGGCGCAGCCCGATCCGGGCGCGCCGGACTGAGCGCGCCCCGCCGCGGGCGAGAGGTTGTCGAGAGGCTGGGTCTGGTTCCGGGGCGGCTCGTCCCATCCCGACCTGCCTGAACCAGCACCTCGGGGTGCGCTGAAGTTCAGTCCGGCTTGATGCCGGCCTCGCGCACCACGCCTGTCCACTGCCTCAGTTCGGTACGCAGCAGCTGATCGAGTTCCGCCGAGGTCGAACTGACCGCCTGCATGCCCAGTCGGTCGAATCGCTCCCGCACCTCTTCTCGCTGCATGATGCCGGCGAGGGCCTGTTGCAGGCGCGCCGTGATGGCCGGTGGCGTTCTTGCGGGCAGGAAGAAGGCAAGCCAGATCGTGGTGATGTAGTTGGGCACCCCCTGTTCGATCATGGTGGGCAAGTCGGGTAGATCGGGGTGGCGGCGTGCGCTCGCGATGCCCAGCGCACGCACATGACCCGAGCGGATGTTAGGCAGGGCCGAGTTGAACGCATCGAACATGAGCTGGATGTGACCTGCGAGCAGGTCTTGCGCGGCCGGCCCTTGCCCCTTGTAGGGCACGTGGGTCAGGCGGGTCTGCGTGAGGTTCGCGAAGAGTTCTGCCCCGAGGTGATAAGTGCTGCCGGTGCCTGAAGAGCCGTAGAAGATCTGGCCCGGACGCTCGCGTGCGTGGCGCACCAGTTCCTGGACATTGCGCACAGGCACCGAGGGATGAACGACCAGGATGTTCTCGATCGTGGCCACCAGGCTCACGGGTGCGAAGTGCTGCACCGGGTCGTAAGGCAGTCGCGGCACCAGCGCAGGGTTGGCGGCCATGATGCTGCTGGTTCCGAAGAGAACGGTGTTGCCATCGGGCGTCGCGCGGGCGACGAGTTCGGCACCGATGGCCCCGGTTGCACCAACGCGGTTGTCCACCACGACGACCCTGCCGAGCGTTTCTCCGAGGATCGGCGCGATCACGCGGGCTGCGATGTCGGTCGGGCCACCGGTGGAGAAGGGCACGACGAGCCGGATCGGGGCGGCACCCTGCGCGCAGGCCAGCGGCGCAGCGAGGGCGAGGAAAAGGCCGAAGACGCGGGCCTGCATCGATCGAGTCGTGTGTCGCATGCTGCAAGTCTCCCTTGTCACGAGGGCCCGGGCGCCGCTCGCCCCCTCGCTCGCCCATCCCGATGCGGACACCTCGTCTGCGAGGAAAGCTGATAGCATTTTGCCCTGCAAATCAAACGGCACCGTCGTTGCCGTGCCCGCCGGGGTGGTACCGCTGGACTTGGCGGGTCACCAGACCCGTGAGCCATTCAGCCGGAGACCCTATCATGATCATCCATCGACGCATGCTTCTGGGTGCTGCCGCCCTGAGCAGCCTTTGCCTGCTGTCCGGGCCCGCACACGCGCAAGACTATCCGGTTCGCGAGATTCTTTCGATCTGCGACTTCAACGCCGGTACGGGCGCCGATGTGGTGGTGCGCTACTTTTCCGACAAGTTGTCCCAACTGGCCGGCAAGCCTGTTGTGGTTGAAAACAAGCCAGGTGCCCTGGGCATGATTGCGACCAACATGGTTGCAAAGGCCAAGCCTGATGGCTACACCATCCACATCACGCCAGCCAGCTCCACGATGGCAGCGGCCGTGCATATCTTCAAGAAGCTGCCCTACGATCCCGTGAAGGACTTCGCGCCGGTCACTACCATCGGGCGTCTGGGCTTCGTGCTGCTGGTCGACGCGAAGCAGCCGTTCCGCACGATTGCGGACTTGAGTGCGCATATCCGTTCGAAGAACGGCAAGGCCAGCTTCGGCGTCGTGGCGAGCAGCGGCCTGATCGGTGGCGAAATGTACAAGCAGCGCACGGGGCTGCAGTTCAATCGGGCGCAGTACAAGGAGGTCACCACGATGATGAACGACCTCCTCGCCGGCAGTACCGATTTCATCCTGAACGATTCGAGCTGGGCGGTCGAGATGATCCGCTCCAACAAGCTGCGTGGTCTGGCAGTGACGTCAGGGCACCGGATCGGTGCCCTGCCCGATGTGCCCACCTTCGAAGAGGCCGGGGTCAAGGGCTACTCCGATCTGAGCCCCTGGTGGGCGGTGTACGTGCCGGCGAAGACGCCTCAGCCGGTCGTCGACAAGCTCGAGGGGTGGTTCAATCAGATCGTCGCCATGGAGGAAACGAAGAAGTTCCTTCTCAACATCGCCACTGATCCGTGGCCTGGCAATGCAAGGATGCTCACCGAGATCCTGCCGCGTGAGATCCAGGCCTGGGGCGAATACATCCGGCTGGCCGGTATCGAGCCGCAGTAAAACGCGCAAAGCCCTGCCAGAGGGCAGGGTCTGGCTGGCGGGCTTGCCCGCCCGTGAATGATGGGGATGCTTGACGGTGGTCCGAAACGAACAGGATCTGGGTGCGGCGCTCCTCTTCATCGCCATCGGTGGTGTCGGGCTCTGGTGGGGTCGCGAGTACGACACGGGTACCGCTGCCAACATGGGGCCCGGATTCGTGCCACTCGCGCTGAGCGGCCTCCTGGTGCTCATGGGACTCGTGATCGGCTTGCGTGCCTGCCGCGTCGAGGGGACTTCGATCGAGCGCATCCACTGGCGACCGGTGCTCGTGCTCACGCTGGCGATGCTTGCCTTTGCCGGACTCATCCGTACGGCAGGCTTCGCCCCGGCCGTGGTCACGACTGTCATCGTCGCCGCGCTCGCCTCCCGTGAGTCGCGCGCGCGAGAGTTTGTGCCGATGTCGATCGGGCTGGCCCTTGTCTGTGTTGCGGTTTTCGTCTTCGCGCTGCGCCAGCCCATTGCCGTCTTCGGGGCGAGCTAGGCATGGACATTCTTCACAACCTGTCCATCGGGTTCATGGCTGCTGCCAGTTGGCAGAACCTCATGTACTGTCTGGTCGGTTGTCTGCTGGGCACGCTGATCGGGGTGTTGCCTGGCATTGGCCCGATTGCCACCATTGCCATGCTGCTGCCGGCCACCTATGGTCTGTCGCCTCTGGGTGCTCTCATCATGCTGGCGGGGATCTATTACGGCGCGCAGTATGGTGGCTCGACCACGGCAATTCTCGTCAATATGCCCGGCGAGACCTCCTCGGTTGTCACGTGTCTGGATGGCTATCAGATGGCTCGGCGTGGCCGGGCCGGCGCCGCTCTGGCCATTGCTGCGTTGGGTTCGTTCTTTGCCGGATGCGTCGGTACCGTGATGGTGGCTGCCTTTGGCCCGGTGCTGGCCGCTTTTTCCGAGAAGTTCACCTCCGTCGAATTCTTCTCGCTGATGGTGCTCGGTCTGCTCTCGGCCGTCGTGATGGCCGGTGGTGGTCTGCTCAAGGCAGTTGCGATGATCTTCGTCGGTCTGCTCCTGGGACTGGTGGGCACGGACGTCCAGTCGGGTGCGGCCAGGTACACGTTCGATGTGTCCGAACTGTGGGATGGAATCGGATTTCTTCCGCTCGTGATGGGGCTCTTCGGCATCAACGAGGTGATGATCAATCTCGAGCAGACCCGGCGACGCGAACTGCTCGCGACGAAGATCACCGGTCTTTGGCCGACGCGCGAGGATTTCCGGCAGGCCTGGCCTGCAGCACTGCGCGGAACAGCGCTCGGGTCGGTGCTGGGGATTCTGCCTGGCAGCGGTTCGGTGCTCGCGTCCTTTGCCAGTTACACCCTCGAGAAGAAGATCGCGCGCGATCCCGCGCGCTTCGGTCAAGGCGCGATCGAGGGCGTGGCAGGTCCCGAGTCGGCCAACAATGCGGCGGCACAGACCTCCTTCATTCCGCTCCTCACGCTGGGGTTGCCTTCCAACGTGGTGATGGCGCTGATGATGGGGGCCATGATCATCCAGGGGATTGCGCCCGGTGCCGTCGTCATGGACAAGCGCCCCGATCTCTTCTGGGGCATGGTGGCCAGCATGTGGATCGGCAACCTGATGCTGCTGGTGATCAATCTGCCGATGATCGGGGTATGGGTGAGGCTGCTGCGCATCCCCTATCGATTGCTCTATCCCTGCATTCTGGTGCTCTGCCTCATCGGTATCTACTCGGTTTCGGGCAGCACGACCGATCTGGTTCTCACGGCGGTGTTTGCGGTGCTGGGCTATGGCCTCCACAAGCTGGGGTGCGAGCCGGCGCCGCTCGTGCTCGGATTCATTCTCGGCCCGTCGATGGAAGAGAACTTTCGACGCTCGCTCGTTCTGTCGCAGGGCGATCCGCTCGTGTTCGTGCAGCGTCCGCTCTCGCTGGCGCTCCTTGTGGCTGCGGTCGGACTGCTCGCCGTGATCGTGCTTCCGCAGATCCGGAGGTCGCGCGAGGAAGCGTTCAAGGAGTGAGGGCTCGGCCGGCAGGGTGGGGCGCTTGGGCCGGTCATTGACCCGTGACCGCGGGCGGGGCTACAGTGCGGGCACAAGGCTGACGTCGCGCGTCCGGTCCGACCCGCGATCTGACACGAGGTTGCTGCAGGCGTCTTGCCAGCCACAGGAGACAGGATGAAGTCGATCAATTACGGCGCGCGTGCACGCCTGGGCATGATCATGCCCTCGGGCAACCAGGCGGCCGAACCGCAGTTCCAGGCGATGCTGCCTGAAGGTGTTTCGTTGCACACCACGCGGCTCAAGCTGACCGGTTCTTCCGAGGCCGATCTCCTCGCCATGACCGAGAACGTCGAAGATGCGGCGGGCCTCATCGCCGATGCCCAGGCCAATCTCGTGCTCTTTCACTGTACGGCGGTTTCCACCTTCAGCACCGCGCTCGAGGCGCAGGTGCTCGAGCGTGTCCGGCAGGCCTCGGGGCTCCCGGCGACCGCTACTTCGGAGGCGATCACGGCGGCACTGCGCGCGGTGGGTGCGCGTCGCATCGTGATGCTCTCGCCCTACGTCGACGCGATCAATCGTCGCGAAGAGGCTTACTTCACTGGCGCAGGTTTCGAGGTCATCGGCAATGTCGGGTTGGGCAAGCTCGATGCCAACGCAATGATGGCCGTCACGCCCGAGGAGTGGGTGGCACTCGCACGGGCCCATCGTGACGACCGTGCCGACGCCTATCTGCTCTCCTGTACCACGGTGCGGTCGACCGATGTGGCCGAGGAGATTGAAGGCGTGCTCGGTCGCCCCGTGGTCACGAGCAACACCGCGGCCGTATGGCACTGCCTGCGTACTCTCGGCATCACCGATGCCGTGCCGGGCTTTGGCCGGCTGCTGCGCGACCATTGACCCTTCTGCAGGAAAGGAGACAAACGACATGCACACTGCCGCGAGATTCATCGCAAGATCGACATCGAAATCGTTCGTGGGGGCCGTGATGCTGGCCCTCGGCCTTCTTGCCGATGCTGCGACTGGCATTGCGCAGGCTCAGGCTCCTGCATGGCCTGCGCGACCGATCCGGTTGATCGTGTCGTTTCCGCCGGGTGGGCCAGCCGATCTGCTCGGTCGATTCATCGCCGAACGGCTCACCGATTCGCTCGGCCAGCAAGTGGTGGTCGACAACCGTCCGGGGGCCAACTCGATCATTGCCGCCGAAATGACGGCGAAGGCAGCGCCTGACGGCCATACGCTGTTGATGGCGATTGATGGCGCGATGGTGATGAACCCCGCGCTGTACACGCGCCTGCCTTACGATCCGGTGAAAGACTTCACCCCCATCGGTCTGGTCGCGACCATTCCGAATCTGATCGTCGCGCATCCCTCTTCGCCCTGGGGTTCGATCCGCGATCTCATCGCAGCGGCGAAAGCCAGGCCGGGTGACATCAGCATCGCGACGTCGGCACTGCCTGTCCAACTGGCGATCGAACTTTTCATGGCCCAGTCGGGCGCGCGCCTGACCCTGGTGCCTTACAAGGGGGGAAGCACCAGCATCACCGATCTGGTGGGGGGCAACGTGGCATTGAGCATCGAAGGGGTTTCCACCGCGCTCCCGTTCGTGCGTACCGGCAAGGTCAAGGCGCTGGCGGTGACCAGTCGTGATCGCCTGCCCCAGGCGCCCGATGTGCCGACCATTGCCGAATCCGGGCTGCCGGGTTATGCCTTCGAGGTGTGGCAGAGCGTGGTGGCGCCGGCCGGCGCCCCTCAGGCTGTCGTTGAGCGGATCAATGGCGAACTCGGGCGGATGATGAAGACGCAGGCTGCGACCGATCGGCTCGGTGCCCTGGGTATCACTCCGGCCTGGAGTACCCCCGATGAACTGGCCTCGAGGATTCGCACCGATGGCGAGAAGTGGGGCAAGATCATTCGTGACATCGGCATGAAGATCGAGTGAGAGCCACTCGCCCCGGTTGCCTCGGCTGCTTCAGTGGCCGCGGCGCCGGGCGATCAGTGCGATGGCATCGACGACGCGCGAACTGTAGCCCCACTCGTTGTCATACCAGTACATGAGACGCAGGTCGCGACCGTTCTGCACAGCAGTCCAGCGTTCATCGATCGACGCCGAGAAGGCGGTGCCGGCATGGTCGAGAGATACTCTGGGCTCCGCGCTGCTCGTGATGACCGGCCAGTCCTGTGTGGCTTCGGCCTGCCGGAACAGGTCGATGATGGCAGCCCGGGTCGTGACCTGCCCGAGGGTGACCTGCAGAACGGCGCTTGACACGATGTTCGTTGGAACGCGATACGAAAGGCTTGCCAGCCGATCATCGATACCCGGCAGGAGCACGGCCGCAGCGCGCAGGGCCGAGGTCGACTTCGGGATGAGATTGTTGATGGCTGAACGACCGAGCGCGTAGTGCGACTGCAGGTCATCGGCCAGATGCCCCGGGTTGGCATTGACGTCCATGAGCTGCTGGTCGGCGAGCCAGGGGTGCAGCGTCGTGAGAAAACCGCTCTTCACGCCATGCGTTTTCTCGAGCAGGCCCATGATCGGGCAGAGAGCGACCGCATCGCAGATGCTGGTCGACAGGCGCTTGTGGATCTGTGGGTCGAACTGGTCTTCATTGAACCCGAACATGAGCGTCCGGATGTCATCGAGCCCGTAGACCGCATGCGTCTTGACATAGAACTCGGCCACTGCCCGCTGGGCCTCGGCGCCGAGGATGCTTGCCTTGCTCGAAGTGGCGTCGACCAGCACGTCGACGCCCAGTCCCTGCCAGTCGACATCGGTCATGTGGGGCAGATGGGTCACCCGGATGCGTCGGTCATCGACGATGAGCGTCTCCTCCTCTGCTGTCACCTTTCCGCGAAAGCGCCCGTGAATCGAGTCGTGGCGTAGCAGATAGGCCATGTTGCCGGTGTCGGGGTTGAGGTCATTGATGGCGACGACGTCCGCCGTACCCCGCTCGTGGATGATACGAAAAACCGACCGGCCGATTCGTCCGAAGCCGTGTATGCCGATGCGAAGCTTGCGATTGCTCATGATGCTCTGGGAGGGGCCTTTCTGCTGTGCCGATCTGGGCCGGCCTCCGATGGGTGTTTCAGGGGAAGAACTTGTCGGTCGCGCGGGCGAATGCTTCGTAGATCGACGGGGGCTCGATGCCGCGCTTCACCATGGCGGACTTGCGCAAGCCGATCAGATACTGCTCGGTCGACTTGATCGGGATCGTGCTCGGGGCCTTGCCCCGGCTGATGTCATAGGCCATTTCAGCCGCGACCGAGCCTTGTTCGTAGCCTGATGCCGCGATCGATATCGCGCCACCGTCCTCGGTGCTGATGGCAACCAGACCGAGCATGGGGATCTTGCTGTTGGCCTCGGTCCATGCGATCACTTCCTTCGGGTTCGCGAAGGTCTTTCCGCCTGGCGTCAGGCGCAAGGTCCGGTAGTCACTCACGAGGAGCACGTCGGCCGTGTTCTGCGCGAGCGTGACCTGCTCCTTCCACTGCTCGAAGGTCTCGACTGCAATCGGCTTTTGCCAGTCGGTCTTCTTCCAGACGTACTCAGGCGCGGCATAGGCGCTGAGGCCGGCGCTGAACGAAAACGACGCATCGCCGATGAGGAGTGCGCGTGGCTTTCTTGTCGCTGGCATGCCCGCTGCCGTGGCAAGCATGCCGATCGTGTCCTCGGTTGCAGCCAGAGGCTTTCGCTCGAGGATGCCGGTGACGTTCGTTGCCTTGTCGTACTGGTAATCGGCAGCCGTTGCATTCACGCCGCCGAACACGATCTTCACCCTCGGGTCGTCCAGGTACAGCATGCCGACCTTCTTCTGCGCGATGTCATCGAAGAGCACGATGATGTCGGGTTGCCATTGCTCGATCGTCCCTGATGCGATGGTGGTCGCGGTACGCACCGAATCCGGATCGGTGTGCTTCTGCAGGTCCATGTAGTGCCAGCGCAGCGTTGCGTTGCTGTGCTTGTCGAAGAACCGGGTGATGCCGGTGTTGATCTCCTGCACCCAGCTGTAGTCCGCGCTGTAGCTGTGGATGATCATGATCCGGGGCTTGGTCTGCTTGTGAGAGAAGACCAGCGCGCAGAAGATGACGAGGAACGCCAACTTGGCCAGCAGCAGGATGCGTTGCTTGCTCATAGGATGTTGAGGTATTTCCAGAACGGAATCGCCACCAGAATGGCTACGATCCGGAAGAGGCTGATCACCAGGTTGAAGTGAATGAGCCGCTTGCTGTCATAGAGCCGATCCTGCCCGGTGCTGGTCAGATGGTTCTCCATCTGGATGTTGTAGGGCGCCTGGTAGGGGAAGATGTAGATCTCGGAGAGCGAAAGGATGATGAATCCGATGAGCCAGGTCGAGAAGCCAGCCTGGTCGGCCAGCGGCAGGAAGATGCTGAACAGCAGGATGCCGACAACATTGGCTGGCAGTGCGAGGCGCAGGATCGTGATGGTGGCGCCCAGCGCCAGGATGAAGAGCGGCAGCTCGGTCTTCATGTAGATCCCGACCCAGCTGAACGATCGGGATATCAGCGTGTCGAGCCCGGTGACCTTCATCATCGGCACCCAGGCCACCACCGATGCAATGAGAATCAGCGTGGTCCAGTCGATACGCTTGTTGATGTCGTCGCGCTGGATGCTGCCGAGGAGGAGCAGAGCCACCATGATGGCCACCGTGACCCAGGCGATCTCGACCTTGTGAAAGGAGGTGGTAAGGATGCCGACGACCACCAGAGCAATCCCGGCCAGCGCCATGCGCTCGGCGCCACTCATCGGGCCCAGGGTGCGCAGTTGTCCATCGATCAGGTCGCGCGAGAGGCCCGGGCGCTTGATTTTCCTGAACTGGATGAGCGCGTAGGCGAGATACAGACCGGTGAGGCACGCACCGGTAGCCGCTGCGGCGATGAGCCATTGCATCCAGCCGAAGGCGAATTGCGTCTGGCCATCAAGCAGTCCGTACACGATCAGGTTGGCCGGTTGTCCGGTCAGGAAGATGGACGCCGTGAGCCCGATGCCGGCCAGCGCGGCTGCAATGTAGTGCGCGACGAGCGGGTCTCGACCCTTGGCGCCCGTTGTTTCGATCAGGGTGGAGAGGAACGGAGCGATGATGGTGGTGCGTCCGAGTTGCGACGGAATGATCGGCGTCAGGATGAGGCCGTACACGAAGAGGCTGATGCTGTACCAGAGTGCCGTCGGAGGCACACGCTTCATGATGTGCAGCGAGATGCGATAGGTGAGCCCCGACACGACCATCAGCGTCCCGATCGCGAAGATGCTGAGCAGCATGTAAAAGCCGGTCGAGGAGAAGCCGGCCAGAATGGTCGAGGCTGGCGCCACATCCAGCAGGATGCAAGCGAGCACGCTGTAGAGCGCCGGTACGAACGGCGGTACCAGTGCGAAGATCCACATCGCCACGGCACTCGTGACGACACCGAGGAAGTAGCCCGCTTCCTTGCCGAGGCCCGAGCCGATGCAGGTCTGCCAGACGATGAGGGGCAACACGATTGCGCACAGCCAACCGACCATCTGCCGCAGAAAGGCCGAGGAGCCGCCGGCTTTGCGGGCTGCGGTGCTGGCGACCGGGGCCGATTCTGGCGCCGGGTTGCCTGCAGCGTCGGGCGCGCTTGCACGAGTTGATGTTGTGGCGCTGATGCGGTGCTGCGCCTCGTACATGAGCGTCTTCAAACCGGCATGCTGCGATGACAGCATGGTCATGTCTTCCGCCGGCAGCACGAAGATGCGGCTCGGCTCCAGGGCCCGAACGCGCGCCTGATAGGCGCGCGCACCGATGGTCAGTTCGGCCCCTACAAAGCCACTTCGAATAGGCTCCGAAGACGGGGCATCGACCACCAACGATCCGCTCGCGAGCAGGTAGACCTCGGTGGGAGACGTATGGGCTTCGCAAAGCACCTCGCCCGCTTCGAGCGTGTGTGTGCCGGTGCGCGCAAGCAGGCGAGCGCGTTCCTCGGTGCCCAGCATCTGCATGAAGGGCTCGCGTCGCAGAATTTCAACGCCAGTGCTGTCGAGTGGGTTCATGCTGTTCGGGTTGGCCCGGTCGGGTCGAGGGTGAGGGGGCGCCGGAGGACACCCTCTCGCGCGGGATCGCAATCGGCCTGCCTGGTCCGTCCTTGTCGAGACGGGCCGTACAGGCATTTCAGACGTCAGTTACACGGTGCTGTGCAAGGCACTGATCGAGCACAGATACGGGTCGTCGTGCGCAGATGCCCTCCCGATGCCCGGACGACCGGAGACCTTTTGAGCGAAGGCAAGGTAGCACGCTGAAAGTGCGCGAAATCGACGCGAAATGATTCGAAATCCAGCGTGTGTGCTGGTGCAAGGGGGCACCGAAAACATCGTCGCCGACTGACGTCGATGAGTGGGTCCGATCGCGGCTGCCGGGCACCTGACGCCGGCGCTTCTCAATAGCCGCGAGCTGGGTCGACCTGATGCAGCACGCTCTCGCCTGCCTCGACGCGGCGGATGTTTTCGGCAATTTGCGTCGAGGCCGTCGCCGGCAGCGCTACCGAGGCGAGGTGCGGGGTGATCAGTACCTGGTCCATGGCCCAGAGCGGGTTGTCTGCGGGCAATGGTTCCTGCGCGAAGACATCGAGCGTGGCCTCGGCGATGTGGCCTGACTTCAGCATCTCGATGAGCGCTGCCTCGTCGATGACCTTGCCGCGCGCCACGTTGACGAGGCATGCACCCTGCGGCAATTGCTGCAACCGGCTGCGGTCCAGGAGCCCGGTTGTATGAGGGGTGAGGGGCAGCATCACGACGAGAACCTGACTGGCGGCCAGAAAGGTACCAAGCGTGTCCAGACCGTGGAAACAGGCGACACCGTCGACGGTCCCTGGCGTGCGTGCCCAGCCGCGGACGTCAAACCCCTGCCGCGCGAGTTCGAGTGCGGCGACGCTACCCAGTTCGCCGAGCCCGAGGATACCCACCCGAGTCTGGTCGGCGCTCTTCGGGTGACGATATGACCAGCGTGCGGCGCGTTGCGCGCGCTGAAAGAAGACGATGTCACGCGCGTGTCGCAGGACGGCGAAGAGCACGTAGCCGGCCATCATCCTCGCCATCGCGGGATCGGAGAGACGCGTGATGGGCACGGCCGGGAGATCAGTGCGGCCGAGGAGCGAATCCACACCGGCGCCGAGGTTGATGACAAGTTGCAGTGAGGGATAGCGGGAAAAGAAGTGAGCCGGTGGCTTCCACACCAGGGCATAGCGCACGCGTGCCGGGTCGTCGATCTCTTCGGCAAGCCGCACGTCGACCTCGGGCGCTGCCGCAGCGAGGGCCGCCTGCCAGGCGCCAAAATCGTCCACGGCGCTGTAGAAGACAAGAATCGGACGGTGGGGCGTTGTCATGATGTCGGGTAGAAGGAGCGATTGCAGTGGGGGATCGTCGTCCGGCAAGGCGCGCAGCACGGTCTGCGGCGGTTCGCTCCATGGTAACGCTTGCGGGTTCTTCGCCTGCGTCGCCCGCGATGCGCGATGATGCGAGTGCCCCGGCCCGCAGCAAGCGCCGCCCCGTGTTCCGGATGATGTGCCATGACTGAATCGACCGCCCCGCATCCGAGGGGTGACGGCGTTCATCAGGACGAAGGTCGACGCACCGGTCTGGCTCGTGGGCACCCGCCGCGGGGGCGCTTCACTGGCACGGGTTCATCGGCATGGACTGCGAGGTGGTGGACCTGATCGGGGCGTGGATCGAGGCTGCCGCGCCCTGACCGGGTGTTCAGTCGATATCGTGCAGTCCAGGCGGGCGCTTGCGGCCGCTGAACATGGCGCCGATGAGGTTCTCGCGATGGCGCAGGCTCGCAAACAGGACGCCACCCACGTGGATTGCCGCCAGGCCCAGGAGCAGATCGGCGAGGCGCTCATGCCATTCGGCGAGCCATTCTTCACCCCAGAAGCGATCGGTGATCGAGAGCCAGCCACTGCCGGCAGCCAGGAAGCCCACGCTCAGTAGCGCCACAATCATCCAGGCGCCGAGCGGGTTGTGGCCCAGGTGTCGCGGTTCGCTCGAGTGGAGTGTCTGGCGGGCGTAAAGCAGGGTCTGCCCCGGGCCGCGAACGAACTGCCCGAAACGGGCATGCCGACTTCCCACCAGGCCCCAGAAAAGCCGCAGCGCGATGACACCCAGCACCGTGAAGCCAGCCCACTCGTGCCATCGCTGGGCCATCGGTTCGGCGCTCTCGCTGGTGATCCAGGCGATCAGGACCCCACCCACGAGGATCCAGTGCAGCACTCGTACCAGCAGGTCCCAGACCTTGATCATGGTGCGGGGCGATCCGGTGGGTGGACTTGCAGGGGCGTTCAAGGCGTATCGGCTCGTGGCTGGCCTGCGGGCTTCGGGCTCAGCCCTTGTGGTCTTTGGAGCCGGTCGGCACCGGGGCGAGGGTGCGCGGGTGGAAGTAGGCCTCGACCCGCTCGCCACGCTCGTTCATGGCGTAGACCTCATAGCAGCCTCCATCGACCTTGATCCGACGGATCTGCCAGCCCTGGGCGGTGAGCATGCTGCTCAGTTGCTCCTGAGTCTGCCAGCCCGATTGCGGTCCGGCGTCGCAGGTGGCCTTGCCAGTGGCCATGGCGGTGCTGCTGAGCGCCAGGAAGAGCAGCGCGGCGGCAGCCAGGGGCTTCACGACGGATGGGTGGGCGGTGGCGTGCATCAGGGTCTCCTGGAGGGGTTGAGCAGTGAATTCCAGGCTGAATGTACCGCAGTGGCGGTGGCAGGTGAGGGTTGTGCAGGGCCTGACGTGCTCGGGGCGCCATGGTCAGCCGTTTCGCAGACCGAGTATCTCGCGCTGCGTCGCGGATCGCGATCGGACAAGCACCCCGGTATGCCCAGTCAGATCACGTGCGGTGGAGCAAGCGGGGGACTGCACTTTCAGTGATACCCAGGGTACTCGCCCCGAAACCCTTGATGCTCAACCAATATGAATGGTGTTCGCCGCCGCAATCGCCGACATCATGGTGGCGTTGACGCCAAGCAGTTCGACGAAGGAACTGTTGGCCTGGCTACCCTCAGTCATGAGATAGAGCCAGGCATTGGTGCCGTCGCTGTATCCGATGGCCGTGTCGGCGGTGAAGGTGAGCGACTTGCACATGGTGAAGAATGAAGCGACGGTCGAACTTGCCATGGTGGCGAACCCGTTGTTGAGCGTCCAGCCAGCGCCGATGTTGTTCGTGTCGGCGTGGAGGGTGTGGCCGGCGGCATATACCGTCTCCGCATACACATGGTCGCCTGCCGTGCCGACTGCAAAGTCTGTAATCTTCACGGGGCTCGTGGCCGTAGTACCTGATATTCCGAGGGCACTGGCTATCTCAAACCAGTCGCGGCCCCCGCCTCCTGTCAGGCTGTCGAGTGCATGCGAGGCGTAGAGTCCGTCGGCTCCGCCGGAGCCGACCAGAGTGACCGCATTCGTGGTGGTACCGGAACTACTCGAGTCCCAGATCCCGTACCCTTGTGCGCCCGAGGCTGATGTGTTGGCGAGCGACATGTTCACGTTGTGACCATTCGCGTAAATACCCGCCGTGCCCAGATTCAGCGAGGCTGCGGTCGCGCTCCAGTCGGCTGCCAGGTATGCATAGGCGGTCGCGCCTGCGGCAACACCAAGCACTTCGCCCGTACCGCCGTTGGCCAGGTCGTTGACATATTCGGTGCCGCTGTTCACCTGGAAGGTGTCGATGCCGGCACCGCCAACCAGGGTGTCGCCTGTATGGCCGCCGATGATGGTGTCAGCGAGCGCCGATCCGGTGAGGGTGACAGCGTTTGCACCGCCCGTGTTGTTGAGGGTAAAGCCATGATCACCCGTGACGCTGGTGGTGGCAGCGGCTACGTTGGCGTTGAAGCCATTGGCCATGATGGTGGCGGTACCGAGGTTCTGGGTGCCTGAGGTTGCCGTCCATGCAGCGGCGAGGTATGCGGTCACCGAACTACCGGTCGCCAGGGTGACGACTTCACCCACACCGCCATTCGCGAGATCGGTGATCGTGTCTGTGCCCG
>CANGMI010000007.1 GCA_947455195.1 Pseudomonadota bacterium | reverse complement strand
TGGTCGTAGGCCTTCGCCACGCCGCCGAACTTGCGCGACAGGATCGTCGTGATCGCTGCCGTCAGCGTCGTCTTGCCGTGGTCAACGTGACCGATCGTGCCCACGTTCACATGGGGCTTGGTTCGTTCGAACTTTTCTTTGGCCATGATCAGTGCCCTGTTGCTAGAGAGTTGGTGACGGTAAGAGGTCCTGCCCGATGCAGCGGCAACCAGGGTTGTCGTGCATCACCTGATATCTGGTGCCGATGGAGCGGATCGAACGCTCGACCTCTCCCTTACCAAGGGAGTGCTCTGCCACTGAGCTACATCGGCTGTACTTCGGCTGACTGCGTTGCTTCTCCTGCTTCCCTGGGGTCACTGCCGGGCGCCCGTCCGGGACGTGCGGCAAACGACATTCGGGTCCTTACTGCGTTGCTGCGCCTGCTGCTTCACTGATGCGCGCGGCCTGCCTTGCTGGAGCGGGTGAAGGGAATCGAACCCTCGTCGTAAGCTTGGAAGGCTTCTGCTCTACCATTGAGCTACACCCGCGTCGCCGGACGTTCGTCCGCATGTTCCCGCCGTACTGTCTGCAAGTCTTCAACCATCACGCGTCACGCTGGTGGAGGGGGTAGGATTCGAACCTACGTAGGCGTAAGCCAACAGATTTACAGTCTGCCCCCTTTAGCCACTCGGGCACCCCTCCGGAGCGAAACGTCGGATTATGGCTGCGCGCGGGGACGCTGTCAATGCCTTGGAAGAAAGAAGATGAATGCAACTCACGAAGGCAGCACGCTGCGCGCGGTATCGCTGGAGGACAAGTATACCTTGACCCACGGTGCCGCCTTCATGACCGGCACCCAGGCGCTGGTACGCCTGCCGATGCTGCAGCAGGCGCGCGACGCAGCGGCGGGTCTCGACACCGCCGGGCTCATTACCGGTTACCGCGGCTCGCCCCTCGGGTCCTACGACCAGGCGCTGGAACGTGCGCGCCGCCACCTCGATGCCCACAAGATCCGGTTCCAGGCCGCCGTCAACGAGGAAATCGCCGCGACGGCCCTGTGGGGTACCCAGCAACTGAACCTGATCGAACCGTCGCGCCACGATGGGGTCTTCGGCATCTGGTACGGCAAGGGGCCGGGCGTCGATCGCTGCGGCGATGCCCTGCGGCACGCCAATGCTGCCGGCACCGCGCCTCACGGGGGCGTCCTTGCGCTCGCCGGCGATGACCACGGCGCGCGGTCATCGACGCAATCGGCACAGTCGGACTTCATCTTCCAGGCGGTCGGCATCCCGATCTTCGCCCCGTCAGATGTGCAGGAACTGATCGACCTGGGGCTGCACGGATTCGCAGCCAGTCGGTACAGCGGATGCTGGATCGGACTCAAATGCGTCACCGACGTCGTGGAGAGCGCGGCCGTCGTGCAACTCGACCCAGGCCGGGTCACGCCGCAACTGCCCGACCGACACGGCCTGCCGCCGGGTGGGCTCAACATCCGCTGGCCCGAAATCACCGGCTTCGTCGAGCAGGAGCAGCGGCTCTACCATGACAAGCTGGCTGCCGTTCTGGCCTATGCCCGCGCGAACCGGCTCGACCACCCGGTCTGGCCGGCACCGCGCGCCCGCCTCGGCATCGTCGCCACCGGCAAGGCCTGGGCAGACCTGCGCCAGGCCCTGGACGATCTGGGCATCGACGAAGTACTCGGGACGCAGCTGGGCATTTCTCTCTACAAGGTGGCGATGCCCTGGCCGCTCGAACCCGAAGGCATCCTCGCATTCTGTCGAGGCCTGGAGCAGGTGCTGGTCATCGAGGAAAAGCGCCCCCTGGTCGAACCGCAACTGAAGGACCTGCTCTATCACCTGCCCGACGCCGAACGGCCGCGCGTGACCGGCAAGTTTGCCGCACCCGGTCCCGACGGCACGCCATCGTCCCGGCGACTGATGCCCTCCGGTGGCGAACTCTCGCCCGGTCTGGTGGCGCGCGTCATCGCGGAGGTCATCAGCCCCTGGCACCAGTCTCCCCGCATCCAGGAACGCCTGGAGGCGGTGGCGCGTGAGGAAGCGCTCGCGGCGCGCAGCGCGGGGGAGATTGCCCGGCTGCCCTGGTTTTGCGCCGGATGCCCGCACAACTCGAGCACCCAGGTGCCCGAAGGCAGTCGAGCGCTCGCTGGCATCGGCTGTCACTACATGGTGCAGTGGATGGACCGCGACACCGCGACCTTCAGCCACATGGGCTGCGAGGGTGCCGCCTGGCTGGGTCAGGCTCCCTTCAGCGATACCCCGCACGTATTTGCCAACATCGGCGATGGCACCTACTTTCACTCGGGCATCCTCGCAATTCGCGCGGCTGCCGCCGTGAGGCTGCGCATCACCTACAAGATCCTCTTCAACGACGCAGTCGCCATGACCGGCGGGCAGTCGGTGGATGGTCCGCTGAGTGTCCCGCAAGTGACGCGTCAGGTTGCCGCCGAGGGGGTCGACCGGATTGCCGTCGTGACCGATGAGCCCGACAAGTACCCGGGCGACGCCGATTTCGCACCGGGTGTCACGATCCACCATCGCGACGACCTCGATGCCGTCCAGAGGCAACTGCGCGAGCATGTCGGCACATCGGTTCTCGTCTACGACCAGACCTGCGCCGCCGAGAAGCGGCGACGGCGCAAGCGTGGCACCTTTGCCGACCCCGATCGGCGCGTCGTCATCAATGAAGCGGTCTGCGAGGGCTGCGGCGATTGCGGCGTGCAGTCCAACTGCGTGGCGATCGAACCGGTCGAGACCCCACTGGGTCGCAAGCGTCAGATCAACGCTTCCTCCTGCAACAAGGACGAGTCGTGCATCAAGGGCTTCTGCCCGAGTTTCGTGACGCTCGAAGGGGCGAAACTGCGCGCCCCGGAGGCGAAGACCCGACCGGCATCAGCCGATGATCCGGGCCGCGCCGATTCGGCAGGCGCCGCGCTCGCGCGTCTCATGGCGGACTTGCCCGTGCCCCGGACGCCCGAACTCCGACAGCCCTTCGGCATCGTTGTCACCGGCATCGGCGGAACGGGGGTGGTCACCGTGGGACAGGTGATCGGCATGGCCGCGCATCTGGAGGGCAAGAGCGTCACGGTGCTCGATGTGGCCGGCATGTCGCAGAAGAATGGCGCCGTGATGTCCTTCGTCCGCATCGCACATGACGCCGACAGCCTGCATGCAACACGAGTAGCCACGGCCGGCGCCGACGCCATCATCGGCTGCGACGCCGTCACCACCGCCGGGGCAGAATGCCTGTCGAAGATCGAGCATGGACGGACCGCGGCGGTGATCAACCGTGCCCAGACACCGACCGCGGCCTTCACGCAGGACCGCGACTGGGCGTTTCCGCAGGCGCAGATCGATGTCCGCCTTGCCGAGGCACTCGGTGCCGACCGACTGTGGCAGGTGGACGCGCAACGCCTGGCCAGTGCACTGCTCGGCGACGCCATCGCCACCAACCTCTTCATGCTGGGCTACGCCACCCAGAAAGGGCTGATTCCACTCTCATCCGAGGCGATCGAAGCCGCGATCGGGCTCAATGGCGTTGCCATCACCATGAACCAGGCGGCATTCCGCTGGGGGCGTTGCGCCGCCCATGACCTGCAGGCGGTCACCCGAATCGCGATCACGCCCCAGGCCATTACCCTGCACCGTGCGCGCACCGAGGACCTCGACAGCGTGATTGCCGCTCGCACCGATCACCTGCGTCAGTGGCAAGGCGCTCGTGTGGTGCAGCGCTACCTTGCACTGGTCGACACGGTGCGCAGGGCGGAAGCAGGCGCCACCGGCGAGACCCGAGTCACGATCGCCGTCGCACGAAACTACGCAAAGCTGCTGGCCGTGAAGGATGAATACGAGGTGGCACGACTGCACGCTTCGCCCGATTTTCGCGCCTGGCTCGACGAGCGGTTCGAGCCCGGCTACCGGCTGCGGTTTCACCTGGCACCTCCGATCTTCAATCGGCCCGACCCGGTATCGGGCATCGCACGCAAGTCGAGCTTCGGGCAATGGCTCATGACCGGATTCAAGGTCCTGGCAGCGCTGCGCGGCGTGAGAGGCACCTGGTTCGACCTCTTCGGCCACACGGCCGAACGGCGCATGGAACGTCAACTCGCCAACGACTATGAAGCGCTGATCCTCGGCGTTCTCCCGCACCTCTCACCGGCCGCCAGCGCACAGATCGCGCAGATCGCTGCCGTACCAGAGAGCATTCGCGGCTACGGGCATGTGAAAGCCCGCTCCATCGAGGCGGCCCGGGTACGTTGGCATGACCTGCTGGAACGACTCGAGGCCGATACCGTGCCGGCGCCCTCGTCACCGGTCTCCCACATGTCATCTGCCTGAGCGAAGATAGGCGGATCAGCCGCCTCCGGAGTGCTCCTTTCACCATGCTCGATTCCCGCCCCCGCGTTCTCCGTTCCGTCCAGGTGATGCTGGCCGCCTGCCTCCTCGCCTCGGTGGCGACGGCCAGCGCCGCGCCTCGCATCACTCGCCTGACCCCGCCCAGTGAACGCTTCTCCAGTGGAGCAGCGACGCCGATGATCTCGCGCTTCCTGCCCGGACAGCGTTTTGATCTTCAGGCAACGATTCAGCCCGACGAAGGGCGGTCGATCACATCGATACGCTTTCGCATCGACGGCAGGGAACTGACTGCGCCAGTCGCCCGCTATACCGACGGGCTCGTGAAGGGCCTGGCCCCACAATCGGTCGTTGCCACGGTGCGGGCGCACAGCGTTCATCAAGCGGGCATCCACGAACTGCGCGTCGAGGTCACCGACAGTCAGGGCGAGAGCAGCGTGGCGCATGGCAACTTCGAAGTGGTGGCGCTTACCCCGGGGGCCCTGAAGGCACGCAACATCATCATCATGGTGGGCGACGGCATGGGCATTGCCCACCGCACCGCCGCACGCATCATGTCGCGTGGCATCACGCAGGGCAAGGCCCGCGGGCAGCTTGCGATGGACACCTTCCCGGTCACCGGCATGGTGATGACCGCCTCGCTCGACTCGATCGTCACCGATTCCTCGCCCGGCATGTCCAACTACGTGACCGGCAACAAGGCAGCCAACAACCAGGAAGGGGTCTTCCCCGACGACACCGTCGACCCCTTTGACAATCCGCGGGTCGAGTACCTCTCCGAGTATCTGCGCCGCACGCGTGGCACCGATCTGGGCATCGTGACTACGGCCGACGTATTTGACGCCACACCGGCGGCCATGGCGGTGCACACGGCGAACCGGGGCGCCGGCACGGGCATTGCAGACCAGTTCTTCGATGATCGCGCGCTCACCGGCCTGCACGTGCTGATGGGCGGGGGTCGCAAGTGGTTTCTTCCCAATGTCGGGCAAGGCGAGGCGCGCAGCACGCCCTCCAATGGCTCGAGCCGCAGCACGAGCAACGATTACCGGCTGCCGCCCGACCTGGTAGCCGGCTGGGGTGCAGCGCCGGGCCGCCTCGACCCCGAGCGCAACCTCATCGGCGAGGTCGTGGCGAGCGGATGGCGGTATGCCGCCACGCGTTCCGAGCTATCGGGCCTGGTGCCCGGACAACCCCTGCTGGGTCTCTTTGCGCTGACCAACATGAATGTTGCTCTGGACAAGATCAACGGTCGACGGGCCATCGCACGTGGCGAACCCGCAGGGGTCACGGCCGACTTCGGCGTGCCTGCCGAGGGGCTGAACTTCACCGACCAGCCGATGCTCGACGAGATGACGACAGCGGCCCTGACCGCGCTCGAGAAATCGCGCAAGGGCTTCCTGCTGATGGTCGAGGGCGCCTCGATCGACAAGCAGGCGCACAACATGGACAGCGAGCGCTGGATTCTCGACACGATCGAGTTCGATCGAGCGGTGGCGGTGGCTCAGCGCTACGCAGCACGCCACCCTGACACGCTGGTCATCGTGACGGCCGACCATGAGACCGGTGGTGCCAACATCATCGGTGCATCAAGACTCGGCCATGCCGCGCTGGTCGAACGCGCCCGCGCAGCCGCGGACGCCCGGGCGGCCGGTCTACCCGGCACCGACGCGGCGGCCGCAGGCGGACTGCGCAATGGGGTGGTCGGCACCTACGAACGAGCCGGGTTTCCGCAATACACGATGGCTGCCGATGGCTACCCTGAAACCACGGACGTCGATCGTCGCCTGCTCATCGGCTACGCCGCCAATGCCGATCGCAGCGAAGACTGGATCACCAACCCGGTGCCGTTGCGCGATCCCCTGCAGCCCTTTGCAGGCGTTCCCCCGCTGTCCAACTACCCGGCGAGCGCGATGGAGCGTGACGCCCGCGCGGGGGTACGACTGAGCGGACAGGTCGAGGATGCGGTCGCCGTGCATACCGGCTCCGACGTGCCGCTGTCTGCGACCGGCCGCGGTGCATCGCTCTTCTCGGGCGTGATGGACAACACCGACGTGTTCTTTCGCATCATGCAGGCGGTGTCGGGGGTTCCGCGCTGACCGCTCTTGGACGGCGGCGCCCGGAGATACTGCCCGTCAATCCGGCCTCGGTGCCGGATCGAAGCCGAGGAGAGCCGGCACCCGACTGCGCGCTTCGCGAAAGACGGCCACTTCGACGCCAAACAGGCGCACCGTCAGAACGGACCCGGCAAGCAACTCGGCAGGCTCCACCGCAGCGTCGTGGATGTCGGTGAGCATGTCGACGAACCCGGCAAGATCCCGATCGAGGATGACGCCGGGGCCGGGACTGCAGTCGACCACGATCGAGCCGGCATCGTCGACGATGAGCCGGATCGGCTCCCCGGCCTCGCGCGAATCGGCATGGGAGACAAGCCGGGTCATGTCATCGGAGAGCCGATAGACATGCGGGGTGTAGTCAAGCGCGACCCAGACCCGCTGGGGCCCGTTCTGGAAGAAGTAACGCCCGCGGTCGTCAGCCTGGTAATTGCGCCCGATGTAGGCCATCAGCGCCTCGTGCACGATACGCTCGAATTGCCCCTTCGCATCGGCAACCCACCAGACGCCACGCGCATCGAGACGCAACCAGCCATGGCAGTCGGGCACATCCGGCCAGCGCGCCATGGCACGACGAACGATCTCATCCACGTTGGGTTGCCTCGGAGCGTGAGCGCCGCAGCGCCTCGGAGTGTCGATGCCATCATTCTACGGCGGGTGCCCCCCTATAATCCGGTTTCCCTGTGATGGAGTGCCCTCGAGATGACCCTGTCGCCCACGCTCAGAGCCACCGCACCGGGCGAAAAACTCACCTTCGAGGATTTCGTACCCGGCCTGACAGTCGACATCGATGGCCCCACCATCACCGAAGCGCAGATCGTGGAGTTCGGCAGAGCCTACGACCCGCAGGTCTTCCACGTCGACCCCGAGGCGGCACGTGCCGGGCCTTTTGGCGGCGTGATCGCAAGCGGATTCATGACGACCGCGATCACGATGCGCCTCATCTGCGACGCCTATCTGCTGCGCTCGGCCGGACTCGCCTCGCCCGGGCTCGAATCACTCAAGTGGCTGCGCCCGGTACGCCCGGGGGACCGTCTTCGCGTACGCATGACCGTCGAATCGGCTCGCGAATCACGCTCGAAACCCGACCGAGGGACAGTGCTTCATCGCTGGGATGTGTTCAACCAGAGCGATGAAGTGGTCATGACGATGACCGGCTACAGCATCTTCCTGAAGCGCACCAGCACGCCGCAGGCATGATCATTGATCCGCGAGTCCAGGTACTGACCCGCAAGGAAGATCTCGACCCGCAACAGGTCGCTGATCGCGTCTTCATCGTCCTGGACATCCTCTTTGCCACCTCGACCATCGTCGCGGCACTGGCTGCCGGCGCGCGCTCGGTGCTGCCCGCGGTCGATGCGCGCGTTGCACGCCATCTGGCCCGTGATCGGGCACCCGACAGTTTCCTGCTCGCCGGCGAGCACCTCGCCGACGCCATCCAAGGGTTTGCACCACCGACGCCACTCGCGCTGATCGAACGGGGCGTTGTCGGGCGCGATGTCATCTACAGCACGACCAACGGCACGGTAGCCCTGGAGAGGCTCGCTGGCGCCAGGCATGTCTATGCCGGCGCCCTCCTGAACGCGGCAAGCACGGTGCGCCATGTGCTCGACCAGCATCCGGGTCAGCGCATCGTGGTGGTCTGCTCAGGCTCGGTCGGACACTTCAATCTGGAAGACTGGTACGGGGCAGGCTGCTTCATCGACCTCATCGCCACCGCCACTGACAATGCCGCCGACCTGTCCGATGCGGCGCGAGCGGCGCGCATGGGCTATCGCGCCGGTACGCCACTCACGGCGCTGCTCGAGGGCCGCGTCGGACGCCTTTTCTCCCAGCGCGGCCTCGCGCCCGAGATCGAACATGCCAGCCGATGCAGCATTCTCGATGTCGTCGTGCGCCGCGAAGGCGGGGCACTGGTCAGAGTGCCAGTTGCGCCGTGAGCAGGGCGTGATCGGACACCCGAGACCAGCGCAGGCCATGATGGACAGCGGCGCCCCGGATTGACAGACCCCGAACGTAGATCCGATCCAGGCGAAGCACCGGCAAGGTCGACGGAAAACTGCGTGCTGCCCGCCCGCCGCCTTCGCCAAAGACTTCACGCACCCCCAGTGCAAGCATCAGTTGCCGCCCGGCACGCCCGCGCCAGTCGTTGAAATCGCCCGCAATGACCAGTGGCGCCCCGTCGGGCACATGCTCTCGAACCCGCGCCACCAGCGCTGCAATCTGATGATGCCGCCCTCGCTCGGTGAGTGCCAGGTGCACGCACAGGCAATGCAGGCTGCCACGCGCATCGGGCAATCCGATTTCGCAGTGAAGCAGCCCCCTGCGCTCGAAGCGGTGCGAGGAGATGTCCAGGTTGTCGGCCGCCACGATCGGATAGCGCGACAGAATGGCGTTGCCGTGGTGGCCGTGCTCGTACACCGAGTTGCGCCCATAGGCGAACGCCGGCCATACCGAATCGGCCAGAAACTCGTGCTGGGGTTGCGCCGGCCACTCCGGATGGCGCTGCGGATGCAGCAGATGCCCGCCCTGCACTTCCTGCAGGAAGACCACATCGGCATCGACTGCGCGCAGGCGCTCGCGGATGTCATGCACGGCAACACGCAGATTGAAGTGCGAGAACCCCTTGTGGATGTTGAACGTGGCGATGCGTATCTGCATGGCCGCCGATCGCTACATCCAGTGCCCGTCGCGACGCGCCGGTCGTTCGCCGTGACGCGCCGGCAGGAGCCGGATCGCATCACGGTTCGACCAGGAGAAGCACTTCTCGGCCGCCGAACTCCAAGGCAGCCACTCGTGCGCCAGATGCTCATCGGGCGCGAGGCGAACGGCCACGGGAGAAGTGAGGGCCAGCCCGAACACATGCTCGGTGTTCATCGTGACACCCGGACCATAACGCGCCCGCCACCGTGGGAAGATCTCGTAGCGATTCTCGATCTGCCAGTCGGTCAGGCGATGAGCGCGCGCGTCGATGCCGGTTTCCTCGAGCACCTCGCGAATGGCAGCCTCGCGCGGTGCCTCGTCGGGATGATCGAGGCTGCCAGTCACCGATTGCCACAGACCGGGCTGGCGGGCCCGCTCCATCATCAGCACCTGCAGGTCCAGCGTGTGGATCACCACCAGCACCGAGCGCGGAATCTTCCAGGCAGGCGCAGGCGGCGTGGGAGCGTCCGTGCTCACGCTGTGCTCCGCGTCATGGCAAACGCCCCCGGGACCGATCGCAAGCCGACTCAGGCTGCCGGCCAGCGCGGCAGGCCGGAATCCCAGCCCTGGGCACCGTGAATGAACATCCAGAAAGGCTTGCCCTGCGAACGCCAGGCATCGACGATCGATCGGAGCACTTCGATCGCAGTCTCGAAGTCATGCCGGTGCCCCGCACCAAAGTGCTTGGACTTCTCGAGAACGACCACGTATCCGCTCGCCGGCAACCAGGAAAGATCGGTGAGACAGTCATGCAGCGCGTCCCAGTTCTTGCCGAAATGGGCAGGGAAGGCCATGGCCGTGGCGAAATGGCCCAGCAACTCTTCCTTGTGATGCACATGGCCAATGTCCATCCTGGCGAAGGCAAGCCCGGCCGCCTTCGCTTCACGCTCGATCTCGTAGGGCTCGCAGGCCAGATGGAAGACGCCGCAGGCCGGCGCCTGCGCGAGTGTGGTTGCGATGTCTGTCATTCGATGATCCGCCTGAAAGTGGAATAGTGGTCGTCGGTGTAGAAGAACTCACCCTCGCGCCCGGCAATGACCCGACGCGCGCCGCGATCGCGCGCACCAGGCGTCGGAACGGTGTACTCGCGATAGAAGTGCGGCCGCTCGACCGGCAGACGCTTCTCGAAGTTGCCGAAGGAGATGCCGTCGCGAGCGTAGGGAAACGGACCCCCGGCGCGAATGAGACGAATCGTCTCGCGCACCTGAGGCGGCAAGGTCTCGAGAGACACGGTTGCGATCGCATCGAGGGGCGCGGCGTCGACGTTGCGCGATACGCCCAGCCCGAGCATTGCACCGGCGAGAAGCGTGCACACGATCGCAACAGAGACCGCGCAAGCGCCCGTCCGTTGGAGCCAGTGAATCATGCCTTGCTCTGCTCCCGAACGCGGATATGCAGTTCACGCAACTGCTTTTCATCAACGGCACTGGGAGCCTCGGTGAGCAGATCCTGCGCACGCTGTGTCTTCGGGAAAGCGATCACGTCACGAATCGATTCGGCGCCCGCAATCATCGCCGAAAGTCGATCGAGGCCGAAGGCAATACCGCCATGAGGTGGCGCACCGTAGCGCAGCGCATCGAGCAGGAAGCCGAACTTCATGTCGGCCTCTTCCGCCCCGATCGCGAGTGCCTCGAACACCTTGGACTGCACCTCGGCGCGATGAATACGCACCGACCCGCCACCGATTTCCCAGCCATTCATGACCATGTCGTAAGCCTTGGCAAGCGCCTGCGACGGGTCGGTGGAGAGATACTCGTCGTGACCATCCTTGGGCGCCGTGAACGGATGGTGCATGGCCACCCAGCGACGGTCCTCGTCGTCGTACTCGAACATCGGGAAGTCAACCACCCAGAGCGGCTTCCACGGGCTGTCGACGAAGCCCTTCTCGTGGCCCACCTTCTGACGCAAGGCTCCGAGGGCATCGTTCACCACCTTGGCACGGTCGGCCGCGAAGAAGACGATGTCGCCATTCGTCACCCCGGCCCGCGCAACGATGGCAGCGAGGGCCTCGTCAGAGAGATTCTTGACGATCGGCGACTGCATGCCCTCACGGCCCAGCGAAACGTCATTGAACTTGATCCAGGCAAGGCCCTTGGCACCGTAGATCTTCACGAACTCGGTATAGCCATCGATCTCGCCTCGGGTCAGTTCGCCGCCACCCGGTACCCGCAGAGCGGCGACACGACCTCCCGGCGCATTGGCCGGCGCCGAAAACACCTTGAACTCGACCGTCTTCATCACATCGGTCAGTTCGCAGAACTTGAGCGGAATGCGCAGGTCGGGCTTGTCCGACCCGTAATCGCGCATCGCTTCGGCCCAACTGAGCACCGGGAACGGATCGGGCAGCTCCACGCCGAGTTCCTGGCGCCAGACGCCGCGAATCATCGTCTCCATCATGGCCCGGATGTCATCCTCGCCCATGAACGATGTCTCGATGTCTATCTGGGTGAATTCAGGCTGGCGATCGGCGCGCAGGTCTTCGTCACGGAAGCACTTGGTGATCTGGTAGTAACGGTCAAAACCGGAAACCATCAGCATCTGCTTGAACAGTTGCGGCGACTGCGGCAGCGCAAAGAACATGCCGTGATGGACCCGCGAGGGCACCAGGTAGTCACGCGCACCCTCGGGCGTCGATCGGGTGAGCATCGGGGTCTCGATGTCGATGAAACCCTCGGCATCGAGGAAGCGCCGCACGGCCATCGCGATGCGATAACGCTGGCGCAGATTGTTCTGCATCTGCGCACGCCGCAGATCGATCACACGATGGGTGAGACGGGTCGTCTCGGAGAGATTCTCGTCATCGACCTGGAACGGCGGCGTGACCGATGCGTTGAGAATTTCCAGTTCTGCCGCAACGATCTCGATCTCGCCCGAGGCAATGCGCGGGTTCACCAGGCCGGGCGCACGCGCCACGACACGACCCCGAACCCGCAGCACGAACTCGTTGCGGACCCGCTCGGCGGCGGCGAACACGGCGGCCGCGTCGGGGTCGCAGACCACCTGGACGAGACCTTCGCGATCGCGCAGGTCGATGAAGATCACGCCGCCGTGGTCACGCCGGGTGTTGACCCAACCGCAGACGGTGACCGTCTGCTCGATCAGCCTCTTGTTGACTTGGCCGCAGTAATGAGTACGCATCATGGACAGGTTCTTTCAGGATTGTGCAGTGCCGGCCTGAGCGGCCGACGGGTGAAGGGCATCGATCAGATCCGGACCGACCACCCCCATGGAAATGACGTATTTGAGCGCCTCGTCGACGCTCATCTGGAGCTCGATGGCCTCGGCACGCGGCACCATGACGAGAAAGCCCGAGGTCGGGTTGGGCGTAGTTGGCACATAGACGCTCAGGTAATCGGGACCCAACTGCGCGGCGAGTTCGCCGCCGGGAACCCCGGCCTGAAATGCGATGGTCCAGGTGCCGGCGCGCGGGTACTGCACCAGCAGCGCCTTGCGGAAGGCCTGACCACCGGGCGAGAAGATCGTGTCGCTGACCTGCTTGACCCCACCATAGAGGGTCTTCACGATCGGAATGCGGGCGAGCAAGGCTTCCCAGTACAGCAACAGCCGTTGCCCGATGAGGTTCGACACGAGAACCCCGGACACGATGACGACAACCGCCGTCACGATGAGCCCGGTGCCGGGCACGGCAATGCCCAGCCACGTCTCGGGACGCCAGTTGCCGGGCAGCAGCGGCGTCACCATTTCGTCCATGGTGGTCACGATGCCGCGCAGCACCCAGAAGGTGATGACAAGCGGGATCCAGATGAGAAGGCCGGCGATCAGGTAGCGTTTCATGCACATGCATCCTTGCGTTCGACGACCCGCCCGCTGCAGGCCTGCCGCGGCGGCGTGGTGCCCGGTGCGGACATGATCAGGCTGATGGCGTATCTGCCTTCGCGCTGCTCGCGCCAGCATCGGCTGCGGGGGCAGCGGCAGCCGGCGCAGCCGACTCGCCCGCGCTCGAAGTCCCGGCCGCATCGCCGGTGGCGGCATCACTCGCCTTGGTGCTGGTGCGGCTCGTACCGGCGTCGGATGCCGGCGCCCCCCCGGAATTGCGAAAATCGGTGACATACCAGCCGGTTCCCTTCAACTGGAACCCGGCCGCGGTGACCATCTTGGAAAAGGTTGCCTGGCCACAGCTCGGGCAATCGGTTTCGGCAGGATCTGACACCTTGCGCAGGTACTCCTTCTGGAACCCGCAATTCGTGCACTTGTATTCGTAGATCGGCACGGCCCACCTCGGCAAAGAAAACGGAAAGTCGCTGATTATACAAAGTATTGTTGCACCGCAGCCGAACTGATCGAGGTCAGGAGAAAGGTTTGCGCAGCGGCTCCCCTGACACAGGGGCGCCACGTACTTGCAACCCATGCGAGTTACCATCGGCGCTTCGGCGACTCAGGTCGCCCTGCACGGACACGCACATGCCTCCAGCGAGTTGTACTCACGCCGCGCCCAGCGCCGGTCATCAAGGCCCGTACCGGCACGCTCGACGGACCTCGGCAGGCTTCACCCTGATCGAAGTGATGGTCGTGGTGGTGATACTCGGCCTCCTCGCAGCCATCATCGTGCCGCGGATCATGAACAGGCCCGATGAGGCGCGTGTGGTGGCCGCCCGCGCCGACATCGCAGCCATCAGCCAGGCCCTCAAGCTGTACCGGCTCGACAGCGGCTTCTACCCGAGCAGCGAACAGGGGTTGTCGGCACTGATCGCCCCCCCCACGAGCGAACCGGTGCCGCGCAACTGGAAACCCGGAGGCTATCTCGATCGCATGCCCAAGGACCCCTGGGGCAATGAGTACCTCTACCTCAATCCCGGCGTGCGAGGCGAAATCGATGTCTACAGTCTGGGCGCCGACCGCCAGCCCGGGGGCGATGGCCCCAATGCCGACATCACCTACTGACCGGCACAGCGGCGGATTCACCCTCATCGAGCTTCTGGTGGTGGTCGTCCTCATCGGCCTCACCACCACGCTCGTGCTGCTCAACGTCACCCCGGATGATCGGGATCTGGTCCGGCGAGAGGCCGATCGGCTGGCCCTCCTGGTCGAGCAGGCCCGCGACGAGGCCGTGGGCACCGGTGCCAGTCTGGCCCTCCAGGCCGGCCCCACCGGCTATCGATTCCTGCGCCGTGACGCCGAGCGTCGGTGGCAGGTGGTCACCGACGCGCCGTTCATGGCCCAACTGCTCCCGCCCGGGGTGGCCATCACGCTCGTCGAGACCAATGCGCACCCGGCCAGCACCGCCGAACCCATCGTGTTTTCACCCCTGGGCACGTTTCCTGCCCTGCGCATCCACCTGGCCGCGGGCGCCACGCGCATGCGGGTGCGCGCCGACACACCGGCCCTGGTGAGAGTCGACCGTGAATAGGCACCCGAGAGGCGGGCGCGGATTCACACTCATCGAAGTACTGGTGGCGCTGGGTATCCTGGCCATCACGCTGGCCGCCGCGGTACGTGCCTCGAGCATGGCCACCGACGGTGCGCTGGAAAGCCGCGAGCGTCTGCTGGCACTCTGGGTCGCCCAGAACCGCATTGCGGGGTATTCGGCCGGCCTGCCCTTTCCCGATGTGGGTCAGCGCAGCGGCGAGGACATCCAGGCAGGTCTTTCCTTTACCTGGCACGAGACGATCGAGGCCACCCCCAATCCCTGGTTTCGCTCCGTACTGGTGAAGGTCTCGGGACCACGCGCGACCGGCTATTCGCTTGCGACGATCAAGACTTATGTCGTACGACCGCGCTGACCGGCCCGCAGCGCACGCGGCCGGGTTCACCCTCGTCGAGGTGCTGATCTCGATTCTCCTGTTCGGCATCATTGCCGCCATCTGCTACCAGGGCCTTGCTGCCGTGATCGGGGCGCGTGACCGGGTCACCCTCGAGAACGCCCGCTGGCGTGGCGTGGCCCTCGCGCTCACGCGCCTCGAACTCGACCTGGGCGCTCTGGTCGAGCATCCGGTGCACGACGCCTCGGGCCCCTTGCAGGCGTCTTCACTGGTGGGCAACCCGACCTATCGTGATGAAGAGGCGTCGCTCATGTTCACCCGCGAAGGCGAACCCGACGCAAACGGTACGCCCGGCGCCCCGGCGCGCGTCGGCTACCGTGTACGCGCCGGCACGCTTGAACGCCTGGCCTGGCCGGTGCTCGACGCTCCACCGCGCGTGCAGGCGCTGGCAGCACCGCTCCTCGAAGGTGTCTCGAACGTGGAGTTTGCCTACCTGAGTGCCGACGGCCAGCAGGGCCCGATATGGCCGCGAGCAGCAACCCCGGCAGCCGGCCAACCGAGCGCGCCAGCGGCCGTTTCGGTGCGACTCACGCTCGGCGATGGAACCCAGGTATCACGCCTTTTCGCACTCTCGGCGCCGGGTATCCGATGAAGGGATCCACCCACTCGCTCCCCGGTTCGCAGCGCGGTCTGGCGGCGGTGATGGCCATCCTCATCGTGGCGCTCGTCGCAACCCTGGCCGCTGGCCTGCTCTGGCAGCAATCGATGGCACTGCGCCTGGTCGAGAACCTCGCTTCGCGGGGCCAGGGACGCGAGATCGCGCGTGCTGCTGCGGCCTGGGCTGCAGTCATACTCGCCGATGACGACCCTTCGGTCGACCATCTGAAGGAACCGTGGGCGACCCTGCTGCCACCGATCGACGTGGGCGAAGCAACCGTATCGGGCAGCCTGTCGGATGAGGCTGCACGATTCAATCTGAACAACCTGGTGGCCGATGGCAAACCGGTCACCGCACAGGTCGAAGCATTTCGCGCTGCCCTGACGCACCTGGGCCTTGACGCCAGCCTCGCCGACGCCCTGGTCGACTGGATCGATCCGGACAGCGAACCGGTTTCCGGCGGCGCCGAGAGCAACTACTACCTCACGCTCGACCCACCCTACAACGCGGCCAATCGCCCCCTCACCGACCTGGGCGAACTGCGTCTGGTGCGCGGCTTCACCGAGGAGGTCATGACACGACTCGCTCCGCTGGTCACCGTGGTGCCGGGGTCAAGCCCGATCAACGTGAACACGACCTCGGCCGACGTGCTGGCAGCCTTCATGCCGGAAATGAACGCACAGACCGTGGTCAGAAACCGCGAGCAACGTCCCTTTCTGAAGACCCAGGATTTCCTCGACCTTGCCCCTGAAGAAGCACGGGCCCGACTGACACCCCTCATCGGGATCAGCAGCAGTTACTTTTCGGCGCGCGCCGTGGTGCACAGCGGTCGCGCCCGCATTGCCTGGCATGCCATACTCGCCCGCAGCGGCGCCCAGACAACCAGCGCGCAACCCGCGGCATGGCCACGGGTCGTCACCTTTCATGAAGAACCGCTCTGAGCAGAGCCCAGTCACCTTCCGCCCCTGACCGACACCTGCCGTCCCTCCTCATCAACACCGCCTCCAGCCTCCCCCCTCGATCGGCATGAGCCCGCCCGGACAACCCGTACCGACCGCCGAACCGCTGCCCGCAAGCGCGTCGAACCTGCCCGCGCGACTCGATTGCGTCCAGATTCACCTGCCCGACGACTGGCCGGCGCCCGCCGCGGATGGCACGCCAGCAACACTGCACTGGACCTGGCGAAGCGGTACACAGACTGGCAGTGCCAGCGGGATGCTCGAAGCGGTGCCCCGCGCTCGCGACTGTCTGCTGGTCATCCCGGGCAGCCGGGTCCTGACCGTGCGCACGAGACTGCCTGTGGGGCGTGCAGCGCGCCAGCCGCAGGTGCTTGGCCACGCCGTTGAAGACATGCTGGCGGTGGCGCCCGACACGGTGGTCGTGACCCCGCTGGGCGCGCCCGACACGACTGACGGCCATACCGTGCTCGCGATCGTCGAGCGCGCCTGGCTCTCGGGCGTACTCGACAGCCTTGCGCTGGAGGGGATCACGCCGCTGCGGGTAACCTCGGACGTCGAGCATCTCGCCTCGCAGGGGCCGGGCATCTGGTCGGTGGTGCGCCAGCCCCACGGCGGATTCGTCCACCTCGGGGGCTTCGAATCATTGCCGCTGGATGGCACGGGCGACACGATGAGCGGCGCGTCGCTCGCCGCCGATGAACGATCGCCCGCCCCGCACGATGTTCCGCTCGCGCTTCAATTGCTCGTCAGCGAACGCCGCGCGGCCGGCAAGCCACCCGCCGAACTGCGCATCTTCTCCGCCGCCGGGATTTGCACGCCAGAGGTCGCGGCGTGGGCTCAACGACTGGCCCTACCGGTTACTGACGCGGGTGTCTGGACGCCATGGCCGCCCGCGCTTCGGGCGGGCCGTGGGCTCAACCTGGCTGCCGGCCTGAATCGGCGACCGGCCCGCAACGGCGCGTGGCTCGGCGCCTACCGGGGAGCCGCCGCCGTCATGGGCGCCGTCCTCGTCGGACACCTGGCGCTGACGGCGATCGACAACTGGCGCATGGCGCGCGAGATCACGCAACTGCGCGACGGCATGGAAGCACGCTTTCGCCAGATGTTTCCGGAAACCCGGGCCATCGCCGACCCGGTCCTTCAGATGCGCCGCCTCTACGAAGCCCGATCGGGCGGATCAGGGGTGGCAGCCCGTGACGACTTTCTCACGCTGCTGGCCCACATGGCCAACCCGATCGCGGCAACGGGCGCGCAAGCAAGCGCGGTTCGCTTCGAACCCGGCGTACTGACGCTCGAACTGAGCTTCGCCCCCGGCACTTCCCTTGACACCATCGAATCAACGCTCAAGGCCGAGGGTTTTCGGGCAACGGTAGATCATGTCGGCGTGGTTGCGCCGCCGGCCGGGGCCGCACCGGGCCGCACGCCCACAGGCCGCACCACGGCAACGATCCGCGTGGTCGCTGCGCCATGATGCCATCGCTCGTTGCGACGGCATCAAGTGCCACCGACTGGTTTCGCGCGCGAACACCCGGCGAACAACGGATGCTCAGACTGGGTACTGGTGTGGTCGCGATACTGATGGCCTGGCAATACCTGTGGGATCCACTGATGGACAGGCATGCGCGATTGCGTGAGGCCCTGCCCCTCGCCCGCGATGAAGCGGCGCGTTTCGCGGCCCAGGCCACAGGACTGGAGCGATTGCCCGCGAGTGCGGCCACGCAGCGCCGCAGCAGCGGTCGCTCGCCCCAGGCAAGCATCGAGGCGAGTGCAGCGCGCGCGCTGTCGGGTGCCGAGTCACCACGGGTCGATTCAGCAACGGGCGAGCGCGTGCTGGTGAGAATGGGCGCGGTGCCCTTTCAGAGCCTGATGCGCTGGATTGCCGCGCTCGCAGCCGACGACGGCTATCGAGTCGAGGCCCTCCAACTGAGCGTGGCCGGTGAGGGCAAGGTGAAGGTGGAGCGACTGCTCCTCGCGCCAGCCAACCTTGCACGCCCTGCATCGGGCACGACATCGCGACGTCCCGAGACCGGCGAGGCTGCATCGGCTTCGTCCCCTCCGGTCACCCCCCCGGCAGGCGGGCGCTGAGATGGCATCGCGACGCGTTCGGCTCACGCTTGTCTACCCCGGTTGCCTCCTGATCGGGGCCTTGCTCGCGACCGTGACACACGGGCCGGCTCGATTGGCGGGCACCGCCCTCAAGCTCCTGGGCGAGGAGCGGGTGACCCTTGACAACCCTGGCGGCACGCTCTGGTCGGGCTCGGCCGATCTGGTCGTGCGCACCCCCGCCGCCACCTTGCGCCTGCCAGGCATCGCCTGGCAGATCGGGGTCTCCGAGATATGGGCTGGACGACTGCTGGCACGAATCTCGAGCGCATCGGCGGAACTGAACGGCGAGATCGGCATCACGCTCGAACCCGGCAGCATCACCCTTCGCACCCAGGGCCTGCACCTGGCCGCCGGCGTGATTGCAAGCCAGATTCCGGCACTGGCAGCGATCGGGCCTGCTGCCGACGTGCAGATCGACACGCCCGCGCTTGCACTCGACCACGGACAGGTGAAGGGCGAGGCGAGCATCCGGGTCCTCGACACCCGCTCGACTCGCCTGGGGGCCATGGGTGACTACCTCATTGCGCTCACTGGTACACCGGATGGGGTCGATTTCGTGGCGAGCACGCTGCGTGGCGCGGTGCGTCTCGCCGGTCGCGGGCAGGCCCAGATGGCTGGCGGCTTCCGGTTTCTGGGCGAAGTTCGTGCGGATGGGCCGGAGCGAGAGCGTCTGACGGGTGGGCTGGCCAGTTTTGGCGTGCCGCAAGCAGACGGCAGCGTGCGTCTGGCGTGGCCAGTCGGCGCCGGTGGACCGGGTTCGGGAGAACGCCGATGAGCATCACCCGCCTGGAGGAAACCCTGCAGCGCGAATCGAACCGGTCGAGCGACGCCAGTGAGCGTGCCCGGTCGGTTCGCACCGCGCGTCGGCTCGTCGGCCTGGCGCTGATCATCGCCGGCTGGCTCGCGATGACCTGGTACTGGACATTGAGCAGCGCCCCCGTGGCGCGGCGCCCGGCCACCCGCGCAGCAGCGGGCGCGAGTGGGCAGCCCGCGACTGAACTGGCCGAGCGAGTCATTGCCGCAGCCCCTTTCGGTTTGCTGGCCAACCGAGACGATCCACCCGCCACCGTCACCCCTGGCGACATGCGACTGAAGGGCGTCGTCGCCCGTTCGGGCGCCCGCCCCGGCGGGGCCATCATCGCGCAAGGGGGTACCGATGCCTGGGTACTCACGGGCGGCGATATCGCCCCCGGAGTGACGCTGCTCGAGGTCCACCCCGATCACGCCATCGTGCGACGCGGTGGCCGAACCGAACGCCTCGAACTGGAAGAGCGCGCAAGCCGTATCGGCACGCCGGGTCTGGCTGCGCGCAATCTGCCACCACCGCCCGGGCTGCAACCACAGCCTGGCATGGTGCCCCCCGGGCTACCCCCGGGCATGGGCATCCCACAAGGATTGCCACCCGGCATGCCGCCAGGTTTCCAGCCGAATCTGCCGCAGCCGTCCAGCATCAACCCGGGCGTCAGTCCGGGTGGATTGCCACCCGCCATGCCGGGTGCGCCCGGCCCGATACCGCGCCAGATTCCGGGGCGCGCGAGCACGACCCCGCCAACCAGCGCCCTCGCCCCGCCGCGGCAGAGGGCACTTGATTCGGGACAGGCGCCCCGGCGAGCCCCCTCTCGCCTCGCATGAACTGCCATAGACGCGTGATATCGTCCCCCCACACCCGGCTCGAACCGTGAACGACCAACCGATCACCACCATGACACCATGTACGCATCCTGACCGTATCCGGCTTGCCGGCAGCCTCCTGATGCTGCTCGCTTGCATGGCCATGGGCGCAGGCGGTGGGGCCGCAGCGCAGGATCGCCCATCCGTCGGCACGGCATCGGCCACGAGCCTCGTGGCTGGCACCGCTGCGACCGCTGCGGGCTCACGGCCGGGCACCGATGCCGTCTCTCTCAACTTCGTCAACGCCGACATCCAGGCCGTGATCCGGGCCGTCTCCGACATCACCGGGCGCAACATCCTCATCGATCCGCGAGTGAGCGGAACGGTCAATCTGATCGCGCCGCAGCCGGTGCCGAAAGCCATGGTGCTCGATGTACTGCTCGCGGCGCTGCGCGCCCAGGGCTTCACCGCAGCTGGTGCCGAGGGAGACATGCTGCGCATCATTCCGGAGGCCGAAGCCAAGTTTCGCGGTGACAGCGCCCGTGCCAGCGAAGGTCGTACGGACCAGATCGTCACCGAGATCTTCAAGCTCGAGTTCGAACAGGCGCAACAGGTGGTGACCACGCTGCGCCCGTTGGTGACCCCGAACAACGTGATCAACGCGTTTCCGGCCACCAACACGCTCGTCATCACCGATTATGCCGACAACATCGCCCGCATCAGGCGCCTCATCGCCAGCATCGACCAGCCCAATCCGGGCGAACTGATCACGTTGCGCCTGCGCCATGCCTCCGTGCTCGATGTCGTGCAGACGATTGCGCGACTGATGCCCGAGGTGCGCACGAACACGGGCGGCGCAGCGCCGTTCGGCGCGCCCCCCCAGCCGGGGACCCCTCCGGGTGCCACCGGCGGCAACCCGAACGAACGCGTACTGGTGAGTGCCGAGCCCCGCGCCAATACGCTCTTCATCCGCTCGTTCAACCCACCGCTCGTGGCACGTATTCGCGAACTGGTCGAAGCCATCGATGTACCGACCGGCAGCCTGGGCAACCTGCACGTGGTCTATCTGCGAAACGCCGAAGCAACCCGCATGGCGGAAGCGCTGCGCACACTGCTGACGGGTCAACCGTCGGCCCGCAACGCAACGCCCGGCAGCAGTACCCCGTTTGGCCAGGGGGGATTTGGTTCTCCCGGTGCTCAACCGGCTGCGACGGGCGGCGGGCTGGGGACTCCGGGTGGTGGCCTTTCACAGGCCGGTGCAGCGCAGGCACCGGGACTGAGCGGAGGCCCGAGCGCGAGTTTCGGGCAGGCGCAGACAGGCGCCCAGCCCAGCGGCTTCACGGCGGGCGGGGCTACGGTACAGGCCTATCCCGACCTCAATTCGCTCGTGATCATTGCCCCCGACTATCTCTACAACCAGTTGCGTAGCGTCATCGAACAACTTGATGCGCGCCGAGCCCAGATCTACATCGAGGCACTGATCGTCGAGGTCACAAGCGACAAGGCCGCCGAATTCGGCATCCAGTGGCAACACCTCACCGGCGGGGGCACCAATGGAACACAACTGCTGGGCGGTACCAATTTCACGGTCGGCAGCGGCGCCAGCATCCTGGGAGTCGCCCAGAATCCCACCTCGGTCGGTCCGGGATTCAGTCTTGGCGTGATGAACGGCACGGTGAGCATCAACGGCGCCAGCCTGCTCAACCTGGGCATGCTCGCGCGTGCGCTCGAAGGCGACACCAACACCAACATTCTTTCCACGCCCTCGCTCCTCGCACTCGACAACGAGGAAGCCAAGATCGTGGTCGGACAGAACATTCCGATCGTCACGGGCACCTACACCACGGCGGCCAGCGGCTCCACCAACCCCTTTACCACGGTTGATCGACGTGACGTCGGCCTGCAGTTGCGGGTGCGACCGCAGGTCACGCAAGGGGGGGCGGTGAAACTGCAACTCTACGAAGAGGTCTCGACCATCGTCGCCTCGACGGTCAACACCGCCCAGGGCATCATCACGAACAAGCGCTCGATCGAATCGACGGTGCTGGTCGATGACGGCAAGATCATCGTCATCGGGGGGTTGATCGAGGACTCGGTGAGCAACAACCTGCAGGCAGTCCCGCTGCTGGGCTCGATTCCGATCATCGGCAATCTCTTTCGCTACGACGCCCGCGAGCGCAAGAAGACCAACCTCATGATCTTCCTGCGGCCGGTGGTCCTGCGCGATGGCGAAGCCTCGAGTGCGATCTCCAACGAGCGCTACGACTTCATTCGCGGCGTACAGCAAGGACAACAACCCGGTCGCAACATCCTGCTGCCCGACATGCCGCCCCCACAGCCGCAAAGTGGATTCGGGATGCGCCCCAGCGGCACGACAAACCCCTGATGTCGCAGGCAAGGAACGACGTGCGCACGGAAACGCCCCCGACCATTTTCGATCTGGACATGGCTGGTGCATCGAACCGTCTGGCCATCGTTTCAGAGGGGGGGCTCGACCCGCGGGTCGCACGCCTCCTGCCTTACGCGTTCGCACGCGCCGGCGGTCTCATCGCGGCACGCAGGCACGAGGGCGCCATCGAACTCTGGGCGCGGTCGGGCGTGACCGCACTGACACTCGCCGAGGCGCGTCGCGTCCTGGCCGCGCCGGTGCGGCCGCTTCTGGTCAGCGCCGAACAGTTCGAGCGTCACCTCGCGCTCGCCTACAGCCGCGAGGGTACCCAGGCCGCCAGTCTCTTCGACGACCTGAGCGAAACGATCGACCTGCGCAACCTGGCGGACGAACTGCCCCAGGCTACCGACCTGCTCGAATCGGAAGACGACGCACCGCTCATCCGATTCATCAACGTACTGCTCACGCAGGCCCTGCGAGAGCGCGCGTCCGACATCCACATCGAGGTCTTCGAGACGGCATCGGCGGTTCGCTTTCGCATCGATGGCGTGCTGCGTGACGTACTGGCACCGCCTCGTGCCCTGCACGCCGCCATCGTTTCGCGCGTGAAGGTGATGGCAAGCCTGGATATCGCCGAGCGACGCCTGCCGCAGGACGGGCGGATCACGCTGCGCCTGGCCGGTCGCAGTGTCGACGTGCGGGTGTCGACGCTCCCCACCGGACACGGCGAGCGGGTGGTGATGCGTCTGCTCGACAAGCAGGCGGGGCGACTCGATTTCGAAAGCCTCGGGATGAGCGCGCGCGATCGCGATCGCGTCGGGGCGCTGATTTCGCAACCCCATGGCATCGTGCTCGTGACCGGGCCGACCGGATCAGGCAAGACCACCACGCTCTATGCCGCGCTCTCGCGCATCGATTCGGCACGACTGAACATCATGACCGTCGAAGACCCGATCGAGTACGACCTCGAGGGGGTCGGCCAGACGCAGGTGAACCCGGGTATCGACATGACCTTCGCCCGCGCCCTGCGGGCGATTCTGCGTCAGGATCCCGATGTCGTGATGATCGGTGAGATTCGCGACATCGAAACGGCGCGCATCGCCGTGCAGGCCAGCCTCACCGGCCATCTGGTGCTGGCGACATTGCACACCAACGACGCCATCGGCGCGGTCACCCGACTGATCGATATGGGCATCGAGCCCTTCCTGCTGTCCTCGTCGCTGCTGGGAGTTCTGGCCCAGCGCCTGGTACGAAGGCTCTGCCCGACCTGCCGCACCCTGGGCGAACCGACAGCCGTCGAGCGCGCCCTCCTGCCAGCCGACTGGGGCAATCGCCTGGTGGGTCACGCGGCGGGCTGCGAGCACTGCGGTCACAGCGGGTATCGCGGTCGAACCGGCATCTACGAACTGCTCGTGGTCGATGAGGCAACGCGGGCACTGGTTCATGGCGGCGAATCGGAGCGCGCCTTGCGTGCGCAGGCGGTCGACCTCGGACTCGCCGGCCTGCGCGAGGATGGCCTGCGTTGGGTCGCTGCCGGTGAGACCACGCTCGAGGAAGTCGTGCGCGTCACCCGCGCAGTCGATTAGGCCTGCACGCGACCATGGCCGGCTTTCGCTACGAAGCGCTCACCGCGGAAGGCAAGCGCCAGCGCGGCGTTGTCGAATCGGACAGCCCGCGCCAGGCCAGAGCCTGGCTGCGCGACCAGGGGCTCACGCCCGTCGAGGTCGCGCCCATCACGCCTGATGACACCAGGCCGGGTCGCCTCGGCCTGCGCCGCACGCTCGACACCACCGCGCTCGCCATTCTCACCCGACAACTGTCGACCCTGCTCGGTGCCGGACTCACCATCGAACAGGCACTCAATGCCCTCATTGAGGATGCGGCCTCCGAATTCGAGGGCGAACTCCTCGGTGCCATTCGTGGGGAAGTCCTGGCCGGACAGACCCTGGCACGCGCACTGGGCAATCAGGGACGTGTCTTTCCGGATGTCTATCGCACGCTGGTCGATGCGGGCGAGCGCTCGGGCCGACTGCCCGATGTGCTGGAACGTCTGGCTGATTACACCGAAGAGCGCGACACGCTGCGCAGCAAGGTCCTGCTCGCATTCATCTACCCGGGGCTCATCGTGGTCGTGGCCACGGTGGTGGTTGGCGCCCTGCTCACCTACGTGGTACCGCAGGTCGTTCAGGTATTCCGCAACACGCACCAGGCACTGCCCCTGCTGACTCGCGCCCTGATCGGGCTGTCGGACCTGCTGCGTGCCATCTGGCCGTGGCTCGTACTCGGGATACTGATCGGTCTCATTGCGCTGCGTCAGGCCCTGCAGGTGCCCGCCATCCGGACGCGCTGGCATCGGATGCAACTGTCACTGCCGCTCGCCGGCACCCTCATTCGGGGGCTCAACACGGCGCGCCTGGCCAGCACACTGGCCATTCTTGCCTCAAGCAAGGTGCCCCTGCTCACGGCCTTGCAGGCAGGGGCCGGGGTGGTCGCCAACCTGCCCATGCGCGAGGCGCTGGCGGTGGCCGCCACCCGCGTCCAGGAGGGGGCCACCTTGTCCCGATCGCTTGCGGTATCACGTCTCTTTCCGCCGCTCATGATCCACATGATCGCGAGCGGCGAGGCGAGCGGGCGGCTGGCCACGATGCTCGAACGGGCCGCCCTGCAGCAGACGCGCGAAATGGAACGCCGAGTGACCGCGCTCGTGGCGCTTCTCGAGCCGGTGATGATTCTGGTGATGGGGCTTGTCGTTCTGCTGATCGTGCTGGCGATCCTGCTGCCGATCTTCGAGATGAATCAGATCATCCGCTAGAACCCGGACGGGACCGGCTCACCACCCGCTGCGCTCAGAACGGGATGTCGTCTTCCATCTCGCCCATGTCGGCGGCGGGCTTGCGGGCTGCCGCCGGTGCCGGCTTGCGCGCCGATGAACCGCCGCCCGATGATCCGGACGAAGCCGATGACCAATCGGCGTCCTGACCGCCACCACCGCCACCGCCTTCACCGCGCCCTCCGAGCAACTGCATCTGGTCGGCAATGATCTCGGTGGTAAACCGTTCCTGGCCTTCCTTGTCCTGCCACTTGCGGGTACGAAGACGACCCTCGACATAGACTGGCGAGCCCTTCTTCAGGTATTCACCGGCAATTTCCGCGAGGCGGCCCCGAAAGGCAACCCGGTGCCATTCCGTCTCCTCCTTCTGATCACCGGTGGCCTTCTCCTTCCAGCGGTAGGTCGTCGCGATGGACACATTCGTGAGCGCCGCGCCATCCGGCATGTAGCGAACCTCTGGATCGCGGCCGAGATTGCCGACGATGATGACCTTGTTGACCGATGCCATGGGGAGACTCCTGGTGTCTGCGAGCGCAGATTGTAGGCTGAATCAGGGGGCAGACCGCAAGCCGGACGGTGCTCCGCGGCAGGGGACTACTGAGGACTGTGAGAGGCGACCGCAAGCGTCAGGACGCCCCACGGAGCGGCCGGTACAGGCCGCACGATGCCGGATCACGGCACCGGCCCGGGCGTCGAACGCCGGCCCTCGGGTCAGGTAGCGGCGTCAGCGGTCGGCTCGGCCTTCGCGGCAGCGCGAGGTGCGGGTGCCTTCATCGAGGCTCCCAGCAGCAGCCAGATGAGAAGTACCGCGGCGCCAAAGACATAGACGGCAGCGGCCCCCCCCTGCTGGCGCAAGGCCCCGCCGGCCGCACCACCGGCGAAGATGCCCAGCGACTGCAAGGTGTTGTAGATGCCCAGCGCTGCCCCACGCCCCCCCGGCGGGGCAGTCCGGGCCACCATCGAGGGGAGCAAGGCCTCCATCACGTTGAAGGCCGTGAAGAAGACGACGAGCACGGCCGACAGTGCATAGATGCCCGTTGCACCGCCAATCAGCGCCGCATGCACGAGAAACATGACGAAGATCGACCCGAGGAACATCGTGCGGAAGTGACGTCCTCGCTCAGCCGCGATGATCGGCGGCACCATGAGGACAAATGAACACAGGACGACCGGCAGATAGATCTTCCAGTGCTCGGAGACCGGCAGGCCGACCCCGCTCACCAGACTCGACGGAACGACCACGAAGAGCGCCATCAATACCGCGTGCAAGGCGAAGATGCCGAAATCGAGGCGCAGCAACTCCCGATCGAACAGCACCGACAGGAAGGGGGCCGGGGGTGTCGCCGCGATCGACGCGGGCACTTCACGCTCGGAGGGCACGATGAAGAGGGTGACGAGCACGCCAGCGAGCGCCAGCGAACCGGTCATCGCAAAGATGCCGTTCATGCCGATCGACTGATAGAGGATCGGCGCGAGCAGCATCGAGAGCGCGAACATCAACCCGATCGATGTACCCACCAGGGCCATTGCCCGAATGCGACTCTTCTCGGTCGTGAGATCGGCCAGCAAGGCCGTGACCGCGCCCGAGATGGCACCCGCGCCCTGGAGTCCGCGGCCGATGATCGTCCAGTAGAGATCGGTCGCGAACGCCGCGATGAAACTGCCCAGTGCAAAAAGGAGGAGTCCCGGCACGATCACCTGCTTGCGCCCGATGCGATCAGAGAGCATGCCGAAGGGCACCTGCAGCAGACCCTGGGTGAGCCCGTAGATGCCCATGGCCAGCCCGATCATGAAGTGATCGTCACCACCCGGCATGCCCATCGCGTGGATGGCAAACACGGGCAAGATGAGAAACAGGCCGAGCATGCGCAGCGCATAGAGCGCCGTCAGCGACAGACTGGCACGGAGTTCGAGAGGGGACATCGGGGGACGGGGAGTCGCAGGCTCGAAAAAGGATGGTCAACTGCGCCTGCCGTTTCGTATAGTAGCAGGTTTGGCTAACTGCCCTTCGCATGGCTGATCGACTGCGCATTCGTGGCGCACGCACCCACAACCTGAAGAACGTCAGCCTCGATCTGCCGCGCGACCGGCTGACCGTGGTTACCGGACTCTCCGGATCGGGCAAGTCTTCACTCGCCTTCGACACCCTCTATGCCGAGGGTCAGCGGCGCTATGTCGAATCACTGTCGGCCTATGCCCGACAGTTCCTGCAATTGATGGAGAAGCCCGATGTCGATCTGATCGAGGGGCTCAGCCCCGCGATCGCGATCGAGCAGAAGGCAGCAAGCCACAACCCGCGCTCGACGGTCGGCACGATCACCGAGGTGCACGACTACCTGCGCCTGCTCTATGCCCGTGCGGGCACCCCGTACTGCCCCGACCACGGCGTCGCCCTCGATGCACAGTCGGTGGCCCAGATGGTTGACAGCTCGCTAGCCCTCCCCGAAGACACCCGCATTGCGGTACTCGCTCCGGTGGTCACCGATCGCAAGGGCGAGCATGTCGAACTGTTCGATCAGTTGCGCGCTCAGGGGTTCGTGCGCATACGTCTCGACGGGCAGATGATCGAACTCGACGACTGTCCGCCACTCGCGCGACAGTCGCGCCATTCCATCGACGTCGTGATCGATCGCCTGTCAGTGCGCGCCTCATCGCGGCAGCGGCTGGGCGAGTCGATCGAGACCGCGCTGCGACTGGCGCAGGGCCGCGTCATGATCCTGCAGACCGAGACCGCCGCGGAGACCACCTGGTCGGCCCGCCATGCCTGTCCGGTCTGCAGCTATTCGGTCGGCGAACTCGAGCCGCGGATGTTTTCATTCAACAGCCCGGCCGGTGCCTGCACGCGTTGCGAGGGGCTGGGCAGCATCACGTTCTTCGATCCGGAGCGGATCGTTGCCCACCCCGAACTTTCGCTCGCGGGTGGTGCGATACGGGGCTGGGACCGACGCAACCAGTTCTTCTTCCAGATGCTCACGAGCCTCGCCAATCACTTCAGGTTCGACGTGGAGACGCGCTGGGACAGGCTGCCTGAGGACATCCGCCACAAGGTGCTGTTCGGTACCCGGGAAAAGCTCTCCTTCTCGTCGCTCGATCTGCGTGGGCGCACCGTGTTTCGGGAGCAGGCCTTCGAAGGGGTGGTTGCCAACATCGAACGGCGCCACAAGGAGAGCGAGTCGAACGTGATCCGGGAGGAACTCGGCCGCTACATCGCGATGAAGGTCTGCCCCGAGTGCGCCGGCACCCGACTGCGACGGGAGTCTCGACATGTCAGGGTCGGGAGCCTCGCGATTCACGAATTCTCGGCGCTTGCCCTGCGCGAGGCGCTTCGCCTCGCCAACGACCTCGCGTTGCCCGGCCACAAGGCCGTGATCGGCGAGCGCATCCTGCGCGAAGTGGCTTCGCGACTGCAGTTCCTCGTGAACGTCGGCCTGGACTACCTGAGTCTCGATCGCCCGGCCGACACGCTGTCCGGGGGCGAGGCGCAGCGCATCCGGCTCGCTTCCCAGATCGGCTCCGGCCTCACCGGCGTGATGTACGTGCTCGACGAACCCTCGATCGGACTGCACCAGCGCGACAACGCACGCCTGCTCGACACCTTGCGCCACCTGCGCGATCTGGGCAACACGCTGATCGTCGTCGAGCATGACGAAGATGCCATCCGCGCAGCCGACCACGTGGTCGACATGGGGCCTGGGGCCGGCGGTGCGGGCGGCGAAGTCATCGCGAGCGGCACACCCGACGAGATCGAGGCGACCGCGGCTTCGCTGACGGGCCAGTATCTCGCCGGGCAACGTGCCATCGCAGTACCCGCGCGTCGCGTGAAGCCCGACCCGGCACGCATCCTCTCGATACGGGGGGCACGCGGCAACAACCTGCGCGGTGTCGATGTCGACTTCCCGGCGGGCCTCTTCATCTGCGTCACCGGCGTGTCAGGCTCGGGCAAGTCGACGCTGGTGAACGACACGCTCTATCCGACAGTGGCACGCCACCTGCATGGATCCAGCGTCGAGTCGGCTCCGCACGATCACATCGACGGCCTGGGCCTGTTCGACAAGGTCGTCAACGTCGACCAGAGCCCGATCGGCCGCACGCCGCGTTCGAATCCGGCCACGTACACCGGGCTCTTCACTCCGATTCGGGAATTGCTGGCAGGGGTGCCGGTTGCTCGCGAGCGAGGTTACCCGGCGAGCCGCTTTTCCTTCAACGTAAAGGGCGGTCGCTGCGAGACCTGCGAGGGGGATGGCGTCATCCGGGTGGAAATGCACTTCCTGCCCGATGTGCATGTGCCGTGCAGCACCTGCGAGGGTCAGCGATACAACCGCGAGACCCTCGAAGTGCAGTACAAGGGGCGCAATGTCGCCCAGATTCTCGAGATGACCGTGAGCGAGGCAGCGACCTTCTTCAGTGCCGTACCGGCGCTGTCACGGCGACTGCTGACGCTGGCCGAGGTGGGTCTGGGCTATATCCGCCTCGGACAGGCCGCAACCACGCTCTCGGGCGGCGAAGCCCAGCGGGTGAAGCTCAGCCAGGAACTGGCGCGCCGTGACACCGGACATACGCTCTATATCCTCGATGAACCGACCACCGGGTTGCACTTTCACGATGTGGAACTGCTGCTCGGTGTGCTGCACGCATTGCGCGACCATGGCAATACCGTGATCGTGATCGAGCACAACCTCGATGTCATCAAGACAGCCGACTGGGTGATCGACCTCGGCCCCGAGGGGGGCGAAGGGGGTGGGCAGATCGTGGCCTGCGGCACGCCCGAGACCGTGGCAGCGATCGAGGGGAGCCACACCGGGCGATACCTGCGCGACCAGCTCGCGCGGGCAGCCGCCCGAAAGGTACCGAAGAAGACGCCGCCGTCAAGACCCTGACCCGGACACTCGCGGCGCGCCACGGGCAGGCTTCCGCGACGAGCGCCTGGCAGTCACGAGCAGCCCATGCCCATGGGCTACCAGGCCGTTCGCCATTTCAATCCTCGGTTGCGCCGATATCGTGCACAAGCTTGCCCAGGCGTGTCGACTCGGTCCGAATCAGCGCGCCAAACTGGGCCGGCGTACCCGCCACCACATCAGAACCGATCTCGGCCCAGCGCGCACGCACCTCGGCATCCTCGAAGATCTTCACCAAGACGGCGTTGAGTCTGGCGACTACCGCCGGCGGCGTGGCCGCTGCCACCGCAATGCCGTGCCATGCCTGGATTTCGACGCCCGCAAACCCGGCCTCTGCCATGGTTGGCACGCTCGGCAGCGCCTGCGAGCGCTGCTGACCGGTCACGGCAAGGGCACGCAGCTTGCCACCACGAATATGCCCGACCGAACTGCCCACGATATCGAACATGGCCGATATCTGGCCACCCATCAAGTCGCTGAGCGCGGGCCCGGCTCCCTTGTAAGGCACATGCTGCAGGGTGGTCCCTGCCACCGTATCGAAGAGCGCCCCGGCCAGATGCTGGGGTGTGCCATTGCCGGCCGAGCCGTACGACACCGACCCCGGTGGCCGTGCCTTCACCCAGGTGACGAATTCACGTACCGTCTTTGGAGAAGCGGCGACTGGCACTTCAAGAACCAGCGGAAAGGCCGAAATCTGCACGACCGGTGCGAGATCGCGCAAAGGGTTGTAGGGGGTCGAGCGCATGAGGGTCGGATTGACGGCCATCGGTCCGCTGGCGGCCAGGAGAAGGGTGTACCCATCAGGCGCTGACTTCGCCACCATGTCAGTACCGATATTGCCTGCCGCACCAGCGCGGTTGTCCACGATGACCGTGACACCCAGCGCCTGCTGCATCCGCGGCGCAAGAATGCGCGCCATCAGGTCCGTAGGGCCGGCAGGCGGGTAAGGCACGATGAACCGGATCGGGCGCGATGGCCAGCTTGCATCGGTCTGCGCGAAGGCAGCCTTCGGGACAGGACCGACCGCGAGCGCGAGCAGTGCAAGGCAAGCGACCCAACCACCACGCGCAATCCGCAAGACACTGCCGTGAGCGAAGTTCACCATGCGTTTCCTGTTCATGACACGTGCCTCATGGACGGTGCCGTCCGTTTGATGTTGACGGCATCGGCCTGCGGCGTCAACATCGTTGCCACACCTCACAACTGCCAGCGCGCCCGCCATGATGATTCGACCTGACTCCATCACTGCACTCGCCCGAGCCCTCGGACTGACGGGCCTGGTCGGTGCGCTCGCAGCCAGCTTCTCGTGCGCGCTGGCGCAAGACCTCGGCGGCACGCTGAAGAAAGTTCGCGAGGCCGGCACCATCGTGGTGGGACATCGTGACTCGTCGATTCCGTTCTCCTACCTGGATGACCGCCAGGCGCCTGTGGGCTACTCGGTCGAGCTGTGCCTTCGCATTGTCGAGGCAGTGAAGGACACGCTCAAGATGCCCGCGCTCAAGGTCCAGATGCAGGCAGTGACCTCCTCCAACCGCATCCCCTTGTTGCAGAACGGCACGGTAGACCTCGAGTGCGGCTCGACCACCAACTCGATCGAACGCCAGCGCCAGGTGGCCTTCGGCCTCACGACCTTCGTGACGAACGTCAAGGTCGTGGTGAAGAAGTCCTCTGCCATCCAGAGTCTTGCCGACCTCAACGGCAAACCGGTAGCGACCACCTCCGGCACCACATCGGTTCAACTGCTGCGTGCCCACGAGAAAGCCAAGGGCATCGACTTTCGAGAGATTTACGGCAAGGATCATGCCGAATCGTTCCTGTTGCTCGAGAATGACCGTGCCGCCGCCTTCGTGATGGATGACATCCTCATCGCCGGACTGGTCGCCAACTCGCGCAATGCGAAAGACTACCGATTCCTCGACGAGGTCCTGCGCACCGAGCCCTACGGCATCATGATCCGAAAGGATGACCCCGCGTTCAAGAAGCTGGTCGATGACACGCTCGCGTCGCTGATGCGGTCAGGCGAGGTCGCCCGGCTCTACGCGCGCTGGTTCACCAGCCCCATTCCCCCTCGCAGCATCAATCTCGAGTTTCCGATGTCGAAGGAACTCGCCGAGGCGATCCGGAGCCCGAACGATCGCGGCATCTAGCGCGACCGAGTCGCACGCATGAACTGGCAGATCTTCCTCGAGACCATGCCCGAGGGCGATGCGGCCTGGTGGGAGATGCTGGCGTCAGGCCTTGGCTGGACGCTCGCCTGCGCGGCCTGTGCCTGGGTCATCGCGCTCGCAGCCGGCACTGGCATCGGCATCGCCCGAACCGGCGCCTCGCGGGCGGCCGCCCGTGCCGCGATCATCTACGTCGAACTGTTCCGCAACATCCCGCTCATCGTCCAGTTCTTCCTGTGGTACTTCGTGCTGCCGGAACTGTGTGCGCCCCTGAAGCGCTGGGTGATCGAGGCAGACCCGTCAGTTGTCCAGTTTCTGGCAGCGACGTCGTGTCTCGGTCTTTTCACGTCGGCCCGCATCGCAGAGCAGGTTCGTGCCGGCATCGAGTCGCTCGGGCGCGGCCAGCGTCAGGCAGCGCGTGCCATGGGTTTGAGCGAGGCGCAGTGCTACCGCCATGTGCTGCTACCCGTCACCTTCCGCGTCATCATGCCGCCGCTCACCTCCGAACTGATGAATCTGGTGAAGAACACGGCTGTGGCCTACTCGATCGGTCTGGCCGAACTGTTCTTTCGCACCCGCGAAATGGGTGAGATCACCTTCCGCTACTTCGAGGCGTTTGCTGCGGCAACCCTGGCGTACATGGTCATCGCGCTGGCAGCCAATCGCGCCATGCGATTCATCGAACGACGCATCGCGGTACCGGGCGTGGCAGGCACGGCACGGAGTGCCCATTGAACGGACTCGACCTCGAGGTCATTACCCGTGCCCTGCCCTGGCTCGCACAGGGACTGCAATACACCGTGCAACTCACCTGCGTGGCGGCGCTGGGTGGCATCGCGCTCGGCACGATCCTCGCGCTGGCGCGTCTGTCATCGCATCCGGTCGTGGCAGGCGTCGCGGCGGGCTACGTGAACCTCATGCGCTCGGTGCCGCTGCTGCTGGTGATCTTCTGGTTCTACTTTCTGGTGCCTCTCGGTCTGCAGTGGGTCACCGGCGCCGGGAGCCCGCCCCGGGTGGGTGCCGAGCGCTCGGCCTACGTCACCTTCATCCTCTTCGAGGCCGCCTATTTCTGCGAGATCGTGCGGGCCGGCATCGTCAGCGTGGGCGCCGGCCAGCAGTCGGCGGCCCGCGCCCTCGGTCTTGATCGGATCCAGGTTCTCGTCCACGTGATCCTGCCGCAGGCCTTTCGCAACATGCTGCCGGTACTCCTCACCCAGGCCATCATCCTCTTTCAGGATGTGTCACTGGTCTCCCTGCTGAACGTCACGGATTTCGTCGGCGCAGCCGGCAAGATCGCGCAGCGCGATGGCCGCGTGGTGGAGATGTACCTCTTCGTCGCTCTGGTCTACCTCGTGCTCTGCTCGGCCGCCTCGGCACTGGTGCGGCGCTGGCAGCGCACCCACTCGATCGGCCGGCATCCGGAGACCGCACGATGACCATGATCAGCCTCGATGCCGTCAGCAAATGGTACGGCACGTTCAAGGTGCTCGACGCCTGCACCACCGCCATCGAGCGCGGCGAGGTCGTGGTGATCTGCGGCCCCTCGGGCTCGGGCAAATCGACCCTCATCAAGTGCATCAATGCCCTCGAGCCCTTCCAGCAAGGCACGATCCGGGTCGATGGCGTCTCGGTGGGCGACCCGAACACCGATCTCGCGCGCCTGCGGGCCCGGGTCGGGATGGTCTTCCAGCATTTCGAGCTCTTTCCGCACCTGTCGGTCCTGGACAACCTCAACCTTGCCCAGGTGAGGGTGCTCGGACGCAGTCGCGATGCGGCGAGCGAACGCAGCCTCGCGCTCCTCCAGCGTGTCGGCCTGCGCGATCAGGCCACGAAGTTTCCGGCCCAACTGTCGGGCGGTCAGCAGCAGCGGGTCGCGATCGCGCGCGCGCTGTCGATGGATCCGATTGCGATGCTCTTTGATGAACCCACCTCGGCGCTCGACCCCGAGATGATCGTCGAGGTTCTCGATGTCATGAGCACGCTGGCGCAGGAGGGCATGACCATGCTCTGCGTCACGCACGAGATGGGGTTCGCCCGACGCGTCGCCAACCGGGTCATCTTCATGGATCACGGCGCCATCGTGGAGGACGTCACCAAGGATGCGTTCTTCGATGACCCGACGGCGCGCAGTGTCCGGGCACAGACCTTCCTGTCGAAGATCCTGCAGCACTGAGCAGGCCGCCCTCGAAGGCCTGCCCGACGGCTACCGAGTCTTCGGTTGCGCCGCCAGCGCCCGGGTGCGAATGGCATCCATGGTCGTTGCCGTCGTGATGGCCTGTGGATCGATGCGACACTCGATGAGCGCGGTGCGCCGTGACATGCGTGCAGCCTCGAAGGCGGGCATGAACTGCTCGGTGCGCTCCACCAGATACCCTTCGGCCCCGTAGGCCCGAGCCAGCGCGGCAAAATCCGGGTTGCGAAGCGCGGTGCCATGAACCCGCGTGGGGTATTCGCGCTCCTGATGCATGCGGATGGTGCCGTACATGCCGTTGTTGACGACGATGTAGATGATGGGCAGGTCGTACTGAACGGCGGTGGCGATTTCCTGGCCATTCATGAGGTAGTCGCCGTCGCCATTGAAGGAGATCACCAGCCGATCGGGGTAGGCACACTGCGCGCCAATGCCGGCCGGCGTACCGTAGCCCATCGAGCCGTTGAAGGGTGCCACCTGCGAGCGCCAGCTCGAAAAGCGCCAGTAGCGCTGGACAAAGCCCGAGAAGTTCCCGGCGCCGGTGCAGATGAGCGTGTCGGCCGGCACATGCTCGCGCAACTGGCAGACGATGTCCTGCATCTGCACGGCCCCGGGGATCGGTTGCGGTTGCTGCCAGGCCTCGTACTCGGCGCGCGCCTCGGCCAGCCAGCCGGCACGCTGACTCGCGTCGACACGAAGCCCGCTCACCGCCGCAGCAAAAGCCCCGACGCCCGCATGGATCAGCAGGTCGGCCTGGTACACCCGGCCCAGCTCTTCAGCGGCGGCGTGCACATGAACAAGACGCTGGCGCGGCACCGGAGCCTCGAGGAGGGTGTAGGCCTGCGTCGTCATCTCGTCGAGCCGGGTGCCGGCGGCAATCACCAGGTCGGCTGCGCGGATGCGCGCGGCGAGCCTGGGGTTGGGGCCGATACCGGCGTCACCGACATACTGCGAGTGATGGTTGTCGAAAAGATCCTGATGTCGCAACGCGGTTGCCACCGGCAGCTGACAGCCCTCGGCGAAGGCACGAATGTCGGCACAGGCCGTCGTGCTCCAGACACTGCCCCCCAGGAGCAGGATGGGCCGCTCCGCGGCCGCAATCATCGTGCGCAGGTGCTCGATGTCGGCCGCAAGGGGTGCTGCCTGCACGGTCTGGTACGGGCGGGTCTGCGCCACGGTTGCAGTCGTGGTGAGCATGTCCTCGGGCAAAGCCAGCACGACGGGACCCGGGCGGCCCGAGGTCGCCAGGTGAAAGGCCCGACTCACGAATTCGGGAATGCGATCGGCCCGATCGATGCTCGCCACCCACTTCGACATCGGGCCATACATGCGCCGATAATCGATCTCCTGAAAGGCTTCGCGCTCGACAAAGTCACCGCCGACCTGACCGACGAAGAGAATCATCGGTGTCGAATCCTGCTGCGCGGTGTGTACCGCAATGCTCGCGTTGGTGGCACCCGGCCCGCGGGTGACGAAGCAGATACCCGGGCGGCCACTTGCCTTGCCGTAGGCTTCCGCCATGTAGGCTGCGCCACCATCCTGCCGCGCCACGATGAGTCGCAGGGCATCGCGTACGTCGTAGAGCGCGTCGAGCACCGCCAGATAGCTCTCACCCGGTACGCAGAAAGCCGTATCGACACCATGGATCTGCAGGCAATCGACCAGGATCTGCCCGCCAGTACGGGGCTCGGCTGCGCTCATGTGATTTCTCCGGAAACAGGTAGCCCCCAAGGCGGGCGAGCCGGCAATATAGCCCAAGTGTCGGGCACTGCCGCAGCAGTGCCGGCGGTGCGCAGCCGCTGCTGCTATAGTCGGCGGTCACCTTGCCCGCGACCACTTCCAGGGAAACTCCGCGCATGTCCACGCAAGCCACGCCCACAGATGCCAGCCCATCGGCCCGATCGGGTCCTGATTGGGAGAACCCTTACCTGACGCTGCGTCGGCCCACGCTCGCGCGCAACGTGGTCTCGACCTCGCAACCGCTGGCTGCGCAAGCGGGCTTGCGCACGCTGCTCTCGGGCGGCAACGCGGTCGATGCCGCACTGGCGACCGCCATCTGCCTCACCGTGGTCGAACCGATCTCGAACGGCATCGGCAGTGACGCGTTCGCGATCCTCTGGGATGGCAAGGCACTGCACGGACTCAACGCCTCGGGCCGCGCGCCAGCCGCCTGGACACCCGAGTATTTCGACAAGGTCGCGCCCGACAGCAAGACCATGCCGATGCGCGGCTGGAACGCCGTGACGGTACCCGGTGCCGTCTCGGCGTGGATTGACCTGTCGCGTCGTTTCGGCCGACTGCCGTTTGCCAGGCTGTTCGAGCCTGCCATCGAGTATGCCGAGCGTGGATTTCATGTCTCGCCCTTCATCGCCAGCCGCTGGGCAAGCCAGATCGACGAACTGAAGGTTCAGCCCGGTTTTTCGGCGGCCTTCATGCCGGGCGGGCGGGCGCCGGAAACAGGAGAACTCTTCCGTCACCCGGAGCAGGCGAAGACGCTGCGATTGATTGCCGAGACGCAGACCGAAGCCTTCTACCGGGGCGAACTGGCCGAGGCCATCGCGCGCCATGCCAGCGAGAATGGCGGCGCGATGACGACCGCGGATCTGGCCGCGCACAAGAACGACTGGATCACCCCGATCCACATGGATTACCGCGGCTATCGCATGCACGAGATTCCGCCCAACACGCAGGGCATCGTGTGCCTCATCGCGCTGGGCATCCTTGCTCACTTCGACATGGCAAGCCTCGCCGTCGACTCGGCCGACAGCGTGCATCTGCAGATCGAGGCCATCAAGCTCGGCCTGGCGGATGCAGCGGCCCATGTCGGTGATCCGCGCGACATGCAGACGCTCTCGCGCGACCTGCTCGACCCGGGCTACCTCGCCGCACGCGCCGCGCTCATCGACCGTACCCGCGCACAGGATTTCGGTCATGGCACACCGCCCCGGGGTGGCACGGTGTACCTCACGGCAGCCGATGCCGACGGCATGATGGTGTCGATGATCCAGTCGAACTTTGCCGGCTTCGGTTCGGGCATCGTCATCCCGGGCACCGGCATCAGCCTGCAGAATCGCGGCAACGGCTTCTCGCGCGTACTCGGCCACCCGAACCAGGTGGCTCCCGGCAAGCGCCCTTACCACACGATCATTCCGGGCTTTGTCACCCGCGATGGGCAGCCGGTGATGACCCTCGGACTCATGGGGGGCACCATTCAGGCTCAAGGCCATACCCAGCTCATGGTTCGCATGGCCGATTACGGCCAGGGCCCGCAAGCGGCCATCGATGGTCCGCGATTCCGCATCGTGCAGGGCATGGAGGTGAACTTCGAGCGGTTCCCCGGCAACACGCTCGAGGACCTCGCGGCGCGTGGCCACAAGGTTGTCGAACTGCCGCCGGGCTACATGGACTTCGGCTGCTCGCAGATCATCCGCCGCATCGATGATGGTTACCTGGCAGCCTCCGACGCACGTCGCGACAGTCTCGCCGTCGGGTTCTGAGTCAAGTGCCCGTGAGCCATGCCCTGCCCGCCCTGAAAGCCCCGCGCGAGATCTTCTCGTGGCGAAAACGCTGGGCAACGCGCCTGGGGCCTGCCCCCTTCCTGCCAATGAGCCGTGCCGAGATGGACGAACTGGGCTGGGATGCCTGCGACGTCATCCTCGTGACTGGCGATGCCTATGTCGACCATCCGAGTTTCGGGATGGCCATCGTGGGCCGCGTGCTCGAAGCCCAGGGTTTCAGGGTAGGCATCATCGCGCAACCCGACTGGCACAGCCCGGAGGCCTTCCGGGCCCTGGGCAAGCCCACCGTGTTCTTCGGCATCACCGCCGGCAACATGGACTCGATGGTGAACCGTTACACCTCCGACCGGCGCATCCGCTCCGATGACGCCTACACCCCGGGGGGAGAAGCGGGCAAACGACCCGATCGCTCGGTGATCGTCTATGCCCAGCGGGTGCGTGAGGCCTTTGCCGACGCAACGATCGTCCTTGGTGGCATCGAGGCATCGCTTCGGCGCATTGCGCATTTCGACTACTGGTCGGAGAAGGTACGACGCTCGATCCTGCTCGATGCCCGCGGGGATCTGCTCCTCTACGGCAACGCCGAGCGGGCACTCATCGAAGTGGCGCACCGCCTCGCCAATGGCGAACCCGCCAGCGCCATCACCGATGTGCGTGGCACTGCGTTCGTGCGTGATGGTGTACCCGATGGCTGGATCGAGATCGACTCGACCACGATTGATACCCCCGGCCCCCTGGCCCCGCCGATCGACCCCTATGCCATGGAACCCCTGCCGGGCGCGAAGGCAGGCGCGAGCACCGACCCTTCCCAGGATCCGACCACACGCGGCATCGTACCGAGCGGGAACGCGGTGCCGGTACGATTTCTGCCAGTGCGGCGCGCCGGCGACGTGAAGAACACCGATCGTGCCAACAGCGTCATCCGCATGCCCGCTTACGACCAGGTCGTGAACGACCCGGTGCTCTATGCCCACGCTTCGCGCATCCTCCATGTGGAAGCCAATCCGGGCAATGCGCGCGCACTCGTCCAGCGCCACGGCGACCGCGACGTCTGGCTCAATCCTCCCCCCATTCCGCTCACCACGCCCGAGATGGACTGGGTGTACGAACTGCCTTACCAGCGCCGGCCGCACCCCTCCTACGGCGACGCGAAGCTGCCCGCCTACGAGATGATCCGGTTCTCGATCGCGATCCAGCGCGGCTGTTTTGGCGGTTGCACCTTCTGCTCGATTACCGAGCACGAGGGACGCATCATCCAGAACCGGTCGGAAGATTCGATCATTCGCGAGATCGAGACGGTGCGCGACACCGTGCCCGGTTTCACCGGCGTCATTTCCGATCTGGGCGGCCCTACCGCCAACATGTGGCGTATCGCCTGCAAATCGCGTGAGATCGAGTCGGCCTGTCGTCGCCCCTCGTGCGTCTTTCCGGGTGTATGCCCCAACCTCAACACCGATCACAGCCCGCTGATCAAGTTGTACCGACGTGCGCGCACCCTGCCCGGCATCAAGAAGGTGCTGATTGCATCCGGTGTGCGCTATGACCTCGCGATCGAATCACCCGAGTATGTGAAGGAACTCGCCCAGCATCATGTGGGTGGATACCTCAAGATTGCCCCGGAGGCGATCAGCGAAGGGCCATTGTCGAAGATGATGAAACCGGGCGTCGGGACCTATGACGCCTTCAAGACGATGTTCGACCGCTATTCGAGACAGGCGGGCAAGGAGCAGTACCTGATCCCGTATTTCATCGCGGCCCATCCGGGCACGACCGACGAGGACATGCTCGAACTGGCCCTCTGGCTCAAGCAGCATGGCTTTCGGGCAGACCAGGTACAGGCTTTCCTGCCGTCGCCAATGTCGACGGCAAGCGCCATGTATCACAGCGAGCGCAACCCCCTGCGTCGCATCACTCGCGACAGCGAAACGGTCTACATTCCCAAGGGTATGCGCCAGCGCCGCCTGCACAAGGCCTTCCTGCGGTATCACGATGCAGCCAATTGGCCCATGCTGCGCGAGGCGTTGCGGCGCATGGGTCGCACCGACCTCATCGGGAGTGGCAAGCATCAGCTCATCCCGACCTGGCAACCGGCCGGATCGCTCGAACAGCCCGAGGGCAGACGCCGTCGGTCGGGGCCCGCGGCGGCCTCTGCGACTGCAACCGCCGGGCCGGACAGACCGCTCAAGGCAGGCAGAATCGGCGCAGAAGGCCAACCACGCACCGGTCCAGGCAGTGTGGTCGCCAATGAGCGAGCAGGCGCGGGCGCCCGAGTGCCCACCAGGGCAGGCGGCAAACCAGGTACTCGGCGAAGCTCGAGCGCTGCGCAGCCCTTCAGAACCCAGCACACCGGACTTCCGGCCGTGCCGGCACGAAAACCAGGCAGTCCGGTCGGGCGCGGGCGGCGCTAGGAGGAACCACGACCAGTGACGCGGGGGTGACGAGCGACAAGCGCCAGGGCCTGGCGTGCGATCACCCCCTCTTCATCGGTGGGCATCACCCATGCAGCCACGCGACTGGCACTCGTGCTGATGCGCGGGCGAGGCTCACGGTTGGCCGCCGGATCGATCTCGACACCCAGCCAGGCGGCTGCGGCAGCAATGCGGGCGCGGGCTGAAGCGCTGTTCTCGCCGATGCCCGCCGTAAAGACCAACGCATCGACTCCACCCAGGGCGGCGGCGAGCGAACCGATCTCACGACCGATGCGATAGACCCACAGGTCGATCGCCCGCGCGGCCTGGGGGTCACTGCTCGCCTCCAGCACCCGCATGTCCGCCGAGAGGCCGGAGACGCCCAGGAGTCCCGACTCGCGATAGAGCATGTGCTCGATCGCCCGGGTGTCGAGGGCCATGTGGTCGGCCAGCCACAGCAGCACGCCGGGGTCGAGGCTGCCCGGACGGGTGCCCATCGGTATTCCTTCGAGCGCGCTGAAGCCCATCGTGGTGGCCACGCTGCGCCCCTTGTCGATCGCGCACAGGCTCGAGCCACTGCCCAGGTGGAGCACGATCACCCGTGCCTCAACGAGGCTCGCGTCGTGCCGCGCGAACTGGGCAACGATCGACTCGAACGACAGACCATGAAAACCGTAGCGGCGTACGCCGCGTGCAGTCACGGCTGCCGGCAGCGCGAGCGCCTGCGCAACCCAGGGCTGACCACGATGAAAGGCCGTATCGAAGCAGGCGATCTGGGGCAAACCGGGCATCAGACGCTCGAGTGCCTCGATGGCTGCGAGATTGGCCGGTTGATGCAGCGGTGCCAGCGATTCGAGCCGGTGCAGATCGGCCAGCACCCGGGCATCGACCAGAACCGGAGCGGAAAAGTGCTCACCGCCATGCACCACGCGATGGGCTGCCGCTGCAAGAGGCGCCCCGTCCAGTTGCCGATCGATGCGCTCGAGAACTGCTGCCAGCGCTCCATCGTGGCCTTGCACCGCCGGGGCGTGCAGGTCGATCTCGCCGCGCAGCAGGCAGGGGAGTCCGTGCGTCGCCTCCCGACCCTCGTTCGTCTGGCGGGCTTCGCTCGCCTCGAAAAGCGCGAACTTGAGGGTCGATGAACCCGCATTGAGGACGAGCAGGTCGTGGGCCACTCAGCGAATCGCCTGGGCGGCAGCCGCGCGACGAGCGTGGGCGAGGAGCGCGGCCACCGCGCATCCGGCGAGCCTTGACGCGAGACTGTCGGCGCGACTGGGCAGGACAACAGGCACCCTGGCCCCCATCACCACGCCGGCGGCCTCGGCACGCGAAAGAAAACTCAGACTCTTGGCAAGCATGTTGCCCGCTTCCAGATCGGGAACGAGCAGGACGTTGGCCCGACCCGCTACCGTCGATTCGATGTGCTTGATGCGAACGGCATCAAGGCTGATGGCATTGTCCATCGCCAGGGGACCGTCAACGAGGGCACCGACAATCTGCCCCCGATCGGCCATCTTGCACAGGGCCGCTGCCTCGATGGTCGAGGGTACCGCCGGATTCACGGTTTCCATCGCCGAGAGCACCGCAACCCGAACCGGATCGAAGCCCAGTGTGGCGGCAAGATCGATCGCGTTCTGGACGATGTCGACCTTCTCGGCCAGTGTCGGCGCAATATTGACGGCTGCGTCGGTGATGATGAGCAGGCGCGGGTAACCCGGCACGTCCATCACGAAGCAGTGACTGACCCGTCGCGCGGTCCGAAGGCCCGTGGCCGGATGGATCACCTCGGTGAGCAGTTCATCACTGTGAAGGCTGCCCTTCATCAACACCTCGGCCTTGCCTGCCCGCACGAGTGCGACGGCCTGCGCGGCCGAATCGTGGCTGTGCGCCGTGTCGATGATCGGCCAGCGACCGATATCAAGGCCGGCGCCTGCCGCCATCGCCTGCAGGCGAGCACGCGGTGCCACGATCACCGGATCGATCAGCCCCAGCCGCGTGGCCTCCAGAGCGGCGGACAGCGACTCGGCGTCACAGGGGTGTACGACGGCGGTACGAACCGGCACGAGCCCACGGCATCGTTCGAGCAACGCCTGCAACTTGGCTGCGATCGACGTGTCGGGTGGCGTCGCCGCCTCGCCCCCGCCGTTTGCAGACACAGGCAGGCGACCCGGCGGCTCGGCGCCAGCAGAGTTCAGGCTCATGGCATCGATCTCCTGCAGGACATGGATCCCATGATAGCCTTGGGGCCATGCGTCATGGCGAGGCCGATCAGACGCTGCGCGACGATCTGGCCCGCACGGACGGCACCGGGTCAGCGCACTGACTGCACAGCCGCCGCGCGAGGCACCGATCACACCACCCGTAGCGCCGGACGGGCACCCAAGAGGATTCGATGATGCAGCCCTCCTTGCTCGAAGAAATCGCCCAGGTCCCCAACCCGTACCCCATCGTGGCCGAGATGCGCTACCCCGACATCTGGACGCTGTGCGAACAGGCCCGTGCGCTGGCGTGGGACCCGGCCGCCATCGACTTTGCCGATGTGCGCGATGCCGAACTCCCCCCCGAAGTGCGAGCCGCCGGTGCCGAGTGGTGGTCGCTGCGCGCCTGGATGGAGCATGGCGCCACCCCTTACGGGGCCGAACGCCTGCGCGATGCCATCTTCACGCATCAACCTTTCGAGGTGAAGCAGCACATCACCAACTTCATCGCCGAGGAATTGCGCCACCACGAGGCCTCGTTCCGGGTGGCACGTGCCATCGGGGGTGCGACGGCCGACTATCAGGCCACCCCCAGCGCCGACTACTTCCAGGCCATCATTCCGCGCTTTCATGACGAACGTGACGAACGCCAGATGTCGTTCTTTGCCGGTCTGGCGGTGAATACCCTGTTCGAGCAGTTGTCGGGCGAACTCCTGCAAGCGCGCTACGAGAATGCACGGTTCGAGTCGATTCGGGAAGCCTGCCGACTGATCCTGAGAGACGAGGCCCGCCACATCCAGTTCGGTCGACTGATCATGCGGCGCTTCTTCAGCGATCTCGACCAGGCCGAAAAGGATCTGCTGGGGGCCAAGGTCTCCAAGAAACTGCGCGGATCACTGCTCTCGGGCGTCTACGCGGTAGTCAACCTGCCGGCTGATGAACGCGCCCGCTCCGGACACAACCGGGCACTGGCGGCCGAATGGGGTCTGGGTGCCACGCACCCGGACGATGAAATTGCCATCATCCGGCGCGGCGTCGATCGGATTCGTGCCGATGTGGCGCCCTGGGGCGTGCAGATACCCGCCATCCCCGAGATCGACGGGCCGGCGGCACACTGATGGCAGCCCTGCCACGAGCGGCTCACCGCGTATTGAGCGGCCTCCTGCTTGCGGCTGCCGGCATCGGCGTGGAGGCACAGGTTCAGGCGCCAGTCTGGCCCAGCCGTGCCGTGCGACTGGTCGTGCCCTACCCGCCGGGTGGCTCAGCCGACATCCTGGCCCGGGCCTTCGGCCAGAAGCTCGCCGAACTGAGCGGTCAGCCCTGGATCATCGAGAACCGCGCCGGCGCGGGTACGGCCATCGGGACGCTGGCCGTCGCGCAGGCGGCAGCCGACGGGCAGGTCTTTCTGCTGGGCACGGTCAGTTCGCACGCCATCAACCCGGCCTTGAACCGACGGGTCGGCTACGACCCGATCCGCGACTTCACCCCCGTGGCGCCCCTGGCATCGATTCCGTTTGCGCTCCTCGTGCATCCCTCGGTACCGGCACGTTCGCTCGCCGAGCTCCTCGCGCTGGCGCGAAGCCGACCTGACGCCCTCACCTACGCCTCGGCCGGCAGCGGTACATCGAACCACCTGGCGGGTGCGCTGCTCGATGCCACGGCTGGCATCCGCACGATGCATGTTCCCTACAAGGGCTCGGCACCGGCGCTGGCCGACCTCCTCTCGGGCCAGGTGAACATGATGTTCGATCTCGTACTCACCGCAAGCCCCCAGGTACGCGCAGGCTCGGTGCGAGCCCTGGCAGTGAGCGACCATCAGCGCTCGGCCAACCTGCCCGGGGTGCCTACCTTCGCCGAAGCGGGTCTGCCCGGCTACGAGGTCAGCGCCTGGTTTGGCGTTCTCGGACCCGCAGGCGTTCCTGCGACGATCGTTTCACGGCTCGCCAGCCTGATTGCCCAGGCGCAGGCGAGCCCCGATGTACGCGAACGCCTGGCTTCGCAGGGCGCCGAGCCCATGGCAGGATCGAGTGCGGACTTTGCTGCCCTGGTGAAGAACGAACTCGAACGCTGGACGGCGGTGGTGAAATCGGCCGGTGTACAGGCTGACTGAGCCGGGCTCAGGCCACCAGACGGCGCGACAGGCAGAGCACCAGACCAAGCACGAACGCCACCCCACCGAAAAGCGCAAAGGCAATGCCGTAGCTGCCTGTGAGGGCCGAACACACCGCAAACACGGGGGGCGCAGCCAGCGCACCGAAAAACGTCAGGAATTGCACGCCGCCGGTGGCCGTTCCTTCCTCACCGTCGGGCGCGGCACGAGCCACCAGCGCCATGTGCACGCCATTCCATCCCACGGCGGTCGCCCCGTACACCACGAAAAGTGCACCGAGCAGAACGAGCGAACCGGTAGCACCCACCCAGGGCAGCGCCACAGAACAGAACCCGCTCACGACCCCGAGCATGCCCATCAGGCGCACCGGATTGCGCATCCGATCGGCCACAGCACCCCAGAAGATGCGCCCGCAGATGCCGGCGATGAGCGTGCCCGAGAAGAGCAATCCCGCCGTCACCAGCGGAATGCCCAGACCCACATTCATGTAGGAGACGAGGTAGGTGGTGATATTGAGCTGCAGACCTGAGTACACCAGGGATGTGAATCCGAGCATCATCAGTGTCGGAGAACGGGCCACCATCCCGAGCGGTCGGGCAAAGAGCCCCACCGAAAGCCGGAATGGCTCGACAGGTCGGGCCCGAGGCGGTTCTCGAAGCAGATTGCGCGCCAGCGCCAATGCCACGGCAGCGAAGATACACGCCGCCCCAAGCATCTCGATGGTGGCGGCCCAGCCAAACCGCAGGGTGAGCGTGGGCACGATAGCTCCAGCAATCGCACCGCCCACCGGCACGCCCGTCTGCTTGATCGAGAGCACGATGCCGAGCCGATTGCGAGGGGTGCGATCGACGATGATGTGCGAACCTGACGGATTGACCCAGCCATAGCCGATGCCGATGAAGGCAGCGGCCGGCAGAACAAGCCAGACCTGACCCAGACCGACCAGGCACAGCCCCAGCCCGGCGATGAGTACTGCCAGCTGGCAGACGCGCAAGCCCCCGAGGCGGGCGACGAAGGCGCCACAGACCAGGCCCGAGAACATCGCCACCAGGTAATTGAGCGCAACAAATACGCCGATGCCTTCGGAGGCAACGCCGAGCTCGCGCGTCGCCACGGGCGCCAGCACCGCCGGTCCGATCATCGAGATCGCTGCCAGCGTCAATGTTGAAAAGCCGACGGTCAGAGCGGCGACTGCCGGGCCCCACTGCCCCTGATTGGCCAAGCTGCCTCCCGTACCTTGATGCATCGGACCAACCGCTGAGCGTGGCATGGCGCGGTGGATTGTGCAAGGCCGTGTCCGGTATTGACCGGCCAGTGTGTATAGAATCCGGTTCCATGCCATCCGGCCACGGGAGACACCCATGAAGCGCATGCCAAAGACCCTGCGAGTCGCAGCAGCCAGCGTTGCCACCTGCCTTGCAGCCTGCCTTGCCCCTGTCCACGCACAGACCGTGAAGGTCGGGTTCATCACGACCTACTCGGGCCCGATGGCGACCCTGGGCGACTCGATGGAGAAGGGCGCACGGCTCTACATGAAGCTCAACGCCGACAAGTTGCCCCCCGGCGTGAAGGTCGACTTCATCACCCGCGACGATGGCGGACCGAACCCGGACAAGGGCAAGCAACTGGCCCAGGAACTGATCGTGCGCGACCGGGTGCAGTTTCTGGCGGGTGTGGTCTGGACCCCGAGCGCGATCGCGATCGCACCGCTGATGAGCGAGGCCAAGGTGCCATTCGTCGTGATGAATGCCGGCGGTTCGGTGGTCACCACCATGTCGCCCTACATCGTGCGTTCCTCGTTCACGCTCTGGCAGTCGGCCTACCCGATGGGCCAGTGGGCGGCGAAGAAATACAAGCGCGCCTACATCGCGGTGAGCGACTACGCCCCGGGACACGACTCGGAAGCCGCCTTCGAGCGTGGCTTCACCAGCGGTGGCGGGGAGATCGTCGGCAAGGTACGCATGCCGGTGGGTAACCCTGACTTCGTTCCCTTCATGCAACGGGCCAAGGACGCCAAGCCCGACATCGTCTTCAGTTTCATCCCGGGTGGTCCGCAATCGACCCAGATCATGAAGGCATTCGGTGACCTCGGACTGGCCAAGGCCGGCATCAAGTTCGTGGGTACGGGGGACATCGTCTCCGACGAGGAACTGCCGAACATGGGCGACGCACCGATCGGCGTGGTCTCGGCGCACCACTATTCCACCGCCGGCGATCGCCCTGCCAACAAGGCTTTCCTGGCCGCGTGGAAGAAAGAGTACGGCGCCAAGTCGATTCCGAACTTCCTGGCGGTGGCAAGCTATGACGGCATGGACATGATCTACACCGCCATTCGCGAGCAGGCAGGCAAGGTCGATGCCGATCGGAGCATGGCGATCATGCGCGAGTATCGCAATCCCAACAGCCCGCGTGGCCCGATCGCGATCGACCCGGAAACGCGCGACATCGTGCAGAACGAGTACATCCGCGAAACGCGCAAGGTGGGTAGCGAACTGGCCAACGTCGAGATCGACACGATCCCGGCCGTCAAGGACTTCTGGAAAGAGTTCAACGGCAAGAAGTGAACCATCGACGGATCCGCACGACGACTGACCGCTCCATCGACTGACCGACCGACCCGGACCAGGATCACGACATGCAGGAATTTCTCGCCTCGCTCGTCAGCGTTGCCTTTCACGGCGTCGCCTACGGCATGATCCTCTATGTGATATCGGTCGGGCTGTCAGTCACCATGGGCCTCATGGGTTTTGCCAATCTGGCCCACGGGGTGTTTGCGATGGCGGGTGGCTACATCCTCACCACCTCGCTCGACCACTGGGGACTGCCTTTTCCGGCGGCCCTTGCGGTGGCTTTCGTCCTGGTGGCAGCCGGCAGCGTGGTGCTCGAGCGCCTGCTCTATGCGCGCCTCTACGCGGCGGGCGAACTCGCGCAGGTGCTCTTCACGATCGGGCTCATATTCATGGCGACTGCCATCGCCCGGCTCATCTATGGCACCTTGCAGCAACCGGTACACCTCCCCGAGGGCATGAAAGGGCAGTTCGATCTGCTCGGCCGCGACTTTCCGGCCTACCGTGTCTTCATCATTCTCTTCGGGGCGGCATTGGTCGCGGGTCTCTGGTTCGGTGTCGAACGCACGCGCTTTGGCGCCATGGTCCGCGCCGCGGTCGACAATCGTGCGATGGCACAATCGATCGGCATCGACACGCAGAAACTGTTCATGGCCACCTTCGCACTGGGTAGCGGCCTGGCGGGACTCGGTGGTGCGCTCGGCGCCGAAATCATCGCCATCCAGCCTTCCTACCCCTTCGAGCATCTGGTCTACTTCCTGATCGTCGTTGCCGTCGGTGGTCTGGGGACCCTGCGCGGGCCGTTCGTGGCCGCCCTCGTGATCGGCATCGCTGACACCGCCTGCAAGTACTGGGTGCCGCAGTTCGGCGCATTCCTGATCTATGTGGCGACCATCCTCCTGCTGCTGTGGCGGCCCGCGGGACTGTTCGGTCGCACCGCCTAGAGGTCGCTCATGCGTCACAACGGTTCGTACAGTGCCTCACCGCGTATCGGGCTCCTGGAGTGGCTACCGTGGGCCATCGGCGTCGCGGCTTTCTTCCTGATGCCCGAATACCTGTCGCTCGGGGCACGAATTCTCATCTTCATCCTGTACGCGCTGTCGCTTGACCTTGTCGTGGGCTATGCCGGCATCGTCACGCTGGGCCACAGCGCGTTCTTTGGCCTGGGTGCCTATGCCGCCGGCATCCTGTCGGCCCGCTTCGGCGTGGCCGATCCGGCGTTGCAGCTGCTGGTCGCGATGACGGCCTGCGCGTTGATGGGCCTGGCCACCGGTGCGGTGATTCTTCGCACCCGCGGGCTGACCCTTCTGATGCTGACGCTCGCCATCGCGTCGATCCTGCTCGAAGTGGCCAACAAGGCCACCTCCATCACGGGCGGTGCTGACGGACTCTCGGGCATCGTGGTCGCCCCGATCCTCGGCCTGTTTCGCTTCGACCTCTTTGGAAAGACGGCGTATTGGCTGTGTCTGGCGGTACTGTTCGTCGGCTGGTGGGTCACCCGCCGTCTGATCTACTCGCCCTTTGGCGCTTCGCTCGTCGGCATCCGCGAGAACCATGTCCGCATGGTGGCCATCGGCTCGCCCGTACCCCGACGACTGCTCACCGCGTACACGATATCGGCCGTGCTGGCAGGCGTCGCAGGAGCACTGCTCACACAGACCAATCAGTTTGTCGGACTGAACGTGCTCAGTTTTGAATCGAGCGGCGAACTGCTGGTCATGCTGATCCTGGGCGGCGTGGGGCGCATCTACGGTGCCTTCATCGGCCCGGTGGTCTACATGATTGCTCAGGACATGCTCGCCAAGCAGTTCCCCGAATACTGGAGCCTCGGTATCGGTCTGCTTCTGGTGATCATCGTGCTCTTCGCCCGCGACGGCATCCTCGGCATCATCGACCGGCTTGTTGCACTGACCCGCAAGGAGGCCCGATGACCGCAGTTCTCCAGACCCGCGGCCTGTGCAAGCGTTTTGGCGCGCTGACAGTGGCCGACAACATCGACTTCACGCTTGAGGCCGGCGCTCGACATGCACTCATCGGGCCCAATGGCGCCGGCAAGACCACCTTCGTCAACCTGCTCACCGGGCGCCTTTCACCGTCTGCCGGCACCGTCGTTCTCGGTGGCGAGGATGTGACGCGACTGTCCCAGCAGGAGCGCATCCGGCGGGGCCTCGGACGCACCTTCCAGATCAACAGCCTGTTTCGTGGCCTGTCGGTCGTGGACAACGTCTCGCTGGCTGTCGCCGAGCGACGCGGTGTGAGCGGACGGCTCTTTCGGCCCGCGAGCCAGTTGAGCGAGGTGCGCGACGAGGCGATGGAACTGCTGCGCTCGCTCGGCATGGCCGATGACGCACAGGTGGTCATCGCCAACCTCGCCTACGGCAAACAGCGCCTGGTCGAGATTGCCATCACCCTTGCCATGAAACCGCGCGTGCTGCTTCTCGATGAACCAGCCGCCGGCGTTCCGTCGCTCGAGACCCATCGCATTCTCGATGTGCTCGATGCCCTCCCCGCCGAAATCGGCATTCTCATCATCGAACACGACATGGATCTCGTCTTCCGTTTCGCGAAACGGATCACCATCCTCGTGAATGGCGCAACGCTGCTCGAGGGTACGCCTGAGGAAATCGCTGCCGATCCGCGGGTGCGCGAGGTCTACCTGGGAGAGCGGCATGAGTGACGTGCTGGTACTGGAGGGCATCCACGCCGGCTATGGGCAGACGGTGGTGCTCGAGGACATCAGCCTGCGCATCCCCGAGCGGGGCGCACTGGCCGTGCTGGGTCGCAATGGCGTGGGCAAGACCACCCTCCTTGCCACCATCATGGGACACACCACACTGCACCAGGGCACGATTGCCTTCAATGGCAACGCGATCGAGCGTCACCCGGTCTACCGTCGGGCTCGCATCGGTATCGGCTACGTGCCTCAGACCCGCGAGATCTTTCCCTCGCTCGACGTGCAGGAAAATCTCATCGTCGCTGCGCGTCCGGGCCGCTGGACGCTCGAACGCGTCCATGACCTCTTTCCGCGCCTCGCAGAACGGCGCTCCCACATGGGCAACCAGCTCTCCGGGGGTGAACAGCAGATGCTGGCCATTGCCCGCGCGCTGATGGGCAACCCGAGCCTCCTGCTGCTCGACGAACCGATGGAAGGTCTCGCCCCGGTCATCGTCGACATGCTGCTGCGCGCGCTCGAACGACTGATTCGCGAAGATTCGCTGGCGATGATTCTGGTCGAGCAGTCGGCTCGACTCGCCCTCGATGTGACCCGTGATGCGATGGTACTCAACCGCGGACGTATCGTGTTTTCGGGTGAAAGCAAGACCCTCCAGGCCGATCCAGCCCTGCTCGCACGGCTGGTTGCAGTGACCTGACCGGCTCACAAGAAGACGCAGAACAGGTCGGGCGCTCGCGGCGACCCCGCCGGGATGCACGAGGAGACAGACGTTGGAAGCAATGGCACCGGGCGTCATCCGGCTGCGTGAACACACGCTCGAACTGATCGACGCAGGCCGTGGTCGCCCGATGGTCTTTCTGCACGGCGGCGATGGCATCGACCCTCGATGGCCGGTTCTTCAACACCTTGCAAGCCTCGGGCGACTGATCGCGCCCAGCCATCCCGGGTTCGGACACAGTGCGCTGCCCGCCCACTTCCGCTCGGTCGACGATCTGGCCTATGCCTATCTCGACCTCTTCGAGCAGATGAACCTGGAGGATGTCGTGCTGATCGGGACCTCGCTCGGCGGCTGGATCGCAGCCGAAATTGCCGTGCGCAGTACCGCACGCATCGGGCACCTGGTACTCGCTGACGCGGTAGGCATCCGCTGCGCAACCGACGAGACGGTCGCCGACATTGCCGATGTGTTCTCGCTCTCCCCAGCCGATATCGAGGCAAGGGCTTACGCCGATCCGGCCCGCTGGCGCCGCAGTTACGATGACTGCTCGGACGATGAACTCCTCGTGATGGCACGCAACCGAGAAGCGCTGAGCCTCTACGGCTGGTCGCCCTACCTGCACAATCCGATCCTGCGTCACTGGCTGCACCGCATCGACCGTCCCACGCTCGTCCTCTGGGGCGCCGCCGACCGCATCACCACGCCCGATTACGGCCGTGCCTGGGTCGAGGGCATTGCGGGGGCGCAGTTCACCCTGATCGACAACGCCGCCCACCATCCGCATGTCGAGCAGGCCGATCGCTTCGTACGCGAGATTGCCGGGTTTGCAGGACTTGCCGACAATCGGACGGCCTGACCCGCCGCCTGCCGCATCACAGGACCACGACACATGAAGATCTGGCAATTCACCGAGCAGGCCTACTTCCCGGCCTGGGATCCGGCACACGAGTCGCTGCGCAACAGTCTGCCCAACAAGTTCCTCGACCCGCAGGTGGCCGCGAGCCTCTACTCGCGCTACACCGACGAGTGGCAGCTGTGTGATGAACTGGGCATCAACATCATGGTGAACGAGCATCATCAGACCGCCACGTGCATGACTGCCTCGGCCCATGTGCCGCTCGCGATCCTGTCGCGCATCACGAAGAAGGCGCGGCTTCTCTCCCTCGGACACCAGATCGGCAACCGGCTCGATCCGGTGCGAGTGGCCGAGGAGATCGCCATGATCGACTGCTATTCGCAAGGGCGCTACGAGATGGGCTTCGTGCGCGGCGGGCCGTTCGAGATCTGGCCTTCCAACGCACAACCGGTGGGCCAGACCCGGCGTTTCGGTGAAGCCTACCGCCTCATCATGAAGGCACTCACCACCCACGATGGTCCGTTCAACTGGGAAGGCGAGTTCTTCCACTACCGCATGGTCAACATCTGGCCACGCCCGCTGCAACAACCCCATCCGCCGGCCTGGTTCGTCTCGATCGGGCCAGGGCCCGGGGCCTGGATCGCGGAACAGCGCGGCAAGCTCGGCACCTTTCTCACCGGACGCGACTCGAAGATCCTCTTTGATGTCTATCGCAAGCGCTGGCGCGAGATGGGCTGGGGCCAGGCGCCAGCCGACCAACTCGGTTATCTGGCCATTGTGGCAGTAGCCGATCAGGAAGAAGAAGCCAAGCGACGCGCGCACCAGATCGCAGGCTACATTCGCACCGGGGCGCAACTGTCGATGCATTTCTTCAGCCCGCCAGGCTATGTGCCTGCGCAAGCGAACGCCCAGGCCATGCGCATGAGTACGCGCAAGGACTACGTGCCGGCCTACGCCACGGTCGTGATGAGCGATGGGTCGCGGGTACACCAGGGCCGCGCCACCATCGATCAGCTGATCGATGCACATGTCGCCTTCGTCGGCACCCCGGATCAGGTCTATGAACAGATCAAGGCGTACAACGAATATGTGGGAGGCTGTGGCAATCTGCTGATCATGGCGCAGGGGGGAGACCTCAACCATGCCGACACGGTGGACAGCCTGACGCTATTCTCGCGAGAAGTCATGCCCCGGTTGCAGGCACTGCCGCTCGACACGATGGCAGCCGCGGCCTGAGTTCCTGCTGCCGCAATGCTGCTGCCAGAACGGCCGTGGTGCGCCGCGGCCCTGCCTTCAGGAGATGATTCGATGATCCGCTACCGCTCGCCCGGCTACGCCGCACTCAATGTCACCGACCTTGCTCGGTCTCGCATCTGGTACGAACGCATCATGGGGGCCCAGGTCAACGGCACGACCGCCGATGGCGGGCTCAAGCTGCGCACCGGTGGGCCCGAGGCCTTCAATCTGGTGCTGTATCAGGCTTCCCAGGCTGGGATGAAGCGGGCGGGCTGGGTGCTGGAAGACGAGGGTCAGTTCGATGTGCTCACCGCGCAACTCGATCGCCATGGCGTGGCCTGGCGCGCCCTCGACGCGCACGAATGTCGTGATCTCGATCTGGTGCGTGGCGTGCGCATCATCGAACCAGTGACTGGCCTCACGCTCGACTTCTATGCCCATATGCAGGAGGCCCCCACGCCCTTCGTTGCCACGGTTGCCGACCTGCGTGGCTTGTGCCACATCGGCATCGGCGCTGCGCGTTACCGCGACGCAATCCGGTTCTACGAAGATGTGCTCAACTTCAAGACCTCCGACGAGATCGACGGGCGAATCAACCTGATGCGCTGCTTTCCCAACCCGCTCCATCACAGCTTTGCACTGGCGGCAACCCCGCGCAACACCCTGCACCACCTCAACTTCATGGTGGCCGACGATCGCGACATGGTGGCTGCGCGCTCGCGCTTCCACGCGCACGATGTACCGATAGTCTGGGACGGTCATCACCCGCCCTCGGGCAACACCTTCCTGTTCTTCCTGGATCCCGACGGGCTGTCTCTCGAGTACGGACACGGCATGGAACTCTTTCCCGAAGTGGGTGCACGGGAGAAGCGCGTGTTTCCGGCCCGGCCCGAGTCGTTCGACTCGACCGGCGCGAAGCGTGATGAGCGTACGGCCGCGGTCGGCGAGATCGAGGCGGCGAGCAGCCTGGCGACGGCCTGAGGGTGTCGTGTCCGGCGCCCTGACCCTTGTCGGCACACAGCGGGCCTGGCTGGCCCTGTGCATCACCACCCTCGTCGGCGTGCTGCCAGGTACGGTGCTCGCCTGGGGCGATGAGGGGCATCGCTTCATTGCCCGGTTGGCCGAATCGCGCCTGGCCCCGGCCACTGCGCGTCAGGTGGATGAATTGCTGCGCCTGGAAGCGGTCCACGGCGTCCCGGGCTGCACCGTAAACTCGTTGGCCGATGCCGCCGTCTGGGCCGACTGCCTGCGGCGATACCGCAGCGAGTGGTCACATACCTTCGCCTGGCATTACGATGACATTCCGCTCTGCGGTGAGGCAAATCGCGAAACGTACTGCCCTGACGGCAATTGCCTGTCGGCCCAGACCACGCGCTTGCTCGCCGTGCTGGCTGACAGCCACGCCCCGGAGCGACGCCGTCTGGAAGCCCTCAAGTTCATCGCGCACTTCATCGGCGATGCGCATCAACCACTTCACGCAGCCGACAACCATGACCGCGGCGGCAATGACGTGCCCCTGCGAGTGCCCTCGGCGCAGGAGCCGCGCATGAACCTGCACCGGCTCTGGGATACCGAACTGGTGGAGCGCTCGTTGCAGACGGGGCGACGTCGTAGCCTTTCAGGTGCTGCGTCGGCCCCTGAAGGGCCGACGTTCGACGCCAGCCAGGCTGCCCTCTGGGCCAACGGTACCGTCTTCGAGTGGATGGCCGAGAGCCATGCCCTCGCCGTACGCGAGGTCTATCCGCGACTGCCCGCCCCGCCGGCGTGCGATACGGGCGACAAGCGCCCGGCATTCGGACAACCTGCCGAGACGCGTTCCCGACGCGTTCCGGATCGTCAGACGGTGGACGACCGCTATATCGAGGCCGAGGCCGATACGGTGCGCGAGCAACTGCTGAAGGCCGGGGTGCGCCTTGCCGAAGTGCTCAACCGGGCGCTGCGCTGATCGGTGGGTCAGGGACCCTGTAGCGGCTGGAAACTGTAGACATTGACGACGCCTCGGGGGGCGTTGCAGTGGTCGGCGCCATCCGGACGCGGGGGGACCGCCTCGATCTCGACCGCCAGCTCACCATCTGCGTAGGCATGGGAGTCCTGACTGTTGAAGCCCAATGCCCTGGCATGCGCCACGCCAGCAAGACTGAAGATCGCTACCACCCCGGGGCCGAAGCAGATCACGCCCAGACGTGTTGTTTCGACCGAATTTTCCTGATCGGTGAAGGCTCCGCACGGAACGCCACCGACCTCGGGTTCGAGAAACTCAAAAGGCGCTCCCGGCAACAGGACCATGATTCGGCCCTCGAAAATGGCGCTCGCTCCAACGCCAGCCAGGTCGACCCTGGCCTTGCGCGAACATTTCACCTTGATGAAGCTCGCCACCTTGCCCGTATTTTCCACGTGCCATCTGGATTCGGCCTCCCCCTCACCACTGTTGAAATACGTCGAATAAGCGGCTGCCTTGAGGTCGGACCCGACGTCGGCCCGCGCGCTGAACCGGAAGGTGATCTTGCCGCTGCTCCACCGCGAAGCGGATTGCCGAACCCCGTCAACCGTCGCTGGCTCAACGGTCGCTTCGACACGATTCGTTGCCTGAGCCCATGGCTCGGTTGCAGACCGCGGAGTTCCGCAGATCAACTTCGGCGAGGCGAGAAAGGTCGCTTCAGCCGCTCGATCTTCCGCCTTGCTCGACCGGGTTGGCCCGGAGGGACACCGAACGTGCAGCGGGAGGAAGTACGAACCGCCCGATGGGGTGACCTGAACCGGTCCCAGGGCAGGTCGGGTTTGTGCGTACGCGGCACTCGTGGCGAACACCAGGGTCAGCGCGATGACCGCGACTGCGGATCGGAACCTGCTCATGGGTGCTCCCGGGGACTCACCCGGACTGGGCTGCTCGTCACGACTTCTGCCTCGGCTTCGCTTCCGCGACCAGACCGGGTGGACTGTCGCAATTGCCGGCAATGTTGCTGAACTCGAACTGCAACTCGCTGGTCGCCTTCGAGGTCAGTGTCTGGGCATTGCCCGGTGCGACCCTGGCCATCGCGATCCCCGACACCATGAGATCGACCACGGCGCCCGGCCCGAAGCAGATATATTTGGCCAGGTGAAGCCGGGTGCCATCGGGCGGCAACGGGTCAGGTAGCGGACAGAGATCAACGGTGATGTCATCCGTGTATGCCGTGCGCAGACTGATTGACGCATCGGCCATGACATCCATGCCGAAACCCGCCGTCCCGGGCTGGAATGCCGATCGTTGATTCAGGTTGATCTGACAACCAATCCGGATCACAACTGCCCGATCGGCGCTGCTGTTCGTCAGTCGCCACCGCCCCCACCCGCCGCTCATCTCCATCCTGTACAGACCGGCGTAGGCATTGGCGCCATGACTCCCGGTCGCGTCGGCCGCCAGTTGCAGCGTCATGTTGCCGTCGAGGGACCCGGGCTTGCCGGGTTGAAGCGTGGGCGTCGAGTTCAGCTGTGCCTGCGAACTCGCCCGCGCGGTTCCGCCGGCATTGGCACAGGACAGCGCGATGCTGTCAGCGAATTCTGACCTGTCAGGCTGCGGGTTCAGCTTGACGTCAGTCTGCAAGGGCTGACGGGGACACCGGAGCCAGACGGGCAGGAAATAGCTGCTCTTCAGGAACGTGAGCACCACCCCGGCAGCCGGAGGTGGCGGTGCAGGCTGTGCCTGCAAGGCGGCGCAGGGTGTCATGAGCACCAGAAGCCCTCCCAGCATCCGTACCAACCGCTTGCAACCGTGCATGTCGCGTCCCCTGTGAATGCGCCCCTTCGGCGACCTGGCCCCTGCAGACGGATGCCTCTGAACCGCAATGCCGTCCAGGGCAGGTCCTTCATCTGCCAGCCCGGTGACATTCTTGCATCATTTGCGAAATATTTCGCAAAGAATGCGTGATTCGTCTGGACAGCCGGCAACCGGCACGGGAGTGAACCCGATCGATACCGGCCGTGGCACTGCGTGTGCAAAGGCCTCATCCCGTTCGAAGGCTATAATCCACGCCCTGCATGCCTTCCCCAACCGAGCCGCCCGATAGGACATCCATGACCGTCACCTGGCCTGACAATCTCGTACCCGCCTTCGAAGTCCGCCGCGCTGTAGTCCCCGTCGTCGGCAGCGACAAGGGCTTTCCGGTTCGGCGCATCTACTGCATCGGACGCAACTACGCAGCCCACGCCCGCGAAATGGGCGCCGATCCGGATCGCGAGCCGCCGTTTTTCTTTCAGAAGCCGACCGACGCCATCCAGTACGTCGCCACGGGCACCACGGTTGATCATCCCTACCCATCGCTCACCAAGAACTTCCACTACGAAGCCGAACTGGTCTGCGTGCTCGACAAGGGTGGCAAGAGTGTGCCGGTGGACAAGGCCCTCGACCTCGTCTTTGGCTACGCGGTGGGCCTGGACATGACCCGGCGCGACCTTCAGCGAGCCTCAGGCGCGGAGAAGAAGCCGTGGGAAATCGGCAAGGCGTTTGACCATTCGGCGCCGATCGGCCCGATCTTCCCGGTCGCCCAGGTCGGACATCCGGCCGAAGGCGTCATCTCGCTGAAGGTCAATGGCGAGATCAAGCAGAACGCCAATCTGAACCAGATGATCTGGAACGTGGCCGAGCAGATCAGCCGCCTGTCGGAAGCCTTCGAACTCTTCCCCGGCGATGTGATCTATGCCGGCACGCCCGAGAACGTGGGCCCGGTCGTTGCCGGTGACACGATCGAAGTGCACATCGACGGCTTCCCGGAACTGAACCTGCGGATCGTCTGATCGATCACGCGCTTGCCCCGTTGAAGAACGGGGCCAGCGCGCACACGGCCGTTGCGACTGGCAGACGGCGCACCTTCGGGTGCGCCGTTTTTCATTCAGATGACGGGCCCTGCGACACGAACGCCACGCTCGGGCAGTACGCCCGCCTTCACGATGAAGTCGACCACGGCCTGCAGGCCGCTGGCGGTCTTCAGGTTGGTGAAGACAAAGGGGCGCTCCCCTCGCATGCGCCGGGCATCGCGATCCATCACCTCGAGCGAGGCGCCAACCATGGGTGCGAGATCGATCTTGTTGATGATGAGCAGATCTGACTTGGTGATGCCCGGGCCACCCTTGCGCGGGATCTTGTCACCGGCAGCCACGTCGATGACGTAGAGCGTGAGATCGGACAATTCAGGGCTGAAGGTTGCTGCCAGATTGTCGCCGCCTGATTCGATGAGGATGAGTTCGAGCGTGCCAAAACGCGCCTGCAGGCGCGCGACCGCCTCTAGGTTGATGGAAGCATCTTCACGAATCGCGGTGTGCGGGCAGCCACCCGTCTCGACACCGATGATGCGCTCGGGAACCAGCGCTTCGTTGCGCACGAGGAACTGCGCGTCCTCTTCGGTGTAGATGTCGTTGGTGACCGCAGCGATGTCGTAGTGCGCGCGCAAGGTGCGGCACAAGGAGAGCATCAATGCGGTCTTGCCCGAGCCCACCGGTCCGCCAATGCCGATGCGCAAGGGGCCGATGGCCGGACGAGAGTTCGGTTGAGGTGAAGCGGAGGACAGGGCAGCTTGCATGGCTCGGACTCGCAGGCAGAAGGCGTGATGACGCAGGAACAGCAGCAGGTCGCCCACCGCCTCCGGAAAACCCGGCACCGGCCCGGACAGTTGACGACCCCGCAGAAGACTCCATGGTACCGTCCGGCACATCGACATGATCACCGGAGTACACCATGCCCCTGCAGGATTTCAGCGCACGCCTCGCGACCGGCGAAGATCGATCACTGGCCGACTGGGCCGGCAAGGTCGTCCTGGTGGTCAATGTCGCCTCACGCTGCGGCCTCACACCCCAGTATCAGGGCCTGCAACAATTGCAGGAACGATTCGGCGCGCGCGGGTTCACCGTGCTTGCCTTCCCATGCAACCAGTTCGGGCAACAGGAACCGGGCACCGAGGCACAGATTCTCGAGTTCTGCCAGACCCGTTACCAGGTGAACTTTCCGGTCTTCGCCAAACTCGACGTGAACGGCCCGGGCACACACCCCCTCTACACCTGGCTGAAGCGTGGCAAGGACGGGTCGGCAGGCGAGGATATCGGCTGGAATTTCGCCAAATTCCTCGTCAATCGGTCAGGCGAAGTGCAGGAACGCTTCGCACCGACCGCGACCCCCGAGAGCCTCGCCGCAGCCATCGAGGCGCTGCTCTGAGCGACTGACGAAGTGCCGGCCTTCAGCTTCTGAAAAGGCGCGAGTACTGCGACTCATGACGTGCTGACAGCAGTGCCAGGTGTGGCATGAAGGCGCCAATGTGCTCGTCTGCAATGCCGGTCGCAAACCCCGAGGCAGCCGCCAACGGTTCACCCAGGGTGAGCAGCAGGCGCTGCCCATCGGTCTGCCCCAAGGGCACGATCTTCACCGCCGCCAGGACCTGGTTCTCGGCCCACGCCCACAGGTAGGCATCGAGCGCCGCGCGCGGCTCCACACCCCATGCAACAGCGGCAAACGCCCACGCGGTGGGCAAGGCCAGTTCGACCATCTCATCGAGCAGGGTCACGCCCGGCAGCGCCAGCGATTTGAGCAGGACCCGCAGCGAATAGCCCATCTGCAGGGTCTCGGCTCGAAACTCAGCCGATTCACGGCTGGCGATGAAGCGCTCGTTCCAGTGCGCCGCGCGAGAACCGTCGGCATCCTGCCACGCCGCCATCAAGCGAACCAGCACCGGTGCTTCGAGCCGTGCAACCCCGTGCTCGAGCACCTGAGCGATCCAGTGACCGGCGCTCGCCGCATCGACCACATCGCCCGCTTCGACCGCCGCCTCGAGCCCCTGCGAATAGCTGTATGCGCCGACGGGAAGAGTGGGGCTTGCCAGTTGCAGCAGCCGCAGGCGGGCAAGGCTCGACGCCTCAGTGGTCATGACTGTGATCGTCGTGGCTGTGGTCAGCATGGCCATGGCCATGGCTGTGGCCGCCATGGTCATGGATGCGGCCGGGCCCGTGCGAATGCCCCGCACCGCCATGCTGATGCGCCTCGCCCACCGCCGACGCATAAGCCCCCGCCTCGGGTTCGAAGGGCGCCTCGATCTCGCTGGTGAGCGCGCCCAGGCCACGCACCATGGCACCCAGCACATGGTCGATCCCGATCCGCAGCCAGCCATCACCGACCTGCACCGGCACATGCCGATTGCCCAGGTGGTAAGCGGTGCGCGCAAGTGCGACCGAATCGATACAGGCCACATGCAGCACACGCTCGGGCGCCGCCTTCACGATGATGATCGAGCCATCATCGGCCAGCAGGCAATCCCCGTCACGAAGCACTTCCCCGCGCGGCAGTGCAAGCGCCGCTTCCTCACCCGTGGAGAGCCTCACCCGTTGGCGGGCATGCTGACGCCGATCGAAGTCGAGCGTCAGGGTGATCCCGCTCGCTGCTGCCAGGGGCGCGGCTCGTGCATGGATCGTACGCATGCCGCTCAGAAAAGGAAGTAACGCTGCGCCAGTGGCAGCACGCTGGCCGGCTCGCATACCAGCAGTTCGCCATCGGCACGGACCTGATACGTCTCGGCATCGACCTCGATATGCGGCTGCCAGCCGTTGTGAATCATGTCGGACTTCTTCACCGTACGCGTGCCGCGTACCGCTTCGAGCGGGCGGCGCAGGCCCAGATCCGTGACGGCAGGATTCTCGAGCGCAGCCTGCGACACAAAGGTGATCGACGTACGAAGCCCGCCACCAAAAGCCCCGAACATCGGCCGGTAGTGCACCGGCTGTGGCGTCGGGATCGAGGCGTTGGGGTCACCCATGGCGGCGGCCGCGATCATGCCGCCTTTGAGGATGAGTGAGGGCTTCACACCGAAAAAGGCTGGCTTCCACAGGACGAGATCGGCCAGCTTGCCCTCCTCGACCGAGCCGACCCGATGACCGATACCGTGCGTGATGGCCGGGTTGATCGTGTACTTGGCGACATAACGCTTCACCCGCGCGTTGTCGCTGCGGGCGTCATCGCCGGCGAGACTGCCCCGCTGCGCCTTCATCTTGTGCGCGGTCTGCCAGGTGCGGATGATCACTTCACCGACCCGACCCATGGCCTGCGAGTCGGACGACATCATCGAGAAGCCGCCCAGGTCATGCATGATGTCTTCAGCCGCAATCGTCTCGCGCCGGATACGCGACTCGGCAAAGGCCACGTCCTCGGCAATCGACGAATCGAGGTGATGGCAAACCATCAGCATGTCCAGATGCTCGGCGATGGTGTTTACCGTGTAAGGCCGCGTGGGATTGGTGGATGAGGGCAGCACGTTGGGCTCGCCCGCCACCCGGATGATGTCGGGAGCATGCCCGCCCCCCGCGCCCTCGGTGTGGAAGGTATGGATGGTGCGCCCCTTGAACGCCGCCACCGTGGCCTCGACAAAGCCCGACTCGTTGAGCGTGTCGGTGTGAATGGCCACCTGCACATCCAACTCGTCGGCAACGCTCAGGCAGTTGTCGATGGCAGCCGGCGTGGTGCCCCAGTCTTCGTGCAATTTCAGGCCGATGACCCCGGCACGCACCTGCTCGCGCAAGGGCTCGGGCTGGCTCACATTGCCCTTGCCGAGAAAGCCCAGGTTCATCGGGAAGGCTTCAGCCGCTGCGAGCATCGAGGCAATGTGCCACGGCCCGGGCGTGCAGGTCGTGGCAAAGGTGCCCGTCGCGGGTCCGGTGCCGCCACCGATCATCGTGGTAACCCCCGACATGAGGGCCTCCTCGATCTGCTGCGGACAGATGAAATGAATGTGCGTATCGATACCACCCGCAGTGACAATCATGCCTTCGCCGGCGATGACCTCCGAGGCTGCCCCCAGCGGAATGGTGACGCCTGGCTGGATGTCGGGGTTGCCGGCCTTGCCGATACGCCAGATGCAGCCATTCTTCAGGCCGATGTCGGCCTTCACGATGCCCCAGTGATCGATGATGACCGCATTGGTGATGACGGTGTCGGCCACCTCGGCGGCGCAGCGCTGGCTCTGACCCATGCCATCGCGAATCACCTTGCCACCGCCGAATTTCACTTCCTCGCCGTAGATCGTGTAGTCGTGTTCGATGCGGACCCACAGATCGGTATCAGCCAGACGCATCCGGTCGCCCGTGGTGGGGCCGAACATCTCGGCATACGCAGCACGCGAGATACGGGTGCTCATGAGCGGTCTCCTGTCGACGTGGGCGTCATGCGCGCAGCCGGTGCCGGCGTGTCGAGGGCACCCATCACCCGGGCATTGAAACCGAATACACGTCGATCACCGGCGAGCGCTACCAGTTGTACCGTACGCGACTGACCGGGCTCGAAACGCACGGCCGTGCCGGCCGCGATATCGAGCCGAAAACCGGTGGCGGCCGCGCGGTCGAAAAGCAGCGCCTCATTGGTCTCGGCAAAGTGATAATGCGAACCCACCTGCACCGGGCGATCGCCACTGTTGGTCACTTCGACCACGAGCGTGTCTCGACCGACATTGAGTTCGATCTCGCCCGGCAGGGCTTCGATCTGTCCTGGAATCATCGCAGGCTCCGCTGTCAGACCGTCGTTCAGACGATCGGGTGGTGGATGGTGACGAGTTTGGTGCCGTCGGGAAAGGTCGCTTCGACCTGCACTTCGGGAATCATTTCGGCAACCCCTTCCATGACATCATCACGCGAGAGCAGCGTAGCGCCCCACCCCATCAGGTCGGACACGCTGCGTCCATCGCGCGCACCCTCCATCACGGCCGCCGTGATGAAGGCAACCGCCTCGGGGTAATTCAGACGCAGGCCACGTGCGCGTCGCCGCTCGGCGAGCAACGCTGCAGTAAAGATCAGCAACTTGTCCTTCTCGCGCGGGGTCAGTTCCATGGCCACGACTCTCCGTTCAGGTCTTCCAGATGCGCGGTTCGCGGGCATCGCGACCGCCAAATACAGGCCTTGCATGCTGCCACAAGGCGACGCAGAAGCGACGTGCCGCTTCCGAGGAATCGCCCATGTATCGCCCGATGAGAAGGCCCGGCAGGAGGCTCACCGCTGCGCGCCCGGCACGACAATGCTCGGCCGCAACCGCCTGGGCAGCCAGACGCAAGGGCGCGAGCACGGTTGGGGCGAGATGCGGCGCAAACGCCATGAAGGTGGCAGTCACGCTGGCCCCTGCCAGCACCGGCCTTGCCGCCAACCCCGTGCTGCCCCCATCGATACGCCCGGCTTCCGTCCAGCACAGCCGATCGCCGGCATGCAGTCGGTTGTCGACTCGCCAGAAGCCGGCATCGAAGCGCTCACCGGATCCGCGGCGCCCGAGACAGAGGATGTCCCAGCCGATGAACGAAGCGCGAGGACCCAGATGAACGTCGAGGGCCGACTGAGCCAGTGCGCCTGAAAAGACAATGTTCTCCTGCGGCAACCATTCGACGCAGCCATCCGCGGCGACGTCGATGCCCACCCGCTGCGAGGATGGCGCCCCCAACGAACGATACCAGCGCGTTGCGCCTGGCGTCGTGAGCAGCACGTGCGCATCGGGGCCGCAAGCCACCCGGAGATCGAGCACGTCGCCGCCGGCGACGCCGGCCGGCGGATGCAGCACGATGGCGTGACAGACCTCGTCACCCTCCGGATAGAGCGGCTTCTGGACGAGCAGTGGGCCCGTGTGATGACGACGCGCGAGCACGGTTCGGTCGGCCCGACGTTCGAAATCGAGAGCGAGCTCACCTCGCCAGGCGGGAAATGCAGCGGCGGTGACGGTCGACATCGACCGATCATACCGCCAGGCGCTCTCGCACGCGGTCGCGCTCCATATCGGCACCAAGCCCCTGCATGACGACCTCGCCCCGCTCCATGACAACGTAATGATCGGCCAGTGAACGGGCGAAATCGTAATACTGCTCGACCAGCAGGATCGACATGTCGCCAGAGGCCGCGAGCAGGCGAATGGCACGCTCGATGTCCTTGATGATCGAGGGCTGGATCCCCTCGGTCGGCTCATCGAGAATGAGCAGCTGCGGGTTCATGGCGAGCGCTCGACCGATGGCAAGCTGCTGCTGCTGACCGCCCGAGAGATCACCCCCTCGCCTGCTCAGCATCGAGCGGAGCACCGGAAACATCTCGAAGATGCGCTCGGGAATCGGCGTGCCAGCGGGTCGGGTCGCCAGGCCCATCAGAAGGTTTTCCTCGACCGTGAGTCGCGGAAAGATCTCGCGTCCCTGCGGGACATAGCCCATGCCGGCGCGAACCCGCTCATAGGGGGCTGCATGGGTGATGTCACGCCCATCCAGCCGCACACGGCCGGCAGCAACCGGCACCACCCCCATGAGCGAGCGCAAGAGCGTGGTCTTGCCCACGCCATTGCGCCCGAGCAAGGTCGTCACCTTGCCTGCGGGCAGGTCGAAGGCCACATTGCGCAGGATATGACTGCCACCGTAGTACTGGTTGAGCCCGCGCACTTCCAGTGCGCCCGCCTCGCGTATGGTCTTGCTGCTTGCCTCGCTCGTCATGGCGGCCTATCGTCCCAGGTAGACTTCGATGACGCGCGGGTCATTCTGGACCTCGGCGAGGGACCCTTCAGCGAGCACGCTGCCCTCGTGCAGCACCGTGACCTTGCGCGCGATGGTTCCGATGAAGGCCATGTCGTGTTCAACCACGACGAGCGAGTGACGGCCGGCCAGCGACAGGAAGAGTTCGGCGGTGCGCTCGGTTTCTTCATCGCTCATCCCGGCCACCGGCTCATCGAGCAGCAGAAGTCGGGGTTCCTGCATGAGGAGCATGCCGATCTCGAGCCACTGCTTCTGGCCGTGCGAGAGTTCACCGGCGCGCCGACTGGCGTCACCCACCAGACGAATCTGCTCGAGCATGGCGGCGATGCGATCACCCTCCTCGCTCGAAAGGCGCGAAAAGAGCGTGCGTCGCACCACCTTGTCGGCCTTCATCGCGAGTTCGAGATTCTCGAAGACGCTCAGGTACTCGAAGATCGTGGGCTTCTGGAACTTGCGGCCGATCCCGGCCTGGGCAATCTGCGACTCGTTGAGGCGCGTGAGATCGATGGTCTGACCAAAGAATACGCGTCCGGCGTCGGGCCGCGTACGGCCGGTGATGACATCCATCATCGTCGTCTTGCCCGCCCCGTTGGGGCCAATGACGCAGCGCAGTTCGCCGACATCGATCGAGAGCGACAGTTCGTTCAGGGCTCGAAAGCCGTCGAAACTGACCGATACGCCCTCGACATAGAGCACCACACCATGCGAAGCATCGAGCCCCTGTCCGAGAACATGGCCGAAATCGGCATCGGCACGATCACCCTCGGTGAAGGTCTCGGCCGCTGGCGCGTTGACGATTGCCTCGCTCATGCGTTGTCTCCTTCGGCCTTGACAGTTGCGACCGGTTCGACTGTTGAACCGGACCTCAACCGACGGCGCCAGCGCTGGAGAAGTCCGACAACGCCATCAGGCAGGTAGAGCGTAACCAGAATGAAGGCGAGACCGAGCACATAGAGCCAGTATTCGGGAAATGCCTGGGTGAAGAAACTCTTGGCGCCGTTGACGAGGAACGCCCCGATAACCGCCCCTGCAAGCGTCCCACGCCCCCCGACGGCAACCCAGATCGCGATCTCGATTGAATTCGCTGGCGACATTTCGCCGGGGTTGATGATGCCCACCTGCGGCACATAGAGGGCCCCGGCAATGCCGCAGAGCACCGCGGAGAAGGTCCAGACGGCAAGCTTGTAGTGCCGCGTGTCGTAACCGCAGAACATCACGCGCGCTTCGGCATCGCGGATGGCCTGCAGCACCCGACCCGCCTTCGATGTGACGATGTAGCGGCCCGCGAGCAGGCTCAGAATGAGGGCCGCACCGGTTGTCATGAAGAGCGCCATGCGCGTCTGCGGCGCCGTGATGTCGAATCCGAGAATGCGCTTGAAATCGGTGAAACCGTTGTTGCCACCGAAACCGGTTTCGTTGCGGAAGAACAGAAGCATCGCGGCGTAGGTCAGCGCCTGCGTGATGATCGAGAAGTACACCCCGCGAATTCGCGAGCGGAAGGCGAACCACCCGAAGACGAAAGCAAGAAGCCCGGGCACGGCCACCACGAGAAAGGCTGCCCACCAGAACTGATCGCTGTTCCACCAGGTCCAGGGCAACGCCTTCCAGTCGAGAAACACCATGAAGTCGGGCAGGTCGCTCTTGTACTGTCCTTCGCGCCCGATCTGGCGCATCAGGTACATGCCCATGGCATAGCCACCGAGGGCAAAGAACAGTCCGTGGCCCAGCGAGAGAATGCCGGCATAGCCCCAGATGAGATCCATGGCGAGCGCGACGATGGCATAGCACATGATCTTGCCCGCAAGCGCCACCCAGTAGGCTGACAGGTGCAGGGGGCTCGAGGCAGGCAGTACCAGGTTGGCAACCGGAAACGCCACGAACACGATCAGGGCAAAGGCCGCCAGCGCGAGCCAGGCGCGCGGTCCGTAGATGCGATTCACAAGCGATGGAGCAGCGTGGGTGTTCATGCGTCGAGCGAACGTCCCTTGAGGGCGAACATGCCCTGCGGGCGTCGCTGGATGAAGACGATGATGAAGACGAGAACCGCAATCTTGGCGAGCACGGCACCCGACCAGGCCTCGAGGAGCTTGTTGGCGAAACCAAGCCCGAGAGCGGCGTAGACGGTGCCCGCAAGCTGGCCCACCCCCCCAAGTACCACCACCATGAAAGAGTCGACGATATAGCCCTGACCGAGTTCGGGGCCGACGTTGCCGATCTGCGACAGGCCGCAGCCGGCAAGCCCTGCAATACCTGAACCCAGCCCGAACGCCCAGGTGTCGATGCGGGCGGTCGCCACGCCGACGCAGGATGCCATCGTGCGATTCTGCGTGACACCGCGCACGAAGAGACCCAGTCGGGTACGGGTGAGCGTCAGCGACACGGCCCCGAGAACCACCAGCGCAAAACCGATGATGATGATGCGATTCCAGGGCAGTACAAGGTTGGACATGAGGGCAACCCCCCCCGACATGAAGGCCGGATTCTCGACCTGCACGTTCTGCGCGCCGAAGATCGAACGCACGCACTGGATGAGCACGAGACTGATCCCCCAGGTCGCGAGCAGCGTCTCGAGCGGCCGCCCATACAGGAATCGGATCACCAGACGCTCGAGCAGCATGCCGACCAGCGCAGCCGTCACGAAGGCCACCGGCACGGCCAGCAGCGGGTACCAGTCGAACCAGGCCGGCAGATGCGTGCGAAAGAGCGACTGGACGACATACGTGGCGTACGCGCCGATCATCATGAGCTCGCCGTGCGCCATGTTGATGACGCCCATCAGGCCGTAGGTGATCGCCAGGCCCAGGGCCGCGATGAGCAGGATCGACCCGAGACTGAGCCCCGCAAAGACGAGTCCCACGCGCTCGCCCCAGGCAAGCCGTGACTCGATCGATCGCAAGCTCGAAGCCGCAGCAGCCCGCAGATCGCCATCGGGCTCTGCCCACGTGCCATCGGCGTTCTTCACCGTCAACGGCAGCAGCAACTTCTTGGCGTTGGAGCCGCCCGCCTCACCCAGCTTGATGATGGCGGCCATACGCTGTGCCGTGTCACCGGTGCGAATTTCCATCGACGCGGCCACCCCTTCGAGCAAGCCACGGATTTCGCTGTCCTGCTCGGCAGCCAGTGCCTTCTTCACAAGGGGGAGCATCGCATCGTCCGCACCATTCACCAGCGTGCGGGCAGCCGACAGGCGGTCGGCGCGTTCGGTAGAGAGCAGTTTCAACACCGCGAGTGCGTCGGCCAGTTCACGACGCATCCGGTTGTTCACCACGAGATCTTCGTGGTCGTCGGGCAATGCCGGCAGTACCTCGGCAGTAACAGCATCGACAATGCGACCGCCGCTCGTGATCAGGGCGCGAGAACCGGAGGCCTGCAGATCACCATCGGCGAACGCCTGCAGCAGCGGAGCCACGGCCGGGTCACCGGACACCACGAGTTCCGTGATCGCCTGGGACTTTTCATCACTGTCGCCAGTCATGAGACGACCGACGAGGGCGGCATCGAGCGCCTGGGCCTGAGCGCACAACATCAGCAGCAACCCTGCGCACCAGCCGAAAATCTTTGACATCGTCAATTCCTTGCGGGGGCCGGCAGTGCCAGCCCCCTTGCTACATCAGATCAGACAGATCAGGTCGCCGACTTGCCGTCGGGTTCGTCCTTCTTCTTGTCGTTGCCGGGGATGAACGGGCTCCACGGCTGGGCCTTGACCGGGCCCTTGGTCTTCCACACGACATTGAACTGGCCGTTGGCCATCACTTCGCCGATGAACACGGGCTTGTGCAGGTGATGGTTCTTCGGGTCCATCATCGCGGTGAAGCCCGACGGTGCCTTGAAGGTCTGGCCACCCACCGCTGCAATCACCTTGTCGATGTCGAAGGTCTTGGCCTTCTCGACCGCCTGCTTCCACATGTAGATGCCGATGTAGGTCGCTTCCATCGGATCGTTGGTGAGCGGCTTGTCGGCACCGGGCAACTTCTTCGCCTTGGCATATGCGGCCCACTTCGCCTTGAACGCATCATTTTCGGGGTTCTTCACCGACATGAAGTAGTTCCACGCGGCCAGATGGCCCACCAGCGGCTTGGTATCGACACCACGCAGTTCTTCTTCACCCACCGAGAACGCCACCACCGGCACATCGGTTGCCTTCAGGCCCTGGTTGCCCAGTTCCTTGTAGAAGGGAACGTTCGAGTCGCCATTGATGGTCGAGACCACAGCGGTCTTGCCACCGGCAGCAAACTTCTTGATGTTGCCGACGATGGTCTGATAGTCGGAGTGACCGAACGGGGTGTAGACCTCGTCGATATCCTTGTCGTCAACACCCTTGGAATGCAGGAATGAACGCAGGATCTTGTTGGTCGTGCGCGGGTACACGTAGTCGGTACCGAGCAGGACCCAGCGCTTGGCAGCACCGCCTTCCTTGCTCATCAGGTACTCGACGGCCGGAATCGCCTGCTGATTCGGGGCGGCACCGGTGTAGAACACGTTCTTCGACAGTTCTTCACCCTCGTACTGCACCGGGTAGAACAGCAGTCCGTTGAGCTCTTCGTAGACCGGGAGAACCGACTTGCGCGACACCGAGGTCCAGCAACCGAACGTCGCGGCCACCTTGTCCTGCGTGAGCAGCTGGCGCGCCTTCTCGGCGAACAGCGGCCAGTTTGAGGCCGGATCGACAACGACCGGCTCGATCTTGTAGCCCATGACGCCACCCTTGGCGTTGATTTCGTCGAAAGCCATGAGCGCGACGTCCTTGAGGACGGTTTCGCTGATGGCCATGGTGCCCGACAATGAATGCAGCACACCGACCTTGACGGTCTTCGCCTGAGCAAGCGTCTCCTGGGCAGCAGTGCCCATGAGCGCGGCGGAAACCGTGAACGTCAGCGCTTTGAGAAGATGGCGCCGTTGCATGTTGAATCTCCCGGTAATGCGAGTTGAGGTGGAACCCGAGGAAGCTTGAAGCAATCGGCGTGCCAACCGAGAGGTCGGGGTAAACGACGTGGGCCACCGCAGCGGAGGCGCATCGCCCGGGCGATCGGCACCGTGACCGTGCAATTTTACCGCAGGCGCACCATTGTGGATCGTCGCAGCGATCCATCACCACCGGAGCGTCGCCGAGCCGGCGTCAATAGCGGTTGATGTCACCCCGATCGGCACCGCGTGTGTCATCGCGCCGGCGAAACACCCGCCGCATCACCACGAAGGCCGCGATGGCCGAGAACGCGAAGATCAGCAGATCACGGTTCACGTCGAACCGACCGGTCAGGGCCTGGGCAAGGCTCGTTGCGACCATGCCGATGGCAAAGCCGAGGAAGACAAGACTGCCTGTCACCAGTTCGACAACACCCAGACCCAGTGCAATCAGGAGCGATATCTGCCAGGGCGTCATGGGTCAGTTGCGTCCGACCACGCGATCAATGGCGCCACCCAGGCTCGACAGTACATCGCTGGGCACGACGAAGACCTTGCCATTGCTGCCCTGGGCGATGTCCTTCATCGCCTGCGCCTGGAGCTTGCGGATCTCGAACTCCACGGCGGTGCTGCCCCCTTGCGCAATCGCCCCCGACAGTACGCTCACCGCGTAGGCTTCGGCCTCGGCGAGGATGCGCTTGCCGTCGGCCTCCTTCTGGGCCGCGTAGAGCTTGCCTTCGGCCTCGAGCTGGCGGGCCTGCTTCTGACCTTCGGCCACCAGAATGTCGGCTCGGCGCTGACGCTCTGCATTCAACTGCTTCTTCATGATGTCGAGCGTCTCCGTATCGCCCACCTCGACCTCGGTGATCTCGACACGCGTGAGCAGGATGCCCCACTCGCTCGACACGCTCTCCAGTTCGGTTTCGATCTCGGCTGACAACTGGGCGCGATTGGACTGCACGCCGTCGAGGTCGGTCTTCCCGATGAGACTTCGCACCGTGCCCTGCACGATGGTGTCGATGGCCTGGTTGACCCGCGAGGGGCCGCCCGGCGCGGACAGGATGCCCAGTCCCTTGCGATCATCGGGCCCTTCGATCCGGTAGGTGAAACGGGCTGCATCAACCACGCGAAACAGGATCGCCACCTTGATCTCGATCTGGACGTTGTCACGGGTGATGGCACGAAACGAGTCGCCCGCTATCTGTCGCTCGAAGATCGGCACGCGCTTCACCACCCGCTCGATGAACGGGATGATGATGTGAAGCCCCGGCTCAAGCGTCCGGTTGTACTTCCCCAGCCGCTCGATGAGTGCGGTATGCGACTGTCGGACGATTTCGACGCCGAAGGCAATCGTCACGACAATGAGGGCGACGAAACCGAGGATGACGACTGAGGAAGAATCCATGAGATCCCCCGAAATGCAGTTCCTGCTATTGGACCACAGCGCGGGTTGACGCTGCGCGTGCAACCACCTCACCGATGGCGCGCGCCTGCGCAAACGGCATCGGAAGGTAGGTGCCGTGCAGCGCCACGGCCAGCGCGCGAGCAGCCGGATCGGGCCGCACCGAGGTATCGATGAGCAGCCGTCGATCGGCCAGACCCGCCAGTTGCCGCGCCACCTCGCGCGCCTCCTCACCGGCCTGCTGGCGCCCGGGCAGGCCCGCGCGGGTGAGGTTGGCGCGACCATCGGTGAGGAGCACCAAAGTCGCGCTGTCACCGGCGCGGCGTACCTGCGCGACCAGACGCGCTGCCAGTTCGAGACCACTGGCCACCGGGCTGCCGCCACCGCCAGGCAGTGCCGTGAGCGATCGCCGCGCGGCCACCAGTGAGCGCGTGGGCGGCAGGAGCAGATCGGCTCCCTTGCCACGAAAGGACACCAGCGCCACCCGGTCACGTCGCACGTAGCACTCGGCAAGCAGCACTTCAACGGCCCCTTTTGCTTCGGCAAGGCGTTGCAGCGCCATCGATCCCGAAGCATCCACCACGAACACCGTGGTGTTGCCGCGACGGCGCTTCTCGCGATGCACATGGAGGTCATCAGGCCGCAGGTGCAGACGCCCCGGGGCCAGACCTGCAGCAGGATCGCTTCGAGGCGAGTCGAGATCCGCAGCCGCGGAGGCCCGCTGCACAAGCTGACGTCGGCGCAGGGGCTGAAAGGGCACGGCAGCCCGTATGGTTGCCAGCAGGTGCAGTCGCTCTCCGCTGCGAGGCGCACGCCGGACGCTGCCAACCGGCCGCCCGCGCCCACGCCCGCGACTGCCCTGCAGGCCCGAGCCGCTCACGCCCTGACCGCGCCCGGCGTTCGCAGCGACCGCCCCTGCCAGCAAGGCCAGCACTCCCGATGGCAGACTGGCAAGCGCCGCCTCGATCAGGCGGTCACTGGATCCGTCAGGAATGGGCTGATGCTCATCGGCTGGTTTCTCCGGGGTGTCGTCGGGCGCCAGCGAGGTATCGGGGTCAGCACTGACCGGGGGCTCGGGGGGGCCGGCGGGCTCGGGGGCAGGCTCTGCCTCGTGCGGTTCAGTCTCATCAACCGCCTCATCCGACGCCTCTGATTCACTGGGATCCTCGGATTCAGACGCCGAGGCAACGGGCATCTGTCGCGCACGCGGCAAGAGGCACAGACGCACCGCAAATCCCAGATCATCGACCTCGACGCTCGCACGCCCATGCAGGGCCGCGCTCACCCGCGCGAAGGTCGCAGCCAGCAGGGGCGCACGCATCGAACCGATCCCGAGGGCGAGACAGGCCTTGAGGATTTCCCGCAGGGCGCCTCGATCAAGGCGCACCTCAGGCCAGTTGCAGCGAGCAGCTTCGAGTCGACTCTCGAGCGCCCGTGCTTCCGGCCATCCCTCGAGGGGCGGCGCGATCGGCCAGAGCGCTGTTTCGTCACGCAGATCGATGGCGAGCGAGAGGCGTTCGCCAAGTGCTGGATCGAGACCCTGCTCGTCGGGCAGCGCTTCATCGAGAACGACCAGGCCCAGGCGTGCCTCATCAATCGCCATCGCCAGCGGGCCGAGCAGCCCCTTCGAAGCGCGCTCGGCCATGGCGAGCAGCAGGATTCCACCCTCGATCTCGGCCAGCAGGCCGGCACGCCGGGTCAGTTGACCACGGCCAATGGTGCCCGCCAGTTCGATGCCCTCGTGCAATTGGGCCGGATCGGTGCTGTGATTGATGCGCTTGAGCGGCACCCGGGACCAGCGAGCCAGAAGGCTGATGAGCGCATCGCGCCGCGGACCATGCCAGCCGCGCATCCACAGACCACCCAGCGCAATCGGGGCCACCGCGCAGGCGGCAATCGCGAGCAGCACATCAGCCAGCACGCCCTCGCCACGCCGGGCATCGGGTGCACGATCGGGTTCCCGGACGTCCATCAGTTGCGGCGGCAAGAAAGGCAGGCCGCGCGTTCAGACCAGCACTTCATCGACCAGGCGGGCAACCCGCGCGGTCGAATCGGTGTCATCGAGCGGATCGCGGCGCAGCCGGTGGCGCAAGGCCATGGGCGCCACCTCGCGCACGGTCTGCAGCGACACCTTGCGCTCGCCGCGCAACGCGGCTGCGGCGCGTGCCGCGCGCATCAGACTCAATTCGCCGCGCAAGCCATCCGTACCGAGCTTCAGACACAGCGACGAGATCTGACGCAACAACTCGGGCGCGAGGATCACCTTGGGCAACAACCGTTGCGCCGCCACGATGCGCTCGCGCAGGGCTGCCTGTGCTGCCTCATGATTGGCCAGGAAGTGCTGCGGATCGCGCTCGAAGGCCTCGCGGCGGAGAACCACCTCCATGCGCAGATCGATGTCCTGCGGCGTACGAACCTCGACCGCGACGCCGAATCGATCGAGCAGTTGCGGTCGCAGTTCACCCTCTTCAGGGTTGCCACTGCCTACCAGCACGAAGCGAGACGGATGCACCACGCTCAGGCCTTCACGCTCGATCCGGTTCTCACCGGAGGCCGCTGCATCGATCAGCAGATCGACCAGGTGATCTTCGAGCAGATTGATCTCGTCGATGTAGAGAAAGCCCCGATTGGCGCGCGCCAGCAGGCCTGGTTCAAAGCGCTTCTCGCCCAGGGTCATCAACTTCTCGAGATCGAGTGCACCGAGGATGCGGTCCTCAGTCGCCCCGAGCGGCAGATCGACCACGGGCACGGGAACCGACGCGGTCACCACCTTCGACCGGCGGGCGCCCTTCGCGGGGGGAGCTTCCCCACCCATGCCGGGGACGCAGGCAGCGCACAGGCCGGCACAGGCAGCGGGCAGACACCGATAAGGGCATCCGGGCAGGGTCTCGATCTGGGGCAGGACGGCGGCAAGTGCACGCACGGCCGTGCTCTTGCCCGTGCCGCGATCACCCAGAATGAGCACCCCCCCCAACAGTGGATCGACCGTGGCGATGAGCAGACCCAGCTGCATCTCCTCCTGGCCAACCAGTGCAGAAAAGGGATAGACCGGGCGTGAACGGGCGGTCATGACGCAGGAATCTCCATCGATAGAACAGCGCGGGGCACTCAGCGCTCGTCGCGCAGCGCCCAGCGCCAGAGCAGGTCAGGCTCGAACGGTACCATCAGCAGGATATGCTCGATCAGGGCCAGTGCGAGCAGGCTGCCCACCAGACCGGCGGCGGCACGCTCGTGCGCCGAACTGGCGCCAAAGGCTTCACCCACCACGAGCACGCTGGCTGCGAGCGTCAGCACGAAACTCAACGGAAAGAGTCCGTTGAAACGGCGCCTGGCAAAGTAGGTCACCAGATACTGCAGCGAAGGCGGCAGGAAGGTTTCATAGCAGTTTCGTACCCCGAGAAAGAGGTTGAGCTTCGCACTCAGCCGCATCACCCAGAGAACGGCCCAGGTGCTGGCTGCAACCCGATTGGGTGCATCCCAGGTGGGCAGAATGACGGCGAGTCCGAGCAGAACCAGTGCGAGTTCATGATGCGCGACCGCCGTGAAGGCATGCCAGGCACGCTGCCAGCCCGTCACCGGCGGACAGGGCTTGCGATTCGGGCCGGTGATGAGCCCCAGCAGAAACGCGAGTTCCTGCCAGCCCCACACCAGCACGGTCGAGGCGAAGGCCCCGTAGGCGCCAGCCACGCTCGCCTGATCACGAGTCGATACCACCCCCAGAAGCCCGAGTCCGAGCAGCACGCTGGCTGCCAGGAAACCGTGCCCCCGCCGCATCCCGCGCAGATCGGCCAGGCGCACGATCAGCCCGGTAGACAACCACCAGACCAGGATCGTGAAGAGTGCGGCAGCCCAGAATGAATGCACAGGTCAGGCCCGGCTCTACCAACTGGGCGCAAGACGAATGTCGTCGGGAAGATCCTTGCGTACCACGGGCAGGAAGTAGAGTCGTGCAAAGGTGAGGCCCGCCTGCGCTGCGAGACCGATGCGCCGCAACCCCGACAGGAGACCACCCCGAGCCTTGGCCAGCTCGACAGCCTGCTGGATCTCGCACAAGCGCTGCAGCCCCGTCAGAAAGGCCGGGTGAGTGTGGTCGAGGGTTACCGGAAACACCTGCTCGGCAATTCGGCTGGTGATGCCGAAAACCTGCAGGCCATAGGTTGTCGGATCGAGGCCGAGCGCCTTGTGCATCTCGGGGCGTGTGTGATCACGCACGAACATGGTCGCGTAGACCGCCAGCTGGAAGAACCGAATCCAGTAGAGGTTGAGCCCTCGCAGAAGGCTGGGCTGCGCCCGCATCATCAGCGCAAAGGCCTCGCCATGACGGAATTCGTCATTGCACCAGCGCTCGAACCACAGGAAGATCGGGTGAAAACGCAGTTCGGGATGCCGCTCGATCTGCCGATAGATCGCGATGTAGCGCGCGTAGCCGATCTTCTCCGACAGGTAGGTCGCGTAGTAGACGTACTTGGGCTTGAAGAAGGTGTACTTCTTGGCCTTGGTGAGAAAGCCCAGATCGACGCCGATGCCGAAGTCCTTGAGCCACTGGTTGATGAACCCGGCATGACGCGACTCGTCGCGCGCCATGTAGCCAAACAGGGTCCGCATGTCGGGGTTCTTCACCTTCTTGCGGATTTCGGCGTAGAGCACGCAGCCGGAGAACTCCGATGTCAGCGAACTGATGAGAAACTGGCTGAACTCCTCATAGAGCGCCGGTGGCAGGTTCGAGTAGTTGGTACCGCTCATTTCCGCAGGCCGCTGGAAGTGATCCGTATTGGTGTCGGCCTCGAACTCGGCCATCAGGGTGTCCCATTCCTTGCGCAACGGCGACACGTCGACCTGATCGATGGCCTTGAAATCGGTGGTGTAGAAGCGCGGCGTCAGCAAGGTGTCCTGAGTCGCGAACTGTGTCGACTCGTTGGGCGCGGTCCCCGTACTGCGGGCAGGTGCTGCGGCACGTGCCGCCTCGAGCGTTTCGCTGGAATGATCATTCATCGTGGTTCTCCCGAGGGTGAAGAGGTACGAACTTCCAGCAAGGACTGGAAGACCGCCACATTGGTGGGACCGAACGTGGCCAGATCGATCTGGCGTCCGGTCACCGGGTCGGCAAGGATGAGTCGGTCGTCCGCCTGGCGATTGAGTACGAAGGGCTGCGCGGCCCCGCCGCCCGCGCGCAGTCGAGCCTGGGCAAGACTGCGCAGCACGCCGCGTGCGAACCCCGCCTCGCCAGTGATCGGGGGCAGTTGTTCGCCCGAATCGGCGTCCCGGATCAGGACATCGCCGCCGGGCCCGTCGAGAAAGACCAGCGAGCGGGTCTCGAGGACGGCCAGCACCGGCAACTCGGGTTGCTGACGTTTCTGCCATTGCCCGACCGCGGCCAGAACGATGCTGCCCAGCATCAGAGCGGCGAGGGCCGCCAGCGGCCAGCCTTCGACTTGCGGCCGGGAAACGAGCTGCGTGCTGATCGAGCGCTCGGTCATGAGCGACCCGGACTCATTCGGGGATGAGGTTCGCCCAGACCACGAGGCTCGTTCGTGGGTCCGAGCCGCTCCGTACCCGCCACCACCGGGGCGTCACGGCGCGCCTGCCAGGCATCACGCAACAGGTGTGACACCGGCCCTACCTGTGCCAGTCCGCGCAGCATCGGCTGCGGTTGCGACCAGCCCCAGGGACGCGCGTGAGGCCACAGATTCAGATAGGCAATCTTGTCATCGCTCGACAGGCGCAACGCAATGTCACCGCCCCCGTCGCGAGCAACACGGACGTCGGCCGCGATCACGCGTGACAGCGGGATGTTGAAGGTCAGCGAGAGCACGATGCCGATGCGCATCACGATGCGGCGATCGGTCAGCGTATACACGCTCGTGCGCGCCACGAGCCAGGCGATGAAGGCGAACAGGCCCACCGACAGCGCAAAGACCGGCACCAGACCGACCAGGGTACCCAGCATGTCGCTGACCGATTCGCCATCGGTCCATTGCTCGCCAAGGCGAACCGCCACGATGACACCGAACCAGAGGATCAACGCCCGTGCGTGGAAGATATCGACAAAGACCCGCAGGAATCGCGGGCTGCCCTGCCAGAGCAGCCGCTCACCGGCGGGCAGCGGCTCGGGCAGGCCGTATTCGGCCTCGAACTCATGTTCGTGCTCGTGAGGCGTACCGGAGCTGCTCAAAACAGGGGCTCCCGGCGCTCCGGCGTGGCAAAGAGGGTCCCGCCACCAAAGTAGGCCATCACCTGCTCCTCCTCACGCAAGGTGATCACATCGGCGTTGGCGATGGCCGGGACACCTTCGAACTGCCCGCCCAGGATCGACTGCACCGACACCCACGCGCCGCGCAACGGACGGTTGTTGATGCGTGCGAAGTTCTGCGGCAGGAGAACCGTACGCCCACCGGTGGTCTTCACCTCGAGGTAACGGATGATGTGCTCTGAACGATCGATCCAGGCCTCCACCACTTGACCACCCGGCTCATCGTCGCCCCCGTAGACCGTGAGCCCGCGTGGATCGGTGTCGTGGTGTGACAGGCTGAATGCCGGATCGGCGCGCAACGGCACGATTCTGGCGCCGCCCTCCCAGGTCTTGTCGGTGACATCCGCGCGCTGCGTCCAGGCACCCGGACCGATCGAGGCCTTCATCGGATCACCCGAGGGCTCGAGTGGCATGCCCGGATACGGACCGATGGGCGCACCAGCAACCGGCGGCGCATCGAGGTCGCGATCATGTGGCGCTTCGAAGTCGCCGTTGTAGCGAGTTCGATAGACCTTGGTCCGCGGCATGGGCAGCAGCCCCTGCTCGCGGCGGATCGTGCCATCGCGTCGGTCGCTCTCGATCGGAAAGCCTTCTCGCTTGCTCTCGATCGTGAGGTAGATGACGAGGAATCCAAAGAACACCCAGAACATGTACAGCACCAGCTGGGCCACGTCGAAATAGCCTGTGATCGCACCGGTTCCCATCGGAAATTCTCCCTTCTCGCGTTGAATGTCTAGCCCGGAATTTGGGCAAGGCCGAACTTCTGGCCGGTCGTACTGGTCGCGCGGGCGATCTGCACGAGCGGACCCACCGCAACCAGCGTCATGAACAGCAGAATCAATTCGATGTAGTAGACGACGCCATAGCCGACACCGGCCGAGGCAAGAACCTCACCCAGACCACCGGTGGTGGCCATCGCGCTGAAGAGGTCGCGCATGACACCGCCGCCGGCAACTGCCAGCCCCGCGGCCGTGGCCTGTACGGCGCCCCAGGCGCCGATGGCCAGCCCGGACAGACCGGTGGTTTCGAGCCCCATTGCGGCGACCAGCGTGGTGACGGCAAACAGGCCCGAGCCAAATCCGATGAGGAAGGTACCGACACGAAAGACCAGTGCCGACTGGAGCGGCTCGGCAAAGAGCACGAGGGCAAAGGCCACCAGCCCCACCAGCACCCCGAGGGCAGCCAGGCGGAAAGGGTTCCCACCCCGCTGCAGCCAGCGTGCCGAGGCGACGAATGCCGCGAGCGACCCGCTCGCCATGAGCGCCGTGAGCAGGCTCGTGGCCGATACCGACAGACCGAGCACCTCGGCCCCATAGGGCTCGAGGATGATGTCCTGCATGCTGAACGCAGCCGTGCCGGTGAAGAGCGCGACCATGAACCGCACACGCCCCGGCTGCGCGGCAAAGGCCCGCCAGGTCTGCCTGAACCGGGGCCGTGGCCCGATGCCTGGCGCGGTGCGCGCAGACTGGCGCGGCTCCTGCTTCCAGACGGCAATCACATTGAGCGCAAAGGCCACGAACGCCGACCCCTGCACCACCTGGATGAGACGCAACTTGGTGAAATCAGTCAGCAGCACGCTGAAGACCAGACCCGCCACGAACAGTCCGAGCAGCAGCATCGTGTACATCATGGCGACGACACGCGCCCGATGGCCCTCGCTGGCAAGGTCGGTGGCCAATGCAAGGCCTGCGGTCTGCACCGTCTGGACACCGGCACCCACGACGAGAAACGCAAGCGAGGCACTCAGCGGGCCGATCCACTGCGGCCAATGGGTGTCACCCGAGAGCAGGATGAGCGCGAACGGCATGATCGCAAGTCCGCCAAACTGCATCATCGAGCCGATCCAGATGAAGGGTACCCGTCGCCACCCGATGAACGACCGGTGCGTATCGGAGCGAAACCCCACGAGCGCCCGAAAGGGCGCGGCGAGGAGAGGCAGCGCGACCATCACCGCCACGATCCAGGCAGCCACGCCCAGTTCGACGATCAGCACGCGATTGAGCGTACCGAGCAGCAAGGCGGTCGACATGCCGACCGATACCTGAAAGAGCGACAGACGAAGCAGTCGCGAAAGCGGCAGATCGGCACTGACCAGATCGGCGAAAGGCAGAAAGCGCGGATCGACCCGCGCCCATCTGCGCGGATTCATGAGGTTGAAGGCAAGGCCCAGAACGTTCACGCAGACTCCGCGATCGAGAAAGCGGTTGCAGTCGATCGGGCGGGATCATCATCGCGCACCAGTTCGAGCGCCTGCGAGATGTAGAAGCCACGCGTCACCCGACCCGTGCGTCCGATGCGCCAGCCGCGCAGCGCGGGCTCGGCAGCGATCAGTCGGGTAAGCGTTGCCAGCGTCACCGGCCAGATCGAGGGTGACCGATCGCCGCGCGGAAACAGGCGTCCGATGGCAAACATGGTCATCAGCAAGGGGTTCGACGGGGCGAAGGTGAAGATCATCGACCGTCGGATACGCGGCGCGCACCCGGCAAGCGCCTGCACTGCCATGCGCGGGGAGTAATGGATCAGGGTGTCCATCGTCACGAGGTAGTCAAACTCACCCCAGGCCGGATCGAGCATGTCGCCGGCGGCAAAACGGATGGCATCGGCCTCGATATCCTCTGGCAAGCGCTCGGCCGCCAGCGACACCAGCGTCGGCGAGAGGTCGATCGCAGTAACCCTGGCCCCCAGACGTGCCGCGTCGATCGAGAGCATGCCGGTGCCGCAGCCGGCATCGAGAAGGCGCATGCCCGACAGCCGCGTGTCGAGCGCTGTCGGCTCGGTGCCCAGCCATGACACGATCTGACGACGCATCGACTCACGACCGGCACGTACCGTGGCGCGTACACCACTTACCGGCGCATCGGAGGTGAGTCGTGCCCACGCCTGCACTGCCGTGCGGTCGAAGTACTGTTCGATCTGGCTGCGGCGCCGGGTGTATTGGGGCGACGAACGGGCAATGGCATCCATCAGGGCAGCTCTCAGTCAAATCCGAGCAGGTCGAAGATGTCGCGATCCTTGAGCGACTCCGGGGCGTGCGCCTCGGTGCCGGCCCAGAGCTTCGCCGCCAGTCGCAGGTACTCCTGCTGGACCGCTTCCAGTTCAGGGGTCGACTCCATCTCGAACAGCGTCGACTTCTTGAGCCTGCTGCGGCGAATGACATCGAGGTCGGGGAAATGGGCCAGGCGGTTCAGCCCGACACGATCCACGAAGCGGTCGATCTGATCGGTCTCGCGGCTGCGATTGGCGATGACTCCGCCGAGGCGCACCTTGTAGTTCTTTGCCTTGGCACCAATGGCCTGCACGATGCGATTCATCGCGAAGATCGAATCGAAGTCGTTGGCCGCCACGATGAGGGCACGATCCGCGTGCTGCAAGGGCGCGGCAAAGCCCCCGCAGACCACGTCACCCAGGACATCGAAGATCACCACGTCGGTCTCGTCGAGCAGGTGGTGCTCCTTCAGCAGCTTAACCGTCTGCCCCACCACGTAGCCACCACAGCCCGTACCCGCTGGGGGACCGCCTGCCTCGACGCACATCACGCCGTTGTAGCCCTCGTAGACGAAGTCCTCGACCCGCAGTTCTTCCGAGTGAAAATCGACCGACTCGAGAATGTCGATGACCGTCGGCACCAGTTTCTTGGTGAGGGTGAACGTCGAATCGTGCTTCGGATCGCAGCCGATCTGCAGCACTCGCTTGCCCAGCTTGGAAAAAGCCGCCGAGAGGTTCGACGAGGTCGTGCTCTTGCCGATGCCACCCTTGCCGTACACGGCGAAGACCTTGGCGTTGCCGATCTTCATGTCCGGATCCAGCTGTACCTGGAGACTGCCCTCGCCGTCGGGCCGAGAGCCCCGCCCGATCTTCGAGATCGGCACACTCACTGTACTCATGCAGTTGCTCCTTGGTAGACACCTTCGATGCGGTCCTCGAGTTCCTCACCCGCGCGGCGCAAGGCCTCGAGAGTCTGGTTGTCGGGTGTCCAGTAATTGCGCTCCGACGCCTCGATCAACCGGTTGGCCAGCTTGGCCGAAGCCTTGGGGTTCAGGCGTGCCAGCCGTTCACGCATGGCGTCGTCGAGCACGAAAGTCTGGGTGAGCTGGGCGTAGACCCACGGGTGCACCTGCCCTGTGGTTGCCGACCATCCCATGGTGTTGGTGAGATGCGCTTCGATCTGGCGTACGCCTTCATAGCCGTGATCGAGCACCCCTTCGTACCACTTGGGGTTGAGCATGCGAGTACGCGCTTCGAGCGCCACCTGCTCCGAGAGCGTACGTACCACGCCGGCACCGCTCGTCTGATCCCCGATATAGACAGGCGTCTCGACCGGTCGCGACTCGGCGGATGCAGCACCGCTCGCGGCAGCCCGCTTGTTGGCGGCCACCTTGGCCTGACGCACGGCTCGCGTCACGCCGCCCAGCGTGTCGAAGTAGTTGTCGACGGTGGTGACGCCAATCTCGATCGAATCGAGATTCTGGTAGGCCAGACCCACATCCTTCAGCGCCGACTGCAGCAAGGCCGGGCTCTGCACCGGCTTGCCGGCACGGCCATAAGCGAAGCCCTTGCGCCGGCTGTAGGAATCGGCCAGTTCGTCCTCATCCTGCCAGGTCGACTGGTCGACCATGATGTTCACGTTCGCCCCGTAGGCGCCGCTCGCGTTGCCGAAGACCCGCAGCGAAGCCGTCTCGAGGTCGCAGCCGTGCTCGGCCTGGTAGGCCAGACTGTGCTTGCGGATGAAATTGCGTTCGGGCGGCTCATCGGCCTGGCTGGCCAGCCAGGCTGCCTCCGCGAGCATCTTGATCTGCAGGGGGAGCAGATCGCGGAATATGCCCGACAGCGTGATGACCACATCGATCCGGGGCCGACCCAATTCCTCGAGACCGACCAATTCGGCACCGGCCAGGCGCCCGAAACTGTCAAAGCGAGGGCGAGCACCCATCAGCGCCATCACCTGCGCGATCGGTCCGCCTTCAGTTTTCAGATTGTCGGTACCCCAGAGCACCATGGCAATCGACTCGGGCAGCGGATGGCCCTGGGCGACGTGGCGTTCGAGCAACCGCTCGGCCTGGCGGGTGCCGTCGATCACGGCAAACCGGCTCGGCATCCGGAACGGGTCGAAACCATGCAGATTGCGACCTGTCGGGAGAATTTCGGGGGCGTGCAGGATGTCGCCGCCCGCTGCCGGTCGGATGAACTGCCCGTTGAGGCCCCGCAAGATGCCCTGGATCTCGCCATCGACCTGAATCTCGCGGTTGACCCGCTCGAGCATCACGAGAAGTTCGTCGATGGCGTTACCCGCGTCGTTCGCACGACCACCCGTGGCAGCGCGGCGAATCTCGCGAGCGCGCGCCAGGCCCTGCTCGCCGGTGCGCTCCACGATGGCCTCGACCATCGCCTCCAGATCAGGCACGTCGGTGAGCGGCACATGGGCCTGGGCCATGGCCAGCAGCAGTTCCTTGCGCGGCACGGGTCCCATGGGGCGACCAACCACATGGAGGCCGACCGGAATCAGCGAACGTTCGCATTCCTCGAGCTTCTGATGCAGGTGGTACACCGCCTTGTCCAGCAGCTTGCAGTCGATCGCTGCGAGCGCAGGGTCAGCGCCGTCCACCAGACTGGCCGCCGCGATGAGGACGCCCGCTTCCTCCTGCATGTCGACGGCGCGTGCATGCTCGGCCATCACGCTGATGAGGCTGGCGCGTTCCGAGCCGGCATCGAGGACTTCGCCCGAGCGCAGGGGAGGCAAGCCGCGCCAGCGATCGATACTCTGGCTGAGCACCTGCAGGCCGGCATGCAGACCGGCCTGCGCCAGGGGCGGCGTCAGGTAACTGATGAGCGTGGCGGCCGAGCGTCGCTTGGCGATCGTCCCTTCGGACGGATTGTTCGATGCGTACAGGTAGAAGTTGGGCATCGCCCCGATGAGACGATCGGGCCAGCAGGCACCCGATGTACCCGCCTGCTTGCCGGGCATGAATTCAAGCGAGCCGTGCGTGCCGTAATGCAGGACGGCGTCAGCCCGGAAATCCTCGCGCAGCCAGCGATAGAACGCCGAGAAGGCATGCGTCGGCGAGAGCCCCTGCTCGAACAGGAGTCGCATCGGATCACCCTCGTAGCCGAAGGCGGGCTGCACCATCAGCACGACTTCGCCCAGATCGAGACCCTGAATGAAAAGCTGGCGCCCATCCGTCAACTGCCGTCCTGGCGCCGGCCCCCAGGCCCGTTCGATCTCCGACAGCCATGTTTCACGCGCGATATGGTCCTGGACCGCGATCTGCGCGAGGACGTTGGCCTCGGTGCCGAAGGTCTGGGCATTGCCTCCCGTCAGCGCTTCGCGCAGGTCCTCGGCCCGCTCGGGCAGATTGCTCACGCGGTAGCCTTGGGCGCGCATCGCGACGAGCGTGTTGTGAACCGACTCGAGCACCGACAGGTTGGCTGCGGTGCCGACGCTGCCACCGTTGGGCGGAAAGTTGAATACGACAATCGCGACCCGGCGCTGGGCTACCGTCTTGCGGCGCAGACTCACCAGCGCGGCGAGCCGATCGGCCAGACGCTCGGCTCGCTCCGGACAGGACACCATGTCCTGCGCGGTCTCGGCCTGCTCGAACCGGCAACCGCGATCGCAACCCGTGCATGCCACACCCGGCGCGCCCGGTCGCCCGCCATAGACCATCGGACTCGTGGCCCCATCGAGTTCGGGAATGGCCACCATGATCGTCGATTCGACTGGCAGCAAGCCACGCTCCGACCCACCCCACTCGGCCAGCGTCTGAAATTCGACCGGGTGGGCCGCGATGTAGGGCAGATCGAGGCGCGCAAGCATCGCCTCAGCCGCCTGCGAATCGTTGTAGGCCGGACCACCCACCAGCGAGAATCCGGTGAGTGACACCACTGCGTCAACCTGAACCACACCATCCTTGAAGAAGAAAGCCTCGATGGCAGGCCGGGAGTCGAGACCCGTGGCAAACACGGGTACCACCGCCAGGCCGCGTGCCTCGAGCGCTCGAATGACCCCGTCGTAGTGCGCCGCATTGCCAGCGAGCAGATACGAACGCAGGAGAAGAACACCCACCCGCCCCTGCGGCCGTTTTGGCTGCGGCAGCAGGCTTGCATCGGCTGCGATGCGTCCACGCATGTCGGGGTGGTAGACACCGGTCTCCGGATATTCGACCGGCTCTTCCCCCTTGAATCGGCCGCGCAGCCCCTCGCGCGGACCGCTGGCGAAGTGGTTCACCAGGTACGCGGTGAGGGCCACCATGTTTTCCTGCGACCCCCCCAGCCAGTACTGCAGACACAGGAAGTACGCCCGGACATCCTGCGCGGTGCCGGGAATGAACCGGAGGATCTTCGGCAGGCGACGCAACATGCGCATCTGCCGTTCACCGTTGCTCGACGGCGAGTCGGCCTTTGCGGAGCCTTTGAGGCGCTTGAGGAGGTTCACGATGCTCGAACCCGGCTTGGACATGTCGAACCTGCCGATGCGGGTCAGACGCACCACCTCACCTGCCGACATGGCGCAGACCATGGCATCGACCTCGGTACGCCGCTTCTGAAGCAGGTCGAGGATGGGGGTGTAGTGATCTTCGAGAAACAGCATCGTGACGACAAGGATGTCAGCAGCAGCGATGGCATCGCGGCACCGCGCGAGCGCCTCGGGGCTGGCAGCGTACTCGGAGGCCGCATGCATCTCGAGGGTCACGCCGGGCAAGGCACGCGCAATCTGCGCGGCGGCACTGGCGGTGGCCGTGGCGAGATGCGTATCCATGGTCACCACGACCATGCGCAGGCTGGCAGCCTGTCTTGCTCTAGCGACCATAGTGGGCCTTCGCCTCGTAGAGAGTGGTGCGCGTGATCACCGTCAGACCCTGCTCGGCTGCAAAGCGCTCGGTATTGCGTCGCGCCTTGCCCCGCACGAAGAACGGAATCTTGCCCAGTTCACGCTCCGCATCAGGTGCCCATGACAGTGCCACTGGCGCAGCGGCATCGGCCTCTGCCCGCACCGTGGCTGGCGGTGCGTTCGCGGGCGGGACAGCCGCCATCACGATGTCAGCAGGCGGCGCAACGACGGCGCGCGCCACCGGTATGGCAGGTCGCGCGGGACCTGCCCCAGCGCCCAGGTGCGACGCAGCGGCGTCAGCATGAAACTCGAAGTCGTTTCGAAACATACCCAGCAGATGCTCTTCGAGCCCCATCATCAGGGGATGGACCCAGGTATCGAAGAGGACATTGGCCCCCTCAAAACCCATCTGCGGCGAATAGCGTGCCGGGAAGTCCTGCACATGAACCGGCGCGGAGATCACGGCGCACGGAATCGACAGACGCTTGGCGATATGGCGTTCCATCTGCGTGCCGAGCACGAGTTCCGGCTCGGCACTCGCCACCGCAGCCTCGACCTCCAGGTAGTCGTCGCTGATCAGGGCTTCGATGCCGTGACGAGCGGCGGCCTCGCGCACCTCGCGGGCAAATTCCCGGCTGTAGGTACCAAGCCCCACGACCTTGAAGCCCAGCTCATCGGCGGCCACCCGGGCCGCGGCGATGGCGTGACTGGCATCGCCGAATATGAACACCCGCTTGCCGGTGAGGTAGGTGGCATCGACCGAGGCCGAGTACCACGCCGAGCGACCGGTGCTGGCATCACGGGCACGAGCGACCGCTGCCTCGGGATCGAGTCCGGCCAGTTCGGCCACCTCGCGTACGAAGTCTTCGGTACCTCGCACGCCGATCGGAATGGTGCGGGTATGCGGTTGGCCCAGGGTGCGCTTCAGGTAGCTGGCGGCAAGACCGGCCGTCTCCGGATAGAGCACGACATTGAACGATGCCTCGGGCAGACGCGCCAGATCGGCCGGGGTCGCCTGCCAGGGCGCGACGACGCTGACCTCGACACCGATCGAGGCAAGCAGTCGCTGCACTTCGACCAGGTCGTCGCGATGCCGAAAACCCAGCCCGGTGGGCCCCAGCACATTGCAGCGCGGCCCGACCACCGGGGGCGTCGCACCCGGGTCCTTCTTCGCGAAGGCTCGGACCATCTGATAGAAGGTTTCGGCCGCCCCCCAGTTTTCCTTCTTCTGGTAGGACGGCAGTTCGAGGGGCACCACCGGAATCGGCAAGGCCAGCGCCTCGGCAAGCCCGCCCGGATCGTCCTGGATGAGTTCGGCGGTGCACGAGGCACCGACCATCAGCGCCTGGGGCTTGAAGCGGGCCACTGCGTCGCGCGCCGCATTCTTGAAGAGCTCGGCGGTGTCACCACCGAGATCGCGAGCCTGAAAGGTGGTGTAAGTCACCGGTGGCCGTTCGGCCCGACGCTCGATCATCGTGAAGAGCAGATCGGCGTAGGTGTCGCCCTGGGGCGCGTGCAGGACGTAATGAACGCCTCTCATCGCTGTCGCAATGCGCATCGCGCCGACATGCGGCGGGCCTTCGTAGGTCCAGAGCGCGAGCTTCATGCCGCTGCTCCTCGCGTCGTCGACCCGGCACCCGAGATGAGGGCGCGTCGCACGAACGGGCGGGCAAAGAGTTCGGCCAGATCGCCGGCCTGCTCGAACCCCTGGATTGGCGTGAAGACCAGTTCGATCGACCACTTCGTGGTCATGCCTTCGGCCTCCAGGGGATTGGCCAGGCCCAGTCCGCAGACGACCAGATCGGGCCGTGCCTCACGGCAACGCGCCAGCTGCAGGTCGACGTCCTGACCTTCGACCAGACGTACGCCCTCGGGCAGCCATTCGATTTCCTGCTGCAGGTGGGCCCGATGCAGGTAGGGTGTGCCCACCTCGACCAGTTGCATGCTCAACTCGCGCGCAAGGAAGCGCGCAAGGGGAATCTCGAGCTGGGAATCGGGGAAGAAGAACACCCGCTTGCCCTCGAGCAGCGGCTTGTGCCGGGCGAGTGCAGCACGCGCTCGCGCGATCGGAGCTTCGACGACGGCGTCGAGGCGTTCGGGCGCGACGTCAAAGGCAGCCGCCGCGGCCGCCAGCCACCCGCGGGTGCCCTCGACCCCCAGCGGGAATGGCGCCGGCAGCGGCCGGGCGCCGCGTGCCTCGAGGGCACGAGCCGTGTCAGCCAGGAAGGGCTGCGCCAGCAGGAATCGCGTATGAGGCCCCACTGCCGGCAGGTCACCCGCTCGCCGTGGCGGCAGACAGGCCACCTGCTCGATACCCATCTCGGTGAGCAGCCCGACCAACTGGTCTTCGACGACATCGGCCAGACTGCCGACGATCAGGAGTTGAGCCGCCTCGTGCGACTGCGCCATCTGGGGCACCAGGGATGCCAGGCACGCATCCTCGCCCTGCGTGAAGGTGGTCTCGATGCCGCTGCCCGAATAATTGAGCACCCGTACCTGCGGCAGGTAGCGGGCACCGAGCCGCTCGGCGGCCCGCGAGAGGTCGAGCTTGATCACCTCCGACGGGCACGAGCCGACCAGAAAGAGCAGGCGGATGTCCGGGCGCCGTGCCAGCAACTGGTCCACGACACGATCAAGTTCCTCGTTGGCGTCGGCGAGCCCGGCCAGATCCCGATCATCGATGATGGCGGTGGCAAAGCGCGGCTCGGCAAAGATCATCACGCCAGCGGCCGACTGGATCAGGTGAGCGCAGGTCCGCGAGCCGACCACGAGGAAGAAGGCGTCCTGGATCTTGCGGTGAAGCCAGATGATGCCGGTGAGTCCGCAGAAGACCTCGCGCTGGCCACGCTCGCGCAGAACCTCGATGGCGATGGGTGCGTTCATGCGCGCTCCAGCCGCGCACGGCGCAGCTTCCAGACAAATTGCGCTGCGTTCACAAGATAGGTCGCGTAGGCGGCCAGGGCCAGCGCGAGCTGGCCGCCAAGGCCCAGCCAGGCATCCCCTTTCAGCCAGGCGCACAGGTATGCGGTGTGCAGTGCGATGACCGCCATGCTCACCACATCTTCCCAGAAGAATGCCGGCGCAAAGAGGTACTTGCCGAAGACAACCTTTTCCCAGATCGCACCCGTCACCATGATCAGGTAGAGCACGAAGGTCTTCACGACCACCGACCACAAGGCCCAATCGGCGCCCTCGCCGGTCGCGAGTGTCCGCGCAATGAGCCCGACACTCACCAGAAAGACCAGGAACTGGACGGGTGCGAGCAAGCCCTGCACCAGCGTCCACCGGGTGGCGTCACGGCGCGCACGCTCGGCGGCGGTGTAGAGAGACGGCGTCGCCGACGCATGAAGCGACCGCGGCAACTCGTTGACCATCGACTGTGACATTCCGACTGACACCGCGGTTCCTCCCCCTCATGAATCGAGTCTAGATCGACAAAAGACGACTGTCAACCAAACTTGACGTATCTTTAGATTGACGTTTGTTGGCTTTTTTTGCATGATGTGCTGGCGACACCGAGCATCCATGACCGCGCCTCCCCAACCGGGCACCGAGGGCGACAGCGGCCTGCCTCAAGGGCAGGTGACGGAGACAGCGTCCTATGTCAGCAGGCAGCATCACCAGCAGGACGTCGGCCACACAGGGGCTCATCGATCTCGTGTCGAGGGAGATCCTGCCGCAGATGACGCGCCTGGCCCGCCCCGCGGCGTCCGATTCGCGGCATGCCGATGCACCGGAGGAGACGCGTTCGACCGGTGCACCGCGTATCGATCCGGCGCTCGCCGAGCAATTGCGGCGCGCGCCGGCACCCACTCTCACGGAGCAGGTCTGCACGCTGAGCCGTCTGGCGATCGATGACCACCGAGCCGATTGCCTTGCGCTTCTCGAGCGTGAGCACCGTGACGGCCGCCCGGTGGAATCGATCCTCATCGACCTCCTGCAGGCGTCGGCGCGCTACCTCGGGCTCGAATGGGATGAGGATCGCTTTTCATTTTCAGACGTCACTGCGGCGGTCTGGACCCTGCGCTCGGTGATGACAGACTTCCTGTCGCGTCTCGAAACCGGCACCGACAATGCGCTGGCCCGCCACCCGGATATCGCTCAGGTCGTGCACCCGGCAGCACCCGCAGCGCCCAGCGCCCTCTTCTGCACGTTGCCAGGCAACCCGCATCGGTTCGGCATCCAGCTGCTTTCCGGATACTTTCGGCAGGCAGGATGGTCGGCCGATATCGTCGAGACCTCCGACGAGTTCGAACTGATGGCGCGCCTGCAACGATCGCGCGCGCACATCATCGGGTTCTCGATCGCCAGTGAAGAGGACTTGAACCACGTGGCGGACTTTATAATGGGGCTGCGTCAGGTCAAGGGCTCGGCCAAGGCCCCCGGCATCATGATCGGAGGTCCGGTGGTTCCAGCGTTGCCCGCTCTGGCATCCGCCGTTGGCGCAGACATGGTGTCAGGCGATGCGCCGGATGCACTCGAACAGGCGACCCGCTGGGTCAAGGGGCATCTCATTGGATCACGCTGAACGCTCGGTCGGGAAGACTCTGGCAGGCATCGATGCGCAGACCAGTACGGCACTGATTGCGTCGATTGCCGACATCACCCTGAAACTGGACGCCAGCGGCACGATCCGGCAGGTTTCCTTCGGCACCGACGACTGGGATACCGAAGACATCCTGCCCTGGACCGGTCGCGAGTGGCGTTCGGTCGCCACGGTCGAGAGTCGACCCAAGATCGACGAGATGATTGCCGATGCTCTGGCGGGCAGGCGAGTTGCGCGATGGAGACACATCAATCTGGTTGACGCCCGCGACCAGGAACTGCCGCTCCAGTTCTGCGTCGTCAAGACCAGCACCGCCGAGGGCCTGGTCGCCCTCGGACGCGACCTGCGGCCGGTCGCAGCCCTCCAGGCACGCCTCATCCAGGCGCAGCAGTTCATGGAGCGCGATCACCTGCGCCTGCGCGGCGTCGAGAGTCAGTACCGTCTGCTGTTCGATCTGGTACGCGACCCGATCGTCATGATCGGGGGCCGCTCGAACCAGATTCTCGAGATCAACCGCGCCGGCACCGAGTTCTTTGCCCAGGAACGCAGCAAGCTGATGGGTGAGAGCATCACCAGCCTGGTGCACCCGCGATCGGTCTCGGCACTGCAGAAGGTGATGCAGCAGGTTGACGGCTCGGGGCGCCCGGGCGATGTCCGGTTGCGCTTCGTCGACGTGCCCGACGCGGTGATGCTGCTGGTGTCCTGCCTGCGCCAGGGCGCTGACACGGTCTTCGTGCTCCGGATCGATCCGCGCGAAACCTCCGAACAGCGTGGCGATGATCAGATGATGCTCGAGGCGATCCGTCAGGTTACCGACGCGGTCGTCATCACCGATGCCAAGGGCTTCATCCAGCGCGCCAATCCGGCGTTCATGGAGATGATCCAGATGGCCCATGCCGGTCAGGTCATCGGCGAGCCGCTCAATCGATGGCTCGGGCGGGCAAACACCGACCTCCTCGTCATGATCAACAGCCTCGCCCAGGGCGGCGCGGTTCGCCTGTTCTCGACCCAATTGATCGGCCCCACGGGTCTGGCGGTTCCGGTCGAGATTTCGGGTGTCTCGGTGCAGGGTGAGCACGACCCGCTGCTCGCCTTCGTGGTGCGCGATGTCGGTCGACGCCTTGCCGGCGATACGCCCGGGAGCGGCCTGCCGCGTTCCGGGCAAGACCTCACCGGCCTTGTCGGACGCATGCCGCTGCGTGAAATCGTCGGCGAAACCGTCGACCTGATCGAGAAACTGTGCATCGAGACCGCCCTCAAGATCACGCGGAACAACCGCGCCTCGGCGGCCGACATGCTCGGACTTTCGCGACAAAGTCTCTACGTGAAGCTCAGGCGCCATGACATCGAAGGACCCGAGGACGAAGCCGAGGAGTGACGCGGTGCCCGAGTCTGACGCCGAGCCGATTCATACGGCCGTGGTGCTGCTCACCCGCTTTCGGCCAGGGGCGCTCGGCTGGGGTATCGGACAGCTGGTGCTCGGCATCCGGCCACGAGAACGACTCGCAGGCCTGATCTTCCACAAGGTACTGGGGTGCGGCCGCAACGGTGGTTTCGGGATCGTGCCGGGGTTCGACCGACAGGGCCTTTTCTGTCTGTTCTCGAGCCGTGCAGCGGCCGATGACTTCATCGACACGACCGCATGGGCGGCGTCCTATCGCGCCCATGGCATCGAGCACCTCGCGCTGAGTCTGCAGGCCTGCTCGAGCCGCGGACTGTGGTCGGGACACCCGATCGAAGCCCGAGCGCCGGTACCCGACGATGGCCCGATCGCATCGCTGACCCGGGCATCGATCCGGCCCCGGAAGGCGATCGACTTCTGGTCGCGCTCGCCTGCTGCCGAAGCCGATCTGGCACAGGCGCACGGCTGCCAGCTGGCGATCGGACTTGGCGAAGCGCCGCTCCTGCGACAAGCCACCTTCAGCCTGTGGCGATCTTCGGCCGATCTGGAGGCTTACGCGCACAGTGCCGGACATCTGGCGGCCATTCGCGCTGCCTACGGACGGCACCACTTCTCGGAGTCGATGTTCGTACGCTTTCGCCCCTTGCGCATCGAGGGTCGCTGGCAGGGGCGCGAGATGATGCACCGAGCCGATGCCTGAACGGCGTGTCATCATCATCGGCGCCGGCATGGGCGGACTGACAGCTGCCATGGACCTTGCCCGCCAGGGCGTATCGGTCACGGTGCTCGAGCGCCACAGCCTGGTTGGCGGACGAATGCATCAGCGCACGGTCGACGGCGTATCGATCGACTCGGGGCCGACCGTGATCACGATGCGCTGGGTCTTCGAAGACCTGTTCAACGCAACGGGCCTCGAACTCGCCCGATTCGTCGACTTGCGCGCCCTCCCGGTGATTGCGCGGCACGCCTGGTCAGCGCACGAACAACTCGACCTCTTTGCCGATCACCGCGAATCGATTGATGCCATCGCGAAATTCTCATCACCGGCCGAGGCACGCCGCTTTGAGACCTTCTGCGCCGAAGCAGCTCGCGTCTACCAGGGCCTTGAAGGCGCTTACATCCGCAGCCAGCGCCCGAGCCTTGTCTCGATGGGCGCCGATCTCGGCCTGCGCGGTCTGGCCCAACTGGCGAGCCTGGGGCCCTTTGCCAGTCTGTGGAAGACGCTGGGCCGCCACTTCACCGACCCTCGCCTGCGACAACTCTTCGCACGGTATGCCACCTATTGTGGCGGGTCGCCCTGGCAATCACCAGCCACCCTCATGCTGATTGCCCATGTCGAGCAGTCGGGCGTCTGGGCGGCGGCCGGTGGCATGCAGGCACTCGGTGACGGCGTGGCCGCCGCCGCACGCGAGCTCGGGGCACAGATCCGGTGCGGCGAATCGGTCGAGGAGATTCTCGTCGATCGGTCGCGCGCCAGCGGGGTTCGGCTCGCAAGCGGCGAAACCCTCCGGGCCGATGCACTCATCTTCAACGGCGAGGCGGCCGCGCTGCACGCCGGACTGCTCGGCAGGCATGCGCAGGCAGCATCGCCGGCCCGCAGCGCCCTCGAGCCCCGCTCGCTGTCGGCCCTCACCTGGGCCATGAACGCGAGGGTCATTGGCTTCGAGCCATCCTTTCACACGGTGTTCTTCCAGGACCATTACGACACCGAATTCAGCGATATCTTCGAGCACGCACGATTGCCGCGTCGGCCAACCGTGTATGTGTGCGCACAAGACCGCTCACCGCATGCCGAGCCCGCTGCCGCTCAAACGCCTGCCGCGCAGCGCCGTGAGCGACTGCTGCTGCTCGTGAACGCCCCCGCGCTTGGCGGCGGCCCAACCCTCTCGACCGAGGAGATCGACGCATGTCAGAGCGCCGCCTTCAGCCACCTCGCCCGTTGTGGGCTGAGGCTCGAAGCCGACCCCTCGCAGACCTGGCGCAACACGCCGGATCACTTCAGCCAGCGCTTTGCGGGCTCGAAGGGAGCGATCTACGGCATGGCCCCGCACGGATGGATGTCCTCCTTTCGCAGGGCGGGCAGCCAGACGGCGCTGCCGGGCCTCTTCCTGGCCGGGGGCAGCGTGCACCCGGGGGCTGGCGTCCCGATGGCCGCCCTGTCGGGCCGACTGGCGGCCGCAACCCTGATGGCACACCTCGATTCGATCAACCGGTCGCGCCGGGTGGTTATCTCTGGTGGTATGTCGACGGGGTAAGCGACTGCGGCCGCCATGGCATCACGCTCATCGCCTTCGTTGGCAGCGTGTTCTCGCCGTACTATCACTGGGCACGCTCGCGCGGTCAGGGCCTGGCCAACCCCGAAGAACACTGCTGCATCAATGTCGCGCTCTATTCTCCCGGGGCAAGACGCTGGGCGATGACAGAGCGGGGCGCGCGTCACGTCGAACGCGATGAACGACACTTTCGGGTCGGACCGAGTGAAGTGCGCTGGGAGGGTAATGCCCTGGTGATTGATCTCGACGAGTGGTCACCGCTACCGGTCCCGCGCAGGGTGCGTGGATCGATACGCGTGCAGGCCGATCGGTTCTTCGGGTTTCAGACGCCGCTTGACCGGGCCGGGGCCCACCGCTGGGGCCCCCTGGCGCCCTCGGCACGAATCGCGGTCAGCCTGACCGCCCCCGACCTGCACTGGCAGGGCGAGGCCTACCTCGACTCGAATGAAGGTGACGAGCCGATCGATCGACCCTTTCACGAATGGGACTGGTCGCGCGCGACACTGGCTGATGGGAGCACCGCCGTCATCTATGACGTACGCGAGCGCACGCTACCCGAGCAGCAGGGCGAAGCGCCTGAAGCGCTGACAGAACGCCTGATCGCCCTTCGCTTCCGCACCGATGGCGACATCGAGCCGTTCAAGCCCGGCGTGCGCAGGTCCCTGCCGCGAGGCCTGTGGGGTGTCGGGCGATCGATACGCTCGGACGAGGGGGCCCAACCGGCACAGATTCACCGCACGCTCGAGGACACGCCCTTCTACATGCGATCCATGGTGCAGCAGCGCCTGCTGGGCGAGGACGTCATTGCCATGCACGAGACGCTCTATCTGCCGCGACTGCGCTCAGGACTCGTACGGCTGATGCTGCCTTGGCGCATGCCACGTCTGCGCTAGGTGCCGACGCTCGGCCTGCGCAACGACGATCTCGACCATGCGCCCGGCCCGCTCGGCAACCGTTCGGGGTGGCAGCCCGGCCATGCTGATACCCGCCGCATCGACCAGGAATCGGATCGCCGGCAAGGGGACATGGCCGCGCGGCATGCGCGGTGCCATGATCATCGCGGGCAGACTGCGCAGCAGTTGGCGTACCTTGCGCGAGCCTGAGACCACCGCACGACGATCGATGGAATTGCACTGGTGCCGTTCGATTTCACGGCCGATATCGGCGTAGATGTGGCGGGCAGCGAGAATGGCCGGTCTGCAGCCTCGCGGCAGAAAGCAAACCCCCTCCTCGGCACGCGCATACAGGCGTTCGGCCTCCTTCAGGAGACGGGCGACGACCCGGCCGATGGCCACGTCGAACACGGGGCGGAGCAGCCAGGTTTCGGGATCAATGCCCTCCTCGCGCATCCACTGCCTGGGCAGATAGAGTCGGCCCATCCGGGCGTCCTCGCCGACGTCGCGCGCGATGTTGGTGAGCTGCATCGCCACGCCGAGTTCGCAGGCTCTGGCCATCGGACGGGCCTCGCGCACCCCCATGATCAGCGCCATCATCGCCCCGACAGTGCCGGCAACCCGGGCCGAATAGTCGTGCACATCCTCGATCGTCTCGTAGTGACGTCCCTGAGCATCCCAGGCAAAGCCCTCGAGCAGGGCGAGCGGAATCGCTTTCGGCAACCGGTAGGCATGAACCACGCGAGCGAAGGCGCGATCAGCCAGCAGATCGTGCGGCTTCTGCTCGTAGATGGCCTCGATGCGTCGGTGCAGTTCAGCCATCACGTCGGGGCCGGCACCGGACTCGTCGACCACATCGTCGGCAACGCGGCAAAAGGCGTACAGATCGATTGCCGCACCGCGCACGCTGCGAGGCAGAATCCGTGAGGCAGCAAAGAACGACTTCGAACCCTGGCGCATCAGGCTCTCTTCAGTCGGTTCCGGCGTGACGGGAAGACTCATGTCAGACAACTCCGGGGATCGGTCGGGCATCGATGAAGGCGGGGTTCTCCCGCAGGTCGGGGATCAGGCTGTCGAAGGCCTTGGCAGAACTGAGGACCCCGGGCACACCCGCCCCCGGGTGTGTGCCGGCGCCCACCATGTAGAGGTCGGCGATGTCCTCGCTGCGGTTGTGAGGTCTGAACCAGGCGCTTTGCAGCAGACGAGGTTCCATTCCGAACGCAGCACCCTTGTAGGCGAGCAGACGGCTCTGAAAATCGGCAGGCGTCATCACCCGCGAACTGCAGACCTCGGCGCCCAGCCCCGGCAGCACGGTCTGCTCCAGATGGCGCTCGATCGACTGCCGGTAGGGCTCGGCCTGAACCCGCCAGTCGATGTCGGCGTCAAGATGCGGTACGGGCGAGAGGACATAGAAGGCGTCGCATCCCGCAGGCGCCAGTGCCGGGTCGGTGGCCGTGGGTCGGTGCAGGTAGAGACTGAAGTCGCTGCTCAGACGCTTGTGGCGAAAGATGTCCTCGAGCAGGCCGCCATAACGGGGGCCGAGCAGGATCATGTGATGAGGCAAGGTCTCGTAGCGCCTGCGCGTACCGAAGTACCAGACGAAGAGACCCATCGAATACGCGCTGCGCTCGACCTTGCGGTCGGTCCAGGTACGGCGTACCGCTGCAGGCAGCAGATGCTTGTAGGTATGCGCCACATCGCCGTTCGAAACAACCATGTCGGCCTGCAAGCGGCTGCCATCGGCCAGTTCGACACCTGTGGCGCGGCGCCCCTCGAGAAGGATGCGTCGTACCTCGCTGTTGCAGCGGATCTGCCCCCCCTGTTGCGTAACCAGTCGCGCCAGGCCCTGCACGATGGCGCCGGTTCCTCCCATGGCAGAGTGAACGCCGAAGTCGCGCTCGAGGGCCGGAATGAGGCTGTAGACACACGTCACCGAGAGTGGATTGCCACCGATCAGCAGCGGATGAAAGCTGAATACCTGACGCAGCTTGTCACTCGAGAAGTGCCGACTCGCCATGGCGTGAATGCTCTGCCAGGCCCGCATTCGCACCATCGAGGGCACTGCGGCGATGAGGTCGCCGATCGTCTCGAACGCCTTGTTACCCAGATCCTGATAGCCGAGCTTCAGGCAGCGCGCCGCCTCGACCATGAAGCTGTCGTAGCCGGCGGCCTCGCCCGGGCTCACCCGCTCGACTTCGGCGCGCATGGCCTCGGTACTGCCTTGGTAGTCGAAGTGACTGCCGTCGTCGAACCGGATCCGGTAGAACGGATTCATCGGGCGCAGGTCGACATCATCGGCCATCCGTCGCCCGCACAGGGCCCACAACTCTTCGAGCAGGTACGGCGCCGTGATGATGGTCGGCCCTGCATCGAAGGTAAACCCATCCTGCCGAAAGACCGAGGCCCGCCCGCCCACCGCCTCGAGTTTCTCGAGCACGGTCACGCGATAGCCTTTCACGCAAAGGCGCAGTGCCGCCGCCAGCCCGCCAAAGCCGCCGCCGATGACGATGGCCGACTTCGCCGCGCGATCCGCTGTCTGCGAACGTTCGTTTGGATCGACCCCGGCCAGCGCCATGCGAACTGCCTCCAGTAAATGGGCCCGAGGGCGAAAAAGTGTAAATTGCAGTTGACGCATTGATTTGTCAAGCACAGAATAAATCATGCTCTCCGAGACAATCAACCGCTACCCGAGCGCGTCAGCGATCACCGAGCTGCTGAAGCCGATTACCTGGTTCCCGCCAATGTGGGCATTCGCCTGCGGTGTGGTGGCCTCGGGTGTCAATCCGCTGGAGCACGGGCTGATCGTTCTGCTGGGCATCGTGCTCGCCGGTCCGCTCGTATGCGCCACCAGCCAGGCAGTCAACGACTGGTTCGACCGCGAGGTCGACGCGATCAACGAGCCTCAGCGACCGATTCCCTCAGGGCGAATGCCAGGGCGCTGGGGCCTTGCAGTGGCCATCGGCTGGACGGTGCTCTCGCTTGCCGTGGCCGTCACGCTGGGCACCTGGGGTTTTCTGGCGGCCGCGCTGGGCCTTGCACTTGCCTGGGCCTACAGCGCGCCACCGATACGCCTCAAGCAGAACGGCTGGTGGGGCAACGCGGCCTGCGGTCTGTGTTACGAGGGTCTCGCCTGGATCACCGGTGCCGCCGTGATGGCCGGCGGGGCCATGCCCGACGAGCGCTCCATCGTGCTCGCACTGCTCTACAGCCTCGGGGCCCACGGCATCATGACCCTGAACGACTTCAAGTCGATTGCGGGCGACCAGCAAATGAACGTCCGGTCGTTGCCCGTGCAACTCGGACCGCGGAACGCCGCTCTCGTAGCCTGCTGGGTGATGGCCCTGCCTCAGGTGGTGGTGATTGGCCTGCTGGGCATCTGGTTGCCCGGGTGGCACCCGTTTGCAATCGGGATTCTGCTGACCGGCCAGTTTGCGCTCATGGCCTGGTTCGTTCGCCGACCGGTCGAGCGCGCGCTTTACTACAGCGGCTTTGGCGTTCCGCTCTTCGTGGCCGGCATGATGGTGGCCGCCTTTGCACTCAGAGCCCTTCATGCAAGCGTCTGACGCTTCCGGCGCCATGCGCCTGACCCATGCGCCACGCGCCTTCGGGTGGCTCGACGTGGCCCGTCTCGGTCTGATCCAGGCTTGCCTGGGCGGTGTCGTGGTGCTCGCGACCTCCACGCTCAATCGCATCATGGTGGTCGAACTGGCACTCCCGGCGCTGCTGCCCGGACTGCTGGTCGCCCTTCACTACGTGATGCAGATCCTGCGGCCGCGGATGGGGTTTGGCGCCGATCGATCGGGCCGCTGCACACCGTGGATCCTGGGCGGCATGATGGTCCTGGCCGGGGGCGGACTGCTGGGCGCCTGGGCCGTGGTAAGGATGGCCACCGACCTGCCCATGGGCATTGCACTGGCGACGATCGCCTTCATCCTCATTGGCGCAGGCGTCAGCGCGAGCGGGACCTCGGTGCTCACGCTCCTCGCCAAGCGTGTGCGTGCAGATCGCCGGGCCGGTGCAGCGACGATGGTCTGGCTGATGATGATCGCAGGCTTCGCAGTGACGGCCGGTGTATCAGGACGACTGCTCGATCCCTACAGCGAAACGCGGCTCCTGATGGTGGCCGCCGGCATGGCCGCGCTGGCGGTATGCGCGAGTGCGCTGCTTCTCATCAGGCTGGAAGGCCCCCGTGTGAACACGCGGGCCATCGAGCCTGCCGACACAAACCGCGACATCGAGCCGGACACGGGCAGCGCACACGCGGTTGCCTTCAGCGTGGCCTTGCGCCAGGTCTGGCAGGAGCCCGAGGCGCGCCAGTTCACGATCTTCGTCTTCGTGTCGATGCTTGCCTTCAGCGTCCAGGATCTCATCCTGGAGCCCTTCGCCGGTGTCGTCTTCGGATACACCCCGGGCGAATCGACTCAACTCTCCGGGATGCAGCATGGTGGGGTACTGATCGGCATGCTCCTCGTCGCCATCGCGGGCAGTGGCCGCATTCTGGGTCGACGACTCGGTTCGCTCACGTTCTGGACCGTAAGCGGTTGCATCTCCTCAGGCGTGGCGCTGGCCGGCCTGGTTGCTGCCGGCATCGTTGGCCCGGGCTGGCCCCTGCGTGCCAACGTCATGCTGCTCGGGGCTGCCAATGGCGCCTTTTCGATCGCCGCCATCGCATCAATGATGCGTCTGGCGAGCGAAGGCCGTGGCGAGCGCGAGGGTACGCGAATGGGCCTCTGGGGTGCTGCCCAGGCACTTGCCTTCGGTGCAGGCGGCGTGCTCGGCACGAGCCTGTCGGACCTTGCACGAATGATCATCACGGACACCGCGATGGCCTACGCCGTGGTGTTCGGGCTGGAAGCCGCGCTCTTTCTGGTCGCGGCTCGACTTGCAGGCAGGATTCGTGAACAGCCGGTATCGGCACCCGTAACCGGCGCCATCAACACCGCGCCAACCCTCGAGGGGGCACCATGACTGACCATGACGTGATCGTTATCGGCGGCGGCCCGGCCGGCGCCACGGCCGCCAATGACCTGGCCCAGGCAGGCTACCGCGTGCTGCTGGTCGACCGAAACGGACGTACCAAGCCCTGTGGCGGGGCGATTCCACCCCGAGCCATCCGCGACTTCGACATCCCTGACGAGATGCTGGTGGCACGCATCCATTGCGCGCGGATGATCTCGCCCAGGGATCGGCGTGTCGACATCCCGATCGAGAATGGCTTCGTCGGGATGGTCGACCGACACAGTTTCGACGAATGGCTGCGTGGCCGGGCTGCTCGCCATGGAGCGACTCGCATGGTGGGTCAGTTCGACCGCATCGAGGAGATCGCGCCCGAGGCACCGGGCAAGCCGCCGGCGGTACGGGTTCACCTCACCCTCAAGGAGGGTCGTGGTTCAACGCCGGGCGAGAGGACGAGTGTTACCGCACGCATGGTCATCGGTGCCGACGGTGCCCGCTCGGCAGTCGCCCAGCAGGCCGTACCCGGCGCGGATCGGGGTCGATTCGTCTTCGCCTATCACGAAATTCTCGAGGCGCCTCAGGCCGGCCACCCGAACTACGAGCCCGAGCGGTGCGATGTCATCTATGACGGACGCATCTCGCCTGACTTCTATGGCTGGGTGTTTCCGCATGGACGTCTGGTGAGCGTGGGAACGGGAAGCATGGACAAGGGATTCTCGCTGCGCAGCGCCACGGCCGCCCTGCGAAGCATGGCAGGACTCGCCGAGGCGACGACCGTTCGTCGCGAAGGGGCACCGATACCGCTCAAGCCACTGCCGCGCTGGGACAATGGCCGCAACGTGGTGCTCGCCGGTGATGCCTCAGGCGTGGTCGCGCCGGCCTCCGGTGAAGGCATCTATTACGCCATGCTGGGCGGTCGCCTCGCGGCAGAGTCCTGTATCGCGGCCATGGCGAGCGGCGACAGCCGCGCGCTGGCCGGTGCGCGCAAGCGGTTCATGAAGGAGCATGGTCGTGTATTCTTCATTCTCGGGATCCTGCAACGCTTCTGGTACAGCAACGACAAGCGTCGCGAGGCCTTCGTGAAGATCTGTCAGGACAAGGACGTGCAGCAACTCACCTTCGACGCGTACATGAACAAGCGCCTGGTTCGCAAGAAGCCGATGGCGCACGTGCGCATCTTCCTGAAAGACATGGCGCACCTGCTGGGCTTCGCCAAGGCATGAAATCAGCGCCGGCGGGCATGCCCGCACCCGTCGGCAGCAGACGTCCCGTTCTGGTTGCGAGCGCCATCGCGGTGGCCACCGGCGCGGCCGGTGGGGCACTCACACGGCTCGATGGCTGGTATTTCAGCCTCGTCCAGCCCTGGTTCAAGCCGCCCGACTGGCTGTTCGGGCCCGCCTGGTCGGTGCTGTTTGGCCTCATGGTCTGGTCAGGCACGATGGCCTGGCGCATCGCGGGACTGCGCACCCCTCGGGCCGCACGTCAATTGCGCACCCAGCTGCTCGGCCTCTGGGCCTTGAACGCACTGGCCAACGTCGGCTGGAGCTTCTTCTTCTTCTTCCAGCAACGCCCCGATCAGGCCCTCTTCGAGGTTGCGGTTCTCTGGGGTTCGATTGCGCTTCTGATCATCCACCTGCGCACCTACTGTCACAAGGCGGCGTGGCTGCTGGTGCCTTATCTGGCATGGGTGAGCTTTGCGGCGATGGTGAACCTTGCCGTGGTCCGGTTGAACGACCCATTCACCGGCACCTGAAAAGAAAAGCCCCCCGGGGTTGGGGGGCTGAAGGAGACACACATCGGTTGGATGCAGCCCCGTTGCGGGAGGTCCCCGGGTGTTACCCGGGGGCGTCGCCAGTCACCTGTCAGTTCTTGCCCGCCCGCGCCACGGCAACCGGTGCCGGTGCACGCGCAGTGCCGGCAAGCGCCGGATAATCCTTCGCCATGGCCGCACCCATGAGGGGCTTGTTGGCCCCCTGGTGGCAGGTAGCGCAGTTGGCCTTGGGGATATCGCCCATCGCGCCCAGGCGCTCAGGCGGCGTGATCGGTGTGAGCGGAACAATGAAATCGTTGTTGATCGCCCTCACCATGCGAATGCCATGCCAGGCCTGAACCCGCTGCGGCGTGCTCTGCGACCATTCGGCCATGGCACGGGTGTTGTGGCACCAGGTGCAACCGACACCGAGCGCCTCGCTCATGTGAATCATCAGACCGTGCGTAGCCTCGGCATTCTTGATCGAGCTCTTGTTGCCAGTGGGCAACGCGGTCGAACCGGCCACGCGAATCTCGTGGGCCTTCAGCAGGAATGGCGTATAGGGATCGTAGGGCAGTGAGCTGTTGCCGACCGACGCCATGCCCGCCCTGTTCTGGCCGAAGTTGTTGCCGAGCATCCGCCCTTCGGTGACGGTTTCGCGCTCGGCCACCCAGGACTTCTCGGGGATGTTGTGGCCACGATGACAGGTGTAGCAGGTCACGCCGGTGTCTGCGACATGGTCGTGCCAGTTGCCGTTGATCTCGCGAGTCATCTGGATCATGCGCCGCGCGACCACCTTGGTGTACTTCGAATCATCAGCAAAGTTGGCCGGGTTGTGGCAGTGCGTGCATCCTTCATTCGGCGCAACCCACTGGGTAAATGCGGCCATGGTGCGATTGAACTCGGCAACGTTCAGATCACCCAGCACCTGCAGATTCTTGTAGAGCAGTGTGGCCTTGGGGCCATCGGCTGGCGCCGCCGGAGCGGCCTCCGGCGCCGCATGCAACGGTGCGTTTTCGGCCACCGTACGCGGGTTGACGATGCGCTCCATGCCGGTGCCGCGGTAGCCGATCTGCTCGTGCTTCATCGGCGGGTGCTCGCACCCGGTCAGCAGGAGGGCAGTACCGACGAGGACGGCGGCGAGGAGTGTCCGTGTGGGGTTCATGTGCATTCTCCCTATTGCGCCGCCGGAACAACGGCAGGTGCTGACTGGCCTGCAGCCGGATCGACGACATGACCCCAGAGTTCGGGATACGACGGCGCCACGCCGTGCTTGACCGACCAGAGGTACCAGTTGTCGACCACGGTACCCGTAAGCAGGATGCCGATCCCGCCCGTCACGCAGGTGAGGACGGCAAACCACCAGGCCCAGCGATGGATCGACTCCATCGTTGCGTTGAAGCCCATGGTCCAGCGCCAGAAGAGTGCGGCGCGCTCCGAAGCCGTTCCACGATCGACGATCTGCTCGATCTCGCGCTCGCCACCGAATCGGCTCACCGCGAGAATCGTCGCGGCGTGCATCGCAAAGAGCAGCACCGATCCGTACAGGAACGCGATCGACAGCATGTGAAACGGGTTGTAGAAGAGGTTGCCGTAACGCAGTGAAAAAGCCGTGGTCCAGTCAAGGTGCGAGAAGATGCCGAACGGCACAGCCTCGCTCCAGCGACCGAGGAGCACCGGGCGGATCAGACCAAGCACCAGATAGAGCCATATCGCGCCGGCGAAGGCCCAGCTCACATGGGTCCCCATGCCAAGAGCGCGCGCACGCCGGTAGGTGCGCACCCACCAGAGCAGGATCGACAGGGTGATGAAGAAGCCGGCGAAGAGCCACCAGCCACCCTCATTCATCGGCGGCAGGTGCAGCCCCCAGGACGGCGCAGGCGGATCAACGGACAGCCAGAAGAGCTGGCGCACGAACTGGATCGGGCTGTAGTTCACCTGAACGAGGTAATTCCAGCCGATCGAGGTGAAACCGATCAGAAAGAAGACGCACGCGGCCACGCCGAAGAAGCCGAGATAGATCGGACCGATCTGGGCATTGCCCAGACGTCCGGCGAGGTGGAGGTGAAACGGCGGCACGATCCGCTCGCCGTTGTCGTGGGGATTCTCCAGTTCCACGCCCATGTAGGTCGGACCCTCGACCTGCACCTGGGTAAACAGATTCTGATATTCAGCCATTGTCGTCTCTCTGTTGTCGCTCTAGTGCTCGATCGGCGCTCAGGCCCAGATCGGCAGACGCAACCACCAGCCCCACCACGCAGGCCAGCCCTGGGTCCAGAACGGACCGCTGATCACGATGCACACCGCGCTGAAGAACACGGCAGCCAGTGCGAGAAAGAGGCCCAGGCGGTGAATGCCCAGCGTGCCGACCGAGTAGCCGATGATGTCGCGAAAGAACGTGTCTTCGTGTTCGGGGCTCTTCACTACCTCGCCCACGCCCGGATTGGTCGACGAGAGGATCAGGGCGCCGTGCAGCGCGAGCGCGAACGTCGTGGTGAAGAAAAGACTCACCGCGATCATGTGTGCGGGGTTGTAATGGAAATGCAGGAACTGGTAGCCGACGTTCGACACCCAGTCGAGGTGGCTCAGGATGCCGTACGGAAAACCGTGACCCCAGGCACCCAGCAGAACCGGGCGAACGACCTCCAGGGTGAAGTAGGCGAGGACGGCAAAGCCGTAGGCAAAGGGCACGTGGTAGCCCATGCCAAGCTTGCGCGAGATCTCGACTTCGCGCAGCGCCCAGGAGCCGAAGGCACCGAGCGCACAAACGGTAATGATCTGCCAGAAGCCACCCTCGCGCAACGGCGCAAGACCCAGACCGTACTTGAGATCGGGCGGCGCGATGTTGATCTGCCAGATGTTCCAGGTGGGGCCGAGCGATGCCGCATAGAGCAGCAGTGCGGTGCCGAGAAAGGCAAAGAAGATCGTCGTGACACCGAACAGGCCGACATAGAAGGGGCCGACCCAGAAGTCGAACAGATCGCCGCCGAGCAGCGTGCCGCCGCGGACCCGGTATTTCCTCTCAAAGCTCAGCATTGCCATTTCGGCACCCTCTCCTCTTGTGGGGCCGGCGGGGCCGAGTCCGGCCACCGCCTGCCGAATCCACCACCCCTTACTTGGCCGGGGCAGTCTTCGCTTCCGCAGCCTTCAGCTGCTCCTGGCTCATGCCATCGAGCCAGTTGTATCGTGCCGTGCTGAGCACGATGAGATGAATCATCGCCGCCAGGCCGAACAGGAATACGCCTTGCACCACCATGGCACGCAGCGGATCGTAGAGTCTCCAAACTCGCCACATATCGCTTGCTCCTATCTAGGGTAAATACGGCATCAGGGTGTCAACGGCCGCCCTCACGCCTTCAAGCAGGGTTCCCCCTTCCTCCGCACCCGGGAGCCAGGAGCGCCACTTCAACATCAGCAACTGCGCCACGATCGCCACGGCCAGAAACACCGTGAAGAGCAGTGCGAAGATGCACAGGGAGGCCAGCGAATCCGTCTTCATTGGCTGCCCGGTCATGCGCCTTGCCGTGTGTGACATGGTCAATCCCTCTCTCGGATGAACGGGATCAGTGGAACCAGGGACGCCAGGCCCAGACCAGGATGTGCGCGATGACGGCAGCCATCGCGAAGCCGATCAGTCCCTGCATGTAGTACGTGTGAAATTCCTGGGCTTCCTCATCGGTGAGGCCCGAGATATTCCTGTTGTTGCTCATCGGATGTGCTCCTGTGAGTTGACCTTTCGGCCAAATCCACGCCAGGCCTGCGTGGAGAAGGCAGCCGCAGCACATCGCCACGACATGGGGTGCAACCGGCGCAGAGGCGCTGCGGCGGGGCTGCATTCAAGGGCTGTCATGCGGGCACCGCGCCCATGAGGGCGGCCTGCGCATGCGCGACGCGCTCGCGATCGATTTCGTCCTCGCCAGCCTCGCGGGCGTCGCGCTCGGCGCGGTCACGCAGGCGCTTGGCCACCGAGATCTGGATCAGGACAGGCTGTACCGCAACGAGTTCATCGAGCAGTTCCCGCGCCGCCACCGTCCACGGAAGCATGCGCGCTGTCGTTGCTGCCGCTGCTGCGACGCCGGTCGGTGTTGCCTCGACCTTGTCCATGTCGGTACCGAGCGGCAGGATGTGAAAGAGCGCATCGAACAGCCCGTTGCAGACCTCCTGCAGAAGGTAGACCGCACCCGAGTAGCCCATGAAGGGCGAGCCGGTATGGCGACGGATGATCGCGCCCGGGAAGGAGGCCGGGATGTAACTCGCCCGCGCGCCGGCCTCGGCGAGGTACATGCGCTCGTTGTAGCTGCCAAAGAGAATCAGCGGCGCCTTGGTACGGCACAGTTGCCTGATCTCCTCGTTGGCGGTCTTCTGGCCAGGCTTGCGCGCGATGGCAAACTGGCAGGGAAGACCGAGTTCGTCTTCGAGATAATGTCGGATGCCGCGCGTATGCGTCTCGCTTGCAACGACGGCAAAGCTCGCCGTACCGAAGAAGTCCTGGGTGACCGAACGCCACAGGTCCCAGATGGGCTTGATGGTGGTGTGCTTTTCCCGCTCGATGAAGGGCTCGGGGTCGAGGCCGAGGAGTTCGCCCAGGCTGCGCAGGAACGCCGTGGTGCTGTGCATGCCGATCGGGGCCTGAAGCCAGGGGCGCTCGAGCGACTCGCAAAGCAGTCGACCAAACTCCCGATACAGGCTGACGTTGACCTCGGCCTGCGCAAGTTGAGGCACGTCGGCCAGATGGCTACCCAGCGGGAAGGTCATGTTCACTTCCGCGCCGATCCCCTCGATCAGGCGACGCATTTCGGCCAGATCGCTCGGCATGTTGAACATGCCGTAGGCGGGTCCGAGGATGTTCACGCGCGGCTTCTCGCCGGGCGCGCGCGGCTTCACGGCAGGCACCTTGCGGGTGCCATATTCGGTCCAGAGCCAGCGCATGGCACGGTCGGCCGACTGCCACTGGTCTTCGTCGATGGTGCGCGGCAGGAAGCGGGCAATGTTCATGCCCTCGGGGGTCACGCCCCCGCCGATCATTTCGGCAATCGACCCGGTCACCACCACGGCGGGCAGATCCGGATCGAGCACCGCATGGGCTCGCTTCATGGCGCCCTCGGTACCCTCACGTCCGAGTTGCTCCTCGGCCAGACCGGTCACCACGATGGGCAGTTCATGCGGTGGCAAGGCATCGGTGTAATGCAGCACCGAGGTCACCGGCAGGTTCTCGCAACCGACGGGTCCGTCGATCACGACCTGCAGGCCCTTGATGGCGGTGAATACGTACACCGCCCCCCAGTAGCCGCCGGCACGATCGTGGTCGAGGACCATCATGAACCCATCTCCTCGCTCTTGCGCCGCGCGATGCGTTTGGCCTGCTGGCGGCGCACCTCGGCCTTGAACTCGGGATGCGGCGCCGGCGTGTTCTCCCAGACACCGGCGTTGTCGCCCTGACCGGTCTCGCCGAAGAAGGCCTTCATCGTGTCGAAGCGCGCCTTGTTGGCCATGGCGGCATTCACCACCTGCGCCAGCGATCCGGCACCGGCCGCTCCCATCAGGGGACGAGCCGAAATGAGATTCGTGAAGTACAGCGACGGAATCGTGCGTTCCTTGGCCCACTGCACCACGGGCGTGGTGCCGATGGCCAGATCGGGCTCGAACTCGGCCACCGCGGCCAGGTCCTGTTCGAGCGAGGCACGGTACTGCACGTGAACACCCTTCGCCTCGAGCCAGTCGCGATCGATCGCGCTCTGGGCCGTGCGCGGGCAGGCCGTGCCGACATAGCGCACGTCAGCACCGCTTTCGATGAGCAGGCGCGCCACGAGCAACTCGGAACCCTCGTAACCGCTGAGGGTGATGCGACCCTTGATCGGGCTGCGATCGAGGACAGCCTTGATGCCTGGCAGCACCGACTGGCGTGCGGCAGCGATGCGCTCGGCCGAGATGCCCGCAGCCTCGCCGATGGCGCCCAGCCAGACCGCGGTCCCCTCATAGCCCACCGGTGCCGAACCGACAATCGGGCGACCAGCGGCCTCGAAGACACGCATGCTCGCGGTATAGAACGGGTGAATGGCGGCCACGACGGCGCCGTCGAGTGCGGCATAGAGTTCGCGCCACTCACGGGTCGGAACCACCGGACCGGGCGCCAGTTCCATGGGTGCGAGCATCTGCCCGATCAGCATCGGGTCTACCGGAAACATCTCGCCCAGCAGGGTCACGGTGGGCAGCGCCGAGCGTCCGGCTCGCGGCGCGGCCACCGGCCCGGCTTTCACCTCGCTCATGGCGTACTGAAGCATCGCGCCCGCGAGGACATCCTTGGCCTCGGCGTGCGTCGGCACTCCGAACCCGGGCACGTCGATGCCGATGACGCGCACGCCGTTGATCTCGCGCGGCAGTAACTGCAGCGGTACGCCGCTGGCCGTGGGCACGCACAGGTTGATGACCACGAGGGCGTCGAGGTCTTCGGGGCGGGCCTGTGCATAGACGGCCTCACGGATATCCTCGAAGAGCTTGCCGGTCACCAGCGTTTCGGAATTGAAGGGCACGTAGCCCACCGGGCGGCGCGCACCGTAGAAGTGCGATGTGAAGGTCAGTCCGTAGACGCAGCAAGCGGAACCCGAGAGGATCGTCGCCGTGCGTCGCATGCGCAGCCCGACACGCAGCGAGCCAAAGGCCGGGCACATGCTCTGCGGCTGATCATGCGGCCCCTTCGGATAGTCGGCTGCAAACCGATCGAGAAGTTCGTTCTTCCCGGCAGCGCGCGCCTGCGCTTCCATGCGATCCTTGCCCGAATGGCAGCCGATCGGCTCGCCCTCGCCCTCGCCCTCGCCACTGGCAGCGGGCAATTGCACGATCGGCACGGACTCGCGAGCGTTCATCGGATCAGGCCTCGTCGTAGATCACTTCGAGGGAGGGCTTCACCGCCTCTTCGCGCCCCATCATGTCGAGCAGCGTCGCGGGCTGCAGGACAACATCGCGGCCGACGGCGCTGCCACTGAACAGGCCGAGCAGTTCATCCTGGCTGAGCGGAAGGGGTCGCACCGGCGGTGCCTCGGCCACGTTGGTGGCGAGCGTCTCGAACATCGGCGCCCACTGGGTGCCGGGTCGACCGATGATTTCGTAGCTGGCGCTCTTGCGGCGGATGTCCTCGTTGGCAGGAATGGCCGACAAGACCGGGATGCCGGCCCGCTCGGCGAAGGCAGCCGCCTCTCCAGTGCCGTCATCCTTGTTGATGACCATGCCCGCCACACCCACGTTGCCACCGAGCTTGCGGAAATACTCGACCGCCGAGCAGACGTTGTTCGCCACGTAGAGCGACTGCAGATCATTGCTGCCCACGACGATGACCTTCTGGCACATGTCGCGCGCAATGGGCAGGCCGAAACCGCCACAGACCACGTCGCCCAGGAAATCGAGGAGCACGTAGTCGAAACCCCAGTCATGGAAGCCGAGTTTCTCGAGCGTCTCGAAGCCGTGGATGATGCCGCGGCCACCGCAACCGCGACCGACCTCGGGGCCACCCAGTTCCATGGCGAAGACGCCGTCACGCTTGAAGCAGACGTCACCGATCGATACCGGTTCGCCAGCGAGCTTCTTGCGTGAAGACGTCTCGATGATCGTGGGACAGGCCTTGCCACCAAACAGCAGCGAGGTCGTGTCGCTCTTGGGGTCACAGCCAATCAGCAGAACCTTCTTGCCCTGCTGCGCCATCATGTAGGAGAGGTTGGCCAGCGTGAAGCTCTTGCCGATGCCGCCCTTGCCGTAGATCGCGATGATCTGCGTTTCCTTCGTGACGGGTCCGGTATGCACGGGATCAGGCTCGACCGCAGCCTCTGCAGACAGGCGCGTCTTCATCATGAACTGCACCGGTGCACCTGCCACCGCAGCCGCCCCTGCCGCCTTGCTGTTCGAACCGCTCATCGCTGTCTCCCCCCGGCCTCTGGCCGGCCTGCATTGCCTTCGCGGCAGAATGGCCGCCCTTCGAATTGCCCCAACGCCGACTGCCTGAATCCGCCTGGCCCGTCACCCATGAACGTCATGAGACCCGGTTGTCATTTTCAGTTGACTGCCAAGGTGTCACTTTTTGCTTACACCTATCGACGCGTATGCTAATGCTTTCCCGACGGATGTCAACAGCGCACATGTTGCGATTGCATTGCGCAGCCGATGCCCCAGCCTGCATCACCCGATTTCCCTCGTGGCGGCCACCCGCGCATGGATCAAGCCGGTCTGCAGCGGTACGCGCGTCTTGACCGGCTCGGCCCGGTCGAACCCGGCGGCAAGGACCAGCGCGCACAGTTCTTCTGCGGATCGCGCCCGCCCCTTGCCCATCGCAAGGAGATAGAACCCGAAGTAGGCATCGCCCATCGCTTCAGCGCCCGGGGTCCCCGACATCGGTTCGGCGAGAATGAGATCGCCCCCACGCGGGCCCAGCGCCTGGCGCGCTGCCTTCAGGATCGACAGCGCGCGCTCGTCAGGGTGGTCGTAGAGCACACGCACGAGGCTCACCAGATCGGCCCCCTGCGGCATCTCGTCATCGAAGAAACTGCCCCCGTGACAGGTCACCCGCTGCCCGATCGCATCGGCCGCGAAGCGCGCTCGCGCCCGATCGGCCACAGCCGGCAGGTCAAACAGCATCAGGCTGAGCGACGGGTGCTGCCGCGCAACCTGCTCGATGAACGCGCCTTGCCCACCGCCAAGATCGAGCAGGCAGCGGTAGCGAGAGAAATCGAACGACGCGAGAACCTGCTCGGCGACGAGCGGCTGCGAGGCGGCCATGAGTTCGGAATAATCGGCCACCCGGTCGGCCGCGAGGCCACGCGCCTGCCCGCCACGGTAGCCTTCAGCCTCGGCCACGCTGTACCCGTCTTCGGCATAGGCCCAGTAACGCCTCAGTCGGGTCGACTGCTCGGGATGGCGCAGCAGGTCGACGGGATCCTTCAGGTCGTCGTACACCGCCTGATGGTGCTCGATGAGTGCGACGATGGCCGGACTGCCAGCCACCACGGCGCCCAGCATGCCCAGACCGACCCGTCGCTCAGGGCCCGCACCCTGCGCACTGCGCCACTCGAGCAGATCGAGGCTCACGCCGGCACGCAGGAGGATATCGAGACTGCGTTCCCCAAGCCCGGTGAGCGCTTGCAGGTCGGCGATCGACCGTGCCCCTTCCCGGAGATGCTCGAAGAGGCCCAGGCGCACGCATGAGAGCAGGATCTGGCTGTAGGTGAAGCCGGCCACCAGATCGAACAGACGGCGCGACTGGCGCCGGGTCATCCAGCGCAGGCCGGGCAGCGCTGCCGCCCAGCGGTGAAATCGTGGGCTGGCGAGCAGCCGATCGCGCCAGCGGCGCCAATCCACCGGCTCGGGCCGATCGGCAGGCTGCGACAGCACGGGCAGGCCATCAGCCATCAGGCGCGACCGCTCGCAGGGTGATCGACTGCCTCATTGCCCGCCCGCGATGCCGATGAAGCCGCTGGCGAGGCGACACGCAGCGCCGCCAGGGCAGCCTCGAGTGCGTGCATCCGATCGGGTGCCAGAGCGACACGATCGACCTTGTTCGGACCCGCCGTTGGCACCAGGCGCTGCGCCTCATGCAGCACAAGACCACGCAGGCGCGCCTTGCCTGCACAATCGGGAATGCTGTCAATCGCTTGCTGCATCAGGCGGTCGAAGTGGATGACCGCGCCGTCCAGGCCGAGTCGCAGTGCGGCACTCGGTCGATCCAGGGCGAGATCCTGTCCCATCGGCTTGCCGGTGATTGCGCTGTCGCAGATGACGTCACGAATGTCGTCGGCCACCTGGTAGGCCTCGCCCAGAGCGTCGCCCAGACCATGCCACGCGGCCGGATCAGCACCTGCGGCGGCGGCACCACCCACGGTTGCCGCAGCAAACAGAGACCCGGTCTTGGCGCGCTGATACTCGGCGAGTGCCGCATGCGATTCGCACTCCCAGGCCTGGCCTGCGACGATGCCGAAGGGCGGACCTACCGATTCATCAAGAATCGAGAGCAAGCCGGCAAGGCGTTCCGGATGGGCGGTCGCGCGCTCCGACAGGGTGCGAAACGCAAGCACGATGAGCCCGTCACCGGCCAGCACTGCCAGACGCTCGTCAAACGCCTTGTGCACCGATGGCAGGCCACGGCGCAGATCGGCGTCATCAAAGCACGGGAGATCGTCATGCACCAGGGAAGCGCAATGCATCAGTTCGAGCGCCGCGGCAAACCCTTCGGCCAGACGCGGGTCATCATCACCACAGGCAAGCGCAACCGCGAGGCACAACTGAGGGCGGATGCGGGCGCCGCCCGGAAAGACCGCATGGCGCAAGGCCTGCGCAAGGCGCGGCGGCGCACCACTCTGGCGTGTCCGGGCCAGGCTCTCCTCGAGCGTTCGCTCGATACGCTGCAGAAAATCCATCGCCACCCCCTGATGTGTCAATCTGACAAGTCATATGCATATGACTCGTATAATTGACACTCACGATAGACACTTGCCACGCTGCCGTCAACCCGGATGACATCTGCATGAGCTCCGCCGACTCGCCAGACAACAGCCCCCCGAGCGGCCTCACCCCCCTCCTCGTCGAAACGCCTGATGTGCGGTGGCAGGGCTGGGCAAGCCCGCCTGAGGACCTGACGATATCGACCGAGGAGCCGCCGGTACTGCTCTTGTTGCATGGCACGGGCGGCAGTCGGATCTCGTGGCGCCCCACCCTGGAGGCCCTCATGCCCCTCATGGCCGCCCCACCGGCCGCTGCAGCACGCTGGCGTGTCATCGCCCCTGATCTGCCAGGTCATGGCGCAACCTGCTGCCGCCGGCATGAGCGACACGGCCTGCGCGAAATGGCAGAGGACGTCGAGGCCCTCCTCGAGCGTCTCGGCGTCGGTCATGTGGCACTCGCGGCCGGCCATTCCGCCGGCGCTGCCGTCGCGATCTGGCTCGCCCATCTCACCGAAGGACATGAATCGGGCCGCGTCCGTGGCGTGCTCGGCATCGCGCCCTCGCTGGTGCCACCGCCTGCCATCTACAACCTGCTGCTCGGCCCGGTTCTGGCGCCGCTTTTCGCGTCGCGCCCAAGCACGGTCGGCATCACGGCCCTCGCACGTCGCAGCGCGCTGATCGATTGGCTGATCAACTCCACTGGCTCGCAGATCCCGGCGAAACAACTGAGGGACTATCGAGCGCTCTTCAGCCATGAGGAGCACATCCGGGGCGCCATGGACTTCATGGCCGCCACCGACCTGCCGGCCCTGCTGTCACGCGCACCAACGCTGCGCGCTCGACTGAGCCTGCTGATTGCCGACGATGATCGCTGGATTCCCGCCGGGGCCCTGCGCCGGATCGCGACGCTCCACTATCCGGGGGCACAGGTCGAACACACCACGGGAGGGCACCTGGTGCAGGAATCGCGCCCACGGCGCGTCGCAGAGCTGATCATGGCGCTGCACCCGAAGGTCAGCTATCCCGCCGACCCTGCACCCCCCGCCGGTACCACCGACGAATGACATGGAGTAGTCGACGATGAGCCTTCCGCCAAACGCCCAGTTCAGCCATACCGGGTTTGCGGTGCGCGATCTCGAACGCATGATTGCCTTCTACAACCGCGTGCTCGGCCTGGTCGTGAGCGACCGCGGTCCCTACTACAAGGGGGGCGAAATCGTGTTCATGAGCCGCTCGGTCAACGAACACCACCAGATCGTCCTTGCATCGGGACGTGATGACCATCTGCACGCCTCCACCATCAACCAGCTGTCCTTCCGGGTTGACACTCTCGAAGACCTGCAGACCTTCCATGCCCGGTTGCGCGCCCAGGGTGTTGACGAATACGCACCGCGAAACCACGGCAATGCCTGGAGTATCTACTTTGCAGATCCCGAGGGAAACCGCATCGAGCTCTACGCGCCCAGCCCCTGGCATGTCCGGCAGCCCTTCGGGCAGCCGCTCGACCTGTCGCAGCCCGCTGCCACCATCCGCGCGACAACGTACTCGATGATCGCCGGCCAACCCGGCTTCAGCAGCCGCGAAGACTGGGAAAACCGCTTTGGCCAGCAACTCGCAGCGGCGAGCGTCGCAACCGGCAGCCACTGACCCCGGGGTCGGGGTCTGTGCATGAGGCCACATCGCGCGCCACAAGCGAGGGAAACGGACATGGTATCGTCGCCTCACCGGCGCGGATGCTGCGCCAAGGCCTTCGAGGGCGCCCCGTGCATGACGAGTCTGGATACCCGACAGTGAAGCGTGCCCTCCTGCCCGCGCTGCTGCTCTCGGTGGCCTGTGGCGGTTGTGCCGTGGTGGCTGTAGCCGATTTCGCCATCACGACGGTCGCAACCGTGGCCACCACAGCCGTCAAGGCCACCGGCGCCGTCATCGACGCCGTGATACCCGACTCGAAGCCGGCCAAACCGGCACCGCCTGCCCAGCCGGCAGCGAAAAAGTAGCCCGCGTCCGGTGCGCGCGCGGGCTTGTTCACCGCCGGCGATCAGACCCAGATCTGCAGGACGTACTCGAAAGCTGCCTGCCCGTTCACCATGTCGACACGCTGGAGCACGATCTTCAGCGCCCCGTCGACACGCCGCAGGCGATGCTGATAGGTGCCGGCAAAGTGACGCACGTCGTCACGCCTCACCTCGAGCAGGTGAAACCGCGACCTGACCAGCAAGTCGCCGCTGGCCGGGTCGGTACCCTCAACGATCACGTTGGAAACGACATGACTCGTGCCCCACTCGGCCTGCTGCGACCAGGCATTGGGGTGGGTCACCCGCTTCATGCGGACGCTCATCAGGTCGCGATCTTCGATGAAGATCGAGGGTACGCCATCCCAGGTGGTGTACTCGGGGCCGGGGGGCATCCAGTACAGGCCATCATCGGCAAACAGGTCGATCCAGGCCTGCCACTGCTTGCCATCGAGGAGGTTCGATTGCTGAAACAGGAATTGCGAGACCTCATGGTGGGTCTGCAGCGCCGTGGCTGCTGCCACGCTCGTCGGTTCGGCCATGATCACTCCGTCTCGGTCAGGTACTTGAGCCACGCCCGGAATTGCGCGCGCATCGGCAATTCGCTGCACCCGTTGGTGGAATGCAACTCGCCGTTGGCATCCCGATCGCGACCGTAATCGCGATGAAAACTCACCCAGTCGCCACCGTCGGAATTGAGCCCGAACTGCCCGCGCTGCCAGTTCTCGAGATCGTCGGCATTGATCATCGTCGAGGGCGAATTCACCAGGTTGTAGTACCAGAGCGAACGCCGATAGATCGCCTCGGGCGCTCCCACCAGACGAAAGTGCCAGATCTCGGACATCGTGCGGTCATGACTGATCGGGCGGATGGCGCGCAGTTGCTGAAGCGGTGACTGCACCGAGATCGACGGGTAGATGAGCACGTGATGGATGTTGCGCCCGAGAATCTCGTCCTTCTTCGCTTCGCCATAGGCCGCAGCGAGCACGCGCTCGTGCTCGAGCGTATCGGCATCGGTCGGACGAAGACCCATGTAGCCCCCCAGCAGCGTGTGGCCGTAGGGATAACCGGCCGTCTCAAGCTGATCCCACTGGTCGAATGAGGTCGCGAATGCCGAGAGATAGTGGTAGTGCAGCGGCTGACTGCCGGTTTCGCGCTTGAGCTTGCGCTCGACATCGGCTGCCGCATAGCCCGTCGACATGTGCGTGACCGAGGGGTGCACGGCATCGAGCTGGTTCTCCATGAAGAACTTCCAGTTCGAGCGCTGCACGACCCGGAAACAGTTGGGCACCACCTCGACACGACCCACCGGGGAGCGGTCGCAGATGTCATCGAAGGCCATCCGGGCGTCGCCCAACCACTCGACGAGATCAGGTCCCTTCGGGTCGAGGCTGGCAAAGACAAAGCCGCGGTAGCGCTGGACCCTGGCTGCGCGCTTCATGTGGAAGTCAGGATTGGCACGATCGAAGCGCGTCTCCCGATAACCCTTTTCGAGCGGCACTGACTCGAGTGAACCGTCGTAGTGGAAGCGCCAGGCGTGGTAGGGGCAGGTGAGCGCATCACCGCCGCTGCCGTGCCGGCTGCCGCACACCTGAACGCCTCGATGCGGGCAACGGTTGTAGAGCACATGCACGGCATCGCCGTTGCCACGCACCATGACCATCGGCTGGCGCCCGATCTGGAACTGCCAGTAGTCGCCGGGATTGGGCACCTGGGTTTCGTGACCCGCATAGATCCAGGTCTTCTCGAAGATATGCTTGATTTCGAGATCGAATATCTCGGGGTCACTGTAGGCACGACGGTGCACTCGGTCGGGTTCGACCAGACTGCGCACGTCCAGTAGCGGTTGGCTCGGCATGATGCTGCCCTCGATGTACCGTGAAGGAAGGAACGTCTGGAAAAACGCTTCCCTTGTCGCCTCGCGACGGGCGTCTTTCAGGGCGACGACTGTGGCTGGAAACCACGAGGGTGTCAATCGGGCGTCGACGCTCGCGGGCTGCCCGACTCGCGTCGCGCCGATGAGGTCCGAGCGGCGCAGCCAATCGCATCTGCTAGCATCTGCCACAGCGCTCGAACCCGTCCTGCCTCACCTCGCAGACAGCGACGACAAGGCGATAACCCGTCGACAATCCGAACGGGCTCAACTGGAGGAAGACCTTGAAACGAACACTCAAGACTGCTGCTGCCCTGCTGTTCACCATGGCCGCGAGCGTGACTGCGCACACCAGCCATGCCGCCGACTACCGCTGGCTGAGCGGCTGGGACAACAATTATCCGGCCATGCCCTACACCCTCGAGCCCTTCATCAAGGGCGTTGAAAGCGGCACCAACGGCAGCATCCGCATCATTCGCAGCGGCCCTGAAACCGTGGCTGCCTTCGAACAGCTGCAACCGGTGGCATCGGGCGCCTTCCAGTTCCTGTTCACCAGCGGCGCCTACCATTACGGAACCACGCCGATGCTCACCGCCGTCGAAGCCATTGGCGGCACGGCCGAGCAGCGTCTGGCATCAGGCATCTTCGAACTGGTCGACCGTCACTATCAGAAAATCGGCCTGAAGCTCATTGCCATGCCGATGAGCGCCGATGGCGGTTACGGCATCATCCTCAAGCAGCCCCCGACCCCTGCTGGCGATCTTCAGGGACGAAAGATCCGCGCCACACCCAGCTACACCGGTGTGCTCAAGATGCTGGGTGCAGCGCAGGTGCAACTGCCCCCGGGCGAGATCTACTCGGCGCTCGACAAGGGCGTGGTCGATGGTGCCGCCTGGCCGGTGCTGGGGCCGGTTGCCTACCGCTGGTACGAGGTGGCCAAGTATGTGCTGCGTCCCGGCATGGGGTTCGTGAGCCAGCCCATCCTGATGAACCTTGCGGCCTGGAATCGCCTGACCGCAATAGAGAAGAAGGTCCTTGCCGACGAGGCACACAAGATCGAGGCAAGCTGGCCCAAGGACTCGGCGCGTCTGGTTCAGGAAGAAGAGGCTGCGCTCGTCGCCAAGGGGATGACCATCGTGCAGATGGGCGAGACCCAGCGCGCGAAGATGAAGGCCGCCTGGTCCGACAGCCTCTGGGAAATGGCCATCGCGAAGTCGAAAGACGTCGAGGAAGTGCGCAACTTCGCCCGCGCGAAAGGCCTCTGACCCGTACCCGACCCCCGGGGGCCTCGCGGCCCCGGGAGGTACCCGATCTTCAGCGCCCTTGACTCATCAGTTCCGGCACGAACGTCACGATGCCCGGAAACATCACCATCAGCACCAGACCCGCAAGAATGATCCATGTAAAAGGCCATGAGGCCTTGAACAGATCATTCATCGGCACCTGCGGTGCCGCGGCCTTCAGCGCGAACAGCGTGTAGCCAAACGGCGGGGTAATGCCGCCGACCGTGATCACCACCAGAAAGAGCGTGTAGAACCAGATCTCGTCAAAGCCGTAGACCTTGAGCAGCGGCTGGTAGACCGGGATCAGGATGAACATGAGCGCGGTCGATTCCAGGCACAGCAACTCGAGCAGGAAGGGCAACGCAAGCAGCGCGGCCAGCATGACCGTGGGCGACAACTGCATCGCCACGACGATCTCGGCCAATCGCGACGCCGCCCCGGTCAGCGCCAGCAACTGACTGAAGATCACAGCGCAGCACATCACCAGCAGCAGCAGTGAGGTCACGCTGACCGCCGAGGCGAGCGAGTCTCGCATCATGGCGAGCGAGAACTTGCGATAGCCGATCGCCAGCATGACCGAACCGATCACTCCGGTAGCCGCGGCCTCGGTGGGTGTGGCCACACCAAGGACGACCAGGCCCATCACCAGAAAGAAGATGAAAAGCGAAGGCAGCATGCGCAGCAAGGCGAGGGGAATGCTCGCGCCCGAACGAGTCTGCTCGTCCAGGTCGAGGGGTGGCGCCAGCGACGGATTGATGCGCAGGCGCACGAACACGTATGCGAGAAAAAGCAGGGTCAGCAGGACCCCGGGCACGATCCCGGCAAGAAGCAGCTTGCCCGTTGATATCTGGGCAATGGTGGCGATGAGGATGGCCAGCACGCTGGGCGGGATGATCGGGTCGAGGCTGGCGCCGGCCAGGATCGCACCAGCCGACAGGTGCTTGTCATAACCGCGCTTGAGCATGGAGGGGAACAGCGACCGACCCAGCAATCCTGCCACCGCCATGGCTGCCCCCGACAGGGCCCCCAGCACTGCCGACAGGAGGATGCACAGGACGTACTGGCGACCACGAATGCGCCCGATCAGACGATCCATCGAATCGAGCAGCACTTCGATCGCCCCGGACCGAAACAGGATGTCACCCATCAGGATGAAGAGTGGCACGGCAGCCAGGGCGTTGAGCGTGCCGGTGGTGAAGATGCTGTTGGCAAACATCCCGAAACCGGCCGGTCCCAACAGATGGAAGATCCCCACGACGTTGAGAACGAGAAACGACACGAAGATGGGCACGCCTGCCAGGAGCAGCGCAAACAGCAGCACGATGCCGCCGGAGAGAAGGACGATCCAGCTCATGTCTGCACCTCGGTCACCGCAACGGGTTCATCGACAAGCTGGCGCAAGAAGTACAGGCCGGAACTGGCCATGCCAAAGGGGATGAACATCGACACCGTCCACTTGGGCAGCGCGAAGGGCGGGCTGGTCCAGATGTCGCCCGAAAACTGCCGCAGCGACTCGTCGGCGCAAAACCAGGTGGCCAGGAAGCAGGCCGCCGCCGCCACCACGCGCACGCTGCCACGCATCCAGCGCGCGAGCTCTGGCGGCGCCGCATCGATGAGCACGTTGATCGCGATGTGCGAGGCGCCGCGCGTCAGTTCGGGCATCGCCAGAAAGATGAGCACGACCAGGCAATAGGACACAAGCGGGCTGGCCCACAGCGTCGGCGCGTCGAACGCGTAGCGAGCGACGATTTCATAGCAGTAGGACACCACGATGACGAGCAGCATCGCCATTGCGAGCGCAAAACCACCCCGCGTGATCCCATCATGGGCAGCGCCGAAGGCCCGCCACCAGGCCGGTCGATCACTTGTCGGTTGCATGCGTCTTGTCTCCCACCCGATCAGGGTCGATGTCGAACCCTCATGACTGTATAGGCAAAAGAGCAGGCGTGCCATCGGGTGGAAAGCCCTCGCTGCCCCATCGACAGACCGGTCGCGCCACCCCGGAACGTCGCCTGCCCGGACCCGATGGCTGATTCACCCGCATTGCCCTCGTGCAGGGCTTTGGTTAGCATGGGGTCAGACGCCCGTCCGAGGCGCCTCTGATGAATGCCGAGGAGACCCCATGAACCGCGCGCTCTTTGCACTGGCCGCTTGTCTGATGACCCTTACTGCCCAGGCACAGACCTGGCCCGATCGCCCGATCCGCTTCGTGGTATCGCAGGCGGGCGGTTCCGGCCCTGACATCATTGCGCGCTTTCTCGCCGAGCGGCTGCAACGCAACCTCGGCCAGTCGATCGTGATCGACAACAAGCCCGGGGGCGTGAATGTCATCGGCACCCAGGCCGCGGCGCGCTCGGCGCCCGATGGCTACAACTTCTTCTTCGCCACATCGGCGCCGCTCACGCTCAACCTCTTCCTCTTCAAGTCCTTGCCTTACGACCCGCTGAAAGACTTCACCCCGGTGGCGATGATTGCCAAGAGCGGCTTCATCCTGGTCACGAACAGCAAGCTGCCGGTCCGCAACCTGGCCGAACTGATCGCGCTGTCGAAATCGCAACCGGGTGGCCTCCCGATGGCAATTGACGGGCCGCGCTTTCTCACCGGCATCATGACGGCATACATGGGCAAGGTGATGGGCACCCAGTTCATCCCGGTGGCCTACAACAATGTGATGCAGGGGGTGCAGGACACCGTGGGTGGGACGACACAGGTGACGATCCAGCCCCCGGCCGTGATCGACGGACTCATCAAGCGAGGTGACCTTCGTCCGATCGCGGTGAGCACGGCCAATCGCTACCCGTCCTACCCCGACGTGCCGACCCTCGGCGAATCGTTCCCTGGCTTCGAAGTCGTGGGCTGGTTCATGCTCATGGCGCCCACCGGCGTACCCGCCGAGATCGTGCAACGCATGAATCGCGAACTTGACCGGATACTGAAAGAGCCCGAGGTGCAGAAGAAGCTGAGCGAGTTCTCCTTCCTCACCGACGGGGCGCGCACACAACCGGAGCTCAATCAGTTCCTGCGTTCCGAAATCGACCTCTGGGGCAAGATCGTGAAAACCGTCGGTCTGGAGGCAGAATAGCGCTGTCGCAGCCTGCGCCCTGCCCCCGCCTCGAGGGCACAACCCGTCATCGATTCGACCGACATGATCCAGACCTGGCTTTTCACCTTCATGCAACCGTTTCAGCGCGAGCATCCCGATCCTTTCGATCGGGCGACGGCGCAGCAGGCCATCCGCTGGCATGTCGATGAACTGTTCCCCCGCATCGAAGCGGCCGGATTCGACGGCATCTTCTTCAGCGAGCACCACTTCCACGGCAATCTGAGCGCATCGCCCAACCTGTACATCGCGGCGACCGCCATGCGCACGAAGCGCGTACGACTCGGCGTCATGGGGAGTGTCCTGCCGATGCATGCCCCATGGCGGGTCGCCGAGGAGATCGGCATCCTCGACCACCTGAGCGGTGGTCGACTCGAGATCGGCTACTCGAATGGCGCTGGCCCGCAGGAACCGCTGATGGTCGGCATTCCGGCCGACGAGTTGCGCCCCCGCTTCGAAGAATCACTGGACGTGATCGACGGGGCACTCGGTGCCCTCGAATACACCCACGAAGGGCGCTTCTGGCAGTTCGAGCGCCTCTGCGTGACCCCGAGAACGCTGCAGGTCGATCCACCCAAGTGGGTGACGGTGGTCACTGCCGCATCGGCCGCCCGTGCTGCACGCCGCGGCTACAAGGCATGCACCGCATTCATGTCGGCGCGCGAGGCCGGCGTGGTGTTCGACGCCTATCGCGAGGCCGGCCGGTCGGCGGGCAAGCCGGTGGGTCTCGACCGCCTCGGGCTGCGCCGACGCTGTCTGGTCTGGGACGATGACCACAGCGCCGAGGAGCTCGGTGCCGAGATACTTCGGGTGGGCCTCGAGCGCACCGGCCGCCTGATGAAACGCATGATCGACAGTGGCGTCAATCCACTGATCGGCGTCGATCACCTGGACAAGCAGTTGATGGCCTCGCGCCGCGCGGAAGCGGTCGATGCCCCGGCGGCGAAATTCGTATCCGAACCTGACGAATGGATCGTGGGCTCCCCCGAAACGGTGGCGGACAAGATCATCGCGCAATGCCGGGCCGCTGGCGCAGGCCATTTCATGGCCTACGCCATGGGCAGCATGGAAATGCACGAGATGGAACACAGTGCCGACCTGTGGCGACGCGTGTTGCCGATCCTGAAGAAAGCACAGGTCAATACCGGTTCGACCATCCCCTCTGCCCCGACCCCCGCCATGAGCGCCTGAAACCCCGTGCGCCTCTGACACGAAAGGGACTGCGAGGCGAGGGATCAGGAAGGAAGGCTTCGCGGGGAAGGGACACCGGCGCAAGGGTCGGAAGGAAGTCACCCAATGCACGCCTCGATGCGATGCATGGACAACAAGGAGAGACAAGCGATGTGCATGCTCTGTACGAGACGGGGTTTCCTGGGTGCCCTCGGTGGTGGCGTGGTGGCAGGCGTCGTACCGGCCCTCGCACGCGCCCAGCCATCGATGGCCCGATCGGCGACGAAACCGCTGCCAGAACGCGGCGAATTCGTCATCACGAACGCGACGGTGCTCACGATGGACCCCGCGCTGGGCGACCTGTCGGGCGGCTCGGTTCATGTGAAGGACGGCGTCATCGTGGCCGTCGGGCGCGACATCAGGGTGCCCGGGGCGAGCGTGATCGATGCCACCGACATGATCGTTCTGCCAGGGTTCATCGATACGCACTGGCACCTGTGGCATACCCTTTTTCGCAACTTTGCAGGTGATGCCGGCCCGAGCGGTTTCTTCCCGACCATCACCCGGTTCTCGGCCGTGATGAATCCCGAGGACATGTACGCAAGCAGCCTGCTGGCCGCCAGTGAGGCCATCAACGCGGGCATCACGACCGTGCACGACTGGTGCCACAACATCCGAAGTCGAGCCCACGCCGACGAAGATCTGCATGCAGTCATCGATACCGGCCTGCGGGCCCAGTGGTCGTTCGGTCAGGCGCTGGCGCAATCGGACAAGGAGCTGATCCGACTGGCCGATCTGGAAGCCATGCACCGCGACTGGAACCGCCTGTCGGGCGGAGGTCTGGTTCGCCTCGGGATGGCCTGGCGCGGGATGTTCCGCAACGAATGGGCCCCGGTCGAGGTCTACCGTACCGAATTCGATACCGCGCGGCGCCTGGGCATTCCGATCAGCGTCCACATCGGTACGCTCACCTCGCGCACCGGCCACATCGAGGCGCATGCCAAGGCGGGACTGCTCGGCCCCGACGTGAACATCGTTCACGCGTGCTCGGCCTCGGCAGCCGAGGTCGCCATGGTGAAGGCGAGCGGTGCTTCGGTCAGCAGCCTGCCAATCACCGAAATGCGTGGTGGCTGGGGATACCCCAAGCTGCGCGAATTCCTCGACGCCGGTGTGCCGGTGGCCGTGGGCGTCGACTCGGTCGTCTTCGGCGGACCGGCCAACGTGCTGCGCAACGCAAGCCTCGCGGCCATGCAGGACAACGCGGCTGGCCAGAGCGAATTCCGCATGACGATGCGTCGTGCGCTGCAACTGGCGACCCTCGATGCTGCGCGCGTGATGGGCATCGACGATCGTACCGGATCGCTCACGGTGGGCAAGCGGGCCGATATCGTGATGGTCTCGACCAACGCGCTCAATATGGCACCAACCACCGATCCGGTTCACATGGTGCTCGAATCGGCAGAGCCTGCGAACATCGACACGGTAATCGTCGACGGGCGGATTCTGAAGCGCCAGGGACGACTCACCGCGATCGAGCCCGGCGCGGTCATCGCCGAGGCAAGACGTTCGCTCGCAGCCGTTCGGCAACGGGCCAACTGGAAATAGGGTGGCGTCGACCGGATGGCCCGCGCCCGTCCTGGGGCGCGCGGCACGACATCCTGCAGGCTGTGCGGGTCTCCGAAAACGCTGGCCTTGAATGAACGAAGAGGATCGAATGACGAGCGCTGACACCATCAGCAGGGTTGCGATGCCACCGAAGCATCAGCAGGCACGGCACCACCGGGACAATCGCCTCAATACCGGCGCGGTTCGCTTTGGCCTGGCACTGACGCTGATGGCGGTTGTGACACTCACGCAGGGCCTGGGCACCGTCCTGGGTCAGGAATATCCGGTGCGTCCGATCCGACTCGTCGTGCCACAGGCACCGGGTGGCTCGGCTGACATCATCGCGCGTTCGGTCGCGGAACCCCTCGGACGCCGTCTGGGTCAGACCGTGGTGGTCGAGAACCGCGTCGGTGCCGGCGGGAACATCGGGACAGCAGAAGTCGCGCGTGCCACCCCGGACGGCTACACACTGATGCTGGGCTACGTCGGCACCCTTGCCATCAATCCGTCGCTCTACGGCTCGGTGCCGTTCGATCCGATCGAGAGCTTTGTCTCGATTGTCGGACTGGCCGATGTCCCCCTGCTGCTCGTCACGCGCTCGGAATTTCCCGCGCGCAACCTCGATGAACTGATCGAGATTGCCAAGGCCAGGACGCTGAGCTACGGCTCGGCCGGCAACGGCACCATGAATCACATGAACGGTGAACTCATCAACGCTGCAGCCAGGGTCAAGCTGCAGCATGTCCCCTACAAGGGGGTGGCGTTCGCCGTGACCGATGTGCTGGGTGGCCAGATCGACCTTTCCTTTGCCTCGATTCCGTCGGTGGTATCCAACATCCGTGCCGGGCGACTGAAGGCGTTGGCGGTCTCGAGCGCCGTGCGTACGCGAGCCTTCCCCGATGTGCCCACCATGCTCGAATCGAAATCCGCACCCGTATCGATGAGCACCTGGTATTCGATCATGGCGCCACGAGGCCTGGCGCCGGCCATCGTCACCCGCGTTCACGACGAGACCTTGCGCGTCATGGAAACACCGGCCATCAAGGAGAGGCTCGAAGCCCTGGGCGCCATCGCCTGGCCCCTGGGTCAGGACGAACTCCTCGGCGTCATCCGCCAGGATCTCGCGCGCTGGGCCCCCATCGTCAAGGCATCGGGCGCGAGAATCGACTGAGGCACACTGCAGGCCCCCGGGCCGGCCTCAGTCGTCGAGCAACCAGCGCGAGTGCATGCCGCGAAAGAGCCGACGCTGCTCGGGACTCAGAACCGCCTCGATCTGCGTGCGCGAGTCCAGGTGTGCCCGCAGCACCTGGCGTCTGATGTCATCGATCTTGCGCTGCTGCTCGGCGATCGCAGCCGAATCGAGCCGATCGACGCGATGCAACTGTCGAAGCCGAAACCGCTCGGCCTGCATCTGCCCCAGCGCCGGCCACAGTTTCTGACGCACGTCCTCATGAATCTGGTCGATACGCTGCGCCTGCTCGTCGCTGAGGCCGAGCGCGGCCACGCCGGCGTCGGGCACCGACCAGGGGTCAAGCCCCCCCCAGAGATCCGGATGCCGCCCCCGCATCATGCCCCACGCCGCGCCCATCCGACCGGTCAGGCCGGGCTCCACACCGGCTGACTCGAAGGGATGAGCCATCATCCCCCAGCCCGGCATGCCCCAGCCGGGCAGCCCCCATGCGGGCAGGGGCGACGGACGTGACGCGTCACGAGCACTGACCGCGGGCAGTTCCGGGGCCGATGCACCGGCCGGCGCAGTCTGCGCAATGGCAGCAGGCAAGCATGAAACCAGCGCAGAACAGAGCGCAATGATTACCGCGCTGCCATGCGGTTTTCTCGGCAGGGACATCGTGGCATGCGCATTCATGATCGCCTCCGGGCTCTTGAGCCATGATGGAGTGGCCATGCTAGGGGTTGCCTTTCTCCACCACCTGACCTCGCTCAAGGATCGGGCATGCATCACCCGGGTCCGGTCTCGCACCGACCACCGGGCGCCTGGGCGCGCTGCGCGCCTCCGGTGCTGCCAGAATACCGACATGCATTGGCCAGACCACAACGCATCACCAAAACGCCGGAGAAGATCGATGAAACCAGGCACCCCCCGGAGCCTTCACAGGCAATGGGCCATGCTGGCGCTGTGCGCCCTCGCAGGGCTTCCTCTCCTGGATGCGACTGCCCAGCAGACGCCCGCACCCCGACAGATCCAGTTGGTGGTTCCGTTCTCGCCGGGTGGCAGCACCGACCTGATGGCACGCATCATCGGGCCACGTCTGTCGGCACGAATGGGCATGCCCGTGATTGTCGACAACAAGCCGGGCGCCGGTGGCATGCTGGGTGCCGACTACCTGAGCCGTGCACCGGCCGATGGCTCGGTCCTGATGCTGACCGCATCCGATCTTTCGACCGGTGCAGCCGTGCAGAAGTCGCTCCCCTTCGATCCCGAAAAAGGCGTGACTGCCGTCGCGATGCTGGCCACCGGCCCGATGGTGGTGGCGGTCAACAGTGCGTCACCCTACCGCTCGCTCGAGCAACTGCTGGCAGCGGCCCGCCAGAATCCCGGGCAGATCAACTATGGGTCGGCTGGCATCGGCTCGCTGCATCATCTGTCGGGTGAACTCCTTGCCGCGATGGCCAGGGTGGACATGACCCATGTGCCCTACAAAGGCTCGGCACCCGCCGTCCAGGATCTGGTTGCTGCACGCATCCAGACCATGGTCGCCAGCTTTCCCGCCACGCTCGCACAGGCGAAGGCCGAAAGGCTGCGCATTCTGGCCGTTACCACGCCAGGCCGTGCGCGATTCGCCCCCGATCTTGCGACCGTGGCGTCAGTGGTATCGGGGTACCAGGTGGAGATCTGGTGGGGCGTCTTTGCACCCGGTGCAACGACGCAGGCCACGCTCGATCGGCTGAACACCGAGCTTCGGGCCGTGGTTGCGGCCCCTGACATGCGCGACACGCTCGAGCGAGAGGGTGCCGAGCCCACCACGATGACAGCCGCCGAGGCACAGGCCTTCTACCTGGGCGATATCGAGAAATGGCGCGGCATCGCGCGCACACGCCGCATCAGCCTCGACTGAGCCCCGGGGCATCCCGGCACTGTTGAGTGCCCGGGCGTGATTGCATCGCCTGCCGCAGGGCGGCAAGCACAGGGAGCCCTCAGCCCGGAAGTGGCTTGGGCTCGAAGGCGCAATAGCCCGGGCGTGGCCCCACCTGCGGATGACGGCGGCAGGTGTCGGGCCGCCGCTCGTACACGGTGCATCGTCGAGTCTGCGAATCGAGAAATCGACAGTCGCCACTGGATCGACGGGCAATCGTGAAGACGCTGTCCCTGAAGTTGAAATGCTCGATGATGCCGGCACGCTCCAGACGCCGCGCGATCTGTTTGGGCGCTTCATGCTCGGCCTCGAAGGCTTCGACCAACTGCAGGCGCACCAGGTCAGGCAGGCGCGTTTCCACTGGCATGGTGCAGCATCGCGCGACACAACCGTCGCACAGGCCCCGCCGATAACGGGTCCATGTGTCGGTCTGGTCGATGTCGACGTGCATGATCCGCGGCTTTTGCTGCATCAGGAACCTTCAGGAAGAACCGCGCGCGACCCGACCGTCAGCCGGGCGGCACCGGGATGACGGGAGGGTGTGCCCACCGCGGCATCTTCAGCATCGCGACGGTCGATGTCAATGCATCAGCGACTTTCCGACCAGACTGTCAATCGGCGCCATGACCCTCGACCAGGCCACCGGACACGCCGGCCAAAACCACCACCCCAGCGATGTTTCCGGCCAGACGCAGACGGGGCGTTCAGTAATTGATCACGTAGAGCGGGTCGGCCAGCCAGCGGTCCCCACTGAACACCTCGAAGCTGTCGAGCTTGCGATAGCTCAGCGAGCAGCCCAGAAAGATCGAGACATGCGGGAACTCGGGCGCAATGGCGTCGATCATGCCCTTCCACCACAAGGGTGGCCTGACCGTGATGTGGGCATTCTCGCCATTGGGTAACCGGGCTGCAGCCGGATAACAGGCGATATTGAGCACGAGGAGTCGGCTCGCCCAGGCAAACATGTCGCGCAGCGTGGCCGGAATGTCCGAAATGAAGATGTGCTCGAGGACATCGAAGGATACGACGCAGTCGACCTTGCGCCGCTCATCGATGCCACGGGCCGGTTCGTAGTGCGCGGCTTCGGTCAGACCGAAATATTCGATGGCGGATTGTCCGGTTGATTCGTCGAAGCCTTTCATCCGCCAATTCGAGCCGCCGCAGCCGTAGTCAAGCGTCGTGCGAATGTCGTGCTGACGAAACAGCGTACGGACCGGTTCACGGAAGGGGCGCAACTCGAAGTCGCTGAAGGCCACATCGACCTTGATGCCGTCGCCCCGCTCGTAGCCGCGGGTCGCCATCGATTCGTAAAGCTGGATCAGCGAACGTCCTTTCGAACTCAAGATCATGGCGGGTGTCCTGATGAAATGGCCGATAACGTGTCGGCGCCTCGCCGACAGGGCCGACTACATCACCGCCCGCATCGAAGCCTGAAGGACTTCCTTCACGGCCGGCGCTCGGCGCCCCGTCCGGTTCGCACGCTCAAGTGACAAGCAGCACGAATCGAGCGAAGATCATCGCTTCAAGGAGCCTCGCATGCACGATGTTCACCCGCAGGGCCCGTCGAGCGCCACGACGATGCCACAGCCACCCATCGCGTTCGTCACCGGCGCAGCCCAGGGCATCGGGCTTGCCACCACCGAGCGTCTCGCGCGCGACGGATTCCGGGTGGTGGCCATGGATCGCCAGCGCGACGCCCTCGAGACAGCAGTTGCAGCACTCGCGCAACAGGGCCTTGCGGTCGAGGCTGCCGTCGTCGACGTCTGTGATCGCGCTTCGGTAGCCGCGGCTCTGGACACCCAACCCCGCATTGATGCCATGGTCTGTGCAGCCGGCATCTACAACGACGCACCCTTTCTCGACCTCGAGGAGACAGCCTTTCGCACGATGCTGGAAGTGAACGTGGTCGGCACGTTCATTCCAGCGCAGGAAGCGGCACGACGGATGCAGGCCGGTGGGCGTATCGTCACCATCTCCTCGCGGGGTGCCCTCGGAGGTACCCGCTTTGCACACTATGTGGCATCGAAGTCGGCCGTGATCGGCCTCACGCGCGCCATGGCGATGGAACTGCGCGACCGTCAGATTGCCGTCAATTCGGTGGCACCGGGCTTCACCGACACGCCGATGACACGCTCGGCACCACCGGAACTCTTTGCCGCGTGGGAGGCGATCGAACCGTCCGGAAAAGCCGCGACCCCTGCCGTGATTGCCAATGCCATCGCCTTTCTCGCTTCACCGGCTACGCAATTCATCACCGGACAGACGCTCTTCGTCGACGGCGGAAAGTCACTGGGCGGCCAGGGCATCTGACGCCACGCTCGAGGCGAAAAGGCAGGTTCGTTCGCCCCGGGCTCTGCCAGCCGCGAACGGAGTCAACCAGCCTCGGCGGCAAGCCGCGACTGCAGCGCCTCGACAAAGGCATCCCAGAGTCGGTCGGCCTTGGTCTTCATCGCACTCAGGCCGAATGCGCCGACACGCCCCAGCACCTCCACGTCGCTCTCGACCCTGAACAGCGTCTGCCCCTCGGGCGCAGGCTCGAGGGCGATCTGTGTATCGTGCCGCAGGGTGCTCGCGAGCGCACTGTCCTCGCCGGTGCCGACGCTGCGCAGCCAGACCGACGGGCGCTGATCGACAATTGTCGTGCGAATGCGAAACGACGCCGATACGAACGAGATCCTGACCTTGATGGTGGCGAGGTACTCGGTGTCGGAAATCACCTCGATCGACGCCATGCCGGGAACACAGGCAGCCATCACCACCGGATCGAGCAGCAAGGCCCACGCCCGCTCGGTCGAGGCACCGAGTAGCGCCTGCTTTTCAATCCGCATGAAGCTTCCTCGCGGCAGCCTCTACCGCCTCCACGATCTGGGTGTACCCGGTGCAGCGGCACAGGTTGCCGTTGAGGCCGTGCCGGATCTGCGTCTCGCTCGGGTGAGGCTGCTGCGCGAGCAACGCCACTGTCGAAAGAATGAACCCGGGCGTGCAGTAACCGCATTGCAGGCCCCCGCAGACCATGAAGGCCTCCTGCACCGGATGCAGCATGACACCATCGGACAAGCCTTCGATCGTGGTAATCGTCGACCCTGCCGACTGCACGGCGAGCGACAGACACGACTTCACCGCCGCACCCTCCCTGAGTACCGTGCAGGCACCGCAGACCCCGGTCTCGCAACCCCGCTTGGTGCCCGTGAGATGCAGGTCATCGCGCAGGAAATCGGCCAGGAGGCGGCGGGCACTGACCGTGCGCGTGACCGCCTCGCCGTTCACCACCAGCGTGATCTCGTGTTGGCTCATGAGGCATCTCCCGGGAGGCCAAAGTGTCCTGCCAGCGATCGGGCAGCCAGCACCCGTACGACGGTGCGCCGGTATTCACCATCGGCACGGGCATCGGACAGCGGCTCGATCGCCATCGCTGCTGCGCTCGCGACCGCCTCGATGGCGGCGCATGTGGGCATCGCATCCTCGAGCATCCGGGCCGCCTCGATGAGTACGGGAACCGGGGTCGCGGCGGCGACCACGAGACGCACCTTCTTCGGCCGCGCGAGCGAACCGGCAGAGAAGATCGACACGTTGGCCATCGGCCGATGTTCGGCCGCCGTGCGCAAGTGTCTCGCGTAGGTGCCATGTGCACCTGCGGCCGGGGCCGGGAGGATGATGCGGGCGAGCAGTTCGCCGGGCTGCAGCGCCGTCTCGAAATAATCGACCAGAAACTCTTCCATCGACAGGCGCCGCTCGCCTGCCACGCTGCGCAGGACAACCTGCGCACCGATGGCGAGGAGACAGCCGGGCGGGTCGGTGGACGGGTCGGCGTAGGACAGATTCCCGCCAAGGGTGCCCTGATTGCGCACCTGCGGGTTCGCCAGTACCGAGGCCAGGTGAGCCAGCATCGGGTAGTGCCCCGCAACCAGTGGTGACTGCGCGACATCAGCATGACGCACGCACGCACCGATACTGATCTCGCCCGAGTCGGCCTGGTGGATGCCTCGCAACTCGGCAATCCGTGAAAGTGACACCACGCGCAAGGGCATCACGAGACGCTGTCGCAGGGCAAGAATGAGCGCCGTGCCACCGGCCATGATCCGTGTGTCTTCACCGCCTGCGGCCAGTGCCGCGCACGCCGCATCGATCGTCTCGGGTTCAAGATAGTCGAAATCATGCATGCCCGATCTCCTTGCCCGCCTTCTGCGCCGCTGCCGCAGCCAGCGCCGCCAGCACGCGCTCCGGGGTGATCGGCAGTTCGCGAACGCGAACACCAATGGCGTGATGGATGGCATTGGCGATGGCGGGCGCACCGGGAAGGATGGCGGTTTCGCTCGCGCCCTTGGCGCCGTAGGGCCCGATCGGGTCATTCGACTCGACGATGCCGCTCCGCAGCGAGGGCAGGGCATCAGCTGTCGGCATGGTGTAGTCGGCCAGGTTGCCGTTCATCTGGCGCCCCTCGTCCAGCTGGAGGTGCTCGTAGAGAGCCCAGCCTATGGCCTGTGCGGCAGCGCCATTGGACTGTCCGTGCACGGCCGTCGGATTGAAGGCCTTGCCGCAGTCATCAGCGACGAAACTGTCGATGACGCTCACCCGACCGGTGTCGACATCGACTTCCACCTCCACCGCCTGGGCGGCGAAGGAATACGCCGGCGATATGTTCCCGTACAGGTCATCGTCGGGCATCACGGTATCGGCGTCCCAGGTGCCATGCACATGAATGCCCTCCCCGCCGTGGCGCCACACATGGGCGCGGACCAGTTCCGGGTAGGTCGCGCGACGCGCCGGGTCTGCGCGCAGACGCGCTGTGCCCCCCGCCAGTTCGATGTCGGCAGACTCGGCCCTGAACAGATGGACGGCTGCGTCGAGCAGGCAATCGCGCACCTTGCGTGCAGCCACGGCTGCCGCGTTGCCCGCCACGATGGTGACCCTCGATGCGAGCGAACCGATGCACCAGGGCGAGTGATCGGTATCGGGAAGCGCCACATGCACATGGGCGAGCGGGATATCCAGTTCATGCGCGACGATCTGCGCAAGCATCGTCATCGCGCCCTGCCCGGCATCGCTCTCACCCGACTGGATGAGCACCCGCCCGTCCTCGTTCATCCTGATGGCGACGGTGGAACCATCCCAGTTGCCGATGGTCCGATTGCCACTCACGTGCATGGCGGTGGCCAGTCCGACACCGCGCCGACGCGATCCGGTCGCCGGCAGACTGGCACGCTTCCTCGTCCACTGGAGGGCTGCCGTGGCCTGGTCGATGCAGTCGAGGAGCCCCGTGCTGCCGATCTTCCAGCCATGCACCGAAACCTCGCCGGCACCGATGGCGTTGCGCTGATGCACGAGCACCGGATCGAGGCCGAGCCTTTCAGCCATTTCATCCAGGTGCACATTGAGCGCGAAGAGCATCTGCGCCCCGCCAAAGCCGCGAAAGGCCCCGTGCGGTGGCGTGTGGGTGTAGACCATTCGCGCGCGCGAGCGCACATTGGTGATGCGGTGCATGTTGTCGCTTCGCATGGCGCTCACATGCATCACTTCGGGCGCAAGACCGGCATACGCGCCGCACTCGGCCACGATATCGACCTCCTTGGCCACGATGCGACCGTCCTGGTCCATGCCGACCCGCAGGCGTATGCGCTCAGGCACACTCGAACAGGCTGCCTGAAAGTCCTCGAGCCGATTGTTCACGAGCCGGACTGCTCGCCCGCTGCGCAATGCGAGAAGTCCAGCAATGAGGCTATTGGCATCCTCGATGATCTTGGCACCAAAGCCGCCCCCGGTCGTGGCCTGCCGCACCCGGACCTGGGAGTGCGGCAACTCGAGGGCGCTCGCAAGGCGCGCACGGGCAAGAAACGCAGACTGGGTGGATGTCCACACCTCGAGTCGGCCGTCGGCGTCGATGCGCGCCACGCTGGCCATCGGCTCGAGATAGCCCGGGTACTGGGCATGCGTGGCGTACTCGGCCTCGTGTACCAGGAAGGCCCCGGCAAAGGCCGAATCGACATCGCCCCGACTGAATGCGATTTCATGGGCAATCGTGCGCCCCGCATGCACGAACGGACCCTCGCCCGCCAGCGCCGCCTCGGGGTCGAGCTGCGATGGCAGAACCTCGTACTCGACCCGAATGCGATCGATGGCGTCTCGGGCAATGTCTTCGGTATCGGCGGCGAGGGCAAGCACCTCCTCACCGGCAAACCGTACGACGCCCTTGGCAAGGATGTAGCGTTCCTTGTGGTGGACGCCCCAGGGCGTCACGGGCGAATCGGCTCCCGTGACGACAACCCGGACACCCGGCAACGCGAGCGCTGCGCTCGCATCGATGCTGACGATGCGAGCATGCGGGTGCGGGCTGCGCAGCACCTTTCCGTGGAGCATGCCTGGCAACTGTACATCGCCCGCGTAGACCGCGCGACCAAGCACCTTCGCGCGCGCATTGATCTGGGGTATCGGTCTTCCCAGGGTGGATTCACTCATCGACCGCGCCTCCTCGACGGCAAGCTCTTCCGGGCAGGCCGGCAGCCGACACGGCACGGCGCCGCGCGCTGGAGCCTCGTCATTCGACCGAAATACCCAGCTCGCGAATGATGCGGCCCATGACCTCGTAGTCCTGCTGGTTGGTGCGGGCGAGCAAGGCAGGCGCCCCACCCGCCGGTTGCGCCCCGAAATTGGCAAGTTGCTCGATCACGTCGGGCGCCTTCAGAATTTCGTTCAGGTGCTCGTTGAGCAAGGTCACCACCGCAGCCGGCGTACCTCGCGGGGCAAAGAACCCGTTCCACGCCCCCACGATGACATCGCGATAGCCCTGCTCGACCAGCGTCGGAATCTGCGGTGAAAGACTGGAACGCTGGGCGTCACCGATGGCCAGTGGCACCAGCCGGGCCTGCTGGAAGTACTGCGTCACCGGACCGAGCGTGACCCACGCAGTGGCGATGTGGCCCGCCACCACATCGGTGACCGACGGGCCCACGCCCCGATAGGGCACATGTACGGCCTTGATGCCAGCCACCTTGTTGAGCCATTCGGCCACCACATGCATCGGCGAACCTGCACCCGGGCTGCCATAGGACACGGGCTTGCCCCCCCGAGCGGCAGCGACCATGTCGGCAATCGCTCGGAAACCCGTGCTCGGGTGAGCCACAAGCACGAGCGGTTGCACCGCCGTCTTGATGATGGGTTCGAATCCGTTGAGCACGTCGTAGCTCGAAGCGGGCGGCAACTTCATCACCATGGGGGCCGTGGTGAACGGGTTGGGCGTGAACAGCAGCGTGTAACCATCGGGTGCCGCGCGCCCCACGTAGGCATTGCCCACCACACCACCGGCACCCGCCCTGTTCTCGACGATGACGCCCTGCTTCAACCGGGTGGCAAGGCGGTCAGCGAACAGGCGTGCAATGGCATCGGTATCACCACCCGGGGGATAAGCCACGACCACTGCAATGGTCTTCACAGGGAAGGCAGGCTGTGCCTTGACCGGTGCGACGACGATCGCAGCGAGCGCGACCGGCAATGCACGCAGGAAGAGATGAATCGATTTCATGACAGGATCCTTCCGCCGGGAGGCGTTTGAAAGGGCAGGCACGGTGCCGACGGGAAGAATCGATCGACTCCCGCAGCAGGACGAGTATCGACAATGTTTGTTGATGCGTCAACAATGCCTGGGTGACCTTGCATTTGCGACGACCGCGGTCGGTAGGGGATACTGCGCGCCTCATGAGCCCCTCCCGCAAGCAGACCGCGCAGCCAGCGCGTCCGACCGATCCCTGGAGCACGCTGGGACCTGATGGCACCAGACCGGATGGTCAGGGGCTGGGGGTCGATGACTTCATCACCACACAGGTGGTCAGACTGGCCAGCGCATTGCGCCGAACGGTCACCCAGCCCTACGTCGAACAGACCGGCCTCACCCAGTCGCAATGGCGGATCCTGGCCGTGGTGGCAGAGCACCCGAAAATGACGATGAGCGAGCTGGTCACTGCCGCAGTCGTCGACAAATCGCTGGCAAGCCGTACCTTGCGCCAGCTTGAAGGACTCGATCTGGTCACACTGGAAAGCGTTCCAAACGCCCCACGCAAGGGCCTGGTATGCATGCTCAGCCCGTCGGGTCGCCGGTTGCACGATGGCGCAATCCGCCAGGCACGGGCCGCGCAGGCTGCCATGATCCGACGACTGTCGCGCGAGGAGCGCGCCGCAGCATGGGCGATCCTTCGGAAGCTCAATGCCATCTGCGAGGAACGACCGGCACCGCACGGCCGGTCGGACTGAAGCCCGCACCGGCCCTTTTCGATCACCCGACTCGGCACAACGCGTGAGGAAATCGATGCAGGCTGCGCGCTCCGGTCTCGGTGATGACGACCGTGTCGGCGAACACCGCACCGGTCTGTCCGTCGCGCCATTTCGGGTCAAACAGATCGATATTGAACGCGAACACCATCCCGGCCCTGAACTCGTCACCAATGGTGGCCAGTGCGGCCTGATCGGCGCGCAAGGCATGAAAGCGATAACGCGGGTATTCGAGCGAGGCGAGTCCGTGACCATGGATGCCGGTCTCGCAGATGCCGAGGCCGGCATCGTCGATCACGCGCTTCACCTCGTCCATCGACGCCCGAATCGGGCGCCCTGGACCGAACACCTCCATGCCGCGATTGAAAGCCGCCACACATCCGTCGTGAATGCGTTGAGTCTCCGGGTCGGGCTCGCCCAGACAGAAGGTGCGCTCGACATGGGTGAAGTAGCCGCCGATCTTCGGATGGATCTCGCAGGTGATGAGATCGCGCGCTTCCATCGGGCGCGTCGTCGGCAGCCTGAACGGGTGCGGTAGCGGATAACGGTCGCAGGCCCACAGAAAGAGTGTCGGCTCCTCGCCCCCATCGGCGAGCATCGCCTCCATCATGCCGGCGTACACCTCGGACTCGCGAACGCCGGGGCGGGCACGTCGCGCACAGGCCTCGAGCATGCGATCGCCCAGACCCGCGGCACGCTCGAGCATGGCAATCTCCTCTTCGCTCTTGACGGCGCGTGCAGTCTCGAGCAGATCGCCCAGATCGACGAACCGCACACCGGGCAATTGCGTCTTCATCGACTCGAACACGCTGTGCGGCAACCAGCCATCGGGGTCGAGCGGCCCAGCCAGACCATCCATGCCGATGGTGGCACCCGTCATGCCCAGCTCCCGCAATCGTGCCACGACGGTGCCAGCCCAACTTCCGCTGCGGGAGCGCACATCCGTCACCCAATCCTGCGCACGACGCCAGTAATCGATGAAGGTGGGCATGAAGACGAAGGACGTGGGCTCGCCCTCGAGAGGAAAGACGAGCGTGTTGTTCTCGGCGTTTCCGCCGATCGGACTCAGATAGCGGGCGTTGGCCGTGGCGAAGTCCCACATGGCAGGCCATCCCCACAGCACCAGGCAATCGATGCCACGCTTGCGCATCTCGGCACGCATCGCCGACCAGCGTCGGTCGCGCTCGCCCATCGACATTCGGGGCAGTTCGAGTCGTTCACGCATGTGCTTCACTCCTTCGAAGTGGGGATTCAGGCGGCGGTCAGCCGCTGGCGTTCGAGAAGGCCGGTGATCTCGGCCTTGATGAGCATCGCGGTGTAGGCCGAATAGGCGCGGGCGCCGGCAAAGCCACCACCAATCACGTGAAAGCCCGGCTGTGCAGTACGGGCATACATGGCTTGAAGTTCGTTGTCATCACCGATACCCCAGATCGGGCCGACCCGATCGGCCACCGCGTCGCCCAGCAGCGCACGAACCGCCTCCTGTAGCGGCTGATAGCCAGTGGCAAGCGCGATCACGTCGGTGCGCAGCGTACTGCCATCGTCGAAGACGACAGAGTCCTCGGTCACACGGGCGATGCCCGAACTCACCTTGAGCTTCACCTTGCCCTCGATGATGAGTTCGGATCCACCCACATTGAGGTAGTAGCCCGACTGGGTCTGCAGCAGCTTGATGAAGTAGCCACCGAGATCATCGTCGTTGTCGAGCAGAAACCCGGCCCGACGCAAGCCATCGAGCAAGGGCTTGTCAGCCTCGGTCATCTGCCGGCTGAGCGGCCCGTGCAGGCGCCGAAGATAGCTGTAGGGTACCGAGGCGGCCATGAGGTCGGTGTCGGCAATCGGCCTCACACCCTCGTTGCGCCTGTAGAGTTCATAGGGGCGTGTCGAACTGGGCTCGAGACTCACGACCGTGATGGCCGAGCGCTGCAGCATCGTCACCTCGGCACCGCGCTCGTGCATGCTCTGGGCGATGTCATGGGCACTCGTACCCACACCCACCACCAGCACCGAGCGTCCCTCGACCTCGAGCGCATCGCTCTCGCCGCTCGAATGGAAGACCGCGCCGCGAAACTGATCGAGCCCCTCGATCCGGGGGATGTTGGGCAGTCCACTCACACCGAGCGCCATGACCAGGTGGCTGGGCTTCAATTCGCGCAGCGTGCCATCAGGCCGGCGCAGCCGAACGGTCCATCGGCCAGCCTCGTCATCGTAATCGCCACCGAGAAATTCGGTGCCCATCGCCACATGAAGCCCCATGCAGGTGGCATAGACCTCGAGCCAGTCGGCCACCTGATCCTTGGGGATGTAGGCAGGCCAGTTCTCCGGAAACGGCATGTACGGAAAATGATTCATGCACAGTTCGTTGTGCAGCTTCAAACCGCGATAGCGACGGCGCCACACGTCACCCAGGCGCGCCGAGCGATCGACGACCAGCGTGCGCACACCCAGTTGCTGCAGACGCGCTGCGGCCATCAGGCCTGACTGTCCGCCCCCGATGACGACCACATCGGGATTGTCCTGCGCCGGATCGAAATCGCTCGTCGTGCCAGCGAGCGCCTCGGTGGCGTAGCGCGTGCGATGCCTGCCGATCGACTCCGGATAGGCTTTCAGTTCGCGCATCGCCGTGAGCACGGTGCAGGCCTTGGGCGCCCCTGAATCGCTTGCATCAGCTGCATCGGGCACGAGTCGAGCGAATCCGCGTCCGTGGGCAATCGGCGTATCGAAGGCAAAGAAAAACTCGATGGTGCTCGCATGCTCGCCCAGCATCCCCGCGAAGGGTTCCCCTTCGAGCCTGAATGCCGAGGCCGGATTGCCCTCGAAGCCTTCGGCCAGCCGCACCGCGATCGCATCGGGCCGATGCGCATTCCAGAACGACCAGCCAAACGTGAGCAGATCACGCCAGTACCCGTCAGGATGCACCAGTTGACGGATGCCATTGAAATCACGCCCGGCCAGTGTCTGCGCGAGCCTATCGAGCCATCCGGCTGCGGCTTCGCGCCGCAACCCGATATCGTCTGACATGCAGTCCATCTCCCCAACCTGCTTCTTGTTCTGCTGCACGATTGCATCGCAGCGGGGAGGCCTGGTGCCCGCACCCGCCGCGAGTATGCACCAACGGTGCGGTCGATCAAGTCAATGGCCGCGCGCGGGCGTGTCGGCAGCTCGACCGGCCACCGTCCGAGGTGCTCGACGCGCTCTTGTCACTCGCGCATGCTGCTGCGGAACATCCGTCAGACGCTCGAGGACGAATTGCCTGAAGAGACTCATCACGGGTGCCTGTGTTCGATCGGCCAGCGTCACGCAGGCAAAGCGGGCGACTGCACGCACGGGTGGATCGATCGGGAGCTCTGCCAATTGGCCCGATTCGATGCCCTGGCGTGCCGCAGCGACAATGCCGAGATAAACCGCACGCGTTCGCGCGACGGTGTCGATGAGGCTGGTGATGTCCTCGCAGCGCAGCGTTGCCATGCGGGCCGGGTCAGCCTGCGGACCGTACTGGGCAACGAGGAGGCGCGCAACCTCCCTGGAAAGCGGCGTGGTCGCGACCGGATAGGCGAGAATGTCATCGAAGGTGACGGCGCGACGCAGGGCCAGCGGATGATCGCTGCGACAGACGAACGCCGTGCGCATCTCGGTCAGCACCTCAATCTGCAGGTCGGCTGCCGGCGCAACGCGACGCGCATCAATCACCAGCGCATCGAGCTCGCGAGCGCGCAGTTGCAGCAGCTGCAGTTCGGTCGAACCGCGCGATATATCCACGCCAACCCCGGCATGGTCGGTGGCCACGTGACACAGTAGCGGGGTCATCAACAGCGCACCCGGTCCGGACCCGAGTCCGACCCGAATGGTGCCGCCTTCGCCTTGCCGGAGCAGTTCGGCCTTGCGGCGCACGTCATCGACGGCCCGCAGGATGTCGCGGGAGCGGGCGACGATGTCCTGACCGAGGCTGGTCAACTCGTTGCGCTTGCCGATGCGATCGAGAAGGGGTGCGCCCAATTCCACCTCGAGGGACTGGATGCTGCGACTGAGCGCCGACTGCGTGATGAAGGAACGGTCGGCGGCGCGACTGAAGGATCCGGTCTCGGCGATCGCCAGAAGATGTTCGAGCTGTCTCAGATTCACGATACGCCTCCCCTCGGCGAAAAGATGATTTCAACTCATGAAAATGATCGAATTAATGCATTGGACGAATGATACGGGACGTACTAGCCTCTTTCGGTCAATGCCCTGAAACGCAACCGACCTGCCTAGCCTGGAGTGCCGTCATGACACTGAACTTCCGTTCCCTGATCGTCGTTCTGTGTTCGCTGGGGGCTGGCCTCGCATCCAGTGCCACCGCCACGGCGCAGCCCTTTCCGACCAAGCCGGTCTGGCTGGTTGTGCCCTACCCGGCCGGGGGCCTGTCGGACATCATCGCGCGTACCGTCAACACAGCCATCGGCAAGCAACTGGGTCAACCCGTGATCGTCGACAACGTAGGCGGTGCCAGCGGCTCGATTGGCGCGGGCAAGGTGCTGGCCGCCCCCTCGGACGGCTACATGCTCTTTCAGGGCTCGCCCAATGAACTGATCCTCGGACCACTGGCCATGGCAGCCGTCAAGTTCCGCAGCGAAGACTTTCGGCTGGTGCAGATGATCGCAACGGCGCAGATCGCCTTTCTGACCCGCAAGGACATCGCCGCCACCAGCGTGGACGAATTTCTCGACCATGCGCGCAAGGCAGCTGCCGATGGAAAGCCCGTCACCTACGCAAGCGTTGGCATCGGCTCGTTCTATCACCTGCTCGGCGAGCAACTGTCGAAACTCAGTGGCATTCCGATGGTGCACGTCCCCTACAAGGGGGCACAGCCGGCCGAGCAGGATCTGCTGGCGGGCGAAGTAGACCTCTTTCTCGGGCCTTACGGGCGGCGCTACGACGAATTTGCGCGGTCAGGCAAGCTGAAGGTGCTGGCGATGCTCAACAAGGAGCGCCTCGAGAGCGTCCGGAACACCCCGGCCATCAGCGAGACCCGGTCGCTGAAGGACTTCACGTTCAACATCTGGACAGGGTACTTCGTGAAGAAGGACACCCCGGAGCCCGTGGTGCAACGCCTGCACCGGGCGATCAGCGACACCCTCAACGACCCGGTCGTGCGCACCGCCCTCGAAGCGCACAGCCTCCTCCTGGCCTCGCCGCTGCCCCTTGATGCCGTCGGTCGGGCTTATGCCGATGGCACCGCACAATTCCGTGCCATCGCCAAGTCGATCGATCTGCAACCGCAATGATCGACCCGATCGACCGCAACACACCCAGCATTCGACAACCTCACCCCTACCGCCACTGAGCGGCGATCTGCTCGAGGAGAAAGCGGCATGAAAGTCATCGTTCTAGGTGCCGGCTTGCTCGGCGTCACCTCGGCCTACTACCTGCGCCAGGCCGGTCATGACGTGATCGTGCTCGACCGCCAGGCGACACCAGCCTCGGAAACCAGCTTTGCCAACGGCGGTCAGATCTCGGTGAGCCACGCGGAGCCGTGGGCCAATCCGGGAGCCCCGTTGAAGCTCGTCAAATGGCTCGGACGCGAGGATGCGCCGCTGCTCTTCCGGCTGCGGGCCGACGTGCGGCAGTGGCTCTGGGGCCTGCAGTTCCTGCGCGAATGCACTCCCGCGCGTACCCGTCACAACATCGAGCAGATCGTTCGGCTGGGCACCTACAGCCGCGACTCGCTGCGGCAGTTGCGTGATGCGATGGGGCTCGACTACGACCAGCGCACCCAGGGCATCCTTCACTTCTATACCAGCGAAAAGGAGTTCGAGGCGGCCGAGGCACCGGCTGCCCAGATGCGTGCGCTGGGGTGCGAGCGCCGGGTGATTTCAGCCGACGAGGCCGTCCGCATCGAACCGGCACTGACCCACATGCGTCCGCGACTGGCGGGTGCGACCTACACCGCCGAAGACGAATCGGGTGACGCCAATCGGTTCGCCCGCGGGCTGGTGGCCCGCTGCGAACTCGATGGCGTCGAGTTCCGCATGAGCCACACGGTGACGGCGTTGCGCGAGGCGAGCGGTGCGATCGACCACGTCGAGGCAACCGATGCGGAAGGCCGCTTCCAGCAGGTGCGCGGCGACGCGTACATCGTGGCGCTGGGTTCGCTCAGTCCATTGCTCGTGAAGCCGCTGGGTATCCGCCTGCCGATCTACCCGGCGAAAGGCTACTCGGTGACGATGCCAGTGGCAGACGCCAGGCTTGCCACCCAGGTTTCGCTCACCGACGATGAGCACAAGCTCGTGTTTTCGCGACTGGGCAACCGGCTGCGCATCGCTGGTACGGCCGAATTCAATGGGTACGATCGCGACCTGAACCGCGTGCGCTGCGAAGCCATCGTGCGTCGGGTCGAAGACCTCTTCCCGGGCGCGGGCGACACGCGGCAGGCGCAGTTCTGGACCGGCCTCCGGCCGGCCACCCCCAGCAACGTACCGATCATCGGACGATCGAAACTGCCCAACCTCTACCTGAATACCGGACACGGAACCCTCGGCTGGACCCACGCCTGCGGGTCGGGAAAGAGCATTGCCCGCATCGTGAGCAAGCTCGAACCAGAGATCGATTTTGACTTCGTGGGGCTTGAGCGCCCGGTTGGCAGAGGCCCGATGACGTTGCCCGCAAGGCACACGCGATGAGCCACACCGGAGCCTGAACCCCATGGATTCGACCGAACATCGGCAAGCCTCAGTGGCGGATGAGGACACGCTGAGCGCCATGCAGGCGTGGCGTCGTGCGATTCACCGCAACCCCGAACTGGGCTTCGAAGAGCACGATACGGCGCAACTGGTGGCCGAGCAGTTGCGCCTCCTCGGTTACGAGGTCACACCCGGCATCGCCGTCACCGGCGTCGTAGGCACGCTGCGCTGGGGGGACCATGCCCATGCACCCCGCCTTGGCATTCGGGCCGACATGGATGCCCTGCCTGTCGATGAATGCACCGGCCTGCCCTGGGCGAGCCAGCGGCCGGGCCGCATGCACGCCTGCGGGCATGACGGGCACACGGCGATGCTGCTGGGCGCGGCACGCACGATCGCCACGAGCGTACGCAAGGGTGCTGCCGGAAGCGCAGGCACCCTGCACCTCATCTTCCAACCTGCCGAAGAGTTGGGCGGCGGGGGCGGCGCACGCCGGATGATGAGCGAAGGGCTCTTCGAGCGCTTTCCCTGCGATGCCTTGTTTGCCTTGCACAACTATCCGGGGATGCCCGTCGGGCACGTCTACCTGCGCCAAGGGCCGTTTCTCGCGTCCTCCGACAAGGTGCTGATCCGCTTCCACGGCAAGGGCGGGCACAGCGCCATGCCCCACCTCGCCAACGATCCGTCGCTGCCGGCTGCGGCCACCGTGCTTGCGTTGCAGAGCATCGTCGCCCGCAACATCGATCCGGTATCGGACATGGCGGTCATTACCGTCGGTCGGCTCCAGGCCGGACGTTTCTACAACGTCATCGCTGAAACAGCCGAACTGGAACTGAGCGTGCGATCGCTGTCGCCCCCGGTGCGCGACACCGTGCACGAGCGGATCGCTGCGATTGCACAAGGCCAGGCAAGCGCGTTCGGCCTGCGGGTCGAGATCGAAGCCGAGCGGGGTTACCCTGTACTGGTCAACAGCGCGGCCGAGGCAGCTCTCGCAGCCCGCGTGGCCTCGGCGCTACTCGGCGCCGACCACGTCCACGCAGATGCCGCCCCCGTGCCTGGCAGCGAAGACTTCGCCTTCATGCTGCAGCAGGTGCCCGGCTGCTACCTCATGATCGGCAACGGCGACAACGGCCATGCGAATGGCGTACCGGCCGGGCCGTGCAACGTGCACAACCCGCATTTCGATTTCAATGACGCGTGTCTGCCGATCGGCGCCTCGCTGTGGGTGCGGCTTGTCGAGACATTCTTTGCCGAGCGCCACAAGACGGTATCGGGCACCGACTGGTGATGGACATCGAGGCAACACGAGAGCCGTTTGATCACAAGCATGGGACGCTCGACATGACTGGATATCCTTCGCCTGCCCGTTGAATCACGGCTTGGGGGCACGACTCGCCAGAGCCGAACCCTGGTTCTGCTGCTCGTGCAGATCATCGACCGTTTCACAGCCCTCAGGGCAGCGCGTATCCGAAGTCGAGAATCACCGCACGGGCCGCCTCGCCTCGCAAGTACTTCAGGAGCGCACGGGCTGCGGGATTGTCCCGACCGGGCTTGAGGAGCAGCGCATCCTGACGCATCGGCTCATGGAGACGATCAGGCACGATCCAGGCAGATCCCTCGACGAGGCGTCCATCACGCTTTACCTGGGACAAGGCCACGAATCCGATCTGCGCATTGCCACTGGCCACGAACTGCCAGGTCTGCGTGATGTTCTCCCCGTGAACGATCCTCGAATGAACGGCCTCGAGGACGCCCATACGGGCAAGGACTTCGATGGCGGCCGTGCCGTAGGGCGCCAGCTTGGGATTGGCGATGGCGATGCGCTCGAAGCGGCCAGAGCGCAATACCTCGCCGCGATCATCAACGAGGGTCGGGTTGCGGCTCCACAGCACCAGTCGGCCAATGGCGTAGGTGAACCGCGTCCCGGGCACGCCGTAACCATCCGCCTCGAGCTGGGCTGGCACGATCCGGTCGGCAGCCAGCAATAGCTGAAAGGGTCCGCCATTGCGGATCTGGGCCTGGAAGGCCCCGGTCGAACCAAAAGCCAGAATGGCTCGGTGGCCCGTGGCCTTCTCGAACGCCGCGGCAATCTTTTGCAGCGGCGCCGTGAAATTGGCTGCGACCGCAACGCTCACTTCAGCGGCCCGTGCGGGCAAGGGCACCCACCCGATGAAGGAGAGCACCGCGATACCGATCAACCAGACTGGGGACAGCGACATTCGTACACTGCCAATCGCTCGAATGATTCTCGATGGTAGCACCCGGCCATCGAGTTCCGCAGGACCACCGATGGATGCCTTGGCAGGCCACACTCGGGATCCGCACGTGCAGCGACCCGGCAGGGGTTCCTTCGCGTCAGAAGTTCACCATGACAGGCTGCGTGATCTGATTGGTGGTGCCCTGCCCCAACTGACCGTTCGAATTGCCACCCCATGCCCAGACCGTGCCATCGGACCGAACAGCGAGACTTGAAACGGTACCTACCGCCACATCGAGATAGGTATTGTTGTCGAATTGAGCAGGTGTCAGGGCGGTCGTGTTCGCTGTCCACAAGTAGCCTCTCGAATCGATGACGGCGTAACCACCCGCCCCGGCCGACAGTTTTCGGTAGGTGTTCGTGCCCACCTGAACGGGTGTTTTGGTGGCACCCCAGCCCCAGGTCCACAACGAACCATCAGCCTTCAATCCGACCGAGAACGGATTCACTGCAGCGGCATCCTTCCAGGGTCCGCCATCAATCCGGATCGGCACCAGACTCGCCTGGGTGTTGCCATTGCCAAGTTGACCGTAGGTATTCACCCCCCAAGCCCAGAGGCTGCCATCGGTCTTGATCGCGAGCGTATGGGCATCGGTGAGGCCGGTGGAAACCTTCAGAAACCCGCTTCCGATCAGGGTGAGCACCGCTCGGTTGGTCGTCGAACCATCGCCCAACTGCCCCATGAGGTTGTTTCCGATCCCCCAGAGCTGCTGGTCGGCACTGATGGCAAATGCGCTCAACCCGCCAGAGGCCACTGAAAGATACTTCGCGGAACTCAACAGCGTGGGCGCATAAGCGTTGGTGATGCTGCCCCATCCGCCCCATAGCCACAGTGAACCGTCGTTCCGGATACCGATTCCCTGCTGGATGCCCTGGGCGACCCGAAAGAATTGCGTACCCACGAGCGTCGGGGAGCGCACATTATTGCCCGAAGCACCATTACCGGTCTCGCCACTGCCGTTGCCCCCCCAGCCCCACAGACTGCCATCGGGCTTCAGGGCGTGCGCCGTGAGGTTTCCCATACTCACCGAAATGCCACAGGAAACACGTACGGTGGTGACATTCTGGCTGATGGTGCCTGCTCCATTCGACACCACACACACCTGATTTGTCGGCTGCGTACCGACTGTGACCAGATAACCGGCTCCAGCCGACAACTCGGAGGGGAACACGAAGGGACCATCAGCGTTCAGGACGAGCGGATTGGCTCCATTCAGCAGCAGGCTGAGAGCATTGCCCGAAGCCAGTCCCGTTACGGTGCCACCCACGCTATAGCCGTCACCGATCGTGTACTTGAAGACCGAGGTCAATCCCGACGCAGGAACCGAACCCGGGCATACGCCACTGATGGCTGGTGATCGACGGATGAAACCGCTGCAAATGCCCGCAGCGCTCGCGGTGATGCCGATCGACAGGCTGTCGCCCTTGACTACCTTGACGGTTCCGACAATTGGCGACGAGTTCCCATTGAGATAGAGGGCGCCTGTCGCCCCCGAACTCAGCCTTCCGGCCGAAAAGCACTGACCCGCATCCTCACTGCCGGCAACATAGGCCGGACTCTTGCTGACAGTGCCCACGGGTACGCCAAAGGATCGGTACTTGAACCGGTCGATGACCTGATCGACTCCTCCGGAACTGTAGACCCACTGAGACAGGTCGTTGGCTTCATAGGTCGTGCGATATCGTCCATTGAGATTTTTCGCAACGGCAGCAAAGTCGGTCGTGGTGGCGGCCGTCGCAAACTGCGTGGCCGCATTGAACATGTACTCGGGAGAATTGTTCAGCAACCCGTCATCCCCGAGGTCCACTTCGACCTTGGTCAGAAAGGAGTTGACGCCGCCACCGTACTACCCGATCTGCATCACCATGCGCGAAATCGCGGCAAGTATCTGATCGGCCGTGCGCTGCTTGGACAGATCCATCGCGGTGAACACGGCGGGCTGCGCTGTTCCGCCGGGCAGAAGATCGACCGCGTTGTAGATGTAGAACGCGGCGAGGAGTTCCTTCTGCGCAGCCAGGCGCGCGTTTGCGAAAGTCTGTACCGGCGCTGTTGACGCCCCCCTGCACCGGGTACACAATCCCGGCCGCCATGGGACTACACACACCCGCAACTTTCTTCGACAAGGTCTGGGCAACGCACGTCATCCGGCAGTTCGACGATGGCGTCTGCCTGCTCCATGTCGACCGCCATCTGATCCACGATCTCGAGGCCGGACCGCGCCTCAACGACCTGCAGCGCGCCGGTCGCAACGTGGCCCGCAACGATCTCACCTTTGCCACACCCGATCATGCGCTCTCGAGCGCTGTTGGCCGCAGCACCGACACCTGGCCCACCGGCGGGCGACTGCTGCGGGCCATGCGTCGAGGCACGGCGCGCGAAGGCATACGCCTCTTTGATCTGGGCACCCCCGACCAGGGCATCCTCCATCTGGTGGGACCCGAGCAAGGCATCACCCTGCCTGGCACGCTGCTCGTCTGCGGGGACAGCCACACCTGCACCCACGGTGGGCTCGGCGCGCTGGCTTTTGGCATCGGCTCGAGCGAAGTGGGCCATGTGCTGGCAACCCAGACCCTGCGCCAGCGCCGCCCCGGAACCTTGCGCCTGCGCTTCGAAGGCCAACTCGGCGCAGGCGTGACCGCCAAGGACATGATCCTCCATGCCATCGGCAGGCTGGGTACGGCCGCTGGCCGTGGCCATGCTGTCGAGTACGCCGGATCTGCCGTGCGCGCCCTGGCCGTTGATGCCCGCCTCACGCTGTGCAATCTGTCGATCGAGATGGGTGCCAAGATCGGCATGATCGCGCCCGATGACTCGGTCTACGAATACCTTGCCGGTCGCCCCTTCGCGCCAAAGGGCGCCCTCTTCGATCAGGCGCTCGAGCACTGGCGAGGACTCCCCAGCGACGAAGGTGCCGTTTTCGATCGCGAGGCAGTGATTGATGCAAGCCAGATCACACCGCAGATGACCTGGGGCACGAGCCCGCAGGATGTCGTGCCGATCGATGGGTATGTGCCAGACCCGGCCCTGGAAAAAGACGCAGAGCGTCGGCAGTCAATCGAACGCTCGCTCGAGTACATGGGTCTCAAGCCCGGCCAGGCCATCGCTGGCACGCCGGTCGACTGGGTCTTCATCGGTTCCTGCGCCAACAGTCGGCTGTCCGATCTGCGCGAGGCCGCCAACGTGGTCCGTGGCCGCCAGGTCGCCCGGGGCGTGAAAGCCTGGGTCGTACCCGGCTCGGAACAGACCCGTCGCCAGGCCGAAGCCGAAGGCCTGCATCGCGATTTTCTGGCAGCAGGGTTCGAGTGGCGCTCGCCGGGCTGTTCGCTGTGTGTGGCAGCCAATGGCGAACTGATCCCGCCCGGTGAACGCTGCGTGTCGACCGCCAATCGCAACTTCGTCGGGCGCCAGGGACCGGGCGCGCGCACCCATCTGGCGAGCCCCGCCATGGCCGCCGCAGCCGCCATTACCGGACAACTGACCGATGTACGTCGACTGCCCGGTGCGCCGGCCAGCGTGAACGCATGAAATCCTTCGTGCGCGAAGAGGCCCTCGCGGCGCCCCTGATGCAGGCCAACATCGACACTGACCAGATCATCCGCATGCAGCGGCTGATCGAGTTTCCGCGCGGGGAACTGGGGCCTTATTGTCTTGAAGCCCTGCGCTTCGATGAGGACGGCAAGGAGCGCCCGGCGTTCGCGCCCCATACCCCGCGCTATCGCGGCGCAGGCATCCTGGTGGCGGCCGAGAACTTCGGTTGCGGCAGTTCGCGCGAACACGCGGTCTGGGCCCTGATCGACTGGGGTGTGCGTGCGGTCATCGCGCCGAGCTTTGGCGACATCTTCTACAACAACAGCTTTCAGAACGGCCTGCTGCCAGTGCGCCTGCCGGCTGAAGAAGTCACGCGGATCGCGGCCGAACTCGAACGCGCCGACAAGCCACGCATCGCCATCGACCTGGAAGCCTGCACGGTCACGACCCCCGAGGGTCGGGTACTGCGCTTCGAGATCGAACCCGATCGCCGTGCCGGCCTGCTTCAGGGGCTGGACGACATCGACATGACCCTGCTCGATCGTGCACTCATCGAGCAATTCCGGCGCGACGATGAGCGTACGCGCCCCTGGATCTACCGACAGACGGAACAAGCCATCATGAAGAAAGTCCTCATCCTCGCCGGCGACGGTATCGGCCCGGAAATCATGGCGCAGACGCGCCGGGTCGTCGAATGGTTCATGGCCCATCGCGACGTCCGGATGGATCTGCACGAAGAACTGTTCGGCATCTCGGCCTGGAAGACCCACGGCAGCCTGATGCGCGAGGCAACCTGGAAGGCCATCAACGACAGCGACGCGATCCTGTTTGGTGCCACCGGCTCACCCGAGTACGCGAAGATTCCGCCTGAACACAACAAGTTCGACCAGTTGTTGCGCATCCGCAAGGAACTCGACCTCTTCCTCAACCTGCGTCCCGTGCGTGCGCTACCGGCCCTGGCGAGCGCCTCGACCCTGCGCCCCGAAGTGCTGGCCGGCACAGACCTCATGCTGGTGCGGGAACTGGCAGGCGGCGTGTACTTCGGTACCCCCCGAGGCATCGAGACGATGCCCGACGGGCAGCGACGTGTCGTCAACACCATGGTCTACACCGAGTCGGAAATCGCCCGCATCGCCCGCGCTGCCCTGTTGCTGGCGCGTGCTCGTCAGGGCAGGCTGTGCTCGATCGACAAGGCCAATGTGCTCGAGAACGGCGTGCTCTGGCGCGATGTGGTCGAGCGCGTGCATCGCGAGGAATTTGCCGATGTCGAACTCTCGCACCTGTATGTGGACAACGCAGCCATGCAACTGGTGCGCAATCCGCGTCAGTTCGACGTCATGGTCACGGAAAACCTCTTTGGCGACATCCTCTCGGACTGCGCCGCCATGGTGGCAGGATCCATTGGCATGCTGCCCTCGGCCTCGATGAATGCGCCCGATTCGACCCGACGCCAGGGCCTCTACGAGCCTATCCATGGCAGCGCCCCCGACATCGCCGGCCAGGGCGTGGCCAATCCGCTGGGCTCGATCCTGAGCTTTGCGATGTGCCTGCGTCACAGCTTCAATCTGCCCCAGGAGGCCCAGTTCCTCGAGGACGTCGTCGAACGCGTGGTCAGCGCCGGCATTCGCACCCGCGACATCGCCGATGCCGGTCAGGCGAGCGTCAGCACGGTGCAGATGGGCGACGCCGTGATGCTCGAACTCGAGCGCTCGGCGACCTGATCGACCGACATCAGCGACCCACCCGCGCAAGAATCCACCGAACCATCACGCAAGGCTGCCCCTGATGAACGATCGACGCCTGAGGGCCTCCGGACGGCTGCGCTGCGCGCTCGGTGGCCTCCTCCTTGCACCCCTCACGGTCCCGCTCGTCGCCCTGGTTCTGGGATCGATGGCACCCGATACGCAGGCCGCAGATGGCTTCCCCAACCGGCCGCTCCGCATGGTCGTGCCCTTCCCGCCCGGGGGTGGTTTCGATGCAGTCGCGCGGCCCTATGCCGAGAAACTGTCGTCGCTGCTCAAACAGAACGTGCTCGTCGACAACCGGGCTGGTGCAGGAGGCAACATCGGTACCGCCGAGGTGGCGCGTGCGCCGCACGATGGGTACACGATCCTCTTTGCCAACGAAATCCTCGCGACCAACCCCAATATGTACGCGAACGTGCCCTTCGATCCGATCAAGGACTTCGAGCCGATTTCGATGATTGCCACCACGCCGCTGGTTCTGGCGATCTACCCAGGCCTGGCCGCGAGGAACCTGAGCGAACTGATCACGCTCTCGGCCAGGGAGCCGATCACCTTCGGCACCCCAGGGGTGGGAACCTCACCGCATCTGTTCGGTGAACTGCTCAACCTGAAGACGCCCCTCAAGATGCGCCACGTACCGTACCGGGGAAGCGGTCCGGCCATCAGCGATGCCCTGGGCGGCCAGACCAATGCGGTGCTGACCAGTGCCTCGTCGCTCACGCAGCAGATTGCTGGCGGGCGGCTGCGCGGGATTGCCATCCTGAGCGAAAAGCGAAGCCCGCTATTGCCCGATGTGCCCGCGCTCGCCGAAGGCGGCATCGCCGGACTCACGCATGACATCTGGTACGTGACCATGGCACCGGCAGGCACGCCGCCGGCGGTGGTGGCCGAACTGCGCGAAGCCTCGATGGCCGCCATGCGTGACCCTGATCTGACCGCGCGCCTGCGTCGGTTGGGCTTCGAACCCGTGGTGGGCGATGACAAGGCGGTCAGTGCCCTCATCCGCAAGGACCTGCAACGCTGGAAGGATGTGGTCGCGCAGTCGAATATCCCGCGCGAATGATGAAATGCGGGGGGCACTCGCAGTCCGATGCCAAGGAATCCTGATTCAGTCTCCGCGATGGGCAGCCGGCGTCACATCCGCCCATGACGATGGCCCGTCACTGCCCTTCCATCTGCGCAACACGTGCCACGCGGGCATAGCGCTCGCTGTCAGCCTTCATCATGGTCTTCATCTCGGCACTCGAGATGCCGCCCGGCAGGATGCCCAGCGTGGCCAGCTTGCGCCGCAACTCGCCATCCTGGGCAGCCTGTGCCACCGCGGTAGCAAGCCGCTCTATGACCGCAGGCGGCGTACCGGCCGGGGCCAGCAGACCCATGGAGCCGGGGAACAGCATGTTTTCCATCCCCAGTTCGGCGAACGTCGGCACATCGGGCAAGGCGGCCGATCGTCGCTCGGTGGCCACCGCAACCACCTTCACCGAACCCTTCTGAATGAAGGCAGGCAACGTGGTCAAAGCCTGAAACCCGATGGCCACCTCGCCGGTTGCCAGACCCTGCACCAGCGCCGGGCCACCTTTGTAGGGAACATGGGTAACCTTGACGCCGGCCTCTGCGAGCAAAGCCGCGGTGGCAAAGTGATGAATGGTACCCATGCCCGGGGTACCGTAGTTGTATTTGCCCGGTGATGACTTGAACAGCGCGATCAACTCGCGCAGATTGGCTTCAACCGGAAGATTCGCGCTCATGGCGAGAAACAGTGGCGTCGTGCCAAGGATGCCGATCGGGCTGAAGTCGCGCATGGCATCAAACGGCAACGACTTCATCAGTGCTGGCCCCACGGCCCACAACTGCACATCATTGACCAGCAACGTATAGCCATCGGCGGCCGATCTGGCCACCAGGTCGGAGCCGACCACACCAAAGCCGCCTTGTCGATTATCGATCACGAAGGGCTGCTGCAACAGCCGCCCCATTTCATGGCCAAACAGTCGTGCCATGGTGTCCGGAAAAGCGCCGGTCGTGTAGGGCACGACCAACCGGATCGGGCGATTCGGAAACTCATCACTGCGGGCCGGGGCGAGCAGCAGGGATGACAGCGCGACAAGGCACGAGAAACTCGCGACGAGGCCTTTCATGCGGGCCTCGTCGCTGCGCCATCGGGTCGCAAGCTGGCCCAGCGCTGGCCGCAGGCGCGAGCCGCCACGGCGTAATCGGTCGGCATGTGGTTGTAGGGAGGACGAATGGGTCCGGCACGACAATAAGCCGCCTCGTCCATGCGGATTTTTTCGAGTTGAATGTTGTACGATCCGAAGATGTCCGGATCACTCATGATCGGCTTGACCGGTTCATGCGCCCAGGCAATCTGCGCGGCAACGGCAGCGACAGCCGCCTCGTCGCCGCGTCTGACCGCATCGAGGATGGCCAGACAAGGCTCCGGGCCCATGCCTGCAGCAGTCGACCAGCAGGCGGTGGTGGTCGATGGCGAGAGCGCAAAGAAGTTCTGGATGGTCGACTCATTGGGCATGAAATGAATGCGCCCTGCGGTGGCTTCATGCAGCGCGGCCAGATGGGTCGGACGCGAGAACTTGGCCGAGGTCACCGTGGGTGCCTCGCGCGCGAGAGCCGTCCAGAACTCGGGGCCGAACTGGAACCGGAACGCGCGCGCATTGGCGTACACCATGATGGCCAGTGCCGGAAACAGGCTGGACAGCTCACGGTAGTAGTCCACTGCCATCGGCAAGGTGACCGGCTGCCACATCGGCATGCCAAGCAAGGTGCCCTCGGCCCCCAGGTCCTGCACGAAGCGCAGGCGTCGCACGACCTCGTGACCACCCGCGGCAGTCGCGCCCACCAGAACCGGCACGCGCCGCGCCGTGGTCTCGATGACGCAGGCGACGAACGTCTCGTAGTCAGTCTGCGACAGGGTCGCGCACTCGCCCGTCGTCCCGAGCACGATGAGACCCGAGACCCCATCGGCAATCAGTTGATCGATGACCCGTGCGGTCTCGTCGGTATCGACGGTGTCGGTCGCGTCGAATCGGTCTGCGCCCGGCCGGGCCGGCGTTGGCAGGATGGCATACAGGCCCTGGAAGTCGCGTGCAATGAGCATGATGTCTCCCTGATGCTGAGGGCCGTCTTCAGCGACCCTGTGCTCGGTCATAGTGGGTCACACGATCGCGATCGACCATGATCGCGCGACTGGTCTTGCGCTGGAAACGCCATTGCTCGCCGACGCGCACCAGCGTGTCCTGGTGGCGCAACAGACCCAGCGGTGGCACAACCGCAACCGGTCCGCTCGCCGCGGTTGCCCCCTCGTGTCGGTAGAGCGTGATGTACTGCGTGCTGTGCGCGCTGGTCTCGTCCACGACGCGCACGCGCACATTGGACACCACATGAGCGGTCACCCAGTGGTCACGCTCACTCATGGCCTCGGCGATCTGGGCGCGCCCCTTCAACTCGGTGCCCAGGCGTACCCAGGCCCCATCGGCAGCGAACAGATCCAGCAGATCGGCGTAACGTTTTTCATCCAGACAGAGATAGAAGTCATGGATGAGCTGGGTGCAATCCCATTCGATGGCGCGTTCGGTGGCCCGATCCATGGCGCATGTCTCCCGTGCCAGTTGGTCTTTTTCAAAAGTTCATCATAGTGTGCGCTCAAGCCTCGGTGCAACAGGAAAGCGCGCCTGCAGACCGCCGTGCGATCGACCCGGTAGACACCTGCAAGGTCGATCCGTAACCTGCATCACTGAACCGATCCATGACTCTCGCTACCGTGTCCGACCCCCAGCGTTCTGTTGTTCCGCGCACCCGCGCACCTGCCGATTCAGCCGTCCATGATGTCGCATTGATTGGCCTCGGGCCTACCGGTGCGGTCGCGGCTGCCTTGCTCGGCAATCTGGGTGTCGCCGGGCGCCCCTTGCGTATTCTTGCGCTGGATCGCGCCCGCACGATCCACGACAAGCCGAGGGCAGTCGCACTCGACCACGAGATCATGCGCATCCTGCAAGAGTGCGGCATCGCCAAGGCACTGGCGCCACAACTCACCCCGTTCACGCTGTCGGAGAACTATGGCGCTGACGGACAGCTGCTGCGCCGCGTCGGCATGCTGCCCAAGCCCTGGCCGCTGGGTTGGCCACCCACGGCCACGTTTCGCCAGCCCGATGCCGAGCAATTGCTGCGCGACCGGCTCGCAGCGCTCCCCGATGTCACCGTCATGCTGGGACAGTCACTGACGGCATTGAGTCAGGATCCGGATGGCGTCGACCTGAGGCTGGAGGATGCCAGCGGCAGCACGGTCGGGGCGCGCGCACGCTATGTCATTGGCGCTGATGGGGCCTCGAGCACGGTAAGGCGATTGCTGGGCGTCGAGGTCGAGGACTTTGGCTTCAATGCACCGTGGCTGGTGATCGATCTGCTCGCCAATGAGCGGGGCATTGAACGCCTGCCCAAGGTCAGTACCCACTTCTACGATCCGAAACGGCCTGGCATGTATGTCGTCTGCGGTGGCAACCACCGCCGCTTCGAATTCATGGTCTTGCCCGGTGAGGACCCCGAACAGCTCGAGCAGGAAGGCAGTGTCTGGGCGCTGCTGGCACGCTGGATCAGTCCGCAAGATGCACAGCTGTGGCGCCGTGCCAGCTATCGCTTCCGCTCGCTGGTCGCTCGAGAGTGGCGCCGCGGCCGGGTATTTCTGGCGGGGGACGCGGCACACCAGCAACCCCCCTTTCTTGGCCAGGGCATGTGCCAGGGCATTCGAGATGCGAGCAATCTGGCGTGGAAGCTCCATCAGGTGATGGCCGCCCAGGCGAGCGATCCGTTGCTTGACACCTACTTCGAAGAGCGCAATGCCCATGTGCGATCGCTGCTTGACACCATCCTGGGCATCGGTCGCTACATGTGCGTACTCGACCCGGTGGCTGCACGAGCGCGCGATGCAGCACTGCTCGCGCGTAACGGTGGCGAGGTCAAGACCCTCATCCGCCAGGATCTCATGCCGGGTCTTGTGGCCGGCTGGCTCGCCCCCGAGCCGCATCCGGCCTGCGGCACACTCTTCCCACAGCCGCGCGTACAGAGGGCGCGGGGAGCAACTGGCACGCCCGATGAAGACCTGCTTGATGACGCCGCGGGCACCGGCTGGCGTGTCGTGCTTGCGGTCACGGCAAGCGACTGGCAGGTTGTGTTGCCCACACCCTTGGGTGAGTTCATGCAGGTCGTTCCGATGGCATCTGCTCCAACCCAACCAGGCTGGATCGAGACCGACGGCATTGTCGCCGCCTGGTTTGAACGCCACCAGTGCAAGGCCACGCTCATCCGGCCTGATCACTATGTGCATGCGGCATGCGGTTCATCGACTGAATTGCACTCAGTGCTGCACGGACTCGCGAAACGACTCGCCGGTGAGATCCCGCAAGCGGGCTGAATCCTCTGAAGGTTCACCCGATACGCTGCCGACCCCTGATGCATCGAGTCGATGCGCTTGACGAACTGCACGGAAGGGCACGAGCCGAGTGAGGTAAGCTTTTCGAAGCGGGTTTGTCGTCCCCTCACCACAGCTGTTCGTCTTCGCGGGCCATGACTGCTTCCGATCCTCACCTGCCGACCCGCTGGTCCGACATGCCAGCCTCCGTTCTCTCGGGGTTTCTCCAGTCCGTTCGGGCGCACCCCGACGTCGAGGCCGTCGTATCAACCTCCGTTCGCCTGAGCTATCGGCAACTGGCACAGAGGGTGGCAGCACTGGCGCGGATGATAGGCCCCGCGGTAACCGAGCCAGGCACGGTCGTAGGCGTCGCGGTCGACGATCCTGTCCTCCACCTTGCGCTCCTCCTCGCCATAGAGGCCAGCGGCGGTGCCAGCGTCTCGCTCGAGCGGAACACCATGCAGCCTCACAGTCGGCTCAAGCGCATCTGCCGCTGTCTCGTGGTGGACCAGCCTGCTGCACCGGTCGAGGGGAAGACGATCATCCACCTGTCCCCGGCTCTGCTTGCCGAATCGATGAATCTCGACTGCGCACGGTGCCGGGCGTCGCCGATGTGATCTGCGTCGATCACACCAATCCGGAATCGCTGAAGACAACCTTGTGTGTGGCCGTGCGTGTCATGTCCGGCGCTGACCGGGAGGCACTCCTCGAAACGCTCTCGGACGCCTTCCATCACGAGGCTCTCGGCCAGGTCCGCCACCAGCTGTTTGACGAGTTTCCGGTGACGCCGGCCGGCAAACCGGATCGACGCGCCATACGCCGCTGGTTCGAAGATCAAGCCTGATCAGACCCGCCAGACAGGGAGATCGGATCGAGCACCGGTGCGGGGAAGGATCCTTTCCCGCTCGCGAGGGCCAGCAGATCCCGGGCCACGCGCTCCAGAACCGACGCCCATGACCGGTCTGCCGACTGCCGGTAGAGCTTCATCGTCCGGTACCAGGGCGAGTCGGTGCGATCGAGCAACCACCGCCAGTCTGGCATGCAGGGCAGCAGGACCCAGGTCGTCTTGCCCAGCGCCCCCGCCAGGTGGGCGATACTCGTATCGGTGGTGACGACGAGGTCGAGCTGCGTCATCAGGGCAGCGGTCTGTGCGAAGTCGGCTGCGAAATCCCGCACATCGTGACGCGCCGCGAGCACACCCCGATCGCGTTCCGGGACGGGATGCTGAACGACGAAGTACTCGAGAGGGCCCGAAGGCAAGGCAGTCGCGAATTCCGAAAACGGCATGCTGCGCAGTCGATCGCCCTTGTACGCCGCGTTGCCGCTCCAGGTAATGCCCACGCGCAGCGCGCGCGCAGCGCCCAGCCTGTCTGCCCAGGCAGACACCGCTTCGCGCGGGGCGAACAGATAAGGCGTCGGATCTGGAATGCTTTCCAGAGTGCTGCCGCAGGCAAGCGGCATGGACAGCAGAGGACAGTGGTAATCAAAGTCTGGCAAGGGCGTGCCCGCGGCAAGGATCTGATCGGGTCCGGCCAGACCACTCAGCAACGGCAGCAAGGGCGGCTGCGCCTCGAGGATCACCCGTGCCCCGCGTGCAGCCACCTGTGCGGCGTAGCGGCAGAACTGAATCGTGTCGCCCAGACCTTGTTCCGCATGAAGAAGCAGGGTCTTGCCGCGGATGTCCTCAACACCAGACCACTGAGGCTGCGGAAAGTCACGCCGCGGGGCACTGAAGTGCTCGCTCTCCCAGCGCGCTTCGTACAACGGCCAACCGCGCTCGAAGTCTCCCGTCAACAGCAATGTGAGCGACTTGTTCCAGCGTGCCTCGGGTAGTTGGGGATTGACCCGCAGAGCCTCGTCATAGCTCGCACGCGCATCCACGAGGCGACCGAGAAGCATCAAGGCAACGCCGCGATTGGAGTGCGCTTCGGCATAGGCAGGCTTGATCAGGATGGCACGGTCGTAGCTGGCGACCGCCTCATTGATCCGATCGAGTTCCATCAGGGCGAGGCCTCGGCTCAAGCAGGCGTCCGCAAAGTCAGGCTTGATCAGGATCGCTCGATCGTAGCTGGCAACCGATTCATCCAGCCGGTTCGATTCCCGCAACGCATCGCCGCGATTCGCGTGCGCTTGTGCATGATCGGGATTGATCTCGATCGCCCGATCGAGGCTGGCAAGCGCTTCATCCCATCGCTTTACTGCCCGCAGCGCGTTACCGCGGCTCAGGTGCGCTTGTGCATGGCGAGGGCTGACCCGGATCGCCTGATCGAAACTGGGCACAGCTTCATCGGACCGCTTCAAATCCATCAAGACCACGCCATGGTTGAACCAGGCGTCGACCAGGTCGGGATCGATTTCGACGGCGCGCGCAAAGCTGTGCAAGGCATCCTCCCGGCGCCCCGAGGCCTGCAACGACACACCACGACTCGACCACGCTTCTGCATAGTCCGCGCGAAGCGAAATGGCACGATCGTGACTTTCGAGCGCTTCGCGCAATCGGTTCAACTTCCTGAAGGCGAGACCCAGGTTCTGATGTGCTTCCGCGCAGTCGGGATTCACGCCAATCGCGCGTTCGATCCATCGAACAGCCTCGCCGGGATCATTGCGTTGCCCGGCGGCAACCCCCGACAGATGCAGTGCATCGAAATGGGCAGGCACCTGGGCCAGAACCCGTTCATAAAGAGCTCGGGCCTGCATCAGTTGCCCTTGCTGGTGGTGCCGCAACCCCTCCCTGAAAAGCGCTCCGGCATCCTCATCCGTGTGACCATGCTCGTCCACTCCCGGGTCGACGGCTGGGCGCAAGACACGCAGCTGTTCCGATGGAACTCGCTGCACCACATCGCCCTGCGTGGAGGCGTTCTGATCGGTCACGGCTCGATCCCCAACCGGCGCGAGCGAGCGCTGGACGACACCCGGGGCAGTTGAATCACCCGACCCTTCGAGACGGACTGCAACAACCTTGCCGGCGGCACGGGTCAGGATGAATCGTTGGGTGATGGATGCACTCACGGGGGGCACGTTCTCGGAAGTCGTCCGCAACGCAGCACGGATATCAGGACGGCACACGGGCCGATGGGCGGGTAGCAGGCGTGGAGGCTGCGACCGCCCGCAAGTCCGCAGGGAACGACTGCCTGATCGATTCGATGAGTGCCGGTATCCGGGCGAAGTATGCCGGTTGCGACCCGGTGAGCGCCGTGATGACAGCCTCCAGTCGCGGCCCGTCCGCTGGGGGGTCGAGAACGCGCCCGATCGCGCAAGCATAGTCATGGAACTTGAAGCGCGCAGCACGATGAATCGCATCGGGTACCAGCCACGTGTTCGGTATGCCAAGCGCATCCGCAAAGACAAGGCCATGCAGGCTGCTCGACAAGATCACCGCACAGTCGGCAATCTGCTCGATGATGGATCGGTAGTCGTCTGTAGCCCCCGTCATGCTGAGCACGCCACGCGCGGCCAGCAGGTTCACCACCTCGGGCTTCACGGTCTGGCTGTGGTGAAGCACCAGGCCAGCCCGATAGCGCGGCGACCGCGACCTGGTGACGCCTGTCACATGGCCCACGAGCAAGCCAGGATCCCCCACGGATCGTGCCTGCCAGTTGAGCATCAAGGCGGTGAGAGGGCCGCGCACGAGCGCGATTCGTACCTGAGTCGGCGTCGCGTTGTTCGAAGCAGGTTCGAAGGGCAGAAGCGCACCGCTACCCCAGACCCAGGGCAGTGCCTTCGATGCATCGGGCGGTGGTCGGTTGCGAAGGTCGAGCGCAGCATCGATGACACTACCGGTGGAAAAAAGCTCGGCCTCGTGGCGAGGCGCCCAGACGACCGGTCTGCCAGAGACATGGCTCACGATGGCAGGCGAGATCGCGTCCCCAAAGTTGGGAGCCCCGCGCCACCAGAACAGTTTGATCGGATCCCGCAAGGGAAAGGGGCTTCAGTTTCGACGTTCAAGTGACAAAATCTCCATGTCAAGAATAGACATGAAAGTCCTGTCCGAATGAGCGTTAATGAATGTTCACCAGGATCATGTCGATCCATCGATGGACTGCCGCTGCGTGGCTCTGGGCCCAGGGTGCCAGTTCTCGGGGTGGTTTGTATTGATCGAACTGGTACCCGCCGTGATCGCATCGACTGCAATCGTCCTCCATGTTCAGGAAGACGCTCGCAAGCTCCGCGATCGGGGGGTGAATCTCGCTGAACCTGGGGGTCAGCGGACCGCGAACGAAAAACCCCCACCTGCTGCCAGGCGGGGGTTCGGGTATTGCTGGTGGGCCGTGTTGGACTCGAACCAACGACCAAGGGATTATGAGTCCCCTGCTCTAACCGACTGAGCTAACGGCCCGTCCCTGGCAGTCGCTCAGGAATTGTCGAGAAAGCTCTTCAGGCGCTCCGAGCGCGACGGATGGCGCAGCTTGCGCAACGCCTTGGCCTCGATCTGGCGAATGCGCTCCCGGGTGACATCGAACTGCTTGCCGACTTCCTCGAGCGTATGGTCGGTGTTCATCTCGATGCCGAAACGCATGCGCAACACCTTGGCTTCGCGCGGTGTCAGCGAATCGAGAATGTCCTTGGTCACGTCACGCAGCGATGAGTACAGCGCTGCATCACCCGGAGCCAGCGTCGACTGGTCTTCGATGAAGTCGCCCAGATGCGAATCATCGTCGTCGCCAATCGGCGTCTCCATCGAGATCGGTTCCTTCGAGATCTTGAGGATCTTGCGGATCTTGTCCTCAGGCATCTCCATCTTCACGGCGAGCGTTGCCGGATCGGGCTCCTGCCCGGTTTCCTGGAGGATCTGACGCGAAATGCGGTTCATCTTGTTGATCGTCTCGATCATGTGCACCGGAATGCGGATGGTGCGCGCCTGATCGGCGATGGACCGGGTGATGGCCTGACGAATCCACCAGGTCGCGTAGGTCGAAAACTTGTATCCGCGACGATACTCGAACTTGTCAACCGCCTTCATCAGGCCGATGTTGCCTTCCTGGATCAGATCGAGGAACTGCAGGCCGCGGTTGGTGTACTTCTTGGCAATCGAGATCACCAGGCGCAGGTTGGCTTCGGTCATCTCGCGCTTGGCTCGCCGCGCCTTCGCCTCGCCGGTGGACATCTTCTTGTTGATGTCCTTCAGGTCCTTCAGCGGAATGCCGATTCGCGCCTGCAGGTCGATGAGCTTCTGCTGCTGCTCGAGCACATTGGGCTCGAATCGCGCCAGATTGCCTGCATAGGACTCGTTGCTCGAGAGTTCGCCCTTGAGCCAGCGCTGGTTGGTCTCGTTGCCCGGGAACACCTTGATGAAGTGCAACTGGGGCATGCCGGCCTTGTCCACGCAAAGGTCGCGAATCCAGCGCTCGTGCCGACGTGCCTGCTCGACCATGCTGCGCACCAGATCGCACAGGCGCTCGATGTTGCGTGCGCTGAAGCGCACATGCATGAGTTCCTGGCCGATGGCATCTCGATGCCGCGCATACTCCCTGGACTTGTGGCCGTTTTTCTCAAGTTCCTCCTTGAGCAGCTCGAACAGCCGGGCAATGTTCTGGAAGTGCGGGCCCGCCTCGGCCTTCAGCTGGGCCAGCGAGGCAGCATTGGCAGCGGCCGGATCGACTTCCTCCTCCTCTTCCTCGTCATCCTCGAGATCGGCTTCGAGTTCCGCCACAGCTTCACGCGCCGGCGGCTCATCCTTGGCATTCGGGTCGACGACACCGTCGACCAGCTCATCGATCTTCATTTCACCGGCTTCGACACGGCGCCACATCTCGACCAGTTCGTTGATCGTGGTGGGCAGCTCCGCGATGGCCAGCATCATCTGGCGCAGGCCGTCCTCGATCCGCTTGGCGATCTCGATTTCGCCCTCGCGGGTGAGCAGTTCAACGGATCCCATTTCACGCATGTACATGCGCACAGGATCGGTCGTACGGCCGAATTCGGGATCAACCGTCTGCAAGGCAGCCTCGGCCTCTTCCTCGACATCATCGTCCGACACCGGGGTCGGCGTGTTGTCGCCGATGATCATCTCTTCACGGTCAGGCGCCTGATCGCAGACCTGGATGCCCATGTCGTTGAAGGTGCTGGTGATCGCCTCGAGCTGCTCGGCGTCGACCATGTTGTCGGGCATGTGATCGTTGATTTCGGCGTAGGTGAGGTAGCCCCTCTCCTTGCCAAGCTTGATCAGGGCCTTCAGCTTGTTGCGCTTGGCCTCGGTATCCTCGGGTTTTTCCTGTTTCACCAGTTCCATCAGACGATCTTCACGCCCCTTGCGCGACTTCTTGCCATCGGCCGCAGGCTTGTCGCTCTTGGCGCGGGCCGTTGCGGCAGGCGCTGGGGCAGGCGCTGGGGCAGGCGCAACAACCGGCGCGGGAGACGCAACGGCGGGCTTTGGGGCAGCCTCACCAGCGGCGGTAGCAGACTTTTGAGAGGCCACAACGGCCGGCGCAGGTGCCGGCGTCGCCAGTACCGACGCGTGAGCCGCCGGCACCTTCCCGGCCTTCACTTTCGTCGGCGCATCAGCCTTGGCGGCCGCTGCTGGCACGACGACGCGCGCTTCAGGAACCGAGGCGGTCCGAGCGACCTTTCCCGGGGCCACCTTCGCCTTGACTGCGGGCGTACGCTTGGCGCTGGCATCGAGTGCCGAGGGCGCCGCAGTGACAGTACGCTTGCCACCCACGGTAGCGGCAGCCGACTTTCCCGAAGCGGACTTCGCTTTGGCCGCTGGCTTGACGCGAACGGCAGGCTTGGCCTTGGTGAGGGCCTTGCCACGGGTCTGTACGGCTTTGGCAACGGGCTTGGACGATGCAGCGGGCCGGGCGGGCACTTTCACGGGCGCCTTCGCCTTCACGGGGGCCTTCGACTTCAGGGGCGCCTTCGACGTCACCAGCGCCTTTCCCTTGACAGGCGCCGTGAACTTCACAGGTGCTTTGGCGGTGACGGGCGCCTTCGCCTTGACCACGACCTTCGATCCTGCCGGGGCAGCCTTCGCGGCGGGCTTCCCGGCAGCGGCCTTGCGCGCGGGCGCACTCGCCTTCCGAGGACCCTTGGCCGGACTGCTGGACTTGGCAGGCTTCTTGCCCTTGGCAGGCGCCTTCACCGGCGATGTCGCCTTCAACGGCGCCTTGGGGGAAGCCGGCTTGACACCGGCAGACGACTTCACCTTGACACCCGGGGCCTTGACCGCACGCGATGCTGTCTTGCCGACGCTCGATGGCGCCTTCGAGGTCACAGGGCTGGCCTTGCCAGACGCGGAAGCAGCCGGTCTGGCCGTCTTTGCACCCTTGGCGGTGCTCGCGCGAGCCTGCCCGAGCGGCTTGCCCTTTGCGGCGGTTGGTGCTGTCTTTCTTGCCTGAGCCATGGTCTTCCCTCGCCGTTGGATGCGTGCACCACCTGTCCCCAGACTCGGGAGCGTCATCTCAGGCTATGCAGCGAACCCTCCATTGTACCAGCTTCATGATTCAGCGCCATCCCGGTCGAGCGCACCGCTGCTCGCGCGCAGGACTTCGCGCAACTCCTGGGCCAGGGCGCGGAGTACCCGCTCGCGCTCGCGCTCGGGCGCCCCAAGTGACCCGAGGGCGTAGAGCGCGGCCAATTCGCCGTCGACAGCCTTCAGCCGCAACTGACAGACGGCGCCTTGCAACTCCGCAGTTGCGCCTGCCTGCCCAAGATCGAGCCCGAGCAACTCGGCCTGAAGCCGCGCAAGGAGCGGCGCATGGGGGCCGCTGCGAAAGTGCTCGAACACAAGGGCCGTCGTTGCCCCGGGCGACTCGGCCAGAAATGCCACCACGTCACGCAGAGCCTGGCACTCGGCGCCCTGCTCGGGCAGCAGTTCGACCGGCACCGCCGCGGCCAGTTCGGGTACGGCAAACAGCGCCCGCAGCATCTGCCGCTCCAGACGCCGGTCGTTGGCGGGCCGTCCACGATCGACAACCGGCCTGTTCAGGCCCGATCGCCAGCTGCTCCGTGCGCTCGAGGCGCTCCACGCATCACCTGCCGGACGTGCAGCGCGCAGGCCCGGACGGGCTCCCTCGGGCGGATGGCGCTCACCGCCGCGCCCGCCTCCCGTGACAGCCTCTGCAGCACCTGAAAGAGCAAACACGCGGGTGAGTTCAGCCACCGACATCTGACCTGCCTCGGCGAGCTCGCGCAGCAGCTGCGCCTGCAACAAGGGAGCCCGCATCGACTGCAGCAGGGGCTTGGCTTCGGCGAGCAGGGCGGAACGCCCTTCGGCGGAGTCGGGACCGTGCCGCTCGGCGAGGTCGGCGAGCAGATAGCGCGACAGGGGAAGGCTCCCCGCAGCCGCGCGATCAAACCCTTCGGCGCCATGAGCGCGAACATAGGTATCGGGGTCGTCCTCAGCCGGCAGGAACAGGAACCGGATCATCTTGCCATCGGGTACGACGCCCAACGCCACCTGCAAGGCGTGCCAGGCCGCCTTGCGGCCCGCCCGGTCGCCATCAAAGCAGAACACGATCTCGCTCACCTGCCGCAAGAGCTTGGTGACATGCGTCGGCGTCGTGGCAGTGCCCAGCGTCGCGACGGCATTCTCGACACCATGCTGGGCGAGTGCGACCACATCCATGTAGCCCTCGACGACGAATATGCGGTCATGCTTGCGCATGGCCTCGCGCGCCTCGCGCAGGCCGTAGAGTTCGCGCCCCTTCTCGAACAACGGTGTTTCCGGACAGTTCAGGTACTTGGGCTCACCGGCATCGATCACCCGACCGCCGAACCCGATGACCTGACCGCGCGGATTGATGATCGGAAACATGATCCGATCCCGAAATCGGTCGTAGCGACGGCCCTCGTCGTTCACGATCACGAGCCCGCACTCGGCCAGTTGCGGGTCGTCGTAGCGGGTGAAGGCGCCCTGCAGGTTCTGCCACCCATCGGGCGCATAACCGATACCGTAGCGGGCTGCCACCTGACCCGACAGCCCACGCCGCTTGAGGTAATCGATCGCGCGGGGCGAACGCTTGAGCTGATCGCGATACCAGGCCATGGCACGTGCCATCAACTCGGCCAGATCGACCACACTGGGGCCGGCAGACAACGCAGCGGCGCCAGGGCTGCGCTCCATCTCGGGCAGTTTCATGCCGCACAGGTCGGCCAACTCGCGCAGGGCCTCGATGTAACCGAGGCCGCCGTACTCCATCAGGAAGCTGATGGCGTTGCCGTGCGCGCCGCAGCCAAAGCAGTGATAGAACTGCTTGGATGGGCTGACCGTGAACGACGGAGACTTCTCGCTGTGAAACGGACAACAGGCCGACAGGTTCGCGCCAGCCTTCTTCAGCGGCACGCGCGCGTCGATCACATCGACGATGTCGACGCGCGAGAGCAGTTCCTGCTTGAACGACTCGGGAATCACCCGGCGTCTGCCAGTCAGCCCGCGAGACGGGCCTTTACCATGGCCGAGGCCTTCCCCATGTCGGCGCGACCGGCAAGTCGAGGCCGCAGGATGGCCATCAAGCGTCCCATGTCGGCGGGTCCGACCGCACCGCTGGCAGCCACAGCCGCGTCGATCTCGGCAGCCATCTCCGCTTCGCTCAGTTGCTGCGGCAGGTAGGCAGCGAGCACGTCCACTTCAGCACGTTCGGTGGCAGCCAGGTCTTCACGACCGGCTTTCTCGAACTGCGCGATGGAGTCGCGACGCTTCTTGATTTCCTTGTCGACGATGGTGAGCACGTCGGCATCGGTCAACTCGATCCGCTCGTCGACTTCGCGCTGTTTCAGCGCCGCCAGCAACATGCGGATGGTGCCAAGGCGGGTGGCCTCGCGGGCACGCATCGCGGATTTCATGTCTTCGGTGATCTGGGTCCTGAGGGACATGGGGGCACCCGCTGGCAAGATGGACGATGAACACGACAACGACCCAGACTGCCGGATATGCCCTGATCGCCGCGAGATCGACCGCTCGCGACCATCCGGGGCGGCGAGAACGATCGACCAGAACAGCCGGCCAGAGGCCGGCGTGGCATCAGCCAGCGATCAATACAGTTTCTGGGGCAACTGCTGGCCGCGCAGACGCTTGTAGTGACGCTTCACCGCCGCCGCATGCTTGCGCTTGCGCTCGGTGGTGGGCTTTTCGTAGAACTCGCGTGCACGCAGTTCGGTAAGCAGCCCTGTCTTTTCGATGCTGCGCTTGAAACGGCGGAGCGCCACTTCGAAGGGTTCGTTTTCCTTGACGCGAACAGTCGGCATGAGTCCTCGGCAGACGGTGTGTAGGCAAAATGGTCGACGATCATAACAAGCGCAGTGCCGATCGGCAAGTGCCGACATCGATCTGGCTTGACGGATGTGAAAATCCGCCAGGCTGCCACCCAATGCGCCAACCGGCGCGAGCGGCGAGGCTGCGCCCAGCGGTCGGTCCGCCCACGACAGGGGCCGATGGCGAGCCCGGATCGCAGCCTGACCGCGCAGCGACGCTACAATGCGGGCGATGAAAGCTGCCACCCGCGTCCTCGGCATCGAGACGTCCTGCGATGAAACAGGCGTTGCCATCTACGACACCGAACGCGGACTGCTCTCGCACGCCCTGCACTCCCAGATTGCCCTGCACGGGGCCTATGGTGGGGTCGTCCCCGAGCTGGCATCGCGCGATCATGTCCGGCGCATCGTCCCGCTGATCCATGAAGCGCTCCGCGAGGGCGCTACCGATTGGTCGGCGATCGCTGCGATCGCCTATACCGAAGGCCCCGGCCTGGCCGGTGCCCTGCTGGTGGGCGCCAGCGTGGCCAATGCACTTGCGGCAGCCCTCGGCATCGCCGCAATCGGCGTACACCATCTGGAGGGACATCTGCTTTCCCCGCTTCTGGCGCCTGAACGTCCGGCCTTCCCCTTCGTGGCATTGCTCGTATCGGGAGGGCACACCCAGTTGCTGGAAGTGCAAGAGATCGGCCGCTATGCACTCCTGGGCGACACGCTCGACGATGCTGCAGGTGAAGCCTTCGACAAGACCGCACAACTGCTGGGTCTGGGCTACCCGGGCGGACCGGCGCTGGCGGCTCTCGCGACCGAAGGGCGGGCCGGCAGGATCCGCTTGCCAAGGCCGCTCCTGCACAGCGGAAATCTCGATTTCAGCTTCGCCGGCCTGAAAACGGCCGTCCTCACGGCAGCCCGCCAAGGTGCCGACACGCGCGAAAAGCGGGCCGATCTGGCCGCCGAGTTCGAGCAGGCTGTCGTCGATGTACTGGTGAGCAAGTGCCTGCGCGCGCTCGAGGCGACCGGTCATCGGCAACTCGTCGTGGCAGGCGGCGTGGGCGCCAACCACCATCTGCGCCGGGATCTCGATGCGGCTGCAGGTCGGACGGGGGCTCGCGTGTACTACCCGCCCCTTGCACTGTGCACCGACAACGGAGCCATGATTGCACTGGTGGGCGCCCTTCGCCTGGCGGCCGGCCTCGAACCCATGACGGCACCCTCGGGGGTCGACCGGGATGCCTCCCGAGCACGATCGGGTGCCTTTGGCGTCAGACCCCGCTGGCCGCTCGCTGAAGTGGGTAAATTGAGCTGACCCGGGCCGGGGTCAATCTGCCTGCTTGCGTTCCCCGCCGATACGCGTCTCGCGGCCCTGTACCAGCCTGACGATGTTCGACCGATGGCGCCACAACAGCAAGATCGACATCACCAGCACCGCCGCGATGCCGGCCACCGGCAATCCGAGCAGGAGGGCCAGAAAAGGCGCGACCAGCGACGCCGACAAGGCGGCCAGCGACGAGTAGCGCGACAGAAAGGCAACACCAAGCCAGGTCGCCAGAACAGCCAGCCCCAGGCGCCAGTCGAGCGCGAGCAGGATCCCTGCTGCAGTCGCCACGCCCTTGCCGCCCCGAAAGCGGAAAAAGACCGGAAAGAGGTGCCCCATGAGGGCTGCCAGTGCAGCAACCGCGCCAGACAAGCCTGCCGTCGCGCCCTCGCCACCTCCCCCCAGGTGCGCTGCGATCAGCACCGCCACAACCCCCTTGCCGGCATCCCCCAGCAGCGTGAGCAGTGCCGCCCACTTGCGTCCGGTACGCAGCACATTGGTCGCCCCCGGATTGCCGGAGCCATAGGTGTGCGGGTCGGGCAATCCGCTCAATCGGCTGACGATGACGGCAAACGAGAGCGAACCGAGCAGGTACGCAACGAGGGCAACAAGCAGAACCATGGTCATTTGGATCAAAAACCGCGAGAATCGATGACAACGAAAAGGTCGACCACACGATGTGACCGGTCGCGGATTGTAATACCCCCATCAATGACCCGTGCAAGGCGAGCCGATTGGACGTCATCTTCATCCGCGCACTGCGCCTCGAAGCCATGATCGGCATCTACCGGCGCGAACGCAGCACCCGGCAGACCGTGGAACTCGACATCGACATGGCGCTGGCGGGTCGCGGCGTATTCGAAAGCGGCCGCGTCGCCGACACGATCGACTATGCCGTGGTCGCGGAGGGCATCCGCGAGATGATTGCCGCACGACGCTTCGGACTTGTCGAGGAATTGGCCGAGCAGGTGGCTGCCATGATCCTCGGGCGCTTCGGAGCCCCCTGGACGCGCGTGTCGGTTGCGAAACTGGGCATCCTGAAAGACGCCGAGCGTGTCGGCATCGTCATCGAACGCTCGGCAGATGGCCATCGCCCCTCTGGAGAATCTGCATGAAACGCGCCTGCCCCAATCCGACTTCGTTGATCGCGGTCGGGTCTTGCCGCATCGGGTCTGATCTCCTCAGGTTGATGCACGCCGGATCGGCCCTGCTTCGACCCGCCCTGCTCGTCGCGGGCCTGCTCACTGGCCACGATGCGCTGGCCGATGGCTGGCCGAGCCGCCCGCTTCGGCTCGTCGTTCCTGCCGTCGCGGGCGGCACCGCCGACCTTCTCGCCCGCGCCGTGTCATCTCGCCTCGCCGATCAACTCGGCCAGCCCGTACTCATCGACAACAAGCCCGGCGCCAACACCAATATCGGCGCCGATTTCGTGGCCAAGGCGGCGCCCGATGGCTACACCCTGTGCCTGAGCGGCATGACCCTGTCGACGAACCCCTCCCTTTACGCCAGGCTTCCCTATGACCCGCAGAAGGACCTGGCACCGGTCATCCTGCTCGCCACCTCGGGCAACGTGCTGGTCGTCAACCCGGCGCTGGGCGTCACGAGCGTGTCCGAACTGGTGGCGCTGGCCCGAGCGCGCCCCGGGGCACTGCACTTTGGCACCCCGGCGATCGGATCCACCGGACACCTGGCGGGCGAGATGTTCAATGCCATGGCCGGCGTCAAGGTGGGGCCGATCCACTACAAGGGGGCGGCGCAGGCACTCACCGACCTCATCGGCGGCAGCATCGAGATGACATTCGACAACATACCGGCCGCCCTGCAGTACATCCGCAACGGCCGGTTGCGTGCGCTCGGGGTCACCTCGGCACGCCGCTCGAGCGTACTGCCCGATGTCCCCACGATCGCCGAGGCGGGCCTTGCCGGGTACGACATATCGGCCTGGTTCGGTCTCACCACGACGGCTGGTACGCCGCGCGAAGTGATCGAGCGACTGAACGCAGAAACCCGTCGGGCACTGGCACAGCCGGGCGTGATCGAGCGTATCGCTGCGCTCGGATTCGACCCGGCCGGGGGCTCGAGCGAGCAGTTCGGCACCCTGATTCGAAACGATCTGGTCCGACTCGGGCGCATCATCCGCGAGTCAGGCGCCACTGCCGATTAGGCGGCATCGGGAGCCGGCGAAGCGCGTGCGCATCAACGTGCATCAGCCTCGCGGGTGGTGCTTCTCGTGCAACTGGCGCAACCGCTCGCGTGCAACATGCGTGTAGATCTGCGTTGTCGAGATGTCGGCATGCCCGAGCAGCATCTGCACCACGCGCAGGTCGGCCCCGTGGTTGAGCAGGTGCGTTGCAAACGCGTGTCGCAGCGAGTGGGGCGACAAGGCCCAGTCGGCACGGACCCTGGCTGCATGGCGCTTGATGAGGTACCAGAACGCCTGACGCGTCATGCCAGCCCCGCGCGCGGTGACGAACACCTCGTCAGCCGTGCCGCCGTCGAGAAGCGCAGGGCGCGCGGTCGCAAGGTAGCGCCCGATCCAGATCACGGCTTCCTCGCCGAGCGGCACCATGCGTTCCTTGGATCCCTTGCCGAACACCCGCACTACGCCTGCATCGAGACTCATCTGCCCGAGCCTGAGCCCCACCAGTTCGGACACACGCAGGCCCGTCGCATAGAGCGTCTCGAGCATCGCGCGGTCGCGCAACCCGGACACCGTATCGACATCGGGTATGCCGAGCAGACGCTCGACATCTGCCTCTGAAATCGACTTGGGCAAGCGCGAAGGCAGGCGGGGCTGCGAGATGTCGCGGGTCGGATCACGCTCGACCAGCCGCCGTCGCAGCAATTGGGCATAGAAGCGACGCAGACTCGCCAGAAATCGGGCCTGCGTCGAGGCGCGGATACGTCCCTTCTGATGGCGCCACGCGGAGTACCCGTTGATGGCGGTCGGGCTGGCAGCTGCAAGACCCGACTGTCCCTCGCGCTGCAGCCAATCGGCAAACTGGCGCAAATCGCGCCGATAAGCCTCCAGCGTGTTCCGGGCGAGCCCCTCTTCGAGCCATGCCTGGTCGATGAACTGGTCTATCAGCAGGGCGTCGTCTTCATGGGCCATGCCGTGATCCTATCCGACAGGCCTTCACTGCGCCGCAACAAAATGCTATGCTCGACGGGTTTTGCAGTTCCCCTCCCCCCGCAGTTCTCAGGACTCTCCTGCCCCCATGTCGCGCGCCATCCGCAACGTTGCCATCATTGCCCACGTCGATCACGGCAAGACCACGCTGGTCGACAAACTGCTCCAGCAAGCCGGCACCTTTGCCGCTCACGAACGCATGACCGAGCGGGTGATGGACTCCAACGACCTCGAGAAGGAACGCGGCATCACCATTCTTGCCAAGAACTGCGCGGTCGAATACAAGGGAATCCACATCAACATCGTCGATACGCCCGGCCATGCCGACTTCGGCGGTGAGGTCGAACGGGTGCTCGGCATGGTCGATGGCGTGGTGCTGCTGGTCGATGCGGTCGAAGGGCCCATGCCGCAAACCCGGTTCGTGACTCGCAAGGCGCTGCAACTCGGACTGCGCCCGATCGTCGTCGTGAACAAGATCGACCGGCCCGGATCGCGTCCCTCCTGGGTCGTCGACAGCACGTTCGACCTGTTCGACAAGCTCGGCGCGACCGAAGAGCAACTCGACTTCCCGGTCGTTTATGCCTCCGCGTTGCAGGGCTGGGCCTCGATGAGCCCCTCTGAAGTGGGCACCACGCTCACCCCCCTGTTCGACACGATTCTCGAGCACGTGCCGGCGCCGGTCGACACCGACACCGACAGCCCGCTGCAATTGCAGATCAGTGCGCTTGACTACTCGAGTTATGTCGGACGCATAGGCATCGGCCGTATCAAGCGCGGTCGTCTCCGCCCGGCAAGCGAAGTGGCGGTTGTCTACGGCACTGGCAACCCGCGCAAGGAAAAAATCAACCAGGTATTGGGCTTTCAAGGGCTCGAGCGCGCGCCCATGACCGAAGCCCTGGCAGGCGACATCGTCCTCATTACCGGGATCAGCGAATTGTCGATCGGTGACACCATTACGGCGCCCGAACGTCCGGAGTCGCTGCCGCCGCTTCGGGTCGATGAGCCCACGCTCACGATGAACTTCCAGGTGAATACCTCGCCCTTCGCGGGTCGCGAGGGCAAGTACGTCACCAGCCGACAGATCCGCGCGCGCCTCGAGCGCGAATTGCTGACCAACATGGCGCTCAAGGTCGAAGACACCGCCGACACCGACGTCTTCCAGGTGTCGGGGCGTGGTGAACTGCACCTGACGATTCTGGTCGAGAGCATGCGCCGCGAGGGCTACGAACTGGCAGTCGGTCGCCCGCGGGTCATCACCCGCATGATCGATGGCGAAGTCTGCGAGCCATACGAAAACCTGACGGTCGATGTCGAAACCGGCCATCAGGGTCCGGTGATGGAAGCGCTGGGCACACGCCGCGGCGATCTGGTCGACATGGTGTCCGACGCCCAGGGCCGCGTGCGCCTTGACTACCGCATTCCGGCGCGTGGCCTCATCGGATTCCAGAACGAATTCATGAACCTCACACGTGGCACCGGCCTCATGAGCCACATCTTCGATGCCTACGCACCGGTGAAGGGAGATATCGGCGGTCGGCGCAATGGCGTGCTCATTTCGCAGGAAGAAGGCCCTGCGGTGGCCTACTCCCTCTTCACGCTGCAGGAGCGCGGCCGCCTCTTCGTCGGACCGGGTGAACTGCTCTATGAAGGCATGATCGTGGGCATCCACAGCCGCGACAACGATCTGGTCGTGAACCCGATCAAGACCAAGAAGCTCACCAACGTGCGCGCCGCCGGCAAGGACGAGAACATCCTTCTCACCCCGCCAATCAAGCTCACGCTGGAATACGCCGTCGAGTTCATCGACGACGACGAACTGGTCGAAGTGACCCCGCAGACCATTCGCATCCGCAAGCGCTTCCTGAAGGAGCACGAGCGTCGTCGCGCCGAGCGCACTCCGGAACGCGCCGAAGCGAACTGAGCCTCTGATCGCTCGATGAGGCCACCCGGCCTCATCGGCCCATCATGGGCACCGGTGCGGGCAGGCCCTCGAAGTAGCCACGACGCTCGCCAGCGATGACATCGATCGATGTCGGGTAGTCGACGGGCCGGTAGCGCCACGGGTCCATCATCTCGTGCAGACCACCGACCGTCGCGACACGCGATACATGCCAGACGCCGTCTTTCGCCAGCACCCGCACGGCCCCAGTCTGGCGCCGCGATTGGCAGGTGACATCGAGGGGTGCCGGCGAACGCGGAAGCAGCACCCGGCCAGGTGCCTCGAAAAGCCACGACCCCCGATCATTCGAAGCCCGGCACTGGGCCTGTTCGATCTCGTTGCCATCGGCCTGCAGCATGCGGACCGCAATCGACTGACTGGGTGGCGGCTCAACCCAGGCGCAACCCGAGAATGACAAACCGACCGACAGGGCGATTGCAACGGCGGCGAGGCCCGAATTCGAAGGACGCATGAACCGACTCCGTTGAGAACACACGATCTGTCGGACGATAGCGCCTCCCCGATCGGCCCGATGCACCGAGACGAGGCCAAAACCGGGCGCAGCTTGTCGTCTTATAATCGGGGCACCCAGGCGGTTCTGGCTCGCTTCGATTGTGCGGCGAGCGGCCGCAGCCACCAGTCGGCACGCTGCAGGCTCCCCCGCGGGAGCAGCGCAATGTGACCAGCACCCGGATCAGTGAACCCATCCATGGCGGAGCCCTCATCCCAGTCGCAGGAATCGCTGTCGGCGTACATTCGCGAGCGAACCGACAAGTACTTCACCAAGTCGCGCGAGGTCGTCGAACGATTCGGCGATACCCCTGTGACCTATGGCGTCTTCATGCGCCGTCGGGTGATCTGCGCCATCGATCCGGCACTCGACCTGTTGCGCAGCCGTTACCCGACCAATGCCATCCCGCTGGTCATCCGCCGCCTCTATGAAGAGGGCTCGGTGGTGCCTGACCAGAAGCCGATCTTTCTCTACAGCGGTTCTCTGGCCGCACTGCTTGAACTGGAGACCCTGCTGCTGCAGCGGGTGGGCATGGCGTGCGTGTCGGCCTACAACGCCTACAAGATGGCGCTCAACCTGCCCAAGGTCGCATTCATCGACATGCACGCCCGACATGCCTCGGGCGATGACATGACTCGCCTCGCCGCGTACGGGGCTGCGGTCGGCAGCCGCATGGCAAAGTTCAACGGGGCGACAGGCTTTGTCGGCACATCGCTTGACATCACCGCGCCCTGCTATGGGCAGACCAGGGGCATCGGCACGATGCCGCACGCGCTCATCGGTTACGCCGGCTCCACCCTTCGGGCGGCACAGATGTACATGGAAACGCACCCCGATGACGCGTTGACGGTGCTGGTCGATTACTACGGGCGTGAGTACACCGACGCGATCGAAGTCTGCCGGTGGTGGTATGACGAGTACGTCGCTGCCGACCCGGCACGCAGTCGGCGGCCTCTGTCGATTCGCGTCGACACCCATGGCGATCGGTTTGCCGAGGGCCTCAACTACGAGTCATCGGTGCAGATCGTCGCGCAATGGCTGCACGTCGAGAACGAATACGAAGCCGTGCGCCAGGTAATGGGCGAAGAAGCGTTCGACGCGGACACCATGAACGTCGTGAAGGACCGGGTGCGACGGGTACTCTTCGGCACCGGCGTTTCGGTAGCCTCGATCATCCGGCTGCGCCAGAGCCTGGACGGGGCGGGCTACAGCGCCGCGCGCATCGTCGGGTCGTCGGGATTCAACCTTTTCAAGTGCAAGATGTTCGGCAACGCCCGGGCGCCGGTCGATGTCGTCGGCACCGGGTCGTTCATTCCCGAGGCCTACAGCGAAACCTACGCCACAGCCGACATCTTCATGTACGACGGGCGCTTCGAGATCAAACTCGGGCGCGAACGCATCTTCCAGGGCCTGCAGCCCTGACCAGGGAGTCACCCCATGCTCTTGCCCACCACGCTCGTCGGCAGCTACCCGCAACCCGAATGGCTGATCGACCGAGTCCGCCTGGCGGCGCGGTTTCCACCGCGCGTGAGAGCACGCGAGCTGTGGCGGATTGGCGAAGCCCATCTGGCCGAAGCTCTCGATGACGCCACCATCCTGGCCATTCGCGCCCAGGAAGAAGCCGGCATCGACATCGTCACCGACGGCGAAATCCGGCGCGAAAGCTACTCGAACCGGTTTGCGACCGCGCTCGATGGTGTCGACATCGACAACCCGGGTACTGCGCTCGATCGGTCCGGACACCCCAACCCGGTGCCGCGCGTCATCGGGCCGATCCGGCGTCGGCATGCGGTCGAAGTCGAAGATCTGCGTTTTCTGAAGCGCCACACCAGCCGACTCACCAAGATCACCGTGCCAGGCCCGTTCACCATGGCCCAGCAAGCGCAGATCGACTTCTATGGCGGCAGCCGCGAGGCCGCTGCCATGGACTACGCCATCGCGGTGAACGCCGAGATCCGCGACCTTTTCGAGGCGGGGGCCGACATCGTGCAGATCGACGAGCCCTATCTGCAGGCTCGCCCTGAAGAAGCACGCGCGTGGGGTGTCAACGTGCTCAACCGGGCGCTCGACGGTGTCACCGGCACGACCGCGGTTCACATCTGCTTTGGCTACGCGGCCGTGATTCACGTTCGCCCGAGCGGGTACTCGTTTCTCGGCGAGATGAAGGATTGCCGCTGTGCTCAGATATCGATCGAGACCGCTCAATCGAATCTGGATACCAGCGTACTGGAGCAATTGCCCGGCAAGCAGGTCATCCTCGGCGTCATCGACCTGAGCGACATGGCGATCGAGACTCCCGAGGTCGTCGCGTCGCGGATCCGTCGAGGCCTGGTGCATGTCCCGGCCCACGATGTGATCATCGCGCCCGACTGCGGCATGAAGTATCTGCCGCGAGACGTCGCCTTTGCCAAGCTCGAGGCAATGGTGGCCGGCACGCGTATCGTACGTGCAGAGCTCGAGGCTCGCGGCAACTGATGCGGGTTCACACGAGGGGACCGGGGCAGCACGGGTCCGTGCAGCGCCGGGGGGCATCCGGAATCACTGCGTCACGGCTGACGCGGCCTGCGCTTGCCGCACTGGCTACACTTGCGATGGCAGGGTGCGAACTGCCGCCCGTCCCGGTACCACGTCCGCCTCAGACCGAGACCATCGTGCCCGCCCCGCCGCCTCGACCCATGCCGGAACCTCTGGTCATCGATCCACCGCCCGATACGCGCGCTGCCCCGGCTCCGCCGCCACCGGCGCGCGCCAGTTCGAGTCTGCCGACCCTCAAGCCCGGAGACTCGGTGCGTCGACTGACGGTGAACTCGACCCGACGCACCTACCTGCTGCACGTGCCGACCGGCTATGACGCAGCCATTCCGAGACCTCTGCTCATCGTGCTGCATGGCCGCGGTGGCTCGTCTGCGGGTGCGCGCGGATGGGGTTTCAGTGCCAGAGCCGATCAGAAAGGCTGGCTGGTGGTGTACCCGGAAGCCTTGCCCCCGACGCGTTCATGGTCGACCCAACTGGGGACGGGGAAGGCCAACGCCGAGGACGTTGCTTATATCGAGGCCATGCTTGGCGACCTGGCGCTGACCGTGAGTCTCGACCCGCAAAGGGTGTACGCGGTGGGCTACTCCACCGGGGGCAGTTTTGCAGCGCACCTGGCCGGCACCCTGCAGGGACCCACGATTGCGGCCGTTGCCATCGTGGGCAGCAATATCGCGACCCAGACGCGCGGCAGCGCACCGGTGAGCGTGGCGCTGCCCAACCGTGCCGTACCGGCGCTCTTCATCCACGGACGTGCAGACCGTGCAGCACCCTTTCGGGGCGGGCCCAGCGTACTCCTCGATGGCGCGACAACGCTGGGCGCAAGTGATGGCATGTCATTGTGGGCGCGTACAGCCGGTTGCCAGGACACGCCGTTGACCAGTCGGCTCGGCGCTGTCGAGCAGCTTCGCCATGAGGGTTGCGCAGGCGGTGCACGAATCCAGCTCGAGACATACGCGGGTGGGCATGAGTGGCCACGCAGTCTCCCTCTCGATCAGCGCCGTGGCACACCGACAGTCGACCACGTGATGGACTTTCTCGAACACGGACAGACGCTCGGCAGCACGAGGGCTGGGGTAGCGCCCTGAATCCATTTGTTCAGGCGCACATCGGGGACATCGGGCGCCCCGGGTGACGCGGCGCCGTGGGTGGCGCGCCATCCACGAGCGTCGAGCGCCACAACCGGTCAACGCGTGGCATGCGTGCTGACGGTGGCGCGCAAGGCCGCGAACCCGCGCTCGAGGTCGGCGATCAGATCTTCCACCGCCTCGAGACCCGCGTGCACCCGGAAGACAGGTCCGGGGGGCGCCCACTCGGTTGCCGTACGACTGCGCGCCAGTTCCGTCGGGAGCACCAGACTCTCGAAACCACCCCACGACGTGCCAAGCCCGAAGAGCTTCAGCGCATCGATCATCGACTCCATCGCAGCGATCGGCACGCCGGCGGCGAGTTTCACGCCAAACAGGCCCGAAGCACCGAGAAAGTCTCTTTGCCACAGGGCATGACCCGGATCACCCGGCAGAGCCGGGTGTATGACACCAGCCACCTCAGGCTGGGCGAGAAACCAGCGCGCGATGGCGAGACCCGACTGCCAGTGCTGTCGCAGGCGTACCGCCATGGTGCGCAAGCCCCGATGGGCGAAATACACATCGTCCGGCCCGGCACTGAAGCCGATCTGCCGATGGGTATCGCGCAAGGCACGCCAGGCATCCTGGTTCACCGTCACGAGACCGAGCATCGCGTCAGAGTGGCCGACGATGTATTTGGTCGCCGCGTGCACCGAGACGTCGGCACCGTGGGCAATGGCCTTGAAGTAGAGCGGCGTGGCCCAGGTGTTGTCGATGATGACGATGGCATCGTGCCGATGAGCCACCGCCGCAATGGCGGGTACATCCTGAACCTCGAAGGTGTGCGAGCCGGGCGACTCGAGAAACACCACGCGAGTCCGCGGCCGCAGCAGTGCATCGATGCCGGCACCGATGGCTGGATCGAAATACTCCACCTCGACGCCGAACCGGGTCAGAAAGCTGTCGGCAAAGTGTCGGGTTGGCGAATAGACGCAGTCGGCCAGCAGGACATGGTCGCCCGCACGCAGGAAGGCCATGAGGGCTCCGGTGCAGGCAGCAAGACCCGAGGGGTACACGAGGGTACGGTACCCCCCCTCGAGTTCGGCGATGGCCTCCTCGAGCGCGTGGGTCGTCGGTGTGCCCTGTCGTCCATAGAAGGTGCCGATGACATCCTGCGCACGCAGACGTGCCTTCTCGTGCCAATCGGCCATGTTGGGCGACAGGATGGTCGAGGCGTGATACACGGGTGGATTGACAGCACCGTGCTGGTCTTCGGGATGGCGCCCGGCATGCACGATACGGGTGTCATCACTCGGAGGGCGCACCGGCGAACCGGATGAATCGTCAGTCATGGCAGGCTCCTCGAGATCAGGCGGCGGCGGCGCCGACGCGCAGTGGCCGGTCGCGAATCGGCAAGGACATTGCGGTCGCCAGCACCGCCAGCGCGATCATGATCCACCAGGCCGTGTCGTAGGAGCCGGTTCGATCGAAGATGTAGCCCCCCAGCCAGGAACCGAAGAAACCACCGACCTGATGCGCACCAAACACGACGCCGTAGAGCATCGAGAAATGTCGCGAACCGAACACCTGCGCCACGATGCCACTGGTCGGTGCTGCGGTCGAAAGGTACAGAATGCCCATCACCGCTGCGAAGGTCGCTGCGAGCAATGGGGTGACCGGCAGGAAGATCATGGGCAGGAAGAGCAGTCCCCGCAGCCCGTAGATGATCGCCAGCAGATAACGATGGCGCAGGCGCGTACCCAGCCAGCCCGAGGCAAAGGAGCCGAGAATATTGAAGAGCCCGACCAGAGCGAGTGCCAGCGCGGCCACATTACCCGAGAGCCCGCGATCGGTGAGAAAGGGGCTCAGGTGAAAGCTCACGAAACTCACATGAACGCCGCAGACGAAGAAGGCTGCCGTCAGGAGCCAGAACCCGGAGTGTCGGGTGGCCTCGGCGAGCGCTGCGCCCACCGAACTGGGCGCGCCCGCAGCCCCCTGGCTGCTCGGCCGACGCTCACCTCGCATCCCCAGCGCCAGCAGGAAAACGAGCGCCAGAATGCCGGCGAGCACGCCCGAGGCAAACCGCCAGTCGTGCGCGGCCAGCAGTGATTGCGCGATGGGTACCATCAGGAACTGTCCGAAGGAGCCGCCTGCCATCACGAGTCCGAACGCAAGGCTGCGCCGTTCGGGCGATACGCTGCGCGCCACAGCCCCCATCACCACGCCCACGCTCACGGCGGTCGTTCCCACACCCACCAGCAGACCGAAGGTGAGATGCAGACCGAGCGGTCCCTGCACGAAGGCACCCAGTGCAAGCCCGAGCACGATGAAGAGGTTGCCCGTGATGACGATGCGAAACACGCCGAACCGATCGGCCAGAGCGCCGAACAGGGGTGCCCCAAGGCCGTTGAGCAGCGTCTGCAGCGCGAGTGCCAGACTGAACACCTCGCGTCCGAGGCCGAGGTCCTGACTGAGCGGCTTCATAAAGAGGCCGAAGGCAGGTCGCATGCCCAGCGAGAGCGTGACGATGCTCGCCGCACTCGCGATGAGAACGAGCATGGCCGGGGTAAACGCGACACCCGCGCGGTGAACGGTCGGCGAGGTCATGCGCTACGGCGCCCGCGACGCAAGCAGGTCGGCGTCATGCGTTGGCCACACCCGCAGCCACCCACGCATCGGCGTCGGCGTAGAGCGCATCGACGCCCGGATCGCGCGTGGTCAGCAGGGCCGGATCAACCGTCTGCCCGTTCTTTGCCTGCACGTAGGCGAGGTAGCGATAACCCTCGGGGAAACTCATGAGCAGGGCCTCGTCGAAGACGATCGGCGTTCCCGGACGTGCCGGCGACATGCAACTCTTGTCATAGATGCAGACGCGACGCACGATGGCCCAGCGCCCGTCACGCTTTTCGAAGAAATCGAAAAAACGTCCGTAGCAGTTTGCGTCGACCTCGACCCCATCGAGCAGCGCCCGCACCACGATTTCCATCTTGGTGTGCGCGAAGGCGCGATGCCCCTCCTGCTCGATCGAACTGCCACCGAGAACATGCATCGAACGAGACCCGCGCTTCCAGCCTGCGGTCGAGGCAATGATGAATTCGCTGAACAGGCCGTTGAACCAGGTCGCGCGAAACACGCCCTCGGGGTGGAAGGTGGTTCGCAGCTTGTCGAACTGACCAGTGTCGCGCCACATGGCCCAGTTTTCGACCACTTCACGAATCGCCAGTCGCTCGAGCATTGCCGAATCCATCGATGCACTCCATGCATTGCAAAGACCGTCATGATCGCACCAGATGCCGGTTCGTTGCGCGCCGAGTGGTTTACAGTCTCGCGCTGACAGGTGCCGGGCGTGCTTTGCCAGGATGCTTCATCGCCAGCCACAGGAGGAGACCATCGTGAAAGCCATTCGAATCGACGCCACCGGGGGCCCCGAGGTCTTGCAGACCGTCGACTGTGCAACACCGGTACCGGGTGCGGGCGAGGTACTGGTCAAGGCCGCCGCCATTGGCGCAGGCAAGCCTGACGTCCTGTTTCGCACCGGCGTCTACCGCTGGTTGCCCCCGCTGCCCGCCATTCCGGGCGCGGAGATGATGGGCCATGTAGCAGCCGTCGGTCCCGGCGTCGAAGGTCTCGCAACCGGACAGCCGGTACTCGTCTATGCCCTCAAGGGTGGCTGCTACGCCGAATACAACGCCGTACCGGTTGATGCGGTGACGCCGCTGCCTGCAAGTATCGATCCGGACTTCGCTGTCACCATCCCCAACTACCAGGTGGCACACGCGCTGCTCACCGAAGCGGCTCGCGGCGCTCGCACCCGCTGGATCTACATCAACGGTGCCGCAGGCGGCATCGGCTCGGCGGTCATCGATCTGTGCCGCATCCGCGGTCTTGCCGTGATTGCGGGTGCAAGCTCAGCCGAAAAGTGCGCCTTTGCGCTCGCACGCGGAGCTACCCACGCCCTCGACTACAGCCGCGAGTCGGTGGTCGAGCGGGTGCTCGAACTCACCGCGGGACAGGGCGTGGACCTCTCGCTCGATCACCTCATCGGGCCGAAATTCACCGACACCCTGGGCATGCTCGCGCCCTTCGGGCTCGTCGTGTCGTTCAACATGCTCGCAGGCTGGCCCGAACAGGATCTCTTCCGCGCGATGCGAGCCCACCTGCCCCGCAGCCCTGCCGTGCGCTGCTTCACGATGCACAGCTACGACAGCGATCCGGCCACGCGCCAGCGGCTGATGCAGGAGACCATCGAACTTTTTTCGCGTCAGGCAGTGCGCCCGGCAATCTTCCGGCGCATGGGGCTTGCCGACGCCCGGGCGGCACACGAACTGCTCGACGCTCGCGCAGTTCTCGGCAAGCTGGTGCTGCACCCCTGAGTGGCGCTCAGCTGGCCTTGCTGGCCGAGCGCTCGAGACACTCGATCGCGAGGTCGGTCGACATGATGTCGCCAAAGGCCAGATAGAACGCAACGAGCGCTGCGTTGTGCTCCTCGTCGGTATGCGCCGCGTTCGCATCGGTGATCATCACCGTACGAAAGTTCTGCATCATCGCGTCGCGCGCCGTGGAGTCGCAGCACACGTTTGTGACGGTGCCGGTGATGAGCAAGGTATCCAGACCTCTCGCGCGCAACATCTCGGCGAGTGGTGATGCGCCCGGCACGAAGGCACTGTAGCGATCTTTCTGGACGATGAGATCGGTCCGCTCGTTCACCTCGAGCCCGGCCCAGAGTGCGTGGCCGATAGCTCCCTCGGCCATGGTCTGGATGCGTACCCGGGTCCGCTCGGGGCCGGTCATCGCATGAAAGACCGGCCAGCTCTTGAGCGAGGGCTCGCCAAAGGTGTTCTTGACCCACACCACCGTGCCACCACAGGCGCGCGTGGCACTGGCCAGACGGTTGATGGCGGGCACGATGTCGCGCGCGGTGTCGCAAAGCACGTGGGCCACGCCCGGCATCATGAAGGCGTTCTGCATGTCGACCACGATCAGCGCCGTATGCCGTGCTTCGAGATCGTCATAAACGTGCTCGCGGCCACGATGCCGAATGACCCGGTCGATGACCGACTGCGGAATATCGATGACGTGCATCGGCTGTCTCCCTCTGGCGCGATTTCTTTCGGCAGGGATATTATGGCTGCAAAAACTTGATGGGGTCAGGTCTTGCGTGGCAAGACCTGACCCCGTGGGCAAACACCGAGGAGACAGTGATGCATCGGATGACAAGGCAGGGAATGCTGCGAAGCGCCGTCTCGGCCGTTCGCACCGCCACGAACATGCTGACCACCCCGAGATCGGCAAGTCTGGTCGCAGCAGGAGCCGTACTCCTGGCTGTGTCATTCAGCCCGATCGCGAGCGCCCAGACCGTTCGCATCGGCATGCTCGCCACCTACAGCGGGACCAATGCAGCCTTCGGCACCGAAATGGATCGCGGCATGAAGCTCTACATGAAGCTCAATGCCGACAAACTGCCGCCGGGTGTCAAGGTTGACGTCGTGGTTCGTGACGACGGTGGCCCCGTGCCAGACAAGGCCCGTGCCATCGCGCAGGAACTCATCGTTCGCGACAAGGTGCAGATTCTGACCGGCATCGTGTGGAGCCCCAATGCACTGGCCATCGCGCCGCTGGTCACCGAAGCGAAGGTGCCGATGGTGATCATGAATGCCGCCGCCTCGGTGATTCCGCTGCGTTCGCCCTACATCGTCCGACTGTCATTCACCGAATGGCAGCACGCCCTGCCGCTCGGGCGCTGGGCATCCCGAAAGTACACCCGCGCCTATCAGCTGGTGAGCGATTTTGCCGCCGGCCACGACTCGGAAGAAGCGTTTGCCAAGGGCTTCGCCGAAGGGGGCGGGCAAATCATCGGCAAAGTGCGTGTACCCCTCGCCAACCCGGATTTCATTCCGTTTCTGCAACGGGTCAAGGACGAAAAGCCCGACGTCCTCTTCGCCTTCGTTCCGTCGGGCCCACCCGCGGCGCAGCTGATGAAAGCCTACGCGGCGCTTGGCCTCGAGCGTGCCGGCATCCGATTCATTGGCTCGGGCAACATCACGGCCGACGAAGAACTGGTCAATATGGGCGACGCCGCACTCGGGGTGGTGACCGCTTACCACTATTCACCAGGCGGCGATCGCCCCGCCAACAAGGCCTTTACGACAGCCTTCGCACGGGAGTACGGCGAAGCAGTCGTCCCGACACTCATGTCGCTGGCCGCGTGGGATGCGATGGATGCGATCTACACCGCCATCCGGGAACAGCAGGGGCGCATCGACCCCGATCGCACGATGGCCATCCTCAGCCGATACAGCAACCCGAACAGCCCGCGTGGGCCGGTGGCAATCGACCCCGAGACGCGGGATGTGGTCCACAACGAATACATCCGCGAAGTGCGCCGTGTAGGGGGCAAGCTGATGAATGTCGAGATCGAGACGATCCCCAACGTGCGTGACGGCTGGAAGGAACTGAACGCACGCAAGTGACCGGCAGGGGCAGGTCCTGGCTTTTGCCCCCGACATCACACGTCCGATTGGCCATCGACGTAGAGCCAGCGCCCCTCACGTCGCTCGAAGCGACTCACCTCGTGCAGACGCTGAGCACGGCCCGCAAGCTTGCTGCGCGCGACAAATTCGACCGTTGCGTGCTCGGCATCATGTTCGACATGACGCCGCACCTCGAGCCCGAGCCAGCGCAAGGAAGCCGGGCGTGGCTCGATGAGTCCAGGTCGGGTCAGCGGGTGCCAGGTATCCACCAGGTAAGCATCGAGTCCGAGCACATAGGCCGTGTAACGCGATCGCATCAAGGCTTCGGCGTTCGGCGCGAGCAGGTACTGTTCGCCGGCATGCCATCGGCCACAGCAGTCGGCAAGTCGCCTCGACAGCCCGCAGGGGCAAGCTTGAGAACCGAGTGCCGTTCGAGACATTCAGGCTGACACACCGAGCGCGTTCATTTTCTCGGGTCGGTCGAGGCTGATTCTTCTCGTCGGCAAGGCATCGAGCCTGATAAGGACTGAACTGACCGTCTGCAAAATTCGCGTCGAGAGACTGTCCACGGACCGCCCGGCACGGAAGAACACCTGCACTGCCATTTCCGTGCCTTCGCCGTCGATCTCGCGACATACCAGTTGAACCGGCCGCGCCGGATCGACGTCCGGGTCACCGGAAAGCAAATCGCGCACCGCGCGAGCAAGCGTATCCAGAACCAGCCCCACCTCCGCACCTGAACTGATCTCGAACGGAATCTCGACACGGGTAAACCCATTGCTGAGTGAAAGATTGCTCATCACGTGCTGGACGATTGATGCATTCGGGACGAAGTGAACCTCGTCGTCACGCGAACGAATCCTGAACGTCCGCCAGCCCAGTTCCTCGACAATGCCATTCAGGGTGGCGCCACCATTCATTACCGAAATCCACTGACCCACCTTGACTGACCCTTCGACGTGAAGGGCGACACCACTGATGGCATCCAGGATGAGTTCGCGCAACGCAAGGCCGATCACCGTGAGCAGAACGGACGAGGTCGCCAGTATCGGCAAGACATCGCGCCCCAGCACATTGGTGTAATAGGCGGCAAACATGCACGCGTACACCGCAGACGACGTCAAGAGATGAATCGTCCCCTGAACCATCAACCCGCCGCGACTGCGACGCAACAAACCCCATATCAGCGCGTTGATCATGAACGCGGCCGCCATGTAGTAGCCGATCGTGATCCCGTATCGGATCCAGACCACCCACCGCTGAGGTGAATTCACGAGGAGCGAACTGCCAAAGAGCGCCACTTCGCCAAGGAGCAACGCGCCAATGAACGACAGGATGGTCAGCACGCGAGCGACGGGACTGCCCTGCCGGCGGCGACGCAGCGTGAAGCCCGTTGCAAGAAGCACCAGTGAGGCCGCCAAGGCCAGAAGCGCAGGCACGCGTCGGGCAAGAGCCGGCCCCAGCGATGACGTTGTCGATTCGACCACCACTTTCATGGTCGTTTCGGAGTAGATCAACTGTCCGGCTCGGGCTCGCGGATCACCCAGCGCCCTCACGGGCCGGCTCTCGACGCCGAGCACCGAGGTTACCGCTCGAAAGCCAGTGGCGGCCGCCATGACACGTTCGCTGGCGATCTGCTCATGGATGGCGGCGCTCCCGGTCACCGATGCAAAGCTGGCCGAATCAATCACGAGGCGCAACCCACCCACTTCGAGTTGCTTGTGGCGCCACGAAAGAGGCAATGTGATCCGCTCGAGCAGCAAGTCCTTGGGCGAAGCGTCAAAGCGGAACTTCCCCTGGAATCTGAGTCGCTGATAGAAGCGCTCATCGTCCTTGAGCGACTCCACGACGATACCCTTGATGCTTCCATCGACAGCGTTCGAAAAAAACACGTCTTCAGGCTCGATGCGAATCGGTGAGCGAAACCACAATTCGAAGTCGGCGGTGTAATTGCCGTCATCGATGTCGATCGAACCGATCGAATGAAAACGAATACCCGAGAACGCGATCGGAACGACGTCATAAAAGCGCCCCGCCACTTCCACTTCCCGGACTCTGTCGTCTGCTCTTGCGTCGACGCGCGCCGGCTGATGGCTGAATTGCCGGTCGTAGGGAACCGCTCGCCCGTCACTGTAGGTGAGTACGGAAGGCTGCGTGTCGCGCTGGCGCGTCTCGTCGAACGCAATCAGACCGGTAAAGCCCGAGGTCGGCCGAGCCGCCACAGTGAGCGCCGCCATGTACTCGCGCAGGGATTCCCGCCACTCATCCGGATCCACCTTCTGGGTCGCCCGGTCGGACTGGCCCGTTGCAACGCCTGTGCTCCCACTGGCAGGATTCGCCTGCGAATCCTTGATTGCCACAAAGTCCGTGAGCATCGTCCCGACGTCATAGCCATAGGCATATGCCCACGAAGGATCAGCGCCATATCGGGCGTGGTGGGCATCGACCAGCCCGCGACTCCGTTCATCCACTTCGTCCGGAGAGAAGGTCGTGATCGTCAGGACGCCCTGGGTGTAGTAACCGGGCGAGAGGCGCTCCTTGGGCAGGCCCCTGAAACGTTCGCCAAAGCCGGTCAGCGCCATGTCGCCGAAGCCTACGATGCGCCCCTTGTAGCCTGAATCGCGCAACCCTTTTACGAGCGCCGCGGCGAGCACCGAAGGCAGGTCGACAAAGGTCATGTCACTGGTGGAGAGCGACTCGGCCATTGCCTCCACCATCGCAGGCGAACTGCCGGGGTCAATCTCGCGCAACGTCGCGCTCCTGCCGACAAAGGCGTTCCGGATTCCGTTCCAGTAGCCTGCCCCCGAGGCGGCCAGGGTCACCATGCTTACCCGGGCAGCAGGCCTGATCTGGGCGAGCATTCTGGCGGCCAACTCGGCCTGCAACTGCTGGCTGGGCTGAAGCGTGTAGACCCATTTGCCCGCACTGGATGGGCCAGGAGGCGCCACGGGCACGAGCACGGGCACCCCGCCCTCTTCAGCCTGCTGCGCAAACGCTGCATAGCCACGGGTCTGCCCCGGGCCTACGATAGCCAGGGTGCGAAATCCGGATGCAGCCCCCTCTGCCAGCGCCAGCGTGGCTTCGGGCTTGCCTTCGTCATCGCGCCTCACGATGCGCAAGCGCTGGCTGCTGCCATGCCTGGCAAGCGCATCTGCAAACCCACGTTCGAGATCAAGTCCGACGAGCTTGTCGTTGCCGGAAAAGTCGGCAACAAGGACCACATCGAGGGGCTCTTCGAGCGTTGCTTCACCCGCCTCGTTCGCAGGCCCCATACCCGCGATCGGGATGCCCGCTGACCACACGATCACCCAGGCCACCACTGCCAGGAAGACAGCCGCAACACTCGGGAGGATCCAACGTGGCCGCTTTGCCCGCACCCCTGTGGCGCCGGGCACCCCACGGCGCGTGGGCAGCAGGCCTTTCAAACGGGCGGCGAGCCCGTCACCGAGCCTTGCGCATAGCTGTCGGATTCTCATCAAAGGTACTCAATACCCACCGGGGCGGAGCCCGATCGCGACGACGTCCCCGGGATTCATGAACCCTTCGAGCACACTCGGTGCAAGCGCGGATGGGATGCACTTGAATTCAATTTGCATGCAGCTTCATTCGCGTGATTCAGCGTGGGTGCAGCGCGTTTCAGGAACGTATTCTGCACACGCAGGACACACCCCCCCCAGTCTCAACGGGTATCCCTCAAAAATGACAGGAGCATGACCACCCCCCGGTCACGAACCCCTCCATCAGACAGGTGTTCTGGTGCCGCTTGTCCGGATTGAACGGACGACCTACCGCTTACAAGGCGGTTGCTCTACCACTGAGCTAAAGCGGCTGGGATGCTTCAGGCGCTGCGTGAATCTGCAACGGCGCTGATTATAGTCTGTGGCCCGAGCGGTCGTCGGACGCTACTTGATTCGCCGCAGCGCAGGCCGTGCCCCAGCCGGCCCCGCCGGCGGGCGCGGTGGATCAGCAGGCGGATCATCGACACGCGCAGCGGCCGTCGGTACAGCATGCAGCACGCTCGCCGAGCTCTCGGCGGGCGTCAGCAACGGACTCGCCTTGGCGAGATCACCCATCGTCGGTGGCTCGGGATCAAAGGTCATGCCCTGACCATTCTCACGTGCGTAGATCGCCTGCACCGCCGTCACCGGCACGAAGATGTCGCGACTCACACCGCCAAAGCGGGCTGCGAATTCGATCATCTCGTTACCCATCCGAAGCCCGTTGGAAGCGAGCGGGCCGATGTTGAGCACGATCTCACCCTTGCGCACGAACTCCATGGGCACGCGCGTGGCGGCATCGACGTGTACTGCAAGATACGGCGTGAACCCATTGTCGACGCACCACTCGTAGAGGGCGCGCAGCAGGTATGGCTTCTGGCTGGTGGGCTCGCTCACGATCATGCTCCTCGCCGCGCCAGCAGCCTAGCGGCGCATCACCTTTTCCGAGGGCGTGAGCGCATCGATGAAGGCGGGACGACTGAAGATGCGCTCGGCGTACTTCATGAGTGGCGCGGCCTGCTTGGGCAACTGGATGCCGTAGTGGTCAAGGCGCCAAAGCAGCGGACTCAATGCGACGTCGAGCATCGAGAATTCTTCGCCAAGCAGGAACTTCTGGCGGGCGAAGACCGGCGACAACTGGGTCAGCCGCTCGTGCAGCAGTTGGCGCGCACGCTCCTGCTGCTTGGGGTTGCCGGTCTCGATCGGTTCGATCTGCGAGAACAGTTCGACCTCGAAGTTGAAGAGGAAGAGTCGCGCGCGAGCACGCTGCACCGGATCGGGCGGCATCAACTGCGGATGCGGGAAGCGCTCGTCGATGTATTCGTTGATGATGTTGGACTCGTACAGGATCAGATCACGCTCGACCAGTACCGGCAGACGGTTGTACGGATTCATCGCCGCGATGTCTTCGGGCTTGTTATACATGTCGACATCGATGATCTGGAAGTCCATGCCCTTCTCGTAGAGCACGATGCGGCAGCGCTGACTGAAGGGACAGGTGGTTCCGGAGTAAAGATTCATCATGACGTTCTACCTCGTGACATCGACAGGCTGGGAATACGACTATCAGGGACCCACAGGCGCATCAGACGCCGGCGCCCTGCCCGAGTACGCTGCCAGGATGGAGAGCACCCCGGGCAGCCCGCTCGGTTTCGATCAGTGAACGTCCTTCCAGTAGGCTGCCTTGAGCAGGTAGGTGAGCAGGATCAGAATCGAGAGTGCGATCAGGACCAGGAACCCGAGGTTGCGCCGCTCGATCGCATGCGGCTCGGCCATCCAACCCATGAAATTCACCAGATCGGCGATCGTGCGGTCGTACTCGGCCGTGGTCATCGACCCACCTGTCGGAGGTTCGATGACAATGGTCTTCATCTCGTGCCCCTCGCCGTGCTCCACCTCGACGCGGGCCTGGGACATGCCCTGCAGATTCCAGAGCACGTGCGGCATCGCCACGTTCGGAAAGACCGTGTTGTTCCACCCGGTGGCGGTCGAGGGGTCGCGATAGAAGCGACGCAGATAGGTGTAGAGCCAGTCGACACCCCGCACCCGGGCCTCGACCGACAGATCGGGCGGCGCGTTGCCGAACCATTCGCGCTGATCGCGCGCGGACGCTGCCACCTTCATCATGTCGCCGACCTTCTCACCGGTGAAGAGCAGGTTCTCCTTGATCTGCGCTTCGGTCAGGCCGATGCCCTTCAACTGGTTGTAGCGGACAAGACTTGCGCTATGGCAGTTCAGGCAATTGTTGACGAAGGTGCGAGCCCCCGCCTGGAGGCTGGCTGCGTCGGTCGGGTTGATCGGTGCATGGTCGAGTTGCGCCTCCCCGTGCGCCCGGGCCGACATCGAGAAGGCAAGACTCGTGGCGAGCGCCGCCAGGACAGTGATGACAGATTTCATGGCGAGCCTCATCCCGTCACCCGGGTCGGTTCAGGTTTGGTCTTGTCCCAGCGCGTGTACCACGGCATGAGAATGAAGTAGAGGAAGTAGACGAGCGAGAACAGGCGCGCACCCCAGGTAGCCCGCTCGGAGCCGCCGACGAGGGGCACACCCTCGCCGAAGCGTCCCCAGACGTCGGTCGGCTGGGTCCCCAGGTAACCGAGGATGAACAGGCTCGCGACGAAGAGGGCCAGCCATGTCTTGAAGTGCGCCCCGCGATAGCGGATCGACCTCACCGCGCCACGATCCAGCCATGGCATGAGGAAGAACGCCATCACCGACAATCCCATGCACGCCACGCCAGGGAACTGCGACTCGAATACCGGCGGCACCGCGCGCAGGATCGAATAGAACGGCGTGAAGTACCACACCGGCGCGATGTGAGGCGGCGTCTGCATCGGGTTGGCCGGAATGAAGTTGTTGGCCTCGAGGAAGTAGCCGCCCATCTCCGGTGCGAAGAAGATGATGGCGCAGAACACGAACAGGAAGACCGATACGCCGAACAGATCCTTCACCGTGTAGTACGGGTGGAACGGAATGCCGTCGAGCGGGTGCCCCGTGACCGGATCCTTCGTCTTCTTGATCTCGACCCCATCGGGGTTGTTCGATCCCACTTCGTGCAGCGCCATGATGTGCGCTGCCACAAGACCGCAGATGGCCAGAGGCAAGGCAATCACATGGAAGGCGAAGAAACGGTTGAGGGTCGCATCGGACACCACGAAGTCGCCACGAATCCAGACCGACAGATCAGGCCCGATGAACGGCACCGCACCAAAGAGGTTCACGATGACCTGGGCACCCCAGAACGACATCTGACCCCAGGGGAGCAGGTAGCCGAAGAAGGCCTCGCCCATCAGCATCAGGAAAATGATGACCCCGAAAATCCAGATGAGTTCTCGCGGCTTGCGGTAGCTGCCGTAGATGAGACCCCGGAACATGTGCAGATAGACCACGATGAAGAACGCGGAAGCGCCCGTGGAGTGCATGTAGCGGATCAGCCAGCCGAAGTTGACTTCCCGCATGATGTACTCGACCGACGCAAACGCCGAAGCGGCATCGGGCTTGTAATGCATCGTGAGAAAGATGCCGGTGAGAATCTGATTGACCAGCACCAGCAGGGAGAGCGCACCGAAGAAGTAGAAGAAGTTGAAGTTCTTCGGCGCGTAGTACTCGGACATGTGCTCACGGAACAGCTTGGTGAGCGGAAAGCGTTCATCGACCCAGCCCAGAAGGCCGGTCGTGGTGACGATCTTGTCGGCAGCCGCCATGGTCTAGCCCTCCTTCTTGTCGGTGCCGATCAACAGCTTCGAGTCCGACAGATAGGTGTACTTGGGAACGACCAGATTGGTCGGTGCCGGCACGCCCTTGTAGACGCGCCCGGCGAGATCGAACTTGGAACCGTGGCAGGGACAGTAGAAGCGGTCCTGGTCCTGCTGGTAGACCGGTGAGCAACCCAGGTGGGTGCACACACCAACCGCAACGAAGAACTCCGGCTTCTCGGAACGCAGCTTGTTGCCCTTGAGCGAAGAGGGCTGCTGTGCCTGCTCGACGCCCGGGTCGACGACCAGTTCATCGGACTTCGCGATACCTTCAATCTGGGCGCGCGTGCGGTGCAGAACCCAGACCGGCTTGCCTTGCCACTCGAGGGTCATGCGTTCACCGGGGGCGATCTTCGAAATGTCGACCTCCACCGGTGCCCCCATGGCCTTGGCCCGCTCGGAGGGTTGCATGCTCTCGACAAACGGGACGGCGACCGCCAGGCCGGCCGCCCCGCCCGCCGCCGCAGTGCCGATCAACAGATTGCGGCGTTGCCGGTCCACACTCGGTGAGGTGCTCATCAGACTGAAGCTCCAGGACGCAAACCGTGGATTATAGCGGGTGCATCCTGAAGAATCCATAAACAATGCGATAACAGTATGAATGGATTGAGTAAATCCACACACCGAGACCGCTGGATGCTGGCATCCGAAGCCCGCCGCCGGGCCCGAGTTCGAGTCAGACCGGGTTGGGGATGTCGACGAACTCGTGGCAGAGACCGAATTGCTGCGCCAGGTGTTCTCCGACAGCACGAACCCCATAACGCTCGGTCGCGTGGTGCCCGGCAGCAATGAAGCCCACCCCCGACTCCATCGCAAGGTGATGATTCTGCTCGGATACCTCGCCCGTCAGGAAGACATCGACACCGAGATCAATGGCGGTTTCGAAGAAGCCCTGAGCCCCACCGGTGCACCAGGCGATACGGCGGACGACCCGCTCGGGATTCCCCAGCACGAGAGCCGGGCGCCCCAGGCGCACCTCGACCCGGCGCGCAAGGTCGGCGAGCACCATGGATGGCGCTTCTCCGACACTGCCCGGCGCTTGCGGCGTCGGGCATTCGATGTCTCCCCAGGCGATGATGCCGTTCTCGCCTGCCGTACCGGTGGTGCTGAATCCCAGCTGCAACGCCAGCTGGGCGTTGTTGCCCAGTTGCGCATGAGCATCGAGCGGCAGATGGTAGGCCAGTAGCGCAAGGCCGTTGCCGAGCAGCCGGGCAATGCGCTCGCGTCGCATGCCGCGCAGGCGGGAATCCTCGCCGCGCCAGAAATAGCCGTGGTGAACCAGCAACGCGTCAGCACCGCGCGCGATCGCCGCGTCGATCAGGGCAAGACTGGCCGTCACACCGGAGACCAGACGCCGTACCGGCCGGACACCTTCCACCTGCAGACCGTTTGGGCAATAATCGCGAAAGCGGGCTGACTGCAGAAGATCATCAAGGTAGCGTTCGAGCTCACCGGCCTGGACGCCGACGGTATGGGCTGCAGCAGCCGGAGGAGTGCTGGGCATGTTCATGCCGGCAGTCTACCTGCGCTCGCTCGTTGATGCCGAGCCCCACTCTTGCCGGAGCATGACCTTGTTGCGTCGCCTGTGGCTTGTCTTTGCCCAGTGGGTCACCGTAGCCGTGGCCGTGGTGTTTGCCCTGCAGACATTGCGGCCGGAATGGCTCGCGGGCCTGTCAGGACATGGCGCGGTCATTCTCAGCACGGCAAGCACGCAGGCCGCCGCTGCTGGATCGGCGGGTGCGCGCCTGGACTCCTATGCCGAGGCTGTCCGAAAAGCGCAGCCTTCGGTTGTGAACATCTATACCCGCAAGGCCGCCCGCCGCAGCCCGCTCAGCGAGGACCCGTTCTTCGGCAAGTTCTTCGGCACACCCGGGCCCCAGCAGAACCTGGGGTCGGGCGTCATCGTTTCAGCCCAGGGCTATATCCTTACCAACAACCATGTGGTCGATGGTGCCGACGAGGTCGAGGTGGCATTCGCCGATGGTCGTCAGACCGCTGCCAAAGTGGTGGGAGCCGATCCGGAAACAGACCTCGCCGTCCTCAAGATCGAGGCGAGCGGTCTGCCCGCCATCACCCTCGGCCAGACCGAGGAGATGCATGTCGGCGATGTCGTTCTGGCCATCGGCAACCCGTTCGGCGTTGGGCAAACCGTCACCATGGGCATCGTCTCGGCGCTCGGGCGGCACGATCTGGGCATCAATACCTTCGAGAATTTCATCCAGACCGATGCCGCAATCAACCCGGGCAATTCCGGTGGCGCTCTGGTGGACACCCGGGGCAACCTCATCGGCGTGAATTCAGCCATCTACAGCCGTACCGGATCGTCGATCGGTATCGGCTTTGCAATCCCGGTTTCCACCGCTCGCCAGGTCATGGAACAACTGATCAAGGATGGGGTCGTGACCCGCGGATGGCTGGGTGTGGGCATGCATGAAGTGACCCCCGAGATCGCCGAATCATTCGGGCTCAAGACGCCGCGCGGGGTGCTGATCTCGGCGATTTATCAGGGTGGGCCGGCCGATCGGGGTGGTGTCAAACCGGGCGACATCGTGCTCGAGCTCGATGCGCAGCCGGTGAGCGACGAGAAGTCACTACTCAATCGGGTGGCCGGGCTCAAGCCCGGTACGGCAGGCACGCTGCTCGTGCGGCGCAACGGCAAGGATGTGGCCCTGAAAGTGACTATCGGCAAGCGCCCGCCCGCGACCCGCCAGCCGGAATAGTCGGGGGACGCATCGCCGCCGGGCTGCCCGACGTCCGGGGCGACACCCGTGAATGCCGGTGAACACCCACGCAAGCGTTCAGTGACCGCGCGTCAGGCCGATGAGGCGTCGCCTTCGCCCTTGTCCGACTCGGCGTCCACGGGCTTGCGCACGAAGCGCGCGAGAATGATGCCGACCTCGTAGAGGAGACACAGGGGAATGGCAAGAAGACACTGCGACAGTACGTCAGGCGGGGTCACCACAGCGGCAATGATGAACGCCCCCACCACGAAGTAGCCGCGAAAATTTCGCAACTGCTCCACCGTCACGAGACCGACCCGCACGAGGATGATGAGTACCACCGGCACCTCGAACGTCACGCCAAAGGCGAGAAAGAGCGTCATTGCGAAGGACAGGTACTGCTCGATGTCAGGTGCAACCGCGATGCTCTTGGGCGCCCACTTGGCAATGAAACTGAAAACGGCACCGAACACGAAGAAATAGCAGAAGAGCACACCGATCAGGAAGAGCAGCGTACTGAGGACGACCAGCGGCAGTACGAGTTTCTTTTCATGCTCGTAGAGGCCTGGTGCGATGAAGGCCCAGGCCTGATAGAGCACGTAAGGCAGGGCGATGAGAAACGCGAGCATCAGCGTCATCTTCATCGGCACGAGGAACGGCGTGACCACGCCGGTGGCGATCATGCGCGAGCCCTCGGGCAGCACGCTGATCATCGGCGAAGCGAGCAGGTCGTAGATGTCGGCCGACCAGTAGAAGAGCCCGACGAATACGATCAGCACCGAGAGGATGGCCCGCACCAGTCGAGTTCGCAACTCGATCAGGTGTGACATGAACGTATCCTGCGTCTCGTCCATGGCGATCAATAGTGAACGCGGTGTGCTGGCGAGGCAGGCCCGGCCGATTCGGGGGCTGCAAGACTGCTGCCCGGATCATGCGGATCACCCGTGACCCCGTCGACCATGCTGCGCGCTGCGGCGTTGAAGTCGGCCTCGGCACTGCTGAGTTCCGAGCGAACCGAACTCTCGAAGGCGCTGGCGGTCGATTCGACCTCCTGGCGAAACTTGTTCAGGTCCGCCATCTCCATCTCACGATTGATGTCGGTCTTGACCTCGTTCACATAGCGCTGCATCCGGCCAGTGAGATGGCCCATGGTTCGCGCCACGCGAGGCAAGCGCTCAGGGCCGATCACGACGAGCGCAACCACCCCGATCACCATCACTTCGGAAATGCCGATATCGAACATGGAGAGGCAACCGACCGACGGGCGCGCGCGAAGCGCCTTCCGCAGACCTAGGCCTTGGTCTCCTGCTTTGCCTCGGCCTCGACCGTTGCACCCGGCGCGCCCACCTGGCGCTTGGCCTCTGCAGCCGCCTCGGCACTGTCCTTCATGCCGTCCTTGAATCCACGCACCGCCCCACCCAGATCGGAGCCGACGTTGCGCAGTTTCTTGGTGCCGAACACGAGCAGCACGATGACCAGAACGATCAGCCAATGCCAGACACTGAACGAACCCATGAATGAACTCCTCGTCTTGGTACTGTTGCCGTCGGATAGCCGCTGAATCGACGGACGATGGCCCGGCGCAGAGGGACTTCGCCGCGATCAGACTTCGCGCGGCAGCATCGCCCCGAGGGGACGTGGTCCTCCAACGATGTGGATGTGCAGATGATACACCTCCTGCCCACCCCCTCGTCCGGTGTTGATGATGGTCCGAAAGCCATCGGCCAGACCCTGCTCGCGCGCCAGGGTCGAGGCCTTCGAAAGCATGCGTCCCAGCAGTGGCGCATGGGCCTCGCCACAGTGCGCCAGGGAAACCACATGCAACCGTGGGATGATGAGGAAGTGCACCGCAGCGATCGGCCGTATGTCATGAAAGGCGATCATGTCGTCGTCCTCGAACACCCGGCGCGAGGGCAGATCGTCGCGCACGATGCGGCAGAAGATGCAATCCGGATCTGCAGCCGGGGAGTCCACGGCAGGGGAAGCGTTTGCTTGGTCGGTCGTCATGGCAGTCTCCGGCAAATGCCGATGCGCAATCAGGAAGGGTCGGGCCGGGAAGCCTTCTCGGCAATACCCGAGAGACCCTCGCGGCGCGCCAGTTCGGCCAGGACGGCGTCAGGATGCAGGTCGTGTCCGGCAAGCATCACCAGGCAGTGAAACCAGAGGTCGGCCGTCTCGGCCACGATGCGAGCCGGGTCACCATCCTTGGCCGCCATGACGGTCTCGGTGGCTTCTTCACCGATCTTCTTCAGAACGGCATCGCCGCCGCGCGAAAAGAGCCTGGCCACATACGACGTCGACGGATCAGCGGACTTGCGCGATTCGATCACGGCCGCGACGCGCCCGAGAACATCGGTACGCTCGAGGGGTGCACTCATGCGCCAGTCCTTTCAGGCTTGGTGGCGTGGGCGTAGATCTCGGCAGGATCCTTCAGGACCGGATCCACATCGACCCAGACGCCATCGCGCAGCACCTTGAAGAAACAGCTTTCACGACCCGTGTGGCAGGCGATGCCACCTTCCTGCTCGATGTCGAGCAGGACCACATCGGCATCGCAATCCAGCCGGATTTCGCGAACGTGCTGCAGATGTCCCGATTCCTCGCCCTTCATCCAGCGCCGCGACCGCGACCGCGACCAGTACACTGCGGTGCCGGTCGCCGCCGTTTCGGCCAGCGCATCGCGGTTGGCCCAGGCACACATGAGAACGCGGCCGCTCGCCGCATCCTGCGCGATGACCGGCACCAGCCCGTCGGCGCCCCAGTGGATCTGCTCGAGCCAGCCTGCCTGCCCCTTGAAGTCGACCGTACTCACCAGCGCACCTCGATACCCCGGGACGCCATGTGCAGTTTGGCGTCTCGCACCGTGATGTCACCAAAATGAAATACGCTCGCCGCCAGCACGGCGTCGGCGTGCCCGTCGATCACGCCGGCAGCCAGATGCTCAACCGAGCCTACGCCGCCACTGGCGATCACCGGCACCGAAACCGCGTCGGATACTGCGCGGGTGAGCGCGATGTCGAACCCATGGCGAGTGCCATCGGAATCCATGCTGGTCAGCAGGATCTCACCGGCACCCAGCGCCTGCATGCGAACCGCCCAATCGACGACATCGAGCCCGGTCGGGCGACGCCCGCCATGGGTAAAGACTTCCCAGCCGCTTTCGGTCGGAGCGCGCTTGGCATCGATGGCCACCACGATGCATTGGTTGCCGTAACGCCCGGCAGCCTCGGCCACGAGTTCAGGATGGGTCACCGCCGACGTATTGATGGATACCTTGTCGGCGCCCGCGTTGAGCAATCGGCGCACATCCTCGACCTTGCGCACCCCGCCACCAACCGTCAAGGGGATGAACACCTGTGCCGCCACCGCCTCGATGATGTGCACGATGATGTCCCGCTCATCGGAACTGGCGGTGATGTCGAGAAAGGTGAGTTCGTCGGCACCCTGCTCGTCATAGCGTCGGGCAATCTCGACCGGATCGCCGGCATCACGCAGGTTGACGAAATTGACCCCCTTCACGACGCGCCCGCGTGTCACATCGAGGCAGGGAATGATGCGACGGGCAAGCCCCATCAGCGTGCTTCTTTTGCCGGTTCGTTGCCCTGGGCCACCATCTGCAGCGCCGCCTTGAAGTCAAGCGTACCTTCATAGATGGCACGCCCGGTGATGACGCCGCTCACACCGTCGGGCTCGAGCGCCCAGACATCGCGGATGTCCTTGAGGTTGTTGATGCCGCCCGAGGCGATCACAGGCGTACTCAACTGCGAGGCGAGAGTGCGGGTCGCCTCCACGTTCACGCCGGTCATCATGCCGTCACGACCGATATCGGTATAGATGATCGCCTCGACGCCGAGGTCTTCGAACTTGTGCGCGATATCGAAAACGTCGTGGCGGGTGAGCTTCGACCAGCCATCGACCGCGACCTTGCCGTCACGCGCATCGAGCCCGACCATGATGTGGCCCTGGAAGGCCGAGCAGGCGTCTTTCAGGAAGCCGGGATTGCGTACCGCCGCCGTTCCGACGACCACATAGCCTACGCCGATATCGAGGTAGCGCTCGATGGTATCCAGATCGCGGATGCCGCCACCCAGTTGCACCGGCAGTGCATCGCCCAGCGCAGTGACGATGTCACGGACCAGGCCCTCGTTCTTCGGTCGGCCGTCACGTGCGCCGTCAAGGTCGACGATATGAAGTCGCTGCGCGCCCTGCGCCATCCAGTGGCGGGCAACGGCGAGCGGGTCGTCGGAGAAGATGGTGGCGTCATCCATGTCGCCCTGACGCAGGCGAACACAGTGACCGTCCTTGATATCGATTGCCGGAATGATCAGCATGGCGCGGCTTGGTGGGTAAGTGTTCTTGAAGGGGAAAGAGCGGCGCGAGGCGTGCTGGTGTGTGGCGAGAAGCCTGGCCGAGGGTCGCTGCGGGCGTCTGAGGGAGAAGTGCGGACGGTGATCAGGGTTTCCAGCCGACGAAGTTCTCGAGCAGACGCAACCCCGATGCCTGACTCTTTTCGGGGTGGAACTGCACCGCAAAGATGTTATCCCGCCCGACTGCAGCGGTAAAGGGGATACCGTGCCGGGCGCGACCCTTCACCACCTGCGGATCGGCCGGGTCGACGTAGTAGCTGTGCACGAAGTAGAAGCGCGACTCGTCGGCGATGCCGGACCAGAGCGGATGCGCCTCCTGGCTCACCTCGTTCCAGCCCATGTGAGGCACCTTCAGACGGGCACCATCGGCGTCGTGCATCAGCGCATCGGGAAAGCGACGAACGGCACCACGAAAGAGCCCGAGGCCAGCCACATGGCCCTCCTCGCTCGATTCGAAGAGCATCTGCACGCCGATGCAGATGCCGAGAAAGGGACGCGAGGCCGCCGCGCGCAGGAGCGGCGCACGCAGCCCGCGGGCGTCGAGTTCGCGCATGCAGTCGGGCATGGCACCCTGGCCGGGAAACACCACCCGATCGGCGGCGTCGATCTCGGCAGCGGCGTCGGTGACCACCACCCGCAAGCCCGGGGCAACGTGCTCGAGCGCCTTCGAGACCGAGCGCAGATTGCCCATGCCGTAATCAATGACCGCTATGCTCATCGGTCGGCTCTCAGAGGGTGCCCTTGGTCGAGGGAATGACCCCGGGCGCGCGCGGATCGGGCTCGATCGCCATGCGCAGCGCACGCCCGAAGGCCTTGAACACCGTCTCGCACTGGTGGTGGCTGTTTTCGCCACGCAGATTGTCGATGTGCAGACTCACCTGGGCATGGTTGACAAAGCCCTGAAAGAATTCATGCACCAGATCCAGATCGAATTCACCCACCCAGGCACGGGTGAACTTCACGTGAAATTCGAGTCCGGGGCGGCCCGACAGGTCGATGACCACGCGCGACAGCGCCTCGTCGAGTGGCACGTATGCGTGTCCGTACCGGCGCACGCCCTTCTTGTCGCCCAGCGCCTGCGCGAACGCCTGCCCCATCGTGATGCCGATATCCTCGACCGTGTGATGCCCGTCGATATGCAGATCGCCCTCGGCGCGCACATCGAGGTCGATGAGGCCATGGCGGGCAATCTGGTCAAGCATGTGGTCGAGAAAAGGCACCCCGGAGGCGAGTTGCGCCTTGCCGGAGCCGTCGAGTTCGAGTGTCACGCCGATGCGTGTCTCTGCAGTATTGCGCTGGATGGATGCGTTTCGCATGAGGTGCCGCTGGATCGTTACGGGCAATGAAAAGTCAGGAACATGAGACGCTGCAGACACGGGTGACAGCGCACCCATCGCGGGCGCCACCGGTTTCCACTATAGCGCGTCGGCAACCGCCGATACGAGCAGCGCATTCTCCGCCGGTGTACCCACGGTGAAACGCAGGCAGTTGACCAGCAACGGGTGAAAGGCGTGCAGGTTCTTCACCAGAATGTGCCGATCGAGCAGCGCCTTCATCAGGCCGGGCCCATCAGCGAACCGGGCCAGCACGAAATTGGCATTGCTCGGAAACACCTCGACCCCAGGCATGGCCGCCAGCCGCGTCATGAGATCACGCCGAGTCTCACAGATGCGCTGCGCCTGCTCATCGAATACGCTCGCATGGTCGAGCAAGGTCTGGGCTGCCGCCTGGGTCAGCACGTTGACGTTGTACGGCGGACGCAGCTTGTCGAATTCGCGAATCCAGTCTGGGTGCGCGGCTGCGTACCCGAGGCGAATCCCGGCCAGCCCCACCTTCGAGAGGGTGCGCATCACCATCATGTTCGGAAATTCGGGCAATCGCGACAACCAGGATCGACCGGCAAAGATGTTGTAAGCCTCGTCGAGAACCACGAGGCCGGGTGCCGCCGCAAGGATTGCCTCGATGTCGGCGTCGGGAAAGAGGTTGCCGGTCGGGTTGTTCGGGTAGGAAATCCAGACCACAGCCGGTCGATGTGTCGCAATCGCGGCGAGCACCGCTTCGGTGTCGAGCGAGAAGTCCGGACGCAGCGCCACGCCGACATGGCGAACCTGTGCCGCGTGCGCGCTCATGCGATACATCACGAACGACGGCTCGATGCCCAGCACGCACGCGCCGGGCCGCGCGAGCGCCTGGCTTACCACCGCAATGATTTCGTCGGAGCCATTGCCCAGCATCAGGGCGCTTTCGGCAGGAATCTGCATCACCGACCGCAGGCGAGCCTGGAGTTCTGGCGCGCGCGGATCAGGGTAACGATTGAGGGCTGCCCCGGCGACAGCCTGAGCGACCGCCTCGCGCAAGGCATCGGGCAGGCTGTAAGGGTTCTCCATCGCGTCGAGTTTCAGAAAACCTGCGGCCGATGGCACCGCATAAGCGGAGAGGGCCAGCACGTCATCGCGTACGACCGAGGCCGCCAGCGCAGCGGCTGCCGAAATGCCCGTTGCACCGCCGGCGCTCGCACGCGGTGCGCTCTGCGTATCACTCATCGCCCCCCCTTGCCCTGATCACCCGCCGTCTGATCGCTGCCAGCCGCAGGGCCGCTCGCACTGTCCGCGCCAACATCGAGTCGCAACTCGGCCGAGCGGGCATGCGCCGGCAGTCCCTCGCCGTGCGCCAGCACTGACGCGATGGCACCCAGCGTCTGCGCACCACGATGCGAGACATGAATGAGGCTCGTACGCTTCTGGAAGTCGTAGACGCCCAGCGGCGACGAAAATCGTGCGGTGCCTGCCGTGGGGAGCACGTGGTTGGGTCCGGCACAGTAATCGCCAAGCGACTCGGAACTGTAACGCCCCATGAAGATTGCACCCGCATGACGGACCAGGGGCAGCCATGCGTCGGGCTCGGCCACGGCCAGTTCCAGGTGCTCGGGCGCGATGCGATTCACGATGTCACAGGCCTGCTCGCGCGAGCGGGTGACGATCAGCGCACCGCGGGCCGCCAGTGACGCGGCAATGATTGCGCGCCGCGGCATCGACTCGATTGCCCGCTCGATGGCGCGTGCCACCCGATCGGCGAACTCGGCATCGGTGGTCACGAGAATGGCCTGCGCCGACTCGTCGTGCTCGGCCTGCGAGAACAGATCCATTGCCACCCAGTCGGGCGATACCGATCCGTCGCACACCACCACGATTTCCGACGGGCCGGCAATCATGTCGATGCCGACGACACCGAATACACGGCGCTTGGCGGCAGCCACCCAGGCATTGCCAGGGCCGACGATCTTGTCGACCCGGGGCACGGTTTCGGTTCCATAGGCGAGCGCGGCAACGGCCTGGGCCCCACCCATGGTGAAGATGCGATCTACCCCGGCGATGGCCGCTGCCGCAAGCACCATATCGCTGCGCTGACCACGCGGGGTGGGCACCACCATCACCAGTTCTCCGACGCCAGCCACCCGAGCCGGCACCGCGTTCATGAGGAGCGAAGAGGGGTACGAAGCCTTGCCACCAGGGACATAGAGGCCCACCCGATCAAGTGGCGTCACCCGCTGTCCCAGCACGGTGCCATCCGCCTCTTCGATCTGCCAGGACTGCAGTCGCTGGTGCTCGTGATAGCTTCGAATGCGTGCAGCCGCCGCCTCGAGGGCATCGCGCTGGACAACCGGCAGGCGATCAAGCGCATGCCGTGTTTCGGCAAGATCGAGCTCGAGCCCGGCCCCCGCGGCCAGATCGAGTTGATCGAACCGGGCGGTATACTCCAGCACCGCCGCATCGCCACGGGCCCGCACATCGGCAATGATGGCGGCCACCGTTCGATCGATGGATTCGTCCTGCGCAGCGTCGTAACTCACCAGCGCATCGAGCGCAGCCGCGAAGCCGGGCGCATCGGCGTCGAGACGACGCACCGACGAGGCCGCGAGCGCAGGCGAGACCGACGTACCGTTCGCTGCAGTCGAGCCCGGGTTCATCGCCCCCCCTCGCTGCGACCCGCCACAGCCTCGCGAAAGGCCGTGATCATCGGCTGCACTTCGGCAAGCTTCATCTTGAGCGCCGCCTGATTGACGATGAGACGAGAGCTGATCGGCATGATTTCCTCGACGGCCCGCAGGCGATTCGCACGCAGCGTGTTGCCGGTGCTGACCAGATCGACAATCACGTCGGAGAGTCCGGAAATGGGCGCCAGTTCCATCGACCCATAGAGCTTGATGAGATCAACCTGAACAGCCTTCGCGCCGAAGTGCTCGCGCGCGGCCCGCATGTACTTGGTGGCAACACGCAGACGCGAGCGCCGTGCGAGCGCGCCCTCGTAATCGAAGTCATCCGGCACTGCGACCATCATGCGGCAGCGACCGATCTCGAGATCGACCGGCTGGTAGAGACCCTCGCCCCCATGCTCGTGCAGCACATCCACCCCAGCCACACCCAGATCAGCCGCGCCGTACTGAACATAGGTGGGTGCATCGGAGGCGCGCACAAGCACGATGCGCACGTCGGCACGGTTGGTCGCGATGATGAGCTTGCGCGAGCGCTCGGGGTCTTCCGCGAGCGAAAGTCCGGCATGCGCGAGCAGCGGGAGCGATTCCTCGAGGATGCGTCCCTTGGACAGGGCTATCGTGATCACGGCAGGCAGAGCGCCCGGAGCGGCGTCGGTAAAGTAACCCCGCAGTTTACCCGGTCGGGCGCAGAGGCGTCACGCACCTGTCGTGCCGCCCCGGACCCGACGCACATCGGCGCCCAGATTGCACAATTTGCGCTCGATCGAATCATAGCCACGGTCGAGGTGGTAGATGCGGTCGATGAGGGTTTCGCCTTCAGCCACAAGGCCAGCGATGACAAGGCTCGCCGAAGCGCGCAGGTCGGTCGCCATCACGCGAGCACCCTGCAGCTGCGGCACGCCTCGCACGACGGCCGTGTTGCCCGAGATCTCGATATCGGCCCCCATGCGGCGCAACTCGAGCGCATGCATGAACCGGTTCTCGAAGATCGTTTCTGCAATCACCGAGGTGCCGCGCGCGATGCAATCGAGCGTCATCACCTGGGCCTGCATGTCCGTTGGAAAGGCAGGATAGGGCGCCGTCCGGAAATTGACGGCCAGCGGGCGCGCATCTGCGGCGACCCGCATCCAGTCTGTGCCGACCTCGACGTGGGTGCCGCTCTCGCGCAGCTTGCCAATCACCGCGTCGAGCGTACCGGCGTCGGTGCCTTCAAGGCGCACGTCACCCCCGGCCGCGGCGACCGCGGCCAGAAACGTCCCGGTCTCGATGCGGTCGGGCATGATCCGGTGATCTGCACCATGCAGGGCACTGACGCCCTCGATCGTGATGATGTCGGAGCCCGCACCCGACACGCGTGCGCCCATCGCGTTGAGGCACAACGCAAGATCGACCACTTCAGGCTCGCGTGCAGCGTTCTCCAGCACCGTCGTGCCCTCGGCCAGCGCTGCAGCCATCATCAGGTTCTCGGTGCCAGTGACGGTGACCATGTCCATCACGATGCGGGTGCCGCGAAGCCGCTCTGCGCGTGCCTCGATGTAGCCGTGATTCACCTCGATGCGAGCACCCATCGCCACCAGGCCCTTGATGTGCAGATCGACAGGGCGCTGGCCGATCGCACAACCACCCGGCAGCGAGACGCGAGCGTGACCACATCGAGCCACGAGCGGTCCGAGCACGAGAATCGATGCGCGCATCGTCTTCACCATCTCGTAGTCAGCAAAGGGCTCGCTTACCGTTGCGGCCTGCAAGGTCACCGTGCCCGGTTCGCGCTGCGCCTTGACCCCCATGCGCGAGAGCAGATCGATCAGCGTGGAAACATCGCGCAGATCGGGCAGATTCGACAGACGCAGAGGTGCCGCCGTAAGCAGCGCTGCACACGCGAGCGGCAGCGCGGCATTCTTCGCACCCGAAATCGGTACCGAGCCCTGCAGGGGTCGTCCACCGACGATCAGGAGGCTATCCACCGCGCGCCGCCTGCCGCTCGGCCCACTGCTCGGGCGTCAGGGTCTGCATGCTGAGCGCGTGGATTTCCTCGCGCATCCGGTCACCCAGAGCGCGGTACACCACCTGGTGCTGCTGCACGCGATTTCGGCCACGAAATTCGGCGCTGACAATGACCGCCTCGAAGTGGGCGCCATCACCCTCGACATGCACGTGCTCGCACGGCATGCCCTCTCGGATGTATTTCGCAACGTGCTCGGGTGCAACCATCGGAGTGATCCTTTTGCAAGAGTATTCAAAGGGCCTCGGCGCGCCCGACTGCAAGGCCTCAGGTACGCAGCTTGTAGCCGGTTCGAAGCATGGTCAGGTTCACGGCCGCAAGCACGGCGAAGGTGCCCACGATCACCGCCAGACTCGACCAGGGGTCGACATCGGACACCCCGAAGAATCCGTAGCGGAATCCGTCGATCATGAAGAAGAACGGGTTGGCACGGGAAACAAGTTGCCAGGTGGCCGAGAGAGAGTGAATCGAGTAGAAGACGCCCGACAGGAATGTGAAGGGCAGGATCACGAAGTTCTGAAATGCGGCCAACTGGTCGACCTTGTCGGCCCAGATCCCCGCCAGCAACCCCATGGCACCGAGTATTGCCGCACCGCCCAGCGCGAACGTGATGATCCAGAGCGGATGCATGAACGGCACTGGCGCGAGGAAAAGCGTGACTGCCAGCACCCCCCCCCCAACAATCACTCCGCGTGCCACGGCGGCCAGCACATAGGCGAGGAAGATCTCGACATGCGAGAGTGGGGGGAGGAGCATGAAGATGATGTTGCCGGTCATCTTTGACTGGATCAGGCTCGAGGAACTGTTTGCAAAGGCGTTCTGCAAGGTGGCCATCATCACCAGTCCGGGGACCAGGAAGGCCCGATAAGGAACCCCCTCATAGACCTGAACACGCTCCTCGAGCACATGGGCGAATACCACCAGGTACAGCAACGCGTTGACGATCGGTGCAAACACCGTCTGGAAACTCACTTTCCAGAAGCGCATCAATTCCTTGACGAAGAGAGTGCGAAACCCCGCCGTGCAGAAGGCGCGACTCATGCCGACTGCGTCCCCGCGAGCGTTCCACGCATGGTCTGCACGAAGACTTCCTCCAGGTCGGGTTGCGTCACGGACAGTTCGGCAATCTGCCCCCCGGCCTCGCGGACCTGCGCGAGCAGGGGTTCAACCTCAGCCGGATCGGGCAGACGCAGCACATGACTCGCTCCCTCCGACGAGACGACACGCGCCGCCATCGCGGGCGGCAGCGCCCCAGCCGACAGCGTGAGACGCACAACCACCCGATCGCGCATGCGTCCTACCAGATTGGCCGTCGTGTCGAGCGCGATGACCCTCCCCCCCTTCATCATCGCGATGCGCCCGCACAAGGCTTCAGCCTCCTCGAGATAGTGGGTGGTGAGCACGATCGTGTGTCCGTCCTCGTTCAACCGGCGAATGAATCGCCACAGACTCTGGCGCAACTCGACATCGACCCCTGCGGTCGGTTCATCAAGGATGATCACCGGTGGCCGGTGCACCAGGGCCTGGGCAACCAGCACGCGGCGTTTCATGCCGCCCGAGAGCGAACGCATGTTGGCCCCGGCTTTCGAAGAGAGCCCCAGATGCTCGAGAATCTCGTCGATCCAGGCATCGTTGTGACGCAGTCCGAAATATCCCGACTGGATGACAAGCGTCTCGCGTACCGAAAAGAACGGGTCGAAGACGATTTCCTGCGGGACGACGCCGAGCATCCGACGCGCGTTGCGATAGTCGGTGCGCACGTCATGACCCATGACCGTGGCACGACCGGCATCTGGTCGGCAAAGTCCGGCGAGGATGCTGATGAGCGTGGTCTTGCCCGCGCCGTTGGGCCCGAGAAGCCCGAAGAATTCGCCGCAACGAACCTCCAGGTCGATACCGTCCAGCGCCTGGAGTGAACCAAACCGCTTGGCGAGCGCCTCGACGCGAATGGCAGCTTGCGCGGTCATCGGGCTCGCGACGACTCCGCCGGAGCACGCGAGAACATCGGGATGATGTCGGCAAGGCCGTAGACTCGGGCGAGGGTCGCGAGATCGGCAGGCGCACCCACGACCAGGAGATTGCACCGGGCAGCAAGCGCAGACCTGAACCAGTCGAGCAGCATGGCGAGACCGGCCGAATCGGCCTTGTCGACACGCGACAGATCGACCCGCAAAGGGCCTGGCGCCATCAATGCGGCGCCGGCAGCGACAATCGCACCCACGGTCTGCATGGTGAGATCGCCCGCCACGAGTAGCACGTCGCCTTCGCGACTCAGACTCGGTGCATCGCTCATTTGCGGGCCTGCTGCTCCAGCTGGCGGTTCTTGTCCGACAGCATCCTGATCAGACCATCGACCCCGCTCTGGCGTACCTCCTGAACAAAGGTGTCGCGGTAGGTCGTGACCAGACTCACACCGCCGATGATGACGTCGTAGACCTTCCACCCATCCGGCGTCTTGCCCATGCCGTAATCGATGGTGACCGGCTGGGTCCCGGAACGCTTGACCTCGGAGCGGACGATGACATCGGTGTCTCCAGGCTTTGCTCGCAGTGGCTTGAATTCGATCACCTGGTCGCGGTACGCGGTAACGCCCGATGCGTAGGTGCGCACCAGCAATGTCCGGAACTGTTCGACCAGATCCTTCTGCTGCTCGGGCGTGGCGCGGCGCCAGCTTGCCCCCATCGCAAGCGCGGTCATCCGGCTGAAGTCGAACTGCGGCAGGATGCGGGTCTCGATCAGATCACGCACCTTGCGCGCATCACCGGCCTGCAGGTCCTTGTCGTTGCGAATGAGCTCGATGACCTCGGTCGAGACGGTCTTCACCAGCACATCAGGCGGGGTGTCAGGGTCGATTGCCGCCTGCACGGGAGCAGGCGCGCCGCCGACCGCAAGTACCCCGGCAAGGATGCCGATCGAGCAGACCCGGGCAAGCGCCGCATGACCCGAGAAAACCGTGTCGCGCAAACGGCCATAGAGGAAAGCGGCAGAGGCAGGATTCATGGCTGGTCGACTGAAGGGGCCGTGGCAGGGTCGCCATTATCGTCCACCTTGGCCATGATGGGGCCGCCAGGCGCGAGCACATCGTCCTCCTCATCTTCGGCCGGCGTGGGCGGGGGCGGATTGCCGTCATGGATGAGCGAATGGCGACGCTGGATGAACGCGTCGCGCACGAAGCGGTAGCGGTCGAGCGCAGCGTTGTCCAGGATCGAGCCGGCCTGCAGGAGTTCGGCCCGGGTTTCGAGCAGATACAACCCGGTGGCCGTATTGAACGGCGCGCGCCAGGTGCCCGGCTCGGCGGTCCGCGCGACCGGGCGCAGGGGGTAGCTGACGTAGGTCAGGAAGGCCGACGGCGCATCCCGAGCGGTGCTCGGCCCGAGAAAGGGCAGAACCAGATAGGGCCCGTCAGGCACCCCCCAGGTCGCAAGGGTCTGCCCCAGATCCTCATTGTGCTTCTCCAGACGCGCTTCGCTCGCGACATCGAGGAGGCCGCCAAGCCCGAAAGTCGAATTGATGACAAAGCGCATGAAATCGGATGTGCCTTCATGCACCTTGCCCTGCAGCAGGTTGTTGGCCCCGATCAGCAGGTCATCGAAGTTGCCCAGAAAGTTGCGTACCCCGGTACGCAGGATGGATGGCACGTAGTCCACCCAGGCGCGCGCCACCGGCTGGGCAAGATGCCGATCGAACGTGTCGTTGAACGCGAAGACAGCCCGATTGACGGACTCGAACGGATCACGCCCTGCGGCTCTGGAGCCCGGCCCCGTCGCGCAACCGGCGAGCAGTACGCAAGCGGCCAGGATCACCATCCCTCTTTTCACCGGCTGCCCTCCGCTCCCTTGACATCGGCGCCCTTGACATCGGCTGGCTTGCTTTCAGCCGGCCGGTCGTCACCCGATTTGCCTTCGGCAGCCTTGTTGTAGAGGAACTGCCCGATGAGGTTCTCGAGTACGACCGCGCTCTGCGTGAGTCGCACGGTATCGCCCTCCTTGAACATCACCGGATCGCCCCCGGCCGTGAGGCCCAGGTACTGCTCGCCGAGCAGGCCGGCCGTGAGAATCTTGGCCGAGGTGTCCTTCGGGAACGGATAGCGCGCATTCACCCGGAAGCTGACAACCGCCTCATAGGTCTCGGCGTCGAATCCCACCGAACTCACCCGACCGACGATGACGCCAGCGCTGCGCACCGGTGCGCGCACCTTGAGGCTGCCGATATTGTCGAAACGCGCCTCGAGCGTGTAGGTGGGCTCGGCAGCGAAACTCGATGCATTGGCCGCGCGCAGGGCAAGAAATGCCAGCGCTGCGATACCGATGAGAACGAACAGCCCGACCCAGAGGTCGAGCAGGCGATTGCGATTCATGATCAGGTTCCCCGAAACATCAGTGCGGTGAGGAGGACATCGAGGGCAAGGATGACGAGCGCCGAGGTGACCACCGTCCGGGTCGTGGCGCGCGAGACCCCTTCAGCCGTGGGGGCCGCATCATAGCCCTCGAACACGGCGATCCAGGTCACGGCAACGCCGAAGACGCAACTCTTGATCACGCCATTGATGACGTCATCGCGAAAATCGACTGCAGCCTGCATCTGCGACCAGTAAGCCCCGGCATCCAGTCCGATGGTGACGACGCCGATGAGATAGCCCCCGAGGATGCCCACCGAGGAGAAGATGGCCGCAAGCAGGGGCATCGAAATCACACCGCCCCAGAATCGGGGAGCTACGACGCGAGCGAGTGGTTCGACCGCCATCATCTCCATGGCAGCCAGTTGCTCGGTTGCCTTCATCAACCCGATCTCGGCGGTGATGGCGGAACCGGCGCGGCTGGCAAAAAGCAACGCTGCAACGACCGGACCCAGTTCACGGACCAGAGAGAGTGCCACCAGCGTACCGAGCGCTTCGGCAGACCCGTAACGCACCAGCGTCTCGTAGCCTTGCAAGCCCAGCACCATGCCTACGAAGAGGCCCGACACGCCGATGATCACCAGAGACAGTACGCCGGCAAAGTGGATTTCGCGCATCACCAGCCCGAAACGACGCAGGCTGGGACCCGAAAAGCGCAGGATCGCCAGAAAGAACCGGGCAGCAAAGCCCAGGCGCTCGATCTTCTGCAGAGTCCAGGCACCGAGCCGCTCGGTGCGTGCCCGCACCGGGCCTGCGGCCTGCGCTGGCGGGACGTTGCCGCGCTCGGCCATCAGCGGGCTCCGCTCAGCAATTCGCTGCGGTAATCGCCGGCCGACTGGTGGAACGGAACCACACCTTCGATCTCGCCCCGAATGAACTGACGCACGAATGGCTGTTCGGAAGCCCGCACCTCTTTCGGCGTGCCCTGGGCGACGACACGCCCCCCCGCGATGAAGTAGAGGTAGTCGACGATCTGCAACGACTCCTGAACGTCGTGCGTCACGATGATCGAACTGGCCCCCAGGGCATCGTTGAGTTCACGCACCAGTCGACCGATCGTCGCGAGCGAGATCGGATCGAGCCCGGTAAACGGTTCGTCGAAGAGCATGAGCCGGGGGTCGAGCGCAATGCCCCGTGCGAGCGCCACCCGGCGAGCCATGCCACCGGAGAGCTGGTGGGGCATGAGGTTGCGCGCACCGCGCAAACCCACCGCCTGCAACTTCATGAGAACCAGATCGCGAATCATGCGCTCGCCAAGACCCGTGCGTTCGCGCAGCGGAAAGGCGACATTGTCGAACACCGACAGGTCGGTGAACAGCGCACCGAACTGGAACAGCATGCCGAGCCGACTTCGCATGCGATAGAGCGCCTCGGTATCCATCGCGCCCACATCCTCGCCGAACACGCTCACCGTACCCGAGGAAGGGCGAACGGTGCCGCCGATCAGACGCAGGATCGTGGTCTTGCCACACCCCGAGCCACCCATGAGCGCCACGATTTGCCCCGGGCGTACCGTCAGGTTTACCTGTTCGAGTACCATCTTCGAGCGATCGTAGCCAAAAGCCACATCGTCAAGTTGGACAGCTGTCGGGTGGGCCACGATGATGAAATTGGAGAGAAACGCGTGGAAATTCAGGGTGGTCGGGCCGCTCTGAACCCGCACCGGCGCATCTTGTGCGCCGCCAGACGCTCACTCTAATGGATAAGCGTCTTGCTCACCACCCCGTCGAACGTCACACCGGGCGGCGCTTTCGACGCAGCGATGTGGCGTATTCCTTTGGGAGCGGGGGGAATGCCGTGCCAGCATCCGACCCATCGTGACCGCTCATGGCCCGGCCCAGCCGTTGGCCTCCGCAGCCTGCTGATGAACCCAGACCCTTGCATACCCCAGCCCCGATTCGACATGCAGCCCGGTTCCGCGGGCGATGATCCCGGTCGCCCGGAGGACGCCGGGCCGAGGGTTCGACCGGACCGCGGGGCGCCTGCCATCGCCGCACTCGACGTGCTGACGCCCTCGCGCGTCCTCGTCGGCGAGAGCCCGGCAATGAGAGCCCTGCGGCACGAGATCGACCAGTGCGCCAACTCACCCTTCCCGGTCCTGATCGAAGGCGAGTCGGGTAGTGGCAAGGACATCGTGGCGGCGCTGCTTCACGCCCGGTCGGAACGACACGATCGGCCTGCTCTCGCCCTGAACTGCGCTGCCCTGTCTCCGACGCTGCTCGAGCCGACGCTGTTTGGCCATGCTCGGGGTGCCTTCACCGGTGCCACCAGCGCGAGAGCCGGCTACTTCGAAGACAGCGGTGATGGCACCCTCTTCCTGGACGAGATCGGCGAGCTCTCTCTCGAACTGCAACCAAAACTGCTGCGTGTCCTCGAAAGTGGCGAATTCCAGCGCGTCGGCGAAACCCGCTCTCACAACAGCCGCGCCCGTGTGATCGCCGCGACGAACCGCGATCTGCGCCAGGAAGTGAAACGCGGTCGCTTTCGAGCCGATCTTTACCATCGTCTCTCGGTTTTCCGGCTCCAGGTACCGCCTCTGCGCCATTGCGCCGACGACCGCATCCTGCTGCTGGAGCACTTCCTGCAGCGCCAGCAGCTCGAACGCGGCAACGCGCCCTTCCAGTTCGAACCCGAAGCGCGCGCTCTCTGGCAAACCTACGAGTTTCCGGGCAACGTACGCGAACTGCGCAATATCGTGATACGTCTCAGCACTCGTCATTCAGGCAGCCGGGTGTCGGCCCGGATGCTCGCGGCCGAATTCGACCAGGCAACGCTCGATGCTCACCTCGACCGCTCGTGTACCGAAGCAGCAGACGACCCCGTGTCGATGCAGGCGTGCGCGCAATCCCATCTGGCACGCGGCGATGCCTTCTCGCTCGACCACCTGCTGCATACCGTCGAACAGGGATACATCAAGGCGGCCATGCATCTGGCCGGCGGCAACGTGAGTCACGCCGCGCGACTGCTCGGCATCAACAGAACCACCCTCTACAGTCGCATGGACGCACAGCCGCGAGCCTCTGCCCTGCGCTGATCCGATGGCGCGAGAGATCGCCCCACCCGATCGGCCTTGTCCAACTGCCGCGGCCCCGCTGCCGACCCGATCGAGCCATCGCCCGAGCCTGCGTCACCGCGGCTATACTTCCACGATGACCATCGCTCGCCCTACTGCCGACCTTGCAGCCATCGCGGACAGCGCGAGCGCCCTGCGCGCCGAGAAGCTCACGAACGCCGCCGGTGCCGAGCCGAACCCGGTCGAGCGGGCCCGCGAAGTCTTCCGGATCGAAGCCGCCGCCGTCAGCGCCCTGGCAGACCGGATCGACGAGCGGTTCGCCCGAGCCGTGGAACTCATTCTTGCCTGCCGCGGCCGGGTGGTCGTGAGCGGCATCGGCAAGTCCGGGCACGTTGCCCGCAAGATCGCGGCGACGCTCGCGAGCACCGGGACAGCAGCCTTCTTCGTCCACCCGGCCGAGGCACGCCATGGTGACCTGGGGATGATCCGGGGGGAGGACGTGATGATCGCCATTTCCTACTCCGGCGAATCGGACGAGCTTGCCGTGGTGATTCCGCCCGCCAAGCGTCTGGGCATGGGTCTCATCGCCATCTGCGGCAACCTGCAGTCAACGTTGGCCCGCCACGCCGACATCGTGCTCGATGCCGGCGTGGCACGTGAGGCCTGCCCGCTCAACCTCGCGCCGACCGCCAGCACGACCGCAGCGCTCGCCATGGGCGACGCGCTCGCCGTCGCGCTCCTCGACGCGCGCGGCTTCGGTGCCGATGACTTCGCCCGCTCCCACCCGGGCGGCGCGTTGGGTCGACAATTGCTCACCACGGTGCGCGACGTGATGCGTTCGGGCAAGGCAATTCCCCAGGTACCCGAGTCGGCCACGGTGACCGACGCGCTCCTCGAGATGACCCGCAAGACCATGGGCATGACTGCGGTCACCGACAGTCGAGGTCATGTCGCCGGAATCTTCACCGACGGGGATCTTCGCCGGGCGCTCGAGCGACGAGCCGATGTCAATGCCACCCGCGTGAGCGATGTCATGACGCGGAACCCACGCACGATCGACGCGGGACAACTCGCCACCGAGGCGGTACGACTGATGGACGTCCATCGAATCAGCCAACTGCTCGTCGTGGGACACGGAGGCACCCTCGAAGGCGCGCTGAATCACCACGACCTGCTCGATGCGAAGGTGATATGAAGGCGCAGTCAGCACGCCTGTATCCGGTGATCCTGATGGCACTGCTTGCCGCAGGGACGCTCTGGATCGAACGGCTGGTGCAACCCGACAAGACAGCCGCAGCGCGAGCGGTGCGTCATGTGCCCGACTTCGAGGCCGAGGGGTTCACCCTGACCCAGATCAACCGCGAGGGCAAGGCCGACACGATGCTCGCGGCCGCGAAGGGCACGCACTTTGCCGACGATGGCACCACCCATCTCGAGAATCCGCGTCTTCGCCAGATCCGCCCGGGCATGCCGGCGGTCGAGGTCAAGGCAAGGCGGGGAACGGTCGATCGGGACGGCAATCGGATCGAACTGTCCGAGTCGGTGACAGCCACACGTGCAGCCCGCGCCGGCGAACCTGCCACGCGGCTGGAAACCTCGCTGCTGCGCATCCACATCGATGACGAAACGGCCGACACACCAGAACCCGTACGCATCGTGCGCGGAGAATCGACCCTGGAAGGAACCGGCATGCTGTTCGACAACAAGTCGCGCCAGCTCAGCCTCGAGTCCAGGGTGCGTGGCAAGTTCGTCGATGGCGCGCGACTCGATCGAACCGGAGTACGTACCTCAGCCGCAGAGCCACCTGCCAGGACCGCGCCATGACCGGATACGTCAAGCGCCAGGCCCGCACCCGAGCCACGCGCATCGATGCCGCTCGTCTCCCTGCGGTTCATCTCGAGGCGGCCCGAAACGCGGGCCTGGTCGACCGGTCGGCGCCCTTTACAGCCTTGCTTCTGGCCGCAGTCCTGGGGCTCGGGAGTCTTCTGACGCCTGCACGGGCGGAACGCGCCGACCGTCAGCGCCCGATCCATGTCGAATCCGATCGGATGAGCGCTGACGACCTCAACCAGGTGGCCATCTTCAGCGGCCGAGTCGTCGTGGTTCAGGGTACCTTCGTGCTGTGTGCCGATCAGGTCACGATGCGTCAGGACAAGGCAGGCAACCAGAATGCACTGGCGATCGGCACGCCTGCCACGTTCCGCGAGAAACGCGACGGGGTCGACGAATGGATCGAAGGCGAGGCCACACGCATCGAGTACGACACGCGCACCGAGACGCTCGAACTGTTCAATCGCGCGCGCGTCACGCGCGAGAAGGACGAGGTTCGCGGCAATTTCATTTCCTGGAACTCGCGGACCGAGGTCGTGCGGGTTCAGGACCAGCGCGAATCGAGCACCGCGCCCACCAGCCGTGAGAGCCGTGTCTCGGCGGTGTTCCAACCGCGCGCTCAGGCACCGCAGGCATCTCCGGCGGGCGATGCGCGCACGCAGCCGGCACCGATCCCGGGACGTACACCGCTGACACTCCAGAGTGCAGCCGACCCGGGCCGCGCCGGTACGGCAGGCGCGGCAACGGCTGCTGCCCCGATGCCGCCAGGGTGCCGTGCGCCGACCAGCCGATGAGTCGTCTCAGCGCATCGCACCTGAAGAAGCGTTACGGCCGCCGGGTCGTCGTCAAGGACGTCTCGCTCGATGTGCAGAGCGGTGAGGTCGTCGGCCTGCTCGGACCGAACGGGGCCGGCAAGACCACCTGTTTCTACATGATCGTCGGGCTGGTTGCCGCCGACGATGGAACCATCACGGTCGATGACACCCGGATCACCCACTTTCCGATCCACCGCAGGGCCCATATGGGGCTTGCCTACCTCCCCCAGGAAGCATCGGTCTTTCGCAAGCTGACAGTGGCTGAAAACGTGCGTGCCGTGCTCGAACTGAATGTGGGCAGACCAAGGCCTGACGGCGGTAGCCCGCAACGCATCGAAGATGATCTGGCGCACCTGCTTGCAGAACTGCGTATCGAGCACCTGCGCGATGCGCCCGCCCTGTCACTCTCGGGCGGCGAGCGGCGAAGGGTCGAAATCGCACGCTCACTCGCCACCTTTCCGCGCTTCATCCTGCTCGACGAGCCCTTTGCCGGTGTCGACCCGATCGCTGTCGTCGAGATCCAGCGGATCATCGGGTTCCTGCGTGAACGCTCGATCGGTGTACTCATCACCGACCACAACGTGCGGGAGACACTCGGCATCTGTGACCGCGCCTATATCATCAACGACGGCAGCGTGCTTCGCAGCGGTCATCCCGACGAGATCGTTGCTGACGAATCCGTGAGGCGCATCTACCTGGGCGAGAACTTCCGGCTTTGAGCACCGGGCAATCGCGTCGCACGGCCCGATTGCGTGGCAATATTCATACCAGCGTGGCCTGCCGCCATGCACCTCCAAGTGATGTCGTGTGCATTTCACCCTGGCGCGGTGAAGAAATCATCGGATTGACCTCGAGCGTGCCCCCTTCATGAGACAGAGCCTGCAGATTCGCGTGTCGCAGCAGCTCGCGCTCACGCCGCAGTTGCAGCAATCGCTCAAGATCCTGCAACTCTCGGCCCAGGAACTCGACCAGGAAATCGAGCGTGCGCTGGGCGACAACCCCCTGCTCGAACGCGAAGACCCCGCAGAGCCGGCACGCGACACGATCTTCATCGCCGGCGCACCCCAGCCGATAAGCGTGGACATCCCCCAGGAAACCACGCCCGACCAGGGCACGATCATGCAGGACTGGGCTGATGCGGCCTGGACCCCGGGCACGCGGCGTGATGACGACGATGATCGAGATCGCGACGGAACCCAGGTGGCGGGCGACGGGCCCGACTTGCGCGAGCACCTCCTCGCGCAACTGGTGCTGTTGCGCCTTGACCGGCGAGCGCAGGCGCTCCTCGAGCTGCTCATCGACGACCTGAATGAAGACGGCTTCATGACCCAGGGGCTGGATGAGATCCGGGCCATGCTGCCTGCAGAACTCGAGATCTCCACCGATGAACTCGAACTGGCACTGGCACGGCTGCAGGGTCTCGACCCCAGCGGCGTCGGTGCCCGTACCTTGCCCGAATGCCTCGAATTGCAGTTGCTTGCCTTGCCCGAATCCACCCCGTCGCGCGGGTTTGCCCTCGCGGCCGTGCGCGAACACCTGGCACTCCTCGCTTCGCGCGACTTCCCGCGCCTGCGCAAGCTGCTCGATTGTGGCGATGAAGACCTGCGTGGCATGCAGAGCCTCATCCGTACGCTCAACCCGCGCCCCGGTGCTCAGTTTGCGCGCAGCGAGACCCGTTATGTCGTCGCCGACATCGTGGTCCGCAAGTCGCGCGGCGAGTGGGTCGCGCAACTCAACCCGGCCGCGATGCCCAAACTCCGGGTGAGCCCGATGTATGCGGCCATGCTGAGCGGCATGCGCGCCGCCGCCCGCGGCGGGCTCTCGACCCAGATGCAGGAGGCGCGCACGCTCATCAAGAACGTGCAGCAGCGCTACGAGACGATTCAACGCATTGCGCAGGCGATTGTCGACCGGCAGAGGCACTTTCTCGATCATGGCGAGGTCGGCATGCGCCCGCTGGTGCTGCGGGAAATCGCCGATGCACTGGGCTGCGTCGAGTCGACCGTATCGCGTGGTACCAACGGCAAGTTCATGGCGACGCCGCGCGGCATATTCGAGCTGAAGTACTTCTTCAGCAGCCACGTGTCGACCGACACGGGGGGGGCGTGTTCCGCCACGGCCATTCGCGCGCTCATCCGGCAGATGGTGTCCGACGAGGATGCCCGAGCACCGCTGTCGGACAGCCAGCTTGCCGAGACACTGGGCAAGCAGGGCATTGTCGTTGCGCGGCGCACCATCGCCAAGTACCGTGAGTCGCTGCAGATTCCGCCTGTGAATCTTCGCAAGTCCCTTTGAGGCCACGCGGGCAAAGTCTGCGCGACAGGGGCATACTGAGGCTGAGGTCGGCAGCATCATGATGCACGACGATCTCGCGATGTTCACACCACCCAGCGGAGGAACAGAGCATGAACCTGAGCGTCAGCGGTCATCATCTCAGCGTCACCCCGGCCATCCGAACCTATGTCGAGACGAAACTGGAGCGCGTGCTCCGGCATTTCGATCATGTCATCGACGTGCATGTGATCCTCTCGGTACAGAAACTGCGTCAATGCGCCGAGGTGACCTTGCACGCCAGCGGCAAGGACATCTTCGCCCAGGCCGAGCATGACAATCTCTACGCGGCCATTGACGAGCTGATCGACAAGCTGGACCGGGCCGTCATGAAGCACAAGGATCGCGCGTACGGACATCCGCACGAGTCGCTCAAGCACCGCGAGCCTGACGAGGCGGTCTGAAGAACCGGATTGCGGCCTGACCTGCACGGTCTGGCTGTCGTGTCTGAAGCGCAGGGCACGACAGCCGGGCATCACACTTTCCCATGCAAACCCTTTCGACCCTTCTGTCCCCGCAACACATCACGCTCGACCTCGAGGTGAGCAGCAAGAAGAGACTTTTCGAGCAGGCTGGCCTGCTGTTTGAGAATCTGAATGCCCTGCCTCGCGTACGGGTCTACGACAGCCTGTTCGCGCGCGAGCGACTCGGATCCACCGGGATGGGGCACGGCATTGCCATTCCGCACGGCCGCATCAGCGGGTTGCGTCTCGCCGCCGGCGCGTTGATGCGACTGCGTACGCCCATCGCGTTCGAAGCCCCTGACGGGGCGCCGGTATCGCTGGCTTTCGTGCTGATGATGCCCGAGAGGGCAACCAGCATGCACCTGGCCATCCTGTCGCAATTGGCCGAACTGCTCTCCGACCCACCGGTACGTGATCGCATCCTGACCGCACCCGACGCAGCCACCATCCACCATCTGTTCTCGACCTGGCAACCCCATGTTACACACCAGCGTAGCGCGACTCGTTGAAGACAACGGCAGCAAGCTCGGATTGCAGTGGCGCTGCGGTCATGGGCGTGCACTGATCGAGCGCGACCCCTCGGAATCGGCAGCCACCGTGGGGCACCTCAACCTGATCCATCCAAACCGCATCCAGGTGCTCGGACCGCATGAGGATACGCATCTGCGATCGCTCCCGGCTGCCGGCCTCGCCGACTTGCTGGGCACGCTGCTCGCAGCAAGGCCGGCCGCCATCATCGTGGCCGACGGCCTTGCCGTGCCGGCAGGGCTGCTGGCCGCAGCCGAATCGACCGGCATCGACCTCCTCGCGAGTCAGCAACCCGCCCCCTGGATCATCGACAAGCTGCGTCGCTATCTGGCGCGTGCCCTGGCCGAATCGACCGAGCGCCACGGCGTGTTCGTCGATGTTCTGGGCGTGGGTGTCCTGATTACGGGCGACTCGGGTTCGGGCAAGAGCGAACTCGGGCTGGAACTCATCAGTCGCGGCCACGGACTCGTGGCCGATGACGTCGTGGAAATATCCCGGGTTGCCGTCAGCACGCTCGAAGGGCGGTGCCCTGCCCTGCTCAAGGACTTCCTCGAGGTACGGGGCCTCGGCGTACTCAACATCCGGACAGTCTTCGGCGAAACCGCGGTACGGCCGCGGATGATCCTGCGCCTGATCGTGCACCTGGATCGGCCCTCGCAGCAGGTTCTGGCCGAGCGACTGCCCCTCCACGCCCTGTCGGAGGAGGTGCTCGGGGTCACCATACCCAAGGTGGTGATTCCAGTGGCCGCAGGGCGCAATCTGGCCGTACTGCTCGAGGCTGCCGTTCGCAACTGGGTACTGCGCACCCGAGGCCTGGACAGCACGGCCGAATTCATCCAGCGCCAGCAGGCGGCGATGCTCGCCGATGCCGACGACACCGACCACACCCGCACCGACTGAGGCGCCGTCACCGGCCGACTGGCGACCCGCGCCGGCGCCCTTCGCAAAGGCCCCTATAATCAGAGGCACACGCCCGCCGAGCCCCGATCCGGCCGGATCGAGTCGGCATCCTGCGTGCGACCTGAAACAGGGAGATTCGAATGCGCAGACTCTTGATCACTGTCGCCATCGTCGGCCTCGTTGCAGCATCGACAGCACAGGCAGCAACGCCGCAGCAGGAAAAGATGGCCACCTGCAACAAGGAAGCCACCGGGATGAAAGGCGACGACCGCAAGGACTTCATGAAGAAGTGTCTCAGTGCGGAGGCACCGGCGCCCAAGATGACCCAGCAGGAAAAGATGACGGCCTGCAACAAGGAGGCCGCCGGCAAGAAGGGGGATGAGCGCAAGGCTTTCATGAGCGACTGCCTCAAGGGCTGACGCTTCCACATGCTGCTCGTGGTCATCTCCGGGTTGTCTGGCTCGGGCAAGAGCGTAGCCCTGGCGGTGCTGGAGGATGCCGACTTCTATTGCGTCGACAACCTGCCGGCGCCACTCGTTTCCGAGACGGTTCGCTTCCTGCGGGACAACGACCACGAGCGCGTCGCGATCACGGTCGACGCGCGCTCTGGCGGCAGCCTCGCCGGCATTCCCGACATGCTCGCCGCGCTGCGCCAGCAGGGCGTGGACGTGCGCCTGATCTTTCTCAATTCACGGATTGGCTCGCTGGTGCGTCGATTCAAGGAGACGCGCCGCAAGCACCCGTTGAGCGATGGGACCCGCACGCTCGAGGAGTGCCTCGCCCACGAGGCGACGCTGGTGGCGCCGCTGGCCGAATCGGCCCACGTGATCGACACCAGCGATCTGGCACCGAACGCGCTGCGAGCCTGGATCAGGGATCTGGTCGAAATCCGGCATGACAGCCTCACCCTGATCTTCGAATCGTTTGGCTACAAGAACGGGTTGCCCCTCAATGCCGATCTGGTGTTTGACGTGCGTCACCTGCCCAATCCGTTCTACGACCCGCACCTGCGCCCCTGCAGCGGGCTCGATCAGCCAGTGATCGATTTCCTGCAATCGCAACCCGACGTGGGCGAACTGATCGTGCAGATCGGCAATTTCGTCGAACGCTGGCTGCCGGCCTACCGACGCGACAATCGATCGTATCTGTGTGTGGCGATCGGCTGTACGGGCGGACAGCACCGTTCGGTCTACCTGTCGGAGCAGCTGGCACATCGATTTCGCCCATCGACACCGGTGCTCGTTCGTCATCGTCAACTCGACACCGTGGCAAGAGTGCAAGCCGGGCGGTAAGCTGCACGGCTTCGTCGTCGAATCCCACAGGATGCCCGCATCATGACTCCAGCACGCAGCGTCACCGTCGCTCTCACCGGTGCATCGGGCATGGCCTACGGACTGCGGCTGCTCGAGTGCCTGGTGAAGAGCGGCGTTCGCGTGTCGCTGCTCTACACGCAGGCCGCCCATGTGGTCGCCAAGCAGGAACTCGACATCGTCCTGCCGCCACGAGCCACTGACGCGGAGCGCTACTTCAGCGAACGCTATGGTGCGGCGCCCGGTCAGTTGCGGGCCTACGGCCGGGAAGACTGGTTCTCGCCGGTTGCCTCAGGCTCGAATCCGAATGACGCCATGGTGATCTGCCCCTGCACCATGGGAACACTGGCGTCGCTCGCAGCCGGCATGTCGGACAACCTCATCGAGCGCGCCGCCGACGTTGCCATCAAGGAGCGACGCACGCTCATCATCGTTCCGCGAGAAGCGCCCTTCTCGGTCGTGCATCTGGAGAACATGCTCAGGCTCGCGCGTGCCGGGGCTGTCATCCTGCCAGCCAATCCGGGCTTCTACCATCGGCCGACCGAGGTGCAGGCCGTCATCGACTTCATCGTGGCGCGCATCATGGATCACATCGGCGTGCCGCATGACCTGATGGCCCGGTGGGGTCGTCCCGAGGCGACCAGCGCGTCGTGAGCGAGGTCGTGCTCGACGAAGTACCGATCTTCCCGCTGAACACGGTACTGTTCCCGGACGGGCTTCTGCCGCTTCGCATCTTCGAAGCGCGCTACATCGACATGGCTCGCAACGCGCTGCGCACGGGTACGCCCTTCGGCGTATGCCGCATCCGGGCTGGCGCCGAAGTCGGCGTGCCCGCGGAACCGGACCGGGTCGGCACACTGGCCCACATCATCGACTGCGACATGGAGCAGCTGGGCCTGCTGCTCGCACGCACGCGAGGCGGCGACCGGTTTCGTATCCTGGACACGAGAACGACGCGTCAGGGCCTCATTGTCGCCAGCGTGCAGATCCTGCCTCCGGGCGACGACGCACCGCTGCCCGAGGCCTACAGGGCATGCGTGCGACTGCTCAACGCCGTGGCAAGCCAGCAGAAGGAAGCCCCCTTTCTCGACCCGCAGCGACCCGACTCGGCGCGCTGGGTCGGACATCGCCTGAGCGAGATACTGCCCCTGCCGGGGCCGATCAGGCAGCAACTGCTGGAACTTGACGACAGCCTCGCCCGGCTGCAGATCCTGATGCAGTTTCTGGAAAAGCACGGGCTCGTGATCCGCTGAGGTCGACGGCGCGCCCGGCCGCTCACTACGAGCGATCGGACAGTCGCGACCCCGCACCACCCGGCGCCCGCATCGTCCGCGACGGGATCGAAACCCGTCGTCAATCCGCCAGAAGGTCGTCCGGCAGCGGCGTTGCAAGGCTCTGGAGGATCCGACGCACCGGCACCGGAACGGCTGCCGAGCCTGCCTCGGTCAACGCAAACCATCGCGTGGCTGGCTCGGCGACCTGCGCGACGCTGTCGCGAACCCTCACATGCAGCGGTGCGATATCGAGCGTGAAATGCGTGAACCCGTGGCGCAGCCCGGGCAGGGGGAATACCTCGAGCACTTCGACGCCATAGCGTTCCAGTGCGACGAGCGAGGCGTCCGCGCCCGGATCGAGTTCCGGAAGACTCCACAGACCGCCCCAGATACCCCGGGCCGGGCGCTGCTCGAGCAGCACCTGGTCATCGCGCCGCAGCACGAGCATCGTTGCAGCGCGTATCGGCTGGGCCCGGCGCACGCGTGGCGCCGGCAGTTCGTGCACCCGATCCTGCAATCGGGCCATGCAGTCATCGGCGACCGGACAGCGCTGGCAACCGGGTTGGCCCCGCGTGCATACCGTTGCACCAAGATCCATGAGCCCCTGGCAGTAGGCGCGAAGTACAGGCGCCTCTGGGGATTCGGGCGAGTCGTCGGCCGGTCGAACAGAGGCAGGGCCATCGGCGCCCGACAGGTCGGTCGCTGCACGGGGCAAGGCCGACTCGGCGATCTGCCAGAGCCGCGCGAGCACCGCACTCGATCCGGGGTCCCCCGCGACAGCCCGGTGACGTGCAAGGACGCGCTTGACGTTGCCGTCCAGAATCGCCTCGCGCGCGCCGAACGAGAAGGTGGCGATGGCTGCTGCCGTCGAGCGTCCGATGCCGGGCAGCTGCTCGATCGCCTCGCGCGTGCGCGGCATGCGCCCGTCATGCAGCTCCACCATCTGCCGCGCCGCGCGGTGCAGATTGCGGGCTCTCGAGTAATAGCCGAGACCTGCCCAGCATTCCATCACCGTATCGAGCGGCGCCGCCGCCAGCGATGCGATGTCAGGAAAACGCGCCAGGAACCGCTCGTAGTAGGGGATGACCGTGCCCACCTGCGTCTGCTGCAGCATGATCTCGGACAACCAGATCCGGTACGGGTCGCGGGTGTTCTGCCAGGGCAGGTCGTGACGCCCCAGCTTCTGCTGCCAGCGGACGACACGCTCCGCGAAGGACACCGGCGCAGCATCTGCCGGCTTCGCAGAGGCAGGGTCAGGCATTTGACACCCCGAAAGGGACATGGCCAGCGGCCACATGCTGTCGTGCCGACTCGACATGCAGGGTCTGATCGTCGAAATAGATGTCGGCGCCAAAGGTCTTGAGGAATTCACCCTTGTCGAGGCCACCCAGAAAAAGCGCCTCGTCGATGCGGATTTCCCAGGCGCGCAGCGTACGAATCACCCGCTCGTGGGCAGGCGCGCCCCGGGCAGTCACGAGGGCCGTGCGGATCGGTGACTGCTCCATCGGGTACTCGGACTGTATTCGATGCAAGGCCGACAGAAAGGTCTTGAACGGTCCACCCGAGAGCGGCTCGCGAGCGGCACTCGATTCGCTCGAATGAAAGGCATCCAGCCCATCACGCTTGTAGACCCGCTCGGCCTCGTCGGAGAAGAGGACCGCATCGCCATCGAACGCAATGCGCAGCTGCGTGGTGCGCTCACCCGCCCGGTCCACATGCGAGGGTACGATCGTGGCGGCAGCAAACCCGTCATCGAGAGCACGGCGCACGTCCTGTGGGTTGGTCGACAGGAAAAGATGGGTACCAAAACTGGGTACATACGGGTAGGTGCTCTCGCCTCCCGTGAAGACGGCGCGAGTGATGTCGAGCCCGTAGTGCCGGATCGAATGGAAAACCCGCAGCCCGGTGTCTGCCGTGTTTCGCGACAGCAGCACGACCTCGACCCGATGGCGCGCGGGTTCACGCACGTTGAGCGCCAGGAGCTTTTCGACCAGCGTGAACGCCACACCGGGCTTGAGCACCTCGTCTTCGCGGGCGAGCTGGTAGGCGTGATAGGCCTCGACCCCACGCTCCTCGAAAACCCGATTCGATTCTTCAAGGTCGAACAAGGCACGCGAGGAAATCGCCACTACCAGAACGTCATCGAGGTTGGCCGGCATGCGGTTCGGGCGGCACCCTGGGAGCGGTGCGGAAACAGGCGACGAAAGGGGGCAAGTGGAGCGGGTGAAGGGAATCGAACCCTCGTATGCAGCTTGGGAAGCTGCCGTTCTGCCATTGAACTACACCCGCCACGCGCTCCGGATTGTACTGCACACCGGGGGCCCGGGCGGTAATGACCTCCCGATGCCAGCCCGCAGCGCTCGAGGTCGCCCGATCGCGACACCCGCGCTGCCGTCCTGGTCGGCCCGGCGGCCCTGGATCGATGGCGGCAAGGCGCCAGTCGGCGGGCTCCAGCAACACAATAAGTTTTGTTGCTTTTTCCCTGATCGGAAATCCGGGACGAGCCCCGTCGCTATGATCGGGAAGCCCTTGCCCCATGGAGACGGTGTTGCCCAATCTGACTACCCGAGCCGATGTCACGGCGGTGATCCAGACTGTCGGGCGATCGACGATCCTGCGGGCCGTCCAGTCGATTGCGGATCAGACCATCCTCAAGGGGTCGACCCCGCGGCGGGTCGATGTCTGGATCGGGGTTGATCAGGACCGTTATGGGCAGATACCGTGGCTGCACGAGCAGATCCGCCGCAGTACGGCTGACATCCCCACCCTGTCGGTTCACTGGCTCGACATCGGCTACAGCACCAGCCTGCGTGGCGCTGGCGTGCATACCAACATGTTTGGCGGGTCGATGCGCACGGTGTTGTCGTTCCTCGCCCGCTCGGAGCGGGTGGCCTACCTGGACGATGACGACTGGTGGCATCCCAGCCACCTCGAGGCGATGCTGAAGGCCATCGAGGGAAAGACCTGGGCCTACAGTGCCTGCTGGTATGCCGACAGCGAAGCGAGCAAGGCCATCACGGTCGATCGCTATGAGAGTGCCGGCCCCGATCGCGGCTGGTACTGGAAGAGCTTCGGCGGTTTCGTGCGCCCCTCGGCGCTGATGATCGACAAGATCAAGGGCATCAACCTGCTCACGCACTGGTCGACTGCCACGACGGCGACTGGCGGCGGCGAAGACCGACTGGTGTTCGCCCACCTGCGACAGAATGGCGACTGCGGCTATACAGGACGAGCCACGGTCTACTATTCGCTCGACGAGACTGACGGCATGCACAAGGTACGCATGAAGTACATCCGCTCGCTGGAGGGGCTTGCAGAGTTCGAACTGACTCCGCGCACCGATTCCCTGCGCTCCCAGATTCGTCTCGATGCACGGCGCAGCGAACTGAAGGACATCACCGGGCAGGTCCGGCTGGACGGCAAGGGCGGTGGAAGACTGCCGGCAGAGGATGTCGGCACGCCCGCCTGAACAGTCGGGCACGCATCAGGACAGCGGACGGAGCAGTGCTATGATCGGTTGACGGATGGGCGGCTGTAGAGTCGCGGCTCGCCTGGTCGGTTGCTTTTGCCCGGATTTCACCGCATGTCGATGCCCCTCCCCGAGACCATCACCCTGTTCGTCAACGGCACGGCCCACACGAGCCATGCAGGCGCCAGCGTTACGGCACTGCTGGCCGACCTCGGGCTCACCGGTCGCAAGGTGGCCGTCGAGCGCAACGGCGAGATCGTGCCCCGCAGCGCCCATGCGGAAACGCCGCTCGCCGAGGGCGATCGGCTCGAAATCGTCGTAGCAGTCGGTGGCGGCTGATACACTCGAAAACCGTATTCCGCCGCCACACCATCGCCCCATGGATCCTCTCGTCATCGCCGGTCGCACCTTCGAATCCCGACTGCTCATCGGTACCGGCAAGTACCGTGACTTTGCCGAGACGCGTGCGGCCATTGATGCCAGCGGCGCGCAGATCGTGACCGTGGCCATACGACGCACCAATATCGGCCAGAACGCCGGTGAGCCTTCACTGCTCGACGCCCTGCCGCCGTCTCAATTCACCTATCTGCCCAATACCGCAGGCTGCTACAACGCCGAAGATGCGGTGCGTACCCTGCGACTGGCGCGCGAACTGCTCGATGGCCACGACCTGGTAAAGCTCGAAGTGCTGGGTGATCCGCAAACGCTCTTCCCTAACATGATCGAAACGCTGGCGGCTGCCCGAACGCTCGTGGCAGACGGTTTCAAGGTGATGGTCTACTGCAGCGACGATCCGATCATGGCGCAGGAACTCGAGCGCATCGGTTGCGTGGCGATCATGCCGCTCGCGTCACTCATCGGATCGGGCATGGGGATTCTCAATCCATGGAACCTGCAACTGATCATCGAGAAGGCCACCGTGCCTGTCGTCGTCGATGCCGGTGTCGGTACTGCTTCGGATGCCGCGATCGCGATGGAACTGGGCTGTGATGCGGTCCTCATGAACACGGCTGTTGCCAAGGCACGTGACCCCATCCTCATGGCACGCGCGATGCGCAAGGCTGTCGAAGCCGGGCGCGAAGCCTTCCTTGCCGGGCGCATGCCCAGGAAGCTCTATTCAGCCAGCCCCAGTTCGCCCGTCGGTGGACTCATCGAGCCGCGCGCCACCTGAGCGCCCTCGTCCTGCCGCAATCGGCAGAGCCTGCCACCACACCGCAGCGCACGCGCACCATGACCGAACCCGTCACCGCAAGACCCATTCGCAGTTTCGTGCTGCGTCAGGGGCGATTTTCCGATGCCCAGGAGCGTGCCTGTACCGACCTGCTGCCACGACTGGGCATTGCCGCCACCGATTCACCAATCGATTTCGATGCTGCCTTCAGCCGTACGGCACCACGCATCCTCGAGATTGGTTTCGGCATGGGTGACTCGCTCGCGGCCACCGCGGCGGTCTACCCGGAAAAGGATTTCATCGGCATCGAGGTCCATCTGCCGGGCGTGGGCAGTCTGCTGCGCCAACTCGATGAGGCCCGGATCACCAACGTCCGGGTCATCCGGCACGACGCGGTCGAGGTTCTCGAGCGGATGATTCGCCCGGCGACCCTCGCACAGATCAATCTCTTCTTTCCCGACCCGTGGCCGAAGAAGCGACACCACAAGCGACGTATCGTCCAGCCCGATCTCGTTCGGTTGATGGCAAGCCGGTTGCAGCCTGGTGGCATGCTGCACATGGCAACCGATTGGGAAGACTACGCGCTGCACATGCTCGAGGTCGTCAACGGGGAACCGCTGCTCGAGAACACCGTCAGCGGATTTGCCGATCGCCCTGCCACCCGTCCCCTGACACGCTTCGAGCGCCGCGGACTCGCACTCGGACACGTGGTGCACGACCTGATCCTGCGCCGCCGCCCCGCCGACCTCAGCGAGCCAGGAACAACGCCAGCAGGTCATTGAGAAAACGTCGGCCCAATTCGGTGGGCCTGACGCGCACCGCATCGCGCGTGAGCAAGCCTCGCCGTTCGCCCTGCTCGAGCGTGAGCGCAAGCGAACTCGCAGCAAGACCCGTCCGCTCGGTGAATTGCGCCATCTCGAACCCCTCGGTGAGACGCAGCGCATTCATCATGTATTCACCCGGCAGGTCAGCGCGCGCCACGGTCTGCGCGGACTGAACGGCACGCCCCTCGAGGGCGCGCTGCATGTAATCGCGCGGCAGGCGGACGCGTGCCTCCCGCACGATTCGACCCGGGAACGAGAGCTTCGAATGGGCACCCGCCCCGATGCCCAGATAGTCGCCGAACCGCCAGTAATTGAGATTGTGCGCACAGCGGGCACCGGGTCGGGCATGCGCCGAGGTCTCGTAGTGATCAAACCCGGCTGCCGACAAGGACTGATCGACCAGATCCTGAATGTCGGAGGCCAGATCCTCGTCGGGCAAGGGGGGCGGGTGGGTGGCAAACCAGGTGTTCGGCTCGAGCGTGAGGTGATACGCCGACAGGTGAGGAACCCCGCTTGCAATGGCGGTTTCGATGTCGGCCCGGGCTTGCGCGAGCGTCTGTTCGGGCAGCGCATACATGAGGTCGAGGTTGACGTTGCCGATGGCACGCAGGGCTGCTTCGATCGCTCGATGCGCGTCGTCAGCGCCATGAATGCGCCCGAGCCGGGAAAGATGGGCATCGTCGAAACTCTGAACCCCCACCGACAGACGCGTGATGCCGGCATCGCGAAACTGCTCGAATCGGGCGGTCTCGACGGTGCCCGGATTGGCCTCGAGGGTGATTTCAGCACCAGGCACCACCGTCACCCGCGCTCGAATCGCCGACAGGATGCGCTCGAGGGCAGCACCGGAGAGCAGGCTTGGCGTGCCGCCACCGAAGAAGATGGTCTCGATCCGACGCCCCCAGATACCGGGCAAGGCCGCCTCGAGGTCGGCGACCAGCGCCTGCGCGTAAGCGTCCTCGGGGATGGCAGCGGTCGCATCGCCGGCCGGGCGCCACTCATGCGAATTGAAGTCGCAATACGGACACTTGCGCACGCACCAGGGCACATGCACATACAGTGACAGAGGCGGCAGGGCCGTGAGCCGCGTTCCGGTGAGGCTCGCCGGGTCGATGCGTGTTTCCCGGATCATCTAGGGCTTCAGCATGGCCAGCAGGCGTGCCAGGGCCAGCGCTCGATGACTGATCCGGTTCTTCGCGTCGGCGGAAAGTTCGGCGGCCGTACATCCGTGTTCGGGCAGGAAGAACCACGGGTCGTAACCAAAGCCACCCTCGCCCCGTGCCTCGCCGGCCAGCGTGCCGTGCCAGCGCCCGTCTGCGATCAGCGGCTCGGGATCCTCGGCGCTTCGCACGAGCACGATGACGCAGTAGTAATGAGCGCGGCGGTCCGAATGTCCGGCCATCTGCTCGAGCAGGCGGGCATTGTTGCGCGCGTCTGACCGCGGCTCACCGGCAAAGCGGGCAGAGTGCACGCCGGGCGCACCACCCAGGGCCGGAACACAGATGCCCGAGTCATCCGCCATGGCGGGCAATCCACCAGCGCGCGCCGCGTGTCGCGCCTTGGCCAGTGCATTTTCGACAAAGGTCGGGTACGGCTCCTCGGCATCGTCGATACCCAACTCACGCTGCGGGACGAGTTCGATCGCGAGGGGCGCAAGCATCTGCCTGAATTCGCGCAGTTTGCCGACGTTGGAGGAGGCGAGGATCACGCGTTTCACGAGCGGGCCCCGGTCAGGCAATCGCAGCACGCTGAGCGGCGAGCAATTCGCCGATGCCAGCCCGGGCGAGCGCCAGCAGTCGCGACAGCTCCGAGTCGGAAAATGCCACGCCTTCGGCAGTGCCTTGAATCTCGACAAAGCCCCCGGCGCCAGTCATCACGACGTTCATGTCGGTTTCGCAGCTCGAATCCTCGCTGTAGTCCAGATCGAGCATGGGCTCCCCGGCAACGATGCCCACCGATACCGCGGCTACCTGTGCCTGGAGCGGCGACGTCTCGAGGGTGCCGGCCTTGACGAGGCCCTCGATCGCATCGCTCAAGGCAACCCAGGCGCCGCTGATCGCGGCTGTTCGCGTTCCACCATCGGCCTGAAGCACGTCGCAGTCGATGGTGATCGTGCGGGGGCCGAGCGCATCAAGGTCGATGATGGCCCGGAGCGACCGCCCAATGAGGCGCTGGATCTCCTGGGTACGGCCCGACTGCTTGCCCCGTGCCGCCTCGCGGTCGGAGCGCGTGTGGGTCGCGCGAGGCAGCATCCCGTACTCGGCCGTCACCCAGCCGCGCTGGGTACCGCGCAGATGACCCGGTTGCCGCTCCTCGACAGAGGCGGTGACCAGCACCCGCGTATCACCAAACTCGACCAGCACCGAGCCTTCGGCGTGGCGGGTAAATCCACGCGTAAAACGCACGGGGCGCAACTGATCGGGACGGCGGTCGTTGTTTCGCATGAAGGCTACTCAGTCGTGTAGAAGATCGGGAGGGTGGCGGGCGCGATGGCCTCGCATCAGATGCATCAGAAAGATCGGAATGCAGGCAATGCCGAGCATCCAGTGAAGCGTGCTCGTGAAGGCCCGCGCCGACTCGCCACCCAGATAGTAAAGCCCCCAGCCGGTCCCTACGAGCAGAAGAGCCCCCAGGACCAGCAAAGCGCCTGCGGCGCGATTGCGGCGGGCACGCCAGGCGCGCGTCACGTGTTCTTGCCAGAGGCTCCCGAGCACGACGAGAGCGGCCATCGCCGCCGCACCGTGCGCCTTGAGGACTTCGGGAATCCAGCGTGCGACACAGGCGTCAGGGTCGCAGTCGGGGCTCCCGCCGAAGCGCAGGAGTAGCCACAGAAGGCCACTGGCAGCAAGGACAACGAGCACCCACTCGCTCAGCTGACGATGCCGCCGGCCCGGGCGGATGCCACCCGCCGGACGACTGTGCCCGGCCATCAGTGGATCACCCAGGCCCTGGCGCCAAACCGGGCCAGCAAGGGATGATGGACATCGGCGCTGAGGGCCACGACCTTGGTCAGCGCGTCGGCGATGACACACCGCGCCGCCAGCACGGTCACGCCATGGCGCATCCGCAAGGGCTGTCGACTGCGCGGGTCGACGATGGCCGATTGCCCGGCGTGATCCGAGTAGCAGGCGCTCGAACTGGCCAGCGCCGCCGCGCGGATGAACGCCGCGCCAGCCCGTTGCGCCGGACGGTTCGGATCGCGCAGTTCGATGCGATGTTCACCGGATCCGAAGACACGCAGATCGCCCCCCGCATTGACCCATCCGCGCCGCACGCCTGCAAGTCGCAGGGCAAGCACCGCGCGATCGACCGCCTCACCCTTCGCAATACCACCGAGGTCGATGGCGAGGGGGCGTTGCTTCCAGACGCTGCCATCATGCCCGATGAGCAGGTCGGATAGCGTACCCTCGATCGCGCATTCGAAGAGCCCGTCCGACAGGTGATGCAGGCGCAGTGCGAGGTCGAGCACCCGACGCGTCGGTGCAGCAACGCCGATCCAGGTCCCGGCTGGCGCCCCATTGAGCCGCACGATGTCGCTGCCGGCCCGGTACCGGCTCATGAGTGCCTCCACCCCTTCGATCGCGGCAAACCCGGTATCGATGGCGCTGGCATCGCAGGACGGATCGGCACCGATCTCGACCAGCGTGCCCAGCAAGGGCCGGGCGCGTCGCCACACTGCACGTGCATCGGCAACCTCAGCCATGGGGTGCCGCCACGCCCTTCGGGCCCTGCGACCGCAGGGCAATCTCCCAGGTGGCGAGCAGTCTTCGCACGCCCTCGGTCACGTGCCGGCACGACAGCGTCGCTCCGCTGATGTTGCGAATATCCTCGTCGACCCGAACGGCGGCCCCGGATGTCTTGCCGGTGAACTGCCCGCGCCACGCGGCACCACGCACCTCGTGCCCGTAGTTCTCGCGATAGTCCATGATCTCGACGCCCTTCACCGCCCCGTCAGGGTTGAGGCCCAGCGCGTAGGTGATGCGATCGTGCTTGCCGATCACATCGTCGACGAGCACCAGTTCGCCGCCCGCGCCACGCCACAGACGCAACTGCGCCACACGCACGGGAACACCGGCGCGCCCTGCGATGGCCTGCTGCTGCGCAGGGGACAGAACCGCCTGCACCTGTTCGAACGCGACGCCCGGAAAGAGGACCTGACGTACCTGTTCGGCATCCAGGTAACTGGTGGCGTATGCCGATACGGAGAGCACCGCCAGAGGCGTCGGCAACCATTGGAGCGATCGCATCAGAACAGGTACCCCATGCCCAGGTTGAATCGACTGCTCGCAGCGTTGACCCTGTAACGCTGGTAATCGGCCTTGAACACCACCTGCGGGTGGGGTTTCCAGGACAGTCCGAGCGTGGCGACCCGATCGGCGTTCGAGCCCGAGGCGGCGAAGCCGGTCGGCATCGAGGCCTGCGTGTCGTAGCGTTCGTATCGAAGGAAGGGGCTCACGCTCGCATCGCCCGCCGACCAGATGCGCCAGGCACCCTGTGCGTACCATCCGTTGAACACCGATGGGAGGTAGGGGCGGCTGGCGCCGTTGGCGCTGTTCCAGGCCGCGAGCGTGGCATCGATCCGACCCGCATCGCCGATCGTGCCCTGCGCGTAGAGCGCCTGGAGGTCGAGGCGCCCCGACTGCCAGCGTGCATGGGCCTCCCACAGCGTCACCGGTGCCCGTACACCGCCCAGATCGGGTTGCATCCGGTCGGCTGCGTAGGCAGCGTTTCCCTGGCCCGCGTTGCCGCGGAACAGGGCAGCACCAAGCTGCAGACCGGGGATACCGCTGTACTTGATCGCGCCGTAGGTAGCCAGATCGTGCGCGTTGGCCAGTTGCATCTCCTGATGAACGGAAGCCAGCGGGGCCGATGCGTCGCTGAACTTCGCGATGCTGAAGCCGGTGGTGACACCCGTATCCCAGCTCCAGCCCTCCGATGTGGTGCCATAGAGCGCGAGGCCGCCTTCGCGCCAGGTGGTCGGAATGATGCGGGTCTCGACCTCGTTGCGCTCGACCCCGTGGAAGACGGGCGGCTCGTGCGAGCGGTTGAGGAAACCGAAAGGCATCAGGAAGAGCCCGGCCCTGAGCGACATCGAGGGCGCGAGCGACCAGTCGAGATAGGCCTGCTCGATGGCGCTCTCGCCCGCATCACCGGCGCTCGTGACCGCGTGCTCCCACTCGACCTCGCCAACGAAGGAGAGGCGCTCGTCGAACCGGTGACTGAGCCCGATCACGAAGCGGCGCAAGTCGGCCCGACTGCGGTTCGAATCGTGCAGGTAGCGGTTGTAATTGAGCTCGCCGTAACCGCTCAGGACGGTAGCCGGCTCGGGCAGCAGGTCCGGAGGCGCGCCCGATGGGGCGGGTCTTGCCAGCATGACCGGTGTGGTCGGTGTGGTCGGTGTCGCTGAAGAGGCCGGCGCGGCGGCGGCGAACGCACTGCCTGCGCGCGCGCCAGATTGGGCGACGGGTTCGTCACCGGCCCTGACCCTGTCGGGCCCGCGCGCCTGACCGACCCTCGCCTCCAGATCGAGGATGCGACGCTGCAGGGTCTCGATGAGCGCATTCATTCGCTCGAGCTGTGCCTGCAAGGCCGCCTCGTCGGCCTGCCCTGGCGCAGACGACAGCATGACCACCGCGGCGAGTGCGGCCCTCGCCCGCCCGCTGCCAGAACGGGAGCCTGTCCTTCGAAGTGAGCGCATGCCAGATCCTTGCGTGCCGACCGGTCGTCCGGCGCCAGGCATCCTGTCAGGCGCGCATCTCCACCGTGATGGAAGTAATGTAAATGAGAATCATTCGCATTACAAGAGATCGGCTTCAGGCGGCTCCCGCACCACCACCGCCATGAATGGCGCCACGAATCTCCTCGATCGCACGCTCGATCTCGTCATCACTGAGGAAGTCGCGCGTGGTGTCATCGCCGAACCCGGCCGTTTGCGTGGCCACATCGCTCATCTGCATCGTGCGGGTAGAAATCGACTGCGGCACCATCGGATCGAGCGCGTCGTCGCCGAGCCAGGAAAGGCCGATGGCGCTCAGGTTGTCACCATCGCCCGCAGCCCGGGCCTCGGCGGTATTCAGGAGCGCGGGGGTCGCCTTCAGGATGTCATCCCGAAGCACGGCCTCGACGATCGTTCGCGTGCTGAGCGCCCCCCACATGCCATCGGTACAAAGCAGTACGGTGTCACCCCGGCGCAACGGGGTTCGGCGCGACGTTTCGATGCGCGGCAGGTTGATCTGTCCCAGACAGTTGTAGACCTTGTTGCGGTCGGGATGATTGGCCACCGCTTCCTCGCGCACCCGGCCGATATCGACCAGTTGCTGCACGCGCGAATGATCCTTGGTGACCGACTCGACATGCCCATCGCGGATGAGGTAAAGCCGCGAATCTCCCACATGCGCCCAGCAGGCGGAACCTTCCTGAATCACGCAGGCCACGAAGGTGGTACGCGGGGTTTCGGGCAGGTTGCGGGCCTCGGCGTAGTTCAGAATCGCCAGATGCGCATTGGTGATGGAATCGAGCAGGAAGCGGTGCGGGTCCTCGAGCAGGGGTCGCGCCTGGCTCTGGAAGGCTTCGATCAGGAATTTCACCGCGATGTGCGCCGCAATCTCGCCATGCAGATGCCCACCCATGCCGTCGGCAACCGCCATGATGAGGGCGTCACGGCTGTAGCTGTAGGCAACCCGGTCCTGGTTGGTCTTGCGCCCACCCTGGCGACTTTCCTGGTGAATGAGAAAACGCATCAGACTTCTCCCGATTGGCTCGCCAGACGAGCCAAAGTATTTCGAAGGCCCACCACGAAGGTGCGCCGACCGCCCACCGCAGGATCACGCTCGCGGAGCAGCACCTTCTGCAAGGCGAGAGCACTCTGCGGTCGCTTCAGATGGTCGATCTGCAGGCACCAGTCGATGGTCTCGAGCAACTGAACCGAATACCGCTCGCCAAACTGCGCCGCCGCCGACACGTAACGATCCTGCTTCACCCGCTGATCGGCCGGGGGTGGTGCCTGCCCGGACAGGCATGCGTACATGGCTGCGCCCACGCTGTACAGATCGCTCCATGGGCCGAGCAGGTCACGCTGCCGGTACTGCTCGGGCGGCGCGTACCCCGGGGTGTACATCGGGTTGAGCGAGTACTGCACTTCGGTCAGCGTCTGCCGCGCCGCACCGAAGTCGAGGAGCACCGGTGTGTCGTCCTTGCGCACGTAGATGTTGGCCGGCTTCAGATCGAGGTGCAGCAGCTTGTTCGTATGCACCTCGCGCAAACCGTTCAGCATCAGGGTCATTACGCGCCGCACGTAGTTCTCGCGCAGGCTGCCGCGCTGGCGGGCGATGTCCTCCTGGAGGGTCCGGCCTTGCTCGTATCGCATGACCAGATAGACGGTTTGGTTGGCACGAAAGAAATTGAGCACGCGCACCACGTTCGGATGCGACAGACGCGCCAGCGAGCGCCCCTCCTCGAAAAAGCACTTCATCCCGTAGCGAAAGACCGCGAGATTTTCTTCGGGGATGGCCGGCACGACATCGCCCTGCTTGCGCAGCGCGAGTGCGCTGGGCAGGTACTCCTTGATCGCGACGCGCTCGCCCTGCTCATCAAAGGCCAGATAGACAAGCGAAAAGCCCCCGGAAGAGAGCAACCGCTCGATCCGGTAGCCCTGCAACTGGTATCCGTTGGGCAATGGCTGGTTGTTCTGTGACGCCATGAACGCCTTGCGGAGAAGCAGAAGAAAAACCCGTTATGATCGAGCCGGACGACGCCCGAACACTGTCCTGCAGCAGCCGGCAGAGCGAAGGTGACGAGACGCTGGCGTATTGTAAAGATTTATTGCGAGTCAGTGGTGTGCAGAGCACCGCGGGGCCGACGCTGCCAACCGAACAGGGCCATCCATGTTGCAGAGCATGACCGGGTTCGCCACCGCCACCCGCGAACTCGAGGGCGCATCGCTCACGATCGAACTGCGCAGCGTCAACAGCCGCTTTCTTGATGTCGCTTTCAGGGTGCCCGACGATCTGCGGGCGGCCGAACCGAATCTGCGTGATCAGATCACTGCCACGCTGGCGCGAGGCAAGGTCGACTGTCGGCTGCAGTACGCAATCGACCCGGCGCAGACGCTCCCGGCACGACTGGATGATCGGGCACTCGAGCGTCTCGTGGCGCTGTCAACCCAGGTGACACGCGCACTGCCCGAGGCCCGACCGCTGGCGGTTGCCGACGTGCTGGCCTGGCCCGGCGTCATGACCGGCCGCGGCGATGCCTTTGACGCACTGCGCGCAGCCGCGCCCGAACTCATGCAGGAGGCACTGCATGACCTCATCGCCTCACGCGCCCGGGAAGGCGCACGCCTTGGGGCGATGATTCGTGAACGAACCGACCAGATGCGCACCGGTCTTGCGGCCATCGCCCCCCTCATTCCGCAGTCGGTCACGGCATGGCAGGCACGTCTCGGGGAACGCCTGCGCGAGGCGCTCGCCGGGGCCGAAGAAGACCGCATCCGGCAGGAGGTGGCCCTCTTTGGCGTGAAGATCGATGTTGCCGAGGAATTCAGTCGCCTGGCCGTGCATCTGGATGAAATCGACCGCCTGTGCAGCGCCGGCACCGACCCCGCGACCGATGGACCCCGATCCACGATGCGAGTGCGCTCGCAGCCAGTGGGCAAGCGCCTCGATTTCCTGATGCAGGAACTGAACCGCGAAACCAATACCCTCGGTTCGAAATCGGTGTCCCGCGACATCTCGAACGGCGTCATCGACTTCAAGGTCCTGATCGAGCAGATGCGCGAGCAGGTCCAGAACCTGGAATAGACGACATGACCTCCCCCGCCGGCATCCTCTTCATCGTCGCCGCCCCGTCAGGCGCGGGCAAATCATCGCTGGTGAACGCGTTGCTGCGTGCCGACCGCCGGATCGAGCTGTCGATATCCTTCACCACCCGCACGCCCCGACCGTCGGAGGAGAACGGGCGTGAATACCACTTCACCGACCGGGCGACGTTCGAGGCCATGATTGCGGCCAACGACTTTCTCGAGCATGCCGAGGTCTACGGAAACCTCTATGGCACATCAAGGCGGCAGATCGAGACCTCGCTGGCGACCGACCGCGATGTCCTGCTCGAGATCGACTGGCAAGGCGCAGCACAGGTACGCCGCCTGTTTCCCGAAGCGGTCCCGATCTTCATCCTGCCCCCGTCGCTGGATGAACTCGGTCGCCGGCTGCGCAATCGCGGGGAAGATGCCCCCGAGATCATCGAACGTCGAATGGCTGTCGCCGAGGACGAAATCCGACATGCAATCGAGTTCGACTATGCGATAATAAACAAGGACTTTGGCGAAGCTCTTGCAGACCTGACCGCGGTCGTGCGCGCAGCGAGACTGCGCTCCGACCGCCAGCGCGCCCGATTCCCGAGCCTTTTCTGAGCGTCGACCGGGTCATTCGTCAGGCCGCCCGTCCGGCGTGCGGAAAGACTCCCTACCCGGCATCACCCCGAGGATTACCATGGCTCGCATCACTGTCGAAGACTGTCTCCAGCGCATTCCCAACCGCTTCCAGCTCACGCTCGCGGCCACCTATCGCGCCCGCCAACTCGCCCAGGGTGCCGAGCCCCGGGTCGATGCGGGTCGTGACAAGGTCACCGTGACGGCACTGCGCGAAATGGCAGCGGGCCACATCGGCCTCGAAATGCTCTCGAAAGTGCATTCCCAGGGCTGAGCGCAAGCAGCCGTTCAGGCGGCCACCCCATGGGTTATCTGGGAGACCTGACACGATCGCTGGGCTATCTGAAGCCGGCCGATCTCAGCCGCGTCGAGGCTGCCTATCGCCTCGCCGACGAAGCCCACGCCGGGCAACTCCGCTCGAGCGGTGACCCCTACATTTCTCACCCGGTTGCCGTGGCCGAGATTCTCTCGCACTGGCAACTGGACTCCCAGACTGTGGCAGCAGCGCTGCTGCACGACGTCGTCGAAGACACCGAGATTTCGAACGAAGAAATCCGTGACAGGTTCGGTCGCCCGGTCGCCGAACTGGTTGATGGTGTCTCCAAGCTCGACCGCCTCGAGTTCCAGACCGCGGCTGACGCCCAGGCCGAGAACTTTCGCAAGATGCTGCTCGCAATGGCCCGAGACGTCCGGGTCATACTCATCAAGCTGGCCGATCGGCTGCACAACATGCGCACGCTCGAGGCGGTACCGCAATCCAAACGCCGCCGCGTTGCGCGCGAAACCATGGAGATCTATGCACCGATCGCCAACCGGCTCGGTCTCGATGCGCTCTTTCGCGAACTGCAGGAACTGTCATTCAAGTATCTCTACCCGCTGCGCCATGCCGTGCTGGGCAAGGCCATCAAGGCCGCCCGTGGCAACCGGCGCGAGGTAGTCGGGCGTGTCACCGAAGCCATCCGCAATCAACTCACGACCGCCAGCATCGAGGCGCAGGTCGGCGGGCGCGAGAAGCATCTCTACAGCATCTATCGCAAGATGCTCGGCAAGCGCCTCAGTTTTTCGCAGGTGCTCGACATCTACGGCATCCGCGTCGTCGTCCAGACCATCCCTCAGTGCTACCTCACGCTCGGTGCCCTGCATGGCCTGTACAAGCCGGTGCCCGGCAAGTTCAAGGACTACATCGCCATTCCGAAGTCGAATGGCTATCAGTCGCTGCACACCACACTGATCGGGCCCTTCGGCATGCCGATCGAAGTGCAGATCCGCACCAGCGACATGAACCGCATCGCCGAAACGGGCGTCGCCTCGCACTGGCTCTACAAGGACGAGTTCAACGAACTCACCGAGGTGCAGGCACGCACCGCCAAGTGGCTGCAGTCACTGCTCGAGATCCAGAGCGCCACTGGCGACTCGGCCGAGTTTCTCGAGCATGTGAAGGTCGACCTCTTTCCTGATGACATCTACGTGTTCACGCCCAAGGGTCGTATCCTGCCCCTGCCGCGCGGCGCGAGTCCGGTCGACTTCGCCTACGCGGTGCACACCGATATCGGCAATCGCTGCGTGGCCGCCCGTGTCAATCATGAATTGGTGCCGTTGCGCAGCGAACTGAAGAACGGCGATCGGGTCGAGATCGTGACCGCCTCGCACGCCCATCCCAACCCGATCTGGCTCTCCTACGTGAAGTCCGGCAAGGCGCGCTCGCAGATCCGCCACGCGCTCAAGTCAATGCACAACGAGGAGTCCGCTGCTCTGGGCGAACGACTGCTCGGTCAGGCCCTGCGTGCGCACCGCACCTCGATCGATGCCATCGCCGAAGAACAGTGGGAACGCGTCCTGCGTGGCGCCGGCATGCATTCACGCACCGAGCTTTACTGCGATATCGGCCTTGGTACCCGATTGCCGGCCATCGTCGCACGCGAACTGATGCTCTCCGGCCCCATGCGCCGCACCGACGGCCGCTCGCCCGATGTCATCACCGTTAGGGGCTCCGATGGCATGGCCGTGCAATTTGCGCGGTGCTGTGGCCCGATACCGGGTGATCCGATCATCGGCTTCATCCAGAAGGGTCAGGGCATCGTGGTACACACGCATGATTGCCCGACGGCACGCCGTACCCGCACCGATCCCGATCGCTGGCTCGATGTCGACTGGGGGTCCGATGACGGTCGGCTCTACGAGGTGAAACTGCGCGTGGTGGCAGCCAATCAGCGCGGCGTGCTCGCGAAGATCGCGGCAGCGATTGCCGATTCGGGTACCAACATCGTCAACGTCAACATGGCCGAGGAAGGCAGCATCTACACGACCATGCTGTTCACGCTGCAGGTGAGTCACCGCATGCAACTGGCACGTGTGATGAAAGGGCTGCGCCGCATCCAGGACGTCATCCGCATCGCGCGCGCGCGCGACTGAGCAGCCGCTCATCGAGGTTGTACACTCGGCACGCTGCCACAGCCCACACAGGACACGACACCACCATGCTCGCCCGAATCAACGGAATCGACACCCATTACGAGATGGCCGGCACGCACGGCCCCTGGCTCACCTTCAGCCACTCCCTGGGCGCGGACATCTCGATGTGGCGACCGCAGATCGAGCACTTTGCCCGTACCTTCAGGGTACTGGCCTACGACACCCGCGGCCACGGCAAGACCAGTGCACCCGCCGGCCCCTACACGCTCGAAACCCTCGCCGATGACCTTCACGGCCTGCTGGCTCACCTGCAGATCGAAAAGACGCACTTCGTGGGCCTGTCGATGGGGGGCATGATCGGTCAGACCTTCGCCCTGCGCTACCCCGGGGTCTTCACCTCGATGACGCTCGCCGACACCACCAGCCACTATGGGGCCGAGGCTCGCGCCCTCTGGGCGAGCCGGGTCACGACCGCCAGCACCGAGGGCATGGCCCCCCTGGTCGAGGGCAGCCTCGGGCGCTGGTTCACCGCACCCTTCAGGGCGCAGTCGGCCAATGCGCCGCTCTTGTCCGATGTAGCCACGATGATCGGCGCCACGCCGGGTACCGGCTATGCGGGCTGCGCGGCAGCCATCGCGCGAATCGATCTCACCGATCGCCTCGGTGAGATCGACATCCCGGTTCTCGTGCTCTGCGGTGCCGATGACATGGCAACCCCGCCAGCCATGTCCGAGGCCATCGCTGCCGGCATTCCCGAGGCACGACTGGTGATGATTCCCTCGGCCGCGCACATCTCGAACCTTGAACAGCCAGCCCTCTTCACGAGGGCAGTCGAGCAGTTCCTCGTCGACCATGCCTGAGAACACCGAGAACGAAGGCAAGGGGCTGCGCGGGCGGATTGCGCTCATTACCGGTGGCTCGCGCGGTATCGGTCGTGCGATCGCCGAGACCCTCGCGCAAGCGGGCGTGACGGTCGTCATCACCGGGCGCGATGCAACGCGCCTTGCGGCAGGTGCGGCTGCGATCGGCGCGCTGCCCGGTGCAAGCGCTGTCTACGGCATTGCACTCGACGTGGGAGACTCGGCGTCGGTGGCACGCACGTTCGCCGATGTCCGCGAGCGGATCGGGCGCGTGGACATTCTCGTGAACAATGCAGGCGAGGCAGCAAGTGCCCCCTTTCATCGCACCGACGAGGCACTCTGGGAGCGCATGCTGCAGGTGAATCTCACCGGTGCGTGGCGCTGCACGCGCGAAGTATTGCCGCACCTCATGAAAAGCGATTACGGCCGCATCATCAACATTGCCAGCACGGCGGGGCTGGTGGGATATGCCTATGTGAGTGCCTATGTCGCCGCAAAGCACGGCCTCGTCGGGCTCACCCGTTCGCTTGCGCTCGAAACAGCACGCACAGGCATCACGGTGAATGCGGTATGTCCTGGCTACACCGACACCGACATCGTGCGCGATGCCGTGAACAACATCGTCACCAAGACCGGCAAGAGTGAAGATGAGGCGCGTGCAGCCCTGGCTGCCGTGAATCCCCAGGGCCGACTGGTGCAGCCCGAGGAAGTCGCCCGCTGCGTGCTCTGGCTCTGCTCGCCCGAGGCACGCTCGATCACGGGACAGTCCATCGCCATCTCGGGCGGCGAAGTCATGACGCGCTGACCGATCGACCGACCAAGGAATCCTCCGATGACCACGCCCCTGACACCCCAGCACCGCAGCTTCGCCGGACATCGCTGCGAGCATGTGCGCTTCGAGCTTGCCGATCGCGTTGCCACCATCACACTCGATCGACCCGAGCGCAAGAACCCGCTCACCTTTGATTCTTACGCCGAGCTGCGCGACCTCTTTCGTGCCTTGCAGTACGCCACCGATGTCGACGTGGTGGTGATCACGGGCGCGGGCGGCAACTTCTGCTCTGGCGGCGATGTGCACGAGATCATCGGCCCGCTCACCCGCATGTCGATGCCCGAACTGCTCGAGTTCACCACCATGACCGGTGACCTGGTGAAGGCCATGCGCGCCTGCCGCCAGCCGCTCATCGCTGCGGTGGACGGCGTCTGTGCCGGCGCTGGTGCCATCATCGCGATGGCCTGCGACATGCGTCTGGCAACCCCGGCAGCCAAGACGGCCTTTCTGTTCACCCGCGTCGGCCTTGCCGGCTGCGACATGGGCGCCTGCGCCATCCTGCCGCGCATCATCGGCCAGGGCCGCGCCTCCGACCTGCTCTATACCGGCCGGTCGATGAGTGCCGATGAAGGTCTTGCCTGGGGATTCTTCAATCGCCTCACGGTGAGTGAGACGCTCCTCGCCGATGCGCTTGCCCTGGCAGGTCAGATTGCGGGCGGACCAACCTTTGCCCACGGCATCACGAAAAAGATGCTGCACCAGGAGTGGTCGATGTCGGTCGACGAAGCCATCGATGCCGAGGCGCAGGCCCAGGCCATCTGCATGCAGACGAAAGACTTCACCCGCGCCTACGAGGCCTTTGCCGCCAAGCGCAAGCCCGTCTTCGAAGGCAACTGAAGACCCGCACACGAAAGAGGCTTCCAGTGAGCGACACCCACTATCTCGATCTGCCCTTCTTCGAGGAGCGCCACCGCGAACTCGCCCATGAACTGGACCAGTGGGCGACACGGACGCTGCCCGGCCTGCATGGCAGCGATACCGACGCCAGTTGCCGCGCGCTGGTAGCAGCACTGGGGGCGGGCGACTGGCTGCGCCATGCCGTACCGGCGGGCCATGGTGGCGTTTCAGCCACGCTCGATTCCCGATCGCTGTGCATCATCCGGGAAACCCTCGCCCGGCATGAAGGGCTGGCCGACTTTGCCTTTGCCATGCAGGGGCTGGGCTCGGGCGCCATCTCGATTGCAGGCAACGACGAGCAGCGAGCCCGCTACCTGCCGCGGGTTGCTGCGGGCACCGCCATCGCTGCGTTCGCCCTGTCCGAACCCGAGGCAGGATCAGACGTTGCCGCCATGAGCCTCGCCGCGCGCCTCGAGGGCGATCACTACCGGCTCGACGGTGCCAAGACCTGGATCTCCAACGGCGGCATCGCCCACTACTACACCGTCTTTGCGCGCACCGGGGAGGCCCCGGGTGCGCGCGGCATCAGCGCCTTCCTGGTCGACGCCGACACGCCGGGTCTGGACATCGCCGAACGCATCGACGTCATCGCACCCCACCCGCTCGCGACCTTGCGCTTCGAGAACTGCCGCATCCCCGCCTCGCAACGTCTCGGACAGCCAGGTCAGGGATTCAAGATCGCCATGATGACACTCGACATCTTCCGCGCCTCGGTGGCGGCCGCCGCCATCGGCTTTGCGCGGCGAGCACTCGACGAGGCCGTGGCCTACGCGCGCTCGCGGAACATGTTTGGTCAGGTACTCGCCGACTTCCAGCTCACCCAGGCGGCCCTGGCCGAGATGGATACGGCCATCGATGCGGCGGCGCTCCTCACCTATCGCGCGGCCTGGCTGCGTGACGTGCGCGGGGAGCGAACCACGCGTGAAGCGGCCATGGCGAAGATGGTTGCGACCGAAGAAGCCCAGAAGGTCATCGACCGGGCTGTCCAGATGTTCGGCGGGCGCGGTGTGGTCAGCGGCGCACCCGTAGAGCGCCTCTATCGCGAGATTCGCGCATTGCGCATCTACGAAGGGGCCACCGAAGTCCAGAAGCTCATCATTGCCCGTGAATTGCTGAGGTCCTCGACATGACATCGATTCGCTCTGCGGCGTCGCGCACGGCCCACATCGATACCTTCGCCCGTGACAACCTGCCACCGCCCGATCAATGGCCGGAACTGCTGCTCGACCTGCCGGAACTGGCCTACCCGGCACGCCTGAACTGTGCAGCCGAACTGCTCGATCGCAACGTGCTGGAAGGGCGTGGCGAGCGTCCGGCGATCCATGCGAGCGACGCCGACGGGCGGGTGATCACGGCCACTTACCGCCAGGTGCTGGCCCGAGCCAACCAGATCGCCCGCGTGCTGCGCGATGACCTCGGACTGATGCCGGGCACCCGCGTCCTGCTCCGCGGCCCCAACAACCCGATGATGGCCGCCTGCTGGTTTGCCGTGATCAAGGCGGGCTGCGTTGCCGTCGCCACCATGCCGCTGCTGCGCGCGAAGGAATTGCAACCCGTCATCGATCGCGCACGTGCCACGGTGGCGCTGTGCGACGTCCATCTGGCCGACGAGATGGAACGTGCCCGGACGCTCTGCCCCAGCCTTTCCCGAGTGCTCTATTTCAACGGCAGTGGTGCCGGGTCGCTTGAAGCCGCCCTCGAGGGCAAGCCGACCGACTTCGACAACGTCGACACCGCGATCGATGATGTCGCGCTGATCGCCTTCACCTCGGGCACCACCGGACAACCCAAGGGCACCCTGCACTTCCATCGCGACGTGATGGCGATGTGCGACCTGTTTCCACGTTCGTGCCTCAAACCCACCCAGGACGACATCTTCTGTGGCACCCCGCCGCTCGCATTCACCTTCGGGCTGGGCGGGATGCTGTGCTTTCCGTTCCGCTTCGGTGCTTCGACCGTCCTGTCCGAACGTCTCACCCCCGAAGGACTGCTGGAGACCATCACCCGGCACCGGGCAAGCATCGTCTTCACCGCGCCGACCTTCTACCGGATGATGTCACCGCTCGTCCCTCGACACGACGTGTCGAGCCTTCGCAAGGCGGTCTCCGCTGGTGAGGCCCTGCCCGATGCCACGCGGCAACTGTTCAAGCAAGCCACCGGCATCGAGATTCTCGACGGGCTCGGTTCGACCGAGATGATTCACATCTTCGTCTCGCACAGCGAGGAGAGCGTGCGACGAGGGGCTACCGGACACGCGATTCGCGGCTACCAGGTGGCCATCCTCGATGAGTCGGGGCAACCCTGTCCTCCCGGCACCGTCGGGCGTCTGGCCGTGAAGGGCCCGACGGGCTGCCGCTATCTGGCCGATCCGCGCCAGGCCGACTACGTGCAGAACGGCTGGAACATCACCGGCGATGCTTTCCGGATGGATGAGGATGGCTACCTCTACTACGAGGCGCGAACCGACGACATGATCATTTCGGCCGGCTACAACATTGCCGGTCCCGAGGTCGAGGTGGCGCTTCTCACCCACCCGGCCGTCGCCGACTGCGGGGTGGTCGGCAAGCCCGATGCAGAGCGGGGTCAGATCGTGAAGGCCTACGTCGTTCTGAAGGCGGGTCATGCGGCCGACGCCACCACCGCGCGCGCCCTTCAGGACCATGTCAAGGCCACGGTTGCGCCCTACAAGTACCCGCGTGAAGTGGAGTTCGTGGGCGCCTTGCCGCGTACCGAAACCGGCAAGATCCAGCGGTTCAGGCTACGGCAGATGGCGGCTGGCACGCTCTGACGAGGGTCTGTGCCAGGGCCGCGATGCGGCGCATGGCATCGATCGACCGGATCAACCGGCAACCAGCGTGAAAGCCTGGCTCGCCACCGGGGTCGCGGCCAGCCGGCGCATCCAGCCGGCAAGATCACCATCGGTGACCGGCTCGATCCATCGCCCCTCGAACTCGAAGTGCAGCCCCTCGCGCTCGAAGGGGAACGGGCTCAGCGCATAGGTCGCCGCAGCGACGGGCCGAACGGTGATGGTGACATCCTGATCACGGCTCCGGGGAACATGGGGGAACAGGGCTTCGGTGCGATCGCCCTCGGGCACACGATTGAAGTACAGCGCGAGCGTGTCGAAGAACTGCAACTGCTTGTAGTTCTGCAAGATCGTCGCCTCGTCGAGCCAGGCGACCGTTGCCGGGTCCTCGAGCAGGCAGGTACGCAGCCGCGCCTGCCGCTCCAGTTCACCCGCGAGCATGCGATCGGCGAGGTGCCGGTCCTCCGGACCGATCGAATCGATGAGCACCTTGTCCGACAGTCCGTAGCGCCCGTTGTAGAGACCCCAGCTGTGCATGCTCGACAGCAGGCCGGCGTAGGCGTGATGCCGTTCGTTGAAATCGGGCGAGCCGGCGCTCGTGGCAACGATGCGCTCAGCCGGCGTCTCCACCAGATTCCATGGCAGGCCCGTCGCCGGATCGATCTCGGGTGCGGCATCGAATGCTGTCCAGCCACGATCATGGTTGTCGATCATGTACAGCATCACGTCGCGCGGCCTTACCGGCTCGAACTGCGTGTTGCCGAAAACGCGGGCAAACCGCCCGGCCAGCGTGGTGTGCTCGATCATTCGCATCACGAAGCGTGCGTTGCCGCCGCCCTGCGCCGCCGGAGCCTGAATGATCATCGTGTCGCCCTCGAGATGATGGATGGCCCATGATATCGTGCGGCGCACTGATCAACGAGAGGTGGTAACGATGAAGATCGCGGTACTCGGCGGCGGCCACGGTTGCTACGCGGCGGCGGCTGATCTGGCCGAACGGGGACATGAAGTCTGGCTGTGGCGGCGCGATGGCGCGGCGCTCGCGCCCCTCATCGCCGACCCGACGATCACGCTCATCGATGCGGCCGGACGGCGGACAGTGCGCATTGCCGGCGCCACCGGCGACATCGGCCAGGCCGTTCGTGGCGCTGCGCTGCTCTTCATCCCCGGGCCCGCCTTCGCACAATGCGACATCGCCCGCGCGGCAGGCCCCTGGCTGCATGACGGGCAGGTGGCGTTTCTCGCACCCGGTACCCTGGGCAGCATTGCCATGACCCGCACGCTGCGTTCGATGGGCGTCTCGGCACGGATAGCCTTCGCCGAGACGGGCACGCTGCCCTGGCTCTGTCGCAAGCATGGCCCCACCGAAGTGGCCATCACCATGCGCGCGACACGCCTGCCGACCGGCGTGTTCCCGGCACGTGACGGCACAGCCGCGTTTGCGGTGCTGCGCGAGGCATTCGATTCGATCGAGCCGATCGAGGACGCGCTGTCCGGTGCGCTGATGAATGCCGGGCCCATCATCCACCCGCCCCTCATCCTGATGAATGCCGGCCCTCTGGAACACAACGAGCGGTACGACATTCACAACGAGGGCACTCAACCGGCGGTCCGACGCGTCACCGATGCACTCGATGCCGAGCGCATCTCGATCCGCAAGGCGTTCGGCTACGGCCCCGAACATTTTCCGCTGCGCGACCACTACGAGAACGATCGGTGGATGTACGGCGATTCGCACCAGCGACTGGTCGAATCGGGCGACTGGCGCGAGCATATCGACCTGCTGAGTCACCGCTACATGCGCGAAGACGTCGAGTACGGACTCGCACTCCTCGCCTCGCTCGCACGGTACACCGGCACGACAGCCCCCCTTGCGCACGGATTGCTTGCCCTTGGCGGGGCAATCTGCGGAGCCGACTTTGCCCGCACCAGCCCGCGCACGATGGCCAACCTGGGGCTGGATACCCTCTCGACGACCGCATTGAGCGACCTGCTGCAGGAGGGACTGACCGGATGAGCACACCACGGGCGGCAGGCGTGATCGCCACGTTGGGCGCAGGACGCATGGGGCGGGGTATCGCCCACGCCTTTGCCTATGCGGGGCATGAGGTCTGGATGATCGATCTGAAGGCGCGCAGTGCTGCGGCATTCGAACAACTGCGCAGCGAGGCCATGGCCGAGATCGATGCCAGTCTGCATGCGCTGGCCGAACTGGGGCTGTTCGATCCGGGCGAATGCCCGACCATCCTCGAGCGCATTCACGTTGCCGGGCGGGATGCCGCAGCAGCAGCGCTGGCGCGGGCGTCGATCGTCTTCGAGGGTGTTCCCGAAGTGCTCGAGGCCAAGCAGGAGGCACTGGCCTGGGCCGGCAATCATCTCCGGCCCGATGCCATCCTGGCCTCGACCACATCGACCTTCCTGGTCAACACCCTCGCCCGGATGGTGCGGCAACCCGAACGTTTTCTCAACGCGCACTGGCTCAATCCGGCCTACGTGATCCCGCTGGTCGAGCTGTCGGCGCACCCGCAGACCGATCCGGATGTCATTCGCACGTTGCGCGCCTGCCTGGAGCAGATCGGCAAGGTGCCGGTGCTGTGCTCTGCAGCCCCCGGTTACATCGTGCCCCGACTCCAGTCGCTCATCATGAACGAGGCGGCCCGCATGATTGAGGAGGGTGTGGCCAGCGCCGAGGACATCGATCGGGCAACACGCTACGGGCTCGGGTTTCGCTATGCCGCGATGGGTGTCGTCGAATTCATCGATTACGGCGGCAATGACATCCTCTATTACGCCAGTCGCTATCTCGCCGGCGAACTCGGGCCGCGCTACGAGGCGCCCGATATCGTGCGGCGCTACATGGAGGAGGGCCGCATCGGATTGCGCAGTGGTTCGGGCTTCTATGACTACTCGAACATCGATGAGGCAGCCTATCGCAAGGATGCCCTTGCGAGGATCCTGTCGATGCTCAGGCACCAGGGGCTCGCACGCGCGCCCGGTCAGACGGTTTCAAGGGAGGATTGACGATGTCGATGTGGCTCGAAATGCTCGGTTGCGAATACCGCATGGGGTATGTGAACGCCGGGGGTATCCGTACCCGCTACCTGGAGGCAGGCAGCGGCAACCGCGAGACGCTCGTCTTCCTGCACGGCAGCGGCGGCTACCTGGAAGCCTACCTGCGCAATATCCCGGCGCATGCCGAGCGCTATCGCGTCTTTGCCATCGACATGATCGGCCACGGATTCAGCGACAAGCCCGATCACCCCTACGAACCGCGTCACTATGTCCAGCACCTGGTCGACTTCCTCGATGCGATGGGTGTCGAGCGTGCGCACCTCTCGGGCGAATCACTGGGTGGCTGGGTTGCCGAACACATGGCAGCAACGCGTCCCGAGCGCGTCGGACGAATCATCCTCAACACCGCGGCGGGCGTGCACTATGACCCGGCGGTGAGCGAGCGAATCCGGTCGCTGTCGATCGCTGCCGCCGCAACGCCCTCGCGCGAGAGCATCCGCAAACGGCTCGAGTGGCTGATGCTCGACCCCTCGGTCGTGACCGACGAAATGGTCGACATGCGCTACCGGGTCTACACCCAGCCCGGCTTCGCGCGGGCGATGGAAAACATCATGTGCCTGCACACGCCCGAGTTCAGGCTGCCCAACCTGATGACCGACGAGGAACTCGCCCGGATCGAGGCCCCCACCCTGGTCATGTGGACGAGTCACGATCCGGGGAGCACGATCGAGGTAGGACAACGGCTCGCGCGAGGCATTCGCGGTGCACGATTCGAGGTCATGGACAATTGCGGGCACTGGCCCCAGTTCGAGGATGCTGCCACCTTCAATCGCCTGCAACTGGCTTTTCTGGCCGGGTGAGCGCAAGTCTCACGACCGGCTGGCTGACCTCGCGCCCCCCCAGCGAGCGCGCCCCGCGATGCTGACAGGGGGTGACAGCTGGGGATCATGCAGCGGTCGGGTACTGCGTTCCCTTCGAGGTGCGTTGCCGGCGCGCCCGACTGCATCGAAGACGCGGGTGCGCAGCCTCGGTGCACTCGGGGCGGCCGCGGCGCTCGGGGTGGCTGAGGCGGTCTTTGCTCAGGGTTCTTCCGTTGGATCGGCCGTCTCGTCGGGCCAGTCTGGAACATGGCCCTCGCGTCCGGTGCGGGTGGTCGTGCCCTTCCCGCCCGGTGGCCCGGCAGACATTCTCGCGCGCACGGTGACGACACGGCTGGCCGAAGCGCTCGGGCAGCAGGTCCTGACCGAGAATCGCGGCGGTGGCAACGGCAATATCGGGACCGACCTCGTGGTTCACGCGGCAGCCGATGGCCAGACCTTCCTCTTGCTGCCCTCGGCAGTCATCGCCAACCAGACGCTCTATGCACGCCTTCCGTTCAACGTGCAGCGCGATCTCGCACCCGTGGCCCCGATTGCAGCCTTCCCACTGATGCTGGTGACCCACCCGTCGCTGCCCGTCACGTCGGTGGCCGATCTCATCGCGCTCGCACGTGCCCGCCCGGGAACGCTCAACTATGGCTCGGCGGGCTCCGGTGGCGGAGCGCACCTCGCGGCCGAATCATTCCGCAGTGCCGCCGGCATCCAGCTGGTGCATATCCCCTACAAGGGCACCGGTCCGGCGGTTCTCGATCTGCTCGGTGGACAGGTCTCGCTCATGTTCGCGAGCATCCCCTCGGTGATCCAGCATGTGCGTGCTGGCAAGCTGCGCGCGCTGGCGGTCACCAGCGTACACCGCAGCTCGGTCGCACCCGCCCTGCCCACCATCGCCGAATCGGGCATTGCCGGCTATGACCTGGTGTCGTGGTTCGGTCTGGTTGCACCCACCGGCACGCCTGCGGATATCACGCGTCGGCTCAACGCCGAGGTGGCGCGCATCGTGCGCAGCGCCGAATTCCGCGACCAGTTGCAGGGTGAAGGTGGTGAAGCCCTGCAGATGACGGTTGAGGGCTTCGGGGACTTCATTCGCACGGAATCCGTACGATGGGCACGCGTCGTGCGCGAGGCTGGCGCACGGCTTGACTGACGGACATCGGCAGGTTTGCATCGCCGACGCGGTAGCTACGCGAGCGCCGGTGCACCAGCACCAGACCGCCTGGCCGCCCTGCGGCGAGCCGCTTGCGGTCACGCAAGGTGCTGTCGGAAATATCACGCGGGCAACCATCTTGGGCCACCAGAGCAGCCCGACTCGCGCCATGCTGGGGTCGGGAACCTTTGGACAAATTGGCACTCTAAAGTCGCGAGTGCTAACATGAGCGTGACTGTGCAGCCCCGTCGTATCGTTTCGAACACGACGGAGCGGGCCACGGTCGACTGACTGAGAGGTGTTCACGATGACTGCTCTGACCGTTCAGATGCCCTCGCTTGCCGGGAGCCTGGAAGCCTACGTCCAGGCCGTCAACCGCCTGCCTTTGCTCACCCAGGAGGAAGAGACGCGCCTGGGCCGCAAGCTGCGCGACGAGGGTGACCTCGATGCTGCACGCCAGCTTGTTCTCTCGCACCTGCGCCTGGTCGTATCCATCTCGCGCGGGTATGCAGGCTACGGGCTGCAGCAGGCCGACCTCATTCAGGAAGGCAACATCGGGCTGATGAAGGCGGTGAAGCGCTTCGACCCCGAGCGTGGCGTGCGTCTGGTGTCATTTGCCATGCACTGGATTCGTGCCGAGATGCACGAATTCATCCTGCGCAACTGGCGGCTCGTGCGCCTGGCCACCACGAAGGCTCAGCGCAAGCTGTTCTTCAACCTGCGCAGCATGAAGCCGGGGCTGGAGAGTCTCAGCCCCAGCGAAATCGACCAGATGGCGAGCGAACTCCATGTCCGGCCGGAGGATGTGGCCGAGATGGAAACCCGATTGTCCGGTGGCGATATCGCGCTCGACCCTGGCAGCGACGATGAAGAAGGCTACGCCCCCATCAACTATCTGGCAGCACCCGAGTCGGCTGAACCAGCCCAGGTGTACGAGGCCCGGCAGCGTGAAAACCGCCATGCGCAGGGGCTGAAGGATGCTCTGGCCGATCTCGACCCGCGAAGCCGCCGCATCATCGAGGCACGCTGGCTCACCGAGAGCAATCCGGCGACGCTTCACGACATGGCAGCCGAGTTTGGCGTGTCAGCCGAGCGCATCCGTCAGATCGAGGCGAAGGCACTGAGCCGCATGAAGGGCGCACTGGTCACGCTCTGAGCAGGCGGCGCGACCATCGCTGCGGCGGGTTGTGAGATCGGTCCCCTGCCGGACAGGTTCAACAGACGCTGAAGCGCAGCCGGTATGTTTCAGCGCCCGGCGAGCAACTGCCGGATGTCGCTCACGATCGGCTCGATGCCCTGGCCATGGCGCACGAACAGACGAATGCGTCCCTGCGGATCGAAGACGTAGCTGCCGGCCGTATGGTTGATCGTGTATGTGTCGGGGGTGTTGCCAGCCACCCGCTCGTAGACCACCTTGAACACCTTGGCCGTTGCCGCAATGTCGGCCGCGCTGCCTGACAGGGCAACGAAGGTGGGGTCGAAGGCTGCCGCGTAGGGGCCGAGAACAGCGGGGGAATCACGCTCGGGATCCACCGAGATGAAAATGACCTGCAGTCGCTCGGCATCGGCGCCGAGCGCAGCCTTCACCTCGCGCATCTCGGCGAGCGTCGTCGGACAGACGTCAGGACAGGTCGTATACCCGAAGAATACGGTGACGACCTTGCCCCGGAAATCGGCCAGCGAGCGCTCCCGGCCGGCCGGATCGACCAGGCGAAAATCGCTGGCGTACGTGGCCCCGGTGATGTCGGTACTGCGAAATGCAACCCGTTCCGGCGAACAGGCCACCAGCCCGAGGGCAATCCCGGCCATCAGCCCGGTGCGCGCCCATCGCACGAACCGTCGTCCTGAGAGAGCACCCGGAGTCACGGCATTGCCGGCCGCGACACCTCTCTGCCGACCCGTACCCCCGGGGTCATGCGCTCGCATATGCATGCCGCTACGCGCTTCGGACCTACCACCGGACATAGTGGTCGAGCAGCAGTGCCGCGAAGAGCAGCGCGAGATACAGGATCGAGTAGCGGAAGGTCTTGCGTGCGAGCGCATCGCTGTACTGACGGTAGAGCGCAATGGCGTAGTAGAGAAAGAGCCCGCCGAGTGCCAGCGCGCTCGCCAGGTAGATCCAGCCGCTCATGCCACAGGCAAAGGGCATCAGCGAGGAGGCGAGCAGCACGACCGTGTAGAGCAGCACCTGCAACTGGGTGAATCGGGCCCCGTGCGTGACTGGCAGCATCGGCAGACCGGCGCGCGCATATTCCTCGGTGCGGTAGAGCGCAAGCGCCCAGAAGTGGGGGGGCGTCCACGCAAAGATGATCAGGAAGAGCAGAAGGGCTTCAGGGGACACCTCACCGGTCACGGCGGCCCAGCCCAGTACCGGCGGCATGGCACCCGAGGCGCCACCGATCACGATGTTCTGCGGGGTACGCGGCTTGAGGAGCACGGTGTAGACCACGGCGTACCCGACAAAGGTGCCCAGGGTGAGCCACATGGTCAGTGCATTGACCTGGGTGAGCAGGAGCCAGATGCCAAAGCCCCCGACCACCGACGCGAACACCAGTGCCTGGGGCGCATTGAGATCACCCCGCGCCAACGGGCGGCGCTGAGTGCGGGCCATCACCGCATCGATGCGGCGCTCGACCAGACAGTTGATGACTGCTGCCGCCCCGGCGACCAGTGCGATGCCGATGGTGGCGCAGATCACGACCCAGGGCGAAGGCCACGTACCCGCCGGTGTTGCGAGAAACATGCCGATCACCGCGCAGAACACGATGAGCATGATGACTCGCGGCTTGGCGAGCTCGTAGTACTGGCGCAGACGTTGCGCCAATCCGGGTGCGACCATCGCCTGCTGATGCATGAAGGGGGATCTGCCAGGTAAGACCGGACGAGGGGCTGGGGGGCACGGAGGGCCGTCAGGCGCGACCCAGTCCGCCTGCCTTGAAGTTTATCACGACCATCAGGACGAGCAGCGCAGCCGCCCCGGCGTTGTGAGCAGCCGCAAGCCACAGTGGCAGGCTGAAGATCACGTTGCCGATGCCCAGGCACAGTTGCATGCCTACGAGCGCGACGAGAAGGAGGCCGAGGGACTTCAGTGCACCCACCCGAACGAGTCTCGACCCGAGCCACAGCGCGACGCAGAACACCACCACCGCACCAAGCCGATGCACCCAGTGAATGGCGGTGAGGGCCTCCAGGGGCAGCACGTCGCCGTCGCCGGTACGACCCAGTTCGCGCAGCACTTCAAAGGCATGGGTGAAACTCATCGGCGGCACCCACTCGCCGCGACACATGGGCAAGTCGGGACAGGCCAGTGCCGCATAATTGGTGCTGACCCACCCACCCAGCAGCACCTGAAGCGAGACCACGACCAGACCGAACAGGGCAAGGCTGCGTACCCGCACGACAGCATCGCCGTGGATTGTCTGCGCAGCGCCCGATGATGCGCGCAGCGTGATGAGGGTAAGCAAGGCGAGGGTCGTCATCCCTCCCAGCAGATGAAGGGTCACGATCGCAGGCTTCAGGAGCAGCGTGACCGTCCACCGACCGAGTGCGGCCTGTGCAATCACCACCAGCACGAGGAAAAGCGGAAGCGCGGGCGAGCGGCCCAGGAGACCACGAGCGCGAACCGCCGCCAGCGCGAGAGCGGCAATGAGCATGCCCACGAAAGACGCGAGGTAGCGGTGGCCCATCTCCTTCCACCCCTTGGCCACGTCAAACCCACCCGCCGGCACCGAGTCGGCCTGCGCGGCAGGCAGCACGGGTGGCATGTGTGGCTCACCGTAGCAACCCGGCCAGTCAGGACAACCAAGACCGGCATCGGACAGGCGCACATAGGCACCCACCACCACCAGGATGAAGGTGAGCCCGGTCGTGAACAGGGCGAGACGCGCGAAGTGGGCCGCGGAGCGCATCGCCCAGCGCGACAACCCGGCAATCAGCACCAGAGCGAGCAGCGCCACGGCACCCAGCGCCAGCATGAGATTGAGCGTCATCACAGGATCTCCACAAGGCGGCTCCTGCACGGAACCGCAGGCCCTACTTCCACGAATTGACCCGCAGGAGCTTTTCGATATCGCGCAACATGCGCTTCTCCTCGGGCGGCCAGGGGAAGCTCATCATGAGATTTCCCAAAGGGTCTATCAGGTACAGATGCTTCACCGGATCCGCATCACCAAACGTGTCGGCCAGCGTGGCGCCAGGCTCGAGTCGGGCAACCCGAACGCCCGCCAGAACACCCTCAGGTGCTGTCGACGCCCGTCCATCGGTGACGATGAGCAGGCGCTCGATGCGCGAGGAATCCTTGCCCTGTGCAAGACGCATCTGACGCATCAGGAGCAGCTTCTGTGCACAGGCTTCATCGCACTCGCCGCGGTCGACGTCGAGGAGCCACCAGGTGCCCGCAAGGCTGCGCGCCGTGAGCGGCTGACCATCAGCCAGCCGCGCCTGAATCTGCAGGGGCGCTGGTGGCAGCAGACGCCCATAATTGACGCGTCCGGCGGGTGGCGACACGAAATACGCCAGCGTACCCAGCACGATGGGGGCGGCACAGACCGCAAGGATCAGCAGGGCCTGAATGCGACCGCGAGCACGACGCAGGCGCACAGGGTCGGCCGAAGCAGCCATCGCAGAGGGGTCAGGGGTCGTCACGGGCGAGGGGACTCCGAAGCAGACGGCCTGCCGCGTCGAAATCGGCGCAGACCAAGCGTGAGATAGATGCCCGCAGCAATCGCCGCGAAGCTGTACCACTGCAGGGCATAGGCGCGATGCCGGTCGGCATCCTCGGGAGGCCCTGGCCAGTTGCGGTCGAGCGAATCATCGGCAGCACTCGTCTGCTGCAGCACCCATGGGGCCACCCTGAGTCCTGCGACGCGCTCGAACTGCTGCACACTCAGCGAGGGCCACACGGTCAGCGCACCTGCAGGCACGGGATAAACCGGCGTCCCCACCGAAAAACGGTGCTCATCGGGCACGACCACGGTGCCCTCGAGCACCGTGGGCCCAACCTCCGGCGCCATGACCGACACCGGCCCGCGGTCGGCTCTTGCCGGCGTCCAGCCCCTGTTCACCAGCACGAGGCTCCCGTCGCCATCGAGCTGGAATAACTGCGCGACTTCGTAGCCCGGACGATGAGCGCGAATGCGATTATCGATGAGCAAGGCACCGCCCAGCACGCCATCCGGGTCGGCGCGCCACTGACCTCGCAGCAGCACATGTCGCCACGCCATTGCCGCGACGTCGGCAGAGGCGCCGGTCAGCTCGAGCGGCGTGGCCTGAGCCCGTTCGAGCGCGAGTGCGAGTCGATCGGCCTTTTCGACCGCACGCCGGGTCTGCCACTGCCCGAGCGACACCGTGAGCACCACGAAGGCAAGAGTGACCACCGCGAGCGCGGCACTGCGCCAGCGAGCGGCATGCACGGCATGCGGAGAGTGCAGGGAGGGTTCGATCGACATCAGCAGGGAAGAACGGCGCTCGGGCAACAGCCCCTCGTCAGGTTCGCGCATGCATGACATGCACCCCGAACCCGATCCGGGTCGATGATACGCTCGCACCGATAGACAGGAATTTCATCATGCGATTCGTGGTCATCGGCGTTCTGCTTCTGATTCTGCTCTCGCTCGGTTCGGCGCTCTATTTCATGATGACCGACCGTAGCGGCACCAGTCGGAGCGTGAACGCCCTCACCGTGCGCGTAGCGCTCTCGGTCCTGCTGTTTCTTTTCCTCATCGCAGGCCGCCACTACGGGTGGCTGCCCGCACAACTCTAGCCCGAGAACAGCGGCTCCGAAACGACAACGCCCCTGCCGCGGCAGGGGCGTTGCCTGAACCTGTGCCTGATCAGAGGAAGTAGACCAGGATGAACAGGAGGAGCCAGACCACGTCGACGAAGTGCCAGTACCAGGCGACCGCTTCAAAGCCGAAATGATGATCGGGCTTGAAGTGCCCCTTGGCACAGCGGAACCAGATCGTGATCAGCATGATCGTTCCGATGGTCACATGGAACCCGTGAAAGCCGGTAAGCATGAAGAACGTGGTGCCGTAGATGCCGGTGCTGAGCTTGAGGTTGAGCTCATGATAGGCGTGGGCGTATTCGTCAGCCTGCAGGAAGAGGAACAGCACCCCGAGCAGTACCGTGGCCCCGAGCCAGATGAGCAGCGGGCGCCGATGGTCTGCCCTGAGGGCGTGATGCGCGAGCGTGAGCGTGACACCCGAAGTGAGAAGGATGGCCGTGTTCCAGGCAGGAAGCCCGGTGGCATTCATCGGCGTGAACTTCTCGCCAGTCGGGCCGCTGGTGGGCCAGGTCGAGGAAAAGTCGGGCCACAATATCTTGTGATCGATGTCGCCCAGCCATGGCACGGCGAGGTTTCGTGCGTAGAACAGCGCCCCGAAGAAGGCGGCAAAGAACATCACTTCGGAGAAGATGAACCAGCTCATGCTCCAGCGGAACGCAACGTCGACCTGGCGGTTGTACTGGCCCGACTCGGACTCGCCGATGACATCGCTGAACCAGCCCACCAGCATCACGAGCAGGAGCGCGAAACCGACAAGCACGACCCAGCGCCCCGAGGACGCACCATTCATCCAGCTGGCAGCACCCAACGCGAGGAAGAGCAGCGCAAAGGACCCCCAGATCATCCGTTTTGACGGATCGGGAACGAAGTATTTGGCGCTTTGAGCGAGCATGGTGGTCAGACTCCCTGGTTACAGACAGCAATGGCGGCAATGGCGCTGCAGGCCGCTCGAGGCGCGGCGTGCCTATCAACGGGCAGCATTGGAAACGACGAAGTGGACAACGACGACAAGGGCACAGACAAACAGTACGCCACCCATGATGCCCGCGATGATCACGTGCACCGGGTTGAGCCGGACGACATCCGCCTCGTGTTCGGAGCGCTTGCGTATGCCGAGAAAGGACCAGAACACCGCCCGGACGACCTGCATGAAACCGGCCTGGGGTCCGGGCGCCCTGCTCACGAGCGCACCTTGCCCGGCACGGCCGTCAATGGAGTCGTGGAGCCGGCGGGCGCCTGCGCGCCGTTGACCTCGAAGAAGGTGAACGAGAGGGTGATCGTGCCAATGCTCGAAGGCAGACCTGGATCGACCAGGAAGACGACCGGCACCTGACGCGACTCGCCGGGCTGGAGCGTCTGCTGCGTAAAGCAGAAACATTCGACCTTGCGGAAGTAATCGGCAGCCAGCGCGGGCCCATAGCTCGGAATGGCCTGACCGGTAACGGGTCTCGTCGAGGTGTTCCGAATCTCGAAGACGGCCTGCTGCATCTCGCCGGGATGAACCGAGACGTGTCCCTCGAGGGGACGGAAGGTCCAGGGCAAGCCCCGTGTGTTGGTATCGAATTCGATCGCCACCGAGCGCGTGTAATCGACCTGGGTGTTGACCGCACCGACATGGTCGGGCTGCAGGATGCTCCGCAGCCCGGTCACCTGACAGATCTTCTCGTAGAAGGGCACCAGTGCAAACCCGAAGCCGAACATCACCGCAGTGACGACCAGCAGACGGATGAGCAGCTGCCGGTTGTCCGACCCGCGTGCCAGCCTGAGCGAGGCGATCGTACTCACCCGAGCAGCCAGTACTTCGACACGATGCCGAGGAAGAACACGGCGGCCACCGACAGCAGGACCCACGCGGTGCGGCGATTGGCCGCCCGGAGATCCTGCGCCCGCGCCTGCGAACCTGGGGTGTCGGTGGTGTTCATGGTCTCGATCCGGTAGCCGTGGTCACGCCGCTCACTTGACCTGCGGCGGCACTTCGAAGCTGTGGTAGGGCGCAGGGCTCGGCAGTGTCCACTCGAGCCCTTCGGCGCCTTCCCAGACCTGTGCCGTCGCCTTCTCGCCACCACGGACGCACTTGAGCACGGCCACGAGGAAGACCAGTTGCGAGAGGCCGAAACCGAACGCGCCGATCGAGGCAATCATGTTGAAGTCGGCAAACTGCGTGGCGTAGTCGGGAATGCGGCGCGGCATACCGGCCAGCCCGAGGAAGTGCATCGGAAAGAAAGTGATGTTGAAGAAGATGAGCGAGAGCCAGAAGTGCAGCTTGCCCAGCGACTCGCTGTACATGTGACCGGTCCACTTGGGCAGCCAGAAGTAGGCACCGGAGAACAGGGCGAAGAGCGAGCCGGCCACCAGCACGTAGTGGAAGTGCGCCACCACATAGTAGGTGTCCTGGATCTGCAGGTCGATCGGTGCGATGGCGCAGACGAGGCCGGTAAAGCCCCCCATCGAGAACACGAAGAGGAATCCGACGGCGAACAGCATCGGCGTCTCGAAGGTCATCGAACCACGCCACATCGTGGCAAGCCAGTTGAACACCTTGACCCCGGTCGGGACGGCAATCAGGACCGTGGCATACATGAAGAACAGCACGCCGGCGGCCGGCATGCCCACCACGAACATGTGGTGAGCCCAGACGATGAACGAGAGGATCGCGATCGACGAAGTGGCATACACCATCGAGGAATAGCCAAACAGCGGCTTGCGTGCAAACGCCGGGATCACATGCGAGACGATGCCGAAGGCCGGCAGGATCATGATGTAGACCTCGGGGTGACCGAAGAACCAGAACACGTGCTGGTACATCACCGGATCACCACCACCCGCCGCGTTGAAGAACGAGGTGCCGAAGTGCCGATCGGTCAGCGTCATGGTGATCGCGCCGGCAAGCACCGGCATCACGGCGATGAGCAGGTAGGCGGTGATCAGCCAGGTCCAGACGAACATCGGCATCTTCATCAGCGTCATGCCGGGCGCGCGCATGTTGAGGATGGTAACCACGATGTTGATCGAACCCATGATCGACGAGGCGCCGAGAATGTGCAGGGCGAAGATCGCGAGGTCCATGCCCGGGCCCATCTGCGAGGTGAGCGGCGCATACAGCGTCCACCCACCGGCCGCCGCACCACCCGGCACGAAGAACGAGATCACGAGCAGCAGCGCCGCCGGCGGCAGGAGCCAGAAGCTCCAGTTGTTCATCCGTGCAAAGGCCATGTCGGGCGCACCGATCTGCATCGGCACCAGCCAGTTGGCGAAGCCGACGAAGGCCGGCATGATCGCCCCGAACACCATGATCACGCCATGCATCGTGGTGAGCTGGTTGAAGAACTCCGGGTGCCACAGCTGCAGGCCGGGCTTGAACAGTTCAGCCCGAATGCCCAGGGCGAGTACACCGCCCATGAGGAACATCGTGAAGCTGAACCACAGGTACATCGAGCCGATGTCCTTGTGATTGGTGGTGGTGAGCCAGCGCATGAAGCCGGTGGGATGATGCCCGTGCCCGTGATCGCCATGATCGTGGGCGTGATCGTGGGCATGACCCACCGCAGCTGCCGTCGTTTGTGACATGGCTTGAAGCCTCCTGGATGGATGGGTGACTTAGCGGGCGGCCTTGACCGCCGAGGGCTGTACGATCGACTCGTCCGAGCGATTGCCCCACGAATTGCGGGTGTAGGTGATCACCGCTGCGATGTCGGCGTCGGGGAGCATCGCCTGCGCCGGCATCTGCGAGGTGGGCATGAAGACCCCCTTGCGGCCGGCCAGCACCAGCTTGATCTGATCAATCGCCGGACCGGCAACGACCTTCGAACCGACCAGCGTCGGGAAGGCGTTGGCAAGGCCCTGCCCCGTCGGCTGGTGGCAGGCCGCGCAAACCGCCCCGTAAGCCTTCTCGCCACGCGCCATCAATTCGGCCTTGGTCCACTCGCGCGCTGCTTCATCGGCAACCCCCGCCGCCGCCGCTTTCTGCGACGCCACCCAGGCGGTGTACTTCTCGGCCGAGAGCACGTTCACGACGATCGGCATGAAGCCGTGATCCTTGCCACACAATTCCACGCACTGACCGCGATAGATGCCTTCCTTCTCGGCGCGGAACCAGGTGTCGCGCACGAATCCGGGAATCGCATCCTGCTTGACACCGAACTCGGGAACCCAGAACGAGTGGATGACGTCGTTGGCCGTCGTCAGAATGCGCACCTTCTTGCCCACCGGAACGGTGAGCATGTTGTCGACTTCGCGCAGGTAGTTCTCGCCCTTGGGTGCATCCCCCTCGATCTGATCGCGCGGGGTGGTCAGCGTCGAGAGCATGCTGATGCCCTCGCCTTCGCCCTTGATGTAATCGTAGCCCCACTTCCACTGGTAGCCCGTGGCCTTCACGGTGAGGTCAGGATTGGAGGTGTCCTTGTACTCGAGCACGACGCGAGTGGCCGGGAAGGCCATCGCGACGAGGATGATCACCGGAATGACGGTCCAGGCAATCTCGACCGTGGTGCTCTCGTGGAATTGCGCCGGCTTCGCGCCCACCGACTTGCGGTGCTTCCAGATCGAATAGAACATCACCCCGAAGACCGCCACGAAGATGAACGTGATGATCCACATCATCGAGGTATGCAGGTCGAAGATGTCACGCGCGACGGAGGTAACGGGCGGCTGGAAGATGTACTTCGCCGGTTCGGCCAGCGCAACACTCGACATGAGCGCAACCGCGCCACCGAAGAGCGATCTGGAGAGGTGTTTCATCGAAGCTCCGTTCAGGTTTGCAACAGACGACGCATTTCAACCACCCGTGCGCACCCGTGGGCAGGGTTCGGTGCGATGAAACGACGCGCGCGTGACTGGTCTTTTTGTGCGCTGCGAGGCTATCACGGCAGGGCTCGTCAGGGCAAGGCTGAAGCGCCTCCTCACAGGCCTTTCGTCATAGCGAGAATGAGTCGCATTACGACGTGCCACGACCCTCGCCATGGCCCCTCAACGAGCCTCGCCGGCACCCGGCCGCGATGACATGAACCGGATGATCGAACGACCATCGGCCGCGACCTTGGGCGCAGCCTTCCATGCATGGCCCTGCACCAGTTCGAAGGTGAACGAGAGCCTGTCCTCGACACCATCACCAACCGGCACGGCTTCGCGCGCCACCTCGAGCGTCGCCCTCACCTGGCGCCACCGGCGCGGGGTGAGCAGGCCGCGTGGCCGATCGAGTCGTGCGTTGGTGTGCCGCCCCGCCCGCAGATCGGCGACCAGCCCGGCCACATCCCGGTAGGTCAGGCTGATCCGCTCCATGTCCATCACCGGATCAGCCAGTCCGGCGCCGACCATCATGTCACCCAGGTCGTGCATGTCGACGAAGGGATGTACGCGGCGCGACTCGCCTGCCGACTCGAACGCTGCACGCAATTCGCGCAGCGTGTCAGGCCCCCACGTCGAGAACATGAGGAGCCCCCCGGGCTTCAGCACCCGGTGCCATTGCAAGAAGGTCTGCACCGGATCGCCCGACCACGGGAGGGCCAGATTGGCCCAGACCAGATCGACGCTGGCATCGCCCAGGGGCAGCCGATTGAAGTCGCCCTGAACCCGGACAACACCAGGTGCCATGCCGGGCGCACCACGCACGGCGGCTGGGCGCCACCGGCGCAATTGCTCGAGGAAACCTCGGCGCGCCGAGGTCGACAAAGCCGAAACGACCGGACTCGCGTCAAGGCCGACCACAAGCGCGCGCTCGTAGCGGGCCGCGAGCCGAGGCAGATCATCACCGCGACCGCTGCCAGCATCGAGCACCAGCGCAGGGTCGATGCGCATGTAATCAAGCCGCGCATCCATGCGGGCGGCGACCTCGCGCCCCAGCACGTCGAGCCCCGCAGGCTGAGGACGCAAGTGCCGTCTCTGCGCCCCCTTGATGTCGATTGCCACCGGCACGCTCGATGCCGGATCGGCCCCGCTCAAGCCGCGCGTACCCCGGCCAGTGCCGCCTCGATACCGGCACCCACCCGCAGGAGCCGCGCGTCCGACAGGGCTGGCGCAGCCAGCATGAGGCCCACCGGAGCCTCCGCGGCGCGGTGGCAGGGCAGGCTCAAGGCGCAGGCATCGAGGAAATTGAACGCCGCCGTGTTGCGAAGAATGAGTCCGTTCGCGGCAAGGAAAGCCTGATCGTCGTGCTCGATCTCGGCGATGGGCGGCGCTACGCGCGCCACGGTAGGCGAGAGCAGTGCATCAAACCCGGAGGCCACGGCCTCGAAGCGCGCAATCATCGCGACCCGCTCGGCCAGCATGTCGACATAATCGGCCGCATTCATTGCACCCGCCGCGAGGATGCGACGAGCGACCCGCGCGTCGTATCGCTCGGCATCGGTCGCCAGACGCGCCCGATGCAAGGCGAGCGCCTCGGCACCCGAGAATCCGCCGTGACGATTGATCTGGGGCAGCCGGCGCAATTCCTCGAAGGACACCCGGTCGACCTGCGCACCGGCCGCCGACAGCGCCGAGAGCGCCCGCTCGAAGGCGTTTGTCGTCGCCTCATCGAGGTTGTCGGTGAGCAGATCGGTGACCACGCCCAGGCGCATGCCGCGCACGCTCAGCGGAACCAGAGGCCGCACGGGCTCGCCAGCCATGATGGCATCGACGATGGCACAGCACTGCACGCTCGCTGCAAGCGGCCCGATGGAGTCGAGCGTGCCCGAGAGCGGATAGACACCCTCGCGCGACACACGACGCGCGGTGGGCTTGAAGCCGGTGAGCCCGCACAGGGATGCCGGAATGCGAACCGACCCGCCGGTGTCAGTACCAATGCCAGCCACCGCCATGCCATCGGTCACCGAGACCGCGGCACCCGACGACGACCCACCGGGAATGCGACCCCGCGCCCGGTGCTCGCCGTGGGCAAATTCGACATCGCGCTCCCAGGGATTGCGCGGCGTGCCGTAATGCGGGTTGTAACCGATGCCCGAATAGGCGAACTCGGTCATGCCGGTACGACCCATGATGATGGCACCGGCAGCGCGCAGTCGCGCCACGATCACGGCATCAGCCCCTGCGGGAGGGGCATCGGCCAGCACCTTCGAACCGGCGCGGGTCACATCGCCCGCCACATCGAAGAGGTCCTTGACCGAGACAGGCACGCCAGCCAGGGGCGAGGACACCACGCCGTGCGCGCGCGCGGCATCGCTCGCTCGGGCAAAGCTGCGCGCGGCGTCAGCATGGAGCGCCATGAACACCCGGGCGCCCTCTCCGGCCGGATCGAGCGCTCGCTCGAGTGCTTCTTCCACCAGCGTCTGGCTGGTGACTTCTCCGCTCGCCAGACGACGAGCAACCTGCATTACCGTGCTGATCATGGAATCGTGTGCCGTTTGAAGGCGCCGGTCGCGCGGGATGTGCCGGAGCACGAACACCCTTCATCGCGCCGAGCGCAGGAGTTGCCTGAGGACTGCCCTTTGATGAGAGCCTTGGAGTGATGTGGGCAAACGAGTTTAGCACCGCCCTCGCGCGGCTTTGCCAGCATGCGCGGCGACTGGCTGGCAGCCCGTGCCTGCTCTGCAAGAAGGGCACCCCGGAGCACGCCCTTTGCGATGCCTGCGAGGAAACGCTGCCACGCCCGCTGAGACCTTGTCCGGTGTGCTCATTACCCGCAGCAGCGACCACGGCGTGCCCGTCCTGCGTCCAGTCTCACCCACCCTACGACCGGACCATCGCGGTGTATCGCTACCGGACGCCGGTCGATCGGCTGATGCGCGATCTCAAGTTCAACGGGCGCCTTGCACTGGCAGGCTATCTGGCCCTGCAACTGGAGCGCGCAATCGGGGCGGTCGACCGCAGGCCCGTGGCAGCGCCCGATCTCGTGCTCGCCGTTCCGATCTCGGCCGAGCGACTGCGACAACGCGGCTACAACCAGACGCACGAAATCGCACGCCGCCTGCGCCTGCCGGATCGGCCTCGATACCGCACCGACCTCCTGCGCAAGGTACGCGACACCCCCGCACAGACAGGCCTTGCAGCACGGCAACGTCAGGCCAATCTGCACGACGCCTTCATCGTGACCGAGGCACTGCACGGCCGTCATGTTGCCGTGGTCGATGACGTGATGACCACCGGCGCAACGCTCGCTGAAATCGCCCTTGCACTGAAACACGCCGGCGCCGTATCGGTGGAGAATTGGGTCGTGGCCCGCGCGGAGCGGCCCGGCGAACCCATTGCGCAGAGCGGATGAGCGCCGGCTCCTCCGGCGCCATCCCAGGAGGTGTGCCCACCGTGTTCGATGTCGTCCTCTACCAGCCCGAGATTCCGCCCAACAGCGGCAACGTGATCCGCATGACGGCCAATACCGGCGCGCGCCTGCACCTGATCGAGCCTCTGGGCTATACCCTGAACGATCGCACGCTGGCCCGTGCCGGGCTCGACTACATCCGGTTGGCCGATATCCGGGTCCATCCTGACTGGCCCAGCGCCCGCGCGGCGCTCGCCTCCCAACGGGTATTCGCGATGACAACCCGCGGCACGCGTCGGCATGCCGATGTCGCCTTCAGGCCCGGCGACGCCTTCCTGTTCGGACCCGAGTCGCGCGGACTGCCCCAGGAAATCCTCGACGAATTCGATCCGGCCTCCTGCCTGCGGATTCCGATGCGCCCGGACAATCGCAGCATCAACCTGTCCAATGCCGTGGCCGTCGTGGTCTATGAGGCGTGGCGACAGATCGACTTTGCGGGTGGGCACTGAGACCATGGCCGGCCTGCCCGAGGAGGCGTTCTGCGACACCGGCCCCCCGGCCCGGCCTAGTCTGGCGAACTCTCGCCGCGCGGGTCGCGCTCGAGCAGTTGCCGGGCAGCCGCTGCAGCGGAGACGCTGCCATCGAGCACACGGCAGACCGCTGAGGTAATCGGCATGTCGACCTGATGCAATCGCGCGATCCGCTCGACGCTGCGCGCGGCCGACACGCCTTCGGCGACATGACCGAGCGAAGCAAGGATATCGGCCAGTGACTGCCCGGCACCGAGTGCAAGCCCGACGCGGCGATTGCGGGAAAGATCACCGGTACAGGTGAGGATGAGATCGCCTGCACCGGCAAGGCCCATGCAGGTCTGGGCATCGCCCCCGAGCGCAAGCGCAAGGCGAGTCATCTCGGCAAGACCCCGTGTGATGAGCGCAGCGCGTGCGTTGTTGCCCAACGCCAGCGCATCGCAGATGCCGGTGGCAATGGCGAGCACGTTCTTGACCGCACCGCCGACTTCAACGCCGACCAGATCGGTGCTGAAGTAGACCCTCAGGGTGCGCTGGTGCAACGACCGCGCCCAATGGCGGGCGAAGGCCTCGTCGTGCGAGGCCAGGGTGAGCGCCGTGGGCAGCCCGCGCGCCACCTCAAGAGCAAAACTCGGGCCCGAGAGCACGCCGCGAGGTACGCCGGGCGCCATCACCATGGCCGCGATGGCGTGTGGAAAGAGAGCTTCCTCGCGCTCGAGACCCTTGCAGGCCCAGAGCACTGGCAGATCGGGCCGCACGGCCCGGACCGATTCGAGGGCCTCGCGCAGCCCTGCAGTCGGGGTCGCCACAATGGCGAGGTCGGCCTCGGCGATCAGTGTCGGCAGTTCCTCGGCAACCTGCACGGCGGACGGCAACTCGACCTCGGGCAGGTAGGCACTGCGGCGGGTGGCCGCAAGGGCGGCCCGCTGCGCCGGGCTGCGCGCCCAGAGGCCCACCGCGTGAGCGCGTGAGAAGGCGATGGCAAGCCCCGTACCCCAGGCGCCGGCACCGATGAGGGCTAGCCGCCCCAAACCTGTCCGACCCGAACGAAACCGGCAGCACCATCGCGATGACGAACCTGCAGCCAGCCGGGATGCGACTCGGCGGCTTCGACCAGATCGAGGAGAACGCCCTCGCTGACCTGCAACACCACCGCCGACTGCTCATCGGCGCGCTCGCGCACATCGAGAACACGCACAAGCGCGAGAACCGTACGGCGCCGGCTGAGCGCCTTGCCATCGATCCAGGCCAGATCACCTGCAGGGTCACGCACCTTGACCCAACTGCCATCGGTCGAAATGACCTCGACCGGCAATCCGCGGCTTGCCACGAAGAGCGGGCGCGCCTTCGCTGACGGGGCGTCGTAGAGCGTCGCGCCGCCCTCACCGACCGAGCGGAAATCAGCCGCGCGGGCGATACCGACCACAGCGCCCATCATGGCGACGAAGGCCAGAAGGGCGCGAACGCGCTGACAGCGGCTGTGAGGGGCGCCCATGGCAGACACCGTCAGTGGGCGATCTCGATGCGCGGACCACCGACAGCCGGCTGCGCCTGCGCCTGCGCGGCCTGCTGCTGGTAGAGCTGCTCGAAACTGATCGGCGCGAGGTTGATCGGCGGAAAGCCAGCACGATTGACCATGCTCGAGATCGTTTCACGGGCATACGGAAAGATCGACGTCGGGCACCCGATGCCCAGAATGGCGCTCAGTTCTTCGGTGCCGAATCCGGCGATCTGGAAGATGCCAGCCTGGGCCGCCTCGACCAGGAATACCGTGCGATCGCCCGCCCGGGCAGTGACCGTGATGGTGAGCACGCTCTCGTACAGACTGTCGGCCAGATGGGCCGAACGCGTGTTCATCTGCACCTCGATCTCGGGCTGCACCGCCTCGAGGAAGATCTGCGGCGCGTTGGGCACTTCGAGCGAGGCGTCCTTCAGATAGATCTTCTCGATCGACAGGATCGGTCCGATTGCGCCCTGCGTGGCCACACCCGAGGGGTCAGTGGGTTGATCCATGTTGAAGCTCCTTGGTGGCGGCACGGGGCCGCAGTCGGTTCAGTCGTGCAGGAGCGGATCGAGACCGCCTGCCCGATCGAGGGCAGACAGGTCATCGAACCCGCCGATGTGCCGTTCGCCGATGAAGATCTGCGGCACGGTACGTCGACCCGAGCGCGCGATCATCTCCTCGCGCAGCCCGGCTCCGGCGTCCACAATGATCTTGTCAATGTGCGCAACGCCCTTCGCCTTGAGCAAGGATTCGGCGCGCTGGCAGTACGGGCACCAGTCGGTTGCATACATCGTGATCTGCGGCATGGCGGCTCCTCGCGCTCGGGGCAGGTCTACTTCGTGACAGGCAGCCCGGCGGCACGCCAGCCGGCCAGGCCGCCGGCGAGCACGAGGACCCGCTCGAAGCCGAGCTTCTTCAGGGGTGCGACGGCGCTATGGGCGCGCATGCCCGAGTCGCAGCACAGGATGAGCGGGCGGTCCTTGTAACGGGCGAACTCGCCGGCACGCGCTGCGATCTCTGCGGCCGGCAGGCTGCGGGCGTTCAGGACGCGGCCGGTCGCAAAGCGCTCTGCGTCGCGAATGTCGATGACCAGGGCATTCTCGCGGTTGATGAGCTGGGTGGCCTGCGCGGTGGAAACCTCGACCCCACCACCGCCGCCGAACCCGCGACGCAGCAGGGGAAACAACAGCATCGTCCCGCTGGCAATCGCCAGGGCAACGTACACGATGTTGTCGATGATGAACTTGGTGGACATGGAGAGCCTCGCAGGCAGGCATGGCCTGCAAACGATTATTATAGGCCCCCTTTTGCGTCACACCCCTGACGGCGAGGTGCCTGGCCAGCGGGCCTGAAGGCCAGGCCCGACGACAGGGTCGGCGCGGACGATGCGCCAAGCCGTCAACACCACGGAAATCACCGACATGATTCGAAAGCTGGTTCTCATGCGCCACGGCGAGTCCGTGTGGAACAAGGAAAACCGTTTTACCGGCTGGGTCGACGTCGACCTCTCCGACAAGGGCGTTGCCGAGGCACGCGCTGCCGGCGTCCGGCTGCGCGAGGCGGGCCTGACGTTCGATCGGGCCTTCACCTCGATGCTGCGACGGGCCATTCGAACCCTCTGGATCACGCTCGACGAACTGGATCGCATGTGGTTGCCGGTCGAACACTCCTGGCGCCTGAACGAGCGGCATTACGGCTCCCTGCAGGGTCTGAACAAGGCCGAGATGGCTGCACGCTTCGGCGACGCACAGGTACTCGTCTGGCGGCGCAGTTTCGATACGCCACCGCCGCCGCTCGACGCGGCCGACTTCGAGCGCGACAGCACCGACCCCCGCTACGGCAGCATGCCGGCCGGCAGCTTTCCGGCGACCGAATGCCTCAAGGACACGGTAGCGCGTGTCGTGCCTTACTGGCAGGAGGTCATCGCCCCGGCGGTTCGCGCCGGAGAACGCGTGCTGGTGGCCGCGCACGGCAATTCGTTGCGCGCCCTGGTGAAGCACCTCGATGGAATCTCCGATGGCGACATCGTCGGACTGAACATCCCGACAGCGCAGCCCCTCGTGTATGAATTCGAGGAAGATGCCAGCGGTCGCCTGGTGCCACTGCGCCACTACTACCTGGCGGACCCCGGGGAAATTGCCGCGGCCGAACATGCGGTCGCCAACCAGGGTCGAGCGAACGCCTGATGCCGGCGCAATCCCGCGTCAAAACAACGCTGTCGCCCGGGTCACGCACCGCTATACTCGCGTGAGTGCATCCGGCCGACGCATGCTGCGTCGGTCCCGGCACTCTGGAGAAATCGATGGCTGGTACCTTGAAAGGGCTGGGTCTTCTGGGTGGCGGCGTCGTCGCCGGGGTCCTGCTGTCGCTCAACTTCTCGGCGAGCGCCCAGCGCGATGCTGCGCGGGCGATCCCGTTCGAGGAATTGCGGGCCTTTTCCCAGGTCTTCGAGGCCATCAAGCAGAGCTACGTCGAACCGGTTGATGACAAGAAACTCATCAATGAAGCCATCAATGGCATGCTCACGGGTCTCGATCCGCATTCGGCCTACCTCGACCAGGACAGCTTTCGCGACCTGCGTGTGAGTACCGAAGGCAAGTTCGGGGGCCTCGGCATCGAAGTGAACATGGAAGACGGCCTGGTGAAGGTCGTCACGCCCTACGAAGACACCCCGGCAGACCGGGCCGGCATCAAGCCGGGTGACTTCATCGTGCGCATCGACGACACCCCGGTGAAGGGCATGACGCTCGATGACGCCGTGAAGCGCATGCGCGGCAAGCCCAAGACCAGTGTCACCCTCACGCTGTCGCGCAAGGGCGCCGAGCAACTGATCGTCGTGAAACTGGTGCGCGAGGAAATCCGCGTCCAGAGCGTGCGTTCGAAACTGGTCGAGCCGGGCTACGGATGGCTGCGCATCGCGCAATTCCAGCGCCCGACCGTGCAGGACCTCGTGAAGCACGTGAACACCCTCTACAAGGACGGTCCGCTGAAGGGTCTGGTCATCGACCTTCGCAATGACCCGGGCGGCGTCCTCGACGGGGCCATCGGCGTATCGGCCGCATTTCTGCCGCCCGGCACGCTGGTGGTGTCGACGGATGGCCGCACTCCGGGTGCCAAGCAGAAGTACACCGGCTCGCCGGAATACTACGCATCGGACGCCGGCAATGACCCGCTGCGCGCGCTTCCGGCCGCGATCAAGACCGTACCCATCGTCGTACTCGTCAATGGCGGGTCGGCATCGGCATCGGAGATCGTGGCCGGTGCGTTGCAAGACCACAAGCGGGCCACCGTGATGGGCACGCAGACCTTCGGCAAAGGCTCGGTTCAGACGGTGATTCCACTCGACGAAACCCGGGCCACCGGCATCAAGCTCACCACGGCGCGGTATTACACCCCGTCAGGCCGTTCGATTCAGGCCAAGGGCATCGTGCCCGACATCCTCATCGATGATCCTGACCAGCCCCGGGTACGACTGCGCGAGGCCGACCTGGCCAAGCATCTGGACAACCCGCAGGACAAGACCGGCAAGCCTGCCGTTGCGGACGAGGCCGGCACCGACAAGGCGGCTGACGATGCGCCCGCCGGTCGTACCAACGGCGCTGCGCGCAAGCCGGTCGAGTTCGGCAGTACGAGTGATGTGCAACTCCAGCAGGCGCTGCGCCAGTTGAAGGGCCTGCCGGTTGCCGCAAAGGTCGACACCGCGCCGGGTGCCACCGCATCCTCCGGGTCGTCGGCCACTGACGGCAGCACTGCCGCCGGCAAGTAGCCGGTCGTGCCGGTACGCGTCGCGTTTCGCCGATCGAGATGACCGACGACGAGCTGCTCCGCTACTCGCGGCATATCCTGTTGCCGGAAGTGGGCATCGAAGGACAGGAGGCGATCCGCGCGGCTCGGGTGCTGATCGTGGGGGCAGGCGGCCTGGGGTCACCCGCCGCCCTCTACCTGGCCGCTGCCGGCACCGGCACGCTGGTCATTGCCGATGGCGATACCGTCGACCTCACCAACCTGCAGCGTCAGGTTCTCCATGCTGCCGAAGCCGTCGGAGACCGCAAGGTCGATTCGGCACGGCGTACGCTTGCGCGCATCAATCCCCAGACGCGCGTCGTGGCGCTCGGCGAACGACTCGAGGGTGCGCGACTCGACGAGGAAGTCGCAGCGGCCGACCTCGTGCTCGACTGCTCCGACAACTTTCCGACTCGACATGCCATCAACCGCGCCTGCTTCAGGGCAGCCCGACCGCTGGTCTCGGGTGCCGGCGTACGCTTTGATGGCCAGGTGTCGGTCTTCGACCTGCGCCGGGCCGACAGCCCCTGCTACGAGTGCGTGTTTCCGGAAGACGCCACCCCCGAGGAAGTGCGCTGCGCCATCATGGGCGTCTTCGCGCCGCTCACCGGCATCGTGGGTACGCTCCAGGCCGCCGAAGCCCTCAAGGTGCTGACCGGCATCGGCGAAACCCTGTGCGGCAGACTGCTCATCATCGATTCGCTGGCCGCGGGCTTTCGTACGGTGAGAGTGCGCCGCGATCCAGCCTGCCGGGTCTGCAGTCAGCCTCGCTGACCGCGCCCGTCATCAGGCCAGCAGCGGCCACTGCGCTGCGAAATGTTCGGTGGGCAGGCGCTTGAAACCGCTACGGGCATACTGCTGCCACCGGCCGATCACGTAACAGAGCAGCAGGTTGGCGTGCGCACTGATGGCCGCCGCCGACAGATCGCTCTCGCCCGACTCAGCAACCGTGGCAACCCGCAAGGCCTGACGCAAGGTCGATTCGACCCGGTCGAGCAACTGGTTGATGCGGATCTGCAAGCGCTCGTCTTCGCTGAGGAGCGCGTCACCGATCAGCACGCGCACCATGCCAGGGTTCTTCTCGGCAAAGGACAGCAGCAGTGCCACCATCGCATGCACTTGCCGATGCCCGTCGGGTTCATCGGCACTGATGCGATTCACGAGCGAGAAGACACTGGACTCGATGAATTCGATCAGGCCTTCGAACATCTGTGCCTTGCTGGCGAAGTGCCGGTAGAGCGCAGCCTCCGACACCGACAACCGGGCAGCGAGCGCTGCGGTGGTGACCCTTTCGCCGCGCGGATGCTCGAGCATCGAGGCCAGGGTCTGGAGTATCTGCAGCTTGCGTTCGCCTGTCCGGGGAGCCACGGCTTGCCTCGATGCGATTGATTCACCATGCGCGGGCATGAGACTGCTGCACGCGAACCCGCTTCGATTCTACCGTAGGCTTCGAACGTGGCGAAGGCTCGAAGTGGGCGGCACCGACGAACCCGATCGTGGCACCACCAGAGCCGGCCACACCCGCATGAGATCGGTGATGGCGGTGATCCGGCAATCGACCCATGAGGGCGTATGCGCCGTGGTGGAAATCCAGACCGTGCGCAACCCGAGTCGCCGTGCAGTATGCAGATTGGCCAGGGTGTCTTCGACCATGATGCGTGGACCGCACCAGCTGCGCTCGGCCGCGAGCACGGCGCGAAACGCGGATGCTGCGGGCTTGGGCTTCAGCGCCACATGCTCGATGGCATAGAGCGCGTCCAGATGCACCAGCACGCCAAGACGGTCAAGCACCCAGCGGGCATAGGCAGCGGGCCCGTTGGTGAAGACCACCTTGCGCCCGGGGAGTCTTCGCAAGACCTGCGCAAGGGCACCATGAGCAACGACCGCGCCTTCGAGTTCGGCCAGGTCGTGGGTTCGCGCGAGAAAGTGGCCGGGATCCACCGCATGGTGACGCACAAGCCCGAGAAGGGTGGCGCCGTAACGCTTCCAGTAGCCCCGGCGCAGCCCTTCGGCATGCTCGCGCGCCACCCCAAGATGCTCCTCGATGTAACGGGTCATGCTGCGATCGATGTGCGGCAGGATCCGATCGCGCGCGTCGTGCAGCGTATTATCGAGATCGAAGATCCAGAGGGGTCCGGTGGCCGTACGCCGTCCTCGCCGTGCCGGCGTGCTGCGCGGACCCACGCCTGTCGAAACCGATCGCATCCTGTTCATGACTGCTCCAACCCCATCTGCATCCATGACTCCGAACGAGCGCTCGACGGTGCTGCGGGCTTCGGTACCGCTCGAGCAGACGCTGCTCGCACCGACCTTGCGCCTGTCGACCCGATTTTCGGTGGCCGATCTGATGCGCTCGGACATCGCACGACGCGAGCAGATCGACAACCGCCCCGGCATCCATCTGCAGCCGAACCTGTGTCGCCTCGCCACCGGTCTGGAGGCCATCATCGAACTGCTCGGGTATCCGATCGAGCTCTCAAGCGCCTACCGCTGCGACCTGCTCAACGCGCGCGTCGGCGGGGTCGCCGGCTCGCAGCACACGCTGGGAGAAGCCGCCGACTTTACCTGCCCCGGATTTGGCGATGCTCTCGAGGTGTCGCTCGCCCTGCACCAGTCCACCCTCGACTTCGATCAATGCATTCTCGAATTCGGTCGCTGGGTGCATGTCTCGTTCCGGGAAAACCCCCGTCGAAACACGCTCACGATACGCTCGGCCAGCGAAGGCTATCTCGCCGGCATCCATGACGACAGCGGCACGCGGCGCGCCTGATCACGGGCCTCAGTGGTTGCGAATGAGCGTGCCGATGCCCTGGTCGGTCAGGATCTCGAGCAGAAGAGCATGCTCGACCCGCCCATCGATGATGTGCACACTCTTCACGCCACCCTTGGCGGCATCGAGAGCCGCACTGATCTTGGGCAGCATGCCCCCGTGGATCGTGCCGTCGGCAAAGAGTTCATCGACCTGCCGGGGGGTCAGGCCGGTGAGCAGATTGCCCGCCTTGTCGAGCACACCCGGGGTATTCGTCATCACCACGAGTTTCTCGGCGCGCAGCACCTCGGCCAGCTTGCCCGCGACCAGATCGGCATTGATGTTGAACGAAGCGCCATCGGCACCCACGCCAATCGGCGCAACCACCGGAATGAACCCGCCCTGCTCGAGGGTCGAAATCACGCTCGGATCGATCGATTCGATCTCGCCCACCTGACCGATATCGACCATCTCGTCGGACTTGTCATCGGAACGAAGGAGCATCTTGCGGGCCCGCACGAAACCGCCATCCTGTCCGGTGAGCCCCACCGCCTTGCCACCCGCCTGGTTGATCAGCGTGACCACATCCTTGTTCACCTGCCCGCCGAGCACCATCTCGACCACGTCCATCGTTTCATCATCGGTGACCCGCATACCCTGGACGAAGACACCCTTCTTGCCCAGGCGCCCGAGCAGCTGCTCGATCTGCGGACCGCCGCCATGCACCACCACCGGATGCATGCCGACCAGACGCAAGAGCACGACATCACGGGCGAAACTGCGCTTCAGACCTTCATCGGTCATCGCGTTGCCACCGTACTTGACGACGATGGTCTTGCCGTGAAAACGACGAATGTAGGGAAGCGCCTCGGAGAGCACCGTGGCCTTGAGCGCAGCGTCGATCGGAGTGGCCGTCATGGAATGAGCAAGATGTCCTGGCGAGGGTGGAACCGCAAAAAACCGCGCGTGATTCTAGCAGCGCAGTGCCCGAACCACTGCGAGCACCAGCGCTCAGTGACGCATGTGCCCGCCATTGGCCGGGGCGGCCGGCGCGGCAGCGCCGAGGTCGCGCACGTCGGCCTGGGTCTCAACCGTGATTCGCCGACCATCGGCGCCTTCGAAATCGAGACTGAGAGGAACCCGCTCGCCACCCCTGAGCGTCGAGCGCACACCCGTCATCATGATGTGGTAACCACCCGGCTTCAACTCGAGGCGGCGCCCGGGCTCGACCTTCACCGCAGCCACCGGACGCATCTTCATCACGGCGCCATCCATCGCCATTTCATGCACCTGGACGCTGGCGGCGATCGGACTGCGCGCACCGACAAGACTCACCGGTTCAGACGATTCGATCGCGAGAAAAGCGCCGGTTGCACTCTGGCCCGATACCGTGCCGCGTACCCAGGCCGCACTCACTTGCGGCATCGACTGGGCATGCGCTACCGCGCTCGCGGCGACGACCACCATCGATGCCAGTGCGCGCAGGCCAAGCCCGCACACGTTGAGCCCCGCCGCGCGAGCACCGCCATTCATCGCCCCAGCGCCGACCATCCACATCCTGCTGCCCCGTGCATTCATCGCCCGTTCTCTCCGTTGGCAGGCAAAGCCTGCGGTCTGTCATCAGCGCGGAATGATACGGGCGATCTGCGCCATGCCCATCTGTCGAAACAGTCCACCGACCAGTTCGCTCGCCCCGCGCACCTCGATGCTGCGTCCGGCCTGGTCGGCACGCGACAGAAGCGTGATGACCTGACTGCAGGCCATGAAGTCGATACGGACGAGACCCGACACATCGATGCGCACGGTGGTCTGAGCCATGACCCAGGCTTCGAGTTCGGCCAGAAGGGTGGTCGACTCAAGGGAAATGACCCCCTCCAGGCGAAAGACCGGATCGTTCGCGACCGATCGAACCCGGGCTGTTTTCGTCACGGCACGCTCGATCGGCTTGAAAACCGGCGCAGGCACCGAGAAGACCTCCGCGTATCGACCGGCGAGGGTACGAAAGTCCGTTTCCTTGCCACTCGCCTGCAAGACTTCGAGGACCAGCAGCCACAGCACCGGATCACCCGGTGCCTCGCTCGTGCCGAGCGCGCGGTGCAAGGGCGTGAGCAGCCGTTCCTCGTGCACGACACGGACATCGATGCCGAGCCGATCGAGCGCCTGGAGCGTGACGAGGAGGGCATTCGCCCCATCACGGTCGACGCCAGCCAGCCGCTCGAAATCCAGACAGACGCCACCATGGCGACGAATCGACTTGCGCAGCGCCGAGAGTGGCCGCTGACTTGCCCGAGACAGGAACCCGCTGATGCCGACGCGAGGCGTCGATCGCCCCTGAACCGGTGCGGCGTCATGCCACGCTGGTGCCGGCGTTCCGAATCGCTCTTCGAATGCGCGGGCTTCACGCGCAAATTCGCCACGCAAGCCCAGTTCGCGGTAGAGCTCCTGCCGCATGAGCCAGGCCACCCGCGCCCAGTCGCCGGGGAGACGCAATCCGACGGCGACTTCGACGCAACGCAAGGCATCCTCGGTCTGGCCAGCGGCATAACTGAGCACCGTGTCTTCAAGAGCGGCCGGCAGCGTTCGGGCGAGACGTCCCGACCGGCTCGCCCGCGCAGGGGACACGTCGAGTTCTGCAGGCAAGGCATGAAACTCGTCGGCCGTGACCGGTCCGCCATCGCTTTCCTGTCCGCCGCCGGAGTGCGCACCGAGCGACACCTCGCCGAGCGATGCGATGGAGGCGCTTCGCATTCGCGGCCATCCGACCACACCGAGGAGGCTGCGCAGCCGCGAGGGTGCCCCAGCGTGCACCGGCGTGCCGGCACGAACGTCATTCCGGATCGATGCGCGAAAGTAATCGCCAATGCTTCGGGCAGCGCCGGGCGCACGCCCCCGATCGATCGGCACGGCGCGATCGCCATTTTCGGGAGGCACTGACAAGGGGCCGGTGATCATGGGCGGGCAGGCGGTTTGCGGTCCTGAACAAGGGCGAGGCATGGATCGGCACGCTCGATCCCCGGAGTAAACCACAGGTAGTCGAAAGCAGACCGTGGCAGGCTATCCGCCGATGCGTCATTGTGCGCGGCAATCGATGGGAATTCACCGATCGGGCGCCGCTCGCCCCCCGAGCCGGAGGCCCTCTCGGGCGCACCCGTCCCGGACAGTGGCGAATCGGACTCGACCAGGCCGATACTGATCACCACCCGTTGCGGTGCATGCGCAACGAGATTGAAACCGGCACCACGGTCGAGGCGGGCATGGCCGCGCCCGAGTATCGCCACACCCACGGGCGCTGACGCCGACGAGCCGGGTTGCGCGGCCGACGCCAGGATCGACAACAAGCGCTCGGCCATGACGGCATCGCGGGCCCGCTGTGCGTCGACCATCGGTTCGACCCACCGGGGGGGCAGCATGCCACAGTGACCCGTCTCGATATCGTCGCGCATTGCACGCAACTGGTCCGCCGGCAACGGGTCGTTCAGGCCAAGCCGCATCACCTCGCCAGGGGTTAACGCACCCAGCCCTTCACGCACGACGCGCGCCGCCTCGCGCCGCGACAGGTTGATCGCGACCAGGGGCCAGCCGCGCGCCAGGGACCGCTCGATGATCGGACCATAGAGCGCCCACGACCATCCTTCAAAATCGAAACCGGCCGCAGTCGCCACCGCGCGGGCATCGAGCACGGGCACCGATGAGCGAGCGCCTCTGGCGCGATCGAGATCGGCCTGACGCTCGCGGTCGAACTGCTCCATGGCAACGATGGGGGGCCGGCCTGAGCGCTCGAGTGCGTCCATCAGCCCGAGCTGGACGCGATGATGATGGACGTTGTCGTGCGTCTCGCCCAGCAGGATCAGATCGGCCTGAGCGAGGTGCGCGAGCAGTTCCTCGCGGCTGACGGGTCGGGCATCGCGCACCGACCAGATACGATCGGGCATACCCGCGCCAACGCCACCCTGCGCCATCACCGGCACCCCGGTCACGAGGGCGGCCAGGACGGACCAGCGAGCGATGGCCCTGGTACGGCCACGACGCCCCCCGATGAGCGCTCCGAGGCCCATGCGCGCGAGGCGCCGACAGCGCCCTACTCGCCGAACATCTTCTGCTTGAGCTCACGCCGCTGTTGAGCTTCGACCGACAAGGTTGCTGTCGGTCGGGCCAGCAGGCGCTGCAGCCCGATCGGGTCGCCGGTCTCTTCGCAATAGCCGTAGCTGCCATCGTCGATGCGGGCAAGCGACTGGTCGATCTTCTTCATCAGCTTGCGCTCACGATCGCGGGTACGCAACTCGAGCGCATGCTCCTCCTCGATGGTGGCCCGGTCGGCCGGATCGGGAACCATGTCGTTCTCGCGCAGGTGCTCGGACGTTTCGCCGGCATTGTCCAGCAGCTGTCGCTTCATGTCAGTGAGCATGTCGCGAAAGAACTTGAGCTGGCTGTCGTTCATGTAGTCGTCGGCAGACATGCGCAGCACGGCTGCTGCATCGAGGGCCGCTGTCGCATCCCCTGCCGTCACCGCGGCGCCCTTGACCGCACGAGCGGGCTTGTCGGCCCTGGCAGGTGCAGGCGACGTGATGGTGGCTTCGGCGCTGAGACTGCTCGTCTTCGCGGACTTGTCGGCTTTCACTGTGCTTTCGCGAGGCATTGTTCCAACCCTTGAATGATGATGTCCTGCGGCAGATCGCGGCCAATGAACACCATGACGCTCTCGCGCTTCTCGTCCTTGGCCCACGCCTTGCCCATGTCACCACCCATGAGCATGTGGACACCCTGGAATACGACGCGATTGGCATTCCCCTTCAGGTACAGCACCCCCTTGTAGCGCAGCAGTTCGGTGCCGTACACCTGGATGATAGAGCCCAGAAACTCCTCGAGCTTGACGCCATCGAAAGGGCGTGCAGAACGGTACACGAACGAGGAGACATGCTCATCGTGCTCATGCTCGGAATCGCCAAGAAACGCCGGATCGATCTCGAGGATGGCGTTGAGATTGAAGCCACGGATGTCGAGAATCTCGCCGATCGGGGTCTCGCCGAAGTGCACCTTGCTGATCGGCGCCCGCGGGTTCATCTTCACCAGGCGACTGCGCAGGTGCTCGACCTCCGGCTCACCCACGAGATCGGTCTTCGACAGCAGGATACGATCGGCAAAGCCGACCTGCTCCTGGGCCTCGCGAAATTCGTCCAGCGTCGACTCGGCATGCTTGGCATCGACCACCGTGATGATGCTGTCGAGCAGGTAATACTCGCCGATCGAGTCTTCCATGAAGAAGGTCTGGGCAACCGGGCCCGGGTCGGCCATGCCGGTGGTCTCGATGATCACCCGATCGAAGCCGAGCGTACCTTCGGCGTGCTTCTGCTTCAATTCGCCCAGGATGCGCACCAGATCGCCGCGCACGGTACAGCAGATGCAGCCGTTGTTCATCTCGACGATCTGCTCGTCGGCGTTCTGCAGCAGAATCTCGTTGTCGATGCCTGCCTCGCCGAATTCATTTTCGATCACGGCGATGCGATGCCCGTGCTGCTCCTGCAAGATGCGGTTGAGCAGCGTGGTCTTTCCAGCACCAAGAAATCCGGTGAGTATGGTCACCGGGACCAGATTGTCCGTGGCCATGTGCGGTTCTTCCCTGAGAGAGAGGCGGCGCGATCGCCGGGAGGCGGGCCTGAAACAGCCGGCACGACAGCCAACCGGAACGCCGGGCACACCGCCCGGCCAGCGCAAGGCCCGGGATTCTACACGCGCGGCGCCGTCGCCTGCAATCGGCGTCGCCCCACCCGGATCAGGCAAGCCGCTGAAGAAGCAATCCCTTGAGGTAATCGCCTTCGGGGAACGCGAGCCGCACCGGATGATCGGGCGCTGCCGTCAGTGCAGCGCGCACCCTCGCATCGACACCAGCGTCCTCGGCAGCCCCGGCAACGATCTGACGAAAGAGTCCGGCATCGACCGCCCCGGAGCAGGAAAAGGTGGCCAGCAAGCCTCCAGGCGCGAGCAACTTGAAGGCGAGCAGATTGATGTCCTTGTAGGCGCGCGCCGCTCGGTCAGCATGAGCCTGGGTCGGTGCGAACTTGGGCGGATCGAGAATGATGAGATCAAAGCGCCGTGCCGCGTCGCGAAACCGCCGCAGATGGGCAAAGACGTCGCCCTCGATCCACTCGGCAGCTGCCTCGGGCACCCGGTTCAGCCGTGCCATGTCACGCGCCAGCGCCAGCGCGTCGGCAGCGCTCTCGATCGAGGTGACATGACGCGCCCCGCCGGCGAGGCAGGCAAAGGCGAAGGCGCCACTGAAGGCAAAGCAGTTCAGCACATCGCGCCCGGCCGCCAGGCCACCGATGAGCGCGCGATTGACCGACTGGTCGAGGTAGAAGCCGGTCTTGTGGCCGCCGCGGACATCGGCCAGCAATGCCACCCGATGCTCGCCCACCCACTCGTACACGGTCACCGGCCGCTCGGGCACTTCGCCCTGGACCGGCCCGCTGCGCGGTGCGAGCCCCTCGAGTTCGCGCACATCCGCATCCGACCGCTCGTACACCCGCGCCACGCCCGGCAAGGCCGCCAGCCATTCGCCGATTTCACCCCGCCAGGCCTCGGCCCCTGCCGAGAGGAGTTGCATCACCACCGTGTCGTCGTAACGATCGACGACGATCCCGGGAAGCCCGTCGCCTTCGGCATTGACCAGGCGCCGCGCGGCCCCGCCAGCGAGCGGACCCATGAGCGCATCACGCGCGGCGATGGCCTCGGTGATGCGCCGGCCAAGGAAGGCGCGATCGATCGGTTCGGTTTCCTCGTGATTCCAGACCCGGGCACAGATTTGCGACTGGGCGCTCCAGGCCGCATGCGCGAGAAACCGGCCACCGGCGGAATGCACCCGGACGGTCTGCCCCGGCTGCGGGTCGCCTCGCACACGAGCCACCGCACCGCTGAAGACCCAGGGATGACGGCGCAACAATGACTTCTCGCGACCGGGCTTCACCTCGATGACGGGCAGGGAATGCGCTGTCTTCACTTGCGTCGTGCCCTCGGGTGCGCCTGGTCGTAGACCTTGGCGAGATGCTGAAAGTCGAGCGAGGTGTAGATCTGTGTCGTCGAGATGCTTGCGTGACCGAGCATCTCCTGAACCGCACGCAGGTCACCCGAGGATTGCAGCACATGTGTGGCAAACGAGTGACGCAGTGCGTGCGGGTGCACATGCACGCCAAGGCCTCCTGCCTTTGCCCACCGCGCAAGGCGCACCTGGACACTTCGGGGCGACAGGCGCGTCCCCCCCTGACCAACAAAGAGTGCCGCCTGATCGGGGCCTGCCATCGCGCCGCGTACCTCGAGCCAGTTCGCGACCGCAGACCGAGCCTTGGTGCCCACAGGCACCGACCGCGGCTTGCCCCCCTTTCCGAGGACACTCACCTCGCCTTCGCGCAGAAGCGCGCCAGCCGCAACGAGGTCGAGGGCACAGAGTTCGGCCAGACGCAGACCTGAGGAATAAAGCAGTTCGGCCATGGCGAGGTCGCGCCGCTCGAGCGGCCCCTGCGGCACCGTCTGACAGAGGGCGACAGCATCCTCGGGTGACAGAGCCTTGGGCAGACCGCGCGGGGCCTTGGGCGGGCGCACGCCCGCACACGGGTTGGACCTTGCATCATCGCCCCGTGCCCACCAGGTGAAAAACGTGCGCCAGGCAGAGAGCGCTCGCGCGAGCGAGCGCGGAGACAGGCCACGCGAGTGCAACCGTCCAATGGCGCTGCGAATGTCGTCGACCGAGAACTGCTCCAGCCGGCGCGATGGCATGAGAGCCAGAAGGGCATCGAGGTCGCGCCCGTAACCCTGCGCGGTATGGTCACTCAGTCGCCGAGCGTGCACGACATGGGCGAGAAACGCCTCGACGTCAGGGTGCCTCACGGAATCCGATCAGACGGGGTCTGACGAGGCGGCGCCGAACCCACCGTGATCTCGTCGGCCGAGGTCCGGGCACTGCGGGTTCTGACCAGTGCTGCACTTGCCAGTTCGCCTATGCGGGCGAGATACAGGGTACCCATGCCCGGATAGAAGCGACCTGGGTCTTCACTACCCAGGGACAGCAGCCCGAAGGTGCCCGCCTCGTCACGCAGGGCAATGAAGGCCACGGCCCGGATATGCTCGATCGCAACCGCAAACCAGCTCGCGGCCTCGAAGCTCCCGTTGACGCCGCAGAAGGGTTGCGACAGACCTGCGGCATACGTGCGCAGGTTCTCGCTCACTGGCGCATCGTCGGCGCCCTCTTCGCCGGCATCGTGGCCGGCCATCGACCACAGGCGCACCGCGACGTGAGGGACGGCAAAATCCTCGACCAGACTCGACTGGAGCGCACCCAGCACCGCCACCCGCGATGGCGCGGCCACCAGCTGAACGGCAAGGCGATGCAAGCGAGTGATGGTGAGATCGTTCTCCTCGCCAAACCCCAGCAACTCGGTGAGTCGGGTCTCGAGGGCACGGTTCTTCTGGCGCAGGGTGACCACCTGCCGTTCCACCAGCGGAATGGCCTGGCCGCTGATCGGATGCCTCACCCGAACGTCTTCGAGCAAGGCCGCGTTGTCTTCGAAGAAAGCGGGATTTTCGCGAAGGTAAAGCGCGACGTCGTCTGCGTTCATGAAATGCCCTGCTGGCGTGAGGGGTCGGCCGTGACCAGAGCCTGTTCATCGATCTGGCCATCGAACACGGCCACGGCGGGACCCGACATCATGACCGGATTGTCGGCGCCTGCCCACGCAATCGTCAACATGCCGCCGTGCGTGACAACACGGACGCGTGAAGCCAGCAGGCCGGCACGAATGCCAGCCACCACCGCCGCGCAGGCACCCGTACCGCAGGCGAGCGTCTCGCCGGCGCCGCGCTCGAAGACGCGCAAGCGGATCTCCTCGCGACTGACCACCTGCATGAATCCGGCATTCACCCGCGCCGGAAACCGGCTGTGCCGCTCGATCTGCGCGCCGATGGCCACAACCGGAAAGGCCTCGACGTCATCGACGATCTGCACGGCATGCGGGTTGCCCATCGAGACGACGCCGACACGGTGCACGGCACCCTCGAGAGCCAGCGGCCACCAGTCGAGCAGCCCCTGGCGTGAAGGCTCGAGGCCTGTCGCATCAAAAGGCACCTGGTGGGGCAACAGTCGCGGGGCGCCCATGTCGACCGTGACATCCCCGCCAGCTTCCAGCGACAGTGCGATGAGTCCGGCGCGCGTACTGACCCGCACCGGACTGCTCTGAAGCAGCCCCTTGTCGTGAATGAATCGCACGAAACAGCGTGCCCCATTGCCACACTGCTCGACTTCACTGCCATCGGCATTGAAGATCCGGTAGCGAAAGGCCGCATCGGGGTGGTCACTGCGTTCGACCAGAAGGATCTGGTCGCATCCGACGCCGCGATGCCGATCGGCCAGCGCACGCGCCAGATCGGGGTTCATCTGCACCGACTGCCGGATGCAGTCGATCACGACGAAGTCATTGCCGGCACCATGCATCTTCGTAAATTCGATCATGGTCCGTCCCCGGCAGTATCGCCGCGCGTACCGACACCCAGCGTCGACCAGGCGCGCCAGGTGCAATCGTCCATCACCACCTCGATGCCCGCCGCACAGGCGCGCGCCGCCGCCGCTTCATTCACCACGCCATCCTGCAACCAGAGGCGCTTCAGGCCCAGGGCAATGCAGGCATCCACGACCGGCATCACCTGGTCGGCCGCACGAAAGACATCGACCAGATCGACCACGCGAGCGGCGTCGGGGATGGCGGCGAGATCGGGGTAGGCGGTCTCGCCCAGCCCGCTGGCGATGCCTGGCCGAACGGGAATGATGCGATAACCCACCCGCTGCAGCGCCGAAGCGACACGGTGGCTGGGCCTCGATGGCTCGGGCGAAAAACCAACCACCGCAATCGACCGTACGTCGCGCAACAGGGCACGAAGGCGATCAGGAGAGGGGTTTCGAAAGGTCGTGGGCATCAGGCAGGCAGTGGTCAGCAGGGAAGGCGCCGAGCGTACTCGCGCTGCGCCGGAAAACGAATACCCGGCTCACGAAGCGTCGGCGCGGATGCCTGCTGCACGCACCGCATCGCCGAAGCTGCGCAGATCGGTCCGGATCGCCTCGACGAACTCGGCCGATGTGCTGCCGATGGCGTCGACGCCGATCTCGCGCAGGCGCCGGACGATGACAGGGTCACGGGCCATCTCGATCATCACGCGGGACAGGCGCTCGATGACGGCGGGAGAGGTGCCGCCCGGGGCGAGCAAGCCATTCCAGGTCACGACTCGAAACCCCGGGAACCCCGACTCAGCCACCGTCGGCAATTCCGGAAAACTGCTTGCCCTGCGTTCGCCCGAGGTGGCGAGCAGTCGCAATCGATCGCTCTTCGCGTGCGGCACATAATCGGCGAGATTGCCGAAATACATCGGCACCTGCCCGCCGAGCAGATCAACCATCGCGGGCGCACCCCCCTTGTAGTTCACGTGCTCCATCGAGAGCCCCGCCCGCTGGATCAGCATCACCATGACCAGGTGCGACAGACTGCCCGTGCCACCCGAGGCATAGGGCACCGCGCCCGGACGGGCGCGTACATGATCGACGAGGCCACGCAGGGTCTTCACTTCGGGGAGCATCGTCGTGCTGATGCCGAGCACCAGCGGATTGCTGCCGATGATGCTCACTGGCGCAAAGTCGGCAACCGGGTCGTAGCTCACCTTCTGAATGAAAGGGAGCACGGCCAGCTGCGCCACCGAGGACACGAAGAGCGTGTAACCGTCGGCGGGCGATCGCGCCACCGCCTCGGCCGCAATCGCGCCACCGGCACCGGTGCGATTCTCGACCACGAACTGCTGACCAAGCACCTGACTGAGGCGCTCGGCCGCGATGCGCGCAATGGCGTCGGTGTTGCCACCCGCCGCAAACGGAACGAGCACGCGGACCGACTTCTGCGGCCAGGCCTGGGCCATCACGGCGGGGGTGGCAGCAAACGCCGTCACGAGCGTGGCAGCCGCCACCATCACCCCTGCCCGACCCGCTCGTGCGGGCCGTGCCATGCGCGCAACGAGCCGCTTCATCGGGCCGCCTTTGCCGGCGGGCGGGCCGCGCCAAGCACCTTGCGTTCCTCGGCGATGAACTGATCAACCGTGGCAAGCATCTGCTGCGGGGAGACGGCCGCATTCACCACATGCCGCCCCTGGATCACGATGGCCGGCACGCCATTGATGCGCGCGGCGTCGATCAGCTGGGCAGCCCGCTTCAGTCGACTTTCGACGGCAAACGACTTGGCTGCTGCCTGGAACTGCTGCCGGTCGACACCGTTGCTACCGAGCCACTGCAACAGATCGGATTCGGATGTCGGGCGCAGATTGTCACGGTGGATCGCATCGAAGAAGGGCCGATGCAGGCGAGCCACCTGCCCCATCGACTCGAGCGCGTAGAACACACGAGCGGAAGTTGCCCAGTTCTCGTTGAAGATGGCCGGCACGCGCTTGAAGACCACATCGCGCGGCAACTTCTCGACCCAGGGCTGCAGCACGGGCTCGAGCGCGTAGCAATGCGGGCAGCCGTACCAGAAGAATTCGAGGACCTCGACCTTGCCCGGACTGTCTACCGGCAGCGGATCGGCCAGTTCGTAAGACGCCGGACCGCTCTGCGCGAAGACGGTGGCCGACAGGGCCAGCGCACCGCAGGCCGGCAGGACGCGGCGAGCCATGAAGCGGGAGACCAGACAGATGATCGAGCGAGCGAAAGACATGGCGATTCCTCTGAAGAGGCAAGTGTAGGGCATCAGCAGCCGGCACGTTCCACCGCGGCGGCATCGGGCCACAGCACGCGGCGACAGGCGAGCCGAAACGGGATTCGACCTTCAGCGATCGGGGCGGGCATCAACGCGCCGGCGTGTTTCGGACCAGGGACGCATCGACCCCGTTCTGGGCCAGTTGCGATCGAACGTGATTCACCTCGGCAACGCTCGAATACGGTCCGAGCCGCACCCGATACCACGTGCCTCGGTCGGGCAGATCCACCGGCTCGATGTTGGCCTCGAGCCCGATGAGTGCGAGGCGTGCCTTGAGCCCGTCTGCATCGGCCGGGCTCTGGAAGGCGCCAGCCTGCAGGATGAAATGCTCGACGGGTCCTGACGAATCGACAGGGCGCGCCGGACGTGCGACCGCCGCGCGATTGCCCTCTGCGGGAGGGGGTGGCGCCCCCTCCTGACCGGGAAGGATCTTGTAGAACTCGAATCGCGGCTTTTCCGGCGATGCCGTCGCCGTCTCGGGGCGAGCCTCGGGCCTCACCTCACCCTTCACCTCACCCTTGCCTTCGCTCGCGGCCCGCGCTGCCGCACCGGGTGCCGCAGCCGGGGTCTTCGCGTCGGCCTGCGGTTCGCTCAGCACCCGCTCGGGCGCCTTGGGCTTGGCACTCCAGGGAAAAGGCGACTTCATCATGTACACGGCGATGGCTGCGCAGATGAGCAGCCCCATCATCAGGCCGATGAAGATGCCCACCAGCGTATTGCCGATGCTGGACTGCTTCGCAGGCTGCGGACGAGGCTTGAAATCTTTCACATCTTCTCCGGAGCACCAACCCCGAGCAGGCCAAGCCCGTTGCGCAACACCTGACGCGTGGCAGACGCGAGGGCCAGTCGCGCCATGCAGACCGCCGGATCCTCGACCAGGAACCGCTCGGCGTTATAGTAACCGTGAAACTCGGCGGCCAGTTCGCGAAGGTAGAACGCAACCAGATGCGGCGCGCAATCGGCGGCGGCGGTGGCGAGCGTGAGCGGGAAATCATCAATCCGACGCATGAGCGCGAGCTCGCGTTCGCCGGCAAGGCGGTCGAAGGGGGCCGCCGCGAGCGACGCCTCATCCCCGCCCCACTGCTGGATCACCGAACAGATGCGTGCATGCGCGTACTGCACATAGTAGACCGGGTTTTCCTCGGTCTGCGCCTTGGCGAGATCGACATCGAACACGAATTCGGTATCGGCCTTGCGCGACACGAGGAAGAAGCGCACCGCATCACGTCCCACCTCGTCGATGAGATCGCGCAGGGTCACGTAACTGCCCGCGCGCTTGGAGATCTTCACCTCCTCGCCACCGCGCATCACGGTGACCATCTTGTGCAGCAGATACCGCGGGTAATCGGCGGGAATGCCTAGCGCGAGGCCTTGCAGGCCGGCACGCACCCGTGTCGTCGAGCCGAAATGATCGGAGCCCATGATGTTGATGGCTGCGCGAAACCCACGTTTCCACTTGCTGACATGGTAGGCCACGTCGGGCACGAAGTAGGTGAAGGTACCGTCGGACTTGCGCATCACGCGGTCCTTGTCGTCACCATATTCGGTCGTGCGAAGCCACAGCGCACCCTCATGCTCGTAGGTCTTGCCGGCCTCGGTGAGCGCGCGTACCGCACCGGCCACACTGCCATCGGCGTAGAGCGAGGACTCGAGGTAGAAGTTGTCGAACCGTACGCCGAAAGCCTGCAGGTCCATATCCTGCTCGTGCCTCAGGTAGGCCACCCCAAAGCGACGAATACCCTCGAAGTCGTTCACATCACCCGAGGCAAGGACACCCTCGCCATCAGCTGCCGCCACGGTCTTTCGGGCAATGAAGTCGGCCGCGATGTCGCGAATGTACTGACCGTGATAGCCATCGGCCGGGAACTCGAATTGCTCGCCAGCGGCTTCGCGCGCACGCGCCTGAACCGAGCGGGCAAGATTTTCGATCTGCACGCCAGCATCGTTGTAGTAGAACTCGCGCGTCACCCGGTGGCCGGTGGCCTCGAGCAGTTCGCAGAGCGCGGCCCCGAGAGCCCCCTGGCGACCATGTCCGACATGCAGCGGACCGGTCGGATTGGCCGACACGAACTCCACCATCACTGGCACGTCGGCCCCGGCACTGGAATGACCGAAGCGGCCGGCACGCTCGAACACCACCGGCAGCACGCGCTGCGACGCATGCGGTGCCAGACGCAGGTTGATGAACCCGGGACCGGCGATTTCGGCGGCCACCACCCAATCGGATTGCGGCAGCGCATCGATCAGTGCCTGCGCAAGGTCTCGCGGCGAGCGCTTGAGCGGTCGCGCCAGTTGCATGGCCAGATTGCAGGAAAAATCACCGTGGGCGGCAACCTTGGGACGATCGACCACCACGAGCGCGGGCGCTGCTTCCGGGGCCACTGTCGCGAGCGCCCGGACGAGCAGCGCGGTGACGTGCCCACGCAGTTCGCCTTGCGCAAGCGTACTCAGTCGGCGCGCCGAAAGAACGGCATCATCGCCCTCACCCGCAGGCTGGGTGGCGAGGGGAGCGGCGGGTGTTTCGTTCGACACGATGGGCGATACCAGTCTGGGCAGACCCCCGATTATACGGGGCCAGGGCTCATGCCTGCCCGATGCCGAGTCGGTTGCAGATTTCGTCGGAAAGCACGGCCTGATTCATGGTGTAGAAGTGCAGGCCTGGCGCACCGCCCGCCAGCAAGCGGGCACACAGGTCGGTGACCACATCGAGTCCAAGCGCCCTGATGGCGGGCGCATCATCACCGAGGTCCTGCATGCGCAGACGCAGCCAGCGCGGAATTTCAGCGCCGCAAGCTTCGGAAAAGCGTGCCAGCTGACTGAAATTGGCAATGGGCATGATGCCCGGAATGATCGGTATCCCGATCCCGGCCGCCCGTGCCTCGTCGACGAACCGAAGGTAGGCATCGGCGTTGAAGAAGTACTGGGTAATCGCCGAATCAGCGCCTGCCTCGACCTTGCGTCGCAAGGCCAGAAGGTCATCGCGGGCACTGCGCGCCTGCGGGTGCACCTCCGGGTAGCAGGCCACTTCGATATGGAAGTGATCGCCGGTCTGCTCGCGGATGAAGGCAACCAGATCGCTCGCATGGCGCAGGTCACCCAGACCGACGCTGCCCGAAGGCAGGTCGCCGCGCAGGGCCACGATGCGCCGGATACCGCGCTCTCGCCAGCCCTGGAGCAAGGCTGCCGTCTCGGCACGGCTGGCACCGATGCACGACAGGTGCGGCGCTGCCGGGTACCCGGCAGCGATGAGATCGAGCACCGCCCCCAGCGTACGCTCGCGGGTAGAACCGCCGGCGCCGTAAGTCACCGAGAAGAAGTGCGGCGATCGGCGAGCCAGTTGGGCGGCGGTGCTGCGCAGCCGCTGTGCCCCCTCGTCAGACTTGGGCGGAAAGAACTCGAAGCTGACCTGCAGGCCGGACGTCACTGTCGAGACGGGTACTGACCGCAGTTCGGATCCGACCTCGGCGGGGGCTGCCATCGATCAGTAACGGTAATGGTCAGGCTTGTACGGGCCATGCGCGTCGACACCGATGTACTGCGCCTGGGCATCCGACAACTGCGTGAGGGTGGCCCCGAGCTTGTTCAGTTGCAGACGCGCCACCTTCTCGTCGAGATGCTTGGGCAGGGTGTAGACGCCCACCGGATAGTTTTCCGGGTGGTTGAAGAGCTCGATCTGGGCAATCGTCTGATTGGCAAACGACGAACTCATCACGTAGCTCGGGTGACCGGTACCGCAGCCCAGGTTCACCAGCCGGCCCTCGGCAAGCAGGATGATGCGCTTGCCATCGGGGAAGATCACGTGATCGACCTGGGGCTTGATGTTTTCCCAAGTGTAGGCCTTGAGGGCGGCCACATCGATCTCGTTGTCGAAGTGACCAATGTTGCACACGATGGCCTGGTTCTTCATGCGACGCATGTGATCGTGGGTGATCACGTGGAAGTTGCCGGTGGCCGAGACGAAGATGTCCGCCTTGTCGCAGGCCTCGTCCATGGTGACCACTCGGTAGCCTTCCATGGCCGCCTGCAGCGCACAGATCGGGTCGATCTCGGTGACCCAGACTTGCGCCGAGAGCGCGCGCAGCGCCTGGGCCGAGCCCTTGCCCACGTCGCCATAGCCGCACACCACAGCCACCTTGCCCGCGATCATCACGTCGGTTGCCCGCTTGATGCCATCGACCAGCGATTCGCGGCAGCCGTAGAGGTTGTCGAACTTGGACTTGGTGACCGAATCGTTCACGTTGATGGCCGGGAAGGCAAGACGCCCTTCCTTGGCCATCTGATACAGACGCTTCACACCCGTGGTGGTCTCTTCGGTGACACCCTTCACCGCAGCGAGACGCTTGGAATACCAGCCGGGGCTGTGCGCCAGCTGCTTCTTGATCGAGGCAAAGAGGAATTCCTCCTCTTCGCTGCCCGGGTGACCCAGGATCGACGCATCGGTCTCGGCACGTGCCCCGAGATGCAGGAGCAGCGTTGCATCGCCGCCGTCGTCCAGAATCATGTTGGTGAAGCCACCATCGGGCCACTCGAAGATGCGGTGCGAGTAATCCCAGTAATCCTCCAGGGACTCACCCTTCCACGCAAACACGGCGGTGCCCCCCGCGGCGATGGCGGCGGCGGCGTGATCCTGGGTCGAGTAGATGTTGCACGAGGCCCAGCGCACATCGGCGCCGAGGGCCTTGAGCGTCTCTATCAGGACCGCGGTCTGGATCGTCATGTGCAGCGAGCCGGTAATGCGGGCACCGCGCAGCGGCTGGATCGCTGCAAACTCTTCGCGAATGGCCATCAGACCCGGCATTTCGGTCTCGGCGATTGCGATTTCCTTGCGTCCCCAGCCAGCGAGGCCGATGTCGGCAACGCGATAGTCAGGGTTTGCTGCTGCGGGTGCTGCACTCATTGATTGCTGCTCCATGAACGGATGTGGTGCGGGTGGTTGCGATCGAGCCTGTCAGACCTTGATGCCTGCGTCGGCGGCCAGTGCGGCAGCCTTGTCGGTACGCTCCCACGAAAACTCGGGCTCCTCGCGGCCGAAGTGGCCGTAGGCTGCCGTCTTCTGGTAGATCGGGCGCAGGAGGTCGAGCATCTGGACGATGCCCTTGGGGCGCAGATCGAAGTGGCGCTGCACCAGCTCGCTGATCTTCTCGTCGGAAATGCGTCCGGTACCCGAGGTGGTGACCCAGACCGAGGTCGGGCGCGCGACACCGATGGCGTAGCTCACCTGCACCAGGCACTTCGAAGCCAGACCGGCCGCCACCACATTCTTGGCCACATAGCGCGCCGCGTAGGCTGCCGAACGATCGACCTTGGACGGATCCTTGCCCGAGAAGGCGCCGCCGCCGTGGGGAGCAGCACCACCGTAGGTATCGACGATGATCTTGCGGCCCGTGAGGCCGCAATCGCCCTGCGGACCGCCCACCACGAAACGACCGGTGGGGTTGATGAGGTAACGGATGTCGCCACGCACGAGTTCGGGCGGCAGCACCGGCTTCACCACCTCTTCGATCACCGCCTCGGAGAGCGTCTTGTGATCGATGTCGGGCGAGTGCTGGGTCGACACCACCACGGTATCGATCGAGTGCGGCTTGCCATCGACATAACGCACGGTGACCTGGCTCTTCGCGTCGGGGCGCAACCAGTCGAGACGGCCCGAGCGACGCACTTCGGCCTGGCGTTCCATGAGGCGGTGCGACAGGTGAATGGCCAGCGGCATCAGCGTGGGCGTCTCCTCGCAGGCATAGCCGAACATCAGGCCCTGATCGCCGGCGCCCTGCTCGAGGTCGAGGCCCTGCCCTTCGGTGACGCCCTGAGAAATGTCGGGCGACTGCTTGTCGTAGCACACCATCACGGCGCAGCCGCGATAGTCGATGCCGAAATCGGTGTTGTCGTAGCCGATGCGCTTGATGGTTTCGCGCGCCACCTGGATGTAATCGACGTTGGCGCGAGTGGTGATTTCACCCGCCATCACGACCAGACCGGTATTGCACAGGGTCTCGGCCGCGACCCGGCTGGTGCGATCCTGTGCGAGGATGGCATCGAGCACCGCATCGGAGATCTGGTCAGCCACCTTGTCCGGATGACCCTCGGATACGGATTCTGAGGTAAAGAGATATTCGCTCATCGCAATGCTCGCGCCTTGTCTTGTATGAATGAAACGGGTGCCAAAGCCCACCGCCGAACTGGCGGACCCGGGCCTCAGGCACCAGCCGCCGTTGTCGACATAACCATGCAATTTAGCAGAAAACTGGTTTTCGGCCTTGTCAGAGCGATTGCCGCCTGCCCTCTCGGCGTGCTGCAGTTGGCAGGTGCAGCACTGGGATGGGTGCCGTTCATCGCCTCGCCACGGTATCGGTCGCGCCTGCGTGACAACCTGGCGCAGGCGGGGTATCGGCACTTTGGCGCGGTGGCAGCCGCCGTGCAGGGCATCGGCACCGGTGCGCTCGAAATCGCCTGGATCTGGCTGCGCCCCACCACCCAGGTGCTCGGGCGGATCGTCGAGGTAAGGGGCGAAGCCCTGGTCGAGGCTGCGCGCGCGCGCGGTGCGGGCATCCTCTATCTGACGCCCCACCTCGGGTGCTTCGAACTGGCCGGGCTTTACCTGGGTTCCGTACACCCGATCACGGTGATGTATCGGGCGCCACGCCTGGCATGGCTCGAACCGCTGATGCAGGCCGGGCGCGTGCGGGCCCAGGTGCGCACCTGTACCGCCGATCGGGCAGGCGTGCGGGTCCTCATGAAGGCGTTGCGCGCCGGGGAGGCGATCGGTGTGCTGCCCGACCAGGTCCCGCAGGCCGGTGGTGGCGAGTGGGCCGACTTCTTCGGGCGTGCCGCCTATACGAGCCACCTGGCGACCCGGCTCGCCACCCTCGCCAACGTGCAGGTGGTGATGGCGGTCTGCGAACGGCTGCCGGCAGCACGCGGTTACCGTCTCCACTTCACGGCTCTCGATCTGCCCACCGGTGAGGGCGCAGCGCGTGCGCTCAACCAGGCGATCGAAGCAGCCATCCGGCAGTATCCAGGCCAATACCTGTGGAGCTACAACCGCTACAAGAGGCCCCGCGCCGAGGCCCGCCAGCCATGATTCGCCTCGCTCTCGGACTTCTCTGGCTCGCGCACTGGCTTCCCCTGGCGCTCCTTGCGCCACTCGGGCGCGGTCTGGGCCTCGTCGGATACCTGCTGGTGGTACCCCGCCGACGGGTCTGCCTCACCAACCTGCGCCTGTGCTTTCCCGAACTCACCGAGGCCAGGCGACGCGCGCTGGCGCGGGCTCACTTCCAGTGGTTCGGTCGCTTCGTGCTCGAGCACGGCATCCAGTGGCATGCGTCGCCGCATCGTGTCCGCCGGATTGTCCAGGTGGAGGATGGGCACCACGTGGAGGCACTGCGCGCCAGCGGAAAACGCTTCTTCCTTCTGGCCCCTCACTTTCTGGGTCTCGACCTGGGCGCCGTAAGACTGATGATGGACTACGAAGCCTGCGGCATGTACACGCGGCAGAAGAACAGGGTGCTCGACGCGGCCGTGCTGGCCGGGCGGATGCGTTTTGCCATCGGCCGCACGCGGCTCTTTTCACGGCAGGACGGGTTTCGCTCGATCATCCGCGCCGTGCGGGACGGACTCGTGTTCTTCTACATGCCCGACATGGATCTGGGGCCGCGCGACTCGATCTTCGTACCCTTCTTTGGCGTATCCACGGCCACCATCACGGGGCCCTCCCGCCTGGCACAACTGGCCGACGCCGTGCCGGTGCCGGTGGTGACGCGCATCCTGCCCGGCGGTGCCGGATACCGGGTGAAGTTTCTCGAACCCTGGCATGACTTTCCAAGCGGGGACCCCGAGGCCGATGCCCGTCGGGTGAACGATTTCATCGAGGCGCAGGTCCGCGAACTGCCCGAGCAGTATTACTGGCTGCACAAGCGGTTCAAGACCCGGCCGCCGGGGGAGGCCCGCCTCTACTGAATCAGGCGCGCACGAACCGTATCGTGCCTCGAGCATCCGCCTCGCGCACGACCCGCCCGGCACGCAGGAGATGATTCATGTGCGCCACCGTCTCACCCATCGCGAATCCGAGCTGGTGGGCGTCGAGCGGCCGGCGAAAGAGCGTCGTCATGAGTTCAGCCGCCGAACGTGGCGAGCGGCAGGCCTCGGCCAGGTCGTCGAGTCTGTCGGCATGGTGCGCGAAAAGCGCCCCGATGCGGTCGTGCAGCCCGTGGAAGGGCAAGCCATGCGAGGGCAAGACCAGCGTATCGGCGTCGATCGACCGGTAGCGCTCCAGCGACCTCAGGAAATCACCCAGCGGGTCACTCTCGGGCTGGGTGCTGTGTACCGAAACATTCGTGGAAATGCGCGGCAGGACCATGTCACCGGAGATGAGCACCCGGTCTGACGACCGATGCAGCATCATGTGCTCCGGCGAGTGGCCGTCACCCCGAATCGCTCGCCACGTGCTCGAACCCAGCACGATGTCATCGCCTTCGGCGATTCGGCAATAGCGGGTTGGCACCGCCGGCACCATGCGCCGATAGCTCGCACCCGGGCTCTCGAGCACGGCGTTGCTGCCCGATCCATCGAGTCCGTGGTGACCGTAGAACGCCCGCAAGGCCTCATCGGTGTAGCCCGCCGCCTGGGCGCAGGTCGCGTGAGCCGACAGATACTCGGCCTGCGCCACATGCATCATCACGCCCAGACGCTCGCACAACCAGGCGGCATTGCCGATATGGTCTGGATGAAAGTGCGTGACGATGAGCCGCGACACCGTGCGCCCGCGCAACGGTCCGTCGAGGACCGCCTGCCACAGGCTTCGGGTGCGCTCATCGGCAATACCACAATCGACCAGGGCCACCTGCTCACCGTCGTCGAGCACCCACAGATTGATGTGGTCGAGCACGAAGGGCAATGGCATGCGCAGCCATCTCACCCCGCGAGCAACCTGCAACAGCACGCCGGGGGCGGGCGGCGTATCGATCAGATAGCGAATGCCGGTCGAGGTGTTCATGGGCAACGGCTCGAGTATTTCGGTCACCCGAGGCGGTGCCGCGGCGCGATTCTCTCACAGTCGGTTACGGCGCCTGCGCGGGCATCGATCCCGGCCGACCGCGCGACGCCCTGACCCTGGCGCTTGCCAAGGTCGGCGCAGTCGGCGAACCTAGCAGTCTACCCACCGAGGAGTTGCAGCAATGAACACGGATCCGGTCGTCATCGCCTCGGCTGCACGCACGCCCATCGGCGGCTTCCAGGGCGAGTTGAAGGATTTCACCGCGCCTGAACTGGGTGCCATCGCCATCCGCGCCGCGCTCGAGCGGGCAGGGCTCGAGGGCGACCAGATCGACGAAGTCGTGATGGGATGCGTGCTGGCAGCAGGGATCGGCCAGGCCCCGGCCCGCCAGGCAAGCCTCGGGGCCGGCCTCCCGCTTTCGGTCGGTTGCACCACAGTGAACAAGATGTGCGGCTCCGGACTCAAGGCTGCCATGCTCGCCCACGATGCACTGCTTGCCGGCAGCGCGCAGATCGTGATGGCCGGCGGCATGGAATCGATGTCGCGCGCCCCTTACCTCCTGCCCAAGGCGCGCAGCGGCTACCGGCTCGGACACCAGAGCGTTCAGGATCACATGTTTCTCGACGGCCTCGAGGACGCCTACGAGCGCGGACGCCTGATGGGCTCGTTTGCCGAAGACTGTGCGAGCCAGTTCAACTTCTCCCGCCAGACGCAGGACGACTTTGCGCGGACGTCGCTTGAACGCGCGCTGCAGGCAGCGCGCGACGGGGCATTCCAGTGGGAGATTGCACCCGTCACGCTCGAGGGAAAGACAGGCTCGACCACCCTGCGCGATGACGAACAGCCGGCCCGGGCACGCCCCGATCGCATCGGATCGCTCAAGCCGGCCTTTCGCCCCGACGGGACGGTGACCGCTGCCAATTCGAGCTCGATCTCCGACGGCGCAGCCGCACTCGTGCTGATGCGTGAGTCAGCGGCGCGAGCCCGGGGCCTCGAGCCGCTGGCGCGCGTGCTCGGACATGCCACACATGCGCAAGCGCCAGCACTCTTCACGACCGCTCCGGTCGGTGCCATCGAGCGCCTGCTCGCCCGGGTGGGCTGGCAGACCACCGATGTCGATCTCTACGAGATCAACGAAGCCTTTGCCGTGGTGACGCTTGCCGCGATGCAGGCCCTGCAACTGCCGCACGACGGGGTCAACGTGCATGGCGGCGCCTGCGCGCTCGGCCACCCGATCGGTGCATCGGGGGCTCGCATCCTCGTCACGTTGATCGGCGCCCTGCGCCAGCGCAAGGTGCGGCGCGGCGTGGCGGCACTCTGCATCGGGGGCGGGGAAGCCACCGCAATGGCCATCGAACTGCTCTGAAGCCCTGCACGAGCGGCGGCGCACACCGCGCCGTGCGCGCTGCGCGCGCGCGACTGCCGCCCGTCGACCGACCCGCAACACGGACGCCCCGTACTTTCAGCCGACAAGGACCCCCATGCCACACGCCCTCATCATCGGTGCCTCTCGCGGCATCGGCCTCGAACTCGTCCGCCAGTACCGCGCTGACGGATGGCAGGTCAGTGCCACCGCGCGCAGTGCGGATGGACTGTCGGCGCTCGGCGCGCTGGGCGCTGCCGCCCTCTGGCTCGACGTGACCGATGAGACTTCGATCAGTGCGTTTGGCGCCTCGACCGCGGCCGACCGCTATGACGTGGCGATCTACGTTGCCGGCGTGATCGAACGTGGCGATGCCACGCAGGCACCGAGCACGGCGGCATTCGACGCGCTCATGCATGCCAACGTGCTGGGCGCCATGCGACTGATTCCCCTCGTGGCACCCCGCGTGGCCGCGACCGGGGGTCGATTCGGATTCATCTCGAGCCTGCTCGCCTCGATTGCCGAAGCCGACTCGAGCGTAACCTGGCTCTATCGCGTATCGAAGAGCGCACTCAACATGGCGGTTCGAGCCGCCCGCAAGGACTACCCGGGCGCGATCATGGTGCTGCTCTCCCCGGGATGGGTACGCACCGACATGGGCGGTGCCAGCGCACCGCTGGGCGTCACCGCGAGCGTTTCAGGGCTGCGGCGCATCATTGCAGGGCTGCAGCCCGAGGACACCGGCACATTCCGCAACTACGAAGGCCGGACCATGCCCTGGTAGGGCGTAGAAGCCAGCACCGATTCATGCCGCTGGAAGTCGGTCAGTATCTGCCGCGGGGCGGCCAAGGATCGGTAAGATGCTTCACGCGGGTCGTCATGCCGATGACCCGCGCGCGACGAGATCCCCCATGAAAAGACTCTCCCTGTCGTTCCGGCGTGCCCTCAGTTGCCTCACCCTGGGCTGCCTTGCACTCTCGGCCAGCCACGCCCGGGCGCAGGACTATCCGCAAAAGCCGGTACGCCTGGTGGTACCGTATGCGGCAGGCGGACTGCCCGACACCATCGCACGCACGCTCGCCCAGCGCTTCGCCGATGACTTCGGTCAGCAGTTCGTGATCGACAATCGGGCCGGCGGCGGCGGCCTGCCCGGATGCGAGTTCGTGGCAAGGTCACCCGCCGATGGCTACACGCTGCTGGTGGGCGACGTGAGCCAGATGTCGATCAACCCCTTCATCTACAAGGTTCTGCCCTACGACCCGGTGCGCGACTTCTCGCCGATCAGCCTCGTCGGCCTGTCGCCCCTCTTTCTGGTTCTCCACCCCTCGGTTCCGGCCAACACCTTCCAGGAACTCGTCGCCTATGCACGCGCGCACCCGGGCCAGTTGAACTACGGCTCTTCGGGTTCGGGCAGCGTTCATCATCTGGCCGTCGAAGCGATGAAGTACGCGCTCGGCCTCGACCTTGTTCACATCCCGTTCAAGGGCACCGGTCAATCGGTACCGGCTCTGCTGGGCGGTCAGGTATCGATGCTCTATTCGGCACTGCCGGCGATTGCCCCCCACGTCAAGACCGGCAAGGTGAAACTGGTGGCGGCGAGCACCATCACCCGTTCACCGCAGGCGCCCGACATCCCTGCCGTCGCCGAACTGGGCATTGCCGACTATGACTACCCCGCCGAAATCGGGCTCCTCGCTCCGATCGGCACACCGGCACCCATCATCGCGCGACTCAATGCCGAGATCGTGCGCGCACTCAAGCACCCCGAGGCGCGCGCCCGCTTCGCGAACCTCGGTATCGACCCGGTGGGTGGAACTCCCGAAGCCTACGGCGAGCGGATCCGCAGCGGCATGGAGAAGTACTCGCGGGTCGTGCGCATCGCCGGCGTGCGGGCCGACTGACATGAAATCACCTGCACCGGGCTGGAAGGCGGTGACCGCAGGCGTGCTCGCCGACTTTGGCGGCACGCTGGTCACCGGCACGGTCCTGTCGATCGTCGCAGCGCTGATCGCCGGCAGTGCCGTCGAACCCGGTGGCGAACTGGCGGCGGCCCAGGCCGTGCTCGAATCCGATCTGTGGCTGGCCGGCACGATGCTCGCCGGATCCGCCTGCACCGTGTTGGGCGGCTACGTCGCAGCACGCGTGGCAGACCGCGACGAGTACGCCTACGGCGTGACCACCGGCATTGCCGTCCTCGTCATGGGCGAGCTCCTGTCCGTCGGCGCCGACAGCGGCACGCCGTTTCTGATGCGTCTGATCGGCTGGGTCGTCACGCTGCCGCTGGCACTGCTGGGCGCACGGCTTCGAGTACGCCAGAAAGAGCGCAGGAACACGGGACCCACCGCATGAGCCGATCCATCGAATTCTTCTTCGACTTCTCGTCGCCCTACGGGTATGTCGCTGCCGAACGCATCGAGGCGATTGCCTCGCGTCATGGTCGGACGGTGGACTGGCAACCCATCCTGCTCGGCGTGGTCTTCAAGACCTCAGGGGGCGCCCCACTGCCCTCGCTCCCCTTGAAAGGCGCTTACGCAAACCGCGATTTCGTGCGCAGTGCCGGCTTTCACGGGGTGAGCTATCGGCACCCCGAGCGCTTCCCGGTTTCGGGGGTCGCAGCAACCCGTGCCTTCCATGCCGCGGCCACCCAGGACAGCGTGGCCAATGGCGTCCTTGCACGAACGCTGATGCGCGCCTACTTCACCCAGGGCATCGACATCTCCGATCCGGAAACCACGATTGCCCTGGCCACCGGTGCAGGCCTCGGACTCTCGGCTGACACCCTGCGGGAGCAGATGGCCAGCACCGAGGTCAAGGACCGGGTGCGTGCGGCGACCGAAGCCGCGATCGCCCGAGGCATCTTCGGCTCACCCTTCACGATCGTCGACGGTGAGCCTTTCTGGGGTGCCGATCGACTCGATCAGGTCGAGCGCTGGCTGGCGACCGGGGGCTGGTAGGGCACAGGCTCGCCGCCCGCCTGCCCCCAATCGCCCGCGGGCAGGCAGAGCAGAGCGAGAGCGCGTGCCCTGCCCCGCGTCGTACCGCCTAGAACAGATGGATGGCGAGCGGGGCGAAGGCACCGATCGCACAGAACACGACGCCTGCGGCACCGAGTCCCATCGCGATCCAGGTCAGGAACGCCATCCCGGTGATGATGCGCGCCGATGCGAGCACGACCGCGATCTGCAAGCCTGCCGACGCCAGTTCAAAGTGATGATAGGCCGCCAACGCATGCTCACGCCGTTCCTCGGCGGCCTTGGCACGCGCCATCAACTGGGTGCGTCCCTCACCGGTGGAGGGTTCCGATTCATACCGCTCCACGGTTGCCGCCCACTTCTCGCGTTGTCGGGCAATGGCCTCCTTCGCTTCGGCACCCGCACCGAGGGCCTCGAGGGCGAGCGTATCCGACGCGGTTCGCAACGTCGTCTGGCGAATGGTCTTGGCCTGATAGAACTGCCACAGATTCGATGCCTCGACGTTTGCACTCAGGGCAACGGTCTGCGAACTCTTCCCGCAGGTCTCGGCCAGCGCGAGCACCAGCGCCAGTACCGAGATGAGCAAAGCGGTTCGCCGGTGGCCATTCCCGCCATGGCCGCCCTCAGCCCCCTCGTCGTGCCCCAGTTCGTGTCCCAATCCGTGTTCCATGATTGCACCTCCCTTGTATTGACCGGATCACCCGGCGATGCCCTGTCGCGCCGTCGCTGCGGTTTCGCGCAGGGGCCTTCCTACTTGCCGTCGCGGCGAGCGAGCCACGCCTGCTCCCCACCCGCCGCGTCCACCCGCGTGCCGACGAGGCGCTCGCCCTCGACCCGGAGTCGCCAGCCCGGCTCACCGGGGCCACTGGCCGGAATCTCGAGGGCATCACCACGCAGGCGCCCCTCGACAATGCGAGTACGACCCTGACCGCGCACGCGAACACTGACTTTCTGGAACCGCTGGCTGAATTCGAGAACCGTGCCATCGGCCGCGCGCCAACGGCCAGTGACATCGGCTGGCACCAGCCACAGGAAGAGGTCGCTTTCCTTGCGCAGCCCCACGGTCTTGCCAGGCGCCTGCAGGTGGACGCGGGCATCGGGCTCCCAGTCGCCCATATCGTAATCGTGCGTGACGATGCGAGTACCCGGGCGCAGCATGCCGAGGAGTCGTGGCCGCAAGGCAAGATTCACATCGGGCAGGAGATACATCGTGACGACGGTGGCCGGAGACAGTACCGTTTCGAAGATGTCCTGCACCAGAAATTCGGCACGATCGGCCACCCCTGCCCCGCGCGCAGCCTCGTTGGCCCGATCGACCAGACGACCATCGATCTCGACACCGAATCCGCGCGCGCCGCGCTCGCGCGCCGCCGCGATCACGATACGGCCATCGCCCGAACCCAGATCGATGATGAAGTCGCTCGGCCCCACCGCCGCCAGGTCCAGAATACCCTGCACCACCGGGGTCGGCGTGGTGACGAAGGGCACCTCTTCAAGCGCGATCGACCGACCAGGACCGCACAGGGCAAGCAGCAGCGCGCCCCCTGCAACGAGGCGCTTCATGCCGCAACGCGTGCGGCACGCGCCAGCACACGATGGGCAGCACGCACGACAGGTCCCTCGAGCATGCGACCTTCATGCTCCACGACATGCCCGCCGGCTCGCTCGAGCGCAGCGACCATCTCGCGCGCCCGCTGCACCTCGTCATCGGAAGGCGCAAACGTCGACTGGATCTGCTCGACCTGCCGTGGATGAATGGCCAACTTGCCGGTGAACCCGATATCCTGCACCCGGGCACAATGCAAACGCAGGCCTTCGACGTCGTCGAGCACCAGATGCGGCACATCGAGCAGACCGACCCCAGCCGATGCCGCCGCCTGCACGATCTGGCTCCGGGCCAGAAAGAGGGCATCCCAGGACATGCTCGAACGCAGGTCGGCCGCCAGATCGGCGCCACCGAAAGCGAGCGCGCGCACCCGAGCGTCGGCAGCACCGATTTCGGTGGCGAACGCAAGACCGCGCGCCGACTCGATGGTGCAGACCAGCGGTACCGCAGACTGCATCGCATCGAGCAGACGACAGTACAACCGCACCTCGAACGCCGACTCGACCTTGGGCAGCACGATGAAGTCGGGTACCACCCGGGCATCGACGAGGGCCGTGAGATCACGCAGACCTGCGGCCGTGTGGATGTTGTTGACCCGCAGTCCGGCCACCTGGCTCACACCGAGGCCTGTCCGATAATCACCGGCGAAGTGATCGATCACTGCATGCCGGGCAGCATCCTTGCCACCTGCGGCCACCGCATCTTCAAGGTCGAGGATGAGGGCATCAGCGCCAGTGGCTGCCCCCTTGGCAAAGCGCTCGGGGCGGTTCCCCGGCGTGAACAACGCGGCTCGCGCCCATTCGATCATCGTTCGGCTCGGTCATCAGGACTGTTGAGGGCACGCGCTGCACCCGCCTGTGCGGGGGTTGCCCGCTTGGCCAGACGCGTGGCGCGCGATCATAGCAAACTGGTCTGCAACCGCTGGCGCAAGACGAAGACCCGACGCGAATCGCGCGCGACAAGCGCCATCGGCAGGCCTCGAGCCACCAGTGCCTCGTAGGTGCGCGGCTGCATCATCGCGGCCGCCTCGTCATCGGCCACCCAGCGATCGACGAACTCCTCCAGCGTTTCGATGCCCCGATCCGGGTCGATCGTGAGCCCCAGATCGAGTTCATCGCGATAGGCCACCAGTACCAGTTCACGCCCGATGTAGAAGCCGAACGAATTGTCCCAGGTGCCGACCGAGTACCAGGTACCGGTGCGTTCTCCGGGTGCGAGGCTGCGATTCACCTCGGCGGCAAAGGCGCGCGCCGAGTACGACTCCTCGAACACCGAGGCACCGCTGAGCAGGGTCTGCCAGCCCGCAAGACTCACCAGGCCGAGAGCGAGCAGCGCCGCTGGCACACGCCTGCGCCTGAAGAGCCAGGCAGCCAGGGCGGAGGCCACTGCGAGGAGGCAGGCTGCGCCGAGCGCGAAGGGCAGAAAGGTCTTCGCGAGTGACGCAGGCACATCGTCGATGCCGGTACGTGCCATCACGAGAGCAATGACCACGAGCACCGCTGCCACCACGAAACCCGACCAACAACGCCGGGCAAGCCGCAGCGGATCGGCCGCCGCGATGAACAGTCCGATCTGTATCGCCATGAACGGAAAGACCGGCAGCACATAGCCAGGCAGCTTGGAGTGCGACAAGCTGAAGAACCCCACCACCACCGCGACCCAGATGCGCATGAACAGGCGCTCATCGAAGACCGGGCTGCAATCGCTCGCCAGCACGCGGGCTCTCGACCCGCGCGGGCCACGCGCCCACAGCGCACTCCAGGGCACCGCCCCGACCAGCACGATCGCGATGAAGTACCACCATGCGCCGGTGCGCCGATGCACATCGGTACCAAAGCGCGCGAAGTGCTCGTGCACGATGAAGAAGTCGAGAAACTCGGCATGCGCCCACTGCGCCGCCATCATCCAGGGCACGCACAGAACCAGGACAATGGCAAGGCCCGCCAGGAGGTGGATTCGCAGGGGCAACCGCCAATCGCGCCGCAGCACCATGTAGACCGTCAGGGCGAGGCCGGGCAGCACGAAGGCCACGAGCCCCTTGGAGAGAAAGGCCAGGCCGAGCGCCACCCAGGCGGCCAGCATCCAGCGCACGCGGTGCGACGCACCGGCACCCAACCGCCCTGCTTCGGACTGCATGAAGCCCACCAGGGCCGCCGTGAGAAAGAAGGCCAGACCCATGTCGAGCGTGGCTACCTGCGAGAAAAGGAAAAAGAGAAAACTGCTGGCAAGCATGGTGACGGCGGCCAACCCGGCCAGCGGCCCGCCTCGCCGGCGGGCAAACCAGCCCGCGAGCAGGATCGCCGCCAGGCCACACGAAGCCGGCCACAGGCGCGCCGTCACCTCACTCTCGCCCAGCACCTTGTAGGCGGCCGCGGTGCCCCAGTACTGCAGGGGCGGCTTCTCGAAATACACCAGGCCGTTCAGATGCGGCGTCACCCAGTCGCCTCGCGCGAGCATCTCTTTCGGGATGAGTCCATAGCGCCCCTCGTCGGGGGCGAACAGGCCACGCAAGCCCAACGCGCCAAACCACAGCACGAGAAACACGAGCACCAGGCCCAACAACCGCGGACGTGAAATGGTGGGCTCCCGGGCGTCTGGGGTCAGTTCTCGAGCCGGATGCCGGCCTGCTTCACCACGCCACTCCAGCGGGCGAGGTCGGCGCGCATCTGCTCGGCAAACTGCTCGGGTGAATTGCCCACCGGCTCGATGCCGAGCGTGGCGTAACGGCTGCGCACATCGGGTTCGGCCAGCACGAGCGCGGTCTCGCGCTGGAGCCGCTCGATGATCGGGCGTGGGGTACGCGGGGGCGCCAGCAGTGCAACCCAGGAAGTCGCCTCGAAGCCGGGAACCCCGCTCTCGATCAGCGTGGGCACGTCGGGCAATGAACTCGATCGGGTGGTACTGGCGATCGCGATGGCCTGTGCCCGGCCGTTCTTCACGAACTGCTGGGCCGTCGCGATGGCCGTGAACACCACCGGCAATTGCCCGCCAGCCAGGTCACCAATGGCCTGACCACCCCCCTTGTAGGGCACATGCACCATGTCCAGACCGGTCTGCTGCTTCAGGAGTTCGCCGGCGGCGTGCGGGGTACTGCCAGTACCCGAGGTGCCGTAGGACAGCGTGCCGGGCCGGGCACGCGAGAGCGCAACGAGTTCGCGGAAGTTGCGGGCCGGTACGTTGGTAGCCGTGATGAGGATCAGCGTGGCATCGCCCAGCTTGGTGATCGGTGCGAAATCGCGCAGGGTGTCAAAGGGGATGCGCGGATACACGTGCGGATTGATCACGAGCGTGCCATCAAACCCCAGCAGCAGCGTGTAACCATCGGGTGCCGCATGCGCCACCTGCTCGGAGCCGATGTTGCCGTTGGCACCGGGACGATTCTCGATCACCACCTGTTGCCCGAGCCGCACCGAGAGCCGGTCGGCGACCGCGCGCGCGCTGGTGTCCGTGACCCCGCCGGGCGCAAACGGCACCACGAGCCGGATCGAGCGATTGGGATAATCCTGCGCCCGGACAGCCGTGAGGCCCGGCAACAGGGCGAGGAGTGCAAGGCCGACCCACCGGACCCAGGGGAGCATCGGGGGACGACGAACCGCCGCTCGACGCAGCGGCGCGCTGTCCGACCGGCTGCCGCGCGCCGGCTCGTACCGCCTCGTGCCTTGCATGGTGCCCCTCCTCGATCGAGATTCGTGCCGGACGGATGCTACCGCAGGACGCGCGGAGCGGATAATGCATCGCGTTGCGGCGCTTTGCCACCGACTTCGACGGAATGAACCATGTCCCTCTCTCGCCCCGCCTTCCGATTCGCCACACTTCTGGCCAGCCTCGCCCTTGCGATCGGCGCACCGTCCACACGTGCCGATGACTACCCGGCAAAGACCGTGCGTCTCATCGTCACCTTCACCGCTGGCGGCGCGGCGGACCTTACCGGGCGCATCTACGCCGAGCGCCTGAGCGAATACTGGAAGCAGCAGGTCGTGGTCGAGAACCGCATCGGTGCCGGCGGCGCAATCGGCGCCGACCTCGTGTTCCGGGCGCCACCCGACGGGTACACGCTGCTGCTCGCCACCAACTCGCACGTCATCAACCACGTGCTTTATGACAATCTGGCCTACGACTTCACGCGCGACTTCTCGCCGATTGCACTGGTGACCGGCGCGCCGATGGTTCTGGTGGCCCACCCGTCTTTTCCGGCATCGGACGCACGATCACTCATCGCACTGCTCCGGGCGAACCCGGGCAAGTACAACTACACGAGTTGCAACATCGCGAGCGCCCACCACTTCGCGATGGAGATGCTCAAGACCGCGACCCGTGTCAACGCGATGAACATCGCCCACCGGGGCTGTGCACCCGCGGTCGCCGATACCGTGGCCGGGCATATTCCGCTGGCGGCCACTTCGGTGCCGGCAGCCCTGTCGTTCCTGCAGCAGGGCCGACTGAAAGCCATCGCACTGCTCTCGCCCGAGCGCACCCCCTCGGCACCGACCATTCCCACCATGCGCGAGTCGGGCATTCCCGAACTGGCCGGTTATGGCACCGACAACTACTACGGTTTCATGGCTCCACCCGGCACACCGGCTGCCTTGCGCGAGCGGCTCGAAGCCGATGTGCTCCACGTGGCCGGGTTGCCCGATGTGCGTGCTCGAGTGCAATCGTCCGGGCTTGACCCGCTCGCCATCCGGTCAGGACCGATGATGCAGATGATCCGGTCGGACGCCGCCAAGTACAAGGTGGTCGCGCAGGCCTCGGGCATCAAGCCCGAATAAGACAACCGCAGTCGATCGGCCGGACCGGGCCTCACGAGCGGGCGGCCCGGTCCGGCGGCCGCACTGCGGATGCAAAGCGGCCGGATTAACGGGACAATGACGCCCCGGAGGCGCCCCTGCCTGCCCTTTATCGAGGAGAGACCCCATGTCCACCCGCTCCGAAGGCCGACCGGCCGAACCCGAAATCGATCCCGCCGGCCTCTTCCTCGAGGAGGTCTTCACCGATCGGCGCATCGGCACCATCCGGCGGCTGACACCCGTGACGCCCGAAGGCACGCCAGACGCGAGCCGCCCGGTGACCCATATCGGCGAAACGCAGGTGATGAGCAACGTCGGTGCCATTCCGATCGTCTTCGAGATCGAGGCGGCAACCGTGGGTGAGGCAGCCACGAAGTTCGGTGCCCTGGCCAAGGAGGCCATCGAACGCACCATGCGCGAAATCCAGGAAATGCGTCGCCAGCAATCCTCGTCGCTCGTCATACCCGGTGCCGGCGGGATGGGCGGGATGGGTGGCATGGGTGGCGGCGGCAAGATCCAGCTCACCTGATCGGACGATATCCCATGGCCCAGTACGTCTTCTCCATGCACCGTGTCGGCAAGGTCGTGCCGCCCAAGCGAGTCATATTGAAGGACATCTCGCTCAACTTCTTCCATGGCGCCAAGATCGGCGTCCTGGGCCTGAACGGCTCGGGGAAATCGAGCCTGCTGCGCATCATCGCTGGTGAAGATCGCGACTACAACGGCGAGATCACCATGCAGAACGGGCTGCGGGTGGGCTATCTGCCGCAGGAACCGCGGCTCGACCCGGAAAAAACCGTGCGCGGCAACGTGGAGGAAGGCGTCGCGGCAACGATTGCGCTCATCAACCGGTTCAATGCCATCAGCGACCGCTTTGCCGAGCCGATGGAAGACGAGGAGATGAATGCGCTGCTCGAGGAACAGGGGCAGTTGCAGACGCAGATCGACGCCGTATCGGGCTGGGAAGTCGAGCGCCGGCTCGAAGTTGCGGCCGATGCACTGCGCCTGCCCCCATGGGACGCCGATGTCACCAGGCTCTCCGGCGGCGAAGCGCGTCGGGTAGCCCTGTGCCGGCTGCTCCTGTCGGAACCCGACATGCTGCTCCTCGATGAGCCCACCAACCACCTCGATGCACTCTCGGTGCAATGGCTCGAGCAGTTCCTCGAACGCTACCCGGGTACCGTCATCGCGGTTACCCACGACCGCTACTTCCTCGACAACGTGGCAGGCTGGATTCTCGAACTCGACCGCGGCCATGGCATTCCGTGGGAGGGCAACTACTCGTCCTGGCTGGAGCAGAAGGAGCGCCGTCTGCAGATCGAAGCCAAGCAGGAGTCGGCTCGCATCAAGGCGATGCAGACCGAACTGGAGTGGGTGCGCCAGAACCCGAAGGCGCGGCAGGCCAAGAGCAAGGCCCGACTGGCCCGCTTCGAGGAAATCTCGTCGCAGGAGTTCCAGCAGCGCAACGAGACCAACGAGATCTTCATTCCGCCGGGCCCACGGCTGGGCGACAAGGTGATCGAGGCCGAGAACCTGCGCAAGTCCTTTGGCGACAAGCTCCTCTTTGACAACCTGTCGTTCCAGCTGCCCCGCGGTGGCATCGTCGGCATCATTGGTGCGAACGGTGCTGGCAAGACCACCCTCTTTCGTGTCTTCACGGGCGGCCAGAAGCCAGACTCGGGCGAACTGCGCCATGGCGAGACCGTGCAGGTGGCCTATGTCGACCAGAGCCGCGACGCCCTCGACCCCGACAAGACGGTGTGGGAGGAAATCTCGGGCGGGCAGGACATCCTGCAGGTGGGCAGCTACCAGACCCAGAGCCGCGGCTATGTATCGCGCTTCAACTTCCGCGGCTCCGACCAGCAGAAGCGGGTGGGCGAGCTCTCCGGAGGCGAGCGAAACCGGGTGCATCTGGCCAAGCTGCTGAAGGCGGGGGCCAACGTGCTGCTGCTCGATGAACCGACCAACGATCTCGATATCGAAACGCTGCGTGCGCTCGAGCAAGCGCTGCTCGACTTTCCAGGCTGCGCCGTGGTGATTTCGCACGATCGGTGGTTCCTCGACCGCATCGCCACCCATATCCTCGCCTTCGAGGGCGAGAGCCGTGTGGTGTGGTACGAGGGCAATTACGGCGACTACCTCGCCGACCGGCGCCGCCGTCTGGGCGATGCCGCCGACAAGCCCGAACGCATCCGCTACAAGCCGCTGGCCGGATGAGCGCGCCACGACGGCCCTGGGCCGGCTGCGACCCTGCCGGGTCGCAGGGCACGGCGCGGTCGAGATGAACCGGGTCACGCAGGGTATCGTCGCCTCGCTCATCTCGTCGGTGGGCTTTGCCACCCTCGACTCGGCCGGGAAGGCGCTCATCGAGACGATGGACATCACCTCGATGCTCGCACTGCGCTGCGTGTCGGTGATGGCGGTCATCGTCATCACCCTCGCCTTCATGGGGCAACTCGGCCAGCTCGCCACGCGTGCGCCCGGGCTGACGCTGCTGCGCTCGGTCCTCTTCGGTCTCACTGGCGTTCTCGTCATCCTTGCGCTCAAGCACCTGCCCCTCGCGGATGCGATCGGCCTGTACTTCGTGAGCCCGGTCTGGACCGTCCTGCTGGGCGCACCGCTCCTCGGGGAGCGCATCACCCGCATGGCACTCGTTGCCGCACTCATCGGGCTTGCCGGCGCCTGGCTTCTCATCGGACCCGGCTCACACGGTCTGGACATCTGGTCACTGTGCGCACTCGCAGGCGGCATCACCGGCGCCATCCAGGACATCTATGCGCGGCGCCTGCGCGGGCTGACTTCACCCGCGGGCCTCCTCTTCTGGGGCATGGCCGCCATCATCCCGATGAGCCTTGTCGTGCTCGAACCCGACAAGGCCGGCCTCCCCCGGGGGCACGAGATACCTCTGTTCAGCCTGAATGTGGCAGCCGCCATCCTTGCCTACTTCTTTGCCGCCCAATCGTTCCAGAAAGCGCCCGCGCGCCTGATCGCACCCCTGCGTTACCTCAATCTGCTCTGGGCGGTGCTGCTCGGATGGGCCATCTGGGGAACCGTTCCGGGCCCGCTCCAGACCCTCGGCATGGCACTGATCGTGACCGCAGGCATCCTGTGCGTGCGCGAATCGCGCGCCTGAGGCAGACACCGCGCGCGAGGCGAGACATCAGGCGGTAAAGTACTGCGACGATGGGCGGCGCTCCGGAGCAGGGGCGGCCTCGGACGGGAGACGACAGATGCACCCCAGGGAAATTGCACAGCACGAACCGGCGCGCCGGACGACCAACCGGCGCATCAAGGCTGCCACCGGACCCCGGACCCGCGCCCTCGCCCTGCTGCTCGGTGCAATGCTGGGCACCTTCGGTCTGGTCAATGCACACGCACAGGGCACTGCGAGCACCGCGCAACCCTACCCTTCACGCGCGCTGCATCTGGTGAACGTGTATCCACCGGGGGGCGCCTCCGATGTCGTGGCGCGCTACATCGCGCAGAAACTGTCTGATGGCCTCGGTCAGCCGGTGATCGTGGACAACCGCGCCGGCGCGGGTGGTGCCATCGGCAACGACTACGTGGCCAAGCAGACGCCTGACGGCTACACGATCCTGCTGGTCACCGGCGCGTATCCGGTTCAGGCCGCGATGGTGAAGACGCTGCCTTTCGATCCGCTGCGCGACATTGCCATGGTGTCGATGCTCACGCAGTACCCCTTCGTGATCAACGTGTTGCCCTCGGCCCCCTACCGCACGCTGCCGGAATTCATCGCATTCGCCCGCTCGAATCCGGGCAAGCTCAACTATTCCTCGGCCGGTATCGGCTCGGTACACCACCTGTCGGGCGAACTCTTCAACGCCCTGGCGGGTACCGACATCGGGCACATTCCGTTCCGGGGCGGGGCCGCACCGATGACCGAACTGCTGGCCGGACGGGTCGATGTCCTGTTCGAGGCCATGACCCTGTCGCTGCCCTACATCCAGGCCGGCAAACTGCGCGCGGTGGCCGTGACCTCGCGCGAGCGATCGCCCGCGCTGCCCGACACGCCGGTGGCCGAGCAGAGCCTGCCCGGCTACGTCGTCACCTCGTTCCTCGGCATCGGCACGACCGCAGGCACGCCCGCGCCGATCATCGAACGATTGAACCGCGAGATCCGCACCATTCTCGCCACCCCGGAGGCAGCCCGCCGCTTCGTCGAACTCGGCGGCGAACCGCAGGCGAGTTCCCCCGCCCAGATGCATGATCTGGTGGCCGCCGAAACGGCCAAGTGGCGCAAGGTGATCGATACCCGCCGCATCGAGCGGCAGTGACACCGCGTCGCGTCGCGCCTCAGACGGCCGCAGCGCCCACGGTCGCGCACTGATGGTCCTGCTCGGGCGTACCGCCCCCGCAGCCCACCGCGCCCACGACACGGCCTTCGAGCATCACCGGCACGCCACCACTGGAGGGCAGCGCCTCGCCACGTGACACGCCGGGGATGCTCTCCCAGAACGCCGGATTACCCTTGCGCATCGCCACCATCTCGACCGTGGCTCGCTTGAAGGCTGCCGCGGCAACGGCTTTGGCACGCGACGTCTCGGTCGTGAGAAACCCGGTGCCATCACCACGCAGCGTGAGCACCAGACGCCCACCCTCGTCCACCACCGACACGGTCATGGCGATACCCGCCCGGCCTGCTTCGGCGAGGGTGGCTGCGGCAACACGCTGGGCAAGCGCGAGATTCATTTCGATCATGGAACGGCTCCTTCAGGGATGAACGGAAAAGGCAGGGTGCATCAACCGACTGGCTTGCATCGATCCGGCCGGCCTGGACACGCCTCAGGACAGGGTTGTCGTCTGACGCTCCAGGTCCTGGAGCAGGCGCGCCGCCTCGTCGGCCGGCGCATCGAGGGCGATTGCTGCCGCAACATAGCGGTCGGGGCGCACGATGACCCCGCGCACGCCGGCTTCTGCAAGAAGACGTCCGATCTGGCCGGTTTCATCACGCACGAGCATCGCGTGCGGACCGGGTAACGATCGGGTACCGACGAAACGCTCGTCCTTGCGCAGAAGTCCTACCTGGAGGGCACCCAGGGGCAGCGCGGCGCTCGCTGCCTGCCTGCCCTCAGCGTCGCCGAGTCGCGCCTGCGGCAACCACTCCAGAACGGCGAAACCGGCACCCATGACCTCGTCGAGCAGTACACGGGTGCCATCGCGACGCTCGACCCGTGGCTGGATGAACATGCGCCCCTTGAGCGCCGCGCCGGCAGTACCGGCCATGAGCCCTTCGGTGAACTGCGGCTTGGGCTTGTACTTCATCTGCATCACGTAATCGCGCGCAGGTGGATAGAGCGAGAGCAGGCGCAGCCCCCCCTGCACGAGAAGCGCATGCCATCGCGAGCGCGGCATCATCACGTGCCCCATCCTGATGGCCATCTGGATCAGGGCACGGGCATGCGGGCGACGCTCGGTCTCGTAGGTATCGAGCACCGCCTCGCCCAGACGGCCGTTGACGACGGCCGCGAGCTTCCATCCCAGGTTGTGTGCATCACGCACGCCGCTGTTCATGCCCTGCCCCGCAAAGGGTGGACTCAAGTGCGCAGCATCCCCGGCGAGAAAGACCCGACCGACACGCCACCGATCGGCAACGCGAGCGTGAAAGTGATAGATCACCTTGCGCACGATGGCAAGCCCGGCGTCGGCCGCGCTGTGACGGGCGAGCATCGAGCGGACGGTGGCGTCATCGAGCAGGTCTTCATCACGATCACCAGGGAGCGTCATGAATTCGTAGCGGCGGGTGTTGTCAGGGCCGGGCAACGCCAGCGCGGGCCGCGCCGGATCGCAGTAGACCCGGGTGTGCCGGAAGTCATCGAGCGATCCTTCCAGGTCGACGATCAGCCAGCGCTGGTCATAGGTGGCCCCCGACAACTCGACCCCGAGGGACTCGCGCACCATGCTGCGCCCGCCGTCACAGGCCGCCATGTAGCGTGCCCTCACCGTCTGACGCCGCGCCGGGTCGCGCACATCCTCAAGCGCGACCTCCACGGCACCGGGCACCTCGGAAAAAGTCACGAGCCGCGTCTGGAACCGCACCTGCACCGAAGCATAGCGGGCAAGACCCGCGCGCAGCGTGGCTTCGAGCACCGGCTGGCGAAAGGCCGAGCGGCGCGGGAAACCGTACTCGGCAAGAGAGGATACGACCTGGGCAAAGCAGCGCCCGCTCCCCGAGTAGTAGTACGAGCCGTAACCACGCAGGAGCGTCGGCTCGGTAGCCTGATAGAGCCCCAGATACTGCAGGGTACGCAACGACTCGTCGTCGATCGAGACCGCGCGCGGTTCGCCAACCGTGCCCGCATTGCGCTCCACGAGGAGGGTCCGCACACCGTGCATGCCGAGGATGTTGGCAATGGCGAGGCCGGTCGGACCCGCGCCGACGATGATCACGTCGAAGGCATCGTCACCCGCCGGCCGAGCGGCATCCTCCGCCCGTGCATCAGCCACGAAGGTGCCTGCTGGCATACCCGGATTCACGCGCGCCCCGGGTCAGCTGCGCATGATGGCGTTGCCCCAGACATTGAGGGTGCGCTGCTCATGCGGCCAGATGCCCATGGGCCGGTCGGCCGGGCACTGCTCGATCTCGGCCGAAACCTCGACCAGATTGTCATCGGGGTCCTTCACCATGAAGAACAGATCGTTTCCCGGGCCATGCCGACCCACGCCCCAGAAGATGGGCATGCGCTTCACCGAGAAGTCATCGGCCCAGCGCCGGATATGTTCCCAGTCGGTGGTTTCGAACGAAAAATGATCGAGCCTGCTCTCGGGCGAACGAAAGAGCGCCAGGGAATGATGCTCGACATCGGTTCGCAGGAAGCAGGCGCGCAGGATGCCGGTCTCGTCCTGAACCCGGTCGGACACCAGAAAACCCATCACGGTCGAGTAGAACTCGACCAGCTGATCGAGATGGGTGGAGCGAAACACCACATGCTGCAACCGGCCTGGCAGCGCCTCGGCAACAGGCTCCTCCGGGGACCGCACGCCAAACACGGCAATCCGACCATCAGGATCACGTACCGCAAACGCATCGGCCCCGAACATCGGCGACGGGCTGACGATGGCCATGGCACCACGCGCAATGGCCGCAGCGCGGCAGCGCTCGAGCGACATCGGGTCGGGGAAAGCGTAGCCGAAGAAGCTCACCTGGTTGGCGACGCCCGCGGCAATCAGGACCCGGCGCCCGGGCGCCTCGCACAGGACGAATCCACCCGAGAGCGTCGTGACCTGCATGTCGTAGACGCGTTCGAAAAAGGCACCAAGACGCTGCGGGTCGGGCGATTCGATGCACAGATGATCGAGCCGGGCGCCGATCTCGGGACGGGCAGAAGGATTCATGGGGCAGAAGTTCTTGTTACCATCGACGGGTCGTCGCCATTGTAGCTGTGATGCCCTGCGCCGTTGCACAGTCACATCGCTGCGCGGCATCGCCGGGCAGCGCCAATGCGCAGCACCGTGACTGCCGGGCACGCATGGCTCCCGGTGCATATCGCTGTCAGGCCCCTGTTCTGGTCGGCTGGGCGGCGCTCGAGGACAGGCGCCCCTGATGCGCGAGACTGGTCGAATCCCGTGGTCGATGGTCGCGTTGCTCGCAGCGCTCAGCACCATCTCGCCGTTTGCCACCGACACCTACGTGCCGGCACTGGCCGAAGTGGGCGCGGGCCTGGCGGCCACGCCCATCGAAGTGCAGCAGACACTCTCGGCCTACATGCTCGGGCTGGGGCTGATGTCGCTGTGGCACGGCTCGATCTCCGACGCCGTCGGCAGGCGTCCGGTCGTGCTCGCGGCGTTGTCGATCTTCACACTCGCATCGCTCGGATGCGCCCTCGCCACCAATGTGCACGCGCTGATCACCTTGCGCCTGGCGCAAGGGCTCTCGGGGGGCGCGGGCATGGTGATCGTTCGTGCCGTGGTTCGCGATACGGTCGAGGGGCCGGCCGCGCAACGCCTGATGAGCCGCGTGATGCTCATGTTCGGCATCGCACCGGCCATCGCGCCAGTGATGGGGGGCTATCTGCACCAGTGGTTTGGCTGGCGATCGATCTTCTGGTTCCTCTTCGTCTTTGGCGCAACGCTCACGACATGGACGGCATTGCGCCTCCCCGAGAGCCTGCCCGTGGAGCGCCGCCGCTCCCTGCACCCGCTGGCACTGGCGCGCAGCTTCCGGGAGATCTTCAGCTCGGGCCGCTTCCTGCTGCTGGCCTTCACCACCGGATTCAGCTTCCAGGTCTTCATGCAGTACATCGGTGCGTCGACCGCGTTTCTGCATGATCACCTGGGACTGTCGGAAACCCAGTACGGGTGGTTCTTTCTGCCGATTACCGTGGGCTATGTCGGCGGCTCGATGGCCGCCGGGCATCTTGCCGGGCGCCTGCCGGCACGCCGCACCGCCTGGCTTGCACTCATGCTGATGCTGGCCGCGGGCATTGCGAGCGTGCTCTGGCATCTCGACCACCCGCCCGGTGTCTTCGTGAGCATCGCCCCGATCGTGGTAGCCACCTTCGGACTCGCCCTCCTCGCGCCCGCAACGCAACTGCTGGTACTCGACCTGTTTCCCGATCGACTCGGAACCGCATCCTCGTGCCTCATCTTCGTGCAGATCATGATCGGCACTGTCGACCTCGCCCTGGTCTCGATCGCGGTATCAGCGAGCCCGCTCACGCTCTCGCTCGCGCTCACCGGCTGGGTGCTTGCCGCGATTGCCTGCTGGCAGGGCTACCGTTACCTGCGCCGCAAGCACGGCTGAGCCGACGCCGAAACCGCGTCCGGCCGGAACGAAGCAGCCGGAATGCTTATACTTTGCGCCACTCGACGCGGATCGGGCTGCGCCATCGGCAAGGCCTCGCCGCGAACCGCGTCGCATGGAACCGCAGACGAGGCACACCCCATGAGAGCGCGCACTTCATCCTGGCAACTGGCGGCCTGCAACTGCGTGCAGCATCGGCGACGCGCCTTCCTGGGCAGGATGACAACCGCCGGCCTCGCACTGGCAACCACAGGCAGCCTCGGTGCGCTGGGCGGCGCGGCCCGTGAAGCCCATGCGGCCGATGGGCCGGCACGCGAATCGGCACAGCCCGGCACCGTCGACATCCATCATCACCTGCTGCCGCCGGACTACATCGCGGCCTCCGCCGCCGCGCGTACCGGCGAGCGAGCCCCTGCATGGACGATCGAGCGCTCGCTCGAAGACATGGATCGCAACCGCATCCGCACCGCCGTGGTCTCGCTCACCCAGCCCGGCGTCTGGATCGGCGAGGCGGCCAAGCCACGTGCCCTGGCGCGAGCCGCCAACGAATATGCCGCCCGCATGGCCCATGACCACCGCGGCCGTTTCGGCAGCTTTGCGGCCATTCCGTTACCCGACACCGAGGGCAGCCTGCGTGAAATCGAGTACGCCTTCGATACGCTGCATGCCGATGGCATCGGGCTGATGACCAGCTACGGGGAGAAGTGGCTGGGAGATCCCGCCTTCTGGCCGGTGATGGAAGAACTCAACCGGCGCCGAGCGGTGATCTATACCCATCCGCTGGGCAATGACTGCTGCAAGAACATCCAACCGGAATTCTCTGCATCGACGATCGAGTACGCCACCGACACCACCCGCACCATCGGCAGCCTGCTCTTCCAGGGAACGGCAGCACGATTCCCCGATATCCGCTGGATCTTCTCGCACGGCGGAGGCACGATGCCCTTTCTGCTCTCTCGCTTCGAGCGGGTGGAGGCCACGATGAAGGAGCGGCAAGCACGTCTGCCACTCGGTCTCATGCACGAACTGCGAAAGTTCCACTACGACACCGCCCAGGCCAACCACCCGGGGGCGCTCGATGCCTTGCTGCGTATCGTTCCGGTGTCGCAGGTGCTCTTCGGTACCGACTATCCGTTCAGGCCGGGCGAGGAAGAAGTCTCGGCGCTCGCGGCACGTGGTTTCTCGAGCGCCGATCGCCTTGCGATCAAATCGGGAAATGCCCTGCGCCTGATGCCGCGACTGGGCCGTGGAACCTAGGGCAATCGCAGCAAGACACTGAAACGGTGAACCGATGCCATGGCGAGCCTGCACGGCCGCGACCCGGCGACTTGTTGACGCATTGAAGCAGTGAAGCAGTGAAGCAGTGAAGCAGTGAAGCAGTGAAGCAGTGAGGCAGTGAGGCAGTGAGGCAGTGAGGCAGTGAGGCAGTGAGGCAGTGAGGCAGTGAGGCAGTGAGGCAGTGAGGCAGTGAGGCAGTGAGGCAGTGAGGCAGTGAGGCAGTGAGGCACTACGATGGCCGGGAACGGTCACGCCACAAACCCGAGGAGACACACGATGAGTACCGACTGGAAGAACCGCCTCGCGCGGGCCGCCCGAACTGCATGCCGGGCCCCCGCCCGCCTTGCAGGCGCCTTCGCCATCATGGCGTTTGCCCTCACCAGCCCGGCCATGGCACAGGCCCCCTTGAAGATCGGCTTCGGCATGTCACTCACCGGGCCGCTGGCCGCGATGGGCAAGGCGGCGGTCATCTCGATGCAGATCTGGGCCGAGGATGTGAACACCCGGGGTGGTCTGCTCGGGCGCAAGGTGGAACTGGTCTACTACGATGACCAGACCAATCCTGCAACGGTGCCCGGCATCTACAGCAAGCTGCTCGATGTCGACCGTGTCGATCTCGTGGTCTCGGGCTACGGCACCGCAGTGGTGGCCCCGGCGATGCCCTTCGTGATGCAGCGAAACCTGCTCTTCGTCTCGCTCTTCGGGCTCAACGTGAACGAGAAGTTCGGCTATGACCGCTACTTTTCGATGATGCCCGCAGGCCCCGAACCCGCCATCGGCTGGACCGCCGGTTATTTCGATGCCGCCGCCTCCCTCACCCCGAAGGCCCAGACGATTGCGCTGGCTGGCGCCGACGCGGAGTACCCGCACAATGCGCTCGAGGCCGCGCGGGCACACGCCAAGCGCCTCGGCCTTCGCATCGTCTACGACAAGACCTACCCGATGTCCACCTCCGACTATGCGCCAGTACTGCGCTCGATGGCGGCGACGAACCCCGATCTGGTGTTCGTGGCCACCTACCCGAACGACACCGTGGGCATGGTCCGCGCGGCCAACGAGGTCGGTCTGAAGGCACGGATGTTCGGGGGCGCAATGGTCGGTACGCAGTACCTGTCGATCAAGACCCAGCTCGGCCCGCTTCTCAATGGCGTGGTGAGCCTCGAGACCTTCGTACCCGAAATCAGCGCCAAGCTGCCGACAATCGATGCGTTCCTGAAGAAGTACCAGGCACGCGCCGGCAAGGAAGGGGTCGATCCGCTGGGCTACTACCTGCCTCCGTTCGCCTATGCCGAGATGCAGGTCCTCGAGCAGGCCGTTCGTGCAGTGGGCAGCCTCGACCAGGGCAAGCTGGCCGAGTACATGCACAAGGCAACCTTCGATACGGTGGCCGGACAGTTCAGCTTCGGCAAGAACGGCGAGTGGATGAAGAACCACATCCTCTACGCGCAATACGGCGGCATCACCTCGAACGACCTGCAGGAATGGGTGAAGCCCGGACGACACACCGTGCTCTACCCGCCCGAGTACAAGACCGGACCGGTGCGCGCACCGTTTGAATCCAATCGCAAGTAGGACCCGAGAGCGTCCTCCCCGGCCCTGACACCGAATGCAAGGTGGTCAGGGGCCGGCGGGGCGACGCCCGCCACCGGCGGGGAGAACACCATGAACGAGAAGCCCAGGCACGACCTCGCGACCACCGGCAACCTGGAAGCGCTTTATCCGGCGCTGGCCGAGCGTTGCCTGACTGCGGGCTGGCACAAGGCACGGCCCTCGCTGTGGCCAACGCCCCGCGGCGCGTTTCATCCACGCCACTGGCGCTACAGTGAAGCGCGACTGGCCATGGATCTGGCAGGCGAATGGATCGGTACCGAACTGGCCGAGCGCCGCAATCTGCTCACCTTCAATCCGGTGGGGGACAACGACTACGCGACCGCACGCACCCTGGTGTCGGCCTACCAGATGATCAAGCCGGGCGAGCACGCGAGGGCGCATCGCCATACCCCCAACGCCTTGCGCGTGGTCCTCGATGCCGGGCCGGGCCTCTACACCGTGGTCGATGGGGTACGCCTGCCGATGTGCCCGGGGGACGTCCTGCTGACGCCCAACTGGACCTGGCACAGCCATTACAACGACGGACCCGATTGCGCCTACTGGATCGACATGCTCGATGTGCCCCTGGTGCATCTGCTCGAGCCGATGTTCTTCGAGCCGCACCCGGACGAGTACCAGGCCACGACCAGCACGCCCGACGAATCGCCCTACCGGTTTACCCAGGCCGCGGCCGAGGCAAGCCTGGCGCAGATGGCACCCGGTGCCGATGGCTGTCGCAAGCTCGTGCTGGACAGCCAGACGCACATGCCCACGATGGCACTGTCGTTCACCAGCGTCCCCGAGCACGCCACCCTTCACCTGCCACGCAGCACCGCAAACCGCATCCTCGCTGTCTCCGGGGGGCGAGGGCGTGCGCAGGTCGGCGATCTGTCGTTCGAGTGGGCGCGCGGTGACCTCTTCGTGGTGCCTTCATGGACGGCTTGCCGTATCGAGGCCGAAGCGGCTACCCTTCTCTTCCAGGCAAGTGACGAACCGGTGCTGCGGGCACTGGGCTTCCACCGCGAAGAGTCGCCCGTACGCGCCTGACCCCGAGTCCTGCCGCGGGCCGCACCGCACTCCACTGTGCGGCCAACCGCGTGACTCGCTGCCTCACCCATCCTCCCGCATCCTTCACGGAGTCTGCCTCATGACCCTGCGCATCGCCATTCCCGACATGGTGTCGCCATCGTACTTTCCGATCATCGCCGCAGTCGAACTGGGGTTCCTGCGCAAGGAAGGTCTGGACGCCACCATCGAACTCATCTTTCCGGTCACGCGGACCTACGAACAATTGCGCGACGGCGTCGTCGACTATGTAGGCGGCTCGGCTCACGCTCCTCTCTACGCATTCAGGAACTGGGAAGGCTGCCGACTCATCGGCGCCCTTGCACAGAAGATGTACTGGTTCCTCGTGATGCGCAGCGACATGACCATCGCCAAGGGCGACCTCTCGTGCGTGCGCGGCCTTCGCATCGGCGCCGCCCCCGGCCCGGTCGACGGTCTGAAGCGCATGCTGGCCATCGCGGGTATCGACCCGGCGAAAGATGTAACCATCGGGCCGGTACCCGGCGATGCAGGTGCCGGCGTGTCCTTCGGCGTTGCGGCTGCCAAGGCTCTCGGAGACGGCAAGATCGACGGCTTCTGGGCCAATGGCATGGGTGCCGAGGTGGCCGTGCGCAACGGGGTGGGTACCCGCGTGCTCGACGCACGTCGTGGCGATGGGCCGGCAGGTGCCGTTGACTTCACGTTCCCCGGCCTGGTCACGACGGCTGCCCGGGTCGAGCGCGACCCGGCCGAAGTGGCCGCCGTCGTTCGGGCCCTGGTCGCCACGCAGAAGGCCCTGAAAGCCAACCCCGACATCGCAACCGAAGCAGCGGCTCGCGTCTTCCCCGCCTACGAAACATCGATCATCGCCGAACTCATCCGGCGCGATGCCCCGTTCTACGATGCGAGCATCTCGCGCGAGTCGGTGGAGGCCATGAACACGTTCGCGCGCGACATGGGCCTGCTCAGCGGCCCGTCGAGCTACGAGCAGGTCGTTGCAAGCTCGATGGCACCGCTCTGGACTGCCTGACACCGGCCTGTCAGCGGCCCGCCACAGGCGCCAGACTCACCTGACCGGGGGCGGCGCCGGGCGCCGCCTTCGACAGCCCCTCAGCCGCGCCCGATAAAGGGCATCTGGGTCGCCATGATCGTCATGAACTGCACGTTGGCGTCCAGGGGCAGTCCGCCCATGAAGACCACCGCACGCGCCACATCCTCGACGTTCATGCACGGCTCCACCGCGATCTGACCGTTGGGCTGCATGATGCCCGCAGCCATGCGGGTGGTCATGTCGGTCTGCGCGTTGCCGATGTCGATCTGACCGCAGGCGATGTCGTACTTGCGCCCATCCAGTGAGGTCGACTTGGTGAGTCCCGTGATGGCATGCTTGGTGGAGGTGTAGGCAGCCGAGTTGGGTCGTGGTGCATGGGCTGAAATCGACCCGTTGTTGACGATGCGTCCGCCCCGCGGCTGCTGCGCCTTCATCACGCGAAACGCTGCCTGGGTGCACAGGAAGGCTCCGGTGAGGTTGGTATCGAGAACGCGCTTCCAGTCCTCGAAGGGCAGGTCCTCGAGCAGCATCATCGGGCCGGACCCGCCGGCATTGTTGAACAGCAGATCGAGCCGGCCCCAGGCGACAACCACCTGGCCGAACACCGCGGCCACTGCCGCCGGGTCGGCGACATCGGCTGTCAGGACGAGAGTGCTGCCGGGCGCGATCGCGTCGGCCGCGGCCTCGACTTCGCGCAGCGGCGCCTCACGCCGCCCCACCAGAGCCACCCGATAGCCTTCGCGCACGAGCGCCAGCGCACTCGCCCGCCCGATACCCGACCCGGCTCCGGTGACCAGGGCAACACGATCTTGATTGGACATGCTCAGCTCATCTCCGGTCCGAGGGCGATGTGACCCGCCTCTGCAAATGAGTCGACATTGTGCTCGATCTCGGCGGGGATGTAACGGTAGTTGACCATCATGCCGTAGGCCTGGTTGAAGCCATTGACCGAAATGTCCGCCGCCCAGTTGACGCGTTCGACGCGCGCACCGTTGGCCAGATGAAAACGCGCAACAGGATCGTGGGGGTACAGACCCTGCTTGACCTCGGTGATGTAGTGCGCACAGAGCGCAGCCATGGGCGCCTGCAGCAATTCGGCAACTTCGGGCCGCTCGGTCCAGCGCGTGCGTTGCAGTGCCAGTTGCAGGGGACAGGCTGGCGCCTTCACATCGAGCAGTTTCGCCAGCGGTGCGAGCAGTGCCGCGTCGACCGGCAGGGTGCCTGCCGAGAACTGGCGGTCGAGCCACTTGCGAAAGGTGGGCAGCGGCGAGAGCGTGCTGAAGATCTCGAGCCGCGGGAAGTCCCGGTGCAGGGCCTCGACCACGCGCTTGATGAGAAAGTTGCCGAGCGAGATGCCGCGCAGACCCGGCTGGGTATTCGAGATCGAATAGAAGATGGCAGCACGGGCTGTCGCCGGGTCGAGCAGGGGAGCCGCCTCGTCAAGGAGCGGTTGCACCGCCGCGGAAAGCTCGCTGGTGAGCGCAACCTCGACGAAGATGAGGGGTTCTCGCGGCATGCGCGGATGAAAGAACGCGTAGCACCGACGATCGGAATCGAGGCGGTTCTTCAGATCGGCCCATGAGCGGATCTGGTGCACCGCCTCGTAATCGATGAGCTTCTCGAGCAGTGCGGCGGGCGAGTCCCAGGTGATGCGCTGCAGGTCGAGGAAGCCGACATCGAACCAGCTGGCCAGACGCGACTGCAGTTCCTGATCGAGGACGCCAAGGCCCGGCTCGGCCGCGAGTCGGGACAGCACGTCAGCACGCAGATCGAGCAGAAACTTCAGGCCATCGGGCATGTCGTTGAACTGCCCGATCAACCGGGCTCGCGGCGAGTGCACGGCCTGACGCAAGGCATTCTCGGCCTCCCACTGGGCAGGCGATCCGAGTGCGCGCGTATAGGCCGCGTGGGCACGCGTCACGACCTTGGGGTCGGGGCCGAACGAATAGGCAAGAAGTTGCATGAAGTGCGTGCGCTCGTCGGCGGACATCTGGCAGTAACGTTCCCCCACGGCCGACGCACGTGCCCGGGCCGATACCGGCCCCCCGGCCTCGCGCGCGCACTCGCGCAACTGCTCGAGCACAGGGTCGGCCTCAACCGGCGCGGGCGTGCCCGAAGCCTGGGCAATCACGGCCCGCGCGGCATCAACCGCGCTTTCGACGCCAGAGGCGCCACCCAAACCCGCCTCGACAGACGCCCTCGCCGTGCCCAGACTCGTATCCATGACGCCACCCTTCGTGCAGACCCGCACCGCCCCGTGGCGCGATCCCGCGCGCCTCCCGACCGCCCGGTGACATCACCCCGAGCGGACATGCCCTGCTGGCACTATAACAATCCCGGTCCCCGTCACGCGGGCGCGCTTGCCGGAGCGCCTTGCCACAAGACAACAAAAGTCTCACTCGGGTACGCCTTGGCCCATAATCGATCCATCCCGAGGAAGCCTGCCCAGCCGCCATGTCAACGAGCGCCCACGAAACGCCCCTCCCTGCCGATCGCACGCCGATCCTGACCATCGACGGCCACACGGCCACGCTGCAGTTCTGCCGCCCCAGCCAGCACAACCGCATCGACCCGGATGATCTGGCGGTGCTCATGGATGCCTTTGAGACCATCGACAGGCATCCCGAACTGCGCGCGCTGGTGGTCACCGGTACCGGCAGCAAGACCTTCAGTTCGGGCTATACGCTCCAGTCGGTACACACGCTGGCCGCCAATGGCATCACCTTCGGCATGGTGATCGATCGGCTCGAGGACCTTTCGATACCGACCGTATGCGCGCTCAATGGCAGTGTCTACGGGGGTGCCACCGATGTGGCACTCGCCTGCGACTTTCGGGTCGGCGTCACTGGCTCACGCCTCGTGATGCCCGCGACGCGCATCGGCTTGCACTACTACCCGGGCGGCATGCGCCGCTATGTCGAGCGGCTGGGGGCCGATACGGCCAAGCGGCTATTCCTGCTGGGTCAACCGGTACCCGCCGACATGCTCGAGCGCCTCGGCTATCTGCATGAACGGGTCGCCCCCGAAGAGCTCGCCGGCCGCGTGAGTGCCATCGTCGAGCAGATCACGGCCGGCGCACCGACCGTGATGCGCAGCATGAAACGGCATATCAATGCAATTGCCCGCGGCATCTACGACGAGGCCGCGATTCAGGAAGCCTACATCCGCAGCATGCGGTCGGAGGACCTGCAGGAAGGCCTCGCGGCACTGAAGGAAAAACGGCCACCGCAGTTCACCGGCCGGTGAACCCTCGCGACCTCATCCGCCTCGCACCGGCCCGACCAGACGCCGGTTGAATCAGGCAACGGTGTCCGGTACCACCATCCCGGCGCGAGAACGCCAGTGCAGCGTCGCCGCTGATGCAGCCGCCATCGATCCGACGGCTACCACCCCGAGCCAGCCATACGCATCGAAGGCATAGCTGGCCAGCAGGGCACCGAGGCCGTTGCCACCAAACGTATGCAACATCAGCAGCATGTTCACTCGGGCGCGTGCCTCGGGTTCGATGCCCAGCAGAAAGGTCTGGTTGGCAACCAGACTGGTGCGGATGCCGAAGTCGAGCAGCATCACGCCCACGACGAGGGCGGTGACTGACCAGGGCCCGAGCGCAAACGTGGCGTAGGCAGCCAGAACGAGCAGCGTACCGGCCAGCACGGCCTTCGCCGAGCCGCCACGGTCGACCCAGCGGCCGACCGGCGCTGCAATCAGCACGCCGGCCGCGCCCGGCAGCCCGAAGAGGCCTGCCGCCGCACTGCCCAACTGGTGGTCAGCAGCCAGCATGGGGGCCAGCATGGCCCAGAAGCCGCCGTAGCCGATGCCCAGAAGCCCTTGTACCCGTGAAGTGCGATTGACCACCGGGTAGCGTCGCATCAGGCCAACCAGAGACCCGAGCAGGGCCAGATACCCCAGTTGACTCGTGCCACGCGCGCTCGGCAGCAGGCGCACGATGAGCGGGAGCACGCAGGCAACAAGGAGCGCGCCAAAGCCGAATCCGGCACGCCAGCCAAACCAGCCGCTGACCAGGCCACCCAGCAGTCGTCCGGTGAGGATGCCCAGCAGCATGCCCGAGAGCACGGTACCAATCACGGCGCCGCGTCGCGCCGGCGGGGTCAGTTGTGCCGTCAGCGCCACCAGGTGCTGCGAGGTCGATGCGCCCATCCCGACCACGACACTGGCCACGACGAGCACCCAGAACCAGCTGGTCACCGCCATGATGGCCAGAGCCAGTGTCACGGCGCCTACCTGGGCAAGAATCAGATGCCGCTTGTCGAACACGTCGCCGAGCGGCGCGAGGAAGAGCACGCCGCCGACGAAGCCGAACGTGGTGGCGGTCGGAATCCAGCCCAGCTGCCGCGCGCTGACGCTGAACTCGCGCCCGATGACATCCAGCATCGGGGTGTAGAAGTGCATGGTCGAGGCCGCCACCAGCATGGTGATGAAGATGACCGCGATCAGGCGTTGCGACAGACCGTCGTCCGGTGGATTGCTCACGCCAGAGGCTCCCTGAGATGGCGATGCGCGTGCCGCACGGCGCGCGAGTGAGGCATCATAGCGGCCCCGAACACCCATGGAGACAATCCCGTGAGCAAGCTGCAACTGAGCCTTGCCTGTGCCGGTTACGACCGTACCCGCGCCCTGTTCGATGGTCGCGTTTCGATCGACGGCGTCGACATCGTGCCGACGGTGCTCGAACCCGAAGAGGCGTTCCACCGGGCCTTCAAGTACGGCGAATTCGACATCACCGAGATCTCGATGAGCAGCCACACGGTCATGACGGCTCGCGGTGAGGCCCAGTACGTCGGCGTCCCGGCCTTCCTGTCGCGAGTGTTCCGTCATTCGGGCATCTACATCAATACCTCGAAGGGCATCACCCGCCCGGAGGACCTGCGCGGCAAGATCATTGGCGTGCCCGAGTACCAGATCACCGCCAACGTGTGGATTCGCGGCATCCTCTCCGATGACTACGGTGTCAGCGCCGACCAGGTGCACTGGCGCCGCGGGGGCATCGAACAACCCGGCCGCGGCGAGCGCTCCCCGATCAAGCTGCCGCCCTCGATCGACCTGCAGCAGATTCCCGACGACAAGACGCTCTCGGGCATGCTCGAATCAGGCGAGATCGACGCAATGATCAGTGCCCGTGCGCCGTCTTGCCTGCTGCGCGGTTCGCCCAACGTGGCCCGCCTCTTTCCGAACTTCAAGGACGTGGAGGCCGACTACTTCAAGCGTACGCGTCACTTCCCGATCATGCACATGGTGGGCATCCGCAAGTCGCTGGTGGAAAAGCACCCGTGGCTACCGGTGAATGTGTACAAGGCCTTTGCCGAAGCCAAGCGCCTGGCCATTCACGATCTGAACGAGATCAACATGCTTCTCATCACCCTGCCGTGGGTGGTGCATGAGTACAACGCCACGCGAGAGCTGATGGGCGAGGATTTCTGGCCCTACGGCTTCAAGGAAAACCTCCATTCGCTCGAGGTGTTCACCCGCTACCACCACGAGCAGGGGCTATCCTCACGCAAGCTCGCGCCCGAGGAGCTGTTCACCCCCTCGGTCATCGACCTCAGCCGGATCTGACCCCGATGAGCGCCGCACGGTACCGGAGCGCGAGCGAACTGGCAGCAGGTGTCGCGAGCGGCGCCGTGTCGGCGCTCGAACGGGTCGATGAGCACATCGCCCGCATCGAGCGCGACGACACGCGCATCAATGCGGTGATCGTGCGTCGCTTCGAGGCAGCGCGATCGGAGGCTCGTGCCATCGATGCGGCGCGCGCTCGCGGTGAGACCCTGGGTCCGCTTGCTGGCGTGCCAATGACGGTGAAGGAGTGCTTCGACCTCGCGGGCACGCCCTCCACCTTCGGGCACCCCGATCGGGCCGACCATCGTGCAAGCCGCGATGCGGCCACCGTGGCGCGCCTGCGTCGGGCGGGCGCGGTCATTCTGGGCAAGACCAATGTGCCCAAGGACCTCGCCGACTGGCAGTCGTTCAACGCGCTCTACGGCACCACGCTCAACCCGTGGGACGCGGCGCGCTCGGCCGGTGGCTCATCGGGGGGCTCGGCAGCGGCACTCGCTAGCGGCATGAGTGCGCTCGAGATCGGCAGCGACATCGGCGGCTCGATCCGGGTGCCGGCGCACTTCTGCGGCGTCTACGGACACAAGCCCACCTTCGGCATCGTATCGACCGAAGGGCATTCGATGATCGCGGAGGCGCCTGCCGCAGACCTCAATGTGGCGGGGCCACTCGCGCGCACGAGTGCCGATCTGGCGCTCGCGCTGGGCGTTCTCGCGGGTGGGGAGCCAGGGGCGCCCTGGCAACTCACGCTGCCCCTGGCGCCGGCCAGCGTGCCACGCGGACTGCGTATCGGCGTCATCACCGGCGACACGACGTTTGCGGTCGACCAGGCCACGCGTGCGGCTGCGCTCGGCGCAGCCGAGGCACTGCGTGCTGGTGGCGCCACCGTCACACTCGACCCAGCCTTGCCGATGGCAAGCCAGGACTACTACGAACTCTATATTGCCGTACTGCGCGGTTCGACCTCGGCGCGGGTTCCCCTCGAGGGTCTCGCTGCCCTGCGCGACCAGGCGCAAGCGACCGATCCCGCCGATCGCGGCTATGACGCGCTGCGCCTGCGCGGGCTCACCCAGTCGCACCGCGAATGGCATGAGCGTGATCTCGAACGCACCCGCCTTCGCGCCCGCTGGGCCGATTTCTTCCGCCAATACGATGCCGTGATCGCGCCGATCACACCCACCTGCGCCTTTCCGCACACGCACTCGACGCCCAAGCATGAGCAGCGGCTGGATATCGACGGGGTGATGCGGCCGATCAGCGACAGTTATTTCTGGATCGGGCTGCCGACCCTGCCGCTGCTGCCCTCGACAGCCATACCGGCGGGCACCAGCACGAGCGGCATGCCGATCGGCCTGCAGATCATTGGTCCGGACTTCAGCGATCTGCGTGGCATCGCAATCGCGGGCTGGCTCGAGCATGCGTGGCGCGGGTTCGCGCCACCGCCTGCGTTCCGGGACTAGCAGGTGCGATCCCAGGCCGCTCAGGAGCGGGCGGCCGGGTACCGGGTGGCTCGAAACCAGGTCTTGCAAACTCAGAAGTGCTGCGGCGGCGGGCCACCGGCCTCGTCGAGCAGCGCGTTGTCCTCCTGCGCCATGCGCGCGAGCACTCGGGTACGCCACAGGTGCCAGCCGCGATCGTACTCCTGACGCGGGGCTGAGGCCGCCACTTCGTCATCGTGCATGAAGTCGACCTTGCCGCCCGGCCCCGCGATGAGCATGGCCTGCAGTTGCATGCGCGCGTTCGACTCGAGGTAGATGCTGCGCCCGACCGCCCGTGCAATGGTTTCACCGACGGTGACGCAGCCGTGACCCCGCATCAGGGCGGCCGGATGGCCGCCCAGCGTCTTCGCGAGGGCCGCTCCCAGATAGGGAGTCTTCACCAGCAGATCGGTACCGGTCTGCGCATCGCGAATCTCGAAATTCGGTACGCCCTGCCCGACGAAGGCCGACATGTGGAAGATCGGGCGCATGGGCTCACGGGTCGTGCTGAACGGAATCACCGAGGGCGAGTGGTTGTGAACCACGCACATCACCTCGGGGCGCGACTTGTAGATCTCGCCGTGGATGTAGCGCTCTCGCACGCTCAGGCGGTCACCGGCATCAAGCGGATTGCTGTCGAGGTCGTACTCGATGATGTCCGACTCGCGAACGAACTCGGGTGCGATGTGGCGCGCAAGAAGGTAGCGGCTGGGGTCGCGATCGGACCGCACGCTCACGTGGCCGTAGGCGTCGATGACGCCATGCTCGGCGAGTACGCGATAGGCAATCACCAGGTCCTGAATGAGGCTCATTGCAAGGCTTCTCCCTGTGTCGGTCGGTTGAAACTGTCTGGGTCTGTTGAAAACAGGATGCTGCGGACGCGCATCAGGCGGTTGCGGATCCCGGGGCGGTAGCACGTCGCAGGAAGGGTGCCTCTCAATCGGCCTTGATGTGGGCGGCGGCGATCACGCGCGCCCAGCGCGCCAGATCGCGCCGCAAGGTCTCTGCCAGACGCTCAGGCGGCCCACCGACCGGCGCCATTCCCTGGCGTGCCATCTGGGCGCGGACATCGGGACGCGTGGCTGCCTCGGCAAGCGCTGCGTTGACGCGCGCGATGACAAGGCCAGGCGTACCGACCGGCGCAAACACGGCATACCAGGTGTCAACCACCAGGCCCGGATATCCGGCCTCGGCCAGTGTCGGCACGTCGGGAAAGGCGCTCTGACGACGCTCGCTGAGAACGGCCAGCATCCGCAGCCGTCCGTTGGCCACGAAGGGGGCGATGGTCTGGAGCGAGGCGACCATGGCCTGAACATGTCCCGCCACCAGATCGGCGATGGCACCGCCCGACCCCTTGTAGGGCACATGCACGAGATCGATGCCTGCCTCGAGCTTGATGAGTTCCATCGTGAGATGCTGTGGTGCCCCGTTGCCCGTCGATGAGTAGTACATCGACCCGGGTGTGTTCCTCGCCAGTTCGACAAATTCGCGAACGCTGCGTGCATTCACGCCCGGGTTCACCAGGAGCGCCATGCTGCTTGCCGCAACCACGGCCACCGGCGCGAAGCTCTTCACCGGATCGAACGGCAAGCTCGTCATCAGCGGCGGATTGGTGGCGAACGACGTTGCCGTGAACAGCAGGGTGTAACCATCGGGGTTGGCGCGTGCCACGACATCAGCGCCCAGGTTGCCGCTGGCGCCGGCCCGGTTTTCAGTCACCACAGGCACTTTCCACGCCTGGGCGAGATGCGGTGCGAGGAGGCGAGAGAGGATGTCAGCGCCCGTACCCGGGGTGTAGGGCACGATGAACTGGACAGTTCGGGCAGGCCAGACCGAGTTGGGAGCGTCCTGCGCATTGGCATGGCCGGACGCGAGCGCTGTGCCGAATCCGAGGGCGAGACCCAACCCCAGACCTTTTCCGAACGCGAGGGTGGTCCTGGTGAGCACGGCCCCCGGCTCACGCGCAAGCCGTCGCAGACGCAACGCCATGGCATGCCAGCCCGGCAGGCTACGTGGACATGGATCAAGGATCATTCGGACAGGCACGCAGGGGATCATCGAAGCACAGGAAGATCGAGGGGACGCCGGCAGCGACGAGGGCGCAGGGGCGTATTCTACGGTGGTCGGATCAATATCGTTGTCAGCAGGGACACCCATCATGAGCCAGTCACATCCGGTCACCCCGCCGAGCGCCACCGCCTCGGCCGAGGCCCTGGCCCGCTTCTCCGCCAGCATCTCGCCGCTATCGGTCATGCCCTTGTGGGAGCGCACCGCGCGGATGAAACCGGGCTCGACCTGCGTCCCGCACGTGTGGCGCTATGGCGACCTGCGCGGGCCGCTGCACGAGGCCTGCGGACTCATCACCAAGCGCGATGCCGAGCGGCGCGTCCTGGTTCTGGAAAACCCCAGCCTGCGTGGCTCGACCTTCGCGACCCAGACGCTGTATGCCGGTCTGCAGGTCATCATTCCAGGCGAAATCGCACCCTCACACCGGCATTCGCCAAGCGCCCTGCGATTCATCATCGAAGGCGAAGGGGCCTACACGGCTGTCGAGGGCGAACGCATCGAGATGCATCCGGGCGACTTCATCGTCACCCCCAACTGGATGTGGCATGAGCACGGCAATCTGGGGGATGAGCCCGTGGTGTGGCTCGACGGTCTGGACACCGCGATGGTGGCGCTCTTCGGTGCCATGTTTCGCGAGGATGCACCGAGCGAGAGTTACGCCCCGGCGCACCCCTCCGGAGAAAGTGTGGCGCGCTTCGGAAGCAACATGCTCCCGCTCGACTACGAGGCGCGGGCGCACACCTCGACACCCCTGTGGGTCTATCGTTATTCGCAAGCGCGTGCAGCCCTCGCTGATCTGGCCCGCGCCCGTGCCGCCGACCCGGTGCACGGCTACAAGCTGCGCTATGCGCACCCCGGCACCGGCGCACATCCGTTCCCGACGATGGGGGTGTACCTCCAGCACCTGCCCGCGGGCTTCTGCGGCAGCGCGTGGCGCTCGACCGAGAGTGTGGTCTGCTGCGTGGTCGAAGGCACTGCAACCGCGGTGCTCGGCAACAGCCGGTTCGAGGTCGGCCCCCGCGACCTCTTCGCGCTTCCGCCCTGGGTGGAAGCGCGACTCGAGTCAACGGCCGGTGCGGTCATCTTCAGTTACGGCGATCGGGCAGCGCAGGAGGCCCTGGGGCTGCTTCGGGAAGAGCGTCTTTGACGACAAATCGCGCCTCATGCACGAAGCTCTGCAGGAGCAGGCGCGACGGACCGCCCAGTGGTGAGTCGGCGCGCCGAATGGCCTGAACCGTGGTGACGGGCAGTTCATCCTGTACCGGCAATTCAACCAGTGACATCGGGCGTCCATAGCGCTCGAGGAAACCACGCGGGACGGTTGCCAGAAGATCGTCGCTTGACATCATCGCGAGCAGGGTCGAGAACGATTCGCACTCCAGACGAACCTCGGGAGGCTTCACGCCCGCAGCACCCCAACCCAGTCCGGCCGGGTCACCCGGCCCACCGAGTGGCCCGACCAGCACCCAGCGGGCTGCCGCGAGTTCAGCCAGATGGCGTGCAGCCACCCGCGGATGGCTGGCCCGTGCCACCACCACATTGGCGCTCTCGAACAAGGGCTGCGCCACCAGGTCGGAGCCCTGCTCGCCGGCGGGCAGCGGGCCGATCGCGAGATCGATCTCGCCCGACCGGATGAGAGCCTGCGCCCGCGGGAAGACGGCGTCGACGATGCGAAGGCGCACCCCGGACACCCGGGCGCAAAACCGGGCGACGGCACCCGGCGCCAGCAGGATGCCCGCCACGGGTGAGAGTCCGACCGCAAGCCGGGCGCGTTCATGTCGCACCTGCCAGTCGATATCGGCACGCGCCTGCTCGAGTTCTCGCAATGCGGTGCCGGCACGGGCAGCAAGAATCTCGCCCGCCGGCGCAAGACGAACACCGTGTGGCGTTCGAATGACCAGCGGTGCTCCGATCTCATCCTCGAGTTGCCGCAACGACTTCGTCAGCGCCGGCTGCGTCACATGAAGCACCTGTGCCGACGCGCGCAGACTCCCGTGCTCGGCAATGGCAAGAATGAGTTTCAACTGCTGCAGTCGCATGATGGCGAGTGATATCCACAGGTTATCGGCATGAGAATCTACCATCCCGTCAGGGTGCCACCACGCCGGTACCATCCGGCGGTGAGTGCACCGTGTGGTGCCCTGTCGAGGGGAGTCCGGTCGTGAGTCGACGCGTGCGCAACATCCTTTTCATCATGTGCGACCAGCTCCGGCGCGACCATCTGTCCTGCTATGGCCACCCGACACTGCACACCCCCAATCTGGACGGCCTCGCGCAACGCGGCGTGATCTTCGACCGGGCCTTCATCAATTCCCCGGTCTGCGGTCCCTCGCGCATGAGTTACTACACTGGCCGCTACGTGCACGCCCACGGAGCAAGCTGGAACTTCGTGCCGCTCAAGGCCGGTGAGATGACCATCGGTGATCACCTGCGCCCGCTCGGCGTGCGGTCGGTGCTGGTCGGGAAAACCCACATGAGGGCCGACCTCTCCGGCATGGCACGACTCGGGATCGATCCGCAATCGCCGATCGGCGTTCGGATCAGCGAGTGCGGCTTCGACCCCTACGAGCGTGACGACGGCATCCATCCCTACTCCGGGCACGATCCTGACCCGCGATACAACGCCTATCTGCGCGCTCACGGTTTCGACGGCGACAACCCCTGGGAACGATGGGCCAACTCGGTGACCGCCGAAGACGGAAGCATCCGCTCGGGGTGGTTTCTCAAGTACTCCAACCGACCGGCACGCGTACCGGATGAGCACAGCGAGACGCCCTACCTCACGCGCCGAGCCATCGACTTCATGCGCGAGGCCGGTAATCAACCCTGGTGCCTGCACCTGTCGTTCATCAAGCCCCACTGGCCCTACGTGGTGCCGGCACCCTACGCGGGCATGTACAGCGCTGCCGATGCATTGCCCGTCGTGCGCGACGAGCGCGAACAGGATGACGCCCATCCGCTCTTCGCGGCGATGATGCAGCATCGAGTCTCGCGTACGTTCTCGCGCGACGAGGTGCGCGATGCCGTGATGCCCGGCTACATGGGCCTGGTGAAACAGATCGATGACCAGATGGGCGTGCTCTTCGCGTACATGACCGAGCAGGGCCTGATGGACAACACGATGATCGTGTTCACATCCGACCACGGCGACTATCTGGGCGATCACTGGATGGGGGAAAAGGATCTCTTTCACGATCCGGTAGTACGCGTTCCGCTGATCATCTACGACCCGGACGCGCGTGCCGATGTCACCCGCGGCACACGTTCCGATGCCCTGGTCGAAGCGATCGACATCGCTCCCACCTTTCTCGAAGTCTGTGGCGGTGCCCCGGTGCCACACGTACTCGACGGACGCTCGGTCCGCCCGCTGCTCTTTGGCGAAACGCCCGCCGACTGGCGCGATCATGTCGTGTGCGAGTACGACTTCTCCTTCCAGGACTCGCGCATCGCACTCGGAACACCATCTCGCGAAGCGTGGATGCGCATGGTCTTCGATGGGCGATGGAAGTACGTTCTGGTCGAGAACTACCGGCCGATGCTCTTCGACCTGAAATCCGATCCGAACGAATTCGACGATCTCGGTGCTGACCCGGCGTACGAGGCGGAGCGGGCGCGCCTTCACGAACTGCTGTTTCGCTGGGCCCGCAAGCCGCGGCAACGGGCAACGGTTGCCGATGCGGCCATCGAGAGTACCGAGGTGCAGGCACGCATCGCCGAAGGCGGCATCCTGATCGGCTACTGGGATGAGGAAGACCTTGCCCGGGCGCGCCAGCAATTCAAGCCACGCTTCGCTGCGACCAATCCGCTCGTGAAGGTGGCTCTCGACCGTCTCACCCACATGGAGGACCCTGCGACATGATCGAAAGCCCGGACATCACCCGCGCAAGCGCAGGCATCGACGGCGTGAGCTGGAACATCCTTGGGCAGGTCTATGTACCCAAGCAGATCACCGATGACAGCTTTGCCTGGCACGCGACCTTCCCGATCGAGACCTTTGTACCGCCGCATGTGCATCCTCACCAGGACGAGTACATCTACGTTCTGGACGGACGCATCGACCTGCTGCTCGACGGGCGCCGTACCGAGGGGCATCGCGGCGACCTCGTGCGCATGCCGCGCGGCATTCCTCATGCCTTCTACAACAACTCGGGCTCTGCAGTGAGCGCGCTCTTCTGGGCGGCCCCGGCCGGGAAACTCCTCGACCTTTATCGCCGCATCCACAACGTGTCGAACCCGGCCGAAGTCGTCCGGATCGCACGTGATCACGACGTGCTGTTTGCCCCGCCGGTCTCGGCGGCGCGGGCGTCTGGAGCCCCTGCCGGAGATCACGCATGAAGCCTCACTGCAAAGGCCTGACCCGCTCGCTCGGCGCTCTCTCAATCGCCGCGGTCACCGCCCTGGGCGCCCTCGGCGGCCTCGATGCCGGCGCTCAGACGACCGCATGGCCCACGCGCGCCGTCCGGATCATCTGTCCGCTGCCGCCAGGCAGCCCGTCGGACGTGCTCGCGCGACTCGTTGGCGACCGCCTCAGCCAGTCCTGGGGCCAGCCCGTCGTCATCGAGAATCGCCCGGGCGCGACCGGTGCCATCGGCATGGATGCAGTTGCCAAGTCAGCTGCCGACGGTTACACCGCTGGCGTGCTGTTCATGACGCACACCGTCTTGCCCAGTCTTTTCGGCAAGGTACCCTACAGCACCGAGCGCGACCTGATGCCGGTGAGCAACCTGGTCTGGCTTTACAACGTGCTGAGCGTGCCGGCCAACTCGCCTCTGAGCGGCATGCCTGCATTGCTGGCACAGGCTCGAAACGCCCCGGGACAACTCAACTACGCATCGGGCGGCAACGGTTCGCCAGCGCACCTGATCGCCGAATTCTTTCGGCAGCAGGCCGGCGTCAGCATCACTCACGTCCCGTTCAAGGGTCCGGCCGATGCGGTTCAGGCACTGGTTGCCGGACAAGTCGACATGATGTTCGCGACCACATCAACGGCCGTCCCGCAGGTTCGTGCGGCGCGCCTCAGACCCATCGCTGTTACAAGCCCCACGCGTCTGGCCGCGCTGCCCGAGGTACCAACGATGCCCGAGGTTGGGCTTCCCAACTTCGATGTCAGAGAGTGGCAAGGCATCACGCTGCCGGCCGGCGTTCCCGCCGATGTCGTCGTGCGCTGGTCGGAAGGGCTTCAGCGCGTGATGGCGCAGGCCGATGTGCGCGAGCGCCTGGCCGGGCTCGGCATGGAAACCGCTGCACAGAACGCACCCGACCAGTTCGCGGCACTCGTGCGCAGCGAACTCGATCGCTGGTCAAATCTGGTGAAGGTTCTCGGGTTGAAGGTGGATTGAGGCCTGCCGACTTCCCGGCAGCGATCGACCACGACCCTAGCGGCGCCCCGTCATCAGGTCAGCGGCTCGCTCCGCGATCATCAGCGTCGGCGAGTTGGTGTTGCCTGAACTGATCACAGGCATCACCGAGGCATCCACGACACGCAAGCTTTCGATCCCGCGAACCCGCAACTCGCTGTCGACCACAGCCAGCGAGTCGTCGTGGCGCCCCATGCGGCAGGTGCCGACCGGATGGAAAATGGTCGTTCCCAGATCCCCGGCAGCGCGCGCCAGATCATCGTCGGTGGTGAAGTTCGGGCCCGGCAGGAACTCCTCGGGGTGATAGCGTGCCATTGCGCGGCTTTCGGTGACGATCCGCCGAGTGAGCCGCAATGATTCGACGGCCACTTGCCGATCTTCAGGGGTCGACAGGTAATTGAGCCTGATGGCAGGTGGCTCGTGGGCATTGCTCGATTGCAGGCACACGCTGCCGCGCGAGGTGGGCTGCAGGTTGCACACGCTCGCCGTGAACGCCGGAAACCGGTGCAGCGGTTCGCCAAAGCGCTCGAGCGAGAGGGGCTGCACATGAAACTCGATGTTCGGGCGTACCCGCGACGGATCCGACATCGCGAAGGCGCCCAGTTGCGACGGGGCCATGGCCAGGGGACCACTGCGAGTCAGCGCGTATTGCAGCCCCATCCGTACCTTGCCCCACCACGAATGCACCTGTTCGTTGAGGGTGGGTACACCGCTCACCTTGAACGCCATGCGCAGTTGCAGATGGTCATGCAGATTGGCGCCCACGCCGGGCAGATCGTGGCGAAGATCGATGCCGTGTGACCGCAACAATTCGCCGGGCCCGATGCCAGAGAGTTGCAGAATATGCGGGCTGCCGATGGCTCCGGCTGCCAGCACGGTCTCGGCACGGGCTGCGGCCGAACGCACGACCCCCCCCTGCTCGAACACGACACCGGTGCAGCGGGCACCCTCAAACTGCAAGGTTCGCACCATGGCACCCGTGAGCACCGTCACGTTGCCGCGGGCAAGCGCGGGACGCAGGAAGGCGCGCGAGGCGCTCCAGCGCACGCCACGGCGCTGATTCACTTCGAAGCGTGCGACCCCGTGGTTGTTGCCCCGATTGAAATCGTCGGTGGCCGGGATTCCAGACTCGATGGCTGCTTCGGTGAATGCATCGAGCAGCTTCCATGACAGTCGTTGCCTTTCGACACGCCAGCGACCACCCGCACCGTGAAACGCGGAGGCACCGCGCCAGTGATCTTCACTGCGCCGAAAAACCGGCAGCACGTTCTCCCACGACCAGCGACTGTCACCGGTCAGGGCTGCCCAGCCGTCGTAATCCTCGGCCTGGCCACGCAAGTAGAGCATCGCATTGATCGATGAACAGCCACCCAGAACACGCCCGCGCGCATAGTTGATCGAGCGACCATTCAGTCCGGGCTCATCGACCGTACGAAAGCACCAGTCGGTGCGTGGATTGCCGATGCAGTAGATGTATCCGACCGGAATCTTCACCCAGATCCAGTCATCGGGTGGGCCAGCCTCGAGCACGAGGATGCGCACCGCCGGATCGGCACCGAGACGCTCGGCCATCACGCACCCGGCAGTCCCTGCCCCGATGATGATGTAGTCGAACTCACCGAACCGCTGTTCTTCCGAGCGCTCGGAAGAGGTCTTGACGCTCTGCACCACCGCTTGCCTCCAGTCAGGCGAATCGACCACGCCACGCAAGGGTCGGACCGCACAGGTTCCGCACGTTACGGCATGACCGAGTCCGATGTCATCTCATTGCCACCATTCTGTCATCAGCGTGTCGTGCCCGGAAGTTGCAATGCATCAACCCTTCCAGGCGGAGTCCGATGAACGCGCGCGATCCTCATTCAGAAGGCCTCATCCACCATCGTGCAATGTGGCTCTCCGACATTCACCTGGGCACGCGCGGTTGCCGTGCCGCCGACCTGCTCGAATTCCTGCGCGTCCACGATGCCGACACGATCTACCTCGTGGGCGACATCATCGATGGCTGGCAGATCAAGCGCTCGTGGTACTGGCATCAGACGCACAACGACGTGGTGCAGAAGATCCTGCGCAAGGCTCGCAAAGGTACTCGGGTCATCTATGTTCCCGGCAACCACGATGAGGGGCTTCGCCACTTCACCGGGATGGATCTGGGGCGTATCGAGATCGAACCCGAAGCCGTCCACACCACGCTCGACGGGCGCCGCCTGCTGGTAACCCACGGGGACCTTTTCGACGGCGTGATCCAGCGCGCCAAGTGGCTCGCGTATCTGGGCGACACCCTCTACATGCTCGCGCTCGAACTGAACCGCCATTTCAACCGGATGCGCCAGCGCCTCGGTCTTCCCTACTGGTCACTGTCGCAGTACCTGAAGCACCAGGTAAAGAACGCGGTGAGCTACATCAGCGATTTCGAGCAGGCCGTGGCTCACGAAGCGCGTCGGCGTGGCTTCGACGGCGTGGTTTGCGGTCATATCCACCAACCTGCACTGCGCACGATCGACGGTGTGCTCTACGCCAACGACGGCGACTGGGTCGAGAGCCTGACGGCGCTCGTCGAAACCACCAGCGGCGACCTGCAGATCATTCATGCCGCCCCCATCACGCACAGCCTGCCGGCACCGCGAGAGGCCGTGGTCAGCGTCTGATCATGGGTGACCCATCACCGATCACCAGCGACAGGTCACCCATGAGGGATCACCCGTCACGACGCCGGGCTCCAGGATCGGCGCTCGGCGCCGTCAATCTCCCAAGGTGTAACGACCGTGTCACAAACCGTCCCTACCATCATGCACAGCTGCTGCGTGGGGACCCAACCGAGAGACGCCATGCCGCACACGAATGACACCGGAACACACATGCGCATGAACGAAAGTGGCACCGACCTGCGAATCGAGTTTGCCGCTACCCGTCAGGACCTTCTGGCCGCGCAGCGCCTGCGCTATCAGGTATTTGCCGAGGAGTTCGGGGCCGACCTGGGCTGCCAGATCCCCGGGGTTGATGCAGACATCTTCGACGCCTACTGCGATCACCTTCTCGTCCGCGACCGCCAGAGCCTCGAAGTCGTAGGCACCTACCGCATGCTGCGTCCCGAGCAGGCGCGGGCACTCGGATGCTCCTACGCCGACAGCGAATTCGACCTGTCGGGTCTGGCAGCCATGCGTCCCTGGATGGCCGAACTCGGGCGCTCGTGTGTGGCCCCCGGCTATCGAAACGGCGCGACGATTCGCCTGCTGTGGTCTGGCATCGGTCGCTTCATCCAGTCGCGCGGCTACCGCTACCTCATCGGCTGCGCCAGCGTCTCGACGCGCGACGGCGGTCACGCCGCTGCGAGCCTCTACACCACTTTGCTTGCGCATCAATCATCGGGCGAGACCTGGGGTGCACGACCGCACAAGCGCCTGCCGCTCGAGAGCTTGCGCTGCGACCTCGAGGTCGCAGCGCCGCCGCTCATCAAGGGCTATCTGCGCTGCGGCGGCCGCATCATCGCCGAACCGGCATGGGATACCGCCTTCGGGACCGCCGACTTCCTGATGATGCTCGATCTGTCGACCATGTCGCCACGCTACGCACGCCACTTCTTCGGTGACACCCCGGCGAGCCTGCCGGCACACGCCGCCGTCATCGATCGCGACGAATACGCCATGGATCACGAGGCCATCGCCGCTTGAGCCCGGCCACACCGACGTCAGCCTCATCAGGAGACAACGCATGAACCCGAGCGTGATGATCGTGGAGGATGATGCAGCCATTCGCGACCTGCTGCAGTACAGCTTCGAGCGGGCCGGGTTTCGGGTTCAGCCGGCAGCCTCGGCCGAACGTGCGCTCGAACTGCTGCGCGAACGGCTGCCAACAGCACTCGTCATCGACTGGATGCTGCCTTCGCTGTCCGGCATCGCCCTCATCGAACGCCTGCGCCGCAATGCGCGCACGGCTGACCTGCCCTTGCTGATGCTCACCGCACGCAGCGAGGAACAGGATCGGGTGGGTGGACTGGAAGCCGGGGCTGACGACTATGTCGTGAAACCGTTCAGCCCGAGCGAACTCATCGCCCGGGTCAACGCGCTGGTCCGGCGCCGGGCCCCGGAATTTGCGGGTGGAACGCTCGTCCTGGGAGCCCTCGAACTGGACAGTGATGCACGTACCGCCACGGTCGACGGTATCCGGATCGGTCTGCGTCAGGTGGAATTTCGGCTCCTCAAGTTGTTCATGGCGCATCCGAACCGGGTTTTCACCCGCAACGAACTCCTCGATCGGGTCTGGGGTGAGCATGTGTTCGTCGAGGAGCGCACGGTCGACGTGCATATTCGCCGGGTGCGCCTCGCTCTGGGGGAGCGGTTTCGCGATCTGATTTCAACGGTGCGCGGGGGTGGCTACAAGCTCGACCCGTCCCTGCTCGAAGCGCGCGACGCAGCGCCTGCCTGAGGGCTTCGGGTCGGCGCAGCACCGAATCGCCAGACCGCGCCACCTGCTTCGAACCCTGCGCCGTCACAACCGTGCCCGGGGGCTTGGGTCAGACGCCGATTGAATCCATAATACGGGCTACCCTCACCCGGAGACAGCCCTGATGAATGGAATCGTGGTTCGCAACATCCAGCGCGCCGATGCAAGCGTGGTCGAAAGTCTTGGCCGCTTTGGCGTTGCCACCATTCACGAAGCCCAGGGCCGCAGCGGACTCATGAAGACCAACATGCGCCCCATCTACGAGGGCGCACGCACCGTCGGGACCGCCATCACGGTGCTCACGCACCCGGGCGACAACTGGATGCTGCACGTCGCCATTGAACAGATTCGTCCCGGAGACGTCGTCGTGGCCGCCTGCTCCGCCGACAACACCGATGGCATGTTCGGCGAACTGCTCGGGACCCAGTTCAGGGTACATGGTGCGCGCGGGCTCATCATCGACGCGGGCTGCCGCGACGTAAGCGACCTCAAGAAGCTCGGTTTCCCGGTCTGGTCGCGTGCCATTTCGGCCAAGGGTACCGTCAAGTCAACGGTGGGCTCGGTCAACATTCCGGTGGTCTGTGCCGGCGCTCTGGTCAACCCGGGTGACGTCATCATCGCCGATGATGATGGCGTGGTCGTGGTACCACGCGCCGATGCTGCACGGGTGGCCGCCGAAGCCGAAGCCCGCGAAGCCAAGGAAGCCATCGCGAGAGGCCACTATGCGGCCGGCGAACTGAGCCTCGACCTGAACAACATGCGCGATGCCCTTGAACGGGCCGGACTGCGCTATGTCGACGATCTCCCGCATGGGGGTGCCTGAGCGCGAAGGCGCCAGGACCATGCGGCTCTCGGCGATCTTGCGCCCATCGATGCAGCGCCCGTCGGTGCAGCGCTCGTCGATGTTGCGCTCGTCGATAGGGCTCGCCGTGCTGGCGAGCGCCTTTGTGCTCTCCGCCGCCCAGGCCCAGACCGGCACCGGAACACCCGGGAGCTGGCCGCAGCGCCCGGTGCGTATCGTCGTACCCTTTGATGCAGGGGGCATCGCCGACATTACCGCGCGGGTACTCGCCGAACGTCTCACACAATCGACGAACCAGCAGGTGGTCGTCGAGAACCGCCCCGGGGCCGGGGGCGTCGTCGCCACCGAAACCGTGGTCAAGGCGGCCCCCGACGGGCACACCCTGCTTCTCATCAGCAACGGCAATGCGGTCAGCGCCACACTCTTTCGCAGCTTGCCCTATGACATCGTGCGCGACGTGGCACCCGTGTCGACGCTCGGGTTCTTCGACATGGTCATTCTCGCGAACGGCGACGCCCGCTACGCCACGCTCGCAGACCTGCTCGCCGATGCGCGCGCGCGTCCGGGCAAGCTGAACGCCGGCACGATCAGCATCGGCAGCACCCAGAACCTGTCGGCCGAGCTCTTCAAGTCGATGGCAGGCATCGACCTGCAGACCGTCCCCTTCAAGAGCACATCGGCGGTGGTGTCGGCGCTGCGCTCGGGAGATGTGCAAGTGGGCTTCGAACTGCTCGGACCGGTCTATGCGCAGGTCCGGGCCGGCGCCTTGCGGGTCCTTGCAGTGGCCTCGAACCGACGCTTCCCCGGGCTGCCGTCAGTGCCAACGGCTGCGGAGGCTGGCGTGCCGGGTTACCAGGCTTCATCGTGGAACGGCATCGCAGCGCCAGCGGCAACCCCGCGCCCCATCGTCGAGCGCATCGCGGCCGAGATGGCACTCGCACTCGCCGTACCCGAACTGCGCCAGCGCCTGTCAGATCTGGGCGTGGAGGCACGTGCGAGCACGCCCGCGGCACTCCACGAGTTGCTGGTTGCCGAAATCGCCAAGTGGAAAGGCGTCATCGAACGGGCACATATCGAGCGCCAGTGAATTCAGTGAGGGCGCACGCGAGGCCGAACCTGCCTGCCCGCACGCCCGGCCGATGCCGGCAGTCAACCCACCCGTACCCCAACCTCGCCCGAGCCACTCACGATGAAGCCCATCCCTGCCCCCGATCCTGCACCCGTCAAACCGCAGTACGCGATGCCTGCGCTCGCCTGTGATGCGCATTGCCACATCTTCGGACCGGCTGCGCAGTTTCCCTTTTCGCCGACGCGGCGCTACACCCCACCGGACGCGCCCAAGGCCATGCTGCGCGCCTTGCATGCGCATCTGGGCATCTCGCGCGTCGTGCTGGTGCAAGCGAGCTGCCATGGTCCGGACAACAGCGCCATGCTCGATGCCATCGCCGACTCGCAGGGCGCGTACCGCGGCGTCGCAATGGTGAAGACCGACGTCACCGACCGTGAGCTGCAGACGCTGCACGAGGGGGGCGTACGCGCGGTGCGATTCAACTTCGTGCAGCACCTGGGTGGTGCTCCCGATGTGCCGGCGGTCGAACGTGTCATCGCGCGCATCGCACCCATGGGTTGGCATGTGGTGCTGCATCTCGACGCAGAAGACATCGCCACTTACCGTGGTTTTCTCGACCGCCTGCCCGTACCCTTCGTCATCGACCACATGGGCCGGGTCGACGCCTCGCAGGGGCTTGAGCAGCCGGCTTTCATGCACCTGCTCGACCTGATGCGCGATGAGCGCGCGTGGGTCAAGGTGAGTGGCGGCGAGCGCATCTCGCGCAGCGAACGCCCCTTCACCGACGCGATACCCTACGCGGCAGCACTCATCAAGGCTGCCCCCGACCGCGTGTTGTGGGGAACCGACTGGCCCCACCCGAACATCCGGGTCATGCCCAACGACGGACAACTGGTCGATCTCTTTGCCCGGTACACCGATGATGAGGTGGTGCGGCACAAGGTGCTGGTCGACAATCCGACCCGCCTCTACTGGGCCGACTGAAACGCCTCATCAAACCTCGGGCAAGCGCTCGTCGGGTGGCCCGATCTCGCTCACCACATCGCGAATCCAGTCCTTGTTGCGCAAGGGCTCGATACGCATCTCGCGTGCTTCCAGGCGCGTGGTGCAGCCATATACCGTCTTGCCATCGACCATCACCATGCATTCCTTGCAGGCATTGGCGTTGATGCAGGCAAAGCGCAGCGCAAGGGTGCGATCGAAGTGCGAGCGAATGTAGCGCAGACCATCGAGCACCGAATTGCCCGACTCGAACGGCACCTCATACTGCTCGTAATGGCCTTCCTCGGGCGGTGCGCCGCGCCAGACCTTCAATTGGGCAAGCGACTTCATGCTGCAGCTCCAGCGTTGACAGGCACCCGCGCCAACGCGATCTGCGGGTTCACCTGCGATTGAACGAGCGCGACCGCGTCGGTCGGGCCGGCAAGGCGGCTTTCCAGGTGCAGCGTCCAGTCCGGATCAAGACCCGGGTGATCTTCTCGCTGGTGCGCGCCGCGACTCTCGGTGCGCTCGAGGGCTGCCACCGCAACCGTCTCGGCCACCAGCGTCATGTTGCGCAGGTCAAACCAGTCGAGCCAGACCGGATCGAATGCTCCCGGTGCAAAGGACGGCGCTGCATGGAAGCGCTGGGCAAGCGCTCGTACGCCCTCGAGACCCTCGCGCAACCCGGCCTCGGTGCGAAAGGGCCCGACCTTGCGCGACATGATGACCTGCAGTTCATCGATGGCAGCCGCCGTGTTGGCCTCAGCCGGCAACGTACCGGGGGTGAGCGTTGCCTCAATGAGACGCTGTGCCTGCGCTCTCACCTGCTCGATCCGGGCAGCGCTCGCCGCCGGATCAGCCACGGCGCTGGCGGCCAGCGCGGTCACTGCCTCGGCCGCACTCGCGCCCGCGCGCCGACCGAAGGCAAAGGCCTCGGTGATGGCGTTGCCCGAGAGACGATTGGCGCCGTTCGCGCCACCGACCGCCTCGCCACCGACGAACAGCCCGGGCACCGCAGTGGCCATGCGCGTATCGACCGCAACGCCACCCATGTGGTAGTGGGCAATCGGGGCGACTTCGATCGGCGTCTTCGCCAGATCGATGCCGTTCTTCGCAAGGCGATCGACCACCGGCCCGAAGGCAGCACGCAACTGCTCGGCGGGCAGGTGCTCGAAGCTGAGCCAGGCACCGCCATGCGGCGATCCACGACCGGCCTCGACCTCCTTGTAGATGGCATACGTGGCCTGATCACGCGTGATGGTGTAACGACCACCATCCTCGGTGCCATACCGATGCGTGAACTCTTCCTTCAGACCATTGAGGAGGCGACCGCCAAGCTTGTAGCGGAACGGGTCCCACATGATCGGGTCCATGCCGATCATGCGTGGGGCCAGGTGCCCGATCGGGAAGAACTGCACGAACTCCATGTCGATGAGCGGTGCACCGGCACGCAGGGCGAGCGCGTAGGCATCACCCCCCATGTTGGACGACGCACTGTTGCGCGCATAAAGCCGCGTGAGTCCGCCGCACGCGAGCACCACGGCACCGGCCACGATGGTCACCGCCTCACCCGTGGGCAGATGAACGCCCACCGCACCGGCACAGCGGCCCTCGTGAACCACCAGATCGGTGATGCACAGGTCACCCACGCGTTGCACGAGGGGCGAACGAATCACCTGCGTGCGCAAGGTGCGCGACACGGCGGGCCCGGTATTGAGAAAGTCGACATAGACGCAGCGCGGGCGATCATGGCCGGGTGCCATCACCGGGGTCAGGTGCCCCTCGGCACGCGCCCAGCCCACGCCCCAGGTGTCCATCTCGCGTACGCACTCGAGGCCTTCTTCGCACAGCAGGCGCGACAGATCGGGTTCGCACAGTCCACGTCCGGCCTTGAGCGTGTCTGCGAGGTGAGCCTCCACGCTGTCATCGGCCGGCTCGCCCATGGCAGCGGCTACGGTCATCTGCGCCATGACGGTGGCGCCGCTGCGTCCGATCAGGCCCCGATCGGCAAGAATCACACGCGACCCGAGGCGAGCGGCCTCGACAGCGGCATACATGCCGGCGCCACCGGCGCCAACCACCAGTACATCGGTTTCCAGGTTTCTCATGGTGTTCTGCTGAGTCTGTGAGGCAAGGTCAGGTGGACTGGCGTGTCGAACAGGCCGTCAGGCGGCCTCGAACGAGGCGGCCTTCGACACCCGGTCAAGCGGTGAATGGGACGAGCACCAGCGAAAGAGAGGGCGCGACCGGCCTGGTCGGCCGGGCCGAGCCTTCGTGATCAGATCGCGTCAGCCTGCCCAGCCGGATCGGCTGCCTTCACCGCATCGAGCGCAGCGCAGTTCTCGTAGATGGCCATCGTGCGTGGGTACGCGGCGAGGTCGCACTTGAAACGCCTGGCGTTCTGGATCTGCGGCACCAGGCATACATCGGCCATGGTGAACTGATCACCGAGGCAGAATCGACCCGACTGCCCCTGGGCAACGAGAAACTGCTCGAAGCCCGTGAGACCTTCGGCGATCCAGTGGGCATACCACTCGCCATTGATCTTCTGCTCATCAAGACCGCAGGCACTCTTCAGGTACTTGAGCACGCGCACGTTGTTGAGCGGATGAATCTCGCACCCGATGATCTGCGAGGCAGCGCGCACATACCACTTGTACTCGATGCCACCGGGCATGAGCGAGGGCGTCGGGTAACGATCATCGAGATATTCGATCATCGCCATCGACTGGGTATAGACATGCCCCGCGTCATCGACGAGAGAAGGCACCAGCCCCTGCGGATTGAGCGCCAGATACTCGGCGGCGCGCTGCTCCATCCTGGGCAGGCTGACGTAATGAGGCTCATACGGCAGCCCCTTCCAGGCGAGCGCGATGCGCAGGCGAAAGGAGGTCGATGAACGAAAGAAGGTATAGAGCTGCATCATGAGCGGGCGGCGTCCTGCCTGGGTCCTACTGGTTGAGGATGTGCTCGGGCGTGCTCGAGACGATCTTGCCGTAGTCAGGCACGAACTTGCCGCCCTCGATCAGGCTGACGAAGGCCGGCTTCATGTCCACCAGCATGCGCCGGATGCGGGCGTGCTCCTCGATGTCGGACCACTCGGCAATCAGCCAGAAATGGCGCGAATCTTCGGTGTCCTGCACGAGGACGCCGTCCTTCACCTGAGCGGCCGACTTGTGCATCGGGTTGGTGTCGGAGTAATCGAACTCGTTGAAGAGCTCGATGAACTGCGCCTCGCAGCCTTCCTTGACCCGAAAGTCGTAGATGTGGAAGTAATTGCCCATCGAGGCAAGCGGCACCATGGCCATGTTGAAGCTCTCCTGCAGAGGTAAACGGCCGGATGGCCGCAAATGACGCGGGGCACAAGATGCTCGGTGGCCTTGTGCGATCGGCGCCTGCCCCACGGCACTCGCCTGCCTGCACACGCCCGAACGCCATCGGCGCCCCACACCTGATACGTCGAGAATCCTACCGTTTGTAGCTTTCGTCAAGCACCAGAGCCGCGCTGCCCGTGTGTGGCCTGCGTCAGGCACCGGGGCGATGTTCCTGCTGCGACGCATGCCAGGGCAGCGCCCAGCGCTCCACGCGCGCAAGGCCGGCGAAGAGCAGCATCCCCATGATGGCCAGCAACAGGACGGCAGCAAACACCCGGGCGGTGTCAAACGTGCCCTGGGCGGAGAGAATGACGTAGCCCAGACCTCGTTGTGATGACACGAACTCGCCCACAATCGCCCCGACGAGCGCGAGCGAGATGGCCACCTTCATGCCGGCAAACATGCTCGGCAGGGCACACGGAAAGCGGATGCGCCAGAGCATCTTTGCCCGACTGCCGCGCAAGGCCCGCCCCAGATCGAGAATGTCGGAGGGCACCGACTTCAACCCGAGCACCGTGTCGATCACGATGGCAAAGACCGCGATGAGAAAGGCAATGGCCAGCTTGGGTTCTGCACCCGTGCCGAGCCAGATCACGAACAGGGGCGCAATCGCCACCTTGGGCACGCTGTTGAGGCCGACGATGAGCGTGTAGATCGTCTTCTCGAGCAAGGCCGACTCGACGATGACTACGGCGAGGCCGACCCCCACCAGCACAGCCAGCGCAAAGCCGCCGACGGTCACGAGCAGCGTGTACCAGGCGTGCCCCATGTACCAGGGAAACTCGCTCGCCAGCTCACGGAGCACAGCCGATGGTGGCGGCAGGATGATCGGCTTCACATGCAGCCAGGCCACCAGAAACTCCCACAGCAGCACCAGCACGGTGAGCGAGGCAACCGTGACCAGAATACCCTGCCAGTCACGGGTCTTCACGCGTCCTCCTTGAGCAGCCCCATGCCCTCGAAGAGCGTGCGGATGCGGCTCGAATAACCATGAAAGCGCTCGCCGGTACGCACCGCGAGGCGACGCGGGCGAGGAATGTCGACTTCGATGATGTCGGCAATCGAGCCCGGGCGTGGCGAGAACACCACCACCCGATCGGCAAGGAACACCGCCTCGCTGATGCTGTGGGTGACAAAGAGCACGGTCTTGTGCTCGGCCATCCAGAGTCGCTGCAACTCGATGTTCAGCTGATCGCGGGTGAGCGCATCGAGCGCCCCGAAAGGCTCATCCATCAGGAGCAGCTTGGGGTCATCCACGAGGGCGCGACAGATTGCCACGCGCTGGCGCATGCCACCGGAGAGCTGCGCCGGGTAACGCCCCTCGAAGCCCTCCAGACCCACCATTTTCAGCAACGAACGGGCCCGGTCACGCGCGGCGGCCTCATCGCCACCGCGGAATTCGATCGGCAGCATCAGGTTGTCGAGCACCGAGCGCCACTCGAGCAGGGCATCGCGCTGAAACACGATACCCAGATGCTCGGGCGGCGCCGTGACCGGCACCCCAGCCACGCTGATCGCGCCCGAACTGGGCGTATCCAGACCCGCCACGCAGCGCAGCAAGGTGCTCTTGCCACAGCCGCTCGGGCCCAGGATGCTCACGAATTCACCCGGCCGGATGTCGAGGGACACTTCCGACAAGGCCGTGATACCCGCGTCACCGAAGACGCGGGTCACCCGATCGATGCGGATGCCGGCTGCCTCGCGCGTGGCGCTCATGCTGACACGCGTCCAGGGTCAGACAGGCATCCGGAACCCGACAGCCCTGCAACGCCAGGCACGGCCCGATGCATCGAACTCATCGGGCGCCGATCTTCTTCATCAGATCGAGATCGAGCATGTCGTTGGTGTAGTACTCGGCCGCATTGGCTGCAGTGATGAGCTTGGCGGTTTCCATGACCTTGAGGCCGTTGGTCCACTCGACCGGCACCATGACGCCGGGCAACTGGCCGCCGCTCAGAGGCGTATTGAAGAAAGTCATGAACTCCTCGACCATGCCTTTCATCGACTTGGGGTCGAGCTTGCTCTGGGCACGCTGCGCGATGATGGCGGCCACAGCCTCGTCCACATGCGCCTTGTCCTTCTGGATGTAGATCCAGGTGCCCGCCATGACGCTGGCGAACTTGCGCAGGGCAACAGGCTTCGCCTTGATCGAGTCCTCGCTCGCGATGAGACCAAAGCTCGGGAACTGCAGGCCGACATCGGCAAAGAGAATCGCCTCGGACAGGCGCGGCCCCTCGACCACGGGCAGCACGTTGGGCACCGACGAGAAGACACCGTCGCCACGCCCCGCGATGTAGCTCGGGATCTTCGAGGCGGCATCGACCGCCAGCAGTTCCACCTGATCACGCTTCAAGCCGCCAGCGGCGAGGAAGGTGTCGAGGAACGGGGCTTCGAGCGAACCAGCGGTGAAGATGAGCTTCTTGCCGGCCAGATCCTTCGGCGACTTGATGCTGCCGCCCTTGGGCACCATCAGGCCGATGTCGTTCTTGCGCGCGAAATTGGCAATGGCCTTGATCGGCAGACCCTTGTTGCGCGCGATGATCATCGGCGCGAGGCTCGCATGTCCGACATCGAACTTGCCGGTACCCACCAGTTGCACCGTCGTCACGGAGCCGTTGCCGTCTTCGACCACCAGCTCGAGCCCCTGCTCCTTGAACCAGCCCCGCTGGTTGGCCAGATGCAGTGCGGCGTGCGCGCCCCAGGTGACCCAATCGAGGCGTACCGTGAGTTTCTCGAGCGGTTGGGCCAATGCGCCCTGGCTGGCCAGTCCGAAGCTGGCCGTGAGGGTCGCAGCAACAGCAGCGCGCAGCGTGCGATGCAGAAAGGGCCGTCGATTGCCGGTCATGTCAATGCTCTCCGTAAGTCTTGCCGACCACAACCGGCGGCAAGGTTGATCAAAACAGTCGGTGCCGTGGCCGTTACCCGCGCCCGCGGCCCACGCCAAACACGGCAAGTACGCGGTCTCGCAGCACTCGCCACAGGAAACTCCATCCGTTCAGCGCCGCCGCACCGCTGCCCGGTCCATTCGGGCTCACCGGCGACGCACCCGCGCCCCCGGCCATGCTATCGACACCTGCACCCTCTGGGTGCGAAACGCCAGCACGGCTGAGGCGAGCATCGAGTGTCGCACCAAAATCGGCGACCAGACGCTCTGCAAAGTCGCGTACGAGTGAGGCACGCGAAAACTGTGCCAACGGCCCCTGCAAGCTGTAATCCATGGTGATGAGCACTCGAGTCGATTCGGCTGCCGTCCCCGCCAGACTTCCACCCACCGCCGGTTCGAGCCGATAGACGATGTCGGCGCGTGCACGTGACTGGCTCAGACTGTCCTGACCCGCACCGCGCAGGCGCCCGGTGCGCTGCGCGTCATCGCGCTCATGCGTTGCAGCACCGGCAAAGGCCGCCTTCATCGGTCCGAAACGCACGACGATGCGGGCGCGAACCCGATCGCCGTCGACCTCGACCGCCTCGGCACCCGGCAGACAGGCAGCCACTGCCTGCACCTCGGCGAAGGCAAGCCAGACATCGGCAGGTGCGCCCCGCATGACGAAGGCCGCTTCGATGCGATGGCTGCCCGCGGCAGGCACGGACGGAAGGGCGACCCGTGGCGCGGCAACATCGGAATCAGCGACAGCGGTCGTCGCTGCAACAGGCGCGGCCACGGCGGCCCCCGACCCGACAGTGCTCGCAGCAGCGGTCGGCGCTGACGCATCACCCGGCACGAAGGGTCGCATCGGGATCGACTGCCGTTGCGGTTCGACACTGTCGAGCCGGCTCGCATTGGCACTGCGCCGGGTCTCGAGCACCTCGAGGATCGCCCGAACGATGCCGGCAAAGCCGGTGCAGCGGCACAGGTTGCCCGACATCTCGACCCGAACCCGACGCTCGTCGGCCTCGGGCACGCGCAGCACCAGATCACGCGCCGCGATGAGCATGCCTGGGGTGCAAAAGCCGCACTGCAAGGCATGATGGCGGGTAAACGCCGCGCGCAGATCGCGCATCACCGAATCGGTCTCGAAGCCCTCGATCGTGCGCACCGTGCTGCCCTCACAGGCAACGGCAAAGGCGATGCAGGCGCGCGCCGGCCGGTCGTCGATGAGCACGGTGCAGGCACCACAGACGCCATGCTCGCAACCGAGGTGCGTGCCAGTGAGCCGGATCGTTTCGCGCAGAAAATCGCCCAGATGCTGGCGCGGTTCGGCGAGTGCCTCATGCGTCTCGCCATTGATGGTGAGCGTGATGGGGTTCATGACTCGAACACCTGTCGGGTTGCGCGCAGGAGCGCGGTGACATGGAGCTTGCGCTCGACCGCATCGAGCCCCGAGACCGCATCCACGAGGGCCTGATCGACAGCGTGCGTGGTGAGCGCGACGCTGCCCAGCCGGGCCACCGCCTCGGCCAACCCCTCGAGCGCAACCGGTGCAGTGCCCAGGGCGCCTGCCACGATGCGTGCATGTCCCCTCACCGGGTCGAACACGGCCGCCGCGCTCGCCTCGGGAAACTCGCCAGTCTTGCGGCAGATTTTCCAGTAACCCCAGCGCGCCTCGGCCGACAGCACCGGCCCGTCAATCGCTTCGATGATTTCATCGTCGGCCAGAACGGTGCTGAAACCGGCGCGCATGAAGTCGGCAGCACTCACGTCACGCCGGCCTCCTGGCCCGAGGATGCACACCTGCGCGCCGAGCGCGTTGAGCGCAAGGGGCCAGTCGGCCGCAGGGTCGGCATGCGCGAGGCTGCCACCGATGGTGCCGCGGTTGCGCACCGCACGGTAGGCAATGCCCGAAGCGACATGGCGCAGGAAACCGCGACCATCGAGCGGCGCCGGGCTGTCTTCGATCTCGGCATGGGTGACGGCCGCACCGATACGCCAGCGCCCGTCTGGCACGACGGATGCCGACGTGGCTGCCGATTCGATGCACCGCAGCGCCGCGATGCGCGACAGGTCGATCACACGACCCGGCCGTGCCAGTCGCAGATTGAGCATCGGACCCAACGACTGACCACCGGCCATCGGCTTGGCATCGCCCGAGGCGGCCGCGTACTCGCCGAGCGCGCGTACCGCCGATGAAAGATCGGCCGGACGTTCATAGGCAAAGCGGGCTGCCTTCATGGTCAGGCCACCTTGCGCGCAGGCGCGGCCACACGGGCTCGCTCGATGGCCTCGAGCAGACGGCGCGGATCGAGCGGCGTCTCGTTCACCTCGACGCCAAGATCAGCCAGGGCATCATTCACCGCGTTGAAGATGACCGCGGGCGGTGCAATCGCGCCACCCTCGCCCATGCCCTTGATGCCGAACTTCGTGTAGGGCGACGGCGTCTCGAGGTGGTAGATGCGAATGGGAGGTACCTCGGTGGCACCGGGCAACGTGTAATCGGCCAGTGTCGAGGCAAGCGGCTGCCCGTTCTCGTCGTAGGGCGACTCCTCGTAGAGCGCGGTACCGATGCCCTGAACCACGCCCCCCAGTGTCTGGCCCTCGACCACCATCGGATTCACGAGCGTGCCACAGTCCTCGACGATGACGTAGTCGAGCACCTCGACGCCCCCCGATTCCATGTCCACCGCCACCACCACGGCGTGCGATGCGTAGCTGAACGCCCCGGTATCGACATCGGGCTTGTACCCGAGGGTGGCCTCGAGACCATTGCGATCGACATCGGCCGGCAGGCGTTCGGGTCGCAGATACCACGCCGCGGCAATCTCGCGCAGGCTCACGCTCCCCGAGGGTCCACGTACCTCACCACCCTCGAATCGGGTCTCGTCCGTTGTACAGCCCAGCATGTGCGCACCGATGTGCCGATACCGCGGGATCAGCGACTCGCAGGCGCGCGCCACCGCACCACCTGCCATCACGATGCTGCGCGAAGCATAGGTGCCGGTGGAAAACGGGGTGAGACCCGTGTCGCCATGCACGACGTGGATGCGCGCCACAGGCACGCCGGTGACCTCGTGGGCGACCTGTGCAAGGGTCGTCTCCATGCCCTGACCGTGCGAGTGAACGCCCACGCGAACTTCAAGCCCGCCATCGGGCGTGGTGCGCACGGTGGCCGAGTCGTAACCCGGCACGAGCGGCAGCCCCCAGGAAGCAAACACGCTGGTGCCATGCGCCGACTGCTCGCAATAACTCGCAAAGCCGATGCCGATGCGCCGCCCATCGGGCTCGCCGCGCCGCTGGCGCTCGCGCCAGGCCTCGATGCCGATCTTGTCGCGCGCCATCGTGAGTGCCCGCGGATAGTCGCCGCTGTCGTAGTGCTTGCGCGCGATGCTGTTGTAGGGCATCGCCGCCGCGGTCACGAGGTTTTCCATCCGCACGTCGAACGGGTCGCGATCGACCGCCCGCGCGATGGCATCCATGAGTTGTTCCATGGCAAAGCACACACCGGTGCGCGCCACGCCACGGTAGGGCAGAAAGCCCGGCTTGTTGGTGGCCACGCAATGCGTCTTCACCCGATAGCCGCGGATGTCGTACGGGCCGGGCAGATTGCCAGTGGCCTGTCCGGGTTCCAGACCGATGGTGAAGGGCCAGTTGGAATAGGCTCCGCCGTCGATCGTGATTTCGGCATCGAGCGCGAGCAGTCGACCGCGCTGATCGGCATAGCCGGTGAGTGCATAGGCATGCTGGCGACAATTGGCTCCGGCCACGAGATGCTCGCGTCGGTCTTCGATCCAGCGGTAGGGGCGCCGATCGCGCAAGGCCAGCCACGCCACGCACAGGTCTTCGGGCCAGAGCACGCACTTGTAACCGAAGCCACCGCCGACATCGGGCGAGATCACGCGAACCAGACCCTCATCAATTCCGAGAAAGTGCGCGATGCCGACGCGAATCACATGCGGCACCTGGGTCGAGGTATAGACCACCAGTTGCCCGGCGCGGTCATCCCAGAGGGCGAGCGTCGCGCGGCCCTCCATCGGCACCATGGCCTGGCGCGCGAGGGACACCTCGCGTCGCACCACCACGGTGGCGTCCTTCATGGCCGCATCGAAGCCGTTTTCGTAGTTGAGGGTGAGAAAGACGTTGTCGCCCCAATCCGCGTGCAGAAGGTTCGTGCGATCGAGCCGCGCCTTGTGCGCATCGACGTGCACCGGCAATTCGTCGATCTGCAGTTCGATGGTTTCGGCGATGTCCTCGGCGTCGGCACGGGTGCGGGCAATGGCCATCGCAACCGGTTCGCCGACAAATCGTACCTTGCCCTCGGCCAGCGGATGCTGCACGGCGAGCTTGAAGGTGGGCAGCGTCGAGGGTGCAGCAATCGGCAGAACGCCCGCCATGTCGGCACGCACGAACACCGACGACTCGAACCCGACCGGCTTCACCACCGAGCGCAGTTGCCCATGAGCCACCGGACTGCGCAGGAATGCCACCTCACGCTGGCCGGGAAACTGCATGTCGGCCACGAAGGCACCCCGCCCCTGCATGTGGCGCGCATCCTCCTTGCGCGGCACACGGGCACCGATGCCCTCGCCGGGCTTGCCATGCAGTTCATCGGACATGCAGACCTCCCCTCGTGTTTGACCGGCTGCATCGGCCGATGGCCGCTGTCGCACTGTCGATCAGTGCCGGCGTGCGCCGGGCAGACTTCAATCACCCGGCAGCGCAGGCGCCCGCGCTGCCCAGGCGTGCACCGTCAGACCGGAAACACCAGATCGTTGGCGATCAGATCGCTGTCGTACACGCAGCGTCGCTCGCGAATCAGCAAGGACCCGGCACTACGCACGAAGGTGTCGTAGTAGCGCCCGGCCTGATGGATGGTGGTACGTCCCTCGACGAGCGTCTGCAGGAGCAGATAGTTCGACACCGAGCGGATTTCCTCGGTCGAGGCACGCAGCACGAGCACGTTGGACACCATGTGCATCATGTAGCGCGGGGCATACATCTGGGTGTGCTTCACCGCGTAGGCACGGTCGCGGATCATCCCGCGCCCTTCGGCATAGATGAGCCCGACCGGCAAGCCGGCCTCGGCATTCTCGCGACCCGTGACCACATAGGTGCAGGCTTCGTCGAAGAAGTCGACCCAGTTCACCAGATCACCCGTGTCGAGCGTGTGGCAGTAACGGGCGTGGAAGGCCTCGACCTCGAAGCGTGCCTCGAGGGCAGCGCGCGGGTCGACGGCGGTCTGTTCGTATCCGGGAATGATCATGATCGCTACAACCCCATCACTTCACGATAGTGGCGATACATCGAGCGGATCGCCGATTCGGTCACCAGCGTCGTGGCCGTGCCCTCGGTCGTACCACCGAGCTTGAGGATCCCGATGTCGGTGGGTGAACGACGCACCCCCTCCTGCAGGAACTTGATAGCCTCGTTGTCCTCGAGCCCGAGAAAACCGGCCGGCCCCATCAGGTTGCCCTGACGCAGGCGATGGCGCGTCATCTCTTCGGTGTCGGTGTCAAAGCCGAACATGGTCCAGTTCATGATCATGCTGTTCGGGCCGTTCGGGACGATCTGGCGTACGCCCAGCGTGTTCAACTCGCGCTGCACGATGAGGTTGGGCCAGATGGTCTGCATAGTGACCGTCCAGGGCGATTCGAACTCGGGCACGAAGTCGATGAAGCGCGGGTCTTCGAGCTTGAGGTCGGTGCGGTATGCGCGCATCTGGCTCGCCGTGCTGGCATCAACGACCTTGGTGACATCGGCCGGCTTGGCCGAGGCCATGGTGCCGTGACGACCACTGGGATCGGCAATCATGGCGCTCTTGCTGCCCGCCACCATGAGCCCGAAGGTCACGAGGAAGGAGTGCAGGAGCGTCGCGTGGTAGGGATCCTTCAGATTCTCGTGGTAGAGCTTCCAGTTGCCGGGCAGTTCGTTGCGGTAGTAGCCGAGGATGCGCAACTGCCGGCCCTTGAAGAGCACGTCGAAATCATGCGTGATCTCCTCGCCCAGATAGGCTTCGAGCGGCTCCATGTCTGCGGCAAAGCTCGCGAACACGACGCCGTGGCGCGTGGCGACGTTCATCTTGCGCAGTCCGTGCTGCGCGGGGTTGAAGTCGCGCGGCATGCCGCTGTCGGCTTCACCCTTCATGCCCCGGCGAAACGGCACGCCCTGCAGATTGCCCCGCATGTCGTACGACCACTGATGATAGGGGCACACGAATTCGGCGTTGTTGCCGCGCGAATGGCGGCAGAACTCGACGCCGCGATGCGCACAGCGATTCTCGAACACGTGGATGCTGCCATCGGCATCGCGCGCCACCACCACCGGCGTCGGTCCGATCCAGGAGCGCACGAAGTCGTTGGCCTTCGGAATCTCGGCCTCGAGTGCCACGTAATTCCAGGTTCGACCGTGGAAGATGCGTTCGACTTCGCGGTCGTAGATCACCTGGCTCGTGTAGATCCAGTCGGGCACTTCGGTGAGCCCGGCGGCAGGCCAGACATACTCGGCAGGCTCGCGCTCCTTGGTAGCGGCGCCCAGGGGATGGATGACCGTGTCAGTCGTACTGAACATCGCACTCTCCTTCGTCAGGACCGGCGCACGCGGCGCGGTTTGAAAACCGGCAGCGTCGCCTGCGTCAATGCATTCTAAACCGCGTTCAGATCTTCGCCAGGTCGAAGGTCGAAGCGGCAAAGAGTTCGGCCGGATCGACCTTGCGCGCCGACAGCCCCTGCTCATGGTGGTAGCGGGTGAAGGTCTCAAGCATGGCGCGGTTCTCGTTGAACCCGTAGGGCCAGAAATCGTCACCCATCGCGGCACGGGTCTCGTCGAAATGCGCCACCACCCAGGGAAGGTTGACCATGAGTTGCGCCAGTTCATTCAATTCCTGGATGGCAACCTTCTTGGCCGCGAGGAAGGCGTTGTAGACATTCACGGGCAGCCACGGATACTGCTCGACCAGCGTGCGACGAATGCCGATGAGGTGCATCACCGGGAAGAGGCCGGTGCGCTTGAAGTATTCCTGCTCGGTGCTCTTGAAGTCGGGGAAGAGCCGACCGACGTTGGGCACCCGTCGATCGAAACACGAGGGCGCGCGCGCCGTGATCATGCCGTCGATCTCGCCTGACTCGAGCATGCCCGAGAGCGTGCGGTCATCGGGTACCTGCTTCAGGTCGATGGAAGGCGGCAGGCTGATGGGCGAACGCTCGTCACGGCCCGGCTCTTCGATGCCACCGCGGCGCCAGTGGATGTCTTCGGGCGACACGCCATAGTCGTCCTGCAGCATGCCACGAATCCAGACGTTGGCCGTGATCTGGTACTCGGGCACACCAATGGTCTTGCCGCGCAGGTCGGCCGGCCGCTCGATGCCGCGGTCGGTACGGATGTAGATGCCCGAATGGCGAAACACCCGCGACACGAAAGCCGGAATACCGATGTAGTGGTTGTCACCGCGGGCAACCGTGGCGGTATGGCTGGAGAGCGACAGTTCGCAGATATCGAACTCGTGAAACTTGAAGGCGCGGTGAAAACACTCTTCGGCCTGCATGGCGAGGGGCGTGAGATCGACACCTTCGATCTGGGCACGGCCCTGGAAGATCGCCTTGGTGCGGTCGTAGTCGGCAACGGCAAGGGTCAGCGGAATGCGTTTCATGAGAGGTCTAGACTCCGGCGTGAGGAGGGATTTGGCCGGCCCAGGGTTGGGCGAGCTCGATCAGGTGTGCAAGACGGAGGAGGTCGACGTCAGAGCGCAGACGCCCTACCAGTTGAAGGCCCACCGGCATGCCGTTGGCGGTGTGGCCGGCGGGCACGCTGAGCGCCGGATGACCGGTGAGGTTGAAGACATTGAGGTAGGGGCCCCAGGCAGCACGTATTTCGCCGGCTGGCTTGCCGTTGACGATGAGCGGCGCATCGCCGCGTGCATCGGCCGCGACGCCTGTGGCGGTAATGACCGGTGTGGCCACCCAATCGGCTGTCGCAAACCACTGCTGCACGGTCCGAAAATACGCCGTGCGGCGGTACACCGCCTTGCTCAACTCGGCGCCCGTCATGCCTTGCGCGGCACGAACGCCGGCCAGAAATCCGGGATCCATGATGCGCGCGGTTTCCTCGTCGGGTACGCTGAAGCGCCCGGCCCAGTTGTTCTGCTGCAGCACGCGCCAGGTACCACCGGCATTCTCGAAGGGCTCCTCCACCGTGACGAGGCTCGCACCGCGAGCACCCAGCAAGGCGAGCGTCTTTTCGCACAGCGCACGCACCTCGTCATCGAGGGCTGCGTTGCCGAGGAAGGGACGCCAGGTGATGCGCTGTCCGGTCAGATCGAAGGGCCGGGCAAGGGCGGCCAGCGCCTGGGTCGGGGCGATGCCCACCGACAGCGGATCGCGCGGGTCTTCGCCCGAAATGGCATCGAGCGCAAGAGCCATGTCGGCTACGGTGCGGGTGATGAGCCCCATGTGAATGAAGTTGCCAAAGCCGTCGGGGAAGATCTCGTAGGGCACCAGACCCATCGACGGCTTGATGCCCAGAACGCCACAGGCCGCCGCCGGCAGTCGGGTGGAGGCCCCTGCATCGGTGGTGAGCGCAATGGGCGCGAGGCCAGCCGCCACCGCTGCGGCGGCGCCACTGCTCGACCCGCCCGGGGTCATGGCGGTATTCCAGGGGTTGCGGGTAATGCCGGTGAGGGGCGAGGCGCCCAGCACCGACGAGGCAAATTCGGGCAGCGTGGTCTTGCCCACCATCACCCCGCCGGCAGCGCGCAGGCGGGTGACGGCAACGGCCTCGACATCGGGCACGCTCGACTCGAGCGTGCGCGACCCGAAGGTGGTGCGAACGCCGGCCGTCTCGATGTTGTCCTTCACGGAAAAGGGTACGCCAGCCAGGGGCAGCGCGCGGCGCGCCGCGTCAGCATCGATGGCGCGGGCCTCGCCCAGTGCGCGCTCGGCACACACGGTGACGTAGGCGTTGAGCGTGGGCTGCGTGGCCTCGATGCGCGCCAGACAGGCCTGCACCGTTGCCTCGGCGCTTGCCCGCCCCGCGCGGTGTGCTGCAACCAGGTCGACTGCTTCAGGAAGGCTCATCGCTCGCTCCGGCGAAAAGCCATGGAGGATACACCGCACACCCAGCAGTGCCCCCTGCACGTTCAGCTATAGCTGAACGTGCAGGGTCCGGGGACGACCCGGCTCGCCGCTGGCGCACCGGGCCCCTGCCATCAGCGACGGCGACCGCGACCGCTGTTGGTCATCGGCTTGGACTCGCTCACGCGCAGCGGCTGACCACCCATGTCCTTGCCATTGAGCCCGAGGATCGCCGCCAGCGAATGCGCGCGTCCCGGCATCTCGATGAATCCAAAGCCGCGCGAAGCGCCCGTGAACAGTTCGCGCTTGATCTCGACCGAGCGCACTTCCCCGAAGGCCTTGAAGCTCTCGAGAAGCTGTGCCTCGTTGATGTCGAGGGCGAGGTTACCAACGAAAATCTGCATGGCAAGTCCCCGGTCAGACGCTGGAATCACTGCCACCCGAATGCGTTTCGGCATCGTGTGGGCGTGCGCGCAGAAGCGCGGGTACGGCGGCGGGCCGACGAGCCACCGGGGCTGCCGTCGGCGCGTTGCGCCGTGCCGGGTCGCTCGCCCACTGGGGGCGGCCACCCGATTCGGGCCGTGGGGCCGGCGAACGAACACCATCCCCACGCGGGGCGCCCGAGCGTACGCCGTCGCCCCGCTGACCCTCCGCACGCGTACCGGGCGGACGCGGCGACTGAGACCGACCGTCGCCCGAGCGACCACCACGCGCGGCACCCGCACCCGGCTGAGCGCCACGCGCGTCGCCACCGCGTGACTGACCGGCACCTGACGAACCGCTGCGACCCTGGCCACCTCGCCCCTGACCGCTGCGGGACCCGGCACCTCGGGTATCGCTCGCGCTGGCCTCGCCACGGCCGCCGCGACCGCCACGACCGCTGACATCGGGCCGTCGGGTGATGCCCTCGTCAGAACTGGCATCGGTGGTACCGGCAGCCGGCACGAAACCTTCGAGAGGACGCATGGGAATCGTGCGTTTCATCAGCGCTTCGATCGCCGCGAGGAGCGGCCTGTCTTCGCCGCTCACCAGCGACACCGCCTCACCCGACGCACCGGCTCGGGCCGTGCGGCCGATACGATGCACATAGTCTTCGGGCACATTGGGCAAGTCGTAATTGACCACGATCGGCAAGAGTGAAATATCGATGCCACGCGCGGCCACATCGGTCGCAACCAGCGCAGTCACTTCACCGTCCTTGAACCGGTTGAGCGCACGCTGACGCTGGTTCTGGCTCTTGTTGCCGTGGATGGCATCGGCCGTGATGCCGTCCTTCTCGAGCAGTTCGGCCAGACGATTGGCGCCATGCTTGGTCTTGGTGAACACGAGCACCTGCGACCAGCCACGGGTACGGATGAGGTGCGAGAGCACCTGACGCTTCGCATCCTTGTCGACCCGGTGCGCGGTCTGGGTCACCATCTGCGCAGTGGAATTGCGCGGGGCCACCTCGATCGACACCGGATCGCGCAGGAAGCTCGAGGCGAGCTTGCGAATCTCGGGCGAGAAGGTTGCCGAGAAGAGCAGCGTCTGGCGCGCCTTGGGCAGCATCGCGAAGAGCCGCTTGATGTCGTGGATGAAGCCCATGTCGAGCATGCGGTCGGCCTCGTCAAGCACGACGAACGACACGTTCGACAGGTCGATCGAGCGCTGCGAGATATGGTCGAGCAACCGGCCCGGTGTTGCCACGACGATGCGCGGACCACGGCGCAGGGCATCGAACTGGTTGCCCATGCCGACACCGCCAAAGATCGCGGTGGAGCGAACGCCGATGTACTTGCCGTAGGTACGAACCGACTCTTCGACCTGCACGCACAGTTCGCGCGTGGGGGTCATCACCAGGCCGCGCACCGGACGCTGCTTGTCAGCCGGCATCGCGGCAATGGTCTGGAGCATCGGCAGGGTGAAGGCCGCAGTCTTGCCAGTGCCGGTCTGGGCCGCGCCCAGCACGTCCCGACCCGAGAGCACGGCAGGTACGCCCTGTGCCTGAATGGGCGTGGGGGTATCGTAGCCCTGTTCGGCCAGCGCACGAAGCAGTTCAGGGCGAAGGCCCAGTGCGGCAAATGCCGAGGAGGAGGCAGCAGGAGCAGCCGAGGCTTGACCTGAGGGGGTAACCGGCGAGGTGGCGCTGGTCGAGTTGGCAGCCATTGCCGGTTGCGGGCGCACGGAATCCGTGGCCGCGTGATCTGAAGCGGAAGTAATGGAAATCTCCTGGTGTCGGCCTGCGCGCTCGACGAGCGTCGAACGAGAACCGGTCAGGCAGACGTGGCTACTGCATGGAAAGGAGCTTCGGGCAACCCGGAAAAGCCACCGGAGCCGGAGGACACGTTGCCTCGAGCAGAGCGAACCGGGAAATCAGGTGCCGGAGATCAGGAGACCGGACACGCGAACCGAACGGGAGGCCAGAGTGCGAACCGGAAAAGCGCACATCAAGACTTCACCGGTCAGATGGTACACGCATTTGCTGCACCGCGACGAAACCATTTGCCGCCCGACCCTCCCGAGAACCCTGCTCCCCCCTCAGGCCGGTGCGGCACGACTCATTCCTGCTTCATGCCCGCTGCGCGCGCGATGCGTCCCATGCGCACCGCTTCCTCGGCGATGTGCTTGCGAAAGGCATCAGCCGTACTTCCCACCGGGTCGAAGCCCAGTGCAGCAAACCGCTCGCGCAACTCGGGTCGCTCGAGCGCGCGCTGGGTATCGACCTGCACACGGGCGATGATGTCGGGGTTGGTATGCGCCGGCGCGAGCAGACCGAACCAGCCGGTCATCACGTAGCCGGGCAGGCCAGCCTCGGCGATGGTGGGCACATTGGGCAACTGCGCCGAGCGGGTGAGCGAGGTCACGCCGAGGGCACGCAGGCGCCCGCTGTTGATGTGGCTGATGGCCGCCGGAATGTTGTCGAACGTCATCTGGATCTGACCGGCCAGCAGATCCTGCAACGCGAGCGCCGAGCCCTTGTAGGGCACGTGCTGGAACCGGGTGCCCGCCATCTGGTTGAACATCTCGGCGGCAAAATGGCCGGTGGCACCGAAGGAGGGCGTGCCGTAGAAGAGCGGCTCGGTGCGGGTGCGGGCGAGCGCAACGAGACCCTGCACCGAGGTGACCGGCAGTGCCGGGTTCACGACCAGCACATTGGCCGCCGTCGCCACGAGCGAGATCGGCGCAAGGTCGGCCTGCGGGTCGTAGGGCAGGTCGCGACGCAGGAGCGGCGTGGTCGCCAGGGTAAGCCCGGACATCAGCAGGGTGTACCCGTCGGGTGCCGCGCGCACCACGGCCTCCTCACCGACCGAGGTGCTGGCCGCAGCGCGATTCTCGACCACGACCGACTGGCCCAGCATCTCGGCCAGCCGAGGCGAGAGCGTGCGCGTGATGATGTCGACCGTTCCACCAGCGGCCGTGGGTACGATGATGCGCACGGGCCGCGTGGGCCATGCCGCCGTCGACTGGGCCTGAGCCGCAACCGCCCACACGATGACGAGCGCTGCCCCGCCCAGACCAGTCAGCCGACGGACAGTCCGGTGCAACGGGGCATGCATCGGCGTACACGAGGCCGCACGCATCGGGGCGGGCAGATGACAGGGAGCGGCAGAGCGCATCATCGGGGGCGAGCCTCGCAAGGGAGTCGGAAGACGAGCCGGGCAGCCCGGGAGGATTCCTTCAGGTTGCCGCATGCCCGCAGGCGTGCGCCGGATTCTACGCGGCCCGCGCCGACATGATCCGGGCAAGTCGCCGGAACCGCGGATCATCGGCCAACGCCTCGAGCGGCAGGGACAGCCGGCGTGTCCAGTTGGCCTGTTCACGCCCGGTACCCGGGACGTTGACTGGCTCGGTTTCCTCGAGGACGTCATCGAGCTGCACGGCCACCATCCAGCTGGGCGTGGCGGCAATGGTGCGATGCAGGCCGTCGATGACGGACTGCTCACCATCGCCCGCCCCGCCCGGGAGCGCCAGCGCATCGATGAGCCGCACGATGCCGATCCGGTCGGCGACGCGCTCGGCCTCGGCCGCCGTCAGGTCAGCAACCAGACCGAGCGCAGCACGGCGCCTGATATCCCCGCCGCGCCACCAGTCGCTGATGCCTGGCAGGTCGTGCGTGCCCACGCTGGAGAGCGCCACCACCGGGTAGGCAGCCGGCGGGAGCCATGCCCGGTCACCCTGCCAGTCGCGCTCGAAGAAGAGCACGCGCGAGGAGAGCCAGCGCATCCTCTCGAGGCGCTCGCGAAAGCCCTCGGGCACGGCGCCCAGATCCTCCCCGATCACCATGCACCGATTGCGACGGCTCTCGGCCGACACGATCGCTGCCAGCGCCTCGAAGTGCTGGCGCACATACCCCCCGTCGCGCGCCTCGCGACCCACCGGAATCCAGTAAAGCCGCATGAGCGACATCACGTGATCGATGCGCAGGGCGCCCGCGTACTGCATGTTCGCGCGCACCAGCTCGCGAAACGGACCGTAGCTGCGGCGCGCCAGCTCCTGCGGATTCCAGGGCGAAAGGCCCCAGTTCTGCCCCAGCCGGTTGAAGGCATCAGGCGGCGCGCCCACATGGACGCCGCGGGCGCAAAGACCAGGCTCGATGTCACGCTCGGCGCCATCTTCGCGGGCGCCCACCGCCAGATCGCGATAAAGCCCGATCGGCATGCCGGCGGCGAGCGCTGCGTGGGCGGCCCGCTGCAACTGATGGTGGGCATGCCACTGCATCCAGGCATGAAAACCGGCCTGCGCAAGTGCCGCCACGCTGGCATGGGCCCCGCGCAGCGCCTCGGCCTGCGCGAACCGCTGCAACGACGGGCCCATGTCGCGTGTGAACTGGTGAAAGGCAGCGGCCTCATGGAACCGGGCACAGCTGGTCACAGAGCGGCAGAATGCTTCGTAGAGCAGCGCAAGCGCGGTCAGCTTCAGCGAGGCCACTTCGGCGTAGTCGACCCGCGCGGCGGACCGGACGCGCTCGATGCGCTGCTGGAACTGGCTGTCGGCGGTCAACACGCGCAGCGCCTCGCAACTGGCAAATCCCTCGATCGCCTCGACATCGATCGAGAGCGGATCGAGAAACTGACGGGCCGACGGGGCGTAGGGGCTCGGTTCGACCTCGGGCGTCAGCACCCTTGCGTGCAGGGGATTGATGCCCACGAACGCTCCCCCGGCTGCAGCCACGATGGCGCACAGGCGTGCCAGATCGCTGAAGTCGCCGATTCCCCAGTTGCGGGCCGAACGCACCGACCACAACTGAACCGACACGCCCCACAATCGCGCGCCTGCCTCGAGCGCCGGGCTCACCCACGCGCGAGCATGGTCCGGCACCGCGTCGATCGCCCCGAGCAACGCGCGACAGGTCTGCTCATCGAGGGCGTGCTCGATCCCGAATCCATCCCGATGCGACATTTCAATGCCCGCGGCACGGGCCCGGCTTGCAAGCGCAGGCTCGATCATGCTGCCTCCGATGAGAAGATGACCACGGTTTCGGGGTCGATGAGACGATGCAGGCGCGCCTGCACGGCGAGCGCGTCCTCGCAACCGTCAAAGCGCGGCTCGACCTCGCTGCTCGAGAGCAGGCATTTCCAGGTACCGGCCGGTGGCGCGGGCAGCACGAAGTGCACCGGAACATCGGCGCCGTTCATGATCACGAGTACGGCAGGCTCATCGGCGCTGAAGCGACCGAGCAGGAAGGCGAAGCTGCGCACCGACCAGTCGTTCCACTGCGCTTCACCCATCGGCATGGCCTCGGCGGTGAACCACTGCAGATCGCGCTCGAGCACGCCCTCGTGGCCCCTGAGCCAGACCGGGCGGCGCAGCGCGGGGAGGCGAGCCCGCAACCGGCCGAGGGCCGCCGTGAATGCGACCAGCAGCGGATCCGCCCTCGCCCAGTCGAGCCAGACCAGCGGCGAGTCGTGACACCAGGCGTTGTTGTTGCCCTGCTGGGTGCGGCCCAGTTCGTCACCCGCGAGGAGCATCGGTACGCCCTGCGACACGAAGAGGGTGGCGAGCACGGCACACATCAGCCGCGTCCGCCGGGCACACACCATCGGGTCAGGGCTGTCGCCCTCCACGCCACAGTCGATGCCGTGATCGGACTGCGTGCCGTCGCGATTCCCTTCGCCGTTGGCCTCGTTGCGCTTGTGGCGAAAGCGAACCAGATCGGCCAGCGTGAGACCGTCGTGCGCCGTGACGAAGTTGATGCTCGCCTGGGGCGAGCGGCCGGCGTGGTCAAACAGATCGCTCGATCCGGCGAGGCGCCGCGCCAGATCGCCCGCGCGCGCGGTGCGCGTGAGCCAGAACTGGCGGACGGTATCGCGATAGCGGTCGTTCCACTCGGCCATCCCGGCCGGAAAGCGCCCGGTCTCCGACACGGTGGCATCCCACGGTTCGGCGATGAGCTTGACCCCGGCAAGCACCGGATCCTGACGAAGCATGTCGAGAAACGCAGCGCCCGGGTCGAAGGCACCGCCGTCGCGCGCCAGAACGACCGCCAGATCGAATCGAAAGCCATCGACGTGGTACTCGCAGACCCAGGCACGCAGCGCATCCATCACCATGCGCATGACCGCGGGCTGGCCGAAGTCGAGCGTATTGCCGCAGCCCGAAAAATCCTCGCACCGGCGCGGCTCGTGCGGATCGAGCCGGTAGTAGGTCTCATTGTCGATACCGCGCCAGCCGAGCGTGGGGCCCCACTCGTTGCCCTCGCAGGTATGGTTGAAGACGACATCGAGAATCACCTCGATGCCGGCGGCATGCAGCGCGCGCACCATCGCGCGAAACTCGGTGCCGGGTTCGCGTCCGGCGGCGTAGCGCATGGCAGGCGCAAAAAAGCCGATCGGGTTGTAGCCCCAGTAATTGCAGCGACCACGGTCCACCTGCACCCGCTCGTCGATGAACTCCTGCACGGGCAGCAGTTCGACCGCCGTGACGCCGAGCCGGCGAAGGTGCTCGATCGATGCCGGATGAGAAAGCCCGGCATAGGTACCCCTCAAGGCCGGTGGAATGCGCTCGTTGGCCATGCTGAAACCCTTCACGTGCAACTCGCAGATGACCGTGTCGGCCCAGGGGGTGCGCGGCGCACGGTCGTCGGTCCAGGAGAACGCCGTGTCGATCACCCGGCACTTGAGCATCGCCCAGGCACTGTCACGCCGATCCATCGACAGATCGCCGCGCGGATGGCCCAGGCGGTGACCAAAGAGCACGTCAGACCAGCGCAGGCGTCCGGCAAAGGCGCGTGCGCATGGATCCACAAGGAGCTTGTGCGCATTGAACCGACTGCCCTCGGCAGGCGCGTACCGGCCATGCACCCGGTAGCCATAGAGAAGACCGGGACGCGCTTCGGGCAGGTAGCCATGCCAGACCCGGTCGGTGCATGAGGGCAATGCGAGACGTGCCACCTCGCGCGCGCCTTCGCGGTCGAAGAGGCACAACTCCACCGCCTCGGCGTGGGCCGAGAAGAGCGCAAAGTTCACCCCGGCACCATCCCATTGCGCTCCGGCAGGCCAGTGCCGCCCCGGTTCGATGCGCCATGTCGTCATTGCCGCGTCCAGCCCCTGCTCAGAGCCCGGAGGGCTGAATGCGCCAGATGCCGCGGGCATACTCGGTGATGGTCCGGTCGCTCGAAAACGGACCCATCGCCGCGATGGTGCGAATCGCATTCGCGCGCCAGAACGCCGGCGTACGCCACAGCTCGTCGACCCGATTCTGGGTCGCGATGTAATCGGCATGATCGGCGAAGAGCATGTAGTGATCACCCTGATCGAGCAGCGAACGCACGATCGGGGCAAAGCGCTCGGTGTCCTCCGGACAGAACAGACCCGACCCGATCTGACCGACGCTCTCGCGCAAGGCCGGCTCGGCCTCGCAGCAGGCGCGCGAGTCGTAGCCCGCGGCGCGCAAGGCCACCAGTTCACTCGCCGAGTGACCGAACATAAAGAAGCCCTCGGCGCCCACGGTGTCACGCAACTCGATGTTGGCACCGTCCTCGGTACCGATCGTGAGCGCGCCATTGAGCGCGAGCTTCATGTTGCCGGTGCCCGACGCCTCGGTGCCGGCGGTCGAGATCTGTTCGGACAAGTCAGCCGCCGGAATGACACGCGATGCCACCGAAACCGAGTAATCGGGAATGAACACCACGCGCAGGCGGCCCTCGAGGCGCCGATCGGCATTGATGTGGCTCGCCACCCGATTGATGAGTTCGATGATGAGCTTGGCCATGTTGTAGGCCGAGGCTGCCTTGCCGGCGAAGATGACCGTGCGTGGCATCCAGTCATGGCGCGGCTGGGCGATCATGCGGTTGTAGCGGTTGATGACGTGGAGCACGTTGAGCAGTTGCCGCTTGTATTCGTGGATGCGCTTCACGTGCACGTCGAACATCGACTCCGGGTCGATCGCGATGCCGGTCTGCTCCATCACGAGATCGGCCAGATGGCGCTTGGCGGTGATCTTCACCGCGTGGAAGGCAACGCCGAAGGCGGCGTCCTCGGCATGCGCTCGCAGGGGGGCGAGGGCATCGAGCCGCACACGCCATTCGTCACCGATGGTGCGATCGATGAGACGCGCCAGGTCGGGGTTGGTGACGGCCAGCCAGCGCCGCGGGCTGATGCCGTTGGTGCAGTTCACCATGCGCCCCGGGTAGAGACGCTCGAAGTCGGCAAAGAGGTTGGTTCGAAGGATTGCCGAATGCAGGCGCGACACGCCATTCACCCGGTAGCTCGCCATCACCGACAGGTGGGCCATGCGCACCAGCCGGCCGTTGTCCTCGTCGATGAGGGAGACACGGCTCACGAATGCATCGTCTGCCGCGGGGCTGCCTCGCACGCTCGCGAGAAAGCGCTCGTTGATCTCGTAGATGATCTGAACATGCCGTGGCAGCATCTGCTCGAGCATGGCCACCGGCCAGGTCTCGAGGGCTTCGGGCATCAGCGTATGGTTGGTGTAGGAAAAGACCCGCGACACGATCTGCCAGGCCGCGTCCCAGGCAAGGCCGTGGGCGTCAAGCAGCAGTCGCATCAACTCGGGAATCGCGATGGCCGGGTGGGTGTCGTTCAGGTGAATCGCGACCTTGTCGGGAAACTGCTCGAATCCGGTGTGGGTCTTGCAGTAGCGACGCAGCAGATCCTGCAGCGAGGCGCTCACGAAGAAGTACTCCTGGCGCAAGCGCAACTCATGGCCGATGGCGGTACTGTCATCCGGATAGAGCACGCGGGAGACGTTCTCCGAGTGGTTCTTCTGCTCGACGGCTGCGGTGTAATTGCCCCGGTTGAACGAATCGAGGTCGATCTCGGCGGAGGCCGTGGCCGACCACAGTCGCAGCGTGTTGACGGCGCGCACTGCCCCCCCGGGTATGAGCGTGTCGTAGGCCATCGCCAGAACATCGCTCGTATCGATCCAGCGAAACCCTTTCGTATCGGCCACGACCCGGCCACCGAACTGGATCGTGTACTTCACCTCGGGGCGTGGAAATTCCCACGGATTACCCCCCACCAGCCAGTGATCGGGAATCTCGACCTGACGCCCGCTGCGGATGCGCTGGGCGAACATCCCGTACTCGTAGCGAATGCCGTAACCGAAGCCGGGGAGCCCGAGGGTGGCCATCGAGTCGAGGAAGCAGGCTGCGAGACGCCCCAGGCCCCCATTGCCCAGCGCCGGGTCGGCCTCGGTTTCGGCCAGGGTCTCCAGGTCGAGCCCGACCTCGCGCAAGGCACTGTGGCAGGCCTCGTAGAGGTCGAGTGCAATGAGCGCGTTGGTGAGCGTTCGTCCGGGAAGGTACTCGAGCGACAGGTAATACAGGCGCCGGACCTTCTGGCGGTAGTGGCGCCGGGTCGTGTCCATCCAGCGATCGACCAGTCGGTCGCGCACCGCGAGCGACACGGCCTGGAGCCAGTCGCCCCGGGAGGCCACCACCGAATCCTTGCCCACGGCGTAGAGCAGGTGGTTGGAGAACGAGCGGCGCAGCGAGTCGACATCGTGGCCGAAAGCATGCAGATCGGTCATGCGCTCACCGATCGGGCAAGCACGCGCGCGTAGAGTGCGGCATGAGAGCGCGCCGCCGAACCCCAGTCGGGCACACGGGTCATCCCGGCCTGCTGCAGATGACGCCGTCGTGGCGGGTCGGTCCAGGCAGCGATGGCGCGACCGAGCGCGGCAGCAAGGTCGTGTGCTGCAGGGTTCTCGAAGACAAAGCCATTGGCCCAGGGGCCCGACTCGCGAACCGTGTCGGCAAGTCCCCCGGTGTGACGCACCACCGGCAGGGTCCCGTAGGCCAGTGCATACATCTGGGTGAGGCCACAGGGCTCGTAGCGCGAGGGCATCGCGAGCAGATCCGCGCCGGCAATGATCCGATGGGCAAGACCATCGTCATGCCCCAGACGGACCGCAACCAACCCCGGGTTCTCCGCGGCCAGACGGACGAACGCGAGTTCGAGCGCCGGATCACCGGCACCGAGCAGGGCGAAACTCGCGCCCCGTCGCAGCAGGCGCGGCAGTACGGGAAGCAGGAGATCGAGCCCCTTCTGCTCGGCCAGCCGGCTCACCACCGCGATCAGGGGGCCGGCGCGTCCGGGGTCCAGCCCCAGTTCGGCCTGGAGAGCGCCGCGGCAGCGTGCCTTCCCGTCGAGGTGCGCGGCGTCGTAGCGGGCTGCAATCAAGGGGTCGGTCGCCGGACTCCAGACCGCCGGGTCGACACCGTTGAGGATGCCCACCGGCAGGTGCTGGCGCACGCGCAGCACCCCTTGCAAGCCGCAGCCCAATGCATCGGTGAGCAGTTCGCGGGCATGCGTCGGGCTCACGGTGATGACCTCGTCGGCACACGCGAGGCCCGCCTTCAGGAACCCGATCTGCCCGTAGTACTCGAGAAGACCTTCGTCGATGAATCGCTCGGGCAGCGCCAGCGCGCTGGTACGCGAACGATCGAAGAGCCCCTGATAGGCGATGTTGTGCACGGTGAACACGATGCGCGGTGATCGGGGAGCGTGCAGCCCGGGCGGCGACCCGGACACCGAACGAAGATACAGACCGACCAGCCCCGCATGCCAGTCGTGGGCATGAATGATCTGCGGCACCCAGCCCGATTCCTCGTCCGTGAGGCGAGCGGCCACCCAGGCGAGCAGCGCGAACCGACGGTCGTTGTCGGGCCAGTCGCCACCGGCAGCAGGCCCGTAGGGCGTACCGGGTCGCTCGTAGAGCGACGCACACTCGATGAGATAGACCGGCATCTCCCCCAGCACCACCCGACCCACCCTCACCTCACCGAGGCGAGGCAGGGTGGCACCTGCCGGAAAGTGCAGCACGGGCGTCATGACGCCCGCTGCCTTCAGCAGCGCCGGATAGCCCGGCAGCAGGATGCGGGCATCGACGCCTTCGGCGCGCAAGGCACGCGGCAGGGCCGCAGTCACATCGGCAAGACCGCCCGTTGCAGCCCAGGGCGCGAGTTCAGCCGACACATGCAGCACCCTGCAGGCGCGGCTGTTCCTGGACCCATCGAGCACCCGTCGGGTCGCCGCATCGTGGCACGGTCCCTCGGCGAACGACTCCACGCTACCCCGAAGAAACGCTGCGGGAGCAGGCTCGGCCCGGACCTCGGCCGGTGCTGCCGGATGCGGTACTGCCGGATGCGGTACTGCCGGATGCGGTGCTGCCGGATGCGGTACTGCCGGATGCGGTACTGCCTGATGCGGCGCTGCCCGGTGCACCGCGAGCACCGGGCTCATGATGGCAGGCGCTCCAGCATCGGCTGAGTGACCAGCGACACGCCAGTCGACGTGCGGTGAAACCGCAACCGATCGGCCTCGGGGTCCTCGCCAATCACCATGCCCTCGGGGAGGCGGCAGCCCCGATCGATGATGGCATTGCTCACGCGCGCGTGGCGCCCGATATCGACGCCGGGCAGAACCACCGAGTTTCGCACCTGACTCCACGAATTGACGCGCACCTGCGGAAAGAGCACCGATCGAGAGACACGCGCCCCGGACACGATGCACCCGTTGGCCACGATCGAGTCAACCGCCATGCCGCGCCGGTCATCCCGGTCGAACACGAACTTGGCCGGGGGCAACTGTTCCTGCCAGGTCCAGATCGGCCACTGGCTGTCGTAGATGTCGAGAGCCGGCGAGGCGGCCGTCAGATCGATGTTGGCCGCCCAGTAGGCATCGACCGTTCCGAGGTCGCGCCAGTACGGGCCGGCCGTCGAATCGCGCGTGACGCAGGAACGTGCAAAGGCGTGGGTGCCGGCCAGACCGCGTGCCACGATGGCGGGGATGAGGTCACGCCCGAAGTCGTGGGTCGAATCGGCAGCGCCCATGTCACGTTCGAGTTCGGCAAAGAGAAAGGCGGCGTCGAAGACATAGATTCCCATGCTGGCAAGCACTCGGCCCGGACTCGATCGCCACGGCTCGGGGTCATCGGGTTTCTCGACGAATGCGGTGATGCGGTTGTTTGCGTCGACCTTCATCACGCCGAACGCTCTTGCCTCGGCCGAGGGCACCTCGATGGTGGCGACCGTGCAGGGTGCGCCGCTGCTCCGATGCTCGGCGAGCATGCTGGCGTAGTCCATCTTGTAGATGTGGTCACCGGCCAGCACGAGGATGTAGTCGGCCCCGTGCTCGCGCAGGATGTCGATGTTCTGGCTGACCGCGTCGGCGGTACCGCGGTACCACCACTCCTCGCCGCTGCGCTGCTGGGCAGGCAGCATCTCGATGAACTCGTTGGCCTCGGCGCGCAGGAACGCCCAGCCGTGCTGGAGGTGTCGCAGCAGGCTGTGCGACTTGTATTGCGTGATGACGCCCACACGCCGGATACCCGAGTTGATGCAATTGGAGAGTGCGAAATCGATGATGCGAAACTTGCCACCAAAGGGCACTGCAGGCTTCGCACGCGCCGCCGTGAGATCCTTCAGACGAGTCCCCCGGCCTCCGGCAAGAACCAGCGCCAGCGCGCGCCTGGGCAACTGCAGCATCACGATCCACTCCCGAACACATGAAAGTCCGATGGCAACCGACGACCGTGGCAGTGCATCGTGGCGACGTGCAGACCTTAATCGGCCATCTCGCCCTCGGGCTTGATGAGGCGCAAACCAGAGCGCTCGCGGTGCTATGCTCGCGGTACAAGAAGAAGATTGCGGACGAGGCATCGGACCACCGGCGGGCAGACATCGCCATTCGAACGTCGTCGCACGGCACCCGCCCGACAACCACTCCGGTGCATGTCCGGGCCGCGCCCCGCGCACTCATGGAGCCGCAATCTCATCGATGCCGCAACGACCGACTGGAGGACGCCTTGATTCCGTTCGAACTTCTCGAACCCCGCACGCTGCCTGAAGCATTGGGCATGCTCGCCGATGACGACACGGCCGTGCGCCCGATCGGCGGCGGCACCGCGCTGATGCTGATGATGAAGGCGTCTGTTTTCGTCCCGCGCCGACTGGTGAGCCTGCGCGGGCTTGGCGAAGCGCTCGGCCGGATCGAACTCGATGCCGAGGGTGCGTTGTGTCTCGGCGGCACCGCCACCCTGGCAGCGCTCGAGGCGTCCGATCTGGTGCGAGCCCATGCCCCGGTCATCACGCGCGCCCTGCCGCATCTGTCGAATGTGCGCGTGCGCCATGTGGCAACCGTGGGGGGCGCCCTCGCCCATGCCGATCCGCACATGGACCTGCCCACGATACTGGCCGCCCTCGATGCGCGGGTCCGGATCGCGGGCCCGGCTGGTCATCGCACCCTCCCGGTCGATGAACTCATTACCGGCTACTACGAGACCGCACTCGCACGCAACGAGATCATCACCGGGGTGACGATTCCAGCCGCTTCCGCCGGCAAGGCGGCCTACATCAAGTGCACCACCCGCGCGGCCGATGACTGGCCTGCGCTCGGTGTCGCGGTGAATCTTGCCTGCTCGGCGGGTCGCATCGATGCGGCCCGCGTGGTGATCGGCGCGGCCACCGACAAACCCACGCGCGTGTCAGGGGCCGAAGCCGCCCTGCGCGGCGCGACGTTCTCCGGCAGCACGCTCGATCACGCCGTGACCGAGGCGGTACGCGATGCCGTCGCCCGCGAGGTCGCGTACACGAGCGATGCGCAAGGCTCGGCGGCCTACAAGCGGCAACTGGCCCGCGTGCACATCGTGCGCACCCTCACCGCTGCCCTCGAAGGCTGAAGCGCCGGGCTTCATGCCGGACCTCACCCCTACTTCACCCCAGTACGACTTCACCCCAATACGGATGGTTCCTCCGATGGACACCAAAGTCTCTCCCGATCAGGTCATCGACGCGCAGCAGGTCGGCCGCTCGGTACCGCGCATGGAAGGCGCCGCCAAGGTCACCGGGCGCGCCGAATACATCCACAACCTGCGCCTGCCGGGCGTCCTGCACGGCAAGGTCTTTCGCAGCCGGATCGCCCACGGGCGCATCCTGTCCATCGACACCAGCGCGGCGCGCGCGGTGGCCGGGGTGCACTCGGTGGTCACCGGCGAGGACATCCGGCGCATCATCCCCGAGCCCTACTACGGCCCCGCCTTCCACGACCAGCCCATCCTGGCGCTGGACAAGGTGCGCTATGTCGGCGAGCCGGTGGCGGCGGTGCTCGCGGCCGACCCGCACGTGGCCGAATACGCAGCAGGTCTCATCACCGCCGAATACGAGGAACTGCCCGCCGTGTTCAACGAGGTGGAGGCTGCAACCTCATCGATCTGCGTTCACGATGAACTCAAGCCCGCCATCACCTTCCCTGACCTGAAGCACCTGAAGGGCAAGCGCAACACGAACGTGGCACTCGACTACAAGCTGCGTCGCGGCGATGTCAGCGCTGCCTTTGCCAGTGCGGCGCATGTGTTCGAGCACGAATTCCACACGCAGCACATCATGCACACGCCGTTCGAGCCGTTCGTGGCGCTCGCAGAGCCGCTCGATGATTCGGTGACCATTCACAGCTCGAGCCAGATGCCGGCCTACGTACGTCTGGAAATCGCACGACTGCTGGGCTGGCCCGAGAACAAGGTGCGCGCGCGCACCGCCTACCTGGGAGGCGGCTTCGGGGCCAAGGTGTACGTGAAGATCGAACCGCTCGTCGTGGCCCTGGCGCTTCTTGCACGCCGCCCGGTGAAGATGTCGCTCACGATGGAGGAGCAGTTCTACGTGATCGGCAAGCACGCCACCACGTTCCGGATCAAGAGCGCCATCACCGCCGACGGACGCATCGCCGCACGCAAGTGCGAGGTGTTCTGGAATGGCGGGGCCTACGCCGACATCGGTCCCCGCGTGTCACAGAAGTCGGGGTTCACCTCCACCGGTCCCTACCAGATCGAATGCGCCGAGATCGACTCGGCCGAGATCTACACCAACCTGCCCCCCGCAGGGGCGTTTCGCGGCTTTGGCATCCCGCAACTGGTGTGGGCCTACGAGAGTCACACCGACATCATCGCGCGCGCGCTCAAGATCGACCCGCTCGAATTCAGGCGTCGCAACATCCTGCATGACGGCCAGGAGCACCCCACCGGTACGGTGATGCGCGACGCCGAGTTTGACGAAGTGCTGGTACGCATCGCAGCGCGCATGGGCTGGGACGCCCCCTTCGACCGCGGCACCGGCACGAAGCGTCGCGGCCGTGGCATCGCCATCGGCGTCAAGGCCTCGATTGCGCCAACCACCTCGTTTGCGCTGGTGAACGTCTCGGCCGACGGCAGTGCGGTGCTCTTCTGCAACACGATCGACATGGGCCAGGCCTCGAACACCGCCAACGCGCAACTGGTGGCCGAAGTGCTCGGCATTCCTGCCGAACGGGTGAAGGTGACCCAGGCCGACACGGACGTCACGCCGTTCGACATGGGCACCCTCGGATCGCGCTCGATGTTCCACATGGGGCATGCGGTGCGTCTGGCCGCCGAGCATGCGCGCACCCAGCTCGAGGCGCTGTGCGCCGAGGGCGGTCTCACCTACACGGGCGAGCAATCGGTGGCACAGGCCTTTCGCAAGAAGTTCGGCATGCAGGCCGGCAACATCTTCGGTGTCGGGCATTACACCTCGCGCTACCAGCCTGCCGATCCGGCCACCGGCATGTCGAAGGAAGTGACCCCGTTCTGGATGATCGGCGGCACCGGCATCGAACTCGAAGTGGACACCGAAACCGGCCATGTGACGATTCTGCGCATGGTGAACGTGGTCGATGCCGGGCGCGCGATCAACCCGCGCGTGGTCGAGACCCAGATCTCGGGGGCAGCCCTGATGCAGCTGGGGCAGACCATGACCGAGGAGATGGTGTTCTCCAGTGCGGGCGAACTCACCAATCCGTCGCTCGCGTATTACAAGATTCCGGGCATCCATGACATGCCGGCCACGATCGAGAACGAGGCGGTGGAGGCCGAGACGCGCAACGGACCGTTCGGTTCGAAGGGCGTCGGTGAATCGGGTACCTTCGGCGTATCACCGGCCATCGCCAACGCCATCGACGATGCCGTCGGGGTGCGCCTGTACTCGCTGCCCCTCACGCCAGAATCGATCTACCGCGCCATCTGCGCGGCGCGTGGCGAACCGCTCGAGGACTGAAACACGCAGGACGACCCAGACGACCGAGTGACGGCCATCCGTCTTTCCATCACCCTCCGGGTCGCGCGCGCGAGGCGCCGCGGCCCCGCCTGACACGGAGCTCTGCCATGAGCGTTGCTACCCGAACGATCCACTTCACGCTGAACGGCGCGCCAGTATCGGCCACCATCGCCCCGCACCACACGCTGCTCGAGGTGGTGCGCGACACCTTCGGTCTCAATGGCGCACGCGAAAGCTGCGGCCAGGGGCTGTGCGGCTGCTGCACGCTGATGGTGAACGGGCAGTCGGTGTCCGGATGCCTCACCCTGGCCGCCTTCGCCGACGGCGCCACCGTCACCACGGTCGAGAACCTGGCCGTCGACGGGAAGCTCTCGCCCCTGCAGGCGGCCTTCATCGAGTGTGGTGCCTTCCAGTGCGGGTTCTGCACCTCGGGCTTCCTCCTGATGGCCACCGAACTCCTCGAGTCGAACCCCAGACCCACCGAGGGGGAGATTCGCAACCATCTGTCAGGGAATCTGTGTCGCTGCGCGACCTATCCCGAAGTGGTGCGTGCGGTACAACTGGCGGCCGAGCGGATGGCGTAGCAGGGTCGACCACGACGGCCGCAAGAGATACCTGGCCGACAGGACGCGCAGTTCAGTCTTTACGATTTCGCGCGAGCCTCGCCATAGAGGTGCGCAAGGCACACCCGAGCCTCACTCCATCGCCGCAGGCCCGCCCTCGCGCACCGGTGTCTCGGGTTTGATGCCGCCACGGCGACGGGCGAAGGTATCGTCACCCACGGCACGCCAATCGCCCTTCACCGCCGCCTCGGCCCAGGCCGCCCATTCGGGCGCCCAGTCACCCAGCGGATAGCCATGCCAGGGCGATTGCGGCGTGAGGCGCGGCAAACCGAGTTCTTCCCAGATGGCCTTGGCCCGCGTCATGTAGGCCTCGGCGGGCAGCGCGAGGGGGGGCATGTCGTGCTTCAGCGTGGCATCGATGAGGAGCGTGCCCTCGGTGGGCGCACGACCCGACTTGGGGCCATGCCCGGCCGCCCGATTGCCCATCACGAGCACGTCTTCGTCGAAATTCGAACGGTAGGCGAGCGACCAGAAGATGGCGTCGGCATTCTCCGGGTCGATGTCCTCGGACACCGCAATCACGAGCTTGCCGCACTGCGCCTGCAGGCTGGCCGCGCCATGCAGGCCGCGCCACACTTCGGTGCGCGGCACGCCGCGCGCGTACTGCACGAAGATCACCTTGCGCAGGTTGGTGAGGGGCTCGTGCATCACCACCCGGGTCACGCCACGCACCCCCAGCACGTTGCGCAGGTGCTCGAGAAACATCGGCTCGTAGGCCACCTTCTTCAGCACCGACGATTCGCTCGGCGTCACCTGACTCACGATCGACACGAACACCGCATCGCGACGACGCGTGATGGCGGTGACCTGCATCGACATGTTGAAGTCTTCGAGGGCCACGTGGCCATGACTCTCGCCAAAGGGCCCTTCGGGTTCGAGCAGTGCCGTGTCGATGAGGCCTTCGATCACGATCTCGGCATCGGCCGGCACCACCAGATCGACGGTCTTGCAGCGTACGGTGCGGATGGCGCGCCCCATGAGACCACCGGCCACCGCCAGTTCGTCCATGTCGATGGCGAGCTTCTGCGGTCCGGTGAACATCACCGCCGGTGCTGCCCCCACGACGATCGCAATGGGCATCGGCTGACCGAGCGCCCGGTATTTCTGCCAGTGCACATAGCCGCCAGCGCCCGACAGGCGCGTAGCCATGCGCACACCCAGGCGGTTGCTGGCCTTCAAGCCGGCCCGATAGGTACCCATATTCTGGATGCCGCTCTCGGGGTCGCGTGTCACGCACAGCGTGGCGGTGAGATAGGGGGCGGCATCGAAGCCCGGCGTCGACACCGGCACCGGCAGGCGCGCAAGGCCGCCGTCGGCCTGCTCGAGCGAGTCACCGGTCTCGACCACCTCCTGGCAGGGGGCGACCCCCTCGGTCATGAGCTCGGGCGCAATGGGTGAGGCTACGGCACGAACCCATACCCGGCCGATGTCTTCAACGGCCACCCCGAGTCCCGCGGCGTATATCTCGGGCGAGGCGGCAAGCGCTCCCACCACGACCGGCATGTCGTAGCGCTCGCCCTTGGCACCGGTGACATGAGTGAACACGAAGGCGCGTCGGTCGGCATCGGCCAAGCCACCCTGAAACTGCCAGCGGGCCAGCGGGTGCAGTTCGCTGTCCTTGTCGATCGGACGATCGATGGTGCGCACCAGGCCGCGCACAGCCAGCCCTGCAAGGTGCTCGTGAAAGTCGGCCGGCACCTGACGCGAAGGCCCTGGAGGCGACTCACTCACTGAATGCTTTCCGACTCTCGATACATGGACACGAGCGAAGCGCGGCGCACGAACTCGAGGGCCGCCACCGGGTCGGCTGCCTGGCGACGCAGGTCGTCGAGCTTTTGCTGGCGCATCGCGGGGTCGCGCTCATCGAGCGTCTTCTTGTTGGCAATCGACTGTGCCTGCACGTACTTGATGGCCGTGAGACGGCGCTGCCGGTCGTAGCGCTCGAGGAGCGGGTCAGCAGGCGCGCCCTGCCAGATCTCGACCAGCTTGCCGGCGAGGTTCAATCCATCCTGGAAACCGGAGTTCATGCCCATGCCGCCGACCGGATTGTTCACGTGAGCCGCGTCGCCCGCGAGAATCATGCGACCGCCACGGAAGTTGCCGGCCACGCGCTGCTGCACCGTGTACATGTTGCGGTGAAGGATCTCGAACCCATCCGGGTCACCCGGCAGGCACTCGGCAAAGCGCGCACGGATCCAGGCATCGCTCATCACATACTCGTCGCTCTCGTCCTCGTGCGCCGGGAAGAGGCAGCGCCAGACGCCCTCGTGGTTCTCACCGGGCACCTTCATCAGCGCACACCAGCGATCGGGGTGAGCGCAATAGTTGCGATAGCGGAAGTTGTAGCCCTCGAAGTCCTTGTTGGTGGCCACGATGTTGAAGCGCTCCGACCAGGTGAAGCCTTCGAAGGAGGCACCGATCGACTTTCGCACCAGGCTTCGCCCGCCATCGCAGCCGATGAGCCAGCGACCTCGGTGAGTTTCGATCGAGCCATCTTCGTGCTTCACGTCGGCCTCGACCCAGTCGGCGTCCTGCCGCACCGCGACCACATCGACCGGGCGTACCAGATTGAACAGCGGCTCGGCAAGGGCCGCATCGAGCGCGATCTGGATCGTCTTGTGCTGCTCGAGCTGGATCACGTAGGGGTAATCGGATTCACCTGCCAGCATGCGGTAGTCGAACTCGGCCACGATCTCGTCGCGAACGCGGTCGCGCCACTGGAAGACCGGCGACTCGATGCCCTGGCGCAGGATTTCATCGGTGAGCCCGAGCGGGGCAAAGAGGTCGAGCGTCGAGGGCTGCAGCGTGGCTGCGCGGTGATCAGCGGCCGGGACGGCCAGCCGGTCGAAGACGGTCACGGGGATGCCGGCGCGGGCCAGCGCAAGACCGGTGACCGTGCCCACGGGGCCCCCGCCGATGATGAGAATGCGTTCGTTGGTCGACATGAAGAGTGCTCGCTGAAAGCGGAATGAACGGCTCGTGACGCTCGATTGGCGTCGAGCCCGTCAGTTTACCGGGCGGGATGGTTGATGGGGTCCGGGTCTGTCGCAGGTGAGCAGGTCGGAACGCTGGAGGGGCCCGCCCCTAGTCGGCCTTCGCCCCCGACAGCCGCACCGCCTCGGCCCAGCGGGTGCGATCGGCACGGATCAGCGTGCCAAACTCGGCTGGCGTATTGCCCAGCGGGTCGACGCCCAGACCTGCGAGACGCTGCAGGAAGGCCGCATCGCTCATGCGCCGACGGATCTCGGCTGCCGCGCGCTCGACCACCTCGGCAGGCAACCGGGCCGGCCCTACCAGACCATTCCAGGTGAGAACGTCAAATCCGGGGTAGCCCGACTCGGCCACGCTGGGCACCGTGGGCAACTGCCGCGCACGCGCAGCGCTCGACACGGCCAGCGGCTTCAACTCGCCCGAACGGGCAAACGGAATCACTTCCGACAGGTTGTTGAACCCCATCGGCACCTCACCCGAGACAAGCGCCTGCAGGGAGAGCGAGCCCCCCTTGTAGGGCACATGCTCGGCGCGCAACCCGGTGCGATCGAGGAGCAGGGCCATCACCAGGTGGCTCGATGAACCCACGCTGCCCGACCCGTAGTTGAGGCTGCCCGCGGGTGCGCGGCGCGCCCACGCGAGCCACTCGGCGAGGGAAGCTACCGGTACCGAGCGATGCACCGAAAAGACGAAGGGGTTGGTACCGACCACCGAAATGGGCGTGAAGTCGGTCACCGGGTCATACGGCGCCTTGATCATCGCCGGCACGATGCTGAAGACCGGTTGGGCGACGAGAAAGAGCGTGTAGCCATCGGGCGCGGCACGGGCGACGAATTCGGCCGCCACGATGCCGTTGCCGCCGACCCGGTTCTCGACCACGAAAGGCTGACCCAACGCCTCCTGCAGGGCTTGCGCGGTGACCCGCGCGATGCCGTCGGTATTGCCACCCGGCGCGTAGGGCACGATGACCCGCACCGGACGCTCGGGCCAGGCCGCGCGTGCCGGGGTGAGGGCCAGCAAAGCCAGCATCGTCGAGGCGAGCATGAGCGGGAGCGCCATCCGCAAAAGCGCTCCCCACAAGCGGGCAGTGAGCAAGCGAGCCAGCGGGCGCGACTGGCCATTGATGGGGTACCGCATGGCGAATTCTCCGGAGAGGGTGTCGTGATCTTAGCGGCGAGGCACGGGACCGTGCTGGCCATTGACCATGGGCCGGGCGCTGGCGGCCTCGGTCTTTGCCGATTGCCTCTCCGACGGCGAGACGGTTGACCAGGCCATCCAGCATGGCCGCGAGGCCCTCATCGAAACCATCGAGACACTGAAGGCGCACAACCGGCCGGTCCCTGCCCCCAACAGCGGGGGCGTCGCCTCCGGACGATTCGTGACCCGCGTCCCGCGCAGCATCCACGCCATGCTCACGACCCGAGCGCCATCCGCGCCTTGCACGACTGATCAGTCGAAGAGTTCCGCGTCCCGGAAGGGCACCCCCTGCGCGTCCTTGCCGGACAGCACGGGCGGGGAAGTGAGCGGCCAGTCGATGGCAAGTTCAGGGTCATCCCAGCGAATGCAGCGCTCGTGCTGCGCAGCCCAGTAGTCGGTGGTCTTGTAGAGAAACTCGGCCGACTCCGACAGCACCACGAAGCCGTGCGCGAGGCCGGGCGGTATCCACAACTGGCGCCGGTTGGCGGCACTCAGTACTTCGCCCACCCAGCGACCGAACGTGGGCGATCCGCGACGGATGTCGACGGCCACATCGAACACCTCGCCCGCGATCACGCGCACGAGCTTTCCCTGCGGCTGACGAATCTGGTAGTGCAACCCGCGCAACACCCCATGCGCCGAGAGCGAATGGTTGTCCTGCACGAAACGGGTTTCATGACCGACGAGCCGGTCGAACACGCTCTGGTTGTGGCTTTCGAAGAAGAACCCGCGGTCATCACCGAACACGCGCGGCTCCAGACGAAGGACATCGGCGATGGCAAGGGGGGTTGCGTTCAAAGAATCGTCTCCTGCACCACCCGCATCAGATACCGCCCGTAGCCGTTCTTGAGGAGCGGCTGCGCGAGCGCTTCGAGTTGCGCGGCATCGACCCAGCCCTGACGGAAGGCGATTTCCTCGGGGCAGGCCACCTTGAGCCCCTGGCGCGCCTCGAGCGTGGCGATGAACTGACTGGCCTCGAGGAGCGACTCGTGGGTGCCGGTGTCAAGCCAGGCGTACCCGCGCCCCATCACCTCGACCGCGAGTGCGCCGCGCTCGAGATACAGCCGATTGAGATCGGTGATCTCGAGTTCACCACGGGGCGAGGGCTTGAGGCTGGCTGCGAGCCCGCAGACATCGGCGTCGTAGAAGTAGAGGCCGGTGACGGCATAGTTCGACTTCGGTTTCACTGGCTTTTCCTCGAGCGACACCACGCGACGGCTGGCATCGAACTCGGCCACGCCATAGCGCTCCGGGTCGTTCACGTGATAGGCAAAGACGGTGGCGCCGGTGGTCTGCGCCATGGCTCGACCGAGCAGTGCCTGGAAGTCGTGCCCGTAGAAGATGTTGTCACCGAGCACCAGGGCCGAGGGGGCACCATCGAGGAAGGCCTCGCCGATGATGAAGGCCTGCGCAAGACCATCGGGCGATGGCTGCACCGCGTAACGGATGTCCAGACCCCAGCGCTCGCCAGACCCGAGCAGCTGCTCGAAGCGCGGCGTATCCTGCGGCGTCGAGATGACGAGAATCTCGCGAACGCCGGCGAGCATGAGCGTCGTGAGGGGGTAATAGATCATCGGCTTGTCGAACACCGGCAGCAACTGCTTGCTGACGGCCAGCGTGGCCGGATGAAGCCGACTGCCGGCGCCACCGGCGAGAATGATGCCCTTTCGCTGCATGTCGGATGAGTCCTCGAGACTTCTGCACGGAGAACCTGCCCACCTGAGGGAGCAGACCCCGGCATCTTAAGTTATCTTCCGACTCACGATTCACGTCCCACCATCGAGCCTCGATCCATGACCCTGCTTGTCACCGGCGGTGCCGGCTTCATCGGCAGCAACTTCGTTCTCGACTGGCTGCGCGAGCACGATGAGCCGATCGTGAACCTCGACAGCCTCACCTACGCGGGCAACCTGCAGAACCTGGCAAGCCTCGCGGGCGACGCGCGTCACCACTTCGTGCAGGGCGACATCGCCGATCAGGCGCTGGTCGAGCAACTGCTCAACGAACACGGCGTACGGGCCATCGTGCACTTTGCCGCCGAGAGCCATGTCGACCGCTCGATTCACGGGCCCGATGCCTTCATCCAGACCAATGTGGTGGGCACCTTCCGCCTGCTCGAGGCGGCGCGCGGCTACCGCGGCACGCTCGAGGCACCCGCTCAGGATGCATTTCGCTTCCTGCATGTCTCGACCGACGAGGTCTACGGCTCGCTCTCCGGCACCGACCCGGCCTTCACCGAACAGAATCGCTACGAACCCAACAGCCCCTATTCGGCGAGCAAGGCCGCGAGCGACCACCTGGTGCGCGCCTACCACCACACCTATGGCCTGCCGGTACTCACCAGCAACTGCTCGAACAACTACGGGCCCTATCAGTTCCCCGAAAAGCTCATTCCGCTGGTGATCCACCATGCGCTCGCCGGAAAGCCTCTGCCGATCTACGGCGACGGCCAGCAGGTTCGCGACTGGCTCCATGTGAGCGACCATGCCAGTGCGCTGCGCGCTGTCCTCGCACGCGGGGTGCCGGGCGAAACCTACAACGTGGGCGGCTGGAACGAAAAGCCCAACCTCGAGGTGGTGCACGCCCTGTGCGCCCGGCTCGATGCGCTGCAACCGCGTGCCGATGGCCAGTCGTACGCCAGCCAGATCACCTATGTGCGCGACCGCCCCGGGCACGACCGACGCTACGCGATCGATGCAAGCAAGATCGAGCGCGACCTCGGATGGCGACCGGCCGAAACCTTCGAATCGGGCATCGACAAGACCGTGCGCTGGTATCTGGCGCATGCCGACTGGGTGGCTGCGGTGACCGATGGCAGCTATCGCGCCTGGGTCTCGAAGAACTACCAGTGAGCCTGCCCGCGTGAAGATCGTTCTCCTCGGTGCACAGGGTCAGGTGGGGCACGAGCTCTCGCGCACCCTCCTGCCGCTCGGCCCGATCTGCGCCCTGCGTCGCGCGGACGCCGATCTCGGCGACCTTGCCGCGCTCGCGAAGCGCGTGAGCGACGAAAAGCCCGATCTCATCGTGAATGCAGCCGCCTGGACGGCGGTCGATAGGGCCGAATCGGACGAGGCGACGGCCCATCGTGTGAATGCTGACGCCGTGGAGGTCCTCGCCCGCATCGCGCGCGAACGCGGTGCCCTCCTCGTCCACTACTCGACCGATTACGTGTTCGATGGGTCGGGCAGTCGCCCGTGGCGGGAAACCGACCCCACCGGACCGCACAGCGCGTACGGACGCACGAAACTCGCTGGCGAGGCAGCGATTGCGGCCAGTGGATGCCAGGCGCTTGTCTTTCGCACGAGCTGGGTTCACGGCACGCATGGAGGAAATTTCGTTCGCACCATGTTGAGGTTGGCGGCCGAACGCGAGAGCCTGTCGGTAGTCGCCGATCAGATCGGCGCACCAACGAGCGCCGAACTCATTGCCGATGTGACCGCGCTCGCCGTTGCCGCCTGGCGGCAGGGGCGGATCGAGCCCGGGCTGTACCACCTGGCCGCAGCCGGTGAGACCTCCTGGCATGGCCTTGCCACGCATGCGATCGAACGCGCGCGGCGCATGGGGCACACGGTGCGGGTGGACGCTGGTGCCATTCGTGCGATCGGCACCAGCGACTATCCGACGCCGGCTCGCCGGCCTGCCAACTCGCGCCTCGATTGCGCGAAGCTCTCGACTGCGCTCGGACTGGATCTGCCCGACTGGACCGTGCATGTCGATCGCACGGTCGATCGGCTGGTGCAGCAGTAGGCGCGTGATGGGCGCAAACGGGTCCGGAACGTCGGCACCGCGCGTCGATGTCCTGCTCGGCACCTTCAACGAAGCCCGCTACGTCGATGCGTTCATGCACTCCATGCTTGCGCAGACTTACCCTCACTGGCGCCTGATCGCGCGCGATGACGGCTCGTCGGACGGCACGCAAGCGCGGCTCGAAGATTGGCAAGTACGCCTTGGCACCCGGTTGACCATCCTGCCCGATTCCGGGCAGGGCAATCTGGGCATTGCAGGCAACTTCTCGCGCCTCCTTGCCGAGAGCACGGCCAGCCACGTCATGTTCGCGAACCCCGATGACCTGTGGCGGTCCGACAAGATTGCCCTCACGCTCGGCGCCATGACGCACCTCGAGACGCAAGCCGGCACCGACACTCCCTGTCTCGTTCACACCGACCTTCGAATGGTCGACGAGCATCTCGCACTGATCGCGCCCTCGCTGTGGCAATTTCAGGGTCTCGTCCCGGAACGGGCCCGGCGCGTCTCGCGCATCTGTATGGAGAACATCGTCTGGGCCTGCACGACCATGATCAACCGGGCGCTGGTGGCCAGGGCCGGTTCCGTGCCGAGGGCGTCTCACAACGAGGACTGGTGGATGGCGCTGGTTGCGGCCGCCTTCGGGCGCATTGCCTCGATGCCCGAAACCCCCATCGATTGGCGCCGGCGAGAGAACGCAGCCACCACCACCAGCGAACCGGGTGCGCTCATCCTGCGTACCCTGGCGAGCCCGGCCAGTGGTCGTCGTCGCCTGCATGCGGTGCTCGCCGGGTGTCGGCCACGAGCGCAGGCCTTTCTCGATCGGTTCGGCCCCGAACTGATGCCCCGCGACCGCGAGGCACTGGAAGCGTTTCTCGCGCTGCCCGATCAGGGCCCCGTGAGAAAACGCCTTTCGATCCTGCAACACCGACTCTTCTTCTCGTCGTGGCGTCGCACGGTCGGCATGCTGCTGCTCATCTGACCGCACGCCCCAGGGCAAGGCGCCCGGGTGGGGTCAAACGAAGTGCCGACGCAGCAGATAGCGAAGGATGCTCGTCGCGTGCATCAGCGCGTAGCGTGGCTTCTTCCAGCTTGCCCGCTGCGAGTCATGAATGATGGTGGCTTCGGGGCTGTGCAGCACCGCATGGCCGCTGCGCTGCAGCCGCAGGCACAGATCGACATCCTCGTAGTAGAGGAAGTAGCGCTCATCGAAGCCTCCGAAGCGCCGGTAGAAATCGGTTCGAAACAGCATGAACATGCCGGCCACCCAGTCGGGACGCTGAAGGCTGCCCGCCCCCACCGCGTAATCGGCGCGCAGCTCGCGCGTCAGCGCCTTGCGCACGAGTGAGCCGATGGTGGGAAATCGTCGCAACGTGTCCTGCTCATGGCCTGCCGAGTCGATGACCCGAGGTGCAATGACACCCACCCGGGAAGTCGCATCACGCAGGTGCGCGACCAGCGCCGGAAAAGGATCATCGATCAAACGAACATCCGGGTTGAGCACGCAGTAGAACTCCCCGCTTGCCTCCACGACAGCCGCATTGTGGTTGGCGCCAAACCCCTTGGGGATCGGGTTGCGGATGATCCGGATCGGATGCGACCCACTGCCGGTCACCACGGGATCGGCCTCGGGGATGTTGAGCGTGACAATGACTTCGATGTCGCCCGAGCAGACGCGCTGGAGGTCAGCAAGGAGCCACGACACCATGTCGCGCTGGCCGTGGCTGACGATGGAAACCGATACCCGGCCCGACCGAAGGGTGGGCGGCGCAGATTCGAGCGGGTTGGACGCTTGCATCGACACGATCAACTCCAGGCTAGCCGCGGCAAAAGCGTGAGTACACGCGACGCGGCCACTCGGTGGGGTTTGCAGGCACCGGGCGACTCGCCGACAATCGGCAGCGCATGAAGCGCAACCGAAAGAACCCGTGATCGGTCGTCGCCTGAATGCAGACCGGTACGCCCCCGGTCATGTGCGCCCACGAAGCGAAAGGATACAGGATGGCTCTGCTCGATCCCTTGAAGCGCCGCATCCTCAAAGGCATCCGCACGCTCGGCTATGACGTCACCAAGCGCTCGAACGCACCGATCGCGCCGGTGGCCCTGTCGATCGACGTGGTGCTCGATGTCGGCGCCAACACCGGACAGTATGCCCGGCGATTGCGCGAAGACGGCTATCGCAACCGCATCGTTTCCTTCGAGCCGCTGCCCTCGGCATACCTGGCGCTACGCCAGAACGCGCGCCGCGATGAACGCTGGCTCGTGCATGAGCGGTGTGCACTGGGCGCCTTCACGGGCAACACCGACATCCACGAGGCGGGCAACTCCGAGAGTTCATCGCTGCTTGCGATGCTTCCGGCCCACGAGGCTGCAGCGCCCGACTCGGCCTACGTCGGGACGCGGCAAACCCCCATCACGACACTCGATGCCGTCTTCAACGACTACGTGGCGCAGGATGATCGATGTCTGCTCAAGATCGACACCCAGGGTTACGAACACGAGGTCCTCGCGGGGGCGGTCCGAAGTCTCTCTCGTATCGCCGCCGTCGAGATCGAACTGAGCATTGTTCCGCTCTACGACTCGCAGCGCCTGTACCCCGCCTTCTTCGACTTCTTTCGCGATGCGGGCTTCACGCTCTGGTCACTCAGCCCGGTTTATACAGACCCAGGCACGGGTCAGTTGCTGCAGTTCGATGCACTCTTCGTGCGGCCGGAAGAACCCGCCAGGTCCACCGCGGACGGTCAGGATTCGCCCCGCTGATCGGAAAGGCTCGATTCAAGGCGCCGTCGCACCGCGTCATTTCGCGCGATCACCTCGGCACGGCGCAATCCATGCTGCCATTCCCAGACACGCAGCCAGAGGGTGAACTCCATCTGACCGCGGTAATAGCTGTGGATGAAGCCTGGCATGCCATGTCGGAACGATCCGAAAAGCAGCCAGGACTTCACGAATTCCCATACCGAGCAGGCGATGGCTCGCCCCCACGAGAACCGCTGACCGTCCTCGTACCGTTGGCGGGCGAGGGTGTCGTTGTAGCGGCAGTGGGCCAGCTCGGCATGCGATGCGTCGTAATCACGGAACTGGTAGAAACGCGCCTCGGGGTCCGTCACCAGATTCAGCACGCGGGCTGCATCGACCACGATCCTGCCCTGATCATGAACCCGATTGCCGATGAAACTCACGCTGCCCTTGCGAAAGAACCGCAGGAACCCCCTGTTCCAGGGACGTGGATTACCGACGATCGGAATCGGCAACCCGGCCGTGATGCTCACCCGATAGACCCGTACCACGTCGTGACTGCAAGCATCCGCAACGGCGTCATAGCGGCGCATCAGTGGCAGCGGCACGAACTCGCTCACCGAGGCCAACAGCAGGTAATCGGTCGAAACCAGTTCGAACAGCGGGTCCATCACCTCGGGGGTCTCGACGAACCCCCCCGGGTTTCGCAGCGTCACACAACGAACCCCGGCACGCTCCACGACCTGTCGGGTTTCATCGGTGCTGAAGTTGTCGAGCACGAGCACATGACGGTAGCGACGGAAATTGGCGAGGCACCGCTCGATGCGATGCGCCTCATTGAAGGCAAAGATGCAAATGGTGATGTTGTCGCTACCCGTGTCACCGCTCATGGCAGAGGCTCTCCCATCAGTGCTTGTCGACGCGATACCGAAGGGCAAACCCGGTCATCACGACCAGTGCAAGTGCCTGCCCGACCACCAGTGACAGACCCAGTGAGGCCGGGCCGAGCGAACCGGCCTCCCCCGCCCCCAGCAGCAGGATAGCCACTGCAAGAAAACCGGCCATGCCAGCCCACATGGCAGGCATGAACGTCTTCCCGGCAAGGCTCACATGGTTTCCGAGAACACCGAGGATGAAGTTTCCACCATCCACGAGAACACCTGCACACACGAGGTACTCAAGGCCGATGAGTTCGTCCTTGCCCAGCAGATGAAGAAAAATGGTTGCACAGGGCCAGGCCAGTACCGTCAGCACGAGGGTGAGGCCAGTTGCAAGGCGAACGAACCTCCAGGATGAGGCTCCGCCCGAACTGAACTGCCGGGGTGTGGCCATCTGCCCCGCAACACCCAGCACGGCCAGGGTCACCGTGCCTCCGAGGGCAGTCAGAAAGGAGACTGCGCCCACCAGCGCGCTGTTGTCGTACACCTGCCCCACGAGCGGCCGATAGCCCTGCAACTGCAGCCAGTTGAGTACCCCACCGACCCCGACCGGCACAAGCGTCTGGCGTACGTCGCCGGGCACCAGACGGGCAAGCGCCGGATCGTCCTCGGACTGCGTGCTTTGCACCACCTGCACGGCCAGCGGCGCGATGAGCACCAGCGAGGCGACGAGATGCGCAGCGAGCATCGCCCAGGCGGTCGGCCCGGCAAGGGTGAGGGCCAGAGCGCACGCGAGAAGACGCAGACCCGCTTCCAGCACCAGAGACACGCCGACCCGATGCGCCTCTCCGGCAATCTGGAGCAGATTGCGCAGCACGCCCACGATGAAGGTTGCGGCCGCGATGAGCGAACACAGGATCGCGATTACCGCGAGGGACGCAAATGGCGTGGACGCGATGGACAGCACGGGTGGTCCGAATCGGGCTACGAGCACGGCGAGCACCGAGGATGCCACCATGCCCGGGACCAGCGCACGCCCCATGTACCGTGCGAGTGCGCGCCGATCGAGGCGATGCCGCGTCGACAGGTCACGCAGCCTGCGCTGCAAGGCAAAGTCGGCCCCGACCAGAAAGAGCGCATTGCCAAAGTAGGCCAGCGTCGAGATGGCGTAGAAGCTGCCCAGTTCCTCCAGCGGCAAGGCCCTGATCAGAATGACGCTGAGCGCAAGCGCAAGGCCCATCGCGGCAACCCTGAATCCCAGCAGGGCAAGGCCCGATGTCACGACGCACCGCGATTCATGCAGGGGCCGATGTCATGCGGCACGGGGGCGCGATTCAGTCAGGCTACAACCCGACCGACTTCGGGTGCAGATCGATGATCATGTTCTCGCGCAGTTCATCCCGCGGAAGAAGCGGCGAAAGATCCTCGAGCGGGGGCGACACCAGACGCCCGCTGCGATCGACCGCCACCGAGAGCTTGGGGTGGAAGAACTGCTCGGGATCCATGAAGACATCGCAGATCATCGGGCCGCTCGCTGCCTGCAGAGCGCCGATCGACGCATCGAAATCCTCCCACGAACGGATCGAACAGTACGGAATCTCGAAGGCGGTCGCAATCTTGCCAAAGTCGGGGCAGGTCACGCCCGAGCTCGCATTCACGCCGGTATAGCGCCCGCTGAAGAGATTCTTCTGCGTGTGCTTGATCATCAGATAGCCATCGTTGTTGAAGATGATGAGCTTCACAGGCAGCCGGTGGTGGGCGATGGTCTGCAGTTCCTGCAGGTTCATCATCATGCCGCCATCGCAGTTGAGGCAGAGCACTTCACCGCGATCGCGGGCAAAGGACACGCCGATGGCCGCAGGCAGCCCGTAACCCATCTCGCCCAGTCCGGTGGAGGTCATCATGCGCTGGCCCGGGGCAAGGCGCATGGCCTCGTGCCCCGACAGGAGCGCCGTACCCATGTCGGTCACCACGACCTGATCGGGCTTGAGGTGATTGCACAGCCGGTCGATGAAGCGGTAGGAATTGATGAAGCCGGGCGCATCGGCATGCTCGCGGCCCACCAGCGGATAACGCTCGCGCCAGGCCGTACAGGTTGCGGTCCAGGTGGCGATGTCGACGACGGGCGACGAGGGCCGGGCAGCGGCGAGGGTGCGCTTCGCGGCGTGCGCCAGCACCGGGTCCGTGGCAACTACGGGAGACGAGGCCTGCGCAGCCCCACCGACACTGCCGGTGATGCCGACGCTGCCCGCACCATCGGCACCGGATGCCGCGCGCCGGGTGTCGAGTGGCCGGGCGCGAAACCGCTCGGTGAGCGCCGTCATGAATCGACCGGCATCGGCCTCGATCGAGATGTCGACGATATCGGCCACCTTGTCGAGTTCGAGCGGATCGAGGTCGACCTGAACGATGCGGGCGCCACGGGCAAATTCGGCATGCTCGTAGCCGATCATGGGAATGGCCATGCGGTTGCCGATGGCGACCACGAGGTCGGCGTTCTGCACGATGAGGTTGGCGGCACGGTCACCGTAGACCCCGGCGCGGCCTGCGTTGAGGGGATGGGCAGCGGGCAGCATGTCGAGCCCCGCCCAGGAGAGGAGCGTCGGCAGCGGGCAGCACTCGAGGAGCGGTTCGATGGCATCGACGGCACCAGCCAGCCGGATGCCATGCCCGAGCCAGAAGACAGGGCGCGTTGCGGCGCGGATGAGCGCCTCCACCGCATCGACCTGGACGATGGAGGGTGCCGGGCGGTCATCGACGACCGAACTCGGGTCCCACCGAGCCCAATCAGCCGTCGCCACGCGACTACCCTGCACATCCATGGGGAAATCGACCCACACCGGGCCAGGGCGCCCGGCAGCCGCAATGGCGTGGGCGCGCTCGAGTTCGAGTACGGCCTGCGAGGGCTCCATCACGCGCGCTGCGTACTTGGTAATGCCCGCCACCATCCCGGCGCTGTCATAGCCCTGAATGCCCCACATGCGCATCGGTCGCATGCGGTTGATGAATCGGGTGTTTTCCTGACCCGAGATCACCATGCCGGGAATCGAATCGGCCCAGGCACTGAGCACGCCGGTAATGGCGTTGGCGCTTGCTCCGCCAGCAGTGACCAGCGCTGCCGACATGCGACCATGCACCCGGTAGTAGGTCTGCATGGCCATGGTGGCGGCCTGCTCGTGATGCACGCAGACAATCTCGGTGTAACCCAGATTCTGGATCGAGTCGAAGATGTGCGCGTTGGCCGAACCGATGATGCCGAAGACATGCCGGATCTCCTTTCGCTTCAGAAACTCGGCGATGGCATCACTCACCTTGATCAGGTCGGACATGGCGGGCTCGTAGAGGGTGGATACAGACTTCGTGCGGCGTTCATGCAGGGTTGATGCCAGCGCGGGAAAACGGCCCCGGGACACGGGCAGCAATACGCACGCAGCCGGCATTGTCGCCTCGATTGCGACATATGGCGAAATCGGGCGCCTCAGCCCCCCCTTTACCGTGCGGTGCCCGAAAGATCGCGCCCCTGGTTCCAGCCTGGAACCCCGGACTCAGGGCAGAGGCGGTCGGATAGGGTCCGCGCGTTTCGTGAGCGCCATGAATGCCGCAACCCGGCTGCAGACCGTATCGGCGTCGAGCCCGTGCTCGCGCAACAGATACTCGTGCGATCCACAACGACGGGAGAACCGGTCGGGGACGCCAATGCGCAACACTCGTGTGGGCTGATGCTCGGCGGTCATCTCGGCAACAGCCGCTCCCAGGCCGCCGAGCACCGAATGCTCCTCGAGCGTCACCAGCCCCGTGGAAGCGCTCGCCGCAGCGCACACATCGGCTACCGACAGCGGTTTCAGGACCGGAGCACTCCAGGCCGAGAGATCGAGCACGCCTGCGACGCCCAGCGCCGTGGTCACCATCGACCCGGTGGCAACAAGGCCTGGCCGATCGGCCCGCCCCTCCCGAACGCGCAGCAGGTGACCCGCGTGCAGGGGTCCGATGGCGCCCGGATGCACGTCACCCCGGTCGGCCTTGCCCATGCGCAGGTAGACAGGCCCCCGGGTTGTACCGGCATGCGCCATGCAGGCACTCATCTCGAAACGATCGGCCGGGGAGAGTATCGTGAGACCGGGCAGCGCCCGGGTGCAGGCGACATCCTCGGCTGACTGATGGCTCGGGCCCAGGTGGCTGTACACAAGCCCTGCGCCATCACCCACGAGCACTACCGGCAGGGAGTCGTGGGTGATGTCGAGCTTGATCTGCTCGACGGTGCGTACCGGCACGAACGCGGCCAGGGCGTAGACGAAGGGGCGGAATCCGACGCGGGCAAGCCCGGCCGCCATGCTCACCATGTTCTGCTCGGCGACACCGGCATTCACGTACTGGCCGGGGACACAGCGACGGTATTCATCAAAGAGCGCATACCCGTGATCACCCGTGAGCAGGAGGACGCTCGGGTCTGCCCGGGCGAGGTCGATCAGGGCACGCGAAAAGGCCGTTCTCATCGCGTGGCATCGCCTGCGGCAATGCCCGCTGCATCGAACCCCAGCGCTGCAAGGGCCGCGGCGTAGGTCTCGGCAGTCAGGCGCTGGTAGTGCCAGCGGTTGTCAGACTCCATGAACGGTACGCCCTTGCCCTTGATCGTGCGCGCGACCAGCGCCTTGGGCTTGCCAGCACCGGTGGCCCAGAGTTGGCCGATAGCCCTGTCGATGGCCGTCTCGTCATGACCATCGACCGCGAGCGTCTCGAATCCGAAACTCGCAAAGCGCCCCTCGAGGTCACCCAGCGCAAGGACCTCCTCGGTACGCCCCATAGCCTGAAAGCCGTTCTGATCGACGATGAGCATCAGCTTGTCCATCCGGTGATGCGCGGCAACCATCACCCCCTCCCAGATGGCACCCTCGTCGAGTTCGCCGTCACCCAGAATCGCATAGACCCGCTGATCGGTACCCTTGCGCTGCACACCCATCGCAATGCCGACCCCTACCGGGAACCCGTGTCCGAGCGATCCGGAGGAAACCTCGAGGCCCGGCACGCGCGAATCGGACAGGCCGAACAGCAGGCTCCCCTCGCTGAAATAGGCTCGAATATGGGACTCATCCAGCCAACCCATCTCGAGCAGACAAGCGTACTGCGCCATCACGCCATGCCCCTTGCTCAGCACGAGGAAATCCCGCTCGGGCGATCGTGAATCGTTGTCGGGATAGCGCAGGTGACTGCGGTAGAGCGTGGTGAGGAGTTCGACGATGGAAAACGCCGACGCAACATGCACCGCCGATCCAGCCCAGGCCATCTCGAGCACGGTACGACGCATTCGTGCCGGCTCGAAGCGCCGGTCGGGACGAGCCCGGTCTTGCGAGGTCGCACGGGTGATCATCGAACGATTGCACTCCACGGAACGCTGCCCGGCGCGCCTGCAGCGCTTCACCGTCCGCGCGCTGGCGCGGCTCTCGCCGGTTCAGACCGAGTGTGCCTCGCCCCTCGAGACCGATTCATTACGAAATCAGTCGATCCGGCGGTCTTGCTCGCCGCATGGGCCTCAGGCAACCCGCAGCGACAGGAGGGTTGCCGCGATCGCCTCATCGAGCGACAACTCGCAGCGCAGGCCCAGTTGCTCGCGCGCCCGCGCCACCGAGGGCACGTAGCGGTCGACCGGGGCATCGATGAGCGCCGGCACCTCGGCCTCGACCCCGGCAGCCTGCGCCACGCGGCGCGCGACATCGCCCACCAGGTACGCTTCGCCCGAGCCGACATTGAATGTCGGGCAGGCAGGCGACGCGGCCGCGCAGATCGTCATCAGCCAGCGCACGAGGTCATCGGCATGCTGGTAGCTGCGCCACACCGGATGCGTGGCAAGCACCCGCACCGGGCGACCTTGCAGCGCATCTTCGAGGAAGTTGCCAATGGCAAAGTGCCGGTCGCGCGGCAGATGCGGCCCCACAAAGGCAAAGCATCGCGCGATCGACACGGCAAGGCCTGCAGCGCCGAGGGTCTGGAAGATGGCCTCGGCATCGCGCTTGGCCGCCGCGTAGGGTCGTTTGGCCTCCGGCATCGCATCAATCGGCAAGGCGGCAAAGGTCTCGGGCAGGGCAGCGAGCGTGGACGGCTGCTGGCCATACACCGCACCCGAACTGCAGAACACCACCCGACTCGTGCGGTGGAACCGCGCGGCCAGCCGGGCGTAGTTCGAGGCTGCACCCAGAATGTTGTCGCGCTCGGCCACCGGCGCTGCGAGATAGCGGCTGGCATCGGCCGAGGCCGCCGCATGAATCACGAAGCGGGCCTCGGGCAGCGTATCGACCCGGGCAATGTCGGCATCGAGGAGTTCGAGGGTGCAGCCGGGCCGGGGCGTCACGAGCGCCGGGTGAGTGACGCGAAGGTGCGAGGCGCTGCGGGCCATCACGATGACATGCCCGATCGACCAGGGGTCGAGCAGTCCGCGTCGCGAGGCATCGAGAATCGACTTGCCGAAGAAGCCCGAACCGCCGATGACAAGGAGCGTCCGGTCGATGTCCGGGGTGCTCATGGCGCGGCCCTGGCGTGCTTGCGGGCCCTGCACCCGTCTCCCGTGGGCGGGCGACCCGGCGCACTCGCCCTGCTCAGAAGCCCACCCCGAGAAAAGCCTCGATCTTCGAGGCAGCAAACTCGAGCATCTCGCGCGTGAGTCCCGGGTAGAGCCCGATCCAGAAGGTATCGTTCATGATCTTGTCGGTGTGTCGCAGGTCGCCGCTCACCCGGTACTCGACGCCGGCCATCGAGGGCTGACGAACCAGATTGCCGGCAAAGAGTAGACGCGTGCCGACCTTGTTCTGATCGAGATAGGTGAGGAGATCGACGCGCGACACCGGACAGTCATCGGCGAGCGTGATCGGAAAGCCGAACCACGACGGATCACTGCCCGCGGTGGCCTGCGGCAGGTGGATGAGCGGCACGCAGGACTGCAGCCGCTCGTGCAGGAAGGCAAAGTTCTCGCGCCGCGCACGGATGAAATCGGGCAGTCGGTCGAGCTGGGCCAGCGCGCAGGCCGCCTGCATGTCGGTGATCTTGAGGTTGTAGCCGATATGGCTGTAGGTGTACTTGTGATCGTAGCCGTAGGGCAGATCGCCGAGCTTCCAGCAAAAGCGCTGACCGCAGGTGTTGTCGCGCCCACCCGGGCAGTAGCAGTCGCGACCCCAGTCGCGAAAACTCTCGGCAATCATCTTCAGTTCGGGGTTGTTGGTGAACACCGCCCCGCCCTCGCCCATCGTGATGTGATGGGCCGGATAGAAGCTGAGGGTGCCGATGTCGCCAAAGGTACCCACGTGGCGTCCGTGCCAGGTGCTCCCGAGCGCATCGCAGCAATCCTCGATGAGCCACAGGCCGTGCTTGCGACAGAGCGCCGTCACCGCATCGATGTCGAACGGGTTGCCCAGGGAATGCGCGAGCATCACCGCCCGGGTGCGCGGCGAGATGGCTGCCTCGATCTTGTCCACATCGATGTTGTGGGTCACCGGATCGACATCGACAAACACCGGAATGGCACCGAACTGCACGATCGGATTCACCGTGGTCGGGAATCCGGCGGCAACGCCGATCACCTCGTCGCCCCGGCGGATGGCACGATCGCCCAGCTTCGGGGAGGTGAGGGTGGAAAACGCCACCAGGTTGGCCGACGAACCCGAATTCACGGTGAGCAGATGCCGCACCCCGATGAATTCAGCCAGCCGGGTCTGGAAGGCCTCGTTGAACCGACCGGTGGTCAACCAGCCATCGAGCGATGCATCGACCATGGCGCCGATCTCGGGGGCACCGATGACCTTGCCTGAGGGCGGTATCACGGTTTCGCCCGGCACGAAGGCACGGGCCGGAAAGGCAACGCGCGCGTACTCCTCGACCAGCGTCTGGATCTGCGCACGGATCTGGTCGGCGCGGCCGGCATCGGGGGTGGGGGATGTCATGAGGCAGTGTCCGTGGAGGGCAAGTGGAGGTAGGCCTCGATCTGGGCCAGTGTGATGGCGCGCAGGTCCTCGCCGCGGGCATGGGCTCGCGCCCAGTCGACGGTGAGGCCCAAGGCTCGATCGAGCCCGAGACGCGGTTGCCACCCGAGGGCATGGCGGGCCTTGGCAATGTCGAGCGCAAGCAGCGATGCCTCGTGCGGGTGATCGCCCGCATCGATGACCGCGCGGGCGCCCTCGCCCCACAGGGCGGCCATCCGGTCGACAATGGCCCGCACCGGACGAACGTCACGCGGTTCGGGCCCGAAGTTCCAGGCCTGGGCATGCGCCGCGGGGGCGTGAAAGAGTCGCTCGGCCAGCAACAGATACCCACCCACCGGCTCCAGCACGTGCTGCCAGGGTCGGGTGGCCTGCGGGTTGCGGATGGCCACCGGACGGCCCGCCGCAAACGCCGCGAGGATGTCGGGCACCAGGCGATCCGGCGACCAGTCACCCCCGCCGATCACGTTGCCCGCGCGTGCGGTGGCCACGGCGGGTGCCATGCGCGCGTTCGTGCTCCCGTCAGCACCCGCGGGCGCGGCTGATGTCGCAGCCGGCTCGAAGAACGATGCGCGCCAGGCGGCGGTGACCAGTTCGGCACAGCCCTTGCTGGCGCTGTACGGGTCGTGTCCGCCCATCGGATCATCCTCGCGGTAGGGCCAGACCCATTCGCGATTCTGGTAGCACTTGTCGGTGGTGACCACCACCACCGAGCGTACGCCCGGGGTATGGCGCACTGCCTCCAGCAGATGCACGGTGCCCATCACATTGGTGGCAAAGGTCTCGACCGGGGTGCGGTACGACTCGCGCACCAGGGGCTGCGCTGCCATGTGGATGACGACTTCAGGCCGCGCCGCCACAAGCGCCTCCTTCAGGCTATCGAGCGAGCGAACATCGCCGGTCACCGAGTGCATGCCCGTCTCGACCCGGGCGAGCACGAAGAGCGAAGGGTCGGTAGCAGGCGCGAGGGCATAACCGGTAAGCTCCGCGCCCAGGGCCTGGAGCCAGAGCGACATCCAGCTGCCCTTGAATCCGGTGTGTCCGGTCAGAAAGACACGACGTCCGCGCCAGAATGCCCGATCGATGGTTGCGCTGCTCACGCCCAGGCCTTCCAGGGCGCGCGGCCCGAGGCCCACAGCTCCTCGAGGAGCACCTTGTCACGCAGGGTATCCATCGGCTGCCAGAAGCCTTCGTGGGCATAGGCGGCGAGTTCGCCCTGCGCGGAGAGTTGTTCAAGCGGGCCGCGCTCCCAGACGGTGTCATCACCGTCGATGAGGTCGATCACTCGCGGCGAAAGCACGAAAAATCCGCCGTTGATCATGACCCCGTCACCGTCGGGCTTTTCCTTGAAGCGGCGCACGCGCGCGCCCTCGATGTCGAGCGCACCGAAGCGGCCTGGTGGCCGGGTGGCCGTTACCGTGGCGAGGCGCCCCTCGAGCCGATGGAATTCCACCAGTGCCGTGATGTCGACATCGGACACACCATCACCGTAGGTAAAGCAGAAGGCTTCTTCCCCCGCGAGGTAGGAGGCCACGCGCTTCAGGCGCCCGCCGGTCATGGTGCTCTCGCCGGTATCCACCAGGGTTACGCGCCAGGGTTCGGCCTGCTGACGGTGCACTTCCATGCGGTTCTGGGCCATGTCGAACGTGACGTCGGACATGTGCAGGAAGTAATTGGCAAAGTACTCCTTGATGACATAGCCCTTGTAGCCGCAGCAGATCACGAAGTCGTTGATGCCGTGGTGGGAGTAGGACTTCATGATGTGCCAGAGCACGGGTTTGCCGCCGATCTCGACCATCGGCTTCGGTTTGAGGTGGGTTTCCTCGGAAATGCGTGTGCCAAGGCCCCCGGCAAGAATGACTGCCTTCAAAGGCGGCTCCCTTGAGCGTGCGTGAGGCTCGTACGTGAAACTCGCCGGCAGGCGGTCCGGCGGACCGCACCCGACAGGCGGCGCATTTTAACATCGGGGCGCACTTGCCCCGCCGGGGCGACAGGCAGGGCTGCTCCGTACTATCCTCTCGCCCCCGGGCGCGATTTGCTGCCATCGAGAGTTACTCATTCCATGCTCATCTTGCTGACCGGCGCAACCGGCTTCATCGGTCGTGCCCTGTGCGCGAGTCTTCTGGCCGAGGGGCACACGGTACGGGCGGTCGTGCGGGCGCTGCCTGCGCCCGAAGCGGGCCTGTCAGCCGACCGGCTGGAACTCATCGTGCACCCCGATCTGGCCGCAGCCAGCCTGCCACGGGCGGCACTGCAGGGGGTCGATGCCATCGTGCACCTGGCGGGCATCGCGCAGGTGGCACGCGCAGGCGCTGGCGGCCCTGCCGGCGCCCAGCGTTACGAGCGATCGAATGTCACCGCTACCCGGCTTCTGGCCGAGGCGGCGGCCGCGGCCGGGGTACGACGCTTCGTGTTCGCGAGTTCCACCCGGGTGTACGGCGCTACCCCACCCGCATGGCTCGACGGCGCCACGCCCACCGCACCCGATGAACCCTACGGCGCGAGCAAGCTTGCGGCCGAAGGCGTGCTGGCCACCACCCCCCTGCAGGTGATTGCACTGCGCATCCCTGCGGTGTACGGCCCTGGCGGCAAGGGCGGGCTGGCCACACTGATGGGCTGGATTCACCGAGGGCGGCCCCTGCCGCTGGGCAGCCTTCGAGCGCCGCGCAGCTTGCTCTATGTGGGCAATCTGGTGGCGGCAGTCGCCCGAGTGGTTACCAGCACCGCCCCGGCGACGACTGAGGTCGCACCCTTCCGGCAATACCTGCTGGCCGATCCGGACAGCATCGGCATGGCCGATCTCATCGCCACGCTGGCACAAGGGCTTGGCGTTCCCGCTCGCAACTGGCCCGTGCGCGCGGCACTGCTTCGCATCGTCTTCAAGGCCCTCGGGCGCAGCGCTGCCTGGCAACGCCTGAGTAGCGCTGCCCAGATCGATTCGAATCGCTTCTGTCAGGCCTTCAACTTCGCCCCGCCCTTCACGGTGCGCGAGGGCTTGCTCGCGACGGCGCGCGCCAGGGCGTATCCCGGTGACGGACAAGTCGCAGCACAAGCAGCGGGACAAGCGGCGACTGCGGCGCAACGGGCGCGGTAGACTCGGCGTGTGAGTGCACCCCTGCCCCTGTCGATGAGCCTTCACCTCGCGCTCGTGGTCCTTGTGGCCTTTGCCGTCACGGCGTTGGGCGCGTGGGTCTTCACCCGCACCGAGCACCCGCTGATACCCATCGATCGGCCGAACCACCGCTCGCTGCACAGTCACCCGATTGCCCGCATTGGTGGAGTTGCCATCGCGGCGGGCGTTGCGCTGGCCTGGCTCCTGCCGCCGTTCGCCGGCGTGAACCCGCCGTGGAACGACAGTGAGCGTTCGCTCACGACCTTGCTCTCGGCTGCGCTGGTTCTCGTCGTGGTGTGCTTCATCGACGATCATCGCAGTCTGCCGGTGAGCGTGCGCTTTGCCACCCACTTTGCCTGCGCGGGCGCGGCGCTTGCAGCCATCGCCCCGGGCACGCTGCACCTCGGGCCGGGTGGACCCCTCGCGAGCCTCATGCCCCCCTGGGTCTTGTGGGCACTGCTGGTCCTCGCCATGGTCTGGATGACCAACCTCTACAACTTCATGGATGGCTCCGATGGCCTGGCGGGCAGTGTGACGATCATCGGTTTTGCAACGCTCGGGTTTGCCGCCTGGGAGGCCGAGGCCCTCGCCACGACCCTTGCCTGTGCTGCAGTCGTCGGGGCGGCGAGCGCCTTTCTGCTCTTCAACTGGTCGCCGGCGCGTGCCTTCATGGGGGACACCGGCTCGATTCCGCTCGGGTTTCTCGCCGCGAGCATCGGCGTGGCGGGTTGGGCGCAGGGGTTGTGGCCGCTCGTCTTCATGCCCCTTGCGTTTGCCCCCTTCGTGCTCGATGCGAGTGTGACACTGCTGCGCCGACTGGCCCGCGGCGAGCGCATCTGGCAGGCGCATCGCAGTCACACCTACCAGCGCCTCGTGCTGATGGGCTGCTCGCATGCCCAGGTGGCCCGACTCTATGCGGCGGCAACCTTTGCCTGCAGCCTGGCGGCACTCGGCCTGCGCTACGCACCCACAGCGGTACTCGCGAGCGGGGTGTTGGCGGTCGTGGTCGTGCTGCTGGTGGCCGGCATCCTCATCGACCGGCACTGGCGGCAACACGCGGCATAAGCGCGGCATGAATGCGGCGCAGGTGCGGTACAACGGTAGCGCAGGTGCGGCGCCGGTGCGGCCCCGGTGCGGCGTGAATACCGCCTGAACGCGGCCTGCCCCACGCCCCGTAAATATCTCTTAATATCACCGCACCTTCCTCTGGAGTGCGCGCTGCGAGCCATCGTGGTGCGGCCCGATTGCGCTCATGACACAGCGGTTCATCAGCATCATCTCGCCCTCGTTCAACGAGGAGGACAACGTGGTTCCGCTCTTCGAGCGTGTCTGTGCGGTGATGGCCACGATGCCGCAGTTCGACTTCGAGTACCTCTTCATCGACAACGCCTCCACCGACCGCACGGTCGAGCGCCTGAAGGCGATTGCAGCGCACGACCGACGCCTGAAGATCATCGTCAACACGCGCAACTTCGGCCCGGTCCGCTCACCCTACTGGGGCATCATCCAGACCACGGGCGAGGCCACCATCTACCTGGCCGGTGACCTGCAGGATCCGCCCGAACTCATTCCGCAGCTTCTCGCTGCCTGGGAGTCAGGCTACAAGGTGGTGATGGCGATCAAGCCCACCAGCGAGGCGGGCCGCGTGACGCATGCGCTGCGGCGCCTCTACTACCGGGTGCTCGATCGCATCAGCGATGTGCCGCTCACGCGCGACACCACCGGCTTTGGCCTCTACGACCGCTCGGTACTCGATCAGGTGCGGGCCATCAACGACCCGTACCCGTACTTTCGAGGCCTCATCGACGAACTGGGGCACACCGTGTGCAAGGTGCCCTTCGTGCAGCCGCGGCGACTGCGTGGCGTCACCAAGAACAACTTCTACAGCCTGTACGACAACGCGATGCTCGGGGTGGTGAGCCACTCGCTCGTGCCGCTTCGCCTTGCCTCGTTTGCGGGCTTCGTGTTCGGTGGGCTTTCGCTGCTGGCCGCGGTGGCGCTCTTCGTGGCCAAACTCATCTGGTGGGATCACTTCACCGCCGGTCTGGCCCCGATCGCGATCATTCTCTTCTTCATGCTGGGAGCCGTCCTGCTCTTCATCGGCATCCTGGGCGAGTACGTCGGATCAACGCACACCTACGTGCAGCGCCGCCCGGTCGTGGTCGAGCGCGAGCGCATCAACTTCTGAGCGGGCCGGCAGCCCTGCTCCTCACCCACCGATCAGCAGGGCCTGCAGGGCCTGCGGGGTTGCTGCCACGCGCGGATAGCCCGAGAGGTCGGCGTAGTCGCCGTAGCCCCAGGCCACGAGTACGAAAGGCAAGGCATTGGCGGTTGCCGCCACGCGGTCTTCGTCGCGATCGCCGACATACACCGCGGCTTCACGCGGTACGCGGGCAGCCGCCATCAGGTGCTCGATCATGGCGGCCTTGCTGGCAAAGCGGGCCTCGGGGAGCTTGTCGATGGCATACACCTCGGCAAACCAGCGATCCCAGCCCAGCCACTTCACGATGCGCTCGGTGGGCCGATAGCGCTTGTTGGTGGCGATGTGCAAGACCGCCCCGGCTTCGTGGAGCGCCGCGAGCATCTCGCTCACGCCCGCGTAGGCATCACTCGCCTTGTAGCCTTCGGTGTCGTAGTAGTCGGTGAAGGAACGGGCGATGAGCGCAAGGCGCGCCGGATCGGTTTCGCCTGACAGGATGCGCAGGGCCTCCGGCAGCGGCGGTCCGATGAGACGACTGTCGACCGGCACCCGCGCCGTGGCGCCGTGTGCGGCGAGCGCGGCCTCGAAGCCGGCCAGAATCGAACGCGAGGAGTCGATGAGCGTGCCATCGAGGTCGAAGAGGATGTGCTGGGGCATCGAAGGGGGTAGCGCGGCTGGATTCAAGTACAGCCCACACCTTACCGCAGCGGCAGCTCAGGTGGGTGGCGGTGATCCGGAAACGGAAGGCGTGACCCGGGAAGCCTTCTCAGGCGCCGCGATCGAGGATGAGCCGCTTCAGTGCCGCGTTCTCAGCATAGGGCCCGTCGACATGCTCGATGGTGAGAGGCTCGTCGGGGGCAATCGGCTGCACGAGCCGTTCGCCATTCATCACCTCGCGGCATGACAACTGCCCCTTGCGCAGCGGAATCGCCAGATAGAAGTCACGGGCAAAGGTTCGGCTGTTGAATTCATAGCCCGGCTCGATCGCCCGACGGGCGTAGACCCCGCGCACGAGGGCATCGAGGTACTGCGTCTCGCGCCGACTGATGACACGCCGTGCGGTCGATGCCCCCCCGCACATCTCGACCGCCTTGTGAAACGCCTTGAACCAGGCATCGACCTGATGCGGCAGCGAGCAGTAGTCGGACACCGGTACGCCCTCATGGTCGATGTCGACATGACGCTCCCAGGTGCGGGCACCCTTCCCGTAGGAGATGAGCATCGAGGAATGCCAGTCGTGGTATTCGTGCGTCGAGAGCCCGATGACATGCTCGGGATAGCGAGCACGCAGGTAGTCGATCTGATTGAGGTTCAGCTCGTCGTCTTCCGAGGGGTAGAGCGACACGCAGTGGTTGATGGCGAGCGGCAGGCTTCGGTTCTCGAAAAAGCGCACCACGTCATCGAGATCTTTCTCGGAGGCGCCGCCCGTGGAAATGATCACAGGGCGACGGGTGGCAGCAATGCGCTCGAGGAGCGGCCAGTCGTTCACGTCGGAACTTGCCACCTTGATGATGGGCAGGTCGAAGGCCACGCACAGGTCTACCGAAGCCTCGTCAAAGGGCGTCGCCATCGGCAGGCAGCCAACGTTGCGCACTTCGGCGATGAGGCGGGCGAAGGCCTCCTGCGACAGACGCGTGGCCTCGGTCTTCTGGATGTAGCGAGAGGCGCTGTCGCCCCGCGCGTCCGGGTGGATGAAACTGTCGACATCGCGAAACTGCAGCTTGATGGCGGCGCGCACATTGTTGTAACGCACCACGGCGCCGAAGTCTCGCACGATCTTGAGGCCGCGCTCGACGCGTCCCCAATGATTGTTGGCGGCCTCGAGCACGAAGAGGTTCTCGAAGATCTCGCGGTCGCGCTGGGCGATCATCGGGCGCTTGCTCCCTGACGTTGCGGGCTCGGATAGGCGATACCGCCATCGGCATCGCGGGTGATTCGTCGGGCACCGGCCCTCACGGCCTCGAGCGCCGCGGGTTCCATGAACGGATACATGTCGTCGAGTTCGGGTGTCGTGATGACGCCATCAGCCATGCGTGACCTGAGCCGTGGCTCGAACTCCTGCACCCGGTCGAGATGCACCACGCCAAGGCGTGGGCCGCGACCGGCAAGTACCGCATCGAGCCGCGACTCCCAGTCGTCGCGCTCCAGACGAGCGGTTTCAAAGCCAAACGCTGCACCCAACGCGGCAAAGTCGGGAAAGCTCAGACCCGAGGCCGACGACGAACCGGCCTCGCGGCCGAAGAAGTTGCGCTGCGTCTGCTTGATGGACAGGTACCCGTCGTTGTCGAGAATGAAGACGAGCACGTCCAGATCGAGGCCGCGGATAGTCTGCAACTCCTGCACATTCATCATGCTGCTGCCGTCACCCGCAAGGCAGATGACCCGCCGCGGGCCCGCGCTCGAGCGCGAAAGCGCCACCGCTGCACCGAGCGCAGCCGGAATGTCATAACCCATCGATGCCGAGCCCGAATTGCTGAGGAGTCGCATGCCGGCCTTCAGGCGGCCAATCTGCCAAGGCACGATGGTGGCCGTGGCATCGCCACACACCACCACATCGCCCTCATCGAGCCGCTCGAAAAGCGCCGCAATGAAGTGGTAGGCGTTGATGCCGTGGTCGGACAGCGGGTAGTCCTCGGGCACCGGGGTAAAGCATTGGTTGATGGTGGCGCACCACTCGACCCAGCGCGAATGCGCGGGCACCCAGCCGGCAGCGCGCGCCGCCGTGGTGAGCGCGGGCAGGAACGATTTCAGGTCGGCCGCGATCTCGAGATCGGCGCGCACGAAGGGCTTGCGAAACTCGGCCGGATCGATATCGACCCAGACCTTGCGGGCATGGCGGGCAAAGCTCGCAGGGTTGTAGCTCACCTGGCGAATATTGAGCCGCGACCCCAGCACAATGACCAGATCGGCGTTCTGCACCACGAAGTTGCCCGCCCGTGTGCCGATGGTGCCGGGACGTCCGGCGTACAGACGGTGGTCGTTCGGGAAGATGTCATGCATCCAGGCAGTGACCACCGGCACATCGAGCCCCTCGGCCAGGGCGAGCAGTTCATCCGTGGCCCCACCAATGCGCACCCCGCTCCCGGCGAGGATCACCGGGCGGTCAGCGCGGGCGAGTTCGTCGAGAATGGCGCCGAGCGCCACAGACCCTGAAGTGGCTGGCGAGAGCGCGGTTGAGGGACGAGGCAAAGGGGCATGCACACGTGCGGCCACCGCAGGCGACAGCGCTGCGCCTTGCAGATCGACCGGCACATCGAGCCAGACCGGCCCCGGTCGACCGCTTGTCGCCTCGCACCAGGCCGTATCGAGCAGGTCGGCGATGGCATCGGCCTCGGTCAGGAGCGCGACCCATTTCGTGATCGGGCGCGCCATGGCGACGATGTCGACCTCCTGATCGCCCAGTTGACGCAGGCCCGGTACCGGCTGGAAGTGACGCAGGGTTTCGCGCTTCACCTGCCCCGAAACCACCACCAGGGGTATCGAATCGGTAAACGCGCCGAAGACGCCGTTGAGTGCATTGATGCCACCGGGCCCGGTGGTGACGTTGAGCAGTGCCGGGCGCGCCGCGAGTCGCGCGTAGGCCTCGGCCGCCATGGCAGCACCCTGCTCATGGTGACAATAGACGACGCCAAGAGCCGGATGCGCGCCGATGGCATCGTTCAGATGCATGGCACCACCGCCCGTCACGGCAAAGGCGGTGTCGACGCCAAGAAAGGCGAGTCGGTCGGCGATGTAATCGGCCACTCGCATCGAGAAACTCCGGGGTCAGCGCGGCAGGGGGAGCAAGGCACCCGATCGGCAGGGGCATGAAATATTAACATTCGTTGCCCTGTACGCTGACAACCACCGTACGGTTAGTCGGCCGGCTCGAAGCGGATTGCGAAATACTGCTCGCGCTCGAGGCGTTCGGTTTCCCGATAGACCCGCTCGAACGAGGCGAGACGCGGCGCGTAGTCGCTGTCGCGGCGCACGATCGCCCAGCCGGGTCGATGCAGTCGACGTGAAACACGGCGCATGGCCTCCTCGCGCACGGGAGGCGGCAGCGGCGCAAAATTGGCCGGGCCGTGCCAGCCCGACCAGGGCGGCAACTGCTGCCCGCGGTCGATCACCTGCTGACCGTCGATGACCACGAAGGATTCGCCCCGCGCGGCAATGGTGCGCATGAGTTCGGCTGCCTCGTCGAATTGCTGCACCTTGTCGGCTGCCGACCAGACACGAATGCCCTCGGCCATCTCGGGGCTCATGTCGAGGTAACTGAAGCGCTCGACAAGCCGGCCAATATCGGTATCGAGCATTCTGCCCGTGCGCCATCCGGTGCCCCAGGCATCCCAGCCAAACACCACCGCCCAGGCCAGCATGGCCGCAAGGAGCACCGACCCGGCCTGGCGCACGGCGATGCGCATCGGGCGCTCGAGCGCATCGATGAGAACGAGCACCGTTACCGGCATGAGATTGAGGATGTTGTTGTCGGACGATTTGCCGAGCCAGTATGAAAAGGCTGCCCAGGCAAGCAGATGAATGGCCAGACTCTTTCGAAAGCGCGCGGCGTCGCCCGAATGCGACCAGCGCCGCCAGGCGTTCCCGATGCCCAGACCGAGCGCCAGCAGAAAATAGAGAACGGCGCCGCCCGAATCGCTGGCCGTACCGGTGGTAACGCCCGGGGGCGACCTGAGGTAGGCCACGACGAAATCGAAGTCAGGCTGCACACCGAAGGCGGCAGCATACGCCGCAACCACCAGCGCAATGAACACGGCGGCCATGAGCACGAGGCGCAGCGCTGCCAGGGCGAGCGCACCAAGGCGGGTGTGCAAGGGCCCCGACTGCCGCGCATCGAACAGATGGATGCCGCCCCAGATGAGCGTGGCCTGAAAACCAGCCTCGGGTGCCCAGACCAGGCAAACGAGCCAGATGAGATGCCCTACGGCATTGCGAAGGACCGGCGCGAGCGGTCGAGCAAGGATGATCCAGGCCACCAGAAGCTCGGCCGGCAAGCCCCGGACGCCGCTCACCGAGGGCGAGCCAAGGGGGCTCGATGCGCGGGGCGGATAGGCCGTCCAGAAGAAGAGTGCGGCAATGACGCAGGTGAGCATGAGCGCATCGCGCCACCGGTCACCCGAGCGGCACGACCAGGCCAGCGCCCCGATGATGAGCGCGTGGCAGAGGATGCTGATGCCGAAAAACAGGTAGGCCCCTCGCCAGCAATCGCTGCGACATGCCCAGGCGATCACCGTCGTCGGGCCGATGCCGTACTGCAAGGGCATGTCGGCGAGGGGGCGCACACCCTCGCGAAGCAACTCGGCAGGCCCGATATAGGCGCTCCAGTGGTGCCAGAGCGGCATCGAGATCTCGTGCTTCGAGAATACGGCCAGTGAAAAACTGAAATACAGCGCAGCTATCAGGAATAGCGACGGCAAAAGGAGCCTGGAATATCCGGCGAATCGTCCTGCGGCCGACGTAACCGAGGTGCCCCCTGGCGCCTGAAGTCCTGCCGCGCCGCTCGCCGGGTGGCGCAGGAACCCGATCGTCGCCACCGCCCAGATGCCGATGATGAGAATCGATTCGCCCAGCGCGAGAAACGAATCGTACGGCGGACGGCGCCACCAGGCGAGCAAACCCGATACGAGCGCAGCCAGAAGAAACGCGCTGGCCGCCACGAGTCGATCGAGGCCGGACCGCTCCGGACCCTGCAAACCGGTGCCAGGCGCCCCGATGTAGGCAGCAATGACCCCGATCAGCAGCGCCGGCGCGAGCGCATTCGAGAGCGATTGCGCGAAAAGAAGCACCCACGCCGATGCAAGCAGGCTGGCTGCCACCAGTACCGGCGCCCAGCGTGGCTCGCTCAGCGCTCGGGCGGGTCGGCGCTCGGGCAGGAGGGGCAGCAGCGACAGAAGAATGCCCGCCAACGCATAGAGGGCGAGCGCACCGATCTTCTCGATCATGCGTCGCCTCCCATGACGCGGGCGGGCGCCTTGCCCGATACCCGGGGGTCAGACGCGCCAGCGGCAGAAAGGCAACGGTTGAAAGGACAGCGATGACACCGATGGCGGCCTGTCGGACCGCGGGTAACAGAGCCCCTCAGGCAGCCGGCGCGATGAGAAAGCTCTGGCGCGTGGCACCTGCCTTCTCGGCTTCGAGGACCCACACCGGGGTGCGGCCACGACCGGTCCAGGTGGCGCCGGTGTTGGGATCGCGATACTTCGGTGCCACGGTACCGCGCTTGGCGGCCGGCTTCGCGGACTTCGCGCCACGAGCACGCTTGGCTGCCGGTTTTCCTTTCGCAAGGGCTGCGGTGACTTCGGCAACGGTGACCCCGTTCTTCGTCATCAAGGCCACGATCTGCCGGATGGCCGGCGTCTTGTCCTTGGCGGCGAGCTTCTCCGCCATGGCTTTCAGCTTGGCAATCTGTCGCTCGATGGATTTGACGGTGGGCTTTGCCATGTCGATGTTTTTCCGGTCTGGTTGAAAGGGGGACAAATGTTAACAGAGTATCAACGGTGAGCTGGTTGCGGAGGGTTAAATCAGAGTGAATGGATTTGCGCATGGCTGCCACGGGTATCAGGGCCAGAATCGGCAATATTCAACAGCGGGCCAGAGATCAGGCTGCGTTCTTTCGCAGGCGCGCGAGATGCCGATATACGAGTACGTAGCAGAGGCAATAGGCCAGGGCCATCGAGACGAGAACACCCGTGGACTGGTGGAAAAGGACACCCATCACGGCGAGAACCAGCGCCTGCGCCCAGCAATACTTCGCTACCGCGCTATTCATCGCAATCGCGTCGGTGGATCGCCTGGTAGCGCCCGCGCGGGCGAGCATCCACGCATGAATCATCTGGTGCAGGTGCTGGTTGTCGGGTTCCCCTGGCGAACTGCCATTCTGGGCACGACGCCGATAGACCGAATAGAGCGTCTCGAACACCGGGTAAACCATCAGCAGCAGGGGAAACCATGCCGAAACTTCCTCGTGCCGTTGAACAAGCAGCACCGCGAGCTCGGCCAGCAGGAATCCGGTGAGATAGGCACCGCCGTCGCCCAGAAACATGCGGCCGTGCGGCCAATTCCAGATCATGAATCCGGCAAGAGCGCCCGCCAGCGCCAGCGCAGTGCACAGGATCAGCGAGTCACCGAACTGATTGGCAACGACAGCGATGGCCATCAGAACAATGATGGAGAAGCCACTTGCAAGGCCGTTGTAGCCGTCGATGATATTGATGGCGTTGGTGATGCCACCCACCGCAAAGGCCGTGAAGACCACCGAGGCAGGTAGCCAGGCAAGGGCCTGGTCCACCCACGGCATATCCAGGCGACCCAGCGCCGCCCCCATCACGAGACTCGCCAACGCACCCGCAAGCATCGTCAGCATCAACCGCTCGAGGACGCCGACGCGCTTGGTGAGATCTTCAACCAGTCCGCCCAAAAATGCAGGCACCGCGGTGACGAGCAACAGCCCGAACTCACGATCGAGAGGCCCTTCGCCCGCCACAAGCGTTACACCGACCGCCACCAGCAAACCGGCCAGCACCGCGAGTCCGCCAACGCGCGGTGTCGGGTGGGTGTGAACCTTCTGCGGGCCACTGGCCACACCGTCGTGCGAAAGGTGTGCGTGAAGATGTTCGTAGCGCAGAATGAGCCAGCCCACCAGCGCTGCAGCAGCACAAGCGAGCAGCAGGACGAGAGCGTGGAGCCCGCTCCAGGCCGGATGGGGGTCGAGCGGAGGCCGAAGCTTGTTGGGCGGCTGACAAGTCACCGGGTTCGGGGCTCCCTGGGTGGCCTGCTCGGTCTGCCGGCATACGGCCATGGCTGTGTCCGGATCGTCGGCCTGGAATCGTACGACCCCGTTTGCCATGCGGCCGGCGGGCAGTGGCAAGGGCACGGTGCCAAGCACCTGGCGCCCAACCTCATCGATCGAAGGGGCGCATTCGGCGCGCACGATCTCGCAGCTCTTGCATTGAGCGAGCACGAGGCGCGCGATTCGACCGGTGATGGTTTCGCAATCGCTCAATGTCGGACGTGCGTCAAACAGGAAATCGAGGCCGATGGGCACAGTGGCTTTCTGGGCACGAATGGCGATGCTGGGATACCAGAGATGAGAACGCTGGACGACCGCAAGGCCCAGGGTACTCACCAGCAGGGCGGCCACACAGAGACGGATGGACGGTAGGTTCACGGTGCTGTTCTGCCTGATGGGGTGCTCGGGCGGGTCATCCGGCCGCGGGGGGCGAGGTGAACTCCGGGCTTCAACAATTGCCTTTTCCACGGTTCCAAGGGTCGATCTGGATCAACATCGGAAGTCGAAGAATGTGAAATAGTTCACAGGCTCTTAACAAAATAGCCGGAGACTGCCCTCTGGCCGAAAGTACGCGACGTCCTGATCGATCTCGAAATATCAATGATCAACTAAACTTAACGCTTGCGCCACATCATGTTAATCTTGTTTAACCCGATTCGTCACACACGTTCTGCAGTCCGTGTGTGCAAACAAACCGCTCTGGAGCCCTCATGAAACGCGCTGTCGCTGTTGTCCTGATCTCGACCCTTGCCTCGTCTGTCGTTGCCGGTACCGTTCTGGCCCAGACTCCGCCCCCAGTACCAGCGCCTGTCGCGGGTGCCGTCACGACTGCAGGTGCAGGGGGTGCCGCCGCTGTCGGCGCCGGTGTCAGCGTCGGCACCGGGCTTGCCGTGGTCGCGGGCGCGGCGGCTGTCGCTGCCGCTGCCGCAGCCTCGTCCTCCTCGTCTTCGAGCACCTCAGGCACGGGCGGCACCCGCTGACCCCACGCCCGGCAGTCGGCAGGGCCAGGGTTCGCCCTGGCCTTTTTTTTGCCGATGCGGCTCATGTCTGATCGGATTCAAACCGTGCTGCGTCCGTTCGCGCGGGTCGCGGTGGAGGCCTGCCTCGCGCTGACCTGCCTCATGGCGCTTGGCGGCTGCTCGTCGGAGAGCCGGGGGATGGGCGAAACCTTGCGGGCCCTCAACCCGCTCGCCAGCGATCCGACGCTTGCGCCCCTGAAACCGGGTTTTCGCTACCTGCGGGTCACCGTGAACGGCGAGCCTTCGATCTGGGTGCTCGGCTATGTCGAGCCCGATGCGAAAGGGCCGATCGAGGTCTGGTACAGCACCCGGCGCGAAGTCCTGCGACTGCAGGACGGGCGCATCACCGAAACGGCAGGCCTCCCGGTCAACTGGGTGCGGACCAGCCACCAAGGTGCACCCGGCTGGCACAACCTCGCGCAAGACGAGCGCCCGATGCAGTGGCAGCGCACCCGCGACCTGATGCCGGGCTATCGGTTCAACATCGAGGACTCGCTCACCCTTGCCCGCACAGCACCGCCTGCCACGACATCGCTCGTGGGTGTCGAGGATTCGACACTGCGCTGGTTCGAGGAGCGAACCGCAGGGAACGACCTGCCACCGGCACGCTTTGCGCTCGAGCGAACGACACCGGGGCCTGGCTCGATCGGTCGCCCCACGGAAGGCCCGATCTACGGTGAACAGTGCCTCGCCGACGCGTTGTGCCTCAGCTGGCAACGCTGGCCACCCGCAAGGGCTGCGACGCCATGAGTCATCGACACAGCGCCCTCGCCGCGCTGGCACCGCTGACCGCAACGGTAACGGCACTGGCCGTACTCCCCGCCTGGAGTGACGCATGGAGTGCCGAATCGTCGGGCGCGGCGTCAGCCATGGGTTCGCAGACAGCATCGTCCCCGGCGCGGGCGGGCGCTACCCTCCCAGCCGACACGGGTGCGCGCTTGAGCACCTGGCTCCTCTCGCAACCCGCGGATGCAAGCCGCGATCGTTCAGCCCTGATGTGGCTGGTGGCCGATGAAATACCGAGGCAGGCAACTCTTCGCCTCTCGCTGCGAGATGACCTCGAGCGCGCCAGCAACCGACACCACGCGACCGGGCAGGCTGCACGGCGCCTCCTCGACTGGCTTGTTGCGCTCCCCGTGACCGGGCGTGTACCGCTCGAGCACACCGACCCCCGCTGGCTGGAAGTGAACCCGCTGCACGACCCGGTGCTCAGACCCGGGCACAGCATTCAGCTGCCCGCTCGCTCGAGCACCGTGACCGTGGTCACCGACCGGGGCGAACGTTGTGCGGTGAGGCATCGGGCTGGCATGACCGCCCGCGACTACGTGACGGCCTGCAGCGGTATCGGCATCGCGGGCGATACCGAAGGCAGGCGCAGCGCAGGCACGCCGGCGACCGACAGCGCCGATGCCATCGACTGGGTCTGGGTGGCGCAGCCCGATGGCCGTATCCAGCGAAACGGCATTGCGCTCTGGAACGGCACGACCCAGGACGAGCCTGCCCCGGGCGCCTGGATCTGGGCCCCGGCACGCACGAGCGACTGGAACGAACGGCTGTCGGAACGCCTGATTGCGTTTCTGGCGACGCAGGGCCCGGCACCCGACCCGGTTGCAAGTGCCGATGAGCAATCCCTTGCGCAGCGTTCGGGGGGGGCCGGTGCGACAGCAGCGACCGGTACTGCCCTCCCGACCCGCGAGGCTCAGCCGGTGGCCCGCGCATCGCCTGCCCCGCGCAGCCTCGAGGTGAGCGCAAGCGACTGGGGGGGTACCGGTCTTCTGCAGACCCCCAGCGCGCGGATGCACGACAGTGGCTATTTCGGCTTCACCGCAAGCCATGTCAAGCCTTACACCCACGGCAACGTCACGCTGCAACCGCTGCCGTGGATGGAAGTGGCGTTCCGCTACAGCGACATCAGCAACGTGCTCTACGGGCCGGCCGTGGCTGGCACCCAGAGCTACAAGGACAAGAGCATCGACCTGAAGCTTCGGGCAATGCAGGAAAGCGCACGACTGCCCGAAGTCGCCATCGGCTTTCATGACCTCACCGGCACCGGGCTCTTCTCGGGCGAGTATGTGGTGGCCTCAAAGCGCACCGGCCCCCTCGACTGGAGCGCGGGCCTCGGTTGGGGTTACATGGCCGGGCGAGGAGACCTTGGCAACCCGTTCTCGGTACTGGGCTCGGGCTTCGAGCAGCGAAAGCTCGATGTGGGCCAAGGCGGGAAGTTCAACCCCAGCGCCTACTTTCACGGGCGTACCGCGCTCTTTGGCGGTGTCGAATACCAGAGCCCGTGGGCACCGCTACGCGTCAAGCTCGAATACGACGCCAACAACTACCAGCACGAACCCTTTGGCAACACCTACCGGCAGCGCTCGCCCTTCAATGGCGGCATCGTGTACCGGGCGAGCCCTTTTGCCGACTTTTCGCTCGGCGTGGAGCGCGGCAACACGCTGATGCTCGGCCTGACCTTGCAGACGCAGGTCGACCGCCTGTCGATGCCCAAGCTCGGTGAGGCGCCCAGACTTCCTGTGGCACCACGGCCAGCAAGCCCATCGGGTTCGGCACCCATGGCGGCAGAGCCGATCAGGGCAGTGCCTGGTCAGCAGACCCTCATCCAGCAGACCCTCTTCGAACAGACGCAATGGCGGGCCACACGCATCGAGCGCGTGGGGCGCGAGATGCGGGTGACCTTTGCCGATGCCGAAGCCAATTACCTGCGCGAGCGGGTCGACCGCGCGGTGAGCGTGCTGCACCGGGATGCCCCCGGCGACATCGACCGCTTCGTGCTCATTCATCGCCAGCGGGGCGTACCGATGGCGCGGCATGTCATCGAGCGCGATGCCTGGGTGCGCGAGCAGACCGAACCGCAACCCCCGCGGGCGCAGCGGATGACGGTCAGAGCCGAGCGCGCAGAGCGGGCCGACGGTACGGGGCAACCGGATACGGCCTTGCCTGCCCCCGCTGCCCTGGCCCCGCCAGGCCCCGCCCCGAGCGCAGCGTCGTCAGCCACCGGCAGCAGCGCCCTCCCCGACCGGATCTTCGAAGCACCGCCAGATCGATTCGAATCGGGTCTGGGGATTGGTCTGCAGGACAACCTCGGGGGACCCGACGCGTTTCTGCTCTATCAGGTCGCGGCCGTCGAACGCTGGAAGTTCCGGTTCAGCGACGACCTCTGGCTGCAGGGTGTGCTGAACCTGGGGCTCATCGACAACTACAACCGCTTCAAGTACGACGCGCCAAGCGACCTGCCGCGGGTGCGCACCTACCTGCGCGAATACCTCACCACGTCGCGACTCACGATGCCCAGCCTGCAACTCACTCGGGTGGGCGAGCTTGCGCCCGATCATTACTACAGCCTCTACGGCGGGTATCTTGAATCGATGTTCGGGGGGGTAGGTGGTGAGTGGCTCTACAGACCGTTTGCAAGCCGCGTGGCGTTTGGCGTCGACCTCAATGTGGTCGAGCAGCGCGACTTCCGGCAAGACCTCGGATTCGGTCGCGCAGGCGACCAGAGCGGCTACCGGGTGGCCACCGGCCACGCCACGCTCTACTGGGACACCGGCTGGAACGGCGTGCGTGCCCAGGTGAGTGCCGGCCGCTATCTGGCCGGCGATGTGGGGGGCACGGTGCTCCTCGCGCGCGAATTCGGCAACGGCGTCCAGATGGGGGCCTATGCCACGAAGACGAATGTCTCGGCAGCGCAGTTTGGCGAAGGCAGCTTCGACAAGGGCATTTTCGTGAAGATTCCGTTTGATGCCTTCAGCACCCGCTCGAGCGGGAGTTTCGGCACCTTCAACTACCATCCGCTCACTCGCGATGGCGGCGCAAAGCTCGACCGCGCGGTAGCCCTCATCGATGTCACGCGACTGCGCGATTCGCGTGCCCTGCAGGCTCGCGACCCGGGTGCGTCAACCACCGAACCCGGTCGGAGCGAGCCCGACCGCGCCGACCCGCCAAGGCCCGCGAGCGTCGACCGATGGCTTCGCACCCGCTCCACCGACGAAGCGTGGACGCGCGTGGAAGCCCGGCCCCTGGCGACCGAGACCGCACGGGGCGCCCAGTCGGGCGAGCCCTCCTACAACGCGGATGCCCTGCGCGCAGCCCTCACCGATCAGGGCTTCAGCAACATCGACATCGTGTTCGACACGAGCCGCACGCTGCGAGCGTCGGTGACGCGCGACCGCATCGAGCGAGCGAGCATGGCCGTAGGGCGTGCGGCACGCACCGCCCTTCGCTTTGCGCCACTCGACACCCGCTCGGTAGCGATCGACTACGCTCGCCGCGGTGCACCCGCGGTGAGCTATGCCTTTGCCGATGCCCGATTGCTCGAGGACTGCCTCGAGGGCAAACAGGCAGTGACCGCGCTGACCGCGAGCACCGGCGTCACCTGGCACGACCCGGGGCTGCGCGAGGCCGATGCCCTCTCGGGCCTCATCGAACTCGATACCCCGCTCGACCCCGACCCTGCCGAGGTGAGTGCCCGCGATGCGCTCTTGCCCGAAACCACGCAGGTGCAGCGTGTCATCGATGACCTCGCGCGCGCTGCTGCGAAGACACGTGACATCGATGCGCTGGAGGCGGGCATTCTCGTGGGCAGCAGTGTCGTGTCAGCCGCGCTGCTTGACGCACGGGCCGACCGGTTTGCCGCCCGGCACGCCAGCGCCCGCTGGATGAAGGCGGGTATCCGCGTGGGCAATGCCCTGCCCTGGGCCGGTCTGGCCGGCGCCGCGCTGCTGACCCTCGACCCGAGTGACACCTCACGAGCGCGCACCGCCACCAGCGCGGTGGAGGCCGGTGGCACCGGGCTTGCCCTGTCGATGGCCCTTAAGGCCGTGGTGGGGCGCGAACGCCCCGGTGACACACCCGGTGCCGGCACCCGCCACTTCAGTCCGTTTGCGCGCACCGGCACCCACGATTCGTTTCCGTCGAACCACACCATCACGGCCTGGGCCGTGGCCACGCCCTTTGCCGTGGAATACAACGCCCCGTGGCTCTACGGCGTGGCGGCCATCAGCAACGGGGCACGCGTCGGGAGCCGGGCACACTGGCTGTCGGACACGGTGGCGGGAAGCGCGCTGGGGTATGGCCTCGGTCGCATCTTCGTGGCGTCAGGACGGGACACGCGGGGGCGCCAGGCCGCAGACGGCGAACCCGCCAGCCGCTCGCCCTCGCTGGTTCCGCAGGTGTCGGTGGGGCCGGACAGCGTGGCGATGGTGTGGCCATGGTGAGGCCTCTGTCATGAAGCGCTGCCTCCTCCGCGCGCGGGCAGGGGTGCTCGCCCTCGGCATCGGCGCGTTGCTTCAGTGCGTGCTCGGTGCCTGCACCACCCCACGCATGCCCGAGGTCAGCGCTGCCTCGATGCTTCAGAACCGCATGGCGCTCGAACGGGCAAGCGCACTCGCAGCGCTCGGGCAACCGGTCTGCCGGCGAATGCCGGTCGGCCTGACCGGCCATGACTGGGTGACCGGTGTGCTCGTCGATGGGCCAACCGACGCGGCGACGAGCGCAGTGGCAAGCGAAGCGTCGGCGCAACGGGTACCGGCAGGGCGCCCAACGGTGCACATCGTGGATGCCGGGCGCTTCGGGCATGCGATCGACGGGGCACCGATCTACCCGGGGCGGGTGCTCGTCGCGAACCCGGAACAGTGGCAACCGTGCACGACAGCGGGCGCTCATCACACGGCTGCAACGAAACCAGCGTCTTAATATTGGATATTCGTTTTGATAGATCGTAATATCGTGAAATCTTTTTAAGGAAGGTCAACGGTCCTCTGATGCCGGTTGAAATTCTCACTGGAGCGAACCCCAGCCGGCAGGCCGGGCGTGCGGCCTGCCGCAACCTGTCTTGCGCGGGCGCCATGAAGCCGAGCGACGGCATCCTTCGCCGCTGGCCAGCCCTGCTTGCAACCTTCGCACTGGGCACCACCACCCTCACGCTCCCTGCGACGGCCCAGACCCCATCGTTCCTGATGCAGCAGGGCGCAGCCACTCAGAATGGCTTTGGCGGTACCGGCATGGCGGGTGGCGCCCTGCCAGGCGGTACCACTGGAGTCGACCCGGGCGCGGGGCTCACCAGCCCCCTGGCTCGCCCGACGCTCTCGTCGGGGAACCCGATACCCGCCGACCCACGCCAGTTTGGCGGGCGCCCTGGTGCACCTGGCAATGAAGGACAACAGGGGCTCACCCCGGGCCAGACGCAAGGCGGCACCGCCAGCCCTGCCCTGCCCCCGCTCGAGCCGAGCGAATTCCAGACCTTCATCCAGCAGTCCACCGGCAAGCTCCTGCCGCGATTTGGCGCCAACCTCTTCACTGGCTCACCCTCGACCTTTGCACCGGTGGAATCGATTGCCATGCCACCCGACTACCGGGTGGGGCCGGGTGACGAGATTCGCATTCGCGTGTGGGGGCAACTCGATGGCGAGAGCCGCGGTGTGGTCGACCGCAACGGCAACATCGATATCCCCAAGATTGGCACCGTGCCGGTGGCTGGGGTGCGGATGGATGCGCTCGAATCGCATATACGGGCCGCCATCGGGCGCAATTACCGCAACTTCGAACTGAATGTCACCCTCGGGCAGCTGCGCTCGGTACGCATCTTCGTTGTGGGGCAGGCGCGGCGCCCGGGCAGCTACACGGTGAGCGCCCTCTCGACCCTGGTGAGCGCGCTCTTTGCTTCGGGCGGCCCCTCGGCCACCGGCTCGATGCGTCAGGTGCAACTGAAGCGCGGCGGCAAGGTGGTGACCGAATTCGACGTCTACGACTTTCTGGCCAGAGGCGATCAGTCGAAGGACGCGCAACTGCTCTCAGGCGATGTGATCTTCATTCCGCCGGAAGGGCCCCAGGTGGCGCTGAGCGGCAGTGTGAAGGTGCCCGGCATTTATGAACTGAAGGGCTCGGGCTCATTGAAGGATGTGATCGAACTCGCGGGCGGGCTGACGACGACGGCCAACGGCCAGAAGGTCCTCGTCGAGCGTATTGAAGCGCGGCAGGTACGAAAAGTGGACGAGTTTGCCCTCACTGCGGAGGGCTTGGCGCAGCAGGTAAAGGACGGCGATCTCATCTCGGTGTTCAGCATATCGCCCCGGTTCGACAACGCCGTGACCTTGCGCGGCAACGTGGCTGCCCCGCTGCGCTATCCCTTCCGGGAAGGCATGCGGATAAGTGACCTGATTCCGTCGAAAGACGCTCTGATCGTACCGGACTACTACCTGAGGCGAAACCTGGCGACACGCATCGAGGCACCGATCGACGCGCAGCGCACCGGGCTTGATGCGCAGCGCAGCGCGGTCGAAGTAAAGAACGCCAACCAATTGATGGTCGAGATGCAGCGCGGAGCGACCGAGATCAACTGGGACTACGCGGTCATCGAGCGCTTGAACCCCGAAGACCTGTCCACCGCACTGATCCCGTTTGATCTGGGCCGCGCAGTGCTGCAGCGTGACGCGACGCACAACCTGACCCTTCAGGCCGGCGATGTAGTCACCGTATTCTCGAAAGCGGACTTCGGTGTACCGCTGGCCAAGCGCCCAGTCACCGTGGTTCTCGAAGACGAGTTCAAGGTGCCGGGGCTTTACCGCGCAGAGCCGGGGGAAACACTCCGCCAACTCGTCGCCCGCGCAGGTGGCCTCGGGCCCAACGCTTACCTGTTTGGCGCCGTATTCACGCGAGAATCCACCCGAATCAACCAGCAGAAAACCCTCGATGAAACCCTGAGCCGCATGGAAGCGGACCTGCAGCGGGCGAGCGTCACCAAGAGCCAGAACGCGGTGACCACCGACGCTGCCACGCTCGCCCAGGAAACCGCCGCCCAGCAGGCGTCGATCGCGCGCCTGCGCCAACTCAAGGCCACTGGCCGCATCGTGCTGAACCTGCCCGAAAACCCGACGCTGGCCGACATACCCGACCTCGCACTCGAAAACGGAGACCGACTGCAGATACCGGCAAAGCCAGCCACGGTGAACGTGCTGGGCTCGGTCTACAACACCGGCGCTTTCGTGCACACGAGCGGCAGGCGGGTGAGCGACTACCTGCAGGCCGCGGGTGGCCCGGTGCGAACAGCCGACGCCGGCGCGACCTACGTCATTCGAGCCAACGGCTCACTGGTGAGCAGGCGACAGACCGGATGGCTGTTCGGCGGATTCGACAACCTCGCGCTGGCACCGGGCGACTCGGTGGTGGTACCGGAGGACTTCGAGCATACGACCTGGACCAAGACGCTGAGAGATTATTCGCAGATTCTCTTCCAGTTCGGGCTGGGGGCGGCGGCAATCAAGGTCTTGAAGAATTGACGCCATGACTGAACCCTCTCAAGCGCCGAGCACAAACCCCGGTGAACAAGACGACGAAATCGACCTGCTGGAGATCCTCACTGTCCTGGCGGAAAACCTGCGCCTTCTGATTCTGGCGCCACTCGCGGCGGGCGCGATCGCGCTCGGGATAACCTACCTGATAACGCCCACCTTTACAGCGAAGATGCAATTTCTACCGCCGCAACAATCGCAGAGCGCGGCGGCCGGACTGCTCGCAAGTCTTGGCCCCCTGGGGGGGTTGGCCGGCGCGGCTAGCGGCTTGAAAAACCCGGCGGACCAGTATGTGGCCTTCCTCAAGAGTGCGAGCGTGCAAAACGCACTCGTGACCCGATTCGATCTTGCTCAACGCTACAAAGAAACGAATCGAGAATACGCAAGACGGGCACTCGCCGAGCACCTACGCATCGCTGCAGGAAAGGAAGGGATCATCAGCGTAGAAGCAGACGATCACGACCCCGTATTTGCGGCGGACCTGGCCAACGCCCACACCGAGGAATTGCAAAAGCTGCTGTCGAGACTGGCGGTGACGGAGGCACAGCAGCGCAGAGTCTTCTTCGAGAAGCATATGGCCGAGACCCGCGACAAGCTGACAGCCGCAGAACAAGCCCTGAAATCAACAGGGGTGAGCAGCAGCACGCTCAAGGCAACACCCGCGTCGGCCGTCGAGGGCGTTGCGCGGATGCGCGCTGCCCTATCGGCGCAAGAGGTGAAGCTGGGCTCGATGCGAGTCTATCTGACCGACTCGTCACCGGAGCTCCGCCAAGCGGTGAACGACCTGGTTACGCTGAAACGAGAGCTGGAGAAGATGGCCTCAGCTGAGCCAGGCGAAGGCGCGGGAGACTATATCGCCCGATATCGCGAATTCAAGTACCAGGAGACGCTGTTCGAGTTATTTGCAAAACAGTACGAACTGGCCAAGGTGGACGAGAGCCGAGAGGGCGCAGTGATTCAGGTGGTGGACTCGGCCCAGGTCCCGGAAACCAAGACGAAACCGAAAAGAGCAACCATCGCGGTGATTTCAGCTCTTGTTGCGGCGCTCACTGGTATTGCAATCGTTCTTGTCAGCCCCGCACTGAAAAAAAGAGCACATGATCCACGATATAGAAGACTAGTCCAGACCTTAAGGGGCGCAGCGAGTCGGCAAGTGTCCCGATCATCACCTTAGGACCACGGTCAGCTCGATAATCCCAAAACCGGTGCCCAGGATCCGTAGAAATAACCCATGTACGTCAGTGGTCGTACGCGATAATTTCAGAGATTTCTAGCGTCGGGAATAATGCGCGCCTGAAGGGGGACCGAAACGCCCGCTCTCGTTCTCGCCAGCATGCACGAGACTGACAGAAGAATGAGTACAGAAAGCGCCATCGAGCCTGGAATGTTTCGGACGGACACGAACACCAACGCCATAGAACTGGCGATGAAGGCAGTGGACATGACAAGACCTGGTACTCGTCTCGCCAAGCCACGCACGACTAGCAAGATAGCACACATAAATGCTGCGAGTGCCACCGCCCCAAGCCAGGGCCCGAACACCATCACAAAATCAGCAACGAGCCCGGGAAAGTAATTGCCTTGGTCGTATCGCAGGTCAATAGCCATCAAGTCGCGGTTGTAGATCAAAAGGTGCTCTGGAATCTGTTTATCGAAACCGAGGAAGCGTGGCATCAGGAAGGTGAATGGGGTCTGAATGAAGTCAGATACCCCGACGGCATTGTAGCGATCAATGCGCCCTAGCACAGCTGCGAGTTCCCGCAGCATATCGTTGTTGCCCACCAGGGTCTGCAACACCGCGCCGCCGACGTCGAGTTCGTAGTCCTGGAACCGGGACGCATACGCGCCGATAGCCGCCGACGTTGCGACGAGGAACAACAAGATTACGGGCAAGCGCTTCAGCCAACTGGACCCATCAGCGCGGGTGCGAATCTGACGAGGCGCCTTTGGGCGGGCCAATATCGTCAACAGTGCAGCAACCATCACGTAGATCACCAGCGAACGAGTTCCCGTCGCGATGAACATCACGACCAGAGAGATGATGGCAAGCAGTCGCGTTGAACCATAGCTGTTGCGTGCGGCCGTGCAGATACAAATCAGGAGGCAGCAAATGGAGATGTTGGCGATCTCCCACAGGCCATCCAGCGATGACAGCACACCGGAAGAGATGTTGTAGAACTCCATGTTTGTGCGTGCGGAAACCTCGCCGAGTGCCATGCGAAGGAGCAACTCGCTGCCGTCGCCACCGAAGCGCGAAATGAACATCGCTGCGCTGGATACGGTTAGAAGAGTACCGAGTCGGGAGAGGCGCCGATCATTCAGAATCTCTACCGGCCCATCACGTCTGCGATCCTCGCGCGAGGTGGGCCATAAGAGAGGTACGAGCATGATGACAAACAGCGTGAGGGACAGAAAGACCCCCACAATCACGAACGCGAAGGCCACATTATCTCGAGAAGCCTCGATTTGGTCGACGTCGAAGCCGATGAAAAAAATATTCAGCGCCGGCAGTAGGTACCAGTAGCCGAAGGATAGCATCACAGCGGCGGTCGCAATACGAGCCGACAGACTGTTGCGCGCGGATAGCCATGCGAAGCCAAGGCAGCATGTCATTAGGATGCTAATTCCGATCATGAGCGGCGTCATAGTCGATCCGTTAGCTTGCCAATTGCGCCGTGCGTTCGAGCAGGCAGACCCATGCCTTCAGCGAAGCCTCACGAGTGTACGCGGTTTCGAATAGACGGCGTCCGGCTGCGCCCTGGCGGGCTCTTAGCGCCGGGTCATCCTTGGAATCACGGATTGCAGCAACGAGTCCGTCAACATCGCCCTGCCGCACAGACGCCCCTATGCCTTCGCGGCGAATTTCCCGAGCTATCTCGTTGGTTTCCGAACCGATGAAAACCATAGGGCGAGCCGCGTTCAGGATGCCGTAATACTTGCTTGGCACGATCTGTCCGTCGAAGCGGGGGCGTAGAGATACGAGGTGCAGGTCTCCCACAGCTAGGCTCTCCGCGAGTAGTTCACGGGGTTGCAGCGGCTTGAGCAGTATGTTGTGTAGGCCGCGTTGTTCGGCTTCGCAGCGCAGGATGTCCAGCTTCTTTCCACCGCCGACGAACAGGAAAAATATATCCGGTTCGTGCGATAACTCGGCCATGGCGCCAAGGATAGTCGTGTGATCATGGGCTTCGCCTAGGTTGCCGGAATACATCACGACGAAGCGATTCGAAAGGCCCCACTCCGTACGCAGACCGTTTTCTCGCATGGGGACTTCGATTTCCGGGCTCCAATTCCAGATGATCCGCAAGGACTTCGCAGGCGCGCCGCGCGTGCGAAGCAGGATCTCCATCTCTCGCCCGATCACCACGTTTTCCTGCGCCTGGAGAAGACTCCAGTCGCGCCAGCGCAGCAGCCATCGCCCCAGGGCGCCATCTAGGGCAGGCACGCCAGCGCTGATCGCGACCTCGGGGAAAAGGTCCTGGATCCAGTTGATGAACCGGAAACGCTTGAGCATAGCGATGAGCGCCAACGGGATGCTCAACAGGGGGGGATCGGTCTTGGCGATAACTACTTGGTCGCTCCCCACTTGCAGCAACACGGTCGCGAGCGTGCTGATGTAGAACGTCAGGTAATCGACAAGTCGGCCAACTCGATGCCCGCGCCCGAAGTTGGTAGACAACACCCGGAGAATTTCTACTCCACGATAGGATTCGTGCAAGGCTAATGCTTGACGATTGTGCTGATAAAGATGCCGGCTGGTAATCAAGGTCACCTGATGGCCTTGCGACGAAAGTTCGAATGCAAGATCAGAAAGCAACTGCGACGTCGCGCTGGTGTCTGGCCAGAAGAAGCGGTTGATGAAGGTAAACTTGGCCATCGGGGTGGTGCTTCAGCCGACGAGGCCGCTCGCGCGAACCTCGCCGTAAAAAGCCAGCGTTCGTGCCGCGGTTGCTTCCCAAGTGAAGGTCGCTGCGCGTGCTCTACCCAGTGCGACCAAGTCGGCCCTCACGGCTGGCCGCACGGCTTCGGCCAGCGCCTGCGAATATTTGTCGACTCGCTGATCGCCAACCCGGATAGCCGCGTCGCCAGCCACCTCCGGAAAGGAAGAGCGGTTGGCGCACACAACTGGGCAACCGCAGGCCATGGCGTCGAGAATCGGGAGTCCGAACCCTTCGTAGTCGGACGGGTACACGAGAGCCTGAGCGTGCGTGTAGAGCAGGCGGAGTGTGTCGTTCGACGCGTCAGTGAACGACTGCCATCTGCCGGGCAAGAGGCTTTCCAGACGCGAACGCTCGCCGCCGACAATGGGCGGTCCCACCGCTACCAGAGTTAGGTCGGGCGACGCAGCGATCGATTCCATTGCAAGGTCGAAGCGCTTGTAGCCGCCGCGCTGGCCCGTAAAAAGCACATAGGGCGTGTTGCGGAGGCCGTCAGGAAGAACGGAGCGAGGGCGGACGTCGGGGTGGAAGACTAGGGGGTCTGAGGCGAGATGGATGACGGCCATAGGGCGCGCCGCAAGATCCGGGTAGAGCCGCACCGCGTCGTCCCGCGTCGAGGCCGAAATGAACACCATTCCTTGTGATCGGTGCAGGGCAGTGCGTTTCTGCATGCTGTGAACGCTGCGTGCGAACCCAGATCGGTATTTTTCGTACGTGAAGTCGTAGGTAGTCGTAACCAGCAACAGCCGGGGCGAAACCGGAATCCGGTAGTAGGACGAATGAACCAAGTCCGGACTTTCGTCGGGCATGATCGGCAAATAGCGCGCCAGGCCGACAGGCAGTCGGTCGACACTCGTGCTAGGGATGCTGTGGATGGCGGGAAAACTCCCTTTCAGAGTGCCCGGCATGTGCTGGCTCAAACGCAACCGATTCGAGGATGCGAGTCGCAGCGATAGTTCGTTCCAGTACTGTGAGATTCCTCCGAACTTCTGCAGGCCATATATCACGCTGTCGAGTAGCACATTCATGGCGTCATAGAGGCGGAGGTGCGGACTTAATCCGTGCCAGAACGTAGATCTGGAACGAATAGCGCGTCGGCGACAGGAGGCTGTGCGCGATGCGTCGCAGCAGTTCGTGAGGCGACCAGGCGCGGCGATATGCCCGTACGGCGCCCGTCTCTACGACTTCGAATCCCGCTCGTTCGAAAATTGCCGGTAACGACTTCTTGGTGTAATAAAAGACGTGCTCCCACGGGATTAGTCCAGCGCCGCGTCCAAGCAAGCGGGCCAGCCGCGCCTTTAGTGGATTGATCGCGCCGCTTGGGACGGAGACGTAGACTAAGGTCTGTGGATGGCAGGCGGACTGGATTTGCTGCAGGAATTCTAGTGGGTTGCGGATGTGTTCAAAAACGTCCCACATGGTAATCGCATCGACTAGAGGCTGCCCTCCAAGCTTGAGAGCGTATTCCTCCAGCGAATAGGCCATTCGCGTTCGCGGATGGTCTCGTCGGCAGCGCTCGACCTGAGCCTTTGATGCATCGAAGCCAAAAGTATCAGCGCCGCTAGCACGGGCAAAAGTCAGAAATCCACCAACGCCACAACCGATGTCCATGACCGAAAATGACGATCCTTCAGCACGGCAGCTGCGCCGATGGAACAGGTTCAGCCATTGGTCGAACGCTGAGCGCTTGTGCTTAGTCTGAAGGTAGATGTGGGCATCGTCCAGCGCCTCCGGCGCTAGATAGATGTAGTCCGGCGAGATCGACTCGACGTCGCCGAGTGTCTGCATCACATCGCAGTAGTCGCACCAGTACGAGGTGTACGTACGGGAGAAGGCCTGGTCCGACAGGACAGGTCGTACAGCCTGCGAACCGCACAAGCGACAGGCGATAGCTGGGGAGGTCGATTGCCAGGTGTTCATTGCGCTAAGGGTGATAGTGGCCGGTGCGATTTTTGGGTAGCTCGGACGAAGTAAACGAGTGCAAGCGTGTCAATGAATAGTGCGCAGGCCATTGCCGTCAGCGGCGTGGATGGAGACATGATGTCTACATCCCACCATGCCACCAAGAGGAAGACGAGGAACGAAGCGATTCGGATCGCGAACAGCAGGGAGGCACCCCAATGTAGAGAGATATAACGGTACCAGCGGTTCGCGCAAAACACAGCGTCTAAGCCAATTACGCAGATGAACAGAACTGGATTGGAAACCGCTGATTCAGGTAGGTAGTGAGCGCCCACAGGCGAAGTCGACACAATGAAAAAGATCACGCCCACGAATAAGGCGATCGACAAGGAGATACCCAGCCCTGCGGCATAGCTGAACCAGAGAAAGCAAGACTCTGAGGGGCTGCGCAGGGACTCGATCCGACGCTGGTAGACATGCGCATAGAAGGATTCCTGCACCATCGTGACCGCACCGGCGATCCGACGAGCAAAGAAGTAGACGGTCAGAATATGTGGGCCGAACAGCGCGCCAACAAAAAGCTTATCGAGTGAATCGGTAAGTGACGAGCCGACGTCGAATCGCCAGTTGGCGCTAACCGGCAAGAATGCCGCTCGAAGGGATCCGATAGACGGCCACCTGAAGTAGCGGCGCAGAAGCGGAGGTAACCCGACGCAGACACGGATCAACTCAGGTACGAGATAAGATGCCAACGCCGCCTGCATGATGCTGCGTGCGGGGCTTACGGTGCGGTCGAGATGAGGCACGACGAGCGCTAGCATAGGGACCCGCAGTATCGTAGAGCCAGCGATCCACATAAAGTAGGCAAACCAGCGCTGCGCTGCGCGGTAAGCGCCGTTTACCGACGTGAGGCTTGGTATCCAAAAGCTGAAGTACACGATCAGCCGCAACTGGAATCCATCGCTATCAAACCCGCGCACAGCGCAATATGCGACGAGTATCAACAGACCGAGCGCTCCGCCGATCACCTCGATGGCCATCGAGGCCGAGACGCGCTCGCCAAGAGCGTCTTTGGGTGCCGAAATGACGTACAGCCACGCGCGAGGGATCAGCAGCGCCTGGATGATCCCGACTTCCGCCATCGCAATGACGAAAAGAGAAAGTGCTTCGTCACCGAGCCAGTGGCTCGCCACGCCAAAGTAGAGCAGTGAACAGGCACCAACCAGAGCGCTGGCCAGCGTAGAGACGCTAAAACCCATGGAAACGCTCCGCAAGGCGACGCACGTTGCGGCCGAGGTGGATGTACGCCGAAAGCGCCAGCAGGCCCGTGCGGCGTTGCGCCAGCATCGACTCGGCAGCGAGCTTGTAACGCCCCTGGAGATGGAGTATCTGCGGACGCACCCAGTCGCCATCGACCGTTCGGTAGACCCAGCGTCCCCGCCGCAACGACAGTTGCTTTCGGCCGATGTGCTCCCGAAAACGTGCGTTGCTTGCGAGGAGCGTCGACACGTTGTGGTCTATGTAGCCTCCATCGGGTTGCACCGCATTAGAGTCGATCATCGGGACATTGCGCGCCCGGCGCCACAACTGCAATAGCGTCATGTCGGAGATCGCGGCGCGCGCGCTGGTTGCGACGCGACACGCATGCAGTGCCTCGAGTTCGTCAATGCGCTCGGTGTATTGGCACAAAATAAATTCGATGAAGTCGTTCAGCAGCGCTGGCGTCCATACCGAGAAATGCGGACTTACGTCATCCTCGGGGCCAGTTGGCGTCTGGCCGACGCTAGCAACGAACTGGCTGGAATCACGCACGGCTTCAGGAAAATCGGACCACGGCGCTTGCACGAAGATGTCGCTATCGGAGATCACGAACCTGCGCTCCCCGGCTAAGTCGATCTGGGCAGCGAAGTAGCGTCGAAAGCAGGCAATTTCAAAATGCTGGGAGTTTACCGACAGGTGGCGGTACGCAGATTCAAAGCAAGCGTATGCAGAGGAGGGCGTCTCAGCTGGCGTCGTCACCCGGACATTGAAGCCGTGAGCCTCGGCGGTGCGCTGAAAAACAGCCACAAAAGGTGCGCGCCGGTTCTCGGCGCAATAAAGCAACATTACCAATAGGCTCCGCCGTTGATCTCAAGCTTGCGGAAACCCTTTGGCTGTTCTTCCTCTGCTGGTCGGGTCCAGTGGCTGTTCATTAGGCGTGCATAGGCGCGGTCGTTCTCCCAGCGACGGCCACGTATGCCGAACAGCAACTGCGTCGCTCCGCCGAGCACCAGGGTGCGAATACCCTTGCAACTGAGGGCCGCGGCCGCGGGGAGACCGTAGGCGCCAGCACCAATGATGACGATTTCCGGAGCATGGTCCAAGGCATCTTGAACCATCGAGTCCAAGTTGACGAACCAGTCCTGGCCCGATGCGTCCTGTTCGCAGTGCGTCTGCGGCGCGATTACTGTCCGCAGGTGGAAGGCGGGCATCGTGTTGCGCAAGAATAATAGTTCGCGTTTTTCGAACTGTGCGTGGATGCTTCGGGCGAAGGGGCTAATCACGGTAACCCGACGCCCTTCTAGGGCCAGAGTCCATGGCGACCGAGCGAAGAAAGGATCCAGATCGAGAAGGCGGCATGAGGCGCTGTGCGATGACACGATGCCGCGGTCGAGCGGTGTCCAGAGGGCACGCAATGTCATAGCCTGGGCCGCCCGCAGGTAAAGCTCGGCAAAGCGGTCGATCGCGCGGTCGTCTGGATCGAAGAAGCCAGAGTGCGTCCTCAGTTCGTTGTTCAGCGGCAACGGATAAGCGACGGGATCCCCTCTGCCCCGCCGGGCATGCAAGTAATGCCGAATCACCTTGCCTTCGGTAGCACCGATACGCCCGATCAATGCACCGGGCAGCGAGCTCAACTGTCCGGCAATCAGCGACTGCGCTTTCTCACCGACGGAATTCGGGATGGGCACGCCTCGGAGTGCGTTGATATAGCGATTCTTCAGCAAAACACTGAGTTTCGATTTTGCATGCTGCCATGGCCCTTTCTTACTCATTTTCAGCTCAGATCGGATCGTCGGACAACAGCGTGTCGATTAAAACCGGCAACCGTACCTGTGCAGACCAGCCAAGTACCTCGCGCGCCAGAGCGGCATTTCCGACGGTAACGCGGATCTCGTTCGGGCGATGCAAGGATTCGTCGGTCCGGACGTGATCGCGCCAAGAGAGGCCGAGGCGACCGAAGGCCAGTGCGACGAATTCCTGCAATGTGTGCTGCTCCCCTGTGGCGATGACGAAGTCGCGTGCCTGGTGGTGTTGCAGGATGCGCCACATTGCATCGACGTACTCCGGTGCGTGACCCCAGTCGCGCGCGATGCCGATGTCCCCTAGAGTCAGTATCTCCGGGCTGCCGCTGGCGATTCGCTTGGCGACATCGATGATCTTGCGGGTGACGAAACGCGGCGGACGAAGTCGCGATTCATGATTAAACAGAATGCCGGTACATGCGAACAACCCGTATGACTCGCGGTAGTTCTTGACTTGCCATGCGGCCGCTGCCTTCGCGACACCGTACGGACTCTTGGGCTGGAAAGGCGTCGTTTCAGTGGCGCCAGCTTCCGGAGTCTCTCCGAACGCCTCGCTGGAGCCCGCAAAATAGAGGCGCATCGGCCGGGTAGTCAGACGAGCAACTTCCAGGATATTTATCGTCGCGCTGACGATACTGTGATGAGTTTCCAGTGGCTGTTCGAAAGACAGCCCGACCGACGACTGTCCGGACAGATTGTAGATCTCGTCGGGCGCGGTTTCGCTGATGACGCGGAATACGCTGTAGAAGTCCGTGCTTGAGACCGAATATATCTGCAAGGCGGTCAACCCGAGGACAGACTGCAGATGCTGGGCATTCCTCCCGCCACCGTCACGCGAGGTGCCGCATACGCGATAACCACGCGCCAGCAATTGGCGCGCGAGGTAGTAACCGTCCTGCCCGGTAACACCGAAGATCAATGCGGTTCTCACGGCCTTGCCTGCTCTGGGTCTATGGTTTCGTTGGGCGGAACGTTATCAGCGTCGACTCCTACCTCGGTGCTCGTAGATCTCCAAGAGCCTGATGTCGTCAAGTCGGTATTCGCTTCTGTTCGTTGGGTCATGCGGCTTAGGCAGCGCTCAGTCGGGTTGTCGACATCGCATTCGAGTCTCGAGGCGCATGGGTGAAGCCCTCCCGCTCCGCCCCCCTAAAATCCTCGCGCGCCATCTCCGCCACCAGTTCCTCAAAGCTCGTCCTCGGCACCCACCCCAGCTGCTCCCGCGCCTTCGTGGCATCACCCAGCAGCGTCTCCACTTCCGTCGGCCTGAAGTACCGCGGGTCGACCTCCACGATTGGCTT
>CANGMI010000006.1 GCA_947455195.1 Pseudomonadota bacterium | reverse complement strand
TGAAGCGTCGCAAAAGCCTATGCTCGATAAGCGCGAGGTGGACATCGAGCAGAACGGCCTCGCCCTACGCCGCCTTCGACTCCTCACCACCGGCCATCATGGTTGTCGTTCAACCGGCCAAGATGATTGTCGCGCCCCACGGGTCGCCCTTGTTATCGTGAAAGACGACTGGCACGCCATGTCTCAGGCAGCCCACGAGCGCAGGAGTGGTCCACTTCGCCTTCTCCGGACTCACAACCCTGGACAAACGCGCCAGAGGAAACAATCTACGCGTGCGGTCTGGTGCCGAAATGCTCAGCGCAATGCCGTCATCGAGGGCCACAGTCCACTCAACGCTTGTTTCAAGATACAGAGGCCGGATCACGCCACACTCCCGGGCGAGCGGTCGTCGGCCTTGCTCGGTTCGCTCCACCCTGAGAGCGGCAAACCACGCAGTTGCGTCGCAATCCGAAGGGCGTGCCGGCGAAGGCCACGAGCAGGGTTCCGCATCAGTAGCACAAGCGCCGGATAAGCTTTGGCACGGGCGGCTTTTCCCATCAGAAGCGCGCCCGAGCCATCGCGTCCAAAATGCTCCTCGCGAAATTCCCGATCGCGAAACATCTGCCAAGCCCAGACATCGACCACAACCCGCCAAGGTTCCATCAGGTCGCACGCAAGCGAGGCCCTTCCCCACGCGGGACGGTGCAGCGCCCCAACCATGGGATCCAGCCCAGCAGCCCACGTGGCCTTGACAGCTTCAGAGTACAAGACGGAATAGCCCAGCGAAAGACACGCGTTCACCGGATCAGGCGGGGGCCGACGCCGACGCGCATGGAAACCGAGACTCTCGGGGAAAAGCGCGCAGTAGGCCCGGAAATAGGCAGCGGCGGCGGCGCCCTCAAAGCCTCGAATTGCCTCTACGTCTGAGGCGCTTGCCATAGCGCCCAGAGTTTTTTCGAGGGATGCATCGGCGTCTCGCAGGGCCTTTCGAAGATCCGGCCTTTCGACACTCCGCAGGAAGCGACGTTGTCTCAGAACCTTCGCGCGTACGACCTGTCGGACAAAAGAGATGACCTGAAGATCATTCACATCGAGGCGGCATTGCGCGATGCGGGCGCGCGGATCGTTGTGAGGGGCGCCCAGAACGTGAGCCACGCGATGGCCTCCACGCCCGCCAAAAGCGACCACGCCGATACCGGCATCAGCCAGTGCCGCGAGAGTACTCGAACTGATCTGTGTGTCGGCCCGCAGCACCAGACGATCAATGAGTCGACCCGGGACGGTCTGCTCGAGCAGTCCATCACGCCGCACCTCCACGGCGCCCGAGGAGCAGCGAATTTCAAATCCAGGTCGATCGATCGTCAGGATTCCCATGGCCTCACCCAACGTAAAAAAAGTCGCCACTGGCGGGAGTCACCGCCTTGCCAAGCAGTTCGATACGAGCGCGAGTATCCAGTTGCACGAATACAAGGCGATCGGTTTGAGGATCGATCAGGCGACGCAGGGCAGCCATCGTCGCCTGCAGTTCACCCGCTGTCATCCAGCACTCGTAGAGCGAGCGCTGCCCACCGATCGCCGTGCCCTTCAAGAGCCTCAAGGCCTTGCGGCGTCGAGCATGGATCGAGATATCGTAGCCAACAAGGAAGAGGTGTCGTGACACGCGCAAAGGCACACATGAATGAACTGACGCCAGTGTGCTTGGCAAGGGCGGATCGGTGGCGAATCACAAGCTTGCCGAGGCAGTCAGATTCGCTCGCGCGCCCACGCTCCTGAATCTGTGTCTATCCGTCCAGTCACGGGTGTCGGCCAAAGGCGTTTCGCTTTCGTCAAGGCCTATGCAGCGACGCTGGCCGCTGGCCACGCTTCGCCCTGCAGCAGGTATCGCCCAAGCCCAAACGATGTCTTGCCGCCGACGTGCAGATACTGTCCAGCAAAGAGAAACGGCCAGAGCATATCCAGGTCGCCTGCAACATCGAGTCGGCCCACAACACCCCTGAAGCTCATATGGCGATGGTGGCGGTTCGACCACCGCTCGATATCAGCCCACGCCAGCGCAGCGGCTTTGACTCGCACACGATCGGCTGCGGCCCCCAGCGAAGCAAAATCGATCGTCGCGTGCTGGTTGTCCTGAAGCTCCAGCAGATCGCCGACGCGGCGCACGGCAGCCCGAAGCACCGCGGCGCCAGTCAACTGGTCAGGACCCAGTGGCTGACCACCACGCTTGATGTATGTTGGGGTGATGAAACGTAGTGTGACCTGGGAAGGCGCAGGCCCAGCGTCGGGCACGGGGCAGTCGATCACCTGATCAAGCGTAGCGGTCCCCTTTGAAGGGCCGAGCCCGAGCATGAGGGCGTCGCGCCAAGCGGCCAATACAAGCGGAGCATCGCTCAGGCCAGCGCCAACCAGCGTCAGCCCGAACTCCAATAGCTCCCCTGACTCCAGCGGGCGCAGCCCTACCGGTGGAGCAAGTACAAATCCGGCAGGTACCTGACTGTACAGCCGTCGCGCACCCTCGGGTGGTTGGGGTTCGAATACCCTCGCATACGTGCATCGCGATCGTAGCAGGCAGTCCTTGCAGGTCGGTGCTTGGGTCAAGCAAGCGAGTCTGCGCAAGGCATGCCCGAAGACCCCCCGAAGTGCCGAGCCTGGGAAGGCCGGAAGAGTGATAGGTCTGAGTACCCGAGCTCGCAAGACCAATACTCGGTAGGGAAGGAGAAAAGGCGAGGCAAGGCACGGGCGAGAGCCAACCCGGTTCACTCTGGTTTCTCTTCGGTCGATCGGCATACATGAAACCTTTCCAGGCGTGCGCCGTGGCGTTCCAGATGAGCTACGTCCAGCTCATGACCTCGCAGCGCAGCAGGAAGATCAATACTGAGGTTCAAGTAGTGGGCGCCCTTTGCGCAGATCTGAGCAGCCATCTGGATCGGCAAGTTTCCTGCGACCACATCGCCGGCCCTGATGTCGCTCACGACGAGGTGCGGCACCCAGCGGTCAACATGAAATCCCTGGCGTCGGGCCCACGCGACAGCGCCGGCATGACGAGACACAAACCACATCGTCACGACTGATTTTCTCTCTTGCGCCGAGCTATTCGGTTTCCATTCATCAGCGGGCACCCTTCAATGCCTCGATGGCTTGCTGCAACTCTCGCCAGCGATCCTTGTTGCTCGGACGGCCCCAATCCTTGGTGGCACTGGCTGCGAGAAGTTCCGCTGCTCTACTACGGCTACGCGGCTCGCTCCAGCCCAACGCGAGCGTCATGAATTCGAGCCGCCTGGCATTGAACGGACCGCCTGGATTGAAGACGCCCGCCCGCTTGGCTTCCGTGAACGCAACCTCGAAAGCCGATAGCGGGTCTTGTGCGCGATCCCAGTCACGATCTTCGGGGCTCATCTCTGCCTGGGCAGCGATCCGGGCTTGTCTCTCGATTTCGGTACGCAGGGCCTCTTGCGCATGCTTGCGTTGCTCCAGAGCATCGAGATCTTCTTTCATCGCTCCGTAGCCTACGGCCGTCTTGGCGCCGAAGCCGAGCCATGCGAAGGCGTGCTCAAACGCAGCCACAAGCAACGGCTGCCATCCGCCTGCGGCCAGGTCAGGCGCGTGCCGCCCGAGAAACGGGACATCACACTGGACATGGAACGCGAACTTCGACCCCGGTGGTACCGTCAGAAAGTTGATCGGGTTGGGTTGGCCGCTGTCATGCGGACTGATGCTGCCGCCGCTTTTCGCGTCCAGCCGCTCCTGGTAGTAGTGGCTCTGATGAGGCGTCATGACTTCGACCTGGAGGCGATAACCTTCCAGCATGGGCAACACATCCCAGAAGCCCAGCGCGCCGCGCTGGTGGTTCGTGTTTCCGTTTTCGCTCTCGAGGCCAAACAGGTACGTGATGCGGTCCTCTGTCCAACCCTTGGTATCTCCCCATTGGGCGCTTGCAAGCTCTCGTGCCGCCTGTCGTAGTACACCTTTCACGCCGCTGCCTGGCAGGTAAGGGAGGCCGTAGGGGTTCAGGAAGGCAAATCCATTTTCAAGTGGATGCTCATTGCCCAACCCAGTCGTGAATGGAGCGACTGCGACCGCATCAACAGTGAACAATGCGCCTGCCGCCTGGAGAGCGGTTGCCAGAAAACTCTGACGCAGTCGCACGGCACCCAGGCGCGCCTGGTCCGCCGGATTGAGACCGGAGGCTGATTTGAAGCCATCGGACTTGCCTGACTTCGCAATGCCCCAGTCGGACTCCCACACGCGTAGATAGGTGCTGAAGCGAAGTCCAGGCGAGGCTTCCTGGAAGTCCTGACCAAGATAAGCGGGAACTGCGGCGTTGGGCATGTGATCCCCTCAGTTCTTGCGCGCAGCGGCCATCTGGCGTAACCACCGCAACCACGCAAACGCCTCGGCAGTGATCGCCTGAAATTGGCGAGCGTCGCTCATGTCAAACATCGCCTTCATGAAGGGTTCGAAGTCTGCAGGCGTATCACACTGCTGCCGCAACCAATCGCGCAGGTGAGCCGCCAGCAGTTCGTGCCGGCCGGCTTTTTCATGCATGAAGGCCATCACCTGCATCAAGCCGCTGTTCATGATCAAGGCCGGCAGCCCCTTGGCATCATTCACGTACTTCTCGTCAGACGCGATGCCTTTGGCAGCACAATCCCAAGCGTGTTTTGCGCGGCGCTGCTCTGTCGTCAGCCGATTGGAGGTCAGGCGAGTTTCACTACTCGATCGCGCATTGTTCGACATGATCGTTGCCATGGTTTTCAGGCCCCCAGTACCGAGGCCACAACCAATCCGCGGCCAGTGGTGGCGTCTCCGCCGATCTGCAGCACACCGCGCTGGAGCATGGACGTGATCTCGCCCATCACCGCGTCAGCCTTCATCAAGTCGCCTGCCTTGCCGCTCCGGGTATCACTCGCCATCAGAGGCGCAAGCAGCAGAGTTTCAGGGGGAAGGTTTTCGGTATAGAACAACCCCCCTTCAACGGCGGTTCCCGTCTTGCTGTCAATGCGCACATGGGGCTCAACCAGCGTGGCATGTTCAGCAAAGTAGGCAAAATCCGTATCCGACAGCACGACCAGATCGTCGGCAAGTTTCTGTCGGAAGAACGCGTACGCGTCGCCCTTGGGCAACCCTTTTTCTGCCAGATCCCTCGCCAGGGTTCTCAACGACTCGTCCGCGCGAGCCTGATATTCGAACGCCTCGAGATGAAGAAGTTTTCCGCTGCCAAGCAACTTGGGGTTATTGACGAGGCACTCACCCTCCCCCACAGAAGGGATCGCCCAGTCGGTGGAGGACACGTTAACCAGGCTCAAGAGTCGCTTGGCCCTCGCCAGCGCCTGCGGACAAGTGGCGTAGACGTAGCCTTGGCGAAGACTGCGTACTGGGAACGCTACCAATTGAGCATCGCCAAAGCTCACCGCTCCCGCGTGAAGGTCACCAGTTTGTGACTCAGGCCCAAAGAGCAGGTTGATGCGAGCCTGCTCGCCCCCCGCTGCTCGGAAGCCATGGCGCAACGCGCCCTTTATTCCGGAGCCGGCAAAGCTGGGATGATTTGTGTGGCGCTCGCGCTGGATGGGATTGTCAATCACACCGACGGCGCTGCCTGCGCCCATGTGCACGGGGCTGACGGCATAGAGGAAGACGGCGGCTTGTTTCTCGAACATGACGAAGGTGTCTCTCTGTAGAAAGTCTGGTGAGGTTCGATGAACGCCCGGATTACCAGGCGGCGAAGGTGAATCGGTTGAAGCCCTCGGCTCGACGCTGCCGATTGTCCGTGCTATCGAACCAGAGACCCTGTGCGGCAAGCTTGTCGAGCGCATCGGGGGTTGCATCGATGTCTTCCAGCCAGTAGACGCTCCCGACCGGCGCGACGCACTCGGCAGGCTTGGGTCCGCGTGCCGCCATGTCCCAGCCACTGATGACTTCCCCACGTGGGACTGCAGCGCAAGCCACTCGCGCGCTCAGGCCTGGCCAGGTCAGGCGCTGATCTGCGCCCATGCCCGGCAGCTTCCACCCCCCGGCAAACAATCCCGGTGTCGTCAATACGATGCGGGCTCTTCGCGCTTGCGCAATGCGCACGAGGTTGATCGCAGAAGCCTGATGTTCAATCGGGCAAATCGTCGCACCACGTCCATCGCCACCAAAGCGCAGCACTCCGTGCGCAGTTGGCTCGGCGCCCAGCACCGCTGCCAGAAAGCCAACGTCCGGACGCAAGGCCACTGCCTGAACGGTGAACAATTGGCCGTCAGCAGCTCGGCGCTTTCCGGTGTCAAGGCCAATGCCGGTGCGGGAATCGAATTGCCAGAGTTCGCCGGTACGCACGAGGTGCTCACCTTTCGGAGTCTGACCATCCAGGTAGAGTTCCCAGCCCGCTTGGGTAAGCCAGCAACCTGATGCCGGTTTTTTCCGCTCTGCATGTGGCAGCACTGGCCATTGGGCGAGCGGAGCAGAGCTCGACAGACCACCAACCGGGGTCATCGGGACCAGTCGGGCCAGTTTGAGCGATTCTGTGCCTGCCTCAGCGCGATGAGCTCTGCTGTCCGTTTCGGCGATCAGATCGGCCGGAAGGGCGTGCAGGGATTCCACCTGCCCGCACGTCAAACGTCGGGCAAGCGTGAACCCAACGACCGTGAATGAACCAGGAGCGTCGGGTGTGCCCAGCAGAGGATGCGAGACACGACCTTGTGCAAAAGCAGCCAGATCGACACCGTCACGGGCGAGCATCGCACTGCGCAGAGCACCAGCTGCGACCGAAGGCCAGGGCGGAATCAGACACTCACCAAAACTGCCCGGGTCTCCAAAGAGCTTGTTCCCCCGGAGATGGAGCACATCGAGTGGCTCGATGAACCGGAAATGAATAGCGTCATTATTCATGGTCATGAGGGTTCACTTGGCGCTGCGGGTGCCACGAGCCAGAAACTCGGCCACACCCATGAAGTGAGCAAGCCAGGACAGAGGCGGCTCTTTGCTCGCCGGCTTGGGGCGCAATGAGTCATCAAAAGCCAGAGCCGTCAGACGGCACGCCAGTCCCCGACCGACGCTTTTGGCTTCATCGCTGTTGGCTTGGCGCTGAAACTGGTAGCTCAATAGTTCTTGCAGCATGGCGGAATCTTCGGGCGGGATATCCTTGACCCAGTCCAGACTGTTGTAGACGGCGCGACGGGACACGCCATCCAGGGCAAGCCAGTCACGCAGATCGCCGAGGAGCGCCACCGGCTCACCCCACTTGGCTACGACACTCAAGGCTCCGCCGGAGCGCTTGACCACGGTAATGCAAAAAGCATCACGGCCGCCTTCGCCCTTCGCTCGACCCTCAGAAGCGCGCAACTCCCGTAGCACGGCACCCAGTGGCGCCTGATGATGAGCAATCACGGCGCCGGCACTGGCAGTCGCCCGCTCACCCATCATTCGCATGAGCCGGAGACTTTTTCCTCGTCGCAGCAAGGCGAAGCCCTGCCCGAGCGTAAGCCCCTGCCGGGCCGAGTCTTCAGCGGTGTGGGCTGGATCGTGCCCGGCATAAGCCATGCGGAGTCGCTGCATCGCAGGTAACAGGTCTCCGACAGGCAACATGGCCAGCACATCATCGCCGCCGGCATAAATCAGACGACCCAGAAACTCACGTTCCACAACATGCGGGGCGACGGTGAGTGAGAAATCGTTGAGCGCAGCCGAAATCGAGAGATGGCGGTTAGGGGACACGGCGCGGGCCTGCTCGCCGTAGGCCTTGAGCGTAGGCTCGTTCGCGGCATGCTGGTCGAAGCCCTGGCGCGTCTGCGGATGGAAGCTGTCTCGGTATTTGATGGCGTACTCATCGCCGCCTGCGAGCCAGGCGCCCATACGATCACCATCCATCATGACCAGGGCGTAGTAAGTCTCGAGTCTGCCAGCATCGCCGCCGAGGGTCTTGCGAACGAGTTCCCGTAGCGCAGCCGCCTCGCCTTCTTTGCCGGACTTTTCCTCGAGTTCATCAGCTGCATCGAGTAACCCCGGCAAGCGTCTCGCATCGTCAAGGGCAGCCCCCTGACGCACGTACTTCTGAATCAGCTTGCGCGGCAGTGCCACAGTCTCAGTGCGGTAGTCCTTCAGCTTGTCGGTCAGCCCGGGCTCTGTAGTAGCACCCCTCTCAAGCCAGGCATCCAGTTGCCAAGCGAGCGACATCGTATGCGTGGACACGACAAATCGATGCGCGCTGCGAGCGTCCTCAGCAGCACCGACCAGCTTGCCCACCTCTTCCGCAAAAAGTGTTGGCCACAAGCGCTTGATTGCCGGCAAGGCGCCCAGATGCTCGCCCTTTCGGGCCCACGCTGGGCGCCTGCTGGCGATGCGCGCCCAGAGGGTGCCTTGTCGCTGGCCGGGCGACCATTTCAACTGCTCGGGGTCAACCGACAGCCACTCAGTCTCTCCAGTGAGCGAGCAGCGCCAGCCATGCTGTGGCTGCTGGTTGAAGGGGCGCACAGCCTTGGCAGCCGTCATTGCACGTTCAGCCAAGTCATGAACCGCAGGGTAGAGCGCGCCTGGGTTGGGCTCGAAAAAGACCTTGTCTCCGTCCCAGCGAATGCCCTTCTGGAGCACTCTCCAGGCTGGACTCTCAAGAAATCCGCAAGGCTCCCCCGGCGACGCGCCGAAAAAGGGGGCCATGGCTTCGCTCAGCCTGCTTGTATCCAGATCGTTCTGCCTTTCGACATTGCGAGGACTGATCAACGAAAACGGGACGGCTGCCCAATGGACTTCCGGGAATCCTTCCAGCTGCTGCCGCATCTGGACATGCGCGTGGCTGTCAGCATCGGCCGCCAGTTCCGCCTCCTTCAGCAGGCGATCAACCACCTTCTGACCCACTGCCTGCAACCATGCCCGCACGGACCGCTCCACCTGCAAAGCCAGTTCGCGCGCCCGAGACGCCGGCACGAGGGCTACAAACCGATTGGGTAGCGCTGCGGCGAATAGCGGGTTGTCATCCGTGGATTTGACTGTCCATGGAGCACCATCGAAGAGATCTGGTGGCAGTTTCACCTCATCACGCAGCCAGGCGTCTACCTGCGGCACGCCGCGCAGACGCGGGAAAAGGATGGCATCGGGCCCCAATGCTTCGCATACGGGCTTCATCGCCTCCCAGGCCAGACGGGCTAGCAGGTGTGAACCCGCCCAGAGATCGGATGTACTGCGTGCAGCCGCGATAAAGCTTTGAACCGGCCCAATGGCGACCGTCAGCAGCGCCACATCACCGACCGAATCAGCCTGGAATGCGCCAGCAAAAGCTGACGTGAGATCCAGATGGTCCCAGATGCTGTGGTCGGGAATGCGGGTGTCGGCAGGCAGCAGAGGCCAGAGCGCACCCAAGGCACCGTTGTCCTGATCTTCGCGCAATTCAGGGCCAAACCGCCACAACGCGAGCAACGTGCGATGCCAATCAATCGTCGCGTCTGCGGTGCGCTGGACGAGTCCCGACGTATGAACGAAACAGCGCGACTTGAGGTCCTCTATTTCGGTATCCCCGAGATTGCCAAGGTGGTACTGAGCACCAGTCAGCGGATGTATGAGGACCGGATCCTTCGACCAGCGCACCTGACTGCCTTTGGCCGCAGCCCGAAGCGTGCGCTGCTCGCCCTTTTTCGTCGTGACCGTGATTTCCTGCATTGGCCATTGCGGGCGGTCTGCAGCCGCGGCCCACCAATCAGCACGGCGCACGGTTTCGTACATCTGTGCCGGAATGCCATGACTGAACAACACGCGATGGAGGACCTCGTCATTGTCAGGATCAATCGTGCCCGCTTCGATGCGCTGGAAGCCAAGCAGGCGCTGCAACACTCGCGAACTGCCGCCTTCGTGACCTTCTGGGTCACGCAACAAGACCAGCGCCTTCTCGGCCGGATCATGCAATCGGGCGTGGAGTTTCGTCTGCCAGAGGATGTCTTGGTTTGACATGGGTGTCACGCCGAAATGCGTTTGAGAACGCCGTTACGAGCGTCCAGGAATTGGTGGACTTGCTGCCAGACTTGCACGACCGCCGACTTGTCAGGCGCGAACGCCGGCGGTGGCAGACACGGCATGTGAAATACAACGCCTCGGAACGTCCCGTCAGTTCCGGCACGAACCTTGAAACGCAGACTGTTAGGCAGGCGCAATCCCTTTTTCTTCCAGTCGAACACGTCGTGATGAGTGACGGGGTAACTCAACCAGTGACGCTCATGAACGCGTCCATCAGCCTTTGAACTTGAAAACTTGAATGCGTCCTGAGTGCGTAGGCCGATCTTGATCTCGGCCAAGAGGCGCATCACGCTTTTCCAGTCGTTTTGCGTGCCCGTCTCCCAGATCAACGGACCCTTGTCGTCACGACCGATGGCGTGCGGCCAGTCCTTGGACAGCGCATCGCGCCAAGGCAGGAAAAAACGGTCATCAAGAGTGGCGCCGAATTTGGGTGTGCCTTCCAATGGGGTCAGATTAAATGAGCCCCAGCCATTGCGACTGCGCCCGCCCAACGTCCCGTAAAGGTTCAACAAGTGCAGTGCAGTACCCAGGCGGGACGCTTCACTTTCATCAAGCAGCGCAAGCCGAAGTTCAGCGTGCTCTTTCTCTCCGATGGCTGCACGCGCTTTCAAGGCCGTGCCTTGCTGGAACTTAAGCGGTCCATAGCCCAGGTACAACTGCGCCCCGACTGGCTTCCCGACCTCGCCATGAACCACGGGCTGCGCATCTTCATGGGCCCAGTCGGTCTTTCTGCCATCGCTCCACGAGTTCAACCTCAGGCGCAATTGGCTCTTTTGCGACCCGCAACCACTATCCGCGGCAAGCCCAAAAAGCATCCCCTCGACGGTCCGCATCTTCGCAATCGTCACTCCCGGAGTCTGGTCGCCAACGTAGGCGACACGCCACCACTGCCGCAGGAGCGCCTTGATTGGCGGCGTACGCCACTGGGCCGATTGGTCAGCGTTGCCCATGAAGGCAGGCGTATTGAAAACCAGGCGGTACGCCAACTCGATCATCATGAAGATCCTTGCGGGTGCTTTTCCGATTCGACACTGTGCCCGGTGAGTGCCAGAGCGGTCTGATCTGCAAGCTTGCAGTGCAAACAGAACCTGACGAATGATCACCGGGCTGGGATGTCCACGCCCGGGTAGCTTATGCAACAAAGACTACTGCTTGATCGCCTGAACAGCAAGGGGTTTTCGGTCTGAATGGAACTGACACCGCGCCGAGAGGCTGTTGAGCAGCATTGACGTGCTGAAATCTCACGCAGAGGCTCTGCCATGGCCGTCTGAACAGATGGGGGAGCGCTAACCGAGGTCAGGGCAACTCCGCAAACCCGCCGGCAAGATATTCGATTGCATCGTGTCTTCAGCGCTGCACACTGACCCAGTCTCGCAGGTGGGACTCGAGATTTTTTATATCACGCCCTTGAACGAGTCTTACATTCAGAGCCCGCACCAGGCTTTCCTCGGGCTTGGAGAATGACCGATAGCTCACCAGCATCGTCCTGTACCCGAGACCACCGACTCGGTTGGCGATGTTATCCAGTTTGAACACCGTATCATTCGCCTTGTTAGGCCGTGTCTGATGGTCCATGAGCGCTGTCTTGCATTCGATCACGAAGAACCGATTAGCGTGCAGGAAGGCGACATCAAGTTCGTTTCTCACGGAATCTCGCTTGATTTCCAGTCCCATGGCCTTGTCTCGAATGGCGAGCGGGCCCGTCAGCGCTTCAACCTGCTGGTACACGAGCCGCTCAAGCCAGCCACCCTTGCAGAAGTCTCGTGCGCCTTTGGTCTTGTAGTAAAGGGTATCCCCGCGCCGTTCGATCATTTCGGCACGCTCGAAGTGAGCAATGAGAGCGTCAAGATTCTGGTTGCTCGCGCCGGCTTCACTGATCGGTATACTGAGTGTGTCGTCTCGCTCGGCTTTCTGGCCCAGCCAGTTGAGTTGAGTCAGCGCGTGCCCGAGGGCACCAATGTCATTGACCAATGTAGTGAAGAGCTGCTGCTGAGCCACAGGGACGCCCGGGACCTCAGCTTTTGAATGCACGTCGAAACCATAAGCCTTGAGATACGAACTCAAGCGAACAGTCGATTTCAGCTTTTGGTGGGCGATGGGATCGTCAAGCCAGATCAGATCACCGCTCTCAATGTCCACATAGAAGGAGCGCGCGCCACTGTCTTGCATGGCAGATCGAGCTGCAATGGCCATCAACTTCGTGCCGCCAGTCAGATTGAGCGCCACTTCAGTTGGCTCGTTGGTTTCCAGAACATCATAGACAGTCTTCTGGATATTTTCGTAGTCGGTGCTGGCACCTGCGCCAAGGTGGGCCATCGAGACCTTGATACCGGCCTCCGTAAAAGCCTGGCTGAGACAGTCGGCTCGCGCTCTCATCCGATCGGTGACAAGCATCACGATCTGCTTGGGCTTCATCGCCGGGTCGAGTGCGGGCAGCAGATTCGGCGCGGCCTGATCCGACACCATGATCAACTGAACTGCGTGCCTGGGAGAGAACGGGGGGGTGCTTTCAAGCATGACGTAGCCTCACTCGTTGATCGGTTCGAAGGAAATGTCTCGCGGATCGAGTCGTAGACGGTAGCCGCGCCTGGGTCGGCTTCCCTGATCGACAAGGTAGGGCAGGGCAGCCGGTCCAAGTGCCGTTCTGAGAGTGTTCTGCAAGCGTGAAAGGTGGGGCGAAAACCAGTTTCCATCAACACCGCGTGTAAGAGTGTCTTCGATGCTGCCCGAAAGATGCATGGCTCCACAACAGTCCCTCAAGTCTCGCAGAAACGACTGCGACCATTCAGGATCGGGCGCATCGCGCAACGGTGCGACAAGTGCTGGCATGCCCCGCACCATGCGATATGCCAGCACCGCGATAACGGCAAACTGAGCCGGCGCCAGGGACAAGACGCGGGTTCCTGCGCGAATGCGGCGCGAAGCCGGATCAAGAGCGAGTGACGTCGGGCCAAGCGACGCCTGAGCAGCTTCCACGGTGGCGCGGAAGGAGGATGCCCCTGACAGAAGGGCCGCTGGCAGTCCATGGCGCAGACTGACGAACGGTATATCCGCGAGCTCAACCGTTGCATTCCTCGCGTTGTAGGTGATCTCACGCCCGGACTGGTTCACACGTATGGCATGGTCGTAGGGCGTCGGGTAGAAAAAGTCACGATTGTTCTCGAAGGGGGGCGAAGCAAGGACGTGCGACAACCGATCAACTGGCCTGCCATACAGGGAAAGCGCATAACCAGCGTAGTAACCCATGGTTTTTCTACCACCAGCCATGGAGACGTGCAGTTCGCTATCGGAATCCTGCGTGACCGCGCGCACCTCTTCGGTGATGAAGTCAGCCGCAGCGATGTTCTCTTCAGGTGAGCGGATATCATCCAATTCGGTTCCATCGCGCCCCTTGAGGATACGGATCGTCGACGCATCGAACCGAACGCCGGCCAGGCCATAGTCCTTGCAGAGGCGATGAAACCAGCCAGTTTCAGGCGTGAGCAGATTGAGCCGCGCGTTCTCAGCTCCGGTTCTTGTCGTGATCAGTCGAATCTCGTCCGGAACCCATGTCGGCTCCTGACGAGCGAGGGCGAACACCGTCTCGGTGACAATTTGGGGCGTGAGACCGGTAACTGCGATGAGGACGCGCTTGCTGTTCATGATTCCTGTGAACGTGAGATCATTGGCTCAATTCTCATGCGAAGGTGGGCGGGCCGTGCTTTTTTGCAAGCTTGCGGCGGATTGTATGCGTGGGACGGGCCAACGCAGTCCTGCACGCGTGGACCGAAGCCCATCAAACGCTGTGGGCCGGCCAGGCGCAGTGTGCTCAGCGACCCCGAATGCTACGTTCGCTTTCAGGCTTCCCGCATCCCAATCGACGATATAGCTTGGAAAGACAGCCTGATAGCACTCGAGGGAAATACCGAGAAAATAGATCAGAGGAATCCGATTCTCGAACGCCTCGCGCAGGCAGCGGTTGTCTGCCGCGTCGGGGTTCTGGCCCATGAAGGCGTAGTCAATCCTGTCATCAGCGTCAAAGATCTGTCGATGGACATGGCGCTGATCGTCGTACCAGACACGACCGCCAGCCCGCGGGAAAACAGTCTTTATAGACAGAAGCAATCTCATCTGCCTCGGCTTGAATATTCCGCGCTGCGGATTCATCAACGGTATTCGCTCACCGCGAAACATGAAGCCCGGGGCTAATTCCTTATGCGTCAGATGCGGATAAAGTGCCCCTAGCATCCGCAGATGCTCGAAGGCAGCCACTCGCATCAGGGTGTCAAGATCGTCGTTACCCAAAGCGTCCCTCACCCCCGATAAACGTTCTCGTTGTGCCACCCCAGCGCGGCAACATCCGGCCGCTGATCGGCACGCGCCGGCACATAGATCGAGCCGCCGTGCAGCTCATAGTAGTGCCGACCGTTGTCGAACTCCTCCTTGATCCGCCGGCTCACCTCAAACCGCAGGTCAGGGGTCACGGTGACATAGCCCGCATCAAAGAGGCTGTGAAGGTCGCGCCTCAGCAACAGGCCGTTGCTGGCCTCATGACTGCCCCCGTCGCCGTACGGCCGGATGTGGGCCGCCTCGAGCGCCGGCAAGGTGCGCTCTCGTGTCACGGCACAGCGTCGTTCATAGGTATCTGTCACAAGAACACGGAAGGCACCCTGTCCCAGGCGCGGTCTGATCAACTGGGGTTCTCCATAGCGGGCAGGCTCCTCCGCCGCCGCAAAGACGCGCTGACGGCTCAGGCGCTCGTTGACGGCCGACCAGAGCGCTTTGCCGTCACCCTCGGCCGTGTTGTACCGCTTGAAGGTGACGATCTGAGGAGCCCAGCTGGGAGGCACCGGGATCCAGTCCTTCTCCTCGAAAAAGAAGGGTTGCGTCAGGATGCGACAGCCGATGACGAAATCGCTTCGATCACTGTTATCAAGACTCCGATAGCGGGCAATTCGAAGGCGCATCTCCTGAGGGTTCGCAACCCCATTGGCGACCCCAAACGCCTGCCAGGCCAATGACAAGGGGAGCTTGTTCGCATAAGCGAACACGCCACCACCGACGATGAAGTTGCGCGGCGAGTGCAGCTTGAACAGAAAGAGTTCGCCCTTCTGGAGTGCCTGGAAGGTGGCCCCGGAAGGCGCCCAGAAGTTCACCTCCGTCAGGTCAGACCGGCTGCGAAGCAACTCAAACCAGTCGCCATCGGTGACTGCAACAACGAGGTTGATCGTCATGCGCGTGATCTCATCTTGGGGCCCCTTCCATCACCCGGCCTTTTCATCCATGGGCTGATCCCTCAGGACGGCATTTGCGCGTCTCGGGATTTCTTTTGGCTTGAGAATCTACTTTGGCAGCGACGTCCCCCCGCTTTGAGTAGCGATTGGGTTTAGAGTCTCCTGGGCATTGTAAGGGCCTTGTCGGCCAGTTGCCCGGCGTAGGCTGCCGGAGGCAGCCCACCCTGGGATCGCTTGGGTCTTTCCTTGTTTTATTGCCGCCGCCAGCATTCGATCTCCACCCGAGCGTGCGCGAGCCTGGTGAACCAGTGTTCATTCAGGCACTCGTCCCGCATGCGCCCGTTGAACGATTCGACGTACGCGTTCTGATTGGGCTTGCCTGGTTGAATCAGCTTCAACTGCACACCGTTTCGATATGCCCAGGTCAGCATCGCCCGGCCGGTGAACTCCCTGCCGTTGTCGGTCCGGCTGATCTTCGGTCGGCCTCGAAGCGAGCAGATTCGGTCGAGCAACCGGGTCAGGCGCATGCCCCCGATGCTGTGCTCCGGATCGATCGCCACCGCTTCGTGCGTGGCGTCGTCGACGATCACCAGGCACTTGATCGAGCGGCCGTCGGCCACCCGGTCGAACACGAAGTCCATCGACCACACCTCGTTGGGCGCTGAGGGCCGGATCAACGGCTGGCGATCCCCCACCGGGATCTTCTTGCGCTGCCGGCGACGCACCTGCGGGCCTTCCTGCGCATACAGCCGATCCACTCGCTTGTGGTTGACCCGCTCGCCGGCCTAGCGAAGCTTCAGGTAGATCATCGCTGAGCCGTAGCGTCGATGCCGCTGGGCGATGGCCACGATCTTCTGCCGAAACTCGGGATTCCAATCTTCGCGCGGCTCGTAGCGCAGCGCGCTCGCGCTCATACCAAGCAACCGGGAGCAGACGTTCCTTGCCCAGGCACATCTGCCGGGCTTCAATGACTGGACGCCGAATCGGTACGACTCACGTGCGTTGGCAGATGGCGACCTGAGTGAGTGGTGGTCTCTTATTACCAGTGAGGACTTCACGACAAGCTGTCTGATACAGCTTGCCATGGCCTGGGTGGGCGCCATTTACCAGGTTCGGCAGACCGTGATGGAGGCCGCAGAGCCCTTCGAGTTGGTCAAAGGCTTCCTCGAAGCTCACCAGTGCCATCTTTGGCCTGAAGATTGGAACTCTGGCATCTTGCGGGAACAGATGGGCCTTGTTGAAACATCACGCGAGTGATCATGCGCGAACTCTTGAAACAAGTACTTGAAAGCAATTCGGCGTTGAAGACGCAGTTGCAGGCAGGGCGTAACCAGAGTGTGAAGGCAATGTTCATCTCCGGACTGCGGCTCAAGAATGTCTACAGGCGTTTTCACGATCTGACGTCGGTTTGACGCGGTTCATAGTTCCCCTCACTTCCCAATACAAAACCTCCCAAATATCTCCCCCAACAACTCATCACTCCCGAACTCACCCGTAATCCCGTTCAACGCCTGCTGGGCGAGCCTGAGTTCCTCCGCCATCAACTCCGTCATCCCCTGCTGTTCATTAGCGGCCGCCAGGCACGCCAATGCCCACCCGATCTCGGCAAGATGCCTTTCCCTTGCCAGCAGCACATCATCACTACCCCCCTGCCAGCCGGCCACCTTCAGCAGCGCCGCCTTGAGCATGTCGACACCTTCCCCGGTCTTCGCTGACACCGCCACCACCAGCGTACCCGCCGGTACCCCCTCGATCGGGGTCAGAGCCCCCCCACACAGATCCACCTTGTTCCTCACCACCAGCCGCTCGGCCCTTCTGGGCAACGCCTCCAGAATCGCCCTGTCCCCCTCGCTCAGCGCCTCCCGCGCATCCACCATCACCAGCCCCACATCGGCCTTGGCAATCGCGGCCCACGTGCGCTCGATCCCGAGCCTTTCCACCTCATCGCTCGCTTCCCGCACCCCCGCCGTATCGATCACATGCAACGGCACACCCTCGATCGTGAGCGTCTCCCGCACCGTATCCCGCGTCGTCCCCGCAATCGGCGTGACAATCGCCACGTCCTCGCCCGCCAGCCGGTTGAGCAGGCTCGACTTCCCCACGTTCGGCGCCCCGGCAATCACCACCGTGATGCCACTTCGCAACACCGCCCCCTGACGAGCGTCGCTCGCCAGTCGCTCGGTCATCTCGCGAAGTTTCGCTAGGCGCGCCCGCGCATCGGCCCGATCGAGCGGGTCGATGTCTTCTTCGGGAAAATCCAGGGTCGCTTCAACAAGCGTGCGCAGCGCAATCAGCTCATCGGCAATCTCGTGCACCCGCCGCGAGAACTCCCCCGACAGCGATCGCAACGCCCCTCGCGCCGCGGCCTCTGACGCCGCATCAATGAGATCGGCCACGCCTTCGGCCTGGGCGAGATCGAGCCGGTCGTTGAGATAGGCTCGGCGCGTGAACTCGCCCGGTTCGGCTATGCGCGCGCCGAGTTCCACGCAGCGTGCGAGCAGCATGCGCATCACCACCGGGCCGCCATGCCCCTGCAGCTCGAGCACGTCTTCGCCGGTGTAGGAGTGGGGCGCGGCAAACCACAGCACCAGCCCTTCATCGATCGAGCGGCCCTCGCCGTCGACAAAGCGTGCGAGGGTCGCGCGTCGGGTCTCGGGCTCGATGCCGGTCAGGGCTTTTGCCCAGCCGGCGAGGTTGCGTCCCGAGACGCGCACCACGCCGATGCCGCCACGGCCAGCCGGGGTGGCGATGGCAGCAATCGCATCGCCGGAGGCGAGCACCGCTGTCATCGCCTGGCGCCTCTAGTCGTTGGCCGCCTTGCCACGCCCGGCCCCGGCAGCGGCGCCACCGCCTTCGATCATGCGCGTGATCTGCCACTGCTGCGCGATCGAGAGGATGTTGTTCACCAGCCAGTAGAGGACGAGGCCCGAGGGGAACCAGAAGAACATGATGCCGAAGATGAAAGGCATCACCATCATCACCTTGGCCTGCACCGGATCGGGCGGCTTGGGGCTGAGGCGCGTCTGCAGCACCATCGACCCGAGCATCAGGAGCGGCAGCACGTAGAGCGGGTCGGGCAACGAGAGGTCGTGCACCCAGGCAAAGAAGGGCGCCTGGCGCAGTTCCACCGCGCCGAGCAGCGTCCAGTAGAGGGCCAGAAACACCGGAATCTGCACCATGATCGGGAGGCACCCACCGAGCGGATTGATCTTCTCGGTCTTGTACATCTCCATCATGGCCTGGTTGAGCTTCATGCGGTCGTCGCCGTACTGCTCCTTGAGCTTTTGCAGGCGCGGCGCCACCACCTTCATCTTGGCCATCGAGCGATAGCTCGCCGCCGAGAGCGGGAAGAACACCGCCTTGATGAGCACGGTGAGCAGGATGATGGCAATGCCCCAGTTGCCGGCGCCCGGAATCTGGATGCCGAACACATCGGCCCCGCTATGGAACATCTGCAGGAGCCAGAAAAGGGGCTTGGCGAAGATCGCAAGCCAGCCGTAATCAACCACGAGTTCGAGACCCTTCGCGAGGGTCTTCAGGGTCGACTGCTCCTGCGGGCCGGCGTAGAAGGGCAGGGTGACCTGGGTGCTTGCACCCGGTGCGAGTTCGGCCACCGGCAGCTTGAGGCCGGCGCGGTAGAGCCCCGGGGCCACCTGCTCGGCGTAGTACTGGCGCTCGGCCCCTTCGGCGGGCAGCAGCGCCGACACGAAGTAGTGCTGCACCATCGCCGCCCAGCCATCGCTCACGTTGCCGGTGGGCAGGTCGGGCTTGCCCTTGTCAAGATCGCTCCAGCTCATCTTGTGGTACTTGCGCTCTTCGGTATAGATGGCAGGCCCGGTGAAGGTCTGCACGCCAAAGCTCGTCTCGCCCCCGGGGGTGGCGCCATCGCGCGTCAGATGAAAGTAGGCGGCCTGGGCGGGCAGCGCCGCCCCGGTATTGTTGGTGAGCGTCTGCGTCATCTCGATGAGGAAGCTGCCGCGCTTGAAGCGGAAGGTCTTCACGGCCTTCACGCCCTCGGCACCCTGCGCTTCGAGCCGCACCTCGATGGCATCCTTGCCGGCATCAAGCGTGTAGCTCGCCTGGGCCGCCGCAAACACCGTGTTGTGGTTGGGCACGCCCGCTCCATTGAAACCGCTTTGCAGCGTGTAGCGGTGCTTGGGGCCGAGGAGCGACAGGGGCTTGGTCGTGTCTTCCGGATCGTTCTGGGTCAGCAGGTCGATCCGCACGATGTTCCCGCCGGTGGGGTCGATCCACGCCTTCACCACATCGGTATTCACTTCGATGGCGTTGGCCGCCACGGTGGCCTCGGTGGCGCCCGGGGCACCGGCCGCGGCAGGGACGGCCGCCGTTGCACCACTGCCACCCGCCGCCGGCGTACCCGCGGGCACACTACCCGGCACGGTACCGGCAGCCGGGTTGGCACCGGGCGCTGCCGCCTGAGCCGTGGGGGGCGCCGGTGGGCGATTTTCCTTTTCCCAGTTCTGCCACAGTGTCAGCACGGAAAATGCGAACACGACCATCAGGATGATGCGTTTGGTATCCATGGGCTCAACGAGTCAGTTCGGTTGGGTCGGGCAGCGTGGGTGAGGCGGCAGGGTGCGGTTTCTGAGGCTGGGTCGCTTGCGGCTGCCCGGCTTGCAACGGGGTGCCACACGCCGGGGTCCCACAGGGCGGCACCGGATCATAGCCGCCCGCGTGCCACGGATGACACCGCAGGAGGCGCGATGCTGCAAGAAAGCTGCCGCGAGCAGCCCCGTGCACCTCGATGGCCTCGGCGGCATAGGCCGAGCATGAAGGATGAAACCGGCAGCGCGACCCGAGCCAGGGGCTCAGGGCATAGCGATAAAGACCGATGACCCCGACGAGCAGACGCTTCACGGGCCGGGCGCAATCAGCTGGCGCGCCGCATCGCCATGATCGAGCGCCCGATCAAACGGTGAGCGCAGGCGAAGGACACAATCGAACCCGGCCCAGCGGGCCTGTTCGAGGCGAAACTGTTCGCGCACCAGACGACGCACACGATTGCGATCGACGGCACGACGCGCCATGCGCTTGGGAACAATCTGGGCCAGCCGGACATGATCGAGCCCATTGGGTCTGAACTGCAGACGCAACGGACCCACGGCACGTGACCGACCGCTTTTCAAGACCTGCTCGACAGCGGCACCTGCAAGGCGCTGACAAGCACGCCAGCGCAATGAAGGTGCCGTGTTCGTAGTCAGACCGCCAGGCGGGCGCGGCCCTTGGCGCGGCGGGCGCGGATGACGGCACGGCCACCTCGCGTGCTCATGCGCACGAGGAATCCGTGCGTACGTTTGCGGCGGGTAACCGAGGGCTGGTAGGTGCGTTTCATGGCGCAATTCGCTCAAACTTCAGGGAACCGATGATTAGACAGGGTAGGGGCCTGTCTTGTCAACCGGTATCACCCGCAGCCTGTGGATAACTCGGGTTGAAACAGGCTATCATGATCGCTGCGAGAGATCCCAGTCACCGGCCCGAGACGGCATGACCCGCGCTGTCTGCGCGCCCTGTCGTTCTCGTCCCCCTACCCATTGTCGATTGATGCCCAGCGTCTGGTCTGCCTGTTGCGAAGTGCTCGAGCGGGACATCCCCCGTCAGCAATACACCACCTGGATTCTTCCCCTCGAGGCCGCAGAAGCCGGGGCCGGTGTGCTGCGCCTGCTTGCCCCCAACCGCTTCGTACAGCAGTGGGTACGTGAGCGCTTTGCCGAGCGCATCGAACTCATCGCCACCAGCATCACCGGCGCACCGGTGCGGCTCGAACTCGACCTCGCCGAAACCGGGCCCTCGATCGCCGACCTGCAGGATGAGCAGGACCTCGATGATCACGACAACGACGCCGGCTCCGGTCATGGGCCCGATGCGTCGCAGCCCGGCGGCGGCATGGGTCACGCCGGCCCCGTCGACGGCGCCGGCTCGAACGAGACCGTATCGCACGACCCGGGCGCCCGCGGTGCTCGCAATGCCTCATCCGGCCGAGCGACGAGTGCTGCGAACGCCACAAACGCCGCAAACAGCGCAAACACCGCGGGCCCGGCGCGCGAAGACCGCTCGAATCTCATCGAGGGCTTCACCTTCGATACCTTCGTCACCGGCAAGGCCAACCAACTGGCCCGTGCCGCCGCGCTGCAGGTAGCCGAACACCCGGGCACGTCCTACAACCCGCTCTTCATCTATGGCGGCGTGGGTCTGGGCAAGACTCACCTCATCCACGCGGTGGGGCATCGGTTGCGGATGGAAAAACCCGGTGCCCGCATCCGCTACCTGCACGCCTCGCAATACGTCACCGACGTGGTGCGGGCCTATCAGCAGAAGTCGTTTGACGAATTCAAGCGCTATTACCACTCGCTCGACCTTCTCCTCATCGATGACATCCAGTTCTTCACCGGCAAGGATCGCACCCAGGAGGAGTTCTTCTACGCCTTCAATGCGCTCATCGACGCGAAGAAGCAGATCATCATCACCTGCGACACCTACCCGCGCGACATCGCTGGGCTCGAAGAGCGGCTCAAGTCGCGCTTCAGCTGGGGACTCACGGTCTCGATCGACCCGCCCGAGCAGGAAATGCGGGTGGCCATCGTGCTCAAGAAGGCCGAAGCGGTCGGTATCCAGCTCCCCGAAGACGTTGCCTTCTTCATCGCCCGGCATATCCGCACCAATGTGCGTGAGCTTGAAGGCGCGCTACGGAGCGTTCTTGCCTTTGCCCGCTTCAACGGCAAGGACATCACCATGGATGTCGCCCGCGAAGCCCTGAAGGACATCCTGTCGCTCAACAACCGGCAGATCTCGATCGAGAACATCCAGAAGACGGTGGCCGAGTTCTACAAGATTCGCACCGCCGACATGCATTCGAAGAAACGCTCGCGCAACATTGCCCGACCGCGCCAGGTGGCGATGGCACTCACCAAGGACCTCACCCAGATGAGCCTGCCCGACATCGGCGAGGCCTTTGGCAACCGCGACCACACGACGGTGCTGCATGCCTGCCGGGTGATTGCACAACTGCGGGAAAAAGACCCCGCCATCAGTCGGGAATATCAGTTGCTCGAGCAGGTGCTGAAAGGCTAGCCGGAGGCGGCTCGCAGACGACCTTGTGGACAAGTCTGTGGATGACGCGTGTGCAAGGTGTGGGCAGGGCGTGAACGAAGGCTGAATCTGCCGGGGATGAAATGTTGACAAGTCGACACGAAGTCGGAAAGCGCAGGAATCATGCACCACCATCCACAGCAAGGATGACGGTAGTCCCCAGCTTCATATTGCCGTAAAATCCTTTTCTATCAGGCACCTGAACCTGTTATCCACAGACCTGCAGGCCCCTTATCAGTCATCATCAGGACATACTATCCAATGACTCTAATAACCATACCGCGCGAGACTCTGCTGAAGCCTCTGCAAGCCGTGACCGGGATCATCGAGCGTCGTCATACGCTTGCCATCCTCTCGAACGTCATGATTTCGCGCGCTGCCGGGTCATTGTCGTTTCTGGCCACCGATGTCGAGATCGAGATCAGCTCGACCATCCCGGCCACCGGCCCCGGTGAAGAAAAGACCATTACGGTTGGCGCCCGAAAGCTGCTCGACATCCTGCGCGCGCTCCCCGACAAGGCCGACATCTCGCTCGTGGCCCAGGAAAAGCGCCTGGTCGTGAAAAGCGGCAAGAGCCGCTACACGCTGCAGACGCTGCCTGCAGAAGACTTTCCGCGCATGCCCGTGCCAGACAGCACCGCCGTGCAGCTCAGCGTGCCCCAGGCCTTGCTGAAATCGCTCTTCCTGCAGGTGGCCTACGCGATGGCCCAGCAGGACATCCGCTACTACCTCAACGGCCTCTTGCTCATGATCGACAACGGCATGTTGCGCGTGGTGGCTACTGACGGACACCGCCTGGCATTGGCCGAACGGGAAGTCGCTCCGCGCGATCTCGCGAAGCAGGATGTCATCCTCCCCCGGAAGAGCGTGCTCGAACTGGCGCGTCTGCTTGACGACAGCGACGACCCGGTGTCGATCGAACTCACCGCCAACCAGGCTCGCTTCAGCTTTGGCAGCACGGTACTCGTCTCGAAGCTCATCGATGGCAAGTTCCCCGACTACAACCGGGTAATTCCGAAGAACCACCCCAAGCACCTCACCCTCAATCGTCAGGTGCTGCTGCAGTCGCTGCAACGGGCCGCCATTCTCACCAACGACAAGTTCCGCGGGGTGCGCTGGGTGCTCGGCGAAAACACCCTGCGCATCAGCTCGAGCAATACCGAGCAGGAAGAAGCCCAGGAAGAACTCGACATCGTCTACTCGGGCGAAGCACTCGACATCGGCTTCAACGTGAGCTACCTCGTCGACGTGCTCAACAACCTCACCACCGACGAAGTCGAATGCGCCCTCGGCGATGGGAACTCGAGCGCGCTCTTCACCCTGAAAGACAAGGCCGATTTCAAGTACGTCGTGATGCCGATGCGTATATGAGCATGGGGTCAGGTCTTGCCTTTTGCGCGCAGCACACGCATCGCGCGCATGGGGTTACGCACGTGGGGTCAGGTCTTGTCTCAGGCAGGAAACGTCGCGCGCTTCTGCCGACGTCTGAACACAAAGAGGGATGTCGTTGAGCGATTCAGTCACGCCGCCGGTAGACCCCGGCACCGAAGCAGCGCTGCCCGATAACAGCGCCTACGACTCGAGCAACATCAAGATGCTGAAGGGGCTCGATGCGGTTCGAAAACGCCCTGGCATGTACATCGGTGACACCTCCGACGGTACCGGCTTGCACCACATGGTGTTCGAAGTGGTCGACAACGCCATCGACGAGGCCCTGGCCGGCCACTGCGACACCATCGTCGTCACGATTCACCTCGACAACTCGATCAGCGTGACCGACAACGGTCGCGGGATCCCTACCGACATCCATCCCGATGACGAACTGGGACGCTCGTCGGCCGAAATCGTCATGACCGAACTTCATGCCGGGGGCAAGTTCGACAGCAACAGCTACAAGATTTCAGGCGGCCTGCATGGCGTGGGCGTATCGGTGGTCAATGCCCTTTCCGACTGGCTGCGTCTCACCATCCGTCGCAATGGCCAGGTGCATTCGATGGAGTTTCGCCGCGGCGTGGCCGTTGAGCCCCTGAAGGTGGTCGGTACCACCGAACGACGCGGCACCGAAGTGCACTTCATGGCCAGCACCGAGACGTTCGGTACGGTGGAATTCCACTACGAAATCCTGGTCAAGCGCCTGCGCGAACTCTCCTTCCTCAATAACGGCGTGTCGATTCGTCTGGTCGACCAGCGCGCCGACAAGGAAGAAAATTTCGCCTACGCCGGGGGCGTGCGCGGCTTTGTCGAATACATCAACCGCACCAAGACCGTGCTGCATCCCACCATCTTCCACGCCGAGGGCAGCCGCGAAGGCATGACGGTGGAAGTGTCGATGCAGTGGAACGAGTCGTACCAGGAATCGGTGCTCTGCTTCACCAACAACATCCCGCAGCGCGATGGCGGCACGCACCTCACCGGCTTGCGTGCGGCGATGACCCGAACACTCAACAACTACATCGAACAGAACGAGATCGCGAAGAAGGCACGGGTCGAGACCAGTGGCGACGACATGCGCGAAGGCCTCACCTGCGTGCTCTCGGTGAAGGTACCCGAACCCAAGTTCTCCTCGCAGACCAAGGACAAGCTCGTTTCGTCCGAAGTGCGTCCGGTGGTCGAGGAAGTCGTTGCCGAGAAGCTCGCCGAGTTCCTGCTCGAGCGGCCAAATGACGCCAAGATCATCACCAGCAAGATCGTCGAGGCGGCGCGGGCGCGCGAGGCCGCACGCAAGGCGCGTGACATGACGCGTCGCAAGGGCGTGCTCGACTCCTTCGGCCTGTCGGCGAAGCTGGCCGACTGCCAGGAAAAGGATCCGTCGAAGACCGAACTCTACCTCGTCGAGGGTGACTCGGCCGGTGGCTCCGCCAAGCAGGGTCGCGACCGGAAGTTCCAGGCCATCCTGCCGCTCAAAGGCAAGATCCTGAACGTCGAGCGTGCGCGTTTCGATCGACTGATTGCATCGCAGGAAATCGTCACGCTCATCCAGACGCTCGGTACCGGTCTCACCAAGGATGAGTACAACATCGACAAGCTGCGGTATCACCGCATCATCATCATGACCGATGCCGATGTCGATGGTGCCCACATCCGCACGCTGCTCCTCACCTTCTTCTACCGGCAGATGCCGCAACTGCTCGAGCGCGGCTACATCTACATCGCGCAGCCGCCGCTCTACAAGGTGAAGGTGGGCAAGGAAGAAAGGTACATGAAGGATGATCGCGAGCGCGATCAGTTCATGCTGCGTCACGCCCTGAATGGCGCCCGCCTCGTTCCGCGCGAAGGCGCCGAGGCCATCGAAGGGGAAGCGCTCGGTGCCCTGTCGCAGTCGTATCGGGTGGCCAGTGCGGTCATCGAGCGGTTGTCGCGACACATCGACCCCGATGTGCTGCACGCGATTCTCGAGGGCGTGGTCATCGACCTCTCGAGCGCCGAGGCTGCGGCGGCTTCGGCCGAGCGACTGGCCGCGCATCTCGCCCCGAAAGGCGCCGGTGTGGTAGCTCGCTATGACGAGAAGACCGAACGCCAGCAGTTGCGCATCGAGCGTCATCGGCATGGCAACGTGAAGGTGTCGGTGATGGACGATGACTTCCTGCTCTCGGGCGATCATGCGCAGATTCAGGCCACCGCCAAGCTCCTCGAAGGGCTGGTGGGCCCGGGCGCCCGCGTGTCGCGCGGCGATCGGGAAGAGGTCGTCACGTCGTTCCCGCAAGCGGTGGCCTGGCTCCTGCGCGAAGTCGAGCGCAATGCCGGCGTGCAGCGCTACAAGGGGCTGGGTGAGATGAACCCCGAGCAGTTGTGGGAAACCACCATGGACCCGGCCGGGCGACGCCTCCTGCGGGTACAGATCGATGATGGCATTGCCGCTGACGAGATCTTCACCCGGCTCATGGGCGATGAAGTGGAGCCGCGGCGCGAGTTCATCGAGAAGAATGCGCTGGTGGCGCAGCTGGATGTCTGAGCCCTGCGGGCAAGGAGACACGCATGGACAGCAAACGACGATCGAGTCTGGCAGGCGGGCTGCTGCTCGCGGGTGGTGCAGGGTTGGGCGCGCTGGGCAAGGCGGAGCCCGCGAAAGCCGCCACACCCGGCATGCCTTTCACCGTGTCGCCGACAGTCATCCCGATTGTCGGCACGAGCGATGTGTTTCCGGTTCGGCGCATCTACTGCATCGGACGCAACTACGAGGCGCACGCTCGCGAGATGGGCTCCGATCCGACGCGCGAGCCACCGTTCTTCTTCCAGAAACCCACCGATGCCATCCAGTTCGTGGCGCCGGGCAGCGTGGGTGATCACGCCTACCCGTCGCTGACGAAGAACTATCACTACGAAGTCGAACTGGTGGCGGCGCTGAAGTCGGGGGGTCGCAACATCCCGGCTTCGAGCGCACTGGACCATGTGTTCGGGTACGCGGTAGGGCTCGACATGACCCGGCGCGACCTGCAGCGCATGATGGGCGACCAGAAGAAGCCGTGGGAAATCGGCAAGTCGTTCGACCGCTCGGCGCCCATCGGGCCCCTGCACCCGGTGTCATCGATCGGGCACTTTGCGAAGGAAAACATCTCGCTCAGCGTCAATGGTCAGGTGAAGCAGAGCGCCACGCTCGCGCACATGATCTGGTCGGTGGCCGAGCAGATCGCCAAGGTCTCGGAAGCCAACGAACTCTTTCCCGGCGACATCATCTATTCGGGCACCCCCGAGAATGTCGGCCCGGTGGTGAAAGGTGATGTCATCGTCTGTCACATCGACCGGCTGCCCGATCTGTCGATCAGGATCGTCTAGCGGCGTCTGGGGCCTCTGGGGCTTTCAAGGCTGCTCAGTTCAGCCCCGCGGGGGCTGTTGCGAGGCGATAGGTCTCGACCGAAACCGCCCGGCCCCCGGGTTTCAACGCCCGCAATGATTCGAGTTTTCCGATTGGCCGTGTCGTCTTATGATGACGCTTCGCAGTGCTTCCACTTGTCTGACAGTTCACCAGGAGAAAGCGCAATGGCCTTTTCAAGGAAGATCGGTCTGGGTATTGGTACGGGTATCGTCGCGGGCGCAGCCATCGTGCTCATTCCGGGCACCGGCGCGGGTTCGCCCGCTGGCGTCATCGCGTTGTTTGCGATTGGCGGGGCGTTGATCGGCTGGCTGCTCGATCGCTGAACCGGATCCAGTCTGAGGTTGTCCGTCGCCGCTGTCGGCGCGTGATGGCGCTGCTCGTGCTCGCGGACGGATGGCGTGGGCAACCTCGGATCGCTTGCGTGATATGTCTTTCATATGTATAATTTACATATTACTGATTCCCGTGCGAGAGTGCGCAGTGCCCACCACCAGCCAACACCCGCTGAAGCTCAACTTCAAGGACGACACCCTCACGACCGTATCGCGAGATGCGCTCAAGGCACTTGCCAAAAAACTGGGCTTCAACGAAACCCAGACGGTGCTCTACGCGATTGCTCGATTGAGGGATGAAGTTTTCGTCGGCGAGGACGCAGCACAGTACGAGCCGCTCACCAGGACTCAGCATCAGGCCATCGCGAAGGCCGAGCCGAAGGGCAAAGGGAAGGTGATCGGCTCCCTCTTGTGACTCAGACGTACTGGAAGCCGCGCCCGAGGCTCGGCGACATCGTCGAGTGCTGCTTTCCTCAGCAGGTCGGTATACCGGGTCCCAAGAACCGGCCGGCGCTGGTGCTGCAAGTTGAAGAGGCTATCGACGACCCGGCGGGCTCGGTTGTCGTGGTGGCCTACGCGACTTCGCAGAACACGGGTACGGTTTACCCGGGTGAGTTTGTCATCGAGGCAAGTGCCGAGGCAGGTCTCACCAGGAATACGAAGTTCGACCTCATCAATCACCACAGACTGCCCTTCGATGACGCCTGGTTTGCACCTGTGCCAGGCGGGGTACCGAGGTACCCAAGGCGCGGCCGGCTCGATCTTCAAGACCCTCTGGTGAAGCGCAAGCTCCAGTCGGCCATCGTCGAAGCCAGGCACCTGCCAAGAGCCTTCTGACCTCAGGCGATGCTGCATTCATCAAGATTACCGGGCCGATCGGCGCAACAATCACGATTTTGCGCGCATGATGGTCTCGCCTCGGGCATCATCCGGCCCCGCGCTCTTCTTGAGGAATAACCTTGCCTGACACTCCACAGGGCTTTGCCGATCTCGGCCTGAGCTCACCGCTCCTGCAGGTGCTGCAGGAGCTTGGTTATGAAACGCCGTCGCCCATTCAGGCGGCAACGATTCCGATGTTGCTTGCGAACCGGGATGTGCTCGGGCAGGCACAGACCGGTACCGGCAAGACCGCCGCCTTTGCGCTGCCGATTCTCGAGCGCCTCGACCGCAGTCAGGCCACGCCCCAGGCCCTCGTGCTCGTGCCGACACGCGAACTCGCGATTCAGGTGGCCGAAGCCTTTCAGCGCTATGCCGCGCATGTCAGTGGCTTTCACGTGCTGCCAATCTATGGCGGGCAGGCCTACGGGCCTCAGCTCGCTGCCTTGCGCCGCGGGCTGCATGTCGTGGTCGGCACGCCAGGTCGGGTGATCGACCACCTCAGCAAGGGTTCGCTCGACCTGTCGGCGCTGAAGACCCTGGTGCTCGACGAGGCCGACGAGATGCTGCGCATGGGCTTCATCGACGAGGTCGAGCGCATCCTGCAGCAGACGCCTGCCTCGCGTCAGACCGCGCTCTTCTCGGCCACCATGCCGGCACCGATCAAGCGCATCGCGCAGACCTATCTGCGCAGTCCGCAGGAAGTGACCGTGGCTGCGCGCACCGGTACTGCCGACAACATCCGCCAGCGCTACTGGCTGGTGAATGGGCTGCACAAGCTCGATGCCCTCACCCGCATCCTCGAGGCCGAGACCTTCGATGCCATGATCATCTTCGCGCGCACGAAGATCGGCACCGAAGAACTGGCTGGCAAGCTGCAGGCGCGCGGCTTCTCGGCCGCGGCCATCAATGGCGACATGCAGCAGCAGCAGCGCGAGCGCACCATCGGTCAGCTGAAGGACGGCACCGTCGACATCCTCGTGGCTACCGATGTGGCTGCGCGTGGGCTCGATGTCGAGCGCATCACGCACGTCTTCAACTACGACATGCCCACCGATGCCGAGAGCTACACCCACCGCATCGGGCGCACCGGGCGGGCCGGGCGCAGTGGCGAAGCCATCATGTTCGTCACGCCGCGCGAGCGCGGCCTTCTGAAGGCCATCGAACGCGCAACGCGGCAGCCGATATCGGTGCTCGAGTTGCCCACCATTCAGGTGGTGAACAACGTTCGCATCGCGCGCTTCAAGCAGAAGATCGGCGAGGTGCTGGCCGAGGGTGACCTTGGCATCTTCACCACCATCGTCGAAGACTACGAGCGCGAGCACAACGTGCCGGCAGTCGAGATTGCGGCGGCACTGGCCAAGATCTCGCGTCGTGGGGTGCCCCTGCTCATCGAGAAGCCGGCGCGCGAGGAGTTCGTGAGCCCGCCGGCAGCGCCCCGCAGCCCGTATGCAACCGCCCGCCCCGATCGTGGTGATCGTCCCGAGCGTGGCGAACGCAGCGAGCGCCCCCCGCGCGCCGAACGGCCTGCCCCGTCAGCTCCGTCAGCCTTTGCCGCCTTCAAGGGCGACCGCCCCGAGCGTGGCGAGCGTCCGCCACGCCCCGAGCGGGTCGAAACCCCGGCCCGGCCCATGCAGGACCCCAGCCGCTCCTATCGGGTGGAAGTAGGTCTCGCCCACGGCATCAAGGCTGGCAATCTGGTCGGTGCCATCGCCAACGAAACCGGCATGGCCGCGCGCTTCATCGGGCGCATCCGGCTCTTTGACGACTACAGCCTGGTGCAATTGCCGGTCGACATGCCGAAGAAGATGCTGCGCCAGTTGCAGACCGTGCGCGTCGGCGGCCAGCCGTTGCGTCTGAAGGTGGCCGATGCGGCTGATGGCGCCGACATGGGCGAGGGCGGCCGGGACTGATCGGAACGTCTCCTCGCGCTTGATCCGCCGCAGGACCTTCCTCTGCTCCATCGGCCAGGATGCACGATGGGCAGCGCGCTGAACGCGCAGCCGGGGCATCGTCTCGGGGGGCGGCATGACAAGGGGCAACGGACCAAGGGGCAACGGACACGGCGGCGCCACGGAGGCGACGGACCATGGCGCTGGCCATGGCACTGACGACGGCGCTGCCCACGCGGCCCGCGGCAGTACCGCCACCGGCTACGGCTGGCGCGATGCCACGCTGCCAGCGTCGCACGACTATCTGGCCCCTCACGTAGTGCGGATCATCGACAGCCTCGGCGCCCGTCGGGTCATCGATGTCGGCTCGGGCAACGGTGCCCTGTGCGGCCTGCTGGCCGCGCACGGGCTCGATGGGGTGGGGGTCGAGCGTGACGCCGAGGGCGTGCGGGCGGCACGCCGGGCCTGGCCCGAGGCGCGCTTTCATCAGGGCAGCATCGATGAAGACCCGGTGGTGATCCGGGCGCTCGAGCCCGAACCCTTCGACGTGGCGGTGTCGACCGAGGTGGTCGAGCACCTCTACGCCCCCGACCATCTGCCGCAGTTTGTCGCGCCCCTGCTCAAGCCGGGCGGTCATCTGGTGGTCAGTACGCCTTATCATGGCTACCTCAAGAACCTTGCACTTGCGCTCGCCGGCCGCTGGGACCGGCATCACACGGCGCTCTGGCACGGGGGTCACATCAAGTTCTGGAGTCGGGCAACGCTCACGCAACTGCTCCAACGGAACGGATTCACCGTCGAGAGGTTCATCGGCGCAGGGCGCGTGCCCTGCTTGTGGAAGAGCATGTTGCTGGTGGCGCGCAAGAATCGATGAATGTCCAGATCATGTTTCCGGTGTCGCTCTTCACGGCCGACGCCGATCCGGGGATGCGGGAGGCCGTGCGGGCCAAGCTCGGTGCCTGGCTGCAGGGCGATGAAGCACGGCGTGATCTGGTCGTCTCGCCCCTCGAGGGCTACCTCACCACCGCGGCCGCGGGCCGGTCGGTGATCGAGGCCGCAGCCCTGCCCGAACTCGGACAGATGATCACCCAGGCGGCAACCCAGTTCCTGCACTGGTATGGCGTCGAGGGCGCGCAGGCGGCGATCGCGCGCAGCTGGGTCGATGTGTACGAGCCCGGCATGCAGCAGAACGAGCATGCGCATGAGGGTCAGGTGCTCACCGCGGTCTACTATGTCGAGGCTCCCGAAGGGTGTGGCGATCTGGTGTTCCAGGACCCGGTGGCGGCACGCCGGGCACATCGCGCCTTTGTCGGCACCAACGCACCCACGCCGCAGTCGGCACAGCAGATGAACTATTCGCCAGTGGAAGGCCGCCTGATGATCTTCGAGTCGTGGTTGCCGCATGCCGTCTCGGGCAATCGCAGCACGGGCCGGCGCGTTGCCGTCGTGGCCGATCTGAAACGCATCCGCTGATTCCGATGACCGGTCGTTTTCACAAGGCTGCCGGAGCGCATCCGGCGGTGGTCGGGATGCTGGTGTGTTTCGCGGCCGGGGCGCTCTTTGCGCTCGTGCACTCGCCGCTGCCCTGGCTGATCGGGCCGCTGGTGGCGATGGCGCTCTTTCGCTTTTCCGGCGTCCCGCTCGGGGCGCCGATGGGCGCAGGCAAGCTCGCCCAGTGGTGCATCGGGACAACGCTCGGTCTCTACTTCACGCCCCCGGTGGCCCACGCGGTGGGTTCCTGGTGGTGGATCTTTCTGGCAGCCGCCGCGTTTTCGGTGGTGATCGCCTGGCTGGGTGGGCGCTGGCTCGCCCGCCATACCGACACCGACGAGAAGACCGCGTTCCTCGCCAGCGTGCCCGGCGGCGCTCAGGAGATGGCCAATCTGGGCGACCGCTACGGCGGTCGGGTCGACCGGATTGCGGTAGCCCAGTCGCTGCGCATCCTGCTGGTGGTGATCATCGTGCCCTTCTCGCTCACCTTTGCCGGCGTGCATGGCGCCGATGTGTACGAGGGGGCTCGCTCACCGGTGGTATGGGCTCACCTGCCGCAGCTCTTTCTCGCGACCGCCTCGGGGGTGTTGGTGCTCACACTCATCCGGGCGCCCAATGCGTGGATGCTGGGGCCGCTCTTTGCGTCGATCATCCTTACCGCGTCGGGTGTCGAGTGGACCTCGGTGCCTGCGGTCATCACCAATGCGGCGCAGGTGCTCATCGGTTGCAATCTGGGTCAGCGCTACGACCGCAGTTTCGTGCGCGCGGCACCTCGTTTCGTGCTGATGGTGTGCCTGTCGGTACTGATCGCCATGGCCATTTCGGCGGTGTTTGCTGTAGGCCTCGCCTGGCTTGCCGGCCTGCCGGTGCCTACGTTGTTGCTGGCCACCGCGCCCGGCGGCATGGCCGAGATGGCACTCACCGCCAAGGTACTCGCGCTCGGCGTGCCCCTGGTGACCGCGGCGCATGTGTCGCGGGTGGTGCTCCTCGTGACGACCACCGGCCCGCTCTTCCGCCTGGTGCATCAGATCGACCGCAAGCGACCGTGATAAAATCTGGCGCTTTCCTTCCGGAAATTCGAAGCCGGTGCCATCAAGAACCGGCGCGTCGCGCAAGCCCTTTGCGTGCCTACACCGAGGAAGCCTGATGAATCAACCCGTCCATACCGCAGCGTCGGTCAATGCACCCGCTCACGTCCTGCATCGCGGTGCCATCGAGTGGGTCGCGCGCGTCGCCGCCCTGACCCGGCCCGACCGCGTCGTCTGGTGCGATGGCTCGACTGCGGAATACGATCGCCTCTGTGGCGAGATGGTTGATGCCGGCATGCTGCAGCGATTGAACCCCACGCTGCGCCCCAACAGCTACCTTGCGCTCTCCGACCCGACCGATGTGGCGCGCATGGAAGACCGCACCTTCATCTGCTCGAAGTACAAGGAAGATACCGGCCCCACCAACAACTGGGTCGAACCGGCCGAGATGCGCACGACGCTCGATGGCCTCTTCGAGGGCTGCATGCGTGGTCGCACCATGTACGTCATTCCGTTCTCGATGGGCCCGATCGGCTCACCGATTGCCCATGTCGGCATCGAACTCACCGATTCGCCCTATGTGGTGGTGAGCATGCACGTCATGACCCGCGTGTCGACCAAGGTCTGGGACCTCCTCGGCACCGATGGCCCCTATGTGCCGGCCGTGCATTCGGTCGGTGCTCCGCTCGTGGGTGGTGCCGCTGACGTTCGCTGGCCCTGCAACAAGGACCACAAGTACATCGTTCATTTCCCCGAGACGAAGGAAATCTGGTCGTTTGGCTCGGGCTACGGCGGCAACGCGCTCCTCGGCAAGAAATGCTTCTCGCTGCGCATCGCCTCCATCATGGGCAAGGAGCAGGGCTGGCTGGCTGAGCACATGCTCATTCTGGGCGTCACCTCGCCCACCGGTGAGAAGACCTACGTGTCGGCTGCCTTCCCCAGCGCCTGCGGCAAGACCAACTTTGCGATGCTGGTGCCCCCGCCCGCCTTCAAGGGCTGGAAGGTCACGACCATCGGCGAGGACATCGCCTGGATCAAGCCGAATGCCGACGGGCGCCTCTACGCCATCAACCCCGAGAACGGCTTCTTCGGGGTGGCACCGGGCACCTCGATGAAGACCAATCCGAACTGCATGGAGACGATGAAGGCCAATGTCATCTTCACCAACGTGGCGTTGACCCCGGAGGGCGACGTCTGGTGGGAAGGCATGACCGACACGCCGCCGGCAAAGCTCATCGACTGGCAGGGCCAGGAGTGGACGCCCGAAATTGCCAAGGCCACGGGGCGCAAGGCGGCGCATCCGAATTCGCGTTTCACCGTGCCTGCCTCGCAGTGCCCCTCGATCGACCCCGAGTGGGATAACCCCCAGGGCGTGCCGATCTCGGCCTTCCTCTTCGGGGGTCGGCGTTCCGACACGGTGCCGCTCGTGGCCGAGGGGTTCAACTGGGACGCCGGCGTCTACATGGCCGCGACCATGGGCTCGGAGACCACCGCCGCGGCGACCGGCAAGGTGGGGGTGGTGCGGCGCGACCCGATGGCGATGATTCCGTTTACCGGCTACAACATGGCCGATTACTTCGACCACTGGATCCAGATCGGCAAGCAGGTCGAGCACCGTCCGCACATCTTCTGCGTCAACTGGTTCCGCACCGACGAGAGCGGCAAGTTTGTCTGGCCGGGCTTTGGCGAGAACATGCGCGTCCTGAAGTGGGTCGTCGAGCGCACCCAGGGTCGCGCCAACGCCACCGAGACGGCCGTGGGCTGGGTGCCTTCGTTTGACGACCTGATGTGGGCCGGTCTCGAAGGCTTCGATCGTGCCAAGTTCGATCAGGTGACGAGCATCGAGCCGCGGCAGTGGAAGCATGAGCTGAGCCTGCACGACGAACTGCTCTCGATGCTCGAGTCGCGACTGCCGGCCGCGATTCGTCTGCGCCGCGAGCAGCTCGGGCTCGCGTTCGGTCAGTAAGCACTCGCGTGGGCGGGCTGCCTTGCAGTCCGCCCGACGCCTCAGTCCCGGTTGGCCGAATCGCGATGCTTGAAGGTATCGCACTGGCGCAGTTCGCCTGACTCCAGGCCGGTGCGGAACCATCGCACCCGCTGCTCCGAGCTGCCATGGGTGAATGATTCGGGCGCAACATGACCGCGCGCCTGCATCTGCAGCCGATCGTCGCCGATCTGGCTGGCCGCGTTCAGGCCTGACTCGACATCGCCCGGCTCGAGGATCTGGCGCTCCTTGTTGGCATGGTGCGCCCACACGCCTGCAAAGCAATCGGCCTGCAGTTCCAGGCGAACCGAGAGGGCATTGGCCTCGCGCTGGCTCACCCGCTGGCGCAGGTTGTTCACTTTCGTCATGACCCCGAGCAGGTTCTGCACATGGTGCCCCACCTCGTGTGCAATGACGTAAGCCTGCGCGAATTCGCCCGGCGCATGAAAGCGGGTGCGAAGGTCACGATAGAAGGCCAGGTCGATGTATACCTTCTGGTCACCGCCGCAGTAGAACGGGCCCACGGCTGAACCCGCCATGCCGCAGGCCGATTGCACCTGGTTCGAGAAGAGCACGAGCGTGGGCTTCACGTAGGTGCGCTGGTTGTGCGCGAAGATGGCACTCCAGGTGGTCTCGGTGCTCCCCAGCACTTTCGCCACGAAGCGCTTGCCCTCGTCGTTGGCCGCCTGATGTCCGCTGGCGCCCGTCTGGGCGCTGGGGCTGCTCTGGGCGTGCGGTGGCGGGGCCATCTGCTCGCCCAGTTGCAGGATCACCCGCGGGTCGATTCCGAAGAACATGCCCACCAGCGCGAGCGCCGCCAGACCCAGGCCGCCGCCGATCATGCCGCCGCCTGCGCTCAGCCCGCGTCGGTCTTCGATATTGCCGCTTTCCTGCTCGTTGTCGAGTCTCATGCTGATCGCTCCTGGTCGGTTCTCGGGTTCCGACGCTTCCTTCTACAATGGGGTAATGAAGGTCTCCGTGCAAGTGAGTGGTCGATCGGCGTTGGCGCGGCACGCGCTCGTGGCGTGCGTGCTGCTCATCGCCTGGCTGTCGCTCTTTCCGTTCTCGGGCTGGCGCTATCAGGGCATGTCGCTGGCGGCCTTCCTGCATCCGCCCTGGGCGCGGCAGTTCTACACGTTTGATGTGATCCTGAATGTGGCGGGCTACGTGCCGCTGGGCGTCCTGATGGTACTCATGGCGCATCCGCGCCCGGCCTGGCAGGGTCTGCTGGCGGCGCTCATCGGTGGTACGGCCCTCTCGGCCCTCATGGAAGCCTTGCAGGGCTTTCTGCCGGTACGGGTGTCCTCGCCGGTCGATCTGCTCGCCAACGGGACGGGTGCGCTGCTCGGCAGCCTTCTGGGTGTGTGGGTGAAACCCTGGCTGCTGCACGCCGGCGGCCTGCACCTGTGGCGCGATCGGTGGTTCAGGCGCGGGGCTGACATCGACTTTGCGATGCTCCTGCTGGTGCTGTGGCCGCTTACCCAGTTTCTGCCCGGATCGTTGCCGCTCGCCACGGGTGACCTGCGCGCCCTCATGGCCGGCCCGACGGCCACCCTGCATCCGGCCGTGGTCTTCGTGTTGATCGACGGCGTGGTCGCATTCGGGCATCTGATCGTGCTGGGCCTCCTCGGATTTCTGGTGATCGCACCGGGCCGCACGCCCCTGGGTCTGGTGCTGGTTCTGGTCGTGCTCGCCCTCGTGTCACGCTTGCTGGCGCTGGCCTGGTTCACCGCCAATCCGGCCTTGCCCGGGTTTCTCACGCCGGGGGCGCTGGCCGGTCTGGTGCTGGGCGCGGTCGTGCTGCTGGGGGTGCGCCGCATCGATCGACTGACCCAGGCGCGCCTCGCCTTGTGCGTGCTCGGCCTCGTGACCCTCTTTCTCAATCTGGCGCCGCTCTATCCCTACCCGATCGACTCGGTGGCCGGTCGCTACCCGGTCTACGAATCGAGCCTGCGCGGTCTGGCGGCGCTGGTCTCGCGATGCTGGCCGCTGCTTGCGGCCGCCTTTCTGGTGCGGCGCTTGCGCGGCGGGTGAGGGGGCCGAGAGAACGGGGGGATGCGCGAGGTCGATGCCCGGTTTCGATGCGTGGCCGGCGGACACCGCACCCTATAATGCGATCGATCTTCTCCTTCATCATCAGGCGCGACCATGAGCCACTTCGAGCATCACGTCTTCTTCTGCTGCAACCAGCGCGACCCCGGTGCCAAGGTGTCGTGCAACAGTGCTGGCGCCTCCGAACTGCGGGATTACGCCAAGAAGCGGGTGAAGGAACTCGGTCTCTCCGGCGAGGGCAAGGTGCGCATCAACATGGCCGGGTGTCTCGATCGCTGCGAGGAAGGCCCGGTCATCGTGGTCTACCCCGAGGAGACCTGGTACACCTATGTCGACAAGACCGACATCGACGAGATCGTCAACGAGCATCTGCTGAACGGGCGCGTGGTCGAGCGCCTTCGCATCTAGCATGGCCATACCGCTGTCTGCCGGCATGCCCTCCGAGCTGCTCGACGTTCGGGGCGCGTCAGGCCGTATCGAGACCGTCGCCGATCTGCCGGCATCGGGAGAGCCCCGCGGGCTGGCGCTCATCGCGCATCCGCATCCGCTCTACGGCGGCACGCTCGACAACAAGGTGGCGCAGACGCTGGCCCGCACCCTGGTCGAACTCGGGTACGTGAGCCTTCGATCGAACTTTCGTGGTGTCGGTGCGAGCGAAGGCGAGCACGACCACGGGCTGGGTGAAACCGATGACCTGGTGGCGGTGATCGAGGCGGCGCAACGACACTTTGGCGGTCGTTTCGCCCGGGCCTCGGTACCCCCCGTGCTCTGCGGGTTTTCGTTTGGTGCGTTCGTGCAGACCCAGGTCGCGCAACGGGTGCAGCCCGAGCGCATGGTGCTGGTGGGCGTCGCCAATGGCCGGGTCGCGGCTGGGCGCGAATACGCCACGCCGCATGTGCCGGCCGATACCGTGGTGATTCATGGCGAGATGGACGAGACGGTGCCGCTGTCAAACGTGTTCGACTGGGCGCGGCCGCAGGAGCTGCCGGTGGTGGTGCTGCCCGGTTGCGATCACTTCTTTCATCGCAAGCTGCACCTCATTCGCAACGTGATACGAGCGGCCTGGCACGCGCCTGCCTGAAGCGCGCCGGCTGGAGATCGGGAGACAGACGCATGCTGGTCGTGAAGGCGCTTCACATCGTGTTCGTCACGAGCTGGTTTGCCGGGCTCTTCTATCTGCCGCGGATTTTCGTCAACATCGCCATGGAGACCGATGCCTCGGTGCGTGCGGTGCTCTTTCGCATGGCGCGCAAGCTCTATCGGTTCATGCTGCCCCTCGCCGTGCTGGCGCTCGTGTTCGGCTTCTGGCTCTGGTTCGGTTATGGCATCAGCGGGGGATGGCTGCATGCAAAGCTGTTTTTCGTGGTGCTGCTGGTGGGTTATCACCACGTATGTGGCCGGATGCTTGCGCGTCTGGAGCGTGGCGAGGATGCGCACTCGCATGTCTGGTATCGCTGGTTCAACGAGGCCCCGGTGCTGCTTCTCGTGGCGGTGGTCTTCCTCGTGGTGCTCAAGCCTTTCTGAGGGGTCGTCATGGACAAGCTGCGTTCAATGGTGTTTGACCGGATGGCCGAAGATGCCGGCAACATCCTCTCGCTCGAGCATTGCAACATCCGCATCCCCGAGCAGCGCCCGGCCACGCTCTTCTTCATCGAGGGGCTGGGGCTCACGCGCGACCCCTACATGCATGTGACTGACGCCAACATGTGGGTCAATGTCGGGCGGAACCAGTTTCACCTGCCCACCAACGTGCGGCCCCAGGTGTTTCGGGGCGAGATCGGTGTGGTGGTGCCGCACTTCGACCTGGTGCGTGCACGGCTCCCGCGGCTCACCGAGCGGCTCTCCGGCACGCGTTTCTCCTGGCATGACGAGGGTGACACCCTGCGGGCGGTCTGCCCCTGGGGCAATCACGTCCGCATTCACAAGGCGGGCAGCTTCGGACGGATGGTGCTGGGCATCCCCTACGTGGCGTTTCCGGTGCCGATGGGCGCTGCCGAAGCCATCGGGCGGTTCTATGCCGAGGTGTTGAAGGCTCGTGTGGGCCATGCTCGCGCCGGGGGGGCGCGCGCGGTGGAGGTGCGGGTGGGGGTCGAGCAGGTGCTGCGGTTTGTCGAAACCGAGGTGCCGATAGCCCCTTTCGACGGGCATCACGTGGCGATCTATGTGGCCGACTTCTCCTCGCCGCATCATTGGCTGGCGCAGCGAGGTCTGGTGACCGAGGAGAGCGATGCCTGGCAGTACCGCTTCGATGCCATCGTCGATCCGGCCTCGGGCGCGCAGGTGTTTCAACTCGAGCACGAGGTGCGCAGTCTCTCGCACCCGATGTATCCGCGGCATCTGTCGCTGGTCAATCGCAACCCCGAGCAATCGCAGGGGCAGTATCAGCCCGGTCGCGATGCCTGGTACGCGCCCGAGGCCCCGCCCGCCTGAAGCGTGGTGCGCAAGGCGGGCTCGGCGCGGCGGTGAGGGCCGCTCAGCGCAGCGGCGAGTAGCTCGTCGGGCTGAGGAAGAGGTTGCTGATGTCGGCGAGCAGCGGCCCGTTCTTCTCGGTTTCGGCGCGCTTCTCGATCCACTCGGGGTCGGCTGCGAAGCGTGCCCACTTCAGCTCGCGATCGGCAAGGCTCTCCCACTCGAGGATGTAGTAGAAGTCGTTGCTGGCCGGGCCGATGGCCACCGTCCAGAACGCCACCGGGCGAATGCCGTGCCGCTCCCACAGTCTGGTGGTGATGGTCTCGAAGCGGCGGCTCAGGTCGGGCAGGCGCCCGGGCATGCAGTGATAGATGCGCAGTTCGTGAATCATGAGTGTCTTCCTCCGGGGTTTCGCTTGCCGTTCGTCTGGCGTGCAGGGGCTGTCAGGCCTCGCCCCGAATGCGCTCGATGAGCCCATCGAGGTGGTCAAAGCTCTCGTAGCTCAGGATCAGGCGACCGCGGCCACGCCCGGAGGGTTTGATCTCGACCCGGGTGCCGATGGCCTGTGCGAGTTCTTCCTCGAGCCGTTCGACGTCGCGGTCGCGCGGTGCCGCCGGTGTGCTCGGGCGTGCGCCCGATCGGGCCGGAGCGGGTGTCTGTGGCATGGTGCGCACGGCGAGCCCGGGGTTGAGCGTGTCCTGCACCAGCGCTTCGGTGGCGCGCACCGACAGACCTTCATCGATCACCTGCTGGGCGGTGATGATCTGGCGTGCCGGGGGGAGCGCGAGGAGGGCGCGCGCATGGCCCATGTCGATCTGCCCCTCGAAGAGGAGTGCCTGCACCGGTTCTGCCAGATTCATCAGGCGCAGCAGGTTCGTGACCGCGGCCCGCGAGCGGCCGATGGCTTCGGCCACCTCCTGATGCGTGAGATCGAATTCCTCGATCAGGCGTTGCAGACCGCGCGCCTCTTCGAGCGGGTTGAGATCTTCGCGCTGGATGTTCTCGATGAGGGCCATGGCGAGGGTGGCCTTGTCGGGCACCTCGCGAATCACCACCGGTACTTCGGTGAGGCCTGCGATGCGTGCGGCGCGCCAGCGGCGTTCGCCGGCGATGATTTCGTAGCGGTCCTTGCCTTCGAGCGGACGCACCAGAATGGGCTGGATGAGACCTTGCGCGCGAATCGACTGGGCGAGTTCGGCAAGCGACGCCTCGTCCATGCGGGTGCGCGGCTGGTAGCGGCCCGGGGCGAGCTGGTCGAGGGGTCGGGTGCTCAACTGATCGGTGGGTCGCTCGGTGCGGGCGGCGCCAGCGTCGTCCGTGCTGTCGAGGAGGCTGTTCAGACCGCGGCCGAGACCTTTGGGGCGACTCATCGGGGATTCTCCTGGGCGCCGGTGCCGGTGCCGGGTGGCTTGGATGTGGCGTTGGGTTCATGGCGGCTCGCCAACTGCGCGGCTCGTGATCGTGCGATGACTTCCTGGGCGAAGGCGATGTAGGCCTGGGCGCCGCGTGATGTCGGATCGTAGATGAGGCCGGGCATGCCGTGGCTGGGGGCTTCGGCGAGGCGCACGTTGCGCGGAATGATCGACTCGTAGACCTTGGCGCCGAAGTGCTGGTGCAGCTCGGCGGCCACCTGCTGGGCGAGCGTGTTGCGCGGGTCGAAGAGCGTACGCAGAAGGCCATCGATCTCGAGACGCGGGTTGAGCTTGTTGCGCACCATCTTGATGGTGTTCACGAGGTCGCTCAGACCTTCCAGTGCGTAGTACTCGCACTGCATCGGAATGATGACCGCGTCGGCGCTGACCAGCGCGTTCACGGTCAGGAGATTGAGCGCGGGTGGGCAGTCGAGCAGGACGAAGTCGTAGTCGGCCGCGACGAGCGCGAGCGCTTCCTTCAGTCGCCGTTCGCGGTGGGGGAGATTGACCAGTTCGATTTCTGCGCCGGCCAGATCGCGGTTGGCACCAATGACGTCATAGGAGGCGTGGGCGGCGCCTTGGCGGCTCTGAGCAATGGTGGTGAGGCCCAGCAAAACGGCATACGCACCGTGAGTGAGCGCCCGCTTATCAACGCCACTGCCCATCGTGGCATTACCCTGCGGATCGAGGTCGACGAGCAGGACGCGCTGTCCGGCCTGGGCGAGACCGGTGGCCAGATTGATGGTGGTGGTGGTCTTGCCCACCCCGCCCTTCTGGTTGGCGATGGCGAGCACACGTGCGTTGTGGGTCACTTCGGGGTTCGCTCCATCCGTATTGCGCAGCGGGCTGCATTCAGCCCGGGTACCGACAGGGGCTGCGTGTCGCGTACCTTCACCGTATCGGGCAGTCGGCTGATTTCGTCGATCGGGTGGACACCTTTCATCGCCAGCAGCAGCCCCTCCGGCGCGAGGAGCGGGAGAGCGGCTGTCACGAAATCGACCAGTTCTGCAAAGGCGCGCGACGTGATCGTATCAAAGGTGAGCGGTGGTCCGGTGGGATGGACCAGGTCGGGCAGATCTTCTATCCGGGTGCAGCGCACCGTGACATTGGGTAGATGAAGTTCAGAGACCGCCTGCTGCATGAAGGCGCACTTCTTGTGATTGCTGTCGAGGACGGTGACCGCGAGGTCGGGGCGTGCGATGGCGACCGGGATGCCCGGCAGCCCCGCGCCGCTGCCGATATCGAGCAGGCGCTTCCCCTCGATGAGGGGCACGATCGCCAGTGAGTCAAGGAGGTGCTGCACAACCATTGCGTCGGGATCTCGAATGGCGGTGAGGTTGTAGACCTTGTTCCACTTCACGAGCATCGAGAGGTAGGCGAGGCAGCACGCGATGGCGCCCGGGGGGAGTGAAAGGCCGAGGGCTTGCGCCCCGGTCGCGAGCGTGCGGCGGCGGGATTCCTCGGCCGGCGCGGCTGCGGTCATACCGTCTCCCGGGCCTGGCGGGTCCGCTTCAGGTGGACGATGAGGAGCGACACGGCCGCCGGTGTCATGCCCGACATCCGCGAGGCCTGACCGATGGTGTCCGGCCGGATGAGCGCGAGTTTCTGGCGGGCTTCATGCGAGAGGCCGGGCACTGCGGCGTAGTCGAAATTGCGCGGGATCGCGGTATGTTCGAGCGCTTCCTGGCGCGCGATTTCTTCATCCTGGCGGCCGATATAGCCCTGGTAGTGCGCCTGGATCTCGACCTGTTCGATGACCGCCGGATCGAGGTCGTGAGGTCCGGTCAGCGGTCGGTCGGGGTCTGGTGTTGCCAGCGCGCAGAGTTCGGTCAGGACCTTGTGGTCGACCTCCGGGCGGCGCAGGAGGTCGTGCAGGGTGTACTCGCGCTCGAGCGGCTTGCCGAGGAGGCGTTCGGCGTTCGACGGATCGATGAGTCGTGGATTGATCCACGTGGAACGTAGGCGTTCGGTTTCGGCTGCGATGGCGTCGCGCTTCCGGTTGAAGGCGGTCCACTGGTCGTCTTCGACGATCCCCAGCGTGCGGCCGATCTCGGTGAGCCGCAGGTCGGCATTGTCCTCTCGCAGCATCAACCGGTACTCCGCCCGACTGGTAAACATGCGGTACGGTTCGCTGACCCCTCGAGTGATGAGGTCGTCGACCATGACGCCCAGGTAGGCGTCGCGGCGTGAGGGGCACCAGGGCTCGAGCTCGCGAGCGGCACGCGCGGCGTTGATGCCGGCCAGAAGGCCTTGCGCTGCAGCCTCCTCGTAGCCGGTGGTGCCGTTGATCTGCCCCGCGAGGTACAGGCCCTCGATGCTCTTGGTCTCGAGCGAGGGGTGCAGACCACGCGGATCGAAGTAGTCGTACTCGATGGCATAGCCCGGGCGCAGGATGTGCGCGTTCTCGAGACCTGGAATCGAATGCACGAGTGCCAGTTGAACGTCGAACGGCAGGCTGGTGGAAATGCCGTTCGGGTAGACCTCGTGGGTTGTGAGACCTTCAGGCTCGAGGAATACCTGGTGGCTGCTCTTGCCCGCGAACCGGTGAATCTTGTCTTCGATCGACGGGCAGTAACGGGGGCCTATACCCTCGATGACGCCGGTGAACATGGGTGAGCGGTCTAGCCCTTGCCGAATGATGTCGTGGGTCGCTTCGGTGGTGTGGGCGATCCAGCACGGCAGTTGTTCCGGGTGCATCTCGCGCGTGCCACGGAAGGAAAACACCGGTGCGGGATCATCGCCGGGCTGGCGTTCGAGTCGCTCGTAGTCGATGGTGCGTCCGTCGATACGCGGGGGCGTGCCGGTCTTGAGACGCCCGGCCGGCAGCGCGTGATCACGGAGCCGGGCCCCGAGCGTGAGTGCAGGGGGATCACCGGCGCGGCCACCACTGTAGTTGGACAGGCCGACGTGGATGCGGCCCGACAGGAAAGTGCCCGCGGTGACGACGACCGCGTGGCTTCGGAATCGGATGCCCACCTGCGTGACCACCCCGCGCACTACCCCACTCTCGACGATGAGGTCGTCGACGGCTTGCTGGAAGAGTTGCAGGTTCTGCTGGTTCTCGAGTCGTCGTCGGATGGCGGCTCGGTAGAGAACTCGATCGGCTTGGGCGCGTGTGGCACGGACCGCTGGGCCCTTGCTGGCGTTGAGGGTTCTGAACTGGATGCCGGCCTCATCCGTTGCGATGGCCATGGCACCGCCGAGGGCATCCACCTCGCGGACCAGATGGCCCTTGCCGATGCCCCCAATCGAGGGGTTGCACGACATCTGGCCCAGCGTCTCGATGCTGTGGGTCAGTAGCAGTGTCTGCGCGCCACTGCGCGCAGCGGCGAGCGCGGCCTCAGCGCCGGCGTGGCCGCCGCCCACCACAATGACATCGAATGAGGTCGGGTAGTCCATGGTGTCGGTTGGGCGGGGCCTTGGTTCGGATCGGGGTTGTCGCCGGCGTTCGATGTCGGGGGCGGGTTGCGACAGGCGATGTTGCGCTCTGTCGGATTATAGGGGGTTCGCTCGTGCACGGTACTCGGTCGAGGACGGATGCTCGGGTTCCACGTGGAACATCGATTCGGTGGGATCGCACGCGGATGGTTGCGATCGTTCGTGGCTTCGGGGCAGGCCGCACTCCCTGGGGTCGAGAGCCCGGCATCCGTTGAATCTTCACCGCGAGGCGCCGGGTCGCCTCGAGGCAACCCAAGCGAACGCGAGAACCGGGCACCCGATGTTCCACGTGGAACGCAATGCGGAGAACGGCGCGAATACGTCCGCCCCACCCCACGCCATGCCGCCTCGCCTTGTCCTGTCCTGATTCGACCTGACTTGATCTGCCTTGACCAGACTTGACCCGCGCGTCTAGACGGCGCTCGGTTGCTCGATGGACACCTGCGGAATGGCCAGCGCTGCGCCGTCACCGCGCTTGCCCCCCTGAATCGCTGCCCAGACCCGAGCGGGCGTTGCCGGCATGTCGAAGTAGGCCACACCCAGTGGACGCAGCGCGTCGAGAATGGCGTTCATGACGGTCGGCAGGGAACCCGTCACGCCCGACTCGCCGACGCCCTTCGCGCCGAGCGGGTTGGTCTCGGTGGGGACTGGATGATCGAGCAGCTGGATGCCCTGAAGGAGCCCGGCGCGCGGCATCGGATAGTCGAGGAAGCTGCCGGTGAGCAGTTGTCCGGTGCCCGTGTCGTAGATGGCGTATTCACCCAGCACCTGTCCGATACCCTGCGCGAGACCCCCGTGCATCTGACCTTCGACCAGTTGGTGGTTGATGATGTTGCCGGCATCATCACAGGCCGTGTAGGCAATGACCTCGGTCACACCGGTGGTGGGGTCGATTTCCACCTCGGCGATATGGCAGCCGTTGGGATAGGTGACGCCGATGGTGACCTTCGACTGGGTATCGAGTGGGTGTGCGCCGGGTCCGGCCAGCTTGCGTGCGAGCGCCGGGAGGCTGATGGCGCGATCGGTGCCCTTGATGCGGTAACTGCCCTTCACGAATTCGACGTCCTGCTCGGCCGCTTCAAGCTCGGTAGCCGCAAACGCCAGGCCTTTCACGACGACTTCACGGGCTGCGGTCAGCATCACGCTGCCCGCACCGGTGGTCGTGCGTGAGCCGCCTGTGCCGTTTCCGACCAGGCGAACCGTGGGGTCGCCCTCACGCACCCGAATCGACTGCAGCGGCACGTGCAGGACGGAGGCCACGATCTGCGCAAACGTGGTCTCGTGCCCCTGCCCGCTCGAGTGCGACACCGCGTGCAGCGTGATGTTGCCTTCGGCGTCGAAGCGCAGCACGCCCTGGTCGCCGGTGGGGTTGCCCGCACCGGTCGATTCGATGCAGCTTGCCATCCCTCGACCAAGGAGCTTGCCGCGCTTCAGGGCTTCGGCACGACGCGCTTCGAACCGGGCCCGATCGGTCCAACCGGCGGCCGCTGTGGCTGCGGTCATCACGCCGATCGGATCGCCACAATCGTAGACGTTGCCATTCACCAGTTTGAACGGGAACCGGCTCTTCTGCAGCATGTTGCGCCGCCGCAATTCGGCATCATCGATCCCGGTTTCAAGCGCCGCCTGACTCACCAGACGCTCGATGATGGCCGACATCACCGGCCGCCCGGCACCCCGATAAGCGGCGGTCGGGGCGGTGTTAGTGAGCACTAGCTGATTCCGAGCGTACGCAATTTCCACATCATAGACGCCGGTCATGCACGCGGTAATGCGGCTGTTGATGAACGGCCCCGCCGGTGCACAGTAAGCGCCCATGTTCGATACGAAGTCGAAACGCATGGCGAGAAAGCGGCCGTTGTCATCGAGGGCGAGCGCGCCGTGACAGATCGCGTCGCGTCCCTGCTCGTCGGACAGGAAGCCTTCCGACCGGGTGGCGGTCCACTTCACCGGCCGCCCGAGCTGACGTGCGGCGATGAGGACGACCGCGTGCTCAGGGTGTGCAGAACTGCGAACCCCGAACCCGCCGCCCACGTCTTGGGCGACCACATCGAGCTTGTCCTCGCTGAGGCCCAGCGTGGTCGCTACCTGGGTGCGCAGGCCCGTGACGCCCTGGGTGACCGAATAGAGGGTGTAATGATCGCGCGCCGCATCGTAGTGGCCGTTGACGGCGCGCGGCTCGATCGGATTGCCGACCACCCGGTTGTTGTAGAGCGACAGGCGAACGGTGCGCGCCGCCCTCGCAAAGGCGGCCGCCGTGGCGGCCTCATCGCCCTGCCCGAAGTCCATCACCCGATTGCCGGGCACGTTGTCGTGCAGTTGCGGAGCGCCCGGCAGCAGCGCCTGCTCGGCGAGCACCACGGCCGGCAGGTCTTCGTAATCGACCTGCACATGCTCGAGCGCATCCTGCGCGATGAGTGCAGTATCGGCCACGACGCAGGCCACCACCTCGCCGACGAAGCGCACCTTGCCTTGGGCCAGCACCGGACGATGGGGTTTCAGCAGCGGCTGGCCATCGCGACCGTTGACTGCGAGCTGCGTGGGGAGCGACCCCGCGCCGGCCGCTCGCACATCCTCGCCGGTGAGCACCGCGTGAACGCCCGGCATCGCCAGTGCCGCCGACGCATCGATCGAGAGGATCCGGGCGTGGGCGCGGTCGGCGCGCAGGAAGGCTGCGTGCAATTGCCCCGGCAGGGTGCGATCGGACGTGTACAGACCGTGTCCGGTCACGAGGCGGCCGTCTTCGAGTCGGCCCTTCAGGGCATCAGCATGAGCATCCACGAGCGGGTTCCGCCTGAGCGAAAAAGAGGTCTTCTAGGATACCAAAGCGCGATGGTCGCTCGAAATGATTGAACCCATGCGAGGCCGATTTGCGATAATGCGGCGATGAACGATATCGGTCTTGCACTGCGACAGGCGCTCTCGATGCTGGTCACGCTCGACCCGTCGCTGGTGGGCGTGGTGCTGCTCAGTCTGCAAGTGAGCCTCGGGGCGGTGCTCATTGCGGCCATCGCGGGCGCGCCGCTCGGTGCGGTGCTGGCCATTTGCCACTTTCCGGGCCGCCGGCCGCTGGTCGTCATCTTCAATGCGCTGATGGGGCTGCCCCCCGTGATGGTGGGTCTTTTCGTCTATGTGCTCCTGTCGCGTGCCGGACCGCTCGGGCCGCTCGGCCTGCTCTTCACGCCGCGCGCGATGGTTATCGCGCAGGCGCTGCTCGTGTGGCCGATCGTGGTCGCCCTGTCGCGCCAGGCGGTGGAAGATCTCTGGATCGAATATGCCGAGGCACTCCGGTCGCTGGGCGCGCGCTGGTGGCATGCGGTGCCCACGCTCCTCTGGGACGCGCGCCATGCGCTCATCACGGTGCTTCTTGCCGGGTTCGGTCGTGCCATCGCCGAGGTGGGCGCGGTGATGATCGTGGGTGGCAACATCGATGGGGTGACCCGCGTGATGACGACCTCGATTGCACTCGAGACGAGCAAGGGCAACCTCGCGTTTGCCATGGCACTGGGCTTCGTGCTGCTCGCCCTGGTCGTGCTTCTCAATGCACTGGCGTTCACGATACGTCAGCGGACGATGCCGCATGGAACGTGACGTGTCGCTGCCTGCTGCTTCGCATCGACCGGCGCCCGAGGCGGCGCAGGCGGCCGCGCCACTGTCGCCACCGCCTGCCCTCGTGCTCGAGCGACTCGGGTATGCCCGCGCGGGCCAGGTGATCATCGATGACGTCAGTGTCGTGCTGAACGGCACGGCACGGACTCTCATTCTCGGACCCAATGGCGCGGGCAAGAGCGTGCTCATGCGCCTGTGTCACGGACTGCTCGTGCCGACCTCGGGCAGCCTGCGCTGGGAGCCTGCACGGCCAGTGCGTCAGGCCATGGTCTTCCAGCGTCCGGTGGTGCTCAGGCGCTCGGTGCTCGCGAATGTGACCTACGCACTGCATCTGGCGGGTGTGCCGCGCCGCAGGCGACGCGCGCAGGCCTTCGACGCGCTCGAGCGTGTGGGTCTGGCCGGGCTGGCCTCGCGCGCCGCCGATCTGCTGTCGGGTGGTGAGCGTCAGCGCCTCGCGCTGGCGAGAGCCTGGGCGCTTGCGCCCGAGGTGCTGTTTCTGGACGAGCCCACCGCCAATCTCGATCCGGCTTCAACGGCGGCGGTCGAGCGCATCGCGATGGCCATCCACGCAGCCGGGACCCGCATCGTGATGAGCACCCACAATCTGGGGCAGGCCCGTCGTCTGGCGGGCGACATCGTCTTCATCGATCAGGGTCGCGTGATCGAGCATGTGCCGGCCCCCCGGTTCTTTGCCGCGCCCGGTTCGATGAATGCACGCCGCTATCTGGAGGCTGAGCTCCCGTGAGGCCGGTCTCGCGACCCGCTGCGGCGTCACGGGCGGGCCTTGTGCGGCGCGCTGTGCTGGCCCCGAGGCCGGACGTGATGTCGGCCCCGATGCAGGGCCCCGTGATGCGGCACCTGGCTGTGGCCGTGGTAACCGTGGTGGCCGTGGTAGCCGCGGCTGTCGCCCCGTTTGCACCCGCAGCGCAGGCGCAGTCGCGCAGCATCGTGCTCGCCTCGACCACCTCCACCGAGCAGTCCGGCCTCTTTGCCCATCTCCTGCCGCGCTTTCGCGCGAGTACCGGCATCGACGTGCGTGTGGTGGCGGTCGGTACCGGGCAGGCGCTCGATCTGGGTCGTCGGGGTGACGCCGATGTGGTGCTGGTTCACGATCGCCCGGCCGAGGATCGGTTTCTGGCCGAAGGGCACGCCACGCGCCGACTCGACGTGATGTACAACGATTTCATCCTGGTGGGTCCGTCGGCCGACCCGGCGCGCACCAGCAGCGCAGGCACGGTGATGGAGGCCTTCAGGCGCATTCGTCAGGCCGAGCATGCCTTCGTGTCCCGCGGTGACCGCAGCGGTACCCATGCAGCCGAGCTGCGCTTGTGGGAGCTTGCCGGCATCGACATCCAGCAGGCCCGTGGTGCCTGGTATCGCGATACCGGCACCGGCATGGGCCCCGCGCTCAACATCGCTGCGGCCATGGATGCCTACCTGCTGGCCGATCGGGGCACCTGGATTGCGTTTCGCAACCGGCAGGGCCTGCGCATCGTGCTTGAAGGCGATGCGCGATTGAAGAACCGCTACGGCATCATGCGGGTGAACCCGGCACGCCATCCGCATGTGAAGGCCCTCGAGGCACAGCAGTTCATCGACTGGCTGTGCAGCGATGCAGGGCAGCGCGTGATTGCCGACTACCGCATCGAGGGTGAGCAGCTGTTTTTCCCTGAGGCAGCGCGCTGACCGCTCGCAGCTGACCGCTGACAGGTGCTTGCCCCCTCGCCCCGGGGGGGACTCCCCCCGATTCCGTGTTCCCGCCTCCGGTTTAAGAGGTGAGCGGTACGCGTTGGCCTGTCGGGTCTGGTTCTCTCCCCATCCGCGACCTCGAACGACCACGCGTACTGCTCGATCGCTTCTGCGGGGCCATCGCGTCTTGCGGGTGTTGCAGGCGTGCGCCTGCCTTGTCGTCTCGAGGAGTGCTCCGGTGTCTGTCGAATGTGCTGCCTGCCTGGTCGATGCTGCCGGCGCGACCCCTGTGGTGCTGTCGCGTCTGGTGTGGGGGATGCTTGTCGTGCTGGCCGTGGTGTTCACCGTCGTTCTCACGGTCGAGCCTGCCATGGCTCAGGTGAACGCGGTAGCGACCGGTGACAGCGTCTGGTCTGCGGTGAAGAGCTTCTTCTATGGCAAGTGGGCGCTGGTGATCGGCTGTCTGGTGCTGGTGGGCTGCGTGTTTGCGTTCTTCAGCAAGGGGGCCATGTTTGCATCGGTGGGGGTTGCTGCCGTGGTGGTCATCTACCTCCTGCCCGCCATTGCCCAGGGTCTGCAAAGCCTGGCGCAAGGCATGGTGGGCAACTGACATGACCACGCGAGACACCCCGCAGCACGAGACGGCTGCGGCCGACATGACCTTGCGCCCGACGCCCCGGCACATCGATCGCTCCTCGCGCGTGATCGAGTACCTCCTCATTGCATTGGTGCCGTTTGTCTTCGTGCGTCCCTTTCATGAACTGGCCGGGCTGGCCCTGATGGGGGCGCTGCCCCTCCTTTACGCCCGTCTGACGGTTGGTCGGCCCGAAGGCCATCTGCTGCACTGGGCTTATCGGCTGGGTGTGCCGGTGCGGGGGCTCCTGCCCCGGCGCGTGCGGCGCATCGAGCGCTGAGGGCCGCGCCGTGGCCACGCTCTCCCTGCACGACCTGCTCCTTGCGGTGAAGCGCGCAGCTGCGCTCCAATGGCTCGCGACGGCGTTGCTCGGTCTCTTGTGCGTTGCGCTGACGGTGCTCTGCTTCCGCCAGGCGAGTGAACTTGCCTGGCTCGCGCGGCACCGTCCGGTGCATGTGGTGCCGGGTGCGGCCGAGGGTGTCTATGCGCCCGGCATCACGCGTCACAACATCGCCAACGCGGCTCGCTACCTGCTCGGTCTTGCCGTGGATCTCACCCCGGCCACCGCAAGCCGTCGCCTGCAGGAATTCGAGCGCTATCTCGATCCGGTGGCCTTGCCGGTGTTTCGCGCCGAACGCGATCGGCTTCTGAAGGAAATCGAGGCGCAGCAACAAAGCCGCACGTTCTACCCGGACAGCCCCGATGAACTGATCGACGATGAGGGGCTCTATGGCTACACGGTGCGCGGCCGCTGGGAGATTCGCAGCGGCTCCCTGCCGATGTCCGAAGAGCGCCACGCTTTCACGATGCGCTTCAGGGTCGGTACGGCTGACGAGACCAATCCGTATGGCGTGCGCATCCTGGCATTCGAGGTTCAACGTCTCGGTGCCGTGCCGCTCCCTGCCGATCGGTCGGTACGGCGCGAGGAGTCCTTCCGTGATTGAGTGGCTGCTCTCCTGTCGGGGGCGTGGCGAGGGTGTCGCCAGGGGTGCACCCGTTGCGCCGCTCGAGGGCCTTGCGCCGCGGGTTTCCGTCAGGCCGGTCGTCCGCGTCAGGCCCCCCGTCTCTGGCTTGCCGCTCCTGTCGCTCGTCGTCCTTCTCGGCGCCATCCTGAAGGTGACGCCTGTGCGCGCCGAGCGCCTGACCTGGGACACGCGTCAGCCGATACCCCTCGGGCTCCAGGCGAGCGCGCAGGCCGTGCTGCGCCTGCCCGAGCCGCTCAGTGGCTACATCGTCGATGACCCTGCGGTGCTGAACGTCGTGTCGATCGATGAACAGACGCTGGCGGTGTCACCGCGCAGCCAGAGCGTTGACGTACGCATCATCGTGCGTGGCGACAGTGGCAACCTCTACGTGACGCGCGCAAGCACGGCCTTGCGGTTCACCCCCGTGCTCGAAATCGATCTGCCCGCTCCGGTGTCAGGCCCGGGCGCCGCCAGCGCGCCGCGTGCATTGCCAGCGGCGCTCCCGGGTCTGCCACCGCCACAGGCATCCGTGGGTGTACCGGCTGCGTCGGCGGCATCGGCCTCGCCAGCCTCATCGGCTGGATCCGGCGCGTTCGGCGTGCTCGGCATGCCGGGTGCGTTCAGCACGGTCACGAACGGCGTTGCGCTGATGGCCCGAATGATGCGCGATGAATTGCCTCAGGGCTTTCGCCGTGCGCCTTCCTCGCGCCTGCTGTTGCAGACGCCCGAACTGCGAGTCGACAGCGAGCAGGTCTGGATCTCGCCCGACCTCACGGGCATCGTCGCGACGGCCCGACGGGTCGGCCCGACAGGGCGGCGTCTGCGCATTGCCCCTGAACGCATCGAGATGCAGATACCCGAACTGGGCGAGTTTCGCCTGCTCGGGGCCAACCACTATCTCCTCGATGATGCACAGCCGAGCACCCGGGTGTTCCTGGTCTTTGCACGGGCCCGAGGCCGCGGGTGATGGCACGACTGCTCATACCGCTCAAGGGCCTTGCGGCCCATCCGCGGCGTCTTGCCGCGCTCCTCATGGCCGCGCTCGTCGGTGCGGTGCTGATCCTGGTGGGCGTCTGGCCCGAGCCGCCTGACAACGGCCCCGAGCGCCCTCAGGTGGCACCCGACACCCTGCCGCGCGTGCAGGCCCGGGCCGACCTGGGCGAGGCACCCCGATCGGAGCGGTTCGATCAGACCTATCGCCTGCAACTCGAGCAGCGCATGCAGGAGCAGATGCAGGCCTTTCGCACCGAACTCGAGGCGCGCGAACAGGCGCGTGAGGCACGCGATTCGGCCCAACTCGATCGTGTAGCGCGCATGATGAACGAGGCCGTATCGCGCCCGCCCCTGCCGCTGCCCCTGCCCGCCACCGAACGTCCGCCCGCACGACCTGAGGCGCGCTATGTGGCCTTGCGCGAGTCGGGTATCCGCGCACCCGATCTGTCGTCAGGAGTCGTGCCGTCTGCCCCGCGGGTTGCCACCGCGGGCTCGATGCCGGTGGCCCTCGATGCGCCCGCCACTGATGTTGATGCCTTTGTCGTGCCCCAGGACGGCTGGGTCCAGGGGCGGCTTCTGAACGGCATCGTCGCTTCGCAGGGCGGCGAGTTTCGCTACACCCAGATACGACTCACCGGCGCCTATCACTCGGCCAATGATTACGTGCAGAACGTCGATGGTTGTGTGGTGCTGGGCGAGGGCGGGGCCGATGTGGCAGCGGGCCGCATCAACGTGAAGCCGATCAAGGTCACCTGCATCTTCCCGGGAGGGCGCACACGCTCCTGGCCGGCGGCAGGCTACGTGGTTGATGCCCGCGATGGCATCCAGGGCCTGGCCGCAACCCTGGTCAACGGCGGCGAAGCCAAGCTCGCCGCGGCGACGGCGGCAGGCCTCGTGCAGGGCGCAGGTACTCTCTTCGCGCAGCGCGCCCTCACCAGCACCTATACCCCGCTTACCGGTACTGCCGCCAGCCTCGTTACCGGCAATCCGGGCGTCGCCATGGCCGGGGGGGCGCTCGAGGGTGCGGGCCGAGGGCTCAGTCAGGAAATCCAGAACTACTACGCGGCCTTTCGCCCGACGGTGCAGACCGGTGGCGGGGTCGAGGTCACCGTCTTTCTGACCACCGCACTCGCGTTGCCGGACGAGGGGCGATCGGTATCCACGGTTCGTCAGGCGCGTTGAGGGAGCATCGATGCGAACACTGTCTTCGATCGTCGCGCTGCTCGGGCTTTCGGCCTGCGCAACGCCCGCCGTGCAGATCAAGGTGCCGGTGATGACCGTGGCCGATGCCTGGCGTGGCGCGGCAGGTGCACCACAGGCTGCCGAAGAGGGCACGGTCGATGCTCGCGTGAGCCGCAGTACCGATGCATCGCCCGCACCGGTGCCGGTACTCAGCGCCCCCGACATCCGCATGGCCTACATCAAGCCCTGGACCGATGCCGAGGGCAACCGTCACTTCGGTACCTGGGTTGCCTTGCAGGTGCGACCGGCACGCTGGGTCTTGCCCGATGGCAGTCTCGAGGCACCCGATGGGCCCACCATGGCGCAGGACGCCCCCGGCGTGCGCCTGCCCGGTGCCGAGGGCGGGCCACGCTCGAAGGTGCGCCCGTGATGGCACGCGCGCCGCTCCATCGGCCCGAGTCTGCCTTGCGCCTCGCCGATCTGGTGCCCTCCATCGCGATTGGCGAATTCGGCGGACTCGCACATGTGCACCTTCTGGCCGACTCGGCGCTGGGCTTTGCCTGGGAGGTGGCGGTACCCACGCTCGAGTCGATCGATGACGGCGAAGTGCTTGCCGAGGCAGCGTGCGACAGGCTCCTGCGCGCATTGCCCGACGGCTGCTCCCTCGAATTCTTCGTCAGTCGATCCATCGACGCTCACGCCTGCGCCGAGGCTCATGCACGGGCGCGGCCGATCGCGGCCACGGGCCTGGTGCAGGAGCTTGCCGATCAGAGCCTCGCCGGCTGGCAGGCGGCCGCGCAGGCAGGCTTTCTGCCCGATGACCCTGCGCTCAACTTCTGGCCGCGCGCGCAACGCATTCGTCTCTTCTACAAGAGCGCGCCCAGCCGGCTGCTGGGGGGCAGTGGCCTCGCCTCGCTGGCCGCGTTTGGCCATGCCCGACTCGATCGGCTGCTCGCTGCCGACTTGCAGACCCTGGGTGCGCAGTTTCGTCAGCAGGTGCGCCAGATCGAACAGACCGGCGCCGAGGCGGGCCTCACGCTCGAGGCGCTCGATGCCGACGCCTACCTCGCCTGGGTGGGTGATCTTCTCTTTCCGCAACCGCGCGCAGGCTACCCGGTGACGCTGCCCGCCCACGGCCTCGAAGGTCCAGGTGAGGCCATCGCCCAGATGGGCGAGGTGAGTGAACTGGCGCCTGGCCACTTCGTGTCCGAGGTCCGCGGCGTGCGTTGCTGGCATGCCGCGGTGGCGATGACCTGGCAGGGCACCGTAGGCCCCGGCATGCTCGCGCCTGTCACCGATCACGAGCATGGGGTCACCGTGTGCGTGTCGTATCAGGCCGCCTCGCGCGTGAAGACGCTCTTTGCGCTCAAGGCGCAGCAGCATATCAATCGCAAGAGCAACTTGCCCTTCAATGAAGTCGAGGTCGAGGAAAAGGACGAGTCGTTCACCGAAGCTCAGCGTCGCATGTTTGCTGGCGAGAGCTTCGGGGGCGTGCGCCTGGTCGTGTGGGTGCATGGCAGCAGCGCTGAAGATCTGGCCGATCGCGCGCATCGGGTGCTGAGCGTGCTCGATCGTTATCTCCCAGCCGAGATCGAGCATCGCATCGGCAGTTCGCTCCTCTTCTCGGCCTTGCCCGGGGGACGCTCGGCGCAGACCGAGCGGGTGCAGTGTCGTACCCGGCGACTGATGTCGGCCGATGCGGCTGCCCTTGTTCCGCTGGCCGGGTGCTGGCAGGGTACCGACCCGCAGCGCTCGCTTGCGTTCTACCCCAGTCGCTGGGGTACCGCCTTGCACCTTGATCCGCGGGTCTGCGATCGCAATCCGCACTTTCTGGTGGTCGGTGGCTCGGGCTCGGGGAAGTCGTTCTGGGTGCATGACTACCTGCTGCAATTGCATCGTCTGCCCGACGTCTGGACCTGTCTTCTGTCGATCAAGCCCGACTACGACCGGCTTGCCCGGCTGCTCGGGCAGTCGATCGAACTCACCCTCGATGGCGATCATTCGATCAACCCGTTTGGCGGCGAACCCACGCATGACAACGTTGCGATGTGGGTGGCGGTGCTCGGGCTGATGCTGAGCGATGGCAACGAGCGCTTCGCGATCGACAAGGATGCCGAGGGTCTGCTCTCGCAGTGTGCACTCGACGCGTCGCGCCTGAACTGGGATGCCCGACGTGGGTGCCCGATGCGGGAGACACTGCTCGATCATCTGCTCGAGCGGCTCGAGCGCACACCCCTCGGGCGGTCGCTGGCAGCGCGCCTTCAGCCCTACGCGCGCGGCCCGTATTCGCGCCTCTTCAATCGCCCCAAGACCCTCGACGTGACCTCGCGTCTTGTCTTCTTCAACCTTGCCAACATCGTCAACTACCCGTGTGCCGGGGCAGTTTCGCTCTGTCTGTTCGGCCACGTGAACGCCATGATGGTCGACCCGCGACTGCTCGGCCGACAGAAGGTGCTGGGGCTCGATGAAGGTTGGGCACTGATGCGCGATCGTGCATCGGCCGAGCTCATCGAGAAGGCCTTTCGTGCCTACCGCGCGTTCAACGGCATGGCCTTCGCCGTGTCGCAACTGCTCAGTGATTTCGATACGCCGCTGGGCCGCGCCGTGCTGGCCAACACCGCCACCAAGTTCGTGCTGCCCCAGGAGCAGTCATCGCTGGTCGAACTGCCGCGCTACCTCGAATTGAGTCGCAAGGAACGCGCACTCATTGCGTCGCTTGAATTGCGCAAGGGGCGCTATGGCGAGTTCTTCGTGAAGATGCAAGGTCACCCCTCAACCGTGGGGCGCGTCTTGCCCGGTCCGCTGCGTTATGCCATTGCCACCACCGACGCGACCGACAGCGCGCGGCTTGCCGCCCTCTGCGAGGCGTGTGGTGGTGATCTGGAGCAGGCGGTGCGGCTCTTTGCCGCACGCCATCCTGGCGGCCGCGCTCGCGCGGCAAACGCAGGATGAGGCCGATGCGCCCGTTGCGCTCGACATCACGCGCCGGGGGGTGGCAGCGTGGGGGGCATGCGGGGCGCTTGGCCCCTGTGCCCGTGATCACGCTCGCCACGGTGTGCGAGCGCATGCCGGTGGCAATGCGAGTGGTGATGCTTGTGGCCAGCCTCATCACAGGTACGACGTCGGTCATGGCACAGCCACTCGAGCATCAATCGCCACCCGGGCTCGCCGATCCGCTCGCGGGTCTGCAGATTCGCGCCGAACTCAGCGCGGCCGATACCCCATTCACGATGGGTGCGGTACGCCTGAGGGGGCTTGTGGCGCAGGTTCAACTGAGTGCACCTGGCGTCGATCGCGTGTGGGCGGCAGCCGGGCATCGGTTTGCCAATGGCTGGGAACTCATCGACGTCGAACCCGATGCGGTGCTGCTGCTCTCGCCGCGTGGCACGGCTGTTCGGGTGGCCGCTTCTCGCAGCCCTGATGGCGATGAGTGAACCGTCGGCAGGGCGTGTGCCAGCACTGCGCGCCGTGGGTGCAGCCCGGCTGCATGCCGCCGTGTCGAGCGCCATCGCGCTGGGTGCCGCCATGATCCTGGCAACCGTCCGGGTCCCGCAGGCCGTGGCACTCGACATGCTGACACCGGGCAGTGATGCCGAGGCGTGTTCGAGCATGCTGGTGCCGGGTGCCCGGCGCGGATGCGCTGCCCTCGACGAGGCGGCCCGCACGGACATCACCGCACCGGTGCGTCGCGCGGCATCGGCTGCAGCGGCGCCTGCGTCCGCGACCGGGTCTGCCGACAGCGCCGAATCCTCGATCGAGGCGGCCATCGATGCGTACCTGGCGGGCTACGGCAAGCCGCCGCGCGCCGCGGTGCGTGCGCTGCTCGACCCCTCGGATGCGAATGTCGCGGCGTTGCTTGCCGAGCAGGTCCGCCAGGAAGCGCGCGCCGCGCAGGTGGCCGCACGACTCACCCGCTTGCGTCAGTGGCAGGGTCTGCCCGGTGTATCGGCCGAGACCGCCGATCCGCGTGCTGTTCCGACGGGTATGGGCGGCTCCGGGGCGACGCCATGACCCTTCGAATGATCGCCTCTCTGGTCCTGCTTGCCCTTGCCCCCAACGGACACGCGGCCGAGCCGGTGTTCGCGCCCGGCGCATCGGTGACCGAGATGCGCTTCGGTACATCGCTCGGTGTCGCACCCGGCTGGACGTCCGCTGTTCAAGCCCCCGGGCCGCAATTCGGCTTCAGCGGCCGTGCGACGCTGGGCTGCTCCGGGCTCGATTACACCGGGTACCTGCGCACCTACAACGTCGAAGACCTCCTGCATCAGATGCGAAGCCAGCTTCTCAGCGGCGCTCAGGCGGCCGCGGCCGACTATCTGATCATGCTGGCCTACTCGAACCCGACACTCGCTTCCGTGCTTGATACGCTCAACCAGAACTATTCGGCGCGTTTCGGGAGCTTCCAGACCGCCTGCAATGCGCTGCAGGCGCGGCAGCAGGGGCTCGAGGCCGGTGCGCGGCGCATGGCCAGCGCCCAGGACCAATGCTACGAGGCCCAGGTGGCCGGTGGGGCGTCACCGACCAGTGCGTATCAGACCTGTGCCAACGAGGCCACGATGGGTGCAGTGACCGCACCCTTGCCGGCAGCCAAGAGCGCCATCGAGTTCCTGCGCGATCATTCGACACTTGAGATCACGCCGCTGGTGCGGGTGCTGCTCGGGCTTCTCCCTGATACCCGCATCGGGCCCGGCGGACTCGAGGTCGCACCGCCCCAGGTGCGTCTCGATCAGTTGAACCGACGGGTCGAGTCGCGGGTGGGCTTTGCGCTCGATCGTATCCTTGCGGGTGAGTCACCGCTGGCTATTGCGGTGTGTGCCGACGATGTGATGGTGACCGATGCCGTGGGGCCAGCCGATGCCTGCGTGCCCTTGGCAGCCAGCGACGTGCTGCAGGCCGATGCGATCCTCGCAGCGCGGCAACTCACCCCGGGTGCGCGCAAGGTCTATCGCGATGCACTCGCAGCGCAGGTGGCGCTCTTGCAGACCCGCGGTGCCTTGCTCGAACTGATGACCCAGGTGCGTCAGCTCGCGGCTCGTAGCGGCGCCGGCAGCGCCGTGAGTGGGCGAGACCTCCTCGAGCGTCGGCGCGAGCTCGAGGAGCAGATCGGTCTTCTCCAGCGTGAAGCCGACGCGCTCCAGGCCTGGCAGCAGGCGAAGGCGGCCACCGTGCGTACCCAGGTGATGGCGAGCGAGTGGGCCCGTGCGGTACCGCGCGCGAACGCTGAACCGGCTCGCGTCCGCGCGCCGGCCTCTGCGCTCTACAGTGCGCTGCGCGGTCTCATCGCGCGCTGACACGGCCCAGCGGACCATCGCCATGTCGCCTGCCACATCACCCGAGATGCCGCTCCTCGCCGTGCTTGCGGGCTTCGGCTGGTCGAGTGCAAAGGTGCTGCTCGATGGCTTGACCACCGGTCCCGCGGGGTGGGTGTTTCCGGTGCTCGCCTGCGTCTCGGGCTTCTGGGCGCTGGTGCGTCCGTTCACCGAGGGTGACCCTCATGCGCTCCTGCGCCACCTGGGCGCCATGGCACTGGCTGCACTGCTCCTCTACCTGCCGGCGCGGGTCGAGCTTGCCACCCTGGGCGGTGCACCCGTCGGGGGCTATACCGCGCTCGATCCGGCGCGTGGCGCGGCGCCACTGCCCACCTGGGTGGTCGATCGTATCGGCAGTGCGCTCGAAGTTTCGGTGCGCCAGATGCTCGTGGGCCGCGAGCGTGAGCTGTTGCCGATGCTCGCCGATGCCTTGCGGGATGCCACTGCCGATCAGGCCACCTGGCAGGACGATCAGGTGGCGGTCAATGCGGCTTCCTGGCGCGCGATGGCAGCGGCACTGCTGATGGCCGATCGCTCGTTTGCTGCTGCCATCGATGCCGAGGGCTTGCGTGATCGCCTGCTTGCCCCGGCCCTGGCGCAGGCCATCTGGTCGGGTACCGAGGCCACCCGTGCACAGCGGGTGCTCGATCTTCTCGCGCAGGCGCAGCCGAGTGCCGCCGAGATCCTGTGTCGCAACCGCGCTGCACTCGCCGATATCGCAGCACGCCTTGGTGGCACGGCATGGAACCGGGCCGGTGCCGACTGCCTGGATACGGCCACCGCAGCGAGTGGCCTTGTCTTCAGTCCGGTGTCGGCCGTGACCCGTCGGGCAGTGCAGTCGAGCCCCGTGGCTGCCGGTGGCAGCGATCCGCGGGCGGCCGCGCAGCGCACGCGGGGCGATGAGCTGTTGACGCAACTCTTCCAGGCGGGTCGAAGCGATCTCGATGCCACCCGGTTTGCCGGCTGGGCCGATGCGTATCGCGCGGTGGCGAGCAGCACCGTGCTTGCCGCCGCCGCGCAGCTCGGGACCGACGCGACGTATCGGCGTCTCCTCGGTGCGCATTGCATCGAGCGTGGCAACACGCGTTGCGGCAGCGTGTTCGCAAGTGCCAGTGACGCGATGTCGCAGCACCTCGGTGAACGACTCGCCGATACCCGGTCCGGGTGGTTCGAGCGTGCAACGCAGTGGCTGACCGCGCGCGAGCCCGGTACCGGGCCTCTGGCGCTGCCCGCTGCGTCGATCGGCATGGTGGTGTCGCTCTTCGTGAAGCTCTTTGCACAACTCATCGCGGCACTCACGCCCTACGCGCTGGCCGTGTCGCGGGGCCTCGCGGTCATCGTGTCGATTGCCGGCATCTGTCTGCTGCTGATACCGGGTCGTACACGCGATGCCCTCGCCTGGATGGTCGGTCCGATGGCGTGGGCCCATCTGTGGTCGATTCTCTTCATCGTGTGGTATCCGCTCGAGACCATTGCCACCGATGCGCTCGCCGCCTTGCCGTTGAGCGAGTCGGCGACTGGGGCACTCTCGTCGCAAGCGGTGATGCGCTTCGTGTTTGCCGCCGGCTATGCCTCCTTGCCTTTCCTTGCCTGGAAGCTCGCCTTTGGTGGTCTCGCGCGCAGCATGCCCAGGATGGGGCTCGACCGACTGGTGGCGCCCGCTCGCAACTTTGTGGCCAATCAGGTGCGCCGCCTGGGGCCTCGTTCGGCATCGCCGGCGCGCGCGGCACCGCGTGCGCCCCGCGGTGGCTCGGGTCCCTTGCCCGTCAATCGACGCCCGAGGTCAGCGCCTCGCATCGCGCGAGCGGGCGCCGGCGGGTCACAGGCGAATCTGCCTCCTTCGGGCTCGCCCTGATTCACCGCCATGCGCTGCCTGTCCGCGCGTGTGATGCGTCCCTGATTCACCTGCTCACGAGACCCGCCATGAGTCAACCTCACACCCGCCGTTCCGGCATGTGTCATCGCGATCCCCGTCCTGCCCCGATGCCCGGCCCTGTCAAGGCCTACCCGGCCACGACGGCCCTCGTTCGTGTTGCGCTCACCGGCGTGTGTCTGCTGGTGGCAGCGAGCGATGCCGGGTCGGTTCTCCGGGGCTGTGCCGCCTTTGTGTGCGGCCTGATCTGGACCCTGCCCGTGCCGCGGTTCATCGCGCGCCTTCACCGCATGGTCATCGAGGCGCGCGCCCTCGGCGCCTGCCGCCTGTCGAACGGCCACCTGCACCGCGGCTGGATGCGTTCCGGCACCTGCTCCGTCAGTGATGGCCGGCATGTCGACGACGCTTCGAGCGTTCGCCTGCTGGGTGTCGTGCTGCGCAGCATTCGCTGAGCCTCTTGGCCATGTTGCGCAACATGGGTGGTCTTGTTGCAGCCGCGCAGGGGCGCGTTTCTGCTGCGCGCGGTTTCTACGTGAACGAAGCGGGCCTGCTGCGTCATGAGGCCGTGATCGGCAAGTCGGGTTCGGGCAAGAGCGAATACCTGTTGTGGCGACTCGCGCAGCAATTGGCCCTCGGTGGCGGTGCGCTCGTGATCGATGCCAAGGCCGATCGTACCTTTCGCGATCGACTGTGGCACCTGGCTGCGGCATTCGGCCGCAGCGACGCGGTGCGCTGCGTGAATCTGGATGACGCGACGCAAAGTCACACCTGCAATCCCTTGCTGCGCGGTGACGAGGCGGCGGTGGCCGCCCGGTTTACCGACACCATCGAGGTCAATGCAAGCCCGAGCGCCGAGCACTTCCGGGCGCAGGGTTACCTCGCGCTCGTGGCGGTGGTGGGTGCCCTGCGCGCCCTCGACCTTGCATGGTGTGCGCGCGATCTGCATCGTCTGTTGTCACAGCCGGCGGCGCTCGATGCCCTCGCGCGTCGAAGCGCGGGTACCCCCGGTGGTGCAGCGCTCGCCACCTGGCTTGCGCCCTGGCGTGCGAAGGGTGGCACCGGTTCGATCGATGGTGATGCCTTGCGACAGCAGACCGGTGGTGTCGTGGCCCGGCTCTTTGCGCTGGGCACGGGCGAGGTCGGGCAGATCACGTCGAGCTATGCACCCGAGGTCGATCTGCTCGAAGCCATCGACGAGCGACAGATCGTGCATGTGATGCTGCCTGCGCTCGAACGCAGTGAGGTCGCCAACCTCTTTGCGCGACTCCTCATCGGTGACCTGCGCAGTGCCGTGGCTGAACGCTATCGACGTGCACCGGCCGAGCGGCCAACCGAGCCCTTTCTGGTTCTGATGGATGAGTTCGCCAGTTATGCCTCTCCGGTCGTGGTGCCCATGTTCGAGATGGCCCGCGGCGCCCGGGTGGCGCTGATACCGATGTTCCAGACGCTGGCAGGCCTGCGCGCCCGGGGCACCGATGTCACCGAGCAGGTGCTGGGCAATGTCGAGATCACGCTCGTCATGGGTGTTGCCGACCTCGCGACAGCCGAAACCGCGGCACGGCTCTTTGGCCAGAGCCGTCGCCGCTTTGCGAGCCACACCCAGACCCGCACGCGCGGCGGCGGCAATCGCAATCTGGCGTTTGAACTCTTTCATGCCACCTCGTTCTCCGAGGGTGAGTCACACTCGACGCGCGAAGCCTACGACTATCGGGTGCGCCCCGAGGCCTTCATGGCGCTGCCCCCGGGTGAGGCTTATGTCCGAGCCGGTTCGAGTGAAGCCGTGTTCCAGGTGCGCTTGCCGCGCATTGCGGCGCCTCCCATCGGTTCGTTCGTGCTGCAGCGCCCGATCAGGGTCGCGCGTGCCGGCATCGGGCCGCTGCTCGATGCACGCAGCGTGGCCTGAGCGCGCGGCGGCGTCGAGGCCATGATGTTCAAGGGGCTGGCCGAAGCGCTGGGCTGGATCACGCTTCGCACGCTCGGCATGCTCGCCTGCGGGCTGCGGGTCCTTGTCTCGAGTCTGGTACAGAGCGCGCGATCGCTGGCAGCGCAGTTGCAGCGCGAGTACTCGCAGGATGAGGATGAGGATGGCTGAGCGTGGTCCGAGCGGCTGCCGGCTCGGCTGGCAGGGTGCCCATGAAGAAAGATGAAAGCGCCACGCGCAGTCGGCAGGGCCCCGCAAAATCGTGGGCCGCTCCGTTTTCATCGATGCGCCATCGGCGTCCGATTCATGAGCCTGTCTGCCGTCCGGCAACCCGCGATGGATTCCACCTCACCGATCGCCGAGTCGGGGCAGGATCGGCCCCAGCCCGTCAACGGATGCGTGGTCATCGTCTGCGGCATGCACCGCAGTGGTACTTCGGCGCTGGCGCCAGTGCTCGCCGCCTGCGGGTTCCATCTCGGTGGCCAGCACGACCGATCGCGCCGGCGAACCCACCGCCCTGCATGACAGCGAGCAGGGGTGCGTTCTCATCGTGATGCGCACCTGCAACCGTCCGACGTTTCATCGGTTCGGCGGACACGCCTCACGCTGGCTGCAACGAGCCCAGGCGATGGTGTAGGCGCCTCGCGGGCCACCCGGGGGGTGTCCCCCTTTCCGGCTTCCCGGGCGCGGTTTAGCTCTATGAGGCGGTCAGATTCCGTTGCGGCTGCCGCTCGCGCTCATCCCAGAGGAGCTGTCCCCGCCATGACCTTGCGTGCAACCGTCTACCTCGATCCCCAGGTCGACTCGGCCATCATCGCCGAGCTCGAACGCATGAGTTTTCGTCGCCGGGCCGGCCGGCTGGTGCAGTTGCTGCGTATCGGCGCCGAGACGAGCCTGCGTCAGCGCGATGGCACCCTGCGCGGCGGTCTGGTGCGGTGTCGCGTGGCCCCGGTGGCCACTCGCGCACGCATGCGCATCGGCATTCGCCTCTCCGGGCCGGCCGATGCTGCCGTGGTGCAACTGCTGGGTGAGGCGGTCAATCGGCGATCGGAACGGCTGCGCCAGCTCGCCCAGTGCGGGCTCGAGCGCGAGGCCTTCTGGTTGCGCAATCCGCCGGTCGAAGGCAGCGTGCCCTCGCGGGCGATGGAAGCGCAGTCAGCGGGTGAGGTTCCGCCGTTAGCGGTTACGCCCGTCGCGCCGTCTGCCGCCGGTCGTATTGCCCCGCGAACGCCAGCGGCGAGGCGTCCCAGCCCCGAGCCGTCAACCAATCCCTGGGTGATGATGGCCGGCTTTGGTACCTTGCCGCGTCGGCCTGTCTCGGGCGCGGGCGGTTGAGTGTCAGACGCCCCGCCATGCGCCGGGTCTTCCTGGTATCGGGCCTTGCAGTTCGTGGTTCGTACGTCGCGCGCAGCGCCTCGAACAGCGCCCGCCCGTTCAGTGGCTGACGCGGGTCTTGCCGCCACCCGTCAGCAGTCGCACTCGCTCGCCGACAGCGAACTGCTCGTCGGCGGCCTGGATGATCGAGCGCAGTTCGCCGTTGTCCAGACGCACCGTGATCTCGTACCCGTTCTGGCGCGTGATGCCCTCTTCGGCCGCCGCACCGCCCATGCCGCCGGCCACACCACCGAGAATGCCCGTGACCGCTGCACCGCGTCCGCCGCCCAGGCTCGACCCGGCGATGGCACCGATGGCGGCGCCGGCCAGGGCGCCAATCGGGCTTTTCGTGCCGGCAATCTGCACCGTGCGCACGCTCTCGACCGTGGCCATGCGCACGATCTGCTCGACCTGCGACTCACCTCGCGAGTAGACCCCGGCCGATTGGGAGCTGCAGCCGGCGAGTGTCATGACGGAAAGCGCAGTGGCGAGAACAACCCGGGTCGAACGGTTCATGAGGCACTCCATGAGGCAGGCGGCGATGTGGATGACGATGAGGCGATGCTTGGACCGCCCGTTTACAGATCGGTTCCGAAGGCGGCGCGAAACCGGTTTCCAATGGTTTCAAGCGAGGGCGTATGGTTCTGGCCACCGCGGCTCGCGATCTTGATCGACCCCATCACTGAGGCAAGGCGGCCGGTCTTTTCCCAATCCCAGCCATGAGCAATGCCGTGCAGCAGACCTGCCCGGTAGGCGTCACCACAACCCGTCGGATCGACCACGGCGTCTGCCGTGACACACGGAATCGTGTAGACCCGGCCATCGGCGTGGATGTCGGAGCCCTCGGCCCCGCGGGTCACGATGAGGGCCTTCACGCGGGTGGCCAGGTGTTCGAGCGACATGCCGGTCTTGTCGGAGAGCATCTTGCCCTCGTAGTCGTTGACGGCCACGTAGGAGGCCTTCGACACCATGCCGAGGAGCTCGTCGCCCGAGAACATTGGCAGCCCCTGGCCCGGGTCGAAAATGAACGGTGTGCCGGTGGCAGCCAGTTGATCGATGTGCGAGAGCATGCCATCACGGCCATCGGGTGCCACGATGGCCACCGCCGCGCCGATCGAGCCATCGATCGTGTTTGCGTGCGAATGGTTCATGGCGCCGGGGTGAAAGGCGGTGATCTGGTTGTCGGCGAGATCGGTCGTGATGAAGGCCTGGGCCGTGAATGAACCCGCCACCTGACGCACATGCGTGCGCGCAAGGCCTGCCGCGTCGAGACGCGCGAGATACGGTGCGGCGTCTTCGCCGACCGTTGCCATGATGAGGGGATCACCCCCCAGCAGTTTCAGGTTCCAGGCGATGTTGCCGGCGCAGCCGCCAAACTCGCGCCGCATCTCGGGCACGAGAAAGGCCACGTTGAGGATGTGAATCTGTTCCGGGAGGATGTGATCCTTGAAGTGGCCCGGAAAGACCATGATGTTGTCAAAGGCCATCGAACCGCAGATGAGCGTGCGCATGGGTACCTGTATGTCCTGGGTCATCGGTGAATGGGGTGGCGAATGGGTCGGCAAGAAAGGCGGTAGACGGGGTGGTGAGAGGGGCCGGACTTACGTTCGGGTGCCCTCGAGGCAGACCCAGCCGTCCTGTTCGGCGAAGGCGTGCATCGTGAAGTGATCGGCGTAGACCGCCATCAGCTCGTCGCGCTGGGTGGCGAGGATGCCGGCCAGTGCAATGCGCCCGCCCGGTTCGAGCAGGCCGGCGAGCGCCGGCGCCAGCAGGCGCAACGGGTTGGCGAGGATGTTGGCCACGACGATGTCAAAGGGTCCGGCGGGGGCGTTCTCGGCGGTGCCCCAGGTGACCTGCACCGCATTGCGCTCGGCGTTGTCCGCAGCCGCCTCGATGGCGGCCGGGTCGATGTCGATGCCGGTGACCCGGGCCGCGCCCAGCCGCGAGGCGGCGATTGCGAGAATGCCCGAGCCGCAGCCGTAGTCCATCACCCGGCTGTGCGCCTGCACGTTCTCGATCAGCCAGCGCAGGCACAGTTGCGTGGTGGGGTGGCTGCCGGTACCGAAGGCCAGACCCGGATCGAGCCGGATGTTGATGGCACCGGTGTCGGCCGGCTCGTGCCAGCTCGGCACGATCCACATCCGCGGGTCGATCATGATCGGATCGAATTGCGATTGTGTCTGTCGTACCCAGTCGGTGTCGGGCACGGTTTCGAGGGACCAGGCCGGGTCGGCTTCGAGTTCGCAGACTTCGCGCGCGAGTGCCACCAGAGCCGGGGCATCCTCGGCCTGGGCGAGCAGCACCCGCACCAGGTTTTCATCCCACAGCGGTGCGCTGGCACCGGGCTCGCCAAACACCGGCCGCTCGGCCTCGGTGCCTGCCGCAGCATCTTCGACGCTGACCGACAGGGCACCCGCCTCGAGCAGCGCATCGGAGAGGGCATCGGCGTGTTCGGCCGATACTCGCAACACCAGTGACACGAGCAGGCCCGGGGTGTCAGGGGGGGCGCCGGGGTCAGGCAGGCCGGAGGTTCCGGGGAGGTCAGCGCTCACCCGATCAGCCCTTGCGCGCGTCGGCGAGTTTCTTTTCCAGGTAATGAATGCTCTGCTCGCCCTTCACGAACTGGTTGTCCGTCAGCAGTTCCTGGTGCAGCGGCAGGTTGGTCTGGATGCCCTCGACGATCATCTCCGAGAGTGCCACCCGCATGCGGGCGATGGCCTGATCGCGCGTATGCCCGTAGGCGATCACCTTGCCCACCATCGAGTCGTAGTTCGGCGGCACGGTGTAGCCCTGATAGACATGCGAGTCGACCCGGATGCCGGGCCCCCCGGGGGCGTGATAGTTCGTGATCTTGCCGGGCGAGGGGGTGAACTTGAACGGGTCTTCGGCGTTGATGCGGCACTCGATCGCATGACCGCGGATCTCGATATCACGCTGCTTGAAGGGCAACTTTTCGCCCGCAGCGATGCGGATCTGCTGCTGCACGATGTCGATGCCGGTCACCATCTCGGTCACCGGATGTTCGACCTGCACGCGGGTATTCATCTCGATGAAGTAGAACTCGCCGTCCTCGTACAGGAACTCGAAGGTGCCGGCGCCGCGGTAGTTGATGCGCTTGCACGCTTCCACGCAACGCTCGCCGATGCGCACGCGCTGTCGCTCGGTGATGCCGGGGGCCGGGGCCTCCTCGAGCACCTTCTGGTGCCGTCGCTGCATCGAGCAATCGCGCTCGCCCAGGTACACCGCGTTGCGTGCTTCATCGGCCAGTACCTGGATCTCGATGTGGCGCGGGTTCTCGAGGTACTTCTCCATGTACACGGTTGGGTTGCCGAACGCCGCCTGGGCTTCGGCCCGGGTAAGATTGACCGCGTTTACCAGCGCCGCTTCGGTATGCACGACCCGCATGCCGCGCCCGCCGCCACCGCCCGAGGCCTTGATGATGACCGGGTACTTGATGAGCCGCGCTGCCTTGATGATGTCGGTCGGGTCATCGCCGAGGCCGCCTTCGGTACCGGGTACGCAGGGCACACCCGCCTTGGTCATTGCGGCCTTGGCGCTGACCTTGTCGCCCATCAGGCGAATGTTCTCGGGTCGGGGGCCGATGAAGACGAACCCCGATCGCTCCACCTTTTCGGCGAAGTCGGCGTTCTCCGACAGGAAACCGTAGCCGGGGTGAATCGCCTCGGCGTCAGTGACCTCGGCAGCGGCGATGATGGCCGGGATGTTGAGGTAGCTGTGGGTGGCGGGCGCCGGGCCGATGCAGACCGATTCGTCGGCGAGCTTGACGTACTTGGCGTCGCGGTCGACATCGGAATGCACGGCAACTGTACGGATACCCATCTCGCGGCAGGCGCGCTGGATGCGCAGCGCGATTTCGCCGCGATTGGCAATCAGGATCTTGGTGAACATGCCGGGGGCTTACTCGATCAGGACGAGTGGCTCGCCGTATTCCACCGGCTGGCCATTGTCGATGAGAAAGGCCTTCACGACCCCATCCTTGTCACACTCGATCTCGTTCATCAGCTTCATCGCTTCGATGATGCAGATGATCTGACCGGCCTTGACCGTGTCGCCCACCTCGGCAAAGGCCTTGGCGCCCGGGCTGGCCGAGCGGTAGAAGGTGCCTACCATCGGTGACTTCACTTCGTGTCCGCTCGGCGCGGCCGGCGGTGCGATGGCGACCGGCGCGGCCGGCGCCGCCATCGGCTGCGGGTGCTCGGGCAGGCTCATGGTGGTCATTTCGGGGGCGATCATCTGCGTACTGCGCGAACGCACGATACGCACCTTTTCCTCGCCTTCGGTCACCTCGAGTTCGGCGATGCCCGATTGCTGGACGAGTTCGATCATCGTCTTGAGCTTGCGAAGGTCCATGCGGATTCCTGAAAGAAGAGTGACTGGCCGCCGGGTTGCGGAGGGTCAGCGGTTGAGCAGAAAGTCGAGGGCAAAGTCGTAACCGCGACTGCCCAGCCCGACCACCGTACCGATCGCCACATCGGAAAAGCACGAATGGTGCCGGAAGGCCTCACGTGCGTGGATGTTCGACAGATGAACTTCGATGAACGGCAATGCCACGCCGGTCAGCGCATCGCGCAGCGAAACGCTCGAATGGGTCAGCCCGCCCGGGTTGATGATGATGCCGTTCACCCCTTGCGTACGGGCGGCGTGCACCCGATCGATCAGGGCCCCCTCATGATTGCTCTGGAAGGTGGCGAGTTGCGCACCGACTTCCCGGGCGCGAGCGACGAGGCGCGCCTCGATGGCAGGCAAGGTTTCGCTGCCATACAGGTGCGGCTCGCGGGTGCCGAGCAGATTGAGGTTGGGGCCGTTCAGCAGCAGGATGTGCCGTGCTGCCGAGGCGGGTTTTTCGGTCTTCATGGCGCAAGTATGCCCAAGACTCCGTCAATTGTCGAAAAAAGCCGGGTATCTGAGTGCAATTGACGGCACGCGACGGGCTACCGGACCTGCTGGCACGCACCGGTTGACGGTGGTGGGCTGTTGCCTGCTCAGGCCAGGGCCTGGTCGGCGGCCCGCTCGAGATCGGCTGCCGACCAGATGCCGAGCCGTTGCCCGCGCAGTTGGCCGCGACGATCGAACACCAGACTGAAGGGCAGCGCGCCCTGTTCGTCGCCGAGCGCCTTCAGCAGGGTGATGAGACCCACGCCGGCAACCCCGATGCGATAACCGAGCGGCGTGTCACGGTCATACTGCCGCACCCGATCGATGCCATCGATTGCGATGCCGACAACTTGCAGGTCGTTGGCCGATCTTGCTGCCTGTAGCCGCGAGAGCAGCGGAATTTCCTCGCGGCAGGGCGCACACCAGGTGGCCCAGAAGTTGACGATGAGCGCCTGTCCGCGCAGTGACGCCAGCACCAGTTGACCGCCGTCGGGCGTGTCGAAGGTGTGCTGCATCAGCGTTTCGAGCGCTTCGCGCGAGGGGCTGCGCGTCGACTGGAGATGCCAGGCGGTGGTGCCCAGACCGAATGCGCCCAGCGCGGCGAGGCCGAGCAGCCAGCCGCGTCGGGCCCGCAGGGCTGACGGTGCCGGCAGCGCCTCGGGCGAGTCTTGATCGGGAGCGGACATGATGCTTGCAGCCTATCACGCACCCGCAAATCGCGTGGCCGCATGCCGACCCGCGAGAAAACCCAGGTTCACGGCACTGAGGAGGCCGTTGCCCGACAGATAGCCGGCGGGATCGGGCCCCGATACCCCGCGTGCAGCCCCACCCCCGGCGTACAGGTTGGGCAGGGGGCTGCCGTCGGCGCGCAACACCCGCGCATCGGCATCGATGGCGAGACCCCCCTGGGTGTGAAAGAGTGCGCCGGTGACCCGGATGGCGTACCAGGGCGCCTGCAGGGCAGGCTGGGCGGTGAAGTCGCGCCCGAATGGGTCGGTGTCATCACCCGCCTGAAGGCGCGATACCGCGGCCAGTGTCCGGGCGAGCGTGTCCTGCGGTGTCCCGGTGAGCCGTGCCAGTGCCTCGATCGAATCGGCCGTGCGCACCGCGCCGGCCTCGACCGCATCGCGATAGTCCGGAAAGGTGAGGCCGATGGCGTGGATGCGCGCGTCGTGCAGGCTCCAGGCCATGCCGCCTGGCTGGCGCAGCACTTCGACGGCATGCTCGGAATACCCGGCATGCTCGTTGGCGAAGCGCTCGCCGAGGGCGTTGATCTGGATGCCACCCGCCATCATCAGCGCCCAGGTGATGAGGATGCCGTGCGGCGCCGCCACCGATCCGTGCCCCTGATAGCCGCTCATGTCCTTGCCGACACCCCCCAGCGCGCTGCCCCAGGCGAGGGCGTCACCGCGGTTGCCGCGGTGTCCGAAAAAGAGCGCGTCGGCGATGTCGGGCAGATGCTGCTTCACCATCGCAGCCTGGCCCCCGAAACCCCCACAGGCGAGGATGAGCGCCTTGCAGCCGACCGATTCCGTGTTGCCGTCCGGTCGGCGGCAAGTGGCGCCCAGCACCCGCGCCTCGGCGTCGACGACCAGTTCCGTGACCCGGGCGTCGGTGAGCAGGGTGACCCCGGCCTGTTCGCAGGCTGCGGCAAGGCGCTGTGCGAGCGCAAGCCCGGTCTTTTCGGGCAGGCAGTGCATGCGCGGCACCTGGTGTCCGGGGTAGTGCAGATCGGTGAGCAGCATGAAGGGCAGGCCGTGGGCGCTGGCGAGCCACTCGATCGTGGCCGCCGAGGCCCGCGCCACCGCACCTGCAAGCACCGGGTCGGCCTGTCCGGCCGACTTCGCCGCGATATCGGCCTCCAGTTGCGCGGCACTGTCGGAGAGACCGACGGTTGCCTGAAAGTGAGTGCCCGCCGCGGGAATGAAGCCCGACGACAGGGCGGTCGATCCGCCCGGGGTTGCGTCGCCCTCGAGCACGATGACGTCGGCGCCCTGGTCGCGGGCAGCCAGTGCCGCCACCAGGCCGCAGGCGCCCCCGCCGATCACCAACACATCGAAAGTCACCTCGAACGCGCGCGTGTCATCGAGGCGGACGCAGACCTCGTCGGTGGCGTTGCCCCAGGCCGTATTCGCCCCCAACTCAGGCCCCGAGATAGGCGCGCCGCAGGCGGTCGCTGGCGAGGAGTTCGGTGCGGTTGCCCGAAAACACGACCGCGCCGTTTTCCATCACATAGGCCCGGTGGGCGAGTTCGAGCGATTGCGCCACGTTCTGCTCGACCAGCAGGATCGACAGCCCGCTCTGGTTGAGCCGTGCGATGAGCCCGAACATCTCCTCGACGATGACCGGTGCGAGGCCGAGCGAGGGCTCATCGAGAATCAGGAGCACCGGCTCCCCCATGAGTGCCCGACCGATGGCGAGCATCTGCTGCTCGCCGCCGGAGAGCGTGCCGGCACTTTGCCGGCTGCGTTCGCGCAGGCGCGGAAAGGTCTCGAGCACGCGTTCCAGGTTGGCCGTGCGGGCGCCGCGTCCGCGCCGGTAGCTGCCGAGGATGAGGTTGTCGAGCACCGACAGGTTCGGGAAGACCCGGCGCCCTTCCGGTACCTGGATGAGGCCGGCGGCGACGATCTCGGGGCTTGCCGAGCCGGTGATGTCGCGGCCCATCCAGGCGATGGCGCCCCGGCGTGGCTGCACCAGCCCGCAGACCGTGTTGATGAAGGTTGACTTGCCGGCACCGTTCGAGCCGAGGAGCGCGATGATCTCGCCACGGCGCACCGACAGGCTGGCTTCGCGCAGCACTTCGACCGGCCCGTAGCCGCTGCACAGGTCCTGTACGGCGAGCAGTGTCTCCTCGGGCGCGCCGCTCATGCCGGTGCTCGGGCCGGGCGCGGTGGTGGCGTTGCTGTTCATGTTGCCCCCGCCAGCCGTGCGGCTGCCCCATGCCCCAGGTAGGCCTCGATCACCGCCGGGTCACGGGTGACCGATTCGGGGGTGCCCGTGGCAATGAGCGACCCGTGCGCCAGCACCCAGACGTCATCGGCGAGGCTCATCACCGCCTGCATCACATGCTCGATCATCAGCACCGTGGTACCGGCGGCGCGTATCGATTCGATGAGGGGCAGTACCTCGGCCACCTCGGCCGGATTGAGACCGGCCAGCACTTCGTCGAGCAACAGCAGGCGGGGCTCGGCGGCGAGGGCGCGGGCGAGTTCGAGGCGCTTGCGACCGGCAATGGGCAGGCTTTCGGCCGGCTTGTCGAGCTGGTCGCCAAGCCCCACGCGCGCAGCCACCTCGGCCGCGAAGGCAATGGCGGCAGCGCGCGAGCGCTTGCGCTGGGCGCCGACCGCGATGTTCTCGAGCACGCTCTGCCCGGTGAACGGCTGCACGATCTGGAAGGTGCGCACCAGACCTTCGCGGCTCACCTGATGGGCAGGCCACCCGGTGATGTCGCGACCGGCGAACACCACGCGCCCCTCATCGGGGCGGATGAACCCCGAGATGAGTGCAAAGCAGGTGGTCTTGCCGGCGCCGTTCGGGCCGATCAACGCCCCGATGCGGCCTTCCTCGAGCACGAGGCTCACCGAGTCGACCGCGGCCAGACCCCCGAAGCGTTTCGACAGGCGGGTCAGTTCAAGCATCACGACCTCGCCGGGCGCGCAGACGAACGAGTTTTCCGAGTCCGCCGATACCCCGTGGCAGGAAGGTCACCATGACGATGAGGATGAGGCCGTACAGCGCCATCGAGAGCGCGGGTGCTTCCCCGAGCAGGTGGGTGGCGATCTGGCTGACCAGGGCCAGTGCGAAGGCACCGATGAGAGGGCCGAGCACGGTACCCAGCCCACCCACGATCGGCCCGAGCAGGGCCTCGACCGACACCGAGGGCCCGAACACGAGGCTCGGGTCGATGTAGTGGAAGTACTGCAGGTAGAACACGCCACCGGCCGCCATCAGCGTACCCGAGAGCGCGGTGGCTGCCACCTTCACGCGGGTGGCATCGATGCCCAGTGCCCGCGCGGCATCCTCGTTGTCGCGAACCGCGGCCAGCGCAGCGCCGAAGCGCGAGTGACGCACCCACGAGCCCACCGCCAGCGCGACGAGCGCGAGCACTAGCGCAAGGTAGTAATAGCCGCGGCGCGATTCGAACTGCAGGTCGGCGAGGCCGGTGCGCAGTTCGATCATCATGCCCACCCCGGCCCCGGTAAAGGGAACGCTGTTGGCCACGATCCGGAACACCTCGGCCATGGCGAGCGTCACCAGCGCAAAGTACGAGCCGCGAAGCCCGTAGCGGAAGCTGATCGCACCGAGTGCGGCCCCGGCGGCGGCGCCGGCCGCGACGCCGGCCACGAGCCCAATCCAGGCCGGCACGCCGGCGTGCACCTGGAGCATCGCCGCCACATAGGCGCCGAGGCCGAAGAACACCGCATGGCCAAACGAGTACTGCCCGCCGAACCCGCCCAGGATGTTCCAGGCCGCGCCCAGCAGCGTCGAATAGAGCGCAAGCGTCACGAAGGTGAGCTGGAAGTCCGAGTGGAGCACGAGAGGCGCCAGTGCCAGCACGATGCCGATGGCACCGAGCACACGCACCGAGCGCATCGTGCCGCCCAGCAGGTGCGTGACGGCAGCCGGTTGCCCGCTCCGGGCCGAACGACTGAAACTGCCCCGACCGGGGGGGGCACTGTCCTCGATGCTGCTGGCCATGCCGGTCACGCTCCGGTTGCTCTGGGGTGGGTGCATGTCGGTGCTCCGCCGCTCAGGCCTTGTGGCCGAACAGACCGCTCGGCCGCAGCAGCAGAATGGCGATGAACACCACGAAGACCCCGATCTGGCCCAGGCTCTCGCCCAGCAGGAGACCGCCCAGCGACTCGATCACGCCGACCAGCAACCCGCCCACCAGCGACCCGGTGAAGCTGCCCATGCCGCCCAGTACCACGACGGTGAAGGCCACCAGCACGAAACCGTGCCCGACCTGGGGCGAGACGTAATAGGCGGGCAGCAGGAAGCAGGCGGCCGCCCCGAGACAGGCCAGACCGATGGCAAAGCTCATCGCGAAGACATGCTCGACATCGATGCCGACCACCCGCGCCCCCTGGGCCTCGCGCGCCACCGCCCGGATGGCACGCCCCAGATCGGTGTAGCGCATGAGAACGGCCAGCACGAGGCAGGACACCAGCGCCCCGACGCAGGCGAGCAGTCGCGGCATCGCGATTGTCGCGCCGGCCACGTCCACCATCATGAAGGTGTAGGCAGTCTCGATCTGCCGGGTATCGGTCTTGAAGAAGTGACTGGCCAGATTCTCGATCACGATCGACAGGCCGAGCGTCACGAGGAGCGTGTTCTCGTCGCGGCCATGACGGGCCGGGTTGATCACGAAACGCTGCAACGCGTAGCCCAGCGCGAACATGCCGGGCACGAGCACGACGAGCGCCGCGTAGGGGTCGAGCCCGAGCCGCTCGAAGAGCACCAGCACGGCGTAGAGAGCCACCATCAACAATGACCCGTGGGCAAAGTTGATGATGTGCAGCACCCCGTAGATGAGCGTGAGCCCGAGCGCGATGAGCGCGTAGATTGCACCCATCGTGAGCCCGTTGACCAGCGCCGGCCAGAGCGCCGCCCCGATGAGTGCGCCGTCGATCATGGCAAACCGCCTACCTTCGGCACGAGCCGTCTGTCACGGGTTCAGCCGACCCGCGACGGAAACACCGGTTCGGCCTCGGCATACGTGTTGGGCAGCACCACGCGCACGTCGCCCTTCTGGATCTGCGTGACGATCGGCTGGGCTCCCTGGTTCTGTCCGTTGACGAAGCGGGTCGGGCCGTAGGGCATGAAGTGATCGGCCCAGGTGCTTGCCGCCAGCGCATCGACGATGGCTTCGCGGCGGGTCGAACGGGCGCGTTCGATCGCGTCAGCCAGCAGCATCGTGGCGTTGTAGCCCATCAGCAGTTCGTGCGTGAAGGTGAGGCCCTTCTTCTCGGCACGGGCGCGCAGGGCCGGACCGCGCTTGTCCTTCGGATTGAACCAGTGGTTGCAGTCGAGCACGCCCTCGGCGGCTTCGCCCAGTTCCTTCGCGACCTTGGGGTTGGATCCGCCGCCACCGAAGATCGAATACATGGCCTTCGGTCGCACGCCCTGCTGGCGCAGCGTGCGCAGGAGCAGCGCGAATTCGTTCAGGTAGTTGGCCTGCATCACCACATCGGGATTGCGTGCCTTGATGCGCAGCGCAATGTTGTTGAAGTCGCGGGTCGGGTTGGCATGCTTGATGACTTCGAGCACCTCGTAGCCCAGCGCCGGGAGGTCGCGCGCAATGGTCGTGGCGGTTCCGGTGCCGAAGAGCGACTCCTCGTGCACCACCACCACGGTCTTCACCGGCTTGCCGGCCACCGTGTTGAGAATGTGGAAGTTGTTGATGCCGGTGCGCACCGCCATCTCGTAGCTCGGGCCGAAGCGGAACACGTTCTTCAGGCCCCGGGCGGTGATCTGGTCGGCCACCGCCTGATCGAGCACGCAGGCGATGTTGTGTCGCGCGGCCGCCTGGGTCGTGGCAAAGGCGATGGCGCTGGCGTAGGGGCCCACGATGGCGCAGACGCCTGCCTCGTTCAGCTTGTCCACTTCAGCGGCCCCGACCTGGGGTTGCGACTGCGCGTCGGCCACCAGGGCTTCGATGCGGGCGCCGCCCATCGACTTGATGCCCCCGCCGCCATTGATGTCGTCGAGGGCCAGCATCACCCCTTCGCGCGACTGCTGGCCCGGGTAGGCGACAGCGCCGGTGAGCGGCAGCAGCACGCCGACCTTGATCGGCGCGGGTTGCGCAAGCAACAGGCCCGGCGCAGCACCGGCCGAAGCCGCAAGCGCACCCGAAGCGCGCAGGAAGCGCCGCCGTCCCGAGGTCGTGTCGAGGGCGGGCAGGGGGGGCGATGCGGGATCGGACATGGCGGTGGGCTCCAGGAGGGTGCGGGTCTGCAGAGAGGGGCGGCGAGCCGGCATCGCATCAGACGATGTCGACAACGGTGGTGGGGTCAGCGGCTGCCCCGATGGCGACGCCCGTCGCCATCCGCCATACCATCAGACTTCCGCCGGGTTGTAAAGCGACCCGCCCAGCCTGGCGCTGCTCGCGAGGAGCGCTTCCACCGCCGCCAGGCCAGCCCGTTCGATGGGTCGGCCGCCGATGGTGGTCTTCAGGACCGACCGCTCGTCGGTGGCGGCGAGCACCGCCATCGTCACCGGCAAGTCGTTCCACTCGAGCCGGATGATGGAGGCGCTGCGTGGCTGATCGCCGACGAAGTAGCGGTGTTCGCGGCCTTCGGTGGTGAGACCCTGGTTCACGAAGAAGAGTTCGACACCCTTCGTGTCGTCGGTGAAGAGCTGCAGCTCGATGCCGCTGTAGCGCCCTGCCGTCCCGGCCAGGACCGGCCCGGTGAGGTAGGGCCGGAACGACGCCAGCGCACGCAGCAGCTCGGCCGCGGCTTCGCGCAGCTCGTCGAGCCGCTCGCGCTGCTCCTCGCCCTGGTAGAGCGCCTGGTAGGCCCGCAAGGCCTGTTCGACCTCCTCGTTGCCGGGCATCGCATGGGTATCGGTGGCGCCCAGTGTGCGGGCAGCCTTGCGTTTGGCGAGGGCGAAGTCATCGATGCCATCTTCGGCCATGATGCGTGCCGCCGCCGCCGCGATGCGGCTGCGCATCTGTTGCGCCTTCGGATTGCGGTCTCGCGCCATGTCGAACCATGCAGATGGGGCCGACTCATCATAGCCGATGGCGCGCCTATACAATGCGCCGATGCACATCCACATCCTCGGTATCTGCGGCACGTTCATGGCCGGCCTCGCGCTCATTGCGCGCGCAGCGGGGCATCGCGTGACCGGCTGCGACGCCAATGTCTATCCGCCGATGAGCACGCAGCTTGCCGCTGCCGGCATCGATCTCATCGAAGGCTTCGGTGAGGAGCAGCTTGGCCTCGCGCCCGACCTGTGGGTGGTCGGCAATGTCGTGAAGCGGGGAACGCCCCTCATGGAGGCGATTCTCGATGCCCGGCAGCCCTATGTCTCGGGCCCGCAGTGGCTGGCCGAGCATGTCCTTGCCGGCAAGCGGGTGATGGCGGTGGCGGGTACCCATGGCAAGACCACCACCAGCTCGATGCTCGCCTGGATCCTCGAAGCCGCGGGCAAGGCGCCCGGCTTTCTCATCGGTGGGGTGCCCGAGAACTTCGGTCAGTCGGCGCGACTCACTGACGCTGACTGGTTCGTGATCGAAGCCGATGAGTACGACACCGCCTTCTTCGACAAGCGTTCGAAATTCGTGCACTACCGCCCGCAGGTGGCCGTGCTCAACAATCTCGAGTTCGATCACGCCGACATCTTCGCCGACCTTGCGGCCATCGAAACCCAGTTTCATCACCTGGTGCGCACGGTACCGCGCTCGGGTCGCCTCATTGTCAACGCCGCTTCCGAGGCGCTCGAGCGGGTGCTCGCGCGCGGCGCCTGGACACCGGTGGAGCGCTTCGGCCGTGGCGGTCGCTGGACTGTTGCATCACCCTCTGCGGGTGGCTTTGTCGCGCAGCGCGATGGCGAGCCGGTGGCTTCAGTGCGCTGGTCACTTGCGGGCGAGCACAACCGGCTCAATGCGGTCGCCGCGATGGCAGCTGCTGTCGAGGCCGGGGTTGCGCCGTCCGCGGCCGCTGCGGCGCTCGAGCGCTTTGGCGGCGTGAAGCGGCGCATGCAGTTGCGCGGCGTCGTGCGCGGCGTGAGCGTGCATGACGACTTTGCACATCACCCCAGTGCCATCGAAACCACCGTTGCCGGGCTTCGCGAGCAGGTGGGCGAGGCGCGCATTCTGGCCGTGCTCGAGCCACGGTCCAACACGATGAAGCTCGGGGCCATGAACGCGGCGCTCCCGGCGAGTCTGGCCGTGGCCGATCGCATCTTCTGCTACAGCGGCAGCCTGCCGTGGGATGCAGCCGCTGTCTTCCAGCCGCTGGGTGAGCGCGCCTGTGTCGAGAGCGACTTCAACCGACTGGTCGAGGCCGTGGTTGCCGACGCCCGCCCCGGTGACCACATCCTCGTGATGTCCAACGGGGGCTTCAACGCCATTCACGAGCGCCTGCTCGAGCGGCTCGCCGGCAGCCCCTGAGTGCCGGCGCTGATCGAATGATCCTCTACCTGCACGGTTTCAACAGCGCACCGCAGTCGGGCAAGGCGGTGCAGCTGCACCAGGCCCTCCAGCGCTGCGGCCGGGGGGACGAATTTGTCTGCCCTGCGCTTCATCATCGGCCCGCGCAGGCCATTGCGCAGGTCGAGGTCCTGATGGCAGCCGCCGGTGACGAGCCCATCACTCTGGTCGGGAGTTCGCTCGGTGGCTTCTACGCGACCTGGCTCGCCGAGCGCCATGGCCTGTCCGCCGTGCTTCTCAACCCGGCCGTGCGACCCGTGGGTACCCTCGAGCAGTATCTCGGTTGGCAGACGAACCTGTACACCGGTGAGCGCTACTGTCTCACCGAGACCCACCTGGCCGAGATGCGCAGTCTCGTGACTGCGCCGGGCGCGCGCGGCCGTTATCTGCTGATCGTCGAAACGGGCGACGAGGTGCTCGACTACCGGGTGGCGCTCGAACATTACGCTGCTTGTGGCACGAGCGCCCAGACCATCGTGGTCGAGGGCGGGAATCATGCCCTCGCGAGTTTTCCGACCCACGTTCCGCGCATCCTGGCGTTTGCCGGAATCATGGCCGCAGGCTAGAGTGCGCCTCCCTCCGCTGCCGTCAGACATCTGTCTGAGTGGCTCTGGCATCGTCCCCTGATCAATCGGCCCCGAACTGCTCCTGATGCATGTCCTTCACGACGAGAATGGTGATTTCAAGCTCGGAACGATTCTCTCCGAGACCGAAGGCTCGTTGCAGATCGAGTCTCAGCACGGGCGCCGCACCAGGATCAAGGCCTCCCACGTTCTCCTGCGGTTTGCCACGCCGGGCCTGAACGAGATGCAGGTCGAGGCGGCGCGCCTGGGCGCGGAGATCGATCCGGCCTTCCTGTGGGAGGCGGGCGGCGATGCGGAGTTCGGTTTCCTCGATCTGGCGCGCGAGTACTTCGGCGCTGCGGCGAGTGCGGCGCAGTCGATGGCCGTGCTCCTCGCGCTGCAAGGGGCGCCGGTCTACTTTCACCGCAAGGGGCGGGGCCGTTATCGGCGCGCACCGGCCGAGATCCTCGCCGCTGCCCTGGCCGGGCTCGAGAAGAAGCGCCAGCAGCAGATCCTCATTGCCCGGTGGGTCGAGCAGTTGTGTGCCTTCGAGTTGCCCGAGGCGCTGCGCGCGGTGCAGCCGATGCTCCTCTACCAGCCCGATCGCAACCGACCCGAGACCAAGGCGTTCGAGCAGGCCTGCCTGCAGGTTGGCCTGTCGGGCGCGCATCTCATCGAGCGCTGCGGCGGGCTGCCCTCGAGCCGTGATTACCATGTGGGGCGGTTCCTGCATGAACATTTCCCCGAAGGCACTGCGTTCCCGTCCGAGGTGCCCTTCGTGGTGCCGGCCGATCTCGAGGTGGCGGCGGTGCAGGCGTTCAGCATCGATGATGCCGACACGACCGAAATCGACGATGCCTTCTCGCTCGAGCATCTGGCCGATGGTGGCCTGCGTATCGGCATTCACATTGCCGCGCCGGCTCTGGGCTTCGCCCCGGACAGCGTGGTCGGACAGGTGGCGCGGCGACGTCTGTCGACGGTTTACCTGCCGGGCGACAAGATCACGATGCTGCCGCCGGCCGTTGTACGGGCCTACACGCTGGCCGCTGGTGCGGCCTGCCCGGCGTTGTCGCTCTATGTCGATGTCGATCCGGCCGATTGGCAGATCCGGCATACGCACTCGCGCATCGAGGCCGTGCCGGTGGTGGCCAATCTGCGCCACCAGGCCATCGAGCACCTCAACGCGCGGCTCGGTGCCGGCGAGGACGTGAGCGATGAGCCGTTCGGGGCCGAGCTTGCTCTCCTGCACCGGTTTGCCGAAGCCCTGGCGATCGCCCGCGGCGATGTGGGCAGGACCTTCGATCGGCAGGAGTACGGGTTCCAGGTGATCGACGACCGCGTCATCATCACCGAGCGCAAGCGTGGTGCTCCCCTCGACAAGCTGGTGGCCGAGCTCATGATTCTCGCCAATTCGAGCTGGGGCGAGTTGCTGGCCGACAACGATGTGGCCGGCATCTATCGGGTGCAGTCGCAGGGCAAGGTGCGGGTCACCACCGTGGCGGGCCCGCACGAGGGCCTGGGCGTACCCTGCTACGCGTGGTCGAGTTCGCCCCTGCGGCGCTACATCGACCTCATCAACCAGTGGCAGCTGGTGGCGCTGGTCGACGGGCGGGCTGCACCCTTCGATCGCAGCTCGGCCTCGGTGCTCGGGGCGATTCGCGACTTCGAGGTCACCTACGCCGCCTACGCCGAGTTTCAGGGGCGGATGGAGAACTACTGGTGCCTGCGCTGGTTGCTGCAGGAGGCGCGGGCCACCTATACCGCCTGCGTGGTGCGCGAGAATCTGGTGAAGTTCGTCGAGCTGCCCTACTTCCTGCGTCTGCCCTCGCTACCGCCCGAAGTGGCGCCCGGCACGCTCATCGAGGTCGAGGTGCGTGGCGTCGACCTCATTGACAGCACGCTCGATGCTGTTTATAAAAATCCGGTGGCGGTGGGCTGATTGCTCCTGCCAGAAGGCGGTGGTCTGGCTGCGGGTGGCGGGTCGCGCGGGTGCATCGGCTGTGGCGGCCATCGCGCGGTGCCGATGACGCATTTGCCGCGCATGACATGAGGGAGTTTCGACCCTTCACCGCAGTTCCAGAGAGCGAGATGCCGGACGGGCGCGAATGATCACACTCCGCTTGCTGCGCTTTACCGTTCGCGGGCTGTCAGCCGCGATGCTCGTGTCCCTGCTCGTTCATGCCCTGCTCCTCGCGATGCGCCTGGCATTTTCGCCACCCTCGCTGGCGGAACTCCCTGCCGAGCTCGAGGTCACGCTGGTGGGCGCGCGTTCGCTCGAGGCACCGGCCGTGGCCCGCGAACTGGCGCAGGCCTCGCTCGACGGTGGTGGGAACATCGACGAGGGCACGGCTCGTGCGACGGCACCTCGTGCGCCAGCCGCGCCAGCGAGTGCGCAGCCCGGGGCCGCCCCGGGTGGGTCGCGCGTGGCGGGGCGTGTCGAGCCAGCGCGTGCACCGCGGTCGGTGCTGGCCGGCGAAGCCCCCCCGCTGCTGCCGGCCCGCGGCGCGCCGCCCTCACCGGCGGCCGTCCCGGAGCGACCCGATGATGTTGCGAGCGCACCGCCCCCGGTGTCGGGCCGCGATCTGGCCGCGCGCGCGCTGCTCGCGGTGCGCGACGAGGCGCGCCTTGCGCGCGACCTGCAACAGTATGAGAGTGCGCCGCGCCGCCGTTTTGTCGGCGCCCAGGCGCGCGAATTGCGCTTTGCCCTCTACCTCGATCAGTGGCGCGAGAAGATCGAACGCACCGGTACCACCAACTACCCGGCCGATGCCCGCGGGCGCATCTATGGCAATCTGCGGCTCACCGTCGCGATTCGCGCCGATGGCAGCATCGAGTCGCTCGAATTCGACCGGCGCTCCGGGCGCATCGAACTCGATCAGGCTGCCGAGCGCATCGTGCGCATGGCCGCACCGTTTGCGCCGCTGCCGCCCGAGGTTCGTCGCGACACCGACGTGCTCGTGATCACGCGCACCTGGTTTTTCGAGCCGGGAGATACGCTCCGTAGCGAATGATCGTATTGCCTCGTGCCCTGACTGAGCGATAATGCGCGCGCTCCTCAACCGCGAGTGAGCTGCCTGACTTGCGGACACCCCCTTATTCGTGAGCGCCCATGATTCAGGCCATCGAACGCAAGCAGATCGAAGACGTGCAGCAGGATCTGCAGAGCGTGCAGGCCCTGCTCGAGCGTCAGCGTCTGGTCGAGTCGATCGTCGAGCGTCAGCCGGGCCCGAATCAGACCATGGTCGAGACCCTCGTGCACAAGCAGCACGAGGCCGAGTTGCGCGCCAAGCTCGATTCGATGCATTCGGCCGATGTGGCCTACATCCTCGAGGCGCTGCCGCTTGAAGACCGCCTCGCGGTCTGGGATCTGGTCAAGGCCGAGCGCGATGGCGAGATCCTGCTCGAGGTGTCCGATGCGGTGCGCGAGTCGCTCATCCGCGACATGGAGCCCACCGAACTGGTGGCCGCAGCCGAGACGCTCGACGCCGACGAGATTGCCGACCTGGCGCCCGACCTGCCTCAGGGCGTCATCGAGGACATCTTCAGGGCCCTGCCGGTCGAGGAGCGCGAGCAGCTGCGCGCGGCGATGTCCTACCCGGAGAATGCGGTTGGCGCCCTGATGGACTTCGATGTCGTCAGTGTTCGCGCCGACGTGAGCCTGGAGGTGGCTACCCGTTATCTGCGTCGCTTCGACGATCTGCCCGATCACACCGACCAGATCTTCGTCGTCGATCGTGACGAGAAACTGAAGGGCGTGCTGCCGCTGGCCAAACTCATCGTGAGCGACCTCGATCGCGATGTCGGCGATGTCATGGTGAGCGAATCCATCACCCTGCATGCGGATGACGATGCCGATGAGGCGGTACAGGCTTTCGAGCGGTACGACCTCGTCTCGGCACCGGTCGTCGACCAGGCCGGCCGCCTGCTTGGCCGGGTTACGGTCGATGCCATCGTCGACTTCATCCGTGACAAGTCCGACAGCGACGCGCTTGCGCAAGGGGGCTTGCGCGAGTCGGAGGATATCTTCGCCTCGGTCTGGGGCTCGATTCGCAATCGCTGGCAGTGGCTGGCCGTCAACCTGGTCACCGCATTCATCGCCTCGCGCGTGATCGGCGCGTTCGAAGGCGCCATCAGCGAACTCGTCGCGCTGGCCGCCCTGATGCCGATCGTGGCGGGCGTCGGCGGCAATTCGGGCAATCAGACCATCACGATGATCGTGCGCGCGCTGGCACTCGGCGAACTTTCGCCGGATCTGGCGCGCAAGCTCTTCTCCAAGGAGATCAGTGTCGCCATCATCAATGGCGTTATCTGGGGCGGCATCCTGGGCGTGATTGCCTGGCTGCTCTATCGCAGCGTGCCGCTCGGTCTGGTGATGACCGCTGCGATGGCGCTCAATCTGGTGCTGGCGGCCGTAATGGGCGTTCTCATTCCGGTGACCATGGCGCGGCTCGGTCGTGACCCGGCCATCGGGTCGAGCGTGATGATTACCGCGGTCACCGATTCGGGTGGCTTCTTCATCTTCCTCGGGCTGGCCTCGCTCTTCCTGGTGAAGTAGCAGCCGCGCCAGGCAGGGTCGCAGCGCGACGTTCTCCGGCCCCGTGGGGCGCCGCCGGCAGCGCGGTGCTTCTCGTGTGCGCCCCCTGTGCCTGCTCCCGCGTCGTCCTCTGGCCGCCACGGAGGTTCTGGTTGCCTGCGTCCTCGCACCTGGCAAAAGGCAAGACCCGCCCCCACGATTGCTGACCCCACGAGTCGGGAGGTACCGGGCTGGGTCAAACGTATCGGCATGTAATCGCGACGCATATCAAGTACGTGATTGATTTATCATGATCTTGATCAAACGGCTCCTGATGATTCGGGCCTAGTGCACGGCGCCGTCGTGCCGGCTTCGACTCCGGGTAGCGGTGTTGACGCGTGGGGATACGATCATGTTGCTCCAGACCAGCACGACCCTCGCCCGGGGGCGCTTGCCCCTCGGCCTGTTTGCGACTGCCGTGATGGCGTCGGCTTTCCTGTTGACCGCGCAGTCGGTATCGGCTGGCGCCGTTGTGGTGAACGCTTCGACGGCGTTGAGTGAAACCGGCGGCGATGATCTGGTGGCCATGCGCCGGATCTTTCAGGACGCGAGTTTTCCCGAGACCAATGGCGGACTGCCGCCCGCCTGGCCGGTGGTCGGCCCGTTGCAGCCGAAGATGGTGCGGCTGATCGACGTGTTTGGCGGTTGTGGCGTCGACACCGCCGGGCAGTTCGTGACCTGCCCGTTGCTCGAAGGCCAGTTGGGCTGGCTCGCCCAGTACCAGATCAGTCCGCACATCGTGGTGGGCACGTCGCTGCCCGCGGGCATGACCGGCAATCCGGAGACCTGGGACGCGACAACCTGGGCGCAATACCAGACCTTCGCGATCGCTGCGGTGCGCTATGTGGCCACGCAGTTCGGCAATGCCGGTTTTCCGCAGGTGATGTTCGAGGTGTGCAACGAACTGGACATCACCACGGCGCCAAGCCACCTGTGGCCCTTCGACCCGGCCAATCCACTCCCCATCGCGGACCCGCGCCGGTTTGCGATGGAGCAGAGCCTGTATCGGGTCTGGGCCAATGCCGTCGCTGCGGTGGCTGCCGCCAACCCGACCCGGAAGCTTCTGATTGCCGGACCGGCCATGGGATCCAATTCGACCTTCATGACCAGCAGTTTCTGGCATACGCAGTTCGTTCAGTGGGTGGCCGACAACAACCTGCGACTCGATGCGGTGACGCTCCACTTCTACGGCGGTCTTGAAGCCAACAGCGGCAACGGTCCGTACGCCCTGCGTGACCTGGGTGCCGCGATTCGCGCGAAGCTGAAAGCTGTCGGACGCCCCGACGTGCCCCTCTATCTGAGCGAGTGGGGACCCTCTGCGTGGACTGACCCCAACAGCGCCTGGGGCGCCGATTTCGGCCGGTTCAATTACCGCAGTCCGAGTGCTGCCTGGGCCGCAGCCTTCTTGCGCGAATCGCTTGCCGGCACGTTTACGGGGGGCGCACTGCTCCTCATGCGTGACCAGATGGGTAACGACACCATCGGATCGCCGGGTATCCCGAGTTACACCTGGTTCCGGAGCGGCACCGACTTTCCCAAGCCGTATGCCAATACGTTTGCGATGACGATGCTGATGCCCGGCCAGCGCCGAGGGTTGACACTGCCCACCGCAACCCAGCCGACGATCGGTGCCGTCGCGTCTGCCTCGGCGACGAGTGCGGCGGTGCTGATCTACAACTACAAGCACCTCTTCGACTGGAACAGCAACACGGTGCAGGACCTCACGACGGCGCAGAGCGTCTCGACGCAGTTCACGGCCCTGCCTTTCCGTTCAGGGCGCGTGACGGCCGAGCGCTACCTGATCGATGCGGCCACCAGCAACGTGGGAACTGCCATCGATGCGGGTACGTTGCCGGTACTCGCCAAGGTGTCACTGCAGAAGGTCGAAACCCTGACCAACCTGTCGGTGTCCAGCAACGGAACGGTCAAGTTGCCCGCGCGAACCCTGGCCCCATCGGCGGTCACGCTCTGGATCATCACGCGCCAGTAACCAAGAGGCGTCAGGACCGCGTGTTATATTGCGATTGTTTGACGGCGGGCCCTGCCGGAGGCCCGCGCGTCAGCGGCCGCCCCCCTCATCAGGAGCCCCCTTCATGCTGAACGAATTCAAGACTTTCATGCTGCGTGGCAACGTGATCGACCTCGCCGTCGGGGTGATCATCGGCGGGGCCTTCGGCAAGATCGTCGACTCGCTGGTCAATGACATCCTCATGCCGGTGCTCGGCCTCGTGCTGGGCCGCATCGACTTCATCAACCTGTACCTGGTGCTGGCCGAGGGCAAGGTGGCTGGCCCCTACGCATCGCTCGATGCGGCGCGCAAGGCGGGTGCGGCGGTCTTCGCCTACGGGGCCTTCATCAACGCCGTGGTGTATTTCCTCATCATGGGTTTTGCCATCTTCATGCTGGTGCGCGGCATCAACCGCATGATGGCGCTGAAAGAGGCGCCAGTGGCTCCGCCGGCGCCCGACGCACCGCCCCCGCCGCCGCCCGAAGACGTGGTGCTGCTGCGAGAAATTCGCGACGCCCTGCGCGCGCGCTGAGCACAGGCCCTGAGCGGGCCTGTGCCCGCGTCAGGACCTTCGCCGGATCCTCGAAACGGCGAGACTCAGCCCGCCGGTTCGAGCGCCTTGCGCGCGGCCGCGATCGTGGCATCGATGTCGGCATCGGTGTGCGTGGACGACAGGAAGCCGGCTTCGAACGCCGAAGGTGCCAGGTGCACACCCTGGTCGAGCATGCGGTGGAAGAACGCGTTGAAACCGTCTCGGTCGGCCGTCATCACCTGCGCAAAGTCCGCCGGTGCCGTCGGGCTGAAGTACAACCCGAACATGCTGCCGACACAGGCGGCGCTGATCCGGCCGCCGAGGTCACGGCCAATGGCGTTGAACCCGTCGACCAGGCGCTGCGTGGCGCGCGCGAGCCCTTCGTGAAACCCGGGCGCCAATGTCAGATTGAGGGTGGCCAGACCGGCGGCCATCGCCACCGGATTGCCCGAGAGCGTACCTGCCTGGTAGACCGGCCCCAGGGGCGCCACACACTGCATGATGTCCTTGCGTCCGCCGAACACGCCCACCGGCATGCCACCGCCGATCACCTTTCCGAAGGTGGTGAGGTCGGGCGTGATGCCGTAGAGGGCTTGCGCACCCCCCGGGTGAACGCGAAACCCGGTCATGACTTCGTCGAAGATGAGCACGCTGCCGTACTGCGAGCACAGACGTCGCAGGGCTTGCAGGAACGCGGCCGACCCGGGCACGAGATTCATGTTGCCGGCCACCGCTTCGACGATGACGGCACCGATCTGATCACCCTCGAGGGCAAAGGTTTCCTCCAGTTGCGCCACATTGTTGAAGTCGAGCACCAGCGTGTGCTGGGCGGCCTCGGCCGGCACGCCGGCCGAACTGGGGTTGCCGAAGGTGAGCAGCCCAGAGCCCGCCTTCACGAGCAGCGCATCGGCATGCCCGTGGTAGCAGCCCTCGAACTTGATGATGCGGCTGCGTCCGGTAAAGCCGCGTGCAAGGCGCAGGGCCGACATGGTGGCTTCCGTGCCCGAACTGGTGAAGCGCAGTCGTTCGAGCGAGGGCACGACGGTGCGGATGAGTTCGGCGAGTTCGATCTCGGCCTCGGTCGGCATGCCGAACGAGAGCCCACCGCGTGCCGCACGAGACACCGCCTCGACCACGCTCGGATGCGCATGCCCGGCAATCAGCGGGCCCCACGAGAGCACGTAATCGAGATAGGCCTTGCCTTCGGCATCCCACACTCGCGGACCCTCGCCGCGCACGATGAACCGGGGTGTGCCCCCGACCGCCCGAAAGGCGCGCACGGGTGAACTCACGCCGCCCGGAATGACCTGCTGTGCGCGCTCGAAGAGTGCGTCGTTGCTCTTGCTCACGGTGTCTCTCTCCCTGATCTGCCAGCGGCTGAATCTGTGTCGACGCGAGCATACAACGCGCTGAAAGCGGCGGCGGTGCTGCGCGGGTCGGTCGCGCCAAAGAGCGCGCTGATGACGGCGATGGCATCGACCCCACAGGCAAGGAGCGACCCCGCGTTGTGAAGTTCGATACCTCCGATCGCGACGATCGGTGCGCGGGTCTGTTCGCGTGCCTTGCGATAGAGCGCGAGGGGTGCGTGAACCGCCCCCGGCTTGGTGGACGATGCAAAGGCTGCCCCGAAGGCGACATGATCGGCACCGGCTGCGAGGGACGCTTCGGCGATTGCCCAGTCGTTGTAGCAGGACACGCCGAGCAGCCGTTCGGGCCCGATGAGGCGCCGCGTCGCGGCGACGTCGCCGTCATCACGGCCGATGTGGACGCCATCGGCGTCGAGGGCGAGGGCGAGGGGTGCATCGTCGTTGATGATGAGAAGCGCATCGTGCGCCCGTGTGAGTTGCCGCAACGCTTCCCCCTGCTCGCGGCGCTGCATGGCATCGACCCGCTTGTTGCGGTATTGCACGATGCGCGCGCCTCCGGACAGGACGGCCGTCACCGCATGAAGCAAGGCGCCGGTGTCGTCGTTGTCCGGAGTGATGGCGTAGAGCCCGCGCAGCCGCGCAAGGCGCGCAGCATGCCGTTCGGTGGGGGTCGGCGTCGACATCGTTGTACTGGATCGGGTGGTGTGTGGTCCGGCCGGGTGACGCTGGTCCGGGCGTGCTCAGTGCGCAGCGGCGGCTGCGCCGACATGGCGTGCCCAGAAGAAGCGGTCGGGAATCGATTGTCCCTTGCCAGGGCGAAGCGCATGCGCAAGGCTCTGCCAGGTGTATTCCTGGGCGGCACGCACGGCCTCACCCAGATCGAGCGTGTTGGCGAGCGCCGCAGCAATGGCTGACGCGAGCGTACAGCCCGAGCCATGGTACTCGCCGGGCAGCCGGTCCCATCGATCGTCACGCACGACACCGTCGGTGCCGTATAGCGTGTTCTGCACGCTCGGACCCGGCTCGTGGGTGCCGGTGATGAGCACGTGGCGCGCGCCGGCCGCGACGAGCGTCCGCGCAACGGCGTCGAGCGGCACGTTTGCCTCGGCGCCCGCGAGTGCCCTCGCTTCGATGCTGTTGGGCGTGATGAGCGTGGCCAGTGGCAGCAGGTGCCTGAGCAAGGCCGCGCGCGTGGTGTTGCCGGCGAGTTCATCGCCCCGTCCCGACGCGAGTACCGGGTCGAGCACGACCGGTATGTCCGGATGCGCCTTCAGGATGCGTGCAATCGCGCGCGCATTGTCGGCGCTGCCGATCATGCCGATCTTGAACGCTGCCACCTCGATGTCGGCGAGAACCGTGGCCGCCTGCGCTTCGACCAGCCGGGCCGAGGTCACGAGTATCGATGAGACCCCACAGGTATCCTGGGTGGTGATGCCCGTGACGACCGACAACGGATGGCAGCCCATGCTCGCGAGGGTCAGCAGATCGGCCTGCAGCCCGGCACCGCTGGTCGGGTCGGCACCGGCGAACGTGAGCACGACCGGTGATTGCAGCTTTGGTGTGGTCAGGGGCAATTGAAGAACCTCGTGTTGGCCGTTGCGGCGGCTTCAGGAATGCCTGGCCTCGATCTGGCCAGCCCGGTAAGATGCCGCTCGCACGACTCCGCTCCCGTCTCGTATCTTACCCGTTCGCTTCCGCCCCGACCCGAAATGACCGATACCCAAGAACCGCGTACCTGGATGTGCCTCATCTGTGGCTGGATCTACGATGAGGCCACTGGTTGGCCCGAGGACGGCATTGCGCCCGGGACCCGCTGGGAAGATGTGCCGATCAACTGGACCTGCCCCGAGTGTGGTGCCCGGAAGGAAGATTTCGAGATGGTCGAGATCTGATCGAACGCGTGGGGTTCCGTCGTGTCGACGCCTGGTCGCCCCGAGCGTGCCCGGTTCGATCTGCGGGTACTCGCCGGTGGTCGCACCGGGTCGGCGGCGCCCGCTGACGATGAGCGCGATGCGCGCATCCGTCATGTTCTCGTCGTCGATGATGATCCCCTGAGTCGGGGCCTCTACGAGACCGTGCTGTGCCGTCTGGTGGGTGATGCATTGCAGGTTCATGCGTTTGCCGACCCTGCGCAGGCGCTGGCCTTCGCGCGCCCGCATCGCATCGAACTGGCGGTCGTCGATCTGCATCTGGGGGCCGGCCAGATGACCGGCCTCGCGCTCATCGAGCGCCTGCGTACCGAATCGCCTGCCGGTGATCGCCTTTCGGCGATCCTCGTCACGGCCGATACCGAGCCCATGGTGATCTACGAAGCCACCCGTCAGGGTGTGCCGCTCGTGCTCGAAAAGGCAGTCGACCTGCATCGGTTCATGCTGCGCTGTGCGGCACTGCTGGACATTGACCTGCCGGCCTGAGGTTACAATCCCGTCGAGGGCGGGCACCGACCGGTGCATGTCCATCCGACCTGCGATGCAAGGGCAGGCAAGACCTGATGAGGGAGACAGCACCGCCATGGGGACCATCTCGAGAAAGCTGGGGTTGCAACTGACCGGCCTGGTGTGCGCAGTCAGCGCTGCGCTTGTCACGGCCGCCGCCGTCGCTGCCACCAGTGGGGCACCGGTGCGTGTGGGTGGCACGCTCGCCCTGACCGGGCCACTCGCGCCCACGGGCCTCATCCACAAGATCGTCGGCGAGATCTACGTCGAGCAGGCCAACAAGCGCGATGGCTTCCTCGGTCGTCCGGTCGAGTGGGTGCTCCTCGATGACCAGTCCAAGGCCGACCTGGCGCGCAGCCTCTACGAAAAACTCGTGACCGTCGACCGGGTCGACCTTCTTCTCGGGCCCTACGCCACCGGTGGCATCCTCTCGGCGATGGCGGTGGCCGAACGACATGGCAAGCTGCTGATTCACAACACGCTCGGTATCCCCAAGCTTGCCAAGTACGAGCGCCAGATTCCGGTCTATTCGATCGGCGCGGTCCCCGAGCAGACGCTGCCGGCCACGCTGTTCGACGCGCTCGCGGCCAACGGCAAGACACCGAAGACGGTGGCTTTTGTCACCAGCAAGTTCCCCTCGGTTCACTTCATGTCGGTGGGTGCTCGCGAAACCGCGAAGAAGCGCGGGATCAACGAGGCCCTCTGGCTTGAATTCGAGTTCGGGACGCGTGACTTCGGTCCGATTGCCGCTCGCATTCGCGAAGCCAACGCCGACTTCCTCTGGGTGGGTTCGATCGGGCTCGAGGGCAATCAGCTCCTCGAGGCCCTGAAGAAGCTCGATTACGCCCCGAAGAATCCATTCTTCCTGTACCCGTCGCCCGGACCTCTCGCGCAGTCGCCCGATGCTGCGAACGCCCTGTCGATGACCCTCTTCGAGGATCACGCGCCGTTCACCAACACGCCCCAGGCCACCGAATTCGCGCGTCTCTACCGCGAACGCGCCGGCAAGGCTGGCATCACCTATCTCGATGCCGACATGCAGGCGGCCGTCGCCTATGCAGCCTGGCAGACGCTCGAAGCCGCCGTGACGGCGACGCGCAGCCTCGATGACGCGAAACTCGCCCAGTGGCTGCGTGCCAACCGGGTCGACACGCTCATCGGCAAGCTGCGCTTTGATGGCGCCGGCAACTACGGCGATGACCTCCAGAAGATCAAGCAGGTGCAGGCCGGCCGGTGGATCACGGTGTGGCCGCGCGAGTTCGCTCCCCCTGGCGCGCGGATGAACCTTCAGTGATCGCGTACCTGACCCGGGCGGCCGACACCGTTCTCGCCTGAGTCGGCACGACGATGCCCAGCTCGACACTGCTTGCCCAGTCGGTGCTCTCCGGGGTGTTTTCCGGGGCGCTGTACGCACTCATGGGTCTGGGCATCTCGCTTGCCTGGGGGCTTCTGCGCATCATCAATCTGGCGCACTTTGCCTTCGTGTTTCTGGCGGGTTACCTGGTCTATCAATGCATCAGCGTCTCGGGCTGGAGCCCGACCCTGGTGGTGGTGCTCGCCCTGCCGCTGTTCTTCCTGCTGGGGGTGGCCCTGCAGTGGCTCTTTGCCCGCTTCTCGGTCGATGAGTTCGCCTCGCTGCTGGTCACCTTCGGTCTCACCATCGTGATCGAAAGTCTCATCCAGTGGATCTGGACGGCCGATGTGCGGCGCATGGAGACGCCGCTGTCGACCTGGTCGGTGAAGCTCGGTCCGCTCTATGTGCCGGTGGTCGAGGCGATCCTGCTCCTGGTGACGCTGGCCGTCGTCGTGGCCGCCTGGGCCTGGCTGCGTCACACCTATGTCGGCAAGGCGCTGCGTGCCAGTGCCCAGAATCCGGTGATCGCCGCGGCGTTCGGGGTCAGTCACCGGCGCCTTGCCTTCGTGCTCTCGGGTGTGGCGGCGGCCACCGGTGCCCTCGCCGGGGTGTTCGTGGCGGTGGGTTCACCCATATCCCCGTCGCAGATGTTCGGCTCGCTGGGCGTCGTGCTGGCTGCGGTCATCCTCGGGGGCCTGGGCAATCCGCTGGGGTTGCTGGCCGCCTCGATTCTCATCGGCATTGCAGAGGCGCTGACGATGGCGCTGACCGCACCTTCCTGGGCACCGCTGGTCTCGTTCAGTCTGCTCATCTTCATTCTCGTGCTGCGGCCCGATCGTGTCTGAGCCGCCCGACACGTCGGCGGGACAACCGGTGCGGCCCGCAAACGTGCAGGCCCGGCCTGTGCCCGGTCAACGCCCGGCGGGTCGGATCGGGGCGGCCGTGGCCGTCCTCGTGGCACTGGCCTGTCTGCCGCTGGCGCATCCGCCGGCCTTCTTCGAGTCGTTCCTCTACCTGGTCTTCCTGTGGGTGGCACTCGCCACCTCATGGACCATCCTCAGTGGCTATTCGGGCTACTTCTCGTTCGGCCATGGCGCCTTCTTCGGGGTCGGTGTCTACACCACGGCCACGCTGACCACGGCCGCCGAGATGCCCTTTCTGGCGACCCTGCCGCTCGCCGGCCTCGCCTCGATGCTGCTCGGAGTCGGGATTGGTGCGGTGGTGTTCCGGGTTCGACGCCTGCGCGGCGAACTCTTTGCCCTGCTGACGCTTGCGATCACGTTTGTCCTCGCCACCATCGCGCTCAACACACCCATCGATGGGGGGCCGGGCGTGTTCCTGAGCGGCGTCTCCTTGCCGCGTCTGTATGCCACGCCGGCCTCGACGCTCTACCTGATGGCCCTGCTGGTGGCAGCCCTCGCCCTGGCGCTCGCCTGGCAGTTGCAGTATTCGCGCGTCGGCCGGGCGCTCTTTGCCATTGCCGATGACGAAGATGTGGCCGAAGTGATGGGTGTCCCCACCTTCAGCTACAAGCTGCGCGCGATCGGTCTGTCGGCCGGTCTTGCCGGCATTGCCGGTGGCATTCACGCGGTGTTCGTCACCTACGTGACCGTGTCGGAGACCTTCTCGATCACGGTGCCGCTCTACGTTGTCCTGATGAGCGTCATGGGCGGCATGCGCCGCTGGTACGGTCCGGCCCTGGGTGCCATCGTCGTCACCGCGCTCACCTATGCCTTCGTGGGCGGCGAGTGGGCACTGGCCGGCCGGGCGCTCATCGGCCTCACGCTCATTCTGGTCATTCTCTTCCTGCCGCAGGGGTTTGCCGGATCGATGAGCAGCTTGCGCGCCCGCTGGCAGCCGCGCGCGGCCCGACCGGCGATGCCGGTTGCTCACGTGGCGCCCAGGCCGAGCACCGCATCGGATGCGGTGTCTGGCGTCGGGTCTGACGGTGCCGGGGCACCGTTCCTGCGCTGCGAGGCCATCCACATGGCCTTCAAGGGCGTGAAGGCACTCGACGGCGTGTCGCTCGAGGTGCGCGCGGGCGAGATTCTGGGGCTGGTGGGCCCCAATGGCTCGGGCAAGTCGACGCTGGTGAACGTGATCACCGGTCTGCTGCACCCGACCGCGGGCCAGGTGCTCCTCGATGGCATCGACCTTGCCCGGTTGCCGGCGCACCGCGCGGCGCGCGCCGGCATCGCCCGCACCTATCAGATTCCGCGTCCCTTCGCGCGCCTGAGCGTGCTCGAGAATGTGGCCCTGCCGGCGATGTTCGGCGGGCTGCAACTCGCCCCCGCGGAGGCGCTCGAGCGGGCGCGCGAGGCGCTCGCTTTCGTCGGTCTGCTCGATCGAGCGGCGGATCTGCCCTCGATGCTCAACCTTCATCAGCGCAAGTTTCTCGAACTGGCACGGGCGCTGGCCATCCGGCCGCGGGTTGTTCTGCTCGACGAAGTGCTGGCCGGGCTCACGCCAGCCGAAATCGACAGTGCCATCGCGATGGTGCGCAGCATCCGCGATGCGGGTACTACCATCCTCTTCATCGAGCACAACATGCGTGCCGTGCTGGCCCTCACCGATCGCCTCATCGTGCTCAACCAGGGCCGCGTGATTGCCCAGGGACGGCCCGCCGACGTGGTGCGCGAGCCGCAGGTGATCGAGGCCTACCTGGGAACGGCCGCATGCTGAACCTCGAATCGATTGTTGCCGGTTACGGTGATGCGGTCGCGCTCTCCGATGTCTCGCTCGAGATCGCTGCGGGCGAACTGGTGGCGGTGGTGGGTGCCAACGGGGCGGGCAAGACCACGCTGGTCAACGTGATCGCACGGCTGCTCCCGATCCGATCGGGCCGGCTGACGTGGGAGGGTGTCGATCTGGGTCGCCTGCCGCCTCAGGCGCTCGGTGATCTGGGCATTGCCCTCATTCCCGAGGGTCGCCGCCTTTTCGGGGCGATGAGCGTCGAGGAAAATCTCGACATGGGGTGCTACCGGCGTTCGGCACGCGCGGCACGCGACGAGGGTCTGGAGCGGGTCTACCGGATGTTTCCGATCCTGCGTGAGCGGCGCAGCCAGATGGCGGGCACGCTCTCGGGTGGTCAGCAGCAGATGGTGGCCATCGGCCGTGCGCTCATGGCACGCCCGCGGCTTCTCCTCATCGACGAGCCCTCGCTCGGGCTTGCGCCCTCGGTGGTGCAGCAGGTGTTCGAGGTGATTCGCGCGGTGCATGCCGAGGGGGTCTCGATGCTCCTCATCGAGCAGAACGTGGCCCTCGCCCTCGAGGTGGCCGATCGGGGCTATGTGCTCGAGGGGGGCTCGATCGTTGCCGCCGCGGCCGCTGCCGACCTGCTCGAGCGCCCCGATATTCGGGCCGCTTATCTGGGCGGTGCGTGACGCAGTTCGCTCGCCACCCAGGCCTGGATCGGCGATAATCGAGGTTTTGTTGCGCCGCGCCGCACCAGGGGGAATAGAGATGGCAAAGATCCAGGTAAAGAACCCGATCGTCGAGATGGATGGCGACGAGATGACCCGCATCATCTGGCATCGCATCCGCGAGAAGCTGATCCTGCCGTACCTCGATGTCGACCTGAAGTACTACGACCTCGGCATGGAAAAGCGCGATGAGACCGATGACCAGATCACGATCGATTCGGCCAATGCCACGCTGAAGCATGGCGTTGCGGTGAAGTGCGCGACGATCACCCCCGATGAGGCCCGCGTGAAGGAGTTCGGCCTCAAGCAGATGTGGCGCAGCCCCAACGGCACCATCCGCAACATCCTCGACGGCACGATCTTCCGCGAGCCGATCATCTGCCGTAACGTGCCGCGTCTCGTGGCGCACTGGGACAAGCCCGTTGTGGTCGCCCGTCACGGCTTTGGCGATCAGTACCGTGCCCAGGACATGCGGTTCCCCGGCGCGGGCACGCTCAAGATCAGCTACACCCCGGCCGACGGTGGCCCCGTGGTCGAGCGCGAAGTCATCCAGACCAAGGGTGCCGGCGTGTTCCTCGGCATGTTCAACCTCGACGAGTCGATCGCCGGCTTTGCGCGCGCCTGCTTCACCTATGGCCTGTCGCGCAACTACTCGGTGTACCTGTCGACCAAGAACACCATCCTCAAGGTCTACGACGGTCGCTTCAAGAACCTGTTTCAGGAAATCTTCGACGCCGACTTCAAGGCGAAGTTCGATGCGGCTGGCCTTGTCTACGAGCACCGTCTCATCGACGACATGGTGGCAGCCAACATGAAGTGGAGCGGTGGCTACCTCTGGGCCTGCAAGAACTACGACGGCGACGTGCAGTCCGACACCGTGGCGCAAGGCTATGGTTCGCTCGGCCTGATGACTTCGGTGCTGATGTCGCCCGATGGCAAGTCGATCGAAGCCGAAGCCGCGCACGGCACCGTGACCCGCCACTACCGCATGCACCAGCAGGGCAAGCCCACCTCCACCAATCCGATCGCCTCGATCTTCGCCTGGACGCGTGGCCTGCACTATCGCGGTCAGTTCGACAACACCCCCGAGGTGGTCAAGTTTGCCGACACCCTCGAGAAGGTCTGCGTCGATGTGGTCGAGTCGGGCAAGATGACCAAGGATCTGGCCATCCTGATCCGCCCCGATCACCCCTACCAGACCACCGACGAGTTCATGGACACCATCGACGGCGAACTGAAGCGCCGCATGGGGGCCTGAGCGATCCGATACCCGCTGGCCGGCCGGGCATGGTGCCCCGCTGGCCGCCGGTTCGTCGTTGAAACCGATCGCACGAGGTGGAAATGGATGCATTGATGAGCGACCGCCTCGCGGTTGCCGAGGTCGTCAACAACTGGGCACTCTGGCGTGATGCTGGCGACTGGGAGCGCTTTGCCACCGTGTGGCATGACGATGGCTGGATGTCGGCCACCTGGTTTCAGGGCCCTGCCCCGGACTTCATCGCGGTGAGCCGGGCCGGGTTCGAGAAGGGCGTCAGCATCCTGCATTTCCTGGGCGGCACGAGCGTCGACCTGGCCGGTGACCGTGCGATCTCACAGACCAAGATGACGATCAATCAGCGCGGTCTGATCGACGGCGTGGTGGTCGATGTGCTCTGTACCGGGCGGTTCTATGATTTCTTCGCGCGCCGCGCGGGCCGCTGGGGCATCGTGCGCCGTCAGCCGATCTATGAAAAGGATCGGATGGACCTGGTGACCCCGGGTGGTGCACTGACGCTCGATCGTGCCGAACTCGAGCGCTTCCCCGAAGGCTATCGCCATCTCGCCTATCTGCAGACCAAGCTCGGCTTCACCATGAAGATGGACATGCCACAGCTGAAAGGCCCCGATGTACAGCGGCTCTACGCGCAGGGGCGTGCCTGGTTGGGTGGCGCGGAAACGGCATTTCCAGCCGTCTGAGTGACGCCCCGCGGCAGCCCTCGGCTGCCGGCATGGTGCGCCGTGCATCGAACAGGAACAGGTGGAGACCGTTCATGAAACAGGGCAGACCCCTCGTCACGGCCTTGGCGGCCCTCGTGGCCGTTGCCGGCCTGCAAGGGACCGCGCTGGTGGCCCGGCCTGTGCTGGCCCAGGCGTGGCCCGCCAAGCCGGTACGCATCGTGGTGCCCTATGCCGCGGGCGGTGCGACCGACACGGTCGCACGCGCCATCGGTCAGCGCCTGTCCGATCAGCTTGGCCAGCCGGTTGTCATCGACAATCGGGGCGGCGGCGGTGCCGTCATCGGGACCGAGGTGGTTGCCCGCGCGGCGCCCGATGGCTACACCGTGCTGCTCGCGGTCGGGCCACCCCACAGCACGTTCCCGCTCTTTGCGCGCCCGATGCCGTTTGACTCGGTGCGTGACTTCACGCCGGTGGCCATCCTGGCCACCCTCCCCCAGGTGGTCGCCGTCAACGCCAGCGTGCCGGTGAAGACCCTGCGCGAGCTGATCGAGTACGGCCGCAGTCGGCCGGGCAAGCTCTCCTACGGCACGACCGGCGTCGGATCGTCGCAGCACCTCGGTGGCGAGATGCTCAATGCCAAGGCCGGCATCGATATGGTTCACGTGGCCTACAAGGGCGGCGCACCCCTCCTCACCGACCTGCTGGGAGGGCAGATTCCGGTGGGTGTTCTGGTGCTCTCGAATGTCCTGCCGCACGTGAAGACCGGCAAGTTGCAGGCACTCGCGGTCATCGAAGCGCATCGTGCCGACGCATCGCCCGAGACACCCACGGTGGCCGAGGCCGGCCTGCCCGGCTTTGCGGTCCCGAGCACCTGGATTGGCTTGCTCGGTCCGGCAGGCTTGCCCGCCCCGATCGTCGGGCGCCTGCAGGCTGAACTTGCGACCGCCACGGTCGCACCCGACGTCCGATCGAAGCTGGAGGCTGCGGGCTTCCAGGTCAAGGTGTCGAGCAGCCGCGAGTTTGCCGAGCAGCTTGCCGCGAGTGTCGATGTCTACCGGGGCATCGTCAACGCGGCCCGGATCACGCTCGAGTAGGCGCGGCGGCCGGCGGCAGACTGCCTTGCGAGGTCACCCAGTCGGCCACCTCGTCATGGCGTGCGAACCAGACGCCCGGTGTCCGGGTGAAATGCTCGAGCACCTGCGAGAGCACGGCGGCCATCGGCGGTCGCCCGCCCCAGTGCGCATGCACCGTCAGGTTGAGCAGCGCTGGCGCTTCATGTCGGTAGAGGAAGTCGAAGGTATCGACATACACACTCTGGAAGTCCCGCGGGCTGCCCCGCATGACCCGGTTGTCGGTGAATTCACTGTGCGGGAGTCCCACCAGCTCCCCGGTCGGTGTCACCACGCGCACCGGCAGGTCGGCATCGTGAATGTCGCCATGCCAGCGATAACCGGCCGCGGCGAGCAGCTCGGCCGTATTGGGCGAGGCGGTCATGCGCGGGCTGGCCCAGCCCACCGGACGTCGCCCGGTGGCTTGTTCGATGAGGGTCGAGCAGCGTTCGATGAGCGCCTTTTCCTCGTCTCGCTCGAGGTAGACCATGAACTGGTCCTGGGTATACCCGTGCCCGGCTACCTCGTGCCCCTGCTCGACAATGGCCCGTGCGGCCTCCGGATGGCGCTCGAGTGACTTGGCGTTGGCCGCAACCGTCGCCTTGACGCCGAAGCGCTCGAAGATCTGGAGCAGGCGCCAGATGCCGGCACGCCCGCCGTACTCGGCCCAGGCAAAGCCCTGACGGTCGATGGTCCCCTCCCGCAGCGGGCTTGCCATCGGGGAATAGGGGGGTGCCTTGCCTTCGGGCCAGCTTTCGAACATCACGGTGACCATCACCGCGATGCGCGCGCCACCCGGCCAGCTGAGCGGGGTCTTCGGAGTCAGGGTGCTTGCCACGGTCATGCCAGTGATTCGATCCGGTAGTAGTGGGCCCAGCGCATCAGGGCTTCATCGCTCATGCAGAACATCACCGTGTCGGTGCTCGCCTGATGCGCGATGCGGTTCCAGGCCGGGGCCGCGATGGTATCCCCGTGACTCCAGTGGAAGGTCTGGTCGCCGATGCTCGAGGTGCCCTCACCCTGCATGACCACGTAGATCATGTTGGACGCATGCCGGTAAGGGGTGTTGCGCCACCCGGCCTGCCACTGGTGCACCTGCAGCTGGATCGAGGGCATCGTCGGGGCTGGCAGCGTGATCGTGGTGCCGAAATGACCGGTGGCATCGGCCGGCGCCTGCGCGAGGGCAGCCAGGGTGTCGGCCCAGATGAAGCGCATCGGCGAATGGTCGGTGACCGTATCGACCTTCTCCCATCCGTCGGGGTGGTCTTCGCAGAACATGGGCTCGAGCAACTGGGTGAGCGGCACATCGAGCCCGTCGAACCAGTAGGCCTGCCCATCGCCATCGTGGCCGTGGCCGTGCCACGACCAGCCGGGTGTCAGGACGATGTCGCCGGTTTCCATCGGGGTCTTCTCGCCGTCGACGATGGAAAATGACCCTTTCGATTCGAGGATCACGCGCAGGGCATGCGGGGTGTGGCGATGTGATCGGGCCCGTTCGCCGGGCAGGATCGACTGGTAGGCGCAGATGAGGGTGCGCAGCGTCGAGAAGTCGTTGCCCTCGACCGGGTTGCGCATCACGAAGTTGCGCCGCTCGGCCAGTTCGGTGTCGATGAGGCGGCCGGCCGACTGCATGGCGGCTCGCGCCTCGGCATAGCGCCAGTGCGCCGGTACGAACTGCGACTTCATCGTGGCGGTGAGGATCGGCTTGTCGCGCGGTATCCAACCCGGCGTCATGTCGCGGGCATCGAGCGCCTGCATCAGGGCATCGAGCGTGGGCAACGTGGCAAGTCCGGTCAGGGTCGGATTGTTGTCGGCTTCAGCCATCGGGTTGTCTCCAGTGGGTCTGCTGCGATGGGGCGCAGCGGGCAGTTCGCGTCTGAGCGTGCCCTTGCGGGCGCGCTCAGACGAGCTCGATATGACCGCGCACCGTGCCTGCTGCTTCGTCAATCCAGCCGAATCGTTTCACCGATTCGATCATCCGGTCAAAGGCGGCGATCCATTCGGCGGGCTGTGGCTGCCCACCCCAGCGGCGCAAGGCATCCTGCGACACCCAGGCAGTCTTGCCATCGTCGGCCACCTGGGCAACACCGCCGAGCGCCTTCGCGAGCGCCTCGACCGACCCGTGGGTCGCGGGCGCGGTGATCTTGAACGCCTTGAAGTTTTCGCGATCGATGAAGTCGACCTGACCGTCGGCAGTGATCTGGATGATCATGAAGGGTTCCTTGCGCGTTCGTGGCGTGCCGACCGAAAGGGGGTCAGGCGGCGCCGGATGCCGTCTTGCGGGTAGCCACCTTCCGGGCGGCCTTCTTCGCCGGCGCTTTCTTCACGGCAGTCTTCCTGGCAGCAACTTTCTTCACCGCGGCCTTGCGCGCAGGCATCCTTCCGGTGCCAGTCGTTGCCGCTGTCTTCTTCGCCACTTTCCTCGCTGCTTTCTTCTTGACCGCAGCCTTCTTCACGGCGACCTTGCGTGCCGCACCGGTGCCGGCACTGCCTGCCTCCGCGCCTGTGGCTTCGGCGCCGCTCGCGGCGATGCCCTCACCCTCGGCGGCGCTCGTGCGAGGTGCTCGCTTCGGTCCGACACGGGGCGCAAATTCGAAGCCGACATTGCCATCGGGCTTCTTCACCAGAAAGGCGCTGAACGGACGGCCTTTCTTCGAGATGAACCGGTGCAGCAGGTCGGTCTTGCCTTCGGTGACGAGTTTCACCATTTGCGCCTGCTCGATCTCGCGCTGCAGGATGATCTTGCCGGTGCGGAAGTCGCAGCTGCGCGCCGGACCGACCGACTTCTCGCAGACGTAGTTGAGCCCGTTCTCGTAGACGTTGGCAGCACATTTCGGGCAAGGTCCGAGCGCGGTCCTGTCGGAGAAGTCGACGGGTTCGGCCGATTCTTCATCGGCACGGCTCTGGCCGTAATCGAGCTCGATCGTGAAATCGTCCTTCAGCTTGACCAGCGCGGCAAAGGGGCGACCGATGCGGCTGCGGAAACCCTGCAGCGGCCCGATGCTGCGCTCGGCAATCAGCTGCTCGAGCTCCCGCGCTTCGATGCGCCGGCTGGCGATCACCTTCCACACCGAGAACTCGCAGGCCGCGCACTGGAACTTGCGGTAATTCTCGTGCAGCGTGCCGCCGCACCGCGGGCAGGGCGTCGCAAGTGTCTGAATCGGCTCATCGAGGCTGGTGCCGGACTTGATCCGCTCGACCAGATCGCGGGTGGTGTCGACGATGTGCAGCATGAAGGCTTCGCGATCGAGCTTGCCACGCTCCATCTGCTTCAACTGATGTTCCCAGTTGCCGGTGAGCTCGGGGGAGCGCAACTCATCGATGCCGAACCGTGACAGCGCATAGAAGAGGTCGAACGCCTTCGACGTCGGGACCAGCTCGCGCCCTTCGCGATAGAGGTACTCCTCCTGGATCAGGCCTTCGATGACCGCAGCGCGCGTGGCCGGGGTACCGAGCCCCTTCTCGCTCATCGCTTCGCGCAGGTCTTCGTCTTCGATGAGCTTGCCGGCGCCTTCCATCGCCGAGAGCAGCGTGGCCTCGCTGAAGCGGGCCGGCGGCTTGGTGACATGGGCTTCGACCTCGATCGCCTCCGTCTTCACCGTGGCCTGCACCGCGAGTGGCACTTCGCCGACGGGCGTACCGCCCTGACTGCTCACCAGGGACGGCAGGCTGGGGGTTTCGCCGCTTTCGGCTTCGCGCCCGTACACCGCCATCCAGCCGGCGTTCACCATCACCCGACCCTCGCTGCGGAAGGGCTCGCCTTCGACGCGCGTGATCCGCGTGGTGACCAGGAATTCGGCCGGTGGGAAGAACACGGCCAGGAAACGCCGCGTCACCATGTCGTAGAGTTTTGTCTCGATCTCCGACAGCGCCTTGGGCGCCTGGGTGGTCGGAATGATCGCGAAGTGATCCGAGATCTTGGCGTTGTTGAAGATGCGCTTGTTCGGGCGCACCCAACCTGCGCGCAGGACCTGCGCGGCATGCGGTGCGTAGGCGCGCGTCGTCGGACTGTCGCCCAGCATCGCCATCGTGGCCTTCACCGTGTCGATGTAGTCTTCGGGCAGCGCGCGCGAATCGGTTCTCGGATAGGTGAGGACCTTGTGCTTCTCGTACAGCGCCTGCGCGATCGACAGTGTCGTGCGGGCCGAGAACCCGAAGCGGCTGTTGGCTTCACGCTGCAGGCTGGTGAGGTCGTAGAGTGCACCGGGGCTGCTTGTGGTGGGCTTGCTCTCGTCACTGGCGAGGGCCTCGCGTCCGGCGCATTGGTCGGCGATCGAACGTGCCCGGGTCTCGTCCCAGATTCTGACCGGACTCAGCTGATCATCGGTGCTGCGGGTGCTCCGGTCGAACGTCTCGTCGAACCAGCGCCCCTTGTAGTGTTCGCCCGAGGCCGTCATGAACTGCGCTTCGACTTCCCAGTAGTCGCGCGCAACAAAGGCCTTGATGCGCTGTTCGCGCTCCATCAGGATGGCGAGAGTCGGGGTCTGTACCCGGCCGACCGTGGTCTTGTAGAAGCCGCCATCCTTCGAATTGAAGGCGGTCATCGCGCGGGTGCCGTTGATGCCCACCAGCCAGTCGGATTCGGAGCGGCTGATTGCGGCGTCGGCAAGGGGCTGCAGGGCTTCGCCGGCCCGCAGGCTCGAGAAGCCGTCCTTGATGGCGGCCGGGGTCATCGACTGCAGCCACAGGCGTTCGATCGGCTTGCGAACGCCGGCGTGCTCGATGATGTGACGGAAGATGAGTTCCCCTTCACGCCCCGCATCGCAGGCGTTGATCACACCAACCACGTCCTTGCGCTTGAGCAGCCGCACCAGCAGCTTCAGCCGGTCTTCGGTGCGGTCGAGGGGTTTGAGTGCGAACCGGGGCGGAATGACCGGCAGGTTGGCAAACGACCACTTGCCGCGCTTCACCTCGAATTCGTCGGGAACGACCAGTTCGAGCAGGTGGCCGATGGCAGACGATACGACATAGGCATCACTCTCGAAGTAGTCGCCGTGGCGGGTGAAGCCGCCCAGCGCTCGAGTGATGTCGTTGGCCACCGAGGGCTTTTCCGCAATGATCAGTTTCCGGCTCAAGGGCCCAAGTCATCCTCAATGGAAGCGGCGAATGGTACGGGCAAGGAGCGCACCGAGGCAAGCAAGCACTTTTCGAGCTGACGCGCCGCAGCGACTGCCACGGCGCGCGCCGTGCCTTGTCGAGCATGTCTGGTGGCGCGTTGCCCGAGCGGCTCCCCGACGTGTTCTTCAGTGCAGCCGACGCGGTTCGCCGTCGGCGAGCAGTTCGTCAAGGATAAGGGTATCGAGGCTGCCTTCGCGGGTCCACAGCACCATCAGCGCAATGACCTTGAGCTCGCTCAAGCCAACCTCTTCGTGCGGGGCTGCCATGGCATGCTCGATGATGAGTTCGCGCAGCGCAGGGTCGATCACGCCGGCGTCTTCCAGAAAGGCGATGGTGCCACGCGCCTCGGCCGAGAGGCGTGTCATCTCGCTGGGGCTGTAGATGCGCAGCCCTGCCGAGCCGCGCAGTGCCTCGCTCGCGGGTGCGGGGTCGGCGGTATCGGCGAGGTCGCGCAGCCACACCAGCGCCTCATCGATGTCCTGATTGGGAAAGCCGGCCTGCGACAGCTTGCGACTCAGCGTCTTCTGGTCAGGATAGTGCTCGGCCGAGTAGAACGTCTCGAACAGGTAAACCAGCACGTCGAACATTGCCTGAACTCCCCCGTCTGCGATGCGTGGGTCATGGCGGCTGCCGGGGCCTTGCCGCTTTGCCGGCCCCCTCGGGCGCTCAGGGGGTCCGCTGCCAGGCCCCACCCGCGACTGCGCGGATGCGACCCTCGATTTCCAGCAGGGTCAGCATGGCCGATACCATATCTGGCGTCAAGCGTGTCTGCAGGCACAACATGTCGGGGGTCACGGGTTCGAAGCCGATGTGAGCGAAGACCTGCTCGTGTGGTGTACCGTGCGCCGCCTGCTGGCCATCGGCGGCGGCTGTCCGATGATCGGCCGCCGCGCCTGTGCCCGGCTCGCTGTCGCTGCTGTCGGGCCGTGGATCGGGCGTTCGGCGCTGGGCGGGTCGAGGCAATTCTTCGAGTACCAGCCGGGCGTCATCGACCAGCTTTGCCCCCTCGCGAATCAGTGCGTGGCAACCGCGGGAGGTTGGAGAGTGGATCGACCCCGGAACGGCGAATACCTCGCGCCCCTGCTCGGCGGCCTGGCGCGCCGTGGTGAGCGATCCGCTGTCGAGCGCAGCCTCCACCACCAGAACGCCGCTCGACAGGCCGGCGATGAGGCGGTTGCGGCGCACGAACTGACCCTTGATCGGGGAGGTCCCGACACTGCATTCGGTGACGATCAGCCCCTCGCGGCGAATCTGCTCTGCCAGCGCGCGATGGCCGCTCGGGTACACCTGATCGGGTCCGGTGGCCATGACCGCGATCGTTGAGCCACGGCTGCGCAGGGCGCCGCGGTGAGCGGCCGCGTCGATGCCCCAGGCCAGGCCGCTCACGATGGTGATGTCGTGCCCGGCGATGCAGCGGGCGAATGACTCGGCGATGGCAAGGCCCTGTGCGCTCGGATGTCGGCTGCCGACCACGCCCAGCGCCACCCGGTCGAGCAGTTCGAGGCGCCCGTGGGCAAAGAGGGCAATGGGTGGATCGTGGATGTCGAGGAGGGCTCTCGGGTAGCGGTCGTCCGCCAGCGTGAGCAGGTGGCGCCCGGGCTGTGCCAGCCAGTGCAGGTTGCGGGTCAGGGCTTCCTCGTCGACCGGCGCCTGCATGACCGCCGCCAGGCGCGGGCCGACGACCTCGGCCAGCAGGCTGCGCGGCGCGGCAAGGATCTGATCGGGCATCCCGAAAGCGCTCAGTAGCGCTTGCGCCGATCGCGGTCCGAGTCCTGGGGTGAGGATCAGACGCAACCAGTCGCGGTACTCGTTCATCGACGTCGGCGGATCAGCCTTGTGGTTTCAGCCCTGTGGTTTCAGCCCTGTGGTTTCAGCCCTGTGGTTTCAGCCCTGTGGTTTCAGCCCTGTGGTTTCAGCCCTGTGGTTTCGGCCCGGGGGTGGCAGCCGTGGCCTGCAGCCCCCGGAGGCCGGTCTCGGGGCGCCCGTCCACAGGGGGACGGGCCCGACGCGAGCGCCATCAGGGTTCGCGCAGCACGTCACCGGGCTTCACGCTGTGGACGCTCTGCACCACCAGAGCATAGGCCACCTGATCGAAGGTGCGAAACACCAGGGCCAGCCCGTATCGCTCGGCAGGCAATTGCAGCACCGGCGGGCGTGGCGTCCCGAGGTAGAACGGCCCGATGGAGCGGTCGTTCGCCAGCGTCTGGCGCTGATGGAGCGAGAGCACGTGCCCGGGCTCGAGGCCTTGCGCGCGGCCACGATTGAGAACGATGACCTGCAGGGGCCCCGCCTCGCGGCGGCGCTCGAAGTCGAGGCTGCCGGGCCGATCAAGTTCGAGCCCGGCGCCCAGTGCGTTGTGCTCGCCACGACCGCCGTAGATGGCGATGACCTGAGCCGACACGGGCGCACGAGGTGCATGGGGTGTGTAGTCGAGTACCAGCGGTGCGACAGCGCGGGGGACGAGGAGGTCACCCGCCACCACTTCGCGATCGGAACGCACGATGACCAGCGTGGCCGTCTCGCCTGGATGCACCAGCCGCGCAAGGCCCGTCGCCATCACTTCCGATGCAAGCACGCGCCGGGTCTCCGGGTCGATCAGCGGTGGTCCGAGTCGTACGATGTCCCATTCGGAGCCTGGCGCCGCACTCCCCAGTCCCCGGGCATAGATGCGTTGCGAGGCGTATGCCGCTCCACGGCCCGCTTCGATGCCGCTGACTGGCTGCGCGCCCGGTACCGTCCTGCCCTCGGTGATCTGCACCTGGGCGAGGAAGGGTCCGATTGCCGATAGCGGAATGGCCGGTATGGCGGTGGTGTCGAGTGCGGTTTCGCGCGTAGCCGGTGAGAGGCGCTCGGTGGGCAACGAAGCCGATGTGGCATTCGAGTCGGGGGCGCTCGTGTCGATCGCGAGCGTGGTGCTGGCGCGATCGAGCACCAGCGATTGTCCGACGCGCAGGCGGTTCGGGTTGTCGACGGCGCCGCGGTTGGCTGCCCACAGTTCGGGCCAGCGCCACGGGTCCTTGAGGAATCGGCTGGCGAGGCCCCAGAGGGTATCGCCTGGCTCGATGGTGTAGCGCACCGGCGCGTCGAGGCGCAGTTCGGGCATGCCTGCGGCTGGCGTGGCCGCGGGGGGCGACAGGGGGGTCAACCCGGGCGCCATCCCGGGCGCCATCATGGGCGCGCTCGGGCCCCCGACTGCGATCTCTTCAGCGTACGCATCTCGCAGGGCGAGGAGCGGGCCGCTGGTGCCGAGGGCGAGTGCGAGCAATGCGAGCCGCAAGCGGCGCACGGGGCAGGCATGTCGCGCAGGCGTCAGGCACCGCAGGGCAGAGGCGATGGGCAGGTGGCGTGCGCGCATGATCTCGATGACGAGGGCCTTGAAAGTGTTCGGGGTACGCGGCGTGCACGCGACCTCGGTTTGTGAAGACAAGTGTAACAGTCTTGGCGAGGGACTCCCGCTTCGTGGGATACTCGAATCGACCTGAACCGTGCGCTCTTGCCGCCGACGATGCCCCTGCTCGACATACTCGAATACCCTGACCCCCGTCTGCTGACGGTCGCCCAACCGGTGGACGTGGTCGATGATGACCTGCGTGCCCTCATCGACGACATGGCCGAGACCATGTATGCCGCCCCCGGTGTCGGTCTCGCTGCCACCCAGGTGAACGTGCATGTGCGCCTGGTCATCGTCGATGTTTCCGAGACACGCGATCAGTTGCAGGTGTTCATCAATCCGGAGATTCTCGAACGCGACGGCGAGCAGTCGTGTGAAGAGGGGTGTCTTTCGGTGCCGGGCATCTACGACACCGTCACCCGGGCTGCCCGTATCAAGGTGCGCGCGCTGGGTCGCGACGGCGTGCCATTCGAGATCGAGGCCGAGGAGATGCTGGCTGTCTGCCTTCAGCACGAATTCGATCACCTCGAGGGCAAGGTTTTCGTCGACTATCTGTCGCGACTCAAGCAGTCGCGGATTCGCACACGGCTCGAGAAACGCGCTCGCCGGCGCTAGCCCCGATGCGCGTCCTCTTCGCCGGAACCCCCGATTTTTCGGTGCCTGCCCTGCAGGCGCTTCTCGCTGCCGGTCATGCGGTGGTCGGGGTCATGACCCAGCCCGACCGGCCTGCCGGCCGCGGTCAGTCCTTGCGTGCCAGTCCGGTGAAGCAGGCCGCGCTGGCGGCCGGCTTGCCGGTGCTGCAGCCGGTCAGCCTGCGCGATCCGGCCGTACTCGATACCGTCGCCTCCTTGCGGCCGGATGTGCTGGTCGTGGTGGCCTACGGGCTGATCCTGCCCCAGCCCTTCCTGCAACTGGCGCCCTTCGGCGCGGTGAACATCCACGCCTCGCTGTTGCCGCGCTGGCGCGGTGCAGCGCCGATCCAGCGCGCCATCCTCGCCGGCGATCACCAGACCGGGGTCACCATCATGCAGATGGAGGCCGGTCTCGATACCGGGCCGATCATGCTTGCCGAGGCGATGCCGATCGGCCTTGACATGACGGCCGGTGAACTGCACGACCGGCTGGCTGCGCTCGGCGCCCGGCTCATCGTCACGGCGCTTGCCAGCCGTGACCAGCCGCCTTTCGGTGCTGTGGCGCAACCCGAGGCGGGCGTGACCTACGCGGCCAAGATCAGGAAGTCGGAGGCCCTCATCGACTGGCAGTGCGAGGCCGAGCAGGTCCTGCGCACCGTGCGCGCCTTTGCGCCTGTGCCGGGTGCCGCCGCGAGCCTGGCGGGTTCCGTGATCAAGCTGCACCAGGCCCATCTCGCCGGTGGTCTGCCCCCGGCCTGCCTGCCGGGCACCGTGGTCGCCGTGGGCGAGGCCATCGAGGTAGCCTGTGCCGATCGCGTGATTGCCGTGACCCGGCTGCAGCGCGCCGGGGGTCGACCGCAGTCGGCGTCCGAGTTTCTGCGGGGTCATCCGGTGCGTCCGGGCGAGCGCCTCGATCCGCTGCCCGCGGCGGCGCTCTAGCGTGGCGCTCCCGTCCGAACTCCGCCCCGACCAGCGCGGCATCGCGCGTGCCGATGCGCTTGCGCTGCACCTGCAGTACGGCGCAGCGGCTCAGGCGGTTGCCCGTGTTCTCGGGGGTGAGAGTTTCGAGGGTGCGCGTTCGGCCGCGTTCAACACCCTCGCCGATCCGCGCGCCCGCAGTGGCGCACGCAGCTTCGCCTTTGCCACGCTCCGAGCCTACGGCGCAGCACCTGCGTTGCTCGAGCGTCTGCTGCATCGACCGATCACCGATCAGGTGCTTCTCGCCCTGCTGCAGGTTGCCCTCACCGACTTGCGAGCCAACCCGCAACACGCGCATACGCTGGTCGACCAGGCGGTGCACGCTGCCATGGGTCTCGGGCGCGGCGCGGCGCGCGGCCTGGTGAATGCCGTCTTGCGCAACTACCTGCGCCATCGCGAGACGCTCGAGGCCGCCATCGCCGACATTCCGGCCGTGCAGTATCGGCATCCCGACTGGTGGATTCGCCGAGTGCGTGCTGCATGGCCCGATGACTGGCAGGCGGTGCTGCGCGTCGCCGATCTGCCCCCGCCTCTCACCATCCGGGTCAACCTGCGCCACGGCAGTCGTGACGCGTACCAGGCCCGCCTCGCGGCGCTCGGGCTCGGCAGTCGCGTGCTCGGCGACGCTGCGCTGGCGGTCGAGCCTGCCGTGCCGGTCGATCAGCTGCCGGGCTTTGCACAGGGCTGGTGTTCCGTGCAGGACGCAGGTGCGCAGCGTGCTGCAGCGCTGCTGGGCGTGCGCCCCGGTGAGCGGGTGCTCGACGCCTGTGCTGCACCGGGAGGCAAGACCACGCACCTGCTCGAGCTGGGCGCCACGTCGCTCGTTGCCCTCGAGCGTGATCCGCTGCGTGCCGCGCGCGTCAGCGAGAACCTCGATCGGGTCGGGTTGCCGGCACAGGTCATCGTGGGCGACGCAACACAACCCGCCACCTGGTGGGACGGACGACGGTTCGATGCCATCCTGGCCGATGTGCCGTGCACGGCGTCCGGCGTCGTGCGCCGGCATCCGGATATCAAATGGTTGCGTCAGCCTGGCGATCCGGGCCGCTTTGCGCGCGAGCAGCAGGCCATCCTGCGTGCCCTGTGGTCGGTGCTTGCCCCGGGCGGGCGCATGCTCTATGTCACCTGTTCGATCTTTCCCGAGGAGAACCGCGAACGGATCGATGCCTTCATGGCGCAGCGTCCCGAGGCCGTGCGACTGCCGCTCGATGACATCCCCGGGGGCCAGTTGCTGCCCACGGCCGATCATGACGGCTTTTTCTACGCGCTCATCGGCAAGCCGGCATGAGACAGCTCGCGCGGGCGATCCTCTTCGTCATCGTGGTCGCGTTCGGCGCGTCTGCATCCGCCGAGGACATCCACATCACCACGAGCACCCTGAGGCTTCAGGATGAGGCGCTCGTCCTCGATGCCGATTTCGAGTTCGAACTCGGGCCCCGCCTCGAGGAGGCGCTGGATCGAGGGATTCCGCTGTACTTCCTGGTGGAGTTCGAGCTGAGCCGTCCGCGCTGGTACTGGCTCGACGAGAAGGTGGTGCAGCGCAGCCAGAAATGGCGCCTCTGGTACTACGCCCTCACCCGGCAGTATCGGCTCTCGAGCGGCAACCTGCATCAGTCGTTCGATACCCTCGAGGAGGCCCGGCGTACCCTGTCGCGAACCCGTGGCTGGGTGGTTGCCGAGGCGCCGCCGATACAGCCCGATCGGGTCTACCAGGCGCAGCTTCGCATGCGTCTCGATTCGAGCGAACTGCCCAAGCCTTTCCAGGCCAGTGCACTGGCCAATCGTGAATGGAAGCTGGTCTCCGACTGGTGGCGCTTCAACTGGTCGACGCGCGAGGGGGGCCGGTGAGTCTGGTCCTCATCGCCGTCTCGGTGCTCGCGGCCGTGCTGCTGGTGCTGCTGGCGGCAGCAACCGGCAACACGTCGCTCTTTGCCGGCAACTACGACGTCCTGATCCAGCTCAACGTGGCGGTGGCCTGTGTGCTGGGGGCGCTGGTGGTCTGGCAGATGGTGAGCGTCTTTCGAGCGCGTGCTGCCGGGCGGTTCGGTTCGCGCCTCACGGTGCGCTTTCTGCTCCTTTTCGCCCTCATGGCGCTGGTGCCCGGTACGGTCGTGTATTCGGTATCCGTCGGCTTTCTCGGTCGCAGCATCGAGTCCTGGTTCGACGTGCGGGTCGAGAGTGCGCTCGAGGAGGGACTCAATCTCGGTCGGGCCATTCTCGACATCATGCTGAACGACCTTGACGCCAAGGCGCGTGCCGCGGCGCTCGATCTGGCCGACCTGCCCCCTGCGCGACAGCCCGCTGCGCTCGGGCGTCTGCGTGAGCAGGCAGCGGTCGACGAGATGCTGCTCATCGGGGCTACCGGCGTGCTCTCGAGCGTGGCCCGTACCGGCACGCGCATCGTGCCTGGTCTGGCGCCCTCGGCTGCCGTGCGCCAGGCCCGGCTCAGTCGCATGTACCGCGCGGTCGAGAGCGAGCCCGGGGGAGGCCTGGTGCTGCGCGTGATTCGTCCGGTCATTCCGCAGAGCCTCTCGGACGAGCAGCGCCTGGTCGAACTCATCCAGCGTGTGCCCGAGCGCATTGCACAGAGCGCCGAGGCGGTCCAGTCGGTGAATCGCGATTATCGCGAACTGGCCCTGTCTCGCGTTGCCCTGCGCCGTACCTATGTGTTTGCCCTCACCCTCACGCTCATGCTGGCCCTCCTGTCGGCGGTCGTGCTTGCCGTGATTCTCAGTCGGCGCCTGACCGCGCCACTGGCGACCCTGGCCGAGGCCACGGCCGCCGTCGCCCGCGGCGACTTCAGCCGTCGCGCAGCCGTGCTGTCGGCTGACGAGATGGGCACCCTCACCCGTGCCTTCAACAGCATGACCGAGCAGCTGGCGACGGCCTATCGTGCGGCCGAGGGCAACCGGTTGCAGGAGGAGAAGGCGCGCGCACATCTGGAGAACATCCTCGCCAGTCTGTCGAGCGGCGTGATCGTGCTCGATCCGCAGATGCAGCTGGTGGCGGTCAACGCGGCTGCGAGCCAGATTCTCGACCATGATCTGGCCTCGCTGCCGGGTGCGCGGCTCGACAGAGCCCCCACGGTGGCGACGTTCGGGTGCCTCGTGCACGACCAGTTCGCCAAGGCCGACCAGTGGCAGGAGCAGCTCGAACTCGAAACGTCGGGCAAGGTGCTCGTGCTGCGCGGATCGCTGGTGAGTGGGGGCGATCGAACCGACCACCTGGTGGTGTTCGATGATGTCACTGCGCTCATCCAGGCGCAGCGGGCGACCGCCTGGGGCGAGGTCGCGCAGCGTCTCGCGCACGAGATCAAGAATCCGCTCACGCCCATTCTGCTGGCTACCGAACGCTTGCGGGTGAAGTTTGCCGATCGTCTGTCGGCCCCTGATGCTCAGGCGCTCGAGCGGGCAGTCGACATCATTCTCACCCAGGTCAACGCCATGAAGTCGATGGTGGACGAATTCAGGGTCTATGCCCGTCTGCCACGGCCCTCGCTCGAAGCGGTCGACCTCAATCGCCTGGTGGGTGATGTGCTCTCGCTCTACGAGCACGCCCGCGAGCGCATCCGCTTCGAACCGGCGGTCGACTTGCCGCCGGTCCTGGGCGATCCACGGCAACTCTACCAGGTGGTGCACAACCTGCTGCAGAACGCCGACGATTCGGTCACCGCACGGGGTGAGGGTGACATCGTGCTCTCGACGGCGCGCGCGCGCGCCGGTGTGCTGCTCGCGATCGTCGATTCGGGTGGGGGGTTCCCCGAGGGCATCATCCAGCGGGCCTTCGAGCCCTACGTGACCACCAAGCCGCGCGGTACCGGCCTGGGTCTGGCGATCGTGAAGAAGATCATCGACGAGCATCATGGCACGATCGAACTCGTCAATCGACCGGCGGGCGGTGCCGAGGTCAACATCATCCTGCCGCTGGCGGGGATTCAATCGGAGGGAGGCGGCTGATGGCGACCGTACTCGTGGTCGATGATGAAGTAGGCATCCGCGAACTCCTGTCGGAAATTCTGGCCGATGAAGGGCACACGGTACGGCTGGCCGAGAATGCGCGTGCCGCCCGCGACTGGCGTCTGCGCGAACGACCCGACCTGGTGCTTCTGGATATCTGGATGCCCGATACCGACGGCATCTCCCTCTTGAAGGAATGGGCCGCCGCGGGGCAGCTCACGATGCCGGTGGTCATGATGTCCGGCCATGCAAGCATCGAGACCGCGGTCGAGGCCACACGCATTGGTGCCATCGACTTTCTGGAAAAGCCGATTGCCCTGCAGCGCCTGCTGGCGGCGGTAAAGCGTGCGCTGACGGCGCCCGACCGGCGGCTGGCACCGCCGCTGCCGGTGCTCGAACTCGGGCGCTCGCCGGTGCTGGCCGACCTGCGTCGCCGCTTTGCCCAGATTGCGCCGATGAAGGCCTGGGTGTGTCTGCGCGGCGAGGATGGCATGCTGCCCGAGCTCCATGCGCGTGCGCTCGCTACCCCCACGATACCCTTTCTCAATGCGACGCCGCTGCTCGCCGAAGTGACCGACGACACCTTGCGGCGGGTACCGAACGGCATCATCTTCATCGATGACCTGTCCACGCTCAGCCGGGCGCAGAGCCGCGGGCTCGCCTTCATCGGTGCCAGGGCCGACCGTGCCGGCGTGCGCGTGGTGGCGTTTTCGAAAGAGAACCCGTCCGGGCTCGACCTGAACGGGCTCGAGGCGAGTGTGGTGGCGCGGTTGGCCGATCTCATCGTTCCACTACCGCCTTTGCGCGAGCACGCCGAGGACATACCCGAACTGGCCGTTGCCATGCTCGCACGGTTGTGCGAAGCCCGGGTCGTGCCGGTGCGGCGTCTGGCCACTGCGGCACTCAATACGCTTCGCCAGTATCACTTTCCGCGCAACCTCGAGCAGCTCGAACAGGTGATCCGTTCGGCGGCGGTCGCCGCCGCCGGCGAGGAGATCGGTGCCCCCGAGGTGGCTGGCATCCTGCTCCAGATCCAGGATGCCGAGCCCTCGGCGCCGGTCGGGTTCGACCAACCGTTGCGCGAGGCCCGTGACCAGTTCGAGCGGGCCTACTTCGAGTACTGGCTCGCGCGCGAGCAGGGGTCGATCGCGCGGCTGGCCGAGCGCAGCGGCATGGAACGCACCCATCTGTATCGCAAGCTGCGCCAGTTGGGTATCCAGCCGGGTCGGCGCGAGGACGAGCCTGAGGCGTGAGCGTGACCTCGACGCGCATCGAGGCGGTACGCACCATGATCGTTTGCGGCGGAACCGCACCGACGCGTCTCGCGGTGTTGCGAGCGCTCCTCGCGCGGCGTCCCGAGGCCGAGCCGTGGGCGATCTTGCGTGCGACCGGGGGTCTGGGTCTGTCGCTGGCGATCGAGCCGGCGCCCGGCCTCGTGGTCGAAGCCGGGCCTGCGGTCTGCCCGGGCTGCAGCGGATCGATGCCCTTGCGCGTCGTGCTCAATCGGCTGCTGCGGCGTTCGCGGCCGCAGTGCCTCGTGGTGGAACTGGCACATCCGCGTCATGAGCATTCGGCACCGGCGGCATCGATCCTCGACATCCTCGCTGGCGATGCGTTTCACCCGGTGCTGAGCATCGAGCAGGTCATCGACCTCGATGCGGGCGAGTCGGCCATGGTCGCAAGCGATGCCTGATCGGTGACGGGGCCGGGTCAGCGCTGGCCCGGGTGAGCGTGAGGGGCTGGCGGGTGTGACGGGCCGGATGACGCGTGGGGCGATGCCTGTCGGGCATGCTCGAAGGCCACGTCAGGATGCTGTCCGGTTCCTCGTGCATAGTGCTGCGGGGCGAGCGATCCGATCAGCATCCCGGCAATCGCCGCGAGGAGTCCGGCGAACTGCGGCGGGAGCAGGGCCTCGGGCGCGAACACTTCGCCGCCGAGCCAGGTGCTGATGCCGGCCGCCATCGCCAGTGCTGCACCCTGCGTGGTGGCGCGGCGCCAGTACAGCCCGAATGCCAGGGGCACGAACGCGGCGACGAGGGTGACCTTGTAGGCGCCTTCGACCATGGCGTAGATCGATCGGTTCGAGAAGAGCGCGAAGGCCAGCACTGCCAGGGCGAAGCAGAAGACGACGATGCGCAGCATGCGCAGGAACTGGCGATCGCTGATCGTTGGAAAGAACGGCCGGAGGATGTTCTCGGCAACCGTGACCGAGGGTGCAAGCAGCGTCGCGCTCGAACATGACAGGATGGCCGCCAGGAGTGCCCCGAAGAAGAGCACCTGCACCGCCAGCGGCGTGTGTCCGAGCACGAAGAGCGGCAGGATGTTCTGCGCCGAACGCCCATCGGCCAGATGCGCGCTCACCAGTTGCGGGTCGATCAGGGTGGCCGACAGGGCCAGAAACATCGGCACGAAGGCGAACACGAAGTACAGGCATCCGCCCAGGGTCGAGCCAAGCCCGGCGGTGCGTGCGTTGCGGGCCGCCCCGACACGCTGGAAGACATCCTGCTGCGGAATGGAGCCCAGGGCCATGGTGGCCCATGCGGCGATGAAACCGATGATCTCGCGCGGGTTGGCCGCTGGCCAGAATGCCAGCAGGCCTTGCTGTTCGGCATGGTCGATGACCACCTGAGCGCCCCCGGCGAGACCGCTCACCACCACGGCAATGTAGATCATGCCGCCGACGATCACCGCCATCTGGAACAGGTCGGTGAAGGCCACCGAGAGCATGCCTCCGAGCAGCGTGTAGACCAGCACGACCGCGAGCCCGATGCACATGCCTTGCCACGGCGACACGGCGCCCTGGGTGAGGATGCTGAACACCAGGCCGAGCGCCGTGATCTGTGCCGAGACCCAGCCCAGGTACGAGATCACGACACAGATGCTCGTGGTCAGCTCGATCAGGCGGTTGTACCGGATGCGGTAGAAGTCACCGACCGTCAGCAGGCCGAGGCGATAGAGCGGTCGGGCAAAGAACAGGCCGACCAGAATCAGACAGCAACTCGAGCCAAAGGGGTCGGCGATCACCCCGCGCAGTCCATCGCGCAGAAAACTCGCCGGAATGCCGAGCACGGTCTCCGAACCGAACCAGGTCGCAAAGACCGTGGCCACGATGAACGGGAGCGGCAGGTGCCGGCCGGCGACCACGAAGTCGCTGGCGCTCTTCACTCGGGTGGCAGCGTACAGGCCGATAGAGATCGACACCGCCAGGTAGAGCAGCACCAGGGCAAGCAGCATGGGGAAGTCAGTGTGTGGACGCTCGCCCGATTATATCGAGCGTCGCGCCAGTGATATATTTGCTGACAAGGGGCGGCGTCTTTGGCCCGGTTGCGACCGATCCCGACCGTGACAGTGCGCAGACCGCGGGGTCTGACGCGCGGCCGACGGCATGCGAGCGCGGTCCATGGGAGGCATGTGCGCGAACGGCTGAATCGTCTTCTCGATACGCTCGATCGGCGCAAGGATGCCGAACACGAAGTGGCCATTGCGCGCTTCGTGCTGCTCGCCGGCTGGCTGATCTGCATCGGCCTCATCGAAGGGTTTGCCGGGGACGGCCAGGGCCATCCGGCGACCTGGGTCGCGGCGCTGGCCCTTGCGGGCGCGATCGCGATCATGGGCTCGATTCTCCACACCCCGCGCCCCTTGCGCTGGCGCAGGCATGTCGCGATCGTGCTCGATCAGGCCTTTCTCGCCGTGAGTCTGCATCTGCTCGGTGACGAAGGTGCGGTTCTGGTGCCCTTCTTCCTTCTGGTGGCGGTTGCCAACGCCCTGCTGTTTGATCGCGGCACGGGTATTGTCGCCGGGTTGGCCGGTGTGATCGGATACGCCTCGGTACTGGCGACAGCGCCCGGGGGTTGGGCGGCGGCCGGAACCCATGCTCGGGTGATTCTGCTGATGATCGCGCTCACCTCGTTTCATGTGTCGGTGGCGAGCCACCGGATGCGCGGTGTGAGCGAGGTCTACCGGGTGAGGGCGCGTCGCATGGCACGCATTGCCATGGAAGACCCGCTCACGCGTCTGGCCAATCGCACCTACTTCCGGCAAAGCCTCAAGCGCGCACTGGTCGTCGCGCAGCAAGGCGCTGTCGCCGATGCGGGCTTTGCGGTCGTCTACTGCGATCTCGACAACTTCAAGCGAACCAACGACGTCTACGGCCACCCGATCGGTGATGCGGTGCTGCGATCGGTGGCGAGCGCCCTGCGTGCGAGCGTGCGGGCCAGCGACGTGGTGGCACGTCTCGGAGGTGACGAGTTTGCGGTGTTCCTCAAGGGCATTACCGATGCGCAGATCGCCTCGCGCATCTGCGCCAGCATGCTCTCGGGCGTTGCCGACATTCGCGAGGCGGGTGGTGCATCCGTGGAGGTTGCCTGCAGTATCGGGGTCACGCTTTTCGTGGCACCGATCGCTCCCACGGTGGATGTCGATCGGGTACTGATGTGTGCCGATGAGGCGATGTTTCAGGCCAAGCGCGACGGCAAGGGCCGGTTCCACCTGTGCGTTGCGGCCCTGTAGCGCGCCGATCCTCGGGACCGGTGTCTTGCACCCCGCAGGCCGGCGCCTGCCGCCCTCCTGCCGAGCGAGCCGCTGTCGGCCGCAGGGGCGGGAATGGTGGCGCGCTCAGGCGAGCGACCACCACCACACGAACGTCATGACCAGCATGGCGCCCAGCGCGAGCGTCATGAGGCGTTCGCGGTGCTCGAGGCGTCGCAGTTGCTCTTCGAGTTCACGCACACGCAGTTCGGTGCCCGCGCCCGAGGCCGATTGCAGCGCCTGGTGCAGCAGGCGTGGCAACTGGGGCAGCAGGGAGCTCCAGCGGGGCCCCTCGGCCGCCAGCCCTTTCATCAAGGCAGCCCACCCCACCTGCTCGCTCATCCAGCCTTCGAGATAGGGCTTGGCCGTCACCCAGAGATCGAGGTCGGGGTCGAGTTGCCGCCCCAGCCCCTCGATGTTGAGCAGGGTCTTCTGCAGCAGGACCAGTTGTGGCTGTACTTCGAGGTTGAAGCGGCGTGCTGTCTGGAACAGTCGCAGCAGTACCCGGCCGAACGAAATCTCCTTCAGCGGGCGATCGAAGATCGGCTCGCACACGGCCCGGATCGCCGATTCGAATTCATCCACCCGGGTATCGGGCGGTACCCAGCCAGCCTCGACGTGCGCCATGGCCACGCGCCGGTAGTCGCGCCTGAAGAAGGCGAGAAAGTTCTGCGCCAGATAATCCTTGTCGCGATCGTCGAGCGTACCCATGATGCCGAAATCGAGTGCGATGTAGCGACCATCGGGAGCGACCTGGATGTTGCCCGGATGCATGTCGGCGTGGAAGAACCCATCGCGAAAGACCTGCGCAAAGAAGATCTCGACGCCTTCACGTGCGAGGCGTGGAATGTCGATACCGGCCGCCTCGAGGCGGTCGCGCTGACTGATGGATATGCCCTTCATCCGCTGCATGGTCATCACGCGGGTGGAGCAGTAGTCCCAGTACACCTCGGGCACCAGCAGCAGTTCGGCGTCGATGAAGTTGCGCCGCAGCTGGCTCGCGCTGGCAGCCTCGCGCATGAGGTCGAGTTCGTCATTGAGGTACTTCGAGAATTCGGCCACCACTTCGCGGGGTTTCAGTCGTCGGCCATCGGGCCATACGCGCTCCACCAGGCTTGCGGCGGCGTGCATCAGGGCGAGATCGCGCGCGATGACGGTTTCCATGTCGGGTCGCAGGATCTTGACCGCAGCCTCGGTGCCATCGTGCAGGACCGCGAAGTGCACCTGCGCGATCGATGCGCTGGCGACCGGCGTGCGCTCGAAATGTGCGAAGACCGTATCGACCGGCTGCCCGAAGGCGCGCTCCACTTCGGCCACGGCCAGTGCCGGATCGAAGGGCGGTACCTGATCCTGCAGGCGTGCCAGTTCATCCGCGATGTCGGCGGGCAGCAGGTCGCGGCGGGTCGAGAGCACCTGGCCGAACTTGACGAAGATGGGGCCCAGCGTTTCGAGTGCGCGACGCAGCCGGACAGCGCGCGGCTCGGTGTAGCGACGCCAGAAGAGGATGCGCCTTGACCAGCGCAGCAGTTCACCGCTGCGGTCTGCGGCGAGAGGAAACTCCTCGAGTCCGAATCGGTAGGCTACCCACAGAATGCGGGCAAGCCGCAGCAGCTGGAACATGGTGTCGGACAACCCCTGCTATAGGCCAAGATACGCATGCCCGATATCCGGGCTTGCGATCAGGGATTGCATCGTACCGTCAAACCGGATCTGCCCCCGGTCGAGAATGCAGGCCCGATCGCTCACGGCGCCTGCAAAGCCGGGATCCTGCTCCGAGAGCAGCACCGAGAGCCCTTCGCGCTTCAGGTCGAGAATCATGCTGGCCATTTGCTCGACGATGACCGGCGCGACCCCTTCGGAAGGCTCATCGAGCAGGATGGCGCGCGGGTTGCCCATGAGGGTGCGTGCGACCGTGAGCATCTGCTGTTCGCCACCGCTCATCTCGCCCCCGCGCCGATCGCGCATGCGCCCGAGATTGGGAAAGAGCTCGAACACCCGCTCGGGTGTCCAGAACGGCGCGTCATCGCGTCTGGGTTGGCGCCCGACAGCCAGGTTTTCCATGACGGTGAGTTCGGTGAAGATGCGCCGATCTTCGGGCACATACCCGAGCCCGGCACGTGCCATGTGCCATGCCGGTCGACCGCGCACATCGTTGCCCTCGAAGCGGATGGTGCCCTCGACCCGACCGAGCAAGCCCATGATGGCCTTGAAGGTGGTGCTCTTGCCAGCCCCGTTGCGGCCCATCAGAGCGACGACCGACCCGCGCTCGAGGGTGAGGTCGATATCGAAGAGAATCTGAGCCGGTCCGTACCACGCGCGCAGGCCACGGACTTCCACGATGGGGGGGGCGCCAGCCGTGCGTGTCATGCTGCGCGCTCCGTGTTGACCGGTGCGCCGTGGAGGCGACCGCTGCCAAAGTAGGCCTCGCGCACGCGGACATCCTCGCGCACCTCGGCAACACTGCCTTGCGCAATCAGCTCACCGCGAGCCAGCACGATGACCCGGTCTGCAAACGCGAACACCACATCCATGCTGTGTTCGGTGAAGAGTACCGACACGCCTCGCTCGGTGACCAGTTGGCGCGTGAGCGCCATCAGCGCACCCCGCTCGGCCGGCGCCATCCCGGCGGTGGGTTCGTCCATCAGCAGGAGCCGGGGCCCGTGGGCGAGGGCCACGGCGAGTTCGAGTGCCTTCACCTGCCCGTAGGCGAGCGTGGCGACCGGGTGCTCGGCCTGATCGGCCAGACCGACAGCGGCCAGCAGCTCGAGTGCCCGCGAGCGGTGTCGTGCCCGGGCCGGGCGCCAGAAGGCAAGCAGTTCGCGCGCGTGCGAGAGCAGGGCCATCTGCACGTTTTCGATCACGCTCATCGATCCGAAGACTGCTGCGATCTGGAAGGTACGACCCACGCCGAGTCGCCACACCGTGCGGGGCGCAAGCCCGACGAGTTCCCGCGGGCCTTCAGGGCGCGCCAGCTGAATCGAACCCCGATCGGGCCGCAGCTGGCCATTGATCATGTTGAAACAGGTCGACTTTCCCGCCCCGTTCGGGCCGATGAGTGCGAGCAACTCGCCGGCGCCGATGTCGAAGTCGACCCCTCGTACGGCCTGAACGCCACCGAAGGCACGGGCAAGCCCCCGGACCGAGAGGAGCGGCACGGGCCCCGATGCAAGACCTGTTGCTGGCCGGGTCATGCCTTCGCCCGCCCGCGAATCGATCGGGCGAGGCCGGCCAGCCCTTGCGGAAAGGCAAGCACGACCACGAGCATGGCCGCACCGGTGGCTGCTCGCCAGTAGTCGAACGAGCGCCCGGCCGAGTCCTGCAGCAGTGTGAAGGCGGCGGCCCCGATGAGGGGGCCTGCCAGCGACTCGACGCCGCCCAGCAGCACCATCACCAGGCCGTCGATCGAGCGGCCGACATGAACGAGATCGGGTGCGATGCTGCCTTTGGAGAAGGCGTAGAGCACCCCAGCGAGTCCGGCCGCAGTACCCGCCACGCAGAAGGCCATCCACTGGATGCGGTGAACGTTGATGCCGATCGATTCGGCCCGCAGCGGCGAGTCGCGTCCGGCCCGCACGGCAAGACCGAAGGGCGCATCGAGCACCCGCCGCAGCACCAGCACGGCGCTGCCGACACAGGCGAGTGTGAGCAGGTAGTAGGCGGCATTGGGGGTGACACCCGGGTAGCGGGTGCTCAGCCACCCGGCGGGCCACAACCCGGTGAGGCCGTTGCTGCCGCCGGTGACGGCGTCCCACTGGTAGATGATCGACCACACGATCTGGCCGAACGCGAGGGTGAGCATGGCCAGGTAGACGCCCGAGAGGCGCACCGAAAACCAGCCGAAGATGAGCGCACCGACAAAGCCGGCGAGCGGGCCGATGAGGAGGCCCCACATCATCGACCAGCCGGTGGCCTTCAGCACGATGGCCGCACCGTAGGCACCGAGGCCGAAGTAGGCCGCATGGCCGAACGAATGCATCCCACCCGGCCCCATGATGAAGAACAGGCTCATGGCAAAGAGCGCGAAGCAGAAAACGTCGACCAGTGCCACGGTGGTGTAGGGGCTTGCGCTGGCGATCCAGGGCAGGAGGGCGAGCGCGGCGATGGCGAGGCCCCACAGCGCCCGCGACCGCGGGGTCTCGGGTTCCGGCCGGATCGGGCTTGCGGCAGGGCCGCGCAGCGCGCCTTCGGGGCGACCCATGAGGCCGTATGGTCGGACCACCAGCACGATGGCCATCACGATGAATTCAGCGACCAGGGTGAGTCGCGGAAACGCGAACGAGTAGCCGCCCAGTTCGACCGTGCCCAGTGCCACGCATCCGGCCTTCACCAGCGAGATGAGGAGCGCTGCCAGAAAGGCCCCGGGCAAGGAACCCAGGCCGCCGATGACCACGACCACGAAGGCATCGCTGATGGCCGGCAGGTCGAGTCCCAGGTTGGCCGGTTCGCGTGGCAGTTGCAGTGCGCCGGCCAGACCGGCGAGGCCGGCGCCGATGGCAAAGACGCTGGTAAAGAGGCGCGATTCGATCACCCCCAGGGCGCTCACCATCTCGCGATCCTGCGTCGCTGCACGGATGAGAACCCCGAAGTGGGTGCGGGTGAGCAGGAGGTGCATCAGGCCGAGGACGGCTGGGCCGATGACAATCAGGGCCGCGTCGTAGCGCGGAAACGGCACGCCCAGCACCGAGAGGGCACCGGTCAGGCCCGGCACCCGCGGACCGAGCAGGTCTTCGGCCCCCCACAACCAGAGACAGCCGTCGCGAAGCACCAGTGCGACGGCGAAGGTGGCCAGCAGCTGGAAGAGTTCGGGTGCGCGGTAGATGCGTCGGAGGATGAGCGTTTCGAGGAGGGCGCCCAGCGCGGCCACGCCGAGCGTGGCGAGCAGCGTCGCGAGCCAGAAGCCGGCGGCACTGCCCGGCAGCAGGGCGCGCAGCCACTCGCCCGCTGTCCAGCCCAGGTAGGCCCCCACCATGAAGAGCGAACCATGCGCGAAGTTGACGACGCGCGTAACCCCGAAGATGAGCGAGAGCCCGGCGCCAGTGAGGAACAGGGTCGACGCGCCTGCCAGCCCGGTGAGGATCTGGACCAGCAGGCTCGCCGAAGTCATCGGACGTTCGGGTTACTGCTGGGCTTCGGCCGGCCGCATCCGCCGCACGGCTTCGTCGGCAGGCTGGAATCGTGCGCCGTCCAGGTAGGTGAAGTCCTTCATCACGCCTCGTCCGCCCTCGACCGCGGTGCGACCGACGAAGGCCCCCATGGTCGACTGATGGTCGCTGCGCCGGAACTCGGCGCGCCCGAAGGGGGTGTCGAAGGCCAGGCCGCGAAAGGCGGTGATCAGTCGCTCGGTATCCGTCGAACCGGCGGCACGTACGCCGGCCGCGATGGCCTTGATGGTGCTGTAGCCGACGATCGAACCCAGACGCGGGTAGTCGTTGAACTTCTTCTGGTAAGCCGCCACGAAGGCCTTGTGGGCCGGGGTGTCGATGGCGTACCAGGGATAGCCCGTGACGATCCAGCCGGTGGGTGCCTCGTCGCGCAGCGGATCGAGATATTCGGGTTCCCCGGTGAGCAGACTCACCACCGGGCGATCCTTGAACAGTTCGCGGGTCGTGCCTTCGCGCACCAGTCGGGCCAGATCGGTGCCGAAGAGCACGTTGAAGATGGCATCGGGGCGTGCGTCGGCGAGGGCCTGGACAACGGCGCCCGCTTCGACCTTGCCCAGGGGCGTGGCCTGCTCGGCTACGAACTCGACCTCGGGTTGCGCCTGCTTGAGCAGGGACTTGAAGGTCGCCGCTGCTGATTGGCCATACTCGTAATTGGGATAGACCAGGGCCCAGCGCTTCTTCTTCAGGCGCGCCGCCTCGGGCACGATCATCGAGACCTGCATGTAGGTTGATGGGCGCAGGCGGAAGGTATAGCGGTTGCCGTTTTCCCAGACCAGCTTGTCGGTCAGCGGTTCGGAGGCGAGGAAGAACACCTTCTTCTGACGCGCAAAGTCGCCCAGCGCAAGCCCGATGTGGGATAGGAAGCCCCCTGCCAGGATCTGTACCCCTTCGCGCGCCAGCAGTTCCTCGGCGGCGCGCACGGCGTCACCCGGACTCGCGCCGTCATCGCGCGTGATGACCTCCAGACGGCGACCGCCAATGCCCCCGGCCGTGTTGATTTCCTCGAGCGCAAGCTCCATCCCCTTGTGGTAAGGGTCGAGGAAGGCGGCTTGCGCCTTGTAGCTGTTGATCTCGCCAATGCGGATCGGGGCCTGGGCGTGTGCCAGGCTGGCGGTCAGTCCAACCACGACCGACAGCACGAACCCGTGAGCCATGCGGGAGGGTTTCATCCGGATCATTCCTTGTCGTTGGAGAGGACAAGGCTGATTCTGCCACGCGCTGGGGCAGCGAAGGCGAGCAACACCGCCCTGAAATGGCGGTCCCCGGGGCGCCCTGGCATACCCCGGGGACCAGTGCCAGCGATCAGTTCAGTTGCTGAATGCCGGCGAGGAGCCAACCGGTCGAACCATCAACCGGCTTGCACAGGTTCCAGACCTCGGTGAACGACTCGGCGGGTGCGCCCTGTTCCTCGATGAGACGGCCGGAGAAGCGCACGCTTGCCCAGTGCAGTCGGCCCTCGGTGGTGACTTCGAGCAGGTCGCCCTCGAGCGCGAGAATCCGGACCTGCTGCGGTGCTGCGCCGCGCGATTCGATCTCGCGCTTGAGTTCGGCGAACATGCTTTCGGTGCAGAACTCGCGCAGGACATCGAGCGCGCCGCGGTCGTGGGCGGCATAGAGATCGACGAAGTTCTGCTTGGCCTGCTCGACAAAGCCGGTGACATCGAATCCGGCCGGTATTGCGGCGGGTGCCGGCGCTGCAGCGATGGTTTCCACCGGCCGCGTCACGGCCTGCGAGGCAGGCGGTGCAGCCTCGGTTTCGGCGCCCATGGCCGGCCACTGGCCGCCCGCACCCGCGGGTGCCGGGCGTGCGCTGTTGCTGCGCATGAGTCGCATGACCAGCACCACGCCCATCACGGCCACGATGCCGAGCAGAAGGGCGGTCACGATTTCGGCGGCACCGCCACCCATGTGTCCGAGCAGACTGGCCAGCCCGATACCGGCGGCCAGTCCGGCCAGCGGCGCCAGCCAGCGTCCCATGCCGGGCTTGGGTGCGGCAGCGGCGGGTGCGGCAGCCTGCGGTTGGGCCGGGCGTTGTGCCATGCCGGGCGTGGCCTGAGGGGGGGTGGCCGGCGCCCGTTGCATGACCGATTCACGTTGCTGGCCGATGCTCTGGCCGCCTCCCATGCGCTTGGCAGCCCAGGCGTCATGGAATGCGAGTGATCCGGTGATCAGGACGGCAGACAGTGCGATGCACAGCCTCTTCATGAAGTGTCTCCAGATTCTGAAAGGTCGACGAACCGACCGTGTGGTCAACTGTAACGGATACCGCGGTGTACCGCTACGATACCCGCTGCCAGATTCCAGTATTGGACATCGTCCAACCCGCATTGTTCCATCATCCCGGCAAGCGTCGACTGATCGGGATGCATCCGGATCGATTCGGCCAGATAACGGTAGCTGTCCGGGTCACCGGCGATGCGCTTGCCCAGCCAGGGCAGCACGTTGAACGAGTACTGGTCGTAAGCCGGCGCCAGGGGCTCCCAGACGCGCGAGAATTCAAGGACCAGCAGGCGCCCGCCCGGGCGAAGCACCCGCGTCATCTCGGCCAGCGCGCGATCCTTGTGTGTCATGTTGCGCAAGCCGAAACCGACGGTGACGCAGTCGAAGTATCCGTCGGGAAACGGCAGGTGCTCGGCATCGCATTGCGCGGTTGGCAGCAGCAGCCCCCGGTTGGCCAGGCGGTCGCGACCGACGGCCAGCATGGCCGGGTTGATGTCGGTCAGCCAGACTTCACCCTGAGGTCCTGCGCGGTCGGCCAGTGCTGCCGCCAGGTCACCCGAGCCACCCGCCACGTCGAGCACCCGATCACCGGTTCGCAAGAGGCAGCGATCGACTGCAAACCGCTTCCACAGGCGGTGCAGCCCGAGTGACATCAGGTCGTTCATCACGTCGTAGCGCGACGCAACCGAGGCAAAGACATCGGCTACCTTGCGTGCCTTGTCCGGCGCTCGTACGCGTTCGAACCCGAAATCGGTTTCCTCGTCCAGACTCATGGGGTGGCTCCTGCCCGATCGCGTGAAGCGCCGGCCGCCTCGAGCCGTGCCAGGTAAGACTGCCAGAACGCGTCGCGATCGCGGCCCAGGGCATACAGGTAGTCCCACGAGAAGATGCCCGAGTCGTGCCCGTCGGAAAAGCGCGGCTGCACCGCATAGTTCCCGACCGGCTCGAGGGCCACGATGTCGACGTCGCGCTTGCCGGTCTGGAGCACTTCCTGGCCCGGTCCGTGCCCACGCACTTCGGCCGATGGCGAACAGACGCGCAGCAGCTCGAAGGTGAGGCTGAAACGCTGGCCATCATCGAAGGCCACTTCGAGGATGCGCGACTTGCGGTGAACGATGATGTCGACAGGGGCCGGCATGGCGTGGTGCAGATTGACAGGAGCCGCTGAGGGTAACCCGACTCGACCGGTTTCAGGTAGACGGCTCGAATTCCTCGCCCGGATCGTACACGCTGCCTGCCGGCATGAAAGCGAAGCGTTCGAATTCGCCACCGCTCTCGAGCAGGGCGGTGATCTCGATGCGGTCGATCCCTTCGCGATAGATCTCGATCACCATGCGTGGACTCAACCGCCCGGGCATTACCAGCAGTGACGAGGGGGCGTTGGCGGCCGGCAGCGGAAGCATGAGGATGGCCGGTTCGAACTCGACTGCGTCGGCCATGCGCGCCGCGATGGCCACCGGTATGCCGGGTACCAGTCGGATTCCGAGTTGCAGATCCTTGTGCTCGTCTTCCTGCATCCAGCGGATGGTTCCGACCAGGGTGGTGTTGAGGCCGCGCGGTCGTACCGAAATCAGGAGTCCGAGGTTGATCCAGGGTTCACCCGCCTCCTGGTGCGGGCGGGTCATCCCGAGCCCGCTGACGCTCTCGTCGCGAATGCGCCATTGCTCGGCCCGGATGCCATTGGCCTGCAGGTAGTCGGTGGCAACCCGAATGCGTTCCATGCTGTGGGCCCCCTTGCTCTGCGTGCCGCGCGCGGGCAGCGTGCCGGGGCCGAATGGCTGCTCGAAGGGCTTGCGGCCGAGGTAGAAGTGGGCGGCCAGCAGGCCTGCGCTCACATGCGCCATGGCCTCGCTCGGTTGCCGTTCGTTCATGCGCCGGATGCCACCTTCGCACCATTGCCGGTAGAGCGACAGCAGCAGGGTCTCGAACTCACGTCGCGACATGTCGGTGCCCAGGACCACGCCAGGCACCTCGGCGCCCTGGCGCACGAGTGCAAGCAGCTGGCGCAGTTCGCTGGCCAGTGCCGACACGTCGAGGGCGCGAACCCCCTCGCCGGTACCGGCCTGGGGCCGCAGGCCGCAGGCGCTCGACAGATCGATGTAGAGCGGCGGGATGCTCTCCGGGCCCGGGTGGGTCGGGGCAACCACCCGCACGCGCGTCGCCCACTGTTCGAGCAGGCGATAGATGATCCCCAGTTCGCGATGGTGGTGTTCGCGCGGCAGGCAGCCATCGAGCAGGAGCGCCCGGGTCCATGCATCGCGGCAGCGCGTGTCGCGCCGTTTCTGGAACGGATCGGTGACCGGCACCCGGAGCAGATCGAGTCGTTCGCCCAGGCGGTACATGTCGTTGAGCGACTCGTACACGGAGCCCGGCGGCAGGCGGTAGGCGTAATAGTGCTCGGCAATCAGGCGAGCGGTGGTATCGAGCGAGCGCTGAAGTGCGGTGGCCTGCCGCTTGTCCGGGCCGCGGGGCCGGATGCGGTTTGCACCGCCGAGCGCGCAGTGCAGGTAGGCGCCGGCCAGACACTTCCACAGGCCCAGGATGTCCTCCACCACGTCGACCTGCTCGCGCCGCAAAGGGGCCGGGGAGCCTCGATAGCGACGTGCGAGATCGGCCTGCACGACATGAACGAGTGGCCGCAGCACTTCGAGCACATCCAGTTGCGTCGACGCATCGATCGACGCGGCAACAAACGCATCGATGGCGGTGACGAGAGCTCGATTGACATCGGCAGGTTGGCCCTGTGGCAGCGATTCGATCCAGGCGCGCGCTTCAGCAGGGTCGGCGAAAGCGAGATCGCCCCGGCGCGAACGCTGCAGGCGAGCGAGCAGACCGGCAGTCAGGGAGACGGCGCGCATCGTGGGCTTGTTTTTCGTGTCGCCGCGAGGGTCGAAGTTCCCGGAGCATCGCATATTTTCGGCGCATCCGGGGGAAACGCCATTGCAACGGGTTGGCGCGGCACGGCCCTCTCAGGCGCAGCACCACCCGTATCGCGTTACAGCAGCACGCGCTCGATGCCGCCCTGGTTGGCGCGTTCGACATACCGGGTCATCCAGTCGGCACCGAGCAGATGGCGTGCCATTTCGACCACGATGTAATCGGCTTCGGCGCCCGTATCGCCCGAGTAGCGTGCCAGTCCCTGCAGGCACGACGGGCAGGAGGTGAGCAGCTTGACTTCGGCCTCGGGCATGCCGGCGCGGGCCCGCACCATGTCGCCCCGCAACTCCTCTTCCTTGCGAAAGCGCACCTGGGTCGAGATATCGGGCCGGGTGACGGCCAGCGTACCCGACTCGCCGCAGCAGCGGTCGCTGGGTGTGGCCGCCTGCCCGAGCAGCGTGTTCACCACGGTGAGCGGCTTGTGCGTCTTCATCGGGCTGTGGCAGGGGTCGTGGTAGACGTAACGCATGCCCTGGACGCCTTCGAGGGCCACACCGCGTTCGAGCAGATATTCGTGGATGTCGAGCAGACGGCAGCCCGGGAAGATGCGCTCGAATTCGTACTTCTGGAGCTGGTCCATGCAGGTGCCACACGACACGATGACCGTCTTGATGTCGAGGTAATTGAGCGTGTTGGCGACGCGGTGGAAGAGCACCCGGTTGTCGGTGATGATCTTCTGGCCGGCGTCTTCCTGCCCTGCTGCCGTCTGCGGGTATCCGCAGCACAGGTAGCCGGGTGGCAGCACGCAGATGGTACCCAGGTGATAGAGCATCGCCTGGGTGGCCAGACCGACCTGGCTGAACAGGCGCTCCGAGCCGCAGCCCGGGAAATAGAACACGGCCTCCGACTCCTCGGTGACCCGCGCCGGGTCGCGAACCAGTGCCACGATCGACGGATCTTCGATGTCGAGCAGTGCCCGCGAGGTTTTCTTCGGAAGACCACCGGGCATCGGCTTGTTCACGAAGTGGATGACCTGCGCAGCCAGCGAGGGCTTGCCGGTCGACAGTGGCGGGCGTGCGGTCTGTTCGCCCGCGAGGCCGGTGACGCGGGCGACCTTGTGGGCGAGTCGTTGCAACGGATAGGCCGCGCCCACCACGGCAGCCCGGGTCATGCGCACGGTGCCCGGGTTGGTGGCGTTCAGCATCAGCATCGCCGCGGCCGTGCCGGGGTTGAATTTCTTGTGTCCCTGCTTGCGCAGCAGATTGCGCATCGCGATCGAGACATCGCCGAAGTCGATGTTCACCGGGCACGGATTGGCGCACTTGTGGCATACCGTGCAGTGGTCGGCCACGTCATCGAACTCGGCAAAGTGGCGCAGGCTCACGCCCCGGCGAGTCTGCTCTTCGTAGAGGAAGGCTTCGATGAGGAGCGAGGTGGCAAGGATCTTGTCGCGAGGCGAGTAGAGCAGGTTGGCGCGCGGCACATGGGTCGAGCACACCGGCTTGCACTTGCCGCAGCGCAGGCAGTCCTTGACCATCGCCGAGATGTGCCCGATTTCCGACTGCTCGAGAATCAGCGATTCGGAGCCCAGGAGGCTGAACGACGGCGTGTAGGCGTTCTCGAGCCCGCCGCCGGCGAGCAGTTTGCCGCGGTTGAATCGATGCCCGGGGTCGACCAGGGTCTTGTAGCGGGCGAAATCGGCGCGTTCGGGTTCACCCAGGAACTGCAGCTTGGTGATGCCGATGCCGTGTTCCCCCGAGATCACGCCGCCCAGGTCGCGGGCGAGCGTCATGATGCGGGCGACGGCCTCTTCGGCTTCCCGCATCATGTGGTAATCGTCGGAGTTGACCGGCAGGTTGGTGTGCACGTTGCCATCACCGGCGTGCATGTGCAGCGCGACCCAGCAGCGACTCTTGAGCACCCGCTGGTGCAGGCCTCGCAGTCCTTCGACGATGGGTCGGAAGATCTCGCCCGAGAAGAGCCCCTCGATCTCGTCGCGTACTTCGCTCTTCCAGGAGACGCGTACGGTGCGAGCCTGCAAGGCGGCCAGCGTGTCGGGCTCGGCGGGCGGGCCACCCGGGGTGTCGCCCGCGATGGCGGCGAGCAACCCGGCCCAGCGCACCCGCGCCCGCTCGATCACTTCGAGCGCCTGCGCCGGGCGTTCGCCCAGCACCTCGGCTTCGCTCAGGGCGCTGTCGTGGCGGGCGAGCGGCAGCGGCCCCTGCAGCCAGGTCTGCATCTCGTCGAGCAGTCGCAACTTGTTGCGAATGGACAACTCGATGTTGATGCGCTCGATGCCGTCGGAGTAACCGCCCAGCCCCTCGAGCGGGATGACGACGTCTTCGTTGATCTTGAAGGCGTTGGTGTGGCGCGCGATGGCGGCGGTGCGTGCGCGGTCGAGCCAGAACTTGCGACGCGCCTCTGCGGTGACGGCCACGAAGCCTTCGGCACCGCGCAGGTTGCACAGGCGCACGACCTGCGAGGCCGCATGAGCGACCGCTGCCTCGTCATCGCCGACGATATCGCCGATCAGCACCATCTTCGGGCGCTGGCCACGCCGGGCCTTGGTGGAATAGCCCACGGCGCGGACATAGCGCTCGTCGAGGTGTTCGAGCCCGGCCAGAATGGCGCCGCCAGGTCGGGTATCGAGGTAGTTCTTCACTTCCAGAATGGCCGGCACGCTGTCGCGTACCGCACCGAAAAACTCCAGGCAGACGGTGCGCGCATGGGGCGGCATGCGGTGCAGGATGAAACGGGCGGCGGTGATGATGCCGTCGCAGCCCTCCTTCTGCACGCCGGGCAGCCCGCCCAGCACCTTGTCGGTGACGTCCTTGCCCAGGCCCGCCTTGCGGAAGCGCGATCCTGCCATCTCGATGATGCGCGGCTCGCCGCGCAGCGCCACCCCATCGGCCGCCAGGCCCTGCACCGAGAAGCGCACGATGGCCTGATCGTGAATCTTCCCGAGGTTGTGTTCGAGGCGTGTGATCTCGATGAGGTCACCCTGCGGGTCGACCATGCGCCAGCTGGCGAGGTTGTCGAGCGCGGTGCCCCACAGCACGGCCTTCTTGCCCCCCGCATTCATCGCCACGTTCCCGCCGATGCACGAGGCATCGGAAGAGGTCGGATCGCAGGCAAAGACCAGTCCTGCGGCTTCGGCGATCTCCATGGCGCGTCGGGTCACCACCCCGGCCCCGCAGTTCACGGTTGGCACGGGCGCATCGACATCGGGCAGGCGCATCGGTTCGACGGCCGAGGCGCGATCGAGCTTCTCGGTGTTGATCACCGCCGAGCGACGGTCAAGCGGTATGGCACCGCCGGTGTAGCCGGTACCGCCGCCGCGGGGAATGATCGGCAGATCGAGTTCGATGCAGGCACGCACCATCTCGATCACTTCGCGTTCGTTCTCGGGGTAGAGCACGACAAACGGATATTCGACACGCCAGTCGGTGGCGTCGGTGACGTGCGCCACGCGCGAGTAGCCGTCAAAGCGCACGTTGTCGGCACGGGTGATGCGGGCAAAGCGTCGAGCCACGTCGCGCCGCAGGGCGGCGACGGTCGTGAATGACGCCGCAAAGTCGTCGATGGCCATGCGGGTGCGTTCGAGCACGGTTTCGACACGCGCGTCGCGTGACAGGACACGATCGGCATCGGTCGTGCCGTTCGCCGCCGCTCCCGGCGCGGTGGCTTCCGCTCCGCCTGGCTCGCGTCGGCTGCCGATCTCGCGCAGGCGATGGTGCAGGGCTTCGATGAGCGCTGCACGACGGTCGGGATTCTCGATCAGGTCATCCTGCAGGTACGGGTTGCGCTCGACGACCCAGATATCGCCGAAGATCTCGAACAGCATCCGCGCCGAGCGCCCGGTGCGCCGTTCGGCTTGCAGTTCCACCAGCATATGCCAGGCGTCGAGGCCGAGCAGCCGCATCACGATCTCCCGATCGGAGAACGAGGTGTAGTTGTACGGGATTTCGCGCAGCCGGGAATCCATGCGGGTCGCCAAGCCTTAGGGGGAACTCATCATTCTAGCGGAGAGCCCTGTACAACCCGGATTGCCGCGCGGCTCGAGTTGTCCGGATCGGGGTTCGATGACGGCACCCGCCGAGCCGCGGTGGTGCGAGGCACCCGGCCTCCGTGCGATCAGTCGAGCGAGGGGGGATGTGCAGCGTCTCGCACCCGCAAGGCGAGCACGCGCCGGAAGTGCTCGGGGTCGTGTGCCCGGATGAGTTCACCGGCACGTGGCAGGTAGAAATCATGCAGTCGCGACAACCAGAAGCGCAGGGCAGCAGCGCGCAGCATCGCCGGCCAGGCCGCGCGCTCGGCTTCGCACGGCGCACGTCGCGCGGTGTACGCCGCGAGGAAGGCGCAGGCTCGATCGTTCACGACTTCACCGGTTGGCAAGTCGATGCACCAGTCGTTGAGCGTGACCGCCATGTCATAGAGGAAGGTGTCGACGCCGGCAAAGTAGAAGTCGATGACGCCACCCATCCGTGAGCCATCGAACAGGACGTTGTCGCGAAAGAGGTCGGCATGCACCGGCCCTTCGGGCAGTGCCGCATGCCCGAGGGCGTCCTGGTAGCGCAGTTCCTCGACCAGCAGGGCCTGGCGCGGCGGATCGAGAAAGGGCATCACCAGCGGTGCCGTCGCGTGCCACCAGGGCCGTCCGCGCGGGTTGCGAGGCCCGGCACCAAAGCTCAGTGCCGCCAGATGCATGCGACCGAGCACATCACCGACCTCGGCGCAGTGCTCGGTGGTCGGGTGAACGATGGCCTCGCCGGGCAGTCGGGTCATCAGCGCGGCGGGCTTGCCATTCAGGGTGCCCAGTGCCTGGTCATCTTCCGTGCGGATCGGACGCGGACACGGCACGCCGTGCCGCGCCAGATGGCTCATGAGGTCGATGTAGAAGGGCAGTTCGTCACGCGTGAGCTTCTCGAAGAGCGTGAGCACGAACCGCCCCTCGCTCGTGGTCACGAAGAAGTTGGTGTTCTCGATGCCGGCCGCGATGCCGCGCAGATCGAGGAGCTTGCCGACCGGGTAGCGGGAGAGCCAGGTGCGAGCCTCATCCTCGCTGACAGAGGTGAACACAGCCATGGATCAGAGGCTACCCCGATGCGCGGGCGGCTGCGCGGCTGCCCCGATTACCGTTGCCATGCAACTATCCTCACCACTGGAAGATGCGCCACATCGGCGCACGAAATCGCTGGCTGTCGGGTGAGAGCAGGGTGGATACCACCACCCCATCGTCCTCGATGAGCTCGTACTGCAGTCCGGCACGCGTGATCACACGAATGACGCGTCGTCCGTCGATCACCTGCTCGCTGCGCGATTCCACATCGGGAATGACCCGCACCGCTTCGTCGAAGGCATCGTCCTGCCGATTGCCGGTCAGCGGCGGCTCGCTGCCGACCGGCGCTGCGATGGGCGGTGGCGGCGGTGTCTGCGCGCGCGCGGTCGATGCGAACGTCATGGTGCCGAGGAGCAGAGCCGCTGCAAGACCTCGCATGCCTGTCATCGCGCGGCTCCTTGAGCGGGGTTGATGGCGCGGTTGCCCGGGCGACAGGTCGCCCGCCCGCCATTTTACCGCGCGTCACTCGACCAGCGCCGCGCTTGCGACACAGGATTTGATCGGGCTGTGGGTGGCTGGCCACAGTACCGGCAGCATGGTCGACTGCGTTGGCCCTTGCTCCGCCCGTGGGATGGCGAGCGGCATGCGGTCCGGGCCTCGGTGTCGCGCCCTTCGGGTGCGTGCTGTCGGCGCCGCTCATCGGAGGCTCACCCATCAGACGGGGCTCAGAGATTGAGCAGCGAGTCGCGCTCGGCGACGGAGGGTGCGAAGTGCCGGTTTTCGTAGTGGTGGAAGATGGCTTCGACCACTTTCTCCGGCTCATCGATCACCTGCATCAGGCTCAGATCGGCCGGATTGATCATGCCCTCGTCGACCAGTCGATCGGCAATCCAGTCGAGCATGCCGCGCCAGAAACCGCTACCCACCAGGATGATCGGCATGCGCCGGATCTTGCCGGTCTGCATCATCGTGAGCGCTTCGCTCAGTTCGTCGAGGGTGCCGAAGCCGCCTGGCATCACGACGTAGGCCACCGAGAACCGGATGAAGGTGGTCTTGCGCGCAAAGAAATGGCGGAACGACAGGCTGATGTCCTGATAGGTGTTGCCGAACTGCTCGCGTGGCAGTTCGATATTGAGCCCGATCGAGGGTGACCGGCCCTCGTGCGCGCCCTTGTTGCAGGCTTCCATGATGCCGGGTCCACCCCCCGAGATCACCGAAAACCCGGCGTCGGAGAGCAGTCGTGCGATGCGCTCGGCCAGCGCGAAGTAGGGATGGTCACGCGGGGTACGCGCGCTGCCGAAGATGCTCACCGCCGGTGCGATGTTGCCCAGACGGTCGGTGGCCTCGACGAACTCTGACATAATCCCGAGCAGGTGCCACGCTTCCCGGGCGGTCGACTCCGATGAGTCGGTCGAGGATGCAGCGGCTTTCGGAAGCTTCACGATTCGGTCCTTCAACGACTGTGGCCCAGACTCTCGTCCTGGTGGATGGCTCGTCCTATCTGTATCGGGCGTTCCATGCACTTCCCGACTTGCGCAATGCGCAGGGCGAACCCACCGGTGCCATTCATGGCGTGCTCGCCATGCTACGTCGCCTCGTGGCCGATCACAAGGCAGATCTCCTCGGGTGCGTCTTCGACGCCAAGGGCAAGACCTTTCGCGATGATCTGTACCCGGCCTACAAGGCCAATCGGGCGAGCATGCCCGAAGACCTGGCCTGCCAGATCGAGCCCCTGCATGCAGCGATCCGTGCCATGGGCTGGCCGCTGGTGGTGGTCGAGGGGGTCGAGGCCGATGATGTCATCGCGACGCTGGCACGCGCTGCCAGTGCGGCCGGCATTCGCACGCTCATTTCCACCGGTGACAAGGATCTGGCGCAACTGGTCGACGAGCACGTCACGCTGGTGAACACGATGTCCAACGAGACACTCGATGTGCCCGGCGTGGTGGCCAAGTTCGGTGTGCCACCCGATCGGATCGTCGATTATCTCGCGCTGGTGGGTGACACCGTCGACAACGTGCCTGGCGTACCCAAGGTCGGGCCCAAGACGGCCGTGAAGTGGATTACCCAGTATGGCGACCTCGAGACGGTGATGGCGCAGGCTGGGGCCATCGGCGGGGTGGTCGGCGAGAACCTGCGCGGCGCGCTCGAGTGGTTGCCCACCGCGCGCACCCTGGTCACGGTGAAGTCCGATTGCGACTTGCCCGTCGGGGTGCAGGATCTGGTGTCCAGGCCGCCCGACCGCGATGCACTGGCCGAGCTCTACACCCGATTCAATTTCAGAACCTGGCTGCGGGACCTGGGCGTTGCTGCGGCGGGTGCCGACACGGCCCATGAGGCCAATGTGCGCGATGCCGGTGAGCGCGCACGCTCACCCAATCGTGCGCCCGATCGGGCGGTGCCCGCCATGCCGGGTGCGGGTGAGCCGCGCCCGGTCGCACCCGAGCGCCAGTACCAGACGATCGTCACCGAAGCAGCTCTCGCGGCCTGGCTCGAGCGCATCATGGCGGCACCGCTGGTGGCGTTCGATACCGAGACCACCAGTCTCGATGTGTTTGCGGCGCGTCTGGTCGGGCTGTCGTTTGCCATCGCGCCCGGTGTCGCGGCCTATGTGCCGCTGGCGCATCAGGATCCCGATGCGCCGGCTCAGATCGGCGTCGAGCGTGCGCTCGAGCTGCTGCGCGGCTGGCTCGAGAACCCCGACTGCCGCAAGGTCGGGCACAACATCAAGTACGACCAGCATGTGCTCGCGAACCACGGCGTCACGCTGCGTGGCGTGAGCGATGATTCGTGCCTGCAGTCCTATGTGCTGCACAGTCATCTGCGACACGACATGGACGCCCTCGCCGAGCGGTTGCTGGGCGAGAAGACCATCAGCTACGATGAACTCACCGGCACCGGCGCGCGGCGCATCGGTTTCGAGCAGGTACCGGTTGCGAAGGCTGCCCCCTATGCGGCCGAAGACGCCGACATCACCCTGCGCCTGCATCAGGTGATGCGTCCGCGCATCGCAGCCGATCCGCGCCTCGAGCACATTTATGCCGATATCGAGATGCCGGTGCGCGAGGTGCTGTTCACGATGGAGCGCGGTGGTGTCCTGATCGATCCGGTGGCGCTGGCGGCCCAGAGTCATCATCTGGGCGGGCGCATGCTCGAGCTCGAGGCGCGCGCTCATCAGGAGGCGGGTCAGGCGTTCAATCTCAATTCGCCCAAGCAGATCGGCGAGATCTTCTTTACCCAGCTCAAGCTGCCGGTGATCAAGAAGACGGCGACCGGTGCGCCCTCGACCGACGAAGAGGTGCTCGAGCAACTGGCGCTCGACTACCCCCTGCCCAAGACACTGCTCGATTACCGCAGCGTCGCGAAGCTGAAGTCGACCTACACCGACAAGCTGCCACGCATGATCAACCCGACGACCGGGCGTGTGCATACCACCTATGGTCAGGTGACCGCGGTCACCGGGCGCCTGGCGAGCACCGAACCCAACCTGCAGAATATTCCGGTACGAACGGCCGAGGGGCGTCTCATTCGCGAAGCCTTTGTCGCGCCGCCCGGGTCGGTGATCGTGTCCGCCGACTATTCGCAGATCGAACTGCGCATCATGGCGCACCTGTCGGCGGACCCGAGCCTGCTGGCGGCGTTTGCGGCTGGAGAGGACATTCATCGCGCCACAGCCGGCGAGATCTTCAATCGCACGCCGGCCGAAGTCTCGAGCGAAGAACGCCGCTATGCCAAGGTGATCAACTTCGGGCTCATCTACGGCATGTCGGCGTTCGGGCTTGCTCAGCAGCTCGGCGTCGACAGAAGCGTGGCGCGGGCCTACATCGACAACTATTTTGCGCGCTACCCGGGTGTGGCCCGCTATATGGACGAGACCCGGCAACGCGCGCGCGAGCAGGGTTATGTCGAGACGGTGTTCGGGCGTCGTCTCTGGTTGCCCGAGATTGCCAGCGGCAATCCGGCGCGTCGCGCCGGGGCCGAGCGAGCCGCCATCAATGCGCCGATGCAGGGCACGGCGGCCGATCTCATCAAGCTGTCGATGATTGCCGTGCAGGGCTGGATCGAGGCCGAGCATCTGGCAACCCGCATGGTGATGCAGGTGCACGACGAACTGGTGCTCGAGGTGCCGCAGGGCGAACTCGACCGGGTGTCGGAGCGACTGCCTGCCCTGATGACCGGGGTGGCCACACTCGCCGTGCCCCTGCTCGTGGAAGTGGGCCGAGGGCCCAACTGGGAGCAGGCGCACTAGCCATGACATCCCGCAGCGCCAGCGAGACCGATGAGCCCGCACTGACCCATGAAGCCCGACTGTGGCGCGATGACGGCTGGACAGCGCGCGTCATCAAGAACGAGGATGACGAGGGCTGGGCGGTCGAGATGATCAAGGATGGCGAAGCCGAGCCTGCGCTGGTCGGACCCTGGACGATGGGTCGCGACAAGCGAAACCCCAAGCCGCTCGATACCTCGGCGTTCAATACCCTGGTGAAGACGGCATCGGAATTCCGCCAGCGCCAGATCCAGCAACTGCACTGGGCGCAGCACCAGAGCCTCACCGTTCACACCGCGGCGGGTCCGATCACGGTGACGCTCGACATCGTGCCCGATGAGGATGATCCGCACGCCGTGCTCGCAGCCCATGATGCGGACGGCGAGCCGCTGGCCCGGGTGCGGGTGGGGCCCGGGTTCAAGCTGAAGGCGTCCACGGCCAACGCCTGGATCGAGGACGACTTTCGCCGTCCTTCCTGACGTGCGACGGGCAGGACGGCCCTCGACCGGTACCCGCCTCTCAGCGTCCTGACATGTTCAGCCGGGCAGTCGATCGGTCGCAGCGGCCGCGAGCGCGCGTTCGGCCTGCTGGTCGGCGTGATAGCTCGAGCGCACCATGGGGCCGATCGCTGCGTGCACGAAGCCCATCGCCCGGGCTTCGCGTTCGAACATCGCAAAGGTGTCGAGCGGCACGTAGCGACGCACCGGCAGATGATCGGCCGAGGGCTGCAGGTACTGGCCCAGGGTGAGCATGTCGACCTGATGCGCGCGCAGGTCGCGCATCACCGCGAGGATCTCCTCGTCGGTTTCACCCAGGCCCAGCATCAGGCCCGACTTGGTGGGTACGCCTGGACGGCGCAGCTTGAACTGCTCGAGCAGATCGAGCGAGTGTTCGTAATCCGACCCCGGTCGGGCTTCGCGGTACAGGCGCGGCACCGTCTCGAGATTGTGGTTCATCACGTCGGGCGGTGCTGCTTCCAGAATCGACAGCGCACGCTCCATGCGACCGCGAAAGTCGGGCACCAGGATCTCGATCTGGGTCTGTGGCGAGCGCTCGCGAATGGCCCGGATGCAGCGCACGAAGTGGTCGGCGCCTCCGTCACGCAGGTCGTCGCGATCGACACTGGTGACCACCACATAGCGCAGTTCGAGCGCTGCAATCGTCTGCGCGAGGTGTTCCGGCTCTTCGGCATCGGGTGGTTTGGGTCGGCCATGCGCGACATCGCAGAACGGGCAGCGCCGGGTGCAGACATCACCCAGCACCATGAAGGTGGCGGTGCCCTTGCCGAAGCATTCGCCGATGTTCGGGCAGGAGGCTTCCTCGCAGACCGTGTGCAGATTGTTCTCGCGCAGGATGCGCTTGATGTCGGTGAAGCGTGACCCGGGCAGTGGGGCCCGCACCCGAATCCAGTCGGGCTTGGCGAGGCGTTCGGCCGGCACGATCTTGATCGGGATGCGGCTCGTCTTGGCGGCGTTCTTCTGCTTTTCGGCAGGTGAGGTCATCGGTCGGGCCTGATGAGGTGGATGAAGCGAGCCGCCAGCGCCCGTCCGAGCGACTGCGGACTTTCGGTGATACCCAGCGTCCGAGTCTGCGTCACGGCGAGACCGGGGTATCCGCACGGATCGATTGCCGCAAAGGGCGCCAGATCCATGCAGGCGTTCAACGCAAGGCCATGATAACTCGCACCCCGACGGACCTTGAGACCGAGCGCCGCTATCTTTGCACCATCGACATACACGCCGGGCGCCTTGTCACGCCGCACCGCCACCACGCCATGTCCGGCCAGGACGTCGATCACGGCCTGTTCGAGCAGGGTCACGAGACGGTGCACGGTGAGATGCCGGCGTACCAGATCGATGAGCACGTACATGATCACCTGACCCGGCCCGTGATAGGTGATCTGTCCACCCCGATCGATCCACTCGATGGCAATGGTGCTCTCCGGTGGGGGCAGGTGTTCGTGTCTTGCGGCCAGCCCCATCGTGTAGACGGGGGGATGCTCGAGCAGCCAGATCTCGTCGGGGGTCGTCGCGTCGCGTGCAGCGGTGAAAGCCCGCATTTCCTCGAAGGTCGACCGGTACTCGAGCTGTCCGCGCTCGCGCACGACGGGATCGGCCACTGCGATCGTCACAGCACCATCGACACCATCGGGTGCTCGGAGAGGGCGTGGTAGAGCGCATCGAGCTGTTCGCGTGACCTTGCCCGGATGGTGAAGGTGAGGCTCAGGTAGCGCCCTTCACGGCTGCTGCGCATCTCGATCGACCCCGGGTCGAAGTCGGGTGCGCCGGATTGCACGATCTGGAGCATCGTCTGGGCAAAATCGGGCTGCGTGCGTCCCATCACCTTGATCGGAAATTCGACCGGGAAGGTGAGGAGCGAGACGTTGTCGGGTGCCGATGTACTCACGCGCTCGTGGCCTCGGGTGCCGGCATGGCTGCATGGCGATGGCGTTCGGCACGGGTGCTCGCGGATATCCACTGGGCCATCTGGCGCCAGACCGGCCCGGGCAGACCCTTGCCGACCGCCTGGTCATCGAGCCGGGTAATGGCCAGCACCTCGTTGGTCGATGAGGTGAGCCACAGTTCATCAGCAGCGCGCGTTTCGGCCTCGGAAATCGGCCGTACCTCGCAGGGCAGCCCGTTTGCCCGCGCAAGCTCGATCGCCAGCGCGTAGGTGATGCCCGGCAGTATGAGGTGGTCGGCCGGGGGTGCGAGCAGGGTACCGTTCGACACCACGAAGATGTTGCTGGCGGCCCCTTCGGTGAGCCAGCCATCGCGAAAGAGGACCGCTTCCTTGCAGCCGGCCTCGACTGCGGCCTGGCGCAGGAGGCAGTTGCCCAGCAGGGAAATCGACTTGATGTCGCAGCGCAGCCAGCGAAAGTCGGGCAGCGAGATGGCACTCACGCCCTCGGTTCGTTCAGCCTCGGAGGGGAGGCGCAAGGGCCCCGACATCAGGAAGACCGTGGGCTTCACACCGGCCGGGAACGCATGATTGCGCGGTGCCACCCCCCGGGTGACATGCAGGTAGATCGACTGGTCATCCCAGGGGTGGTGGGCGATGAGCTTTTCGATCAGGGTGCGCCAGCCGTCCGGATCGTGCGGGTTGGCGAGCTTGATGGCCGCCAGACTCCGACCGAGTCGTGCCAGGTGTTCATCGAGCCGGAAGGCCGCCCGGTCGTAGACCGGGATGACCTCGTAGACGCCGTCGCCGAAGATGAATCCGCGATCGAGTACGGGCACTCGCGCATCTTCGAGGGGCAGGAATTCACCGTTCAGGCAGGCAATCTGGGCGGTCATGAGTGCAGGGTCGGGTGGGCAGGCAGGGGTTGCCGGACAGGCAGGTTCAGGATCCGGGGATCACTTGATCCACAGCCTGATCGTATCCCACATCCGCCCGAAGATGCCGGCCACCGGCACTTCCTCGAGCGCCACGACCGGATACTCGCCGATGGTGCGTCCCTCGTAGGTGACCGAGAGCGTGCCGACCCGCTGGCCGCGGGCGATCGGCGCAAGCAGCGGCTGCTGGCTCGACAGGTCGGCCTTGATGCGTTCATCGGTGCCGCGGGGAATGGCGACGAGGATGTCGCTGCTGACCCCTGCGTTGACCATGGCGCTCTTGCCTTTCCAGACCGCGAGCGCGGAGACCGGCTTGTCCTTTTCCTTGACGCGCAGGGTGTCAAACGCCTGGAAACCGAAATTGAGGAGCACTTGCGCCTCCTGCGCGCGCACCGAATCGGACGGGGCATTGACCACCACCGCCAGCATCCGGCGGTCACTGCGCCGTGCCGAGGCGATGAGGCAGTAGCCGGCACTCTCGGTGTGTCCGGTCTTGAGGCCGTCGACATTCGGGTCGAGCCACAGCAGGCGGTTGCGGTTCGGTTGGGTGATGTTGCTGTACCGATACTCCTTCACCGAGTAGAGCGAGTAACGATCGGGAAAGTCACGGATGATGGCACTCGCGATCACTCCCAGGTCGAAAGCGGTCGAGTAGTGCTGCGGGTTGGGCAGTCCGCTTGCGTTCATGAAGTGCGAGCCGGTGAGCCCGAGCCGCTTGCCTTCGGCGTTCATTGCGCTGGCGAAGGCCTCTTCCGAGCCGGAGACGGCTTCGGCCAGCGCGACGGCCGCATCGTTGCCCGACTGGATGATCATGCCGTGCAGGAGTTCATCGACCGTGACCGGCTTCTTCGGATCGACGAACATCTTGGAGCCGCCGGTCTTCCAGGCGCGCGTAGAGATCGGCACCACCTGATCGAGGGTCAGCTTGCGATCGCGCAGGGCGGCGAACACCACGTAGGCCGTCATCAGTTTGGTGAGTGACGCCGGTTCGACCCGATCGCGCGCGGCCTGACTGGCAATCAGCTGGTTTGCGCCGACGTCGAGCAGGAGCCAGGAGCGCGAGGCCAGTGGCGGCAGCGTCAATGACTGTGCCGTGGCTGCCTGCCAAGGGGCTGCCAGGAAGCCCAGCAGGGCCGCCAGCGTGAGGGCGGTCAGGCGGCGTGATCCGGTCGGGAACCAGTGACGGAAGAGTCGGTCGTTCAGGCGCATGGGCATCCAGAGTACGGCGAAGGCGCGAGGGGGTGGGAGTTTAACAAATGCTGCCTGCACGCCCGATGGGCTGCACGGTGTTGGGTCAACTGGATACCAGTTGGCGATGCGCCGAGATGCTCATCAGGAGGCCCATCGCCACGCACAGGGTCACCATCGCCGTGCCGCCGTAGGAGATGAACGGCAGCGGCACCCCGACGACGGGCAGCACGCCGGCAACCATGCCCATGTTGACCAGGGCGTAGGTGGCCAGGGTGAGCACCAGCGAGCCACCGAGCAGACGCGAGAACAGCGTTGTCGCGCTCGAGGCGATTACCATGCACCGCGCGATCAGGGCGAGATACAGGCCACTGAGCAGCAGGATGCCGGCGAGCCCGAATTCCTCGGAAAACACGGCGAAGATGAAATCGGTGTGGCGTTCCGGAATGAATTCCAGATGCGCCTGGGTGCCGCGCAGCCAGCCCTTGCCGAAGAGGCCGCCGGAGCCGACCGCGATGGTGGACTGGATCGTGTGATAGCCGGCGCCGAGCGGGTCTTGTGTCGGGTCGAGGAGAATCAGCAATCGTCGTCGCTGATAGTCGTGCAGCATCGACCAGACGAACGGCGCCGCCCCGGCCCCGCAGATGGCAGCCCCCAGCATCACGCGCCAGGACAGGCCCGCCAGAAAGATCACATAGAAGCCAGCGCCGAGCACCAGCAGCGCAGTACCCAGATCGGGTTGGCGCATGATCAGCGCCGCTGGAACGACCAGCAACAGGGCGGCCACGGCGAAGTCGCGCAGGCCGGGTGAGGGCCCTCGCTGGTGGAAGAACCAGGCGAGCATGAGCGGCATCGCGATCTTCATCATCTCGGAAGGCTGGATGCGGGTGATGCCCAGATTGAGCCAACGCCGCGCGCCGTTGACGACCTCACCGGCCACGGCTACCAGCACGAGGAGGGTGAGGCCGACGATGAACCCCGGTACCGCATAACGCAGCAGGGTGCCGGGTGGAATCCGCGCGATGACCCACATCGTGCTCAAGCCAACGAGGATATTGAGCAGCTGGGCGTTGAAGCGCGCCGGCGTATCGATGGTGGCGCTGTAGAGCGTGAGAAGGCCCAGCGCGAGAATCGTCACCAGAATCGACAGGAGGGGCAGGTCGAGTGGCTCGATGATCTGGCGCAGCAGGGCTCTGGGCGTGTACCAACGCGACTTGAACCCGTGCGCCGAATGGTGGCCGATCATTCTTCAGCCGCCGCAGGTTGCAGTTCGGGCATCGAGGCAGGTACCTTGCCCAGCAGGTAGTAGTCGAGGACGAGGCGTGCGATCGGTGCGGCCGTCCCGCTGCCCGAGCCGCCGTTCTCGACCAGGATGCCCATGGCGATGCGCGGGTTCTCGGCCGGTGCGAACGCCACGAACAGCGCATGGTCGCGATAGCGTTCGCCAATCCGCCGCGCATCGTAGCGCTCGCCCTGGCGAATCGCGATGACCTGCGCCGTGCCGCTCTTGCCGGCAAACGAGTAGGCGGCGTCGCGTCCCGCAACTGCAGCGGTTCCTCCGGGTCGGGTGACATCGACCATGGCCTGTTTCACGGCGTCGAGCCAGCGCGGGTCGAGCGTGATGCGTCGCAGCGGGTCGGTTGCGACCGCGCGTCGCTCGCCCGAGCGGGAGTCCTGAACGTAACGTACCAGGTGAGGCTGGTAGACCACGCCATTGTTGGCCAGCGTCGCCGTGGCGACGGCGAGCTGCATTGGCGTGGCGGTGAAGTAGCCTTGTCCGATAGCAACCGGAATGGTGTCGCCGGCAAACCACTTCTGCTTCAGCTTCTGCATCTTCCAGGCTTGCGAGGGCAGGAGCCCGGTACGTTCCCCGTCCAGATCGAGGCCGCTCTTGTCGCCGAAGCCGAACTGGCTGAGCATCCCGTGCAGTGCGTCGATGCCCATGTCGTTGCCGATGCCGTAGTAGTAGGTATCGCACGACTGGGTGATCGAGTGATGCAGGTTGACCATGCCATGCCCGCCTTCCTTCCAGTCACGCCATCGGTGGGTTACCCCGGGCAGCGTGAAATAGCCGGGGTCGGCGATGGTGTACTCGAGCGTGCGCCGACCGCTTTGCAGCGCAGCGAGCGCGATGAAGGGTTTCACGGTCGAACCCGGGGGATAGACACCGGCCAGTGCCCGGTTGGTGAGCGGCCTGTCGACGTTGTTGTTCAGGCTTTCCCAGTTCTGCGGATCGATGCCCTCGACGAAGAGGTTCGGATCGAAGGCCGGGCGCGACACGAACGCCAGGACACCGCCCGAGGAGGGTTCGATGGCGACCAGAGCGCCCCGGAAGCTGCCGAAGGCGCGTTCGGCGACATCCTGCAGCCGCGTATCGAGCGTGAGTTCGATGTTGTTGCCGGGCACGGGCGAGTTCGAACGGAGCGTGCGCAGCGGATGCCCACCCGCGTCGATCTCGACTTCAGCCGAACCGGGCGTGCCGTGCAGCTCGCGTTCGTAGGTTGATTCGAGCCCGGTCTTGCCGATGTAGTCGGTGCCGCGATAACCGGCTGCGAGATCCTCCTCATCGAGGCGCTGCAGGTCGCGCTCGCTGATGCGACCGATATAGCCCACCACATGCGCGGCCAGCGTGCGCTGGGGGTACTCGCGAAACAGGCGGGCCTTGATTTCCACGCCCGGGAAGCGGAATCGCTGGGCGGCAAAACGGGCCACCTCCTCATCGCTCAGCCGGGTGCGGATCGGCACCGTCCCGGCGCCCCGGGTCTCGTCGAGCAGCCGTCGAAACCGGTTCCGGTCGCGCGCATCGATCGTGATGATGCGCGACAGCTGATCGATGGTGGCCGGAAGATCGCGAACCGTGGCAGCGTTGATCTCGAGCGTGTACGCCGAATAGTTGCGTGCCAGCACGACGCCGTTGCGATCGAGGATCAGCCCGCGGGTGGGTGCGACCGGCACCACCGCAATGCGGTTGTCCTCGGCCCGCGTCATGTAGTACTCGTGCTCGATCACCTGCAGGAAGACGAAACGCACGGCCAGCGTGCAGAACCCGGCAATCACGACAAGGCCTGCGAATCCCAGCCGAACCTGGAAGCGCGTGCGATTCTGCTCGGGCGTGACCCATTGCGTCATGGTCGGCCCGGCCTCAGTTGGAGGGGTCGGCCGAGCGTCCGACCTGGCGGCCGAACCGGTGCGCAAACGAGGCCAGGGGCCAGAACAGCGTGGCGATGAGGCTCGAGGCAAACCAGGCCACGCCGGGAAAGGTACCGCCCATCGCGATGCGCACCGCCAGCATCAGCGCCTGTGCCAGCAGGAGCAGTACCACCACATGGAAGGCCTGCGCACGGAGCCCGAAGCCGAGGACACGGCGCGACAATTCGTTGCCGGCAAAGGCGAGCGCACTGCAGGCGAGTGCATGCTGGCCCAGCAGCACGCCGTTGGCCGCATCGAGCAGCAGTCCGGCGCAGAAGGCGCTGCCCACGCTGAACCGATGCGGCTGATGAATCGACCAGAAGAGCACGGCCAGCGCCACCAGATCGGGAACACCCTGCAGGTCGTGCCAGGGCAGCATGTTGAAGAGGAAGGCGGCGATGATGCTCAGCCAGATCGTGCGCAGACGTGCATCGGACTCCATCGTGATGGATGGAATCTCGTAGCTCATGGGTGGGGGCAGTGTCGCCATGGCTCAGCGTCCCCGCCCGCGCCGTCCCGAGCGTCCGGCGCGTGGCGCCGTGCCGTCTTCGGCCGGATAGGGCGCGAGGTCGGGGACCTCGGTGGCTACGATCAGCACTTCACGATTGTTGCCCGGCTCTCCGGTGGGGGTGCACAGGACCCGGGCGAACTGCAGGGCTGCGTCGCGGTCGATCCGACCGACTGTGGCCACCGGGAGGCCTGCCGGAAACACGCTGTCGATCCCGGAGGTGACGAGCAGGTCACCGACCGCGATGTCGGCATTCATCGCCATGTAGCGCAATTCGATCGTGGAGCCGTCACCCGTGCCAAAAGCGACACCGCGCAGTCCGTTGCGCATGACCCGTACCGGGATGGCCTGGTCCTTGTCGATGATGAGGGTGACTTCGGCCAGCAGTGGGTGGACCCGGGTGACCTGACCGATCACACCACCGGTATCGATGACCGGGTGCCCGGCCAGAATCCCGGCCTGCGAGCCCTTGTCGATGATGACCTTGCGGCTGAACGCGTCGCGGCCGACATAGGCGATGGAGGCCACGAGCGACTGGCTGGCTATGGGTTCGCGCGCGCCCAGCAGGGCGCGCAGGTTGCGGTTCTCGGCCCGCAATGCCTCGAGCGTGAGCAACTGTTCGGCATCACGCAGTCGTTCCCGGCGCAGCGTGCTGTTGTCCTGCTGCAGGCGCGACTGGCTCACGAAGAAGTCACTGACTGCATTGAACACGCTGCCGGGCAACGCCGCCACCCGCTGCAGCGGGTAACTGAACCACAGCAGTCCCTCGCGCAGCGGCTCGACGTAGCCGAAGCGGGCGTCGAAAACCATCAGGACCAGCGAGAGCACCCCGAAGAACAGCAGCCTGACGAAGGGCGACGGCCCGCGCAGGAACAGCGGCGGTGTGTGAGCCTCCATGCTCGCCTGACTCTGCGCGTGACGCGGTTACTCGCTCGCGAAGATCGTACCGAGCTTGTCCATGCGCTCGAGCGCACGGCCACAGCCTCGCACTACGCAGGTGAGCGGGTCATCGGCGATCACCACCGGCAGGCCGCTCTCTTCGATGAAGAGGCGGTCGATGTCGCGCAGCAGCGCACCACCACCGGTGAGCACGAGCCCTTTCTCGGCGATGTCTGCGCCCAGTTCGGGCGGCGTCTGTTCGAGCGCTATCTTGACCGCTGACACGATCTGGTTGAGCGGCTCGGTGAGTGCTTCGAGAATCTCGTTCGAGCTGATGGTGAAGCTGCGCGGAATGCCTTCGGCCAGATTGCGTCCCTTCACTTCGATCTCGCGCACCTCGGAGCCCGGGAAGGCCGATCCGATCGATTTCTTGATGTGCTCTGCCGTGGCATCCCCGATGAGCATGCCGTAGTTGCGCCGGATGTAGTTGACGATGGCCTCGTCGAACTTGTCGCCGCCCACGCGGACCGAGCCCGAGTAGACCATGCCGCCCAGCGAAATCACCCCCACCTCGGTGGTGCCGCCGCCGATGTCTACCACCATGGAGCCGGTGGCTTCGGCCACCGGCAGATCGGCGCCGATAGCCGCAGCCATCGGCTCTTCGATCAGGAAGACCTGCGATGCACCAGCCCCCTGGGCGGCTTCGCGAATCGCCCGTCGTTCGACCTGCGTGGAACCCGAAGGGACGCAGATGATGATGCGCGGGCTCGGCGAGAGCAGGCGCGATGCGTGCACCTTGCGGATGAACTGCTTGATCATCTGCTCGGTGACGGTAAAGTTGGCAATCACGCCATCCTTCATCGGGCGGATGACGTCGATGTTGCCCGGTGCCTTGCCCAGCATCAGCTTGGCTTCGCGCCCGACCTGGAGGATGGTCTTCTTGCCATTCGGCCCACCTTCTTCGCGGATCGCGACGACCGAAGGCTCATCGAGGACGATGCCCTTGCCGCGAACATAGATCAGCGTATTGGCTGTACCCAGGTCGATGGCCAGGTCGTCGGAAAAGTACGCGCGCAGAAAACCGAACATGATGGAGGACGCTCAAGTGACTGTGTGGTGTTCGGGTCGGGTCTGACCCGTGCCGGCAGCCGAAGGTTCGAGCGCGGGACCGGGGGTGATGTCGACGGCGGTTGCCGACCAGACTGTCTGAACAGGCCTATAATAACGGATTGTCGGCCTGTTTCCTCCCGTTTGCGCGGCGCGAAACCCCTCCGGGGGCTGTGGGCAGCCGTGATCTTGCCGGGTTGCGTCAACAAGGCCCTCTTGTGTGTCATTGCGGGCCGCGTCGCGGCCGGCTTCCATCGAGCTCATTGCCATGCCCCTGGACTCCGATGCCGTGCGTCGCATTGCCCTGCTTGCCCGCATCGCGGTAACCGACGCCGAGGTTGCGGCGCTGCACGGTGAACTGAACGGCATTCTCGGTCTGGTCGAGCAGATGCAGGGTGTGGATACCGCCGGCGTGGTGCCGATGGCGCATGCGTTCGACATGCATGCACCGTTGCGCCCCGATGTCGTCACCGAAACCGATCGGCGAGCCGACTTCCAGGCCGGTGCACCTGCGGTCGAAGATGGGCTTTATCTGGTTCCGCGGGTGATCGAATGATGCCGAGCCGAGTGGTACCGTGCCTGCCGCGCGCTGGAGTCGGGCGATGAGCGCTCTGCATTCGATGAGTCTGGTCGAGACGGCTCGCGCGCTGGCGGCGCGCGAGGTTTCGAGCGTCGAACTGGTCGGGGCGCTTCTCGGGCGCATCAGCGCGCTCAATCCGTCGCTCAACGCCTTCATCACGGTTGATCCCGAGACGAGCCTGCGCCAGGCGGCTGCGGCCGACCAGCGCATCGCGCGGGGCGAGGCAGGCCCCCTCACGGGCGTGCCGGTGGCGCACAAGGACATCTTCATGGCCCGTGGCTGGCGCACGACCTGCGCATCGCGGATGCTGGCCGGGTTCGTCGCGCCTTACGACGCGCAGGTCATCGAGCGCTTCGACGCGGCCGGTGCCGTGAACATGGGCAAGCTCAACATGGACGAGTTCGCCATGGGCTCTTCCAGCGAGAGCTCGTTCTTCGGACCGGTGCGCAACCCGTGGGATCTCGAGCGCGTGCCCGGTGGATCGTCGGGCGGATCGGCGGCGGCGGTCGCGGCCGCGCTGGTGCCGGCAGCAACCGCCACCGATACCGGTGGATCGATCCGGCAACCGGCTTCGCTGTGTGGCGTCAGCGGGCTCAAGCCCACCTACGGGCTGGTGTCCCGCTACGGCATGATTGCCTATGCCTCGAGCCTCGATCAGGCCGGGCCGATTGCGCGCACGGCCGAAGACCTGGCCGTGCTGACGAATCTCATGGCCGGGCATGATCCGCGCGACGCAACGAGCGTGGCGCGTCCTGCCGAAGACTACCGGCGCGATCTCGAGCAAGGCCTGGCGGGGCTCACCATCGGCCTGCCGCGAGCCTATTTTGCCGAGGGCATGAGCGCCGATGTCCGCGCAGGGGTCGAAGCCGCGATCGATACCTTGCGCCGCCTGGGTGCGAGGACCGTTGAAGTCGACCTGCCGCGCATGGAACTCGCGCTGCCAGCCTACTACGTCATTGCGCCAGCCGAGGCCTCATCGAATCTGTCGCGTTACGACGGTGTGCGCTACGGCCATCGGGCGGCCGATTACACCGACCTGGCCGACATGTATTCCCGGACCCGGGCCGAAGGTTTCGGCCCCGAGGTGCGGCGACGCATCCTCATCGGTGCGTTCGTGCTCTCGCACGGCTACTACGACGCCTATTACCTGCAGGCGCAGCGGGTGCGTCGCCTGGTTGCACAGGACTTCAAGGACGCGTTCGCACACTGCGACCTCATCGTCGGCCCGACCAGTCCCACGGTTGCATTTCCGCTCGGTGCTCATGCGGCCGATCCGTTGCAGATGTATCTGTCGGACATCTACACCATTGCGCCCAACCTGGCGGGCCTGCCCGCGATGTCGATCCCGTGTGGCATCGGGGCGCACGATCTGCCGATCGGCCTGCAACTGGTGGGCAACTATTTTGCCGAGGCGCGCATGCTCGGTGTCGCTGCTGCCTTCCAGCGCGAAACCGACTGGCATCGACGCATGCCTGCCGCAGCGACTGCCTGAGGACCGCCATGGATTGGGAAATCGTCATCGGCCTGGAAACGCACGCCCAACTCTCCACGCAATCCAAGATGTTTTCGGGGGCGTCGATTGCGTTTGGCGCGCCGCCCAATGCCCAGGCCTGCGCGGTCGATCTGGCCTTGCCCGGTGTCCTGCCCGTGCCCAATCGGGCGGCGGTCGAGCGCGCCATCCGTTTTGGTCTGGCGGTGGGGGCGCGCATCAATCGTCGCTCGGTGTTCGCCCGCAAGAATTATTTCTACCCCGACTTGCCCAAGGGCTACCAGATCAGTCAGTACGAACTGCCGATCATCGAAGGTGGCGTGCTCGAGATTCCGGTTGCGGACGGAACCCGCCTGATCCCGCTCACCCGTGCGCACCTCGAGGAGGACGCCGGCAAGTCGCTTCATGAGGATTTTCATGGTGCCACCGGCATCGACCTCAACCGTGCCGGTACGCCCCTCCTCGAGATCGTGTCCGAGCCCGAACTGCGTTCGGCCGACGAGGCGGTGGCGTATGCACGCACCTTGCACGCGCTGGTGCGCTGGATCGACATCTGCGATGGCAACATGCAGGAAGGTTCGTTTCGCTGCGACGCCAACGTGTCGGTCCGGCCGCGGGGGGAGACACGCCTGGGAACCCGCTGCGAGATCAAGAATCTCAACTCGTTCCGCTTTCTCGATCTGGCCATCCGGCACGAGGCTGCGCGCCAGATCGAGCTGATCGAATCCGGCGGGCGAGTCGTGCAGGAGACCCGGCTGTATGACCCCGATCGGGACGAAACCCGGTCGATGCGCTCCAAGGAAGATGCGCAGGACTACCGCTACTTTCCCGACCCCGATCTGCCCCCGTTGTGGGTCGACGAAGACTGGATGTCCGAGGTGGCGGCGGCCATGCCCGAACTGCCGGCCGCCTGCCGTACACGCTACACGGGTGCCTGGGGCCTGTCGGTCTATGATGCTGCCACCCTGACCCAGTCGCGTGAGCTCTCGACCTACTTCGAACAGGTCATGGACGCGCTCGGGCCTGCGGCGCAGGCCAAGCTCGCGGCCAACTGGATCACGGGTGAATTTGCCGCTGCTCTCAATCGCGATGGCGTCGAAGTGGCCAGTGCGCGCATCGCGGCGCCTGCGCTGGCCGGACTCCTGCAGCGCATCATCGACGGGACGATCTCGGGCAAGATCGCCAAGGAAGTCTTCGATGCCCTGTGGACCGAGGGTGCCGCAACGCCGGATGCGGCCGATCGGATCATCGAGGCACGGGGACTGCGCCAGATCAGCGATTCGAGCGAACTCGAGGCGATCATCGATGCCATCGTGCAGGCCAATCCGGCGCAGGCGGCCGAGGTTCGCGCCGGCAAGGAAAAGGCCTTCAACTACTTTGTCGGGCAGGCCATGAAGGCAACCCGGGGCAAGGGCAACCCGGCCACCATCAACGCAATCCTGCACGCCCGCCTGATGGCCTGAGGCAGGTCGCTGCCGGCGGGCCGGCCTAGCGCGGCGAGCCGTTGCCGGATGGACCGGGGGGTACGGGAACCGTGACCGTCATGGGGGCTGGGGTGGGTGCCTGACCGGGCGGTGAGGGCGCTGCGGCTGCTGCTCCACCCGTATTCGTCAACGCGATGTAGCGCTTCAGGTCATCGTCGAAGCGCGCCTGGATGACTTCGACTTCATGCTGCTTGTTCTGGGTGACCAGGGCCTGGGTCTTCAGGTCGAAGCGGGCCCCCTCGAGCTGCTGCGCCAGGTCGGTGGTGCCGGCCATGGTTGGCGTGGCATTGCTGCCTGTGCCACTGGCAGGCGCAGGGCCGGCGGTGCGCTGGAGCTGATTGAGGAGCCGCCCGGCTGCGATCATCCGCTTCTGTGCCTGGCGCAGCAGTTCGAGTGGCTCGCGCAGGGCGTGCAGACGCGAGGCCTCGATTTCCTGCACGCTGTTGTAGGTTGACAGGAGCGCCGTGTTGCGTCGCTGCCGGTCTTCGGCATCGCGGCTGCTGGCCGTTGCTTCGGGGCTGGCTGCCCGCACCGTCTCGGTGCGGCTCGGTGCGTTCTTGTCGGGGGCTGGCGGGCGTTTGATGGCGACGCCACCACTGGTCATGCGATCGACGGGCTGTCCGGCCGTGTTCGTCGGCGTGTCGCTGTAGACGACGATGCCTTTCTCATTGGTGTATCGGTAGAGCGTCTGTGCGCCCGCCGGCAGGGCGATGCTCGTCAGGGCGCTCACGAGGATGAGGGTCAGGCGCGCGCGAGGCTGCCCGGCCCGCCAGCGGGTCGGTTGCCGTCGCGGATGCCGATCGGCGGTGCGGCAGGATTCGGGGGTGTACCTCATGGACCCCTATGCTACCTGCAAGCCCCCTTTGTTGCACAGTATTGCGGCGGCGGCGTCGGGCGCATTCACGCCGCGCCCTCGCCCCGTGCCGATCACGACGCCTCCCGTGGCCTCGATGGCCCCTGTCGTGGGCCGCACCGACGCCCGCGAACCCGCATGGCCCCTCACTGGGCCTCACTGACTCGTCAGGGGGCGAAGCCGTAATGCACCATGAGCGGTGCATGATCGGAAAAGCGCTGGTCCTTGTAGACACTGCTGCGTGTCGCGGTGGCTGCGATCCCGGGTGTGGCGACCTGGTAGTCGATGCGCCACCCCACGTTCTTCGCACGCGCCTGCCCCCGATTGCTCCACCAGGTGTAAGCCTCCTCGGTTGCCTCCGGATGGATGCGCCGGTACACGTCGACCCAACCGCGTTCGCCAAGGAGGCTGGTCATCCAGGCCCGTTCCTCGGGCAGGAATCCGCTGTTCTTCAGGTTGCCTTTCCAGTTCTTCAGATCGATCTCGCGATGCGCGATGTTCCAGTCGCCGCAGATCACGATCTCGCGCCCCTCGGCTCGCAGGGCAGCCAGCACCGGATCGAATTCGGCCATGAAGGCGAACTTGGCGACCTGCCGGTCGGGCGAACTCGACCCCGAAGGCAGGTAGAGCGAAATGACGCTGAGCGCGCCGAAATCGGCACGCAAGTAGCGCCCCTCGGCATCGAACCCGGCGTGTCCGATGCCTTCGATGACGCGATCGGGCGTGCGGCGGGCGTAGATGCCCACACCGCTGTAGCCCTTCTTCTCCGCGCAGTGGAACAGGCCCTGATAGCCGGGCGGCGCTCGCATGCGCTCGTCCAGGTCGGCCGCTTGCGCCTTCAGTTCCTGCACGCAGACGATATCGGGTTGCGTCGCATCCATCCAGCCGAAGAAGCCCTTGGTCGTGGCCGAGCGAATGCCGTTCAGGTTGGCGGTAACGATGGTGATCATGGCGAGGCTGTCTGCGCTGAGGGGAGGGGGTCAGGTCTGGCGTGAATCGGCACGTGCGGTCAGGTCTTGCACACAGGGCGAACGGCCTGGATGCGTGCCTGCTCGATGGCCTGCGCGATGTCAGCCGGGCGACTGCGGGCGATGGCGGCAGTATCCACCGTGCCGGCCGCGCCAAGGGCTGCAGTCAGCCGCTCGGCCCAGGGGTGACGGCCAATTGACGCGTGTTGATCGGTGGCCACCGCTGCATCCCTCGGCTCGAGTGCTCGCTCCAGATCGGCGCAGACCGCCAGCAGCCGTCCGAATCGCTCCGGACGCCGCCAGGCGTCGGCTTCACGCAGCACCCGAACCAGCGTTTCCGCCGGTGCATCGGTGCAGGCGAGCACCTGCGACTTCAGTCGAATGCCGAGCACGAGGAGTTCGCGACAGGCGACCGGGGCACGCAGGTGGTTGGCGACCGCCGTGCCCTGAGGCACATCGGCGATGGTCCCGAGCCAGGCGGCAAAGCGCTCTTCCAGACTGGCCTCGCGGCGGGCCGCACCCATGAGTGCCGCGATGGCCGTGCGCCCGCCTGCGTCGACAGCACCCGGCAGGAGATGGGCCAGTGCGCCGCAGCCCACCAGAACGTCGATCATGCGGTCGGGGCGTGCCGTCACAAGCCCGCGGGACAGTTCCTGCCAGACCCGCTCGGGCACGAGATGGTCGACCTCGCCCGACGCCACCATCGTCTCGAGGAGCTGCTGTGTTTCGGGTGCCACCACAAATCCGAACCGGGCCGCAAAGCGGGCCAGGCGCAGGATGCGCACCGGATCTTCGATGAAGGCGGGACCGACATGACGCAGTACCCCGGCCCGCAGATCGCGCACGCCGTGGTAGGGGTCGATCAGTGTCCCGGTTGATTCGTCGCGGGCAATGGCATTGATCGTGAGATCGCGCCGTGCCAGATCGTCTTCGAGGCTGACATCGGGCGATGCATGGATGACGAACCCGTGATAGCCCCGCGCCGACTTGCGCTCGGTGCGGGCGAGGGCGTACTCCTCGTGCGTCTGCGGGTGCAGGAACACGGGAAAGTCACGGCCGACCTGCTGGAATCCGTCGCGCAGCATGTCCTCGACGGTGGCGCCCACCACGACATGGTCGCGATCTTTCACCGGCAATCCGAGCAGGTGGTCACGCACCGCCCCACCCACCGTGTAGATCTTCATTCAGCCGGGCCGGCCGGCGACGGCCCGGTGGCGATCGAAGCGCGATCGCGGCCAGGCCTTTCCGAGCCAGCCGGGCGCCACGGTGGCGAGCGCGGTCGGTACGAGACCGAAGGGCCAGCGAGCCTGCGACACGTTGTCGACGGACATCGAGCGCAGGTTGTCACGCGACAGCAGGGCACCGGGCAGTCGCTCCATCACGGCTGCCTGCACGAGGCCGATGAACCGCGGCAGGGCCAAGATCGGGCGGGGATGTCCGCTGAAGGTGCCGGCCAGGGCCACGAGCTCGCCCAGGGTGAAGACTTGCGGCCCGGCCAGCTCGAAGGTCTGGCCTGCGCTCGCCGGATCGGTGACCGAACGCGCGATGGCCTCGGCGACGTCTTCGACGAAGACCGGCTGAAAGCGTGCGCCGGTCATGGCAAGGGGTATGAAGGGCAGCCAGCGCTGCATCCGGGCAAAGAGCGTGAGAAAGCTGTCACCCGGGCCGAAGACGACCGAGGGTCGAAAGACCGTGATGGCCAGCGCACCACCGGCGTCGCGCACCGCCGCTTCGCCAGCCCCTCGCGAGCGCAGATACTCGCTCGGACCCTCGAGGTCGGCACCCAGAGCGCTCATGTGCAACAGGCGGGTGACCGCATGCCGGCTGCACAGTTGTGCCACGCGTCGTGGCAACGCGACGTGGGCGCGCTCGAAGTCGGGTCCGTAGGGCGTGCCCGGACGGCTCTGAAGGATGCCCACCAGATTGATCACGACATCGCTGCCGGCAATCAGCCGTTCAAGCGTGGCGTCGTCATGGACATCGGCAGTCACCAGGTCGACGGTGGGCAACGTGATCAGATCGCGGCGACTTCGTTCGCGGCGCCGTGTCGGAATCGTGATGACATGCTGATCGAGGGCCAGACGTTCGGCCACATGCCGGCCGATGAAACCCGATCCTCCAAGCAGCAGCACGCGAGCCATCGTGATCCTATCCAGGCAGTCAGTGAACGGTGGATTCTACGCAATTCGCCTCGCGCCCATGGCGGCATCGTGCAGGGCTGCAGGGGTCCGATCAGACGACGGCCTGGCACGTGACACGCAAGGCACGACGCCGACGCCGCAACTCAGCGAGCCGCGGCTTCGCTCGCGACGGCGGTCGCTGCGCGGGGCGGCACGGTTGCCAGCAGGGACTTCAGGCTGATGGCGGGCTGTCCCAGCACCTGTGCATACCAGACCGTGTTCGCCAGGACCCGCTTCACGTAGTCGCGTGTCTCGTTGAATGGAATGGTTTCGGCATAGATGGCGCCTTCGAGCGGCCGGGCAGCACGCCAGCGCTCGGCCCGGCCCGGCCCGGCGTTGTAGCCCGCCGATGCCAGCAGAGGCTGGCTGTCGAGCCGGTCGAGCACCTGGCGCAGGTAACTCGTGCCCAGGCGCACATTGGTCTGTGGATCGGTGAGGTCAGGCGCTGCAAGACCGATGCGTCGCGCAACCAGTCGTGCGGTGGCGGGCATGAGTTGCATCAGGCCCACGGCACCGGCCGATGAGCGGATGTCGGCGATGAAGCGGCTCTCCTGCCGCGCCACACCCAGGACCCAACTGCTGACGAGACTCTGGTCACGCGCGTGCTGCTCGAACACTGCCTGATAGGGGGCGAGAAAGCGCAGTCCGAAATCATGGGCGGCACGGGTGCGCTCGGCCGTATTGATCGCGCGGTCCCACAGACCCAGACTGCGCGCGTAATCGGCGGCGGCGATGAGCTGTGGGTCATCGAGCCCGCGCAGCCCCCAGTTCCATTCGCTGACGCCCTCCGATCGCAGGCCGAGCCTGAAAAGGGCGGCTGCCCGCACGAGCGAGGGGTTGCTGGCAGCTGCTTCAAGCTCGAGTGCGGAGGGCACCGCAGGACGATCGGGCAGCCGGGCAGGCCGCCCCAGTTCCTCGGCGGCGAGCGTCCCGTAAAAGTCGTGCTCCCCCGCAATCCGTGCGAGTTCGGCCTGAGCCTGCTGCGGGGCGTTCAGCGCCTGATGCGCCCGTGCCGACCAGTAGATCCAGGCCGAATCGGAACGGGCGGGGGTTGGCATCCGGTCGATTGCGGTGCGGACCCGGGGCCAGTCTTCATCGCGCAGGGCCGCCCGCACACGCCAGGCAGCAATGTCCTCGCTCACGCTGATGCCCTCGACGTTGTCGAACCAGGACACGGCACCTGGCGCGTGCAGTCGTGCGAGCGCAGCGCCGATCTGGGCCGAGACGAAAGCCCGGTCGGACGTGGTCAATCGTGCCGCGCTCGCGCTGTCGAACCATTGCCCGGCCGCGAAGGGGTCGCCACGCGCCAGGCGTGTGAGTGCAACCACGTGAAGTTCTCGATCGGCACGCACTTCGGTGAAGGGTCGGTGGCGCCGCAAGAAGGCGAGTGGCGATGACCAGGCGAGCGCCAGATCGCCTGAGTCGGGGCGCTGGTTGCGGTCGAGCCATTGGCTGGTCTGCTGCAGCCCTGCCAGTGAACCGCTGTCGAGCAGGACGTGGATGCGCTCCCAGAGCATCTCGCTCTCGATCACCCCGCTGGCCGCCAGCGGCGCGATCAGTGCTGCGCAGGCCTCGGGCAGTGCCCGTGCGAGCCGCAGCATCGGGGCTACGCTGGCCGCCGAGGCCGGTTTGCCCGCTCGGGCTGCCGCTTCGATCGTGAGGCAGAGCAGTTCGGGGTCTTCGGGCGGTCGGGTGCTGGTCGCGGCGTGGAGGCTCGCCCACTGCTGATGACGAGCCAGGGCGCGCAACCAGTCCCCGCGCAGGCGTTCGGCGGGGAGGCTGCCTGGATGACGAGCAAGAAAGGCATCCACCTGCTCGCTGCTTGCCTGATCGATGCCCAGCGCGAGTTGCCAGTAGTCGACCCAGGGCGCCAGTACATGGTTGCGCGAGCCCGCCACGGCTGCGGCGAGCCGCGCGGGGTTGCGCGCGCGCCATGCCTCGGCGGCCTGACGGATGGCCGCGTCGCCCGTTGCTGCTGCGGCAGGCGTGGTCGGGGTTGCGGTGGCCGGGGCTCGTCCGTTACCTGCCGGCACTGCGTGGGCGGGCAGCATGCCGATCGCGAGACCGAGGGCTAGAATCGCGCCGAGGAAACGGCCCCGCGGGCATGCGTCCCCCGGAGCCGTTTGCCGTCGGCCAGCATCACGGTGTCGATCCGGACGCGGGGCGCCACCTATCAGGAGCAGGTCTTCATGATTGACGGGCAGTCTCTGGCGCAATGGCGCCGCGCCGAGCGTAACCGTCTCATCGCCGACCGAATGGCCGTCGATCGGATCCAGCTCGCGGCCTGGGGCGAATTGATCGATGCTCATCTGCTGCAGGCGTTTCCCGATCTTCATGAGGGCATTGTGGGGTTCTGCTGGCCCTGGCGCAACGAATACGATGCGCGTTACATCCTGCAGCAGGTGCGTGCTCGCGGTGGGCGAACCGCCTTGCCGGTGGTGCTGGCACCGCGCACGCCACTGGCGTTTCGCCTCTGGTCGCCGGGTGACCCGCTTGCCGAGGGCGTCTACGGCATTGCCCACCCGACCTCGGGTGAGGTCGTGATTCCGCACACCCTCATCGTGCCGATGAACGGCTTTGATCGCGAGGGTTATCGGCTCGGCTATGGCGGTGGGTTCTTCGACCGCACCCTGGCTGCCCTGAGCCCCCGCCCCCGCACGATTGGCGTTGCCCATGAACTTGCGGCGATGGCCACACTGTACCCGCAACCCCATGACATTCCGATGGACTGGGTCGTCACCGAGGCGGGTGCACGACGCACGTGCGTGGTGGTCTAGCGCAGGAACAGGCGGTAGGCCGGATTTCCCGTTTCATCGACATGGGGGTACCCGATTCGGGTGAGAAAGCGCTGGAAATCCTGCTTCCGCCCTGACGGCACCTGCATGCCCACCAGGACGCGGCCCGAATCGGAGCCATGATTGCGGTAGTGAAAGAGGCTGATGTTCCATTCGCCCCGCATCGCATCGAGAAAGCGCAGCAAGGCTCCGGGCCGTTCGGGAAACTCGAAGCGATGCAGCACTTCGTCGTCGATGCCCGGTGCGCGCCCGCCAACCAGATGGCGCACGTGGAGCTTGGCCATCTCGTTGTCCGACAGGTCGATGGTCTCGAGCCCTGCCTGCCGCAGATGCGCCAGCACCTGCCGCTTCTCGTTGTCGTTGGCGATCTGCATTCCGACGAAGACTTGCGCGGCGCCGGGATCTGCGGCGCGGTAGTTGAATTCGGTGATGCTGCGACTGCCGATGAGCGAACAGAATTCGCGAAAGCTGCCGGGGCGTTCAGGAATGGTCACCGCGAGGATGGCCTCGCGATGTTCGCCGACGGCGGCGCGCTCGGCCATGAAACCGAGCCGATCGAAGTTGGTGTTGGCTCCACAGGCAATGGCGACATAGTCGCGGCCGCGGGCGCGATGCCGTTCGGCGTAGTGCTTGGCGCCTGCGATGGCAACCGCGCCGGCCGGTTCGAGGATGCTGCGAGTGTCTTCGAAGACATCGCGTATCGCCGCGCAGATGGCATCGGTATCCACCAGCAGGATGTCATCGACCAGTTCGCGGGTGATGCGAAAGGTTTCTCGCCCCACCTGGCGCACGGCGATGCCGTCGGCGAACAACCCGACCTGCTTCAGCGTGATGCGTCGTCCGGCGCTGATCGAGCGCTTCATCGCGTCGGAGTCGATGGTCTGCACCCCGATCACCTTCACCCCGGGACGTACCCGCTTCACATAGCTTGCGACACCCGAGATGAGCCCGCCCCCGCCGATCGCGACGAAGATGGCATCGAGTGGCCCTTGCAGTTGCCTCAGGATCTCCATGCCGATCGTGCCCTGACCGGCGATGACATCGGGGTCGTCGTAGGGATGGACGAAGGTCAGCTGGCGCTCGGCCTCGAGCGATCGGGCGTGGGCATAGGCATCGCTGTAGGAGTCGCCGTGCAGGATGACTTCTGCGCCGCGGCGCGTGACCGCATCGACCTTGATTCGAGGGGTGGTCGTGGGCATCACGACCAGCGCCTGACAGCCCAGGCGCTCGGCGGCCAGCGCCACTCCCTGCGCATGATTGCCGGCTGAGGAGCAGATGACCCCCCGCCGCAGTGCGCCTGCTCCGAGGTGCACCATCTTGTTGTAGGCACCGCGCAGCTTGAAAGAGAAGACCGGTTGCAGGTCTTCTCGCTTCAGCCAGAGCCGATTGTCGATTCGCGCCGACAGGTTGGTGGCAATCTCCAGGGGCGTCTCGATGGCCACATCGTAGACCCGAGCCCGCAGGATGCGTTCGAGATAGTCATTCATGGCAGTGTCCCGTGCGGGCAGTCAATGAGGGCCGAGGTCGTGAGCCGGCGCGCGGCAGGCGTCAGATCTCGATCTGGGCGCCCAGTTCGATCACGCGATTGGTTGGCAACTTGAAGTAGTCGGCCGCGTCACCGGCGTTGCGCGCCATCACCGCAAAGAGCTTCTCGCGCCAGTCGGCCATGCCCCCGTTGCCCACCGTCGGGATCAGTGTCTGACGGCTCATGAAGAACGAGGTTTCCATCGGCTCGAAGGGCATGTCGTGCTGGCTGCACCCGAGGGCGATGGCAGCGGGCACGTCAGGCTCGTCCTTGAACCCGTAGTTGATGTCGAACTGGTAGCAGTCGTTGCCCAGGGCGTTCACATGCACCCGATCGGCAGCCGGTACCCATGGCACTTCAAGGTAGTGCACCGTGAGGAACAGCACCCGCTCGTGGAGGACCTTGTTGTGCGAGAGGTTGTGCAGCATGGCCCGTGGCACGCCCTCGGCATCGCTGCGCAGGAACACCGCCGTGCCGGGCACACGGGTCGGTGGCGAAGTGAAGAGCGCCGGCAGGAAGGCATCGAGCGGAATCGATTCGTCACGCACTCGCTGGGTAACGATCTTTCGCCCCTCCTGCCAGGTGGTCATGATCGTGAACATCAGAAGCCCGAGAAGCAGCGGGAACCATCCGCCATCGGCCACCTTGAGCAGCGTGGCCGAGAAGAAGAGCAGGTCGACCGCAGCAAACGCGAGCGTGATCGGAATGCACACGGCCAGGCTGAAGCGCCACCCGAAGTGCATCACGAAGAAGACCAGGACCGTGTTGATCAGCATCGTGCCGGTCACGGCAAAGCCGTAGGCTGCGGCCAGGTTGGTCGACGAGCCAAAGCCGATCACCACGGCAATCACCAGCACGAACTGGGTCCAGTTGACCACCGGCACATAGATCTGACCGATCTCCCGTGTCGAGGTGTGCAGGATCCGCACTCGTGGCATCAGCCCGAGCTGGATGGCCTGCTTCGTCATCGAGTAGACCCCCGAGATCGTCGCCTGCGAGGCGATGACCGTGGCCGATGTGGCAAGCACCACCAGCGGCAGGACGGCCCAGCCCGGTACGGCCAGAAAGAACGGGTTCCTGTAGCTCTCGGGCTCGACCAGCATCAGGGCACCCTGCCCCAGGTAGGCCAGTGCCAGTGACGGGAAGATGATGGCAAACCAGGCGATGCGGATCGGTCGTCGCCCGAAGTGTCCGAGGTCTGCGTAGAGGGCCTCGGCACCCGTGAGGGCAAGCACGATGGCACCAAGCGCGATGAAGGATATGCCCGGGTGGGCTGCCAGGAAGCCCAGCGCCGCCAGCGGGTTCAGAGCCGCGAGAATCCCGGGGTAGCGGACGATGTTGGCGATGCCCACTCCTGCCAGCGTGATGAACCAGATGAGCATGACCGGGCCGAAGACCGCCCCGATGCTGCTGGTGCCCTTGCGCTGCACGCAGTAGAGCAGTACGAGGATGGCCACCGTGAGGCCGAGCACGTACGGGGCGAAGAAGGGCGTTGCAACTTCCAGGCCCTCGACGGCCGAGAGTACCGAAATGGCGGGTGTGATGACGCCCTCGCCGAAGAAGAGGGCCGCGCCCAGCAGTCCGCACAGGATGACCGGCGCCCGCCACCGCGACGTGCGCCCGACCGCTGAACTGGCGAGCGCCATCATTGCCATGACACCGCCTTCGCCCCGGTTGTCGGCGCGCAGGATCAGCGAGACGTACTTGAGCGACACCACGACCGTCAGTGCCCACAGGATGACCGAGACGACCCCCACGACATTGTCGGCGGAGAAGGTGATGCCGTGGTTGCCGGAGAAGACTTCCTTGAGCGCGTAGAGCGGACTGGTGCCGATGTCGCCGTAGACGATGCCGATCGCAGAAAGGGTGAGCGTCGCCGTACCCGACGTCTGTCCGGATCGATCCATCGTCCACTCCGAGAGGCCTGCAAGGGCGGTTATAGTGCGCCGCAACAAGGGCGGGCGCAACTACCCCCGGAGGGTTGTGCCCGAGTCAGAACGGGATCTCGATGATGGCCTTCACGGTCCAGCGATCGGCACTCGAGGAGGTGCCGTGACCGATGCCGACGTTGAAGATCCACGGCTTGCGGTCGATGTCCACGACCGCGTAGAGCGTGTTGGGCGAGCGGCCGAACGGCTGCACATCGTTGAGCTTGCCGACGCCCCAGTAGAACTCGCTGCCCAGCCCGATGCCTGGCAGCACTTCGCGGCTGGCCTTGAAGGCGAGTTCGGTATCGGGTGTCTTCGAGCGGGTGGCGTCTGACAGGGCGAAATCGAAGATCGGGTTGACGCCCACGAGCCAGGGGCCCGACTTCCAGCCGCCGATAAACCGAAATTCCGCGGTCGTACGGGCTTCGGAATAGATCTGCGCCATGCGGGACAGTTCGGTGTTCAGTCCGAGATAGAAGCCATCCTCGGGGTGAAGGGGCAACCATTTCAGGCGGATCTTGGCGCCTGCAACGTCGTATTGCCCGCTGGCGCGCGCCACCGTGGGCAGATAGGCGCCGAGCTCCCAGTTCTCGGCCAGGCCGTAAGAAAACTCGGGGGTGATGCGCAACGCGTGGGCGGGCGTCACTTCGCGTGGATAGGCCGGCGTGGTGCGCCCGCTGGGCGTGGTGTTCACGTGCAGCTCGAGCCCTGCTTCGTGCACGCCGTTGATCTCGTTGGTGTAGACCTGGATCTCGTCGGTGATGTCGGCCTGAGCAACCCGGGGCAGGGGCATGAGCGCGGTCAGTACGAGCAGGATCGCAAGATCGGGCCGCCGGCTACGCGGGGCAGCGCCGGCGCGGCAGCGAGGGGCGCTGCCTGCAGGTTCGCTTGCAGGGGCGATCACGGGCAGGCGTGCGGTGGTGGGAAGTCTCATGCGGCAGGTCTCGTGAAGAATCTCGTTGGGGCGTACGGCAGCGCGTGCGCTTTGACGACAGGCGACCGGATTGTAGCGACCCGCGCGCGACATCGAGCGGACGCCGCGCCGGCGGCACGGGGCGCGCTGCGCAGATGAGACACAGGATCGGTGATAATGGCCCCTCACGGACAGACTGGACCTGCGCCATGACCGCTGCGCAACTCGAGCCTCGGCCCCCTGCCCGCCAGAAAAAAACCCGGCGCGAGCCCCGCCCTTTCTGGGAGCGCGGGTATCGATCCCACGGTTACTGGCTGGGCAAGAAGCGTGTCGGTGTGGTCGAGATCGAACCCGGAGTTCACCTGGAAATGAAATATCGCTGGCAGGCTGGCACCCATCAGGGCCAGTCGGCCACCTTGAAAGACGCCAAGCGGCGTGTCGAGCAAGCCGTCCTGATGGGTGGGCGGCAGCTCTCGCTGTTCGACGAGGTTGCGTGAGATGTCGGTCATAGCTGCAGGAAACGTGGTCGCGATCAGCAAGCAGAATCTGTACAAGGATTCGGTTGCACTCATGCGGATCACCGAGCGGTTGCTTGCGCTCGAGGGTATTCGGCGCGCCACGCTGGTGATGGGCACCGGTGCCAACAAGGAGATCCTGGCCGAGGCCCGCATGTTGCCCGAGGCCTTGCAGGCCTGCGGTCCGGGAGACCTCCTGATCGTGATCGAGAGTGATACCGAAGCGCAAGGGGCGGTGGCCCTCGCCCAGGCCGAGCGGGCCTTGCTGGGCGAGGCGCCTGCTGCGGGCGGTGCTGCAGCCACCGGGCTGGCACCCGTACCGCGTGCGCTGGCCCAGGGCCTGGCGCGTGTCCCCGATGCCGGTCTCGTCCAGGTTTCGGTCCCCGGCCCTTACGCCGCCGGCGAGGCCATGAAGGCGCTGCGGCATGGCTGCCATGTCTTTCTGTTCAGCGACAACGTCCCCGTTGCCGAGGAGTGCGCCCTCAAGGCGCTGGCGGTTCGCAAGAACCTGCTGGTCATGGGGCCCGATTGCGGCACGGCCATCATCAACGGCATTCCTCTGGGCTTTGCCAACGAGGTCCGGCGCGGGTCCATCGGCATCGTGGCTGCCTCCGGCACCGGACTCCAGGAAGCCAGCGTCCAGATCCATCTGGCCGGCGGCGGGGTATCGCATGCCATCGGCACCGGCGGTCGCGACATCAGTGCGGCGGTCGGTGGTGCAACGATGCTGCAGGCCATCGATCTCCTCGGGGCCGATCCGGGCACCCGGGTGATTCTCGTCGTGTCCAAACCCCCGTCGGCCGAGGTGAGCGCGCGCATCATCGAGCGCCTGCGCGTGGTGGCCAAGCCTGCGGTGGTTCTCTTCATCGGCGCCCGGCTGGAGCCGGTGCCCGGGGTCTGGATCACGACCACGCTGGCCGACGCGGTGCGTCAGGCCATCGTCCTTGCCGACCTGCCGGTGCCCGCGACCGATGAGCGTCTGCCTGCGCGCCCTTCGTTCGTGGCGTCGCAGAAGTACATTCGCGCGCTCTATTCGGGTGGCACCTTCTGCTACGAGGCCCAGGCCATCTGGCGCGATGCCGGACTCTCGGTGTGGTCCAACGCACCGCTGGACGATGCCCGTGCACTGTCTGACCCGATGCACAGTGTCGAACACACCGCGATCGATCTGGGCGATGACCGGTTCACGGTGGGTCGGCCGCACCCGATGATCGACCCGACCATGCGTGTCGAGCGCCTGCGCGCCGAGGCGCGCGACAAGGCTGTTGCGGTCATCGTGCTCGATGTGGTTCTGGGACATGGGTCGCACGATGATCCGGCAGGGGCGCTGGTGCCGTCGATTCGTGATGCCCGCCTCGAGGCGGCGCGCGAAGGTCGTTCGCTCGCGTTCGTGGTGTTCGTGTGCGGCACCGACGAGGATCCGCAGCAGCGCAGCGCCCAGGTGCGCAGCCTGCGCGATGCCGGTGCCATGGTCTTTTCCGGATCGACCGAAGCGGCTCGTGCGGCGCTGCGCATGGTTCGGCCGTGATGCCCCGCGCGCAAGGGCCTCTGGTCGTTGCTGCGCTCGGCGGCAACGCCAGCTATCCGCCGCACATCCGTGGCACCGCCCAGGAGCAGATCGACATCATCAATGGTCTGACCGAACGCCTGCTCGAGATCGTCCAGAGCGGCTATCGGCTGGTGCTCACGCATGGTAACGGGCCGGTGGTGGGAAATATCCTCTTTCGCATGGCCCGCACCGCGAGCGAACTGCCGCCAATGCCGATGGACGTCTGTGTGGCTCACTCGCAGGGCGGCATGGGCTACATGTTCCAGCAGTGCTTTGCCAACACACTGGTACGGCATGGCGTTGACCGTCAGGTGGTCTCGCTTGTCTCGCAGGTGGAGGTTGACCCGACCGACCCTGCGTTCGAGAACCCGACCAAGCCGGTCGGCAAGTTCTTTTCCGAGGCGGTCGCGGCGGACATGGCCGAGCAGACCGGCTGGACCTTCGGCGAAGATGCCGGACGGGGCTATCGACGGCTGGTGGCGTCGCCTCGCCCGCGGCACATTCTCGAATTGGCCACGATTCGGGTACTGCTCGACGCCGGTGTCGTGCCCATTGCGGCCGGCGGTGGCGGCATTCCGGTCGTGCGTCGTGCCGATGGCGAGTACGAGGGCGTCGCGGCGGTGATCGACAAGGATCTGACCAGTGCCCTGCTGGCCGCCCAACTGGGGGCCGATACCCTGTTGCTGCTCACTGGTGTGGAGCGGGTTGCGGTTGATTTCGGCACGCCGCAGCAGCGCTTTCTCGATCGCCTCACGGCCGCCGAGGCGCGCGAGCTCGCGGCCCAGGGCCAGTTTCCGCCCGGCAGCATGGGGCCCAAGATTCAGGCAGCGCTCGATTATCTCGATGCCGGTGGCAAGCGGGTGGTCATCACTTCGCTCGAACGCGCTTTCGAGGCCATCGAAGGGCGCGCCGGTACCTGCATCGAAGCCTGATGGACACGGCGCTCGCTTCGCGTCCCCGCCTGTGGCCCGTCACGGCTCGTTGGGTGGGGGTGCGCGCGATGGCGGCGTTGCAAGCGAGCGGGGGCCGGGTCGATCCGGTGCCTGCCTTTGTTGCGGCCGGCCTGCCCTATGCGCGCGCCGGAAGCGAGCTGGTCTGGATCGGTCCGGCCCCTCGCACCCGACATCCGCGCATGATCGTGCTGCCCGATGTGCCGCCCTCGGCACCCCTGGCCGTCGATCTGCGTCATGCCCGCTGCTGGGCGCCTCCGGCGGGCGGGATGCCGGATGGGGCGCGTGTGGCCAGGCGGCTGGTCGATCTGATTGCGGCACTGGTGGCTGCCCGGGCCGCGGGTGCCGGTCGGGTCGATCATGCCTTGCCCGCCCCGCGTGGCTTTGCTGCTGCACTGGTCGGGCAGCCGCTCGAATTTCCGCTCGAGCACGCCTTTGTCCGCCTCCATGCCCTTGCGGCGGCGCTCGAGCGACCGCAGCCCGCGCCGCTGCTGGCGGCTGCCTGCGGCCTGCTCGGGGTCGGTGCCGGGCTGACCCCGTCGGGTGACGATGTCGTGGGGGGCGCCCTCTTTGCGCTGGCGCACCGCCCCGGGCCGCAGCCAGGCTGGCTTGCCGGCACGATCGACGCCATTCATGCCGCAGCGCGCGAGCGTACTCATGCCATCAGTGCCAGTCTGCTGGTCGATCTGGCGGCCGGGCAGTCGTACGCCGTTCTGCACGATTTCCTGCACGCCCTGGCGCACGACCGCGATGCGGCGGGCGTGCCGGCTGCGTTGGGCGCACTTGTTGCGCTGGGTCATACATCGGGCTGGGACCTCTTTGCCGGGTTCGCCCTTGCCGTGTTGCAACCTGTTCGTCCGTTTGAGGTGTGACGTTGAAACCATCCCTGCTCGATTCCCCCCTGTCGGTCGTCAATGTCGGCGTTGACGCCTTCAACCACAGCGTCACCGCCCATGGCGGCAGCGTGGCCCAGGTCGACTGGCAGCCGCCGGGCAACGCGGATCCGGTCCTGGCCTGGAAGCTCGCCCAGCTCGTGGGTGATCGGCAAGATCCGAACGCAACGGGCTCGCGCATCGATCGCGCCAATGCGCTGGCGGTCGAGCGGGTCCTGGCAGCACGGCCCGCGCTGGTGGATGTCGCGCTGCATGCACGTGATGTCTGGCCCGACATGGACCGGACCCTGCTGCATGCCGGTGCGCCGGTGGCCTGGCCCGACATGTGCGGCCCGATGCACGGCGCCATGATCGGTGCCGTGCTCTACGAGGGCTGGGCCGACTCGATGGCCGAGGCCGAGCGCATGCTCGCCGCGGGCGAGATCCGATTCGCCCAGTGCCATGACTACAGCGCAGTCGGCCCGATGACCGGCATCATTTCGCCCTCGATGCCGGTGCTGGTCGTGCGCAATCTCACCCATGGGAACACGGCGTACACCAACATCAACGAGGGTATCGGCAAGATCCTGCGCTTCGGCGCGAACAGCCCCGAGGTGCTGGTTCGGCTCAAGTGGTTCGAGGATGTGCTCGCACCGGCCATGAAGAAGGCGGTGCTCCTCTCGGGTGGCATCGACCTCAAGGCGATCCAGTCGCAGGCGCTGCTGATGGGCGATGAGGTGCACTCGCGCAATGTGGCCGCCACCTCGCTCTTTTTCATGCAGTTCGCGGTGCCCCTCAGTCAGTGCGAACTGTCACCCGGTGTGGCGCACGAGATTCTCAAGTTCATCGCCGACACGTCGCAGTTCTTCCTCAACCTGTCGATGGCCTCGGCCAAGGCCACGATGGATGCCGCCCACGGCATCGAGTATTCGAGCACCGTGACCGCCATTGCCCGCAATGGCGTGACGACCGCCATTCGGGTGAGCGGCCTCGGACGACGCTGGTTCGAGGCGCCCAGCGGACGGCCTCAGGGCTTGTACTTCCCCGGGTTCAGCGAGGCCGATGCCAACCCCGATCTGGGCGACAGCGCCATCACCGAGACGGCCGGATTCGGCGGATTCTCGTTTGCTGCCTCACCCGCGCTCACGCTGCTGGCGGGCGGGTCGATCGCGGCATCGATGGAATACTCGCGGCTCATGTACGAGATTACCGACGGACGCAATCCGGCCAACTCGCTGCCGGCCCTCGATTTCGCGCCGGCCCCGGTCGGCATCGATGTGCGCAAGGTCATCGACACCGGCATACAGCCCGTGGTGACGACCGGCATTGCCCACCGCGAGGCCGGTGTCGGTCAGATCGGTGCAGGCATCGTCCGGGTACCGATGGCCTGTTTCGTGAAGGCGCTCGAGGCGCTGGCCGAGCAGTACCCCGCCTGATCAGGCGGCCTTGGGGCGACGCGCCGGTTTCGCGCTGCGTGCGGGTGTCAGTGAACCTTGTCCCGCCCCAGGCAGTTGCTCGCTCAGGCGCGCTGCGCGGGCCAGCGTGAGGCCTGGCGTATTGCCCCGCGTGCTGCTGCGCGGGGTTCCCGGGTTCTTGCCTGTCGTGGTGCTCCCGCTCGCCTCTGACACTTCGCGCTGCACCCGAAGCTGCCGGGCATGTTCATAGAGAGCCACGAAGCGAAGCCTGATCGCCTGTGGCGTGGCCGACCATTCGCGCAGCGGGACGGCAAAGTCGCGAAAGTACGGGTCATCCTCGATCTGCAAGGCAACGGCGTCGATGTACTGATTGACGGTGGCCCCCGGATTGCGCGGCTGGCCGAAATCCTTCCAGTCGAGTTGCCCGGCCCACATCATCACCTGCACATGCGGCACGTCGAGGTAGGTCGAGATGGCCTCTACCACCGTTCGTGAAGCCTGTGCGAGCAACACATCGTCGGTGCACAACTGGTTGTAGTACGAGGCCGATATGCCGAGGCGGGCGTACAGCTGTTCCTTCGACAGGCCTTCGCGCAGCGCCTGCGTCTCGATGATCCGGAACAGGGGCGTGGTCGGGCGGGTCCGGGTGCGTGCCATGTTCTGACGATCGTTGTGGTCATCGGACCGATGATACCGGCATTGCGCCAGGTTGCGCTGACGCCGCGGTTTGGCCTCTCCGGCCAGCGCTTGACTGGCGGCGCAACGCGTCGGCCGTCCGACCGATGCCAGTGCCGGATTCCGTCAGGTTCGACTTGCGGTTGCTGGCGCTTCTACCTAGAGTGAGGGGCTGTCAGCCGGGTCGCGAGCCCGCGGCGGAACCGACTGCACGGAAGGAGACTGTCGATGGAATTCGGAGTGTTCGATCACCTGGACCGGGGCAACTTGCCGCTCAGGGAATATTACGAGTCGCGCCTGCAACTGATCGAGGCGTACGAGCAGGCCGGATTCTATTGCTATCACATCGCCGAGCATCACTCCACGCCACTGGGCATGGCACCCAGCCCGAGCGTGTTTCTCGCCGCAGTGGCCCAGCGTACCCGTCGTCTCCGGTTCGGCACCCTGGTGTACGCGCTGCCGCTCTACCATCCCCTGCGCCTGATCGAGGAAATCTGCATGCTCGATCAACTGAGCGGCGGGCGCCTTGACGTGGGGTTCGGGCGCGGATCCTCGCCGGCAGAACTCGTCTACTACGGCACCGAACCGGATTCGGCCCAGGCCATCTACGAGGAATCGCTCGAACTGATCACCCGTGGACTCACCGAAAAGCGGCTGACCTTTGCCGGTCCGACCTACCAGTTCGATGACGTACCGATGGAAATTCCGCCGCTGCAGCAACCGCACCCGCCCATCTGGTATGGCGTGCACTCGCCCGAGAGTGCCGAGCGTGCCGCCCGTCGTGGTCTGAGCACGGTCAGTCTTGATCCGGTGGACATGATCGTCGAGTCGGCCAGCAAGTTCCGCGAAGTGTGGCGCGAGGTGCATGGCGAGCGTCCACTGCCCAGGATGGGGGTCGGGCGTTTCATCGTCGTGGCCGAGACGGACGGAAAGGCGATGGACATGGCGCGCCGGGCTTATCTGCGCTGGCATGAGAGCTTCACGTTTCTCTTTCGCCTCAACAATCGCACCATCCGTTACCCGCGACCGCCCAGCTTCGATGAATTGATGGCCGTCGGCCAAGGGGTTGCCGGTTCGCCGGACACCGTCGCGCAGTACTTGCGCGACCAGCTCGACACCACGGGTCTGAACTACCTGGTGGGTCAGTTCGCCTTCGGTGACCTGACGCCTGCGGAAACCCACGCTTCGCTTGACCTCTTTACCGGCCAGGTAGCCCCGCGGCTGCACTGAGACAGGCGACCGGCACGGCGAGCAGGGTCGGCCACGGCATGCGGCAGTCTCGTGTCTCGGGCGCAGTCAGGCTGCCGCTTCTCGTGGCCCACCTCCTGGTCGGGCTCTGGCGGGTGCGGTTCCGGTTGCCGGCGATGAGCGAGGCCGAACGCCAGGCGACGGTGCGCCGCTGGGCGAGACGCTTGCTCGCCTTGCTCGGGGTGCGGGTTCATCTGCAGGGCGAGGCGCCTGCCCGGGGTGGCTACCTTCTGGCGTCAAACCATGTGTCGTGGGTCGACATCTTTGCGCTCCTGGCGCATCAGCCGTTCACCTTCGTGGCGAAGTCGGAGATTCGCGGCTGGCCGGTCATCGGACCGCTCGCCGCCGGGGTGGGTACCCTCTTCATCGAACGGGGCCGAACCCGCCATGCGCGCACCACCAATGGCCGGATTGCTGCGCTGATCGAGGCCGGTGGCGTGATTGCCGTGTTTCCCGAAGGCACCACGACCCAGGGCGATCGACTGCTGCCCTTCCATGCCGCCCTCTTTCAGCCGGTGATCGACGCGGGTGGGCTCGTGCAGCCGGTCGCCCTGCGCTATGCCGATGCGGCTGGCGAGCCCTCGGCCATCGCGGCCTATGTCGACGACATGACCCTCCTCGGCTCGATCTGGCGGATTCTCGGGGCGAAAACGATCCATGTGAAGTTGCAGTTCCTCACCCCCGTGGTCACGACAGGCCTTGCCCGGCGCGAGGTGTCCCTCGCGAGCGAGCGCGCTATTGCCAGCGCCTTGAACGTCCCGCTGCCTTACCGGGAACGTCGAACAGGGCCCGATCTTCCAGACGCATCGCCGTGAGCTTGCCGCCCCAGACGCAGCCGGTATCAAGGCCGATGACGTTCTCGCTCACGTGCAGTCCGAGGGCCGACCAGTGGCCGAAGACGACGGTGTGGTCGGCATGGGCGCGCTCTGGCAGGGTGAACCAGGGCCGGTAGCCCGCCGGTGCGTCGGTGGGCGCGCCCTTCGGGCCGAGGTCGATCGAGCCATCGCGACGGCAGAAACGCATGCGTGTCATGCCGTTGACGATCATCCGGCTGCGATCGGCACCGGCGAGGGTGTCATCCCAGCGGTCGGGGGTGTTGCCGTACATGCTGCGCAGGAATTCCCGATAGGTGGGTGCGTTCAGTGCGCGCCACACCTCACCGGCAAGGTCGATGGCCTGCGCCACGCTCCAGCGGGCGAGCAGGCCCGCGTGCACCATGACATGGACGCCATCGGTCTCGACCAGGCGCCGACTGCGCAGCCAGCCAAGGAGTTCGTCACGATCGGGGGCGTCGAGCACGGCCTCGAGCGTATCGTCACTGCGGGGGCGTCCGAGTCCCTCGGCGAGACTGATGAGGTGCAGGTCATGGTTGCCCAGAACCACCGTGGCCCGATCGCCCATGTCGCGCACCAGGCGCAGCACCTCGAGCGACCGGGGGCCGCGGTTGACCAGATCGCCCACGAACCAGAGCCGGTCGGCCGGGCCGAGCCGAAGGCGTGTGATGAGGGCCAGCAGCTCGTCATGGCACCCTTGCACATCCCCGATTGCGTATGTCGCCATGATTTCCCGGATCAGAACGATCAGGATCCTACACTGCACGGGCGTGACGTCTGCCGGCTCTGTCCGACCCGCAGTCTCGCGGGCTGCTCAGGCGGGGTGAGGATCGGGTGGACGGTAGCTCAGGGCCTCTGCCACGTGGTTGATGGCGGGCAAGGGTGCCTCGGCGAGGTCGGCGATGGTGCGAGCCACCTTCAGCACGCGGTGCAGTGCGCGCGCCGACAGACCGAAGCGTCGGATCGCCTCGCGCAGAAGCGGCGTTGCGGCGGCAGTCGGCGCACACCATCGCTCGATGGCAGGCGGGTCGAGCAGCGCGTTGCTGCACCCCTGCCGGGCCCATTGCCGGGCATGCGCGCCAAGCACCCGTTCTCGCACCGTGCGTGTGCTCTCGCCGGGTGCGGCACCGGGCAGGCCGTCCTCCGCCATGGCCGGCACCGCCACGTGCAGGTCGATCCGGTCGAGGAGCGGCCCCGAAAGGCGCGCTCGGTAGCGCTCGATCTGCCCCGGGGTGCATCGACACCGTGTGGCTGGGTGGCCGGCGTAGCCGCACGGACACGGGTTCATGGCTGCCACGAGCTGGAACCGGGCCGGAAACACGGCCTGCCGCCCGGCCCGAGAAATGGCGACACGGCCGGTCTCGAGCGGCTCGCGCAGCGCTTCGAGCACATGCCGATCAAATTCGGGCAACTCGTCGAGAAACAGCACGCCATGGTGGGCGAGCGAGATCTCGCCGGGACGCGGATAGGAACCGCCGCCCACCATCGCCGCACTCGATGCCGAGTGATGCGGGGCGCGAAACGGACGTGCGGCCCACTGCTGCAGGCCGGCGCGTGCACTCGAGCGCTCCTCGAGCGAGCGCAGCGCGGCCTGCTCGAGGGCTTCGGTCTCGCCCATGGGCGGCAGCAGGCCCGGCAGTCGCTCGGCCAGCATCGATTTGCCGGTTCCGGGTGGGCCGGACATGAGGAGCGAATGACCACCCGCCGCCGTGATTTCGAGCGCGCGACGCGCTTGTGGTTGGCCGCGCACATCGCTGAGGTCGGGACCTTGCGGTGCATCGATGGCGATGGCTGGCGGTATCGCCCGCGGTAGTACCGTGGAGCCGCTCAGGTGCGCGCAGACCGCCAGCAGGTTGGGCGCGCCGTGGATGCAGGCCTGTGCAACCCGCGCGGCGGCATCGGCATCGGCGGCTGGAAGAATGAAGCCACGCCCGGTCCCCGCAGCGCGCCAGGCCATGGCGAGGGCACCGCGCACCGAGCGCAGGCTGCCGTCGAGCGCGAGTTCGCCGGCGAATTCGTATCCGTCCAGCGATCGAGCGGCGAGTTGTCCGGAGGCTGCCAGGATGCCCAGTGCGATGGGCAGATCGTACCGACCGCTCTCTTTCGGGAGGTCGGCGGGCGCGAGGTTGACGGTGATGTGCCGCGCGGGAAATTCGAAGCCGCAATGCGTGATGGCGGCCCTCACGCGGTGCCGGGCTTCCCGAACTTCGGCATCGGGCAATCCGACGATGGCCAGGCTGGGAAGCCCGTTGGCGAGGTGAACCTCGACGCAGACGGGGTGGGCCTCGAAGCCCTCGAGTGCCCGTGAATGCAGCGTGGCGAGCGCCACGACCCCGGCGCTCGGTCAGTCGGTGCTCGCGGGTTTGATCGCGCTGGTCGTGGGTGCTGCTGCGTTCTCCAGGCGCGCGAGCCTCGCCGAAACGGCCGCAAGCTGCTCCTGGGTGCGCTGGAGCAGGCGCGCCTGGACTTCGAATTCTTCGCGGGTTACCAGATCGAGGCGGCTGAATGCGCCGCCGAGAATCGCCTTGGCGTTTCGCTCGATGTCCTGGGCGGGGGTTGACTCGAGCAGGCCCGACAGGCGGCCCTGCAGGGCTTCGAAGGCACGATTCATGGCCATGGTGGATCCTCTTGGTGTGGCGACTCGCAGCGTGCGGGAGGGGGAAGACGCTCCCGGCGGTACGGTCGTGAGAATAGCGTCTCCCGCCCCGGGGCTGGCAAGTCTGTCGCTCGCCGCCGCCCACCGCCGTCCCGTGGCGCCGGTTGTCGCCAGTTCCCGGGGGACGCTGTGCGGCTGTCCCACGATGTACGGACCGCGATCACACCCGCCCCCGCCTGGGGCACCGGCGAGGTGGTGCGCCCGGCCGCTGCGCGACCGCGCCATGGAGTGCCACTCGGGGAGAGGCTGTCAGCTGTCATGATCGTGTCATATCTCTGCAACACACTCCGCTCCGACAGGCGTCCATCGGCCGGCCTGCGGTCGAAAGGTGCGCTGCCCCAGGCCCGGAGTGTGTACGCTCTGGTAGTCTCAAATGACCCAACATCGACTCGAGGGTTCTGCCCGATGCCGCCGACCGAGCACACATTCAAGCAGTTCGACTCCGACCTGGAGAACGTGCGGTCCAAGGTGCTGCAGATGGGGGGGCTTGTCGAGTCGCAGATTCGCAACGCGGTGCGTGGCCTGTCCTCGGGCGATCTGGATGCGCTCGATACGGCCATCGAAGTCGATCGACAGGTCAATGAGTTCGAAATCGATATTGATGAAGCCTGCGCACAGATCATCGCCCGGCGCCAGCCGACGGCCGGTGATCTGCGCACCGTGCTCTCGATCGCGAAGACCGTGACCGATCTGGAGCGCATGGGCGATGAAGCCAAGAAGATCGCCCGCACCGCCCGCCAGCTTCTTGACCGCGGCCCGCTGCAAGTGCCGCGCCTTGCCGATGTCACGCATGCGGCCGAGGTGGCACTGGCCCAGCTGCGCAAGGCACTCGACGCCTATGCCCGCCTCGATGCCCGTGCAGCGCAGGAGCTCATCCGCGAGGACGTGCTCCTCGACAACGAGTTTCGCGCCATCATGCGCCAACTCGTAACCTACATGATGGAGGACCCGCGCACGATCTCGACGGCGATCGACATCGTCTGGATCGCCAAGGCGATCGAGCGTATCGGTGACCATGCGAAGAATATCGCCGAGCATGTGGTCTACATCGTCGATGGCACCGACATCCGGCACAGTTCGGCCAAATCAAGGCCCGACCTCGCCTGACCATGTGCCCCTGGCTCATGTACGGTTTTCGGCGTGCCGATCGACCAACGCCTGTCCAGCCATGAACGGCCGATCATGACGACTGTCGATTCCGCCACGACCACGGTTCTCGTGGTCGAGGACGATCCTGCCATCCAGGAGCTGGTTGGCTTCACCCTGAGCCATGCCGGCTTTGGCGTCATCATCACCGGTTCGGCCGAAGAGGCGCTCGAGCGCATCGGCGAGATACTGCCCGACATCGCGCTCGTCGACTGGATGCTGCCCGGCGTATCCGGTATCGTGCTCGCGCAGCGGTTGCGCAGCCAGCTGCGGACCCGCGATCTGCCGATCATCATGCTCACTGCGCGTGCGACCGAAACCGATCGGGTCACGGGGCTGGAGCAGGGCGCCGATGATTACGTGGTGAAGCCGTTCGCCCCGCGCGAACTGGTAGCCCGCATTCGCGCGGTCCTGCGCCGGCGCGCGCCCGAGCAGGGCAATGATGTTCTCGAGGTAGGGCCGATTCGTCTGGATGCACGCAGTCACGTGGTCTCGGTTGCCGGGGCACCGGTCGAGATCGGCCCGACTGAATTTCGACTGCTGCGCTTCCTGCTGGCGCATCCGGAGCGTGTGTTTTCGCGTGCGCAGCTGCTCGACAAGGTGTGGGGTGACCACGTGTTCATCGAGGAGCGAACGGTTGATGTCCACATGCGGCGCTTGCGACTCACGCTGGGTGCCGGAGCCGATGCGTGGCTGGTCACGGTGCGGGGCGCAGGCTACAAGCTCGCGCGGCCTGCCTGACCCGGCATGACTGACCGGATGTCGACGCGGTGAGCATCTTCTGGGTGGCGCCTGCGCTGCGCATCGGCTTCGTCGTGGTGCTGTCCCTCACCGCACTGGTGGTGGCAGGTCCGATTACGGCTTTGGCCATTCTGGCTATCGGGCTTTTCGGCTTCGTACTCATCCAGTTGCGCTACCTCGATCGCCTGCGCCGGTGGCTGCGCGCGCCCGACGTTGCGCGTGTGCCCGACGGCTGGGGCGCCTGGGGCGACGTCTTTTCCGAGCTCTATCGCGTGCATCGCCGCGAGGAGCAGGTTCAATTGCGTCTTGGCGATGCGCTCAAGCGCATGGAACTGGCGACCCAGGCCTTGCCCGACGGTGTCGTGCTGCTTGATCGCGAGTTGCGCATCGACTGGTGCAACAGTGTGGCCGAGCGTCTGCTGGGCATCGATCGGGTGAGCGATCGCGGCCGCATCCTGACGAATCTGGTGCGTTATCCGGGTCTTGTCGCGTGGCTGGGCGACGAACCGATGGAGACGCCCGGGCAGCCTATGGTGATCGAGACGACCACCGTGCCACCCGCGTTTCTGTCCCTGCAGGTCGCGCGCTTTGGCGAGCATGACAGTCTGCTCGTGCTTCGCGATGTCACTGCGGTGGAGCGCACCGAGAGAGTTCGTCGCGACTTCATCGCCAACGTGTCGCATGAACTGCGCACACCCCTCACCGTGATCAACGGTTATCTCGAGCACATGGTGTCAGGCGATATCGATGGCGCCTTGCGTACCCGTGCGATCCAGGTGATGTTCGACCAGTCGCAGCGCATGACACGCCTGGTCGAAGACCTGCTGACCCTGTCGCGGCTCGAGGCCGGCGACAATCCGGTGGTCGATTCACCGGTCGACGTGACTTCGATGGTCTGGGCGCTGCTCGAGGAAGGGCGAAGCCTCAGTGCGGGGCGCCACCGGATCGAGGCCGAGGCAGCACCGATCGGCCTGCGTGGCAGCGCGGAGGAACTGCGCAGCGCCTTTGCCAACCTCCTGTCCAATGCCATCCGTTATACGCCCGAGGGTGGCCTGATCCGGTTGACGTGGAAGGCCGATGGCGATGGTGTCGCTTACGAAGTCTCCGATACCGGCATCGGCATTGCACCCGAGCACATACCGCGTCTCACCGAGCGCTTCTACCGAGTCGATCGCAGCCGTTCACGCGAGACCGGCGGGACCGGGCTCGGTCTGGCCATCGTGAAGCATGTGCTGCTTCGTCATCAGGCGAGTCTTGTGATCGAATCGGCGCTGGGCCGCGGTGCGGTGTTCCGGTGTCGTTTTCCTCGGGCGCGTTTGCTTGTCGACGGGGTTGTCGATCCACGGGCCGTATCCGGGCGGGTACCCGCCTCGGCCTGAACGTCTCGTGTTCGCCGGGGCGCCGCGCCATCGACCTCGGTCAGCAGCGCCGGGTCAGGCAGCCGCGGCCAGCAATCGAAGAAGCCGCATGAGTTCGATGCGTTCGTCCGGTTGCAGTCGCGCGGCGATCCGCTTCTCGTGGGCGCGCACACGCGTCTTCACCCGGGCGAGGAGCGTTGCACCGGCCGCGGTAAGCCACAGTCCGTTGGAACGTCGGTCGGTGCCAGCCCGTCGCTCGAGCCATCCGGCCCCCTCGAGTTGATCGAGCAGGGGCACGAGACTCGAACGGTCGAGTCCGACGGCGTGTGCCAGAGGGCTCTGTGCGATACCTGGATTGGCTTCGACCAGAATCAGTACCCCGACCCGCCCGGCCGAGATGCCAAGCGCACCGACGGACTGCTCGAAATCGCGAAAGACGGCCTGCTGCGCGAGTCGCAGTTCGTAACCGAGCAGTTGAGGCAGCATGCCACGTGCGACGACCACGGCAGCCTTGCTGCCGGCACTGCCTTTCGTGGCTGCGGTCTGCTCGCGAGTTTGTTTGGTATTCAAACTATTTGACATCCACTCATCGGACCGATACTTTACACCGCCCTGCGGCGAGATGGCGCGTTCATCGGCAAGGTTCGATGCAACGCGCGGTCCCGCCGACAGACACCCCTTCATCCACGCTCCCGATCCGACTTCATCGTGCCACTCCTCACCCTTGCCGATTCCGGCGAAACGCTTGACGCCCTCGATGGCGAGACCGTTCTCGATGCAGCCCGTCGGGCCGGCGTCTACTTCTCGCACAGTTGCCTTGCCGGCAACTGCGGGGCCTGCAAGTGCGAACTGGTCGATGGCGATGTCAACGAACTCGAGCACTCCGAATTCGCGCTCACCGACGAGGAGCACGCCACCGGACTCATCCTCGCCTGTCGTACCCAGGTCTGGGGCGACACCACGGTGAAGCGCCTGCCCGAAGGCGAGATCGTGATGCACCCGTCACGCATCCTGCCCTGCCGCGTCGAGCGTCTGGAGTGGCTCACGCACGACATCCGGTCGGTGCATCTGGTGCACGAGGGGCGGGGTGAATTCTTCTTCTCGGCCGGTCAGTATGTATCGCTCGAATTCATTCCCGGCCTCGAGCGGCAGTACTCGATGGCGAGCGTACCCGGTGAAGGTGAACTCGAATTCCACGTGCGCAAGGTGCCCGGCGGTCGGGCCAGCACGCATGTGTGCGACTCGCTCGCAGTCGGTGATCGGGTCACGCTGAAGGGGCCGCTCGGCACGTCGTACCTGCGCGACTATCACGAAGGGCCCGTGCTGCTGATGGCCGGGGGGTCAGGCCTGGCGCCGATCCAGAGCATCCTGCGTCTTCTCCTCGAACGCGGCCACCGTGCGCCGGTGCGCCTGTACTTCGGGGTGCGCGCCGAGCGCGACGTCTACAACGAGGCGCTGCTCGAGCGTCTGGCAGCGGCGCATCCGCAATTCAGTTACGAGATCGTGCTCTCCGACGCCGCGGGCACGACACGACGCAGTGGCTTCCTCCATGACGCAGTCGCAGCCGACCTGGCCAGCGTCACCGGCATGAAGGCCTATCTGGCGGGTCCGCCACCGATGGTCGAGGCGGCAACGACGCTGCTGCGTTCGCGCGGACTGGGCTTGCGTGACATTCATGCCGATGCCTTCTACGATCAGGCGACAGCGCCATGACCGGGCTGGGCAAGGGCGGCGCCGAATCGGGAGACAACAGCATGAGTGAAGCAGTTCATCACGACCATCAGGACAGCAGCCAGGCACTGGCTGGGCGTACCGCCATCGTCTCCGGTGGCGCACGGGGCATTGGCCTCGCGATCGTCACCGATCTGCTCGCCCACGGCGCCAATGTGGTGATCGTCGACAGTGGCGTCACCATCGGCGGTGAGCCCGAGGCCCCGGGTCTCGCCCTCGAGGTGGCCGCCGGGTTGCCCCGTACGGCGGGCCTGGCGGGTGACATTGCAGAGGGTACGGTCGCCGCCGATGCGGTGCGACTGGCCGTCGAGCGTTTCGGCAGCGTCGACATCGTGGTCAACAACGCCGCCATCATCCGCGACGGGTTCGTGTTCAAGGCCAACCTCGAGGCCTGGGATGCGGTGATCCGCACCAACCTCAACGGGGCATTTCGCCTCGTCGCGGCTGCCGCGCCCGTCATGCGCGATCACGTGAAGGCCGGTCGCGAGCCGGGTGCCATTCTCAATCTGGTCTCGACCGCCGCCATCTACGGCAACTTCGGCCAGGCCGCGTATGCCGCGGCCAAGGGTGGCCTCATTGCGCTCACCCGAGTCAGCGCGCACGACCTGGCGCGCTCGGGCATCACCTGCAATGCGGTGATTCCGTTCGGCGCGACCCGCGTCACCGAAAGCATCCAGCCAGCCAATGAAGCGCAGGCCGCCTACAAGGCGCGTGCGCTCGAGGTATCTCCGCTCTACGTGGCGCGCCTCGCCACCTGGCTTGCCTCGTCGGCGGCCCGTCATGTCACCGGGCAACTGGTCGGCGCGCGCGGGCGCGAGATGTTCCTCTTCTCGCAGGCACGCCCGGTGATGAAGCAACTCGTGCCCTCGGGCGGGTTCGACCTGGCCGGCATGTCGAACGCGATGAAGACCTTTGCACCCCACTTCACCGATCTGGTGACCGATCTTGAAGTCTTCTCTGACGATCCGGTGCTCTGACCATGGGGCAGCCAATGCGCGATGCGCTGGGCGAAGCCTGGTTCTCTACGCTGGGCGAACCGCTTGGTGCGGGCGAACGGGCCGACATTGCCGCCTACCTGCAGGGCCTCGGCCTTGATGCCAGCGCTGCCCCTCGGCTCGCCACGAGCTGGGAGGAGGCGGGCATCCTGTTGCGGGGCGCCACCGGCAGCTGGTGGGAGTCCGAGGAGGCCGAGCGCCGTCGTCTTGAGGCTGCGGTTCATCTCGACCCGGCTGATCCGGACTGGATCCGGCTGAACGACCTTCTCCATGGTGCCGCGGCGGTGGCTGCCGCGCGCTGCGGAAACAGCGATCCTGGCATGACTCGCGTTGCGGCCGGTGCCGCTTCGTATGCGGCCTATCACCATGAACTGGCCGTGCTTGCCGGTTGCGATGAGGCACATCCTTTCATTCGCAAGTATTCGCTCTATGCCGGGGGCCGCTGGCTGTTGGGGGTCTACGACGGGCGTCTCGCCATCTTCTGACTGTGAAACCAGACCATCCATGACCACCGATCTGAGTGCCCTTCTTCGTCCCGCCAGCGTTGCTGTGGTGGGGGCTGCCGAACGCCTGACAAGTTCCGGCGGCGCCGTGCTCCGCAATCTGAATCTCGCGGGCTACGGCGGGCGCGTCATTCCGGTGAATCCGCGTGGCGGCACCCTCTTCGATCTGCCAGTGGCCACGAGTCTGGCCGAGGTATCGCCGCCCGCCGATCTGGCGGTCATCGTCATTCGGCCCGATGCCATCGTCGATGCGGTTCGGGAAGCGGCTGCAACCGGGCATCGCAACCTCCTCATCCTGCCCGGTGGTTTCGCCGAAGCCGGTGAGGTGGGGCTCGCGCGCGATCGCGAGCTGCGCGCGCTCATTGCCGAGCATGGCCTCACGGTCGCGGGACCCAACTGTGCCGGGGTGATCGACCAGCTCGATCCGGCCCGGCCCTTTGCAGCCGCCTTCCTGCGCGCCATGCCGCGTGGCGGCCCGGTGGCCTTCATCTCGCAATCGGGCGCCATCGCCGAGCAGGTGATCGCCAAGAGTCACGAGATGAATCTGCCCTTCGGCTCGATCATTTCGGTGGGCAACGCGGTGCAACTCGGCATCACCGAGTACATGGAGCACTACGGCGCCGATCCGCTGTGCCGGGTCATCGCGCTCTACGTCGAGTCCTTCGGCGATCCGAAGCGCTTTCTCGAGAGCGCACGTGCCATCTCGCGCGACAAGCCCATCATTGCGCTGGTGGGCGGGCGCACGCCCCCGGGCACAGGCGCCGTGGCGCGGCACACCGGGTCGGCCGCGATGCCTGACGACGAGCTCGATGCCATGCTCGCCGAAGCGGGTGTTCTCAAGGTCGAGAACCTGCGTCGCCTGCTGGTGGCGGCCAAGGGCCTGGGCGCCTTTCCGCGCGGGCTGGGCCGGCGTGTCCTGATGCTGTCCAACTCGGGCGGGCCCGGTGTGCTCACCACGGATGCGGCCGCGCGTGAGGGTCTGCTGATGGCCGAGTTGCCCACGATGCTCACCGATGAGCTGCGCGCGGCATTGCCGCCCGAAGCCGCAGTGGCCAACCCGCTCGACCTCCTCGCCGATGCCCGCGAGGATCGATTCGGCATGGTCTTCGAGCGGTCACTGGCAATCGCGCGTCCTGCCTTCGATCTGGTGCTTGGTCTGCACGTGGTGCCCTTCATGGTCGACGCCGCGCCGGTCGTGGCGACGCTGGCACGCATCGCAGCCGCTGCGAAGGTGCCGATGATGCACGCGATGATGGGCACGCTCGAGGACCGCAGCGGCTGGTTCGGCACGCTCGAAGGTGCCGGCATTCCGGCCTTTGACGATGGCGAGGAAATGGCCGTTGCCGCGGGCTATTGCGCGCGCTACCGCGACATGCTCGGCGCGAGCGGCGACTCGCGACGCTGACCGGTCGCAACGGCACCGCAAAGGCACACACGATTCACCCCTGCGATACCCATTCGATACACACACGCACGACGCATTCACAGGAGAACCACCATGGCTGACGCCCACCCGCAAGTGAAGACCACGCAGGACTTTGCCCAGCAAAGCCCCGAGTACCGCACCTCGATCGAGAAGCTCGTCGTGAGCCACGCGATCAACGAACTGCAGGGTGCCCGGGTGTTCGACGAGCCCGCCGTGGCCCTCGCGCCCCACCCCTATGCCAAGTGGCTGACCTGCCGCGTGGCGATGGAAGAGTATGGCCACCACTGCAAGTTCTTCGACCTTGGTCGCCAGATCGGCATCGACGAAGACCGCATGCTGCCCGAGAAGACCTCGAAGAAGCCGCTGAACATGTTCGACTTCCCGCTCACCACCTGGGAAGAGTTCGTGGCGATCAAGGCCTTTGGTGACCTGGCCGAGATCCTGCAGGTCGAAGATCTGCTGCATTGCAGTTTCCTGCCCTTGCGCAACCTCGCGCGCAGCACCATGCCCGAGGAAAAGTTCCATCACGACTTCGGCATGCAGTTTGGTCGCGAACTGTTGAAGGATCCGGAGAGCAAGGCGCGTTTCCAGGCTGCCGTGAATCGCGTGTTCCCGGTGGTGCCGGCCTTCTTCGGCGCATCGCGCTCGAAGAACAATGCGCTCTTTCGCGAGCTGGGCATCAAGCTGCGTACCAACGAGGAAATGCGTGCCGATTACGTTGCACGCGCGCAGGCGGCTGCGGCCGATCTCGGGCTGACCTTGCCCGAACTGCCGCCCGAGCTGCTGCACTGACGCGAACCCGTCGCAGGCCAGTTGCCTGAGGGCGGCCGGCGTGGTCTGATCCTCGCTGTTCGCGCGATGATGGTGCCGTGATGATGAATGCCTGCGATGAAATCCTGCGGGCCGGGCTTGCCCGGCCCGACGAGCCTGCGCTGATCGCGTATGCATCCGATGCCGGCCTCGTCGCAGCGCCTCGCGTCTTTACCCATGGGGCACTGCGGCGTCTTGTCGGACAGGCGGCGGCCGTGATCGCCGCCGCCGGGGTTCGCCCCGGCGAGCGCGTCGCGATTCTCATGGATGATGGCGCTCACTGGTGCGCCGCCTTTCTGGGTGCGATCAAGCTGGGTGCGGTACCGATGGCGATCAACACGCGCCTGTCGGCCGAGCATTACGCCTTCATCGCCACCGACAGTGCCGCGACGCTGTGGCTGGTTGAAGACGCACTGATCGACCGGGTGGGCGAGGCACCGGGCTTGGCCGGTGCGCGCTTGATCGTCGCGAATGACTTCGAAGCGGCCTGCGTGCGTGTGCCCGAGATGACGGCGAGTCTGCCGTGCGCGGCGTCAGACCCGGCTTTCTGGCTCTATTCGTCGGGGACAACCGGGCCGCCCAAGGGCATCGTTCACTCGCATGCGAGTTGCGCCGGGTCTGGGCACCTGCTGCGCGAGGTGGTCGGCATCGCTGTCGGTGACACCGTGCTGTCGACGTCCAAGCTCTTCTTTGCCTTCGCCCTGGACAATGCGCTGCTGGGTCCGCTCCGTCTGGGTGCCACGACCGTTCTCAATGCCGCGTGGGCCGAGCCTGAGCGGGCCCTGGAGCAGGTTGTGCGTCACCGTCCGCGGCTCTTCATGAGCGTGCCGAGTTTCTTCCGGCGGTTGCTCGCGATGCCCCGCGAGCGACTCGAGCCCTTTCACAGCGTCGAATTCTTCTATACCGGGGGCGAGCGCGTACCGGACGCCGTTGCCAACGAATGGCTGGCCGTGAGCGGCCATCCGCTGGCGGGCTGTTACGGCATGTCGGAAACCTACTGCAATGCCATCGCCAACTATCCGGGTCGCGAGCGCCTGGGCAGTTGTGGCGAACTGCTGCCGGGTGTTCGAGCCTCGCTGCGTGCGGTGGGCGGTGCTCCCGCGGCGCCCGGCGAGCCCGGGGTACTCTGGCTGCATCACCCGACCATCGCCTTGCGCTATCACCGCGAGGAATTCAACGTCCGTGCCTTCGAGCGCGGATGGTTCTGTACCAATGATCTCTTCACGACCGATGCCGAGGGGCATTTCTGGCATCAGGGGCGAGCCGATGAACTGCTGAAGGTGGCCGGTCAATGGGTGAAGCCGGGCGAAGTCGAGGAGGCTGCCCTCGCGGGCGGACTCGCCACCGAAGCGGCGTGCGTGGTGGTACCCGATGAGGACGGCTTTGACCGACTGGCCCTCTTCATCGTGCCGGCCCCAAGCCTCGATCTGCATGCCGTCGATCGGGTGACCCGCATCGATGCGGGTCTGCGCGATCGTCTGCCACGACACAGCCTGCCGCGCTGGATCCGTGTGGTGGACGAACTGCCGCGTACGCCCACGGGCAAGGTGCAGCGGTTTCGTCTGCGGGAACGATTGCTGGGTGAAGGCACGGCAGGCGCCGACCAGCGCTGACGAGCGCTGGCAGGGCGCCTCGGGCGACGGATGTTGACGCATCTCGGAGGCTGACCGAACCTGACCTTGTCGAGGGGCGGCTCGTGCGCCCCATCGCTTTTGTGCCTGTGTCCTTGCGACCCAACCTGCGAACTGGCCACTCGCATCCGTCAGTCCTTTCCTGCTCTGCTGGTCCCGCCGTCGTTCTCCTCCTGTTCGTGTTTCACCCTGCCTTGCTGTTACCCGGCCTCTGCCTGTCGTTTGAGGCATGCCGGGCTGGTGCCGTCGTTGATTGATCGCTGTCGTTGTTTGCGTCGTTCAAACCTTGCTGCCGCTTTTCTCCATCCACCCGGTACGGGCGTTGCCATCGCCCCGGTCGGGTGCGTGGTCTGCGCTTGCGCCGATTGCCTTCATCTCGCATCGGAGCCTCGCATGGAATTTCACGATTACGAACCTGAACTCATCATCGTTGCATCGCTCATCAAGCTGTTTGATTTCTTCTTCCACCACTCCCCGAAAGTGCTCGTCGCGCTGCAGCGCCACCTGCGTCGTCTGCGTCGGCTCCGCAAGGGTCGATCCTCGTCCGGGCATGCCCGGACTGACGCCGCATCGGAAGGCTCGCCCCAGGCAAGGCCTGTGCCGCAGTGCGTGCCCGAGCCTGTGGTCAATCCGGTCACGGCTGGTGCTGTCGAAGGGCTGCAGCCGGGTCGGCGGCGCCCGAGCCAGCGGTCGACTCAGCGGTCGATTCGAGGCAGGCGTCGCCCGTCAGCGGCTGCTGTCCCGGCGGCTGCTCCGGGGAGCGAACCCTCATGAGGATCTTCGAGTCCATTCTCTGGGTCATGCTGCTTGCATGGTGCCTTGTGCGTCTCCAGGAGGGCGCGCGCGCGTTGGTTGTTGCCGGCATGCCCTGGTGTCTTGCGCGGTTGCGACGCGGCGCACGTCGGCTTGCAGCCTGGCTGTCGCGGCTGAGGCGTGCGCGTCCTCTGCCGCGCAGGTCGCCGGTGCGGCGATCGCGGGTCGCGCCCAAGGCGCCCGCTCGTCGAGGTGCACCTTCGTGATGGCTTGACCCGGTGTTTCTGCTGTCTTCCAGTCTTGTCGTATTGACGGGATCCCCGAACGGGGATCCCGTTTTCCTGGCGGGCGGGCCTCAGCTACCGAAGGCTCAGCGACCCGAGAAAGTTCGCGATATCGCTCGCTACCGTGCCTGCAGGTGCGAGGGTCTGACCGATGGAGATCAGCGGGTAATACCGTGTGGCGCTTGCGCACAGGCGCGCGGCGAGGGCCATGTTGCGTCCTGCCACCTGTCCTTGCGCATCGACCCGACGACATTCGAGGCTGGCCGTATCGGGTGTGCCCTGCCGCTGAGCGCCGGAGGCCCCTGCCCCCTCGTCGGGTGGCGCCCCGACCTCGCGGGCCGATGGCTGGGGCGCAGCGCCGACATTTCGCGTGTAAGCGCTCGCCGCCTCATCGAGCAGCGCCCGGCGTTGTCCGGGGTCGAGCCCGGTCGGCAGATCGGCGTAGCCGGCCGCCCAGATCCGATCGTCGACCCGCACCGAGAAGAGATGGAGCATCAGGGTGATGTCCCCGAGCTTCACCTCACGCGTTTCCTCGACCGGGCGTCCGGGCAGGACGACACTGAAGCCCCCAGCCGGCCAGCTGAAGGTGTGCCAGTCGAGCGACGGACTGCAGCCGGCCAGGGTCATCGAACCCAGTGCCGCCACGCCCAGTGCCGCGACGGCTCGCATCACCTTGACCCGTGCTCTCTTCGCGAGTCTTGCCGCGCTCAGCAGGCCTGTGTACGGCCGCAAGCCCGGCCCACCGGACCTCGAAGGTGCTGCCCGGTGGCGGTGGATCACTTGCCGGCGATGCAGGAGATCTCGACCAGCATGTCGGGGCCGGCCAGTTTCGCCTCGACGGTTGCGCGGGCCGGCGTGTTGGCCGGGTCGACCCACTCGAGCCAGGCCTTGTTCACGCCATCGCGATTGCGGATGTCGGTGACCCAGATATTGGCCATCAGAATACGCGACTTGCTGGTGCCCGCCTTGGCAAGCAGGGCATCGATCTGGGCGAGAATCTGCCGCGCCTGACCCTCGGCGTCTTGCGTGGTGTCATCGGCGACCGTGCCGGCGACGAAGACCAGATTGCCGTATTCGACGGCTGACGACAGGATGGCGCCCGGTTCATGACGGATGATGTTCATTGCGTTCTCGGTAAGGTGATGAGTTGAGCCGGCCGTGCCGGGGCCCCGATTATCGGTCAAACGGCGCTTTCGATGCCGGGATGAGGCGAATCGGCCCGCGGCTCGGTTGCATGACCCTGCAGGACGCTGGTGCTCATCTGGTGCATGATCGCGGCCAGGGTGGGGCGGGTCGTGCCCCCGGCCGTCGCCGGTGATACGCAGATCGAGGATCGGGTCAGTGATGAATGAGGTGCATGCCGCCGAGGCACTTTCGCGCGAAGAGATCGTGGCTGCCGTGCGCGAGGTGGGTCGCGGGTCGCATTCTGCCCGCGCCCTGTCGCGCGCCTCGGCTTGCCGCGTGTTTGGTGCCATGCTCGATGGCGGGGTGCCTGACCTCGCGCTGGGGGCGTTGCTGCTGGCCTGGCGCATCAAGGGTGAGTCAACCGAGGAACTGGCCGGCTTTCTCGAGGCGGTTGCCGCGCGCATGGTGCCGGTGCCCAGGCCGCGCACCCGGCCGCTGGTGGTTATCCCGACCTACAACGGTGCCCGGCACCTGCCCAACCTCGTGCCCTTGCTCGCCGGGTTGCTCGCCCGCGCTGGCTGTGCCGTGCTGATGCACGGCATGGCCACCCAGAGCGGGCGCGTGACGACGGCTGAGGTTCTGGCCCGGATGGGTCTTGTCGAATCCCCCGATGTGGATGCCGCGAGCCAGGCGCTCGATGCCGGCGGCCTTGCGCTCGTGTCCACCGCATCGCTCAGCCCTGGTCTTGCGCGACTTCTCGCGCTGCGCGAGTCGATGGGGGTGCGCAACTCGGCCCATACCCTCGCGAAGATGCTGCCGATCGATTCGGCTGCGCTGAGGCTGGTGTCGGTCACGCATCCCGAGTACCTGGCTGCGATGCAGGCGTTCTATGCCGCGCATCCGTCTCCGGTGCTTCTCATGCGCGGCTGTGAAGGCGAGGCGGTCGCCCATGCACGACGAGCGCAGCGCATCGACTGGTTGCATGGGGGCCGGATCGAGACCGTGGTGGAAGCCGCCGATGGCACCGTTGCCGTGATGCCTGAACTGCCCCCCGCCATCGATGCTGACACGACGGCGCGCTGGATCGAGACGGTGTTGGCCGGCGACGCCCCGGTGCCGCCCGCAATCGCCGCACAGGCGTTCGCAATCGGTCGTATCGTGGGTCGCGAGGTGAACTCGTGAGCGCGGGCAAGGTCTCGCTGGTGGGTGCGGGCCCGGGCGATCCGGAACTGCTGACGCTGAAGGCAGTACGGGTCCTGGGCGAAGCTGACGTGGTGCTGGTGGATGCGTTGGTCAATCGCGCCGTGCTCGTCCACGTGCGCTCCGGCGCCCGCATCGTCGAGGTCGGCAAGCGCGGTGGATGTCGCTCGACCCCACAGGCCTTCATCGAGCAGCGCATGGTGCGTGATGCACTCGCCGGTCGGCGTGTGGTCCGGCTCAAGGGGGGCGACCCTTTCGTGTTTGGCCGCGGTGGCGAGGAGGTGCTGACATTGCGTGCCGCCGGTGTCGATGTCGAGGTGGTTCATGGCATCACCTCGGGCATCGCGGCACCGGCGGCGCTGGGCATTCCGGTGACCCATCGGGGCGCGAGTTCGGGGGTGGTGTTGGTCACCGGCCACCCGGCCCACGATCAGGCACCGGACTGGGAGGTGCTGGCCCGCAGTGGCCTCACCCTGGTCATCTACATGGGTATGGCCAATGCGCCATCGATCGTCGAGCGACTGCTGGCCGGTGGACTGGCTGCAGACACCCCCGCAGCGGTGGTGCAGGATGCCACCCAGCCGGGTGAGCGGGGTCTGCGCTCGACGCTGGCACGGCTCGTGGATGACATCGCGGCGGCGCAACTCGCGAGCCCGGCGATTCTGGTCATCGGCGCCGTGGCCGCCCTCGGGGAGGCCGCACTGGGTGACCTGCCCGCGCAGGCCAAGGCAGACCCGGCGGTGGACTCAGGGTTGCCATCAGGGGTTCAATCGGGCGCGCAGCGGGTGATGCAGCCGTCGACGGCAGTCGGTCAGCCCGGGTCGTAACCGAGCACCGGCGCGAGCCAGCGCTCGGTCTCGACCGGGTCAGCGCCCTGACGGCGGGCATAGTCGTTGACCTGATCGCGATCCACGCGGCCAACCGCGAAGTAGTGGCTCTCGGGGTGCGCGAGATAGAAGCCCGAGACACTGGCGGCTGGTGTCATCGCAAAGCTCTCGGTGAGTTCCATGCCGATGGCGCGCGCATCGAGCAGATCGAACAGCATCGCCTTTGCGCAATGGTCGGGGCAGGCCGGGTAGCCCGGGGCCGGCCGGATGCCCTGGTAGCGTTCGGCGATGAGGTCTGCCACCGGGAGTGACTCGTCGGGCGCGTAGCCCCACAACTCGCGCCGCACCCGCTGGTGCAGGTGCTCGGCGAACGCCTCGGCCAGACGATCGGCGAGTGCCTTGAACATGATGGCGCTGTAGTCATCATGGGCGGCCTCGAAGATGCGTTCGCGCGCTTCGGTGGCGAGGCCTGCCGTGACCGCGAACAGGCCGATGTGATCAGCGATGCCCGAGGACTTTGGTGCCACGTAATCGGCGAGGCACAGACTGCTGCGGTCGGCCGCCTTGGTGGCCTGCTGGCGCAGGTTGTACCAGGTACCGGCGACGCTGGTGCGCGATTCGTCGGTGTAGATCTCGATGTCATCACCCACCGAATTGGCGGGCGCGAGGAGCACCACCGCGCTGGCGCGCAGCCACCGGCCGGCAATGATCGATTGCAGCATCTGGCGGGCATCGGCATACACCGAGCGCGCCTGGGTGCCGACCACGGCGTCATCGAGGATGCGCGGGAAACTGCCAGCCAGATCCCAGGTCTGGAAGAATGGACTCCAGTCGATGAAGGGTGCCAGATCGCCGAGCGGGTAATCGAGCCAGACATGACGACCGGGCTGGCGCGGGGCCTGCGGCGGCTGTGCGGCCCAGTCGATGACCGGGCGGTTGGCTCGCGCGGCCTCGATCGAGACGAGTGGCGCCGCGACGCGGTTGGCATGCTGGGTGCGAATACGCTCGTAATCGGCGCGCAATTCGGCGATCCACGGTTCACGCTGCTCGTCCGAGAGGAGCGATGAGCACACGCCTACCGCGCGCGAGGCATCGGGGACGTAGACCGTCACACCCGCAGGGTAGTGCTGCGCGATCTTGACGGCCGTGTGTACGCGAGAGGTGGTCGCCCCCCCGATGAGGAGCGGAATCGAGAGCCCGGCGCGCTGCATCTCGCGTGCCACGTGGGCCATCTCCTCGAGCGATGGGGTGATGAGCCCCGACAGTCCGATGATGTCGGCCCGCTCTTCCAGGGCGGTCTGGATGATGCGCTGCGCCGGCACCATCACGCCGAGGTTGATCACCTCGTAGTTGTTGCACTGGAGCACGACGGCCACGATGTTCTTGCCGATGTCGTGCACGTCACCCTTCACGGTGGCGATCACGATGCGACCCTTGGCTCGGGTATCGCCCGAGCGCGCCTTCTCGGCCTCGATGAAGGGCACCAGGTGCGCGACGGCCTGTTTCATCACCCGGGCCGATTTCACGACCTGCGGCAGAAACATCTTGCCCGCGCCAAAGAGGTCGCCGACCACGCTCATGCCGTCCATGAGGGGCCCTTCGATCACCTCGATCGGCTGCGAGGCAGCGCGGCGGGCCTCTTCGGTATCTTCGACCACATGGGTCGCGATGCCGTGCACGAGTGCATGCGACAGGCGCTCGGCAACCCCGAGGCTGCGCCAGGCGGCGTCGGACTCGACCGCTTGCCGGCCGTCCTGCCGGACCGTTTCGGCAAAGGCCACCAGACGCTCGGTGGCATCGGGTCGGCGATTGAAGAGCACGTCTTCAATCGGCTCGAGGAGTTCCGGTGGCAGGCTCTCGTAGACGGCGAGCTGGCCGGCATTGACGATGCCCATGCTCATGCCGGCGCGTACCGCGTGGTAAAGAAAGGCCGAGTGCATGACCTCGCGGACCCGATCGTTGCCGCGAAACGAGAACGACAGGTTCGACACGCCACCGGACACCTGGGTGTGGGGCAGGTTGGCGCGAATCCACTCGGTCGCACGAATGAAGTCGACCGCGTAGTTGTCGTGCTCGGGCAGCCCGGTGGCGACGGCAAAGATGTTGGGGTCGAAGATGATGTCTTCGGGGGCGAGGCCGGCCTCGCTGACCAGCAGGTCATGGCTGCGTCGGGCAATGGCGATTCGACGATCGAACGTGTCGGCCTGCCCCGATTCATCGAAGGCCATCACCACGACTGCGGCACCGTAGCGGCGCGCCAGACGGGCCTGCGCAAGGAAGGCGGCTTCGCCCTCCTTGAGCGAGATCGAGTTGACGACGGCCTTGCCTTGCACGCACCTGAGGCCCGCTTCGATCACGCTCCAGCGCGAGCTGTCGATCATGACCGGCACGCGCGAGATGTCGGGTTCGGCGGCGAGCAGGTTGAGAAACGTGACCATGGCGCGCTCCGAGTCGAGCATCGCCTCGTCCATGTTGACGTCGATCACCTGCGCACCGTTCTCGACCTGCTGTCGGGCCACCGCCAGTGCCGAGGTGTAGTCACCGGCGAGGATGAGTCGCGCAAAAGCCTTCGACCCGGTGACATTGGTGCGCTCGCCGATATTCACGAAGAGCGATTCGGGGCCCACCTCGAAGGCTTCGAGGCCCGACAGGCGCAGACGTGGGGACAACACCGGCACGACGCGCGGTGGCCGGTTGGCCACGGCCTCGGCAAGGGCCCGGATATGTGCCGGGGTGGTGCCGCAGCATCCGCCGACGATGTTCACGAAACCGCTGTCGACGAAATCGCGCAGGTACTCGGCGGTCTGCGCCGGCGTTTCGTCGTAACCGGTTTCTGCCAGGGGATTGGGCAGCCCGGCGTTGGGGTAGGCACTGACGAAGGTCTCGGCGATGCCTGCGAGCTCTTCGATGAAGGGGCGCATGAGCTGTGCGCCGAAGGCGCAGTTGAACCCCACGGCGAGTGGGCGCGCATGGCGTAGCGAGTACCAGAATGCGGCCGGTGTCTGGCCGGTGAGGGTGCGCCCTGACTGATCGGTGATGGTGCCCGAGATGATGAGGGGCAGTCGTTGCCCGAGTGTCTCGAAGACCTCTTCGATGGCAAAGACAGCGGCCTTGGCGTTCAGCGTGTCGAACACCGTCTCGAGCAGCAGCAGGTCGACGCCACCCTCGATCAGCGCGTGCACCGCCTCGCGATACGCTGCAACCAGCGTGTCGAAATCGATGTTGCGAAAGCCCGGGTCGTTCACGTCGGGCGAGATCGAGGCGGTCTTGTTGGTGGGGCCGATCGCGCCGGCTACAAAGCGCGGCCGGCCCGGATGCTCCCGCATGAAGGCGTCCGTGGTCTCGCGCGCGATGCGCGCTGCCGTTCGGTTGATCTCGGCGACATGGCCCTCCATGCCGTAGTCGGCCATGGCTGGCGCTGTGGCATTGAAGGTGTTGGTTTCGATGATGTCTGCGCCGGCCTCGAGGTACGCGCGGTGAATGGCGGTCACCAGGGCCGGTTGCGTGAGTACCAGCAGGTCGTTGTTGCCGCGCTGGTCGTGGCCGTGATCGGCAAAGCGCTCGCCGCGATAACCCGCTTCGTCCAGATGGTGCTGCTGGATCATGGTGCCCATGGCGCCATCCAGAATGAGGATGCGCTCACGCAGGCTACGGGTCAGCAGGGCGGTCTGATCGGGCTGCATGCCTTGGGGTGGAGGGTGTCAGGTTGGGCCGGCGCGGATTATAGGCATGTTGCGGCGCAACGAGGTGGGCGTTAGTGGGATGCAGTGGGCAATTCGTGGGCAGACAAGGGCAGACAAGGGCAGACAAGGGCCGCGGCTGAGCGGGCCTGCCGACCTGGGGCGGGTGTTGGGGCTGGGGGCAGAAGTGCGGGCGCGCGTCGTGACGGCGCGCCTGGCGCCCGCCCGGCTGAATTACGGACGAACGAACTTGAGGACGAACTCGTCCACCGGCAGCGTGGGTGCAATCCGAACCGTACGAGCGTCTTCGGGGTGGCGCAGGAAATCGGCGCTGGCGACGAAGCGAAACCCTGCCGCTTCCAGTTCGCGCCGCACCAGACCCTCGTCGATGCGGTGCAGGGTGCGACCGGTCTCGATGCCAGCCCCGGCGACCGCCGAATGGTCGGTGATGAGGAGGAGTCCCCCCGGCTTGAGCGCGTCGAACAGTCGTTGATTCATGTGCGCCCGATCGACCGGCTTGGCCGGGAGGTCGTGGTAGACATTGAAGAGAGTGATCCGGTCGAGCGCGGGCGTACCGGGGGGCAGCGGATCGTCAAACGCACGCAGCACGCGCACGACGCGGCTCATGCCCGTGCCGGACAGGCGCCGCGCGAAGGATGCGGCCGCGCGTTCGTTGATCGGTGCGGCATCATGGCCGTAGACCACGCCCTCGGGGCCGACCGCACGGGCGAGCAGTTCGGTGCTGTAACCGCCACCTGTCCCCAGATCGAGCACCTTCATCCCGGGCTGGATGCCGGCGAAGACGAGCAGTTCGACCGGGCGACGGCGCAGGTCGGTCTGCCGGTCAGCTTCGGAGCGGTCGGGCTGGGCCACGACCGAGCGTGCCAGCGCTTGCGGATCGGGCGAGGGTGCAGGCACCGTACAGCCGGCGAGGATGCCCAGGGCCAGCAGGCACAACGCGGTGCTCTTCATGCGTGATCGGATCATCGCTTTTCCCGAGTCGGGTGGCGCCGTGGTCGATTCCAGTCGGGGCCGTGTCGGACCCGGCAGGGGCGCGGCGGGCCCACCGCGCGTGTCGATTATGCCGCATCGGCCGCTCGACGCGAGGCGGCAGGCCAGTGGCAGACCTCGTGGGCCCCGCTTGCGAGTGACTCACGATTGGAACCTGTCTGCGGTCTGGTGCATACTGGCGGCACGCATCCGACAGAGATGCGTCGAAAACCGAAATGCCGGTTACCGGTATTCATGCTGTTTCTTGCGACGAGTATTGAGGTGAGGCTGTGGCTACTCTGGACTCCGGAGGCGCCGTCGACCTGTCCGGGTTGAAAGTGATGGTCATCGATGACTCGATCACCATCCGGCGCAGTGCTGAGGTATTCCTGGTTCAGGCCGGGTGTCAGGTCATTCTCTCCGAGGATGGCTTCGATGCGCTCGCCAAGGTGGCCGATCACGCCCCGGACATCGTCTTCTGCGACATCGTGATGCCGCGCCTCGACGGCTATCAGACCTGCGCCATCATCAAGCGCAATCCACGCTTCGCCGGCATCCCGGTCGTGATGCTCTCATCCAAGGATGGCCTGTTCGATCGCGCTCGCGGCCGGATGGTGGGCTCCGACGAGTACCTCACCAAGCCCTTTACCAGCGAGACCCTGCTGCGAGCCGTGCTTCGGCATGTCGCGTCCCAGCGCGCGCGCGCGCCGAGCGATCGGCCGCAGTCCCTCAGCACAACCCCGGGTAGCCCTCAATGACGATACGACGTGTCCTCGTGGTGGACGATTCGGCCACCGACCGCTATGTCCTGTCCGATTGCCTCATGCGCGCTGGCTACGAGGTGTCGACCGCGCAGAGTGGCGACGACGCCATTCTCCAGTGCCGCAACAATCGCCCGGATCTGGTCCTGATGGACGTCGTGATGCCGGGCACCAACGGTTTTCAGGCCACACGAGCGATCGCGCGAGATTCGGCGACCCGTGATATCCCGGTGATTCTCTGCACCAGCAAGTCGATGAAGACCGATGTGGTGTGGGGCATGCGCCAGGGTGCCGTCGATTACCTCACGAAGCCGATCGACCAGGCCCGCCTTCTGGCGCGCATCGCGCAACTGTCCGGCACCTCGCCTCAGTCCCCGACCGCATGAGTGGCGGCACCCAGACCCTCCGCGAGTTTCAGCAGGCCCTGTTCGAGCGCCTGCGCAACGCCAGCACCGAAGATCCGGCCCGTTCGTCGCGACTCGCTTTCGAAGCCGGGGGGCTCTCGTGGTTCATGCGCCTCGAGGAAGCCCAGGAGGTGGTGTCGGTCGTTCCGATCGTCGGGGTTCCTCTGGCGCGTCCCTGGTACCGCGGTCTGGTCAATGTGCGCGGCAATCTCTTTTCGGTGGTCGACCTGGGATGCATGGCATCCGGTGCACTGGCCCGTATCGATCCGGGCTCCCGGCTCGTACTTCTCGCCGACCGGTTTCGTCTCGGCGCCGCATTGCTGGTCGATCGGGTGATCGGATTGCGCTCGATCGAGGGTTTCGTCACGGTCGATGAAGCCCCTGCCTCACGGCCCGACGGCTTGAACCAGCGCCTGCGCTCGGCCGACGGCGTGCTGTGGCACGAGTTGTCGGTGCCGGCACTGGCACACGGCAGCGAGTTTCTTCATACAGGTTTCTGAGTCATCCCCGGCCGGGGACCGGCTCAGTTGTTGGAGCGTAGACGACATGGTGACCAGGAAAGCCGGTTCTGGCCGGTTGGGAGGCTTGATCAATCGACTGCTCGGTCGCTCGGACGATGCCGACGATCGGGTCAAACGCCTGCTTGCACCCACCGATTCCGATCTGGCCGGCCCGTTCACGCGTGCAGAGGGCGACCGCAAGGCGCAGCACTCGGCGCTCATGTTTGCCCTGCATGCCGAGGCGCGAGGTCCGGAGTCGACCTCGTTCGAATTCTCCGGGTCGCAGGCGCAAGGGGATACAGCCGCCAGCGCGCTGCCGCTCAACTGGCCTGCCCCCGACGGGGCGGTTGCCTCGGCGGCGACAGCCAAACCAGACCTGCCTGCGCCATCGACCCAGGTGCCGTCGACCTCTGGCGGGCTACCCGCTGCCGCCCCGGCGCCGGCCGACCCTACCCCCAGCGTGATCAGCCCGATCGAGGCGGCGCCAGGCCCGGTCGATACCCCGTCGCTGGTCGAGCGGCTGGCCCTGTTGCGCCGTGCGCTCGTCACGACGCTGGTGGTGATGGCTCTGGTCGGGCTGTGGATGAACCACCGCACTGGCGCGGCCACCGCGAATCTGGCCGCCGCCACGCGGATGGAAATGCTGTCCCAGCGCATGGCCAAGGCGGCCCAGCAGGTGTCGCTGGGCACGGTCGCGGCAGCCACCGAGTTGCGGTCGAGTCAGGGCGAGTTTGGCGCGCTCCTTTCAGCGCTGGCAAGTGGCGGTGAAGTCGAGTCGATCAGCGCCTCGGCCACGAGTGGCAGCGCCGAGATGCCTCTGGCCGATGTGGGCGCCCAGTGGGACAAGGCCGATCCGCAACTGGGGGCCCTGCTGGCCGCTCAGGGGCCGCTCACCAAGGCCGTCGAGGCCCTGGCGGTTCTCAACGGGCGCACTGCTGCCCTGCTCGACCACTCCGAGCGGGTCGCTGCGGCCAAGCTGCAATCGGCACCCTCGGCACGCGAGGTCTCGCTGGCGGGACAACTTGGCCTGCTTGTCCAGCGTATCGACCGGAACGCCAACGCGCTGGTCGTGGGTAGCGTCATCGATCGTGACAGCGCGCGAATCCTCGAGCGTGACGCAGCGCTCTTCTCCGACATCACGCGGGGGCTCATCACTGGCAGCACCGCGTTGCGGGTTGGCCCCGCTCGCGATGCCGAGACGTCACAGCAGTTGCAGGCGCTCGAGGCGGTCTGGAACGAGACGGCACCGGCCGTGCGCACCATTGTCGAAGGGCTGCCCGGGGTCATGAGCGGGCGCGAGGCCACTCGCGCTTTCATCGAGCAGTCCAGCAGCTTGCTCGATCGGGTCGCGGCGCTCTCCCAGGCCTACCGCGATCAGGCCAGCGGTGCGCGCCTGTGGCTGATACCGCTGGCGCTGCTGCTGCTGGCGGCAGTTGCGCTCGGGGTGATGCTGGTTCGTCACAACCGGGCCCTCGAAGCATCGCGCGCAAGCGAGGCCCAGGCGCGTAGCGGAGGCCAGGAAGAGGCCATCCTGCGCCTGATGAACGAGATGGCCAGCCTCGCCGAGGGCGACCTGAGCGTGCGGGCGACCGTATCCGATGACATGACGGGCGCGATCGCCGACTCGATCAACTACACGATCGAGGGCCTCTCCGATCTGGTCGCCCGAATCAACGTGGCCGCCGAACAGATGGCAACGGCCTCGGCTCAAGCCAACCGGACCTCGGCTGATCTGCTCGTCGCAACCGAGTCGCAGTCCGACCAGATCCGCGGTGCCAGCGAATCGATCGTGTCGATGAGCCGTTCGATCGAGGAGGTTTCGAGCAGTGCAACGCGCTCCGCCGATGTGGCGCAGCAATCGCTGATGGCTGCCGAGCAGGGTGCCCTCGCCGTGCACAATTCGATATCGGGCATGAACGAGCTCCGCGGGCAGATCCAGGACACGGCCAAACGGATCAAGCGGCTGGGCGAATCCTCCCAGCAGATCGGCGAGATCGTTTCGCTGATCTCCGACATTACCGAGCGAACCCAGGTACTGGCCCTGAACGCTGCGATTCAGGCAGCCGCAGCGGGCGAGGCCGGGCGTGGCTTTACCGTGGTTGCCGAAGAGGTGCAGCGACTCGCCGAGCGCTCGGCCGGTGCCACCGGGCAGATATCCACCATCGTTCGCACCATCCAGACCGACACCCAGGATGCCGTGGCCGCCATGGAGCGCAGCACGCAGCAGGTGGTCGAGGGGGCACGGCTGTCTGATGCTGCAGGCAAGGCGCTGGCCGAGATCGGTGAGGTGTCGCGCCGTCTTGCCAGTCTGATCGAAGGCATCTCGCAATCGACGCAGGATCAGGTGCGAACGGCGACTGAGGTGACGTCGAACATACAGAACATCCTGGCGATCAATCGCCAGACCAGTGAGGGTACGCGGCAGACCGTGGACTCGGTCGGGGAACTCGCGGCGCTGGCCGGCCTGCTCCAGGATTCGGTGGCGAACTTCAAGCTCGCCTGACCCCAATCGAACACGGCTCCCGGACATCCATGGCATGAACAAGGACGCACAGTTCGACATCGGTCCGTTGGCCTGGGTCAAGGGCGAGATCGATCTCGCGCTGGGTCGCGCGCTTGCCGCCATCCGCTCGGCGGCTGCTGGGGCTCCCGATGTCGCCGCCCTGAGCCTTGTACGCGGGCAGGTGCATCAGGTCTCGGGTGTGCTGCTGCTCATCGGCCTCGAGGGCCCGGCGCAGGTATCGGCGGAGCTCGAGGCGCTGCTCGATACCCTGACGCAGAATGCTGCCGATGCGTCGCTCGTGGCCCTGGCCGATCGTGGCGCCAGTTCGCTGTCGACCTTTCTCGAGCAACTGCTGGCCGGACAGCCTGCCCATGCCTTGCGTCTGTTCGGGGTCTATCGCGACATGCGCCAGGTACGCCGTCAGTCCGAGGCTGATCCGGTCGACCTGTACTTCCCGCCACTGGTGCCGGTGGTAGCTGCGGCCGAGCGCGAGCGCCTGCTGGCTCGTCCGGTCGATCCGGTGCAACGTCGGCGTTTCATCCGGCGTGAGCGCGCGCGTTATGGTGTTGGTTTGCTGCGCTGGCTGCGCGAGCGAGACCCGCAAGGGCTGCTCGAAATGTCCCGTGCGCTGGCCGCCATCGGGCGAGTCGAGCGCTTGCCCGCCGTGCGCGGGTTCTGGAAGGCGGCGAGTGCGCTTGCCGAAGCCGTTGGCGAGAGTCTGGTCACCGAGGAGGGTGCGCTCGCGCGGCTCTGGTTGCGACTGGAGCGTCAGCAGGCCCGTGCCCAGACCGGGGCGCCGGTCGTTGCCGAACGGCTGGCGCGCGAAGTGCTGTTCCACGTTGCGCGCACCTACCCGGCCACCGCTGCCTTGCGCGAAGTGCAACTGCTCTTCCGGCTGGCCGGGTCAGTGCCCGAGACCTACGAACTGGCGGATGCCGACGCTGCGGCCTTGCCCCGTCTGCGGGCCTTGAAGGAAGTGGTGCAGAGCGCCAAGTCCGCCTGGACTCGTTATGCCTCCGGATTTACCCCGGTGGTGGCGCCGTTCTGCGAGCAGGCCGTGCTCCTGCGCGATCGCAGTGCGGGGCTGGGACGGTGGGCGTTGTCGCGCGTTGCTGAAGAAATGCTGGCCGTTGCCGACAAGTTTCTCGAAGTACCGGGTCCGATCGATGATTCGGTCGCGCTCGAGGTGGCAACCGGGCTCCTTCTTCTGGAGGATGCCCTGCTGGCGCCCGAACCGCTGTCGACTGAATTCAGCGAGCAGCTTCAGACGCTGATCGACCGCATGCGCCGCTGGCGCGAGGGCGATGACGGTGTTCTCAGGGCGCCCGCCCCGATTCTCGTCGAAGTCGTGCGTCGCGCCCAGAACCGCATGGCGATTGCGCAACTGGTTGCCGAGGTGCAGGTCAACCTGCGCTCGGTCGAGAAGGCGCTCGACGGGTTCTTCCGTGATCACACCCGCCGCGCACTGCTCACCGGGGTCGATGGCCTCCTTGCACAGGTTGCTGGCGCATTCAGGGTGCTGGGTGAAGTCTCGGCCGCCGACCGGGTCGACGAGTCGCTCGCGCGCGTGCGGGCCTTTGCCGGCACGCGGTATCTTCCTCTGCTCGATGACTTCGAGCATGTGGCGCAGGTGCTCTCGGCGATCGGCGCCCATGCCGAGGCCCTGCAACATGGCCCGGCCGATTTCGATCAGGCCCTGACGCCGGTACAGCGGGGTGATGCCGACCCGGGCGTGGTGGCCGCCTCGAGTGTCGAGATGGAGATGGCCGAGTTGCAGCGGGTGACGCAGCAGAGACTCGACGCATGGCTCGATGAACCCGCCGATGAGGGCCGCCGCGAAACGCTGCGGCTGACGCTGGAGGCGATCCAGCAGGATGCAGCCATCGTCTCCGACCCGGACCTGGAGCGTCGCGCGGTTCAGGCGCTCAGTCTGATGGGCCGCAGCGGGGCGACCGATGACAAGCCCGCGCTCGAAGCCTTGATGCGACAGATCGCGGCTGCGACCGAGCCCGTGCCGGCGCCTTCGCGTGAGGTCGAGGCCTTGGCCGAATCCTCGCCGGAAGCAATCGACGCCGAGTTGCTCGCGATTTATCGGCGGGAGGCGGTCGACGTTCTTGCGACGATCCACCAGGCACGCACGGCGCTGCACGAGCAGCCCGCCCATGCAGCCGGGCTGGTCACCCTGCGACGCGCCTTTCACACGCTCAAGGGTTCCGGCCGCATGGTCGGTTTGCTGGATGCCGGCGAAACGGCTTACGCGATCGAACGGCTGCTCGACCACTTCATCGAGGCTACCTATCCGGCGAGCGATGCCCTGCTCGGCGTTCTGGATGCGGCTGCGCACTATTTCGATCGGCTCTTCACGGCACTCGCGGCCGGGCAACCGGTCGACGCAGGTTTACCGCTGCGCGCCATGGCTGATGCCTTGCGTCAGAAGCCGCTGGGCGTGTCGGATGCGCGCGATCAGACGCGGCTCTTCCGCATCTTCATCGAGGAAGCCACCGGACTGGTCGAGCGGCTCTCGAGTGTGACGGTGAGCCTGCCGGCGACCCGCTCGGTGTCGGCCGATGCACAGCGCGCTGCCCACACGATGGCGGGTATTGCCGCTACCGCCGGTTACCCGGCGGTGAGTGGGCTCGCCATGGCACTCGAAGGGGCGATGAGCGGTGTGTCCGAGCCCGTGCCCGTGCCGGTGCAATCGCTGTTCATCGCGGCGGTGGGCGTGCTGCGCGACATGATCGAACTCGTTCGCGGCGGCGGCGAACCGGTCGCCGCCGTGACGCTGGTGACGCAATTGCTGCCCCTCGCCCCTCCCACCGCGTCGTTGTACGACAACCCGCTGCTCGAACCCGACGAGGGTGATGACGCCGACCTCGCGCCGCTCGACCTTGCCCCGCCGACCCTCGGAGCTGGAGACGATGGCCGGGCACAGGTCGGGCTCGAGTCGGGCGAGCGCGCGTCTGCATCGGAGGCCAGCGGCCGCCCTGCCGCAGCACCGGAGGAGCTCGATCTGCTCGATGCCGGCCTGCTGCCATTCCTCGTCGATGAGGCGCAGGAACTGTTGCCGCGCCTGGGGGCCGCCTTGCGGGCGTGGGACTACGCGCCGCACGATGGCGAGCATGCGCGTGCCTTGAAGCGTGCGCTGCATACGCTCAAGGGCAGTGCCCGCACCGCAGGCGCCCTGCGCCTGGGGGCCGCCCTGCACGACATGGAAACGCTGGTCGATGCGGTTGACAGCGACCCGGCGTCGGTTCGCCAGACCATCGAGCAATTGCTGATGCTCTACGACCGGGCGAGCGCTCTCTTTGACCAGATTCTCCAGCCCGACCTCGCGGGCTTCGCCTTGTCTGGCGGCGGCATTGATGAGGCGGCCCGCCCAGCCGGTGAGGGCGCGCTGGACGCCGGCCCCACGCAAGGTGCTGCACGGGCTCTCGCTCCGATCCCGGAATCGAGCCTGCCTGCGAGGGATGTGCAGGTCATGGCGCCGGGCATGGTGGAGGTTTCGGTGCCGGTTACGGCCGGCAGGCCACAGGCGTCCTGGAGCGCTGCCACCGATGCAGCGGCGAGCGCAACCGCGCCCGCCGATGCCGCCGAGAGTGACGACCCTCAGCAATTCGAGGTCGACCGCATCGCCGTGTTGCGGGTGCGGGCCGACATGGTCGACCGGCTGGTCAATGCCGTGGGCGAAGTGTCGATCGTGCGCAGTCGCATCGATGGCGAAGTGCGCAACCTGAAGATGGCCCTCTCGGACCTGACCGAGAACGTGCAGCGTCTGCGCCAGCAGATGCGCGAGATCGAGATTCAGGCCGAGACGCAGATGCAGTCGCGCACGCTCCTGGCCGACGACCGTCAGTTCGACCCGCTCGAATTCGACCGTTTTACCCGGTTTCAGGAACTCACCCGGATGATGGCCGAGAGCGTCAACGACGTGGGCACGGTGCAGTCAAGCATCGGTCGGGTGGTCGATGAAGCCGAGTCGGCCCTCGCCGCGCAGCAGCGTCTTGCGCGGGATCTGCAGCAGGATCTGCTGCGCGTTCGCATGCTGCCTGTCTCGGCGGTCATCGAACGCATGCATCGGGTCGTTCGTCAGGCGGCACGCGAAACCGGACGCCAGGCCGTGATGGAGGTGCGCAATGGTCAGGTCGAACTCGACCGATCGGTTCTCGAGCGTCTGACGGGTCCGCTCGAGCACATCCTGCGCAATGCTGTCGTGCATGGCATCGAGGATGTCGAGACCCGACGGGCGCAGGGAAAACCCGATGTCGGTCGCATCACGATCGATGTGCGCTCCGAGGGCAATCAGGTCGGCATCGACATTGCCGATGATGGCCGCGGCCTCGCCGTCGATCGCATCAAGGCACGCGCGGTGGCGCAGGGGCTGCTGCCCGCCGATGTCGACTCCGATGATGCGCGGGTTGCCGAACTCGTCTTCCAGAGCGGGTTCAGCACGGCTGACGAGGTCACACCCCTGGCCGGACGTGGTATCGGCATGGATATCGTGCGTGCCGACATTGCGGCGGCCGGTGGCCGGGTGGCGCTGACTTTCGAGCGCGATCGCGGTACCCGGGTGTCGATCGACTTGCCGCTCACCCTCATCGTCACCCAGACCGTGCTGGTCGCCGCAGGGGGTGGTCGCTACGTGATTCCGGCGAGTCTGGTCGAAGAGGTCCGGCAGTTGCGCGGCGAAGAGCTCATCGAGTGCCGGCGTGACGGTGTCGCACGCGCGCCCAGCGGCCGCAGCGTGCCGTACTTCTATCTGCCCCACCGCCTGGGCGATCCGCTGGCGGCCTTGCCCGAGGCGGCCGTGGCCAGTGTGCTCTTCGTGCGTGCCGGTGCCAGCGGTGCAGCGATTCAGGTCGATCAGGTGATCGGCAATCAGGAAATCGTGGTGAAGAATACCGGGCCGTTGCTGGCCCGAATCGGCGGCATTACCGGTGCCACGGTGCTCGGGTCGGGCGAGATCGTCCTGATCCTCAACCCGGTTCTGCTGGCGCAACGCCCGATCGAGGTGCCAACGATCGGTGTGCCCTCTCCCCAAGCCGCGCCGGAAAGGCCTCTCATCATGGTCGTGGATGACTCGCTGACCGTGCGGCGAGCGACCGAGCGGCTGCTCGATCGGGAGGGCTTCGCTGCCGAGAGCGCGCGCGACGGGGTCGAGGCGCTCGAGATGGCTCGTCGGACGGTTCCGGCGGTGATGCTGGTCGACATCGAGATGCCGCGCATGGACGGCTTCGATCTGGTGCGGCATCTGCGGGCCGACCCGCGACTGATGAAGGTGCCCATCATCATGATCAGCTCGCGCACCGCTGACAAGCATCAGCGCCTCGCGCTCGAGCTGGGTGTCGACGTCTTCCTGGGCAAGCCCTATCGGGAGGATGAGCTCGTCGGTCACCTGCGCCGGCTGATCGGACGGCCGACACCGGCGGCACAGCCGGCGGCTGCCCTCTGATCCTGTTGCCTGACGATTTCGAGCAAGGGTGGCGCCAGCGGTGGTGGGTGCCTCGCCGGTCGATCAGCCCCTGCCCGCAGCGGTCTCGCGCGCGAGCCGGTACCGCTCGAGGGTTTGCGCGCGGGCGCTCGCATGGTCGACGATCGGGGCTGGATAGTCGCGCCCGATCTGGCAACCGAGGGTTGTCTGTTCGATGGGTGGCATCTCCCAGGGCGCGTGGATCCAGCGTTCCGGAACAGCCGCCAGTTCGGGCACGTAGCGGCGAATGAATCGACCCTGCGGGTCAAAGCGTTGCGACTGGGTCACCGGGTTGAAGATTCTGAAGTAGGGCTGCGAATCGCATCCGGTGGAGGCGGCCCACTGCCAGCCGCCATTGTTGGCTGACAGGTCGTGGTCGTTCAGGTGCATCCTGAAGTAGTTCTCGCCATGGCGCCAGTCGATCTGCAGGTCTTTCACCAGAAACGAGGCAACGATCATGCGCAGGCGGTTGTGCATGTAGCCGCTGGTATTGAGCTGGCGCATCGCCGCATCCACGATCGGGTAGCCGGTTCTGCCCTCGCACCAGGCGGCCCAGTGCGTTTCGTTGTTCTCGAAGACCAGATGCTCGTATTCGGGACGGAACGCACGCGTCGTGACCCGCGGGTGCTCGGCGAGAATCATGAAATAGAACTCGCGCCAGATGAGTTCCGACAGCCACGTGGCGGCACCGCTCGAGGACCTCGCCGCTGCGGCACGCGCAAGGCTGCGGATCGACACGGTTCCGAAGCGCAGATCGGTCGACAGGTACGAGGGTCCCTTGATCGCCGGGAAGTCACGTCGTTCGTCGTAGTCATCGATCCGATCGAGAAACTCGTGGAACCGGCGTGCGCCTGCAGCGGCCCCCGGCACGAGACCGGGGGCAGCGGACTCGGGTGCCCGGATGCCCAGTGCGGCTGGCTCGGGCACGCCGATGACGCCGGCGCCGACCAGGGGCGCGGCCAGGCGCCCCGGTAGCGCGGCCGTCTCGAGCGGTGCGTGTGCTGCGTTCCCGATGCTCGCCAGACGCTTCATCCAGGCCTTGCGATAGGGGGTGAAGACACTGAACGGCGTGCCCGACAGCGTGGCGATTTCGGTGTGCTCGAACACCACCTGGTCCTTGAAGGTCCGAAAACCGATACCCTCGGCGGCCAGCGCCACGCCGACGGCGCGATCGCGCGCGATGGCTTCCGGTTCGTAATCGCGATTGGCCATGACGCTTGCCACGCCGAGTGCACGGGCGGTGGCCACGATCTCGGCGACGGCCTCGCCGTGGCGCACGATGAGTCCGCCGCCGCGCAAGGCGAGCAGTTCGTGCAGTTCCCGGCAGGCCGCATGCAGGAGCAGCGCGCGGCGATGGGCTGCTGCCGGCAGCGCCTGGAGGATGCGCGTGTCGAAGACGAACACGCACCACACCGTCTCGAATCCGGCGAGCGCGTGGTGAAGTGCGGCATGATCGTCGACCCGCAGGTCGCGACGGAACCAGACCAGAGCGGAGGGCATGCCCCGACGCTAACATGATCCAGGCCCAGGGGCTGCCCTGTTCGCGCGTGTACAATCGAGCCGTGTCTACCGTTGACCTGACTGATCACCTCCTGATCGCCATGCCTGGCATGGCTGACCCCGGTTTTTCGCGCACGCTGACCTATATCTGCGAGCACAACGACCGAGGCGCGCTGGGCATCGTCGTCAACCGACCGATCGACATGACGCTGGGGGGACTCCTCGAGCAGGTCGACATCCCGATCGCGAGCGATGGTCTGGCCGACCAGCCGGTCTACTACGGCGGCCCGGTTCAGCAGGATCGCGGATTCGTGCTGCACCGCCCGCGGGGCGCCTGGAAGTCGACACTGGCCGTGCGCGACCGGCTCTGGCTCACCACCTCGCGTGACATCCTGCAGGCGCTGGCTGCCGGTACCGGGCCGTCACGGGTGCTGATCTCTCTGGGTTACGCCGGCTGGGGTGCCGGGCAGCTCGAGCAGGAAATCGGGCAGAATGCCTGGCTCACCGTGCCTGCGGCGCACGACATCCTGTTCGATGTGCCGCCCGAGCGTCGTCTGGACGCCGCGATGGGCGAACTGGGCATCGACTTCTCGCGTCTGCACGACGGGGCGGGCCATGCCTGAGGCCACCGTGATGGCCTTTGATTTCGGCGAACGCTGGACCGGCGTTGCCATCGGCGATTGCGGGCCGCGCATGGCACACCCGCTCACCACCATCGATGCACGTGCCAGTGCCGACCGGATGCGTTCGATTGCGGCGCTGGTGCGTGACTGGCAACCGGGTGAATTCGTGGTGGGGATGCCCACCCGCGATGATGGTGCCGAGCATGCGCTCGCTGCCGCAGTCCGGCAGTTTGGTGCCGGCCTCGAGGCTCAGTTCGGCCGTCCGGTCCATTACGTCGACGAGCGCCTCAGTTCGGCGGCGGCGGCCGAATCGCTGCGTGCGGCCGGGCGCGGTGGCCGGGCCGACAAGCATCTCACCCACCCGATTGCCGCCCAGCACATTCTCCAGGACTGGCTCGATGCCGGCCTTGTTCCTGATGCCTCCGACGGTTCCCATGTCCATGCTCCCCAACGCTGAAACGCTCATCGACCAGCTCATCGACCACCTCCGACCCCAGGTCGGCCCGGCAACGGCCATGGTCGGCATCGCCACCGGCGGCGCCTGGGTTGCCGAACGCCTGCACCAGGCGCTCGGACTGTCGGTGCCTCTGGGCCTGGTTGACATCTCGTTCTACCGCGACGATTACTCGAGCTCGGGGTTGAAGGCGAGCGTGAAACCCAGTCGCATCCCCTTTGATGTCGAAGGGGCCGACATCCTGCTGGTCGACGATGTGCTCTACACCGGGCGCACGACGCGTGCGGCGCTCAACGAGCTCTTCGACTATGGTCGTCCGCGACGGGTGCGTCTGGTCGTGCTGGCCGATCGCGACGAGCGCCAGCTGCCGGTCGCCGCGCAGTTTGTCGGGGCCACGGTACCGGTACCACCGGGTTGCTCGCTCGAATTGCGCCGCGACTCGCAGGGTGTGCTCGCGCTCGCGCTCGAGGCGCGGATCGACGCGGGCAACACGACTGCCGCGGTGTCGGGTGCCCCGGGTGGCGCGGACGCGGCAGGAGGGTCGGGTCGATGAGTCTGGAGAACCCGCAACTCAATGCCCGCGGAGCCCTGCAGCACCTGCTCACCATCGAGGGGCTGCCGCGCGAGATCGTGCTGCACATTCTCGATACCGCCAGCTCGTTTGTCGGGATCGGCGAGCGCGATGTGAAGAAGGTGCCCCTGCTGCGCGGCAAGTCGGTCTTCAACCTCTTTTTCGAGAATTCCACCCGTACCCGCACCACGTTTGAAATTGCCGCCAAGCGCCTCTCGGCCGACGTGATCAATCTCAACGTGAACACCTCCTCGACCACGAAGGGCGAGAGCCTGCTCGATACCATCGACAACCTGGCGGCGATGAATGCCGACATGTTCGTGGTGCGCCACGCACAGTCGGGCGCGCCGCATCTCATCGCCCGCCATGTGCGCGCCCAACCGCACATTCACGTGGTCAATGCTGGCGACGGGCGCCATGCCCATCCGACGCAGGGCCTGCTCGATGCCTACACCATCCGTCATTACAAGCGCGACTTTTCGCGCCTGTCGGTAGCCATCGTGGGCGACATCCTGCACTCGCGGGTGGCACGCTCGCTGATCCAGGTGCTGCGCACGCTGGGGACGCCCGACCTGCGCGTGATAGCACCGCAGACCCTGCTGCCGGCTGGCATCGAAGGCATGGGCGTGAGGGTGTTTCATGACGTCGATGAGGGGCTGCGCGATGTTGACGTCATCGTCATGTTGCGACTGCAGAACGAGCGCATGCGGGGCCCATTGCTGCCTTCGGCACAGGAGTTCTTCAAGACCTATGGCCTGACGGCCGAACGGCTCGCGCTGGCGCGTCCCGATGCCATCGTGATGCATCCGGGCCCGATGAACCGCGGCGTCGAGATCGACTCGCCGGTCGCCGATGGTGGGCAGTCGGTGATTCTGCCGCAGGTTACCTTCGGCATCGCGGTGCGCATGGCGGTCATGTCGATACTGGCGGGGGGATCATGAGCGCAGGCTTCATCACCGGGGAGACGCTGACCATCACGGGCGGCCGGCTGGTTGATCCGGGCACGGGTGTCGATCGGCTGGCCGATGTCCATGTTGCCGCTGGTCAGATCATCGCCATCGGTGCCGCACCGGCCGGTTTCAGTGCCGAGCGCACGCTGGAGGCACACGGTTGTGTGGTGGCGCCGGGTCTGATCGACCTGTCGGTGCGCTTGCGTGAGCCGGGGCATGAACACAAGGGTTCGCTGCGCGCCGAGTTGCTGGCTGCGGTGGCTGGTGGGGTCACATCGGTGGCCTGCCCGCCCGACACGGATCCACCGCTCGACGAACCGGGCCTGGTCGACATGTTGCGGTATCGCGCGCAGCAGGCCGGTCTTGCTCGCGTGCATCCGCTGGGTGCGCTTACCGCACGTCTGGGCGGCGAGCGTCTTGTCGAGATGGCCGAACTCGCGGCCGCCGGTTGCGTCGCGTTTTCGCAGGCGGATGCCGCCGTGGTCGACACCCAGGTGCTCTATCGCGCCATGCAGTACGCGGCCACCTTCGGTTATTGCGTCTGGTTGCGGCCCCAGGACGCGTGGCTTTCGCGCAACGGTGTGGCACATGAGGGTGAGGTGGCCACCCGCCTCGGGCTGCCGGCCATTCCAGCCGCTGCCGAGACCATCGACCTCGATCGCATGCTGCGTCTGGCGCGCATGACCGGTGCTCGGGTGCATCTGTGCCGTATTTCCACCGCCGAGGCGGTCGCGATGATTCGAGCTGCTCGTGCCGATGGCCTGGCGATCACGGCCGATGTGAGTGCTGCCCATCTTCACCTGTCGGAGGAGGACATCGGGCATTTCGATTCGATGATGCATCTGGCCCCGCCGCTTCGCAGCGTGGCCGATCGGAATGCCTTGCGCACGGGGCTGGCCGACGGCACCATCGACGCCGTCTGTTCCGACCACCGCCCGCTGGACGATGACGAGAAGCAGCTGCCTTTTGGCGAGGCGCTGCCTGGCGCGAGCGGGGTCGAGCTCCTGCTGTCGCTCGCCCTGCGCTGGGGACTCGAGTCGGGATTGCCCTTGCCGGTGGTGCTTGCCCGACTCACGACGGGCCCGGCGCGCGTGCTGGGCATGAACATGGGCCGGATCGTGCCGACAGCGCCGGCTGACCTGTGTGTCTTTGACCCTGACGGCCAAACGCCCGTGACGGTGGCCGGGCTGCACAGCCAGGGCAAGAACTCACCCTTCATCGGGCAGACACTGCCTGGCCGGGTGCGTGCCACCGTGGTCGGTGGGCAGATCGTCTACGGCGGCTGAGGGGCTGCTGGCCCGCGGTTGGCCAGTGGGTGTGACGCGCCGCTCGTCGTCAGTGCGCGTCAGCCGGCGAGTGCCCGCCACTCGGGCCCGAGGCGTGCCGGATCGAGCGTCTCACAGCGGATTCGCAGGCGTTTGTCGCGTGCATGTTCGCCTGCGATGATCGTGATCGAGCGTCGCGGCACATCGAGTGCCTCGGCGATGAAATCGATGAGCGCCTTGTTGGCACGGCCTTCGATGGCTTGCGCAGAGAGCCGGACGCGCAGGGCATCGCCGTGCGGACCGCACACTTCGCTTCGTGCGGCGCCCGGTTGCACCCGCACCTTGAGCGACCAGCCACCGGGTTGGCGCTGCAGCATCAGAGCGCCTGGCGCACGATGAGCCCGATCTGCCCCAGCGCGATCATGCCGATATCGAGAAGGACAACGAGCACCCAGGGTGCAAGGTCGATGCCACCGATCGGTTGCACGAAACGCCGCACGGCTTGTCCGAAGGGCCGCACGATCGTGGCCACCACCGGTGCCACCGGGGTCGACGGATTGAGCCAGGACATCAGCACATCGACGATCACCAGGAAGATCAGCAGTCCGAGCAGGTCGCGTGCGAGCCAGACGAGCGACACGCAGACCCAGGCCAGTGGGGACAATTCGGTCGCTGATCCGATCAGGTGCAGGTGCGAGCGTGCGAGCACGATCACCATCTCGGTGGCCAGAGCCACCAGCAGGGTGGACCAGTCGATGCCACGCGAGATCGGGACGACCCGCCGGATCGGGCGCACGGCCCAATCGGTGAGGCCGAGCACGAACGAGCCCAGCGGGTTGTAGAACGAGGCACGACGCCATTGCATGAGGAAGCGCAGCAGCGCCAGGTAGACCAGCACGCCGCAGGTGGCGTCGATCAGCAAGGCGGCGATCTGGGTCAGCGCGCTCGACATGGCGTTTCTCCGGTCGTTGGGGGGCAGCCTGCGCGGGGGGCTTCAGGCCGTACGTCCGAGCTGGTCGGCCAGTTCGGCAGCGCGGGTGTTGGCGGCCATCAGCGCCCGCCCGATGGCTTCAGCAACGCCATCGCCGGTCATGCTGGCGAGGGCGCGTTCGGTGGTGCCGCCGGGTGAGGTCACGCGCTCGCGCAGCGTGGCAAAGTCTTCGGTCGACCGGGCGGCCAGTTCGGCTGCGCCCCGAAAGGTTTCCAGCGCGAGTTCTCGTGCCGTGTCGGCGGTGAGGCCCAGCGCGGTGCCTGCGGCCTGCATCGCTTCGAGGAAGTAGAACACATAGGCCGGACCGCTCCCCGAGACGGCGGTTACCGGATCGAGCAGCTGTTCGCGCTCGACCCAGGTCACCTTGCCAGCCGCCGCGAGAATGCGCTCGGCGAGCGTACGCGCGGCGGGGTCGACTTCGGGCCCGGCGTACAGGCCGGTGATGCCCATGCCGATGAGGGCAGGGGTGTTGGGCATGGCGCGCACCAGGGCCAGCGTCGGATCACCGCCGAGCCAGCGCCGGATATCGGCGAGGCGCATGCCCGCGGCAATCGAGATCACCACGGCGCGCCCGACGAGAGGCGCGAGCGTACGTGCCACCCCAGCGAGTTGCTGGGGCTTCACGGCGAGCACGATCACGTCCGAGCCGGGAACGATGGCATCCGCGTCGGCCGCGCAGGTGACACCGTGCGTGGCCGCCAGCCGTTCGCGGGCGTCGGCCAGCCGTTCGACCACCTGGATCGAAGGGGCGGCAAAGCCGCGCGCGACCAAGCCGCCGATGAGGGCGGCGGCCATGTTGCCGCCGCCGATGAAGCTGATCTTCATGAGAGGGTGTCCGGGGAGGGCGTGAGCGTCGGGGCAGATGATGCCCTGTCGGGGCTCACCGTGCGCGCACCGAATATCGCAGTGCCGATGCGCACGATCGTACTGCCGGCGGCGATCGCGGCATCCAGATCGGCCGACATGCCCATCGACAGGGTGTCAAGCGGGTGTCCGTCACCGTTGATCGCGTGTTGCAGCGCGCGCAGCGCTTCGAGTTGCTCGCGCTGCTGCGCGGCGGGCAAGTCCGGTTCGGGCACCGTCATCAGTCCGCGGACGCGAAGGCCCGGCAGTCGCGACGCGGCAGCTACCAGTGCGCTCGCTTCAGCCGGTGTGCAGCCGCTCTTGGACGCTTCGCCACTGACGTTCACCTGGATGCAGGCGTCGATCGGGGGCCGCCCTGCGGGCCGTTGCGCCGACAAACGCTCGGCGACCGACAGCCGATCGATCGAGTGGACCCAGTCAAAGTGACTCGCGATGAGGCGGGTCTTGTTGCTCTGGATAGGGCCGATGAAATGCCAGGTGATGTCCAGATCGGCCAGTTCGCTCATCTTGGCAATGGCCTCCTGCACGTAGTTCTCGCCAAAGTCGCGCTGGCCCTCGTTCCACGCAGCCCGTACTGCTGCCGCGGGCTGGGTCTTGCTCACGGCAACCAGCCGGATCGCTGTCGGGGATCGCCCGGCATGGGTGGCAGCCTTCACGATCTGGTCCCGCACGGCTTGCAGACGGTTTTCCATTGCAGACATAATGATTGCGATTTGTTGCTTTTCCCGAGGCTCTTCGATGTGGGGCGCGTGACGAGCGTACTGGCATCCCGAACGTCCGATCGCACCACCCTTCTGCGGAATTATATGGATATCTCCGAACTGCTCGCGTTCGTGGTCAAGAGCAAGGCCTCGGACTTGATGCTGTCAGCCGGTGTTCCGCCAATGATCCGCGTGAACGGCGACGTCCGACGCATCAACCTGCCGCCGATGAGCGCCGAAGAAGCGCGCGCCATGGTCTACGACATCATGACCGACGAGCAGCGCAAGTATTTCGAGGAATCGCTCGAGTGCGATTTCTCGTTCAGCATCCCGGGTCTTGCCCGGTTTCGGGTCAACGTGTTCGGCCAGCAGCGCGGCATTGCGGCGGTGATGCGAACCATCCCGACCCGGGTGCTGTCGTTGCGTGAGCTGGGGGCCCCGGCCGTATTTGCCGACCTGTCGACCTTGCCCCGGGGTCTGGTGCTGATCACCGGCCCGACCGGGTCGGGCAAGTCGACCACCATGGCGGCGATGATCAACCACTTCAACGAGAGCGTCTACGGTCATATCCTCACGGTCGAGGATCCGATCGAGTTCGTTCACGAATCGAAGCGCTGTCTGGTCAATCAGCGCGAACTCGGCCCGAACACGCACTCGTTTGCCAATGCGCTGCGGGCGGCCTTGCGCGAGGACCCCGACGTGATCATGGTCGGCGAAATGCGCGACCTGGAGACGATCCGGCTGGCCCTGACCGGCGCCGAAACGGGACACCTCGTGTTCGGCACGCTGCACACGAGTTCGGCCGCGAAGACGATCGACCGCGTGATCGATGTCTTCCCGGCGGCCGAAAAAGACATGGTCAGAACGATGCTCTCCGAGAGCCTGCGCGCGGTCATCTCGCAGGTGCTGGTCAAGACCCGTGACGGCGATGCGCGCATGGCCGCCCACGACATCCTCGTGGCGACACCCGCCGTGCGCAACCTCATCCGGGAAAACAAGCTCGCCCAGATCTATTCAGCGATGCAGTCCGGTCAGCAGCATGGCATGCAGACACTCGACCAGAACCTGCGCGATCTGGTGACTCGAAACCTCATCTCGCTCGACGAAGCGTATGCCAATGCCCAGAACCGCGACAGCTTCTAGATCCGACCCTGTCCAAGCCCAAGCGTAACGTCCCGCTGGAGCCCATAGCGATGAAAAATGAGCAGGCCAGTTCAGTGGTCACCGAAATGCTGCGGGTGATGGTGGAACGGCGCGCTTCCGACCTCTTCCTGACGGCAGGCTTTCCCCCTGCCGTGAAGCTCGATGGTCAGCTCCACGCGCTGGGGCAGCAATCGCTGGACGCGGCACAGACCCGCAGCCTCGCTGAAGCGATCATGTCGCCGCGCCAGTGCGCCGAATTCGACGCCAGCCATGAATCGAATTTCGCCCTTGGTGTGGCGGGGGTTGGCCGTTTCAGGGTCAATGTCTTCCTGCAGCAGGGCTGCACTGGCATCGTGATGCGAGCCATCCAGGAGCGGGTGCCCTCGCTGACCGAACTGGCGATGCCGGCGGTGATCGGCGAGATCGCTCTGGCGCGCAGCGGCATCGCGCTGGTCGTGGGCGCCACCGGTGCCGGCAAGTCCACCTCCTGCGCGGCCATGGTCGATCACCGTAACAGGAATGCCAACGATCACATCATCACGATCGAGGACCCGATCGAATTCGTGCACGTTCATCGCAAGTCGATCATCACCCAGCGCGAGATCGGGTCAGACACCGAGAGCTGGGGTGTGGCCCTGAGAAATGCGATGCGCCAGGCACCCGACGTGATCGTCATGGGCGAACTGCGCGATCGCGACGCGGTCGAGCATGCGATCTCCTTCGCCGAGACGGGTCACCTGTGCATCGCCACGATGCACTCGACCAACGCCTATCAGGCCATCGACCGCATCGTGAACATGTTTGGCGAAGACCGTCGCGGCCAGATCTTCATGCACCTTGCCTTCAACCTGCGCGCCGTCATCTCGCAGCGGTTGGTGCCGCGCCGGTCCGGCGTCGGGCGGGTGGCCGCGGTGGAAGTGCTGATCAACACGCCACTCATGTCCGACCTCATCTTCAAGGGCGACCTGCCGCACCTGCGCGAGCAGATGCGAAAGATGCGCGAGTACGGCATGCAGAGTTTCGACCAGCATCTGTTCGAACTGCACGAGGCAGGTCTCATCGCCTATGACGATGCCTTGCGCAACGCCGATTCGGTCAACGATCTGCGCATCAACATCAAGCTGAACTCGCGCCAGTCGATGGTGCGTGGGCGCGGGGCTGATGCGTTGACCGGAGCCGTCGACCTCGGCCTCCAGCGCTAGGGCGGTGGGGCGGCCTCGGGGCTGCGCCGCCGCAGGCTGCCGGCTACCATCTTGAATTCGAACAGGCGGCACTCGAGGCGTCCGTTGAAGATCGGCGTGCGGCGCGATTCGTGCAGACCGAGCTGGCGAGGGAGCTTCATGTCGGCCGTGATGAAGAGGCAGCGCCACCCGGCAAAGCCTCGCTTGAGCACGCCCCCAAGCGCCTTGAAGAGACCGCTCAGCGCTTCCTCGGTGCCCATGCGTACGCCGTAGGGTGGGTTGGTGAGCCATACCCCCTGTGCCGCTGGCGCCTCGGCGTCGAGCACATCGCCGACCCGGCAGGTGACGACCCCGCTGAGCGCGAACGCATCGAGCGATGCCTCGAGATCGTGCACGCACCCGCGATCGCGATCGGCTGCCACGATCGGGTGTGCCAGGTGTGCCCGTACGCCGGCCGCCGCCTCGTCGCGAATCCGTTGCCACAGACGACGGTCATGGCCCCGCAGGGCCTCGAATCCGAACCCCCGTCGGGCGCCGGGCGCGGTACAGGTTGCGAGCAGCGCAGCTTCCATGACAAGGGTGCCACTGCCGCACATCGGGTCGAAGAACGCGTCTTCCTCGGGATTCCATCCCGAGAGGAGAATGAGCCCGGCGGCGAGATTTTCCTTCAGCGGCGCTTCCCGACGGGCGCGCCGGTAACCGCGCTTGAAGAGCGGTTCACCCGAGGTGTCCAGGTAGAACACCGCCTCACGCTCGTCGATGAAAGCGCTCACGCGCACGTCGGGGTTGCGCGTATCGATCGAGGGTCGATCGCCACAGCGTTCGCGGAACTGATCGCAGATGGCATCCTTGATGCGCAGTACAGCGAAGTCGATGCTGGCAAGCGGTGAGCGAATGGCCGTCACGTCCACCCGGAGGGTGCGTTCGACGTCGAAGCGCGCCTGCCAGTCGATCGTGCGCGCGGCGCGGTAGAGGTCGTCTTCATGGCGGTAGCTGCCTGCACCCACCCGCATGAGTACCCGCGATGCGGTCCGACTCCACAGGTTGGCGCGGTAGCAGGCTTCGATCGAGCCCTGCCACTGAACCCCGCCGGGCAAAGGCCGCAGAGCCTGGGCCCCGAGAGGTTCGAGCTCGCTGGCGAGCACGGCTTCGAGGCCGCGCGGGCAGGGGCTGAAGAACTGTTCGAGAGCGGGCATGGGCGACAGGGCTCGGAGGGCGGCGGCGAGCCTGTGATTGTAGAGCGAGCGCCTCCACGCCGGCGCTGCCGCCTTGCGTTGATCTGACGCTTGTCGCGCCGTGCTCGCGATTGTGCGTGCTCGAGCCGACCTGTTACTCTTGTCCCGGAGGGAGTCAGCTGTCCACCGCACCAGATGAGGTCGCACCGTGGCGCATGTGCTCAAGCTTGATGTGGCCGGAATGCCCGAGCGATGGATATCGCCGGAGGCGGCGGCGTCGCTTTACGCCACGGATTCGGTGGCCTGGACGCTCGGCGAACCCTGGATCACTTTCCGGGGCGGCTACAACCGTCTCCTGGCACGTCGTACGTTGATGCCCCTGCACCCGATCATTGCCGTGAAGGGCAAGTGGAGCAACCCGCGCGGGCAGGCTGCCGTGCCACCGCTCACTCGCCGCAGCCTCATCCGGCGCGACCGCAGCCTGTGTGCCTATTGCGGCCTGCACTTCGAGGAGACCGAACTCACGACCGACCACATCATGCCGGTATCGCGGGGTGGCCCGCATGCCTGGACCAACGTGCTGGCCGCCTGCCGTCGCTGCAATCATGCCAAGTCTGATCGCACGCCGGAAGAGTGGGGCCATTTGCCCCTTTTCGTGGCCTACGCCCCGAATCGTCATGAAGGGCTTATCCTAGCCAATCGGCGTGTGCTGGCTGACCAGTTGCAGTTCCTGCTGGCTGGCGTGCCACGCAGTTCTCGACTGGTTCAATGAAAGGGCCCGCTTGCGGGCAGCACGCGCATGCAAGACGTCATCATCATCGGGGCTGGTATCACCGGCCTCACCCTGGCGCTCAGCCTCCATCAGGTGGGTATCGGTTGCAGGGTCTTCGAGGCTGCCCCCGAGATCCGCAAGCTCGGTGTGGGCATCAATCTGCAGCCGCACGGGGTTCGAGAACTGACCGAACTGGGACTCGGTGAGGCGCTCGAGCGCGTTGCGGTCGCGACTAGCGAGATGGGGTTCTACAACCGATTCGGTCAGCTCATCACGCGCGAGCCGCGCGGGCGCGCTGCTGGCTACGCCTGGCCGCAGTTGTCGATCCATCGCGGCGAACTGCACGCGGTGCAACTTGCTGCGGTGTACGAACGCCTCGGTGCCGAGCGTGTCCTGCTCGATCACCGATGCGTGGGCATCGATCAGGATGCCGACGGGGTCACGGTACGCTTCGCCAACGGGAACAGCGTGCGGGGCTCGGTTGCGATCGGCTGTGATGGCATCCACTCGGTGGTGCGGCAGGCCCTCAACCCCGACGAAGGTCCCCCCGCCTTCCATGGCATCAACATGTGGCGGGGGGCGACGCGAGCCCGGCCCTTTCTCAGCGGCACGAGCATGGTGCAGATCGGCTGGCTCGATGTCGGCAAGATCGTCATCTACCCGATTCAGCCCGGTACCGACCCGGATGGCACGCAACTGATCAACTGGACGGCCGAGATCCGATCGCCGGAGGCAGCGATGGTCGACTGGAACCGAAACGGCCGCCTCGATGACGTGCTGCCGACCTTCTCGACTTTCCGCTTCGACTGGCTCGACGCAGCAGCACTCCTCGAGCAGGCCGAGCAGGTGCTCGAATATCCGATGGTCGATCGTGACCCGCTCGAACGCTGGACGCATGGTCGGGTAACGCTGGTTGGGGATGCGGCGCATCCGATGTACCCACGTGGCGGCAATGGTGCCGTGCAGGGCATCATCGACGCGCGCACCCTGGCCGGGTGCCTGCAGCGCGAGGCCACACCAACGGCTGCGCTCCTCGCCTATGAAGCCGCGCGGCTCAAGCCTGCGAACGACGTCGTGCTGATGAATCGTGCCGCGCCGCCCGACACCATCCTGCGGCTCGTGCATGAACGGACCGGCGATCGCCCGTTCGAGCGCATCGAGGATGTGATTGGTGCCGAGGAACTCGCGGCCGTCGGCGATCGCTACAAGCGCGTTGCCGGGTTCGAGCGCGATACGCTGGCAAGGCGCGCTTCGCTGGTACGCTGATCGCGTGCCCCGGCCGATTCACGCCCGCAGGACACCTCAGTCGAGCGTGACGCGTCGTTCGCGGATCACGCGCCCCCACCGGGTGTATTCCCGGCGGATGAGGGCGGCAAACTCCTCGGGGCCGCCGGCGATGACTTCACTGCCCTGCAGGCTGAATTTCTCGCGCACCGCCGGCAGGGCAAGCACCGCGCTCAGCGTTGCGTGCAACTGCTCGACGACTGGGCGCGGTGTCTGCGCCTGCGTCAGCAGCCCGACCCAGGTCAGTGCCTCGAACCCGGGGTAGCTTTCGGCGATCGCCGGGGTCTCGGGCAACAGGGACGTGCGTCGAGGCGAACTGACCCCGAGCGCTATCAGGTGGCCGTTGCGCAGATGGGGCAGTACGAGGCCCAGATTGACGAACATCGCGCCAACCTGCCCGCCGAGCAGATCGTTCAGGGCCGGGCTTCCGCCCTTGTAGTGCACCACGGTCGGTTCGATGCCGGCGGCCTGCCGGAAGAGTTCGAAGGAAAGACGGCTCGATGTACCGGCACCTGCGGTGGCTACGGCCAGTGCGGTGCCGCGGTTGCGGGCGAGGCGCACCCAGTCGTCGATCGTGCGCACGCCCAGCGACGGATGCGCCACGAAGACCTGAGCGGCATAGGCTACCAGCGTCACCGGGGCGAAGTCGCGCACCGGGTCGTACTGCACGTTGGGAAAGAGCCACGGGTTGGTGGTGAAGCTGTCGAAGACCATCAGGAGCGTGTAGCCGTCACCCGGGGTCTGGGCGATGGCATTGGTGGCCGTGACCCCACCGGCCGAGACCCGATTCTCGATCACGATCGGCTGGCGCAATCGCTCTGCCATGAGCGGTGCCACCAGTCGCGCTGCGGTGTCGGTAGCGCCGCCCGGGGAGTTGGGAACGATCAGGCGGATGGCGCGGGTCGGGTAGTCCTGCGCGGTGGCGCCTGCACAGACGAGCGCGACTGCGCACCCGGAGAGGCAGCGGAGGGCGCGGCGCAGCACGGCGCTTCGCGGGTTTTTTGAAGGCACGTTCATGGTACGACGGCGAGGTCTTCAGGAAGGGTGCTGCAGGGGTCTTCGCCCGCTGCAGCAACAATCGTTCGAGCGTAGCACGATGGGTGCATGCCTTCCCCACCCGGGTCGCGAGGCACGCGTGTCCCGGGACCTGCCCGCGCGCACCCGCGCCGTCGGGGGCTGCGCCGTGCCGACTGGCGCGTTCGCGATACTTTGCTTCTGCTAGAGTCGGACGTACTCTTGCCATCAGGGTTTCAAGCACCATGCAACGTCACGCCTACACCACTTCCGACGGCTGTTCCATCGATTACGCCCTCAGCGCGGCACCGGCACCGGTCCCTGGCGCTTCGGCTGCGAGCGTGCCGCGCATTGCGCTCGTGCACTCTCTGGCCCTGGGAGATGCGCTCTGGCAGGAGGTCGTGCCGATCCTCGCCCGCGAGGCGCAGGTTCTGACGCTCGATTGCCGCGGCCATGGGCGCTCATCGCGCCCGCATGCGGTGTACACCACCGAGGGCTTTGCGCGTGATCTGGCCGAACTCCTCGATCATGTTGGCTGGGCTGATGCGGCCGTGGCGGGATGCTCGATGGGAGGGTGCGTGGCGCTTGCGTTTGCGGCCCATCATCCGAGCCGCCTGCGCGCGCTGGGGCTGATCGATACCACCGCATGGTATGGCGAGAATGCGCCCAGCCAGTGGCGCGAGCGCGGTGAGGCAGCCCGCACCAAAGGCCTGTCATCCCTGGTCGACTTCCAGATGACGCGCTGGTTTGGCGAGGCGTTTCGCAACGGACATCCCGCTGCGGTGCGCGAACTGGTGGAACTTTTCTGCGCCAACGACCCGGTCTGTTACGCCGCCACCTGCGAGATGCTCGGCACGGCCGATCTGCGCTGGGCCTTGCCCGGCATCAAGGTGCCCACGGCGGTGGTGGTCGGCGAGGATGACTACGCCACGCCGGTGGCCATGGCGACCGCGATGCATGAAGCAATCGCGGGTTCGACCCTCGAAGTGTTGCCAGGCGGGCGGCACCTGACACCGCGCGAGAAGCCGGTTGAAATTGCCACCATCCTGTCGGGTCTGTTGCAGCGGGTCGACTGGGCCCTCGCGCCCCGTCCGATCAGTTGATGCCGGTGGCCTTACGGCTGCACCATTCGCCTTGGATGTCCTCTCGCCTCACCGGGTGAGAGGGTCGTTTCGAGCATCAGCCCGGAGCACGGATACACGTGCCCGTCGATCACCAGGAGACAAGCACCATGGGCAATCGCCGCGACTTTCTGCAATCGACCCTTCTCGCCGCCGGTGCGGCCACAGGCGCTGCTGCGGGCAGTGCCGCAACGGCAGCCACGCCCGCCAGTGCGCCGGGCGCCCTGGCGGGCGCCGCAACGGGTACTCATCATGGGCCGATGACCCGACGCTGGATGGAGCAGCGCTGGCTACTCGACAACGTCATCCGGGCGAACGGCATCGACTGGGATCAGCCGCGCAGCGTGCTCTACAACGCCCCCTGCGGACCCGAAGCCAATGCCGATTTCGCCGCCATTCGTGCGCGCGTGCAGAAGTATGCCGACATCTCGCCGGCCTTCGAAGCCGCCGCGCGGCGGCGCGAGGCCATTGCCCGAGAAGCCGAATCGGCGGGCAACCCGGTCTGGGCACGGGAGAACTTCTTCATCGCGGCCATTCTGTGGGCTGCCTCGCAGTGGACGTTCGAGACCAACAGCGAGCACAACCTGGCCAACAACACGCGCAAGCGCGAGTGCTACCTGGCCTATGCGCGCCTCGCGGATCACCGTGTCGAGGCTGCCTTCGTGACCCTGCCCGGCGGGCAGCGGCTGCCGGGCTGGTTTCATCTGCCACCGGGTTACACGGGCGGGCGCATTCCTGCCGTCGTGTCGATTCCGGGCATGGACGGATTCAAGGAAGGGTCTGTCGCGATGTACGGCGATCGCTGGCTTTCGCGCGGCATAGCCGTGCTGGTGGTCGAAGGCCCGGGTCAGTACGAGGCCGCGGTCAACAACATCCACGTGAGCGTGCCGGCCTGGCAGGCCACTGGCCGCGCCACCATGGACTGGATGCTCGCGAGGCCCGAGATCGACCCGGCGCGCGTCGGCATCGTGGGGAGCAGTTTCGGTTCGATGTTCTCGACGATTGCCTGCAGCGCCGAGTCGCGGTTCAAGGCGATCGCGGTCGCCAATACCTGCCTCGAGCCGGGATGCCACACGATCTTCGAGGAGGCGTCGCCCACCTTCAAGATGCGCTTCATGTACATGTCGGGCATCACCGATGAAGCGCAGTTCGATCGCTTCCGTCGCGACATCACCTGGGAAGGGCATGTCGACAACCTGCGCTGCCCTTACCTGTGCATCGGGGGCGAGGCCGATGAGCTGAGCCCGCTCGAGCATACCGAGCGGATGATGAAGACCATGCGCGGGCCGAAGCAATTGCTCATCTACGCGGACGCCCGCCACGCCGTGGGTGGCGTGCCCTCGGCCAACCTCGGTCCATCGCCGTCGGCGTACGCAGCCGACTGGATGAGTGCTCGCCTGTCGGGCAAGCCCTTCGCGAGCGAACGCTGGTTCATCGAGCCGAGCGGTCGGGTGGTGAAGACCGCCTACTAGGCGCTGTCGCCGTTGCAAGGCACTGGCTTGCGCCCTGTGCCTTGCGCCGTGTCACCCGCGTCTGTTGCCCCGGGCCCGGTGCGGCCTGCAGCAGGATTCGCCGGTGTCGTCTCCGGGACTCCCCGATCAGGGCAGCGGGCGCTTGCCGCCGGGCACCGGTGCATCAAAGCCGTTCAGCACCATGGCCACCATGGTGTAGAAGCCGATCGAGGTAATGAGTTCGATCAGCAGATCAAGCCCCAGGGCTGCAAGCGCACGGTCATAGGTGGCCTGGCTCAGGTGCCGGGTATCGTTCATTTCACGCACGACTTCGTAGATGAGGCGTTCGTCGTCGGCTGCAAATGGCGGTACCTGATGCGCGCGAATGGCCTCGACGATGGCGGGCGAGATGCCGTTGGCCAGCGCCTGTTTCTCGTGGGCATGCCACTCGTACTGGGCGCCCCAGTGGCGTGCAATCACGAGCACCATGAGTTCAAAGAGCCGTTTGTCCAGCTTGCCGTGCAGTCGCAGCGCGTTGCCGAACTGATTGGCTCGGTCGGCCACGGCCGGGTTGCGCAGCCAGATCGCGAAGGGCCCGGCCACGACGCCGCCACGCGGCCGGGCGATCTCCTCATGAATGCGCGCCTGCTCGGCGTCCATCTCGCCTGGGGTCAGATCGGGTACGCGGCCCATGTCAGCGGTGTCCTTCGGTGCTGGCATTGTGCGTACCCTGTACCGGGTGGCCGATGCCGAGGGGTTGTGCATCGAGCAGGACGAAGGCCACGCGCGCCGGTACGCTGCCCCGGTTCGCCCAGGCGTGATTGGTGCCACGCTGGATCAGCACTTCGCCCGCCTTGAGATGCACGGTGGAGTCGTCCATGTCCATGTCGATCTCGCCGGCGAGCACGATCACGTAATCGAGCGTCTCGGTGCGGTGCATGATGGCGGGCGCGCCCGGTGGGAAGTCGATGATGCAGAAGCGCGACCCATGGGCCGGCGGCGCGGTACCGATGATGCGCGCGCCCATGTCTTCGGGGGTGATGCCGATCGAGATGTCGGTGGGCATCTGATCGGTACACCACATCAGCGTCGAGACGGTACCCGAGGCCGGGTACTTGGCGTTGGTGGCCGGCCCGTCGATGAGTGCCTTTGCGACACCGGCGGTGTCATGCCCGGTGACGACGCGACGGATTGGCGGAAACGTTCCCGCGCCGCTGCCGCTGGAGGACGAGGGTCCGTTGCTGGCCGATGACATGCGTGTGTCTCCCTGGTGTCTGAGTGAGCGGGGATGATAGGTCACCCCAGGACGCGCCGCTACAGGGCCGAACCGCTTTCGGGGGTACTCTGGCTCGCGTCCAGGCAGGTCGAAACGGCCTAGGCCTGGCCGTCCGTTTCCTTGCGTCGCTTGAGGCTCAAGCTCAGTCGCGGTCGATTCGGATCGGCGGGTGCCGCAGGCGGCGCGGCCTCGCTGACACGCGTGATGATGGTCGGCTTGCGCGAAATCACCGGCTCCCGCCGGGGTCGCGCGGCGAGGTCATCGGCGGCACCTCGGTAGTCGATGGCGCTCTGCCAGGCATCGTCGCGTCGTTCGGGGCTGCGTGCCCCGGACGGGCGATGCGCGCTCATGCGGGGGCCGGCCCCCTTGGGCTTGCCGAAGGGGGCGCGCAGGATCGAGACGATCTCGTGCTTGTAGACCGTCTGTTGTTCGCTGCCACGGATCTGGATCATGTGGGCGTCGAATGAGGCGAGCACGCCTTCCAGTCGTGCGCCGCTGCGCAGGTACACATGAACGGTGCGCCGTGACTTGCGCAGTTCGTTCAGGAAGGGTTCCTGAACACGATTCTCGAATTCCAGCGGGCGTTGCGGCATGTGCTTGGTTGAAGCAGGGGGCGCGAGGATCGCACCGGGAACAGGTATTGGGTCATTTGTCGCACCAATCTGGTGCGCGAAGCTACGGTTCCGTCAAACATCGACGATCCGAATGGCAATCATGGATCAGATTGTCTTTTCTTGCCACTGCCCGATGCGATGTCTGGCGCATCCCGTGCGGCTTCGGAGAGGGGCCGATGTCCCTGCACGAGTGGGCAGATGTCGCCTGTCATCTTCGCTGCGTCAGGGCGTGCGAGTACACCGATGGTGTCCCCGACCAGCGTGTTGCGGGCGATGGTGCCGGGTGTGGCACACGTGTTGCTGAAGTCGACGCCGTGGGGCTCCGTGCGTACGGCAGGGCCTGCCTCTTTCTGGAGATCATTCTCGTGAAACGTCGCGACTTTCTGCAGTCATCCTCGGTTCTCGCCGGCCTCTCCGCCCTGCCGGCGACCTTCCCGCTGGAGGCTCTCGCCCAGAGCGATCGTCGCCGCGACCTTCTGGTGATTGCCAACGAGCTGGGCCCCAACTCGCTGGACATCCATACGGTTGGAGCCAACCGGCCCGCCTATGGCGTGTCGTGGGTCTGCTACGACCGTCTCATCACGTTCGGGGCCCGGCGCCTCGCCAACGGGGTGATGAGCTACGACCTGAACAAGCTCGAACCCGAACTCGCCGAATCCTGGCAAGTGGCCTCCGATGGCATGAGCTGCACCTTCAAGCTACGGCGCAATGCGCGGTTTCACGATGGCGCGCCAGTCACGGCGCGCGATGTCAAGTGGTCGCTCGATCGGGCGGTTACCGTGGGCGGCTTTCCGACCTTTCAGCTGAAGGCAGGCTCGATCGAGAAGCCCGAGCAGTTCGTGGTGGTCGACGATTACACCTTCCGCATCGATTACCTGCGCAAGGACAAGTTGCTGTTGCCCGATCTGGCGACGCCGGTGCCCTCGATCTTCAACGCCGAGCTGGTGAAGAAGCACTGCACCGAGCGCGATCCCTGGGGCCTGGAATGGACCAAGAACAATGTCGCCGGGGGCGGTGCCTACCGGCTCGAGAGCTGGCGTCCGGGGCAGGAGATCGTCTACGTGCGCAACGACGAGTGGAAGTGCGGCCCGATGCCGAAGATTCGCCGCGTCGTGCAGCGCGACGTCCCCTCGGCCGGCAATCGTCGTGCCCTGTTGCAAAAGGGCGACATCGACATGACCTGGGAATTGCCGCCCAAGGATTTCCTCGAGATCGCCCAGGAAAAGGGCAACGTCAAGGTCGCGAGCGTACCGATCGAGAATGCCCTCTGGTATCTGGGCATGAACGTCAAGACGGCGCCTTTCGACAATCCCAAGGTGCGTCAGGCGGTAGCCCATGCCGTACCCTATGAGCGCGTGTTCGACAACGCCATGTACGGTCGCGGCGAGCGCATGTGGGGCGGGCCGGCCAAAGCGCCGAATGCGAGCTGGCCGCAGCCGCATCCCTACACCTATGATGTCCCCAGGGCGCGTGCCCTGATGAAGGAGGCTGGTTTCGAGAACGGCTTCGAGACCACGCTGTCCTACGACCTGGGCAATGCCACCGTGTCGGAGCCGGCCTGCATCCTCATTCAGGAGTCGCTGGCGCTCATCGGCATCAAGGTCCAGATCAACAAGGTGCCCGGTGCCAACTGGCGTGGTGCGCTCCTCAAGAAGGACATGCCCCTCATTCTCAACCGGTTCGGAGGCTGGCTCAACTTCCCCGATTACTTCTTCTTCTGGGCCTATCACGGTCAGGATGCGGTGTTCAACACCATGAGCTATCAGAACCCGGCCATGGACAAGCTCATCGACGCATCGCGCTTCGAACCAGACAAGAAGCGCTATGACGACGAGGTGCGTGGCTTCATCGACATGGCGTGGACCGACATGCCGCGGGTACCCCTCGCGCAACCGGCGCTCGATGTGGCGATGCAAAAGCAGATTCAGGGCTACCGTTACTGGTTCCATCTGCAGCCCGATTTCCGCCAGCTCTCTAAGGGCTGAGCGGCGCGGCCTCGATCATGAACGCCCAGCGCCTTCTGGCGGCCCGGGCAGGCGTGGCTTTCGTGCTGCGGCGTCTCGCTGCAGCCTTGCCCAATCTGCTTGGTGTCGTCATCGTCACCTTCCTCCTCACCCGGGCCCTGCCGGGCGATCCGGCGGCCTATTTCGCCGGCCCGGCCGCGTCGCGCGAGGCGATCGAGGAGGTGCGTCATGCGCTCGGACTCGATCGCGGCCTCGCCACGCAGTTCGGTCTGTACCTGAGGGATCTGGCTCAGGGTGACCTGGGCAATTCGATATCCACCGGCCGGCCGGTAGCCACCGAACTCGTCGAGCGCTTGCCGGCGTCGCTTGAACTCACGCTGGTCGCGCTCGTGCTGGCAACCCTCATCGCGGTGCCCCTCGGGGTACTGGCAGCCACTCGTCCGGGCTCCATGGTCGATCACCTGTGCCGGGTGATCGCCACCGCAGGGGTTTCGCTTCCGACCTTCTTTACCGGCCTGCTCCTCGCCTATGTCTTCTATTTCCTGCTGGGCTGGGCACCCCCGCCGACAGGTCGGCTCGACCCGGCCTTCTCGCCCCCGCAAGCGGTCACCGGCTTCTATCTCATCGATGCCCTGCTCGACGCCGACGCGGAACTGCTGGCTGCCGTGGCCGGGCAGATTGCGCTGCCGGCAATCACCCTTGCGCTCTTTGTCATCGCGCCGATCTCGCGCATGACGCGGGCGTCAATGCTGGGCGTGCTGTCGTCAGATTTCGTGCGAACCGCCCGCGCAGTCGGCCTGTCGCGCGCTCGGGTGCTCTACGTCTATGCCCTGCGCAACGCCCTGCTGCCGGTGGTGACCACGCTTGGCATGGTGTTCTCGTTTCTGCTCGGCTCGAGCATCCTCGTCGAGAAGGTCTTTGCCTGGCCCGGTGTGGGTTCCTACGCCCTCGAGGCGCTGGTGGCTTCCGACTATGCCCCGGTGCAGGGCTTCGTGCTGGTGCTTGCCGCGCTCTACGTGCTCCTCAACCTCGTGATCGATCTTGCCTATGGTGTGGTCGATCCGCGTGCGCGCTTCGAGGCCTGAGTCGTGCGACGCGAAAACCTGCTTACCGTGGTGGCGGCCAGCCTCTTTGCGCTCTTCGTGCTGCTGGCTCTGTTCGGACCCTGGCTGGTGCCCTATGACCCCTTGTCGACCAGCGCCGGGGCCTCGCTCTCGCCGCCCGACGCGGCTCACTGGTTCGGTACCGATGCGCTCGGGCGCGACATCCTGTCGCGTGTCATCGTGGCCACGCGTCTGGATTTCGGCATCGCGGTGGCTGCCGTGGCGGTTTCATTCGTCATCGGTGCCACGCTCGGATGCCTCGCCGGCTTTCACGGTGGCTGGCACGACCGGATCATCAGCCGACTGGCCGACACCATCATGGCGTTTCCGCTCTTCGTGCTGGCGATGGGTGTCGTGGCCGCCATGGGCAACACGGTGGCCAACATCGTGATCGCCACTGCGCTCATCAACCTGCCCTTCTACATTCGCGTGGCGCGGGCCGAGGTCAACGTGCGGCGCGAGGCCGGCTATGTCGAGGCGGCACGCCTCTCGGGCGCGAGCGATGCGCGCATCCTCGTCACGCATCTGTTTCCCAACATCCTGCCGCCGATGATGGTGCAGATTTCGCTCAACATGGGTTGGGCCATCCTCAATGCCGCCGGCCTCTCTTTCATCGGGCTGGGGGTGCGACCGCCCGCTGCAGAGTGGGGCATCATGGTGGCCGATGGCGCACAGTTGATCGTCTCGGGCGAGTGGTGGGTGGCGTTCTTTCCGGGCCTCGCGCTGATGCTGGCCGTGTTCTCGTTCAACCTGCTCGGGGATGGCCTGCGCGATCTCATTGACCCGAGGCGACGCACATGAACGCTGCGCAATCGCCATCGATAGCCGGGCAGGCGCGACCGGCTGGGGCGGTCTCGGCCCATCAGACACCCGACCCGGCGAAACCCGCGCGGGTGCCGCTCCTTGACGTACGTGATCTGCACCTGCAGTTCCAGACCCGCACGGGCGTCGCGCGCGTTCTCGACGGCGTGAGCCTTCATGTCGATCGGGGCGAGACCCTGGGCATCGTCGGCGAGTCGGGTTCCGGCAAGTCGGTTCTCTTTCTCGCGCTGCTCGGCATCCTGGAGGCCAATGCCCGAGTGACGGCGGGCAGTGCCTCCTTTGGCGGCTTTGACCTGCTCGGCTCGAGCGAAGCCGAGCGCTCGAGCGTGCGCGGTCGTGAATTGGCGATGGTGTTCCAGAATCCGCGTGCCGCGCTCAATCCGATCAGGCGTGTGGGCCACCAGATCGAGGACGTGCTGCTGCGGCATACGGCTACCCCGCGGCATGCGTTGCAGGCCCGCGCGATTGATGCCTTGCGCCGGGTACAGATCGCAGATCCCGAAGCCCGCTATCACGCTTATCCGTTCGAACTCTCGGGCGGGCAGTGCCAGCGCGTGATGATTGCCATGGCGCTGGCCTGCGAGCCGGCACTGCTCATTGCCGATGAACCCACCACCGGGCTCGACGTGACCACTCAGGCGGCCATCATGGCGCTCATCGCCCGCATTGCGCGTGAAAGCGGTATGGCGACGATTCTGGTCACGCACGACCTGGGGCTTGCGGGTGCGCATTGTGACCGCATTGCCGTCATGCATGCCGGTCATCTGGTCGAGACGGCGCCCGCGGCCGAGCTCTTTGCTCGACCGCGCCACCCGTATACGGCGCGGCTGCTCGCATCGACGCCGTATGGAGCGCGCTCGATCGAGTCGCTGGTGTCGGTGCCCGGGCAACTGCCCGATCTCACGCGCACCGACCTGTCCCCATGCCGGTTCAGTGAACGCTGTGACCGGGTGCTGCCCGCCTGTGCAGGGGCGCTCGTCACGCGTGACATGGGCGAGGGCCACCACGTGGCCTGCCACAACCCATGCTGAACCTGCTCGAAGTCGATCAGGTCAGTCGCCGCTTCGCGCTGCGGGGCGGACGCGTGCTGCGCGCCGTGGATGCCGTGAGCCTCACGGTGGGCGCCGGTGAGTCGGTGGGTGTGGTGGGCGAGTCGGGCAGTGGCAAGTCGACGCTCTCGCGCATGATCGTGCGCCTCCTCGATCCGACCGAGGGGACCATCCGTTTCGAGGGCGAGCCGATCGGCGCGGTTCCTGCGAAGCGGTTCAACACCCACCGATTGCGCTCTGCCATCCAGCTGGTCTTCCAGGATGCCAATGACAGCCTTGACCCGCGCCTGCGTGTCGCCGATGCCATCGCCGAACCCCTGCGCGCCTTGCCCGACCTGCGGGACATGAGCGCCGCCGCACGCCGCGATCGGGTGCATGAGGTGGCCGCACAGGTCGATCTGGCCGCGGCGCTGCTCGACCGGTATCCGCATCAGCTCTCCGGTGGGCAGAAGGCTCGGGTCGGCATCGCGCGGGCACTGGTGTCGCGCCCACGGCTGCTCGTGCTCGATGAGCCTACCGCCGCCCTCGACGTGTCGGTACAGGCCACGGTGCTTGCGCTGCTGGCGCGACTGCAACGTGAACTGGGTCTGGCGATGCTCTTTGTTTCGCATGACCTCAATGTGGTGCGCCTCATCACCCGTCGGGTGGTGGTGATGCGCGCCGGTCAGGTCGTCGAGGCAGGCCCGGTCGATCAGGTCTTTCAGACCCCCACCCACGAGTACACCCAGGCCCTGGTAGCAGCCATTCCGGCGCCACCCGTGGCGAGTCTTGCAACGAGGGAGAAGCACTGATGGCATCCGAGCAATCGCCTCACACCCCGGCTTCGGCTGACCCTGCCGGGTCGATCGCCCGGCCGGCTGTGACGACAGCAAGCCCCGCGGCACCGGTGACCCCGGTGCTGGCCGCACTGGTCGGGGTGGCGATACCAGTCGCCCTCGAAGCGGGCGTCGAGGTGCAGTTCCAGCGCATTGCCGCGATTGCGGCCGGGCTGATGCGCTTCGAGTTGCCCGAAGACCTCGAGTCGGCGGCGGTCTTCCGTCCTGAGGGAGGCTGACATGGCCTCGTCGAATCCGGCGGTCGAGGCGGCCAGGCGCGGTGATGTCTGGGCCCTGACAGCGACCGAAGTGGCGCAAGGCGTGGCTACGGGTGCCATGAGCGCCCTCGAGGTCACTCGGGCGGCGCTCGATCGGATCGCGTCTGTCGACCCGCTCCTCAACTGCTTCACGACGGTCACGGCCGATCGTGCCCTGGCAGCGGCTGCGGCCATCGATGCGCGGCGTGCACGGGGCGAAACCTTGCCGCCGCTGGCGGGGGTCCCTTTTGCCGTCAAGAACCTCTTCGATCTCGAAGGCGTCACGACGGTGGCAGGTTCGCGCATTCATCGCGAACATGCCCCGGCTCGGCGTGACGCAACGGTGGTGGAGCGCCTCGTGGCGGCAGGTGCCATTCCGCTGGGTGCACTCAACATGGATGAGTACGCCTACGGATTCACGACCGAAAACACCCACGATGGCGCCACGCGCAATCCGCGCGATCGCAGTCGTATCGCGGGGGGCTCATCGGGTGGCTCGGCGGCGGCGGTTGCCGCGGGTCTTGCCGCGCTGACCCTCGGTACGGACACGAACGGTTCGATTCGGGTGCCCTCGTCGATGTGTGGCGTATTCGGCCTCAAGCCGACCTTTGGTCGCCTGTCGCGCGCCGGATCGGTGCCCTTTGTCGCCAGCCTCGACCATGTCGGGCCTTTTGCGCGCAGCGTGGCCGACCTTGCCCTTGCCTATGACGCCATGCAGGGCGGGGATGCCCGCGATCCGGCCTGTGCACAGCGTGCCGCCGAGCCCGTGGTGCCCGGCCTCGCTGCCGGCACACGGGGGCTGCGAATCGGTGTGCTGGGGGGCTATTTCGAACAGAACGCCGGGCCGCTTGCCCGAGCCCTGGTCGAGCAGGTGGCCGGGGTACTCGGTGCCGATCGACGGGTGGCGTTGCCTTCTACCGACATTGCACGCGGTGCGGCATTCGTCATCACCGCGGCCGAAGGGGCGAGCCAGCACATCGAGGATATCCGTACCCGCCTCGATGATTTCGACCCGGTGCTGCGCGAGCGCTGGCTTGCGGGCGTACTGATCCCGGCCGCGTGGGTGCTGCGGGCGCACCGTATCCGGCGCTGGTATTGCGAGCAGGTGCTGGCGGCCCTTGACGATGTCGACGTGCTCATCGCCCCTGCAACACCGGTGCCCGCCTGGCCGATCGGCACGGAGACCATGACGCTCAACGGCGTCGAGATGCCCTCGCGTGCCAACCTCGGTTTGCTGACCCAGCCGATTTCCTTTGCCGGACTGCCGGTGGCGGCCGTCCCGGTACCGGGTGCCGGTGGCGGGGCGCTACCCCTTTCGGTGCAACTCATCGCGCGGCCCTGGCGAGAAGACCTCTGCCTTCGTGCCGCAGCGGCGCTCGAGCAATCGGGCCTCGCCAACGCCACCGCGCAACGTTTCTGACCCTCACTCGGGAGATTCTCGTGTCCAAAGCCAGCAACCGGTCCACCATCGCCTTGAACCCAGTGTCCTGCAGGCCCTCCCGCATCGCCGATGCGCCACGTTCGCGGCTGCATCGAGCGAGAGCCTCGGTCGTGGGTGCTGCCTTGCTCGCGATCGCGAGTACCCAGGTCGTCGCTGCCGACACGCTCACCTTCATGACGAGCTGGTACGCCCAGGCCGAGCATGGTGGCTTCTACCAGGCACTGGCCACCGGTCTGTATCGCCGTGCCGGGCTCGATGTCACCATCCGGATGGGCGGGCCGCAGGTCAATGGCATGCAGCAGATGCTCGGTGGTGTGGCCGATGTGATCATGGGCTACGACTTCCAGGTTCTGAAGGGTCTCGAGCAGGGCATGCCGGTGATCACCGTGGGTACCTCCTTCCAGCAGGATCTGCAAGGCATCATGACCCATGACGATGTCGAGAGTCTGGCCGCCCTGAAGGGGCGTACCATCCTGGCGGCTGCGACCGCACGGTCCACCTGGTGGCCGTGGCTCAAGGCCCGCTATGGTTTTGGTGATGAGCAGTTGCGGCCCTACACCTTCAACCTCCAGCCCTTCTTTGCCGATCGGCTGCTCGCCCAGCAGGCTTATCTGTCGTCGGAGCCGTTCCAGGCCGATCGCAACAACGTCAAGGTGAAGTACTTCCTGTTTGCCGACCAGGGCTATCCACCCTACGGCACCACAATGGTGACGACCCAGAAGGCCGTGCGCGAGCGCACCGATGTCATCGCCCGATTCGTACGGGCTTCGGTCGAGGGCTGGAAGTCGTACATCACCGACCCGGCCCCCGGCAACGCGCTGATCCGCAAGGACAACACCAACATGACCGAGGAGCAGTTGGCCTACGCGGTGGCCAAGCTGAAGGAGTACCGCCTCCTCACCGGAGGCGATGCTGCTCGACTGGGCATTGGTATCATGACTGACGAACGCTGGAAGAAGACCTGCGACTACATGGTTTCACAGTCGCTTCTCAAGCCTGAAGTCGACTGTCGTCAGGCCTACACGCTGCAGTTCGTGCGCGATCTCAAGGTGATGCCCTGAATGGAACTCCAGTGATGACCGTTGGCGTCGAACCGCGCGCACTGGGCTTGCGCGCGGGCAATGACTGGCAGGTGAGCACGGGCACGGTCGACATGACGAGGCCGGCACGGCCGGTGCGTGCGCTCTCGCTCGAGGCCCTGCCCCAGCGGGTCGTCATCGATGCGGCGAAGACCGCCCTCATCGTGGTCGACATGCAGAACGACTTCTGTTCCCCCGACGGCTGGCTCGCCCACATCGGGGTCGATGTGACACCCGCGCGGCGCCCGATCGGTCCGCTCGCGCGACTCCTTCCGGTGTTGCGGGCTCACCGGATACCGGTCATCTGGGTCAACTGGGGCAACCGCCCCGATCGGGCCAACCTGTCGCCCGCTCTGCTGCATGTCTACAACCCCGATGGTCGGAGCGTCGGACTCGGTGATGTGCTGCCAGCGCGGGGTGACGGCGCGCGCGTGCTCGAACTCGACAGCGCGTCGGCCGCGATCGTCGATGGCCTCGAGGCCGCGCCAGAGGATTTCCATGTGGCCAAGTACCGGATGAGCGGATTCTGGGACACACCACTGGACAGCATCCTGCGCAATCTGGGCATCACCACTCCCCTGTTTGCTGGCGTGAATGCCGACCAGTGCGTGCTGGCAACGCTCATGGATGCCAACTTCCTCGGCTATGACACGCTGATGCTCGAGGACTGCTGTGCCACGACATCGCCCGGTTACTGCTGGCAGGCAACGCTCTACAACGTGCGCCAGTGTTTCGGCTTCACGCTGAACTCCGCACCGCTCATCGAGGCGTTGAGCACGTGAATGCCGCCCGGCCCGATGTTGCGGTGGCGCGCCGGCTGGCCGAGTACCCGGTGTACCGGATCGCACCCACGGACAGCAATCGATTTGCCATCGTGAGCGACCCGGTCAGTGATGGCGTGAGTTTCATCACCGTGATCGAGATCTTCGATGTCGGGGGCGCGACACCCCCCAACACGCATCGCGCAGCCGATGAACTCTTTCTGGTACTGCATGGCCAAGGCCTCGCGAGGTGTGACGGGCGCGAGTTTGCGGTGGCTGCCGGCGACAGCTTTCTGGTGCGTGCCGGGGCCGAGCACGTGGTCATCAATACCGGCTCGACCCGTCTCTACTGTCTCACCACGATGGTGCCCGATGAGGATTTCGCGGCCCTTGTCCGTGGTGGCCAACCCGAACGACTCGATGATGAAGACCGGCGCGTGCTCGCGCGAATCTGATCGGATGAGACACTGACGCCATGCTCAACACCTGGATTCCGCCTGACCGCTTCCTGCCCTGGCGCTCGAGCGCCGATCTTGTGGCCATGCCCGATCGTGCAGGCACGCTTGTCATCGTCCCCGTGGGTGCGATCGAGCAGCATGGGCCACATCTGCCGGCAGCGGTCGACACGGTGATTCTGATGGGTGTGATCGGGCATGCCCTGGCGCGTCTGCCCGATGACATCCCCTGCCAGTGCGCGGCGCCTCTCTGTTACGGCAAGTCCAACGAGCACATCGATTTTCCCGGTACCGTGGCACTGAGCGCCCAGACCCTCCTTGCGACTCTGGCCGAGGTGCTCGACTCGCTTCACCGCAGCGGCTTTCGCAAGGTGGCGCTGGTCAACGGGCATGGCGGCCAGCCGCAGGTGGTCGAGATCGCGGCGCGTGATGCGCGGGTGCGGCATCGCGACCTCACGGTGTTTCCGCTCTTCGTCTGGTCGGTTCCTCACTGCGCAGCCAGCCTTTTCGATGCGCGCGAGATGCAGTACGGCATTCATGCGGGCGCCGCCGAGACGGCGCTCATGCTTGCGCTGGCTCCGCAGACCGTACGCATGGATCGTGCGAAGGCCGAGTGGCCGCGCAATCTGCCCGCCGAGGGTCTCCTGTCGATGGAGGGTGCAAGGCCCTTTGCCTGGCTCACCCACGACCTTACCGAGAGCGGTGTGCTCGGTGACCCCTGTGCGGCAACCCCCGAGAAGGGCGCCGAACTCCTCGATTCGCTGGCCGATGGCTGGGTGCGCCTCATCGGCGACCTGCACCGGTTTCAACAGCCGCCTGCCTGAGCGGCTTTTCCATTCGCATTGCTGTTCTCGGAGATCGTTCCATGCTGGTCACCCAACAAAAATCGCTGCGCCACTTCTGGTACCCGGTGATTCCGCTCGAGCGACTCACCGGCGGCCCCAAGCCTTTCACTCTCCTCGGGGAGAAGATCGTGCTCTTCCTCGGCGCCGATGGTGCGCCGGCGGCCTTGCGCGACCGCTGCTGCCATCGTACGGCACAGTTGTCGCTGGGCTGGTGCGAGAACGGCAACATCGTCTGTGGCTACCACGGCTGGACCTACGACCAGACGGGGCGCTGTGTGCGCATCCCGCAGCAGGATGAATCGACGATCCCGACCAACGCACGTACCCGCGCCTTTCACTGCGCGACGCGCTACGGCTATGTCTGGGTTGCGCTCGAAGACCCCTACACCCCGATACCCGAGTTCGAGCAGGCCGGCCAGGAGGGCGTACGCCAGATCGACCAGTTCTACGAGCGTTGGGAGTGCGCCGGTCTTCGCCTCATGGAGAACTCGTTCGATATGTCGCATATCGCCTTCGTGCACCGCGAGACCTTCGGTCTGCGCGAACAGGAAAAGCCGCCACTCATGAAGATCACGCCGCTCGAATGGGGCCTTGAAACCCTGGTCGAGACACCGGTGAAGAACCATGACGAGAATGCCCGTACCGTAACCGGTTCCGAGGGTGCCGAGACGGTGCGGACCATGCGTGGTACCTGGTACATGCCGTTCATCCGGCGGCTCGCCATCAGCTACCCGGGCGGCCTCAAGCACGACATCATCACCTGCGCGACGCCCATCGATGACGCGAGCATCATGGTCGTCCAGTGGTGCTATCGCAATGACACTGAACAGCAGGTGGCGGCGGCCGAGGTCATCGCCTTCGATCGTGCGGTAACGCTCGAGGACAAGCGCATTCTCGAATCGACCGAGTCCGATGCCTGCATCGACACCACGCGTCGGGTCGAGTTCCACATGGACACTGACCGACCCGGGCTCGTCATGCGGCAGAAACTGCTCGAACTCTTTCGCCGCGATGGCGAGGAGGAAATGCACGGGCCTTCGCTCGCCGAGGTCTGAACGCGCGGCTATACTCGCGCCGCGAACAGACAACCCCGCGAGGCGGCCTGATGGATGCGCGCAGTATGGTGGTCAACTGCAACGTCTACCGCAACGGGGTGTCGCTCGGCCGCATCTCGATTGACGAGATCGGCGATGCCCTGGAGCGTGAAGGTACCTTTGTCTGGGTCGGGCTGCACGATCCGGACCCTGACCTCATGCGATCGGTACAGCGCGAGTTCGGCTTGCATGAACTGGCCATCGAGGACGCTACGGGCGATCATCAGCGCCCCAAGGTGGAAGCCTATGGCGACACGCTCTTTGTCGTGCTGCACACCGCGCAACACGATGGCGCTGGCCTGCACCTCGGAGAGACCAATCTGTTCATCGGCCAGCGTTTCGTCGTGTCGGTGCGCCATGGTCCGTCGGATTCCTATGCCCGGGTGCGGGAGCAGTGCGAGACCCAGCCGGCGCGCCTCGCCCGGGGGCCTGGCTTCGTGCTGTATGCCTTGATGGACTTCGTCGTCGACAACTACCGGCCGATCGTCGAGGGGATGCGCCAGCGTTTCTCGCAGCTGGAAGAGTCGCTCTTTGCCGAACGCTTCGATCGTGGTCGGCTCGAGGCGCTGTACGATCTGAAAGGTGAGGCGTTGCGCCTGCATGCTGCGATTGCGCCGGTGAGCGAGATCTGCGGCGAGTTGATGCGCCTGCATGCCGACCTCGTACCTCGCGAGGCGCAGGTCTACTTTCGCGATATCGACGATCATGTGCGCCGGCTCGTGCAGTCGCTCGACACGATGCGCGAAATGGTGACCGATGCGATGCATGTCAATCTGGCACTGGTGACGGTGGGCCAGAATGAAGTCGTCAAGCAACTGGCCGGTTGGGGGGCCATTCTGGCGGTGCCGACCATGGTCTTCAGTCTGTACGGAATGAACTTTCGAAACATGCCGGAGCTCGGCTGGACCTGGGGCTATCCGATCGCGCTTGCCGTGGTGCTGGTGGCAAGTGTCGCGCTTTTCCTGCGCCTGCGGCGTGCGGGGTGGTTGTGAAGCGCGCCTGGGATGCGCTGGCTGCGCATCGTGATGCCATCGCCACATTGTCCTTGCGCCAGGCGTTCGAACGTGACCCCGGTCGCGCAGCGCGCATGACGCGCGAAGCCTGCGGCATCCTCTTCGACTACTCGAAGAATCGGCTCACCGATCGTACGCTCGAGTGCCTGCTCGATCTGGCGCGCGCAAGCCTGCTGCCAGACCGGATCGAGGCCATGTTCCGCGGGGAGCCGGTCAACGTGACCGAGGGGCGAGCCGCCTTGCATGTCGCGCTGCGTCAGCCTGGTGGCACGCTGCCCGTCGAGGGTGTCGACGTGATGCCCGATGTACTTGCCATGCGTGAACGCATGACCGAGCTCGCACGTGCGGTGCGCTCGGGCGACTGGCGAGGGCATACCGGCCAACCCGTTGCCGATGTGGTGAGTCTGGGTATCGGTGGGTCGGCGCTGGGCCCGCGCATGGCGTGCCAGGCCTTGCGACATCTGGCGGCTGCGAGCCCGAGGGTGCATTTCGTCTCGACCGTCGATGGCAGCGAACTTGCGCGCGTGCTGGCGCCGCTGGCACCCGAGACCACGCTCTTCATCGTGGCATCAAAGAGCTTCACCACCCAGGAAACCATGACCAATGCCCGTTCGGCGCGGGCGTGGTTGCTGGCAAACGGAGTACCCGAGGCCGCGATAGCGCGTCATTTCGTGGCCTTGTCCTCCAATGCGCAGGCCGTGGCCGAGTTCGGCATCGACCCGGCGCAGATGCTGGGCTTCGAAGACTGGGTGGGCGGGCGTTACTCGGTGTGGTCGGCCATCGGTCTGCCCGTGGCGATTGCCGTAGGTCCCGAGGCCTTCTCCCAGATGCTCGACGGTGCGCACGCCATGGACCTGCACTTCCGCACGGCGCCGATGGAGGCCAATCTGCCGGTGCTGCTGGCGCTGGTCGGGATCTGGAATGCCGATCTGCTCGGGGCCGCCACCTGTGCGGTGGCACCCTACAACGAGTGCCTGGCGCTCCTGCCTGCCCATCTGCAGCAGCTCGAGATGGAATCGAACGGCAAGTCGGTTTGCCTCGATGGCACCCCGACCCCGCGTCCGACCAGCCCGGTGGTGTGGGGCAATACCGGCATCGATGCCCAGCACGCGTGGTTCCAGATGATCCATCAGGGTACCCAGCTGGTACCGGTTGATTTCATCGTTGCCATCGATGCGCCCGGTACTCTGCCGGGCCACCAGCCGATTCTGCTGGCCAATTGCCTCGCCCAGGCCGAGGCCCTGATGTGCGGCCGAACCGCCGATGAGGTGCGCCGCGAACTGGCGGCCGCGGGTCTGACCGGCGAGGCACTCGAGCAGGCCGTTCCGCACCGCGTCTTTGGCGGCAACCGGCCGAGCAACATGCTCATGCTCGACCGGGTCGACCCGCAGACCCTGGGTGCGCTGGTGGCACTCTACGAGCACAAGGTTTTCGTGCAGGCCGCGCTCTGGCAGGTGAACGCCTTCGATCAGTGGGGCGTCGAACTCGGCAAGGTGCTCGCGGCCCGGATATTGCCCGAGCTTACGGCCGAGGCCGGCAGCCCTCTACCCACGTCTGCCCGCACGCATGATGCGTCGACGACGGCCCTGATCGCGCGAGTCAGGCAGCGCCTGGCCTGAAGCCTGAGCGCTGGCGCAGCCAGGCCTTGCCCGATCAGCTCGATGCCTGGCCGATCTTGTCCTCGGTGCGGGTGTCGAAGTCGCTCGCGTCATGGCGTTCGCGCAGTTGTTCAGCGGGGGTGCCACTGATGCGGTTCACCATCCGCCCACGACGCACGGCCGGTCGCGCAAGGATGGCGTCAGCCCAGCGGTTGACGTGCTTGTAGTCCTGCACGCTCAGGAACTCGGCCGCACCATACGACCAGCCCTTGACCAGACCGCCGTACCAGGGAAACACTGCCATGTCGGCGATCGAGTAGTCGGCTCCGTTGAGGTACGCGTTGTCGGCCAGACGCCGATCGAGCACATCGAGCTGGCGTTTCACTTCCATCGCGAAGCGGTCGATCGCATATTCGATCTTGGTCGGTGCGTAGGCGTAGAAGTGGCCGAACCCGCCGCCCAGATAGGGCGCACTGCCCATCTGCCAGAACAGCCAGTTCATGGTTTCGGTGCGCAGCGCGATGTCCTTGGGCAGGAAGGCATCGAACTTCTCGGCCAGATAGAGGAGGATCGAGGCCGACTCGAACACGCGAATCGGTTGCGCGCCACTGCGATCGAGTAGCGCCGGGATCTTGGAGTTGGGGTTGATGTCGACAAAGCCCGAGCCGAACTGATCACCTTCGCCGATCTTGATGAGCCAGGCGTCGTATTCGGCGCCGGTGTGGCCAAGGGCGAGCAGTTCCTCGAGGAGAATCGTGACCTTCACGCCGTTGGGCGTGCCCAGCGAATAGAGCTGGAGCGGATGCTTGCCCACGGGCAGGACCTCGTCGTGCGTGGGCCCGGCGATCGGCCGGTTGATCGTGGCAAATCGGCCGACACTGGTCTTGACCCAGGTCCAGACTTTCGGGGGGGTGTATTCGGTGGGTTCAGCCATGATCGTCTCTGCCGGTGTGATGGGGGTTCAGGTCGGGATGTCAGCGTCCGGGGTCGGAGCGCAACAGCGGTGGATGCCATTCGCCCGCATTATCGTGCGAATGGCTGGTTTCAAGAAGTGCGCCCCCTTTCGGCGGCCCGCACCCGCGAGGGCAGACGCGCGGCGCGCGGCGCGCCTACAGCGCCCGAACCGTCACCCGTACTTCGAGCGATTGTCCTTCCTCGCCCAGCACGACGCCCCGCAAGGGTGTCACGTCGGAAAAGTCGCGCCCCCATGCGGCGGTGATGAACTCGGTATCTGCGAGCTTGCCGTTGGTGGGGTCGAAGTCGACCCACCCGTGTCCGGGGCAGTAGGCTGACACCCAGGCATGCGAGGCATCGGCACCGGTGAGTGCCTCTGACGTGCCGGCCGGGCGGTCATTGCGGATGTAGCCACTCACGTAGCGTGCCGGCAGCCGCAGCGCGCGCAGTGCACTCAACATGAGATGCGCAAAATCCTGGCATACGCCACGGCGCCGGCTCAGCACATCGCTCACGGGTGTCGAGACGGTGGTGGCGCTCGGGTCGTAGGTGAACTCGGACTTGATGCGGCAGGTGAGGTCCAGCATGGCCTCGAGCCAGGGGCGCTCGCCGACGAAACTGCGTGCAGCATAGCGTCCGGCTTCGATCAGGGCTGGTGCCATCGGCGAGCCGTTCTGAAACTGGATGATGTCGAGTGCCCCGGGCGCCATCAGGTCGAGCGGTGGGCGCGCCGCGCTGTGCCAGGGGGGGGAACTGCACCCGGGCGTCGGGGTGTGAGGGCGCACCTCGAGTTCGCTCGAGGCGGTGACCGCCAGCCGTTCGTGCGCACCATCGATCGCAAAGCGCAGCACCCGGTTTCCGAAGTAGTCGAGTCCCTCCGATTGTTCACCGGGGGCGGGATCGATCCGGACGGTGCTTGCAAAGACGCTCTGCCAGTCGGTGGTGCGCGGCTGCAGGTGCGCCAGTTGCCGTGCACTGGTGACCGGATGCGCATAGTCGTAGATCGTCTCGTGGCAGACCCGATAGCGCACCGTTGCCACCGGGCTGCGCGGCAGTTCGGTCGGTCGCGGCGTACCCATCAGGCAGCGTCTGCTGTCGTCAGGTCGGGTGCCACTGCAGCCCCGGCACCGCCCGCAGCCCCGGCGCTCGCCCAATGATGGCTCTGCACATGGGTGAAGAAGCGTTCGGCGAGTCGGTCGTTGACCGCGTAGGCCGCAGTCGCGATCTGGCGGATGGCACTGCGCAGTCGTATCGATTCGGGGTGCAGGTCGGTCGCCGGGTCGAGCGCTTCGAGTGCCGCAGCGGCGGGTGCGAAGTCGGCATGTCCGCAGGGCCCGAAGCTCTCCTCGAGTCGGTGCAGAAAGTCCTTGATGCCCTTGGCTTGCATCGCGATCGCACGCGGGTTGGCGTTGTCGCAGACGAGGAGGTCGAGGACGGGCAGCCACTCGGGGCGCGACAGGTAGCGTGAGCGGTAGGTCACCACCGAGTCGGCGAGTTCGAGCAGCCATCCGAGGCCCGAGCCGCTGCCTTCGCCCAGCGCCGATTCGAGCGCGAGGCATTGAAAGAGCAGTCGCTCCAGCCGCCGTCCGAGAGACAGCAGGCGCCAGCCGTGGTCGCGCGTCATGCCGTCAAGGGCATACCCGGCCAGGGTCATCAGGGAAGTCACGATGCGATTGAGGCCGTTGAGCGTATCCGACAAGGGCAGCGGGCGGCCGAAGAGGGGGTCTCGGGTGAGCCCGTTGATGGTTCGCCAGTTGTCAGCCGACATGCGGTCGCGCAGGTTGAAGGCCACGCGTTCCAGTTGCCTCAGGTTGCCGGCGAGGCCCAGCGGGTTCTCGGTGGTGGTCGCGGCTGCCAGCAGTGCGCGGTCAACCGCCAGCGGACTGGTGATCTCTTCGCCCAGCAAGCCGAATCGACGCGACAGGGCGTGCAACGGGGCAAGTGCGTTGCCATCGTCTTCCGAGTCGTGCAGGGCGGGGTTGAGCACGATACGAAGCAGTCGCGCGGTGTCGTCGCATCGCTCCGAGTAGCGCCCGAACCAGTACAGGTTTTCGGCCACCCGCGAGGTGATGCCTGCGCCCGAGCGGATGAGGTCACCGGCACTCACCGTGTGGTGCAGCAGGGTGAATGAGGCATCGATGGCGGCGCTTGACTGGATCCAGGTGTCTTTCGAGCCACCACCACGCTGCATCGACACCACCCGCGCGTCGGCCCGGCCGGCGACTCGGGTCAGGCCACCGGGCATCACCGCGTACCCGGCCGGCGTTGCCACGGCAAACACGCGCAGGCCGATGCCGCGTGCTCCGATGGCGCCGGCATGCGTGAAGACCGGCGCTTGCGAGACCCGCACGAGTTCCTGGGCGACGAAGCGCTCGGGCCGGGCACACAGGCGCTGACGCAGCGCTTCGCGACCGCCCCGGTCGAGGTCCTGCCCGAAGATGGGTTCAAATGCGTCGGCGGGGTCGGCGGGCTTGAAGACCAGATGGTCCATGTTCCGGATGGCGTCCTCGAGCGCCGCCTGCTGGCCACACCACCAGGTGGCTACCGAAGGCATCTGCAGTGCCTCGCCGAACAATCGTTGCGACAGGGCCGGCAGGAAGCCGAGCAGCGCGCCTGATTCGAGAACGCCCGATCCGAGCGCATTGGCAATCAGTACCGTGCCCCGGCGCGCGCAATCGAGCAGTCCTGCCACGCCGAGGGCCGAGTCGGCCCGCAATTCGAGCGGGTCGCAGTAGCTGTCGTCCTGACGGCGCAGGATGGCGTGTACGCGCTTCAGGCCGGCGATGGTCTTGAGCCAGACGCAACCATCGCGCACGACCAGATCGCCTCCCTCGACCAGCGGAAACCCCAGGTAGCGTGCGAGGAAGGCATGTTCGAAATACGTTTCGTTGTACGGGCCGGGTGTCAGGAGCACGGTGAGCGTGGGGCCGTCACCGCGCTGGCCCTCACCGCGGGGCGCGAAGTTCATCAGTGCCTCGCGCTGTGCTGCAAAGAAGCGTGCCAGGTGAGGCACTCGCATCGAGCGGAACAGATCGGGAAAGATCCGTTGCACGATCAGCCGGTTCTCGAGCGCGTAGCCGGCGCCCGAGGGCGCCTGGGTGCGGTCGGCCAGCACCCACCACCGACCGTCAGGCGAGCGCGCCAGGTCGGCCGCGTAGGCGTGCAGGTGAACGCCGCCCGGTACGGCAACGCCATGGGCGGCGCGCAGAAAGCCGCTATGCCCGAGAATGAGTCCGGCCGGGACGCTGCCATCGCGCAACAGTGTCTGCGCCCCGTAGATGTCGGCGAGCACGGCGTTCAGCAATCGCGCCCGCTGCGCGATGCCCTGCTCGATCGCGGCCCATTCCTCGGCCGAGATCACCATCGGCAGCACGTCGAGCTCCCAGGGACGATCGTGGCCCTTGGGGTCGGCGTAGACGTTGTAGGTGATGCCGATCTCGCGAATCTGGCGTTCGGCCGCACCGAGCCGGTCGCGGATGTGCGCCGGACTGGTTGCGGTCAGTTCACGGTGCAGCGCCGACCAATGGGCGCGCGGACGAGCGGTGCCGGTGAGGAGCTCGTCAAAACATCCCTTCGCCACCGGATAGGTGGCGAACATCTCTTCCCCCGCTGCGTGGTTCATGTCATGCGTCGTAGGGTGTCGGTGCGCGTCGCAGGTCGAGCGTGAAGGGATAAGCCGGATTGCGAGATTCTGGCGTGGCAGAGACCGGGCCCGGGGTATGCCCGAACCGGGCAAATCGGGCCAGTCGTCGAGCCTCGGCTTCGTAGGCATTCACCGGAAAGGTCACGTAGTTGCGACCGCCCGGATGGGCCACATGATACTGGCAGCCGCCGAGCGAGCGCCCTGTCCATGTGTCGATGAGGTCAAACGTGAGCGGTGCGTGGCTGCCGATGCCCGGATGCAGGCTTGACGGCGCGTTCCAGGCCCGGTAGCGAACGCCCGCCACGAATTCGCCGGTGCGGCCGGTGGCAGCGAGCGGCACCACACGTCCGTTGCAGGTGAGCTGATGGCGCCCCTCGATCCAGCCCGTGGCTTTCAGTTGCACGCGCTCGAGCGAGGCGTCGACATAGCGCACCGCGCCCGCGGCCGCGCCTTCCTCTCCCATCACGTGCCAGGGTTCGAGCGCCATGCGCAATTCCAGATGGATACCTTCGAGGGCGTAGTCGCCCAGCACCGGGAAGCGAAACTCGAAGTGGGGTGCGAACCAGGCTGGGTCCAGGTCGTAGCCTGATTCCTTCAGATCGTGCAGCACGTCGGTGAAGTCCTGCCAGATGAACCAGGGCAGCATGAAGCGGTCGTGCAGTTCGGTGCCCCAGCGCTGCAGCCGTGCCGGGCGCCAGGGCCGCTGCCAGAAGCGGGCAATCAGTGCGCGCACGAGGAGTTGTTGCGCAAGACTCATGCGCTCGTGCGGGGGCATCTCGAACCCACGCATCTCGAGCAATCCGAGGCGGCCGGTCGAGCTGTCTGGTGAGTAGAGCTTGTCGATGCAGAACTCGGCCCGATGGGTGTTGCCGGTGACATCCACCAGCAGATTGCGCAGCGTCCGGTCGATGAACCACGGCAACACCGGTTCGCCCGCCTTGCGCGTGATCTGCGACAGGGCAATTTCCATCTCGTACACCGACTCGTGCCGTGCCTCGTCGATGCGCGGTGCCTGGCTGGTCGGGCCGATGAACAGACCCGAAAAGAGATACGACAGTGAGGGGTGGTTGTGCCAGCACGCGATCAGGCTGGCGAGCAGGTCGGGTCGGCGCAGGAAGGGCGAATCGTTCGGGGTTGCCCCGCCAAAGACCAGGTGATTGCCGCCTCCGGTTCCCGTATGGCGACCGTCAAGCATGAACTTTTCGGTGGTGAGGCGCGATTCGCGTGCCGCTGCGTAAAGGAAGGTGGTCTGGTCGACCAGATCGGTCCAGCTCGAAGCAGGTTGCACATTGACTTCGATGACGCCCGGGTCGGGGGTCACTCGCAGCAGGGCGAGACGCGGGTCGCGGGGAGGTTCGTAGCCCTCGAGCCGCACCGGCAGGCGCATCGAGGCCGCGACTGCCTCGATGGCAGCCACCAGGTCGAGATAGTCCTCGAGCGCCGCCAGGGGCGGCATGAACAGGTGCAGGATGCCGCCGCGTACCTCGGCACACAGCGCGGTGCGGGTGATCCAGGCGGCCGACTCGAAGAGCGCGGGCCGCGCATCGACCGGGCGACCGTTCATGAGGTCGCGCCCGGTGCGGGTCGGCGCGCGCGCGACCGACGGCTGGCTGGCCCCGCCAGGGCTCGCGAGGGCGGTCATGGGCGGCCGCGTGCTCAGAGGCCACTCGCCGGTGCGGGGCAGCGGTGCCTGCTCGACGCTCGGGTCGATCGGATGCGTGAAAGGGTAGTCGCTCTGTTCGACCCAGGGCTGCGAGTCGATCGGCAGCCGGTAGCCGATCGGTGAGTCACCAGGCACGAGGTAGCAGCGCTGCTCGCGCAGGAACCAGGGCCCGCTCACCCAGCGCGGTGGTCCGCTGGTGGCGCGTCCGATCGGCAAGACATGCCCTGCCACCCGATCGAGGCCGCGCATGAAGATGCGTCGCAGACGCTCGCGTTCCTGCGGGTCGGCGAGGCGCGAGTCGAACGGGTCGACGTTGGCGGGCAGGCGCCGCTCGCGCCACAGGTAGTACCAGGCGTCCTCGAAGGCTTCGAACACGCAGCTCTGATTGACCCCAAGGCGAGCGGCGAGCGCTGCGAGAAAGGCGGCACCGGTCGATTCGTCGACCGGGCAGTCGGTTGACTCGTCAGCCACGAGCGTCGGGTCGCGCCAGATCGGTTCACCATCGCGGCGCCAGAACAGGTTGAGCGACCAGCGCGGGAGTTGCTCGCCGGGATACCACTTGCCTTGCCCGTAGTGCATGAGGCCCTGGGGAGCGTAACGTGCGCGCAGGCGTGCGGTGAGTGCTTCTGCACGTGCGAGCTTGTCGGGCCCCATGGCCTCGGTATTCCATTCGGCACCGTTGCGATCGTCGACCGAGACGAAGGTTGGCTCACCGCCCTGGGTGAGCCGTACATCGAGGCTCGCCAGATCATCGTCGACTGCGCAGCCCAGAGCATGGATGGCCGCCCACTGCGCCTCGGTATACGGGCGGGTGACGCGCGGCGTCTCGGCAATGCGGGTGACCTGCATGGCGTGCGAGAACTCGACCTCGCACACTTCGACGGCGCCGCTGATCGGGGCCGCCGAGGCGGGTTCGGGCGTGCACGCAAGGGGCACATGCCCTTCGCCTGCGAGCAGGCCCGAGGTGGGGTCAAAGCCGATCCAGCCGGCACCCGGCAGGTAGATCTCGGCCCAGGCATGCAGATCGGTGAAGTCGCGGGTCGGTCCCGAGGGCCCATCAAGCGACTTCTGGTCGGGCGCCAGCTGAATCAGGTAACCCGAGGCAAAGCGTGCGGCAAACCCCAGCTGGCGGGCCACCTGGACGAAGAGCCAGGCCGAGTCGCGGCACGACCCGGAGCCAAGCGTGAGGGTTTCTTCCGGGCTCTGCACGCCCGGTTCCATCCGGATCAGGTAGGTCACTTCGCCCTGCAGCCGCTGGTTGATCTCGACCAGCATGTCGATCATCGGTCTGCGCTCGCGCGACACGCTAGCCACAAGGGCTGCGAGTCGCGGTGTCAGGGGCAGGCAGCTGCGAAACGGCGCCAGCTCGCTGGCCTGATCGCTGTCGTATTCGAACGGGTAGTGTTCGGCGCGCGGCTCCAGAAAGAAGTCAAACGGATTGAACACGGCCATCTCGACCACGAGGTCGATCTCGACCCGGAGCACGCGGGTGCGGTCGGGGAAGACCAGCCGGGCCTGGTAGTTCGATTGCGGGTCCTGCTGCCAGTTGATGAAGTGCTTGCCCGGCTCGACCCGCATCGAGTACGACAGGATGCGGGTGCGTGCATGGGGTGCCGGGCGCAGACGCACCACCTGCGGTCCGAGCAGCACCGGGCGGTCGTAGTGGTACTGCGTCACGTGATTGAGTGCAACCTGGATCGACACGATCGAGCTCCGTTCGGTGGCGCGCGGGCGCGCCGGTCAGCGCTGCACCGGCACCAGGAAGTGGTCGGTGATTTCCTGGGCCAGCTGGCTGGTCTTGTCGAGGAAGGCCATCAGGTACTCGTGCAGCCCGGTGGCAAAGATCTGCTCGGTGCGGCCGTAGTGCAGCTGGGCATGGATCTCGCCCGCCAGTCGCTCCGGCTCGCGTGTGCCTGCGTCGGACAGACCCTTGAGGATTTCGTACATCTCCCCCATGCAGGCGTGCAGGGAGCGTGGCATGTCTTCACGCAGGATGAGGAGCTCGGCCACGCGCACCGGCGTGATCGTGTCGCGATAGATCTTGCGGTAGGCCTCGAAGGCCGAGACGCTGCGAAGCAGCGCGCTCCACTGGTAGTAGTCGACCGCCCCGCCGACGTCATCGAGGCTGGGCAGGAGGGTGTAGTACTTCACGTCGACGATGCGCGCCGTGTTGTCGGCCCGCTCGAGAAACGTGCCCATGCGGATGAAACTGTAGCCCTCGTCGCGCAGCATGGTGCCGAACGTGGCACCGCGAAAGAGGTGGGAGCGTCGCTTCACCCAGTCGAAGAAGTCGCTCGGCCCCTGGCTGAGCACCCGCTCGAGCGTGTAGTGCTGCAACTCGAGCCAGGTGAGATTCAGGTCTTCGTACATCTCCTGGCTGATCGAACCACGCACCGCACGTCCCGATTCGCGGGCTGCGTTGATGCAGGCGGCGATCGATGACGGATTGCTTGCATCGCACACCAGGAAGTCGAGCACATTTTCCGGGGAGAGCACCGGGTGGCGGGCATAGAAGTCGGTGGCAAGCCCGGTGGTGATGAGCGGTATCGCCCAGGGCGCCGCCCATGACTGGCCGGGTTCCATCTGCCGGTAGGGCAGCAAGGCGAGCTGGCTCGTGATGTCAAGCATGCGGGCGGTGTTCTCGGCGCGCTCGATGTGGCGGGCCATCCAGTACAGTTCGTTGGCGGTGCGGCTGAGCACGGTTCAGGCCTCCAGTACCCAGGTGTCCTTGGTGCCCCCACCCTGCGAGGAATTCACCACCAGCGAACCTTCGCGCAGTGCCACGCGCGACAGTCCGCCCGGAACGAGATTGATGTCGCGACCCGACAGCACGAACGGCCGCAGATCGATGTGCCGCGGTGCGATGTCGGTCCCCGCAAAGGTGGGGCAGGTCGACAGTGCGAGGGTAGGCTGCGCGATGTAGCGGCCCGGATCGGCGATCAGCCGGGCACGGAAGTCTTCCAGTTCGGCCTGCGTGGCGGCCGGGCCGACCAGCATGCCGTAGCCACCCGCGCCGTGCACCTCCTTGACGACCACATCGGCCAGGTGGGCCAGCACGTAGGACAGGTCCTCGGGCCGGCTGGGCTGCCAGGTCGGTACGTTCGAGAGCACCGGCTCCTCGGCCAGGTAGAACCGGATCATGTCGGGCACATGGATATACATCGACTTGTCATCAGCCACGCCGGTGCCGATGGCGTTGGCGAGGGTCACGTTGCCGGCCAGATAGGCCTCGAAGAGTCCTGGCACCCCGAGCATCGAGTCGGCGCGAAAGGCCTGCGGATCGAGAAAGTCATCATCGATCCGGCGGTAGATCACGTCGACCCGCTGCGGCCCCCGGGTGGTGTGCATGAACACCACCCGGTTCTTCACGAAGAGGTCGCGCCCCTGCACGAGTTCGATGCCCATCTGCTGGGCCAGAAACGAGTGCTCGAAGTAGGCCGAGTTGTAGACCCCCGGGGTCAGCAGAACCACGGTCGGGTTGGGCAGACCTGCTGGCCCGACCGCCCGCAGGTTCTCGAGCAGCATGTCCGGGTAGTGATCGACCGGCGCCACCATCTCGCGCGCAAAGAGCTCGGGAAACAGCCTCATCATCATCTTGCGGTTCTCGAGCATGTAGGACACGCCCGAGGGAACCCGCAGATTGTCCTCGAGCACGTAGTACTCGCCTTCGCCGGCTCGCACGATATCCACGCCGGCGATGTGTGCATAGATGCCGCCGGGCACATCGACGCCGCGCATGCTTTCACGGAACTGGGCGTTGCCCAGTACCTTCTCGGCCGGCACGATGCCGGCCCTGACGATCTTCTGCTCGTGATACACATCGTGCAGAAAGAGGTTGAGGGCGTGTACCCGCTGTTTCAACCCGCGCTCCAGCATGCGCCACTCGTGCTGCGGAATGATGCGCGGGATGATGTCGAACGGAATCAGTCGCTCGGTACCGGCCGCTTCGCCATAGACTGCAAACGTGATGCCGGCCCGGCGAAAGAGCAGGTCGGCTTCCGACCGCTTCTGGGCCACCCTGTCGGGGGCAGTGGTGCTCAGCCAATGGTCGAAATGTCGGTAGTGAGCGCGCACACCCGCGTCAGCGGCGTGCATTTCATCGTAGAAACTGGCTGGCATGGTGCGGCGGACTCCAGGTCAGGCGGCCATCATCGGTTGCGTGCTCGGCGGAACGGCAACCCCGTTCGGACTGGCGAGTTGAAGCAAGTATCTTGCCAGCCTGCCGCCTGATGGCGTGCACCCATCGTACCTGACACCGCGAAGCGGGCTGTGGTCCACCCGAAGCCCGTGCGACGGGGGTGAGTCCGTGCCGCCCGGCACCGCCCGGCGCCGCCAGTGGCGCGATCAGGCGATCAGTACTGGCCCTGCGGTGGCAGACCGAGCACATGCTGCCCGTACATGCTGCCCACCGCATCCCAGTTGAGGCTGATGTGCTTGGCGACCGCATTCACGTCACGCCAGGTCTGCTGGACCCGGTTCGACAGGTAGATGCCGCCACCGCCGACTGCAGCGTACATCGCGTCGATGGCTTCGGCGCAGAGCTTGACTGCGAAAGCCTGATCGCGCCGATTGCGGATGCGCTGGTCGATGGTGATGGCTTCGCCGCGAGCCGCGCACTGCTCCACATCACGCAGGTCACGCTCGATGAGCAGACGCGCTGCATCGACCTTGGCGGAGGCTTCGGCCACCCGCAACTGGACGGTCTGGAATTCGGCCATCGAGCGTCCACCACCGGCCACGGCACCGCGCGTCACGCGCACGCTCGCCATGGCGAGAAAGTCGTCAATCGCCCCCCGCACCATGCCAATGGCCGGGGCAACCAGCGAGGCCGGGATGGCAGCGAGGAAAGGCACGCGATAGATCGTGTTTGCATTGACGCGGGCGCCCGGTGGTTCGTTGGAGGCCGCTTCGGCGTACGTGAGGACGCGGTGGGCCGGTACGAACAGCGGTTCGCGAATGACGATGGTCTTGCTGCCGGTGCCGCACAGCCCGACGGTTTGCCAGTTGTCGTCGATCTCGTGGTCCTTGCTGGGCACGATGACGAAGCCGGGCCCGCGCGGCATGCCGGTGGCTTCATCGGGCGGAAACTGCACGCCCAGCAGCGACCACTGTGCGTTGTCGCAGTTGCTCGCGAAACCCCAACTGCCCTGCACGGTGTAGCCGCCCGGTACGGCAACGGCCTTCGCCACCGGTGCGTATGAACCGCAGATGACCACATCGGGGTTGGCCCCGAAGATTTCTTCCTGCGTTTCAGCCGGGAAGGTTGCCAGAATCCAGTGGTGGATGCTCACAAGTCCGAAGGCCCAGGCGGTCGAACCGCAACCACGGCCGATCTCGACGCCGACATCGACCAGATCGTTGAAGCTGCGCTCGAGTCCGCCAAAACGCGTCGGCCCCATGAGCCGGAAGAGACCCGCCTCGCGCATGGCAGCGATGTTGGCGACGGGAACCCGTCGGGCGCGTTCGGTGTCGCTGCTGCGCTCGCGCAGTGCCGGTACGAGGGCGCGTGCGCGCTCGAGCAACTCGCTCATGGCAACCGCCGGGTTCTGGGGCATCGTGCTTGCAGGGGCAGCGGGGCGTTCGATCACCAGCGTCATGGCGGCGTGTCTCCTCATCGGTGGCCACGCATCCTGACGGCGCGGCAGGCCACGATTCAATCACACGATACTTGCAAATGCAAATGTTGGCGCAAGGGACATCGCACGCACCGACCTTGCGGCTACAATCGCCCCATGAAAGCGCATGAACAAAGCGCCAGCCTCGCGGCGGCGAGAGCGGAGGAGCCAACGTTTGACATCGAATCGACGTTGCCCTATCTCTATGACGCCGGCACCGGCATCGGCAACGCCTTCAAGGCCGATCTGAAGCGCTTCGACATCACGCTGCCCATGTGGCGCGTGCTCGCCTGCATTGCCGACCGTGAAGACCAGAGTGTCACCGAGATCTCGCGGCGGGCGGGCCAGGAGATCTACACCACGTCACGCCTCATCACGGCTGCGGCCGATGCGGGCCGTGTCCAGCGCCGTGCCGGGCGTGACGGACGAACGCTCAGCCTGCGCCTCACCCGCGAGGGACGCCGCCTGGTCGAGCACCTGAGCCCGCGGGCGCGGGAGCTCGAGCGCAGCGCGCTGGCCGGCATCGCCCCGGCCGAGGCGGCGCTCCTGCGTCAGCTGCTGCGTCGAATCGCCAGCAACGTCGCGGCGCCGCGCCGTGCCCCACACGCCTCACCGACCTCGTCCGAGGTCTCGCCCCCTCCGGAGACCGCCTCTTGATCAATACCCTCTTTCACGCCGTCAGTCGCTGGATCGAGCGCTTGCTTGCATGGGCTTTCATCGGCGCGGTCGTTCTCAATTTCGCGAACGTGCTGGGCCGTTACTGCCTGGGTCAATCCATCACCGGGGCTGACGAGGTCCAGATCTATGTCATGGTCTGCATGGCCTTCCTGGGTGCCGTCACCGTCACCTGGCGCCGGATGCACCTGCGCATGGACGTGCTCGCCCAGATGCTGCCGCCCGAGGCGCGCCGGATGCTGGGCGTGTGCGAACGGCTGATCGTCGCTGGCCTGTCCTGCTTCGTGCTCGTCTTCTCCTGGAAATACGTCGGTCAGATGCTCATGCTCGACCGTCGCAGCGACAATGCCGGCATTCCGATGTGGATCCCGCATGGCGCGGTGGCGCTCGGCTTCACGCTCATTGCCCTCATCTCGCTCTGGCGCCTCGTCCTGCTGCTCACCGGTGATCCGGCCGAGCGTGCTGCCGATCTGCCTGGCACGACCGGAGCAAACGCATCATGAGTTTCGCGCTCGGGGTCGTACCGATCATCCTGCTCCTTGCGGGATTTCCGATCTTCATCGTGCTGCTCGCGTCGGTGTCGGTGGCGCTCGTCTTCTTCATGAACGTGCCGCTGGCGGCCTTGCACCAGAACCTCTTCGGGGCCGTCGATGCCTACGCGCTGCTCGCGATCCCGTTCTTCATCTACGCGGGCGAACTCATGGGGCGAGGAAGCGTGGCCGAGCGCCTGGTCGACTTCGTCCAGGCAGGCGTAGGCTCGGTGCGTGGCAGCCTGGGGGTCACCACTGTCGGCACCTCGGCCATCTTCGGTGCCATCTCGGGCGCGAGTGCCGCCACCGTGGCCACCATCGGCAAGGTCATGCTGCCCGCCATGCGGCGCGCCGGTTACCCCGAGAAGTTCACCGCCGGTCTCATCACGGCCGTGGGTGCCATCGACATCATCATTCCGCCCAGCATTCCGATGATCGTCTATGGCACGGCCGCCGAGGAGTCGGTGCCGCGCCTCTACGCGGCTGGCGTCCTCCCCGGACTCCTCATCGCCGGCATGCTCGCCGTCTACGTGATCTGGTTCGCACGTCGCCATGGCATCGGCGCAGGCGAGGCGTTCAGCCTGCAGCGATTCCTGCGCGCCACATCACGCGGCATCTGGGCGCTGGGTGCGCCCTTCATCATCCTCGGGGGCATCTATGGCGGCGTCTTCGCGCCGACCGAGGCGGCTGCGGTGGCCTGCGTGTACGCGGCGCTGGTGACCCGGTTTGTCTTTCGCGAGCTGGCCTGGCGCGACATCGTCGAGGCCGCCGGCACCACGGCCCTCTTCACCGGGCAGATCCTCATCATCGTCGCCTGCGCCAATGTCTTTGCCTGGCTCCTCACGGTCAACCAGGTCCCCGCTGCCATGGTGGCCTGGCTGCAGGCCGCGCAGATCGCGCCCTGGATGCTGCTGCTCTCGATCAACATCGGCCTGCTGATCGTCGGCTGCTTTCTCGATCCGCTCTCGGCCATCCTGCTCCTCAGTCCGCTGCTCGTGCCGATCGTGAAGGCAATCGGCATCGACGGGGTTCACTTCGGCATCATCGTCACGGTGAACCTCGCCATCGGTCTTTTTCATCCGCCCTTCGGCATGAACATCTTTGTCGCGCAGTCGGTCCTCGGCTTGCCGCTGCAGACCATCTACCGTGGCATCGTGCCCTTCCTCTTCATCTACCTTGCCGCACTGATGCTCATCACCTACATACCGGCGATCTCCCTCGCCAGCATGCATCTGCTGCTGGGTCAGTAGACCCGTCCGCGGCAGGGAGGAGACCCGCATCGTGCTGTTCCTTCATCATGGCACCACCTCGGTCTGTGCCATCAAGGTGCGGCTCACGCTGGCCGAGAAGGCACTGCCCTGGGAGGGGCGCGTGCTCGATCTGCGAGCCGGTGAGCAGCACCACCCCGACTATCTCGCCCTCAACCCGAACGGGGTGGTACCGACGCTGGAACATGATGGCCGCGTGATCATCGAGTCGACCCTCATCCTCGAGTATCTCGAGGATGCATTCGGCCAGCCCTTGCTCATGCCGGCCGACCCCTGGCAGCGCGCGCAGGCACGACTCTGGATGAAGCGCATCGATGACACCCTGCATGCGGCCTGCTCCTCGATCACCTTTGCCATCGCCTTCCGACGCGTGATGCTGCGGCTGACCCCCGAAGCGCTCGAAGCGCATCTTGCGCGCATCCCCGACATCGACTACCGCGAGCGCCAGCGCGAGTCGATTGCGCACGGACTTGAGGCACCGGGTGTGGCTCGCTCGTTGCGGGCCTACGACCGCTATCTGGCCGACATGGATGCGGCGCTTGCGCACACGGCATGGCTGGCCGGCGATGATTACGGTCTGGCCGACATTGCGGCGACGCCCTACGTGAATCGCGCCGCGATGCTCGGTCTCGAGGGACTGTGGCAGGGGTGCCGACCGCATCTTGCTGCATGGTTCGACCGCGTGCGTGCGCGGCCTTCATTCGATCTGGCGATCACCCGATGGATCGCCGAGGCCGAGCGTGATCGGTTTACCGTCGATCGCGCTCAGGTGTGGCCGACCGTACAGCGTCTGTTGGGAGAAGTTCGATGAGTCAGCCGTTACCCTTCGACATGCATCTGGACAAGGATGTCGAGGTACCGATGCGCGATGGCGCGTGCCTGCGTGCCAACGTCTTCCGGCCAGTACCGCGAGCCGGTGATGCGCCTGATGGCGTCGCGAAGGCGAGTGATACTGCCCGCTTCCCGGTCATCATGACCCTCGGGCCCTATGGCAAGGACGTGCATCTGAGCCAGTTCATGCCGGAGGCCTGGGAGGCGCTTCAGAGCCGACACCCGGAGATCCTTGCGGCCTCGTCGTGCCGCCACCTGGTCTTCGAGACGCCCGACCCGGAATGCTGGGCACCCCGCGGCTACGTCGTGGTCAAGGTCGATTCGCGTGGCGCTGGCAAGTCACCGGGACGACTCGATGTGAATTCGCCCGCCGAATTCCGCGACTTCCACGATGCGATCGCATGGGCGGCAGCGCAGCCCTGGAGCAACGGCAAGGTGGGTCTGCTCGGCATCTCGTATTACGCGGCCGGGCAGTGGTCGATTGCCGCGCAGCGGCCGCCTGCGCTCGCTGCCATCATTCCGTGGCAGGGCACCTTCGACTTCTACCGCGATCGAACCCGCCAGGGGGGCATTCTGGCCAGCGGTTTCCTGCAGCGCTGGTGGAATCGCAGCGTGCTGCGCAATCAGCACGGCAATGGTGAGACGCCGCTGCTCGATCTCGTCACCGGCGAGCGCAATCCGGGTCCGACGCTGCTCGAACCGGCAGCCCTTGCCGCCAATCGGGCCGATTACATCGGCGACCTGCGTGCCCATCCGCTCGAAGACGCGTGGTATCGCAGTCGCACCCCTGACCTGTCAGCCATCGACATCCCGGCGCTCGTCGTTGCCAACTGGGGAGGCCTGGGGCTGCACCTGCGCGGCACGATCGAGGGCTATCGGCGCATTGCTTCCCGCGACAAGTGGCTCAAGGTGCAACCGGGTTCCTACTTCCTCACCTTCCTGCATCCGGACAGCGTCACCCTGCAGCGCCGATTCTTCGACCGTTACCTGAAAGGCATCGACAACGGCTGGGACGCCGAACCGCGGGTCGAGGTCAACATCCGGTCGATGGCCGATGGCATCGACCGAACGATCCATGACACCCGGTGGCCGTTGTCGCAGACGCGGTTCACTCGCCTCTATCTCGATGTGGCGCGTGCGGCGGCGCTGGGCCCCGATGGTCATGCGCGCAACGAGGGCGAAGGCGGGCTGCAGGCCCTTGCCCCGGCACCGGCGCGGGTGTCCTATGACCCTGCCGGCCGTGGCCTCAGCCTGTCCACCGGCGCTCTCGCCGAGCCCCTGACGATGGCCGGACCGATGAAGGCGCGCCTCTGGGTGGCTTCGGCGTCGACCGACATGGACCTGTTCCTGACCCTGCGGGCCTTCGATGCCGAGGGCCGCGAGGGCATGTTCTTCAGCGCCACCGAGCCCAGGTCGCCGGTGACCCAGGGCTGGCTGCGCGTATCGCATCGCAAGCTCGATCCGCTGCTCTCGACCGATGAGCAGCCCTGCCATGCCCATGACGAGTTGCAGCCGATGGAACCGGGCCGTGTCTACGCTGTCGACATCGAGATCTGGCCTGGCAGCATCGCCGTGCCGGCCGGTGGCCGGCTTGACCTCATCGTGGCCGGGCGTGATTTCGAGAGGCCGGAAGAACCAGGCCCCTTCAAGGGCTCGGGATTCTTCTACCACGATGATCCGCTCGACCGCCCGCCTGCGGTGTTCGGTGCGGAGCACACCCTCTGCTCGGGGGGCGAGCAGGCTTCCTTCCTTCTACTACCGGTGCTGCCATGAGTTCATCCCATCCCTCTGAAGACGTCCACGCCAGCGCGAAAGGTGCTGCCGCAGGGGCCTTGCCTGCCCTCGCTCCGGCAGCCGTCCATCGCCGTGTGGTCACCGGTCATGACGAGTCCGGCCGATCGATCATCCTCATGGACGCTGTGGCCGGCAACAGCCGTCGGCTGATGGCCGCCGGTGGCCTGCAGCTCACCGAGTTGTGGGAAACCGCCGCGACCCCTGCCAGCAACGAGGGTAATGACGACCCGAGTACGCAGCCCCGCGGCATCGAACCGCTGCCCGGGGGCTCGGTGTTTCGCGTGATCGAGTACCCGCCCGACAGCGTGCGGCTTGCCACCATTTCGCCCGATGATTACTACCGCGACATGGGCGCAACGCGTGACAGTTCGGGCAAGCGGCGCCATGCCGGGATGCACCGCACGGATACGATCGACTACGTGATCGTGCTGCGCGGCGAAATCTGGGCCGTGATGGACGAGGGCGAGACCCTGTTGCGGGCGGGTGATGTCCTCATCCAGCGCGGCACCAACCACGCATGGAGCAACCGTACCGAGGAATCCTGCCTGGTGGCCTTCGTGCTGATTTCGGCCGATCCGCTCAAGGGTGCCGAATGAGCGGGTCTGGCCGCGCTGACAGGTGGGTGTCCCGGCACCTGCCGGTGCCCTTGTCGGGGTGTGCGATCCGGCCTCGCGGACGGCTGGGGCTGCTCGCCGTCGCCACCTTCATGTCGAGCCTTGCGCTCGTTCAACCGGTACTGGCCCAGACGGCCGCTACGCGCCCGGAGACCTCCATGAGCACCTATCCGCCCGACATCGACCCCACGTCGGGTTTTCGCCTGCCCTTGCCGCGGCGTGAAGATCTGGACGAGGCCGGCAAGCGCACCTTCGATCGGGGCAATACACCCGGTGCCAACATTGCCGGCCTGCGCGGCCCCGCTGGCGTGCAGCTCTACAGTCCGAAGACCACCGAGCACCTGTCGGCCATCAATCGATACCTGCGCTTCGAGGCGGGCTTCACGCCCCGCATCCGCGAGATCGCGATCCTTGCCACGGCCCGCGAGATGGACAGTCAGTTCGAGTGGGTTGCGCACGAGCCGGAAGCCCTGAAGGAGGGTGTGCCTGCGTCTCTCATCGATGTGATTCGCTTCCGTCGCAGCACCGAGGGGCTCGATCCGACCGAGGCGCGCGTGATCGAGCTCGCGCGCGAACTCTGGCACGATCACAAGGTGAAGCCCGAGACCTTTGCTGCGCTCAAGGCGGTCTACGGGCCTCACAAGCTCATCGATCTCGTGCTGCTGATGGGCGCCTATGCCAGCACGGCGGGTCTGCTCACGGCGGTCGACGTGCAGTTGCCGCCGGGCAAGGTGCCGCTGCTGCCGATTCCCTGATTCGCTTCAGGCCGTGCCGGCGCGGGCGTGCATCCCGAGACGCTCGAGCAGTGCGCGGTCTGCCTCGGCTTCCGGGTTGCCGGTGGTGAGGAGCTTCTCGCCGTAGAAGATCGAGTTGGCCCCGGCAAGGAAACACAGTGCCTGACCGGCATCGCCCAGGGCTTGGCGCCCGGCAGACAGCCGCACCGCACTGCGCGGCATCAGGATGCGCGCGGCGGCCACCATGCGCACGAATTCCAGCTGATCGACTTCGGCCTCCGAGGCGAGCGGCGTCCCTTCAACGCGGACCAGTGCATTGATCGGCACCGATTCGGGCTGCGGGTCGAGGCTGGCCAGCTGGGCCAGCAGACCGGCGCGCTGACGGCGTGATTCACCCATGCCGACGATGCCGCCGCAACAGACCGACAGGCCGGCATTGCGCACCCGCTCCAGGGTATCGAGGCGATCCTGATAGGTACGCGTGCTGATGATCTCGCCGTAGAACTCGGGCGCGGTGTCGAGGTTGTGGTTGTAGTAGTCGAGACCCGCATCGCGCAGGGTCTCGGCCTGTCCTTCGCGCAGCATCCCGAGCGTGGCGCAGGTTTCCATGCCCAGACCCTTCACGGCGCACACGAGCTCGGCCACACGCGCGATATCGCGATCCTTGGGGCCACGCCAGGCCGCGCCCATGCAGAAACGCGTGGCGCCACTGGCTTTTGCCGCCCGTGCGGCCTCGAGCACGGCATCGACCTGCATCAGGGGTTCGTCGACCACACCGGTGTCATGGCGCACCGACTGCGGGCAGTAGCCGCAGTCTTCCGGACAGCCGCCGGTCTTGATCGAGAGCAGCGTCGCGAACTGCACTTCGTTCGGGTCGAAATGCTCGCGATGGACCGCCTGAGCACGAAACAGCAGGTCTGCGAAGGGCAGGTCGAGGAGTGCCGCTGCTTCTTCCAGCCGCGAAAGGGAGGCTGCTGCAGGCGATGCGAGCCGTGTCGGTGCGAGGAGGTCGTTCATGGGGCGGGCCGTCACTTCGATGGGGGCTGATTCTATAGGCTATGTCACTTCCTCGCTGGCCAGCCCCGGCACGTGAGACCGCCGCAGGGCGCTGCCGGCGAGCGGCCGGCGCCCCGCAGCCTGCGTCAGACCTTCCTCGTGCGCTGCTTCACGCCGCTGATGTCGGGGATCCACGGCTTGTCGGCCCACAGTCCGGTGCGTGCCACCTGGGCATCGATGAGATAGGGTTTCCCCTCCACCGTGGCCCGGCGCGCCCGCGCCAGCGCCGTGCGCAATTCCTCCACCGAGTGCACGACCTCGCCATCGACACCAAACCCGCGCGCGATGTGCGCCATGTTCATGTCGGGGCTGCCCAGGTAGTCGTGCACGAAGCGTCCGGTCTGCACCATGCGGCCGCCTGGAACGTTCTGGATCACCCGCGCATGCGGCCCCGAGTAGGCGTGATTGTTGTAGACCACCACGATCACGGGCAGTTCGTGCCGCGCCATGTTCCAGAGCGCTGTCGGTCCGAAGGTGAACGAACCGTCGCCCACCAGGCAGATCACCTGCTGATTGGGCCGTGCCAGTTTCACCCCGGCAGCCGTACCGACCCCGGCGCCCAGATGCGCGCCGTAATACCAGAAGAGCTCGCGCCCACCGAGCGGATTGAAGTCGAACGAGAAAGCGACGTTGGCCCCCGCCTCGTGGATGATGCAGGCATCCGGGTCGGCGAAGCGGGCCACTTCCCAGGTGACCCGATCGGCAAGCATCGGGCTGCGATTCCAGTCGGGGCTCTTGACGATCTCGGCGCTGAGCGTGTGGGCTTTCGCGGCATAGTCGCGCACCTGGCTGGCCCGCTCCTCGATGCGCTTGCGCACCGAGGGCGTGACGAGACCCTCGATGGCCGTGATGAGATCGGCCATGCCGTAGGCCACATCGGCCACGAGAGGCACTTCGGTCGCCATCACGTTGCCGATGCTGGCGTAGTCGATACGCATGTCGATGAACTTCGCCGTGCGCGAGATGAAGGGGCCCGGCCCGGTGTGCATGAGCTTGTTGCCGACGTTGAGCACGACGTCGGCGTTGCGCGGGAAGGCGACCGAGGCTTGCGAGGCCGCCGGAATCGGCCCGACCCACAGCGGGTGGCGCTCGGGAAAGTTGGCGAAGACCTGTCGCGCCTGGGTCACTGGCATCCCGAGGAGCTCTGCGAGGCGCACGGCCTCCTTCATGCCATTGGCATACCAGACCTCGTCACCGACGATGAGGAGCGGCATCTGCGCTTCCACCAGCAGTCGTGCGGCGCGCTCGACCTCGGTGGGGTTGGGGCGTACCCGCATGCGCGGGTCGACATGGCTCTGGGCAATGATTTCGGTGCGGGTGCGCTCCTCGTTCATGTCGGAGTGCCACGAGGCGTAGCTGGGCCCGTAGGGTGGGGTCCAGGACGCCTTGAAGGCGTGCCGCAGCGTCTCCGGAATCATGTCAGGCCGGCGCGATAGCCAGGTGTACTTGGCGATCGGCGCGACGATCTGCTCCTGATTGGCCACTTCCTCGAAGCCGTCGCGTCCGGCACGTCGGGTGGTGTCGCTGCGGTAGCTGTAGAAGACAAGCGGCGTCTGTTCCTTGGCCGCATTGAACATCTGCCCGATGGCGTTGGAGAGTCCGACGACACCCGCCTGCATGACGATGGCGGGCTTGCGCGAGGCCTTGATGTAGCCGGATGCCATCGCCGCTCCCGGGCCTTCATGGGGCGTGAGCACATACTTGAGCTGCGGGCGATCGACCAGTGCTTCGTAGAACTGGGCATCTTCACTGGCGGAGTTGCCGAAGACGTAGGTCACGCCCGAGGCCATCAGCTGCTCGGCCATGCAGGCTCCGCCGGTGCCCTGGAAGACCTTGATCGGGGTGCCGGCTTCCTGCGCTGCTGCCGCAGGCACCAGCGATTCGAGCACTGACTGGGCCGCCGTCGCGGTGACGCCAGTGGCCGTCAGCGATTTGATGAAACCGCGTCGCGAGAGCGAGCGGGAGAGAAAGCGTGCGACGAGTTCGCGCATGATGGACTCCTTACCGGTTGGCCGCAGGGCCGGCAGCGTCGCGTCCGAAGACCGTGGCGAGGTAACCCGACATGGCGCCGATTTCGCCCTCGGACCAGACGGCGCCCTTGCTCACCATGCGATAGAGCGTCGAGCGCCACGCGCGTTCGTCCTGGCGGATGTCGCGCCACATCGAATCACCATGGCACAGCGTGCACTTGTCGGCGAGCACCTGGCGCCCTGGGTGGGTGGGCGGCTCGTCAGCGTTGCTGCCCCCGGCTGCGGGTGTGCTCGCTGTTGTCGGGGAGGCCGCCGCCTGCGCGTGGGCACTGGTGGATGGCAGGGCCAGCAACAGTGCAAGCGCGCTGGCCGTCAGGGCGCCTGCAAGGCTGGTCGGTGGCAGTTGTGGCATGCGCAGCAGCGCGCCACCCGATGATCTCGTGGACATTGCCTCTCTCCTTGCTGTTCTTTTGCCTGCTGACGAAGGTTACCACCGTGCGCGGTATGATCGAACGCATCGACCTTTTCCCCGCCAGGAGCGTTTCATGGCCGCGCAGACCCCCGATCTGATCGAAAAGCACGCCGGGCTTGGTCCGCTGGCCACCCGTCTGGTGGAGGTCGACCAGATGGCCTGGCGCGAGACCCGGTTTCCCGGTATCCGCGTGAAGGTGCTGATGGAGGACAAGGAGACCGGCATGGCGACAACGCTATTCCAGTGGGCACCAGGGTCGGAACTGCCCTTGCACGAACACACCGCGATCGAACAGTCGTTCGTTCTCGAAGGCAGCCTGGAGGATCACGAGGGCGTGTGCACGGCGGGCAACTATGTCTGGCGCCCCGGTGGCAGCCGTCATGTGGCGCGGGCGCCGCAGGGAGCCCTCGTGCTCTCCTTTTTCACCCGGCCGAACCGGTTCTTCGATACCCCCGAGGGCGCGCTCTGAGCGTCCGGGGTTGATGAGCGGGCCGCGACGACGCATCGCGCCCGCCGATGCGAACGATGGAGACATGACATGAACCCGCTGTCCCCTGAAGACTGCCTGCCGGTTCCTGCGGCGCCACTTGCTTCGCCCCGTGGAGTGCAGTGGCGGGCGAGGCTGATCACCACGACGATCGCCATCGTCGGCCTCGCCGCTTGCGCGCTGCTCGACCTGCCGGGTGGCACTGCCATCGCCCAGACCTGGCCTGTGCGTCCCGTCAAGCTCGTCGTCCCCAGTTCCCCGGGGGGTGCTACCGATACCCTGTCGCGCGCCTTGTCTTCCCGCCTGCCCGAACTGTGGGGTCAGTCGGTCATCGTCGAGAACCGGCCGGGCGCCAACCAGATCATCGGCGGTGACTACGTGTCGAAGGCGGCGCCCGACGGGTACACGCTCCTCGTGTCCGATGCGGCCACGTTCGTGATCAATCCGTTTCTCTACAAGAGCCTGCCCTATGACCCGATCGGGGGCTTTGCGCCCGTGACGCAACTCGTCCAGGTGCCCTGGATCATCGGTGTCAACGCCGCCGGGGTGCCGGCCCGGACGATTCCCGAACTCATTGCGCTGGCGAAGGCGAAACCGGGTTCACTCTCGTGGGGTACGTTCGGCAATGGTTCATCGGCCCACATCGGACTTGAATGGTTCAAGCGCCTTGCAGGGGTCGATATCGTCCATGTGCCCTACAAGGGGTCGGCGCCGGCTGCGTCGGCCCTGCTCACCGGCGAGATATCGATGATGATGGTGACCCCACTCGTCCTCGAGCAGCACGTGCGTTCGGGGCGTCTGCGGCTCATTGCCGCCGCCACCGAACAACGGCTGCCGCTCCTGCCGAACCTGCCCACGGTGGGCGAGCAGGGGGTGCCGGGCTATGTCGTGGGCACCTGGTTCGGCATGCTGGCCCCGGCCGGAACGGCTGCCGACGTCGTGTCGAAGATTGCCGCCGATGTGGCGAAGGTCATGAACGAGCCGACCTTTCGCGAGCAGAACATCACCGGCCAGTGGCTGATTCCGGTCGCGAACACGCCGCAGGAGTTTTCCGTGTTCCTGCGGCGCGACTACGAGTACTGGAAGAAGATGGTGGAGACCTCGGGCGTCAAGCTGGACTGACGCACGCGCGCGCCGTTACGTTCGTTCGAGGCGCCTTGTCCGGCGTGACTGCCGGGGCCGTCGTGCGACAGCCTCGGCGTGGTTCCGGACCCCCTCAGGCGCGATGCACCGGTTCCGGGAACCAGCGATCGGAGAGCTTGAGTTCCACTTCCTTGTTCTCGACCGAATTGCCTTCCATCGGACGGCCGTCGATCGAGATGCGGGCGAAGCGGTCGGCGCCCTGGGCGGTCGCGCTGCCGATGCGGATCATGACCAGCGGTTCCTCGCCGAGCGCGCGAAACCAGTAGAAGGTGCCGCGCGGCAGCAGCACGCCTTCGTGCAGGCCGATGGTGCGCTCCTCCCCATTGGGGCCATGAAAGAGCGCGCTCCCTTGGAGGACCACGAAGGTATGGTCTTCATGCGGGTGGGCATGCAGTTCGTTTTCTCCGCAAGCGGCGTAGGTCTTGAGCACGACCCACATGGCATCGGTTGCAGCCAGTGGCGTGTCGGTGCGCCCCTGACTGGGGAGCTGCGCCTGCATCTGGAAGAAGGTGGGCTGACCCTGGCGGATCTGGCTGGCCAGGGTGGCTTCCATTTCCTTCGGGGTCCTGGCGTAGGTCGGTTGCGTCTCGGACATGATCGTTACCTGTTCAATGGGTGCAGACAGGGCGCCCTCAGGCACCCTGCCGGTTACAGACGGGTCTGCAGGAAACGCAGCATGCGCACGGCAAAGCCGGCACTGAATCCACCCACATCATCGGGCGAATCGGCCAGCCAGAAGTGCGGTGCACCCGGGAAGATGGCGGTGCGCACGAAGTAGCCCGCCTGCTTCAGGGCCAGCAGGAAGGCTTCGCTCTGCGAGGCCGGGTCGACGATGTCATCCTCGGTGCCCCAGCCCAGATAGAACGCGGTGCCGTTGTTCTTCGACGAGATGTAGGAGAAGGGCGAGGATTCGAAGTAGATCTGCTTGTCTTCGATGGCGCTCACGCCGAGGAACTTCTCGGTAATGCTGTCGCGAGGCCGCGCCGACAGGTCGCCCAGCCACTGCTGGTACAGGTCGTAGACGCCGTAGACGCCCACCGCCACCTTCACCTTGGTGGACAGCGCCCCGTGCGGGTCGCTGGCAGTGCCACCCGCGAAGGTGGGATGGTCACCGGCCAGCGCCACCAGCGTTGCCAGATGCGCCCCGGCCGAGTCGCCCATGAGCGCGACGCGTGCCGGATCGATGCCCAGCTCGGCGGCGTTGCCCTTCACGTACTGCACCGCGGCGCGCACGTCATGGACGGCGTCCGGATAGCTCTTCTGCCCGACCTTCGCCAGGCGATAGGTGATGGCAAGGAGCGCGATCCCGTGGCTGGCCAGGTAGGGCCCCAGATACTGGTAATTGTCGGGCGTTCCACCCTGCCAGCCGCCCCCGTGAACGGCAATCACCACCGGGCACGCAGGGCGATCTGCGCCACCGGCGGGTGCGTACAGCTTGCCGCGCAGCGCATGACCTCCATGGTTGGCGAACTCGATGGCGGGGCGGATCTCGATTGATGCAGACATGCAGTCTCTCCGTGGTACGTCAGGCACTCAGTGCAGCGCGAACCCGCGCGGCAGTGAACGGATAGCGGCGCATGCGAACGCCCGTCGCATTGTGAATGGCGTTGGCGACCGCGGCGGTGATGCTCACCAGCGTCGGTTCGCCGGCGCCGCCCGACGCCTTGTCGGTGCGATTGAGCACCACCATGTCGACCTGCTCGGGGGCGTCCTTCATGTCGAGGATGGGGTAGGTGTTCCAGTCGACGCTGGTCACCGTCTTCTGGTCAAAGGTGACTTCCTCGCACATCGCGCGGCTCAGGCCCTGCACCACGTTGCCCTCGATCACGGCCTTGATCGAGGCCGGATTGATGACCAGACCGCTGTCCTGGGCCACGGTGACCTTGCGTGCCCAGACGTGGCCGGTACGCCGGTTCACCTCGACCTCCACCACCAGTGCTGCGTAGGAGCCATACCCGTTGTAGAGGGCGAGCCCGCGTCCGGTGACGACATCGCCCTTCGCCGTGCGCGGGCGTGTATCGGCCGCGTTCCAGCCAGCTTTTTCCGTCACGGCCTTGAGCACATCGATTTCGCGCGGCTCCTTGCACGCCGCAAGACGCAGCGCGAGCGGGTCGCGGCCGGTGGCCATGGCCACCTCATCGATGAAACATTCCTGTGCAAAGCGGGTCTGCACTTCCTGTGGTGCCCGCAGGTGCGCGCAACGCATCGGAGAGGCTTTTTCCTGCAGCGGCGCAACCGTCTGCCAGAAACGGACCGTGTTGGCGAACTGGTAGGTCTCGGTAGGCACGTCGAAGTTGTGCATGTCCCACTTCTTGTAACCGAGTTGCATGCCCACCAGGGTCTGCTCGGGGCTGTCGGCCGTGAACTTCACATCCCAGCCCGAGAACCCCTTGGAGCGCATGTACCAGCCATCGATGCCACCCTTGTCATTGAGGCCCGCCTTCATGCTGATGACGGCCGCCGGGGCCTTGGGATCCCAGGCCGTGCCCTCGTTGCGTGTCCACTGCACGCGGACCGGACGCCCGAGTTCGCGTGACAGCACCGCAGCCTCGAACGGGGCTTCATCGGCATCACTGCGTCCGTAGGAGCCGGCACCGGGCTTCCACATGACGCGCACCTTGTCGGCGGGCAATTCGAGGAGTTTGGCAATGCCAAGACGCACGAAGTGCGGCTTCTGCGTGTCGGCGTAGATCACCGCGCTGCCGGGTTTCACATCGGCCACGCCCACCGACGGGGCGATGCGCGCGTGCGACTGGAACGGGCACTCGTAATCGGCCGTGAGCACACGCGCTGCACCGGCGAGCGCCTTGTAGGTGGGTGTTTCGTCATAGACGCGCTTGCCGGCAAAGGCGCTCTCGCCATTGGAGGCGACGGCAGGGGCGCTGCGGATGTGGTCGTAGACGCCTTCCGTGCCTGGCCAGTTCATCTCGGGATTGGTCCACTCCACCTTCAGCATGCGGGCTGCACGCACGGCGTCCCACTCGCGTTCGGCCACGACGGCGAGCAGGTCCTTCTTGTGCACGACACGGGCACCGGCGATGCTGGCAATCGAGGCGGCGTCGAAGGACACGGGTACCGCAGCGCCAACGGGCGGACGCAGGATGCGCGCGTGCAGCATGCCGGGCAACCGTACGTTGGTGAGGTAGTCGGTGGTGCCGAGCATCTTGGCCGGAATGTCGCGGCGCGCGACCGGTTGACCCACGACCTTGTAGTCGGCCACCGACTTGGGCTTTGCTTCGCCGGTGACGTTGAGCGGCGTGCCCATCTCCTTGTTCCACTTCACGTTGGTACCAAGGGGCTTGCCATCGAGGATCTGGCCATAGCCGATGCGTTTCGAGGGGTCGGCGAGCACGAACACTTCGCCGTTGGCGGTGCCGACCGCATTGGCGGCCACGCCCAGTCGCTCGGCACCGGCCAGTGCGAGTACACGGCGCGCTTCCGCCGCGGCGTTGCGCAGGGGGATGGCACCGGCCCGAATGCCGCTCGAGGCACTCGCGCCGCCCTGGTTGGCGGTGAGCAAGGTGTCGCCGGCAACGATCGAGACCCGATCGACCGGCATGTCGAGTTCCTCGGCAACGATCTGAGCGATGGCCGTCTCGAGACCCAGACCCATGTCGACCTTGCCAAAGAAGGCCGTGACCTGTCCGTCACGGGCAACCGAGACCCAGGTGTCGAGGCGTTCGGGCGATGGGTCGGGAAAGCTCACACCTTGCGCCAGCGCATCGCCGGCGATCAGCGACTGGATGGCACCCGAGGCGCTCACCCCGACGACCAGCGAGCCGGAGGACTTCAGGAATTTGCGGCGGTTCATCTTCATGATCGTGTCTCCTCGCTCAGGCCATCTGTGCGGCGGCGCGGCGGACGGCCCGCAGGATCGCCATGTGGGTGCCGCAGCGGCACTTCAAGCCGCTCAATTGCTCGCGAATCTGTGCATCGGTGGCCTTGGGATTCTTCTCGAGCATGGCGATGCTGCTCATGATCCAGCCATTGGCGCAGTAGCCGCACTGGGCCGCTTCCTCGGCGATGAAGGCCGCCTGAACCGGGTGAGGCTTGCCACCGGCTGCAAGTCCATCGAGGGTGCGTACGGCACCCTTGACCGCAGAAACGGGCGTCACGCAGGAACGCACCGCCCGGCCATCGACCAGTACGGTGCAGGTGCCGCACTGGGCAAGTCCGCAGCCGAACTTGGGTCCGTTGAGCGAGAGTTCTTCACGCAGTACGTACAGCAGCGGGGTATCGGGGGTCGCCGCGACTTCATGCGCGCGACCGTCAACGGTAATGGTGGTCTTGGCCATGGTATCTCCTCCGGGGCAGGACCCTTGGCAGGGTTCGCCGGATCATACATCGTGCCAGCGCCGTGCACGGGTGCTGCGGCGCACCGATTGTGCGCTGGCCCTAGCGCAGCGCGAAATCGACCCGCGGGCCGGTGGCCTTGCGCTCGCCGGCGGTGTCGGCCAGGCGGGGCGGCACCAGAAAGATCCGGTCGGCATCGATGCCCCCTGGCCCGGCAAGCCATGCACGTGCTACGTTGGCCCGTGCGTTGGCAAGGGCACGCAAGGCCTCGGGCACCGTGGTGGTGGCGACCGGTGGGGCGCGCGGACCGGCGTCGGGAATTGCTGTCGAGGCCGATGACAGGGCCTTGCGCGGGGCGCCCCGGGGGGCTGCGGTTCGCGCTTCCAGTGCTGCCGAGTCGGCGTCGGGCTCGGCCCGCCCGGTGACGTCGACCCGCAGCGAAGGCCGCTCCGTGAGGGCGTGCGCCAGGGCACCCAGCCGCGTGGTGGCTGCCTCATCGAGGCTGGCGCTGCCCGGCGCAAAGTCGATGTGGTCGAATCCTTCGTCATCGCTGCCGAACATCGAGGCGAGCATCGAGAAGGGCGCGGTCACTGCCTTGGTGATCAGGTTCACGAGAACCTGCAGCACGATGCGGCCTACCGAGAACTGCGGATCGTCGAGCGATCCGCTGATCGGCAGGTCGATGTCTATCACGCCGTGGCGGTCACGCAGCAGCGCCACGGCCAGACGAACCGGCAGGTTCAGTGCGTCTGGTCCTTCCACCCGATCGCCGAAGGTGAGCTGGTCGAGGCGAAGCCGATTGCTGGCGGTCAGACGACCGTCGGCGATGTGGTACTCCAGATTGGCCGCGAGGCTGCCTTTCTCGATGCCGTAGCCGAGGTACCGCTCGGCATAGGCGGTGATGGTCGGCAACTGGATGTCGCGGGCGCTCGCCCTGAGATCGAGCAGCAGGGGCCGTGCCAGCGGATTGACCTTGCCGATGACCTGTACCGGTGCTGCGTCATCGAGCATGGCGCGCAGGTCGACATCACCCGCCATCGTGCGACCGATGGCGCTGATCGTGCCGCTCACGCCAGTGAGGTTGGCGCGAAAGTTCGGTCGGATGAAGAGGTCGGTGTAGTTGATGTTGCCACGCTCGAGACGCACACGCCCGATGGTCAGATCGAGCGGCGGTGTGTCAGCGCCCTCTGCCGGGGCCGGGCTCGCTGGTGTGGTTGGCGCCGCCGCGGCGACCGGGGGTGGCACGCCCGCCGGCTGGCCTCGCGCAGGCGGTGCCTCTTCGAGCGATTGCAGATTCAGTCGGCCGTTGGCCCCGAGCACGAGCCCGGCGCTGAAATCGCCAAGGGCTATTTCTCCGATCGCGACGCGTGGCGGGTTCCGCGTGGCATCGATGCCGGCAAGGCTGAGGGTCTGCCAGCGCACGAGCTCGGTACCGCTTGCCGATTCGACACAGCTGAAGTCCTCGACCCGCAGGGCACCCCGCAGTCGTCCGCCCGACGCGCCGCCGGGGTCTGGCGACGCACCATCCGGCAGTTCGATCGATCCGGTACCGCTGAGCGTTCCCGCACCCACGGCCAGCCGGCTCACCTGCGACAGGTAGGGACTGAAATCGGCGATGCCGAGCCGATCGATGGTCCAGTCGAACGATCCGGCGAACGGCTGCACGCCGAGGGTGCCTGCAACCGAGATCGCACCGCCGTCATTGACGCCGGTCCTGAGCCGGACCCGTCCGCGACTCGTCACGCGATTGCCGAGGTCTTCCAGGGCGAGGCTGAGGGGCGCAAGGTGCAGTTCCACCGCGCTGTCCGGTACCTCGTCGCGCAGGTGGACGGCGTACTCATCGAGGCTGAGCCTGCCGATGTGCCAGCGCCACGGGGGTGTCGGGCGCATCGCCGATCGGGTATCGGTCGCCGCCGGCGCTGTCGGAGCGTCGCTTGGCGCCGCTGGCGCAAGGCCGAGGTCGATCCGCCCGTCTGCGGTTCGCGACGCACGCAGTTGCGCTCCCCGACTGACGATGCGCCCCAGTTCGATGCTGTGCTTCTCGAGGTCGATGCGCCCCCCATCGACATCGAACTGGGCAACGTCCAGCGGCCCCTTGCCGCCGTCGGGTTTCACCAGGCTGAGGTGTCTGGCCTTCACGCTTGCCCGCTCGAAGGACCCGAGAAGCCCCTGCTCGGTCCACTTCAGGTCGAATTCGCTCGACAGGGCGATGCGGGCTGCCTTGCCGGGGCGCAGGCCCACCCAGGGCTCGTAATAGGGCAGGAAGTCGGCCGGGCGCAAGGCAGACACCTCGATGCGTCCGTTGGCAACGGGCGCCGGGCCGGGGGTGATCGTCGTGTGAAGTTCGATTCGAGTGTCGGCCAGAGGATCCGGGGCGTCGCTGTCGTTGAAGGGCATCGCCGCCCGGGTGGGGGAACGCGTGCCGAACTGCAGGCCCAGATGCAGGGTCGCGGGTTTGCCGCCCGGAGGCCAGGCAAGATCCTTGAGTTCGATGTCCAGCGGCGCAACATCCAGATGGACAGGGCGGGCAGGCCGTGCATCCTCCACTTGCACCCTTGCCGCCCGAATCTGCAGGGCATCAAGGTGGAACTCGAAGGGCGCAGGCTCCGTCTCGCGTGCTGCGGCGCCATCGAAGCGTGCAATCCGTGCCAGATTCAGTTCGCCGTCGCGCGCCCGACGCAGCCAGACCTGCGGCTTCTCGATGGCGATGCGGCCGAGTTCGATGCTTCGCAATGGCCATGACGCACGGGTGATGTCGATGGCGACCTGCGGCATTGCAATGAGCGGTTCACCCTCGCGGCTCTGCAATGCGAGGGCATCGACGGCGATGGCGCCCGCAAGGTCTGCCTGCAGTCCGCCCGTACCGCGGCCAAGCGTTCCCTTGAGTTGCGCATCGATGCGCGCGCTGGCCAGACGTGCCTGCCAGCCTTGCGGCAGGTAGTTCGCGTAACGCCCGAGTTCCAACCCGGCGACATCGAGTTCGAACGAGCCGGGCGCGTCGCCGGGCGGCGGTGGCAGGGATGCCCGCGCATGCACCCGCATGCCATCGATCCTGACACTGAGATCGGGCTCGAGCGGCACTGCCTGGTCTTCGGGCAGGGTCGACGCCCGGGGCAATCGCAGCTCGATGTCGCTCGCCAGATGCTGCAGGCCCATCGGCCGATCATTGAAGCGAATGCTGCCCGCACGGATGCGAAATTCACGGATCTGCAGCCTTGGGAGGCTGGCTGGCGCTGCGGGGTCGGCGGTGCTGACTGCGGGTGGGGGCGCCGCAAGCCGATCGACGATGTCGCTGATATCGAGGCGCCCGTCGGGTTCGCGTTCGAGTGCGATGCGCGGGGCCTGCAGTTCGATTCGGTCGATCACGGCAGCCCGTCGCGTGATCGAGGCAAGAGAGAAGTCGACGGTCAGTACGTCGAAGGTCAGCAGCGGTTCGCGCCCGGGCCTGCTGCCGATGGTCAGTCCGCGGAGTTCCAGTTGCAGCGTGAGCGGATTGAAGCGGATCCCGTCGAGGCTCGTCGGCCGGTCGAGGGCCGCGCTGATGCGTTGCGGAAGTTCCCGCTTGGCCAGCAGCGGCAAGCCGATGAAGCCTGCGATCCCGATCAGCAGGATCGTGGCGACAATCGAGACAGCCAGCGGACGCAGACGCTTCATGGGGGGTCGCACTCCGACCATGCACGGGCGATGCCGGGGGGCCGGCCGATGGGTGGGATGGTCAGTGGGGCCATGACGTCGCCTCCCACCCTCGATGTCTGACTCTAGCACAGCACTCGGGTGAGGCCTTGAGCGAACCGGGCTGTGCGCGGGTTACCATCGACGGGACATGAAACCCGATGATGGAGACACAGGCATGGCGGTGATGACAGGTGCGCAGGTACTCGCCGACATGTTGAAGGGGTATGGTGTCAGCCATGTCTTCATGGTGCCCGCGGTCCTGCGGCGTACCTTCGCCGAGATGGAGCGGCGCACCGGCATAGCGCGCATCCACACCCATGGCGAGAAGTCGGCGGCGTATATGGCGGACGGCTATGCGCGGGTGGCCGGACGTCCCGGGATCTGCATGGCGCAGGTCGTGGGTGCGCTCAATCTGGCTGCGGGCCTGCGCGATGCCTGGCTCGCGCATTCGCCGGTCATCGCCTTCACGGGTGGGCGTGAACCACGCACCAACTTTCGCAAGCTCTACCAGGAGGTGGATGACCTCCCGGCGTTCGAGCCGGTGACCAAGTGGAGTGCCACGGTCGATGCCGTCGACCGGTTTCCCGACATGGTGCGACAGGCCTTCAGGGTTGCGACCTCCGGCGCACCCGGACCGGTGCATCTGCAGTTTCGCGGCAACGAAGGGCAGATCGATCAGGAAGAGGCTGACATGGCGCCCGAGTGCGATCTGCGCTTTGCACAGGTACCGCCGTTTCGCCCGTTGCCCGATCTGGCCGATGTGCGTGCGCTGCTGCACGTATTGCAGTCGGCCGCCCGCCCGGTGATCGTGGCGGGGGGTGGCGTGCGCGCATCGGGTGCCGGCCCTGCGCTGGTGGCGCTGGCCGAGGCCCTGTCGATACCGGTGGCGACATCGCTCAACGGCAAGGACAGCATGGTCGGCACGCACCCGCTTGCGCTCGGTGTGGTGGGTTCCTACTCGCGTGCCAGCGCCAATCGGGTCGTGGCTGCGGCTGATCTGGTGTGCTTTGTCGGCACCGAGGCTGGTGGCATGACGACGCATGTGTGGCAGGTGCCCCGCCCCGACACGGCCGTGGTGCAGATCGACATCGACGCCAGCATGCTCGGGCGCAACTATCCCCTGAAGGCAGCGGTGCTCGCCGATGCGCGTCTCGCGCTGGAGGCCATGCTGGCGCTGGCCGATCGCAGCACGGCAACGCGACGTGCACCCTGGATCGCCGAGGCGGCGCGGGAGTGCCAGGCGTGGCGTGAGGCGTTCGCACCGGCGCTGGGTTCGGAGGCGGTACCGATCCGGCCCGAGCGCATCTGTGGCGAGCTGTCGCACCTGATGCCTGACGATGCCATCGTGGTGGTCGATACCGGGCATGCCGGCATGTGGATGGGCGGGCTCTACGACCTGCACAGTCCGGACCAGTCCTACATGCGCAGCGCGGGTCACCTGGGCTGGGCCTTCCCGGCCGGACTCGGAGCGAAGTGCGCAGCGCCCGATCGGCCGGTGGTGGTGTTCACGGGTGACGCCGGCTTCTGGTACCACGTGGGCGAAATCGAGACCGCGGTGCGCTGGGGCATCAACGCGATCACGATCGTCAACAACAACGGTGGCGGCAATCAGTCCAAGCGGGGTTTTGATCGCGCCTATGGCGGTGAGCAGACTGCCCAGGCGCGCGAACTCTGGACCTACACGAAGACAAACTTCGCCCGCCTGGCGACCGAGATCGGCGCAGTCGGCCTGCGTGTCGAGCGGCCGTCGGACTTTGCTCCTGCAATGCGCCAGGCCCTTGCAGCCGGGCGACCCGTGGTCATCGATGTGGTCACCGACATCGAGGCCATCGCGCCGGCCCCGGTGCTCGGTGCCTGAGACGGCCTGAAGGAGACACGCGCCATGACTCATGCCGATCGGGTTGACGTCGCGGTGATCGGTGGTGGTCTTGCGGGGCTCGTTGCGGCACTCAGCGCGGCGAGCGAGGGTTGCCGCGTGACGCTGATCGAAGCCACGGCACGCCCCGGCGGCAATGCCCGGATCGCGGCAGGCGTGTTCATTGCATCGGACGATCTTGCTGCCTTGCGCGCTTATGTGCCTGATGGGGACCGGGCCTTGCAGGCCCTTTTCGTTGCCGGGTATCCCGATGCCATGGCGTTTCTCGAGGGTCAGGGTGTGCCGCTCGGCGCGCTCGAGCGCGCGCCCGGGTCACGGGTGCTGCGTCCGATGGGGCTCGGTCAACCGGGGCGACGCGACGCGTTTGTCGATGGTCTGCTCGAGCGTGTGCGCAAGGCGGGGGTGCGCATTCGGGTGAACAGCCCGGTGCGTTCGATCGAGCCTGCCGAGGGTGGGTATAGCATCAGGCTGTCGGCGCCGGATGGGGTGCGCGCATCGCGCGTGGTGATGGCCACCGGCGGTTTTGCGGCGAGCCCCGACCTGCTGGCCGAATTCATGGGGCCGGGTGCCGCGCATCTGCGCCGCCGTTCACTCGATGGCGCCGCTGGCGACGGCCTTCGTCTTGCGCGCTCGCTCGGTGCGGCACTGGCGGGTGACATGGCCGCCTACTACGGCCACACCATGGCCGACTGCCCGCTTGAGGTCGATCAATGGCAGCCACTGACACCGTACTTTGCCCGCCTGGGCATTCTCGTCGACCGACGCGGGCGTCGCTTCACCGACGAGTCGGCGAGCTTTCTCGAGGAAGCCAATCCGCAGGCGGCCACCCGCGCGGGTATCGACCGCTACTGGATGATTGTCGATGAGCGCATTCGCACCGGTGACGCGGTCGAGGTCGGTATCGCGCAGCGCGCCGACTGGCTGCAGGCCGCGCGTGCTGCCGGGGTACCGCTGGTCGTTGCAGACAGCCTCGCCGGACTTGCAGCGCAACTGGCCGCTGACGGGGTCGATGGAGACGCACTGATCGCCGAAGTCGAGGGCTTCAATGCTGCGGTGCGCGCCGGGAGAGGGTCGGCACTCGCCATGCCCCGCACGGCCGCCGCAACACCGCTGGAGCGTGCGCCCTTCTACGCCATGCGTGCAGTGGCCGGCATTACTGCCACCTGCGGTGGCATTGCGGTCGACGCCGATTGCCGGGTGCTCGCCCCGGATCGCCAGCCCATCCCCGGTCTGTATGCCGCGGGCGTCGATGCGGGCGGCGTCTTCGGGCGCACTTACGCCGGTTTCCTCAGCTGGTGTGCGGTGAGTGGCCGTCAGGCCGGCCTCTCGGCAGCCCGCGCGGCTCCCCGGACCTGAGGAAGCCGGCGGCGTGCCGCCCTGCAAGATCCTTCAGTCGGCGTAGACACCTGCTTTCTGGATCACGGGCGTCCATTTCGCGATTTCGAGGCGCAGCCAGTCCTGCAGGCCGGCAGGCGTCTGCTTGGCCTCGGGCACGACTTCCGAGCCCAGATCGGTCATGCGTGCAGCCATGGCCGGATCACCTAGCGCTGCGCGCAAGGCCGTGTTCAGCCGGTCGAGCGCGATCTTCGGGGTGCCCTTCGGTGCATACAGCCCGTGCCAGACCTTCACATCGAATCCCTTGAAGCCTGCCTCGTTCAAGGTCGGCGTATCGGGCAGTGCCGCGATGCGGTTGGGTGTGGTCACCCCATACAGGCGCACCTTGTTGCCGCGAATCTGCGACATGGTGTTGGTGGTCTGATCGCACAGCAGATCGACCTGGCCGCCGAGCAGGGCGTTCATCGCCGGGGCCGTGCCCTGGAACGGGATGGTGGTGAGATCGATGCCCAGGGCCTGCTGCACCATCATGCCGCACAGGTGCGAGGCCGCACCGATGCCGGCGTTGGCCAGGTTCGCCTTCTCCTTGTTGGCCTGGATCCAGCGCATCAGGGACGCCAGATTGTCGGCCGGCAGGTCGCGGCGCCCGAGTAGCGTCATCGGCACGTCGGCTACCTGACCGATGTACTCATAGTCGGTGAGCGGGTTGTAGTCGAGCTTGCGGTAAAGGGCCACGGCCGTGGCCATGCCGTTGTGATGCAGGAGCAGCGTGTGGCCGTCTGCGTGGCTGCGCGCGACATGGGTGGCTGCAATCGTGCCACCAGCCCCGACCTTGTTCTCGATGACGATGCTCTGCCCCAGGGGTTTGGTCATCGAGGCCCCGAGCGCTCGCGCCACGATGTCGGTAGGGCCACCGGCCGCATACGGCACGACGATGGTGACCGGGCGCGTCGGCCATGCCGCTGGCTGTGCATGCGCGGCGAGGCTTGCCGACAAACCGGAGAGCAATGAAGCAAGTACCGTGATTCGAGTTCGCATCATGATGATCCTTGCAGGTCAGGGGGAGCGGATGCTCGCAGGTTCGCGCGTCGAGCGGATGGCTGTCTGTCACGGTGCCGGTGAAATGTCTTCCAGCGTACGGCCGCTCGTCTCGATCGAGAAGAGTGCGCAGATGATGGCGCCGAGGAGCGCGGCGCCGCCAAAGAGGCCCCATACCGCGCCTACGCCTTCTGCCACCAGCAGGTAGCCGATGAAGGTGGGTGTCACCACCGATGCGCCACGCAGCCAGGCATTGGCAATGCCCCCGCCCAGTGCCCGCATGTGATTCGGGTAGTTTTCGGCCGTGAAGGTTCCGAGGCCCACGGCGAGCACCCCAAGGCAGCACGCGCCCATCGATGCCAGTGTCACGACGACCTGCGGGTCATTCGAGCCGGTGATGGCGAGCGCGAGGAGCGGCAACGATCCGAGCGCGAACGCGGCGGTGAACAGGCGCTTGCGACCGACCCGATCGACGAGGAACACGCAGAGCAGCGTGCCGAGCAGGGTAAAGAGGTTGAGGACCACCCCGTACCAGAGCGACTGCGACTGACTCAGCTTGTAGACGGTGCGCATGATCGAGATGAACCAGCCGCCCAGCCCGTAGATGACGATGTAGGAGGTGATCCACAACCCCCAGAGGGAGAGCGTGCGGCGCAGGTAGATGCCCTTGAAGAGATCGCCCAGGCGGGTGCGGGCCGGGCTGGTGGCCGGTATGTCGGTGGGCAGTGGGGGCAGCGATACCCGACCGCCCTGGGAGACGATGGTTTCGATGCGTGACATTGCGGCATCGGCATCGGCCTGGCGCCCCCGGCTTGCGAGCCAGCGCGGTGATTCGATCAGGAACATGCGCAGCGGAATGGCGACCAGCGCCGGGATGCCGCCGATGATGAACATCCAGCGCCAGCCCAGATTGGGCACGACCCAGGTCGCCACCAGCGAACAGGCCAGAATGCCCACCGGAAAGAGCGCCTGGTAGGCCAGGGCAAAGCGGCCCCGCCCCTCGGCTTTGGCGAACTCGTTCATGTAGGCAATCATGATCGGGATCTCGCCCCCGAGACCGAGACCCTGGAAGAAGCGCATGCCGAGCAGCGACGAGTAGTCCCAGGCGGCAGCACAGCCGAAACTGCCCAGGGTGAAGATGATGAGATTCACGAGCAGGAGCGGTGTTCGACCAAAGCGTTCCCCGGCCCATCCCGAGATGATCGAGCCGATCATCTGCCCGAGGTAGCCGATGCCGATCAGCAGTCCGATCTGTGCGGGTGCGAGTTTCCAGAGCGGAATGAGCGCGGGCAGCACGACCGCGATGGCAAGGGCATCGAAGGCATCGAAGAACCATGCTGTGCCGATGATGAGGCGCATGCGCGCATGCCACGGCGAAAGCGGCAAGCGCTCGATGCGAGCGGCAATCACGGCGGGACTGCCGGGTGCCCCGATGTCGCCGGCGGTATTGGACATGCTGGTCTCCTCCCTGATCACTGCCTGGGGCCGACGCATCTGGCGTGCGCCATACCCCTTATGTCTTGATGTCCTCGGTGGTGTCAGACCTTGGTGCCGACCCACCCCTTGTGCGAAATGTCGAAAACCACCCCATTGGGGTCAAGGAATTTGCGCTCGAAGTCGACGCCACCGCCGCCCTTCAGTTCACGATGGAATCGGCCGCCGTTTGCCTCGATCTGGCTGCTCATGCCCTCGAGATCATCGACGATGAAACCCATGTGATGCAAGCCGGTGAAGTCCTTGCCACGCGCGTCGCCTGCGGCGTCGTCGGTGTGAAACTTGAGCAGCGTGAGGTTTACCGTGCCATCGCTCAGCGACAGACCATCCCCGTAGGGGGTCGCCGCGAAGTTGACCCGCTGCATGCCGAAGGTGTCGATGTAGAACTTTGCCGCCTCTTCGACGTCGGGTACGGAAATCGCGATGTGTCTGAGTTTGGCCATGTTGACTTTCTCCTGCGCAGGTTACCGGCTTCGCCACCATTGTAGAGCAGCAAGGAGGTTGCGCTTGCCTTCGAATCCGACACCGGGCAGGTCAGGCAGCGTGATGCGTCCATCGATGACCGGGCAGTTGTCCCAGTAGCCGCCCCAGGCCATGCTGCGGTCGGGGGCGGCTTCGGCGCTGCCGAGGCCGAAGCCGGCCACCAGTTGGGCGGCAAAGAGGTGCCCGGCATGCGGCCAGAACTGGCTGCGGTGCCAGCCGTGCGTCTGGGCAAGGGCGAGGATGCGACGGTATTCGGCGACACCATAGGCCAGCAGCGGGTCGATCTGGATGCGGTCGATGGCCGCGTGCAGTCCGCCATGGCGCAGCAGGTTGCGCGCGTCGTCGAACGAAAAGAGATTCTCGCCAGTCGCGACCGGTACCCGGCTCGCCTCGCGCAGTGCGGCCAGCCCGGCGTAGTCCAGCGCACTCGAGGGCTCCTCGACGAACGCGATCGGCAGCGCGCTCGCTGCGCGCAGCCAGGCCTCGCCGCTCGAACCCTCGAGTACGCCGTTCACATCGACGGCAAGGCAACCCGCGCCGGTCACCGCGAGCGCGGCCTCGATACGATGAAGGTCATCGGGCAGGACGCCGCCCACCTTGATCTTCACGAGCCGGAAACCCGCCTCGAGTGCCCGGTTGACTTCGGCTTTCAGGCCATCGAGCGACTCACCGGGCCGGAAGTGGCCGCAGGAGCCATAGGTCGCGATGGTCGGCGTACGCGCTGTAGACCCCTCGTCGCTGGCCAGTACCCGCCACAGGGGTTGCCCCATCGCCTTGGCGCGGGCATCCCACAAGGCCGCTTCGATGAGCGCGATCGCACCCGGGCGCTCGCCATGGCCACCGGCCTTCTCGTTCTGCATGCAGACCTGTGCGGCGCGGGTCGGGTCGATGAGGCCCGAGGCATCCTGCAGGCTTGCTGCGTCGGCTGCGAGAAGTCGCGGCAGGAAGCGCTCGCGCAGCAGTGCGCCCTTGCCGTAGCGGCCGATCGAATCGAAGGCATAACCGACCACCGGGTCGCCATCGATACGACAGTCGGTCTCGATGGCGAGGGCACTGGCGGTCATCGCATCGAAGGCGATCGATGCGTTGCGCATCGCCGAGGCAATCGGCACGGTTGTTTCATGAATGGCGGTGATGCGCATGGCGGGATTGCGGTTCAGGCCGGTGGGCTCAGGTCACGCGATTCAGGTTACGCGGCCGAGGGCGCGCAGGATGCGCTCAGGCGTATAGGGCTGTGCGCAGACTTCCCCGCCCAACGAGGCCAGTGCGTCGTTGATGGCATTGCCCACCGCTGCAGCGGCACCGATCGTGCCGGCCTCGCCGACACCCTTCACGCCCAGTTGCGTCGACGTGACCGGGGTGTGCACATGGTCGATCACGATGTCGGGCATCTCGCCGGCCATCGGCAGCAGATAGTCGGCCAGGGTGCCGGTGAGAATCTGGCCTTCGGTGTCATAGCGGCACTCTTCGAGCAGTGCGGCACCGATGCCCTGAATGACGCCACCGCGCAACTGCTCGTCGGCGAGTAGCGGGTTGAGCACCCGGCCGCAGTCCTCCACCAGCCAGTGGCCAAGGAGGCGCACGAAGCCGGTGTCGGGGTCGACCTCGACGAGACTGGCCTGCATGCCGTTGGCGAGCAGGAAGGGTTGCTGCATGAAGACTTGCGCCGTGGCGATGGTGGCGGGCTCGAGACCGGCCGGCAGGCGATGCTGCTCGAAGTTGAGGATGCGTGCGAGTTGCGGCAGCGACAGGGACGCTGGCGGTGCTGCCGCCCCGGATGCCGCCATTGTTCCCGTCACCGTGGCCGTTCCCGAGGCGCGCGAGCGCACCGTGCCTTCTGCCAGTTCGACGGCATCGGGTGCAACCTGCCAGAGCGCTGCCACCACGCCGATCAGCTGGTCGCGCAGTCGTCGTGCCGCAACGAGTGCAGCCTCGCCGGACACCGTGAGACCGCGCGAGGCAAACACCCCGCCACCGACCGGTGTTGCCTGGGTATCGCCCTGCACGACCCGCACGGCCGAGAGCGCTATGCCGAACTCGGCTGCCACGATCTGCGCGAGTGTGGTCTCCACCCCTTGACCCTGATCGACATTGCTGGTGATGCAGGCCATCGAGCCATCGGGTTCGAGGCGCAGCGTGCAACCGTCCATGGCCGAGATGGCCACGCCGGCGGCCCCGTAGAAGGCGGCGCCCGGAGAATTCTGCTCGACAAAGCTCGCAAGCCCGATGCCGAGCAGTCGCCCCGCCGCACGGGCTTCTCTCTGGCGCTGCCGCAGGCCCTGGTAGTCCATCAGGGTGAGCAGTCGATCGAGGCAGGCCTCGTGCGAGAGCCCGCCTGCATCGAACCCGGCCGGTGTTTTCGAACCCCCGCGAAGGGCCGAGCGCAGATTGCGTCGACGCATCTGCGCCGGGTCGATCGCGAGTTCGCGTGCGGCGGCATCGATGAGGTATTCGGTCACCCCGCAGGCCACCGGCTGGCCCACGCCCCGGTAGGAGGCGGTACCGATCTTGTTCTGCCAGGCGACCCGCAGTCGGGCGCTGTAGTGTTCGAGTGCGTAGGCGGCTGCAACGAAACCGATGGATTGCAGGCCTTCGAGAATGCTCGAGCGCGGATAGACCGAGTGCGCGCCTGCTTCCATCGCGTCATCGACTTCGATGGCGAGGATATGGCCCTCGGCATCGACCGCCAGCGCCGCATCGACGACATGCCCGCGGCCATGGATGTCGCTTGCCATCGACTCGAGGCGGTCGGCCACGAACTTCACCGGTCGGCCCAGCCGCAAGGCGGCGGCGCAGGTGGCCATCTCGTCGTCGTAGCAATGCAGCTTCACGCCGAAGCCGCCACCCACATCGGGTGCGATCACTCGCACCTGACTTTCGGGCAGTTGCATCTGGCGCGAGAGGATCGAGCGCAACTGGTGGGGTACCTGGGTCGATGCATGCACCGTGAGTCGGCGCACCCCAGGCTCGAAGTCGGCGATCAGCGTGCGCGGTTCGAGCGAGACCGCCGTGTTGCGCGAAAAGATGAAGCGGCGTCGCACCACATGATGCGCAGCGGCACGGGCCGTGGCTGCGTCGCCACTGGCAATGCGGTGCTCGAAGGCGAGGTTGTCAGGCAGTTCCGGGTGCGCGCGTGCGGCGCCCGGTTCGAGGACAGCCGGGAAGTCGGCGGCGGCGGGAAGTGCCTCGTAGTCGATCTCGACCAGACCTGCGGCGTCTTCCGCCAGAGCACGGGTCGTTGCGATGACGATCACGACCGGCTGGCCGTGCCACAGCGCATGACCACTCGCGAGCGGCCCCTGCGGCATCGACCGGTGCTGCGGAAAGGTCTCGAGTCGTGTCTGCCAGGGGGCGCAGGTGGTGGCGAGTGCTGCCGCATCGAACACGGCGATGACGCCGGGCGCTGTCAGCGCGGGCGTGAGGTCGACACGCACGATGCGGGCGTGCGCATGCGGGCTGCGCACGAAGACCGCGTGGGCGAGGCGTGGGAAGCGCAGGTCATCGCCATAGCGCCCGCGCCCCTGCACCAGGCGCCGTGCGTTGACGCGCGGTTGCGACTGCGCCTCGGACATGAGGATGCGTCTACTTGTCGAGCAGCGGACGCAGCATCTTCACGGGTTCGGGCGCGCGCTTGGCGATATCGGCCCAGTAGGCATCATAGGCCTGCTTGCGATAGGCGGCACCCAGGTCGATCGACTTGATGCCGGCATCGGCCTGGCGCTTGCGTTCGCTGGCGCTCTTCTCGGCCGCCATGCGGGTGTTCTCCGCCTCGAGCCACTCGCCTGCCTTGCCCAGCGCATCGCGCTGTGCCGGGGTCAGCGAGTTCCACTTGTTGAAGTTGGCGAGCACATAGACGATGACGTTGTAGAACCCCGGATCGATGCGGTATCGGGTGTGCTGGGCCCAACCGAGGTCGAAGATGCCAAGCAGCGGCCAGCCGTAGCCGTCGACCACGCCGCGTTCGAGGGCGGTCTGCACTTCGCCCGGGGGCATGTTCACCGGCGTGGCACCCAGGCTCTGGAAGAACGAGGTGTAGTTGGGGGTGGTGCGCAGTTTCAGCGCCTTGAGTTCGGCGATCGAGTTCACCGGCTTGTTGGTGAAGATGTGGAACTGCACGCCGTCACCGTAGCCCGCCACCATGTGCGAGCCCTGCTTCTGGTGCAGCAACTGGTTCAGTGCGTCCCAGCCGCCCGAGGCGCGCTGCTGGGTAAAGTTGAGGTTCGAGAGGATGGCCGCATCCGCTTCGGGCATCACGTTGGTGTAGTAGGCCGGCGGAATGCAGGCCAGATCGACCACGCCGCTGCGAACCGCGTTGCCCTGCTCGAGCGAGGGAACGGCGTCGGGGCCGACGAGGCGGATCTGCACCGTGCCCTTGTATGTCTGGTTGACGTGTTCGACAAAGCGCGCGCACGGTTCGCCAAAGACCGTGTTCGAGGGCACGAACACGGAGGCGCGCAGTGCGACTTCCTGCGCCATCGTGGCGAGCGGGGCCGCTGCCATGACAAGGCCCAGAGCGAGGGCAGGAGCGGCGGCGACGTGAAGTCGGCGAGCAGGGCGATCAGCGGGGTTGCAGGACGTCATCGAGTTCTCCGTCGAGGGTGTTGGCAGGTGTCTGGCAGGCTGGTCCGCAAGGGACGGATCGGCAAGGTCAGAAGGGTACGGCAAGTATCCGGTGTGGCGCATCACAATTGATGAGGTCGACCCGTTTCAGCATGATCTCGAACGGTTGGGGGCAGCCAGTCGGGTTCGTCCTCAGCTGGTGCGTGGTGCGGCCGGCATACCAGCGCTGATCGTCGGCGCGTGACTCGGCCACGATGAGCGATGCGTGGATCTCGAAGTCGATGCCGGGCTGCGATGAGCGCTGTGCCAGAACCCCGCTCACGTGGTGGTGGGTACGTGTTACCGGTTGCTGGGCAAAGTGGTTGGGGTGGGTGAGGCGTTCGATGCGTACCGCGAGCAGCGGCTTTCGTTCGCAAAAGAGCGAGAGCGTGTCAGTCGGCGAGATCTGCCCGGGCTCCGACGGTACCCAGTAGAGGCCTTCAGGCGCAAAGAGCGAGAGCCAGTCGGCGAACCGTCGTTCGTCGAGCAGGCGCGCCTCCTCGAACACGAAGCGGGTGAGCCTGCGCTCGAGTTCGAAGGGCAGGGCGGCGGTGTCGTTCATCGCGCCGTCGTTCCGCGTGGGCCTGCTTGCATGTGCGAGAGCCACGCCTGCAGCTGGTTGCGGATGGGCAGCTCGCTCGTGCCGGGCGCAGCCACCGAACCATCGGCGGCCCGGCTATCGCCTGCGCGACCGCGACGGATGTCGATCCAGGGGTCGACGCTTGCCTCGAGCCCGCGCTGACAGCGCTCGAAGATCTCGAGGTCATCAGAGGCCACCATCGACGAAGCAGAGCTTGCCGTGTTGAGAAACTGCAGGGTCAGGTCGAACATCTCGTCCGGGGCACCGTCGAAGCGAAAGCAGGTGCTGCTGATCACGGTGTGATTGACCGACACCGGTTGTACCTGACGCAGTACCCCGAACCGCGCGTTGACCGACAGGTTGGGCCAGATGAGATTGTTGAAGCGGTCGACGCCCAGGATGCGCGCGGTTTCAGTCTCACCGTGGCGCTCGAGCAGCGCGGCACGATAGCGCTCGAACACCGGGTCGGTGCGCGCCGGCGCGATGACGCCGCTCTTGTAGAAGCCACCCATGTAGACATGGCCATGAGGGTCGGCATGCAGGGGTACCTCGGCCCATTGCGGCATGCCCAGTCCGTTCGAGAGCAGCATCTGAAGCGTCTGGGCGGTCTGCGGGTCGGCACCCAGCGCTTCGCGGTGGGTGCGGGCGGCGGCCACCGAGCTCTCGTGCACCACGCTCGGGTGCACCAGATCGGTGGCGTTTTCCATGAACAGTTTCCAGTTGCCCCGATAGGCCATGCGCAGGGTGCCGCCGGCTTGCGTCAGCGTGCCGGCGGGTGCGCGGTCGACCATGTTGTCGAGCGCGCTGGCGAGCGAGCCGAGAAAATCCTGGAGTGACGGGCCTGATGCAGCGTGCGACGCAAAGATGAAGCCGCGGTAGCTTTCCACGCGTGCCACGCGCGTCAGTTGCAGTGCCGGGTCACGCAGATCGAGTTCGCCCGAGTAGCCATCGCTCATTGGCACGCCGATCAGATGGCCGTCGAGACCGAAGGTCCAGGCATGGTAGGGGCAACGAAAGCGTGCCAGATGGCCGCGCGGTTCGCCGACCAGGCACGATCCGCGGTGCGGACAACGGTTGTGCAACATCGCGAGCGACCCGTTGCTCTCACGCACCAGCAGCACTTCGTCGGGGCCGAGCATCACCTTCGCGTAGTCACCCGCGGAGGGCACCTGACTTTCGTGACCGGCATAGAGCCAGGCCGTGCGAAAGACCCGATCCTGCTCCAGTGCAAAGACCTCGGGGTCGACGTACACCGCCCGATGGACGCGGTCGTCGCGGAAGAGGTCGGCAGGATTGATGGAAGGCATCAGCGGACAGGGGGCGAGGCGACGTGCCAGTGGTGGGCGCCAGCGAACCAGCGGCGGATGGTTCATGAGATCCGGGGAGACCCTCATTCTAGGCGCGAACCTGCCCGTGTGGCGGAGTTCGCCTGCCCGCCCATCGCATATCTCAGCGTTCGCTCGCGGTATGCCGTGGCGCCGTCGGGCGGCCCTGCGCGCATGCTAGATTGACAGTATCCCGAAGGGGGCCCTGCAATGCGTCTGCGATGGGTCCGAGATGGGTCCGAGATAGGTCCGAGATGGGTCCGAGATGGGCCGGCTACTGGTGAAGGAGAGCGGCGTGCGAGTGCAATGGGAATCGGTGCAGGTTGGGGGACATTCGATGCCGGTCTACCTGGGCACACCAGCAGCCGGTGCCCAGGCTCCGGCCATGGTCGTCATCCAGCATGCGGGGGGCGTCGATGCACCCATCCAGGACATGGTGCATCGCCTGTGTCGCGAGGGTTATGCCGCGGCGGCACCGGCCCTCTTCCATCGCCAGCCGGCCGAGGGGCTTGATGCGATGACCCGCATCGGTCAGTTGCATGACGATGAGGTGATGGCCGATGTCGATGCCACAGTCGATCTGCTTCGAGCCCGCGGTCATGCGGCCCTCGGCATCGTCGGCTTCTGCATGGGCGGGCGGGTGAGTTACCTGGCTGCCTGCACGAACACGCACCTGCGGGCAGCGGTCGTTTTCTATGGCGGCAACATCATGAAGGCATGGGGTGCAGGCCCCTCGCCATTGGAGCGCACGGCGGGCATTGGATGTCCGCTGGCCGGATTCTTCGGCGCCGACGATACCAACCCGTCACCGGCCGATGTCCAGACCATTTCGAGCGAGCTGACGCGTCTGGGCAAGTGGCATGAGTTCCAGACGTATCAGGAAGCGGGGCATGCATTCCACAACTTCACCACCGAGCGCTATCGCGAACGGGCGGCGCGGGCGTCCTTTGCGGCGATGATGGCCTTTCTCGAGGACAGGCTGCGCCCGACCGTGGGCTAGCGCGCCGCCGGCCGCCAGCGCAAGGCACGGGCTTCGGCGAGCAGGAAGATCGTGTTGGCCAGGTAGCCCAGGACGCCCAGCGTGGCAATGCCGGCAAACATCTCCGGCACCCGGAAGGTGCGCTGATTGTCGAGGATGAAATAGCCGATGCCGCTCGAGCCGGCCACCATTTCGGCAACGACCACGACGATGAGCGCGATCGACAGGGCCACGCGCATGCCGGTGAGGATGGCCGGGATCGCGGCCGGGAAGATGATCGAACGCAGGATGTCGCCTCGCGTCAGGCCGAACGTTCGGCCGGTATCGACCAGTACCGGGTCGACGCCCTTCACCCCGTCGCTCGTGTTGACCAGAACAGGAAAGACGCAGCCGAAGAAGACGGCAAACATCTTCATCTCGTCGCCGATGCCCAGAAAGAGAATGGCAATCGGAATGTAGGCCGAGCTCGGAATCGGACGCAGCAGTTCGGTGGCTGGTTCGAGGAGGCCGTAGATGAAGCGCGAGGCGCCCATCAGCAGCCCGGTGGGCACCGCCACGAGTACGGCAAGTCCGTAGCCGACGGCGATGCGGTAGAGACTGGGCCAGAGTTCGTGGGGCATGTCGCCCGAGGCGATGGCTCGCCACCAGGCGACCGCGATCTCGGTGACGCGAGGTACCGAGGGCGTGTCGATGACGCGCGCGGCTGTAAGCGCTTCCCAGACGAGCAGTACCAGCAGGATCAGGGCGAAGCCCCAGACGCGACCTTTCATGCTCGCGCGCCTGCAACGCGATCGGGCTGCGTAATCGCCAGATACAGCCGATTGCGGTAGTCGGCGAAGCGCCCATCGATGCGACTGCTCACCGGGTTGCGCGGGTGGGGCAGGTCGATCATGACGGCAGGATCCATGCGAGCCGGGCGGCCAGTGAGGGCGATGACCCGTTGCGACAGGTAGACCGCCTCATCGACATCGTGGGTGACGAAAACGACCGTCAGTCCGAGTTCATGCCACAACTCGAGCAGCAGTTGTTGCAGATTGACTCGGGTGAGAGCATCCACCGCGCTGAATGGCTCATCCATCAGCAGGATGTCGGGCTGGCAGGCAAGCGCTCGTGCCAGGGCCACACGCTGCTGCATGCCGCCGGAGAGCTGGCTGGGAAAGTAGGTTTCCACCCCGCGCAGCCCGACCCGCTCGATCACTGCCGAGACGCGCGCACGGATACCTGCTTCGTCGGGGCGGTCGGCGCGGCGGCGCAGCCCGAAGGCCACATTGGACTGCACGTCGAGCCAGGGAAAGATCGACTTCTCATACTGCTGAAAGAGGTAGACCACCTCGGGGGGCGGCTGGTCGATCAGGCGATGGCCGATCCGGATGACGCCATCGCTGGGGGGTTCCAGACCAGCCAGCATGCGCAGCAGTGTCGACTTGCCGCAGCCCGAGGCACCGATGAGGGTAAGAAACTCGCCTCTCGCGACATCGATGTCCAGCGACTCGAAGATGGTCAGCGCGGCGTGGCGTCGCGCCAGCCCGCGCCCGACAAGCCAGCCGGCGCTCTCGTTCGTCGCGCCATGCGCCGCTGGGGTCTGCATCCGGCTCAGCCCTTCTGGCCGAGACGCCGCATCACGACGCTGTGAAAGTATTCCTGCGGCTTGTGATCGTCCTGGATCTCGCCCATCGTCTTGAGCATTGCGATCATTTCGGTCCAGCGCGCCAGATCGATCTTCGACGACCACACGATCATCGGCATCGCCTTGACGATCTCGGCGGGCAGTTTGGTGAATTCGGCCACCACACCCTGGGTACGCACCGGGTCGGCATTGACCCAGGTGATGGCTTCGTCCATCGCCGCGGTGAAGGCTTCGAGCGCCTCGACATTGCGATCGGCCCAGGCGCGTTTCGACCAGAAGGTGCCGATCGGTTGACTGGGCACCGCTTCGGCGTATTGCCAGGCGATGACGCGCCCGCCCCGCTCGCGAATCATGGTGGTGAAGGGGTCAATGGTCACGACAGCATCGGCCTGACCGCGCATCAGCAGATCACCCAGGGTGGGGTGCGGGGCCTCGACGTATTTCACCTGGTCTTTCGACAGGCCGGCCTTGCGCAGCAGGAACTGGGCACTGACGGCCTCCTGAGCGTGCAGCGCATTCACCGCAACGGTGCGTCCTGCCAGATCCTTCAGCGACTGCACCGGAGAATCCTTGCGCACCAGCATGCCGCCGCTGTCAGGCGGCGCATCGTGGGCGAGTTCGTTCTGATAGATCATCACGAGGTCGAAGCGGCGCTCGTTGGCCGACATTGCGAAGCTGGGAATGGCCAGGGTCGCATCGACATTTCCGCCCTGCATGGCCTGGATGCCCTCGGCCCCCGACCTGATGGGTACCAGTTCAACGTCGAGCCCGTGCTTCTTGAAGAAGCCCTGCTCCTTGGCGACGTAGGGCGTAGCCATCGCGGCGATCCGCATGACGCCCAGGCGCAGCTTGCGCTCCTGGGCGAGGCTCGGGTTGGCGACGGCGAGCGTTGTGGCAATCGCTGCAAACGCCGCCAGGCGGCGACCGAGGCTGCAACGCAGGGGGCTGTGACGCATGGGGTGGGCTCCGCGAAGTGAGGATCGATGGGGCAGGTTAGCACGCACGATCCATGCCGACCGGGCTGTCGGGCTGTGTTCCTCTAGCCCTCTGGCAGGCTGGAATACCACTGGGCGATCTCGTCGCTCGTCGCAAACCACACGTCCTTGTGGCTCTTGATGTATGCCAGCGCCTGATCGAGATACTTCAGGCGAAAGGGTTGGCCAGTGATGAAGGGGTGCAGCGAAAGGCACATCACCCGTGCGCTCTCGCGGCCCTCGTCATGGAGCATGTCGAACTGGTCGGTCACGATCTGGCGGAAGTCGGGCCCACTCAGGCTCTTGCCAAGGAAGAGCGGCAGATCATTGATCTCGATCGAGTAGGGCACCGAAATCAGACGTCCCTCGCGGGTGTTGAGCCTGAACGGCTGGTCATCGGCGCACCAGTCGCAGGTGTAGTCAAGACCCAGTTCCTCGAGCAGATTGGGCGTGTTGAAGGTTTCCGACAGGGCCGGTCCGAGCCAGCCGCGGGGCATCCGGCCGGTGCTGGTCCGGATGGTGTCGATCACTTCGGTGAGGTAGCGCCGCTCGTCCTCTTCGTTCATGCCGGTCTGGAAGACCGAGTTGGTCTTGCCGTGCGCGAGCCAGACCCAGTTGCGCCGATTGCCTTCCTCGATGATCTGCGGGTACTTCAGACAGACGTCGGAGTTGAGCAGCACGCTCGCCCGCAGGCCATGCCGATCCAGGCAGTCCATCATGCGCCAGATGCCCACCCGGGTGCCGTAATCGCGCCAGCCGTGGTTCAAGGGGTCGGGAACGAGCCCTGCGGTCGACGGGCTGATACTGGTCGAGCGCTTGTCGACGACGAAATGCTCGATGTTCATCCCGATCCAGAAGGCCACTCGGGCGCCATTGGGCAGGGCGATCGGCGCACGATGCTTGATCGGCGAGTAGTCGTACAGGGTGTTGTCCATGAGCGCCTCGTCAGCTCGAAGAGCGAGAGTCCTGATCATACGGTGCGATGCATCCGCACAACGCCCTGATCACCGCGCCGTCGCGCACCCGTGCATCGCATTCGCACCCCTCTCATCCCAGACGCTGCCAGCCGGGTTATATTTGAGGGTCATGCTGCTCGCACCGGGCAGACGCAAGATCCGCTGTCCGGGCGCCTGCCCGAATCAGGAGAATGAAGCGATGAGCGATTGGCACCCTGTTGCCGCTGCTGACGACGTGCCCGAAGGTGGCACGCTGGTCGTCGATTGCGCTGGCAAGACCCTCTGTCTGTACAACCTCGGCGGTGAAATCTTCGCCACCGATGACACCTGCTCCCATGGCAACGCGAGTCTCGGCGATGGCTTCATCGTTGACGATTGCCAGATCGAGTGTCCGCTGCATCAGGGCACGTTCGATATCCGTACCGGCAAGGCCGTTGCAGCACCCTGCAAGATCGACATCGCGAGCTACCCGGTGAAGGTCGATGCAGGCCAGGTACTGGTCCAGGTTTGAGGTTTCGATCGGTGCGCTCTGAGGGGTTCCAGCCCGTTTCGGGCATCGAACGCTGACGACTGACAGAAAGGAGGGTGTCGTGGAGACGAGCAGCATCATTCGCAGCCGCGCCCTGACGCCCTGGAGCGGACGCGAGGCACTGGACATCGACCTGCGTGTTCCGCTCGATGCTGCCGGCATCGCGCAGCTCGAGGCGATCTGGCACGAGACCGGCACCATCCTCTTTCGCGGCCAGTCGATCAGCGAGGAGGAGCAGGTGCGGTTTGCCGGTTATTTCGGCGAGCCCGCCATGCGGTTGCTCAACCGTCACGATGGCACGTCAAAGGGCCACCCGGGCGTGATGTTCATCTCGAACATCCGCGAGAACGGCCAGCTGATTGGCGCGCTGCCCGATGGCGAGATGATGTTCCACTCCGATCAGTGCTATGTCGAGCGGCCGGCAATGGCCTCGATGCTCTATGCCATCGAGATTCCCTCCCGGGGCGGCAATACGCTCTTTGGCAACATGGTCGCGGCCTACGAGGCCTTGCCCGCGGCGACCAAGGCGCGCCTGGCCGGCCTGCGTGCCATGAACATCTATGACTACGGAGCCAACCCGACCCAGCGCGGAGCGCCGACGGCCGAGGCGCTTCAGCACGCGCACCCGGTCGTTCGCACGCACCCGCGAACCGGGCGCAAGGCACTCTACGTCAACCGGCTCATGACCGATCACATCGTGGGCATGCCGCGGGCCGAATCGGACGCCCTGCTGGCCGAGCTTTTCGACCATCTGGAGAATCCGGCCTGGATCTACGAGCATGTCTGGCAGGTCGGTGATCTCCTCATGTGGGACAACCGCTGCACGGTCCATGCCCGCAGCGATTTCGATGCCTCCGAGCGGCGCCTGCTCCGTCGTTGCACGGTGTTGGGCGAGGTACCTGTCGAGTGACGGGCCCCCTTCCGACCGTCTTTCGTATCCACTGCACCAGAACGATGGAAGCTCGCTCATGAGTCTGCTCGACCTGTCGATTGCGCTCGACGAATACGATCACACCCAGGAAGTCACGAGCGGGCGCATCCCGGTCGAGGGTGTGCGACTCCTGTCGATGACGCTGCCGATCGAGGAGATCTTCTACCGCTTCGCCAAGTTCCGCGAGTTCGACATTGCCGAACTGTCGATGGGCAAGTACGTGTCACTGCGTTCGCAGGGCGACGACAGCGTCATCGCATTGCCCGTCTTCATCTCGCGCGCGTTTCGTCATTCGTCGATCTACGTGGCCGAGGACAGCCCCCTCCGGTCGGCCACCGAACTGGCGGGCAAGCGTATCGGCATCCCCGAGTGGGCCCAGACCGCCTCGATCTATTCGCGTGGCATGCTTGCCCACGAGTTCGGGGTCCCGCTGTCGAGCGTCGACTGGGTGCAGGCCGGGGTCAATCAGGCTGGCCGGGTCGAGAAGGTCGCGCTGAAGTTGCCCGCCGACATCCGCTACCGCAGCATGCCTGAGCGCTCGATCGATGCGATGCTGCGTGCCGGGGAGCTCGATGCCGCCCTGACCGCGCGCCCGCCGGTGTCGCTGGGCAAGGGCATTCGCCGCCTCATCCCCGACTATCGCCCGGTCGAGGAAGCTTACTACCGCAAGACTGGCATCTACCCGATCATGCACGTGCTGGTGATGCGCGGCGATGTGTTCAGGCGTCACCCCTGGGTGGCGATGAACCTGTACAAGGCCTTCAGTGCGGCCAAGGACCGCTCGGTCGAGCGCATGTCCGAGGTGGCTGCCTCGCATGCGCCGATGCCCTGGCTGCCCGATTACACCCAGCGTCTGCGGGATCTTTTCGGGCCCGATTTCTATCCCTACGGTCTGGAGCCCAACCGGCCTACCCTGGAAGCGTTCCTGCAGTACGCGTTCGAGCAGGGCGTGTGCCATCGCAAGCTCGCGGTCGAGGAACTCTTTCCGAAGGAAGTGCTCAGTTCGGTGAAGGTGTAGGCGCCTCGCGCGCGTCAGCGCCGGTGGGTGGTTGCGATGACCCGGGCCTTCGGGCTGATGGGCCGAGAGGAGACAGGTGATGAGTGATGCACTGTGGCTGACCGAGCAGGATGTAGTCGGTCTGATGGACCTGAAGGATGCCATCGGCGCTCTGGAGCAGGCGCTGGTGCTGGAGGCTGCCGGCGAGGCCGCCAACATGACCAAGACATTGCTCCAGTACGGCACCAGCAACCTGCACGCCATTGGCGCCAAGCTCGGTGATCTGGTGGGTACCAAGACCTGGGCGCACACCGGTGGTGGCACCTCGCCGCTCCTGATGCTCTGGGATGCCAGCAACGGCTCCCTGGTGGCGGTGATCGAGGCGTTTGCCATGGGCAACATGCGCACGGGTGGCATCTCGGGTGTAGCTGCCGACTGGATGGCGAGCGCAGTGGTGCCCGTGATGGGTCTCGTGGGCACCGGCAAGCAGGCCCTGTCGCAGGTCGGTGCGATGCTCGCCGTGCGCGATATCCGGCGCCTGCAGGTCTACAGCCCGCGACCCGAGTCGCGGGCGGCCTTCGCCGACAAGGCGCGCGCCGAGTTCGGCATCGAGGTGGTCGAAGTGGCTTCGGTAGCGGCGGCCTGCGCCGGTGCCGGCATCGTCACGCTGGTGACACGTGCCACCACGCCGTGTCTGGATGCTGCCATGCTCGAGCGAGGGACCCACCTCAACGCCGTGGGGGCCATTGCGCCCGATCGCGAGGAGTTCTCGCAGGATGTGTTCGAGCGTGTCGGCCGCATTGCCGTCGACAACCTGCCCGGCGTGCAGCAACTGTCGCGCGAGTTCATGACCCGATTCGATGCGCGCGGCTGGGATGCAGTGCGGCCGCTCTCGGCGCTGATCGCGACCGGCAGGCGGCGCGACGCGGCCGAGGATCTCTCGCTCTTCAAGGCGATGGGCATGGGCATCTCCGATCTCGCCATGGGTACCGAGCTGGTTCGGCGAGCCCGTGCCGGCGGCGTCGGACGCGTCATTCCGCAACCCCGCAAGGAAAAGCCGCGCGTTTCGCGGCGATCACACTGAGTCGAACGACTTCACGAGGAGCAGCACGATGAATGACTTTCGCAAGGACTTCGCCAAGGTCGACGGTCAGTTTCTGGATCGCAGCGGGGCGAGCGCGACCGATGCCAACAACTACTTTCCGCCGATCGTGGTCACGCGCGAGCAGATCGACGCCGAGGTCGAGCGTCTGGCCAGTGCATCGCGGCCGGCCAATGGCCGCCGCGAGTCGCTCATCGTGCATCCGTTTGCCGAGGCCAATGCGCCGGGCATGACCCCGGGCATCCAGGTGAAGCTTTCGGTGCTGAAGCCTGGCGAGAAGACGCTCGCCTTCCGCCACAACGCCACGGAAGTCAATTTCTGCATCCGTGGCGGTGGCCATTGCGAGGTGGCTGGTCGGCGCATCGATTACGAGCAGTACGATGTCTGGAACCACCCGTCGTTTGCCACCTACGTGCACGGCAACGATACGCGCGACATCCAGGTACGCCTCACCTACTCCAACGTGCCGCTGCTGCAGCACATGCAGGTCTATCTGCCCGAAGACGATCCGCAGATCGTGGCGGCGCCCGCGCACGACGAGGCGGAGGCCGCCGACCCGCGTCGCAAGAGCCCGTTTGGCATCTTCCCGATCACCGAGGACGGTGGCCTCCTGATGCCCTACGAGACCCTCATCAACCCGACCCCAGTCGCGTCGCGGCCGCTGCACTTCGCCTGGAACAAGGTGAAGCCCGAACTGGACAAGCTCGAGGCGCTCGGCAAGGACTACATCGGGCGTCGTCTCTACATGTACTACAACCCGATCACCGGGCGTACCAACGGCATCACGCCGAACTTCTTTGCCACGATGACCATCCGGCCGCCCAAGATCGTCGACCGGCCACATCGTCATTCTTCGGCGGCCATCAACTACTACTTCCACGGCTCGGGCTTCAGCCATGTGGCAGGTCAGCGCTACGAGTGGAAGGCGGGCGACCTGATGCTTTCGGCGCCGGGCTGGGCGGTGCACAACCACGCCTCCTACGACGATTACGTCTATGAACTCACGGTGCAGGATCAGCCGCTCAACATCTACATGGAGTCGTTGCTGTGGCAGGAAGACCTGAAGAAGCCGGCGCTGGTCCTGGGCACCGAGCAGGGCTTTGACACCAACCGCGCCAAGGTGGCCTCCTGACCGGAGGCATCTCGATCGCCCGGGTCCCGCGCCCGGGCCTGCAACCAGGTAGACCGACATGATCACGTTGCCGAAGCACTTTCTCACCGGGTCGATCCCGCCGCTCATCACCCCGTTCAAGGACGGCCGTCCCGATTTCGACACCTACGGTCGTCTGATCGAACATCAGATCGCCAACGGAACTCACGGCATCCTGGTCAACGGCACCACCTCCGAGCCTTCGACCCTCACCATCGCCGAGCGCAATGCGCTGGTGAAGTTTGCGGTTGATGCGGTCGGCAAGCGTATTCCTGTCGTAGCCGCGACCGGTTCGCAATCGCATGCCGAGACGGTGGAACTCACCGAGTTCGCGGCCCATGCCGGTGCCGATGCGCTGCTGGTCGTGACGCCCTACTACATCCGAGCCCCGCAGCGCGGCGTGGCCGAGTACTTCATCGACCTGGGGCGCCGCAGCACCGTGCCGCTCATGATGTATCACATTCCGGGCCGTTCGGCCTTCAAGGTCGAGATGGCCACGCTCGAGCGCATCGCCGAGGCCATTCCGCATTTCGTGGGCATCAAGCACGCGGTCGACGATCATGCCTTCGTGACCGAGATGCTCGCGCGCTTCGGACCCGAGTTCCGGGTCTTCGTCGGGCTCGAGGAGTTCACGCTGTCGATGATGGCACTGGGCGCCCAGGGCACGATGAATGCCGCTGCCAATCTCGCACCGCGCGAGATCGCGCAGATGTGCGAGGCCACGCTCGCCAACGACATGCCGACGGCGCGTGCGCTGCATTACAAGCTCTTCGAACTGATGCGTGCCATCTTCTTCGATACCAACCCGATCCCGATGAAGTACATGATGAAGCGCATCGGTCTCATCGATCGCAACGAACACCGCTTGCCCATGGTGCCGGCCACGCCGGAACTGGAGAAGCGGCTCGACGGGGTGCTCGAGAGGGCGGGGCTGATCGGGTAGGGGCTGATTCCGCTGGGGCTGACGGCCGCTCTCAGCCTGCCGTCAGCTTCGCGTATTCCAGCGCCAGCCACTTGAGGCCGTGGGCGCCGCCGAAGTTGATGCGTACCCGCGCATCACTGCCGCTGCCTTCGGCATCGACGATGATGCCGGCGCCGAACTTCGCGTGGCTCACGTTCTGGCCTACGCGAAAGGGCATGGCTTGCGCGCTCTGGCTGGCCTGGCGGGGGGCGGGCGCAGACGCCGAGCCTGACCACGGGTCGGCATCGCGCTGGCTGCGAGCCAGCGTGGGGGTAAGCCACTTCATGAGGTTGCGCGGCAGTTCGTCAAAGAAGCGCGAGGCCACGTTGTACCGCGTCTGCCCGTGCAGCATGCGCGACTGCGCAAACGACAGGTAGAGGCGGGTGCGGGCGCGGGTGATCGCCACGTACATCAGGCGTCGTTCTTCCTCGAGGCCCTCGTCTTCGTTGAGGCTGTTTTCGTGGGGGAAGAGCCCCTCTTCGAGCCCGGTGATGAAGACGTTGTGGAATTCGAGCCCCTTGGCCGAGTGCGCCGTCATCATCTGTACCGCGTCGCTGCCTTCGCCTGCCTGGTTCTCGCCCGATTCGAGCGAGGCGTGGGCGAGGAATGCGGCGAGCGGGTCCTGGAATTCGGTGGCTGGATCATCGCCGGGGGGGGTAGCGCCGGCAGCGACGCCGATGTTGCCGACCTCGTTCCTGCCAACCCCATCGCCAACGTCGTCCGGGCTGCCCGTCGATGCCGCGACCCCTGCCGCCGACTGGAATTCGTTCGATTCCAGCGGTTCTGCGTCGAGCACGTAGGCGGGTGCACCGGCCAGCCCCTCTTCCTGCACGAATGCTGCCGCGGCATTCACCAGTTCCTCGAGGTTCTCGACCCGGTCGGCACCTTCGCGCTCGGCCTTGTAGTGGGCGACCAGACCGCTCTTGTGCAGCACCAGTTCCACCACTTCAGGCAGCGGCAATCCGGCCGCCTCGCTGCGCAGTGATTCGATCAGTCGGGCGAAGCCTGCGAGCGAGCCGCCAGCCTTGCCCGCGACTTTCGGAATGGCATCCCAGAGGCTACAGCGGGCGGCGGCTGCCGTGTCCTGCAGCATTTCCATGGCGCGAGCCCCGATGCCGCGCGTCGGAAAATTGACCACCCGCAAGAGGGCTGCATCATCGGCGGGGTTCGCGGCCAGACGCAGATAGGCGAGCGCGTGCTTCACTTCGAGCCGCTCGAAGAAGCGCAGGCCACCGTAAACCCGATAGGAAATGCCGGCCGAAAAGAGTGCGTGTTCGACCACCCGCGACTGCGCATTCGAGCGGTAGAGCACCGCGATGTCGCGCCGTGCATGCCCCTCGCGAACCAGCGCCTGCACCTCCTCGACCAGCCAGGCGGCCTCCTCGATGTCGCTGCGCGCTTCGAACACCCGCAGCGGCTCCCCATCGCCAGCTTCGGTCCAGAGGTTCTTGCCCAGGCGGTTGCGGTTGCTCGCGATGAGCGTGTTGGCCGCCTTGAGGATGTTGCCGTGCGAGCGGTAGTTCTGTTCGAGACGGATCAGGTTCTTCACCTGGAAGTCGCGCTCGAAGTCAGTCATGTTGCCCACATTGGCGCCGCGGAAGCGGTAGATCGACTGGTCATCGTCGCCTACGGCGAACATCACTGCCTGCGGCCCGCAGAGCAGCTTCAGCCAGCGATATTGCAGCCGGTTCGTATCCTGGAACTCGTCGATCAGCAGGTATCTGAAGCGACCCTGGTAGTGCTCGCGTATCGGCTGGTTGTTGGCCAGCAATTCATGCGAGCGCAGCAGCAGTTCGGCGAAGTCGACCGTGCCTTCCTTCTGGCAGAGCTCGTCATAGGCCGCGTAGTACTCGGCATAGCGCCGGGTGAATTCGTCATGCACCTCCACCTGCGAGGGGCGCCGCCCCTCTTCCTTCGCGTCATTGATGAAGTACTGCACCTGGCGTGGCGGAAAGCGCTCTTCGTCGGCGTGCATCGACTTCATCACCCGCTTGACGACCGCCAGTTGGTCCTGGGTGTCGAGAATGGTGAAGGTCTGCGGCAGTCCGGCGTCGCGATGATGGGCGCGCAGGAGCCGGTTGCACAATCCGTGAAAGGTGCCCACCCACATGCCGCGCAGACTCATCGGCACCAGGGTCGAGAGGCGCGTCATCATCTCCCGCGCCGCCTTGTTGGTGAAGGTGACCCCGAGCACCGAGTGCGGGCTCGCGTTGCCGGTCTGGATGAGCCAGGCGATTCGGGTGGTGAGCACTCGGGTCTTGCCCGAGCCGGCGCCGGCGAGCACCAGCGCGTGCTGAGCGGGGAGGGTGACCGCCGCCAGTTGCTCGGGGTTCAGATCGTTGAGGAGGTCGGCCATGGCGGTGGGGTCTGGGGTCCTGTCACCGGCAGGGCAGGCCGGTGATCAGGGCAAGCTCGGGCGCTCGTGGCGCGCCCGACACGGACAGCAAGGCGGTTCAGGTGGTCTTCAGGTGGGCTTCGCGCCGGTCGTACAACGTGTCATCGGCGTACCCCATGGCTTCGGGCCGGGCGCGGCCGAGCATGACCTGAAAGTACACCGGCTCCAGACTCTCGTTGATGTAGCCGTGGATCACGCCGGGCGGGCACGCCACACACTCCCACTTGCCCAGCCGTATCTCGCGCCGGTCGCCCGCCTCGGTTTCGACGAAGACGGTGAGGAAGCCCTCGAGTACGAAGAAGGTCTCTTCCACTTCGTGGGTGTGGGCAGCGTTGCCCTGGCCAGGTTCGACATACATGATCGACAGGGTGTGTGCGCGTGCCGGGATCACGTTGGGGTCGTCATGCTTGCCCGAACCGCCAGCTCCGATGAAGCGGTGCTGCGCGCGCTTGAAGCCCTCGATCTTCGCGTCCTCGAAGGCGTACCAGTCGGCCTTCTTGTCACGGAAACGCCCGGTGTAGCGGGCAGCAATTTCGTCGATGGAAAGGCTGGCAACCTCGGGGGGCATCGGGTGACGAGCGGCCATGGCGTGATCTCCTGCTGAAGGCATGTGGCGAATGACGGGTCCTCCTTGCAGTCTACCCCAGGGGCCTTGCCCCAGACCGTCTGTGCGGGTTAACTCTGGTGCGACACGCGACGCATGGCGTTCACGCGCCGTGTCCGGGCGATACAATCGAGGCGCTTGAGTCCCCGAGGAGAGTGCCCGATGTCGAGCGACTGGCCCATGGCCTGGTTCAGTGCGTTGCCCAGCCCTCACCGCGGATTCCCGATGGTGGATCGCAGGCGCGCGCGGCATCGCCATGGCGATCCGGCCAACAGGCAGGGTCCGGCCTCGCTGCGCGCGGTGGTACGCCTTGCCCGTGGTCTCATTCCGATCATCGCTCTCATCGGTGCTGCGGCGGCCACTGCCCAGACGCAGACCTGGCCCACGCGCAGCCTGCGCATCGTCGTCACCCTCTCCCCCGGATCCACCTCCGACATCGTGGCGCGGGTGATTGCCGACCCGTTGTCGCGAGCGCTCGGGCAGCCCGTGGTCGTCGAGAACCGGCCGGGTGCCGGTGGCAAGGTGGCGGGCGAACATGTCGCCCGCGCAGCCCCTGATGGCTACACCCTGCTCGGCGCCTCGATCAGTTCGCACGGCATCAATCCGACCCTGTACAAGGATCCGGGCTATGACGCCCTGCGCGACTTCACGCCGGTGACGGCGCTGGCCTCGAGCCCCAACGCGCTCATCGTGTCGCCGGCAGTGCCCGCAACCAACCTGCGTGAATTCATCACCTGGCTGCGCGCGCAGCCGCCCGGTTCGGTCAACTTCTCGTCGGGTGGCGAAGGTACCTCGATGCATCTGGCGGCCGAGATGTTCAACAGCATGGTGGGCGTGCGTGCCGTGCATGTGCCGTTCAAGGGCTCGCCCGAGGCGATTACCGCGGTGATGAAGAACGACGTTGCCTTCATGTTCCCGAATGCGCCCAACGCCATCCCGGCGGGCAAGGGCGGCAAGGTCCGGCTCATCGCATCGACGGCGGCCAGTCGGCCTTCCTGGATGGCTGATGTACCCACCATTGCCGAGTCGGGTCTGCCCGGCTTCGAGGTGACGGCATGGTTTGGTCTGGTGGGCCCGGCCGGCATGCCGCCAGCGGTCACCGAACGACTCTCGGTCGAAACCCGCAAGGCACTCGCCCTGCCCTCGGTGCGCGAGGCGTTCACCAACCAGGGGTTTGATGTGATGGGAGGTTCACCGCAGGATTTCGCCCGTTTCATGGCGGCCGAGATCGACAAGTGGGCCAAGGTGGTCAAGGCAAGTGGAGCGCGTGTCGAATGAGCAATACCCCGCAGGATTCCGGATCAGCCCAGCCTCTGCTGGTGCCCTTCATCGATGGCAGGTCCGCCGAGGCCGCCGGCAACGCCGTGCCGGTTGTCTCTCCCAACCGAGGCGAGGTGTACGCGCATCTGCTCGAGACGCCGGCCGATCTGATCACGACCGCCGTGGCGAGCGCCGAGAAGGCCTACCAGGCGCATCGTCGTGCGTCGCTCGCGCAGCGCTCGCAGTGGCTCAATGCCGCGGCAGTCGCGCTGGAACGGGCCGTGCCCGAACTGGTCGAGATGCTCATTGCCGACATCGGCAAGCCGCGTCGTGCGGCCACCTTCGAGGCCCAGCGCTCGGCGGCTTTTCTGCGCATGACCGCGGCGCAGGCACTGGTGATGGGTGGCGAGACCGTGCCGGTCGACAGTGCGGCCAATGGTGCCGGACGCATGGGTTTCACGCGACGTGTGCCCTATGGTGTGGTGGCTGCGGTGACCCCCTTCAACGCGCCGATCAATCTGCTGGTGCAGAAGGTCGGGCCCGCTCTCGTCACCGGCAATGCGGCGGTGGTGAAGCCGCACCCGACGGGCACCCGTATTGCGCTGCGGGTGGCGGCGCTTTTCATCGAGGCCGGACTGCCCCCGGGGCTCTTCAATGTGGTGACCGGTGATCGTGATGCTGCGCGCCTGCTGGTGTCGAGCGAGCGTGTCACTGCGGTCACCTTCACCGGGGGCACGGTGGCGGGTGATGCGCTGGTGCGGGCAGCGGGTGCGAAGAAGTTCGTGGCCGAACTGGGTTCGAATGCCGCGAACATCGTGCTGGCCGATGCCGATATCGCTGATACGGCCAAGCGCATTGCCAGCGCAGCTTTCGAGGCCAGCGGCCAGCAATGCATTTCGGCGCAGCGCATCATCGTCGAAGCGCCGGTCTATGTCGCCTTTCTGGCCGCCTTCGTGACCGCGGCGCGTGCCCTGCGCGTGGGCGAGGCCGGCGACGAGGCGACCGATGTTGGTCCGATGGTGTCGGCTGGGGCGGCCGACCGTGTGATGGGCATGATGCGCGATGCCATCGCGCAGGGCGGGCGCTATGCGCTCGAACCCACCCGCAACGGGTGCCTGGTGTCACCCGGCATCGTGGTCGATGTGCCGCGTACGGCGCAGATGTGGTGCGACGAGGCGTTTGGCCCGGTCGCCATCGTCGAGCGGGCCGCCTCGGTGGACGAGGCGCTCGCACTCGCCAATGATTCACCGTTCGGTCTGCAGGGTGCGCTCTTCACGGCGAGCCTTGCCAGCGCCATGCGGTTCTCTGAAGAGTTCGACGTTGGCTCACTGTGGGTAAACGAGGCGAGTCGCTTCCGCCTCGACATGTACCCCTTCGGTGGCGTGAAACGGTCGGGCTTCGGTCGTGAGGGCGTGCGCCATGCGATCGAGGAAATGTCACAACTGAAGTTCACCGGCATCCGTTTCCAGTAACTTGCTCCATCGGGGGCGCCATCGACCCGGGCGTGCCGCGACCGGCGGCCCTGCTTCATCGGACCAGAGAGATCACTCATGAACATGACACCCGACATTCCGCAGTCCGTCCGTGACCTGATGGCCGAGATTGGTCCGAAATGGGCAACCAACACCAGCGGCCATGTGAAGATGATGGTGGATGCCTTCAGTGCGGTGCTCGCGTCGGTACCGACTGATGACCTCGAGGTGACCCGAGACATCGTCTACGGCCATGACGATGAGCGGCAAGTGCTCGATGTCTGGCGCAAGCCGGGTACGACCGGGGCGCCGATGTTCCTCTTCTTCCACGGCGGCGCCTTCACCGATGGCGAGAAGAACCGTACCCCCCAGATTCACGGCAACATCGTGCGTCACGCAGCGCGCAACGGCATCATCGGGATCAACGTCGAGTATCGGCAGGCGCCCAAGTGGGGTTATCCGGCTGGCTCGGTCGATGTCGGTCTGGCAGTGGCCTGGGCCCGCGCCAACGCTGCGCAGGTCGGTGGTGATCCCGATCGCATCTTCATCTGCGGCAGTTCTGCCGGTGCCGCGCACACCGGTTCGTATGCTTACGACAAGCGGCTCCAACCGGCCGGTGGCCCCGGCATTGCAGGGCATATCGTGCTCTCCGGGCGGGTCCGCGCCGACAATCGGCCCGACAATCCCAACGCGAAGCGGGTCGAGGCCTACTACGGCACCGATGCCTCGCGCTTCGACGATCTGTCGTGCGTCTCGCACGTGGGGGTAGACAGCGTGCCGACCTTCATCGCGGTGGCCGAGTATGAAAACCCGCTCATCGACGTCTACTGCGCCGAACTCTTCTACCGGCTCTCAGTCGCCAAGGGCGCTTCGCCGCGCTTCATGCGGCTCGTCGGTCACAACCACGCCTCGATCCATGCCCATATCGGCACGAGCGAGAACGTGCTGGGTCAGGAACTGATCGATTTCATGCGCACCGGGCGCTAGATACCCCGACTAGACCGGCTGGCCGCTCTCGCGATAACGCCTGGCGGCCTCGAGTGCGGCGGCCACGATGTTCTGGTAGCCCGTGCACCGGCACAGGTGGCCCGAGAGCACTTCCCGCACATGGGTTTCCGTGGGCGAGAGGTCTTCGCGCAGCATCTCGGTGAGCGACATCAGAACACCGGGCGTGCAGTAGCCACACTGCAGACCGTGCAGGTCCCAGAACGATTCCTGCAGCGGGTTGAGCTTGCCGTCCTTCGCCAGCCCCTCGATCGTTTCGACCTTCGCGCCGTCGGCCTGCGCGGCAAACATCAGGCAACCCCGGGTGCTGACCCCATCGACCAGCACCGTACAGGCACCGCACACGCCGTGCTCGCAGCCGACATGCGACCCGGTGAGACCGAGGTCATGGCGCAGGAAGTCGACCAGATTCACGCGGGTTTCAACCTCGCGCTCATAGGCCTTGCCGTTGACGGTGAGAGAAATGCGCTTGGTATCCATGGGGGGCAGTCCTGACGGCAGGCCCGGGGTCACTTGGCGGACCGGCCGGGCGGTTGACAGTGGGGCGTGATCGGGTCGGGCGGCTCTCGCGGCGGCGGGGCGCCGAGCCTCAGTGGCCGGTTGCTCGTTCGTGCGCGAGCTTGAGTGCACGACCGGCAAGGGTCTGGGCCAGATGCTGACGGTACCAGGCGGGGTAGGTCGGATCTTCGAGCGCATCGACCTTGGCACATTCGGCCGCCGCAGCGGCAAAGGCCTCCGGGCCAGCGCTTGCACCCACCAGCAGCGCCTCGGCGGCGGTTACCCGCAGGGGCACGGGACCCACACCCCCGAGAGAGACCACCGCACGGGTGATGATGCCGGCGGCGTCGAGGGCGATGAGGATGGCTGCCGAGGCGACCGCAAAGTCGCCATGCCGACGGGCAAATTCGATGAATGCATGACCGTAGCGGCCCGTCCATGGACGAATGCGCACCGCGGTGAGCATGTCTTCGGCGGCGAGCGCGGTGGTCATCATGCCTTGCGCAAAGTCGGCCATGGCCAGCGTGCGCTTGCCCGATGGCCCCAGCACCTCGAGGCTCGCATCCATCGCCATGCAGATCGTGGGCAACTCCGCCGAGGGGTCGAGGTGGCACAGGCTTCCCCCGATGGTGCCGCGGTTGCGGGTCTGGCGATGCCCCAGCTGCAGGACGGCTTCGGCCATCAAGGGGAGACGCTCCGCGATCAGGGACGAATATTCGATGTCGCGCTGACGGGTCATGGCGCCAAACACGATTTCATCGCCCTCTTCGCGAATCCCGCGCAACGACTCGATGCGGGTGAGGTCGATGAGGTGATCGGGCGATGCCAGCCGGAAATTGAGCATCGGCACCAGCGACTGTCCGCCGGCGAGCAGGCGGGCATTTTCGTGGCTGCCAAGGAGGCTCAGGGCCTCATCGACCGAACGCGGGCTGTGGTAGGTGAAGGGCGCGGGTTTCATGGATCGTGTCCGGGAAAGTGAGCGGTGTCAGACCTTGGACAGGTCGAGGGTGGCCGGATGGAAGAGATCTTCCGGACGCAGGCGCCGGGCCGACAGCCCCTGCTCGAAATGGTAACGGGTAAATGCCTCGAGCACATGGCGGTTGGCTTCGAGCCCGTATGGCCAGTAGTCATCACCCATCAGCTTGCGGGTTTTCTGGAATTCGTCAACACCCCAGGGCAGGCTGTTGAAAAGGTGCCCGATCTGGCCCAGCTCGTACCAGGCCTGGGCCTTGGCCTTGATGAACGCCTTGAACACGTTGACCGCAAGCCACGGATGCTGCTCGACCAGCGTGCGCCGAATGCCGATGACATGCATGATCGGGAAGATGCGGGTGCGGGCGAAGTAGTCCTGCTCGACCGTGCGGAAGTCAGGGAACATGCGCGCGACGTTCGGTGCTCCACGCTCGAGGCAAGACGGTGCGCGTGCGCCGATCATGCCGTCCAGTTCGCCGGACTCGAGCATCTGCGACACCGAGCGGTCATGAGGAATCGGTTGCAGGTCGATGCCCGGGGGCAGCCTGATCGGGGTGCGTTCGTCGCGCCCGGGCTCTTCCTGGCCGCCTTGCCGCCAGTGGACATCACCCGGTGCCACGCCGTATTCATCCTGCAGCACGCCACGGATCCAGACATTGGCGGTGATCTGGTATTCGGGCAGCCCGATCGTCTTGCCCTTCAGGTCGGCCGGTGTGCGGATGCCGCGATCGGTGCGGATGTAGATGCCCGAATGTCGGAAAAGGCGCGACACGAAGGCCGGAATAGCCACGTAGGCGTTGTCCCCCCGTGCGACCTGCAGGGTATAGGAGGAGAGCGACAGTTCTGAGACGTCGAATTCCTGGAACTTGAACGCGCGATGGAACGCTTCTTCGGGCTCGACGGCGGTGCAGGCGACATCGCAGCCATCGATCGTGGCACGCCCGTCGAAGAGGGCCTTGGTGCGATCGTAGTCGCAACAGGCAAGACTGATCTGGAGTTTTTTCATGGTGTCTTGATTCTAGCCCAGCGCCGCGGGCGTGCGCTCACGTGCAGGCGGTCCGATGAAGGCGAAGGCGAGGTCGGAGAAGCTCAGATACCAGCCCAGCATGTGGATTGCGGTCGGAAAAGCTTGATCGTAGGCGACCCCGACGATCCACGCCACCACCACGCTCGAGAGCACCTGCACCACGCCGAGCACGGCCGCAAAGACCCGCACCAGACCCGCGATGTCACGCTGTTTTCGGTACAGCACGTAAAGGATGATCTGCACGATCACCAGCACCGTGGCGCCCAGCGGAATGCGGTTGATGCGCAGCTTGGTGGGGTCGACTTCGGCCAGCCCCGCGATGGTCTGCCAGGAAAACCAGGCGATGGCGACTCCGATCGAGAGCACGAAATTGAAGGTGGCAAGGCGACGCAGGCGTTCGAGCATGTGGGGGGGGTGCGGGCGTGGTGTGGCAGGGCTTCAGGGTGAAAGCGGCGGGCGGCGGGCCGAGGGGGGCCGGTATAATGCGCCCATGACCGATATCCTCTCGCCCCATTATCGCCCTGAAAGCATCGAACGCGATGCACAGGCGCACTGGATCGCCTCGCGCGCCTTCAACGTTGCCGAAGATCGCTCGCGACCCAAGTACTACTGCCTGTCGATGTTTCCCTACCCCAGTGGCAAGCTGCACATGGGGCATGTGCGCAACTACACGATCGGTGATGTCCTGTCGCGCTGGCACCGCATGCGCGGCTTCAACGTGCTGCAGCCCATGGGCTGGGACGCCTTCGGCCTGCCCGCCGAGAACGCGGCGATGGCCAACGGCGTGCCCCCGGCGCGCTGGACCTGGGACAACATCGCCTACATGAAGAAGCAGCTCCAGTCGCTGGGCTTTGCCATCGACTGGGAGCGTGAACTGGCCACTTGCCGTCCCGAGTACTACCGCTGGAACCAGTGGCTGTTCCTGCGCATGCTCGAGCGGGGCATCGTCTACCGCAAGACCGGCGTGGTGAACTGGGATCCGATCGATCAGACGGTGCTCGCCAACGAACAGGTGATCGACGGGCGCGGCTGGCGCACCGGGGCGCTGGTCGAGAAGCGCGAGATTCCGATGTATTACATGCGCATCACCGGCTATGCGCAGGAACTGCTCGATGACCTCGACACGCTGCCTGGCTGGCCCGAGCGCGTGAAGACCATGCAGGCCAACTGGATCGGCCGCAGCGAGGGTGTCAACTTCGGCTTTCCTTACCACATCGATGGCCAGCGCGGCCTGCTGCGCGTCTTCACCACGCGGGCCGACACCATCATGGGCGTCACCTTCTGTGCGGTGGCGGCCGAGCACCCGCTGGCCCTCCATGCGGCGAAGACCCAGCCTGCCCTTGCCGCCTTCATCGAGGAATGCCGCCAGGGCAGCGTCATGGAAGCCGACATGGCCACCATGGAAAAGAAGGGCATGCCCACGGGTCTCACCGTCGAGCATCCACTCACCGGCGAGGCCGTGCCCGTGTGGGTCGGCAACTATGTGCTGATGGGCTACGGCGAGGGTGCCGTCATGGGAGTGCCAGCCCATGACGAGCGCGACTTCGCCTTTGCGAAGAAGTATGACCTCCCCATCCGCCAGGTGGTGGAGGTGCCGGGGCGCACCTACAGCCTGGAGGCCTGGCAGGACTGGTATGGCGACAAGGGCGAGGGCCGCTGCATCAACTCGGGGCGGTACGATGGTCTTGCCTTTGCTGACGCCATCGCAGCGATCGCGGCTGACCTGACGGCTCGCGATCTGGGCGACAAGCAGGTGACCTGGCGTCTGCGCGACTGGGGCATCTCGCGTCAGCGCTACTGGGGCACGCCGATCCCGCTCATCCACTGCGACGCGTGCGGTGATGTGCCGGTGCCCGATGCCGACCTGCCGGTGGTGTTGCCCGATGATCTCGTCCCCGACGGGTCAGGCAACCCGCTCAACCGTTCGACCGCGTTCCTGAGTTGCACGTGTCCTGCCTGTGGCAAGCCGGCGCGGCGCGAGACCGACACGATGGACACCTTTGTCGACTCGTCCTGGTACTACGCACGCTATGCCTGCCCCGATCAATCTGGCGCCATGATCGACGCGCGTGCCGATTACTGGATGCCGGTTGATCAGTACATCGGCGGCATCGAACACGCCATCCTGCATCTGCTCTACTCGCGGTTCTGGACCAAGGTGATGCGCGATGTGGACCTCACCCGTCATGGCGAGCCGTTCACCAACCTGCTCACCCAGGGCATGGTGCTGAACGACATCTATCTGCGTCGCGCCGAAACCGGTCGCATCACGTATTTCAATCCGGCCGATGTCGAGGTGCAGTTCGATGCTGCGGGCAAGCCTGCGGGTGCGGTCGCTCGCGCTGACGGTTTGCCGGTCGAGTCGATGGGCATCGGCACGATGTCCAAGTCGAAGAACAACGGGGTTGATCCGCAGGCGCTCATCGACCAGTACGGTGCCGATACCGCGCGGTTCTTCATGATGTTCACCAGTCCGCCCGAGCAGACGCTCGAGTGGTCTGATTCGGGTGTCGAGGGGGCATCTCGCTACCTGCGCCGCCTGTGGGCCTTTGCGCATGGATACCAGAGCCGGGTAGCCACCGGTGGTGTGGCCCGGACCGTCCCTGCCACCTTGCCGGCCGACCTTGCAGCGGTACGTCGTGAGGTGCACCTGAACCTGCGCAAGGCCAACGACGATCTGGCGCGTCACCAGTTCAATACGGTGGCCTCGGGTTGCATGAAGATTCTCAACGCCCTCGAGAGAGCGCCTGCGACCGACGCCGGCGCGAATGCGGCCGTGCTGCGCGAAGGTCTGTCGATTCTCCTGCGTCTGCAATCGCCGATCACGCCGCATGTGTGCCACCACTTGTGGATTGCGCTGGGTTTCGGCTCGGACATTCTGGAGGCCGGTTGGCCTGAGCCTGCCGCCGAAGCGCTCGCGCAGGACGAGATCGACGTCGTCCTCCAGGTCAACGGCAAGCTGCGCGGGCATCTGCGTATCGCAGCCGAGGCCGATGACGCTGCCTATCAGGCAGCAGCACGGGCCCACGAGTCCGTGGTGCGTCTCCTCGAGGGCCGCGAACCGCGCAAGATCGTGGTGGTGCGCGGTCGTCTGGTGAACGTGGTCGGCTGATGAACCTGCCCGGCGCGACACCCGATCGGTTCGCGCCTGTCGCGCGCGGGGGGGGCCGTCATGGATGGTTTACCCCTGGGCGAAGCGTGCTCGCGGGTCTTCTGGTGACCCTGTCGGCCTGCGGTTTTCATCTGCGCGGCGCGGTGACGCTGCCGTTTGACACCATCGTGATCGAGTCGCGCGCGGTCATCGCCAATGAACTGGCCCGTGCGATCGAGGTGGGTTCTTCGACGCGAGTACGTCGTGACACACCGACCCCCGACGAGACGGGGCCTGCGCCCGCCGTGTTCGAACTCCTCTCCGAAGGGCAGGAAAAGGCGATTCTCAGTCTGAATACTGCAGGCCGACCACGCGAGTACCAGTTGCGGTACCGGGTCGGGTTTCGAGTTCACGACCGTCGCGGCGGCGAGTACATCGCGCCGATCACACTGATCTTGCGGCGCGATCTGCCTTTCAATGACCAGTTGCTGGCCAGCCAGTCGGAAGAGGCGCTGCTCTATCGCGACATGCGTGCCGATCTGGTGCAGCAGATCCTGCGCCGTCTGCAGGCGTCACGCCTGCGGCCGCGCGAGGACTGAGGCGCACCGGGATGCCGACACTGCGCGCCGACGCTCTCGAAGGCCACCTGGAGCGCACGCTTGCCCCGCTCTATGTCATTCATGGCGATGAGCCGCTGCTGTCGCTCGAAGCCCAGGATGCGGTTCGCGCCCGGGCGCGTGCGGCGGGTTGCAGCGAGCGGGAGGTGTTCACGGTGGAGCGCGGATTTGACTGGAGCGCGCTGGCCCACGCGGCAGCCGGCATGTCGCTCTTTGCCGATCGCAAGCTCATCGAATTGCGCATTCCGGGCGGCAAGCCCGGCACCGAAGGCGCCGCGGCCATCACGGCCTATTGTGCCGATCTGGTCGAGGAAAACGTCACGCTCGTGACCCTGCCGCGCCTTGCCCGTGCCGACCAGCAGTCGGGCTGGTTTCAGGCCCTGACGGCCCGTGCCGTTCTGGTTGATGTGTTTCCGGTCGAGGCGGCGCGTCTGCCGCAATGGATTGCGGCGCGTCTGCGCCGGCAAGGGCAGTCGGCAACACCCGATGCCCTCGAATTTCTGGCCGATGCGGTCGAGGGCAACATGCTTGCCGCGCATCAGGAGATCCAGAAGCTCGGACTCCTCCAGGGCAAGGGGCAGCTCGATGTCGAGCAGGTGCGTGATGCCGTGCTCGACGTGTCACGCCACGACGTGTACCAGCTCGCCGAGGCAATGATCGGAGGTGACGGCGCTCGCGCACTGCGCGTGGTCGAGAGCCTGCGCGGCGAGGGCGAGGCGCCCGCAGGCATCGTCTGGGTTCTGGCCGAGGAACTGCGCGCGGTCTGGCTGGTGGCGTCGGCTGTGGCGCGTGGACGCTCGCCCACCGATGCGCTGCGCGAGGCACGGGTATTCGGGCCAGCCCGGCAGCAGGGTGTCGCGCGGGCGGCGCGGCGTCTCGATGGCGTGCGTCTGGAGCGGGCGTTGCGTCAGGCAGCGCACTGCGAGCGGGTGGTGAAGGGCGTGGCTCGGGGTAATGCCTGGCAGGAGATCACGCTGCTGGCGCTCTGTTTGTACGCCTAGGCGAACCGCGCTCCGGGCAGGCAAGCCCTGCCCGCCTCGAATCACGGGGGTTCGCGCGACCTGCCATCCGCGCTACGGGACTTTCGCTTGCGGTTTAGAATCAGGCCCTTGCCTCACCGCTCACAGGATTCCTCGATGGATGTCGCGCAACTCATGCAGGACATGGGTCGTCGGGCTCGCGCTGCCGCGCGTGTCATTGCTCGCGCCGACACCGAGTCGAAGAATCGCGCGCTCCGCGCCATTGCCGGCGCACTGCGCTCGGCCGCGCCCTCGCTCATCGAGGCCAATCGGACTGATCTGGCGGCAGCCCGCGCGGGCGGGGCCGATGCCGCCTTCGTCGATCGGCTCACCCTCGACGCGCGTGCCATCGAAGAGATGGCGCAAGGGGTCGAGCAGGTGGCCTCGCTCGAGGATCCGATCGGACGCATCACCGATCTGGCCGAACGCCCGAGCGGCATCAAGGTGGGGCGCATGCGGGTACCGCTGGGCGTGATCGGCATCATCTACGAGTCGCGCCCCGACGTGACGGCCGATGCGTCTGCCCTGTGCCTGAAGTCGGGCAATGCCGTGATCCTGCGGGGCGGATCAGAGGCGGTGCACTCCAATCAGGCGATCGCGGCCTGCGTGCAGGCAGGTTTGCGCGAAGCGGGACTGCCTGCCGACGCCGTGCAGCTGGTCGGTACCACCGATCGGGCCGCGGTCGGCGAACTGCTGCGCCTGCGCGAGTTTGTCGACATCATCATCCCGCGCGGCGGCAAGTCGCTCATCGAGCGCATCATCGCCGAGTCGCAGATTCCGATGATCAAGCACCTTGATGGCATCTGCCATGTGTACATCGATGGCGCGGCCGATCCGGACAAGGCTATCCGCATTGCGGACAACGCCAAGACCCAGCGCTACGGGACCTGCAACACGATGGAGACCTTGCTGGTCGATGCCGCCATCGCGTCGCGCGTGTTGCCCCCGCTGGCTGCGATCTATCAGGGCAAGGGGGTCGAACTGCGTGGCGATGCGGCCGCTTGTTCGGTCGTACCCGGCATGGCTGCTGCCACCGAGGCCGACTGGGCTACCGAGTACCTCGCGCCGATTCTCGCGGTTCGCGTGGTCGAGGGCATCGACCAGGCCATCGATCATATTGCCCGCTACGGGTCGGCACACACCGATGCCATCGTGACCGAAGACCGTGCGCGGGCCGAACGCTTCCTGCGCGAAGTGGACTCCAGTTCGGTGATGGTGAATGCCTCGACCCGTTTTGCCGACGGGTTCGAGTACGGCCTCGGTGCCGAAATCGGCATCTCTACCGACAAACTGCATGCGCGTGGCCCGGTGGGCCTCGAAGGACTCACCTCGCAGAAGTTCGTGGTGCTGGGTGATGGGCAGGTGCGCGGCTAGCGCGCCTGCGTCGGCCTGCGCGTCAGTGCCCCGCCGGGTCCTGGTGGCCCGGGGTGTCGGCGGTTGCCGATCGGGCTACCTCGCGCAGCGTGTCGAACAGGGCCGCGAGCGTCGGCACCACCGTGTAGTGGCGATCGAAGTCGGCCCGGAACACGTTGCTCTGCCGCCCCTGGCGGAAGAATTCGAGCAGCGGATCCCAGAATCCGAACTCGTTGACGAGAATCATCGGCTTCGAATGAATGCCCAGCTCGTTCCAGGTGATCATCTCGCTCACTTCGTCGAGGGTGCCGATGCCACCGGGCAACCCGACGAATGCATCCGACGCGAGCGCCATCTGCAGCTTGCGTTCAGCCATGCTGTCGACGATCTGGTTCTCGCCAATCGACAGCGCGAGCCGCTCGCGGGTCACCAGCACCTGGGGCATCACCCCGAGCACGGGCGCGCCACCTGCCCAGGCTGCACGGGCAGCGGCACCCATGAGACCATTGCCACCACCGCCATACACCAGGCGCCAGCCGGCCGTGGCCACCCCCTCGCCAAAGCGTCGCGCGAGGTCGACGTAGGTTTCCGGAAGGCTTACCGATGCCGAGCAGAACAGACAGACGCCAAAGGGCTTCACGGGAGTTCCAGACGATGAACGGGCCTGAATGCTACTGGATTGCCTGCAGCATCGGCGCGGCGTCGTGCGCCTGCGCTGCGCTTGAGCGCGTCTCGGCATGAGTGCGGCCGATCGTCCTGTTTCAGGTTCTGTTGCCGGGTCTTCGGCAGGCTCTGCCCCGACGCCTGATGGCCGCGATGCCCCGGGCCTGCTCGGCATTCTGGGCGGGACATTCGACCCGATTCATTTCGGCCACCTGCGTCTGGCCGAAGAAGTGGGCGAGGCGCTCGACATCGCCGAGCTGCGACTGATTCCGGCCGGCGCACCCCCGCATCGTGGTGCCCCCGGCGCCGCGGCGGCCGATCGACTGGCGATGGCGCGTCTGGCCGTCGAGGGCAATGCACGGCTCGTGGTTGACGATTGCGAGGTGCGCGCGGCCAGTGTTGCGGGTGCGACGAGCTATACCGTTTTCACCCTCGAGGCCTTGCGCGCTCGTATCGGGCCCGAGCGGCCCCTTGCCCTCCTGATGGGGGCTGACGCGTTCGCCGGCTTTGCTCGCTGGCACCGCTGGCAGTCGTTTGCCGGGTTCGTGCATCTCGTCGTGACCACACGCCCGGGGCATGATGGCTTTGACGCCATCGATCCGGGCTTGCGCGACTTCTGGTGGCCACGGATCACCCGTTCGGTAGCCGATCTGCATGCTCGAGCGTGTGGTGCGCTTTTCTTTCAGCCGATCACGGCACTTGATATCTCGGCGACCCGCATCCGTGCGCTGCTGGCAGCAGGCGCAAGCACCCGATATCTGATGCCCGAGGCGGCTCGCGCCTACGCGCTCGAGCGGGGCCTGTATCGTCCGTTGACCTGACCGTCGGACCAGCCCCCGGGCGCGCTGTCGCGCGCTCGCCCGGCGCGCTCGCCCGCACGGGCCCTGCGCCCGCGCATTGGTGCCTCGGGCCATTGTCGCTTATAGTCGGGCCCGATTCCCCCACCCGAGGTCACCCCAGCTTGGACATCCGCCAGAAGCAGAAGGCCATCATCGACGCGCTCGAGGACGTCAAGGGCAAGGACATCGTTGCGTTCGAGGTGAGCCATCTCACCCCCGAGTTCGACCGAGTCGTCATTGCGACCGGCGATTCGACCCGCCAGGTGAAGTCTCTCGCGCGCAGTGTCCACGACCGCATGCGCGAGATGGGCGAGCGTGTCCATGGCATGGAGGGCGAGCAGGAGGGTGAGTGGGTGCTGGTCGATACCGGTGACATCGTCGTGCACGTCATGCACCCGGCGATCCGCCAGTACTACAACCTCGAGGAACTCTGGGGTCACAAGCCCATCGCCGACCATGTCGAACCGGCGCGCAAGCGCACCGGCGCGAAGAAGGCGGCCACGAAGACCGGCGCGGCCAGTGCTGCAGCCAGGGCTGCAGCGAAGTCCCCTCGCAAGACCGCAGCCACCAAGGCCGCAACGCCGGCGCGCAAGCGGCCTGCCCGCGAAGGGGCGGCTGGGGCCTATGCGGCAGGTGCGGCGCCGGCAAGAAAGACAGCGGCCCGCAAATCGGCGGCAGGTACGGCCGTGCGCAAGTCTCCCGCTCGCAAAGCGACTTCGGGGGCGGCACCTGCCCGCAAGAGCGCCGCGCGAAAGGCGCCCGCCCCACGCCGCGGTGCCTGAGCGGCTGACAGCGCGCGGTGCGCCTGCTTCTCGTCGCCGTGGGCCAGCGTTTGCCCGGCTGGGCGCAGGAGGCCGTCGGCGAGTATCGCAAGCGTCTGGGGCGGTCGACCCCGTTTGACATTGTCGAGGTCGCAGCCGAGCCGCGTCGCGGCGGGCGCACGCCGGCGCAGATGATGGCGGCTGAAGCGCGCCGCATCGAGGCGTTCATACCGGTTGGTGCCGGGCGCATCGCTCTCGACGAGCGTGGCGCGGTCTGGACCACGCGGCGTCTGGCAACCGCGCTCGAGGGCTGGTTGGCCGAGGGTCGCGATCAGGTTTTCCTGATGGGGGGGCCTGATGGCCTCGACCCGGCCCTCAAGGCGAGTGCCGCGCTCACCGTGCAACTCTCGGCGCTGACCCTGCCGCATGCCATGGCCCGGGTACTGCTCGTCGAGCAGATCTACCGGGCACGTTCCATTCTCGACAACCATCCCTATCACCGCGAATAGATGACCTCCCCGCGCATCATCCTTGCCTCGCAAAGTCCGCGACGGCGCGAACTGCTCGCCCTCGCCGGTGTGGTCTTCGAGGTCATGCCCATGGCCATCGATGAGACACCGCATGTCGGCGAGGCGCCCGACCTCTATGTGCTGCGTCTCGCGCGCGAAAAGGCCGCTGCCGCCTGCCTCGCGGTGAGCGCCGAACGGACAAGCCGTGTGGCCTGCGATACGGCAAGCGTGGGCGAGCCCATCGTGATCGCGGCCGACACCACGGTGAGCATCGATGGCGACATTCTCGAGAAGCCGCTCGACCCTGCCCAGGCGCGCCGGATGCTGACCCGTCTGGCCGGACGTCGCCACCAGGTCTGTACCGGGGTTGCGCTCGCCTGCGGCGCGCACATCGAGGCCTTTCTGTCCTCGAGCACCGTGCAGTTTGCGCCGATCGATGTCGCCACCATCGAAGCCTACGTGGCGACGGGCGAGCCGATGGACAAGGCGGGTGCTTACGCGGTGCAGGGCGGCGCCCAGGCCTTCATCGAGCGCATCGAGGGCAGTTACACGGGCATCATGGGCTTGCCACTGGCCGAGACGCTCGACCGGTTGCGCAAGCTGGGCTGCGCACCCGGCTGAGCAACAGGCTACCATCGCACGATGGCTGACGATATTCTCATCAACTGGACGCCGCGCGAGACCCGGGTTGCCGTGGTCGAGTCGGGTATCGTCCAGGAACTCCATGTCGAGCGCACGGCCGGCCGCGGTCTGGTGGGCAACATCTACATGGGGCGCGTGATTCGCGTGCTGCCGGGGATGCAGTCGGCCTTCGTCGAGGTGGGTCTCGAGCGCTCGGCCTTTCTGCATGTGGCCGACATCTTCGAGCACCGGCATGCCGATCATGCCGGTGACCCCACGGCGGCGCCGCGACCGATCGAGCGCATCCTGAGCGAGGGGCAGCCGATCCTCGTGCAGGTCATCAAGGACCCGATGGGCACCAAGGGTGCGCGGCTCTCGACCCAGGTGAGCGTCGCGGGGAGACTGCTGGTCTACCTGCCGCAGGAAAACCATATCGGTATCTCGCAGCGAATCGGCAACGAAGAGGAGCGTTCGAAGCTGCGCGAGCGGCTGCAGTCGCTGCTCGGGCAAGGAGAGCAGGGCGGTTTCATCGTCCGCACCATGGCCGAGGCCGCCACCGAGGAAGAACTCGCACGCGACGTCGAGTACTTGCGGCGTCTCTGGGAGGACATCCGGCGCCGTGCCACCACCGCCGAAGTGCCTGCGCTGCTTTATCAGGACCTCTCGCTCGAATTGCGCGTACTGCGTGATATCGCCAACGAAAATACCGGCCGGGTCATCATCGACTCGCGCGAGAACTTCGCGCGTCTGCAGGCGTTCGCCCAGGACTACACCCCGTCGGTCTTCGCGCGCATCGAGCATTACACCGGCGAGCGACCCCTGTTCGACCTGTACCAGGTCGACGAGGAGATCGAGCGTGCCCTGGCACGTCGGGTCGACCTGAAGTCGGGTGGTTACCTCATCTTCGATCAGACCGAGGCCATGACCACGGTCGATGTGAATACCGGTGGTTTCGTCGGGGTACGCAGCTTCGATGACACGGTCTTTCGCACCAACCTCGAGGCTGCGCATGTGATTGCGCGCCAGCTGCGCCTGCGCAATCTGGGCGGCATCATCGTGCTCGACTTCATCGACATGGACAACCTCGACCACCAGGCCGAGGTGCTGGCTGAACTGCGCAAGGCGCTTGCGCGCGATCGCACCCGGATGACGGTCAACGGCTTCACCCAGCTCGGGCTGGTCGAGATGACGCGAAAGCGCACCCGCGAGAGCCTCGCTCACGTGCTGTGCGAACCCTGCCCGACCTGCAGTGGCCGTGGCGAGATCCGTACCGCGCGAACCATCTGTTATCAGATCCTGCGTGCCGTGACTCGCGAAGCACGCCAGTTCAATCCACGCGAGTTCCGCATTCTGGCAGCACAGACCGTCGTCGATCTGTTCCTCGAGGAGGAGTCGCAGTCGCTCGCGATGCTCGAGGATTTCATCGGCAAGCCGGTGTCCATGCATGTCGAGACCGGCTACACCCAGGAGCAGTTCGACGTCGTCCTCATCTGAGGGCTGCTGCCGGGCATGGCCGGCGCGAGCGCTCATCAACGCGCCTTATCGGGTCATAAGGCGTTCCGTCCAAAATGCCCTGAGGTAGCAAGCAAGCGGCCGAAACGTTGCCTTGCGGGTCCAGGCGCCTCGGTACGATGACGCTCCCTGCAGCCTGCGTGCAACGCTCATGTATCAGTACGACGAGATCGACCAGCGTCTGGTCGACGAACGTGTCGAGCAGTTTCGTGATCAGACGCGGCGTTTTCTGGCCGGTGAGTTGTCTGACGATGCCTTCCGTGCGCTGCGCCTCCGCAACGGACTCTATGTGCAGCGCCATGCCCCGATGCTGCGCGTGGCCGTGCCTTACGGCCTGCTCGATACCCGTCAGGTGCGAAAGCTGGCCCATATCGCGCGCACCTACGATCGCGGTTACGCGCATTTCAGCACCCGCCAGAACGTGCAGTTCAACTGGCCTGCCCTCGAGCGGGTACCCGAAATCCTGGCCGAACTGGCGACCGTGCAGATGCACGCGATCCAGACCAGCGGCAACTGCATCCGCAACACCACAACCGATCATTTCGCCGGCATTGCGCCCGATGAGGTGGTGAATCCCTTCGTGTGGTGCGAACTGATTCGCCAGTGGTCGACCTTTCACCCCGAGTTCAACTGGCTGCCGCGCAAGTTCAAGATTGCAGTCAACGGTGCGGCAAACGATCGGGCTGCTGTCCTGGTGCACGACATCGGCCTGCTCGCCGGGCGTGCAGCGGACGGCTCGGTGGTGTTCGAGGTGCTGGCCGGTGGGGGACTGGGGCGTGCGCCTGCCATCGGACAATCGGTGCGTGCCCATTTGCCGTGGCAGCACCTGCTCACCTATGTCGAGGCCATTCTTCGGGTCTACAACCGCGAAGGTCGTCGCGACAACATCCACAAGGCGCGCATCAAGTTCGTGGTGAAAGCCTTCGGCATCGAGCGCTTCCGCGATGAAGTCGAGGCCGAGTGGGCGCTGCTGCGCGATGGCCCCGGCACGCTCACCGAAGCCGAGGTGGCGCGCGTGAGCGCACGCTTCCCCTCGCCGACGCACGAGACCTTTGCGCCGGACGATGAACGGGCGCAGACACCGAGCGTGGATGACCCGGGGTTTTCGCGCTGGCTGGCCCGCAACGTGCACCCGCATCGCGTTCACGGCTACGCGGCCGTCAGCCTGTCGTTCAAGCGGGCCGGGGTCCCGCCGGGCGATGTCACCGCTGAGGAACTGCATGCCGTGGCTGACCTGGCCGACCGTTATGCGGGTGGCGAGGTGCGAGTCACCCACGAACAGAATCTGGTGCTGGCCGATGTGCGTCGCGCCGACCTGCCGGTGCTCTGGCAGGCCTTGCGGGGCCTCGGCCTGGCCACACCCAACATCGGATTGCTCGGCAACATCATCTGCTGCCCGGGCGGTGATTACTGTTCCCTCGCCAACGCGAAGTCGATTCCGATCGCGCAGGCCGTGCGTGATCGTTTCGATGATCTGGACTACCTCTTCGACATCGGTGAACTTGATCTGAACATTTCCGGATGCATGAACGCGTGCGGCCATCACCACGTGGGTCACATCGGCATTCTGGGTGTCGACAAGGCTGGCGAGGAGTGGTACCAGATCGAGATCGGGGGCGCGCAGGGGCTGCAGGCTTCGCTCGGGCGTGTCATCGGGCGTGCCTTCGCGGCCGAGGAAGTACCCGATGTGGTCGAGCGACTCGTGCAGTGCTATCTCGCGCGGCGGATCGCACCCGAAGAGCGTTTCATCGATTGCGTGCGCCGCATCGGCGCCGAACCCTTCAAGCAGGCGGTCTATGAGCACAGTGATCAGCCGGGCGGGCCTGATACCCGATCTCTGGCAGCCGTCTGAGGATGGCAGTTTCATCGACGCGCAGGCGCGTCGGGGCATCGCGGTCGCGGGCGAGACGCCGGCAGCCGAGGTTGCTGCAGCCGTGCAGGCCCGGGGTGCCGCGCTCGTCGCCATTCGCATCCCGTCGTTTGCCGACGGGCGCGGGTTCACGCTCGCGCACGACCTGCGTCGTCATCACGGCTATGGCGGCACCCTGCGTGCGACGGGTGGGTGCCTGCCTGATCAGGCGCAGGATTTATTCCGCTGCGGGTTCGACGAGATCGCGCTGCCCGAGGGCGCCGATCTCGAGGTCTGGCTGCGCACCGCGCGAGGGTTCAGCGATGCCTACGCGGGCAACCTGATCGAGCCACAGCCCCTGTTTCGGCGCCGCACAGGCTGAAATGGGGTCTGCGCGAACGGGCTATCATCGCGCGCTTCGCGATCGATGAACTGCCTCGTGCAGGGAGTACCCATGGCCAACCGGCTGCAGTACGAGACCTCGCCCTATCTCCAGCAGCATGCTGGCAACCCGGTCGACTGGTATCCCTGGGGCGCCGAGGCGTTCGAGCGTGCGCGCCGCGAGGATCGTCCGGTACTGCTCTCGATCGGCTACTCGACCTGCCACTGGTGCCATGTGATGGCGCACGAGTCGTTCGATGACCCCGGTGTCGCCGGCTACATGAACGACCATTTCGTCTGCGTCAAGGTCGATCGCGAGGAGCGCCCCGACCTCGACCAGATCTACCAGGCGGCCTACCAGCTCCTCGCCCGACGCGCGGGTGGCTGGCCGCTCACGATGTTTCTGGCCCCTGACCAGGTGCCGTTTTTCGGGGCCACCTATCTGCCGCGCGTGCCGCAGCATGGCATCACCGGTTTCGTCGACGTGATGGATCGGGTGCTTCTTGCCTGGCGCGAGCGGCGTTCCGACATCGATGCCCAGAACGTGGTGATTCTCGAGGCGATCCGGCGAACCGACCGCCTGGCCGGCGCGGCCGATGGGCACGACGCTGCGGCGCCCGCAGCCGGCGCGCCGGAGGGATGGGTGCCGGCGCATCGCGGACGCGAGGGGGCGATGAAGCCGCTGCCCTCGGTCGAACTCATCGACATGGCGGTGTTTTCGCTGCTCGAGCGTGCCGACCGGGAGCATGGCGGCTTCGGCACTGCGCCGAAGTTTCCGCATCCGATGGTCATCGATCTGTGCCTGCGCCAGTTCGCACGTGCGTCATCGCGCGAGATCGGTCAGGATGCTGCGCGCGTGGCGCTGCTCACCCTCGACAGGATGGCTGCCGGTGGCATGTTCGACCAGCTGGGCGGCGGATTCTTCCGCTATTCCACTGACCTCACCTGGACCATCCCGCACTTCGAGAAGATGTTGTGCGACAACGCCCTGCTGGTGCCGCTTTACGTCGATGCCTGGCGCATCACGGGCGATGAGCGACACCGTCGGGTTGTCGAGCAGACGATCGACTGGATGTTGCGCGAGATGGCTCTGCCCGAGGGCCTTCTCGCGTCGGCCCTCGATGCCGACAGCGAGGGTGAGGAGGGGGCCTTCTATCTGTGGGAGCCTGATGCGGCGCTCGCGGCCGTCGTGCCGGCCGATCGGCCCTTCGTGGCTGCCCACTACGGGCTCGACCAGCCGGCCAACTTCATCGAAACCGGGCGGGAGGCCTGGCACCTGCGTATCGCCATGCCGCTCGAGGCCATTGCGACGCGCATCGCCGAGTCGATGAAGGCCACCACCACGGTGGCGCCCGATGCGCCGCTCGATCTGGATCTGTCGGGGGTCATCGGGCCGCGTCTCGAGCGGGCGCGCAAGCGCCTGCTGGCAGCCCGCGATCGGCGTACCCGTCCGCACCGGGATGACAAGGCGCTCACTGCCTGGAATGCCCTGGCCATTCGAGCCCTCGCGGTGGCGGCCCGCGTCTTCGATCGCGACGACTGGGCGCGCGCGGCGCGGTGCGCGTTTGACCGTGTCGTCACCGACATGATGCCTGCCGGTCGATTGCTGGCCAGTCGTCCGGCGGGCACCGCTCGCCTCGACGCCTATCTGGATGATCATGCCTTCCTGCTGCAGGCGGCGCTCGATCTGCTCGAGATGAAATTCGATCCGGCGCTCATCGCGCAGGCACGACACATCGCCGCCGAGCTGATCGACGGTTTCGGTGATCCGCATGGCGGCGGGTTCTTCTTCACCCGTCATGATCATGAGGCGCTCATCCACCGCCCACGCCAGGGGTTCGACGCGGCGCTGCCTGCTGGCAATGCGGTGGCCGCGCTCGCCCTCGAGCGGCTCGCCCTCATCGCGGGCGACCTGCACTGCCACGAGGTGGCACGCGCCACGGTGACGGCCTTCGGCGAGGCCATCGGCGAGCAGCCCTCGGCATTTGCCGCCTTGCTGGGTGCGCTGGGCGAGCAGCATGAACCCCCGGCGTTCGTTGTCCTGCGCGGGAGTTCGCGTGCCCTGCAGTCGTGGCAGCAGCGTCTTGCGAGAGCATATCGGCCCTCACTGATCGTGCTGGCGATATCGGGTGAGCACCCGGCCGATGCTCTTCCTGCGGTGCTCGCGCATCCACTGCCGCGCCGTGGCGTACTGGCTTATGTGTGTCGTGGTACCGAGTGCCTTCCTCCCATCGACACGCTCGATCAGCTGGAGTCGGTGCTGGGCGAGCCGGGTATCTTTTCGCCGATGCCTTGAGTAACATCGTTGGGCGCGCCTGCGCCTCGTGCCGGGTACGACGACCCCGATGATCATGCCGACCTGCATTCCCATGCTGACAGGACTCACCATGACTGCTGCCACATCTGCCCGCCGTTGCCTTGCTCCCCTGTTGTTGCTGCTCGCCGCCAGCACCGCCTTGCCGGCGTCAGCCCAGTCCGATCCTGGCCTGCGCAAGAACGGCTGCTACGCCTGCCACAAGGACGAAGGCCGGATGATCGGACCGGGTTTCAAGGACATTTCGGCGAAGTACAAGGGCGAAGCCAGGGCGGCCGACCGGCTGGTGGGCAAGGTTCGCGCCGGTGGCAGCGGCGTGTGGGGTCAGATGGCCATGCCACCCCATCCGGCGATTGCCGAGCCCGAACTGAAGGCCATGATCGCCTACATTCTCGCGCTGTAAGCGGGCTCGACCCGGACAGACGTTTCTGCCCCTACCACGTAGGGCATGATTCCCCTCGCCGCGTGGCGGCACTTGCGGAGTAGCTTCCATGAAGACCCCCCCCTTGCTGCCGCGCTTCCTCGGTGTCGGCATTGCCCTGTCTGCGGCCATCATGGTCACCGGTTGCAGTCGTGAGAGCGAAAAGCCTGCGGCTGCCGGCCCTGCCGAGCGCGTGGTCAAGATCGGTCTGGCGGCACCGCTCACCGGTTCCGAGGCCCATGTGGGCGAGGACATCCGCAATGGTGGCCAGCTGGCCGTCGATGACATCAACGCCGCCGGCGTGATCGTGGGTGGCGAGCGCCTGAAGATCGAACTGGTCGTCGAGGATGACGAAGCCAACCCGACCAAGGCGGCCACGGTTGCGCAGGCGCTGGTCGATCGCAAGGTGGCCGGCATCGTGGGTCATTTCAACTCAGGCGCTTCCATTCCGGCCTCGCGGATCTACGCCGAGGCGGGGGTGCCACAGATTTCGCCCGCATCGACCAACCCCAAGTACACCGAGCAGGGTTTCAAGACGACCTTTCGCGTTGTCGCCAACGACAACCAGCAGGGCCCGACTCTCGCCCGGTTCGCGCTCGGCAAGCTCGAGGCCAAGACCGTTGCGGTGATCGATGACTCGACCGCCTACGGGCAGGGCCTGGCCGATACCTTCTCGGCCGCCGTGATCGCGGGTGGCGCCAAGGTCGTGGCACGCGAGCACACGACCGACAAGGACACCGACTTCAAGGCGATCCTCACCTCGATCAAGGGCCGCAAGCCCGATGTGATCATGTTTGGTGGCATCGATCCGCAGGCCGGACCGATGGTGAAGCAGATGGTGCAACTGGGCATTCGCGCCCGCTTTCTGGGTGGCGATGGCATCCAGACGCCAAACTTCGTGAAGCTCGCAGGCGAGGCCGATGCCGAGGGTGTCTATGCGTCGATGCCTGGCTTGCCCAAGGCTCAGATGCCGGGTGGTCAGGCCTTCTTCGATCGATTCCAGACCCGCTTTGGAAAGCCCGTGGAACTCTTTGCACCGATGGCCTATGACGCCGTGCAGGTGCTGGTCGATGCCATGAAGCGGGCTGGCTCGGTCGATCCGGCCCAGTTCCTCGGCGAGGTTTCGAAGACCCAGTACAGCGGTGTGATCGGACCGATTGCGTTCGACGAAAAGGGTGACCTGAAGGACGGTCCCCTCACGATCTACGTCGTCCGTGCCGGTCAGTGGGAGCCGGTCGAGACCATCGCCCGCAGCACTGCAGCCGCGCCGGAGCCCGCGGCTGCCGCTGCACCCGCTGCACCCGCTGCAGCGGCACGCTAGTTCCGTGCCCTGCGCTCCTGCTGCCGCCTGACTGCGGGTTGTGGATATCTTCATCCAGCAACTCGTCAACGGACTGGTGCTCGGGAGCATCTACGCGCTGGTTGCCCTCGGGTACACCATGGTGTACGGGATTCTCGGCCTGATCAATTTCGCGCACGGCGATCTGGTCATGGTGGGCGCGCTGTCAGGTCTGGCGCTGCTGAAAGGGGCGCTGGGAGCCGGCTTGCCGTTGCCGATTGCCCTCGGGCTCGCAGCTCTGGGCGCGGTCTGCCTGTGCGGTGCGCTCGGTGTCCTGATGGAGCGCATCGCCTACCGACCGCTGCGTCGCGCACCGAAACTCGCGCCGCTCATCACGGCCATCGGCGTTTCCATCCTCATCGAGTACGGTGCGGCGATGATCTGGAGCAAGCAGTATCTGGCCCTGCCGCCGGTGATCCAGTCGACGACCTGGCAGGTGGCCGGTGCGGCGGTGACCGACCTGCAGGTGAGCATCGTGCTGCTGGCACTGGTGCTGATGGCCGGCTTGCTGTGGCTCATCCGGGCCACGCCGCTGGGGGTGGCCATGCGGGCGACCGAGCAGAACGCCGAGGTCGCAGGCTTGATGGGTATCGATACCCACCGGGTCATCGCCATCACCTTTCTCATCGGTTCGGCACTCGCCGCGCTGGCCGGCATCATGGTGCTTCTCTACTATGGCGTTGCACACTACTTCATGGGCTTCATGCTGGGCCTGAAGGCCTTCACCGCGGCTGTGCTCGGTGGGATCGGCAGCGTGCCCGGTGCGATGCTGGGCGGCTTGCTGCTCGGACTGATCGAGAGCCTCGCCTCAGGCTATGTCGGTGATCTCACTGGCGGGGTATTCGGCAGCAACTATCGCGATGTCTTCGCCTTCATCGTGCTCATCGTCGTTCTCGTGCTGCGGCCGGTGGGTCTGCTCGGGACAGCCTCGGGCGAGCGCGCATGAGGCTCCTGTCTGCAGGGGGTCGGGGCGTGTCCTCGTGGTCGCAGCCGGCCGCCCGGCGAATGCGCTTCGCACGCACCGTGCTTGTGGTGCTTGGTCTCGCCCTGCTGCCGTTCGTGCTCGACGCATTGGCCGGGCGCGCCTGGGTGCGCATCGCCGATGTTGCGCTCATCTACGCGATGCTGGCGATCGGGCTCAATCTGGTGGTCGGATTTGCCGGCCTGCTCGATCTGGGGTACGTCGCCTTTTTCGCCGTGGGGGCGTATGCCTACGGGCTCCTTGCCTCGCCCCACTTCGGTGTGCACGTGAGCTTTCTCGTGCTGCTGCCCCTGGGCGCCATTGCGGCCGCGCTCTTCGGCGTGCTGCTGGGGTCCCCCACCCTCAAACTGCGGGGAGACTACCTCGCCATCGTCACACTGGGCTTTGGGGAGATCATTCGCATCTTCCTGAACAACCTCAATCAGCCGGTCAACATCACCAACGGCCCCCAGGGCGTTACCCTGATCGACCCCTTGTCGCTGGCTGGATTTTCCTTTGGCAAGTCTCATACGGTGCTGGGTGTGACCGTCGCGCCGGTGCATGCGTACTTCTACCTTCTTGTGGCTCTGGTGGCGCTGAGCATTCTCGTGGCCCGCCGTCTGCAGTTGTCGCGCATCGGTCGCGCCTGGGCTGCCATCCGCGAAGATGAGACCGCTGCACGGGCGATGGGTATCGATACGCGCAATCTGAAGCTGCTTGCATTTGGGCTGGGAGCCAGTTTTGGCGGCGTGGCGGGCGGTCTCTTTGCTGCGGTACAGGGCTTCGTGAGTCCGGAGAGCTTCACCCTGCAGGAGTCGATCATGATTCTCTGCATGGTCGTGCTCGGTGGCATGGGCCATGTGGCGGGCGTGGTGCTGGGAGCCATCGTGCTGACCGCGCTGCCCGAAGCGCTGCGTGTGGTGGGGCCGTTGCAGAAGGCGGCGTTCGGGCATGTCTGGATCGATCCGGCCGACTTGCGCATGATGCTTTTCGGCCTGGCCCTGGTGGTGATGATGCGCTGGCGTCCGGCCGGCATGTGGCCCTCGCCCGGCCTGCGATCGTCGGCTGCGTCTGGCCCCGCGGCAGCGGCTGCAGCCGTGCCATTGCCCGGCGAGGCGCCGCAGTCACTCGCGCCCCGTGCGCGCGGAGGTCCCGATGGCGCTGCTTGAAGCGCGCGGAATTGCCAAGCGATTTGGCGGTATCGCGGCGCTGGGCGACGTATCGCTCACGATCGGCGACGGTGAGATCTATGGCCTCATCGGCCCGAACGGCGCTGGCAAGACCACCTTCTTCAACTGCCTCACCGGGCTCTATCGTCACGATGCGGGCAGCTTTCACCTGGCCGGTACCTTGCTGGATACGGCCAGTCCTGATCGGGTGGTGAAGCGCGGCATCGCGCGCACCTTCCAGAACATCCGGCTCTTCGCCGGGCTCTCGGTGCTCGAGAACGTCATGGTCGGGCGCCATGCCCGCTCGCAGGCGGGGGCGCTCGGCGCAGTGCTGCGCACCCGGGCGTTTCAGGCCGAAGAGGCCGCTGTGCGCAATCGCGCGCTCGAGTTGCTGGGGTACGTCGGGCTGGCAGCACGCCGAGACGAACCCGCGCGAAGTCTGTCCTACGGTGATCAGCGGCGCCTCGAGATCGCGCGAGCGCTGGCGACCGACCCGCGACTGCTGGCGCTCGATGAGCCGGCTGCCGGCATGAATGCCACCGAAACCCAGGTGCTGCGCCAATTGCTCGAGCGTATTCGGGCTGATGGGGTCACCCTGCTTCTCATCGAACACGATGTGAAACTCGTGATGGGTCTGTGCGACCGACTGGCGGTACTCGACTTCGGGCAGCTGGTGGTCGAGGGCACGCCCGACATCGTGCGTCGTGATCCGGCCGTGATTGCCGCGTATCTGGGTGCGGGCACCGAGGAGGCTGCGTGACCACGCCGATTCTCCAGGTGCGTGACCTGCGCGTGAGCTATGGGGGTGTCGCTGCGGTGAAGGGCGTCGACCTTTCGGTGGCGGCGGCCGAGCGTGTCTGCGTCATCGGCGCCAACGGCGCCGGCAAGTCGAGCCTGCTGCGCGCGCTGGTGGGTCTCGAGCCACTGGCCGGGGGCTCGGTGATCTGGCGCGGCGAGCGCATCGATCATCTGCCCGCTTTTGAACGCGCCCGACGTGGCATATCCCTCGTTCCCGAGGGCCGTGGGGTGTTCCCGCGCCTTACGGTGCAGGAGAATATCCGCATCGGAGGACATGCCCGTCGCGGACGTTCGATGGCAGCCGACATCGAGCGTGTCTACAGCTTGATGCCTCGCCTCGCCGAACGGCGCCTGCAACTGGCTGGCACGCTCTCCGGTGGCGAGCAGCAGATGCTGGCCATCGGTCGTGCAATGATCGGTGCACCCGACCTGCTCCTCCTCGATGAACCGAGCATGGGGCTTGCACCGATGATGGTACAGACGATCTTCGAAGTCATTGCCGGCATTGCCAGCGCGGGCGTGACCATCCTGCTGGTCGAACAGAATGCCCGTCTGGCGCTGCGCTCGACGACCCGCGCCTGGGTGCTCGATGGCGGTCGCGTGATGCTGGCGGGCAGCAGCGCCGAACTGGCCGATGATCCGCGGGTGCGCACGGCTTATCTGGGCGACTGAGATGATGGCGCACCGACTCGTGTCGGTGGTGTCGTTGCTGGCAGCCCTCACAGTCAGTCTGCCGGCAGGGTCGCAACCGCGCGTGAATCCACCCGTGAGCGCTGCCCCCGCTGCGGGCAGCGGTGCTGCTTCGAGCGCGGGTGCCGATGCTGTTGTAATCGAGTTGCCCGCGCAGTTCCAGCGTGGGCCGCTCGCCATCGCGCTCGGAACTGAAGCCACGCTTGATCTGCCCACTGATTTCTCGTTTCTGCCTGCGATGGAAACCCGTGCGCTGCTGCGAGAGTGGGGCAACCGACCCAGCGATCGCACCCTGGGCATGATCATTCCGACCCGTGAGGGGTCGCCACCGCCCTGGTTCATGGTGATCACCCGTGTACCCGAAGGGCATGTCGAAGCGATCGATACGCCCGACTGGGATCACGACGCCCTGCTTGCCGCGATTCGCCAGGGGCTTGCCGGCAACAACGCGGCGCGCCGCGAAGCCGGTGCGGCCCAGACCGAAGTCCTCGGCTGGGCGCGACCGCCGCGGTTCGATCCGGCCGCACAAAGGCTCACTTGGGCGTTGTCGATTCGTGACAAGCCTGCGCCGGGCGCCACCGCCGCCGGCGGCGATCCGGACGACGAGCCCGATGAGGACCCCGATGCGGAACTCATCGCCAACGACAACACCATCCTGCTCGGGCGCCGCGGCTATCTGAGTGCGAGCGTCGTGCTGCCCATCGTCGATTACGTGCGACACGCGGGCGAGATCGCAACGCTGGTGGCTGCGATCGGTTTTCGCCCGGGTGAGCGGTACACTGACTTCCAGGCCGTCAGCGACCGCCGGTCGCCGCGAACCTTGGCTGATCTTCTGGTGGCCGAACCGGCGCCGCGCGCCGGTTGGCTCGACCGTCTGCTCACCTGGCGCGTCGAGGCGGCCTACGTGCTGGGGGCGGTGCTGATGGGCGGGCTGATGGGGGTCGTCTCGAGGCTGCGCAATCGCAGTGCATCCCGGCGCCCGACGCGCAGTGGTCGTGATTGAAGGATAGATGACATGTCTGAGGTCCCCGTGTCCAGTGGTGAATCGCCCGAAGCCATCCATGCAGTCGATGTGCTTGCCCAGGGTTCATGCTTCTTGTCTCACGGTGCGCCCACCCTTGCACTCGACCCCGGGCGCACTGGGGCGTCATGGCGCGCGCTCGCGAAAGCCATCCCGCGGCCCCGTGCCATTCTTGTCGTGTCAGCACACTGGGAGTCGCGAAGCCCGATCGTCAGCGCGGCGCTCCGTCCCGAGACCATTCACGATTTTGGTGGATTCCCACCGGCGCTCTACACGCTTCAGTACCCGGCCCCGGGTGCGCCCGTGCTTGCGGGTCGGGTGAAGGATGTGCTGGATGAGGCAGGCATCGACTGCGCCATCGACCCGACCCGGGGGCTGGATCATGGCGCCTGGGTGCCCCTGATGAGCCTGTATCCGAAGGCCGATGTGCCGGTGATGCAACTGTCGATCCAGCCGCATCGCGACCCTGCATGGCATTACCGGGTGGGTCAGGCCCTGCGGCCGCTCGGTGCCGAGGGCGTCCTGGTGCTCGCTTCGGGCAGCCTCACGCACAACCTGCGCGATGTGCGCTGGCAGGCCGGCGAGGGTGCCGGCGAGCCCTATGCGGTTGCCTTCAGCGAATGGTTTGCCGATCGTGTCGCTGCAGCCGACCTCGCGGCACTGCTCGACTACCGGGCGCGTGCGCCCGGTGCCGTTCGCGCCCATCCGACCGACGAGCACCTGTTGCCCTTCCACGTGGCCCTGGGTGCTGCGCCCGTACCCGGTGGGGCGCGCCGGATCGACAATGGATACACCCTGGGCGTACTCGCGATGGATGCCTATCTGTTCGCGGCGGCTGAGGCGGCTGCCTGAGCCTGGGGGCTGTCGGCGCTGGTGGTGAACGAGTCGGCGTAGAACTCGTCGGCGGGCAGGCCGCATCGGGTCGTGAAATCGGTGCGGGCACTGTTCACCATGATCGGCACGCCACAGGCATAGACCTGGTGCCCCGACAGATCCGGGAAGTCGGCCATGACCGCCTGATGCACGAAGCCGGTACGACCGGTCCAGTTGCATTCCGGGCCGGGTTCGGAGAGCACGGGCACGTAGCGAATGTGCGGGTTCTCCCGGGCCCAGGCGACGGGCAGATCGGGCAGATAGATGTCCGATCGCTTGCGGGCGCCCCAGTAGATCGTCATCGGTCGGGTGATGCCGCGCCGGATCGCGTGCTGCACGATCGACTTGATCGGCGCGAAGCCGGTGCCACTTGCCACGAACACGATCGGCTTGTCGCTGTCCTCGCGCAGGAAGAAGCTCCCGAGCGGGGCTTCCATGCGCAGGATGTCGCGCTCCTTCATGCGCTCGAACACATGGTCGGTGAACACGCCGCCGGGCACGTGGCGGATGTGCAGTTCCATGAATTCGTCGTCGTGGGGCGCGTTGGCGATGGAGAAGGCACGGCGCTGGCCGTCCTTGAGGATGAATTCCACATACTGGCCGGCGAGGAAAACGAGCCGATCGTTGGCCGGGAGCTTGAGCTTCAGGATCACCACATCGTGGGTCACCTTCTCGACTGATTGAACGCGGCACGGGATCTTGCGCACCACGATGTCCTTGGCGGCGCCGATCTCGCGCACTTCGATCACCAGATCGCTGAGGGGGCGTGCGCAGCAGAAGAGTGCAAACCCGGCCTCACGCTCGGCATCGCTCAGCACCGAAGGGGTGTATTCGCCCTGGTCGACCTGCCCCTCGATGACCCGTCCCTTGCACGAGCCGCAGGCACCATTGCGGCAACTGTAGGGCAGATTGAAGCCCTCGGCGAGGCCGGCCTTGAGAACGGTTTCGCCTTCCGGGGCGTTGTAGACATGGCCGCTTGGCTGGATGGTGATCTGGAAGGGCATGGGAATCGACGAATACAATGAGGGGATGAAAAAAATCGAACCCTTGAACGCCGGGTCCGGCACGGTGCTGGTGGTTGGCGCCGGCCATATCGGACAACGCCTGATCGCGTTGCTGGCCGGTCATCGTCCGGTGGTTGCTGTCACACGCCGGCATGATCAGGTGCCGGTGCTCGAAGCCCTCGGTGCGCGGGTGCTGGTTGCCGATCTCGATGATCCATCCAGCCTTCTTCAGCTCGGAGCGATCGCCGATGCGGTGGTGCATCTGGCTCCGCCACCGTCACAGGGCGAGGTCGATACCCGAACGCTGAATCTGCTGCGCGCACTGACACCGGACCCGTCGCTCCAGGGCGTGGCGATGGTAGCACAGGGCCCTGCAGCGCCCGGGCGGGAGGCTGTCGGGGTCCGTCTGCGCCGCTTCGTCTACGTGAGTACCACCGGGGTGTATGGCGATTGCGGTGGTGCCCGGGTTGACGAGACGACCCCGGTGGCGCCGCAATCCGATCGCGCCCGCCGTCGCGTCGATGCCGAGCGTCGACTGCTCGACTGGGGTGAGACCTGGCAGATCCCGGTTGCGATACTGCGCGCCCCGGGCATTTACGCGGCCGAACGGTTGCCGCTCGAGCGCCTGCGCGCCGGTACCCCGGTCTTGCGCCTGGAGGACGACGTGTACACCAACCACATTCATGCCGACGATCTGGCCAGCATCTGCGCCGTTGCGGTCGATCACACGGCCTGTGGCCTGTTCAATGCCTGCGACGACAGTCAGATTCGCATGGGCGAGTACTTCGATCGGGTGGCCGACGCCTTCGGACTTGCACGACCGCCCCGCATCACCCGGGCCGAGGCCGCCACCCGCATTCCGGCGCCGCTCCTCTCGTTCATGAGCGAATCGCGACGCATTGCCAATGACCGTCTGAAGCGAGAACTGGGTATAGTCCTCACTTATCCGACGGTCGACGCGGGTATTGCTGCGGCCGTACGCGATCAAACCGCGCGCGGCGGCTGACCGGGTTTCCCGGCCCGCGTGGCTGGCAGCGTCGACAAGGCCTGCATGGCCGACACGATCTCGCGGTCGTGATGACAAGGACAACGAAGGAGACCCTGATGAAACTGCGCGTTGCATTACCTGCCCTGCTGGTTGCTGCTGCACTCCATGGCCCGATGGCCCGTGCCGACATCACGATCGGCGCAACGCTGTCGCTGACCGGCCCCGGGTCATCGCTCGGCATTCCCGAGAAGCAGACGATGGAACTCATTCCGGAGACGCTGGCCGGGCACAAGGTTCGTACGATCATCCTCGATGATCGGAGCGATCCGACTCAGGCCGTCGTGAATGCCCGCAAGCTCACGGCCGAAGACAAGGTCGACATCATCTTCGGTGCAACCCTGACGCCGACGTCGCTGGCGATTCTCGACGTGATCGGCCCGGCCGAGACGCCCACGGTGAGCCTCTCCGGGTCGGGCAGCATCATCATTCCGCAAGAGGGCAACAAGCGCTTTGCCTTCAAGCTCGCCCCCAACGAGCCCATCCAGGGCGCACGCATCTTCGAGCACGCGACCAGCAACGGCATCGGCACCATGGCCTACATTGCTCACGCGACTGCATTCGGCGAGTCCTTCACCGAAGAGATGCAGAAGGTGGCGGGCCTGCGCAAGGTGCGTACCCTAGCCTGGGAGCGCTTCAACCCGACCGACACCAGCGTGACACCGCAGGTGCTCAAGGTGCTGGCAACCAATCCTGACGCGGTGCTGATCGCCGCGTCGGGCACCTCGGCTGCGGCGCCGGTGATCGAACTGCGTCAGCGCGGCTACCGCAAGATGATCTACCTGAACCAGGGCATCGCCAACAATGATTTCCTTCGCGTGGGAGGCAAGTCGCTCGAAGGCGCGGTGTTCCCGGTGTCGCCGGTACTGGTGGCCGAGCAGCTGAGCAACGACAATCCCATGAAGAAGGTGGCGCTCGAGTATGTGCGTCTGTTCGAGGGCAAGCATGGCAAGGGCAGTCGGACGCTCTTTGGTGCAACGGCCTGGGACGCGTGGCTCATCATGGCGGCCGCGGTGCCAACGGCGCTCAAGGCCGGGCAACCGGGCACGGCGGCCTTCCGTCGCGCCTTGCGTGACACCATGGAGCGCACCCAGAACTTCGTGGGGACACAGGCCGTCTTCACGATGAGCCCCACCGATCACAACGGCACCGATCAGCGCGGGCAGGTGCTGGTCAGGATCGAGAACGGCGGCTGGAAGCTGCTGCAGGAATAGCCAGAGCCGGGGGCGTTGCCGGGCGCGGCGCGGTCACCGCGCTGCCTGTCGCTCTCATTCGCCGCACCAGCCCGCGCGCCCCGACCGTCAGGTTGCGCGCGGGGAAGGGGCCGGTCGTTCAGCGCATCTTGTGCAGACGCTCGGCGGCCTCGATGGCGAAGTAGGTCAGGATGCCGTCGGCGCCCGCGCGCTTGAAGGCGAGCAGGGCCTCCATGACGCAGCGATCCTCGTCGAGCCAGCCCTGGGCGAAGGCGGCCTTGAGCATCGCGTACTCGCCGCTCACCTGATAGACGAAGGTGGGCATGCGGAATTCGTCTTTCACCCGCCGCAGGATGTCCAGATAGGGCATGCCCGGCTTGACCATCACCATGTCGGCACCCTCGGCGATGTCCAGCGCCACTTCGCGCAAGGCTTCGTTGGAGTTGGCCGGGTCCATCTGGTAGGTCATCTTGTTCGACTTGCCCAGGTTCGCGGCCGACCCTACGGCATCACGGAACGGGCCGTAGAAGGCCGAGGCGTACTTGGCCGAATAGGCCATGATGCGGGTGTTGATGTGTCCACCGGCCTCGAGCGCGGTGCGGATGCGCCCGATGCGCCCGTCCATCATGTCGGACGGGGCGACGATGTCCACACCGGCGGCTGCCTGGGTCATCGCCTGGGCCGTCAGGATGTCGAGCGTGATGTCGTTGAGGATGTAACCCGAGTCGTCGATGACCCCGTCCTGCCCGTGACTGGTATAGGGGTCGAGCGCCACGTCAGTCATGACACCCAGTTCGGGAAACCGCTTCTTCAGGCCTGCCACGACGCGGGGCACCAGACCCTTGGGGTTGGTGGCTTCGCGCCCGTCGAGGGTCTTCAGGCCCGGTTCGATGACCGGAAACAGCGCCAGGCAGGGAATGCCCAGCTTGAGGGCTCGCTCGGCCACCGGCAGCAGGGTGTCCAGGGTGTAGCGCACCACACCGGGCATCGAGGCGACCTTTTCAGTACGCTTCTTGCCTTCCATCACGAATACCGGGTAGATGAAATCGGCGGGCGTGAGTACATGCTCGCGCATCATCCGGCGTGAGAAGTCGTCGCGGCGCATGCGGCGCATGCGAAGCATCGGGAAGGGGGCGGTGTTGTCCATGTCTCCTCGCTGGGGGGGCCGCATCGTGTCGGCGGTGTTGGATGGTGCCCGGTCTGGGCTGGATCAAATCGGCGGCACGCGGCGCGCTGAAATCGCTGAACCAAACCGGCACACCCGGTTCAAAACGAGTGGTGATGCAAATCACCTCCCGCTTCTCCTCCCTGAGCGGGAGCCCCGGTCCCCCCGGGGCACTTTCCATCCCCGGGCAAGCTTGCTTCAGCCCGGGGATTTTTCTTCGCTGCCGGTCGTGCTGCCAGCCGCGCCACTGCCATCGCCCGTCAGGTGCGTTTCGAACCACGGGCCAATCGCCTGCTCGGCCTCCTCGACCCCACTCGCTTTCAGGCTGGAAAACAGCTGTGCCGAGTGGTTTGTCCCCCATTGTGCCAGTGCGCGTCGGGTGTCGCCAAGCGTTTGCATCGCGGCGCGTCTAGCCAGCTTGTCACTCTTGGTCAGGAGCACATGGACGGGGCGCCCCGTTGGCTGGAACCAGTCGAGCATCTGCCGATCGAGTTCTCCCATCGGGTGGCGTGCGTCCATGATGAGCACCAGCCCGACCAGGCTTTCGCGCGTCTGCAGGTAGGTCGAGAGCACCTGACCCCAGTGGGCTCGCACGCTGGCGGGTACGCGGGCATAGCCATAGCCGGGAAGGTCGGCCAGCAGAGCGCCCCCGCGCAGGCGAAAGAAGTTGATCATCTGGGTGCGGCCGGGCGTCTTGCTGACGAAGGCGAGCCGCTTGTGGCGAACCAGGGTGTTGATCGCGCTTGACTTGCCTGCGTTCGATCGCCCGGCAAAGGCGACTTCCGGCGGGCCCGGCGGCGGCAGGTCGGGCAGTCCGTGCGCCGACAGGGCATAGGCTGCATTCAGAAACATCGACATCGCGGGTGCTCGCCGGAAGGGGAGGGCAGGACATCTTACGCGGGTCGACGACGATCGGATGCGCCCCACGGCGTTTCCCCTGTAAAATGCCGGGTTTCGTCTGAACCGCATTCTGGGAGAGTACCGATGAAGCTCCGTCTGGCATGTGCCACGCTGCTGCTTGCCGTTGCCGGGGCCGGCAGTTCCTGGGCTGAAGAGGCTGCGCCCGCCGCCCGGGCCGACGCTGCCAAGGGCGCCGAAAAGGCCGGCCAGATCTGTGTTGCCTGCCATGGGGTCAACGGCGTCAGCATGATCCCGCAGAACCCGTCCCTCGCCGGTCAGGGTGCCGACTACATCGTGAAGCAGCTGTACAACTTCAAGGGCCTGCCCAAGAAGGATCAGGCGCGCAACAATCCGATCATGGCAGCGCAGGCAGCGATGCTCAGTGATGACGACATGCGCAATCTCGGTGCCTACTACGCCTCGCAAAAGCCGCGTATCCTGGCCGCTCGCAACAAGGACACCGTAGCGCTGGGGCAGCAGATCTATCGCGCAGGCATTGCCGATCGCGGTGTCGCCGCCTGCGCCGGCTGCCATGGCGCCACCGGCGCCGGGGTGCCCTCGCAGTATCCGCGGCTGGGTGGTCAGCACGCCGAGTACACCGAGGCACAGATGAAGGCGTGGCGTTCGGGCGAACGTGCCAACGACCCCAATGCCATGATGCGCTCGGTAGCGGCCCGTCTCACCGATCGCGAAATCGCTGCCGTTGCCGATTACATTGCCGGCCTGCACTGAGTGAGCTGGCGCGGCCTGGCCGCGCCATCACGTTTGGGGGCGTCTGCCGGTTGATGCCATGCACGTTCAGGAGAGTGTCATGATCATCCGTCCGCCCGCTGATATCGCCCCGTCTGAAATTACCCCCCTGTCGGTCCATGCCCGCCGCCGCGACCTCATGCGCGTGGTGGGCGCCGGCATCGCCGGTGGACTGCTGGGTTCGGGTGTTGCCACGGCGGCAGAACCCGCTGCCACCCCGCTCGACGGGATCGTCAAGGGGCGGTTTTCCACCACCGACCCGCAGACCAGCTTCAAGGACGCTACCAACTACAACAACTTCTACGAGTTCAGCACCGACAAGTACTCGCCGGCCGGCATGGCCGAGCGCCTCAGGGTGCGTCCGTGGGAAGTGGTCGTCGAGGGCGAGGTTGCCCGGCCGCGCACCATCGGTATCGAAGAGCTGCTGCGTCAGCCGCGCGAGGAGCGCATCTACCGCATGCGCTGCGTCGAAGGCTGGTCGATGGTGATTCCGTGGGTCGGTTTCGAATTTTCGCGGCTGGCACGCATGGTCGAGCCGACCGCGAATGCAAGATTCGTCGAATTCATCACGGCGCGCCAGGACACGATGCCCGGCATCAACTACGGCATTCTCGACTGGCCCTATGCCGAGGGGCTGCGCATCGACGAGGCGATGCATCCTCTCACGATCATGGCCATCGGCATGTACGGTCAGGTAATGCCCAACCAGAATGGCGCACCGATCCGGCTGGTCGTACCCTGGAAGTACGGGTTCAAAAGCGCGAAGTCGATCGTACGCATCCGTTTCACCTCGAAGCAGCCCGGCACGGCGTGGAACAAGGCGGCTGCCAACGAATACGGGTTCTACTCCAACGTGAACCCCGAGGTCGATCATCCGCGCTGGAGTCAGGCCACCGAGCGACGGATCGGCGAATTCCGCAAGCGCCCCACGCTCATGTTCAACGGTTACGCCGAGCAGGTTGCAAGTCTCTACACCGGCATGGACCTGCGCAAGAATTTCTGAATGAAGGTCGTAGCCTTCGTTGCGGCGCTGCTGCCCCTGTTGCGTCTGGTGGTGCTGGGGTGGCTCGATGAACTCGGGGCCAACCCGATCGAGGTGATCACCCGTTCGACGGGCACCTGGACCATGGTGCTGCTCTGGATCGCGCTCGCGATTACCCCGGTTCGCCATGTCACCGGCTGGCATCAACTGGTCGACCTGCGTCGCATGGCCGGGCTCTTTGCGGCGTTCTACGGGCTGCTGCACCTGATGACCTATGTCTGGTTCGACCAGTTCTTCGACTGGATGGCCATCGGTCGTGACATCCTGAAGCGCCCCTTCATCACGGTAGGGGTTGCGGCCCTCCTGCTGATGATACCCCTCGCGGCAACGTCGACCGATCGCTGGCAGCGACGCCTGGGTACCCGAGGCTGGCTGCGCCTGCACCGTCTCGCCTACCCGGCCGCGCTGCTCGCGGCACTGCACTTCGTGTGGCTGGTGAAGCGCGATCTCACCGAACCGCTGGTGTATGCCGGTATCCTTGCGCTGCTGCTCGTATCACGTGTTCCCATCGCCCTGCGCCGCCGTGCCCGCCGTGCGAAGGTCGTTCGACGTTGACGGGCACGACGAATTGAACGAACCGTGCTCCGACCCGAGTCGGGCCATCGAGGAGACCCCATGACACGCTCGTTGCCATCGTCGATGACCACGCTGCAACTGCAGACCGATGCGCGCGGTATCGCGCTCGTCACGTTCGATCGTCCTGAACGCAGCAACGCGATGAATGCCCCCATGCTGCGCGAACTCTCGAGTCTGCTTCGCGCCCTGGAGGCCGATGCCTCGGTCCGCATGGTCGTCCTGCGCGGGGCAGGGCGGCATTTCTGTGCCGGGGCCGATGTCGGATCCGAAGTCGCTGCCGGGAACGTCGAGGCGGCGGAGCCGACGCCGACCATCACGCAGGTCTGCCATCAGATCGACCGCCTCGCCAAACCGGTGATCGGTGCGGTCCAGGGGGCCTGTGTCGGTGGTGGTGTCGCCATCGCAGCATGCTGCGACATCGTGCTTGCCGCGCCCGAGGCGTTCTTTGCCATCACCGAGGTGCGCCTGGGTTTTGCGGCAGCCCCCCTGATGCCCTTCTTCGTGCGGGCCCTGGGCAATCGCAGCGCGCGCCGCTACGTGCTGACAGGCGAGCGCATGAGCGCGGCGGACGCATTGCGCCTCGGGTTCGTTCATCGGGTCGAGCCGCGCGAGTCGTTCGATGTAGCCCTCGGTGCCATTGCAGAGGACATCCTCCTGGGCGCCCCGGGTGCCATCGCGGCCTCCAAGGCGCTGATCGCGCGGGTGGATGGCATGGCGATCGATGCCGAGGTGCTCGAGCGTCTCGAGGCCGAGTTCGAGGCATCGGTTCACGGGCCCGAGCCGCAGGAGGGCGTGGCGAGCTTTCGCGAGCGGCGCAAGCCAGGCTGGTATCGACCGGCCTGATGCTTCGAATCGATCGGTCGTCCAGGGCCGCCGGTGGGGTGCCTCAGCGGCCGATCAGGTGTTCGCCGCGGTAGAGGTCTTCGATCGACTCGCGTTCCCGGATGAGATGCACGCGGCTGCCGTCGACCAGCACTTCGGCTGCGCGCGGCCGACTGTTGTAGTTCGAACTCATGCTCATGCCGTACGCTCCCGCCGACATGACGGCCAGCAGGTCACCTTCGGCGAGCGACAGTGGTCGTGCCCGGCCCAGGAAGTCGCCGCTCTCGCAGACGGGTCCGACCACATCGTATTCGACAAGGTCGCCCGCGCGCGGCGCGACGGGCCGGATATCGTGCCAGGCCTCGTAGAGGGAGGGGCGCAGCAGGTCGTTCATGGCTGCATCGACGATGGCGAAGTGACGCTCGGCGCCTGCCTTGAGGTACTCGACGCGGGTGAGCAGAACGCCTGCGTTGCCGACCAGCGAGCGACCGGGTTCGAACAGTACCTGCCAGGGGCGCGCGCCCAGACGCTGCCAGACGGCGTCGATATAGTCGGCTGGCACGATCGGTTCTTCGTCGCGGTATCGGATGCCGACCCCACCGCCCAGATCGAGATGGTGGATGGCAATGCCCTCGGCAGCGAGGCCGTCGGCAAAGGCAATGGTCCGTTCGAGGGCTTCGAGAAACGGCGCCAGTTCGGTGATCTGCGAGCCGATGTGCACGTCGACGCCCACGACATCGAGGTGCGCGCTGGCCTGTGCGTGACGGTAGAGCGTGAGCGCTTCGGCAAACGGTACCCCGAACTTGTTTTCGCGCAGGCCGGTGGAAATGTACGGATGGGTACCGGCGTCGACATCGGGGTTCACTCGTACCGATATGCGTGCCCGTCTGCCCTGAGCAGCCGCAACGGCCTCGATGCGCAGCAACTCGGGCCAGGATTCGACGTTGAAACACAGAATGCCGGCAGCGAGTGCGTGCTCGATGTCATGACGACTCTTGCCCACACCCGAGAACACCACCCGCTTGGGATCGCCACCGGCCGCGATGACGCGCTCGAGTTCACCGGCCGACACGATGTCGAAGCCTGACCCGAGCCGCGCGAAGACCTCGAGAATGGCGAGGCTCGAGTTGGCTTTCATGGCGTAGCACACCAACGCATCGCGACCGGACAGCGCGTCGGCCCAGGCGCGCCACGCCCCGGTCAGAGAAGCGTGGGAGTACACATAGCAGGGCGTGCCGTGCTCGGCCGCGATATGGGCAAGGGGTACGCCTTCGACATGAAGACCTTCAATCTGCTGGTTGAATGACATCGGGGTTGGTCACAGTAGTTGATCGAGCCGGTGTGTCGGGCCTGGGCATGACCAGAGGCCCTTTGGTGCCGCAGGCGCTGAGCAGGCTTGCGAGCATGAGCGCCCGGGCAATGCGCCCTGCGGTGTCAGGTATCGCTGCCGCTCTGCCGAGGCGTGCGGGCATCCGGACACGCCGGCGTGCCGGCGTCGGCGCGCCCGGCTGCGGCGCGCCCTTCAATCGCTGCCCTGCAGTGCTGCGGGGTCGCGTGTCGGGCCCGCCGGTGCAGAGCCCGATTGCGTGACGCCGGGTGGCGCGACGGTGGTGCTTGCCCCTGGAATGTTTTCGCGATAGAAGTATTCGCTGGTGTCACCGCGCGCATCCTCGAGTCCGGTTGCAGCGTTGATCCGGGCGGCGATCACACCGTCAGGGATGGCCCTGTTGCCCTCGGGCACGCCACGCAGCGCTCGTTCCATGTAGGACATCCAGATCGGCAAAGCCGCCACACCCCCGGTTTCTCCCAGCTTGCGAGGCGTGTCGTAACCCACCCAGACCACCGCTACCTGGCTGGACTGATAACCGCAGAACCATGCGTCATTGAATTCGTTGGTGGTACCGGTCTTGCCGGCCAGGTCGGTACGCCCGAGTGACATTGCGCGCGACGCAGTGCCGTGGCGAACCACCTCGCGCAACATGCTGTCCATCAGGAAGGCATTGCGCTGGTCGAGCACCTGTCGGGCTTCCTGACCTGCCCGAACCGGCCGGGCCTCGGCAAGCAGCGTGCCATGGTCGTCGACGATCTTGCCGATGAGATAGGGCTCGATCAGGTAGCCTTCGTTGGCGAAGGTGCCGTACCCGCGTGCCATCTGCATCGGCGTAACCGACCCGGCCCCCAGCGCGAGGGTGAGGTACGGCGGGTGTCGTTCGGCCTCGAAACCGAACCGGGTGATGTAGTCCTGCGCATACTCGGGCCCGATTGCCTGCAGGATGCGTACCGACACCAGGTTCTTCGACAGTGCCAGTGCGGTACGCATCCGCATCGGGCCGTCGAAGCGCCTGTCGTAGTTTCTGGGTTCCCAGGCCTGCCCCCCGGTCTGTGCCGCACTCACCGTGATCGGCGCGTCATCGATGATGGTCGCCGGGGTAAATCCCTTTTCGAGCGCGGCGGAGTAGATGAACGGCTTGAAGCTCGACCCCGGCTGGCGCCAGGCCTGCGTCACGTGGTTGAACTTGTTGCGACCGAAGTCGAACCCGCCGATCAGGGCACGCACGGCACCATCAGCGGGGTTGATCGACACCAGGCCGGCTTCGACCTCGGGAAGCTGGGTAATGGCCCAGGCGCCCTTGTCATCGCGCATCAACCGGATCAGCGATCCGCGCCGGATGCGCTGCGCGGCGCTTGCGGCCGGATCAAGCGCCCGTTGCGCAAAGCGCAGCCCTTCACCCTGCACGCTCACCGTGTCGCCGCCCCGCATCCAGGCCTTGACCAGCTTCGGGCCGGCCTCGAGCACCAGAGCTGCTTCGATGCCTTCAACCGATGGGGCGTCCGCGAGCAGGTCATCGAGTTCGTCCTCGCCCGTGTTGGCCGGCAGGTCGACAACCCGTTCCGGGCCGCGATAGCCATGACGGCGATCGAAGTCCATGAGTCCGCGCCGAACCGCTTGCCAGGCAGCAGCCTGATCGGCGCGGGTAAGCGTCGTGTAGACGCGATAGCCCTTCACGTAGGTGTCACCGGGGTAGCGCTCGTGCATGGCCTGGCGGACCATTTCGGCGACATGTTCGGCATGCAGTTCAGAGACCACCGCTGCCGAACGCACCGTCACTGGGGCAGCACGCGCGGCGGCCAGCGCCTGCGGATCGACCTCTCCGGTCTCTTCCATGCGGCTGAGCACCCAGAGCTGCCGCGCCCGTGCCCGTTTCGGGTTGGCAATCGGGTTGATGCTCGAGGGGGCCTTGGGCAGCCCGGCCAGCATGGCCGCCTCACCGAGCGTGATCGAGCCGATCGGTTTGGCAAAGTAGGCCTGCGCCGCCGCTGCGAAGCCGAATGCGCGCTGGCCCAGGTAAATCTGGTTGATGTAGATCTCGAGGATCTGGTCTTTGGTGAGGCTCGACTCGATCTTGAAAGCGAGCAGGACCTCGTTCAGCTTGCGGGAGAAGGTGCGCTCCGGGCTGAGGTACATGTTGCGCGCAACCTGCATCGTGATGGTGCTTGCGCCTTGCCGCGGTCGGCCGCTGGTGAAGTTGCTGAGCGCTGCGCGGGCCACACCCACGAAATCGACGCCCGTGTGCTGATAGAAGCGGGTGTCTTCGGCCGCAAGGATGGCCTGTTTCAGCACCGGCGGTACGTCCTGGAGTCGCACCAGAGTGCGGCGCTCCTCGCCGAATTCGCCGATCAGCGCGCCATCGGCCGTGTAGATCCGCAGGGGCACCTTGGGCCGATAGTCGGTCAGGGCCTCGATCGAGGGCACGTTGTCATACGCCAGGATGACCGCAAATGCGGCAACCGCGCCGCCGATCAGGGCAAGTCCGGCGATGACGCCGAGCGGAAATAAGGCCCAGCGAGTCCAGTTCACGGCATGCAATGGAGGGGGGCAAGCACCCGATTATAGGGGTCGACGGCCGGTTCTGCCGACCGGCAGAGGCAGATGCTGATAAAGTACGCTATAAATATAACTTAACATCTCGGGAAGGCAGGGCTTTCCCGGCAACCACGGTCGCCTGTCAGGGCGCCGGGGCCGCCAGATCAATGGCGGATCGCAGACTTTCGCAATGGTGTCCCATCGATGGATCAGGCATGCGTTCGCTTGCAGAACTCTTCACGCTGAAGTCGCCGCCCCTCATCGGGCTCGACCTCAGTGCGTCCTCTGTCAAGATGGTCGAACTCACCCGGGTCTCCCGGGGCGAGTTGTGCCTGGAGGCCTATGCCATCGAGCCCTTGCCCCGCGACGTCGTGGCCGATGGCGGCATCGTCAATCTGGATGCTGCGACCGAGGCCATCAAGCGCTGTTACAAGCGGCTCGGCTCACGGGCCAGACACGTGGCCATGGCGGTACCCGTGGCAGCGGTCATCACCAAGAAGATCGTGTGCGCTGCAGGGCTCCCGGAAGACGAACTCGAGGAGACGGTCCAGAGCGAAGCCATCCATTACATCCCCTTTGCGCTCGAGGAGGTGAGCCTGGACTTTCAGGTGCTGGGGCCGGCCCCGGACAGCCCGGAACTGGTCGAGGTCCTCGTGGCTGCCTCGCGCCGGGAAAAGATCGAAGACCGCGTTGCCGCCGCCGAGGGTGCAGGTCTGATCGGACTGACGATGGATGTCGAGTCCTACGCGATGCAGGCGGCATTCGAACTGGTGCGGCCCCGATTGCCTGCGCAGGCGAGAGACCAGAATGTGCTCGTGGTCGACATCGGCTCGTCGATGACCCAGGTCACCGTCATCCGCGGAACCGATGCCGTGTTCTCGCGCGAGCAGGCGTTCGGCGGCAATCAGATCAATGCCGAGATCCAGCGATTGTACGGGCTGTCCCTCGAGGAGGCCGAAACCGCGAAGAAGGGTGGCGGCCTGCCATCCGGATATCACACTGAAGTCATGGAACCGTTCATGCAGAACGCCGCCCTGGAAATCCAGCGCGCGTTGCAGTTCTTCTTCTCGGCGAGCGAATACAACCGCATCGACCACATCGTGCTCTCGGGCGGATGCGCCACGATTCAAGGCCTTGAAACGGTGGTGGCCAGTCGCACTCGCATTGCGACGCTGGTGGCAAACCCTTTCGCCAAGATGCAGATCGCTTCGAAGTTGCAGTTGAAGCGACTGGTAGCCGATGCACCGGCACTCATGATTGCCTGTGGCCTCGCGCTCCGGAGATTCGATGCATGAGCGCCATCCGGCTGAACCTGCTGCCCCACCGCGAGCAACGGCGTGTCCGATTGCGACGTCAGTTCTGGGTGTTCGCGGCCGGCGCCCTCGCGATCGCACTCCTCGTGGCGGTCACCGTGCACGGCGTACTCGAGACGATGTTTGATGCACAGGCTGCGCGCAACGAGTTCCTGAAACAGGAGATCGCGCGGGTCGACAAGCAGATCGAGGCGGTCAGGCGGCTCCGTGAGGACATCGACGCACTGATCGCGCGCAAGAAGATCATCGAAGCCCTGCAAACGGATCGCGGTCAGTCCGTCGCGATCCTCGACGAACTGGCGCGTCGGGTCCCTGATGGCGTCTATCTGCGATCGATCCGCCAGGAGGGGCGCAGGGTGAGCCTGACCGGCATCGCGCAGACCAATGCCCGGGTGTCGTCCCTGATGCGCAATCTCGAAGACAGCAGGATCTTCGAGACCCCGGTACTCATCGAGGTGCGCACCGCCGAGCGGGGTGCGCGACGACTGGCCGAATTCACGATGACCACCAGCGTACGCGCGGTGCCCGGCTCGACAGTGGCCGCGGCCGCATCGGTCAAGGGCTGACACCATGGACCTTCTGGCGCAGTTCAGGGCGATCAATCCCCGCGATCCGGGGCTCATGCCGCCGATACCGAAGGCCGTGTGTCTCCTTGCACTGGTGGTCCTGCTGATTCTGGCCGCCTGGTTCTTCGACTGGTCTGACCAGATGGCGCGGGTCGGCGGGAGCGAAGCGGCCGAGATTGCGCTCAAGTCGGAATACAAGACCAAGGCGGCGCAGGCCGTGAACCTCGTGGCCTACGAGCGACAGTACAAGGAGGTCGATGTGACCTTCGGCGCGATGCTGCGGCAATTGCCCAACCGGCAGCAGGTTGAATCACTGCTCGTGCAGATCAACCAGGCTGGCCTGCAGCGCGGCCTGCAATTCGATCTGATCAAGCCTGGGGCCGAATCGCTGCGTGAGTTCTACGCCGAGCTCCCGATCCAGATTCGGGTAACCGGCGCCTATCACGACCTGGGCGGGTTCGCCAATGACGTGGCGCACCTGTCGCGGATCGTGACCCTGAGTGACATGACGATCGCCCCCACCAAGGACGGTGTGCTGGGGATGGACACGGTGGCACGCACCTTCCGCTATCTGGACGAGGAAGAGTCGCTCGCCCAGCGCAAGGCGCAAAAGGCCTTGAAGGATCGCAAGTGATCCGCTTCGGCCCCAACCGCGGGGTGAACTCGCTCGGCGCGATCGTGATACGTGCCGTCATCTCCGGCGTCGTGACGGGCACCCTGCTTGCCGGGTGTGGTGTGGGCAGCAAGCAGACCGAGTTGGCCCAGGAGCTGGCCAATCTGACCCGCGACGCGCGAGGTCGAGTCGATCCCCTGCCTCAAATGGCGCCCTATGAGCCGCCCGAGTACGGGGCCCGTGACCTGACCGATCCGTTCAGCGAGAAACGCATCACCGAATCCAACCGGGTTGAAAGCGCGGCCAGCGCGACGGGCGCAACGCTGCTGGCCGCCCAGAAGGGCCGCCCACGCCAACCGCTCGAGGCCTTTCCGCTGGAGTCGCTGAGGCTGGTTGGCAGCGTGTCGATCAAGGGCCAACCCTACGCACTGATACGGCTCGATCAGTCCATCTACCGGGTCAAGGTGGGCGACTACATGGGTCAGAACATGGGCAGGGTCGTCGCCATCTCGGCCGACGAGGTAAGTCTGCGCGAACTCGTGCAGGACGGCGCGGGCGCATGGTCCGAACGCGACGCCACCATGACACTCCAGGATACCGAGGGCTCCAGACGATGAAACTCCTGACCCGCTGGCTGTTCGTGCTGTTCTCAGCCGCAGTGGCCGTGCCGGGCGATGCTGCCCATGCGCAAGGTGAGGCGGTGAACGTCCTCGAGGCGGTCGACGCGACGCTCGTCGGTGGCAAGGTGGTGATGCGTGCCCGGTTCACGCAGCCACTGAAGGCCCTGCCGGCGAATTTCTCGGTGCCTCAGCCGGCTCGCATCGCGTTCGATGTTCCCGATGCCACCAGCGAGCTCAAGGCCAATCGGCAGGCCTTTTCCGAGGGCGATCTGCGTTCGGTGGTGACCACACAGGTGGGCAACCGCCTTCGGCTGGTGCTCAATCTGACCAGCCTCGGTAGTTATGAGGCTGCGGTCAATGACCGCCTGCTGGTCGTGACGATAACCCCGCCGGCTACCCGTGCCTCGATGTCCCGGGCAGACAACGAGCGCTTCGCGGTGGCCACCCCGGCAGCCCCGAGTCAGGCGCAGCATGCATTGCGCGATGTGGCCTTTCGCCGCGGTGAGGGCGGCGTGGGGCGCATCGTCATCGATCTGTCGGACGCCACGACGGGCATCGACATCCGTACGCAAGGACCGAATCTGGTGGTCGACTTCCAGGGCGCCGAAGTGCCGGAGCGACTGCGCAAGCGGCTCGATGTCACTGACTTCGGCACCCCGGTGAAGTCGGTCAGTACCTTCCCGCAGGGCAGCAACACGCGCATGCTGATCGAACCGACCGGCAACTGGGAGCATTCGGCTTACCAGACCGAGCGCCAGTTCGTGGTCGAGGTGAAGCCGGTCGTCGTCGACCCGAACAAGCTCACGCAAGGGTCCCGCGGCGGCTATACGGGCGACAAGTTGTCGCTCAACTTCCAGAACATCGATGTGCGAAGCGTGCTGAACGTGATCGCGGACTTCACCGATCTGAACATCATTACCAGCGACACCGTCCAGGGCAACATTACCCTGCGTCTGAAGGATGTTCCGTGGGATCAGGCCTTCGACATCATCATGCAGACACGCGGTCTGGACATGCGCAAGAACGGCAACGTTCTCTGGGTGGCGCCGCGTGACGAACTCACGACCAAGGAAAAGCTCGAACTCGAGTCGAAAGCGCAGTTGAGCGATCTCGAGGCTGTGCGAACCGAGAACTTTCAGCTCAACTACACCAAAGCCGAGAGCATGATCAAGATCCTCACCGACGACAAGCAGCGACTGCTGTCAAGGCGGGGCAGCGCAGTGATCGACCCGCGTACCAACCAGATCATCGTGCAGGACATCCCGACGCGCCTGACGCAATTGCGACAGATCATCAACACGCTCGACGTTCCGGTGCGACAGGTCATGATCGAAGCCCGCATCGTCGAGGCAAGCGACAACTTCGGTCGTACGCTCGGCGTGCGCCTCGGGGTACCGAGCATCAACTCCCTGGGCAATGCGGGCGGCATTGCCATCGGAGGCAACTCCATCACTGCCGGGAAACTGTCGGGCCAGATGGTGCCCGGAACCACGCCGGACATGAACACCGACACCATGAGCGTGAACCTGCCGGCGACCCGATCGTCGACCGGGGCGCAGAACGGGCAGATTGCCTTCAGCCTCTTCAATGCAGGACTGACCCGTTTTCTCAACCTCGAACTCAATGCACTCGAATCCGACGGCAAGGGCAAGATCATCTCCAGCCCGCGGGTGGTCACCGCCAACCAGGCCGAGGCCAGCATCGAGCAGGGGACCGAACTGCCGTACCAGTCGGCCACCTCATCCGGAGCGACGGCCGTATCGTTCCGCAAGGCCGTCCTGTCGCTCAAGGTGAAGCCCCAGATCACGCCCGACGGCAACGTGATCATGGACGTGACCGTGCACAAGGATTCGCCGGGTGTTCAGACCACCTCGGGCACCTCCATCGACACCAAGAATGTCGTCACCACCGTGCTGGTCGAGAATGGCGGCACGGTCGTGATAGGCGGCATCTACCAGCAGACCGAGTCGAGCACGGTCAACAAGGTGCCCTTGCTCGGTGACATTCCGCTGCTTGGCTTCTTCTTCCGCAATACCTACAGGACGGACAACAAGACCGAACTGCTGGTCTTCATCACGCCCCGCATCGTCGATGATCGGGTGACCATGCGCTGAAGCCGCCCCCCCCCCCTCCCCCCGCAGGTGCGTGCGGTTCGATGACGACTGCGCCGCCAGCGGTCTCGTCCTGGCGCACCCCGACTGCGGATGCGTGCGTCGCGTGCGGACATCCGGGCTGCCCGGGACGTTAGAATCGGGCCATGCGACACTCGACCAACATCTACCTGGTCGGCCTGATGGGGGCTGGCAAGACCACCATCGGCCGCGCACTGGCGCGACGACTGGGCAAGACCTTCATCGATTCCGATCACGAAATCGAGGCACGCACCGGCGTACCGGTAGCCACGGTGTTCGAACTCGAGGGTGAGGCCGGGTTTCGTGTGCGTGAGGCTCAGGTAATTGCCGAACTGTGCGAGCCCGAGCACACCGTCCTTGCAACCGGCGGCGGAGCCGTGCTCGATGCTGGCACGCGGGCGCGGCTGGCCGAGCGCGGCTTCGTGATCTACTTGCGTGCTGCGCCTCGCGATCTGTGGATGCGAACGCGCAATGACCGTACGCGCCCGCTCCTGCAGACCGCCGACCCACTGGCGCGTCTCGAGGCGCTTTTTCGGGCGCGTGATCCGCTCTACACCGAGGTGGCCGACCTCATCGTCGATTCGGGCAAGCAACGCTCGGGTCTCCTTGTCACCCGTATCCTTGGTGAATTGCCGCAAACATGCATAGTCTCCGCGTAGCGCTCGGCGAGCGCAGTTACTCCGTTCATGTGGGTGCGGGAGCGCTCGAGCGCACCGATCTGCTCGATGCGCGGTTGGCGGCCGGACGTGTAGCCGTGGTCACCAATACGGTGGTGGCACCGCTCTACGCCCATCGGGTCGAGGCGGCGTTCGCGCGCACGGGCGCGACGGTACTGCGCATCACGCTGCCTGACGGTGAGGCCCACAAGACCTGGCAAAGCCTCGATCTCATCCACGATCAGATGCTGGCGGCCCGCTGCGATCGTCACACCACGATCGTGGCGCTGGGCGGTGGCGTGGTGGGTGATGTCGCCGGATTTGCAGCGGCGACTTTCATGCGCGGCATCGATTACGTGCAGGTGCCCACCACCCTGCTGTCGCAGGTTGATTCATCCGTGGGCGGCAAGACCGCCATCAATCATCCCCGCGGCAAGAACATGGTGGGTGCCTTCCATCAGCCGGTCGCGGTACTGGCCGACCCCCTCACGCTCGATACCCTCCGGCCGCGTGAACTGGCTGCGGGGCTTGCCGAGGTCATCAAGCACGGCCTCCTCGCCGATATCGTGCTGTTCGAATGGCTCGAGCAGCATATGGAGCGTCTGGTTGCGCGTGACCCGGAGGCACTGGCGCACGTCATTCGCCGATCGGTCGAGATCAAGGGCGCGATCGTCGCCGAAGACGAACACGAGACAGGCGTTCGTGCGCTCCTCAATCTGGGGCACACCTTTGGCCATGCGATCGAGGCCGGGCTCGGTTTTGGTACCTGGTTGCATGGCGAGGCGGTCGGCGCCGGGCTGGTCATGGCGGCCGAACTGTCGCGTTCGCTCGGCCACCTGGGTGCGGCGGATGTCGCACGCGTGCGCGATCTGGTCGGCCGTGCGCGACTGCCGGTGGCAGGCCCTGCCTTGGGCGTCGACCGGTATTTCGAACTGATGAGCGTGGACAAGAAGGCCCGCAACGGCGCACTGCGCTTCATTGCTCTCGAGCGTCTGGGGGTGGCCTGCATCAGTGATGGCACGCCCCGTGCTTCCATCGTGGAGGCCATCGAGGCGGGCACCTGCTGACCTCGGGGCTGTCGCTGGTCGACTCGCTTGATGGCGTCCGCTGGCGGCGTTATAGTTTGAGGTTCCCCTTGCCATGTTGCACCGCCCCATTACGGCGTCGGCCGTAGTCCTTGGGCGGTTTTCTGCCCCCCGACGGGAGGAAGTCGCATGAACGAGCATCACCCCCTGCCGCCCGCAGCCCAGGGTCTGTATGACCCGCGCAACGAGCACGACGCCTGCGGCGTGGGCTTTGTCGCGCACATCAAGGGTGAGCGCAGCCATGCGATCGTGCAGCAAGGCCTGCAGATCCTGAAAAATCTGACCCACCGCGGTGCGGTGGGTGCCGACCCGCTGGCAGGCGATGGTGCCGGTATCCTCATCCAGATTCCCGACGCTTTCCTGCGTGAGGAAATGGCTGCCCAAGGCGTCAAGCTGCCACCGCCCGGCTCGTATGGGGTCGGCATGGTGTTCCTGCCCAAGGAGCCCGCATCGCGCATCGCCTGTGAAGTGGCCATCGAACGGGCCATCCGCGCCGAAGGTCAGGTGCTGCTGGGCTGGCGCGATGTCCCGGTCGACAACGCCGGCCTGGGAGAGTCGGTCAAGCGCATCGAACCGGTGGTGCGCCAGGTCTTCATCGGGCGTGGTCCTGACGTGACGGTGACCGATGCGCTCGAGCGCAAGCTCTACGTGATCCGCAAGTCGTCGGGTCACGCCATCCAGGCCCTGCACCTGGCGCACGGCAAGGAATTCTATGTGCCGTCGATGTCGGCGCGTACGCTGGTCTACAAGGGCATGCTGCTCGCCGATCAGGTGGGCTCCTACTACCGTGATCTGCAGGACGCACGGGTCGTATCGGCCCTGTCGCTGGTGCACCAGCGTTTCTCGACGAACACCTTCCCGACCTGGGACCTCGCCCACCCGTTCCGCATGATCGCGCACAACGGCGAGATCAACACCCTGCGTGGCAACGTGAACTGGCTGCGCGCGCGTGAAGGCGCCATCTCCAGCCCGGTACTGGGCGAGGACCTGGACAAGCTCTGGCCGCTCATCTATGACGGGCAGTCGGACTCGGCCTCCTTCGACAACGCGCTCGAACTGCTCGTGATGGGCGGGTACTCCATCGCGCACGCAATGATGATGCTGATTCCCGAAGCGTGGGAAAAGCATACCCTGATGGATCCGAGCCGGCGCGCATTCTACGAGTATCACGCGGCGATGATGGAGCCCTGGGACGGTCCGGCGGCCATGGCCTTCACCGACGGTCGGGTGATCGGTGCAACCCTGGATCGCAACGGGCTGCGCCCGGCGCGTTACATCGTCACCGATGATGATCTGGTCATCATGGGCTCCGAGAGCGGCTGCCTGACGATTCCCGAAGATCGCATCATCCAGCGCTGGCGCCTTCAGCCGGGCAAGATGTTCCTGATCGACACCGAGAAGGGCCGCATCGTCGATGATCGCGAACTGAAGGACACGCTGGCGGCATCGAAACCCTACCGCGAGTGGATGGAACGCATCCGCATCAAGCTCGATGACCTGCCGGCGGCGGCTGAGGCGCCCGCGCCCCTGAACGAATCGCTCCTCGACCTGCAGCAGTCGTTCGGTTATACCCAGGAGGACATGAAGTTCATCCTCAGCCCCATGGCTGCGGCGGGCGAAGAGGCCACCGGCTCGATGGGCAACGACTCGCCCATGGCTGTGCTCTCGGGCAAGAACAAGACGCTGTATCACTACTTCCGGCAGCTCTTTGCGCAGGTGACCAATCCGCCGATCGATCCGATCCGCGAAGACCTGGTGATGTCGCTGGTGAGCTTTGTCGGCCCGAAGCCCAATCTCCTCGGCATCGACGTCATCAACCCGCCACTGCGGCTCGAACTGAGTCAGCCGATTCTCGATTGCGACCAGATGGAGACCATCCGGCACGTCGAGAAGTACAGCGAAGGCAAGTTCCGATCGTTCGAGATCGACACGACCTACCCCGTCAGCTGGGGCAAGGAGGCCATCGAGGCACGACTGGCGAGCCTGTGCGCGCAAGCCGAAGATGCGGTTCGCTCCGGATTCTCGGTGCTCATCCTCTCTGATCGCCGCATGAGTCGTGAAGCCGTGGCCATTCCAGCCCTGCTCGCGCTGTCGGCCATACACCAGCACCTCACCAACAAGGGCCTGCGCACCAGCACGGGCCTGGTGGTCGAAACCGGTTCTGCGCGCGAGGTGCATCAGTTCGCGCTGCTCGCCGGCTATGGTGCCGAGGCGGTACACCCCTGGCTGGCCATGGCCACCGTCAAGGCACTGCCGGGCGTCGACGCGGAAAAGGCGGTCAAGAACTTCGTGAAGGCGATCGGCAAGGGCCTCATGAAGGTCATGTCGAAGATGGGCATCTCGACCTACATGTCGTACACCGGGGCGCAGATCTTCGAGGCTGTGGGTCTGGCCCGTTCGCTCGTCGATCGCTATTTCACGGGTACGACCACCAACGTGGAGGGCATCGGTCTGTTCGAGCTGGCCGAGGAAACCCTGCGCATTCATCGCGCGGCCTTTGGCGATGACCCCACCCTGGTCGGTGCGCTGGATGCCGGCGGCGAGTATGCCTTCCGGGCCCGTGGTGAAGAGCACATGTGGACGCCTGATGCGATCGCCAAGCTCCAGCATTCGACGCGCTCGGGCAACTTCTCGACCTACGAGGAATACGCGAAGATCATCAACGACCAGTCGCGTCGTCACATGACCTTCCGTGGCCTCTTCGAGTTCCGCACCGATCGTGTGACGCCAGTGCCGCTCGAGGACGTGGAGCCCGCAGCCGAGATCGTGAAGCGCTTTGCGACAGGCGCCATGTCACTCGGATCGATCTCCACCGAGGCGCACTCGACGCTCGCGATCGCGATGAACCGCATCGGTGGCAAGTCGAACACGGGAGAGGGTGGCGAAGACCGCAACCGCTATGCCCCGATGCAACCGGGCGAGACACTTGCGTCACGGATCGGCCAGAGCCGTATCGAGAGCGATATCGCGCTGCAGCCGGGGGACTCGCTGCGCTCGAAGATCAAGCAGGTAGCCTCCGGACGGTTTGGCGTCACCGCCGAGTACCTGGCGAGTGCCGAGCAGATCCAGATCAAGATGGCGCAGGGTGCCAAGCCCGGTGAGGGCGGGCAACTGCCCGGCCGCAAGGTGTCCGAGTACATCGCGCAACTGCGCTATTCGACCCCGGGGGTCGAGCTCATCTCGCCGCCGCCGCACCACGACATCTATTCGATCGAAGACCTCGCCCAGCTCATCCACGATCTGAAGAACGCCAACTCGGCGGCATCGATCAGCGTGAAACTGGTGTCCGAAGTGGGCGTCGGCACGGTGGCGGCCGGGGTCTCCAAGGCGAAGGCCGATCACGTCACGATCTCGGGCCATGATGGCGGCACCGGCGCATCGCCCTGGTCGTCGATCAAGTATGCCGGGTCGCCCTGGGAGCTCGGTCTGGCCGAGACGCAGCAGACGCTCGTCCTCAACCACCTGCGCGGCCGCATTGCCGTTCAGGTCGACGGGCAGTTGAAGACCGGACGCGACGTCGTGATCGGCGCCCTGCTGGGAGCCGATGAATTCGGATTTGCCACGGCACCGCTCGTGGTCACTGGCTGCATCATGATGCGAAAGTGCCACCTCAACACCTGTCCGGTCGGGGTGGCCACGCAAGACCCGGTCCTGCGCGCTCGCTTCCAGGGCAAGCCCGAGCACGTGATCAATTACTTCTTCTTCGTCGCCGAAGAGGTCCGTCAGCTGATGGCCAGCCTGGGCATTCGGCGCTTTGACGATCTCATCGGTCGTGCCGATCTGCTCGACATGAGAAAGGGCATCGAGCACTGGAAGGCAAAGGGCCTGGACTTCTCGCGCATCTTCCATCAGCCGGCTGTTCCTGCCAGCGTCGCGAAGCGTCATGTCGAGACGCAGGATCATGGTCTTGACGCGGCCATGGATCAGCGCCTGATCGAGTTGGCAGCGCCCGCGCTCGAGCATGGTGAGAAGGTCGAGATCGCGATGCCGGTGCGCAACATCAACCGGACCGTGGGCACCATGCTCTCGGGCGCGGTGGCCCGACGTTACGGCCACGACGGACTTCCCGACGAGACGATTCATATCCGGCTTGCAGGCACGGCCGGCCAGAGCATCGGCGCATTCCTCGCCAAGGGCGTCTGGATCGATCTGGTGGGCGAGACCAACGACTACTGCGGCAAGGGACTCTCGGGCGGGCGCATCAGCGTACAACCGTCGCCCAAGTTCCGTGGCGAGCCGACCCGCAACATCATCACCGGTAACGTCGTCCTCTATGGTGCGATTGCCGGCGAGGCTTACTTCCGTGGCGTTGCCGGTGAGCGCTTTGCGGTTCGCAATTCGGGTGCACAGACCGTGGTTGAGGGGGTCGGTGATCATGGTTGCGAGTACATGACCGGTGGCACCGTGGTGGTGCTTGGTGAGTCCGGGCGCAACTTTGCGGCTGGCATGTCGGGTGGCCTGGCCTACATCTATGACGTCAATGGCGACTTTGCCCAGCGCTGCAATCCCGCCATGGTCGATCTCGAACCGGTGGTGGCTGAGGCCGAGCAGCGGGCGAAACTCTCGCCCGACTTCTGGCATCTGGGCCGAGCCGATGAGGTCCTGCTGCTCGAACTGATCGAGCACCATGCCCGTTTCACCGGCAGCGCCCGGGCCCAGCAGATTCTTGCCGACTGGGCCGTCGAGCGGCAGCGCTTCGTGAAGGTGTTTCCGAAGGAATATCGCCGTGCTCTGGGTGAACTTGCCCAGGCGGCCCGAAAGGCTGCGGCCTGAGCGGCGCAGCGCAGACTGACAAGGGACAGACAATGGGCAAGGTCACCGGATTTCTCGAGTTCGCTCGGGTCGAGGAAACAGCCGAAGCGAAGGAGTCGCGGGTCGGACACTATCGCGAGTTCGTCGGACATCTGAGCGATGCCGACGCCAAGGTCCAGGGGGCGCGCTGCATGGACTGCGGCATCCCGTTCTGCCAGAACGGATGCCCGGTCAACAACATCATTCCTGACTTCAACGATCTCGTCTTCCGTCAGGACTGGCGTGCCGCGATCGATACCCTGCACTCGACCAACAACTTCCCCGAGTTCACCGGCCGCATCTGCCCGGCGCCGTGCGAGGAAGCCTGTACGCTGCGTATCAACGACAAGGCCGTGGGCATCAAGTCGATCGAGCACGCCATCATCGACAAGGCGTGGCAGGAAGGCTGGGTACAACCGAAGCCGGCTGCCGTTCGTACCGGCAAGCGGGTGGCCGTCGTCGGGTCCGGTCCGGCCGGCCTCGCCGCCGCGCAGCAGCTGGCGCGGGTCGGGCATGACGTCGTGGTGTTCGAGAAGAACGACCGCGTCGGGGGACTCCTGCGTTACGGCATTCCCGACTTCAAGATGGAAAAGGGTCTCATCGACCGGCGCGTCGATCAGTTGCGGGCTGAAGGGGTCGAATTCCGAACCCGCACCCGCATTGGCTCAGCCGCCGAATTGCCTCCCGGGGTGGGAGACGTGTCGACGGCGGTGGTGACACCGGCCGAACTCGAGGCGCAATTCGATGCTGTGGTGCTCGCGGGCGGCGCGGAACTGCCGCGCGATCTGCCGGTGCCCGGTCGTGAACTCGATGGCGTTCATTTCGCCATGGAATTCCTGCCGCTGCAGAATCGTCGTGTCGCTGGCGACAGTGATGTGCCGGCGCTGAACGCCAAGGGCAAGCACGTGGTGGTGATTGGCGGCGGCGATACCGGTTCGGATTGTGTCGGTACATCGAACCGTCATGGTGCGGCTTCGGTCACCCAGTTTGAACTCCTGCCGATGCCGGCCGATCTTGATCACAACCCGGTCTGGCCTTACTGGCCGGTGCGCCTGCGCACCTCGACGTCGCACGAAGAGGGGGTCAAGCGTGATTTTGCGGTGGGTACCAAGCGCTTCAATGGCAGCGACGGGCGGGTGACCAGCCTCACCGCAGCGCGCCTCGAGTGGGTGAATGGCAAGATGACCGAGGTGCCAGGCAGCGAGTTCGACTTGCCGGCTGATCTCGTGCTCTTTGCCATGGGCTTCGTTTCGCCGGTGCAGACTGTGCTCGAGTCGTTTGCGATCGAGCGTGATGGGCGTGGCAACGCGCTGGCGCAGACCGAAGGCAGCAGTGCCTATCGCACCTCGAACCCCAAGGTATTTGCCGCCGGCGACATGCGCCGCGGGCAGTCGCTCGTCGTCTGGGCGATTCGTGAAGGGCGCCAGGCGGCGCGGGCGGTTGACGAGTTCCTGATGGGCTCGTCGGTGCTGCCCCGCTAGGCGCTCTCGCTCAGGGATGGGTCGGTCGGCCGCTCGCCGGTCGACGCCCGGTCCTTGTCCTACGGCTTTACGGGCACCTCTTCCGGATAGGGGCGCGAGATCGTCCGCGATCTGACTTGAGGTGCGGTGCCCTGTGGCCAAGGTGGGCGCATGGCCTGGTCCGTGGTCGCCGCGGACCGCTGCGTGCTCGCTGCTGCCCGGCTGCCCGATGACCCTGGCAGGCCGGTTCTGGCAAGCGGCGCGTCCGACGGCGGTGGCAGGGAGCCAGGGAACAACGCAGGACCCGGCGGAACCCTGGGCGGCAATTGGCCCGGCTTCAGTCCGGGTGTCGGTGTTGCGTCTCCCTCGGGCATCCAGACCCCGGTTTTCATGTCGAGGAACCCTCTGGACGAGGCTGGCGAGGTCGGGGCTGGTCCGGACGCCCCTGTCGCAGGAGGGGGCGTGTCGATCGTGGCGACCCTGGCGCCGCCGGGAGGCTTGTCCTGCGAGTAATGGACACGGCCGGCTTCGTCCGTCCAGCGATAGACTTGCGACGGTGATGTCTGGGCCAGTGTCGGTTGCAGCAGTGCGACCTGCAGGATCAGCAGGGTTGCCACAAGGCATCCGCGGACGAGTTGCATCGAGGGGACCTCCGACTCTAATGGGTCGCGTACTCGGCCGCATTTCGCGGCCTGGAGGGAATGCCGTGTGGCGTGGGGCGTGCGACGCCTGCCTGGGGCGGTACTGCCGGTGGCCCCATGGGCGTCACCGGTATCGCCGATGTGGAGGGGGCCGTGGGAACGATGAGGGGTCGTGTCGGGCGAACGATTACCACCGGTGGATACCCCATCGCGTAACGCGCCGCGAGCGCGCGGGGGTCGTCACAATCGGCCCACATCTCGCGCTCGCATTGGGCACGCCATTGAGCCAGCTGTGCCGCATCGGGTTGGGCTGACGGGTAGCCCCCCATCGGGGCCATGGGCTGCATCGATGGCATGGGCTGCAGCGCCTGGGGCGCGCCCGAGGACGGTGGCGGCCCCAGGCCGGGCGGGGGTGGCATGGGTGCCACGCCCGCAGTTGTCGTCGTGCTGGAGATCACCCGTGTGCCTGAATGGCTCTGGGGCGTGTAGACATTGACCATGGTCGAGTCGATGCGCGTTGCCCGACTGACATCAGCGGGTTTCTCGCTCGAGTAGTGCACGGCGCCGCTGGCGTCGATCCATTTGTAGACATCGGCTCGCCCCTCCGAAAACGGCAGGGCCGCGAGTGCGAGCAGGCAGCATGCGAGTGTTCGCATGAAAAACCTCGTCGAGGTGGGCCATCATTGCTGTTGTGGTGGGAGGATGCCACAGCCGGAGGTTAAAATCCCGTCATCTTCTGATGGGGTGCGTGATGAACGTCGTCATCCTCGCTGCAGGTCAGGGCAAGCGCATGCATTCGGCGTTGCCCAAGGTGCTGCATCCCGTCGCCGGGCAGGCCATGCTCGCGCGCGTCGTGTCGACCGCCCGGCGTCTCTGTGCGGCGCTGGCGTCCGGCATCCCTGATGCCAGCGCTCATCCGGACGCGGCCGGCAGCCATTCCGCGGCGCGCATCATCATCGTGCACGGCCACGGGGGCGAGCAGGTGCGTGCTGCACTCGATGCGCCCGACCTGCACTGGGTCGAGCAGAATCCCCAGCAGGGGACCGGCCACGCGGTGTGCCAGGCCCTGCCGCTGCTCGATGCCGCACAGCCAACCCTTGTGCTCTACGGCGATGTGCCGCTCACCCGTGTCGCGACGCTCCAGCGTCTCGTGGAAGAGGCCACCGGCACACTCGGGGTACTCACGGTGAGTCTGCCCGAGCCCCGCGGTTACGGACGTATCGTGCGTGAGGCGGGCCGGGTACTGCGCATCGTCGAGGAGCGCGATGCGAGCGAGGCCGAGCGTGAAATTACCGAGGTCAATACCGGCATTCTGGTGGCGCCAACGCCGGCGCTCGCGCGTTGGCTGGCAGCGCTTCGCAATGACAATGCGCAGGGCGAGTATTACCTCACCGATATCATCGCCATGGCCGTCGCCGACGGGTTCACCGTGGCGACCGCGCAGCCGAGCGACACCTGGGAAGCGGCTGGCGTGAATTCCCGCGCGCAACTGGCCCAACTCGAGCGCATCGCGCAGCGCGACATCGCCGATGCCTTGCTCGAGCAGGGCACGACTCTTTCCGATCCGGCGCGGATCGATGTGCGGGGTGAGCTTGTCTGCGGCCGCGATGTCTCGATCGACGTGAACTGCGTATTCGAAGGCGTGGTGCGTCTCGCCGATGATGTCGTGGTGGGTGCCCACTGCGTGCTGCGCAATGTCGAGGTGGGCGCGGGCACGCGTATCGAACCGTTCAGTCATCTGGATGATGCGGTGGTGGGCGAGGCGTGTCGCATCGGCCCCTATGCGCGACTGCGCCCGGGCACCGTCCTCGATCGCGAGGTGCATGTCGGCAATTTCGTCGAGGTGAAGGCGTCTCGCGTGGGGGCCGGTTCGAAGGCCAATCATCTCGCCTATGTCGGTGACGCCAGCGTCGGGGCGCGCGTCAACATCGGTGCAGGCACCATCACCTGCAACTATGACGGGGTCAACAAGCACCGTACCGAGATCGAGGATGACGCCTTCATCGGCTCGGATACGCAACTCGTGGCGCCGGTGCGGGTCGGGCGTGGCGCTACCATCGGGGCGGGCACCACCGTGACCCGCGACGCACCGCCTGATCAGCTGACCGTCTCGCGTGCGAGGCAGATCACCATTCCGGGCTGGAAACGTCCGGTGAAGACGCCGAAGAAGGGCTGAACCCATGTGTGGCATCGTGGCGGCGGCCTCCACGCGCGACATCGTTCCGCTGTTGATTGCGGGCCTCAAGCGGCTGGAATATCGGGGGTACGACTCAGCGGGTCTCGCCGTACTGAACCCCGGGCTCACGCGCGTGCGCAGCGTCGGGCGCGTGGCTGAACTCGAGCGTGATTCGAACGGCCTCGCCGGCACCATCGGCATCGCGCACACCCGCTGGGCAACCCACGGCCGGCCGGCCGAGTACAACGCGCATCCGCATGCCAGTGGTGATGTGGCCCTGGTGCACAACGGCATCATCGAGAATCATGACGAGATTCGCGCGCGACTGAAGACCGCGGGCTATGTCTTCCAGTCGGAAACCGATACCGAGGTGGTGGTGCACCTGGTGCATTCGCTGATGGCCTCTGATGGCCATGGCAAGCCGCGGGGCCTTTTCGATGCACTCTGCGCGGCAACGAAGGAACTGCGTGGCGCCTACGCAATCGCCGCGATCTGTGCCCGGGAGCCGGGCCGCATCGTGGGCACCCGCCGCGGCGCACCGATGGTGCTGGGTGTCGGCGAGGGCGAGAACTTCATCGCTTCGGATGCCTCGGCGCTCATCGGGGCGACCCAGCGCGTGGTCTATCTCGAAGAGGGCGACTGTGTCGAGGCCACTGCAGCCACCTGGCGCGTGATCGATGCCGCCGGTGCGGCCGTCGAGCGCCCGGTGCGCCTGTCCCGGCTTTCGGCCGAGGCGGTCGAACTCGGACCCTACGCGCACTTCATGCAGAAGGAAATCTTCGAGCAGCCCGGGGCATTGTCGGCCACGCTCGAGATGGTCGCCAACGCTCGGTCGCTTGCCCCCAACCTCTTTGGCGCCGATGCCGAACCGGTCTTCGCGCGCACGAAGGCGGTGCTCATTCTGGCCTGCGGCACGAGTTACAACGCAGGCTGCGTGGCACGTTACTGGATCGAGCAACTCGCCGGCATCCCCTGTACCGTGGAGATTGCGAGCGAGTACCGGTATCGCGACAGCGTGGCGCTGCCGGGCACGCTGGTGGTCACGATTTCGCAGTCGGGTGAAACCGCCGACACGCTGGCGGCGCTCGAGCATGCCAAGGCACAGGGCCTCACCGACACGCTCACGATCTGCAATTCACCTGAGTCGGCGATGATTCGCCAGTCGGGCCTGCGCTTTTTGACCCGCGCCGGCCCCGAGATAGGCGTGGCCTCGACCAAGGCCTTCACGACGCAGCTCGCATCGCTCTTCGTGCTGGCACTCGTGCTCGCGCGTGTCGGCGGGCGTCTTGAGGCTGACCAGGAGGCCGAACTGCTGCAGGCGCTGCGCCACCTGCCGGCGGCAGTGGCGCGGGTGCTCGCGATCGAGCCCTTGCTGCTGCCCTGGGCGGCGGCCTTTGCGAACAAGCATCACGCGCTCTTCCTCGGGCGTGGCATTCACTACCCCATCGCCATGGAAGGTGCGCTCAAGCTGAAGGAAATTACCTATATCCATGCCGAGGCCTATGCGGCAGGCGAACTCAAGCACGGACCGCTGGCGCTCGTCGATGCCGACATGCCGGTCGTTGCCATTGCGCCCAATGACCGCCTGCTCGAGAAGTTGAAGAGCAATCTGCAGGAAGTGCGCGCGCGCGGCGGCGAACTCTATGTCTTTGCCGATGAGGGGGCCACGATCGCCGAGGCTGATGGGCTGCACGTCATTCGGCTCACAGACCACGCCGGGCTGCTGTCGCCGATCCTGCATGTGATTCCGCTGCAGCTGCTGGCGTATCACACGGCGCTCGCGCGGAGAACGGATGTGGACAAGCCGCGCAATCTGGCGAAGTCGGTGACGGTGGAGTAATGTTGCCGCCGAATCACTCCACGCTTAAGTGCTTGAATCGCACTCTGGAAGAGCTTTTTGCTCTGTGCCTTCGAACGGAATACGAAAAAGGTGCAAAAGACCTGCGTCAATGTTTCGAAGGATGAATTGAACGGCATGCGCTAGATTTCCCAACAGAACGGGGGTGTTTGCTGAAGAAGCATGAATACGACTCGCGACAGTGGTTCGTGAAAATCGTCTCGACTGCAATTTTCTCATTCTGTTTGTGTCGGTAAGCACAAATCCACGGGTAAACCGGTCACGTCTGGTGCCGATTTTCTCGAACGATCAGACTTAGCGTCACGATATGCACTGTCGCTATGACAAGGTTGCTGATCACGACTGGATTGGAGAAGCTACCGACGGAGAATGGTGTCGTCAGTTTGTAGACAACTTGAATCAGCAGCAAAGGGGCTACCAGCATCACGTCTCGGCTGAACAGTAGGGCTGTCGAGACGATGAGAATGGCACCGTAGATGGACAAAAGAATACCCCTCGCGGCTGAGGCTGGACCGTACACATCAGCAATCCAAAGTGCGTCGCTGAGCAAGCCAGCGCAGACGGGAATCAGAACCGCTATGTTGAGGAAAAGCGAGAGTCGAATCGTATATTTAAGCATGAAGAAAGAGATGTTGTGGGCTTGCATGAGGCAGGAACTTATTCAAGCATTCACCAGATTTTCGGCCGTCTGAATAAGTGAAACCCCAGGTTGTGAGGAAGCTGATTCGTGCATGCGAAAGTCCTGCGTCTGAAAATTATCATTATACTAACATTGAATTTCGCGACTGCGGCATGTACTGATGACTTCAAGGTTGGAAAAGCAGCTTATGAGAAAGCAGACTACGAGACGGCTTTGCGACTTTTCAATTCGGCTGCTGACAAAGGAAACCCGGATGCACAGCGTTACCTGGGTGATATTTACAAGGAAGGGAAATTAGTCCGGCGGGACTTCACTAATGCAATTCGATGGTACAGGCTGGCCGCTGCACAAGGCAACGCTGATGCACAGAATAGCCTGGGGTATTTGTATGAGAATGGTCGAGGTGTCCAGAATGATTCGCGGGAGGCGATACGGTGGTTCAAGCTGGCAGCCGAAAGCAAGCATAAAAACGCGACGTACAATCTCTGTAGACTATACTGGTATCGTGGTTTCATGAATGAATCCGAGTTGTTATCCTGGTGTAAGCTTGCTGCGGAGCAAGGCGACGCGGACGCGCAGTTTGAACTGGGTTTCCGGTATGAAAACGATCGCGTTACGCAAGACATTGCGGAAGCGGCGCGTTGGTACAAATTGGCAGCAGCGCAAGGATTTCCATTCGCGCAGTACAATCTTGGTCTTCTTTACTTCAACGGACAGGGTGTTGTACAGGACTACCCGGAAGCGATTCGCTTGTACAGGTTGGCAGCGACACAAGGACATCCACTGGCGCAAGATCGATTAAGTGATTGTTACTACGACGGTATCGGCGTTGAGAAGGACTACACACGTAGCGTCATGTGGCTTACTTTATCTGCAGCTTACGGTGGCTTAGGCAGACTCGAGCGGCTAAAACACAGAAAATCTCTTTTGTCATATCAACAAAAAAAAGATGCCATTGATATGGCGAATAAATGTTTAGCACAAGACTTTATAGACTGCGACTGAGTCCGTTAATGATGGTCTGAATAATTTACCAAAGGCTGCGGTAAATATTTGATTGATGCTTGGAATAGCAACGTTACCTATGCTGCCCCGCCAGTACAAAGACCTCAAACCTGCTGAAGCGGCGTTGAGGCTGCCTGAAGCCCCGGATCGCGGTGCTCACGGTTCCGCATCAGGTGCAGGCGCGTGGTGCGCTTTGCCGATATCCGGCTCGAGTGAGGGGCGATCGGTCGACAGGCCGTGCCTCAGTCGACCGCCACTTCTCCCTCATCGCCGACCTTGAGTTCGCCGCTGTCGAGAACCAGCGCGCGCAGGCCGGCACGCCCTTCGAAGGCTTCTTCAAAACCGCTGTAACCGGTCAGGTGCCCGGGCCTCGGACAGGGAACCGCCAGGTCGAGGCCTCGAAAGCGCAGGCCGTTGATGCTGAACGCCCGACCCACGAGGTCATTGAGTTCGCCCGAACTGATGCCCGAGAGCACCACGTTCCGGCGTGTTTCGCCGGGTGCAAAGCAGGGGCGGTCGGCGCCGGTCTGCCAGTCGTTGGCCGTATCGATCCCGGAGAGGGCGATGAAGGTGATGTCGCGTCGCTTGATCGGTTCGAGCGTCGAATAGGCCCCCACGCCGGCAGCGTAACGGTCACCTTCGATGCCCACACCGGCGATGACCTTGACGCGGTCGTGGCTCTGCATCGGGGCGCCCGCAGTCGGGCAGGTGAACAGGGCTTCGATCGTGAAGGTCATGCGGGGCAACTCCGTGCAGACGATGGCGGGTGAATTCAGAGCTCGCGCTCGACATTGACCACGACGCGGCGCAGCTTGCGCGCCTCGCCCGGGTCGAAGTTGGTGCGTGCGTGCAGCACGCATCGATTGTCCCAGATGAGCGCGTCCCCGGGCGTCCACCGATGCTCGTAGCAGAACTCGGCGCGTTCCTGATGGTCGAAGAGCGTGGCCAGCAATTCGTCGCTTTCACTGCGCGGCATGCCGACGATGTATTCGGTCATGAGCCGATTGGCATAGATGGCCTTTCGTCCGGTGGCCGGATGCATCTTCACCAGCGGATGCGCCGCGCGCAAGGCCTTTTCTGACGGCGTGGTCTGACTGACCGGTGCCGTGTTGTCGGCGTGAATGCCCGGGTCGTAGGTGTTCATCGCTTCACGGCCTTCGATGCGCTGCCTGATGGCATCGGGCAGCGTGTCCCAGGCGGTGTACTGGTTGGCAAAGATCGTGTTGCCGCCCCGCGAAGGGATATCGATGGCGTAAAGCATCGTGGCCAGGGTCGGTTGCGGCATGTAGCAGCGGTCGGAGTGGAAGAACATCTCGCCATCGGGCAGAGCTCCGACGTAGCGGCCATTCTCCTTCTCGTTGGTCACGTACATCACCGCCGGATGGGTGCGGTTGTTGAGGCCGTAGTCGCCCAGCGTGTGGCCCAGTTCGCCGAAGTACTCGCCAAAGCGTACCTGCGTCGCTTCATCCAGATGTTGCCCTGGCACCAGCAGTACGCAGTGCTCGTAGAGCAGCGCGCGAATCGTGAGAGCCACGTCGCGCTCGATCGGTCGCGAGAGGTCGAGGCCATGTACTGCGATACCCAGCGCCTCCGAGAGGGGGGATGTCTCGAGTCGGGTCGCGCGCCGCGTGCCCATCGGCGTTGCAGATGAACTCATGCAGTCCTCCCTGTGTCGGGCAATCATCACCTCAAGCATACCAGCGCAGGCAACCCATTCACTGAGGCCACCCGGCATGCCGAGTGGCCCTCCAGGTTGCATAATTCACCCTGCGGTCTGCGGCGCGCCTTGCCGCTGCAGACTGACCGACCGGCATCAGAACCGGTTGTCCTGCCTTGCTGGAGACATGTCGATGCTCTGCCCGACGTACTGCCTGAATGTTCGTTTGAGTACCGTTTTGTTGCGCGAAACGTTTTGCGTGCCCGTTTCGGCGGGGTTGCAATGAGCATCGTGAGCGTGTCCCCGTCCGGCATCGGCAAGTCCGTTCCGCGTCGTGAAGATGCGCGTTTGACCACCGGGGGTGGTCGCTACAGCGACGACTGGCGTTTCGAGGGTCAGGCTTTCGCGGTGATGGTTCGTTCACCGCATGCTCACGCGCGCATCCGGTCGGTTGATGCGCGGGCCGCCATGGCCTGTCCGGGCGTGATTGCCGTACTCACCGGTGCCGATGCCAGGGCCGACGGGCTCGGTGCGATACCGCATACGCCCTTCGGTCTCGGGACGGCCGACATTCCGATGGCAAACAGTGATGGCACGCCCTACCGGGTCGTGCCGCATCAGGTCATCGCGCATGACAAGGCACGCTTCGGCGGCGAGGTGGTGGCGATGGTGCTGGCCGAGTCGGTCGCGCAGGCGCGCGATGCTGCCGAGCGGGTCGAGGTCGAGTACGAGGTGCTGCCGGCGGTGACCGATACGCTCGAGGCCTTGCGTGCGGATGCGCCCCGGGTCGATGACGCAGCCCCTTCCAACGTCTGCCTCGATGCGGTGCTCGGTGATGAGACTGCCACCCGGGCCGCCTTTGCGCGGGCCGCCCATGTGGTGCACTTCGAGACGCAGGTTCAGCGGGTCACCGCGATGCCGATGGAGCCCCGTGCATCCACAGGCCTCTTCGATGCTGCAACCGGGCAGTACACGCTCTACGCCTGTTCGAGCGGCGCGGTACGCCTGCGCAACGATCTGGCGACGGTACTGGGTGTTTCGCCCGATCGGGTGCGTGTCGTCATCGGCGATGTGGGAGGGCATTTCGGTGCACGCGGGATGATCACCCCCGAGTGCGTGCTGACCGCGTGGGCAGCGCGGCGCATTGGCCGTCCGGTGAAGTGGACCTGTGAGCGCCACGAGGCCTTCGTGAGCGATTACCAGGGGCGCGATCTTGCGGTGAGCGCCGACCTCGCGCTGGATGCCGAGGGCCGGTTCCTTGCCCTGCGCGGATCGAATGTGGGCAACCTCGGTGCCTGCACCGGCAATTTCCAGCCCCTGCAGAAAGGGGTCGAGATCATGTCGAGTCTCTACCGCGTGCCGGTGGTGCACTTCCGCGCCCGAGCGGTGGTGAGCAACACGCCACCGACCCGGCCTTACCGCAGTGCCGGACGTCCGGAAGTGATGTACGTGATGGAGCGTCTCATCGATCTGGCTGCCCGCGAATGCGGTTTCGATCGGGTGGAACTGCGCCGACGCAACCTCATCGCACCCCACGAGCTGCCGTATCGAAACCCGTTCGGGATGGTGTACGACAACGGCAACTATGCCGATGCCATGGCGCAGGCCCTGGCGCTGGGCGACTGGGCCGGGTTCGAGCAGCGTCGTGCTGCCGCGCGCAAAGCGGGTCGGTGGCTCGGCATCGGGGTGGCCAACTACGTCGACACGGCGACCGGCGCGCCGCGCGAGCGGGCCGAGGTCACGGTCTGTCCCGAGGGACGGATCGAGGTCGTGATCGGGACGGTATCGACCGGGCAGGGTCACGACACCACTTTTGCCCAGCTGATCAGCGACTGGCTGGGTGTCCCCCTCGATGAGGTGGTCATTCGCACCGGTGACACCGCGTTCGTGTCCGTGGGTGGTGGCACGCATTCCGGCCGCGGCATGCGCCAGGCGAGCATCGTCATCTGGAACGCAAGCCGCGAGATCATCGAACGAGGCACGCAACTCGCAGCGCGTCTGCTCGAATGCAGCGCAGCCGACGTGCGCTTCGAGGCTGGCCGATTCCATCTGAGCGGCACCGATCGTGCCGTGGGTCTGTACGAGGTGGCTCGCGCCGCGCAGGCCATGCCCGCTGCCACTGACGCTGCGCCGACGGCGCTCGCTGCCGTCTCCGACATCGTGAACGACACTGCCGCCTACCCTTATGGCGCTCATGTCTGCGAAGTGGCGGTCGATGGCGAGACCGGAGTCGTCTCGATCGAGCGCTACACCGCGGTCGACGATGTGGGCCGTGCGGTCAATCCGATGATCGTCGACGGCCAGACCCACGGGGGCATCGTGCAGGGCGTGGGGCAGGCCCTGATGGAGCATTGCGTGCATGATCCGGACTCGGGGCAGTTGCTGGCCGGATCCTTCCTCGACTATCCGATGCCACGGGCTGACGGATTTCCCTCGTTCCAGACCCACATCAGCGAGGTGCCCAGTTCGAGTCATCCGCTGGGCATCCGCCCCGGTGGCGAGGGCGGTACGACACCCGCGCTGGGGGTTGTCATCAACGCGGTGGTGGACGCACTGGCACATCTGGGGGTGCGCCATGTCGAGATGCCGGCCACCGGACAGCGCGTGTTCAGCGCCATTCGGGCGGCCCGGCAGGCGACAGGGCAGGAGGTGACATGAAGGCGTCATCGTCATGGGGGCGTGCTGGCATTCCGGGCCCTCTCGGCAGAGTGGGGTTGCCCGAGCGAGCCTGCGCGCCCGGCGCTCGGCGTGCCGGCGTCCTGCTCGCGCTCGTGGCGCTGCTGGCACCCGCCCTTGGGATCGCACAGTCGGCAGCGTCGTGGCCGGTGCGGCCGATCCGGGTCGTGGTGCCCTATGCCGCGGGTGGCTACTACGATTCGATCGCACGCATCACCGCGCCGCGCCTCGCCGAGGCGCTGGGTCAACCCGTGGTGGTCGAGAACCGTGTCGGTGCCAGTGGCATCATCGGCACCGAATACGTCGCGAAGGCTGCACCCAACGGCTACACCGTGATGGTCGGTGGCATCGGACCGCATTCGATCAATCCGAGTCTCTTTGCCACCTTGCCCTATGACCCGGTGCGGGATTTTGCACCGGTGATTCTGGTGGCCGTCACGCCCAATGTGCTGGTGGTGCATCCGAGTGCGACCTGGGCCAGTCTGAGCGATCTGCTCGGCTCGGAGCGTGCCCGATCGGGCGCGATGAATTACGGCTCTGCCGGGTCGGGAACCTCGGCGCATCTGGCGGCAGAAATGTTTGCGGCGGCTGCTGGCATCCGCATGACCCACATCCCCTACAAGGGTAGTGGCCCTGCCGTGCTGGCCATGGTGGCGGGCGAGACGGACCTGCTCTTTGGCACCGCGACCGATGTGCTGCAGCAGATCCGTGGGGGCAAGTTGCGGGCGTTGGCGGTGACCAGCGCGCGGCGCCTTGCCGCGCTGGCCGATGTGCCCACGCTGGGCGAGGCCGGCGTCGCCAATGCGGTGGCTGCTGGCTGGTATGGCTATTTCGCCCCCGCGGGCACACCGCGCGATGTCATCCAGACGCTCAACGAGGCGCTCAATCGCATCCTGCAGATGCCGGCTGCACGCGAGCAGCTTGCGGTACAGGACACATCCGAGGTCGTGGGTGGCACACCCGAGCAGCTGGCAGGTTTCCTGCAGACAGAGATTCTCAAGTGGCGCGAGGTTGTGCGACGATCAGGGGCGAGGGCCGACTGACATCCATCGGCCGTTCTGGCTGTCCGGATCGAATCTCATGCACCTGCATCGACTTGTCGCGATGTCTGTCCTGTCGGCGTTCGTTACGCTGGCTGCATCGCCCGCCTTCGCGCAGACGGCCGGTGCGAGCCCTTATCCGACCCGCGCAGTGCGCCTCGTCATTCCCTACGCGGCGGGCGGCGTCGCCGATATTCTCGGACGCATGCTGGCCCAGCGCATGGGTGACGCCTTGGGGCAGCCCTTCGTGGTCGAGAACCGCGCCGGTGCTGCCGGCACGGTGGGCTCCGACCTGATTGCCCGCGCTGCGCCCGATGGTTACACCCTGATGGCCTCGACCATCGGCGCTTTTTCAATAGCCCCGCATATGCTCCGGTCGATTCCGTATGACCCGGCCACTGCCTTCACCGCGATCGGTGGCGTGGCGCGATCGACCAGCATGCTGGCCACGGGCTCGCAGCAATCCATCCGTTCGGTCGCCGAGGTGATCGCACTGGCCCGAGCGGCGCCGGGTCGTATCACCTACGGCTCGGCAGGTATCGGCAGCATCGGGCATCTGACCGGCGAACTGCTGGGCATGGCGGCGGGCGTCGAGATGACGCACGTGCCCTACAAGAGTGCGGGTCTTGCCCTTCCGGAGGTGGTGGCGGGGCGCGTTACCCTTGCCATCGATACCCTGCCTTCGGTGATGCAGTACCTTACCGCGGGCAGCGTGCGTCCGCTCGCCATGCTCTCGCCGACACGCGTGGCTGCCGTGCCCGATGTGCCCAGCATTGCCGAGGCAGGTTTTCCGGAGGCGGTGCTCGAGTTCTGGTCGGCGCTGCATGGACCGGCCCTTCTGCCTGCGCCGATTGCCGAGCGGCTGGCACAGGCACTCGCGCGTGTGCTGGCGCAACCTGACCTGCGGATACGCTTTGCCAATCTGGGCGCTGAGCCCTGGCCCATCAGCGGTGCTGCCCTCGATGCAAGGGCCCGGCTCGACCATGAGCGCATCGGCAAGGTGGTGAAGGCTGCCGGCATCCAGGCCGAGTAGCCCTTCGCCATCGTCGAACGAACCTTGCCCGTGTCGACCGATCTCGAGGGGATTGCTCACGGCTGGCCAGGCCTGGCGATGATGCTTGCCGTGCTGGTCTATGTGGTGTTTCTCGTGCTGACCTTGTGGTTTCGCGGCCCGGTCTTCAACGGGCGCGGCCTGTACCTGCTGCGCAGCTTCTTTCCGAACTGGCGCTTCTACCACCGTGTCACCCATCGGGCCGTGCTGTGCACCCGCTATTGCAACCGCGCCGGTGAATGGAGCCACTGGCAACCCGGGTGGCCCCGTGCGAGGCGCCGGCTGTCGACCCTCTTTCACAACCCGGCCGGCAATCTGGCGCTGGTCGAGCAGAGTCTCATCGAGCATCTGAGCGCAGATGTTCAAGCGGCAGACGATGGCGCTGCCGTTGCGAGTCTGCCCACCTACCGGTTGGTGTCAAGACTGGCGCGAGCGCGCGTCGCCGTCTCGTGTCTCGAAGAGCCGCCTGTCGCCTGGCAATTCCAGTTGTGTCTCGTGCCGCCCTACGACGATGGGCTCGCAGGCACCGAGGTGCTGACGTCGCCCGAGTACACGTCGTGAGTCTCTCGACACTGTCGAGCGCAGCCAGACTCACCGAAGTGCTATGGGCCCTGAGTCTCCTCGTCCAGACGGCGGAATATCTGCGTCTCGAGGCGCCCCTGGCGCGCGAGGGTGTGTGGCAGTGGGCGATCCAGCGTGAAGAGCTTGCGCGGGCACCCTCGGCCTTGCGCGCGCTGCTCGATGTCCTCCAGACCGAGCGCGTCTGGCACGCGCACCTTCTCATGCGCGCGTTGCTCGGTGTGTGCCTGCTCGCGGGCTTTGTCCATACCTGGATGGTGCTCGTGCTCTTCCTGGGCACGGTCGTCATCCTGGTGCGCTGGCGCGGTGCGTTCAATGGGGGCAGCGACTTCATGACACTGGTGGTGGTGACCGGGCTTCTCATCGGACACGCTGCCACGCCCTGGTTGGGAGCGACCATGGCCTGGCGATCCGGGCTCGGATACATCGCCGTTCATACCCTCACCTCGTACTTTCTGTCGGGTATGGTGAAACTGCGCTACAGCGGCTGGCGTAACGGCCGTGCGCTGCCCAGCCTGCTCGACGGCGGCTTGTACGGGCCCTTGCCGGCTGCAAGCCCTTTTCGGCGCAGGCCGCTCGCGTGCGCGGTGTCATGGGCCTTCATTGTCTGGGAATGTTCGGTACCGATCGTGATTGTCGGGTCTGGCTGGGCACTGGCCTGGTGCGCCGTCGCCCCACTCTTTCACTTCATGGTGTACTGGCATTTCGGCCTGAACCGGTTCTTCTGGGCCTGGTGCGCGGCGCTACCCGCGCTGGCGGTAGCGTTTCAAGCCTGAGCACGAGATGCTGGCCCCCGCTGTGCACGCCGCATGGGCATGTACAACCCCGCGGCCTCACCGTGGTCGCACCCGGTCAGGCCGGAGGCATTGCAGGCGCGACGCAGTCCGCCGAGGCACCGCCCGCGGTGCGAACTTCATTCAGTGGCACCTGCCAGGGATCGTAGTCGTAGACCCAGTCGGTATCGGTGCGGCCTTTCAACCACTGGTTCTGACGATTGGTGAACTGCATGCGCGTCGTGCGTGGCTTGCGTAGCGCTTCGTAGCGTTCGAGCGCGGTGCCCAAGGGCAGGCTGTGCAGGCAGCGGACCAGTATCACTGCATCCTCGACGGCAGAGGCCGCCCCCTGTGCCATGAAGGGCAGCATCGGGTGGCAGGCATCGCCCAGCAGCACGATGCGACCGTTGTGCCACTGTGGCAGTGGATCGCGTTCGATCAGTGACCACTTGCGCACTTCGGGCGCAGCCGCGAGGATGGCCTGAGCATCGGGATGAAAACCGCTGAAGGCGCCCAGCAGTTCATCGATGTCGCCCACCGCCGACCATGACTCATGCCGATACGCGGGTTCGGGTACCACTGCGATGAAGTAGAGCTGGTCGTGGAGTGGGTTCACGTAGTAATGCACGATATGCCGATCGGTACCCCACCATTTCGCGCGGGCGTCGACAGGGAGTCCACCCAGCCGTGAGGTGGGGTAGATGGTGCGGTAGGCCACCCGGCCGGTATGGCGGGGTGCTTTGGCGCCCAGCAGGTGCTCGCGCACCTTCGAGTGGATGCCATCGGCGCCGATCACCAGGTCGACGCGCTCCCGGCTGCCGTCTTCGAATACCAGCACAGGGCCCGGTTCGATCGTGGCGAGGCGTCGCCCGAACTGGACATGTGGCGCCGGCACCTGCCGCGCAAGCACATCGTGCAGCAGGTGCCGCTGCATCATCAGATCAGGCGCGCCGTAGCGGCGTTCGAGTGCCGCCCCCATCGGCAATACATGGGTGACATCGCCGGATACGGCGTCGCGGTTCAGGGCAGCATCGGCAATGAAGCTCCTGTCACGCAGGTGGGCGCAGATGCCAAGGGGACGCAAGGACTTGATGGCGTTGGCGGTGAGCTGAATGCCGGCGCCGACCGCGCCGAAGCCAGCTGCCTGCTCGCAGACCTGCACGTCGTGCCCATCGCGCAACAGCAGGGCTGCAACGGTGAGCCCACCGATACCGGCACCCACGATGCCGATCGAAAGACTCATGGCGTTCGGCGCCGGCGAGTCGGTCTGGCCCACAGCGCGCCCATGCGACGGCAGGTGGTGTTCGGGGCAGGGGATGCAGGCAGGGACATCGACAGGGATCCGGGTCGGGCTCGCGCAGGGCTGATGTCGTTCGGTGGAAGCACGTGGCGTGCCAGGGGTGCTGCCCGAGTCTGACGCAGACAACCGGATCCCGGGGGGAGAGGGCGCACCTGGCCACGGCCCCCCCGCCGGCTGCGCTAGACTTCGCGCACCCCCGCCGGGAGACGGCGGCAAGACGGGGATGCCATGAACACGTTGATGAACAAGCGGGTCTATCTTTTCTGCCTGATGGCTGAACTCATCTTTCTGGTCGTTCGCTGGGAGCCGATGTCGCGAGCCAGCGAGTCGCCCTGGATCGAGGCCATTCTCAGCGCCCTCCTTGTGCCCGTCTTCTGGGCGCTCGGGCTCACCCTGGTCATCAACCGGTTCAGGAAACCCTCGGCTGGCGAGTGATCGTCCGCCGGCGACCGACCGGGTGGCGGTGCAACATGCTGTTGCATGCGGTTCGCCTCGCCTGGTGCGCTGCGTCCCTTCGAAGCGCGTTGAACCCGGTGTGACGTACGACGGGTTCCAGGGCGTTTTCTTCGAGGGAGACTCGCATCATGACGTTGGTTGAGCGATCGCTGGCTATCGCCACCCTGTTTCTCGGTCTTTCGGGGTGCATCGTGGCACCACCGGCGTATCCGCCGCACGGCGGCTACGTACCGCCCGGGGTGGTCTACGTGGCGCCGCACTATCCACGGCCTTCACCCGGCTGGCTATGGATGCATCATCCGGCCGAGGGCTGGGGCTGGCATCACCACGAGCGCGGCTGGCATCGCGGCTGGCGCTAGAGGCGCTCAGTGCCCGACACGCTGCCGATCTTCGTGTCAGACCGCAGGCGGGTATGCCTGCCTGCAGAGGGTCAGTCGCAGCACGAGTGCCACGCCGAGCAGCACGGCGGCACTGAGTCCGAGCGACCAGTGCACGCCTACCAGGCTGCCGAGCAGCCCCACGGAAACGCCGCTGAACGTGCGCAGGCCGTTCACCGCCATGTTGAACAGGCCGATCACGCGCCCCCGCGACGCGGGCGGTGCGTGCATCTGGACGATGGTCTGGGCCATCGAGCTGTAGGCAAGCATCAGGAAGCCTGCCAGGAACATCATGCAGACCGAGACGATGAAACTGGTCGACACGGCAAAGCCGATGATGGCAAGGCACCAGAGAAGCACCAGGGTTGCTGCCGTGTGCGGTGTCACGCGCAGCATGCCACGGCTTTCGAGCACGATGCTGGCGACGATCGCCCCGACGGCATTCGAGGACAGCAGCAGGGTGTACGAGAAGTCGGCTCGTTCCGCGCCCAGATCGTGCGCAAACTGGGGCATCTGGGCCTGAAAGGCGTTGCTCACGAAGAACGAGGTTGCGCCGCCGAGCAGGAGCATGGCGACGATGCGGCGGTCGTGGGCGACCGTGCGCAAGGTCGCGGCAATGTCGCCCAGCCCGCGCCTTGCAGGAGCCGCGCCCTCGGCCTGCCGGTTGCGACCGAAGCGGGTGAGGCTGCACCAGGCAATGGCCGGTATGAACAGCAGCGCGTTCACCAGAATGGCCCAGGCTGGTCCGAGGGCCAGCATCAGCCCGCCACCGATGGCAGGTCCCATCAGGATGCCCAGCGTGCGCGCCGTCGCGTTCAGCCGGACGGCACTGGCCAATTCCTCGGGCTTCACCATCTCGTGCAGGATCACCTGCCCGGCCGGAGTCCAGAGCATGCCTGCCATGCCGTGGATCGTGAGCAGGGCCACGACATGCCAGTAGGCCAGGTGGCCGCTCAGAAACAGCACGCCCCAGGAGAGCGAGGCAAACATGAAGAGGCCCTGGGCAATCTGGATGATGCGTCGCCGCGGGTACCGGTCGGCGAGCCCACCGGCCCATACCGACAGCAGGAGAAAGGGCACCCAGTGGGTGATCACCGCGATGCCGCCGAGCGTTGCCGAGTGGAACCTCTCGAAGATCACCCAGTAGCTGATGACATGCTCGATGTTGTCAGCCGTCATCGCGATCGCGCTTCCGAGGAAGAACGAGCGATAGTCCGGATTGCGCAGTGCGGCAAACGAGCGGGTGCCGGGTGCGGGGGGCGACAGGTTCGTGCTCATTGCGTTGCGCTGCCGGTCCACATCGTCATCTTCGTCATCCGGGTCGAAACGGGTCAGGGCGGTCGAGCGCGCGTACCGCGCGCCGCCCCGACCGTGGCTCGGTCAGCTGTGACCGAGCGCTCGAATCATGCCTCATCCCATGCGCTCGTGTCGCCCCGGATGAGACACTCGACCCGCCCCGACCCGCAGAGGTCGATGACCCGGGAGTTCCCACGATGCGCTGTCGTCCTGTCGCTCGAATCCTGTCTGCCATGATGATCGCCCTGCTGGCGGTGCCCTGTGCGAGCTCGTCGCCTGCTGCCCGGACCGAGGGGCCTCCTGGCAACGTTTCGTTCGCCGATACGCCGGCACGACCGCCCGTCGAGCCGATTCGGGTACCGGTTGCCGTGGAGCCCGGTCCGGCATTGCCCATGGCCGTGCCCGTACCCCTGCCGATGCCAGGGTCCGACCGGGATCTTCATGGCTGCATTCCGTCGGCCGGCTACCGATGGTGCGAGCGTCTCGCTGCCTGCGTGCGCTCGTGGGAGCTGGCCGCCGAGCGGGGCTTGCCACCGGGGGAAGCGGGCTTTCGCGCCTATTGCGGTTGAGGCCTGCAGCGGGATATCGTGCCGGTGACGATCCTTCGGGGTGGGCCGACATGTTCAAGCGCTTGCGTAGTCATCGCATTCCGGGCTGGATCACCGCGACTTGTCGAGCCGCCCACGCGCCGGTCGTCTGTCTGGCGATCTGCGCCCTGGCGATATCGATGCCTGCGGGAGCGCAGTCGGCAACGGCCAGCTATCCGTCGCGCAACCTCACGCTGGTGGTGCCACTGGCGGCAGGCACCGGCATGGACACCGTGGCGCGTCTCTATGCCGAGCGTCTGGCGCAGTGGCTCGGCAAGCCCGTCATCGTGGAGAACCGGCCCGGCGCTGCCATGATGCTCGCGAGCGCACAGGTTGCCCGCGCGGCGCCCGATGGTCTGACCTTGCTGGTGGGCTCCAGCGCATCGATGAGCATCAACCCGTTTCTGTACAAGCAGGTCCCTTACGACGCAGACCGTGACTTCATGCCGATTGCGCTTTATCTGCACTCGCCATTCGTGCTGGTCGTGAATCCGGCGCTGCCGGCGCGCAGCGTGGCCGACCTGGTAAAGGTCATTCGCGAGAGCAAGTCGCCGCTCAGCTACAGCACCCCGGGTGCCGGTCTGGCCCAGCATCTGGCGATGGAATTCATGAAGCAGAAGTTCGGCCTTGAAATCACGCACGTCCCGTACAAGAGCAGCCCCCAGGCGGTGTCCGATGTGGTGGCCGGTCATGTCGACATGGCCTTCGCCGAAGCCGGGCTCTCGCTACCGCTCGTGCGCGACGGCAAGTTGCGTGCGCTGGCGGTCTCCTCACTGACGCGCTTTCCCTCCCTGCCCGACGTGCCTTCATTTGCCGAAGCCTCCGGTGTGGCCGACTTCGAGGCCCTGGGCTGGCATGTGCTGCAGGCGCCTGCGGCCACTCCGCGTGAAATCATCAATCGCCTGCATGAGGCCATGAAGCGCATCATGGCCGCCCCGGATATCCAGCAGCGCATCTACGGGCTGGGACTGATTCCGCAGGACACGCCCTCAATCGAGGGCGTGCAGCAGTACATGCGTGCCGAGAGCGAGAAGTGGGGTGCGCTTGTCAGGAGTCTGGGTCTCCTCGGGCTGCAGTAGCCGTACGAGGATCGCCTCCGAGCCGAGCGGCGCCTCCAGGGCACGTTTTCACCGGTGCAGTCCTCGACCGGGTCATCGAGCAGGATATCGGCGTGGGCACGTGATCGAGCCCGCAGGGGCTGATACCATTGAGGGACAAGAGCGCGTGACGGCAGTCTGCAGGCCTGCCGCGAGGAGACAAGTCGGGTGGCACCAGCAAGTGAATCGACCGTGCAATGCCGCGAGGTTTCGGTGGAAGTCTTCGAGCAGGGCGCGGGCAGGCCGGTGGTCTTTCTTCACTCGGGCGAAGGTCTGGCCCACTGCGGCCCCTTTCTGGACGGGCTCGCCCGCTCGGGCCGAGTGATTGCGCCCTCACATCCGGGCTTCGGTCATACCGCGCTGCCGCCCGCCTTTCGTCATGTCGATGATCTGGCCTACTTTCATCTCGATCTCCTCGACCAGCTCGGGCTCGAGGATGTGGTGCTGGTAGGTGCTTCGTTCGGTGGCTGGATCGCGCAGGAGATGGCTATTCGCAGTACGGCTCGCATCGGCCATCTGGTGCTCATCGATGCGCTTGGGGTTCGCCACAGTACCGATGAGACGGCGGTCGAGATCGCGGATCTCTTTGCCCTTCATCCCGACGAAGTGGCACGGCGCAGCTGGGTCGAGCCGCAACGCTGGCAACGCAGTGCAACGCAGATGAGCGATGACGAACTGCTGGTGGCTGCGCGCAACCGCGAGTCTCTGAGCCTCTTTGCCTGGATGCCCTGCATGGTCAACCCCCGCCTGCGTCGCTGGCTTCACCGCATTGACGTGCCCACACTCGTGTTGTGGGGCGAGGCCGATCAGATCGCGACCGTCGATTACGGCCGCGCCTGTGCGGCCGCCATTCCGGGCGCTGTATTCCAGCTGATTGCAGGCGCCGCCCACTATCCGGGCGTCGAGCAGCCTGCGGCCGTTGCCAGCGAGATCGTTCGGTTTGCAGGGCTGCCTGCTTGCGTTCCTGCGTCGGGCGCTGTGTTGGCGGGCGCGTCGGCTCAGGCAGCGTTCTAACCCAAACCCTCGGAGACCATCGTGCGCGTCTGGCAATTTACCGAACAGCCGTATCACCCGGTCTGGGACGCAGTTCCGGGGCCGCTCAAGAACATTCTCCCCAATGGCCACATCGATCCGCGCATCGCCGCCGATCTGTACGACCAGTATCTCGATCAGTGGCAGATGTGCGATGACCTCGGGATCAACATCCTGATCAACGAACACCATGCCACGGCCACCTCGATGTCGGCCTCGTGCACGTTGCCCCTCGCGGTGCTCGCCCGCACGACGAAGAAGGTCCGGTTGATGTCGCTGGGGATCCCGATCGCCAACCGACCCGACCCGGTCCGGGTGGCCGAAGAGATCGCCATGATCGACTGCTACTCACGCGGACGATTCGAGATGGGCTTCGTGCGGGGTGCCCAGTATGAAGTGTTCGCGGCCATGGGCGACCCGGTCACGCAGACGCGTCGGTTTGGCGAAGCCTACCGGCTGATTCTCAAGGCCCTCACCTCGCACGATGCGCCCTTCGACTGGCAGGGCGAATTCTTCCAGTACCGCGGTGTGAACATCTGGCCCCGTTGCTACCAGGACCCGCATCCGCCGGTCTGGATGGTGTCGATCGGGGCAGGCCCGGGTGCCTGGATCGGCGAGCAGCGGGCACGGGTTGCCACGTTTCTCACCGGGCGAGACTCGAAGAAGCTCTTCGACGCCTACCGACGTCGCTGGATCGAACTGGGCTGGGGCATGGCCCCGCCCGAGCAGTTCGGTTACATGGCGATGGTGGCTGTCGCCGATACCGAGGCCGAAGCCAAGCGGCGGGCCTGGCACATTGCCGGATACACGCGTACCCAGACTCGTCTCGCCCCGCAGTTCAACAATCCGCCGGGTTACACGCCGGCCCGCTTCGTCGCGCTCGATCAGCGCCTGCGCACCGATCCGGCCTATGTGGCTGAGAGTCGCACCGTGCAGCGCTCGGATGGTTCGCGGGTGCCGCTCTATGACGCCACCATCGATGATCTGATCGACGCGCATGTGGTCTTTGCCGGTACGGCCGATCAGGTGTTCGAGCAGGTGCGCGCCTACAACCGGCATGTGGGCGGCGTCGGCAATCTGCTGATGATGGGCCAGGGTGGCGATCTCTCGCATGCCGATACCGTCGACAGCTTGCAGCGCTTTTCACGCGACGTGCTGCCGCGCCTGCAGGAACTGCGGGTGGACGACTATGAGCCGGCAAAGGCGAGCGTTCAGCCGATCGCTGCCTGATTCGATCAATCAGTCCTGCAAGGGGATACGCGCGGCCTGAACCACGCGCGTCCAGCGAGTGTTTTCATCGGCGACATAACGGGTGAATGACTCCGGTGTCGTTGGTGCGCTCTCGGCCCCGACCACCGCCAGTCGCTGTCTGACTGCGGGCAACTCGACCACGGCGGCGATGTCCGCCGACAGTCTCTGTGCGATGTCGGCGGGCAGTTGCGCCGGGCCGAAGAGACCGAACCAGCTCAGCACGTCGACCTCCGGCAGCCCGAGTTCTGCTGTCGTGGGCACCTCGGGCAGCAGCGCGTGTCGTCTGGCGCCGGTCTGTGCGAGGCTGCGCAGTTGCTTCGAGTCCATGTACCGGCGTGCAAAGTCCGGGCTCGTGGGCACCATCTCGATTTCACCGGCCACCACGGCCAGCATCATCGGCGAGCCACCCTTGTAGGGGACGTGCAGCATCTCGACGCTTGCAGCAGAAGCCAGCATCTCGACGGCCAGATGCAGGGCACTGCCGACCCCGGCCGACCCGTAGCGGATGCCATTGGGGCGCGTCCTTGCCTGCGCGATCAGTGCAGTGAGACTGGCGGCCGACAGTGCAGTGGGTACCACGTAGACGATGGGCGAGCGTGCAATCAGCGCGATCGGCGTGAAGTCACGGGCCGGGTCGTAGGGGGGCACCTTCTTGAGAACCGGAAGGATGGAGTTCGACACCACGAGCAGCGTGTAGCCGTCGGCGCTGGCCTTGCCGGCGACATCGATGCCGATCTGTGCGCCCGCACCCGCACGGTTCTCGATGAGCACCGGTTGACCCAGTCGGCCCGCGAGTTCCTGCGAGATGGCACGCGCCACCGCATCGGTCGTGCCCCCTGCCGTCGAGGGCACGATGATGCGAACCGGGCGTGTCGGATAGGTCTGGGCCGAGGCTGTGGCGCAGGCCATGATGCAGAGGAAGGCGAGCAGGGCCGGCAGGCCAGACGACCGTGAAGGGGGGTAGGTCAACGGCGTCTCCTCATTGTTTCTGGTGGCTTCTGCGGTGTGATGGCCGCCCGAGCGAGTGCCTGGGGTGTCAATGGCCTCGGCCGAGCAGTCGCAAGGCGTTGCCGCTTTCTACGGCGGCGAGGGCCCCAGCGTCGAGTCCGAGATGCGCAAGATCGCTCACCGCCGACTGCACGCGCGCGTCGCTGGCAAAGGGAAAGTCGGTGCCGAAGAGGATCCGGTCGGGCGTCGTGAGTTCGAGCAGCGAACCGAAGGCCCATCGGTTGGCGGCGAGCGCCGTGTCGAACCACAGCTTGCGGAACTCGGCGATCACCCCCTGAGGGGTCTGTTCGCGCAAGGCGGGGTTGTTGCGCGTGAGCGATTCCAGGCGGCCCGCCAGAAACGGCAAGGTGCCCCCGGCATGCGAGAAGATGAACTGGATGCGCGGGTAGCGCAGCGTCACGCCGGCGAGGACGAGGCTGGTGATCGTCCGGGTCGTGTCGAACGGAAATTCGAGCGTCGACGCCGAGACGCCTGGCAGGCAGGCCGCACAGGCCGGGCTTGCCGGATGCACGAAGACAATGGTGCAGCGCCGGTCCAGTTCGGCCAGAAGCGGCTCGAAGAAGGGATCACCGAGATAGCGCCCTTCGTGGTTGGTGAGCAGACAGATGCCGTTGGCACCCAGCACATCGAGGCTGTAGGCCACCTCGTCCAGGCTCGCATCGAGGTCGGGCAGTGGCAGGCTGGCAAACAGGCCGAAGCGGTCACGATGATCATGCGCCATCCGGGCTGCATATTCGTTGCAGCCGCGCACCAGATGCGTACGCCAGTGTTCGCCCGCGGCGTTGTCGGCGGTCGAGAATCCGGGTGACGAGATCGACGTGATGGCCGTGGCGATGCCGGCGCGGTCCATCACGTCGAGCGCGTGCTCGATGCTCCAGCGCGGCAGCAAGCCCGACGAAGAGGGGGCCGCGATGCGCTCTTCTCCGACCATCGACACGTAGGCCGGGGGCAGGATGTGGTGGTGTACGTCGATGCGATGCACGGCGTTTCGATCCCGAGTCGTGGCTTGCCGCAGCCGGCAGAGGTCTGCCCAGTATAATCGGGCCCATCGCAATGAATCGTGGGTGGCTCTATCCATGTTCCTTCTCGAACATGATGGCAAATCGCTGCTCGCGCGCTGTGGCCTGCCGGTTGCCGCCGGCGTGTTGCTCGATACGGCGGACTTCGATCCGAGCCTGTTGCCGATCGCCCCGTGGATGGTGAAGGCCCAGGTCGCTGCGGGTGGTCGCGGCAAGGCGGGCCTGGTGCGGGCCGCCGATGACCTCGCTGCGGTACGTCGTTGCATGGCCGACATGCTCGGGGCTACGCATCGGTCGATGATCGTGCGTTCCTGCCGGGTCGAGACGCGCGTTGCGCAGGCGCACGAGGCTTACCTGAGTTTTACCCTCGATGCGCAGGCCGCTGGCGTGCGGGTGATGCTGGCGGCTGAAGGTGGTGTGGACATCGAGGCGCAGGCGCAGGTGGCTGGTGCCGTCCGCAGCCTCGTCCTGGCACCCGAAGCCGATGCCCTCGAGGCGGGCATCGCCCGGCTCGTTGAAGGCTTGTCGCCGCGGCTGACGGCGGCCCTGGGCGACGCTGCCCGTCGACTGGCTCGGGTGTTTGTCGACGAGGATCTCACGTTGCTCGAGATCAACCCGCTCTTCGTCTTTGATGATGGTGTCTGGCTGGCCGGTGATGCCCGCATCGTCACCGATGACAACGCGAGCTACCGCCAGGCGGGCCTGCGTGCCCTTATCGATGATCGGGCGGTGGCCTACCCCGAGGCCTGGCGCAAGGAGCATCACGGGTGCGATTACGTGGTGGTCGATCCGCAGGGTGATATCGGTCTTCTCACCACCGGTGCCGGGCTGTCGATGATGCTCATCGACGAGATGCGCGCTGCCGGTTTGCGGCCGCACAATTTTCTCGATGTGCGTACCGGGGGCTTGCGCGGCGACCCGACCCGTCTGGTCGACGTGCTGCGCTGGATCAGCGAGGGGCCACGGGTCAAGGTGCTGCTGGTGAACATCTTTGCCGGCATCACCGATCTGGGCGAATTCTCCAACCTGCTGCTCGAGGCGCTGTCGCGGGTACCACAGTTCTCGGTGCCGGTGGTCGCGCGTCTGGTGGGCACCCGGGTCGATGCTGCCCGTACCGTGCTGGCAGCGCGCGGCATCGCCTTGCACACCTCGCTCGATGAGGCCCTGGCGCAGGTACGGGTGCATCTTGCCGAAGGGATGCCGGCATGATCGATCCGCGCGTTGATCGCAGTACGCCCGTTCTGGTTCAGGGCATCACGGGTCGTGCGGGTCGCATGCATGCCCGGCGCATGCGCGACTACGGCACGCGCATCGTTGCCGGGGTCTCGCCGCGTGCCGAGGTGGCCGATGTCGATGGTGTGCCGGTCCATGCCACCTGCGCTGAGGCCGTTGCGGCAACCGGCGCCACGGCCAGCGTCCTGCTGGTCGGAGCGGCACAACTGGCTGATGCCGTGGCCGAAGCGGTTGCGGCCGGTATCCGCCTCGTGGTGACGCCCACCGAGGGGATGCCAGTGCACGATGCGCTGCGCACCCGTCGCCTGGTGCAGGCTGCCGGGGTCACCTGGATTGGCGCCTCGACCCCAGGCATGGCGGTTGCCGGAGAGGTCAAGCTGGGCTTCCTTCCCGAGGCCTCGCTCTTGCCCGGCCCCCTCGGCCTCATGTCCAAGAGCGGTACGCTCTCGTACGAGTCGGGATACCGACTTACTGCCGCGGGTGTCGGTACGTCGGTCTGGATCGGTGTGGGCGGCGATCCGGTGAAAGGCACCCGCTTTGCCGAACTGGTGCCCTTCTATGCAGCCCATGCGGGCACCGAGGCCTTGCTGATCGTCGGTGAAATCGGTGGCAGCGAAGAGGAAGAATTTGCCCAGGCGCTGATCGAGCATGCCTTTACCAAGCCGGTCTTTGCCCTGATTGCCGGGCGCAGTTCACCGGAAGGCATCACCATGGGTCATGCCGGCGCGCTGGTGCATGGCCGGCACGGCAGTTACGCGGCCAAGGCCGAAGCGCTCGAGCGTGCCGGGGTCACCGTGTGCGGTTCGCTCGACGAGATGACGCGGGCGGTAAGCGCCTGGCACGCTGCGCGCGCCTGACCGGCTGACGGGCGCTCGCGCCAGGCGGCGCACCCTCGGGTACCCCGGACGGGACTCCCGGCGCTGCGCTGGCCGCGTGGTTTCTGCCGCCCCCCGGGATGACCGGCAGCAGCAGGTGCGAGGCCGTGGCGCCGCCGAGGTGAATCGTGTTGTCCCCGGTGTTGTAGTCGGCGCTGTAGTGGGTGTAGGGCGCACTGCCCACGCCATCGCGCGGCTGGATATCGAGGCGTATCCGGTGTCCCTTCGCAAACACCATGCAGGTCGGCCAGATTTCCACCTGCAGTTGCACGACCTCGCCCGGCCTGAGCCATTGTCGCTCGTCGTGGACATGCCACGGGCGCCAGGGTTTTGACAGCACCGGGTCGAGCTTGCGGTGCGAGGCGCGCAACCAGCCCTTGGCCACCGGCACCGGCTGACCCTGCTGGCCGGTTTCCCAGACGTCGTTGCCGGCCGCATCGATGTTGCGCAAGGTCGCGTAGATGTCCAGGTCTTCGGTCGTGCTCGAGACCCAGAGCACGAGGTTGATCGGCCCGGTGATCTCGGTGTCTTCCTCGAGTGGCTCGGTCTCGAACGATACCCCCGAGGGCACCGCGGGTCGGGTCGCGGCGGCTGCGCTCCACGAGGGCGTGCCTGCCTTGCGATCAAAGCCGGTGGCCGACCAGGTCATGCGCGATGCACGTACCGGCAGCGCGGTGCTGATGCGGCCGGGCAGCGGTGTCGATGCCTGTGACGAGGAGCGACGTACGGGCGCGAGGTAGAACGGTGTCCAGACGGTTCGCGCGAGCGGCCATTCGTTCTCGTGCCGCCAGAAGTCGGCGCGCCCGCCCCCGGTGCGTATCTGCAGCTTTACCGGCGGTTCACGCATGAACCCGGTGTCCTTGCCCTTGAGCCAGTGATCGAAGAATCGCAGCTGGTCCTGTCGACCCTCGGCCGAGTGGAACGGATGAAAGTGGGTACCTGCGTGCAGGCGCAGCTTCTTGTGGGGAGATGCCGCGCGCAGCCATGCCTCGGTATTGCCGCGCAGGTGCAGGCCCATGCCGCTCCAGTTGCCTGCCGAGAGCATCGGCATGTCGATGGCATCCCAGGCGGCTTGTCGTCCCTGGTACCGACCGGCATCGAGACTCTCACGCATGTACTGCCAGAGCCAGTCGGTGGCGAAACGGTCGGGGTTGTGCGTCTGGGGTTTGCCCAGCAGGTGATGCGCGGTGTGGATGTTGATCCAGCTGCCGAGAAAACCGAGGTTGAAGAGACCGCCGTGGTAGGCCCAGTCGCGATAGAGGTCGGCGGCACCCTCCCAGGGGATGATGGCCTTGAGCGAGGGGGGGCGCAGGCTGGCCACGAGCCACTGGTTGATGGCGTGGTAGGACACGCCCAGGGTACCTGCCGCCCCGGTGCACCAGCGCTGACTGCCGGCCCACTCGATCGCATCAAAGAAGTCGATGGCTTCCTGCAGCGTGAGCAGTTCGGTCCTGCCGGGTGACCGACCCGAGCCCCGCGTGTCGATGCGCATCAGCGCGTAGCCCTTGGGGACCCACCATTCGGGATTGGCGGTCTCCCAGTTCATGTGGGGGTTGTCCTTCTCCTCCAGATCGGCCGGGGGTGCCCAGTGCTTGTCCTTGTGGTACGGTCCCATGTTGATGATGACCGGCACGCGTGCCCGACCGCGTGGGCGAAAGACATCGGCGCGCAGGCGAACACCGTCGCGCATCGGCACCTCGACATCCTTGTCGACAAGGATCTTCTTCCAGACGTCACTCATCGGCACGAATCCCTGCTGCCCGGATGACACTGGACCAGCGTGCGATGTCGGCGCTGATGCGTTGTGAAAACTGCGCCGGCGTGCCGGTTTCGGGCTCGTTGCCCATGGCGAGCAGGCTCTGGCGCATTGCCGGTTCGTTGACGATCTCGTTCAGTGTGAGGTTGAGTCGACCGATGAGTGCGGGTGGCGTGCGTGCTGGCGCGAGCAGTCCGTACCACGAGATGGCTTCGAAGTCGGGCAGTCCCGACTCGGCCAGCGTGGGCACGTCGGGGGCTACTTCACTGCGTCGCAGGCTGGTGACGGCAATCGCCCTGATTCGCCCGGCTCGCACCGCCTGCAGCACCGTAAAGAGGCCAGGTACCGAGAATTGAACTTCACCGGCTATCTGCGCGAGGTTCGAAGGCCCGATCCCCTTGTAGGGTACGTGGCGCACGTCGATGCGGGCTGCCGCCTTGAACATCTCGCCCGACAGGTGATTGGGCGTGCCCACACCACCGGACCCGAAGTTGAGTTGCCCAGGCTTCGCGCGAGCCAGGGCAATGAGATCGGCCACGCTGCGAACCGGCAGGTCGGGGTGCACCACCAGCAGGTTGGGGAGCGTGGCAATCATGCCGATCGGTGCGAAGTCGGCCACCGGGTCGAACGGGAGTCGTGCGTAGAGGCTCACGTTGCTCGCGTGGCTCGCGTAGGCCAGCAGCAGCGTGTACCCATCGGGTGCAGCGCGGGCGACGGCCTCGGTACCGATGTTGCCGCCGGCACCGGCCCGATTGTCGACGACAACGGGTTGTCCGAGGCGATCGGACAGTTTCTGACCCACCAGTCGACCGACCAGGTCGGTGCCCCCACCCGTCGCAAAGGGCACGATGAGTCGCAGGGGACGCACAGGCCAGGCTTCGGGCGCCTGCGCGCCTGCTGTCGTGGCCCCGAGGAGCAGTCCGATCGATGCGAGCGTTGCAAGGGCTGATGCAAGCACGCTCCTCGCGCAATGCACGCCCCGGTGCTGCTGATCCGCTTGCATGAGGGTTGTCTCCCCGACGTTCTGTAGTGTCGAGGATTATGCCCTCTGCCTGCGGCACCGGTGGTCCTCCCTGCGTTCGGTTGCCGGCAGGGCGAGTGATCCGGAAGGGCTTACCGGTCCTGCAGGCGGTAGAGGTAATCGATCAAGGCCAGTATGCGGGCTCTCACATACGCCTCCGGCTCGTAGGGCACGTCTGCGTAGTACTCGGCGGCCTGGATGCTGTAGTCCATGCCCCATACCGGCATGTCGCGGCCGCCATGCCCGGCCACTTCACGTCGGCCATCGATGGTTTCGTAGACCTGCCCGATCGGGAAAACCCCGCCGTTTCGTCGGGCCAGTGTGGTCAGGGCAGGCGGGCTTTTCGTGAGGTAGGGCTTCACGACGCCGTCCCCCTTCCCCTGCAGGCCATGACAGCTTGCACAATTCGATTCGTACTCGCGCTTGCCGATGTCGATCCGGCGAGCAGGTTCTGCACCGATGGCATCCAGCATGGCAACGCTGGCTGCCACCAGCATCAAGGCCCTCGTGCATCGCTTCAAGTTCATGATGAGTCTCCCCGTTGACCATCGATAACCACGAGACGTCATCGTGCGACAGCGGTTTCCGGGGCCGTTGATCGGAGTCAGGCCGAACCGGTTTGACACCTCGGAATGCGCGGCCTATTGTCGGCCGCGCGAGCGCCGTGACGTCGCAGTCAGACCACAAGAACGATTGCAGGAGCGAGACAGACATGCAGGGATGCCTGACCGATCATTGGCGACGGGCCGTTGGTCCTGCCCTGCCCGCTGGCCGCAGGATGGCCGCGACGGGGCGCCGGAGCCTTCTCGCTGTGGCACTTGCCGCCCTGTGGATGGTGCAGACCCCTGCCGGGGCCCAACCCTCGGCGCAGGTTCAGAACTACCCCGATCGTCCGGTGAAGGTCATCGTGCCGCTGACGCCCGGGGGCGGTACCGACACGATCGCGCGCGGCCTCACGCAGCGCCTGTCCACGCTCTGGGGACGCAATGTCTACGTCGAGAATCGGCCGGGTGCCGGCACGATTCCGGGTGCCGAGGCAGCGGCGCGAGCGCCCGCCGATGGCTACACGCTCTTCTTCACCGAGCCTGCCACCTTCGTCATCAATCCGCATCTCTATCGCAAGTTGCCCTACGACCCGATTGCCGATTTCGCTCCAATCACCGTCGTGTGCTGGCTCTCGCCGGCCATTGCGCTCAGCAACGCCGTACCGGCACGGACCGTGGCCGAACTGATTGCCTACGCCCGACAGAATCCGGGCAAGCTCTCCTACGGCTCGTTCGGGAACGGGTCGTATTCCCACGTGAGCATGGCGCACTTTGCACAGATGGCCGGGATCGAGCTTCTGCATGTTCCGTACAAGGGATCGGCCGGCGCGATGCCGGCGATCATCGCGGGTGACCTCTCGATGATCCTCATCAACATGAGCGTGTTCGAGTCGAGCCTCAAGGCCGGGAGGCTGAAGGTGCTCGGGGCGGCGACCGAACGGCGCCTGCCGGTGCATCCCGACCTGCCAACCGTGGGCGAGACGGTGCCCGGGTTCTCGATCAATGCGTGGTTCGCGCTTGCTGCCCCGGCCCGCACGCCCGAAGCGATCCTCGATCGCATACACGCCGATGTCCTGAAGGTGCTCGGCGACACCTCGTTCGTCGAGACCTTCCTGAGACCTCAATCGGTCGAGCCGGGTGGCATATCGCGCGCCGCGTTTGTCGATCTGATTGCGCGGGAAACGCCCGTCTGGGGAAAGATGGTGCGTCAGGCAGGTATCACCCCGGAATAGTCTTGGAGCACTGCGACGGCGCACGGGTCGACGAGACCTGCGCGGTGCTTGTTCAATCGCCCTGGACCCGACCGATGAGACAGAGCCTCCTGCCTGACCTGACCCAACCGATGACCGCCGGGGGGTTCCTGCGCAATGCGTGGTACATGGCGGGCTGGGTCGATGACTTCTGCCAGGCGCCCCTCACGCACCGCACGATGCTCGATGAGCCGATCGTGTTCTTCAAAACCGGGAGCGGCCAGTGGGTTGCGCTGGAGGACCGCTGTGCCCATCGTTTTGCGCCGCTCAGCCAGGGGCATCTGCTCGAGGGTTGCCGGGTTCAGTGCCCCTACCATGGTCTGGAGTACGACACGACGGGGGCCTGCGTGAACAATCCGCATGGCGCCGGTCGCATTCCGCCGAGCGCGCGGGTCAAGGTCTGGCCAGTGGTCGAGCGGCATCGCGCACTCTGGGTCTGGATGGGGGAGCAGACGCCACAGCCAGATGCGATCCCCGATTACTCGATTCTCGATCACGCACCGGCATTGCATTCGACCCGGCTCGATTACCTCTCGATTCGCGCCAACTATCGGCTGCTCATCGACAACCTGCTCGATCTCAGTCATACCTCGTATCTGCACGAGGGCCTGATCGGCAATGCCGATACGGTTCGCTCCGACACGCAGTGCGAGGTCGAGGGGAGTGACGTGATCGTGACCCGACACGCGCGCGACGCGAGCGCACCGGCGATCTTCGCCCAGTGCTGGCCCGATCATCCGCCCCGCGTCGACAAGGTGACGCGCATGCGCTGGATGGCCCCGAGCAGCTTGCGACTGCTCAGTTGCATCTGTGAACCCGGCCGCGATCCGATGACCGGTACCGGCTTTCATGCGCTGCACATGCTGACCCCGGAGAGCGAGCACACGACGCATTACTTCTTCACCGCGGTGCGCTTCGGGGTGAAGACCCACGATCGCGCGCTCGATCTCGAGTTGCAGCAGAAGATTGCGCGAATGCGTCGCTTTGCCTTCGAGGAGCAGGATGCCCCGGTCATCGAAGCACAGCAGCGCTATCTCGATTGCGCCAACCGTGTGCTCGAGCCCGTGCTCCTGGAAATCGATGTGGGCCTGGCGCGTTACCGCCGCATTCTTGCGCAGCGCATCGAGGCCGAGCGCCACCAGCCGGTCAGGCCGGTCGTCGCCCGTTAATCGGGTCGCGCGCCCGAGGTGCGCACGATGTCACGATAGCGGGAGATCTCGCTGCGAAGAAAATCGGCGAAGGCATCCGACCCTGCGAGAAAGATGTCGGTGCCGCCGGCTTCGAACGTCTTGACCAGTGCCGGGTCGCTCAGCGCGCCACGGAACGCCTCGTAGAGGCGCGTCGCAATCGACGCAGGCAGATGGGCCGGGCCGAAGATGCCCTGCCAGGCGGGCAGCACGAAGTCGGGGTAGCCGGATTCGGCCATGGTCGGCACATCGGGTGCCCAGGTCGAGCGATGGCCCGCCGTACTGCCCAGCAGCCTGATGCGACCGCTCTGCAGTTGCGAGAGCACGCTCTGGTAGGGGTAGAAGATCCACTGCACGTCACCGCGCACGAGGTCGATGAGCGCGTCGGCCGCGTTCTTGTAGGCGACATGGTGCACATCGAGTCCGGCCCGGCTGGCGAAGAACGCTCCGGCCAGATGAATCGATGAACCGACGCCGGTGGAGGCGTAGTTCAGCTTGCCCGGACGTGCCCGAGCATAGGCGATCAGCTCGCCCAGGTTGCTGGCGGGCACCGTGCTGCTCACCGCGAGCAGGAGCGGCTGGCTGGTCAGCCGCGCAACCGGCGTGAAGCTCTCCACCGAATCGTAGGGTAGTGGCGGACCAAAGCTCGGGTTGATGGCGTGCTGCGTCGCCGAGAAGAGCAGCGTGTAACCGTCGGGCGCGGCTCGTGCAACATTGAGGCTGGCCGGTATCGCGGCGCCGCCTGGCTGGTTTTCGATGATGACTTCCTGACCCAGGAAGCGCGGGAGCAGTCGTGCGATCCCGCGTGCCGACACGTCGGCGCCCGAGCCGGGCGAATAGGGCACGATCAGTCGTATCGGGCGGGTCGGCCAGGTCTGGGCGTGTGCACGGCGGTTGATGAATGGGGCTGCGATACCGGCAGCCAGCAGCGCCCCAGGCAGGGCCATCATGCGTCGCCGTAGCGGGTCGGGTACCGGCACGGGTTGTCTCCTCGGTGTACGACAGCTTCTTCTGCTGCGCATGGTAGCAGCCCGGCTGATCGGGGTGACGAACTGGCAAGACCGGTGTAGAACGCTGCTTGCGCGATACACGAGTGGATATGCCCAGTTACCGCTGGCACGAACAGGAGATGATCATGAGCGCCAGGCGCATGCTGGCAGTCGTCGGCGCGGGTTTGCTGTTGGCCGCAACGGCCGGCACCGTTCAGTCACAGGGCTACCCGGTGAGGCCCATTCGGGTTGTCGTACCGGCCACCGCTGGCGGGCTGACCGATCTGCTCGCCCGCACGCTCGGACAACGCATGTCGTCCTCGCTCGGTCAACCCATCGTCATCGAGAACCGGCCCGGCGGCGGTCAGATGATCGGCGCCGAGGCCGTCGCCCGTGCAGCGCCCGATGGCTACACCCTGCTGGTCTCCGACAGTTCGACCTTCGTGATCAATCCGCATCTGTATCGCAAGGTGCCCTACGATGCCGTCCGTGACTTCACGCCGCTCGCGATGATCGGCAGCAACTCGCCGGTGATCGCAGTCAATGCCACCGTGCCTGTACGCACCTTGTCCGAGCTGGTGGCATTTTCGCGGGCGCGTCCCGAGGACATGCGCTACGGATCGATGGGCAATGGCTCCTATCCGCATATTGCCCTCGAGCAGTTCAAGCGACTGACCGGTGCGAGCATCCTGCATGTCCCCTACAAGGGTGCGGCCCCGGCGGTGGCCGATCTGGTGGCTGGCCACATCACCATGATGCTGGGCAACATCACCACCTTTGACGCCCTCGCGGGCGAAGGCAAGTTGCGCCTCGTTGCCACCGCCACGCCGCGGCGCCTCGCCAGTCACCCCGAATTGCCCACCGCCAGCGAGTCGGGTCTGCCCGGTTTCGAGGTGAGTGCCTGGTGGGGGCTGCTGGGACCTGCAGCGTTGCCCGCCGATGTCATCCGCAAGCTCAACAGCGCGGCCAATCAGGTGCTGGCCTTGCCGGATTTTCGCAAGAGTTTTCTCATGGCCAACGGCATGGAGCCGATGCTGATGAGTCCCGAGGAGTTCGCCCGCTTTCTCCAGGCCGACCTGCGTCAGTGGGAGCCGATGGTGCGACAGTCGGGGGCGACCGTCGACTGAGTGCCTGCCGGGTGGTGCATCAGGGGCTGACGATCATCCTCGGATCGACCAGTCGGCCACGGTCCACCACCAGGTCGCCATCGAAGCGGATCGAGCAGTTGCACATCGGCATGTCGATGTGGCCACGCGTCTTGCGCTGGATGCCGGGGCCGGTCGAGAAGAGGAAGTTGCCGGCAAAGCTGCGCATCGATACGGCGAGATCGTCGTGGCTGTTGCCGTAGGTGAGGATGTGATCCCAGCGCGCGCGCGGATTGAGTCCGAACCCCAGGTGCGACACTGCAAACGGATCGAGGTCGTCGGCATCGCGCTTGTTGCTGGTGAGCCAGTCATCGAAGGCTCTCGCATCGACACCGCCTGAAATGTGACGAATGAAGCCTGCCTCCACCTCGAGGCGAATGGGGCTCTCGACCATGCGGATGTAGGGCAGGATCCAGACATCGCCGGGCTGGATCATGACGACACCCTCGGCGCTGCCTTCATCCGGGAAGTCGGCCACCATGCCGAAGCCCCACTGGTCGAAATGCCCGGGCTCGTCGGCGTAGCCGTAGTACCCGCGCACTTCGGTATCGCCCGGGCGCCCGCGGGTGAAGTGCAGATCGGTTCCGGCACTGCTGGTGACCTGCACCCGCGTCGTCCCTCGATAGCGTGTTGCCGCATGCTGTACCGCCTCCTTCAGTCCCGGGGGTGACATCAGGTGCGCCAGCTGATCGGGACTGGCGATGATGGAGAGAATGCGCCCGCCGTTACCGCGCAGTTCCGACAGCCAGCGTGACAGATTGGGCGGAAAGAAGGTGCAGACCAGATTGGCCGACAGCAGGGCTTTCATGACCCCTTCGCCGTCGGCGGGCGATCCGTGAGCGATACGGGCGAGGTCGACGGTCTTGGGGATACACACCTCGAACACGATGGCCGCCAGCGACTGGGCGGCTGCGAAGGCTGCATGCACCATGTCACGCGACGTTGTCTGATCGGTGAGGAGCACGAGCGTCTCCCCTGGAGCAAGCCGGCACAGCGTGAACTCTCTTTTAAACAGCAGGCCCAGTTCTGCCGCGGTAGTTCTCTGGGTATTCATGGGTGCGTTCTCCTGCGGGAGGACAGGGCCGCTGGATTACTCGGCCGGGATGTTGGCATCGCGTATCAGGCGGGCGTACCGCGCGAGGTCAGAGACCATCGTCTCGCGCATCGCCGCCGGCGTCGACACGAAGGGGTCGTAGCCCTGGCGAATGAGGCGCTGTTCGGCAAATTCGGGGTTCTGCACCGTGCGATTGAGCTCGCCGCTGATGCGTTCGATGATGTCGGCCGGTGTGCCCGCCGGCGCCACCAGACCCAGCCACGAATCCAGGCCGTAGCCGGGCAGGGGACCGGCCTCGGCAATCGTCGGTATGGCGGGCAGCACGCGGGTGCGCTGCGAGTCGACGATGCCCAGCGCCCGCAGTCGTCCCGCCTGGATATGCCCCAGCACCGGACCCAGCGGCGCGAAGGCCGACATGATCTCGCCACCGAGGAGAGCCGACACCACGGGCGATGACCCCTTGTAGGGCACATGCAGCATGTCGATGCCGGCCATGCGCTTCATCAGTTCACCGGCCAGGTGAAATGGCGAGCCCACGCCCGAACTGCCGAAGGTCAGCTTGCCCGGTTGCGCGCGTGCGAGCGCCATGTAGGCGCTCACGCTGTCGACGGGAACGCCGGGATGGACGACCAGCACGAACGGGGCTTTGGCGATGAGACCGATCGGCGCGAGGTCGCGCAGCACATCGTAGGGCATCTGCCGTACAAGGCTCGGATGGACCACGTGCGTGCTCGAGATGATGCCGATGGTCTGGCCGTCAGCGGGTTGCCTCACCAGATGTTCGATACCCAGACGGCCGTCGGCACCGACCCGGTTCTCGACCACGAACGACTGATTGAAGGCAATGCGAAACGGGTCGCCGAGCAATCGCGCGAGGTAGTCGTACGAGCCTCCGGGCGGCAGTGGCACCACAAAGCGCACCGGACGCTCGGGCCAGGGTCCGGCGGCCTGCGCGGTGGCGGCCAATAGCCCCGGCAAACCCAGCAAGGCACCCAGAACCCGCCGGCGGCCGGAGATGGTCCCGAGGCCTTGCGCGCTCCCGGGATCGGCAGCGCGCCCGTCGGCAGCACGGTGAAGTTGCAGCATGAACGGATGCTCCTCGTGTTTGCGACTGTTCCCGTGGCGTCCGGAAGTCGGCACCTGAATGACCGCAGGATTTACTCGCGGGGGATGCCTGCGCGCTCGATCAGGTCGGTCCAGCGTTGCGTCTCCCGAACGATGAAGGCGCCAAATGCCTCGGGCGTCGTGGGTGCCGGGGTGAGGCCCATGCCATTCAGTCGTTCGACGAAGTCGGGCGCGCCCAGCGTGGTGCGCAGCGCCCGATTGAGGCGGTCGACGACGGTGGCCGGTGTCCCCTTGGGTGCCAGGATGCCATTCCAGGTGGTGACCACGAAACCGGGCAGGCCCGCCTCGGTGGCGGCTGGCACCCCGGGCAGAGAGCTCATGCCTTGCGCGCTGGTGAGTGCCAGTACCCGGACCTGGGTGGATTTCAGCAGGGGCCCCGAGGTGCTGGCCGTATCGAACACGTAGTGCGTGCTGCCCTGCATCGTTGCCTGCAAGGCCGGAGCCCCACCGGTGAAGGGGACATGCACGGCCTTGATGCCAGCCTGGTCATTGAAGAGCACCGCGGTGAGGTGCGGTGCCGAGCCCGCACCCGCAGTCGCAAAGTTGAGCTTGCCCGGATTGGCCCGTGCGTAGGCAATGAATTCGGCCAGGGTTCGGGCGGGTACCGTATTGCTGGTCACCAGGGTCAGGGCACCGGTGGCGGTCATGCCCACCGGCGCAAAGTCGGTGATCGGATTGAAGGACAGATGCTTGCGCAGCGCGGGCAGTTGCGTGACGTTGCTCGATGCCCCATACGCGAGCGTGTAGCCATCGGGCTGCGCGCGTGCAACGGCTTCCATGCCGAGGGCGCCCGAGGCTCCGGCGCGGTTCTCGACGATGATCTGTTGACCGAGGTCATCGGCCATGCGCTGGGCAAAGAGCCGGCCCAGGAGATCGGTGGGGCCACCGGGGGGGAAGCCGATGATGAGCTTGATCGGTCGACTCGGGTACCGATCGTCGCTCTGTGCCTGCACTGGCAGTGATGCGCTCAGCGCGATGCCATGCACCGCGCAGAGCAGAAGGCGGATGGCGCCTCGCATGTCTTGTCTCCATGCTGCTTTAATATGACCGCCATGGTAGTCCAGTCGGCGCCGTACGGCGTACCGGTTGGCGTGGAGACAAGGCTCGCTGCAGGTGGAACGTATGGAACATGTGCCGGTATTGATCGTGGGCGGTGGGCCTGTCGGGCTCGCGATGTCGATAGAACTGGCCTGGCGCGGTATTGCCAGCCTGCTGGTCGAGCGGCGTGATGGCGCGATTCCGCTGCCGCGCATGAATGCGGTCAATGCGCGTTCGATGGAGGTGTGTCGGCGCTGGGGTATTGCCGACCGGGTGCGCAAGGCCGGCTGGCCCGCCGACTATCCGCGCCGCATGCAGTACCTCACCCGCTTGCGCGATGAGCCTATGGCTGTCATCGACTACGGGTCTGACGCGCAGCGCAAGCCCTCGCTCAATTCGCCCGAGAGTTTCCAGCGCTGCCCGCAAACCTGGTTTGACCCGATCCTGCGCGAGCACGCGCGCAGCTTTGCGACAACGCAGCTGCGCTACCGCACCCAGATGGATGGCTTTGTCGATCACGGTGATCGGGTCGAGGCAACGCTGCTCGATCGCGACTCGGGTGCGGTGCGCCAGGTCAGCGCCGAGTATCTGGTGGCTTGTGATGGTGCTCGGAGCCGCATTCGCGAATCGATGGGCATCACCATGACGGGTTCAGCGCAACTCAGTTTCGAGATCAACATCTATTTCGAATCGGATGAAGTGTTTCGTGCCGGCGAGAGGCCCTCGGTGCTCAGTTGGCTCATTGGCCCCGATGGCATGTGGGCGGGGCTGTCGGCGATCGATGGCAGGCGCCTGTGGCGTCTGTGGCTCTCGCAGATGCCGCCCGATACCGATATCGCCCACTTCGATGCGCCGGCTTACATTCGTCGCGCCATCGGCGCGGATATCGAGTTCAAGGTGGTGGGCGTTCTGCCCTGGCTGCGTCAGCAGCGCGTGGCCGATGAATTCCGGCGTGGCCGGGTCTTTCTGTGTGGCGATGCGCTGCACAACCTCACCCCCACCGGTGGCTTTGGCATGAATACCGGCATTCTCGACGCTGTCGATCTGGCCTGGAAGATCGAAGGGGTGAGGGCGGGCTGGGCGCCCTCATCGATCTTCGAGAGCTATCAGGCCGAACGCCGACCGGTGGCGGTGCGCAACGTGACCGAGGCCACGTTTACCTTTGCCAAGTTCCTGGGCATGCCAAAGCTCGCCGCGCTGTGCGAGGCGAGTGAGGCGGGTACGAGTGCGCGTGCGCAGATGGGGCGCTTTATCGCCGAGAACGAATTCGAACGCGAGTTCAGGAACGAAGGCATCGTGCTGGGCTATCGGTATGAAGATTCGCCGATCTGCGTACCCGACGGAACACCGGCGCCTGAGGACACGGCCATGACCTACACCCAGACCAGTCGCCCTGGCGCACGGGCGCCTCATGTGGTGCTCGATGATGGTCGTTCGACGCTCGATCTCTTCGGTCGTTCGTTCGTGCTCATCGGGTCGGGTTCGTCGCTGCCCGATGTTGCGCCCCTGGTGCAGGCTGCCGCGGTGCGTGGGGTGCCGCTGCGTGTCGAACATCGCCCGGAGCCTGCGGTCGCGCAGGTCTACGATCGCGCGCTGGTCCTGGTGCGACCCGATGGGCATGTGGCCTGGCGCGGCGATGCACTCCCCACGGATGCCATACGGCTGATCGACACGGTGCGCGGCGCCGGCTGAGCGTGCCTGCCGATGGGGCCGCGTGATGTCTGACGACTTCATCCGAATCTGTCGCAGGTAGAATGGGTCGGAGAAGCCAAGGCGTTACGGCGGGGGAGACAGCATGAAATTCGGACACTTCACCCATGTGTGGGGCAAGCCCGGCATGACCGGTGCGCAGCGCTATCAGCAACTGTGGCGCGAGCTCAAGCTGTGCGATGACCTGCGCTTCGACTTCGGCTTCAGTGTCGAACACCACTTCAGGCCTGACGAGAGCTGGATGCCATCGCCCAGTGCCTTCGTGATCGGTGCCGGTGTCCAGACGCGACATATCCGCCTCGGTGCCATGGGTTATGTGGTGCCGCTGCATCATCCGGTGCGTCTTGCCGAGGAGATCATCCTCGCCGACCACATGCTCGAAGGGAGGCTCGAGGTTGGTCTGGTGCCGGGCATCGTGAAAGCCTACTTCGGCCCCTACGGTGCCGATTACGAGCCGCGGCGTGCGGTGACGCTTGAATTCGTCGACTTCCTGCGCCGCGCCTGTGCGGCCACGGAGCCCTTTGACTACCAGGGGCAACATCACAAGGCCAATGGCGTGCTCATGTGCATGCCGCCCCTGCAGCGGCCGCATCCACCGCTCTGGATCGAGACGCGTGATCCGCCGACGCTCGAATTCTGCGCGCGCGAGGGAATCAACACCGGTTACTTCTTCCTCTTCGATCGCAAGACTGCCCGGTCGCGCTACTCGACCTATCTTGCCAACTGGAAGGCCGCCGGGTGGGCGCGCAAACCCAACATCGCCTATTCCACGGCGATCTATGTCGATGAGACCGATCAAAAAGCGATCGATCGCGGCCTGCAGCAGGCCGGTCGGGCGTATCGCGGCTTTGTCGGCCAGGCGGGGAGCGAGAGCGAATTGCAGAAGCTCCTCGCCCAGCATGCCGAGAAGTTCTACGAACGGGGCGAGGCCGCGGCCGCTGAAGTCGTGATGCACCTGGCCGACCCCGAGTGGTTGCTCGAGCACGACCTCGTTCTCGTCGGTTCACCCGACACGGTCGCCCGCAAGCTGCGCGAGTGGGCCACCGAAGGCGTCTTCAACACGTACTTCGGCGAGTTCAATTACGGCACGCTGCCCGAGGAGGACCTGATGCGTTCGATACGCCTTTTCGGCACCGAGGTCATTCCGCAGTTGCGTGACTTCGAGCCGTTCTGAGTCGCATGAATCGCTCCAGACGGTTCCTGACGGGCCTCGCGCTGGGTCTGGCGTGCCTTGCGCAGCCCGTGCTCGGGCAACCGGTACCCGGGCCAGGCTTTCCCGCGCGGCCCATTCGCCTCATCGTGCCGTTTGCGCCCGGTGCAATCGTCGATCTGGCGGCTCGTGTTGCCTCGGAGCGGATCACGGCCGCAACCGGCCAGCCCGTGCTGATCGAGAGCCGGCCCGGGGCGAGTGGCAATACCGGCATCGCGCAGGTTCTGCAGGCGAAACCCGATGGCTACACGCTGGGGTTTGCCTCGGACTCCATCCTGGCGATCAACCCGCATGTCTACGCCTCGATGCCGTTCGACCCCCTCACCGATCTGGCACCGGTGGGTCTGGTGGGTTCCTCGACCCAGATGCTGATCGTGCGCCCCGATCTGCCGGTGAGCACCCTGCGCGAATTCATTGCTCTGGCCCGTACCCAGCCGGGACGATTCAGTTACGGATCGGCGGGGGCCGGTTCGACCCTGCATCTGGGTGCGCACCTCTTTGCCAGCATGGCCGGCATCGATCTCACCCACGTGCCGTACAAGGGGGCGGCACCGGCCCTCATCGATCTGGTGGCCGGTCGTATCGACCTGATGAGTGTCACGCCCGTGTCGGTGATGCCGCAGGTGCGGGCCGGATCGGTGCGGGTGCTGGCGGTGGGCGGTGGCACCCGGTTGAAGGCGCTGCCCGATGTGCCGGCCGCCGATGAGGCCGGGCTGCCTGGCTACAAGTCGGTGTTGTGGTTTGGTGTGATTGCGCCTCGGGCAACGCCGCCCGATGTGATCACGCTGCTCAATACCCACCTGCGTGGTATCGCCACCGATCCGGCATCGCGTCGCCGTCTCGACGAGGCGTTCATCGATCCGATGCCGCTCACCTCGGCTGAGTTTTCCGCACTCATCGAGGCCGATTGGCGGCGCTGGCAGCCGATCGTGCGGGCGACAGGGGTGCGACTGGACTGAACGCCGGGGCACGCTCGGCAATTCTCACGGGTTGCAGAAGCCACACCGGCCCGGATCGGCCTGTTGTCCCGCGCGAACATCGCGTCGCTCCTCATGCGTGCAGGAAAGGCAGGCCCAGACTTCGGCGACGGGCAAGCGCGTCCGGGCGCCACACACCCTGCAGGGCAGTCCGGGTATGTGTCTCACCCTTGCGTAGCCGGGCGTCGCGCAGGCAGGACAGGGGGAGAGCAGTTTCTGAGCGAGATCGAGTGCCGCTTTGCGGATGATGGCCTGCCGGGTCGGATTGCAGAAAGCGCGCAGGTCGTTCTGGACGAACACGCCTCCGGTTGCGGCCCGGTTTCTGACTGCCTCGAAGAGGCTCGCGAGTTCCCTGGGGTCGTTGATGCCCTTGTGGATCTCGGGGTGCCTTTCATGGTCTGGCCGTAGCACCAGATGATGCTGCGGAAATCGTGCTTCGTGAGCGAATTCGTGCAGTTGTTCAGCGGTCGTCACCACGCCATGAGCGTTCTGGGCAGGGCCGTCAGCCAGACCCGCAACCTCGATGCCGCGCTCATCGTCGATCCACAGCAGGAGCTCGGTATTCCACGGCACGACGCCTGCGAATGGATCGGGCCCGAAGGCGCCTTCGCTCGCCAGGCCGACACGCGCCCCGGTGAGCGTCATGCCGATCCGGGCTTTTGCGCGCGCTGCCTCCCTCTGCGAACCGGGTCGGGCAACTTCTCCCGTGAAGGTGCCCAGCTCGTCAGTGTCATGGGCATCGGTATGCACGAGATGACAGCCCAGCGCGGTCTCGAGGGGCTCTCGCAGCAACGCCTCCTTGCCATGTCGTGTCAGCAGTGCAACACCCTGACCCTCGTATGGGTACTGCACTCGTGTCGTCATCGATGTCTCACCCGAGCACGTGCCGGGCAAGGCTCGCATAGGTGGGGATGCCGACCAGAATGTTCAGCGGGAAGGTCACGCCCAGGCTGAGCCCGAAGTACAGCGAGGGGTTTGCCTCGGGAAGCGCGAACCGCAATACGGCGGGTACGGCGATATAGGACGCACTCGCGGCGAGCACCATGAGCAGGCAGCCGTCGCCGACCGAGAGTCCGAGGAACGAGGCCAGCGCCAGCGCAACACCGGCATGGGCGATCGGACCCAGCACGGCATAGGCAATCAGTACCGGGGACTTGCCCTGTACCTGAGGCAGATTGCGCGCTGCCATGAGGCCCATGTCCAGCAGGAAGAAAGAAAGCATGCCCTTGAAGAGGTCTCCCGAGAAGGGCTGCATGGCAGTCTTCCCGGCGTCGCCCGTGATGATGCCGACGACCATCGCCCCGAGCAGCAGCAATTGCGCGCCGTCAGTGAACGACTCGTGCAGGATTCGTGTCACCGAGGGTGGCGCGACTGCTCCTGGTGCGTGTGGTGCGCCTTGTTCGTCGGGTTGTGGCTGTGTGGGTGCAACCGCCCCGTGACGCAGTCGGCTGGCGAAGATCACTGCAATGATGATTGCGGGTGACTCCATCAGTGCCATCGCGGCGGCCATGTGTCCGCCATAAGCGATGCCCTGATGGTCGAGAAACTGGACGGCGGTCACGAACGTCACGGCACTCACCGAGCCATAGGTTGCCGCCACGGCAGCGGCATCGAACCCTGATACGAAGTGTCGAAGCACCCAGTATCCGGCCAGCGGGATGCTGATCGCCAGACCCATTGCCGCGGCAAGGCTGACGCCGACGTCCGCGGTCAGTCCCGATTGCGAAAGGGCGAACCCCCCTTTGAGTCCGAGTGCCATGAGCAGGTACAGGGACAGGAATCGGGATATTGCCGGTGGAATCTCGAGGCTGGACTTCACCAGCCCGGCAAGGACGCCGACAAGAAAGAAGAGGATCGCCGGGTCGAGCAGGTTCTGCATGGAAGCTCCTTTTTCCCGATCCTGAACGAACTTTTAAGTCATGTAAAATTGATTTTTTACGAATTACACATCAGAAAAAATCTATGAATGCCACCTTCCGTCAGCTGAAGCTTTTTCTGGCGCTGGCGGAGACCGGCAGCGTCAGCGCCGCAGCCCGAGCCGTGCATGTCACGCAGCCAACTGCCTCGATGCGGTTGAAGGAACTGACCCGAGTGGTCGGGATGCCCCTGTATGAAGTGATCAGCAGGAAGGTCTTTCTGACTGACGTCGGGCGCGAGCTCGCAACGGTCGCGCGCTCGGTCTCCCAGACCTGGGAGTCGTTCGAGCAGAATGTCGATGCCCTCAGGGGCCTGTCGCGAGGCACCCTGAAAGTAGCGGTGGTCACGACCGCGAAGTACTTCATGCCCCGTCTGGTGGGAGGTTTCTGCCAACGCTATCCGGCGGTCGATCTGTCGCTGCAGATCCTCAATCGCGATGGGGTGGTGCAACGCCTGCGCGAGAACCTCGATGACATCTACGTCATGTCGATGCCACCTGACGACATGGACCTGCGGGCCGATGTGTTCCTGCCCAATCCCATCGTGGTGATAGCGCCCGCCTCAGACCTCCTGACGAAGCGCCGAGCGCTGCCCCTCGATGAACTGGCCGGGCATCGGTTCATTCTCCGGGAAAGAGGGTCGGGCACCCGCATGGTGGGTGATCAGTTCTTTCGCAGGATGAAGTTCCGACCCGACGTCCGCCTGGAGCTGGGGAGCAATGAGGCGCTGAGGGAGTCCGTGGCCGGAGGACTGGGTGTCGGCCTGGTCTCCCGGCATGCCCTGCACGGCCTGCAGACGGAGCACGGCGTGAGCATTGTCGATGTCAAGGGCTTTCCGCTCGCCTCGTCCTGGCATGTCGTGCATCCGGCAAGCCGGAAGCTGTCACCTCTCGCCTCTGCCTTCAGGGCGCATCTTCTCGCCGAGATCGGACGGTATGTTCCGACAGGGGCCTGATCCGAATGCGCGGAATGGGTTCCGAGCGCGCGGTGCGCGTGCTACTCGCCGCGAATCCCGAGCTCCGTGATGACCCGTGTCCAGCGGGTGAGTTCCTTCTCGAAGAAGACCTCGAACTCGGCTGGAGACATGCCCATGCCGGTCGTGTCCTGCCCCATCGCATCGAATCGTTCACGAAGGCCTGGCTCATCCAGTACTGCTTTCAGGGCGCCGTGCAATCGCTCGACCACGGCGCCTGGTGTGCCAGCCGGTGCGAAGAGGCCCGACCAGCTGATGCCCTCGAAGTCGAGGCCGGTTTCGACGATGGTGGGCGTGTCGGGCAGGAGCCGGCTGCGTTTCGAGCCGGTGATTGCAAGGGGCCGCAGGCGGCCGGCACGCAGTTGGGTGAGCAGGGGTGGTATCGACATCACGATGAGCGAGGCCTCGCCCGACACCGCAGCGGTTACTGCGGGTGCTGCGCCCTTGTAGGGCACGTGGGTGATCTGCACGCCAGCCTGGCGATTGAACTGTGCTTCGGCGACATGAAAGGCCGAGGCACCCGAGGCGTGAAAGAGTTGCCCCGGGCGTGCCCGCGCCAGCGCAATGAGTTCGGCGATGCTCGTGGCCGGCACCGAGGGATGCACGGCAAAGACCAGCGGGTCGGCATTGAAGAGCGTGATGGGGGCAAACGCACGAGCATGATCGTAGGGTAGCGGTGCGAAGAGCCCCGGATTGAAGACCATCTGGCCCCCTGCGCCCGCCAGCAGGGTGTAGCCATCGGGAGCGGCCCGCGCCACCATCTCGGTGGCAATGCGTGCTTCGGCTCCCGGCTTGTTGTCGACCACGACGGGTACTTTCAGCTGTTCGGCGAGCCGTGGTGCGACAAGGCGCGCGGTCACGTCGGTACCGCCGCCGGGCACGAATCCGACGATGATGTGGATCGTGCGGTTTGGCCAGGGCTGTGCCAGGCTCGCCTCCGCCAGGAAGAGCGTGCACAGTGTCGTGCAAAGCAGTGCCAGTGATGGCCAGACGGTGCGTGTGCGCGTCATCGTAGAACCCAGGGGAGGCCGGTGTCATGAAGCGAACAATGAGGATAGGCGTACTGGTGCCGCCGGGCAACCCGACCACCGAACCCGAGGTGATACGGCTTGTACCGCCGGGCGTTACGGTCCACTTCACACGCATGGTGGCGCACGGTGTCACCGGCTCGCTCGACGGGCAGGAAGAGCGCAACCGCACGCAGATCGCGCACCTTGACGACAACGTGGCGTTGCTCGCGATGGTGAAGCCCGATGTCATCGTGCTCGGGCACACCGCCACCAGCTACACCCTGGGCCGTGAGGGTGAAGCTGCCCTCGTGGCGCGCATGGAGCGCACGACAGGCGTGCCCTTCATCACCGCATTCGGCAGCGTCGTGCGTGCGCTCCGCCATCTCGGTGTCCAGCGCGTGGCGCTCGGGGCGCCCTATTCCCGCACCGAAACCTTGCGCAGCAAGGCGCATCTGGAAGCGCACGGGCTGGTCGTCGTGCATGCGGCCAACCTCGAGGGTGTGAGCAACATCTATGACGAAACGCCCGAGCGTGCTCACGCACTGGGCTGCAGCGTCGACAGGCCCGAGGCGCAGGCGGTGTTTCTGAGTGGCGTGGGACTGCCCACCATCGATGTTCTCGAGCGGCTCGAGCGCGAGCTCGGAAAGCCGGCCCTCTCCAGTGCGGCGGCGATGATGTGGAATGCCCTTCGCACCATCGGGGTCACGACGCCGGTGACCGGGTTCGGCCGTCTGCTTGCTAGCCCCTGAGGTACCGCGCCGGCAGGGCCGTACGGGATCGCATGTGAAGTTCGAAGAGGTCGGCGTGGCATTCGCGCAGCTCGGCACGCAATCGCGCGAGCAGGGCCTGATCGGCTCGCCTCTCGACATCAAGAATCCGTACGATGAGGCGCGCGGCGGCCTCGGCCGGCGTGCCGCCGCAAGGCCGGCTGCGTTCAATCAGGCGCGTGGTTGCGGCCGGATGCGCCTGCACGAGCCAGGCCGGAAACCATGCGTGGCTGGTCTGGGCCGACAGAAAGTTCGCCTCGAACGGTTTCAGGAGACGCTGCAGGGCTGGCAGGTCGATGCGGCGTGCGGTCTCAGAGAAGCCCTGCGCATCGCGCCAGGCCAGTTCGATGAGGCAGACCCACAGGTCCTGCGAATCGGTGCCGGCTTCACCCTGCAGAGCCCGTGCCATCCACCCCAGGGCTATGGGGTTCTCTCGCCAGTCGGGTGACATCGTCGTGATCGATTGACGCGCGGTCGCCCACTGGTGCGCCTGCAGCCAGAGCGGCGCACTGTGCGCGGTGGGCCACGCCGGGACAAAGCCAAGATGGGCCCAGTGCCGTGCCTGCGCCTGCCACAAGGGTGCAAGCCAGGTGCTGGCAGTGGTACCCAGTGCTGCACGAGCGGCCGGTACGACGACCGATTCCAGATGGTCAATCTGCGCTGCGGCCGCTTCATGCGTGTCACCCGAGACCGTGGTCGTCAGGGCAGCCTGCAAGACCGAGGCTGCGGGCAGCAGAGGGTCCTCGGGAAAGCCTGCGGAGAGGATGGCACGGGCCTCGCCGATGGCGATCGGGTCGCGTTGCCTGATCGCTTCGATGAGGTCCGATTGCAACTTGACCTCGAGATTGCTCTCGGGTGCGAAGAGGTCGAGTTGCTCGCTCATCGGCCGTGCCCCGCGCTGCCGGATGCAACGCTACAGATGCCGCCCGCCGTCGACCACGATCGTCGTGCCGGTGGCTGCGCGCAGATGGGTGGCGCAGGCCAGCACGGCAGCGGCAACGTCTTCGGGTTCCACCACGCGCTTGAGCGGCGTGGCCTGCGCTGCCTTCTCGAGTTCGGGACGCCCGCGTCCGGCCACGAAGTCGGTCGCGACCGCGCCCGGTGCCACGCACAGGAACCGTACCTTGGGGCCGAAGGCGCGCGCCATCGAGAGTGTCATCGTGTCGAGCGCTGCCTTGGCCGCGCAGTAGGCCATGTTGCTGCCTGAGCCCGAGGTGCCCGAGATCGACGACACGCTGATCACGACCGCGTCACCCGAGGCCTGCATCAGCGGCATGAGCGAGCGAATGACCGAGAACGGTCCGTGCACGTTGGCCAGCAGGATCTTTGCGAACAGGTCCTCATCCATCGTTTCGAGGTCGTGATGGGGAATCGGGCGAGTGAAGCCGGCGCTGTTCACCAGAACGTCGACGCGTCCGAAACGTCCCTGCAGGTCGGCGGCCATCGCTCGTATGCTCGCCGTGTCCTCGAGCACCATGTGTGCTGCCAGGTGACCGCTGCCGGGCAGTGCGGCAACCAGGGCACGGGCGCGCTCTTCACCGCGGTTGTAAGTCACGACCACGGTGGCACCGGCTTCGGCGAGCATGCGTGCGCTGGCTGCGCCGATGCCGCTGCTGCCCCCGGTGACGACTGCCACACGGCCATTGAGTGAGGTGAGAGGGGGATGTGCCATGGGGTGCGTCCTGTCGATTGTGCTCGCGCGGGTGGGTCAAGATGGGTGCGCGTGCATGATGCCGCAACGGCGGGTTGTTGGGTGGTGGTGGGCTGACGTTGCAGCAGGCCGGGAGAGGTCGACCGTGCCCTTCATGCTATGGTGAACAAAAGGCGGATCGCGGTGGCGAACTGTCCTTTGCCGGGCCAGTCGACCGCAGTGTCGAATCGATAAGACAAGGAGGAGACCGATGCATTCAGTCACGGGCGCATGGCGCCCAGCGGTAGGTTTGTGTGCGCTTGCTTTGTGCGGTGCGGTGTGGGCGCAGACCCCGTCGCAGGACCCGCCCGGACGCCACGAGGTGAAGCGCATGGACGTTCCCGGTGCGCCGGGCAAACAGATCGTCGTCGAGATGAACGAATTCAAGCCCGGCGATGGTCTTGATCGCCACTCCCATCCGGGAATCGAGTCGGGCTACATCATCCAGGGCGCGATGGTGCAGCAGCCCGGCAAGGCGCCGGTCATGTTTGCCACTGGTTCATTGCTGTCGAACATGCCCGATGTCGTCCACGGAGGTTTCAAGGTGGTGGGTGATACTTCCCTGAAGGCCTTCTCAGTCTATGTCATCGACCGTGATCGACCACTCTATGATTGGGTGAAGTAGGTCGAGTCGACCGGGTGCCGGGTATCAGCCGATGCCGTTTATTCGGGCCGGATACCCGCTGCCCGGTAGGCGGCAGCGAGCATCTTCGTCTGGCTCTGGATGAAGGCCTCAAAGGCTTCGCTCGTGCCGCCCACGGGCACGGTGAAGACTTCGAGCAGGCGGGTCCTGATGGCAGGCAGGGCGAGCACCCGGTTGACGTCGGCGTTGATGCGCTCGACGAGCGGCCGGGGCAGTCCGCGCGGACCGAAGAGGCTGAACCAGCCCGAGAATTCGAAGCCCGCGTATCCCTGTTCGGCAAATGAAGGTAGCGCGGGCTCCCCGGCAAACCGCTCATCGGATGCGACCGCAATGGCCTTGAGCTTGCCGGATCGCACCTGCTGCATGGCGGTGGTGTCGATCACGGCCTGGATCTGACCACCGATGAGATCCTGCATCGCCGCGGAGGCTGCCTTGTAGGGTACGTGCAGGGCCAACATCCCCGAGCGTGCCTTCAATTGTTCGAAGGCCACATGCTGCGGGGAGCCGGGCCCGACCGTGCCATACGAAAGCGCGGTCGGATTGGCCTTCGAGTAGTTGACGAGTTCGGCGATCGTGTTCGCCGGCACTGACGGGTGAACGACCAGAAAGAGCGGATTGCGCGCCAGCAGGATGATGGGCGTGAGGTCGCGGTCTGGGTCATAGGACAGGTTGGCGATCAGCAGCCGGTTGGCGGTGTGGATGGGCGAGGCGCCGCCACCCAGGGTGTGGCCATCCGGTGCAGCCTTGATCACGAGCTCGGTACCGATGATGGCATTGGCGCCAGGCCGGTTCTCGACCAGCACCGGCTGATGCCATTGCTCGGCCAGACGCTGCGCCACCAGGCGCACGGTGAGGTCGAGCGACCCACCGGCCCCGTAAGGCACGATGATGCGCACCGGTCGTGTGGGCCACACGTCCTGGGCCTGAGCCAGCGGCGCAAGGAGCGCGAGCGCCCATATCAACCCTGCCAGCGCACGTGTCCGCATCGATGCTCTCCTCAAGAGGCGGCAAGCCGTGTGCCTGCTGCAGCGGCACGGGGCTCGATCGGTTCGTCGAGTGCTGTTGCGCGCGTCCTCGGAAATGTACCCCATCGAGTGCCCGTCCCCCGCCACCGATCCTCTCCAGCGCGCGCGACTCATCAGTCGGGCGCCACGATGCCAGCCTGCTGCACGATCGCTGCAAATCGCGCTACATCGGCCTTGAAGCGCGTGGCGAAAGCCTCACCCGAGCTTCCCACCAGGGTCTGTCCAAGGCTGCGCAGTCGTTCGCGCGCATCGGCCGGCTCCAGTGCCGCAAGGGCTGCCCGTTGCAGTCGTGCGATGACCTCGGTCGAGGTGCCAGCTGCAACGAAGAGGCCTTGCCAGCTGCCGGTTTCAAAGCCCGGGTAACCCTGCTCGGCAAGCGTTGCCACATCGGGCAGGGTGCTCGATCGGGCGGCGCCGGTCAGTGCAAGGGGACGCAGCCAGCGTGCACGGATACCGGTTTGTGCCGCACCGATCGGCAGCACGGCCAGATCGACTTCGCCGGCCAGCAAGGCCGAATTGAGCGGCGCATCGCCCTTGTAGGGAATGGGCACGATGTCGATGGCTGCAGCGGTCTTGAGCATCTCCATCACCAGATGCAGCGGGTTGGCAACGCCCGTCGATCCGTAGTTGAGCGATCCGGGCCGGGCACGGGCAAGTGCCACCATCTCGGCCAGGTTGCGCGCCTGCAGGCGGCTGCTTGCGACCAGCACCAGATCGGTCGATACGAGCAGGCTGACGGGACTGAGGTCACGCACCGGGTCGAACGTGATCGATCGATAGAGCGAGGGCATGATCGCCAGGGCGTTGGGCGTGAGGAGCAGCGTGTGGCCATCAGGTGACGATTTCGCGACCAGCTCGGCACCGATGGCCGCACCACCTCCGGCGCGGTTATCGACGATGACCGGTACACCCAGCGCCTCGCCCATGCGCGGCGCAAGCATGCGCGCGAGGATGTCGACCGAACCACCCGCTGCAAAGGGTACGACAAGCCGAACGGCCCGAGTCGGAAAGGTCTGCGCTTCGACCAGCGCAGGCAGCAGGGTGACCCAGAGGGCGACCAACAGCCGCATGGTGGATGAACGCCAGCCTTCGAACCGATTTCCCAGCGTCCGTTCCCGGATCATCCTTTTCATCGCGGCATGCTCTCCGGTACGTCCAGTCGATTGAGTTCGCGCTCGAGTTCCTCGCGCCGCCCCGCGTCTGCTTCGCTTGCAATCATCTGCTGCAACTCGATGGCGTAGCTCACATTCGCGGCGATGGTCTGGAGCCGTTGAACCACCTTGTCGTGATGGCCACTCAGCCGGATGCCGACCAGCCAGGGGCTTGCATATGCCGCTGCCGCAAACAGTGCAAGCGAGAGCACGATCAATCTGGCAGTGCCGAGGGTGTCTTGTCTCATGCCCGAAGTTTATGCCACTGGATTGCAGCCGGGCGCCGAGTCTGGTTCTGACGAATCGGCGCCAAGGTGTCCTGCAAGGCCCTATCATCCGGGCTTCAGGCGCCAGGTGGCGATACACGGCGCCAGCGAGTCCGGGTTGTCCGGTCGGACGAAGATCCCCAGCCTGCAGACGATGTGTCGCCCATCGCTGCCACGTCTGCCACCACGAGTTCGAGACCCTGATGACCGACATGGACCTCACTACCGCCACCCGCGTGCTCGAGGAGCACCCCGACTACCGGGTGTCGCGCCGCGTCGCCGTGACCGATCGGCATGTCTTCGCCGAGAATACGAGCAACGAGCCGTGTGGTCGTCTCGCTGTCGTCGATACGGAAACGACCGGATTCAAGCCCGATCTGGGTGATCGCATCATCGATCTGGCCATCGCCACCTGCGAGTACGGGCGCGAGAGCGGCCGCCTCTACCGCGTTGTCGATCGCTACGAGAGCCTCGAAGATCCCGAGATGCCGATTCCGCCCGAGATCACGCAGCTCACCGGCATCACCGACGAGATGGTGAAGGGTCAGCACATCGATGAAGCCGGTATCGCCCGGGCGATGGATGGTGTGCCGCTGGTCATTTGCCATAATGCCCGCTTCGACCGGGCCTTTCTTGAAGCACGCTATCCCGCCTTTGCCGATCGCCACTTCGCCTGTTCGTTTCAGGAGTTGCCCTGGTCGCGCTGGGGTATCGCCAGCGCCAAGCTCGACTATCTGGGGTTTCGCTTCGGGCTCTTTCATGAGGGCCATCGGGCGCGGGCCGATGTCGATCTGCTGATCGAACTTCTCGCGCGCCAGTCGCCTGATGCTGAGCAGACCCTCCTGGCGATGCTTCTTGCATCGGCACGCACGTCGACCTGGCGGGTGCATGCGGTGGGTCTGCCGATCGAGCACAAGGACTTCGCCTCGGCACGCGGTTATCGCTGGAACGATGGCAAGCAGGGCGCGCCCCGCGCCTGGTGGATCGAGACCCGCGATGAAGCCGCGGAGCGCGCCTTCCTCAAGCCGCTGGGCTGTCTGAACCCGCTGGTCGTGAAGGAAAGCGCGCGTGAGCGTTATCGCCCGTGGGAGGCCAGGGCGGACGCCTTCCAGCCTACTTCGCGATGAGCGCAAAGGCACGCAATGGCGAGCCGGTGCCGCCCTTGACCTTGAGCGGCGGCACGACCACCGCAAACTCGTAGGCCTTTGCCTTGGCGAGGCCTTCGAGGTCGAGGTTCTCGATGATGTAGACACCTGCATCGGCGATGACCTGCATGTGCACCGGGAATACCTCGAACTTGGGCTCCTTCACGATGGGCGGGCGCTGTTCGAAGGTGGCGGTGTCGTTGCCAAGGACGCTTGCGCCCGATTTGACCAGCCAGGCGGCGCCATCGACGCCCAGACCGGGCGAGTTGTCACCGATATAGCGCTTGGGGTCACCCTTGAAGTACTGGCCCCAGCCCGTGCGCACGAAGACGGTGTCGCCCTTCTGGATCCTGACCTTCTGGCGGGCTGCCGCCGCCTGGAGGTGCTTGCTGGTGATTTCGAAGGTGTCAGGCAACGGATTCAGATTGCCGTTGACCAGCGATGCCACGTCAAGCATGACACCACGGTTCACCAGTCGGCTGACCGGATAGCTGTCGATGCCCAGATGGCTGCCAGTGCCGCTGGCGCCGATGCCGGCATCATTCGTCGTGGTGGCTGCTGCATCGACACCACCGAAGAGCTTGCCGTCGCGCGCGATGTGGCCGAGCGCGTCGATGGTAGGTGCGCCATGCTGGCCGCTGAATTCCATCTTCTCGGAGGCAAACGACAGTTGCCCGCCGTCCTGGAACATGCCGCGCGTCTTCGCGTGGGTTGCGTCGAGCTTGAAGGCATAGGGCGGGTTCACCGAGGCGATCGGTGAGTCGCCTTCCCACATGTGCGACAGATCGATGACCTGCGCGCCCTTGATGGCGGCGAGGATGGCGCTGGCATCGGCGGCCAGCGTGGCGACTGGTGCGAGCGCGAGCAGCAGGGCTGCGGATGTGGCGCCCTGGCGAACTCGCGCGAGCGTGCGGTGTGCGAGGGGGTAAAAGTGGGGCATCAGTGATCTCCAGAAGGGGCGGTCGGGGCGGCACGTCGGCAGATACCGGGTGCATCGGGGCGTGGCTGCCTGACGATGCTACCGCAGCGTGCGCGGGAGGTCTTTTGCCTGCGTGCACCGACAGGGGCATGCAGGGCCACTGCCGCGGGGCAGCACGGTCCGCGGCCACTCACCGACCTGCGCGATCCACCGATGCAGGCTCGGCCGACTTGATCAATCGAGCCGGATCGATGCGGCCTTGATGATGCGCTCCCACTTCGCCGTCTCTGATGCGATGTAGGCCGCGAAAGGTGCAGCCGGCAGGCCGCGCAGGTCGACCCCCAGCGCCGTGAATCGTGCTTCCACGTCGGGGCGAGCCAGGATTCGACTGACCTCGGCCGCAATCTGATCGATGACGGCCTGTGGGGTACCGGTGCGCGCCACGAGGCCAAACCACGGGGTCGCCTCGAAGTCGGCAACGCCCGATTCGGCGATGGTCGGAATCTCGGGAGCCGCCTTGATGCGGGTGCGCTCGGCAACGGCCAGCGCACGCAGGCTGCCGCGCCGAACATGTGGCAGGCTCGAGGTGGTGTTGTCGAACATGACCTGCACATGACCTGCGATCAGGTCGGTAAGGGCCGGCGCACTGCCCTTGTAGGGAACGTGTGTCAGTTCGATGCGCACCGCGGATGCCAGCATCTCCATGGCCAGATGGCCACTCGACCCACCGCCTTGCGAGGCGTAGCTGATAGCCCCTGGCCGCGCGCGGGCGAGGTCGATCAGTTCGCGCAAGCTCTGTGCGGGCAGCCCCGGATTGACGACCAGAACCAGGGGTGCCACTGCCACCAGCGACACGGGTGCAAAGGCCGTGCGCGGGTCGTAACTCATCTTCTGATAGAGCAGTCGATTGATCGCAATGGGGCCGGGCGGGCCGAGCAGGAGTGTGTGGCCATCCGGTGCCGTGGCGGCCATGGCTTCGGCCGCAAGCCCCCCATTGGCGCCCGGTCGATTCTCGATCACCACGGGCTGGCCGAAGGCGTGCGACAACCCGTCGGCGAGCACGCGTGCGAGGGTATCGACCGTACCCCCCGGCGGGTTTGTCAGCAGAAGGCGCATCGGATGCGTGGCAAAGGACTGTGCAGGAGCGGCCTGGCTGATGACGAGCATCAGCATCGCCATGACGACCGCTGCTCGCCAGTCCGTGTTCACCCGTTTCGTCATCACAGGCGCCCGCTCTTCAGCAACCGCTTTCGCAGCGATTCAAGATGTGCCTTCATCGCACGCGCGGCCCCACTGGCGTCGCGCGCCGCGATGGCCTCGAGAATGATCCGGTGCTCGGCCTGGGTGAGATCCAGATCATCTTCGGCATAGCCCGGTATCTGCCAGACGAGCAGCGAGCGCTGATGCAGTTGCCGGATCGCTTCGGCCAGTGGCGGGTTGTCGGCCGCTGTCGCGATCAGATCATGGAACGCTGCATCGATCTGCATGAAGCGCTTGCGCTGTCGCTGATCGGTGTTGCGGGCCGACTCCTCGAGCAGGGCGTGCAATTGCTCGAGCGTCGCCTCATCGATGCGCCGCGCTGCGAATGCCGCGACCGCGGGCTCCACCGCGCCGCGTGCTTCGATGACCTGGGCGATGGCAGCACTCGAGTCGTTGCGGATGACGAGGCCCTTGCGCGGACGGATCTCGATCCAGCCTTCACGCGAGAGTCGATGCACTGCCTGGTGCACGGGTGTGCGTCCGCTTCGCAGTGACTCACACAACTCGGCCTCGGTCAGGAACTGCCCGGGGCGCAGTCGCGCGGTGAGGATGCGTGACTTGATCGCTTCGTAGGCCTGATCGGCCAATGAGGCGCCGGCACTCTGCAATCGAGCGCCGCCTGACTTGTGTCGCGCCGGCACGCGCCTCTCGCGATGGCCGTCGCGAGGGCCCTCGGAGAGGCCTGCGTTTTCCCTCGACAGCGTGCTCAATGCGCGGGCACCAGTCGACGCTCGATGATGGCACCGGTCATCTCTCGCGAGGCATCGGATATGAGATGCAGGATGGTGGGGACCACCGCCTCCGGTTCCGAGATGCCGATCGAGTCGGCATACATCTCGCGCTCGCCCTCACCAGCCACATTGAGCCAGACCGGTGTCGTGACCAGTCCGGGTGAAATCAGATTGGCCCGTACGCCAAAGGGCTTGAACTCAACCGCAGCGCACTTGGTGAGCCCGACCAGAGCGCCCTTCGACGCGGCGTAAGCGGCGGCACCATTCCAGCCCATGTTGACCAGGCCTGAGGTGAACGTGAGGATCGATCCGCTGCGTGCCTTGCACATCGCCGGACCGATGGCGCGGATGCAGTGGAAGACGCCATCGAGGTTCACCGCGAGATGGCGACGCCACTCGGCATCGCCGAGGTCGGCGATGGGCGTGCGCTGCTGGATGGCTGCACCCAGTACCGCACCATCGATCTTGCCGTAGCGGCCAAGGACATCGTCGATGCAGGCGTTGACGGCGGCACTGTCCGAAACGTCGACCAGGCGCGCGTCGATGCCCGGTGTGGCACCGATGCGCTCGATGGCGGCGACATCCACATCGAGCGCAACTACCTGCGCGCCCAGACGCGCGCAGGCGTGCGCCGTGGCCGCGCCCATCCCTGACGCACCGCCGGTCACAAGGACGACGCTGTCGGAAAAGTCGTAGTTGACGGCAAGACTCATGCGGCCTCCGGCACCGGACGTCCGGTGATGTTGCGATAGAGGGCCTCGGCAACGCCAGGGCCCATCGGCACGATGGCCGCGACATGCTCGTCCGGTCGCACGAGCACCAGCGTGTCAGCCGCTACCTTGATGCGGTTCTTCAGGCGGTCACCCGCATCGAGCAGCGCGCGATCGCGCAGGCCGCCATCGGTGGGGGCGTCCCAGCGCGAGACCACATAGTGCACGAGGGCCGGTGACCGATGGGGGGGTACCGGCGGACGGCGCCGGGCATCGGTGAACCAGAGGGCCACGAAGTGGTCGTCACACAGATCGTGCAGCCGGATTTCACGTCCTTCTGGCGTGTGAACCAGCATGTCGGGCATGCGATCGCCCACCACGAGCGCCGGCTCGGTCTCCGACTTCACCATCGAGCCGCCACCGCCCCCGCTCACATCGAGGCAGACGCCGAGCATCGCCCGGGTGCAGGCGTTGCTCCAGTTGTTGACGGTCATGGCCTGTACGCCCTCGGCACGCTTGGCCATGTAGGCGCGTGCCGCCTGCGACATCTGGCCCGTCCCGTTGGCCGCAATCGGCCTCTGCTCGGCTTCATAGCCATCCAGAAGCCTGTCATCGGCCCAGCCGCGCAGCACCCAGGCCAGGCGCCAGGGCAGGTTGGAAGCGTCGAGGACCCCGGTATTCAGACCCAGGGCCCACATCGGGGTGATGAGGTGCGCTGCATCGCCCATCAGAAAAACGCCGCGGTCACGCCAGCGATTCGCCGTGCGGTGATGCGTCCGGTAGAGCACCTTGTTGATGATGGTGGCGTCGCTCGCCACGACGCCCCCGATGAATGCGAGTGCCTTGTCGCGCAGCATCTCGTCGGTCGGGTCGCCCTCGGCTTCCGGCGCCGGAAAGAGGAATCGCCAGCAGTGGGGCTGGCGCACCAGAATCATCCATTCCGTGGCGTCTGAAAAATAGGCGAGATACGGAAAATCGCGCGGGTTTGTCACATCGAGGTCGATGACGAGATCGATGAGCGCGTAGCGCTCCGGGAACGACGTTCCGTCGGCCGTGAATCCCAGCAGGTGACGCACCGTGCTCTGTCCGCCATCGCAGCCCAGCACATGGTCGGCCTCGACCGTGATCTGCCCCTGCGGTGTATCGAACGTGAGAGTTGCACCTGCCTCGTTCTGGGTGAGGTTCACCAGTCGGTGCTGCAGTCGGAAACTGTCGGGTGCAACGCGATTGACCGCCGCAGCGAGTACCGGCTCCATGTGGTGCTGGGGCAGGTTGACCACGAAGGGGTAGCGGGTCTCGGCCCCGAGTTCATGCAAGCGCACGGGGAAGGGCGGGCGACTGGTGGCGCGGTCGACCTCGCCGATTTCATCGGCGCGCAGTGCCACCTGCAAGATCTCGTCAGCAACCCCGAACCGACGCCAGACTTCCAGCGTGCGCGAGAGCGTGGTGCCGGCCTTGGTGTCGAGCGAGAGCCGATCGTCATCCTCGTAGATCACGAACGGGATGCCGTGATGCGCGAGGCCCAGAGCGGCGGTGAGGCCGATCGGCCCGGCCCCGATGATGGCGACCGGTCGCCTGCTGTTCACACCCGATGGCATGGACGGATCAGGGCTTGATCGGATCGCGCGGCAGATAGCCCTCGCGATAGATGTCCTCGACCGTCAGCCGCTTGCCCTCGACCTCGATGTTGGCATTGATGAAATCGACGGTGCGCTTCATCTTCTCGCGGGTCATCCACCCCAGGCCATTCTTCTCGGTATCGGGCACGACCACCAGTCGCTTCAGGATCGCGAGTTCCTCGACGATGATCTGCGGGTCGAGTGCCTTCACGTAGTTGATCTGCAGGCGTGCGGCCTCCTCGGGATTCGCGAGCGCGTCCTTCCAGCCCCGCATCGAGGCACGCACGAAGCCGCGGACCACCTCGGGATTCTTCTGCAGGAAGTCCTCGCGTACGCCGATCGAGTTGCCGTAGATGTCCAGGCCGTGGTCCCCGAGCAGCATGCACTGGGGCTGGGCATCCTTCACGGCACGACGGATCGACGGTTCGCTCATGATGAACTGGTCGATCGACTGTACCCGACGCGCCGCAAGCATCGGGACGCGCGCTGCCGCGTCGATGTTGACGACCTTCAGCGTGGAGGGGTCCAGGCCGTTCATGCGCATGAAGGCCTGGTGGATCTTCGGCACGAACGAGGCGGTGCTCGAACCGAACTCGAGGCCGACCATGTCTTTCGGGCTGGTGACGTTGGCACCCGGGTTCAGCGTGAACACGCAGTAGGGTGCCTTCTCGTAGCTCACGGCCACGATGCGCAGGTTGCCACCGCCGGCGCTGCCACTGGCGACGAGACTCGGTACATCGATGAACCCGAGTTCGGCAACGCCGGTTTCGACACCGCGAATGGCATCGGCCGTGCCCTTGGACGGGACGATGGTGACGTTGAGCTTCTCCTCCTTGTAGTAGCCCTTGGCCAGGGCCACGTACCAGGGCGCATGCCGGCCCAGTGCGATGAAGTCCAGGATGAACTTTACATCGCGTTCCTGCCCCAGCGCGGTGATCGGACTCCCGGCACCGGCCAGCGCTGCGAGCGTACCGATGAGGGCCATCAGGGTCTTGCGGGTCAGGCGGCTGAACGGGTTCATCGAGGTCTCCGGAATCGACGGTTGATGCGTGAAGTATCACATGATATTGTTGATTGAAACAATGTCCGCCAGGCGCCACGGGCGTGCTGCAAGGGCGAGCCTCTTGATATGGTGTTGCACCTGCCTGCCGCTTTCGTCTGTCAAACCGTCTGCCTGTCCTGCGCGCTGCTGCCTCTTTTCCACTGACCCCATGATCACCTCCTGTACCCCCGATCCGTCATGAAGCCCTTTGGCGTCCTCGATGACGTGCGCAAGGTGTTCGAGCGCAGCGAGCTCGGTCGCGGTGCGCGCGAGCCGCTGGTTGCCATCGAGAGCATTTCATGCACTTTTGGTGAAGGTGAACTGGTATCGCTTCTGGGTCCGAGCGGGTGCGGCAAGACCACGCTTCTGCGCATCATTGCCGGGCTCATGCCCAAGAGTGCCGGGTCGGTACGGATACGCGGTGAGGAAGTGGTCGAGCCGCATGCCGATTTCGGCTTCGTGTTCCAGACGCCCAATCTCATGCCCTGGCGCAGCGTCATCGACAACGTGCTCTTTCCGCTCGAGATCATCGGGCGGCTCGATGCCGCCGGTCGCAAGCGAGCACACGACCTGCTCGAGATCGTCGGCCTGGGTGATTTTCACGCCTCGCGTCCGCATCAGCTCTCGGGCGGCATGCAGCAGCGGGTGTCGCTGTGTCGTGCGCTGGTGCATCAGCCGACTCTCATCCTCATGGATGAGCCGTTCGGGGCGCTCGACGAGCTCACCCGCATGGAAATGAACGATCTTCTGCTCGACATCCGTGTCCGGACCCGCGCGACGGTCGTCTTTGTCACCCACTCGATTGCCGAGGCGGTCTATCTGTCTGACCGGGTGCTGGTGTTCAGCCGGCGACCCGGGCGGATCGTCGAGGACATCACGGTCGACCTGCCCTATCCGCGCTCGGCGGCCACGCGCTACACCGCGCGCTTCTCCGAACTCGATCAGCGCGCCAGTCGTGCCCTCGGGGTGATCAAGGATGTGCCGCCGCCGGTGGCGCATGGCGCATCGGACGATGGACCGCATGGTGGAGTGCACGGTGCGCTTCAGGGTGGGACCCATGGCCACTGAGCGTAGCGCGATGTTCGATCTTTCCCGTGTCGACTGGCAGCGCCTTGCCTTGCCGCCCCTCGGTCTCATCGTGGTGGTGGCGCTCTGGCATGTCGCCTGCGTGGGTCTCGATATCCAGGTCTCGGTGCTGCCCCGTCCCTCGCTCGTCCTCGAGGCAGCGATCAAGCGCTGGGATCTGCTGCTTTCCGAAGGCTGGGTGACGCTGAAGGAAACGATCTATGGTTTCCTGCTTGCACTCGTACTGGGCATTCCGCTCGCTGTCGCCGTGGCCAACTCGCGGGTGCTCAACCTCACTTTCTATCCCCTGCTGATCGCGCTGCAGTCGGTGCCCAAGGTGGCCCTGGCCCCCATCCTCCTCGTGTGGCTCGGCATCGGCATCGAATCGAAGCTCGCGATTGCCTGGCTCGTTGCCTTCTTTCCCGTCGTGGTCGATACCGCGGCCGGCTTGCAGTCGACCCCTCGCGAGTTGCTCGAACTGGCGCGCAGCCTGCGGGCCTCGCCCTGGCAGATCTTCTGGAAGGTGCAGTTTCCGGCTGCGCTGCCTTTCATCATGACCGGATCCAAGGTGGCCGTGACACTCGCGGTGATCGGTGCGGTGATCGGCGAATTCGTCGGTTCGAGCGAGGGACTGGGTTATCTCCTGCTCTCGGCCACGTCGCAGATCAATACGCCGCTCGCCTTCGCGTCGCTCTTTGCACTGGCCATTCTCGGCATCGTGTCCTACCTTGCCGTTGTTCTCGTGGAGCGGCTGCTCGCGCCGCTCCTGCCTCCCACCACACGCCACTGAAGGAAGCCGGCTCATGAACATGCCCGCCAATGCCCCCAACCTGCAGGAAATCCTGATCCAGAGCGATTCGATGCCCTGGCGTGCCAAGTCGCTCAAGGGCGTTCACGAGAAGATGCTCTGGCGCAATGAGGAAACCGGTGCTTCGATCGCCCTCATCAAGTTCGAGAAAGGCTGTGGCATTCCCGCGCCGCATCTGCACGCCGCCAACCAGTTCATGATCTGCCTGTCGGGGCGCTACGAGTACACGTCGACCCAGGTGGTGCTCACCGCCGGCTCGTTCTACTGCAATCCGAAGGGCAATGTTCACGGGCCTGCCATCGCTCACGAAGACACGGTCGTGATCGAGATGTATGACGGCCCCCACTACCCGCAGAAGCCCGACTTCTATACCGACGAGCGCGACGCGCACTGACCGCGCGACTATCGTGATGACAACGCCAACGCCTGCAGCGGGTCATCTCGCACGCATCGATGCGCGACAACTCGCTGTACTGGTTGCCGATGTCTTCGTGCGTCTGGGCGTGGCCGAATCGTCGGCCCGACTCGCGGCCGACGCCCTGGTGGCCGCCGACCTCGAGGGCGTAGCCTCGCACGGCGTGATGCTCCTGCCGATGTATGTCGATCGCCTGCGAGCAGGCTCGGTCTCGCCCGCATCGGTCGGCACCATCGTGCATGACAGCGGTGCCGCGGTGACGATCGATGCCGGCAACGCCCTGGGGCAACTCACCTCGGCGCAGGCGGTCGCGCTGCTCATCGAGCGCGCAGGCCGGCAGGGCGTGGCAGCCGTCTCGGTGCGCAACGGATTTCATTTCGGCATGGCCGGTTACTGGGCTCGTCAACTGGCCGACGCCGGCCTCATCGGCATGGTGCTCTCCAACACCCGCCCGCTGATGCCACCGCCTGGGGCAGCCGAGCGCCGCGTCGGCAACAACCCCATCGCCATCGCGGTGCCTGCGGCCAAGGGGACGCCCCTCGTGGTCGATCTCGCGCTCTCGGCGACGGCCATGGGCCGCATCCGGTTGGCCGAATCGGCGGGGCGCGCCATTCCCGAGGGCTGGGCGGCCGATGCCGACGGCAATCCCACGACCGATCCGCTGACGGCGATCAAGGGCATGCTGCTGCCCGCTGCCGGCCCCAAGGGGTTTGGCCTCGCCGTGATGATCGATTTGCTCTGCGGGGGCCTCTCCGGTGGAGCGATCGGGTCCGAAGTGAATCCGCTGTACGGTGATCCAGCCGATCCTTATCGCTGCGCCCATTTCTTTCTGGCCATCAACCCGGCCGCTTTCGGTGTCGATGCGCAGTTTGCCGAGCGTGCTGCGGCGTTCGCGCAGGACATCCGCGCGGCGCGCCCGGCGGCAGGCGTCGAGCGGGTGCTCGCGCCGGGCGATCTCGAGCGGCTCAACGCCACGAAGTCGGCAGGCGCCTGTACGCTGGCACCCGATGTGCTCGACAAGCTGGTGGCGTGTGCCCGTCTGGCTGGCATCGCGGATGCGGCCGCAAGGCTTGCCGGGGGCGCATGAATCAGGTCACGATTCACGCCGCGAAATCAGGTTACGAAACACCCCATGAAACACCTTACGAAACACGTCACCAAGCAAGGAGGCCATGATGGCCAAGAAGCAGGTCAGCACTGACCGTCTGCGCCAGCCCAGCGGGGTTTTTTCGCAAGCCACCATGATCGAAGCGCGCGGCAAGCTCGTCTTCATCTCGGGCATGACGGCGCGCCGCCCGGACGGCACGATTGCCGGTCTCGGCGACATCGAGGCACAGACCCGTCAGGTCTGCGACAACATCAAGGCCGCGGTCGAGGCTGCCGGCGGTACGCTCGATGATGTCTGCCGCGTGGATGTCTACGTGCGCAATGTCGAGCACTTCGACACCATTCACAAGGTGCGAGCCGAGTATTTCAAGCCGCCGTTACCCGCCTCAACCATGGTGGAGGTGACCAAGCTGGTGTCACCTGACTACCTCATCGAGATCAATGCGATCGCAGTCCTGCCGGATGCGTGATGAGGTCCATGCGATGTCGGATCACGGATGTCCGCTGCCCGACGTTCGATGCCCCATGCCTGACGCCTGACGCCTGACGCCTGACGCCTGACGCCTGACACCTGACACCTGACACCTGACACCTGACACCTTGGGGTGCCGGGGGCAGCCTGATGCGCCCGATCCGCCCCTCTCGTTCTCCAAGGAGACTGCTCATGTCCCACCCTCGTGTCACCGGTCTTGCCGGCTTTGGCCTCGAAGTGCCCGATCTCGACGAGGCGGCGCGTTTCTATGGCACGTTCGGGCTCGCCACCGAGCGGCGTGGCCCGGTCCTGGGCGCGCGCTGCGCCGGGCGCGGTCACGACGAGATCATTCTGGTGGCGGGCGTCGAAAAGCGTCTGCACCACATCTCGTTCGCCATCCGGCCTGAGGACGAGCGGGCCTTCGCCGAGCGGCTGGGTGCTGCCGGTGTCACGGTCGAGGCGTCCCCCATTGCCGGTGAGCGTGCCGGTATCTGGTTTCGCGATCCGTGGAATACCTGGGTGCACCTCATGGCCGACGCATCGCCCGCTCCGCCTGCACCGACACCGCGCCAGACCGCGGGCCGCATCGATCGTCATCTGTGGCGCGAACTCGACCGCGACCCGCGGCCTGTGAAGCTGGGTCACATGCTGGTCTACACCCAGGATTTCGCCAGGGCCGAGGCCTGGTACGACGACATGCTCGGTGTGCGCGCGAGTGATCGTGCCGTGGGCAAGGTTGCCTTCATGGCAGCGGGGTCCGGCGTCATCGATCATCACTGCTTCGGATTCATCAACAGCACGCACCGTGGATTCCAGCATGCGAGTTTCCAGATGCGCGACATGGATGACATCGCGATGGCCGTGTGGCGCATGCGAAAGGCGGGGTACACCGGGGAGTTCGGCCCGGGGCGTCATGCGCTCGCCTCCAATCTCTTTCACTACCTGCGGGACCCCTGGGGTAGCTGGATCGAGTACTACGCCGACATGGACAAGATCAGCGACGCGTGGACGACCGGTGACTGGAACGAGTTGCCCTATGTCTGGGGCCCCGCATGGTCGCCCGAGTTCTGGGGCGGTGACATGAACGCCAACCGCGAGCCGCGCTGAATGCGTTCGGCTGGCAGCCTTTGCAAAAAATCCTGAGGAGACATTCCGTGGCCAATGATCAGATCAACACCCATCAGGACCCGCTCGTGAAACCCGCACGTCGGCGCCTCGTGTCAGCGGGCGCCCTCGCGGCCCTCGCCGCGCTGGGCGGTGCAGGCATGCCGATACGCTCGGCGCTTGCGAAGACCGCCCTGCGCGGGCGGCAGGTGGCGAGCGCGCATCGGATGAAGCTGGGTCAATTCGAAGTAACAGCGCTTCTCGACGGTTATCAGGACACACCGTTGCCGCTTCTGAACATCGACCCCGAGCTGCTTGCGATCCTGATGGCAGAAGCGAACCTGCCCAATGCGCCGATTCGCATCCCGGTCAATACCTTTCTCGTGAACACGGGCGATCGACTCTTTCTGATCGACAGTGGCGCGGCGCGTGGCCTCGGACCCACCATGGGGCGGCTGCCCGAGGTGATGGCGTCCATCGGCGTATCGCCAGCCGATGTCGATGAAGTGCTCATCACCCACGCCCACCCTGACCATATCGGTGGCGTACTCACGCCCGAGGGGGCTGCCCTCTTTCCGAACGCGCAATTGCGGCTTGCCCGCGCCGACCTCGCCTTCTGGGCCAATGAAGAAAACGAAGCGAAGGCTGGTGATCGCAAGTATCGCTTTCAGGTGGCACGGCGTGCGGCCGAGGCCTACCGCGCACGGCTGCGGCCCTTTGATCCGGGCGAGCAGATTGCCCCGGGCATCCAGTCGATCGGTGCCATTGGTCACACCCTGGGCCACACCACCTACCAGATCGAATCCGACGGACAGAAGCTGCTTGCCATCGGCGACACCCTGCACATCGCTGCGGTGCAGTTCTCGCGGCCCGAGGTCACGATTGCCTACGACACCGACCAGGCGCAGGCGAGAGCGGCCCGGCGTGCCCTCTTCGACCGGGTCGCCCGCGAAAACACGCTGATCGCAGCGGCGCACCTGCCTTTCCCGGGCATCGGTCGGCTGCATCGCGAGGGTGCATCGTTCACCTTCGCGCCGATTCCCTGGCAGATGTTCTAGCGGCAGGGGGCTGCGGGTGCTTCAGGCTCCCATCAGGTGACGCAGGTCATCGTGAATGAGCCCGAGCACCTCGCCGACGCACTGCCCGAAGGCCGGATCGGCACGATCGCGCGGCCGTGGCAGCGCAACTGGCACGATCGATCGAACTCGACCCGGGCGGGGTGACATGATCACGATGCGATCGGCGAGGAACACCGCCTCGTCGACGCTGTGCGTCACGAAGACCACGGTGGCGCGATAGTCCTGCCACAGGTCGAGCAACTGGTTCTGCATGATCGATCGGGTCTGCGCGTCCAGTGCCCCGAACGGTTCGTCCATGAGCAGCAGACGCGGACGCGTGGTGAGTGCCCGTGCGATGCCCACGCGCTGGCGCATGCCGCCCGATAGTTCGTGCGGATAGCGCCGTTCGAAGCCAGCAAGACCTACCCGGTTGATGAAGTCGCGTGCAACGCTGCGCCGCTCGGCGGCACCTACGCCGCGAGCCTTCATGTTGAATTCGACGTTGCGCTCGACGGTCATCCAGGGGAAGAGCCCATGCTCCTGGAACACCACGCTCGCATTCGGATGACCGCCCGCGATCGGCTGCCCCTCGATCTGCACTGCACCGCTGTCGGCGGGTTCGAGACCGGCCAGAATTTGCAGCAGGGTCGACTTGCCGCAACCGGACACGCCCAGCAGGCAGATGAATTCACCGAATCCGGCGGAAAGTGAAACTGAATCGAGGGCCTGCACCACCTCCTGACCGCGGCGGTAGGTCTTGGAGACCGCGTCGAGTTCAAGCAGGCTCATGATTCGAGCACCAGTCCTTCCTGCCAGCGGCAGATGCGATGTCGCAGCAGGCGGATGCCCTGATCGAAGAGCAGACCGATGGCACCGATGGTGACGATGCCGGCAATGATTTCCTCGGCGCGAAAGGTGGTCTGTGCGTACATGATGTAATAGCCCAGCCCCGACTTCACCGCCATCATCTCTGCGGTGACCACGGTGAGCCAGCCGGCGCCGGCCGCCAGTCTCAGTCCGGTGAGGATCGAGGGCAGGGCGCTGGGCAGGAGGATATCGCGCAGCACGAGCGCATCGCCTGCACGTGCCACCCGCGCCACCTTGAGCAGCGTGCGCTCGACACTCTTCACCCCGAAGATCGTGCTGATGATGAGCGGCCAGAACGCCGCCAGCGTGATGAGGATGATGGCGGGCTTGTCCCCGATGCCGAAGAAGAGGATCGCCAGCGGAATGAGCGCGATGCCGGGCAGCGAGCGAAAGATCTGGATCGTCCAGTCGGTGATCTGATCGAGCCACTTGAAGCGGCCGATCATGAGACCGAGCGGGATGGCGGTGATACAGGCGATGGCAAGCCCCACACAGACCCGCGTCAGGCTCGCCCCGACATGGCGCAGAAGATCAGGCCATTGAGCGCCAAAGACACGGGCCACTTCGATCGGGGGCGGGAGCAGCACGCTGGTGTACCAGCCGCCGGTGGTGGCTGCCTGCCAGAGGGCGAGCAGCAAGGCGAGCGGTGCAAGCCCGAGCGCTGCCGTCAGCAGGCGATTCACCGGCCGCTCAGACCAAGCGACGATCGATGAAGGTCGACCAGTCGGGCATCCGCGTGATCATGCCGGTTTCGAGCATGGTCTGACCCACGGCGATGATGCTCTTCTCGAACGCCTCGGTGGTGTCGGGTGTGAAGTAGGTGTTCTTCAGCGATTCGCGGGCTACGTCGCGCGGCAGGTTGAGCGACTTCACGATGGCCTCGATGGCCGCGGTGTTGTCCTTTTGCAGTTCCTGGGTGGCGCGCACATGGGCGCGCACCACTTCGCGGGCGAGGGCTGGCTCGCGGTTGACGAATTCGGTCGAGGCGACGAAGACCACATTGGTGCGGCCCATCGGCGTGTCGTAGGGGTGCCAGATGTCGTGACCCCAGCCGTTCATGCGGGCAAGCGTGGCGTAGGGCTCGAAGGGCAGGATGGCATCGACCTGGCCTTTCTGCAGCGCGACCGGCATGTTGTTCACGTCGAGGAAGAGCAATTCGGCCGCACCGGCGAGGCCCAGGCTTTTCAGCTTCCAGAGCAGGGCCGCCTGGGTGAGGCTGCCCGGTTGCACGGCGATCTTGCGGCCCTTGAGGTCGGCCAGGGTCTTGAACTCGGGTTTGCCCACCATGAGGCCACCGCCCTCGCAGGCGTTGGCGAGGATGCTCAGCTTCAGCCCGCGGCTGGCGAGGAGGATGGCGCCGTTGACGCTGCCATAGCCGATCTGCACATCGCCTGAGGCCAGTGCCTGCATGCGCTGGGTGATGTTGGGAAAGCTCAGGACCTCGGCGTCGATGCCGGCCTCTTTCAGGTACTTGGGCATCAGTTCGCCGGCGATGGTCGTGCCCGCGAGCACCGACCCGATCTGCACCTTGGTGGCGGCGCGGGCGGTTCGTACCGGCAGCGCCAGCGAGGCGCCGGTGGCAAGCGTGGCGGAGAGCATCTGGCGGCGCGTGGTCATGGTGAGCCTCTTGCAGGAAAGGGGAGTCGTGTCGGGGTGTTCAGTCGGGGTGGTCGCCGGCCGGGCATGACAGGGGTTTTCTCAGGACGTGGCGGCGCGCAGTTCGACCATGTTGCCTTCAGGGTCCTTGAAGTACATGCTCAGCCGGTTGCCCAGCGCACCGTATCGTTCGAGCGTGGGTGCTGCGGTGATGCCATGCGCGACCAGGTGCGCCCGGATGGCATCGGCGTCGAACTCGGCCAGCGTCAGCGCGAAGTGCTCGACGTTGGGGTAGAACGGCTGCGTGCCGTCGATGGCAGGCCCATCCGTGCCGCGGCGCTGCTTGAGGATTTCGGCATCGGCGAGATCGATCATGGCGTCCTTGCCCACCCGAAGGTGCACGAGGCCCAGTTCCTCGCGCCACCGGTCGACGGTGCAGCCGAGAACGTCGCAGTAGAAGGCAGCCATCGCCTTCAGGTCACGGACCCGAAGAACGAGGTGATCAAGGCCGATGGGTTCGAGCTTCATGGGGCACGACAGTAGCATGAGTGCGCGAGTTCGGGTGCAGTGCGCGGCTCACGTCTTCGGGCCTGATGGTGCTCTGGTGCCATTCGAAGTGAAACGGTGCCAGGGCATCACAGATCGCATTCACCAGCGCCGCGGGTGGCCCGACGATGCCACCCTCGCCCAGACCCTTCACGCCGAGTTCGTTCAGTCGCGAGGGTGTTTGGGCATGAATGATTTCGACAGCCGGCATGTGTGCCGCCACCGGCAGCGCATAGTCCATGAGGCTGCCACTGAGGTTCTGGCCGTTCGCATCGTGCTCGATGCGCTCGCCCAGGGTGGCGCCGATGCCCTGGATGACACCACCGACAATCTGGCCCTCGGCGATCGTGGGGTTCAGCAGCACCCCGGCATCGTGGCCCACCACATAGCGCAGGATGCTCGTCTCGCCGGTGTGCGTATCCACTTCGACCACGGCGAGGTGCACGCCATGCGCCCAGGTCACGGTGGACGGCTCCCAGGTCTCGGTGGCCTCTTCGCCCGCCATCCATTGTGCGAGGCTCCGGCCATGATCGGGCGCACCCCTGAGCCGGACGCTGCCGGCCGTGATCTCCAGATCGTCCGGGGCGCATTCCAGTTCTGCCGCCGCACGCTCGAGGACTCGGGCGCGCAGTGTCTGGCTGGCACGCCGGATGGCTGCCGAGGAATTCACGGCGCTGCGACTGGCGATCGTGCCATAGCCCCGCGCAATCGCCGCCGTGTCGCCGATGCGCATGTTGATCTTGTCGGGTGACACACCCCACTCATCGGCAGCGACCTGCGCAAACACGGTTTCATGGCCTTGACCCTGGCTGCAAGCACCGGTGGCGACCGTGAACGTGCCATCGGCCTCGATGCGCACGGTGGCATCCTCGAACGGTCCGGCACCCGACCCCTCGACATAGCACCCCAGCCCCAGGCCGATGTGGCGGCCCTGCAGGCGTGCCGCGCGCTGCTCGGTACGAAACGCCTCGATGCCACCGATGGCGGCGAGTACCTGGCGCAGCCCACCCGGAAAATCGCCAGCGTCATAGCGGATGCTGACGCCATCCCGGTAGGGAAGGCCGATGGCGTGAGGCATGCGCTCCGGACCGATCATGTTGCGAAGGCGCACCTCGGCGGGCTCCAGGCCGAGATCGCGGGCGACAAGGTCGATGAGTCGCTCGATGACAAAGACAGCTTCGGGGCGACCTGAACCGCGATACGGCGCATTGGGCGCGGTATGGGTCACCACCACCGTGGCGGTGAGGTCCAGGTGCGCGATGTCGTACTGGCTGGCGATATGCGTGGCGGTGTTCGAGGGTGCGCCGATGCCTACCGGCATGAAGGCGCCCGAATCCTTCACGAAATGATCAGTGAGCGAGAGGATGCGGCCGCTTGAATCGAATACCACTTCGGCGTCATGGCGGTCGTCGCGCGAGTGGGTCGAGCCCATCAGATGTTCGCTCCGCTGTTCGATCCAGGCCACCGGCCGTGCCAGGCGCCGTGCGAGCCACGCAACCAGGATGTCCTCGGGGTAGACATGGCCCTTCACCCCGAATCCTCCGCCGACGTCGGGGGCGACGCAGCGCACGGCTGTCTCAGGCAACTTCAACTGCCGTGCCACTTCGCGGCGTACCCAGTGCACGACCTGGGTCGCCGACCAGATGGTGAGCGAATCGGCGGTGGCATCCCACTCGGCCACCACCCCGCGGCACTCCATCGGCATGGCCGCGATGCGCGGATTGACGAAGCGCCTGCGCAATCGGTGCAGCCCGGGGGCGGTGGGCGCCGCGCCGGTGCGCCAGCGCATGCGTGCGATCCGGTTGTCGGGGGCACTCGGGTGCACCGCGATCGCACCGGGCTCCATACTGGCCTCGATGCCGACCGATGCGGGCAGTGGCTCGATGACGGCATCGATGGCTTCGGCGGCATCCTCGGCTTCGAGGCGCGTTGCGGCGACCACGATGGCATAGGGTTCACCCGCCCAGTGTAGCGTGTCGCGCGCGAGCAGAGGCTGGTCGGGGATGGCGAAGTGATGGTCGACCTCGCGCCGCCAGTTCTCGGGTGGTGCGTTCTGCATGCCCGGTACGGGCGAGAGTTCGCCCTCGATGTCGTGTGCGGTGAAGACGCCCACGATCCCTGGCATCGCCCGCGCTCGCGAGACGTCGATCGACTGGATGCGCGCATGCGCATGCATCGAGCGAACCATGACGACGTGCAGCATGCCGGGTCTGACGATGTCGGCCACATAACGGCCCGCCCCTTTCAGCAACCGCGCGTCTTCCTTGCGTGTGATGCGGCGCCCGACTTGCCGCGCAGCGTCCTCGGGCAACGCGGGTCGGGCGTGCACGGGCACCTCAGTTGGCACGGGCACCCGAGGCGCGCACCACCGGTGCGATGCGGTCCATGTCGGCACGAATCCAGGCGTCGAAGGCGGCGGGGCCCAGTTCGCGCGGGAACATCGCCTGCGCCTCGAGGCGTGCGCGTACCTCGCGGTCGGCCGTGGCCTGGTTGATGGCGCGCACCAGCGTGCTCATGACCGGGGCGGGTACCTTCGCTGGCGCGACAAACCCGTAGTAGGTGGCGTATTCGAAGCCGGGCAGCCCACTGTCGGCCACCGACCCGGTTTCGAGCGGCGCCTTCATCCCTTCGCGCGACGTGACCGCGAGCGCGATGAGCTTGCCATCGCGAATCTGCTGCAGCACGAAAGGAATCGGCACGAAGATCACGCTCACGCGTCCTGCGAGGAGGTCGGTGAGCAGCTCCGGGCCCTTGTACGGCACATGCACCAGTTCGATACCGGCGCGTGCTGCAAAGGCCGCCCCGCCCAGATGGGTGGTCGTGCCAACGCCTGCCGACCCGTAGTTGACGGAACCGGGCCGTGCCCGGGCGAGCTCGATGAGCTCGCGAATGCTCTTCACCCCGAGGCTCGGATGCACGGCAATCACGCTGGGTGCCTCGGCGATCATGGCTACCGCGCTGAAATCGAGCAGCGTGTCGTAGGGCAGGCTCGGGTACAGGCTCGGATTGATCGAGTGCTGCGAGTTGACGATGAGGATGGTGTAGCCATCGGGCGCGGCACGCGCCACCGATTGCGCGGCAATCGTGCCACCGGCACCCGGTCGGTTCTGGACCACGACCGACTGGCCCAGCGCGGCTGACAGTCGCTCGGCGTAGAGGCGGGCCACGAAGTCGATGGTCGTGCCCGTGGACAAGGGCGCGATCAGTTGAATCGGGCGCGCAGGCCAGCGCTCCTGGCCGATCGTGCCCGGTGACCAGAGCGTGGCGACCGTTGCGAGCGTCGCGAGGAGAGCGCCTGCGAGCGGGGCGAGCGCCGTCCGGCAGCGTGCCCGAGAGCGGTTCCGGGAGGGCATGGGTCGTGTGCGTGTCATTGCTTGCATTGGTATCGGAGGGTGGTCATTCGGGCACCACACCCGCCTCGCGGATGTAGGTGCCCCAGTCGGCGCGGGCGCGACGCATGTGCTCGGCCGTGCCCTGAGGCGTGCGCGTGCCGCCCGTATTGCGCCAGCGCAGTCGGGCCAGGTCCTGGTTGAAACGCGGGTTCTCGACCACGCTGGCGGCCACCCGGTTGATGCGCTCGACCAGCGCTGCCGACATGCCGGGTGGCCCTGCGAGCACCATGAAGGAGGGTTGCCGGTAGCCAGGATAGAGGCTCGGGAGGGCCTGCACCTGGGGCTGATCGTCGAGCGGTTCGCTCACCGCAAGCGCACGCAGGCGCCCGGCCTTCACGTTCTGCTCCATCGACGCCCAGGCATCGAGGTAGAGCGTGACTCGGCCTGCCAGCACATCCTGCACCGCCTGCGGTGCCGACTTGTATTTCACTTCGAGAATGTCGGTGCCGGTGCGCTTGCCCACCCAGGCACTCACGACCGAGAAGAGGGGCACGATGGTCGCCACCGACAGGCGGCCTGGATTCGCGCGGCCCCAGGCGCTCATGCCGGCCAGTGATGTGAAGGGCAGCGACGGGTGTACGAAGATGCCCGTGGGACCGGTGTCATCGACCAGGACCGCGATGGGGGTGAAGTCGCGTTCAGGGTCGACGGGCAGGTTCTTTCGCAGGTGCGGGTCGATGCCGAAGATCGACTGCGAGGCGAAGAAAAGGGTCTGCCCGTCGGGCGCTGCGTGCGCCACCTGATCGGCTGCGATGTAGCCATCGGCCCCCGGCCGGTTGTCGGTGACCACGGCGGTGCCGGTTTCTCGCGCCAGTGCATCACAGAAGATGCGTGCGGCAAGGTCGGTTGCGGTGCCGGGTGAACTGCCCAGCACCACCTTGGTGGTGGCGCCGGGCCATGCGGTCTGGGCGAGGGCCGGGGCGCTGCCGAGTAGCGTCGCGAGGAGCGTCGCCGGGGCGATGACCAGGGTGTGCGTGAATGCAGTTCGGAGGCAGCACGCGAGGCTGTCCACAAAGGCGTGAACCCGGGTCGGTGCATGCCCCTGCCTGCCGCTCCGAGTGCGGTCGTGCGGGGTCATCGTTGTCTCCTCCAGTGAGGAGTCGGAGTTTAACTGCCCTTGCCCTGTGCGTCTGCCCGCTGCCGGGCTTGTACCGTGGTTTCCGGGTGCATTCCGATCCGACACCGGTTGCTTTCGCCGATGCAGGGTTCTTCGCGAGGTTACAAGAGGGGCCATGACGGACGCGTCTGGTCTCATTGCGCCGACCCGTCGCCGCTCGTTACGATGCGGGCATGTCGACACTTCTACTCACCGGCGCCAGCGGATTCATTGGCGTGAATATCGTCGAGCGTCTGCTCGGGCAGGGCCACGCGGTCGTGGGGCTCTCGCCTGATGGTCTGCCCGCGCTTGCCCATGCTGCGATGGCTCGCCTGCCCGGACGCTATCTCGACCTGATCGGGGATGTGCGAGATGCTGCCCTGGTAGCGCGCCTCTTCGCCGAGCATCGGTTCGATGCCGTGGTGGCTGCGGCCGCCATTACCGCAGGGCCCGAGCGCGAGCGGGCCGGGCCCGCCAGCATCATCGAGGTGAACCTGGCCGGGGTTGCCCGTATGCTCGAGGCAGCCGAGGCAGCTGGCGTGCGGCGCCTGGTGTGTTTTTCGTCGACCGCTGCCGTGGGCGAGCGCGCCTTCGGTGCGGCTTCGGTGCTCGAAACCGACCGCCCTGAGCCGCTCACGCTCTACGGCATCACCAAGGCGGCCCTGGAAGATCTGGCCGTGCGCTGGAATTCGTTTTCGCCCGGGTGCGAGATGGCGGTGGTACGGTTGAGCGCGGCATTCGGTCCGTGGGAGCGCGCGAGTGGCGTGCGCGACACGCTCTCGCCCGCGTGGCAGCTGGCCTCGGCTGCGGTCGAAGGGGTACCGGTTGCGCCCTTGCCGGCAGGCGGTGCCCGTGACTGGGTCCACGCCCCGTGGGCAGCGCGGGTGGTCGAGTGGCTGGCCCTCGAGCCGCATCTGCCTTCACACCTCTTCAATGTAAGCGCGGGCCGGCTGTGGCATCCGCGGCTGATGATCGAGTGTCTGGCGGCTGCCGGCTTGCCCGTGGCCGAGTCACCGGGTGGCCGTGAGGTGGCCTTTCACGATGACCTGAACCGTCTGCGGGTCCCGCTGTCGGCCGGGCGCATCAGCCTTGCCATGGCGCCACCGCCTGCCCCTGAGGTGGCGGCGAGGCACTACGCTGCGTGGGTGGCGGCGCATCGGGCGTGGTTTGGCGGTTGAGGTGCTGGCGGGTCAGCCTTTGCCGGCCTCGGCCTCGCTCAATCCGGCTCGAGGCTCTCACTGACCCCATCGCGCAGCGCATGCAGGGCTCGGAGCAGTTGCGCCCTGCGTCGGCATGGCACGGACAGGCCGCGAAAAGGGTCGACCGGAAAGAGGTCGTAGGTACTCAGGTCATCGCTGCGGAGGGCGGGCGGCGCGCAGCGCTTTGCGACCCGGGTGTTCAGCGTGAGGGTGATGGGGTAGGCGCTGGCCAGTTGTGCGGCCAGCAAGGCGGCGATGATCATCGGTGACCCTTTGGAGCCGGACCCGTCCATCGGAGTCTGGGCGGGTGTTTCAGACGCGGAAAGGTCAGGATGAGGCCGGGCTCGCTCATGGGGTGAGCCTGACGCCACATGGACTGGTGGAGAAAAGGGCCAATAACGCCGTGTCGTGGCTCTGCGCGCGGACATCAATCGCCGCGCACAGTGCCTTGCGATCAGGCAGTCGGAGAACGACTTGATGCCCAACCCGGATGGATGAGCGAGCAGTGCAAGCGCGCCAGCAAAACCGGCGTGCGGATCATTGATTTCTTCGACACGGCCCATCCTGCGCTTCTGCGGATGTGGGACAAGCGCCAGCGTGGCTATCGGGCGATGGGGTATCGCATCGAGGAGCAGCGCGAACTTGGCGAAATCAGCGAAATTGGGTGCCAGCACCGGCATTCGTCTTCTAGGAGCGCAATAGTTGCGACAGATGCTGCCATGGATGCGACAATCCTGCCATACGATCGCTCTGAGAGGTTCCCATGTCCGAACGCATCAACGCTCGTCTGTCGCAACCTTTGGCTGAATTCGTGGATCGAATGGTCGGCGAGGCGGGTCTTTACGAAACGCCCAGCGAATACGTGCGCGACCTGATCCGCCGCGACATGGAACGGCGTGAAGGCCAGTTTGTGCAGGACGCCATCCTCGTCGGTTATCGAGACTTGGTGGCGGGCCGCGTCTTTGCGTCCAGCGGCGACTTCAAGGCCGACATGGCGGTGCTCGACCGCAAGGAAGCCGATGGCTGGCAATGATGTGCCATCGCCCGCCACGTTCCTGTTGACCCGGAATGCGGCGCTGGATTTGCGCCGCATCCACACGCGGTCGCGCCGTGAATGGGGCGAAGACGTTGCCGACCAGTACCTCGCCGATCTGTACGTGGTCATGGGCGTTGTTGCCGCTAACCCGGAGAGGGGCCGCTTGCGGCAGTACCGTTCGGCTCCGTTTCTGATGGTTCCAGTGCGGCAGCATTTCGTGATCTACGACCTCGTGCCACACGGCATCGCAGTGTTGACGGTTCAACATCAGGTGCGCGACATCGAATCCTTGATCGCGGACCTGACCCCTGCCTTCCACGCCGAAGTCGAGCGGCTGAAACGAAAGGCCTGATTGCACCCGCTCACGCCCGCAGCTTCTTCGTGTCGGATACATCCATCCCGCCGAACTTGCTGCGCCACAGGTGGTAGCTTGCTTCCGAGAACCCGTGCCGTCGGCACAACTCCTTCACTCTTGCCAGCGAAGATCAATCGATCCGCCGAGCCGGTGGCCAACGTAGGCTTTAACCGCTTGGCCAAGGCCATGGTCTTGGGCGTGAAAAAAAGCATCTGTGAGTAAAAGTGGCTTCGTAAATCTGAAAAAGTGACACGACCGCCGGTAACGCCCATCCTATTTAGAAGCAAACAATGAAGCATTTAACTTTAATACTTCATCAATTGAATCGAATATTAGATGTGGAAATTCTTTCTCATAGCTCGCGATGTTTAACACCTTCAAGATACCTTTCTTCTTTTGCCGCAAGTCGCTGTCCTTAAGGGGCAATGTATCAGTTGCACTATGAACCAATATGAAAGCACGCGATGCTAACTCGGCCTCCTCATGCGTTTTCATTTGTATAAAAACTGTAATGTCATATCTCGAAATTGTATTTTTTGTGCCAGGCAAGTTATCCGGGAGACTACTCCACCTAGTTTCACTCACCTCACCACGGAAAACTGTCCGGACCTTTAGTGGTGAAAAATGCTCACTGATTCTCTTTTTCAACTGAGCACGGATCGGACTAGCGATATCCCTTGTATCACCAAGAGATTGCTTCTTTTCAATTCTTGCTTCACGCCATTGGTCGTAAAGATCGGGAAATGACCCAATTCTCTGTGAGGCACCGAACGTCTTGAGCGGGGAACTCTTATCAGGTATTAATATTACATCTTGATCAGAAATCTTAACCAAGTCATAGATAATTTCCGGTCTAATTCGCCTCCCCCCATAGACGTTGACATTTTTAACCGTTGCTTTAACATCTATCTTATGGGCCTTCCCTAACGCATCTGTTACCAAGAAATCATATTCGAGAATACGAACCGGGCTTGTTTGTATATTGCAACGCTGCGCATGGAGTCGATAAGCGAATTCACCAAACGCTCCTTTTTGAGCATGACTTTTAAAGAAACTTTTCATTTAAGATACTCTTGGTGGCTCGACAAAATAATATTTCAATTCTTTGGGCAAATTTACAATGGCGCGCGATTTTTTGATATTTAAGCACTGATTTTATACTGGCACTCATCATATGCCAATCGGATTTCGAGATCAAACAATAACGCATACTGAGGAAAACTAACTTGGACGAACTACTGCTGTAAATGTTGAATCACCCTCTTCTATCCAATCGATTTCGTAATCCACATCATCGCCTGGATCTTCAGAAAAGCAATTTCTGGCGATAAATCCGATCACAGCAACAGCCCCATCATAGATAGATTCACCCTCATCATCCAATTCACCCGATAGATAGTCTTGAATAACCTTCTCAAGCTTCTCGGATTTTAAGGCTTTTCCAGTTTCCTCGCGGGCACTCGCAAGAATCGCTGCGAACGAAACAAATACTTTATTTCGCGGATCCTTTTTATATTCAGAAATAATATTAAATGCAATTTATTCGGCAGACGGAGTCATTGACGACTCCTTTGTAAAGTACTGAGAAAGCGGGGAACATTCCACGCCTTGGTTATCGCCGCACGTGAAATCCAAATCCTCCGTTTCGTCACCTCTAGGCACGTTCCAATAGAAGATTACCGCATCTGTGAAGCGGCCATTGTCTTCTTGCCATTCATCTAGGTCTGTAGCCTCAAATGCTCTGGTGACTGGCACATTAAAGCTCGCTTCGGCTTTGCATATAGGAATTGGGTCTTCTGAAAAATCAATGCCAACAACCCTTAATTCGCTGGATTCGATTTCGCAGAGTCCCGAACCGTCGAAATCGGCAAACAACTCCTCCCAGCCGCTGATATTGCTTGCAATGAATCTGGCACCGACATAGGGCGACAGCAGTTCTATGATTTCGTCGAGATTACCGTCAGCATCTTTATCCCAGAGTTGTTTCGCTTGCAAAAATTCGGGGGGAAGTTGGTCAAAATCCTGAGGCTGCTCGGCAACGCTAAACCACTTCATGTTTCCGTAAAAACGCTGCTTCCTATAGAAGTCGCTACCCAAAGGATCGTCGTCAATTTGCCTGTCCTGCTTTGAATGCGATGGAGGCAATCTTTCCAATCCTTCCCGGCGGCCCTCACTCGCAGCTTCTGAGGTAACCCCCAAATGTTGCCCAACGCCAACGGCCACAGGCGAAAAAACATTCACGGCCACAGTCGCGGTGACACCACCGGCAAGCTTGTTGTGCTTGAGGTAAGTTGAGCAGTCGATGGTGGCGATCGCACCGGGACGCAGCTCCTCGGTTTGATCAAGTGAGTCAATATCCCGGTCCATCTTGTCGGTGAGCTTGGCCTCCACTTTCACCGCGGGCAGCCATGCCTCGGTCAGGTTCTGGCACAGCACCTTGAGCACAACACGGCAGTCCTTGTCACTGTCTGGCGCCGTGCGCCACAGGCTGCCGCTGACGATCTTGACCGTATCCCCTATGGTGCAGGACTTAAGCGGCACCAGGCTCTGGGGTTCGCTGGGAACACCAAAGCTGCCCAGCTTTTCCCGCTGTAAACGGCTGGCCACCACATGCACTACCACCTGCCCGTTATCGGGCTTGCCCGCAAACAGCGCAGCGCTGATGCCGCCCATCCACGCTTCCATCTCGACTTCTTCACCCGCCAGCATGGTCTGCTCGGTGCTGTCGTGGGTCTCATCGATGATTTGCCCACTGCCGTCCAGCAGCATCGTGCGGGCAGTCAAGTACTCCCAGTCCTCCCCGGAGTCGTTCTCCACCATGTACTGCACCTTAAAGCCCATGTCGCCGTCATCGTCTGGGCCCTCCGCAGTCACTTCGCGGATGCTGACCTTGCAGCGCGGCAGTTCACCCGGTAACTCCGCCAGTTGCACCAGCTTCACTCCGGTCGCAGGCGCTCCGGCATCCACCTTGGTGCCGCAGTTGCCGCAGAACTTGGCTCCATCGCGAAGGGCACTACCGCAGTTGATACAAAACATGGCAATCCTTTAGGTCTGGCATCCAAGTAATAAAAGTAAATAAAATCCGTTATTCTCTGTACATTATGTATTGTCGCGATCGAAATCTTCAATTGCGTCAGCTGCAGTTTGCTTAGTAAGCGCCACTGCAGATACTAGATCCGCATATTTTATGACGGCATTCCAACCAGGTTGAACAATCCTTTCTGTTGAACCGTTCTACGTACGCGTTTTGTTGTGGCTTGCCAGGCTGGATATATTCGATCCTGATCGAGTGTCTTTGGGCCCAGTTCTGCAGTTCGCCACTGATGTATTCCGGGCCGTTGTCACAGCGGATGACAGCGGGCTTTCCACGCCACTCGATGATCTGATCCAGGCTTCGGATCACGCGCAGTGCTGGCAACGAGAAGTCCACGTCGATTCCCAAGGCTTCTCGATTGAAGTCGTCAATCACGTTGAACAGCCGGAAAGTGCGTCCGTCGCTCAGTTGGTCGTGCATGAAGTCCATTGACCAGACTTGATTCAGAGCTAGCGGCACCGTGAGCTCGTCGGGCTTTCCCCGCACCATGCGCTTCTTGGGTCGAATCCGAAGGTTCAACTCCAGCTCCCGGTAGATGCGATACACGCGCTTGTGATTCCAGCCGTAGCCCTTCACGTTGCGCAGGTACAAGAAGCTCAACCCGAACCCCCAGTTACGGTTGTTGTCCGTGATTCGAACCAGCCAGTCGGCGATCTGAGTCTTCTCTGACTGCATCTTTTGCCGATACCGATAGCAGCTCTCGCTGATCCCGAACGCTGCACAGGCCAGCGCGATCGACGCTCCCTTCTCGGCAACCGCTCTGGAGGCCATCTCCCGCCGTTGAGATGGCCTCACCATTTTTTTGCGAGGGCCTCGGCGACGATTTCGGCCTTCAGCTTCTCATCCATGTAGAGCTTTCGCAACCGGCGATTCTCGTCCTCTAGCTCCTTCATACGAGCCATCATGGACACGTCCATGCCGCCGAACTTCGAGCGCCACTTGTAGAACGTGGCCGTGCTCACGCCCGCTTCCCTGCACAGCTCCGGCACGGCCTCACCGGCCTCCGCACGCTTCAACACCGCCATGATCTGGCTGTCGGTGAACCTGGACTTCCTCATGCAGAACTTCCTCCTTAACGAGAAAATTCTACTTCTGTTCCCTACGGATTCCCGGGGGGATTACCCTACCAGGATCCATTTCAGATGCCAAAAGATCGTACTTGTTTGCGTTGATCGTAATCACGCGCAGCGCGAAATAATTTTCGTCAACTGACTCAAGACGCCTAACCGCATCAATACGATCAAGGATTTCTATTGGGCGCGGCACCGTCTCGTCCGCGTACCACATGAAGCTCTCGGTTTTAAAGGAGCCATTTACACGCAATGAAAGCTCTATCATCCAAATCTCCGATAGCTTTATTAGCGCCGCTCACGAATCGATATTCATCATTTTTTATCGCAAATTCGCGATACCTCGTCGTCGAGAATTCGATCTCCTTCGCGAAGCACGGACTGCGCCAACAGGTTGAGCGCATTGCACGCGGTCACCGTAAGCATTTTTGACCCGTGCGGCGTCCAGACACCGTGTGCGAAGAGATGCCTGATTGCCGCAGCAACCGGTTGAAGACTATTGTCCTGCCCACTAAAAAAGGCATCTATCTTCGATGCGAGCTTCCTACTTGTTAACGCGCTTCGAAGGGGAAACGCCGATTCCGGCGTTTGTCCAAAGGCCTTAATCAGCCCCATTCGCGCCGTTTTTGCAATCCCTTCATGGCTTGAGATCGGTCTCTCGGTAGGGTCGACGCCCGACGCTGTGCATGCGGATTCAAAGGCGCTGTAGGATAGAAGCAACTGGATACCCCGGTCGTATCCATTTACGACGGACCGGCTCATACTGAAGAATGTAACGCCGGCATAGTTACCTGCAACACGATAGCGTGCTGCGAATGTCCCCCATTCCCGAGATGGCAAACTGCCGCGCTCTTTTAGCGTCGATACATACTCTTTCCACCGATCTGGATAGTACTTCACATCACCCATATATCACCCCCAATCCGTCACGCGAATAGTTACTGGACATTGTTGATATTCGTAGTTGCTTAAAACCCGCATCTTGATCAAGCTCTATTTCGCTTTTCTGTTTCTTTAAAGCGATCAGGTCAATAGACAACATTTCCGTTCAAGATAAAACTCTTGGAAAGAAACGACTCTTGAATTTTTTCTTTTACCGATTCACCATGCCTGTCTTGCACCAGCTGAAAAAACGAATCTTCTATGTTGTCTGCCAATTCCTCGGCTAGCCTTTCATCAAAATTCCTTGCTCTCTCCGTCAGGACTTTTATTTCGATCGAAAAATGGAGCTCATTTTCTTCAGATTCATTGATGATTCCGACTGTGAATTCGAATTGACTTCCAAAGAACCGGGTAAGCAAACCTCGCTCAAGAAATTTGTCTTCGAGATCTAAAGCGATTTCCTCTAAATTTTCGACCAATGCCTGGATTCCCGTTTCATCCATTTGTGATAAGGAGGCATGCGCTGGAGATGCGGTCAGCCCTCCAAGCTCGCACACCTGCCGCAAAAATTCAGAAGAATCAGTCGAAAGCAACAACATATCCCCGTCGGATTGCAGGAGGCGCCGCTTGGATGAGCTCAATATGACCTCATCGTCATCTGACCACACATCACTGTCGTTCCATTCCCAGATTTGGTCCAAAGCCAATTCACAATCCGCGCGAAGCCCGTCGTCAAGCGATTCAAAGTCGATCTCTTCCCCCGAAATTCTGTCGGTGTAGTCGATCCAGAGCGAAACCAGTCGTCCAGCCTGCAACCTTCCGTAGAAGCGCTCGACTTCGAACGAACCTCCTCCTGAATATCCGGCGAGCGCGCCTACCACCTGTGAGCCTTCGACCTCCTTCCAGCACACAAACCAGCGGCAGATGAACTTGTCCTCGCCGCGATCCTCCCAACAGGCGTTGAAATGCCATCCTGACTGTGCAGCTTCATCGACCATATCGGCGGCGGCGCCGTCGACCGAAGGACGGCCATCCGTTTCCTCGTCGACGTCTTCGACCGCTGCTTCAATCTCTAGTCCGTGATGATGAACAAATCCGGACGCAGCAGCGAAATATCCAAGCATCGCTATCGCAACGCTTGCGCCATTGAATTGCCTGACGTTTGCATAGTTGCTTCCGCTGATCATGCAGATCTCGCCCGGCCGCACCTCTTCATATCCAGTCGCCTCGGTCAACTGCCTGCCGGCACGGTCCGTGACCGTCGCAATGAGTTTCACCTCGTGTAGGTTAAGGGGCGTGAGATTCTGCACAACGGCGGCTGTCTGGAGGAAGACGTCACCATCAGTATCAGGCTCCTCCCTCCACATGCAGCCGCTGACCACCTGCAGGATATTTCCGACCTTCGCAGTCCGGAACGGCGCGACTTCCAAGGCGTTCTCTGGTACTGGAAGCTCCTCCAACTTATGAAATGCGCCTCCGCATGCAATCACACTCACTAGAATGCTGGCGCGTTCCGCATGCTCTGCCAACATTTGGCCTCGGGTCGAGCGGTGATATACGTGGAACTCCTCTCGCTCCCCGGCAGATATCGTCTGCTCGTATGTATCTCGGGTCTCGTCTACCGCCAAGCCTTCATTGTCGAGCAGCTGGGTGCGCACCACCAGATGGTCCCAGTCCTGCTCTGTTCCGTTATCCACTTCGAATCTGATTTCAAAGCGGACATCCCCGTCGGTATCTGGCCCCACACCTTTCGCTTCAATTATTCTTACACCGCACGACGCTAAGCCGAGCGGATTCGGCGCCAACTCCAGCTTGGCCACCCGGTCTGCAGAAACCTCAACCCTCGCCCCACAGTTCCCGCAATACTTCGCGCCCGGCTTCAATGCGACACCACACGAAACACACGTCATCGTTCACCTCTCATTGTCAGGACTCGTAGCGTTCACCGTAGCGCTTCGATCCGCTGAATAGCCGACAGAAGATTCGCTTTTGAAGCTTCGTACTCCGGGTTATCAACATATTTCTTCAAGGTCTCGAGCATCACTTCGGGTTTGCGTGAAAGCTCGTAGGCGGTGACGTAAGCCGCCACGGCCTGCTCGTTCTTGCCTTGGTGTGACGAGGCCTCTGCGAGGTTTGCCCAAGCCGACGCTCTTTCAGGTGCTTGGGCCAACACCTTCATCAGCTGCGCCTCCGCCTCCGCATGCGCTCCGGCCTTCGAAAGCGCGTAACCCAAGTTGTCGCTCACCTCGATATCGGCGGCGTCCGTCGTGTGCGCCCTCGAGAGAAGTTCAACCGCGCCCGAGACATCGCCGTTTCTGAGGGCGGCCAGGCCATGCTCATTGAGCTCGCGTGCAAGTTTGCGATCGCCGGAAATCGGCTTTTGCATCGCCTTCAGCTCGAGCATCGTTGACTGAAACTTGTCCGCGTCACCTCGGGTTGAGGCCTCAACAAGATCCGCGGCCAGGGGCTTCCACTCTGTGCCTTCCAGGCGCGTCTGTGCAGCTTGCTCGGTGGGTTGCGATTCCGCGGGCGGGGGCGTGCTCACGCTGCTGGCGGCATCCGCCTTCCGTTCCGGTACCGATCCTGTTCGGGAGGGTTTGAGAACCAGGACACCACCTGCGGAAAGCAGAACGACCAGAACCACGCCTACGATCCACTTGCCGCTTGCCGCCTTCCCGGGCTTGACTCCCGAGTCCTCAAGCTCTTTGGGTGCTGCCTGCGCCACGCTAGCCGGGGTGGCGACATTCCTCCCCACTGCCTTCGATCCGGCAGAGATGTCGGTTTCAGCGGCCTCCCTGACCTCAATCGATGATGAAGCCGTGGACGGACTCTGCGCAGCGCCTTCCCTTTTCGCCGCTCGCGAGGGGCTGTCCGACAATGGCAACTCTCTTGTCACCGGGCGCGGGTCCGCCGACTCTCGATCTCTTGCTTGAGGCTCCACGGCGCGCGGGTTGGGAGCGACCGTCCGTGAGGCTCTTTCAAGCGGTGGCGACCCAGCACTCAAGCCCTGGCGTTGATCGGATTGCGCCCCGCAATTCGTACAGAACCGATTTCCGCCATCGAGTCTGGCTCCGCACTCCGTACAAAAGATTGCCGCAAGCGCCGGTTGCAGCGATTCACCGCACGACTCGCAAAATCTCGCCCCATCGGATGAGGCCTCACCACAAGCCGCACATTTCATGCACTTCTCCATCATGTTTTTCAACAAAACAGAATGAACCGCCCCGGGTATCGCGGAGGGTAGTTGGTTTAACTGCTCATGCTACCGAGGGCGCGGTACTGGCAAGCGCCGTGTAGTAGTTTGCCTCAGCTTCTGCCGGGGGAATGTAACCCAGGGGCTGCATCAGCCGGCAGTGGTTGAACCAGGCCACCCAGTTCAGGGTTGCCAGTTCGACCGCTTCGCGGGTCTTCCAGGGCGCTCGCTTGTGTATCAGTTCGGCCTTGTACAACCCGTTGATCGTCTCGGCCAGTGCGTTGTCGTAGCTGTCGC
>CANGMI010000005.1 GCA_947455195.1 Pseudomonadota bacterium | reverse complement strand
TCCCGCATTCCCGCATTCCCGCATTCCCGCATTCCCGCATTCCCGCATTCCCGCATTCCCGCATTCCCGCATTCCCGCATTCCCGCATTCCCGCATTCCCGCATTCCCGCATTCCCGCATTCCCCTCTTCCAGACTGCAGACGCCATGCACTGAAATGGGTAATTGCCGTACTGCTTGCCTGTACGAGCGCTGCAGCGTGCGCCCAGACGCAATCGGGTACGGTCACGATCGATGCTGCCCAGACCTTGAGCGAGACCGGCAGCGATGACATGACGGCGATGCGCCGCATGTTTCAGGACTCGAGTTTCCCCGAAACCAATGGCGGCCTGCCACCCGCCTGGCCCATCGTCAGTTCGCTCTCTCCGAAGATGGTGCGCCTGATCGGTGTCTTCGAGCACTGCGGACTCGATGGAGCCGGCAACTTCGTGAGCTGCGCGCTGCTCGAGGGCCAGTTGTCCTGGCTGAAGCGCTACAGCGTGAACCCCCACATCGTCGTGGCGACGACAATGCCGGAGGACATGACCGGCTACGCGGAAGCCTGGAGCCCGAGCCAGTGGGCCCGATACCAGGACTTTGCCACCAAGGCCGTGCGCTACATCGCCGTCCAGTACGCCTCGAGCGGCTTTCTGCAGGCAGGTTTCCCCGAGTCGATGTTCGAGGTGGGCAACCAACTCGACATCACGACCGCTCAAAGCGACATGTGGCCCTTTGACCCGGCCAACCTGCCTCCGATTGCCGATCCACGCCGATTCGCGATGGAATTGCGCCTCTTTCAGGTCTGGTCGAAAGCGGTCGATGTGGTCGCCAAGGAAAACCCCACGCGCAAGATCGCCATCGCCGGTCCGGGCATGGGCCCCAACTCGACCTTCATGACCAATTCGTTCTGGCATGTCGACTTCGTGCAATGGGCGATCGCCAACAATATTCGGCTCGATGCGGTCACCTTGCATTACTACGGCGGGCTGGAAGCCAACAGCGGGAACGGCCCGATGTCACTGGCCGACCTGGGCAGGGCCATTCGATCAGCACTGGTCGCCGGTGGCCGAGCAGGCACTCAGATGTACATGAGCGAATGGGGACCATCGTCCTGGACCAACACGGGCAGTGCCTGGGGTGCCGAGTTTGCAAAGTTCAATTACCGCGCAGGCAGTGCGGCCTGGGCGGCCTCTTTCATACGGGAGTCGATTCGCTCGAGTTTCACCGGTGGGGCCATCCTGCTGATGCGCGACCAACTGGGAAACAACACCATTGGCAGCCCGGGCGTGCCGAGCCTCACCTACTTTCAGAACGGCATCGACTTCCCGAAGCCGTATACCAATGTCTTCTCGATGATGATGCTGATGCCAGGCACCCGCTCGACACTCACGCTACCTGGCAATCAGCCCACCATAGGTGCGGTCGCGTCAACCGGTCCGTCGGGCGCAGCCGTTCTGATCTACAACTACAAATATCTTTTCGATTGGAACACCAACACCGTGCGTGATCTGAGCTCGACGCAGGCCGTGGGCGCAACCTTCACCAACCTGCCCTTCACCGGCAGGGTGCGAGCCGAGCGCTACCTGATCGACATCGCCAACAGCAATATCGGTACCGCCATCGATGCGGGTACGCTACCGGTCATGTCGAAGGTCACCCTGCACAAGGAAGAGACGCTGAACAATCAGCCCATCAGCGGCAAGAAGGTGCAATTGCCGCGGCGTGTGCTCAATCCCTCGGCCGTCACCCTGTGGGTGATTACCAAGGTCTGACAGGCAGGTTCGTGACTGCAGGCATCACGGGTGAGCCACCACCGCGCCCAGATAAGCCTGTTGGACCATGGGGTTGGCCGCAAGCCGGGCGCTGGTATCGGCGAGGACAACCCGCCCGCCCTGCAGTACATGGCCGTCGTCAGCCAACTCCAGGGCGGTCATCACATCCTGCTCGACAAGCAGAACCGTGACCCCGGCGTCGCGAATACCCACGAGCGCCGTGCACAGTTCCTCGACCAGGCGCGGCGACAATCCGAGCGACAACTCGTCAATCATCAGCAAGCGTGGCGCCGCCATCAGACCGCGACCGATTGCACACATCTGCTGCTCACCACCGGAGAGGGTGACCGCATCCTGACGACTGCGCTCGGCCAGACGCGGAAAGAGCGCCAACACCCGATCGAGGTCCCGCCGAACCGCAGCCCGACCATCACCTCGCTTGTAGGCCCCCATCAGCAGATTGTCGCGCACGCTCATGCCGGCAAACAGGCGTCGCCCCTCAGGCACATGCACCAGACCAGCCGCTACGATGCGCGATGGCCGGGCGTGAGTGATGTCTTCGCCGCCAAACCGTATCTGGCCCGCTGCAGCAGGCACAAGGCCGGAGACAGCGCGCAGCAAGGTGCTCTTGCCCGCACCGTTCGATCCGATGAGACAGACAATCGACCCCGACGCCACCGCCAGATCGACGCCCCAGAGCACCTGTACATCGCCATAGCCGGCTTCAAGGCCGCCAATCTCGAGCAACGGAGCACTCATGCCGTACTACCGACCGACATCGCGGCACCCGCTCGTGTCGCGTAACGACGCCCCAGATAGGCCTCGATGACGTGCGGGTCGGCCACCACCGCCGCCGGGGCCCCGTCGGCGATCAATCGCCCCTGATGCAGTACGGCCACGCGCGAACACGCATTGAGCACGACCTTCATCAGATGCTCGATGAGAAGCACGGTCACGCCGCGCGCTGCGATGGCAGCAATCAGCGCGAGCGCACCATCGATCTCGGCGGCATTGAGGCCGGCGTTCACCTCGTCGAGCATGAGCAAGCGGGGTCGCATGGCCAGACTGCGCGCGAGTTCGAGCCGCTTTCGATCGGCGAGCGACAGGGCAGCGGCCGACTGGTTCGCCACTCGAGCGAGCCCGGTGAACTCGAGTTGCTCCATCGCGAAGGTACGCGCTTCACCCACCTGCCGCAGCCCGCCGGCGAAGAGCGCCGCCGCAACCACGTTGTCGAGGACGCTCATGCGGGGAAACGGCTGCACGATCTGCGAGGTACGGGCAATGCCCCGTTGCGCGATGCGATCGGGCGTCAGGCCCTCGATCGATTCGCCTGCAAACCGGATGACGCCGCCCTGCGCCGGCGTCACCGCAGTAATCACGTTGACCAGGGTGGTCTTGCCGGCCCCGTTCGGACCGATGAGCCCCACGATTTCGCCGGGCTGCAGGCTCATCGAGACGCCCTCCAGTACCTTGAGACCGCCAAAGCTGCGGCTGACGTCCTGCAGTTCGAGAATGGCGCTCATGAACCCGCCCGCCTCTTCGCAGCCCGCTCAGGCCGCAACCAGGTCGCGACACGCAAGCGCGAGCCGGCGCCCAGCAAGCCGCGCGGCATGAAGAGAATGAGCAGCACCACCAGCAAGCCGAGAACACCCGAATGCACATGAAGAAAGTTGCGCCATACGGTCTCCTCGAGCAGAAGGAAGAGGAACGCACCATAGACGGGGCCCAGTACCGAGCCAGCCCCGCCCAGCAAGGTCATGACGATGGGCTTCACGGAAATGAGGATGTCGAAGGCTTCGCTCGGGTCGATGTAGACCGTCCAGGAGGCGTAAATGGCACCGACGATGCCGACGAACACACTCGACAGGGCAAACGCAATCGTCTTGAGCCGCGCCGTACCCACACCGATGCGAATCGCGGCATCCTCGTTCTGCTCGATGCAGCGCAGACCGAAGCCGAGCCGGCTGCGATCGAGCCATACCGTAGTCGCGAGGGCCACGGCAGCCACGACGGCCATGCTGAAGTAGAAGAGGCGTGACTGCGCTTCAACGCCCATGGCCGGCGCGGTGAGGTTGAGCCCCATGCCGCCACCGGTGATGCTGGTGAGTCCGTTGATGATCTCGCGCAGCACGTCGGCGATCACGAGACTGGCAATCGCAAAGTAGTGCCCCTTGAGGTGGAGAATGGCGCGCCCCGTGACTGCCGCAAAAACCACGACGACCAGGCCCGCGGCGAGCCACGCCAGGCCGAGAAAGAGCCCCATGTTCTGCAGCACGCCACCCACATAGGCCCCAAGGCCGAAGAAGGCCGCAGTGGCAAAGGACGGGTACCCGGTAAACCCGCCGATGAAGTTCCATGAAAGTGCCAGCGCACAGTACATGAGCATGGTCGTGGCGACGCGCACGACATAGTTGTCGGCCATCCACGGCAAGGCTGCCAGCGCAACCAGGGCAGCCAGACCGATGGCGCGAAACGCGAAGGCGCGATTCATGAATCGACCCTTTGCATCACTCGAAGCCCTTGCGCCCCATCAGGCCCGAAGGTCTGAACACGAGCAGTGCCAGCAGCAGAACGAACGCAATCGTGGTGGAAAAGTCGGGGCCCAGCCACAAGGTGCCAAAGCTCTCGAGAACCCCGAGCAGAATGCCGCCAATCATGACCCCCGGCGTGCTGCCCAGGCCGCCGAGGACGCAGATGACGAAGGCCTTGCCCAGAAAGGCGTTGCTGGTGAGCGGCGAGATCGGGAAGATCACCGACATGAGACTGCCTGCCGCACCGGCCATGAAGGCACCTGCGGCAAAGGTAAGCGCATAAATGCGCTTCACTTCGACCCCCATCAGCGCAGCCGCATCCCGATCCATCCGAACCGCAACGATGGCCCGACCCACCGAGGTGAACCGCAGCACGGCATAGAGTCCGGCCACCAGCAGCAGCGCCAGTGCCATCACGTAGAGCCGATCCAGAGGAACCAGCAGATTGCCCAGTTCGAGCAGACCCAGTGGTGGATCGAGAATCACCTTGCGGTAGTCGGCCTTGAACGCGACGATCATCGCATTGTCGAGCATCAGGTTGAGGCCGAACGTAAGCGTCAGCGTGATGAGCACCGGCGCTCCCATGACCCGGTTGACGATGCCGGCCTGCAGCGCGAGACCCACCAGGAAGAGGAGCAGTCCTGCCACAGGCGCGAACAGGAACGGGTGAATGCCCCAGGCGGCATGCGCAAAGAAGGCCGCATACGCCCCGAGAATCATCAACGACCCGTGCAACAGGTTGATGATGTTGAGCACCCCCCAGACGAGCGAGAACCCTACAGCGATGCAACTGTAGAGGCCGCCCAGGAGGACGCCGTTGATGAGGATCTGGAGATAGAGCACGACGATGCGAGGTCTGCCGATCGATCGACATCGGACAGACCGCGTCGATCAACCCGCTGTCGAATCAGTCAAGCCCGAGTTTCAGTTCGGCATTGCGGATTTCAGGCGGGTAGAGCACCACCGACTTGCCGTTCTGCAACTGGATGATCGGGGGCGTGTAGGAGTTGGCGATGCCTTCGGGCCCGAATGAGAGGGGGCCGAAGAACGTTGCGAACTTGCCAGCCGAGAGCGCAGCGCGCACCTTGTCCCGATCGATGCTGCCGGCGCGTTCGATGGCCATCTGCAGCAATACACCGACCGCGCTGCCGGTCGCGTGGGTGAAGTCGGGCTCCTCGTTGTACTTTGCCTTGTAGAGGCGCGTGTAGTTCTCCGAACTCTTGAACACATCACCCGAGGTGTAGCGCGCCGCCGGGTGCCACCAGGTGGCCGTGGTGACGTTGTTCGCGAGCGGCCCGACCGCATCGACGAACTCCTGATACACCGGCCCGTTGATCATCGTGAGCACCGTGGGCTTGACCTTCTGATCGCCCAACTGCTTTCTCACGAGAATCAGATCATTGATGTAGCCGGTCACGACCACCCAATCGGGCCGCGCAATGCGGATCTGCGTGATGGCCGATGCGTGATCGAGGGTACCGATCGGATACTTGTCGAAGTACACCACGTCAAGCCCGCGCTTTTTCAGCGATTTCTCGAACTCCTGCCCAAGTGCAAGCGGGTACAGATCGTTTCGGGCCAGGATCGCGACGCGCTTTACCGAGGGCGCCGTGGCCTTGATCATCTCGGCCATCGGCTCGGAGAGAGAGTCGTTGGCGGTGAAGGTGCCAAACAGATTCTTGTAGCCGCGGTCGAAGACCTCGATCGACGAGGCGGTAGGGGCCAGCGTGGGCACGCCGTACTTCTCCGACACCGCGCTGGCCGCCTTCGTCGCACCGGACCCGAAGGGCGAAAACATGAAGTTCACCTTGTCATCGGTGACGAGCTTTTCGGCCAACTGCACCGCGCGCGGCGTATTCGACTGGTAGTCGTAGTAGACGATCTTCACCGGCATCTTCGACTTGCCCACCGACACCCCGCCGGCCTTGTTGGCCTCATCGGCCCACAGGTCGTAGCCGCGCTGCAGCTTTATCCCTTCGGGCGAGAGCGGCCCGGTCAGCGGCAAAGGCGCCCCGACAAGGAGCGTGCTCTGAGCCATCGTGGTGCCTGCACTGCCGAGCGTTGCCCACAGCAGGGCGGTGGCGGCGTGGCGCATGAGGTTTCGTCGTTGCACGTTCATCAGGCTCTCCTTGGGACGTCCGCACGGGAGCGTCATCGACATGCAGGGATCGGGCGAGGCCAACCATCCAGCGGCATTCACCGGTTGTTGCATCGATCAGCAACAGTCGTGCCATCGCGCGTCAACCTGCCAGCCGCAAAGGCGACCCCGTACCGCAATGCGGCCGGATCGATACCGCTCACCGCGCACCCCGTGTCCCCTTGACCGGCACGTTCGGGACAACCACCTCTGGCGCAAGGGTCACCGCTACGGCGCGAAGCGCGAGGCGCGATCAATCCGTGTCACAGGCCAGCAGGGTCGTTATCATCCGGATTGGCCCGAACCTTGCACGAACCGTCGCGAAGCCACCTTCGAATCTGTTTCAGCATCGCCGAGCCTGATTCACCCTCATCCCGATTCCCCTGCCCACCCGCCGCTCACAGCCCACGGATCTGCCCCATGATCACCGCCACCGTCCGCTACCGCCTGCCCACGCACATCGACTACAACGCCTGCCTTGAGCACTTCTCGAAAATCGCGCCTGACTTCAAGGGCGTCAAGGGACTCATCAGCAAGCATTTCATCTGGAGCGAGAGCGGCTGGGCTGGCGGCGTCTACCAGTGGGAAACGGAGGCCGATGCGCGCGCCTTCTACAGTGGGCCGTGGCTTGCCGGCATCGTGGAACGGTATGGCATGACGCCGCAGATCGATTACTTCAAGGTCTTCGCACTGACCGACAACTCGCGCGGCACGGTGCAGGTGCTCGAAAGGCCCCTCGCGAGCGCCTGAACACCCGAAGGTCGGGCGAGGCGGTCGCCCGCTACGGCCCGACCTGCCCTGCCCTGCCCTGCCTGCCGTGCCCGACTTGTCGGGGCGCAAGCTTGCCGTCTGCCACCGCCACCCGTCGCGCAAGCGGGGCTGACGACGAGGCCTCAGACCGAGCCTCCAGAGCCCCCGAGCCTTCGCGTCGAGCGGATCGGTGATGCGCTGTTGCAACAGCGCAGGCGCCCCCACCTGCCCGCGCCAACCCCTTGATTCGAAGTCACTTTGCCAACCCGAGCCCGGGTGAGCGCAAAGGCGCGCTGTAAACGGCAGGTAACAACTGCCAGGGTCCAGCAACGGAAAAATACCCTCGGAAAGAATAAAAATCTATATTTTTCAATAGGTTATATGCATAAAAGAATCATGGCATAGCGATTGCGATCCCTCCCGCAAGGCCCTTGGCTGACTGTCCGTTCGCCAGGTTCCCCTTTCTTCCATGGAGGATCGCACGCAATGAAACGCACTCTGATCGCAACTGCCGTCGCGCTCGCGCTCGGCTCATCGGCCTCGGTCTGGGCCGATGCCACCGCCACGGGCCCGGCGGGCACAGTCGCCCAATCGACCGGTGGCCTCATCAACGTTGCCAACAACGAGAGCATGACCTCGTCCACAGGCAACAACAGCCCACAGGCCAACAACGCATCGACCGCGAGCCTGGACAGCACCGACAATTCGAACCAGGCCAATTCGAAGACCAAGAACGAGTCAAACCAGAACAACACCACAATCAGCGGCAACAACCGTGCAGAAACAGCCAGTTCGACGGCCTCAGGGCACTCGGCCTCGGCCACCACGGGCGGCACGGCAAGCTGGACGGCCGCGATTGCCATGACGAAGTTGCAGGCCACCGTATCGGGCAACACCGTTTCGGGGCTGGGGAATAACGCAAGCAACACCGGTACGACCAGTAACGGAACCACGCCGATGACGGGTGGCAGCGGCGGCAACGCCAACGGCGCTGCCGGGGGCAAGGGCGGTAGCGGTACTGGCGGCGCTGGCGGCTCGGCCTACGGAGGCTCGGCGACGGGCGGCTCGGGCGGCGATGGGGCCATTGGCGCCAACGGCGGCAACGGTGCCCCGGGTGGCGTCGGCGGATCGGCCACCAACGGTGGCGCGAGCAATGGCGACATCACGGCCACCAATGGGGGCAGCAGCGGCGACACGGTGGCGAGAAACGGTGGAAGCGGCAACGGTGGCAAGGGCGGCTCGACCGCCGACGCTGTCGGTGGCAGCGGTGGCTCGAACCTGGGTGGAACAGGCAGTGCCACCAACATGGCAGGTGCCAAAGGTGGCGGTGCACTGTCGGGCGCGAGCGGCAGTGGTGGATCGGCGCGCGGCGAAGCAACGACGATGGGCAGCGTCGCCGTCTCGATCAACGCCAGCGCAGCCAATGGTGGTGCGGGCGGCATGAAAGCGGGCGATGCAGGCGCAAGCACCGGCGGCAACTCCGGCGACGCTGGCAAGGCCAGGACTGACGGAACCGCGAGCGGAAGCATTTCGACCGCGCCCGTGGCCGGCGTAGCCCCGACCGGCGCAACCGTGCCTCAACCCAGCACCGGCACCACAGGCAACACCTACGTCGTCGGACGGGCCTCGTCGAGCACCGGGGCAGGCGGCGCCGGTGGTTCGCCCAACGCGAGCGGCGATGGTGGTGCCGGGGGCGGTGGCACTGCGATGACCAACGGAACCAACACCACGACCTCCGGTGCGGCCTCGGGCGGTGCAGCAACGATTGCCGGAGGCGCTGGCAGCGGCACCTCGGGCTCGACGGGTGGCGCAGGCTCGACCGGTGCGCAGACGGCCACGAGCGGCAGCAATAACCAGACGGCGGGCAACGGGGCCACGGCCACCAACATCGGCGGCAATGGTGGTGCGGGTGGCTCGACCAGCCAGGGCAGCGCGTCGATGAGCGCAAGCAATGGCAGCGCAACCGCAGGCAATGGCGGCGCTGGCGGCAGCGGTGGTTCGGGCGGTGACGGCGGCGCTGGCGGTGGTGGCGGTGGTGGCAACGCTGGCGGTGCTGCCACGGCAGGCGCCGGTGGCGTAGGCAACGGTGCCGTGGGCGGTGCTGGTGGCGCTGGCGGCGGCAACATCGTGCGTGCCGGCACCTTCAACCTGTCGAACACAATGAGCACGGTGGCACAGAGTGCAGCCGGGATCATGGTGATCTCGCAGAACAGCGGCATCACCGCCTCGCTGCAGCAGGCTGTCAACGTGCAGTCGAACCTCACCGTCGGGCGCTAGACCGACGGCTTTGGCCCCAAGGCAGCATCGGTGCCTGCGCAGAAGGCACGGGCACCGACCGGACTGCAACGCACCTGCGCTCGGCCCGGACACCCTTTTGAACACCAAGGAGCAAGACCATGAAACGCACTCTCATTTCCGTTGCAGTAGCCCTGGCCATGGGCGGTTCGGCCGCCGCCTTTGCGCAAGTACCCGTGCCCACCGTCGTTGCCACGGGTGGCAACATCAACGTCGCCAACCTGGGCAGCCCCACCACATCGAGTGGTGACAACAGCCCGCAGGCCAACAACGGCTCGACCTCGACACTCACGCAGTCCGACAACTCCAACCAGGGCAACACCACGTCGATCGACAAGTCGAACCAGGGCAACTCCACCATCAGCGGCGACAACCGCGCCCAGGATGGCACCTCGAGCGCGACCGGCGGATCGGCATCGGCCACCACGGGCGGCAGCGCGAGCTGGAGCGGTGCCATCGCCACCGTGAAGCTGCAGGCTACAGTGACCGGCAACACCGTCAGCGGCCTGGGCAATACCGCGTCGAACTCGGGCTCAGCCAACGGTGCGGCCGGTGGTGCGGGTGGAAAGGGTTATGGCGGCGCCGGTGGCTCTGCAACCGGTGGCAACACCCAGGGCGGTGCCGGCGGCACGGGGGCCGTGGGTGGCGCTGGCGCGAGCGGCACCGAAGGCGGTGCGGGCGGCCAGGCCACCAATGGCAGCGCCACCAATGGCAGCGTGGCGCAAACCAATGGCGCGGCAGGCAAAGGTGGCTCGGGTGGCACCACCGGCATCGCGACAGGCGGCAACGGCGGCACCAATATCGGTGTGACCGGCAACGCTGGAAACGGCGCGTTCGCAGCCGGTGGGTTTGCCGGCTCGATGGCCACCTCCGAGGGCGGGAAAGGCTCAGGCGAAGCCACGAGCGTCGGCAGCGTCGCGATGTCGGCCAACGGAAGCCTCTCGAGCGGTGGACAAGGCGGCTCGAAGTCGGGCGATGCGGGCATGAGCAGTGGCGGGGCCTCGGGCGACGCCGCCAAGGCAACGACCACCGGCACGAGCAGCGGCACCATCGGCAGCACTGCGGGTGACACGGTCGTTCTGGGTCGGGCCAGCAGCCGTTCCGGCGCCGGTGGCGCAGGCGGCAGCCCCGATGCCAGTGGCAGTGCGGGTGCGGGTGGCGCCGGGAGTTCGACGACTAACGGCACCAACACGACGACCGCAGGCAGTGCCACCAATGGCACGGCCTCGATCACCGGTGGGGCTGGTACGTCGACCTCCACAGCGACAGCCGGCGCCGGCTCGACCGGCACCCAATCGGCCACCAGCGGCAACAACAACCAGACCGCCGGCGCGGGCGCTGCGGCCAGCAATACCGGCGGGGCCGGTGGCGCAGGGGGAAGTGCAACCCAGGGCAGCGTCACGGTCACCGCGTCCAACGGCAGCGCGACTGCGGGTAGCGGCGGCAACGGCGGCAACGGCGGCAACGGTGGCAATGGCGGAGCCGGCGGCGACGGTGGCGGCTCCAACGTCGGTGGCGCCGGAAACGGTGGCGCCGGTGGCGTGGGCAATGGCGCCGTCGGTGGCGCCGGTGGCAACGGTGGCCGGAACATCGTGAGTGCGGGGGTATTCAACCTGTCGAACACCATGAGCAATGTCGCGCAGAGCGCCGCCGGCATCATGGTGATATCGCAGAACACCGGGATCGCAGCGTCGATCCAGCAGGCCGTCAACGTGCAGTCCAATCTGACAGTGGGTCGCTGAGCGGTCCGGCACCAGGGGTCAGGCGGTCCGGCAGTCACCGGGCCGCCGGCCCGTTGCCCGGCGAGGCAGCGGGCCGAGCGCACCCGCAGACGGCAATTGATCGACACGGCCAAGCAGCAGAAGGGGTTCGCGATGAACAAGCAGCAACAATTTCTGATCATGGCAGCAACGATGGGGCTGAGCCTGGTACGTGGCACAGCGTGGGCAGAGGCCGAGGCGGTCGCGGCAAGGGAGGTGTCGGTTGCCGTTACCGCGCATCGATTCGGCGCGATGGTCGCACTCCCGACCGATGAATTGTCGCGACAACGCGGCGGGCAGGACCTGAGCCAGGTGCTGGGCACCGCGCGACTGAGCGGCGTGGTGAGCGACAACTCGGCGACGAACCTGGGCACCGGCGCGAACACCATTGCCGACGGGGCATTCGCCAACGCCATGGGCTTGCCGGTGGTCATTCAGAATTCGGGCAACAACGTGCTGATCCAGAGTTCGACGATCGTCAACGTGCAGCTCAAATGATGCCCACTGCAGGCCCATCGTGGCGCAGGCCGCCCCGGGTGCCGGTGCCCTGCTTGCCGTCAATCCCGTCTCGAGGCAGTCCCATGCAGACACGACTCCGCCCCTGGCTCCATCGGATACTGGCAAGCTCGATCCTGCTGCTGGCCGCAACTGACGGCCCGAGCTGGGCCGGCTCGATCGCGCTGCCCGCTGAATTCGGCAGCTACCTCACGGTACCTGTCCAGAGCATCACCGAGCGGCGCTTCGCGACGACGGTGCACCAGCAGTACGACTTCAGCTGTGGCTCGGCTGCGCTGGCAACGCTGCTGACCTACCAGTTCGGCACCCCGGTGACCGAAGCACAAACCTTTCAGGAAATGTACGAGCAAGGTGACCAGACACGCATTCGCGCCGAAGGGTTTTCCCTGCTCGACATGAAGACCTATCTCGAGCGGCGCAGCCTGAAAGCCGATGGCTTCCAGGTAACGCTTGACCGACTGGTGGACGCAAAGCTGCCTGCGATCGTGCTCGTGAAGGAATCGGGCTACAACCACTTTGTGGTGGTGAAAGGCATGCAATCGGGTCGCGTGCTGTTTGGCGACCCCTCTGCAGGCACGCGCTCCCTGCCTCGCCAGGCCTTCGAGGCGATCTGGGTGGGGGGCATCGTATTCGTCATCACCAACCGCGACAACGACGCCCGGTTCGATCAGGCGAGCGACTGGCAGGCAGCACCGATGGCACCCCTTGCGAGCGGCATCGACCGGCAGGGGCTGCAACTGCTGACACTGGGGCGCTTCAGCCCGGGCGACTTCTGATCATGGCCACCCAATCGATCCCCATGCTGATGGCAGCGCTCGCGCTGACTCTCCCCGTTTCACCCAGTTCGGGTGCGCGCCTGTCATACAACGACCTCCCCACAGGGATGACGACCCTTTCCCGTGCCGTGGAGGAGACCATCGAGAGGATCGACGCACTGGAGGGTCGCGACACCTGGGATGCCGCGTTCAACCCCGGCCTCGCCGCTCTGGAGGCCGAGAGCCTGGCGCTCGGTTCGACAAGCCCTACCCCGCCACCACCGTGGTCGGGCGTCAGTGCCAGCGCCACATGGGGCAGTGCCATCAATACGGCGTCGCTCGCCCAGGTGCGCGGTGGCTTCGATGTCGGCGGACTCACGGTGGGCATCGGTCTCACACGCACCGTGACCCAGAACGGACAGGTGATCTCCTCGACCGTCATCAGCATTCCCGATCTCGCGCAGATGACAAGCCAGCAGGCGCGCCAACTGAATGCACAACTGGGTAGCGTGGCTGGCAGTCCGGGGAGCCTCGCGATCGCCGGCGTCGTCGTGCCGGCAACGGTGGTTCAGAACGCGATGGACAATCAGAAGCTCAGCGTCAGTACCGTGATTGACGCAACCGTGAACAGCCTTGCGCTGTTGAAGGCAATCAGTCTCAACACGGCGTTGCAGTTCGGGTTCGTCAACGCCACGCGCCGCTGAGCCTGCCCGAGACAGGCGGTGCCGCGCCCCGACACCGCGCCGCGCCATGCCCCTCGGACACACGCCCCGTCAGAGCGTGAACGGCAGGCGCAGGGTCAGCGTCAAGTCGGGCGTATCTCGGGTAATGCCGGCGCCGATCGACACGTTGATGGTGCGGCTCTCCGAGATTCGATGCGAGAACCCGAGAAGCAGCGTACCGAGTTCGAGTCGCGTCGCCCCTGCAGGTGCCATGCCATTGATCAGGGTCTTGCCAACGGAGGCGTGGTCGTAGCCGATGCTCAGCGAAGTCTTGCCGTTGATGGCCATGCCCATGCCGAAGTTGAACCCGATGATGGCCCCAGGAGCGACGTCGCCGACGAAGGCAGCGCCCTGATCGGTGTTCTGCGTGACCCCATGTCGCTTGATGTTGGCCAGATAGCTGACGCTGCCGAAGAACACGGCAGGGTCACTCGGCAACAACATCGTGAGGCCTGGCTGAACGGCATAGAAGCCAGACCCGGTAGGCAGCGTGCGTTGCAATGCGATGTTGTTGAACGTCGTGCCGAAATTGGTGGCGAGTTCCGACTGGAACGGGTCACGACCGGTACGGCTCTTCAGACGCAGCGTACTGATGTAATAGGCCGAATCGGCGCCGCCGTCATTCCACTGATAGCGTGCAGTCATCTCGACATCCCCGACGTCGGAGCCCGATGCGTCGAACACCTGGGCCTGCCCCGAGCCTTGCCCGGTCGGAAAAGCCACCTGACTGTCCGATCGATGCACATAGGGCACCTTCGATTCGATCTCGAGACGGTTGGTGAGGCCGTAGCGGGTAGTGAGGGTCCCGATGAAGGTGTCCCGCTTCACTTCCTGCACATTGATGAGTCCGATGTTGATCGCCGGGATGACGGTGTACCCAACCAGCGCCACCCGGTTGCTCGACGAGTACGAGTACTGCAGCGACGGTTCGAGCACGAGACGGCCTGGCCCCGTGAGGACACCGGGTTGCTCGAAGATCGACGCCACCTCGGCAGGTTTGCCTGCGGCTTCCGGCGCCTGACCGACAGGCCCCTGGGCAGAGCCGCGGGCACCTTGCGCCTGCGCAAGGACCCCCTCCGCGTGAAGGAAGGTGGCCGCCCCGACCAGACCCAGCACACCGCGCAGGAGTGACCTTGACATCGCGCCTGCCGCTCGGGGCGCGCCTGCTCCGATGCGCACCGTACCGCCAGCCCCGTTTGCGGGCTTCTTCATCATCGACTGATTCATGGCCTTTCCCCTCCCTGGTGGCGCGGTCGACACCGACCGCGAGGTTTTCCCCTGCTGGTACCTGTGCTTCCGGACCGCAACCTGCGCCGAGGTCAGGCCCTGATGTTCAAGCGGTTGAGCATTCGATGAAGCGTCACCCGCGAGATGCCCAGTTGCCGCGCGGTGCGCGTCACGTTATTGCCATTCATGCGAAGGCTCCGATCGATGATGCTGCGATCGAGCGAAAGCCGGGCATGGCTGAGCGAATGCCCTCCCGGCGAATCCTCGACCGAAGCAAGCCCCAGATCGGCAGCACTCAGAAGGCGGCGTTCGCTCATCACCACGGCCTGATGCACCCGATTGGCAAGCTCCCGCACATTGCCGGGCCAGTGATGCGCCTCGAGTGCCCTCAGGGCATCATCCCCGAACCCCTTCGCGTTGCCGCGACGCTCGCTTGCGAACCGCTGAAACAGCCGCTCGGCGAGCAGTGCGATGTCGGCGCCCCGATCGCGAAGGGGCGGCACCTCGACGTGCAGAACGTTCAACCGGTAGTGCAGATCCTCGCGAAACCGACCGGCGTCGACCGCTTGCTGCAGATCGACATGACTGGCAGCCACGACACGCAGATCGACATCGATCGCCTGCGTCGACCCGACTCGATGAATGATTCGCTCCTGCAGAACGCGAAGGAGGTTTACCTGATGCTCGATGGGCAGATCGCCGATCTCGTCCAGAAAGAGAACCCCACCGCTCGCCGCCTCGATGCTGCCTGTCTTGCGCTGGTGAGCACCCGTGAAGGCACCCCGCTCATGACCAAAGAGCTCGGACTGGATCAGCCCGGAGGGAAAGGCACCACAGTTCACGGCCACGAACGGACCTTTCGATCGCAGCGAGTGCCGGTGGATGGCGCGCGCCACCAGTTCCTTGCCGCTACCGGACTCGCCGGCGATGAGCACCGGTGCATCAACCTGCACGATGCGCTCGATCCGGCGATACAGTGCAAGCATCGGTGCGCTGCGTCCGATCATGCCGTACTGCTCGGGTTGACTGTCGTCCCGAAAGGCATCGCGACGCAAGCGTGCCTTGCCCCACGCATGGCCGATGCACTGACGCAGACGAATGCTGTCGACAGGCCAGGTGTGGTAATCATGAAACAGTCGCACGACGAGATTGCGCACGACCGAATCGGCGATGCTCTCGGCGTTGGCAATCGCGATCCACTCGCAGATCCCGTCAGCGCCCAGGGCCTCCAGCTGTGCCAGGTCCTTGCCCATGGTCCGGTCGATGACTGCAATCCCGACCAGGATGCCCTCGCGCTGAACGATCTCCCGTGCGTCATCAGCACGATCGACGTACCAGGTCTTCCAACCTTGGAACGTCGATGTCTCGAGATGCTCCGCGCAGCGCCCGATCGGATCGAACGCGACCAGAGCCCGTGACGCGTCGGCGGAACCATCGACAGCGGAATCCTGCGCCCTCATCACAGCTACCACCTGAAGCCCCCTGAAAGATCGACCGGCCATGGACGCCTCCGGGACCAGGCCACCGGGTCGGCGTACTGGACGGGCTCGCATGGCCACCTCGTCGCAGTCGCCGATTCTGAGGACTGCACGACCACAAGCAGTTGAGACGAGTCAACCGGTGTCGATGGGGTGCGCCGATCGATACCCGACCCGCGATACCAGACGCATCATCGGAGGCCCGCGTTGTGGACCGCTGCACCAGCGTCTGTCCACCTCGGTAAAGGACGCGATGTCAGCCCCCGTCACCGCACCGTTCGAACGGCTTCTGCCAGTGAAGGCGAAGGCACGTTCAGGGCGCCTCGATGCTCTCGCGCGCAAGCTTGCGCGGCGTCAGGTGATCGCGGTCAATTCACCCTGAATAGACGCCCTCGCGGCATGGACACGCGTGAAGCAATGACATTGAATGAGCCTTGCAAGTCCCTCAAACGCATGCTCCTCAATCAATGGAGAACCATCATGGTTTCGACGTTCAAGAAACACCCGTCACACTTGGCCTGCGCCGTTGTCCTCGCCCTTGGCGCAGGCAGCGCCCTCGCGGACACCCTCGTCTACAACGGCAGCGTCTATCCGAGCCCGCCGGCAGTGACGATCACGAGCCCGAACAACGTCACCTCGGTGGCGTCGGAGTTCTCGGTGACCGACACCACGACCAGCACGACCTTCAACGCCTTCTGTGTCGACATCATGAACACGCTGCTCACCCCGGCCCAGTACACGCCGACATCGCTCGCGAGCGATGGCGTGTTCAGCCCGACGGTGAAGAGCAACATCGACAAGCTCTTCACGCAGCACTACGCCGCTGTCACCAACGCAACGACGGCAGCCGAGTTTCAGGAGGCCCTCTGGAAAGTCGTCTATGACGGCAGTTATGCCGGATCGGTGAACGCAACCGTCGATGCTGTCGCCAACACGTGGGCGACCACGCTCGGCGCGGCGACCGGTGGTTACAACCTCACCGTCTGGCGCTCGTCGCCCGGACAAACGGCTTCGCAGGCCGAAATCAGCATGACGGCGGTGCCGGAACCCGAGACCTATCTGCTGATGCTGAGCGGCCTCGGGATGGCAGGACTCATGACGCGCCGTCGCCGTCCTGACAACGGCGTGCAAGGCGCTGCTGCGCTCGCCTGAGCACGTCAACGGGTGCCGGTGAAGGGGTTTCGCTTGCCCGAGGACAGGGAGACCCCTCCCCCCGGCCCGATGGCTCACGCACCAGAATTTGGCATGCTTTTGGCTAGTCGCTCGACAGCCTCAGCCCGATTGCACACCGCGACGGGCAGCAGAGGATGGAGTCACAGCGATCAAGCCCGACCTTGTCATCCGCAATGCCGTTGCCGGCCCACTCTCGGGACGGATCGCCCCCGTCGACATCGTGATCGGTGGTGGAGCGATCCTTGCCGCAGGGCCTGGCGTTGCAGCCGCCATCGGGCCGGCGAAAGTCGCCTCGATCGATGCGACGCACCTGATGGCCCTGCCGGGTCTTGTCAACGCGCATGTGCACTCCAACGAAGCCTTCGAGCGCGGACTGCATGGCTCGGTAGCCCTCGAACCGTGGCTCGCCCGCGCCTATCCACCACTGGGTCTGCCCCGCGTGCCGGCACGCTGGCACTACCTGCGAGTGCTGCTGGTGGCCTGCGACGCCATCCACTCGGGCACCGTTGCCTTGCAGGATGACTGCCTGAACCCCGGTTGTGACCCGGAAGCCATCGATCAGGTCATGCAGGGCTGGGCCGACAGCGGGCTGCGCGCTGCCGTCGCAACGACATTCTCCGACCGGCAGTACCTTGACGGGTTGCCCTTTGCCCGCGAGGAGTGCCCGCACGAACTGCAGACTTGCCTCGACGCCATCACGCCATTGCCGATCGAACAGCAGGCCGCGTTCTTCTCCCGGACCCATCAGCACTGGCACGGCGCGGCAGGAGGACGACTGAGCATCATGCTCGGGCCGCGAGGCCCGCAGCGGTGCAGCGATGAACTCTTGCGCCTCCTCGCGCAACTGCGCGACCGACACGATGCCTCGCTGCACATGCACGTGCTCGAAAGCAACGCCCAGCGCGTGACCTCGTCGCTTCAACCGGGTGGCGGATTCGTCCGGCGCCTGCACGCAACCGGGCTCCTCGATCCAAGGATGACGGTGAACCACGCCGTCTGGGTCGACGCGTCGGACATCGACCACATGGCTCGAGGCGGTGCATGTGTGACGCACAACCCCTTGAGCAACCTGCGCCTGGGCAGTGGCCGTACTCCCGTGCGCGCGCTCCTCGACGCAGGCGTACCGGTTGCACTCGGATCTGACGGCCCGGCAACGGGCGACACGGCCGACATGCTGGCCGTTCTGCGTGCTGCCAGCCTGATTCACCGCTCGCCCGAGGAATCGCACACCCGCTGGATCACGCCGGGCGAGGCCTGGCATGCGGCGACGCGCTCGGGTGCGGCAAGCATGCGACTGGGGCCTGACCATGGCCGCCTGGTCGCGGGCGCCCCTGCCGACCTGATGCTCGTCGATACCCGGCACCGCGCCTTCGTGCCCATGCACGACCCGATCGCACAGCTGGCGTGGTCAGCAGCACCCGATGCGATCGACACGGTGGTCGTCGCCGGTTCGGTGCTCATGCGCAAGCGACGTATCACGGCTTTCGATGAGGACGCGATTCTCGACGAGGCGCGCGAGGCAGCCGCGATCTGGCGACGTGACTGGCTGCCCGAACAGGTCGCGAGCGGCGCGCGATTCGATCCATTGATCACCCGTGTGCTGCAACGCTGCAAAACGACAACCCCTGACAGGGCGAGCGTCTGATCATGGATTTCGATGCGGCCATCTTCCGCGAAGTCTTCCCGGCCCTGCTGGCGGGTGCTCTCGTCACCGCACAACTGGCCTTCGGTGCCGCGCTGCTGGGACTCGTTTTCGGCCTTCTGGGCGGCCTGGCACGGGTTTCATCCAACCGGCTCCTGCGTGGAACTGCCCTCGCCTATGTGCTCTTCGTGCGCGGACTCCCGCTCCTCGTGATACTGCTCTTCCTGTACTACGGCCTGCCCTCTGTCGGAATCCTGCTGTCGGCACCGGCGGTGGCCATCCTGGCGCTCTCGATCACGAATGGTGCCTACGTGACAGAGATCGTTCGCAGTGGCATCGAGTCGATCGATCGCGGGCAGATGCGGGCCGCCCGATCACTCGGGATGTCCTACGCACTGGCGATGCGCCGCATCATCCTGCCGCAAGCCTTCCGGCGCGTGTTGCCGCCCCTCACCAACGAGGCGATCACCCTGGTGAAGAACACCGCACTCGTCTCGGTCATCGCGATCTCCGATCTCCTGCGCGCAGGAGTAGACGCCATGACCTGGAAGGCGAATACGTTCAGCCCGTTCGCGGGCGTGGGACTGCTCTATCTCGCACTCACCATTCCGCTGCTCGTCATCAACCGCGTGCTCGAGCAGCGCTACCGGATCCGTTGATGATGAGCGACAACCCTGCGATGCTGCGCGTCCGCAATCTGCACAAGCACTACGGCGCTCATCCGGTGCTGCGCGGCATCGATCTCGATGTCGCGCACGGCGAGGCGGTCGTCGTGATCGGCCCCTCGGGATCGGGCAAGAGCACGCTCCTGTCATGCATCAATTTTCTCGAACCCTTCGACACCGGTGAAGTGCGGGTCAATGGCGAACCGATCGGGTGGTCCGCGGGCGCCGAGGGCACACGCGTACGCCAGTCGGAGCGTGAACTGGATCGGCTGCGCGCCGGTATCGGCATCGTGTTCCAGCAGTTCAATCTGTTCCCGCACATGACCGTTCTGGCCAATCTCATGGAAGCGCCGATGCAGGTGCTGCGCCAGAGCGAATCGGCGGCGCGCAAGCACGCCCTTGCACTCCTCGAGAAGGTCGGCCTCCTGGGCAAGGCCGGGGCCTATCCGGGCGAATTGTCCGGTGGTCAGCAGCAACGTGTTGCCATCGCTCGCTGCCTTGCGATGCGCCCGGCGCTGATGCTGTTCGATGAGGTGACCTCGGCTCTGGACCCTGAGCTGGTGGGCGAAGTGCTTGCGGTGATGCGCCAGTTGAGGCAGGACGGCCTCACGATGCTCATCGTGACCCACGAGATGGGATTTGCGCGCGATGTCGCCGACCGCGTGGTCTTCATGGACGGTGGCCTCATCGTCGAACAAGGGCCACCCGCACTGTTGTTCAGCCAGCCGAGCGCCGCCCGAACCCGCGAGTTCCTCGGCCTGTCGACCCCTTCAACTCACTGAAAAGGAACACACCTTGAAACCATCACGTCGCCCCGTCCTGCGTCTGCTCGGCGCGGCCCTGTTCAGTCTTGGCCTCGACCTCGGCCTCGCGCACCACGCAAGTGCCCAGAGCACACCCGAAAGCATCAAGGCGCGCGGAACGATCGTCATCGGCAACGGAGCAGCCTTCCCGCCCTTCGAGTTCGTCGAGAACGGCCAGCTGGTCGGGTTCGACATCGATCTGGGCAACGAAATTGCCCGGCGCATGGGCGTCAAGGCACAGTGGGAAAAGACCGACTTCAGCGGTCTCATTGCCTCGCTTACCTCGCGCCGAGTCGACGTTCTCATCACCGCCATGACCAAGACACCGCAACGCGCCGAGCGCATGGCGTTTTCCACCTCGTACTACAACTCGGGCATCGCGGCGGCGGCGCGGCCAGGCGTCAACGTCGCGAGCGCAGCAGACCTTGCCGGCAAGATCGTGGCGGTACAGGGCGGCAGCTCGGGCGAGCGCTTCGTGAAAGACGAGTACGGCTCGGTCGTGAAACAGATCAAGGTCTTCAACGAATTTCCACTGGCCTTCGCCGATGTCGAAACCGGGCGCGCCGACGTGGTCGTCAACACGCTGCCGGTGCTGAAGTACAACGCGTCACGCCGCGGTGGCAAACTGCTGGTGTCACCCGCCTTCGACACCCGAGAGGTCGGCATCAATACCCGTCTGGAGGACACCGCCCTGCTGCAGGAGATCAACCGCCTGCTCGACGAACTGCGCCGCGACGGCTTTCTCGATCGACTCGACCGCAAGTGGTTCCAGTAGCAGCCGACATCGAGCCATCGAAAAGACCACGCCCGACCCGCCATCGATCAACCCAGCGAGAAACCCCTTGAGCCATCCGCCCGGAACTGCCGCGTCACGCCACGTAGAACTCATCGATCTCATCGTCGAGCCCATCAGCGCCGCCGCCTTTTCCCCTTACGGAACGCTGATCGAGTCGGCGGAAGACGGCAAGCCCTTCGGGCCTGATGAAGCGCAACTCGACCTTGCCCGGGGCACGCCCCGCTTCTATGTCATGCGCCTGCACCATCGGGAACTCACCTTCCGGCATCTCACGCGCCACCTGTCCGTGACCCAATGCCTCGCCTCCGTCGGCGGTCACCCCTGGCTGATGGCGGTTGCCACACCCGGGGATCCCGACAACCCCGAGGCACTGGCCGATCCGGCTTCGATCCGTGCCTTCAGCATCCCGGGCAACGTGGCCGTGGCGATGCACCGGTCCACCTGGCACGTGGGCCCGTTCTTCGAAGCCGAGCGTGTGGACTTCTTCAACCTCGAACTGGCTGACACCAATCTCGTGGACCATCACAACTGCCGTCTCGACGAGCAGTTTGGCCGCGCCTATCGGCTCGTATTGCCGACGCCGGTCAGCGCATGAGTCTGCGCGGCCACGGTCGCTACCCCTATTCGGCGATCATCGATCGTCCGACCTGGCAGTGGCCCGGCGGTCACGGACTCGCCGTCTACATCGCCATCAACGTGGAGACGTTCCCGTTCGGCGAAGGCCTCGCGCCTGACCTGAATCCACGCCAGCCCGAACCCGATGTCGTGAACTATGGCTGGAGAGACTGGGGCAACCGGGTCGGCATCTGGCATCTGCTCGAAGCGCTCGATGCCCATCAGCTGCCGGCGGCAGCGCTGATGAACACGGCGGTCTATGAAGCGCATCCGCGCATCGCAGAGGCGCTGCGTGCGCGCGGTGACGAGATCGTCGGCCACGGTCATACCAATGCCAATCGCCAGTGCGACATGAGCGAGGCCGATGAAGCCGCGATGATCACCGACTGCCTGGCCCGCATTCACCGGGCCGAGGGGCGCCCCGCGAGGGGCTGGATGAGCCCCTGGGTCAACGAGAGCGCTCGCACGCCGGAGCTGCTGGCGGCGGCCGGGCTTGAATATCTCCTCGACTGGCCGTGCGACGACCAGCCGTTCTGGCTCGGAACGGCCAACGGGCCGCTCATGGCCCTGCCCTATGCGCGCCCCACCAACGACATCAGCGCCTTGCACGGGGCGAAAATGACACCGCGCTCGTGGGTCGAGACCCTCTTCGACGCCTTTGACGAAATGCTCGAAACGAGTCGTCGCCGGCCGCTGGTCTTCAACCTGAGCCTGCATCCCTATCTCATCGGGCATGCCTTCCGGCTGAATCCCTTCAGACGCTTCCTGGCGCATCTGGCGGCGCACCGCAACGAGGTCTGGATCGCGCGCCCGGGCGACATCGCCGCACATGCGGCGACCTGTCTGCCTCAGCCCGCAGGCTGACCCGCCGCCTGAATCACGGCATCGGGCTGCAGTTCGTGATGCGCCTGGGCCATGAACTCGGCAAACACCGAATCGGCCTCATCGAGAAAGAGCGCGCGGGTCACACCGGAAACGATGCGCGGTGCGGTGTAGCGGATGTTGCTGTTCGAGGCCGAACTCGGGCCCAGGCTCAGCGTGGCGGCACGAAAGATCGCGAACAGACGTCCCGCCCAGGGTGCGCTGCCGGGCGTGCGTTCCATGAACGCGCCATAGCGGTCCAGGTAGGGGAATCGCGCCAGGCGGTCATCGGCTTCGCCAGCCGGTGGCACGAACCGGTCTCCCCAAAGAGCGACATGCGGTGCGATCGCGGCCAGTTCGGGGCGCTGGTTCAGGTCGACGCTGATTCCGGTACCCGCGATGACGAAATCGTATTCGAGCGTGCCATCGGGCGTCTCGACGTGCACGACCCCGTCGTGCTCGTGCAAGGCGAGCCAGGGCGTCGCCGGACGCATCCGGAATCCGGGCAGACTCACGGCACGCTTGAACGTGGGCTCAGGCGGTGGCTGGCTGATGTCGTACAGACGCTTCATGTAGCGCCAGCGCTGCTCGTCGGGCAACTCGGGGTAATGGGCGAGAAAGCCAGCAAACTCCATCCAGCGCCGCGGATTGGACAGGGGCAACTGAGGTCGACGAAAACACAAGTCGGCGCTCGCCGCCCCGGCGACCAGTGCTGCCGTCGCATTGTCGAAACTCGAGGCACCCGCCCCCAGAATACCCACGCGCTTGCCCACGACACGGCTGAAATCGATCGGGTCATTGGTGTGGGCGTAAAGACTGCGTGACAGTCCGGCAAAGAGGGAGGGCACGGAACGCGCACCGCTCCCCTCAGCGCCGCTGGCCAGGATGACGGTTCTCGCCCGATGGGTCACGGTCTGCCCGGCACTCAGGACATCGACCTCGAACAGATCGGCCGCCACCGGAGCCACGCGCGTCACCACGCTGGCCGGGCGCACATCGATGCCGGTGACATCACGGTGCCAATTGAGGTAGGCCTGCCAGTCGGGCCGCTGGATGCGAAAGAGCCTGTCCCAAGCCTCGACGCCATAGCGCGCCTCGTACCAGGCCCGGAAGGTGAGGCTGCCGATACCGAGATCAGGGCCCGTGAGATCCTTCGGCGTACGCAGCATGATCATGCGCGCAAAGGTCATCCACGGGCCGGCAAAACCGGCCGGATTGGCATCGAACACCACTACCCGATCGACCCGATCGCGCGCGAGGCCGAAGGCGAGGCTCTGTCCGTACTGTCCACCACCAACGATGATGCAATTGAGAATCTGACCCTCGGCATCTCGCGGCGTGACCCAGGGTCTTGCCGGGTAACTCAGGCACTCGATGTCATGCGCGATGCGCTTGCGCAGGGCGCGCGTCGCCTCGGTATCCGGGGTCGTTTCCATGCTCATCGGGGGATCGTTCCACTCAAACCAGCACGCGTCCGCCACCGCAGACGCTCCATCGAGGCTGAGCAAGCGCCATGCCACGCCCGATGCGAAATGGCATGTCTCTTGCGTCCCGGCAGGTGGACCCCTGTACCGGGATTGAACCCATGAGACACGCCAGCCACCCCACTCACCGACCGCTCGCGCCTGCCAGCGCGGCCGGTGGCGGCGTCAGCATCGACGGCGCATGCACCGCATCGGCCGCAGGGCTGGGCGAACCTTCGGCACCAGAAAAGGGCGCCGTCGAGCAACCCTGCACCAGACTCACGCACCAAAGCCATGCAACGACAGGTCGCACCGCATGAATCTGCTCGACCCGACCGCCTACGAGGCAGTACGCAGGCCCCTCGAGCAGGCCCACGGTCTGCCACCGGCCTGCTACCACGACGCGGGGTTCCACCAGCGCGAATGTGACACCATCTTCACGCAAGGATGGCTGATGGTCGGGCGCACCGACCGTATTCCCGACCCGGGTGACTTCTGCACGGTGGGTTTCGGCGATGTGAGCCTGATCCTCACGCGAGCAGAGGATGGCAGCCTTCAGGCACTCTCCAATACCTGCCGTCATCGGGGCGCACCTCTGGTGAAAGGCGAAGGCCACTGTCGCGCCTTCTCCTGCCCCTATCACGCCTGGACGTACAAGCTCGACGGTACGCTCGCTGCGGCACCCGGCATGCAGGACACCGCAAACTTCAACCTGGCCGACTACCCGCTCAAGCGGGTACGCATCGACAGTTGGGATGGCTTCATGTTCGTCTGCGTCTCGGAGGACGCACCGCCCCTCGCCCAGTGGCTCGGAGATCTTCCCGAGCGCTTGGCCATGTACGGCTTTGGCACGATGCGTACCGCACGGCGGGTGGAGTACCCGGTGGCCTGCAACTGGAAGGTCTGGGTCGAGAACTTCATGGAGGGCTATCACATTCCCAGCGTGCATCGCTCGACCATCTCGCGCCAGAAGGTCGTGAACATGCCCGAAGAGCCGGGGCGAGGTGAGTACACGGCCATCTACGAGCGGCACGAGGGCACACGCGCCCTGCTGCAGGGCGATGAAGGATTCGGGCCGATCGAGACCCTGACGGGCGAGTCGAGCCTGGGCAGCCGGTTCATCCTCATCTATCCGAACGCGATGCTGGCAATTGCCAACGACACGATGTGGTGTTTCGAGGCCTGGCCCGAGGGCCCGTTGCGGACGAAGATCGTGCTCAGTTCATGCTTCCCGGCTGAACGCTTCGAGCGTCCGGATTTCGAACGGCTGGCATCCCATTACTTCAAGAGACAGGATATCGTCGTGGGCGAGGACAACGACATCGCCGAATGGCAGCAGGCGGGGCTTCAGAGCCGGCATGCAAGCCCGGGGCGATTTTCCGTGAAGGAAAAGATCGTTCACGCCCTCGACAACTGGGTACTCGATCGCGTGCTGGGCATCAGGGAGAAGCAGTCATGAAAAATGCGGGATTCATCTCGTTGCCGCAGGCAAAGCCGGTTGCACTGGAATGGCGTGCCGATGAAACCGCCGTCGTGGTGGTGGACATGCAGAACGGTTTTCTCAAGGCGGGAGGGTACTTCGACCAGGTGGGTTACGACCTCGCCCACGCACCGGGCACCATCGAGCGGGTGGGCCGCACGGTTGCCGCCGCGCGTGCCGCCGGCATGTTCGTTACCTTCATCCAGAGCGGGTTCGATGCCAGGCATCTGGTTGTTGGCGGCGACACGGCGCCCGTCTGGCACAAGTCGGAAGCGCAGGTGCTGATGCGCGAGCGCCCCGAGCTGGCCTGGAAGCTCATCACCGATGGCACCTGGGACTACGAACTCGTCGATGAACTGAAACCTCTCGAGACCGAACTGGTGGTGCGCAAATCGCGCTACAGCGCATTTGCTGGCACACCGCTCGATCAGGTACTTCGGGCCAGGCGCATCCGCAACCTGGTGTTCTGCGGCGTGGCAGCCAATGTCTGCGTCGAGAGCACGCTGCGCGAGGCCTATCACCGCGAGTACTTCTGCCTGCTGATCGACGATGCCACCCACCATGCCGGCCCGCCCTTCCTGCGCGACGCGACCCTCTGGAATGTCGAACGATTCTTCGGCTGGACGTCTCCGGTGGCGAGCTTCGAGTCCGCCCTCGGCGTTGCGTCGGAAACGGCAGCGGGCGCGGCGCTGAGGGCAGCCTGAGGCACGGCCGATGGCGGTAACCTGACACACGCAACGACACCCATCGCCTCACGCCAGAAACCTGCTCGCGATGCACATTCACTTTCACGGGTTGGGGGCGATGGGCCTGCCCATGGCCCTGCACCTGCAGGCGGCGGGCCATACGCTCGACGGCATCGATCCGTTGCCGTCGGCCCGAACACGGTGGCGTGAACGCAGTGGGGCAACCCCGGCTGACCATCCTCGCCAAGCCCCGGATGTCGTCGTTCTGTGTGTCACGGACGAACCGGCCGCACGAGCGGTGATCGCCGACCGAGCGCAGGGCTGGCCCCGGGGCAGCCTGGTGCTCGACCACACCACCACCAGCACAACCTGGGCGCGCGAAGTTCACGCCTACCTTGCCAGACAAGGTATCGCCTATTGTGATGCCCCGCTCTCGGGGGGCGTTCCGGGCGCCGAGCGTGGTGAACTGGTGGCCATGCTGGGCGCGCCCGAGGACGCCCTGGCGCGAGCACTTGCCGTTCTCGCCGCCTACACGCGCGAGGTCATTCACCTGGGCGGACCAGGTGCCGGTCAGACCTGCAAGATGGCCAACCAGATCGCCATTGCCGGCATCGCCGTCGGTCTGGAAACAGCCCGCTCCTTTGCCCTGGCGCAGGGCCTGCCACTCGCGCGCGTGTTTGCAGCACTCGCGCAAGGCACCGCCGCCTCGGTCCAACTGGAACGACTGGGCCACGCTCTCGGCGATCCCGAGAGCCATCCAGACCGACGCTTTGCCTGGCTCGAAAAGGATCTCGCCCTGTACGAGGGCGCGGGCATGCAGGCCGACCCGGCGACCACCGCACTGCTGGCCCTGTGCCGAAAACACCTCCATCCATCACCGACGGAATGACACCATGACCACCAACGTGACCTGTTTTGACATGGCTGGCGCGGGCGATGTCTCTTCACTCGAGCGCTGGCTCGAGTCGCAGCCACTGGCTCGACTGCGGCGTCTGGCGGTCTTTGCCAAGACCGAGGGTCACCACTCACCCAATGATTTCTCGCGTGACCTGCTGAAGCTCAAGCTCGACGAGTTGTTCATGCGTCTGGGCATCACCGACCGAGCGCTCTCGATGCTCGCCATCGGCAGCGAAGGCGTGGGCTCGCCCAAGGGCTTTGCCTTCGCCGACTTCGCCGACCCGCCCGAGACTCCCGGCGCTGCGCCTGTCGCTCCAGGCACCGCGAACCGGAACGCACCGGCGCGACTCGCGCTCGGCACTGCGCGAAGCGATACCGTACCGATCGCCGACATCGGAACGCTTGCTCTGGTCGACCGGGTTGCCGAGACCGCGCGGGCAGCCATGCGTGACGCCCACCTTGCACCCGATCAGGTGCGTCTCCTCATGATCAAGTCTCCACTTCTGGCAGCCCGCCACCCAGCGGCAACCCCAGCCAATTCGACCATGCATCGCGGCCGCGGCATTTCGGCGCTGGGTGGTGGCGTTGCGCTGGGCGAAGTCGATCGAAACCGTCTGACCGAAGAGTCGATCACGCGCGATCTGTCGATCTACGCCAAGCACGTTCAGGGAATCACCGGTGCCGAGATCACCCGGATCGAGGTGATCGCCATGGGTAATCGACCCGGGGCCGGGGGTGATCTGCGGATCGCAACCACCCACACACGTGACATTCTCGATCAGCGCTCGATCCGGGCCCTGCTCGCGAAAGAAGGTTTCCAGTTCGACGCGTTCGGCGAACTGCTCGATGGCAACCGCATCGAGGCACTCATTGCCAAGACCATGGTGGCCGAGGACTGCATGGTGCGCGGGTCGCGCACCATCGTGTACACGAGCAGCTGGGCACCCGAATCGCACATCCGGGCCGCTGCCTCAGGGGTACTTGGCAGTCTGCTGGGGCATCTGCGCTTCTTTGTCTCCGCCGATTCGGTGCATCAGGCACCAGAAGGGGGCGGCGTCACCACGGTAGTGTTCCGTGATGGCGCCTGCGCTGTGGCAACGGCCTAGAACTTCTTGCTGGCGAGGGCCGCCGGGACGGCCCGCTCGGCCTTCGGCGGCAGGAACTCGTCGGTGTAGATGTCGGTCGGCGCGGGCTTGTTGGTGTACTTGAAGGTCTCACCGATCTGCTCGATCGAACGCGCCATACGCGCAGCGTCAACATGCCCGACGCCATTGGCCTTCACATCGGCCGTCATGAAGTTGTCGTTCATGAAGATGCCCAGGCGCATGGCTTCGGGGCTTTCCTTGGCTACCGGATTGCGCTTCAGAACGGCAGCGACCCCTTCCTCGGGCCGCGCGGCAACCTCCATGAACCCCTTGATGCTCGCGCGCACGAACTTGCGGATCACATCGGGACTCTCGGCCATGAACTGAGGCGAGGCCATCAGCGAGTTGCCGTACAGTTCGAGACCGTAGTCGCGCATGTACATCACCGTGATGTCCTCGGCGTTGAAGCCGTTGCTGCGCAGCGCCACCACCGAACTGTAGGCAAAGCTCACGATGGCATCGACCTTGCCCTGCATGAGCATCGGTTCGCGCACCGGGAATCCGACGTTTTCGATGCGGATCTTCGTGCCGTCGACCCCGGCCGCGCGAATGAAGGGCGCCCAGTTGGCGTAGGCGCCGTCGGCGGCGGGCGCCCCGACCAGACGGCCCTCGAGGTCACGGGGCTTCAAGATGCCATTCTTCTTCAGCGAAGTCACCGCGAAGGCCGGCGCATTCATCAGCATGAAGACGGCCTTGATCTTCGGATTGGCCGGATTGTCGCGGTAGCGGATCAGGGAATTGGTGTCCGACATCGCGAGCTGGTAGGAACCACTGGCCAGGCGGTTGATGCCATCAACCGAGCCGTTGCCCGGGTCGATCGTGACATCAAGCCCCTCGGCCTTGTAGAAGCCCTTGTCGGCGGCAACCATGAACCCTGAATTCGGTGACTCGGGGCGCCAGTCGAGCGAGAACTTCACCGCGGTCTGGGCGAACGTGGGCGCACTCAGCCCCATGCCGAGCGCGGCTGCCATCAGGGTCGGAACGAACAACTTTCTCACGAAGAGCTCCTTGTCATGGGGGAAGGGATCAGCACCCGGCAGACCTTGGCAATTTGCGTGCCATCGGTACGGGCGCTTGCCACCGGCCCGATCGGCGGCCCGACAGACCCTGGCCCCGGCGGCAGACGGACACCCGGCATACGCTTTGCTGAAGGGAGAGCACCTCTTCAGTGCATCGATACCCGGACCACCCGATATGTCGCCCACCGCACGTCGCTCCTCACACCGCATTCCGTCCTACATCACGTGGCCAGTGCTCTTCACCCTTGCGCTGTTCGTGACATGGGAAATCGGGTGTCGTGGGTTCAAGGTACCGCCAACCTTCCTGCCGGCGCCCTCGCAAATCTTCGGGGCACTCTGGGAATACCGAAAGGCCATCGTGGCGGATTCAGCCGTAACGCTCTGGACGACGCTGGCCGGTTTCGGCATCGCAACGGTCGCGGGCCTCCTGATCGGGGTGCTCATCGGCATCAGTACGCAGATCTACGAAGGCCTCTACCCGGTCATGATCGGGTTCAACTCGATTCCGAAGGTGGCCGTGGTGCCTGTCCTGATTCTCTGGTTCGGGGTCGGCAGCATTCCAGCCGTGATCACGGCATTCCTGATTTCCTTCTTTCCGATCGTCGTGAACGTGGCAACCGGTCTGGCCACCACGGAACCCGAATTGCGTGATGTGCTGAAAGCGCTCGGTGCGAGCCGCATGGAAATCGTTTCCAAGATCGGCCTGCCGCGTGCCATGCCCTACTTCTTCAGTTCGCTCAAGGTCGCCATCACGCTCGCCTTCGTGGGATCGGTGATGGCAGAAACGGTGGGATCGAACAGCGGTGTCGGGCATCTCATGCTTACCGCACAGGCCGCCTTTGAAGTCCCGCTTGTCTTCGCCTCGCTCCTCGCACTGGCGGTGCTCGGCATCGTGCTGTATGCCGCAATGGTCGTGGTCGAGCGTCGATTCACCTGGTGGGCGTATCGTTGACGGGGAAGTGCCCGGGGCGGCAGGGGATGCGCCCCGACCGGCAGGTGCCACCAGCACGCGCCCCCCTGGGACACGCTCCGGTATCATCCGCGGCGACCCGCCAGACCCTGCACCCGGAGACGCACTGCCATGAATCGCCTCATCGACATCCCGCCCGAGCAACTGAGCGCCGAACAGAAGGTCGTCTTCGACAACCTGGTTCAGGGACGAGGACGCATTCTCGGACCCTACAAGATCTGGATCCACTCACCCGTGGTTGCCGCCGGCATGGAGCACATCGGCACCCACCTCAACAAGCGCGGCGTGCTCACCCCACGCGAGGTCGAGATGGGCATCATCATCATCGCGACCCACTGGAACGCAGCCTATGTGCAGACCGCTCACGTTCGCGAAGGGCGGCGGGTCGGTGTGCCCGAGGATGTCCTCACGGCGCTCGTGGCAGGCCGGGCGCCTGAACTTGCCGATCCCCATGAGCAAGGCGTCTGCCAGTTTGCACGGGCACTGGTCAACGGCGCCGTTCTTTCCGACGAGGAGTACGCAGCCATCGAAGCTGCCATCGGGCGCGCCGGCATTGCCGAGGTGCTGGTGCTGCTCGGGTACTACACCTCGGTCGCGCTGGGCATGAAAGTTCACCAGGTGCCGATTCCACCGGCCTGATGGCGGCGGCACTGGGTGATGCCCTGTGCGCTGCGCGTCACTGCACGAGCGCGACCGATTTCACCTGAGCCCAGACCGGGCGCCCCGGCCCCAGTTCGAGGCTTGCCATCGCGCGACGGGTCACCCGCGCGAGGAGCACGCTGTCACCACAGCGCAGGCGAACCAGAACCTGCGACGGGTGCACATCGCCTGCCATCGATTCGACGACGCCGCGCACATGATTCTGGATGCTGGTGTACCCCGGTTCCTGCGTGGTGATGCTCACGTCGCGCGCGAGTACCCGCAGACGCACTCGACGCCCCAGGGGAAGTCCGCCATCGGCGACCCAGAGACTGCCGCCCGCAAAGCCCACGCGAGCCAGATGCCAGGCCACATCACGTTCGAGCAGTTCACCTTCTAGCAAGGCTGCCGCATCCTCACCAACGACGACCGGGAGATCGAGGCTGCTGAGCACGCCGGCGACGGCACCTGATGCCTTCACCCGTCCGGCTTCCAGCACCACGAGGTAGGTCGCAAGACGCGCCACCTCGTCGGCCGAATGCGTCACGTGAATCATGGGCATTTCGAGTTCGTCTCGCATCCGCTCGAGCCACGGGAGAATTTCCTGTCGGCGCGAATGATCGATTGCGGAAAGGGGTTCGTCGAGCAGCAGGACCCGCGGACGGGCTGCGAGCGCCCGGGCAATGGCAATCCGCTGGCGCTCACCGCCCGAGAGGGCATGCGGAGCACGACCGAGCAGGTGCCCGATGCCAAGCAGTTCGATGGCTTCAGCCAGGCTCTGCCGGGCCCGTGAATCGGAATCACGCCGCAGCCCGAAATGCAGGTTTGCACGCACATCGAGATGCTCGAACAGGCTCGCTTCCTGGAAGACATACCCCAGCGCACGTCGCCAGGTCGGCAGAAAGTGGCCGCGCCGGTCATCCTGCCAGATCTGGTCACCGATGCGCACATACCCATTGTGGGGACGCTCCAGGCCAGCCACGCAGCGCAGGACGCTCGTCTTGCCCGAACCCGAGGGCCCGTGAAGCACGGTGATGCCGCGAGCGGGCAGACGCAGATCGACTTCGAGATCGAATCCGGTGCGCGGCAGGGTGAATCGAAGCTCGATACCCTCGGCCAGCGCCTCGCCCTCGGTGGCTGAGACGCTCACGAGGGCACCCTCCCCCAACTCCGGCGTATCCGGGCCAGCGCGAGCAGCACGACAAAGGAGAAGATGAGCATGCCAGCCGACAGCACGTGCGCCTGAGCGTACTCCATGGCTTCGACATGGCCATAGATCTCGGTGGATACGACCCGGGTGCGACCGGGAATGTTGCCCCCGATCATCAGTACCACCCCGAACTCGCCCACGGTGTGGGCAAATCCCAGAATCGCCGCAGTCGCGATGCCGGGGCGCGCCAGCGGCAGGGCAACCGAGAAGAATGCATCGACCGGACGTGCGCGCAGGGTAGCAGCCACTTCCATCGGACGATCACCCATCGCTTCGAAGGCATGCTGCATCGGCTGCACCGCGAAGGGCAGCGAGTAGAAGATCGACCCGATGAGGAGCCCGGTGAAGGTAAACGAGAGCACGCCCCAGCCGAGGGCCTGGGTCAACTGTCCCAGCGGCCCCTCGGGTCCGAGGGCCAGCAGCAGATAGAAGCCCAGCACGGACGGCGGCAACACGAGGGGCAGGGTCACGAGGGCCCCGACGGGCACACGCCAGCGCGATTTGGAACGCGCAAGCCACCAGGCGAGCGGCGTGGCGATGATCAGCAGACAGAGCGTCGTCAGACCGGCAAGCTGCACCGTGAGCCTGATGGCCGCGAGCGTGCCTGCGTCAACGTTCACCGTTGATGCCGCCCTGGGCAGGCGTCGAATCAGCGCCCCATGCACGGCGCGCAAGCACCCGATCGGCCTCTATCGCCCAGCGGATATCGCGCTCGGACAGCCCACCCGCATCATGGGTGGTGAGGCGAACGTTCACCCGGTTGTACACATTCGACCATTCGGGGTGATGGTCCACCTGTGCAGAAAAGAGTGCCATTTCGGTCATGAACGCGAATGCCTCGCCGAAGTCGGCAAAACGGCACTCGCGCGTGATGGCCTTGCCTGAGGGCTCGAGCAACCAGGTGCGGGGAATCTCCACGCCGCGATCAGCCGGGCAGACCTTCGCAGATGCGGATGTCACGGACGGCCGCGTCGCCCAGCACCGCAAGTGCCGCCTGATACCCGGGACTGTCGTGCGCGGCCACCGCGGCCGCGACCGAATCAAACTCGATCAGGACCGTACGCTGATTGAGCCCGGCCTCATAGCAATGCGCTGGCGTGCCGCGCACCAGAAACCGTCCGCCCGCTGCCTGAATCGCCGGGGAGGCCAGCTTGCCATAGGCGGCGAGTGCCTCGGGGTTCCTCACTTCACTGTAGCAACCAACCCAATAGCCCTTGGCCATGTCCATGCTCCCTGTGTGACTCCGTGCGCCCCACACCGCCCGGATGTGAGCGGTCGCGTCTGGGGATTCTAACCGCCTGCTGCCGAGCGGTGTCGGTGGTCACCCGGCCAGGCCCATCGGGGCGGTCATTGACGTAGAGTGACACCCCTGCCCGGTGGGGCGAGCGAATCTCGGGAAAACACCCAGACTATTCGCCGCCGCAGGGGGCAGGCGAATCGCGCACGCGCATCACGCAGGCGCAACTGGGAGATCGCATGGAAACGCCGGTACTCATCGTGGGCGCAGGCCCGGTCGGCCTCGCACTGGCACTCGACCTGGGCTGGCGCGGGGTGGATTGCATCGTCATCGATCAGTCGGACGGCAGCATCGCAACGCCCAGGATGAACGAGGTGAACATCCGGACGATGGAATTCTGCCGGCGCTGGGGGATCGCAGAGGATGTGCTGCACTGCCCCTTCCCAGCCGACTATCCGATGGACGTGGCGATTGCCACACGCCTGGGCGCCCATGAACTTGGACGCATCGAACGACCGGCGCGGGCCAGACAAGTGCCCGGCCCTCACAGTCCGATGAACCTGCAGGTCTGCTCGCAGCACTGGTTCGACCCGATCCTGCGCGCACGTGCGGCATCCTTCAGCGGTGTGCGCATCCTGCAGCGGCACCGCCTCGAATCATTCGTCGAAACGACAACGGGAGTGGAGGCCCGGGTCACCAACCTCGCCGATGATAGCCAGCAGGTGATTCGAACAACCTGGCTGGCGGGTGCCGATGGTGCTTCGAGTCGCATTCGCCGCGCACTGGGCATCGAACTGCTCGGCAGCGAGACGCTCAGCCACTCGATGCACCTTTTCTTTCGCGCCCCCGACCTGCTCGCACAACTCGGCGTACGACCCGGCACCTTCTTCTCGATGATCGATCGCGCCGGACTGTGGGGCAACGTGCGGGCGATCGACCCGGCGAGTGGATTGTGGCGACTGCTGTTCGACGTCCCCGAGGGCACCGAGGCAGGCGACATCGACCGTGACGCCTGCCTCGCGCGAGCGATGGCACGACCGGTGAAGGTCGAGTGGCTGACCGCCAGCAAGTGGACGCGCCGCGGCGTGGTTGCCGAGCGCTACGCCTCTGAACGGGTGTTTCTCCTGGGCGATGCCGTGCACCAGGTATCCCCCACCGGCGCCCTCGGCATGAATACAGGCATGGCCGATGCCGTCGACCTGGGCTGGAAACTCGCCGGCACGCTGGCGGGCTGGGGCGGCGCGCGGCTGCTCGGCAGCTACAACGCCGACAGACAACCGGCCGGGGCGCGCAATGTGGAGATGGCAACCCGCTTCTACGAGGGGCAGGCCCGGTTCCAGCAGAGCCTCGACGCCATCGAGGATGACACGCCCGAAGGCGCCGCCTTGCGCGCCACGGTGGGCGAGGCCGTGGTGGCGCATGTCCGCCGGATGTTTCGCACGCTCGGGCTGCAGATCGGATTTCGCTACGAAGACTCGCCCATCGGCATCAGCGACGGCACGACACCACCGCCTGACGGTCCGGCCGATTACACGCCCACGGCCAGGGCCGGCGCCCGCGCGCCCCACATGCCACTGGCCGACGGCCGCTCGACACTCGACCTGTTTGGGCGCGGCTATACCCTGCTGCAACTGGGCTCGGGCGAGGTCTCCTGCGGCGGTTCGCCGGGCATCGCACGCGACGCTGCGCGCGACAGCGACAGGATGCCCGCTCGCGACGCAGGCTCGATCGCTATCGAGGAGGCAGCACGAAGCCGTGGCGTACCGCTCGAGGTCGTGGTCCTGGACGACTCGGCCGTCAGCGCCTGCTACGAACGCCGTCATGTATTGGTGAGGCCCGATGGCCATGTCGCCTGGCGCGGCGATGAAGCGCCGAAGGATGCTCTGGCCATCATCGACCGCGTGCGCGGCGCCTGATACGCTCGCACCACACCGCTCGGGAGACACTGATGCATCGTCCGATTGCACCCTCGATCATTGTCGGCATGATGATCGCCGGCGCCGTCATGGGCCCCTCGCTCGCGGGCGCGCAAGGCTACCCGGCCAGGCCCATCCGTGCCGTGGTGGCCATCGGTGGTGGCGGAGAGGCCCTCGGCAGACTGATTGCCGAGAAGATGAGTCAGGCACTGGGTCAGCCCATCGTCATCGACGCCCAGCCGGCCGCCGGTGGTGCCATCGCAGCCAACACCGTGGCGCGCGCGGCACCCGATGGATACACCCTCCTCTACGCCGCGGTGAATTCGCAGGTGTACCGCACGCTGCTCTCGAAGAACGTACCCTACGACCCGATCCGCGACTTCACCCCGATCGGCATGATGAGCGACGCCGTGCTGGCGGTCGCAGCCAGCAACAACTCGGGCATTCGCTCGATGACCGATCTGGTCGCACGCGCGAAGGCTGACGGGGGCAGGCTCTTCTACGGCACTTCGGGCGTGGGAACCACGCATCACCTGTCCGGCGAAGTGTTCCAGAGCGTGGCCAGCGTGCGCATGACCCATGTGCCCTACAAGGATCCCAACCAGGTGGGTGTCGAACTCATGGCCGATCGGCTGCCCGTCGGGTGGGGGGTATTCGGCACCCTCCATCAGAATCATCTGGCCGGCAAACTGCGCATCATCGCCATCAACAACACGACACGCTTTCAGCGAACGCCCGACATTCCGACCGTCGGCGAACAGATACCCGGCTATGAGCCACCACCGGGCTGGAATGCCTGGTTCGGGCCGGCCGGACTGCCCCGCAACATCGTCGAGCGCCTGAACGCCGAGGTGAACCGCGCCCTGGCTGCACCCGACCTGCGAGACCGAATCGATGCGCTGGGGTTCATTCCGACCCCGGGCACGCCCGAGGAACTCGCTGCCGAACTCAAGCGCAGCCTCGCCAATGCGGCCCGGATGGTCAAGGCCGCCGGGATCGAACCCGAATAGTCGAGCTCACCGTCGCCGAAGGCAGGCTGCGCGTTCACGCACCGGCCTGAACCAGCATCGCGCGACGGCCACTGGTCCACCCGGAGCCTCGAGGCGGCGAGGCCATTTGCGAACAGACCGTGCCTGACGTTAATCTGAGCACCGGCCTGCAGGCCACCAGCGCCAGGGGCACTCCCGGGCACCACGACAAGATCAACCCATCGGGGAGACGCACGCATGTCCATCCAGTCGATCATCGGCGCGACACTGACCGCCACCACACTCCTGGCTGCCGGTACGAGCTTCGCGCAACAGGCCAATCCGCTCGATGCGATTCCCGACAAGATGCCCTTTGACATCCCCTACGGTCCGTCGATCACGCTCAGCCGCGCCGAAGCCGTCCTGCATGCCGCGCTGGCCGAGTCGACCCGGCGCACCTGGAAGCTGAACTGCGCCGTGTTCGACGCAGGCAGCAACCTGGTCATGTTCCAGCGCCAGGACGGGGCTGCGCTTGCATCGATCGACATCGCCCTGCACAAGGCTCGCGCGGCCGTGAAGTTCCGGCGCGAAACGAAGCTGCTCGAGGCCGGGGTACAGAACGGCATGAACTACCTCATTACCCTCGATGACGTCATTGCCTCGCGCGGCGGAATCCCCCTGGTGGACGACGGGAAGGTGATCGGTGCGGTAGGCTGTTCGGGCGGCACCGGCTCACAGGACGAAGTGGCAGCAAAGGCAGGCGTGGCGGCGCTGCGCTGAGCACAGCAAATTCCCGCGAGGAGAGAACCGTGTGCGTCGATGACAGCCGCCTGCGCGAAGGCGTCGCGGTTCTTGCCCTCCGAGGCACGCCAGACCCTGGTGAGGACCGGCAGAGAGCCGGCGCTCTGACGCTCGCGCTGGTTCTGATTCTGGGTCTGTGCCTGGCTCGAGCCACCCCGAGCCAGGCCCAGACCCAGACCTGGCCCGCCCGCGCCATCCGGGTCGTCATTCCGTTTCCCGCTGGCAACACGACCGACATCATGACCCGGCTCATCGGACCGCTGCTCAGCGAACGGCTGGGCCAACCGGTGATCATCGACAACCGGCCGGGCGCCTCCGGCATGATGGGGCTCGAGCAGGTCGCTCGCGCAGCGCCAGACGGCTACACGATCGCGGCTGCCCAGGGCGGCAACATGGTCGTTCTGCCCCACACCAGCAAGACTGTTCCGTACAACCCGCTGCGCGACTTCACTCTCATCGCGGTCTCGACCACCAACTATCAGGCGCTGGTGGCCAGCACCACCGCCCCGTTCAGGACCTTTCCCGAGATGCTGGCCTGGGCACGCGCCAATCCCGACCGCCTCACCGTAGCCACCAACGGCGAGGGGGGCTTTCCCCATCTGGCCTTCGAACATCTGCGTCTTGCCGGTGGATTCACCTTTACGCACGTTCCCTACAAAGGCTCGGCGCAGATCGTCACCGATCTGGCCGGAGGGCAAGTGATGGCAGGCATCGACGGCATCAGCGGTCTTGCACCCCATGTACGGTCGGGGCGGATCAATCTGCTCGCCATCACCAACCGCTCTCGCGCCCCCCTGTGGCCGGACGCCGCCACCGTGAGCGAGGTACTGCCTGGATGGGAGTCAGGCGGCTGGTTCGGCTATGTGGGCCCGGCGGGTCTGCCTCGAGAGATCGTGCTGCGACTCAATGAGGAGATCAATCGCGCCATGCGTCTGCCCGCGGTGGCCGAGAAACTCCAGGCAGCCGGCCTTCTCGTCGTCACCGAAACGCCCGAGTATTTCGCCGATCTGCTCAAGGCCGACCACGCCAAGTACGGCAAGCTGGTGCGCGATATCGGCTTCGTGCCGCAGTAGTTCCGCACCGCCCCGCCACCAGAGGCTGCGGATGCTGAACCGGCTTGGCGCCCGGCAGTCGCCGCGTCAGCCGGGCCGCATGCACCTCTGGCTCGAAACCGGGCACCCCGACGAAATCATTCCGGCTTGATGCCAGCCGACCGGATGATGGCGGCGAAGCGAACAGCCTCGGCACGGATCATGGCGGCAGTCTGTTCGGCGGAGTCGCCTCGAGCCTCGATGCCCAGACGAGCAAACTTCTCGCGCACCTCGGTGCGCTGCATCAGGCGCGCGATCTCGGCTTGCAGACGCGCCACGACCTCGCCGGGCGTGCGCGCCGGCGCAAAGAGGCCGATCCACAGTTCGACCTGATAGTCGGGGACTCCCGCTTCCGACACCGTCGGCAGGGATGGATAGAGTGGCGAGCGCGTGGCCGATGTGACTGCCAGCGCTCGCAACCGGCCTGACTGCATGTGAGGCACAAGGGGCGCACCGTCGAGAATCACCACCTGAACATCCCCCGAGAGCACGGCCAGCATCGCCTGACTGCTCCCCTTGTAGGGCACGTGATACAGCTGCGCACCGGACATCTGCTTGAACATCTCGGTCGCCAGTTGAAAGGCAACCGACGCGGTGCTGTAGTTCAGCTGCCGTTCGGGGCGACGGCTGTAGTCGATCAGCTCGCGCACGCTGTTCACCGGCAACGACGGATTGACCGCAAGAATCAGCGGGAAGCTCCCCATGATGGTGACAGGCCGCAGATCGCGCTCGGGCGAATAGGCCAGGTTGGGATAGAGTACCGGGTTGATGGTCATGGTGCTGCTCGCCCCGACCAGCAGCGTGTAGCCATCGGGCGCAGCCCGAGCCACGGTGGTCGCAGCGATGGCTGTACTGGCACCGGGCTGATTTTCGACCACGAAAGCCTGCCGCAGGACTTCGCCCAGCCCCTGCGCCACGGTACGGGCAATGATGTCGGTGCTGCCACCGGGCGGAAAACCGGCAACGATACGTACCGGCCGCGCGGGCCATGCCTCAGCAGGGGCCTGCGCGACGGCAATCGACGTCCCCACGATGGAAGCAATGCCCATCGCCATCACGATGATCGAGCGGTAAGCCTTCAATGGTTTCTCCTCCGGGCCACGCCTGGCCTCATCTGTCGGGGCGCAGCGATTACAGACTGTAGAAATCGATGCGTGCCGGCAGGTAATCATTGAGCAGCACGATCTTCTTGCGGGCAATGCGCAAGCCTTCAGGGTGACGCACCAGACAGACCTCGTAACGGCCGAAGAAGAGTTCGACCGCACGCTCCTTGGGCAGATACTGGTGCACGGTCCATTCGCAGCGAACATCGATCTCAGCGGCGCCCGAGACACCCGGTATCTCGCGAGAACCGGTGACACGCACGTTGCTGATGAGGTGCTGGGTGCGCGGCAAAACGGCCGATGCCACCGAACGCCGCGACTCGACACGCCAGACCCTGTCCTCGAGACCGGCACGCGCACCGTAGTAGATGAGCGAGAGTTCTCGCCCCGGATTGCTGGTCTGCTCATCTTCGGACTTCCAGGCTGGCACCCAGTATTCGCAATCGACCGTGAACAGGTCGAGCCAGTCAGACCAGCGCCTCTCGTCGAGCGCGAGCGCCTCGTCATGCAGGAACGCGCTGACCTCGGACAGGACCCGGGCCGGATCGATGCCGCTCACGAGGTCGCCCCTGCCGCGTCGCGGGCGAGTCCCGCTTTCATGAGACGCACCCACTCGCGGTACCCGGCGTGAAAGATGGTCTCGTCCTGCACCTTGGCCGCTCCCATCTGATGCGTCCTCGCCTCGATGCCGATGGACTCGCCGATCGGACCACTGCCAGGTTGCACCGACATGATCCCGCGCGAATAGCCCTGCTGCCAGCGAACGATGCCGGCCCCGTAACCGCTCTGGCAGTCCTCGTAGCAGGTCGTGTCGTCGGGGGTGGCCAGTCCCGAGGCATTGAAGAAATCCTCGAACTGCCGCAGGCGGAAATCGCGCGCTGCATCAGCCTCATCGACCGGCGCCAGACAGTGGATGGTCATCTCGGTGAGGTCGTGGGAGAGCGGCCGCATCACGCGCAACTGCAGCGATGCATTCTCGGCAATCTGCAGGTTCGGAAACACGGTGATGTTGCGCGTGTTGAGCATCCACCGTGCACGCGCTTCGCCCACGCGCGATCGCAACTCGTCGATCGACGCAAAGAGCGGGCGCACCTGCGGGTTCGGGTTGGGCGTGAAGAGCGCGCTGTGGCCATGATCGAAGGTAAATCCGCCACGTTCCCGATAGGCCGCAAAATCGAGTGACTTCAGACGATTGGCCGACTCGCCCGCGTTGCGACGGTCGACGATGTTCATGAAACTCGGATGCGTCGAGGTGAGGTGATAGGCATCCATCCCGTTCTCGAGTTGCAGTTTCCAGTTGGCCCGGAAGGTGTAACTCGACGACCCGGGCACCGCTTCGATGCCCTTGGGCCCCTGATCGACCACAAGATCGAGAAAGAAGCGCATGTCGCCCAGATGCATCTCGAGGCTGGGCACCTCTGCACTCAGGCTTGCGAAAAGAAACCCGCGGTACTCGCCGAACCGCGCGACCGGTACGAGGTCGTGATCATCAGCCAGGAAGTGCTCGCTGTAGGCGCCCGTGTCAAGGTCCTTGATGGTCTTCGAACGACCATCACTACCGTAGGCCCAACCATGGTAAGCGCACACGTGGTACCGGGCATTGCCCTGGCGGCGCTGACAGACCAGGGCGCCTCGGTGGCGGCAGGTATTCATGAAGGCCCCGAGGCGCCCGGTGGCATCGCGCATGACGATCACGGGCTGGCGCCCGATGAAGGTGGTGAAATAGTCGTTGGGCGCAGCTACCTGAGAGGCCAGGCCGAGATAGACCCAGGTGTGTTCGAAGATGTGCCGCATCTCCAGTTCGAAGATGGCCGGATCCGTGAACACCGCCCGGTCAACCGTGAAGATGCCGCGATCGACCGCATCGACCACCAGTTCTGCCGGATCCTTCATGCCCCCTCCCCTGCTGCCTTGCTGACAAGCCTGGCCGCATCGATGCGCCGGTGCCGAGGCTGCGTTCGAACGCTAGAAATCGATGTCATCCGCAATCGCACGAAGCCCCGCCGCGGCGCAACGATCATCGGCATCACCACCGGGTGCGCCTGACACCCCGATGGCACCCAGCAGCGAACCATCGGCCTCGATGACCTGCCCACCACCCACGGCGAGCACCTGCCCGAGGGCTCGCAAACCACTCATCGGGCGCCCCGACTCGGTCTCCGCAGCCAGGGCGGCGGTCGACATCCGAAAGCTCGCTGCGGTCCAGGCCTTCTGCCGCGACGCCTCGATGGTGTGCTGCCCGGCGAAGCGATCACGCAGCAGCACCTGCGGCGTGCCCGAGCGATCGGCCACCACGACACTCACCTGGGCGCCCATCGAACGACACTGCTCGAGGGCCGCACGCGCGGCCTTGAGCGCAATCTCGGGTGCAAGCTGGCGTACCGTGAACGTCGCTGCGGACGAAGCGGCCCTGGCCGTCGGCACCGGGTTGGCGAGGGCGACCGCCATCACCAGACCGGCGAGGAGACCGGTCCAAGGCAACCGCCGCGGGCGTTCACTCGCTTCGAATCCCATGATGAGTGTCTCCTTGTTCCACACCCGACATTCTGGGCACTCGGGAGGCGATGCGCCAGCCCGATCCGGCATCAGGCGGGTTCGAATCCCGGGTTGCCCACCTCCCCCATGACTCGCGGCATGTCGATCGGGCGCGTACCGACGTGACGATCGGGCTGGGCCCGCAACCATTCCTCGACCACATCCCAGATGGGCCGCGCAGGGGGTGCACCGGGTACCGGAGCCGTCACCGATGCCCAGCCCGCGACGCTGTAGAGCCGCTCGGGCTCGAGCGCGCTCGTCCCGAGGCGAAGCTCGCTGATGCGCGAGCCCATGCGTGCACCGGGCGTGCAGGCGTACCGCAGTCCGCCGGTGCGCACCATGTCACCGCCCTGCTGCTGGTAGGGGTCGGGGTTGAACAGATTGTCGGCGACATCCTCGAGGGTGGCCTTGATCGTCGTGCCACTCATGCGGTTGAGGGTCGTCTGCGGATAGGTGATGGCCAGTTGCTCCATCAACGTCTCACGCGTGATCAGATCGCCCGGCAGCAGTGTCGTACCCCACCGAAAGCCGGGCGAGAAGGCAATGTCGGCACCCAGCACGTCTCGGAGCGCATCGCAGATCAGCTGATCCCAGCTGCCGTTGAAGTTGCCGCGGCGATAGAGCAGCGTTTCGGTGGTTGCAAGCGGCTCCGAGAGGCGGGCCTCGAAGGGCGCGCGAACCCGGCCGATCAGCGCCTCCATCGCCGGGTCGGGCGTGATCTGGTTGGCGAAGACCGGCAACAGCGTGTACCGGTAATCGAGTACCCGCCCCTCTCGCACGTCGAGATCCATGACACCGATGAACTTGCCATTGCTGCCTGCATTGGTCACCAGGGTCGTGCCGGTGGCATTGCGCACCGGGATCGCCTGCGGCACGGCATCATGGGTGTGTCCCCCGAGGATGACATCGATCCCGCGCACCCGCGAGGCCATCTTCAGGTCGACATCCATGCCGTTGTGCGACAGAAGTACCACCACGCGGGCCCCCTTGGACCGTGCGGCATCGACCGTTTCCTGCAGATCCTGCTCGCGCAAGCCGAACCCCACACCCTCGACCAGATGGTTCGGATGAGCGATCGGCGTGTAGGGGAATGCCTGCCCGACGATGGCGACCGGCACACCGCCGATCTCGCGCAGCACATGCGACTTGAAGACCTCGTCATCGAAGTCGCTTGTCTTCACGTTCTGCGCCACGAACTCGATCTTGCCTGCCAGGTCGCCGTCGACCACCGACTTCACCCGATCGAGGCCATACGTGAACTCCCAGTGCCCGGTCATCACGTCCACCGACAAGGCCTGCGCCGCCTCGACCATGTCCTGCCCGCGCGTCCAGAGGGCGGTCGCCGAGCCCTGCCAGGTATCCCCCCCATCGAGCAGCAACGCACCTGGCCGGCTTGCCTTGAGTTGCCTGACGAGCGTACTCAGATGCGCAAACCCGCCGGCCCGTCCGTAGCGCCGTGCTGCTGCCGCAAAGTCGAGCGAGGTCAAGGCATGCGCCGCCATCGACCCGGGCGCGAGCCCCGCAGCGACGAGTGTCGCCGCTCCGACCCGATGCGGCCACTGACCACGCATCGATCCGACTCCGAGATTCACCGAAGGCTCGCGATAGAGCATCGGACGCAACTGGGCATGGCAGTCGGTGATGTGCAACAACGACACGTTGCCAAAGCGCGGCAGTTCGTAGAGCCCGTGCTGGGCCCTCGACGCATCGGCTTCAGCCCACCGCCCGAGCCCCATGCCGGCGAACTGGGCGGCGGCAAGCATCTGCAGGAACTCACGCCGATCGAGGCTCACCGCTCGAGCGCTCCGCAAGCCAGGCATTTCATGACGAACAGTGCAGCACGAGACATGAACAGGAGGTCCTCGGGGCCATTGAACGAAGCCTGCCGGTGCGCGAAGCGCCGGTCACCGCAGGCCTTGCCGAACGGGCGCTCAGCTTGCCACATCGGCAGACGCAGCGTCACGCCAGCACGGGTGCAAGGGAGTGAGCGTACTCTTGCGGGGTACGCGATGCAGCGCGCTTCACGGCATGCCCCCCTCTCCATCCGCAGCGGGAAATCCCTCATGAACCCAGACAACCCACAGCGCAGCGCCATTTCCCGCGAGGCAGGCACGCGCTGATGGACGCCTTTCTCCTCTCAACCGGTGTGGTCGCGCTGGCCGAAATCGGCGACAAGACCCAGTTGCTGGCCTTTCTGCTGGCGGCCCGCTTTCGCAAGCCCGCGCCCATCGTGGCCGGCATTCTGGTTGCCACACTGGTCAATCACGGCCTCGCCGGCGCACTGGGAGGATGGATCACCTCACAGATCGATCCGGCGATCATGCGGTGGATGCTGGGCGCCTCGTTCCTCGGCATGGCGGCCTGGACCCTCGTTCCGGACACCATCGAGGAGGAGGAAGCCCACATGGCCCATCGGCTCGGCATCTTCGGTGCGACGCTGGTGACCTTCTTCATGGCAGAAATGGGCGACAAGACGCAGATCGCCACCGTTGCTCTGGCCGCCCATTACGCCAGCCCTGCACTGGTGGTCGCAGGCACCACGCTGGGCATGCTGATCGCTGACGTGCCTGCCGTCTTCGTCGGCGAGCGCTTCGGGAACCGGATCCCGATGCGCCTGGTTCACATCGCAGCCGCCGCCCTGTTTGCCGCTCTTGGCCTGGCCGTTCTGTTGAACTGAGGCGGCCTCGAGAGGCCGATATCCGGCACAAGGGCCCCTGGAAGGCCTTCGCGGCCGTAAACTAGCTGTCATTTTCATGTCATGAACCGGTCGCGCCACGACGATCCGGCCACATGAGGGGACATCCCGTGTTCTTCGCCAAACTGCTGCCACACGACAGTCAATTCTTCCAGATGTTCAATCAGCACGCAGACCACATCGTGGCGGCTGCCAATGCGCTGTCGAATCTGGTGGGCAACTACGACGATCCGGTCCTGCGCGAGCAGTACGGCCGCGAGATCGATGACGCGGAACATGCCGCCGACCACATCACGCATGAAGTGAACAAGGCGCTGCACAAGACCTTCATCACGCCGATCGATCGCGAGCAGATCCACTCGCTGATCAACACCATGGACGATGTGGCCGACCTCATCCAGGACTCGGCCGAGACCATGGTGCTGTTTGACGTGCGCAAGGTGACGCCCGAAATCGAACGGCTCACCGAACTGAGCCTTCGCTGCTGCCAGCGCCTGCGACATGCCGTGACCCTGATCGAGGACGTGGCCAACGCAAGGACCGCCGAGGCGGCCTTGAAGACCTGCGAAGAGATCGACCAACTGGAATCGGACGCCGATCGGGTGCTGCGCTCTGCCATGGGCAAGCTCTTCCGGAACGAACCCGATGTGCGCGAGGTCATCAAGCTCAAGGCCATTTACGAACTGCTCGAGACGATTACCGATCGTTGCGAAGATGTCGCCAACCTCATCGAGGGCGTCGTCCTCGAGAATTCCTGACCCGCACCATGGAGCCTCTCCAGATCGGCCTCGGCGTGGTGGTGCTGCTTGTCCTGGTCGCCCTTGCGTTCGACTTCATCAACGGTTTTCATGATGCGGCAAACGCCATCGCTACCGTCGTCTCGACGGGTGTGCTGCGGCCGGGTACTGCGGTGGCCATGGCAGCCGCTCTCAACTTTCTCGCCATCTTCGTCTTTCATCTGAGCGTGGCTGCCACCATCGGAAAGGGCATCGTCGACCCCTCGGCCGTGGGGCCGAATGTCGTGTTCGGCGCGCTGGCAGGCGCGATCTTCTGGGACCTCGTGACCTGGTACCTGGGGATTCCCAGCAGTTCATCCCACGCGCTGATTGGCGGCATCGTTGGTGCAGCCATGGCCAAGGCCGGGCCTGGCATTCTCCTCACCCAGGGCATCGTGAAGACGCTGGTCTTCATCTTCGTCTCGCCCCTGCTCGGCTTCCTGCTCGGCTCGATGATGATGGTCTGCGTCGCCTGGCTCCTGCGCCGATCGACGCCCTCGCGCGTCGATCGCTGGTTCAGGCGACTGCAACTGCTCTCGGCCGGCGCCTACAGCCTGGGCCACGGAGGCAACGACGCCCAGAAGACCATCGGCATCATCTGGCTTCTGCTCATCGCTTCGGGGCATGCCGCAGCGAGCGATACGGCGCCGCCGTTCTGGACGGTCGTTTCCTGTTATGTGGCGATTGCGGCTGGCACGCTCTTCGGTGGCTGGCGCATCGTGAAGACGATGGGGCAGAAGATCACGAAGCTCAAACCCGTCGATGGCTTCTGTGCCGAAACGGGTGGCGCGCTCACGCTCGCACTCGCCACCGGACTGGGAATTCCGGTGTCAACCACCCACACGATCACGGGCGCAATCGTTGGTGTGGGTGCCACGCGCCGAGCCAGTGCCGTGCGCTGGGGCGTTGCGGGCACCATTGTCTGGGCCTGGATTTTCACGATACCTGCCAGTGCCCTCGTGGCCGCCTTCGCGTACTGGTTGAGCCTGCTCTTCATCTGATCCCCCGGGTGCATCGAGCCAAGACCATGCACCGCCCCACGGCCTTCGAGGCATTGCGAGCCACCGGGCCAGACGAGAAGATTCGTCTGGCCCATGAAGCCCATGATGCTGGCCGCCCTCGCCAGCTTCACGAGGGCCATGAGGGTGACGAGGGTCACGAACGCCGCCAGGTCGATGCTGCGCCGGATGGCCAACCTGCAGATGTGCCGGGCGGCCACCACGCCGCCATGCCCGATCTCGACACCGTGTGGCAGGTCGACGCGCCGGGCCGCCCGGAGCGGCCACGCCTCGTTCACCCGGCACGGGTTCCCCGGAGAGGCCTCGCCACACCGCTCGGACGTGCGGCTCTCGTTCACGCGATCGCCCACATCGAATTCAACGCGATCAACCTTGCGCTCGATGCCAGTTGCCGATTTGCCGGGATGCCGGCCGCCTACCACGCCGACTGGTTGCGCATCGCCAGCGAGGAAGCCCTGCACTTCTCCCTGTTGCGCGAGCACCTGCGCAGGCTGGGCCATGATTACGGCGACTTCGAGGCCCATGACGGTCTGTGGGAGATGGCCTGGCTCACGCGTAACGATGTCCTCGCGCGAATGGCGCTCGTACCCCGCGTGCTGGAGGCTCGCGGCCTCGATGTGACACCGGGCATCCGCGACAGGCTGGCGTCGCATGGCGACGCCACCGCAGCGACCATTCTGGATCGCATCCTCCAGGACGAAATCAACCATGTGGCCACCGGCAACCGGTGGTTCATGTGGCTCTGCGAGCGCGAGGCGCGCGATCCGAAAGCCGAATTCGCCCGATTGCTCGAGTTGCTGGACATGAAGGCAGCCCGCCCTCCGCTCAATCGACCGGCACGGCTGGCGGCCGGGTTCACCGCGCCCGAAATCGACGGGTGGGAGGGTGCAGACGCGCCCATGCGGGCCTGAGACAGGCCGGCACATGTCCCTCGACAGTCACCCCCGGAAGATGTCGAAGGGCTCGATCCGGAGCACCTTCCGTACCCCGATATAGCTCGATGCGGCCGCGATCACGAGCACCATTGCGAACGCCAGACCGAGGTTCCAACCCGTCAGGGTTGCCGCATAGTCGGGCAACCTTGCACGGGCGATGAGCATCAGCACCACGACCAGACCGATTCCGAGTCCGTAGCCGGTCAGCGAGGTGAATGCTGCCTGAAAGAGAATCATTGCGACGAGGTCTCGCCCCTGCGCACCAATCGCCTTGAGCGCACCGAACTTCTCCAGGTTCTCGAGAATGAAGGTATAGAAGGTCTGGCCCGAGATCGACAGACCGACCAGAAAGCTGATGAGAGTCATGATGAGTATGTTGGTGCCCATTCCCGTCTCGAAGGTATAGAAGCGTGACACCCTGGACACGAAGCCTTCGCGCGTCAGCGCCTGATAACCCAGCGCCGCGACCTGACGCTCGATGAGCGGTGCTGCCGCTGCATTGCGGGGCTCGACCAGGATGTACGAAGCCGTGAAACGGGTCACCGGCAGGTACTGGATAGCCCGACTGTAGGTCGTATAGAGGGTGGGCACGCCGAACAGCCCGTTGGAGGCGACCTGCGCCAGACCGACCACGGTGGCACGGTGGTCGTTCAACTCGAAGACAGTACCGATCCGGGGGCTGCCAAGCTTGTAGAACTCGGCATCCCGCACCACCAGAAACGCATTGTCCGCATAGATGTCCGACAGTCGGCCCTCGAGCATCCGGGGGCGACCGAGCAGCGTGGTGTCGTCGAGCCCCACCACGCTGACTCCCTGAAAGGTCCCGTCGGCAAGCCGGGCCTGCGCGCCTCCCACATAGAGCGGAACGGCATAGCTCACCCCCTCCATGCTGCGCACTGCGTCGAGCAGGTATCCGGGCAACGGAATCGAACTCACCGTGTTCTTCACCGCAGGGTCCATCACCCACATCGCCGCACCGATATTGGTGATGCTGGCCGAGGCTCGACCCAGGATGCCGGCAAACATCGATGTGATCTGCACCATGAGAAAAACGGCAAAGGTGATGCCAAGCAGCAGGGCAGAGAACTTGCCCCGGTCGTTCACCAGCAGCTTGAAGGCGATGAGCAGGATACCGGGCAGTCTCATGGCACCGCCTGCCCGATCCGCGCAAGGGGGACAGGCGTCGGGTCGTTCTCGACCTCCCCGCCAAGCGCCACCATCAGCGCGACCACATCCTGCAGGCGCACCGTCTGTGCCTGGGCGAGCGCGAGCGCAGCCTGCGTGTACTGGATGCGGGCCGCAACCAGGTCGATGTCGCTGACGAGCCCGGCCTGGCGGCTGGCAGCAACGAGGCGAAGACTCTGCCCGGCAACACGAAGCTGCCGGGCCTGAATCGTCAGCACCTCGCCATCGTGTTCGAGGGCGGCCAGGCAGTCGGCCACCTGCGCGAAGGCCGCGAGCACGGCCGATCGCCAGTGCGCCAGTGCGCCCCGGTGGAACTCGACCGCAGCCCGACGCTGCGCCAGCATGGCACCCCCACTGAAAAGTGGAAGATCGAGGGACGGTCCGAAACTCCAGAACCGGCCCGATGCGGTACCCGGCAGAGCAAACTCCGGGGCACTGCGTCCGTAGCTTGCACCGAGCAGAAAGCTCGGAAAGAGTGCGGCAGTGGCTACTCCGATCCTGGCGCTTGCCACCTGGACGGCAGATTGCGCAGCCCGCAGGTCCGGACGCTGCCGCACCAGTCTGGAGGGTAGCGTCAGGGGCAGGCTGGAAGGCTGACGGAAATCGCTCAGGTCAATGCCGTGCGACCCCGCTGTTTCGGGCGTATCGCCCTGCAGGATCGCGGTCAGGTGTGAGGCACCACGGTACCGGATCCGGATCGGCGCGAGCGCGCTGCGTATCGCATCGAGCGCGGCCTGCGCGTTCAGAACGAGGGCGTGCGGCAGCAGGCCCGTTGCTTCGAGCGATCGAGCGAGTTCGAGTTGTTGCCGCTGAAGCTCGATCTGCTCCTCGAGCAGGCCGATCTGGGTACGATAGCCGGCCGCCGCAATCACCGTATTGGCCAGATTGGCTGCGAGCGTGAGGCGCGCTCCGCGCAAGCCCTCGGCCTCGATCCGGACCTGCGCGCCAAGCGCCTCGACCGCACGGCGCTGTGCCCCGAAAACGTCGAGCACGTAGCCCACCGATCCGGTCAGCGTGTAGAGCGTGAAGGGTTGCGTGGGCTGTGCCACCGGCCCGACCCGATAGGCTGAGGGGCGCTGGCGAAGGGCACTGGCGGCGAGATCGACCTGCGGATAGAACACGCCGGACCCGGCACGCAATGCTTCTTCGGCCTGTCGCAGGGTAGCCTGCGCCGCCTCCAGAGCCGGAGCACGGTCGAGTGCACGTTCGATCATGGCGTCAAGGTTCGGGGAACCCAGGCCGCGCCACCACCTCGCTTCGGGGGCCGTTCCCGCAACGAGGGTTTGAGAGCCGTTCTCGATCGGCAGGAATTCAGGGGTGCTGCCCGACCCGTAGCGCTCTGCCGCCGGCGCCTCGGGCGGCAGGAAGTCGGGCCCCAGCGTGCAGGCTGCGAGGATGGCGCATGGGACCAGATTGATGACCGCCCGGCATGCGCTCAGGCGGCTCGAACACGAGGGCCATCCGAAGCGACGCTGCCATACAAAGGCCATTGACCCGGGCACTGACCTAGTCCTCCCGCTGGCCGATGAAGACATCGACCATCTGCCCCGGGTAGACCGGCACGCCCGGGGGCCGGACAAATCGGAACACCACCGGCAGCACCCGCAGGTCGACCCGTTCCTGGCGCTGACTGGACAGTGCGATCTTCGGAATCAGACTTTCCTGAAAGCGCACGAACTCGAGCGGCACTTCGATCGTCGTGCCTCGCAGGGTCATGCGCGCCTTGATCCGGTCGGCAGGCGGCAGACGCGGCACCAGAATCTCGTCGACGTAGCTGCGCACCGCAAGCGCCGCGCCGCTGCCACCGAGCGTGAGGGCCGGATCGTTGCCCTGGGTGTAGCTGTTGTAGACCCCGGCCGGCCCGACCGAGGCCCCCGCGACCACGGCCACCGAGAGCACTCGACCGTCGCTTCGAGCACGAACCGTATACCGATCGAGAACGGCCCGGGCACTGCTTGCCGCCTCGCGCAGCGCCTCGCGCTGTCTGACCTGGGTCTCGATGTCGAAGGCCCAGGCGCCCGCGCGAGCAAGGGCGAGCTGCCGCTCAGCCACCTCGAGGGCGGCAACGGCCTGACCGCGAGCCCCTGCCGCGCTGTCGAGCGCATCCCGGCTGATGGCCCCGGGTGCCAGGGCGAGGACGGCGAGCCGCTTCTCGAGCGGATCGCTGACGGCAGCAAGGGCGGCCGCTGCCTGCCGCACCTGCGCTTCGGCCACCGCCAGGACTTCCGGGCGTGGCTGCGAGCGCAGGGCCTGCAGCAGCGCATCGGCCGCGTCGACCTGGCGCTGCGCCTGTGCGAGGGCCGCACGGGGCACGCTGTCGTCGAGGACGAAGAGGACATCACCCTTGCGCACGATCTGACCGTCCTTCACGAAAACCCGGACGACAACGCCCGCGACCTCCGGATAGACCGGCACGTTCTGCCCACTGCTCTGGTCGCTCTCCACGATGCCGTTGGCGAAGAGCACCTTGTCCCACGGACTCGACACCGGCCGGTAGGCGGGCGGCTGCACGGTTCCCTTGATGCCCGACACCCCGGCAAGCCAGATGCCTGCCACCAGACCCAGCGCGGACAGAATGAAGATCAGGGACCGTCGCATGCGCCCCCCTTCTCGACGCCCACGATCGCACCGTCCTCCATGCGCATCACGCGGTCGGCGTACTCATGGATGCGCGCATCGTGCGTGACGATCAGGATGCAGCGCCGGTCGTTCAGCACGTCGCGACGAATGAACGAGATGATCATCCTTCCGGTCTCTCCATCGAGGGATGCGGTCGGCTCGTCGAGCACGAGGATCTCGGGCTGGCTGCAGATGGCGCGTGCAATCGCCACGCGCTGTTGCTCGCCGCCACTCAACTTGACAGGGGGCAGCAGCGCCCGGTTCGACAGTCCGACAATCTCGAGGTAACGCCGCGCCTCGGCCAGGGCTGCGTCCCAGGGCATGCCCTGGAGGATGAGCGGGATGGCGACGTTTTCTGCAGTACTGAGCCGCGCGAAGAGGTGATAGTCCTGGAATACGAACCCGAGCGTGCGCAGCCGAAACTCGGCCAGAGCATCCGGCTCGAACGCCCAGATATCCTTGCCATGCACCGACACGGTGCCGGCATCGGGCCGCAGGATGCCCGAGACCATGCTGAGCAAGGTGGTCTTCCCGCTGCCCGACGGACCGACCAGAAGGATGACTTCGCCGAAATACGCCCTGAATCCGGCGTGCCTGACGGCCTGCAGGCGTGCCTCACCGATCCCGAACCACTTGACCAGCCCTGAAGCCACCACCGCCTCCTCTCGAACCTTGACCATGCCGCTATCCACGTGAGCCTCAGGGGCGCCCTCGTGGCTCCAAACCTGACGCCCGGCGCATGTCCGGACCTTACGCGGGCAGCGGGTCGGGCGATTGACCGCACTCAAGGCGCGCTGTCCCGCGACACCGGCCAGGCTTCAGGCGCGAAACAAGGATGTCCTGCGGCAAGGGATCCGGACACAGCGCGCGTTACGGGCCTCTGCACCGAAGTGGACCAGCGCGATACCCCGACGCACGCCGACGGAGCGCAGACCGCACCCGGCGCTTTGGGATGCCCGGCTCGAGCCCTCTGGCATACCGCTTGCTTCGCCGAAGCCGTCCTCAAGCCAGCCTGGCGCACTGCATGCCTGATCGCGCCACCCGAATGCCATCCCCGTCGCTTTACATCACCGAGAGGTCAATCATGGAACACAAGCAATGGAATCGTCGCCAATGGATTCAGGGCACCGGCGCTGCAGGCGCCAGTCTCCTGGCCGGTGCCTGGCCGCTGGGCGCGCAAGCCCAGAGCCCCATCACCATCGGCGTCATCTATGTCGGTCCGCGTGACGACTACGGCTACAACCAGGCACACGCGGAAGCCACCGCAGAATTGAAGAAGGTGCCGGGCATCAAGGTGGTCGAGGAAGAGAACGTCCCCGAGACCCAGGCCGTGCAGAAGACCATGCAGGGCATGATCTCGCAGGACGGCGCCACGCTGCTGTTCCCGACCTCGTTCGGCTACTTCGATCCCCACATGATCGCCATCGCGGGCAAGAACCCGAACGTGCGCTTCTCGCATTGCGGCGGACTCTGGACGGCGGCAAAGCATCCGGCCAACACCGGCAGCTACTTCGGCTACATCGACGAGGGTCAGTACCTCAACGGCGTCATCGCTGGCCACATGTCGAAGAGCAAGAAAATCGGCTTCATCGCGGCCAAGCCGATTCCCCAGGTGCTGCAGAACATCAACGCATTCACTCTCGGCGCCCGCTCGGTCGATCCGAAGATCACCACCACCGTGATCTTCACCGGAGACTGGTCGATGCCCGTCAAGGAAGCTGAAGCCACCAACAGCCTCGCCGATCAGGGCGTTGACGTGTTCACGATGCACGTCGACGGACCCAAGGTCGTCGTCGAGACGGCAGCCAAGCGCGGCAAGTTCGTCTGTGGCTACCATGCCAACCAGTCGAAACTTGCGCCTGCCGCCTACCTCACCGGCGCCGAGTGGAACTGGACGAGCGCCATGAATGCCATCATCGACGCCGCCCGCACCGGCAAGCCGCACCCGAACTTCATTCGCGGCGGCCTGAAGGCAGGCTTCATCAAGACCTCGCCCTACGGGTCGATGGTGCCTGAGGCGGCGCGCAAGAATGCCGATGCGGTCAAGGCCAAGATGATTGCCGGCCAGTTCGACATCTTCACGGGCGAACTGAAGGACAATACCGGCAAGATCGTCATCCCCAAGGGGCAGGCTTTCAAGCAAACGGCCATCGAACTGGAGTCGATGAACTACCTCGTCGAAGGCGTCATCGGAAAGATCTGACGTCCAGAGACCGCGGCACCACAGAACCGCGATCGCGCCATGTCACCTCGACTTCTCGCAACGATCGAAGCCGCTGCACTGCCGATTCTGGCCGTCGCAGCGGCGCTGCTGGCTTTTGGTGTCTTTGCCGCCTGGGGCGGCTACCCGCCGCTCGAGGTGTGGCGTCTTCTCTTCGTGGGCGCCTTCGGGGATGCCTTCTCATGGCAGAACTCGCTGCAACGCGCGGCACCCCTCATGCTGACTGCGCTCTGCGTGGCCATTCCGGCGCAAGCGGGTCTCATGGTGATCGGTGGTGAGGGAGCCCTCGTGGTCGGCGCTCTGGCCACTGCGGCACTTCCCTACCTGATGACCGTGCCGCCGAGCCTGTCAGGCACCCTGCTCATCCTCCTCGCTTCGGTGCTCGCCGGGGCCGCCTTTGGCGCACTGATCGGCGCCATGCGTCAGTGGCGCGGTGTCAACGAGACGATCAGCGGGCTCCTGCTCGCCTACCTCGTCATCAATCTGTTCAAGCATGTGGTCGAAGGGCCGATGCGCGACCCGGCGAGCCTCAACAAGCCATCGACCCGACCACTCGATGATTCGCTGATGATCGGCACGATACCCGGCATGGATGTTCACTGGGGCCTCGTGTGGGGCGTCGTCGCCTGCGTCGCAGCCAGCATCTGGCTCGCCTTCACCACACATGGATTTTCCACACGGGTGGTCGGTGGCAATCCGCGCGCGGCGGGCCTCGTCGGCCTCCCCGCCCATCGCCTGGTCATTACCGCCTGCGCAATCGGTGGCGCGGCGGCCGGGCTCTCGGGTGGGTTCGAAGTGGCAGCCGTCCACACGGCCGCCAATGCGTCGGTGATTTCGGGTCTTGGCTATGCCGGGATCCTGGTGAGCTTCGTGGCGCGCCACCAGCCGCTGGCGATCATTCCGGTCGCCATCGTTCTCGGCGGATTCGGAGCCGCCGGGAGCTTGCTGCAGCGCCGGCTCGGCATGCCCGACGCGTCTGTCCAGGTGCTGCTCGGGTTTGCCTTCGTCCTGATTCTGGCGGCCGAAGTCGGCCGCGGCCGGCTACGCCTGCCCGGACGCGCGCGGGGAGCGAAGGCGCCATGAACGACATCGTGTTACCGGTTCTGTGGGCAGTACTGGGCGGAGCGATCCGGGTCGGCACGCCATTTCTCTTCGTGAGTCTGGGCGAATGCCTCACAGAGCAATCGGGTCGCATCAACCTGGGACTCGAGGGCGTACTGGTGCTCTCCTCGATGGCAGCCTTTGGTGGCGCCTACCTGAGCGGATCGCCCTGGATCGGTGTCATGGCGGCGATGCTCGCCGGCGCCCTGCTGGCGGGCGTGCACGGTGTGCTCTGCGGCTTGCGCCGTGTGAACGACATCGCCATGGGCATTGCGGTGATGATGCTCGGCACCGGGCTTGCGTTCTATCTCGGGAAACCGCTCATTCAGCCTCAGGCACCGACGCTAGCGCCCATCATGCTCGGCAGCACGTCGAGTTCAGCACAACTGCAGGCGGCGCTGAGCATCAACCCGCTCTTTCCGCTGGGCGTACTCATTGCACTCGCACTGGCCTGGTTGCTCGCCAACACCCGCTGGGGCCTGATCGTTCGAATGGTCGGTGACTCGGCCGACGCAGCACGCGCGCAAGGACTCTCGGTGAATCGGGTTCGTACCCTCGCCACCATGGCAGGCGGGGCGATCGCCGGCCTTGGCGGCGCATCGCTGTCGCTCTTCTACCCTGGCAGCTGGAACGAACTGCTCTCCAGTGGCCAGGGCCTCATCGCCATCGCACTGGTGATCTTCGCCCGCTGGCGGCCCCTGGCCTGCCTTTGGGCATCTCTCCTCTTCGGGGGTGCCGGTGCGCTTGGTCCGGCGCTGCAATCCGTCGGCATCAACGGCGCCTACTACCTGTTCAATGCGGTTCCCTACGCGCTCACCCTGCTCATCCTCGTGCTTGCCTGCACGCCCTACCGGCGGCTGCAAGGCGCCCCCTCGGAACTGAGCGTGCAGCGCTGAATCGCCAAACCCACGACACAGAGACATCCGCCATGACCCATCACATCGAAGCCAATCCCTACCCCTGGCCGTGGGATGGCTCTCTGTCGGTTGCGAATACGGCACTGGTCGTGATCGACATGCAGACCGATTTCTGTGGCATCGGTGGCTATGTGGACTCGATGGGCTACGACCTGTCGCTCACGCGCGCGCCGATCGAACCGATCAGTCGTCTGCTCGCGCTGGCGCGACGTATCGGGCTGCCGGTCATCCATACCCGCGAAGGTCATCGCCCTGACCTGAGCGATCTGCCCGCCAACAAGCGCTGGCGTTCGCAACGCATCGGAGCCGGCATCGGCGACCCCGGGCCCTGCGGTCGCATCCTCGTCCGAGGCGAGCCCGGCTGGGAGATCATTCCGGAACTGGCGCCCGTCGCGGGCGAGCCGATCATCGACAAACCGGGCAAGGGCTCGTTCTGCGCCACCGATCTCGAACTGATGTTGCGCACGCGCGGCATCACCAATCTGATCCTCACCGGTATCACGACCGACGTCTGCGTGCACACCACGATGCGAGAAGCCAATGACCGCGGCTTCGAGTGCCTGGTGCTCTCCGACTGCACCGGTGCCACCGACCTCGGCAACCATCTGGCCGCGCTCAAGATGGTCACGATGCAAGGGGGCGTATTCGGCGCGGTCGCCGACTCGGCGGCAGCCATCGCAGGTCTCGAGGCGCTCTAGCATGAGCCTGCCCGCCAACGCAATGCGCCTTGAGACCATTGGTCTGACCAAGCGGTTTGGCGACTTCGTGGCGCTCGATGGGGTTTCGATCAAGGTCCAGCCGGGTACCGTGCACGCTCTTCTGGGCGAGAACGGCGCGGGCAAGAGCACGCTCGTGAAATGCCTGTCGGGTTACCACGCGGCCGATGCCGGCGCGCTGATTCTGGATCAGCGCGAACAGACCCTCGCCTCGCCCACCGATGCGCGCCGCCTGGGTATCGGCATGGTCTACCAGCACTTCACGGTCGTACCCGGCATGACGGTGGCCGAGAACCTGCTGCTCGCCACGGGCGAATTGCCCGGCATCGTCCGCTGGCCACGCGTGCGCGCTGAACTGGCTGCCTTCATGCAGAGCACCCCCTTCCAGCTCGACCTCGACGCTCGACCGGTCGACCTCTCGGCCGGGCAGAAGCAGAAACTCGAGATCCTCAAGCAGATGCGCCTGCGCCCAAGACTGCTGATCCTCGACGAGCCGACCTCGGTGCTCACGCCGCAGGAGGCAGACGAAGTGCTGGGCGCGCTTCGCTCACGAGCGCATGCCGGCGAATGCAGCATCATTCTCATCACGCACAAGTTCCGCGAAGTGCTGGCGTATGCCGACGAAGTGAGTGTCCTCCGCCGGGGGCTTCATGTCGCGAGTGCGCCGGTTTCCACCGTCACTCAGGCCAGCCTCGCCCAGCAGATGGTGGGCGAAGCGGTGAGTGCCACCCTGCCGATCGAGCGTCAAGCGACACCCGCCGCGCCAGCGCGGCTTGTCATTCATGACCTGCATGCGCACGGCGACCGGGGCACGCCGGCCCTGCAGGGCTTTTCCCTTGACGTCGCGGCCGGCGAAATCGTCGGTGTGGCCGGCGTATCCGGCAACGGCCAGCGCGAACTCATGCAAGCCCTGACGGGCCAGCGCCGGATTCTCGAAGGGAGCATCCACGTTGCGGGCACCCCGTTTCGCGGCACGCGAACCCAGAACCGCGAACTTGCCGTCAGAAGCCTGCCCGAAGAGCCGCTCCTCAACGCATGCGTACCCGAGATGAGCCTCGCCGACAATCTTTCGCTGCGCACCTTCGATGAGCCAGCGTTCGCGCATCTGGGCTGGCGCAAGCCGGGCGCGCTGCGATCCCTCGCAGCGACCGCCATCGCTGCCTTTGGCGTCCGCACCCGGGGTCCGGATGAGGCCATCCGCCAGTTGTCCGGTGGCAACATCCAGCGTGTGGTGCTGGCACGCGAACTCTCAGGCCGCGCCGACCTGCTGCTGGTGAGCAACCCGACCTTCGGCCTTGATTTCGCGGCCACCCGTGACATCCATCGACGACTGCTCGAGGCCCGCAATGCAGGCTGCGCCGTCCTGCTCATCAGCGAGGATCTCGACGAGTTGATGCTTCTTGCCGACCGGATCGCGGTCATCAGTGCCGGACGCGTCGTGCTGACCTGCCCGGCTGCCGGCGCTGACCGGCAGGCGCTCGGCGCTGCCATGGGCGGGATCCCGCACGACTATCCGCCGCCCGTTCAGCTGTCCGAAACCGAGATCGCCGCATGAAGACTCTGGCTGCAACCCCTTTCGAATACACCTTCGACCTCGCGCACACCGCGCTGATCGTCATCGACATGCAGCGCGACTTCATCGAGGCGGGCGGATTTGGCGCGTCGCTGGGCAATGACGTGACGCGCCTTCAGGCCATCATTCCGACGCTGCAACAGCTGCTGGCCGCATGGCGCCATGTCGGGGGCCTCGTGATCCATACCCGCGAATGCCACCGCCCCGACCTCACCGACTGTCCGCCCGCCAAGCGGCTGCGCGGCAAGCCATCACTTCGCATCGGCGACGCAGGGCCCATGGGACGACTGCTGGTCGCGGGCGAGCCCGGCGCCGACATCATCGAAGCGCTGGCACCGGCGGCGGGAGAGTGGGTGATCGACAAGCCTGGAAAGGGTGCATTCCATGCCACCGGCCTGCATGAACGACTGCAGGCAAGGGCCATGACGCACCTCATCTTTACCGGTGTCACCACCGAGGTGTGCGTACAGACCTCGATGCGCGAGGCCAACGATCGCGGATACGAGTGCCTCATCGTGGAGGACGCCACCGAGAGCTACTTCGCCGCGTACAAGGCGGCAACCCTCTCCATGATGACCGCACAAGGGGCCATCATCGGGTGGTCGACCACGAGCGAGCGGCTCATCGGCAGCCTCGAGGCCCCCGACGCGCAGACCACCACCGATGGCCTGTCGGCCCCCACCATACCGTCGATCAACCCGACCGCAATGCCCGGCGCTGCCACCGGTGTGGCGATTGCATCATGACCCGGCCACTCACCATGCCCGTTGACGCGACACCACGACCCATCACGATCGACGACTGGCTGTCGGCCTACCGCACGGGTGGCATGCGTCCGCGCGAACTGATGGCTCGACTGATGGCCGCCTGGCCCGCCGATGATCCGGCCTGGATCACCCGCGCCACGCCCGAGTCGCTCGAGCCCATCCTTGCCCGGCTCGACGGGATCGATCCGGCAGCGCTGCCGCTCTACGGCGTACCGTTTGCCGTGAAGGACAACATCGACGTAGCGGGGCTGCCGACCACGGCAGCCTGTCCGGCCTATGCCTTTACCCCGAACCGCCATGCGACGGTCGTACGACAACTGGTCGAAGCCGGTGCCATACCGGTCGGCAAGACCAACCTGGATCAGTTCGCGACGGGCCTTGTCGGTACCCGGTCACCCTACGGGGCAGTGCCCAACACATTCAAGCCAGACCATGTCAGTGGGGGCTCGAGCTCCGGGTCGGCCTCGGTGGTGGCGCGCGGTCTGGTGCCCTTTGCCCTCGGCACCGACACGGCGGGGTCCGGCCGTATTCCCGCCGGGTTCAACAACCTCGTGGGACTCAAGCCAAGTCCCGGGCTTGTGCCCATGGAAGGCGTACTGCCTGCCTGTCGCACCCTCGACGTGGTGTCGGTGCTCGCTCTCACGGTCAGCGACGCGGCCCGGGTTGCCGGATGCTGGCAACGTCCGGCGAGCGAAGCGGCGTTTGCACACCCCGAGCCCGGCACCGCCTGGCTCGAGCGCACCGGCCAGTCACTGCGGGTAGGCATTCCGGCGAACCCCGATTGCGATCCGGCACTGGGCTTTGACTCGGCGTTCGCCGTGGCAGTCGAGCGCGGCCGATCCATGGGCTGGACCATCGTACCGATCGACATGCACAACCTCGAGGAGGTCGCGCAACTGCTCTACGCGGGGCCGTGGGTCGCCGAACGTTACGCGGTGATCGAATCACTCCTCGAACGCAGCCCCGATGTCATCGATCCGGTCGTGCGGGCCGTGATCGAACAGGCGCGTCGCCACGATGCGACGGCCGCGTTCAGAGCGCGCTACCGCCTCGCCGAACTGGAAGTGCAGATCAAGCCGCTGTGGAATTCGATCGACCTGCTGATGGTACCGACGGCGCCCACCTGCCCGACCCTTGCCGCGGTGTCGAAGGATCCGATCGAACGCAACAGCGCGCTCGGCCGCTATACGAACTTCGTCAATCTGCTCGGGCTGTCGGCCCTTGCGCTGCCAGCGAGCCTGTCGGCCAGCGGCATACCCTTCGGCATCACGCTCATCGCCGGCAGTGGCCGAGACGCGGCGCTGGCGCACACGGGTCTCGCGTGGGAAAAGAACCTGGATCTGCCGCTGGGCCTTCATCTGGGCCCGCGCAACGCCGCGCCGGTACCGTCAGCGATCGCGCTGCGTAGCGCGCCCACGCTTGCCCTTGCAGTCGTCGGCGCACATCTGTCAGGTCTGCCTCTGCACGCTCAACTGGTCGAGCGCGGTTGCCGCCTGCTTTCGCAAACGAAAACAGCCGCGCATTACCGATTGCATGCACTGCCTCGCACCATCCCCCCCAAGCCCGGGCTGGTGCGCGTCAACGCAGGCGGTCATGCCATCGACGTGGAAGTCTACGAGATGCCGCTGACCGAGGTCGGATCGTTTCTTGCCGGTATCGTTGCCCCCCTCGGACTGGGCTCGATCGAACTGGCTGATGGCAGTTGGGTCCATGGCTTCGTGTGCGAAGCGAGCGGCGTCGCAGGGGCCGAGGACATCTCGCACTGGGGTGGCTGGCGCGCCTGGCTCGACGCGCAGAGAGCGACTCCGCCGTGATGGAACTCGTGGCAGTCACGTCGCTGGCCGACCAGACCCATGCAGCCATGAAACGCATCATCGTCGAGTTGGAACTGATCAAGGATTCGCATCATCCGGCGACTCGACTTCACGATGCGTGCGCGGGTCGATGCCACATCCGAAGAACATGCGCAGATCCTGCATGCGCTGCGTCGGCGACGCGCGGGCGAAGCCGAGCGGCTGCTGCGAGCCCACATCGCACGGAGCAAGCTCGAACTCCGAAAGATCACGCTCGACGCCCTCTACCGGGCACGGGAGCGCTCGGCCTGATCCGGGCACAGCGCCATCGTCGGGCTTTCGTGACATAGTGCGGCGAGCGATCCGCACCGGGCATGACAGACGCAAGGGGTTCGCCCCAGGATGGCAGTTCGTCCGATCAGAGTCACCCTCATGCCATCACTCCTTCACGTAGGCGCGGGCCAACGCGGCAATCAGGCGCCCACAGGCGGATTCGATCCTGCCCTGTGGCAGGAGATCCGCTTCGATATCGACCCCGGGGTCGAACCCGACATCGTGGGCGACACGCTCGACATGTCGATGATCGCGAGCGGCTCGGTCGATGCCGTGCTCTCGAGCCACAACATCGAGCACCTCTATGCGCATCAGGTTCCGATCGCGTTGGGTGAATTTCGTCGGGTGCTGAGGGATGACGGATTCCTCGTCGTCGGCTGCCCCGACCTCCAGGCCGTGGCGAGCCTGATTGCCGACGACCGGCTCACCGAAACCGCCTACGAATCGCCGGCCGGGCCTGTGACACCCCTCGACATCCTCTATGGTCATCGGCCCTCGCTGCGTGCTGGCAAGACCTTCATGGCCCATCATTGCGGCTTCACCCAGCGTGTCCTCAATGCAACGCTGATCACCTGCGGGTTTTCCCAGGTACGCTCCCTGCGTCGGGGGCTCCCGAGCCTCGACCTCTGGGCGATCGCCTCCTGCTCCGATCGCAGCGACGCGCAGATGCTCGACATGGCGCTGCGTCACCTCCCGCGGTTTTCCGCACCGGCGCGCGATGAAGGCATGCGCCAGGGAACCGGTGCCGCCCTGGGATCTGCTGCCTGAACCGATGGCCAGGGCCGTCCTTCGGCTCAGGCAGATCCGAAGCAACCCGGTAATATCGTGCGAGCGGGTGCTTGTCGCGCCAAATCGATGGCCGGCAAGCCGCCGCGTCCTCGCATCCCTTGCACGACATCGAGACTGGAGACTTTCACCTTGAATTCCCCCGAGGCAGGCGTGCGCTCGCGCGTGAGCGCAGCGGAGTGGCAGGCACGTACCGATCTGGCAGCTTGTTATCGGCTGGCCGCACATTATGGCTGGACCGATCTCATCTACACGCATATCTCGGTGCGCGTGCCCGGCCCCGAAGACCACTTCCTCCTCAATCCATTCGGATTCCTCTTCGACGAGATCACGGCATCAAGCCTGGTGAAAGTGGATCTCGAAGGAAACATCGTCGCACCCTCGCCACACCCGATCCACAAGGCGGGCTTCGTGATTCACAGCGCCATTCATGCCGCCCGGCCCGATGTGGGGTGCGTCATTCATTCGCACACCCGTGCCGGCATGGCGATATCGACCATGCAATGCGGTCTGCTGCCAATCACGCAACACGCCATGCTCTTTCACGATCGGGTCGCCTATCACGCGAGCGAGGGACTTGCTCTCGATACCGACGAGCGGGCTCGTCTTGTGGCCGACCTCGGCGAGAAGGCCATCATGATCCTGCGCAACCACGGCACACTGGTCTGCGGCCACACTGTGGCAGAAGCGTTCAGCATGATGTGGCACCTCGAAAAGGCGATGCAGTCTCAGGTCGACGCGCTCGCGAGCGGTCAGGCACTGACCACACCGCCGGTCGAAGTGGCTCGCAGCACGGCCCGAATGGGATTTACCAACGAACCGGTTCTCGAATACACCGAAGGCAGGAGCCCGATGGGCTCGCTTGAATGGCCAGCGTTGCTGCGCATGCTCGACCGACTCGACCCCTCATTTCGCCTCTGAACCCTGCCCATGAACCCGCGCGTGCCACCCGGATGGGCAGCCCCTTGTACCCGGGCACTCATGGCAACCATCGCGCGCGCGTTCATGCTCGCACGACTGCCCTGCCTCGGCCTGGCTCTCGCCGCAATACCGCTCATGGCGCGGGCCGAGCTGGGTGGGCGGGCCGAGCCGTTTGCCAGCGGGAGCATGGTGGCGGTCTCGCGCTCGGTCGATCAGCGTGGCAACTACGCCATTCGCACGACCCTGCTGGGCAGCGGCACCCGCATCACCGAGTATGTTGCAGTCAGCACCCGTGCAAAGGCTGACAGCGCATCAAGCACCGAACCGGTGGTGTTTGCCCTTGCCTGGAGCGGTCCCTTCCTGCCCGACCTCAAGGTCTTGCTGGGCGCCCACTTCGACAGTCTCGCAGCCGAATCGGGCACGAGATCACGAGCCGGGCAATCAGGCATCACGGTGAATCAACCCGAGGTCGTCATCCGCTCGGGTGGACGCATGCGCGCCTTTGCCGGCCGAGCGTGGTTGCCCACCGCACTGCCACCCGGATTCGATGTGCATGACCTGGACTGACGCCCGCACGCGCCTCATGCTTCGAGAGCTGCTCGCAGTGGTGCTGGGACTTGCCCTGGCAGGCTGTGGCGGCGGCTCCTCGAGCACGAAACTCGCCCCGCCCGGCGCCCAGTTCACGGCAGCAGGTCAGAACGTGATTCCCATCACGCTCGACCATGGCCCCCCGGGGGCGGCTGGCATCTTCAACGTGCCCTACGTCAGTGTCACCCTGTGTCGCCCCGGCACCTCGATCTGCCAGACCATTGACCACGTTCTCCTCGACACGGGCTCCTACGGGCTTCGCATCATCGAAGCGCGCCTGCTCGATCCGGCGCTGGGGCTCCCGCTGTCGACTGCGCCCGGCGGGAACCCGGCGGGTGAATGCGGCCAATTCTTCAGTGGCTACCTGTGGGGTGGCGTCCGACTCGCCGACGTGAAACTGGGCGGCGACACGGCGTTGTCGCTGCCGATCCAGATCGGTGGCGATACCGACCCCCGCTTTGCGACGGTGCCGACCGACTGCGCCGGTCTGGGCGCCAATCTGGGCTCGGTTCGCGCCTTCGGGGCCAACGGCGTGCTGGGCATTGGGGTGTTGAACGAGGATTGCGGTGCGGCCTGCGTCACTCAGGCCATATCCGCCACCTATTACGCATGCTCGGCAGTCACGTGCACGGCAAGCACGATGCCACTGGCGAGCCAGGTCGCAAACCCGATCGCCGCGCTGGGCGCAAACAACAACGGCGCCCTCGTGGTGCTGCCCGCAGTGCCATCCGGCGGCGTGAGTTCCCTGGGCGGGTCGCTGATCACCGGCATCGACACCCAACCGAACAATCAGTTGACGACCGAGACCGTCTACGCTGCCGATGCCTCGGGAAACTTCAGCACGACCTACCGCGGCGATACCCTCACGGCGAGTTTCATCGACAGCGGATCGAACGTGCTCTATTTCACCGATGCGAGCCTCACGCGCTGCCCGATCTCGACCCTCTTCTACTGCCCCCCGGCGCCGATCACGCTCAGTGCGGTCAATACCTCAACCGTGAACCACGCGTCGGGAACGGTCAATTTCACCATCGAGGCGGTACCGTGGGACACCAACCCCTACTCGAACGTGATCGCGGTATCGGTGGCGGCACAACTGGCCTTCCCCGGACACACCCGATCATTCGACTGGGGGCTGCCCTTCTTCTTTGGTCGCACCGTTGCCTTCGGCATCGATGGCAGGGTCACTGCGCGCCATGGCGCGGGACCCTTCTGGGCGTGGTGAACGGCCCGGAACCTGCTCGGGCATAATCCGGCGAAACAATCCGGATGACATTCGCTCATGAAAGGCCCCGCCTGCCGAGAGGCACCTGCAGACCCGCTGCTCACGACCGCCCTGCGGTCTCGCTCGCTCCGGGCCTACCCCCTGCGCGCGGCATTCCGGGTAGTCGCTCTCGTCGCCGTGGCGCTGATGGCTGCTTGCAGCCGGAACGAAGCACCACAAGCCACCGCGCCAGTCGCCGACACCCTCTACAGCGGCGGCGACATCCTGACCCTCGTGGGCAATGAACCACAGTCGGTCGAAGCACTGGCCGTGCGGGATGGGCGCATCCTTCTGACCGGCACCCGAGCCGAGGTCATGAGACGGGTGGGACCTGCAACCCTGCAGATCGATCTCGCCGGCAGGACGCTCATGCCCGGCATCATCGACGCCCACAGCCACCTGCTCAACCACGCCGACTCGCTGCTGCAAGCCCCCCTCAACGCCCCCCCGATCGGCAAGATCGAGTCGATCGCCGACATCGTGACTGCCTTGCAGGCGCTGAAGGCGGCTCGGGCTGCCACGGACACCTCGATCCTGATCGGGCAGGGCTACGACCAGGACACACTGAAGGAGCGGCGGCATCCCGATGCTGCCGACCTCGACCAGGCCTTTCCCGACCAACCGGTGGTGATTCTTCACGTCTCCGGCCACATGCTGGTCGCCAACAGTGCCGCACTCAAGGCAGCCGGCATCAGCGCAGCCACGCCTGACCCCGAAGGTGGTGCCATCCTGCGCAAGAAGGGTTCGCGCGAGCCACGAGGGCTGGTGCAGGAAACCGCCATGCACGCCTTCATCGGCATGCTCAAAGGCCAGCGCACCCCGGAAGCGCAGGCGACACTCATCCGGCAGAGCATTGCCCACTACGCGGCCAACGGGGTGACCACGGCAGCCGAGCACCTGCTTCTGCCCGGTCAACCCGAAGTGCTCGAAGCCGCGGCCGATCAGGGCCTCTTCACGATCGACGTCGTTGCGACGCCAGCCTACATGATGGCCGATCAACTGATGGACACAGGCGGGTTGCGTTTCGGCGAGTACCGCAAGGGTCTGAAGTACGCTGGCATCAAGCTCGCGCTCGATGGATCACCCCAGGGCAAGACCGCCTTCATCACCGAACCGTATCTCACCGCGGTGCCCGGATGCGCGCGCGACTGCAAGGGGCTGCCCTCCATCCCGCAGGCGGAAGTGAACCGACTGGTCCTGCTCGCGTATCGCAATCGGGTGCAGGTGTTTGCCCACGCCAATGGCGATGGCGCCATCGACATGCTGATCAAGGCCCATGAAGAAGCCGAAAAGACCCTCGGCGAAACCTCGACCGATCGACGCACGGTGGTGATCCATTCGCAGATCATGCGCCCCGATCAGATGGATGCCTACAAGCGCCTCGGCCTCCTGCCCTCGTTCTTCACCAATCACGTCTTCTACTGGGGCGACACGCACCTGGCAAACCTCGGACAGGCGAGGGCCGCCTACCTGAGCCCGTTGAAGAGCGCAATCGACGCCGGCATCCCCGCATCGAACCATACCGACAACATCGTGACCCCGCTCGACCCGATGTTTCTACTCTGGACCGCAGTGAACCGGGTGACGCTCAGCGGCAAGGTGCTGGGTGAATCGGAACGGGTTACACCGTGGCAGGGTCTTCGCGCTCTGACGATCGATGCTGCATTCGATTATCGCGAGGAGCAGGACAAGGGATCACTCGAAGCGGGCAAACGGGCCGACCTGGTGATCCTCAGCGCCAATCCACTCAAGGTTGACCCGATGACGATCCGCGACATCAAGATCGTGGAGACCATCAAGAACGGAAAGACGATCTTCAAGGCACCCTGAGCGCCTTCCACCCACCGGATCTCGAGGCTTGCCGGTCGACGGTCAGCGGCGCGTGAGCAGCAATGCGCTCGAAGTACCCGCCGATCCTTCGATCAGACGCAATTCGCCCGCGTGCAATTCGAAGCGGTCGATTCGAGCCAGTCGTTCCAGGAAACGTGCCTCGGCACGAAGAATCTCATCGGCACAGGCCATCCGGGTAACGGCGACAGCCCCGGGTCTCAACCGGCCCGGTTCGTACCCATCGGCGACTGGCATTCGATAGCGGTTGCAACCCGACCGGCCGACAAGGGCTCCATCGATATGGCTGAGCGTGATGTCGATGCCTTCGGCTACCGCCTCATTCGCCTGCCAGGCAGCAAGCGTCCAGGGTGGCCCGCCGATCGACTCGAGTGCGGGAAACACCTGCATCGGCGCACACCCGGCGACACAGGCCAGCGCCACGCCGAATGCGCAGGAGAATCTCGCGACAATCGTCCTGAATCCAGCGCGGCGCGCCGATTCAGCCATGGGGCAACTCCCGTCCGGTGCGGCAATCCATCATCATGATGCGCGACTCGAACGCTCGCCCCGCAAAGCGGTCGAGCATCCAGTCGGCAATATGGGCGCGAACATCCAGATTGTCGGCCACGCCATGCACTTCACCTCGATAGACCATCAGCGTCTTGGGCCCTGCCAGTTCGTGGTAGAGCTTGTAGGTGTGCTCGATCGGGCTCAGGTCGTCGTCCTCGCCTGCGACGATCAGGGTCGGACAGTGAATCTTCGCCCCCAATCCTTCGAGCGTGAGGCGGGTCGCGAAGTCGTCAAACCGGGCATCATCCGTGATGCCTGCCATCCACATGTAGCGATCGCGAAAGACCGGGATCGCGCGATTGAAGATGGTGTCCATGCCGTTTTCATGACAGACGTAGAACCCGGCTGCCGCCTTGTACCGCGCATCGGCCGCCACGATCTGCGTGAGCCAGAACGAGCCCATGCTGATGCCGGTGATGCCGATCCGGTCGTGATCGATCTCGGGGCGGCCTTGCAGGAAATCCATCACGGCGCGCCCGGCCGTGACGAAATTGGTCTCGGTGCACTTGATGCCCCGGGCAATCCGCGCCTCGTTCTGCCCCGGACCGTCAAAGGCGAGAACCGCGATGCCACGCTCGAGAAACTTGTCGGACGGTTCGGTGACGAGCAACTCCTTGAAGTTGTCCATGCCGCCCAGAAACACCACGCAAGGCACGGGTCCGGCGGCGCCCGGCGGCAGATGCAGGTAACCGGGCAGTGACGTGTCCTCGAAGGGAATCTCCACCTTCAGGATCGGACGCCGCGCATGCTCGATGAACTTCGCGAAACAACCATTCTTGCGCTCGCTCAGTGCCAGATTCAGCGGACTGTCGTCGGTGTGAATCGGTCCCTGAGCCATCGTGAAATAGCACGCTGCCGTGAAGTAGTTCTGCCCTGCCGTGATCCGGTGCCCTGCCGCCTCGGCTTCACGAGCCATCGCTTCACGCTTCTCGCCAATGCGACGCATCTCGCGCGTGATGTCGAGAAAGCGCCGGATCGATCCGCGCACGGCGCGGATATCACCCGACCCATCCATGCCGACCGCACTGAGACACTCCTCGGTCATCGGCCAGTAGAAATCGGGGCCACCCGACCGGATGAGCCGGTCATAGAGCCATTCCTGCTCGCGCATGCGTTGCGTATTGCCTGACATCTTGCTGCTCCCGGGAGGCAGCGAACGCCCGTCAGGGCGAACGCTTCGTCATCGTCTGGCTCGATCGTAGACCAAGCCGCTGGCGCTTGCGGGCGGCAGGTTCAGTCGCCGCTCACCACGAGCCGGTTCATGTCAAGCCCAGCCAGCGGTCGCCCTTGCGAGACGAGCACATTGCGCCACACATCGAGTTGCGCCGGGGCAATCCGGAAATTGAACTCGGGAATCGGCACTGCCGCCACGACGGCCTCGGGCAGTCCGCTCAGACGCGCCAGAATCGCGCGCGCCTCGCGCTCATCCGTCCGGATGAAGGCCAACCCCTCCTCGAGCGAAGCAATCCAGCGCCGGATCACGCCGCGATTGGCGCGTGCCCACTCGGCATCGGCGATCCAGAATGGAAAGAGCACCGGGTCGGCGATGGCCAGCAGCGGTGCGCCCAGCGACTTGAAGCCGCGCTGAAGCATCTGGCCCGCAAAGGGCTCCAACTGCTCGACCGCGTCCACACGCCCTGCCTTGAGCTGATCGGCCATCGCCGGAAACGGAACCTCGACCCCGATCACCTTCGAGGGGTCACCGCCCTCCTTCCGGATTGCGTAGAGAAGCGCCACATGCATCACCGAGCCGATCCCGGGACTGGCGACGCGCTTGCCTTCGAGGTCGCGCAGGGTATTCACCGAGCCGTCGTTGCGCACCATGAGGAGGAATGACTTGTTGGCCGAGGTCTCGAGCGACTCACCTGCAACGGCCACGATATTGACGCCACTGCCCACGGCATTGAGGAAGTCAGGGGCTGTTGTCGGCACGATGTCGAACTGCTTGCCAAGGGCTTGCGGCAAATTGACGATATTGGGAAACCGGGTCATCGCGACGTCAATGCCGTTCTTGTCGAAATACCCCTTTTCCCTGGCGACCAGAAAGGGCAGCCAGGTCACGACCGGAATGTAGGCAACCCGCACCGTGGTTCGCGCTTGCGACGGCGCCTGCGCCTGCGCGAGGCCCTGCGCGCCCAGCACCAGGGCAAGCGCGAGGGTACCGAGGAGAGGAAACCGCCGCTGGCGCAACGCAGGGGCGAGCATCGAATGCGATTTGGATCGGATCATGTTGTCTCCCGTCCAGCCTGCTTGTAAGGTGTGCGAGGCGGCTGGTTCTGGTCTGCATTCTATGGGCTGCAGGAGGCTTTGTGGCGTGATCAAGTCCTTTATCGCTCGACGGCTCGGCACCCTGGGTGCCCTGGCCGCGCCGCACCTCGTCACCCTCTGTGCGATCGCTCTGCCGACACCGGCCCTCGCCCAGCCCTGGCCGGACCGCCCCGTGCGCCTGGTGGTGCCCTTTCCCGCCGGGGGTGCGGTGGACATCGCAGCGCGCCTGGTCGCGCAGGCACTTGCCGACCAGCCGGCACTGCGCGGCCAGGCGGTCGTGGTCGACAATCGCGCCGGGGCAAGTGGCAGCATCGGTAGCCAGTCGGTTGCACGCGCGCCTGCCGACGGACTCACCCTGCTTTTTGCCACGGGCAGCACGCACGGCACCAATCCAGCCGTGACGGCCCACCTGCCCTACGACCCGATACGCGACTTTGCACCGGTGATACTCGTGGCAAGTACGCCTTACCTCCTCCTGGTGCATCCCTCTGTGCCGGTGCGCAATCTGGCAGAACTGCTCGCACTGGCACGAGAGCGCCCCGGTCAGCTCAACTACGCGTCCTACGGCTCTGGCAGCAGCAACCACCTGGCCACCGAACTGTTGCGAGCCCGCACGGGCATCGACATCGTGCACGTGCCGTACAAGGGCGGGGCACCTGCCATCGCCGATCTGGTGGCCGGCCAGGTGCAGATCCTCCTCGATGTCTGGTCGAGTTCAGGCGGGCATGTGACGGCAGGACGCATGCGTCTGCTGGCCGTGGCCTCGGCACGCCGACCCGCATTCGCGCCAGAAACCGCCACCGTGAGCGAGTCGGGGGTCACGGGCTACAGCGCCGGCACGTTCTACGCCGTGCTCACGACCGCAGGTACGTCACCCGCACGCATCGCGATCCTGAACGAGGGGCTCAACCGGGCTCTCGAACAGCCCGAACTGCGAGCCCGACTCCTCGCTCAAGGGGCTGAGCCGGCCGGTGGAGGACCTGAGCAATTGGCCAGCCGCATCGCCGAGGAGATCACTACCTGGCGCACTCTCGTGAAGACTCGGGGGCTCGTGTTCGATTGATCAGCGTCCGCTCACGCGCTCGGCCAGCGGTTGCTGCGGAACGCGTTCAACCCGTGCGATGTCATAGCCTTCGCGCATTGCCACGGCCAGTGCCTCGCGGTAGTCACCCTCGTCGATCTGGGGCGTGCGTGCCATGACCCAGAGATAATCGCGTGCCTCGCGCCCGATGACGGTCACGCGATAGTCAGGGGTCAGATGAATGATGCGGTAGTCGGCCTTGATCGGCCAGATGAAGCGCATGCCCCAGATGGCGTTGGACACCGGATCGAGCACGAACCCGCGCGGGTTGTACCGCCTGCGCGCACCATCGAACGCCCCGTCATTGAAGCTGAAGACGGTATCGATCGACCCGTCGGGCAGTCGCTTGTAGGACTCGACGGCATTGTGCGCACCCCGCTCGATGAAGGTCGGAATGTTGGCGATCACATACCATTCGCCCATGAAGCGCTCGATGTCGACCCTCTCCACCGAGCGCATCGGTGGCGCCCCGATCGTCTGGCAACCCGACAGGATCAGGGCTGCGCAAAGGGCAGCGAACCCCGCCGTGGTGAATGTGCGCAGCGGCCTGCGAGGCGATCGGTTCGACACTTGACTTGATGTACTCACGACGGGTAACTCCCTGAAGACCTGCCCGATGCCATCGCCTGCCTCACGGTTCGAGGCGGTAGCGTACCTTGCGCCCGGACGCGGTGGTTGACTCGAGCGCAAGCCATTCGCCGGTTGCGTCATGCCACAGATCAATCACGAGTTTCGCGCTCTTCAGTTGCTGACGACGGGCGGGAACCGTCTGCCCGCGCACCCGCACCGGCTCATTGCCGACGAAGGCAAGGGTGGCATCGGCAAGGACGCCATCCTGCGGATTGATGAGCCGCGGCGCGCTCAGAAGGCGTGGATTCCAGTACGCAAACGAACGCAGACAGCCGGTCACCGTTTCGCCGCCACCGGTTCGCCTGATCCGCATGCCAGCCCCTTCAGCGCGCCCGTCGACCTCGGTGACCGTGCCGTTGTCATCGGTGCGGGCCGTGATCCGCTCAAGGCAATCGCCACGCCAGGTCTCGCGCGCCTGATGCTCATAGCGGTAGACCTCGAACGAGAGGAACTTGAAGCTGAAACGCGCCTCGCTCGAGAGCGTCCGCTCATCCCCCTGCTCGGCGAGGACAAAGCGATGGGTGCCGATCGGCTCATCATCGAGGTAGACCGAAAACCGCCACTCGCGGGCACAGGCGGTCACCGGTGCGGCGAGCACCATCATCGCAAGGACGAGCCTGCCGGCGCGGCAGAGCCTGCGAAGACCCGCGCCCTGTATCATCGTTACGGTACAACCTTGAACGATACTGACCATGTGGCGACCCCCGCAGCGCATCAAGTGGTACCCGACCCCCGGCGCCTGGCCTGACGCCCGAGAAGCCGCGCAGAGCGCGCTTTTTGCGCCGCTGCGTCATCGCGCGCTGGCCGTCGAGAATCGCACCTGGGTTCCTGCGATGGTACCGTGGCGCGCTACGAACGAAGGCTTTGTCACACCCGCCAACATCGAGTGGTACGCCCGCTTTGCCCGTGGTCGACCGGGGGCCATCGTGCTCGAAGCCACCGGCATACGCGATGTTCCGAGCGGTCCGCTGTTGCGGATCGGCGATGACCGGTTCATCGAAGGTCTGTCGGCCATTGCCCGTGCAGTACACGAGGCGAGCGAAGGCCAGACGCGACTGTTCATCCAGCTGATCGATTTTCTGTCGATCAGGCGCCGCCCCGATCCGCGCAAGTTCATCGAGCGCTTTCTCCCGATCGGCCCCCACCACCGGGAGGCACTCGGACTGCCACGGGATGTGGATGAAGCAACGGTTCGGATGCAACTGGCCTCGCTCGACGAGGCCGCCCTCAAGGCAGTTCTCCTGACGCGTGAATTCGAAGCACTGCGCTATGGTGATCGTGAGCGAGTCACCGACACACACCTGCGCCACGTCGCCGAACTGCCGCAGGTGCTCCCGACGCTGTTCGCGGCAGCAGCCCGACGCGCCCGCGAGGCGGGTTTTGACGGCGTCGAACTGCACTACGCCCACGCCTACACCATGGCCTCGTTTCTGTCGGCCCACAACAGCCGCAGCGACGGGTATGGCGGGGCCCGCGAGAACCGCGTCCGCCTGCCCCTGGAGGTCTATCAGGCAGTGCGTGCAGCGGTGGGCGATGATTATGTCGTGGGTTGCCGATACCTCGCCGATGAGTGTATCGAGGGTGGCAACACGCTCGAGGACACCCCTTTCTTCGGTGTGTCGTTCGCGCGCGCGGGCATGGACTTCGTATCGCTCTCGCGCGGCGGCAAGTTCGATGACGCGAAACAGCCGCGCATCGGTGATGCCGCCTACCCGTACACCGGGCCCAGTGGCTACGAGTGCATGCCGCAGTACATCTCCGACGAACAAGGGCCTTTCGGACGCAACGACAAGGCGGCCTCTGTCATTCGCGATGCGATCCGGGCAGCCGGCTTCGAAACCCCCGTGGTGGTTGCCGGGGGGGTGTTCGACTTTCGCCGGGCTGAATCCCTGATCGCGACCGGCACGGCTGACATCGTGGCCCTTGCCCGCCAGAGCCTGGCTGACCCCGACTGGTCAGTCAAGGTTCGCTCGGGCCATGGCAGCGAGGTCCGCCTGTGCGAGTACACCAACTACTGCGAGGCACTCGACCAGCATCACGAAGTCGTCACCTGCCAGTTGTGGGACCGCACCCATCTGGACGAATCAGGGATTGCGCGCACGCCTGATGGCAAACGTCGTCTCACGCCGCCGGCCTGGTCAGGACTCGCCAGCAAGGCCTGACCGCGGGCGTGGCGCCTGACCCCGGGTGTGGTGCCCGACCCGGGGCGTGGTGCTCACCACTTCATCGGACAGGCGGCGGCAAAGCTGTCGGCCCTGTCGGCATAGATGCGGTTGAGCAGGCGGTTGGTGATGCGGCCCTGTGCATCGCGAATCACCACCCGCAAGTAGTAGTCCTGGATCGGCATGTGGTTGCGATTGAACCGGAAGTTGCCGCGAACCGATGCGAACTTCGCTGCCCGCAGCGCTGTGCGCATCGCATCCTTGTCTTCGAGCTTGCCCTTGGCATCACGGATGGCCGCATCGTAGAGTTGCGCAGCGTCGTAGGACTGTGCCGCGTACATCGAGGGCAGCCGGTTGTACGTCTTCTGGAATGCCGAAACGAATCGCTGGTTGGCCGCGTTGTCCATGTCATGGGCCCACTCGCTCGAGTTGATCACACCGAGCAGCGTGTCGCCCGTTCCCCGCAGCGTGTCCTCATCGGCGGTAAATCCCGGCACGAACAACTGGATGTCGCGCGAGAGTCCCGAGGCGCTGTACTGCTTCAGGAAATTGATGCCCATGCCACCCGGGAGGAACACGAAAATGGCATCGGGCTTGAGCGTCCGAATCTGGGAAATCTCGGCAGCGTAGTCAACCTGCCCCATGCGCGAGTAGATCTCCTCGAAACGCCCCTTGAAGGTGCGCTTGAAACCCGCCAGCGTCTCGCGCCCGCCGACATACCCGGGGGCAAGCCCGACGACATACTTGTAGCCTCGCTCCTGCACATGCTGTCCCATCGCAGCCGGCGGCTCCTCGTTCTGCCAGGCCGTGGAGAAGAAGAACGGGCTGCATCGCTCCCCGGCCAATTCCTGCGGTCCGGTATTGGGACTGACGTAGAAGGTATTCGACTCGGCAATCGTGGACCAGGCGGGCAGCAGCACGCTCGAGAAGATGATGCCGGTCATCAGATCGACCCGGTCGCGCTTGAGCAGTCGATCGACGACCTGCTTGCCGGTCTCGGCATTGGCGGCGTCATCGCCGATGACCAGTTCTGCCGGCAAGCCGCCCAGACGTCCTCCATTGAGCTTCAGAAAGAGCTGAAAGGCATCACGGATATCCTCGCCATCGACAGCAGCAGGCCCGGAGAGCGTCGTCACCATGCCGACCTTGACCCGATCGGCCGCCGTTGCCGGCGTCGCCGCAGCGATGAGCGCCGCAAGCGCGGCCGCCGCGCGGTACGGGCGGCCTGGCGGCTGCCCGGGTCGCCATGCGGCAAGGCCACCGGATACGCCACGAGCGGCTCGACTGGCGGCTCCGATGAGAGTGCGATTGAAGCCGGCCGCGGCGCCGGTGATTGCGCAGGCAATGACATTCATGGAGGCGACTCCGGGTAAGTGCGCGGTTTCAGGGCGAGTTCGAACGAGGCTGAACCTCGACCGAGATAGTGCCGCATGGCGGCCCGCGCGTCACGCGGCGTAGAATCGGGGTAGAACCCGTCTTCGGCGGCCCCCCATCAACGAAGGAGACATCCATGCAGTCGATTCAGATTCGCCGAGCGGCTACCACCGGCCTCCTGGCAGCGCTCGCCACCTGCCTCGGCCTCTCGCCCGCGCTGGGTGCCTCGTCGATCAAGGTCGGCATGGTGACCACCCTCTCGGGGCCCAACGGCGTTCCGGGCGTCGAAGTGCGCGATGGCTGGAATCTCGCGCTCAAGCACCTGGGCGGAAAGCTCGGCGGACTGCCCGCGACCACGATCGTGCGCGATGACCAGTTCAGCCCTGACACCGGCAAACAGGTCAGCGAGCGCCTGCTGCGCCAGGACAAGGTCGACTTCATGACCGGCATCATCTACTCCAACATCCTGCTCGCGGCGGCGCCTGCCGTCTTCGAGGTACCGATTCCCTACATCAGTTCCAATGCCGGCCCATCGCAACTCTCGGGCAAGGATTGCAACCCGTGGTTTGCCAGTGCTGCCTGGCAGAACGACGGCTACCATGAGGCCGCCGGCAAGTACGCGAGCGATCGCGGATTCAAGTCGGTATTTCTCGTCGCGCCGAATTACCCGGCTGGTCGCGACGCACTCACCGGATTCAAGCGCTTCTACAAGGGCAACATCGCCGAGGAAGTCTACCCACGCCTGGGGCAACTGGACTTTGCCGCCGAACTGGCCCAGATCCGCGCAGCCCGCCCCGACGTGGTCTACACCTTCATGCCCGGTGGCATGGGGATCAACTTCGTGAAGCAGTTCGTGGCGGCGGGCCTCTCCAAGGACGTGCAACTGCTCGCGCCGGGCTTTTCGGCCGACGAAGACATCATTCGCGCGGTGGGCGAACCGATGCTCGGATTGTTCAACAGCGCCCACTGGGCACACGACCTCGATAACCCCCAGAACAAGCGCTTCGTGACCGATTTCGAAGCCGAATACCAGCGCATTCCGAGTGGCTATGCCGCGCAGGGCTACGACTCGGCGCTGATGATCGACGCGATCGTGCGCCAGGTGAAAGGCAAGGTCGAGGACCGCGACGCGCTCAAGCGGGCCTTGCGCACGGTGCGCTTTGCCTCGTTGCGCGGTGAATATGCCCTGGCGAGCAACGGCTTTCCGGTGCAGGACTACTTCCTTCGCGTGATCGGACGCGACGCCAGGGGCCGCATCACGAACAAGACAATCGGCACCATCTTCACGAAACATCAGGACCCCTACGCCGCCGAGTGCCGCCCGAAGTGAGCCTGCGCACGCCGCCTGATCGAGGTGGCCCCGGGGACCTGAGCCCGGCCCTGGCGGGTGCCTTGCCGCACCGGGTTTGCAGCGGGATGTGGCTCTCGGTCAGACAGACTCTGATCAGTGCTGCCGTGGTGCTGATCGGGGGTGTTCAACTGGCCTCTGCCCAGTCATGGCCGGCACGGCCCGTGCGCATCGTCGTGGGTTACCCGCCGGGGGGGTCAGGAGACTTTCTCACCCGCGTGATGGCCGAAGAACTGTCGCGCGACCTGAGCGCGAGCGTGGTGGTCGACAACCGCCCCGGTGCTGCCGGGGCCATCGCAGCCGAAGTCGTTGCCAAGGCCCCGGCCGATGGCTACACCCTCCTCAATTCGGGACACCATGCGATCCTGCGTGCGCTCTACGGCAAACTCGGTTTCGACCCCGATCGCGACTTCTCGCCGATATCGCTGATTGCAACTGGCCCGACCATCCTGTGCGTCAACAATGACCTGCCGGTGCGCACGCTCGCCGAATTCATCGCCTACGCCCGAAACCGGAGCGAACCGCTATTCAATGCCGGCTCGGGGAACGGGTCGGCACCCCACCTGGCGGCAGTCACGTTCGAGATGGCTGCCGGCGTGCGATTCAGTTCGATCCAGTTCAAGGGCGGCGGGGCCGCTGCGCAATCACTGATTGCCGGCGATACCCAGGTGATGTTTGCCACCCCCCCTACCGTGATGCAATTGATCCGCAGCGGGCGCATCCGGGCACTGGCCATCAGTGCGCGCAAGGCCTCGCCCGCTGTCCCTGGCATTCCGGGAGCCGATGAAGCAGGACTTCCCGGCTACGAATCGACGTTCTGGTTCGGCTTGCAAGCGCCCGCTGGCACACCCGAACCGATCATCCGCCGACTGCACGCGGCAGCCAGCCAGGCGCTGGGCAGGTCCGATGTGCGTGCCCGTATTGCCTCGCAAGGCATGGACCCGACACCGTCGCTCTCGCCAGCCGCCTTTGCCGATCAGATTCGCGAAGAGTCGCCCATGTGGGCCCGGATCGTGAAGACTTCGGGCGCGCGCGCCGACTGACGCTGCGCAGAGAGGTCACGGTGGCGCATCAGCGTGATTGAGCGCGCGCAGCCAGAACTCTGAAATCCTCGGCATAGCCCGCGAGGCGTCGCACGAGCGTCGCCCGCTGATCACGATCGGCACTGTTGAGCATGCGGGCGACGATCTCGGCCTGTTCGGTCCGTGCCTGCAAGGCACGCGCCGGGTTGGTCGGATCGATCGGATCAGCGACCTGCCGTATCCAGGCCAGCAATGCCTCGCGGGTGGCCGCCAGGTCGCTGCGTTCGGTCTGGACACGTCGCAGGAGGCGCACCAGTTCGGCCTGCCAGCGCTGTCGCGATGCGAGGGCCGCCTCCCAGGTGGAGGGTCTGGTCGCGAGCAGGGATTTCAGTTCGACGCGCTGATCGGCGCGCAGATCACCCAGCCACGGGTCGAGACGTTTCACATAGCGCGCGGTGCGGGTGTCGAGCGTACGCTCATCGGCCGCCCGATCGCGACGAGCTTTTTCGGTGCCCTCGGCGAGCTTGCGCTCGAGCCGATCGATCTGCGCCGCAGAGAGCATCAGAGCGAGCCTTGCAAGGTCGCTTGCCTGGCGCTCCACGGCCTCGCGCAGGCGGGTGCGCACCCGCACCTCGAAGGTGAGAAGGTCTGCGGCACTCACGTCGGCTGCCAGTGCACCTTGCGCATCGGCGATCATCGCGACATAGGCAGGCAACTCGGTCCGACGATGCCAGTCCAGCCAGGCCTGCAACTTCACCCGGGTGAAGGCCTCCTGTGCGTCATCGAAATCGAGGTATCCGTCAGCCCAGGTGAACAGAAGACTGTCGCCAAACTCGTAGCCGATGCGTACGGTGGCGCAACCGGCCATGCCCGCAGCCAGGATCGCCACGCAGAACCACCGCACGAGGCGCCGTACGCAACCCTGCCCTGCCAAGGTGCAGGTGGCGTCCACTCAGCCTCCGGTCACTCGGGCGATGAGGGCATCGGCATCACCCGAACGGTTGCCGCGCCAGCAGACATGCTGGTCGGGCCTGATCAACGCAAGGTCACGCCCATACAGGTCGCGCGCATCGGCATCCGGCAGATCGACGACCACGAGTGGCACACCGCGACGCGCGGCAGCGGCCGCCAGATCAGCGCCATCGGGTGCACTCGCCGCAAGGCGCAGCAGGGTAAACCCGACCCCGAAAGTGTCAAAGAGCGAGCGCCGGTGAGGCATGCCCGGGGGATCGAGGAACAGATGCGGTGCCCGACCGCCAGGAACTGCGCTGGGGGTGTAGCTGGTAAAACTGTCGTTGGGCGGCGCCCCATCTTCAGTGATGATCGGAGAGCCGTCGTAACGCACGCCCAGTTGCACGCCAATCGACCCGAACTCCTCGCCGAATGTGGCGAGATAGGCGCCCGCCGCGGCACGGGCAGCGGCACCGGCAGCACTGTCGGCTTCGATGGCCTCGTTCACCGGCACGCCGCCAACATTGCGGGCAAGGCTCTGCGCCGCCGTCGTGTTGCGCCGTGCGATGGGCTTTCGTTCGAACTCGTAGCTGGCTGCGAGACCCGCCCCGCCCCAGCCTTGCACGAGTGCTGCGAGCTTCCAGCTCAGATTGGCCACGCCATCGATGCCGGTGTTCATGCCGAACCCACCCGTCGGGGTGAAGAGATGAATGGCATCACCTGCCAGAAACACCCGATTGCCCGACCACAACCGCTCGGCCCAGAGCGCCACACCGGCACGCCAGTTGCGGTTGCCCAGCACGGTCACGGGGGTCGGGTAGCCGCAGGCAAGATGCAGGCTTCGCACGACCTCGGCCTCATCGAACGAGGCACCTTCGGCAAGACGCGTCCAGTAGAGATACTCGTCCTCGCCATTGAGCGCCACCAGTGCGGTGCGTATCTCCGGATTCACGGCCCAGTACTGCCATGCGCTGCGTGACGCAAAGCATCGCCGCTTGAGCTCGGGCGCGCGCAGGTAGGTGGCAATCATCGCGCCACCCAGGAAGGCCTGCTCGAGCGTGTCATGGCCCTCGTAGCGGATGCCCAGTGCCTTTCGCACCGGACTCTGGCCCCCATCGCAGCCGGCCATGTAGGCGACGCGCCAGGTCTCGGCCGCGGCTGCGCCGGTCGCCTCGTCACGCTGTGCATCGTAGGTCCCGTCACCCTTGTCGATCTCGGCCGCCTCAAGACGCCTGGCCTGAAGGGTCACGCCCTCCCCATCTTCTTCAAAACCGGTGACACGCCAGCCATATCGCAGGGTGATGCCGGGTCGGGTCCGCAAATGCTCGAACAGGAAGCGCTCGACGTACATCTGATTGGCGCGATGAATCGGCTCGACATTCTGATGCGTGCGCGGTGCGGCAATCACCGCACGTACCTTTTCGCGCTCGGAGGGCATCACCACGCGTGCGATCTCGTGTGCCCCGTAGCGGGTGTAGTAGGCCACATCGGTGGGGTGATCAGCAGGCAAACCCAACTCGCGGATGGCCTCGCTCAACCCGAGTCGCCGGTAATGCTCCATGGTGCGCGAATTGTGGGTGCTGCCCTTGGGATGCCAGCGGGTGGTCTCATCCTGATTGAAGATCACGCAGGGCACGCCCTGCCGATCGAGGAAAAGGGCCAGCATCATGCCGACCGGGCCACCGCCGACAATGGCAACCGGTCGTCTCAGTGAGGAATCATTCATCGCACGAGTTTAACCGCCCGGACGAACATGCGGCATGCCGCCGAGGCAGGGGATAATGCAGGCATCATGCTCGACACACCACCTCGCCTGCTGCTGTCCGTCCCGAATGTCGCCGCCTCGATGGCCCGAGACGGTTATGCGCTTGTCGCCCCTGCCGGTCTGCAGTCGATGGCAGGAACGGCCTTGCCCGACCTGTCGATCACGGCCCGCGCCTGGGCAAACTTGCCGCCCGACGGCTATCTGCGCGATGGGGGGCACTATCGCAGGCGGCGTCACACGAGTCTCATCGTCGAGACCGCGACCGGCGTGATCGTCAACATTGCGCAACGCGCCCACTGGCAACCCGTGGACTACAACGCCCTGCACGGCGGCCTCGAGCGCTGGTACGAACCCATCGAGGCCGACCTCCTCGCCCAGCCAGGCTGGCAAGCACTGGTGTCGCGACTCGGCGCCCTCTTCACCGGCCTGCGCCCGACCGACCGCTGGCATGTCGAAGCCCACCAGTTCAGGATCGATACGGCGGGCGGCATCGGACGCCCGACGCCTGAAGGCGCACACCGCGACGGGGTCGACTTCGTAGCCGTGGTGCTCATCGAGCGGCATGGCGTGAAGGGCGGCGAGACCCGGGTGTTCGAGTCGGGCGGTCCGCGGGGCCTGCGCTTCACGATGATCGAGCCCTGGACGACGCTCCTGCTCGATGACAACCGGGTCATTCACGAAACGAGCCCGGTCCAGCCGCTGGGCAGCGACGGCTACCGGGATACGCTGGTCCTCACCTACCGGGCGGACGGCTTTCTCGGGCCCTGAGGGCGTGCCCCCGGAGCAGGGCGCTGGCATCTGCCTTGCTTGCATCCCGTCATGAGCATCTTTCCCGGGAGAGCGTAATGAATGGACTTGGTGGACTCAACCGCAGCCCCAACGGGCTCGTGATCGGTCTGGTGCAACTGCAACTGCCGGTCGTGGTGACCCGGGACGACCTCGCCCGGCAAACCGAGCGCATCGTTTCGCTGGTCGGCAAGGCGCGACGAAACCTCGGCACGATGGATCTGGTGGTGTTTCCGGAATACGCGCTGCATGGCCTGTCGATGGATACGAACCCGGAGATCATGTGCAGCCTCGATGGTCCGGAAGTGGCTGCCTTCAAGGCGGCCTGTGTGGAGCACAAGATCTGGGGATGTTTCTCGATCATGGAGGCCAATCCGGGTGGCAACCCGTGGAACAGCGGTCTCATCATCGATGACAAGGGCGCACTGCAGCTGTACTACCGCAAGATGCATCCCTGGATCCCGGTGGAGCCTTGGGAGCCTGGCAATCTGGGCATCCCGGTCATTACCGGACCGCGCGGGGCGAGGCTCGCCCTCATCATCTGCCATGACGGCATGTTCCCGGAAATGGCCCGCGAAGCTGCGTACAAGGGGGCTGAAGTGATGCTGCGTACCGCCGGCTACACCGCACCTGTGCGCGAAGCGTGGCGATTCACCAATCAGTCGAATGCGTTCTGCAACCTCATGGTGACCGCCAACGTCTGCATGAGCGGCTCTGACGGCAGTTTCGATTCGATGGGTGAGGGCATGATCGTCGACTTCGACGGTACCATTCTCGCGCATGGCACGAGCGGACGGCCCGACGAGATCATCACGGCCGAGGTGCGCCCCGATCTGGTTCGCGAAGCGCGTCTTGGCTGGGGCGTCGAGAACAACATCTACCAGCTCGGGCACCGCGGCTATGTGGCGGTGGCAGGCGGGGCGCAAGACTGCCCGTACACCTACATGCAGGATCTGGTGAAGGGGCAGTACCGCCTGCCGTGGGAAGATCAGGTAGCCGTGACTGACGGTACGCCGTGCGGCTTTCCGCGTCCGACACGCAGGTATGGCAACTGAAGCAACCACGGTCTTGATCCAGGACGACGGGGAGGCGATGGTGGCGTGACAGACTCATGCCGATCATGCCCCCCGATCGCATTCCCCGCCCGCCAGCCACCGACCGCGACATCCTGACGGGTATCGATCCGTGGACCAGCCCCTCGTTCTCGCTGCGCAACCGCCTCGGCCGGGTTGCCTGGACCCTGTGCGAGAGTACCCTTTTTCGCCTGTCGCCCCGCCCGTTCCACGCCCTGCGCTCAGCCTTGCTGCGCCTTTTTGGTGCGCGCATCGCAGCGGGTGTGCATGTCTATCCCGGGGTACATGTCTGGGCGCCCTGGAACCTCTCGATGGATACGGGTGCCTCGATCGGGGAGCGCGCCATCATCTACAACCTCGCCCGGATCGAAATCGGCGAACGCGCGGTGATCTCGCAAGGCGCTCATCTCTGTGCAGGCACACATGACTACCACCGCGCCGACCATGCGTTGATCGCGCGCCCGATCCACATCGGCGCCCGGGCCTGGATCTGCACGGAAGCCTTCGTCGGTCCCGGGGTATCGGTACCCCCGGGCACGGTCCTGGGTGCGCGGGGCGTACTGATGCGCTCGCCCACCGAGCCATGGGCCGTGTACGCGGGCAATCCCGCACGGCGGGTCGGATCGCGCACAATGCAGCCCTGAGCATTCGTTCATTCAGGAGCCCGCATGCCCTTGCCTCATCATCTGCTGCCCACGACGGTTGTCGGGAGCTACCCCCAACCCGAGTGGCTTGTCGATCCTGCCGTCCTGCTGCGCGTTCGTGTCCCCCGGGTGAGAGCACCGGAAATCTGGCGTTTCGAGGGCGCCCTGCTCGAACGCGCCCAGGACGACGCCACGATTCTCGCGGTGCGCGACATGGAGCGGGCCGGCATCGATATCGTCACCGATGGCGAGATCCGGCGCGAGAGCTACTCCAATCACTTCTCCAACGCCCTCGAGGGTATCGAGATCGATCCACCCGGCGAGATCGTCGGGCGAACCAATCGACGCATGTTCGTACCGCGGGTAACCGGCCCGATCCGGCGCCGCGCCTCGGTGGAAGTGCGCGATGTCGAATTCCTGCGCCGCAACACCGATCGGGCCATCAAGATCACGCTACCCGGCCCATTCACGATGGCGCAACAGGCGAAAAACGAGTACTACCATGACGAGGCCGAGATGGCCTTCGATCTCGCAGTGGCCGTGAACGAGGAACTGAAGGCTCTGAAAGCGGCTGGCGCCGATGTTCTCCAACTCGACGAACCCTGGCTCGAAGAGCGTCAGGACGCAGCGCGCAACTACGGGCTGGCAGCGCTTGACCGGGCACTCGAGGGCATCGATGGACCGACCGTGGTGCATGTGTGCTTCGGTTACGCCTTTGTCGTACCCGAGAAGCCACGGCGTTATGGCGTCTTCGAACAACTGGCGGCATGCCGTGCAACGCAAGTATCGATCGAGAGTGCGCAATCAGCGCTTGATCTGAGTGCCCTCGCCGACCTGGGCGACAAGACCATCGTGCTGGGTGTCCTGGACCTGGCAGCACAGGCTGTGGAGACACCCGAGGTGGTGGCTGACCACATCCGACGTGCGCTCGTACACGTGCCGGCCGAGCGCCTCGTGCTCTCACCCGACTGCGGCATGAAGTACCTCACGCGCGAGCAGGCGTTTGGCAAGCTGGCAGCCCTTGCTGAAGGCGCCCGTATCGTGCGAGGTGAGCTCTGACCATGCCTTCGTCATCCCATCAAGCCGAAGATGCCGGGGTCGATCGGTCCGCTCCCGGCGAATGCACCACGAAACTCGCTGCATTCACCTGCCGCGACATTCTCGCCGGCCTAGCGCCTGCCGATACCCCCGTTACCCTGTCCGGCTGGGTTCGTACCCGTCGGGACTCCAAGGCGGGCCTGTCCTTCGTGAACGTCTCCGACGGGTCCTGCCTTGCCGCCGTGCAGGTGGTGGTACCTGCAGCACTCGCCAACTATGCCGACGAAGTGCTGCGACTCACCTCGGGCTGCTCGGTACAGATGACCGGCCTCGTCGTACCCTCGCCCGCACGGGGTCAGCCCTGGGAGATGCAGGCGAGCGAGGTCGTGGTGCTGGGCTGGGTGGAAGACCCGGACGCGTACCCCATCCAGCCCAAGCCACACACCTTCGAGTTCCTGCGCGAAGTCGCCCACCTGAGGCCGCGCACCAACGTGATCGGTGCGCTCAGCCGGGTACGCCACACGGTTGCCCAGGCCATCCACCAGTTCTTCTCGAGCCAGGGGTTCTTCTGGGTCAATACGCCGATCATCACCGCCTCGGACACCGAGGGTGCCGGTGAGCTGTTCCGGGTGTCGACGCTCGACATGGCCAACCTGCCCCGACTGCCCGATGGCCGCGTGGACTTCAGTCAGGACTTCTTCGGTCGCGAAACGTTTCTCACCGTATCAGGACAACTCAACGTGGAGGCCTACTGCCTCGCGCTGTCCCGGGTCTACACCTTCGGGCCCACGTTCCGGGCCGAGAACTCGAATACCAGCCGCCATCTGGCCGAGTTCTGGATGGTGGAGCCCGAGATCGCCTTTGCGGACCTCGCAGCCGATGCCGACCTCGCCGAATCGCTCCTCAAGTCCATCTTCACCCGCGTCCTCGAGGAGCGTGGCGACGACATGGCGCTCTTTGACGAGCGGATCGAGCGTGGACTGATCGCCAAACTCCAGGGCATCATCGAGGCACGTTTCGAGCGCATGGACTACACCGAGGCCATCACGATTCTGGAGCGAACGAAGCACCGCTTCGAGTATCCCGTGCGCTGGGGCATCGATCTGCAGTCCGAGCACGAACGCTACCTCACCGAGCACCATGTCGGGCGACCGGTGATCCTCATGAACTACCCCAAGGAGATCAAGGCCTTCTACATGCGCCTCAATGAGGATGACCGCACCGTGGCCGCGATGGATGTGCTCGCTCCCGGCATCGGAGAGATCATCGGCGGGAGCCAGCGCGAAGAACGCCTGAGCGTGCTCGACCAGCGCATGGCCGAGTGCGGACTCGACCCGGCGCACTATGGCTGGTACCGCGACCTGCGCCGCTATGGCAGCGTACCGCATGCCGGATTCGGCCTCGGTTTCGAGCGCACGCTCTCGTATGTCACCGGGGTATCGAACGTGCGCGATGCGATCCCGTTCCCACGCACGCCAGGCCACGCGCGCTACTAGTCGAAGGCGCCCGGCCTGGCATGGGCCGGGCGCCTGCCTCAGTGCATCACCGAACCACCATCGACGACGAGCGTCTGGCCGGTCATGAAGGCCGAATCATCGCTCGCCAGAAAACTGGCCACGCCCACCAGATCATCTGGCGTTTCCTCACGCTGGATCGCTCGACTGCGAATACCCGTCGCCTGGTGGCGAAGATGCGCCGGATGTGCGAGGGTGCCATCGCTTTCGGTGAGTCCGGGTGCTATGGCATTCACCGTGATGCCGTCGCCCCCGAGTTCGCGCGCCAGACCACGCGTCATCGCGATGACAGCGCCCTTGCTCGCGATGTAATGGAGGAAACCCGGCGTGCCCTTCAGGGGCGCGCCCGACGCGAGGTTGATGATCCGCCCCCATTGCTGGCGGCGCATCTGCGGCACGACTGCGCGGGTGCACAGTGCCACGCCGATCACGTTCACCTCGAGGAGCCGCTTCCACTCGGCCACCGGAATGTCCTCGAACGGACCGAGTTTCACCGTGGCGAACATGGCCGCACAGTTGATCAGCCCGTCGATGCGACCGAAGGCGTCGAGTGTCGCCTCGGCCATGCGCACCGTATCGATCTCGGACGAGACATCGACCGTGAGGCCAAGCGTGCGCGGTCTCTCCGCCGTGTGATCGGCACCTGACGATTGCTCGATCTCGGCCGCCGCCTCGACTGCACGCCCGATATCGGCAACCACAACCCGGGCCCCATCGGCCACCAGACGACGCGCCATGGCATGACCGATACCCTGGGCCGCCCCCGTGATGATGATCGACTTGCCCACCAGTTTCATCGCAATCGGTTCCTCTTCAAAGGGGCGCAGCGCGCAGAAACTGCCGGTTCGCGTAGACCAGCGGATCGCCTGCGTCATTCACGGTTGCCGCTTCGACCCGGCAGATGAAGGCCGTATGGGTCGACCAGCGCACGCGCTCGGCGACAGTGCAGTCGAACGCGGCCAGTGCACCACGCAGCACCGGGGCACCACTGGCGAGCAGATCCCACTCGAGCCCCTCGAATCGCGCCTCGCCCCGATGGCCCAGCATGCCGGCGAAACGCTGCGCGATCTCGACCTGCCCGGCCGCGAGCACGTTGACACAGATTCGCCCGGACGCATCGATGGCACCCCAGGCCTCCGCCGACTCGTTCACGCAAGCGATGAGGGTGGGCGGGTCGGCGGTCAGCGAGCACACGGCGCTCGCCGTGAGGCCGAACCGGCGATCCTCGTGTCGAGTGGTCAACACGCATGGCGCGGCAGCAAGTCGCTGCATGCCCGCCTTGAAGGCAGCGACAAGCTCGGCCGATACGGCCGGTGCGGTACGGGGGGAAGCGGTTGTCATGCTGGCAGATACTCCAGGAGTTGACCGAAGAGGCAGCGGGCAGCGTGGCAGCGATCGACTGCCACTGGCACCGGCCCTGGTGCGTCAGGCAAGGCCTGAATCGCGGATGTTGTTGCGAAGCTTGCCCAGCAGCGCATGAAGCGCACGGCGCTCGGCAGCAGTGAACTCGCGGGTCAGCGTGTCGTTGATGAACTGGATTTCGGGTACCACCTTGCGAAAGACGTCACGACCCTTGCGAGTCAGAAAGATGTGGGTCTTGCGACGGTCTTCAGCGCTGCGCTCGCGCCGCACCATGCCATCGCTCTCCAGTCGCTGGATGGCGACGACCACGGTCGGCCCGCGCATGCCTGCTCGATCAGCCAGTTCGCGCTGGGTCAGGCCGTCCTCTTCCCACAGTTCGCGCATGAAGGGGAACTGCCCGAAGTTGAGGCCGTGACGGGCGATACGCCGGGCAAACTCTCGCGTGAAGTGCCGGGTGGCATCCCAGAGCATGTAGCCCAGCGTCTGCTCCTTGGGCGAAGGCCCTTCGTCCAGGACGCCCCTCGCGTCGAGCCGTCTCGTTGTTGACACGCCCATCCTCTTAATTTAACGTCCGTCGCCTGCCATGTATCTGGCGGGAGCAGGCTTGCGGCGATTAGATCACGCTCTGCCGATGTTGTCAGCACGGAGACTTGTACCCATGGCCGCACCACTGGCCGGCATTCGCGTGATCGAGGTCGGAACGATGATCACTGCATCACTGGCCGGCATGATGCTCGCCGATCTCGGCGCCGAGGTGATCAAGGTCGAGCGTCGTGAAGGGGGTGATCCGTTCCGCAGTTTCAGGGGTGGCCTCTACAGCCCTCACTTCACGGCCTACAACCGCGGCAAGCGCAGCATCACCCTCGACCTCGCGAGCCCCGATGGCTTCGCAATCCTCACCCGCCTGCTGGAAACGGGTGATGTGCTGCTCGAGAACTTCCGCCCCGGCGTGATGGACCGGCTCGGCCTTGGCAGCGCCGCACTCGAGCGCATCAACCCCGGACTCATTCATGCCAGCATCACCGGCTTCGGTGCCACCGGCCCCTATGCAGACAGGCCGGCTTTCGACACGGTGGGGCTCGCACTGTCGGGCATCGCGAGCCTCTACGTGGACAGCGAGCGGCCCGATGTGAGTGGTCCGACGATCAGTGACAACGTCACCGGCATGTATACCTGCTACGGCATCCTGGGTGCACTCTTCGGACGACGCACGGGCGATCGCGGACGGCGAGTCGAGGTGAACATGCTCGAGGCAAGCATCGCCTTCATTCCCGATCCGTTCACCAATCAGGACCAGCTTCAGATGGAGCAGTCACCCTGGACACGGGTGGCTGCGTCACAGTCCTACACACTCGAGTGTGCCGATGGACACATGCTGGCCGTTCACCTGTCCTCGCCCGACAAGTTCTGGCTGGGCCTGCTCGCGGTCATCGAGCAACCAACCCTCGCAACCGACCCTCGATTTGCGACGCGTGCTGCACGCATCAGCAACTACGCGGCGTTGCGCACCCTGCTCGGCACCACCTTTGCAACCCGCAATCGGGAGGAGTGGCTGCCGCGCCTCGAAGCGAACGATGTGCCCCATGCACCGATCCATCGGGTGTCCGAAGTCGAGAACGATCCGCAAGTACGGCACCTGGGTACGTTCCACAGCACTGCACACCCCGAGAACGGCACGATGAGGGCCATTCACCGTCCGGTACTCATCGACGGCGAGCGCGAACCGGCGACGACCCGCGCACCGCTTCTGGGTGAGCACACCGACCAGATCCTGGCCGAAGCCGGGTACAGCCCCTCGGAGGTTGCAACGTTCAGGCAGGCCAGCATCATCTGAGGCAGGGCTTTGAAGCCCGGAACACCAACCACCCGGCGCGGAACGCGACCCACCCGACCCGAAACACCGAAAACGAAGTACCAGGCACCTGATCGGGCTGACGCCGTCAGGCGCTCGCAGTTCAGGAACGATCCGGACAACAACAGGAGACAAGGATGAACTACCAGACCCTCAAGATCGACATCGCCGACAACGTCGCCCGAGTCGCTTTGAACCGGCCGGAAAAGAAGAACGCGATGAGCCCGCAACTGCATCGCGACATGACGGCTGCACTGGAGGAACTGCGTTATGAAGACTCTGCCAAGGTGCTGGTGATCACCGGTGCCGGCGATGCCTTCTGCGCCGGGATGGACCTGAAGGAATTCTTCCATGAATTGAAAGGCGTTCAGGCCGAATACGACAAGGTCTTCCGTCTCGCGACGGAATGGCGTGGCCGCACGCTGCGCTACTTTCCCAAGCCGACCATTGCCATGGTAAACGGCTACTGCTTCGGGGGCGCGTTCTCGATCGTCGAGGGTTGCGATCTCGCGGTGGCGGCCGACGAGGCACAGTTCGGGCTCTCCGAGATCAACTTCAGGATGTTTCCGGGCGGTAGCGTCTCGAAGTCGCTGGCTAATCTGATGCGCCCCCGCGATGCCCTGCTGTACGCGATGACCGGCCGTCGGTTCAACGGCATCAAGGCGGCCGACATGGGGTTCATCAACATGTCGTTCCCGGCAGCGGAACTGGAAGCACGCACGATGGAACTGGCACGCGAGATTGCAACCAAGGATCCGGCCGCCCTGCGCGCGTGCAAGGACGGTTACCGGTTCTCGCTCGAGATGAGCTGGGAGGCCTCGATGAGCTACACCGCGGCCAAGGAGCAGGAAGTGATGGTGGCCCAGAAAGGCGCCTGGCTCGAAAGCGGCATCGGCGACTTCGTGAAGGGCCTCTACAAACCCGGCCTCGAGAGCCACGGTGACAAGAAGTAGGCTTGGCCCGGCGGCCGCGCGGCCCAGCCGGGCGCGCAGCCCGATTGGCGCATGAAGCCTTTCGCACGATAAAAAAAAGGGCCCCATGAGGGCCCTTTTCCGCTTGATCAGCCCCGGATCACGAAGACCCGGCAGCTATCAGCGATCCGTTCGCCTTACAGCGGCCGGATGTTGGTGGCTTGCGGGCCCTTGGGGCCTTGCTGCGCTTCGAACTCGACGCGCTGGCCTTCCTTGAGCGTCTTGAAACCGCTCATCTGAATCGCGCTGTGATGGGCGAACAGATCCTTGCCACCACCCTCGGGGGTGATGAAGCCAAAACCTTTCTCATCATTGAACCACTTGACGGTACCAGTACTCATTTAAGTCTTCTTCCTTGGATTCCTGACTGAAGCCGCGTCAGGGCGGCGGGCATGATGACCTGAGAGTGAACCGTACCGTACCGGTAGTGCCGCGGCATCCGGCACCAATGATGGGAACTCAGCCGCTACTCGAGCAAAATGCGGCCCTACAGTAACACAATCGGGCAAAGATTGTGGTAATGCGCGAGGGCTGCCTTGATTCACCGCAAAAGCCCGCCCCAAAAAACGCATTGAACCGGAAAGCCTCTACGGAAATGCCTTTCGATCGACTGCGGCAATGATCACGAGATAACCTGCATCGCCCGCGGCCAGTGCACCGGGCAGTGCCTCGATCGGGCTGATTCGCCCCGAGGCCCACTGGATCGCCATCGGATGCTCATGCTCGACCAGGCGCAGCACACCTTTCATCCGCAAGACCTCTCCCGTCGAAGCCGCCAGTGATGCCTCGATCGCCTTGAGCGCTTCAGCCCACACCGAAGGACCGGCAAAGCGCATGGTCGACACCTGAACGCCAGGATGCGCCGAGTCAAACCGGCGCCCGACTGCGGCGAACGGTCGAATCGGTCCCAACTGCGAGAGGGGGCGGGCTTCGTCAACGTTATCGCCTCCGCCCGCTCGACCATCAGCACCGACGCCATCGATCCTCCGGGCAGATCCACCGCGTCCCATCACCGAGAGCACGGCGGGAGCCCGTTCACCGCATCGCGCTGCCACCACCGCATAGTCGCGATCGATGCGCAGGATGTCGGCATCCGGGTTGATCTGCCCCAGCCGCGCCTGAAATGTCTCGATGATGGATTCAGGCACAAGGTCGGTACGAGTCACCACCAGATCATCGGCGCAGACGACCTGGGCGAGCGAAGCCGGATATCGATCGATACGCGCCACATCAGACGCCGCGTCCACCGTGGTGATCACACGCGCGAGCCGATAATGCAAGCCGGTCAACACGCTCGAACTGATAGCCTCGATGACAGGCACCGGATCGGCCAGCCCTGTGGTCTCGATGATCACACGATCGAAACGGGGTATCTCGCCGCGCGCCGAACGCACCATCAGATCATCGAGCGCGGACGCCAGATCATCACGTACCGTACAACAGACACAGCCATTGGCCAGGAGAATGGCCGTGCGCAGCGCAGCACCCGCATCGCCCGTGGGCAGACCGCCCGCGCCGAAGACGATCTGGTGATCGAGCCCGACCTCGCCCACTTCGTTGATGAGGACGGCGGTGTGTTCAAACGCAGCCTCGGACAGCAGGCGTTTCAAGAGCGTGGTCTTGCCTGTTCCCAGAAATCCGGTCAGAAGGATGATCGGTATGCGCACATCCGGAGGAACCACAGCGCTGACCACCGGAGTGACCAATCAGATGTTCACGCGCTCGATGATGCTGACGCCCTGCTGACGGTCGACCAGGTAGATGAGCCCCCGATCATCCACGGTAACGTCATTGGAGGAGACCCGCTCGCAACCGGGTGGCACATCGGGCTCGTAGAAACCGACTTCGCGCGGATTGATCGGATCTGCCATGTCGACCATGCGCAGTCCCTGCGCAAACCAGGCACACGGCACCACCGTGCCCTCGAATCGCTCGGAGGGTTGGTGGCAACCCGTCATCTGCGGTTGCGCGGCGTCGCTGCCCGCCAGCGCAGGCGTCTGGAATGTCGCGATCTTCTTCGGTTCGCGCTCGTCGGTAATGTCATAGACGCGCATCGCCGAGGGTGCCGCAGGACGCAACTTGGCCACATCCTCATCAGCCACCAGCAGTACATCGCGCCCACCCAGGCGCATCGGCATGCGCAAGGCGGTGTGGGTCGGGTGCGGGTTGTCAGGACCCTCGTTGACGCCCGAGATGAGTTTGGGTCGACTCATATCGCTGATATCAAGGATGAAAAAGCCATGGTGCCAGTAGGAGACGTAAAGTCGGTTGCCCACGCGCAGCGGGTGATGGCAGCGCGGACGCACGTAGTCATCCCAGGGATAGGCCTCGCCCCCGGCGGCATGCTGACCGGGTATCCACCACCGCCCTACTTCCCGGGGCGACTCCGGTCGCTCCAGATCGAGAATCATCATGATGTTCCCGATATACCCATCGACGGTCGGCGACAGATACACATAACGCCCGTCAAAGTCGTAGCGGTGGACTCCACCGCCCTCGCCGCTCACGCGCCACTTGGTGATGAGGCGGGGTCTCGAGGGATCAGCCACGTCGTAGATACCCAGGCCACCGCCGAACTCAGGCGAACCCTCGCGAAACTTCTCGTGATTGACCACCATGAGACCCTGAGCCGCTCGAACCTTGTGAGAGTGCCAGCCCATGGGCAAGTCGATACGGGCCAGAAATCTCGGGTTTTGCGGATCGGCCACGTCATAGATCGACGTGCCATCGGGCGGTCGCATGTGCGATACGTACAGGGTAGTACCGTCGCACCAGACCTGGCCGCCTCCAGGACTGTCAATCTGGGCGATCAGTCGGGTATTCCATGCGCGCGCCACGGCTAGTACCCCTGCCGCGGCGCGAACAGGTCGCACGAGTGGCCGCGACCATCCCGACGGAGGAACGGCAATCGGCCCCGCCTCCCGTTCTTCCAGCCCATCGAGCGTTTCAATCCGCCATGAATACTCATGTCGCACCTTTCAATCCGGTTGGTATCCGATCGATAGTGCCGACCCACGGTTGCGCTTGTCAATCGACAACGCACCCGGACTGGCGCGGAACGAACCCCGATGGCAAGCGTCAGAAATGACATCCAGACCCGGGCGAAGGCAGGCATGCAACATCGCCCGCCATCACGATCATTGCGAGATCACGCCCCGCGATGCACCCTGTGCACGGACAAGGTCGACCACCCGTTGCGCAGCAGCCTCCGCGCCGAGGACACTGGTATCAAGCAGCAGTTCAGGGCGCTCCGGCGCCTCATAAGGGGAGTCGATGCCGGTCATCTGCCGGATGAGCCCGCCACGCGCCTTGCGATACAGCCCCTTGGGATCACGGGCCTCGGCGAGCGCAAGTGGCACATCGACATGAATCTCGATGAACTCACCGGGCTCGAAACGCTGCCGCGCGAGGGCACGATCGGCTCTGAACGGCGAGATGAGCGCCACGAGCACGATGAGTCCGGCGTCCACCATGAGCCGGGCCACCTCAGCGACACGTCTGACATTCTCGACACGGTCGATATCGGTGAAACCCAGATCACGATTCAGTCCGTGTCTGAGATTGTCACCGTCCAGCATCATGGTGTGCCGCCCCATGCCCCACAAGGTCCGCTCGGCAAGATTGGCGATGGTCGACTTGCCCGCCCCCGACAGCCCTGTGAACCAGAGCACCCTCCCCTGCTGCCCCTTCAACTGGGCGCGCGTCAGGCGATCGAGCGAATGGGGGTGCCAGCGGACATCGGGAGACTTCACGGGTAGAACCCCATCCGCAGAACACAGGTGCGGATGCCTGTTTCGGTTTCCAGCCAGGCCCGTGCATCCTTGCCCGGATCCTGCTTGATCCCTTCCGGCATGGCGCGGCCGGCGGCGCGATAATGCATCGCGTACTGCGACCGGAAGGCCACGCTCGGGCTGCGTGAAAACCCGAACCGGACGCCCCGCGCGAACAAGCCTCGGTAGAAGATCCGGTCGCAGATCGGGCTGAGAATACGCGGCATCGTCAGCCAGACTTTCAGGTAGTCAAACACCGACGAGTGGATCAGGTAGCAACTCGTATCGACATGCTCCAATGCGGCCTCATCCGCGTCACGAAGACCCACCATCAGCGTGCCGTCAAGGGCGTGAAGGGTGCGAAATGAACAGCAGACGTCGGGTTTCGTCGCCTGGTAGACAGACAGCAACGAACGCAAGTGATCGGGATGAAACCAGTTGTCCGCGTCCAGATAGGCGATGAAGTCGTAACGCTCGGCCATCGCCAGCATGCTGCCGATGCCGCGCGGCGTGTTGCCGTTGTCGCCATGGGCCCTCGGCAGCGTTACGTGGGTAGCCTCCCAGTCATCGATCTCGGCTCTGGGATGGCCGTCGGCCACCAGGATATGGTGGGCATTCACGCCTTGCCGAAGAACGCTCTCATGGGCCTGGCGCAGCATCGAGAGCGGCTCCTGGAAATAGGGGGTCACGACCGCTATGCGCGCCCCTGCTGCCCCTGCTGCCCCTGCTGCCCCTGCTGCCCCTGCTGCCCCTGCTGCCCCTGCTGCACCTGCCACCGTGGCTGCCCCGATCGTCGTCGAACTCATGGCGAAACACGCCCGACATCGGCATGTACGCCTGACGGATCGACGTTGAGGGCAGTATCGCCGGATCTCGCTGCGTCCGATCCATGGCGGCCATGCACGCCATCGCACGCCTCGGCAGCCAGCGCATGCCGAAACCATGCAACCGTCTGGGCGACGCCACAATCGAGATCCACCGAGGGCGTCCAGCCCAGATGCCGATGCGCCAGGGTGATGTCGGGCCGCCGCCGTGCCGGATCGTCGGCCGGCGCAGGAAGGTAAGTGATGCCCGACACACTCCCGGCAAGACACAGGATGCGCTCGGCCAGCGCCAGCATGGTCACCTCGACCGGATTGCCGATGTTCACCGGACCGGTGAATGCGGCATCGCTATTCATCATGCGGATCATGGCCTCGACCAGATCGCTCACGTGGCAGAAACTGCGGGTCTGCTGGCCGCGCCCGTAGACGGTCAGGGGTTCGCCCCTGAGCGCCTGAACGATGAAGTTGCTCATCACGCGACCGTCACCCACCTGCATGCGTGGCCCGTAGGTATTGAAGATGCGCACGACCTTCACCGACACACCGTACTGCCGGTGGTAGTCGAAAAAGAGGGATTCGGCGCAGCGCTTTCCCTCGTCATAGCAGGCACGCAAGCCCACAGGGTTCACATGCCCCCAATACGGTTCGATCTGCGGATGCACCTCCGGATCGCCATAGACCTCACTGGTCGATGCCTGGAGAATACGGGCTCCCGTCGCTCGAGCCAGGTCGAGCATGTTGAGTGCGCCCAGCACGATGGTTCGCGTCGTGCGCACGGGGTCGCGCTGGTAGTGCACCGGGCTTGCCGGACAGGCAAGGTTGTAGATCTGGTCGACCGCCAGTGAAGCCGGCGAGAGCGCAAGCGCAACATCCTGCTCCAACAGCGTGAAGTTCGGATGCCCGATCCGATGTTCGACATTGCTGGCCGAACCGGTGGAGAAGTCATCAAGGCAGATGACCTGATGCCCTGCGTCGAGCAGGCGGTCACACAGGTGAGACCCGAGAAAACCGGAACCCCCTGTGACGAGAATTCTTTTTTGCGCAAGAGCGGTCATGCAGCGTCCGGCCAGATCACTGGCGCACTGAAGTGCACCAGGGGCTGACACGCACCAGAGACGCGGCATGCGCTGGCCGCGAGTCACCCCGCAAACACTCTAGACACGGCCTGCAAGTCCAGTGTCAAGAATTGCTAACTGGGGCCAATGGGTGCCCGTTGCCTGACGTGCCCGGATTGCACGGCAAGTCGCTCGACATCCGTCGACATGCGCGGCAGTACTCGTGACACAAGAAAAAACGGGCTGCCTCTTTCGAGAGCAGCCCGCATTTGCCTTCGGTCTGGTGGCGCGCCCGGCAGGATTCGAACCCACGACCCCCTGGTTCGTAGCCAGGTACTCTATCCAACTGAGCTACGGGCGCGCTGAGCCGCTCACTATATATCAAATCGGGTCTTCACCACAACCCGAAACCGCCCCTCACTCGGCGACTGCACCCGTGCGACGAATCAGTTCGGCGTACTTGCGACTGTCGGTCTTCACGAGCGCCGCGAGGGTTTCAGGCGTGCTGGGTGTGGGTTCGAACCCCAATTGCTTCATGCGCGCGAGCACCTCGGGGTCGGCGAGGGCCTTGTTGAGCACGGTGTTGATCGTGCGGATGATCTCAGGCGGCGTGCCACGCGGCGCGAACATCGACATCCACGAGTCGACCAGCAGTTCGGCCGGCCCACCCGCCTCGACAATGGTCGGCACGGTGGGTGCACTGGCCGAGCGCGTCTTGCCGGCAATCGCCAGCAGCCGCACCTTGCCGGCATTCATCAGCGGCAGTGCCGAACCCAGGGTCGAGAGCGTCCAGTCGACATCGTTGTTCGCGATGGCCGTGTAGATCTGCGGCTGATCCTTGAATGGCACATGCACCATCTTCGTGCCAGTCAGGTACTCGAACAAGGCCCCCCCGAGGTCGGCCGGGCTGCCGACGTACGGTGTTCCGTAGGTCACTCGCCCGGGGTTGTTCTTCATGAGGGCGATCAGCTCACCGACCGTATGAATCGAGCCGTTGGTGGCCACGGTGATGAAGAAGGGCGTCAGATAGATCAGACCCACGGGGGCGAAATCGGCCTCCATGTCATAGGGCACCTTGCTGTACAGGAAGGGATTGATCGTGGCGTGAGCATTGCTCACGACCAGCAGATCGTACCCCTCGGGCGCAGCCTTCTTCGCCGCCTCGATCGCAACGAATCCACTGGCGCCCGGACGCGCGTCGACAATGAGCTGCTGCCCCCATTCGCGACTCATTCGATCGGCCAGAATGCGGGCGAACACCGCCGGGCCGGCACCCGCGGCATAAGGCAGGAGGATGCGTACCACCCGGCCCGGGTAGCCCTGACCTTGCGACGGTGTCTGCGCCGCGGCAGTCCCAGACCCGACTGGCACGCTCGCCAAGAGACAGCAGACGAGCGTGGCTACCCTGCGCTGGCGCGAGAGCGCAGTGCGGGCACCACGCAGCAGATCGTTCAATCGCCTCAGGTACGGCCAGTTCCCGCCTGCGTCGACACCACTTGGCTGCCTCATGCCCGGACCTCCTCGGGTTGCCGGTTGGCCTGCGAAATGTCGTAGCCGGCCACGGTGGCGTAGCCCTGCACCAGAGCGCGAATTTCCTCGGCGCTCACGACATCCTCGATTCGATCGAAGCGACGCCCCTCGGTACGGGCCTCGACCAGGTTGATCAATGCGTCAGGGGGGCGTACCCGGTTGGTGCGCACGATGGTTGCGGTGGGCGCCAGTCGCTCCGCCTCGAACGCCGCAAGCAGACGGACAGGATCTCCCCCCATGGCCAGCAGTCGCGCGATCGTACGCGCATCGATGATCGACTGCGCGGCACCATTGCCACCGCGTGGATACATGGGATGCGCCGCGTCGCCAAGCAGCGTGACCCGACCGAACGCCCACCGCTCGACCGGATCTCTATCGACCATCGGATACTGCAGGATGAACTCGGCACGCTCGATCAGATCGGGCACATCCATCCAGTCGAACCGCCAATCGCGGTAGATGTGGGCGAACTCCTCACGGCGCCCTGGGGTGTGCCAGTCGTTCATCGTGATTTCACCACCCTGGATCTCGGCGACCCAGTTGATGAGTTGAGACCCATCCTCGAAATTGCGGATCGGATAGATGAGGAACTTGCCGGGCGAAATCGGGCCGATGCGGGTGACGCTGGCGCCGGTCAGAAACGGCTTGCTGCGCGTGACCCCGCGCCACATGTTGATGCCACCAAAGCCCGGCTTCTCGCCCGGATAGAACTGGCGACGGACTGCCGAGTGAAAACCGTCACACGCAATCGCAATCTCGCCACGGACAGCCGGGAGAGGCGCCCCGGTGCGTGCATCCTGGAAGCGCACCGTCACCGAATGATCGTCCTGATCGACGCCCGTACACCGGTAGGCCATCTGAACGGCATCGGGGCCGAGGCGCTCGACGACAGCCTCGAAAAGCACGGCATGCAGATCGGCCCGATGGACCGAGAAATGCGGGAAGTCATACCCGGCATGACGACCGCAGGGCTCGCTGTAGATGTGCTGACCATGCCGGTTGTAGAACGCGAACTCACGCGCCTCGATGCCGCGAGCCGCCAGCCCTGGCGTGAGACCCAGTGAGTCGAGGTCACGCATCGCGTGCGGCATCATGTTGATGCCGACACCGATCGGGCGGTAATCGGTTGCAGCTTCGAAGATCTGCGGCTTGAATCCCGCCTTGTGCAGAAAAAGCGCGGTGGTGAGGCCCGCGATGCCCCCGCCGATGATGATCACGTCCAAGCCTGTCTCCCCTGTGCCTTTTCAGACCGGGGCTGCAACCGCGGCTCCCGATCGATATCTCAGTGTACCGCGGCAACTGCGGCCGATCGAAGCGGCTCCCGATACCCTTCGGTTCAGCGCGCCACGGGCTGCCAAGCCTCCGGACAGGTATCGACCTCAGGGTAGTACCGCTGGTAGGGTGCACACCACCAGGCGGGCTCGACCAGAACCGGATAGGCCGGCCGGTAAGGGGACGCGTAGTACAGCGGAGCCACCACGAGCGGCGCAGCCGCCCAGAGGCCTGGATGACCACCGCCACCATGACGACCGCTCCATGGCCCGTGGGCCGATGCGCCCGGGTGACGACCCTGCGAAGCGCCGGCGTATCCATGCCCGGCCCCTCCATGGCCTGCACCGCCACGCCCGCCATGCGCGAAAACAGGACTCGCCCCGAGGCACAGTGCGAGTAGCCAGACGAAACCGGGGCTTGACCGCCGGAAAGACCACACCCGAGGCCCTGGGGGCACGTGCCTGAAGGATCGGATCGACCAGCGCGTCCATCGTCTGCTCATGGCATGACCCCCGAGAAATGGAACATCTGGCTACTTCAACGCGGCGCGCGGCAGACGGTGCACAACGGGCCTGACGGTTTCTCAGCGCGCGCCGGGTACCCGGCGTGTCGCCAGAAACGATTCCAGCGTCTCCCCGCGCATCGCCGCCACCATGGCCGGATTGGAAACCCCACTGACGCGACCCAGTTTCTCCATGGTGAAAAAGCTCGCGCCGTAATGGATGAGCGCTCGCCAGTCGAGTTCAAGCACCATGCGCTGCTCCTCGGGCGTCAGGCGCGCCTGATCAAAGGCAGCCTGCGGATCGCTCTTGAAAAGCGCTCGGCGCTCCGGAATCACCAGGCCATGCAGAAAACGGTTCAACCGCAGTCCGCGCGCGCTGCGCTCCAGATCGAAGATGAAGGTACCCTCGAGCCGTTCGGCACCCGCCAGTTGAGGGTTACTGGAAAAGGCAGTCATGGCGTCTCCTCGAATACCGCCACCGCCATGGCAGTGGTCATGGGCAGGTAGTAGCTCTGGTGCACCTTCTTCACATCGGGAGAGAGCGCACCTCGCATGGCAAGCCACATGATGACTTCGGCGCCTTCACTACCCCCCAGTCGGGCGAAGTCGGCCAGGCGCATGCGGGTGAGCGCCATCGGGTCGGTATGGATGAGTTCGAGAAACTCGCGATCCCAGGCCTCGTTGTTGAACCCGGCGCGCTCGCCGTTCATCTGGTGCGACAACCCGCCCGTACCCACGACGACGACCGAAAGATCTTCGGGCCACGATGCCACGGCACGGCGTACCGCCTGCCCGAGTTTCCAGCAGCGCAGCGGAGTCGGCATCGGATGCTGGAGCACGTTGACCTCGATCGGCACCACGGAAACAGGCCAGCCACCGGCAGGCACTGCTTCGGGGTAAAGCATGGTGAGGGGTGAATTGAGGCCGTGGTCGAGGGGAAGGTCCTGAAAGACCGACATGTCGAATTCGTCATTGACCAGCGCAGTGGCCATATGGCGCGACAGGGGTGCGTGGCCACGCAACGCCGGTACCGGGCGCGGGCCCATGCCCTCGTCGGCGATCGGGTACTCGTCCCAGACACCGATCGCGAAGGTGGGGTAGTGATCGAAGAAGAAGGTCGTCGCGTGGTCATTGAAGAAGAACACGAGCACGTCGGGCTTTTTCTCCGCCAGCCACCGCGCTGCGGGCGCATAGCCCTCGAAGAGCGGCGCCCAGTCGGGATCGGCGCCCTTCTTGCGGTCATACGCCATCCCGATGGTGGGAACGTGCGACGTACCGATGCCACCGATGATTCTTGCCATGAAGGTTCTCCAGCCGTGGACAATCGAGAGCTTACCGCCGGATGCGCCCGTCTGAAACCTGCAGTGGGCTGCGTGACAACCGGCGCCAGCTTGCTACACTAACCCGCAGTGGAGACAAGAATGATGCGGCTACACAGCCTCGGAATCACGCCCCTGGCGGGGGCTGCAGGGTGGGCACGGCGTGCCGGCGTCGCACGCGGCCTGGGTGCGCTGGTGCTCGCCTGCGCACTGGTCGCCCCCGCACTGGCGCAGACACCGACCTGGCCTGCCCAGCCGATCAAGCTCCAGCTGCCCTACGGCCCCGGGGGCGTTGCCGACATCGTCGCGCGGCTCCTTGCCCAGCGACTGTCCGATTCGCTTGGCCAGCAGGTGCTGGTCGAAAACCGTCCCAGTGCCGGCCAGACAGTGGCCTCCGAACTCGTGGCCAAATCGGCGCCCGATGGTTACACGCTGCTCTGGTTCAACTCAGGACACGCCGTAAGCACGTCCCTCTTCCGATCCTTGCCCTTTGACCCGGTGCGCGACTTCGCACCGATATCGACGGTGGGCTTCTTCGGCCTGGCACTGGTCGTCAACGGCGACTCTCCGATTCGCACCGTAGCGCAGTTCATCGCGGCTGCAAAAGCCAAGCCCGCTTCGTTCAACATCGGCACGACCAGCATCGGCAGCACGCAGTTCATCACCGCCGAACTCTTCCGGTCGATGTCGGCCATCGACGCCCAGATCGTGCCCTTCAAGTCGACCCCCACGATCATCGCAGCGATCAAGTCGGGCGATGTTCAAGGCATGGTGGAAATCCTGGCCCCGGTAATGGCGCACGTACGAAGCGGCAACCTGCGCGCGCTGGGGGTCTCGTTCGACCAGCGCTTCGCCGGCCTGCCCGATGTGCCGACCATCGCCGAGACCGTACCCGGATACGAGTCGACCGCCTGGAACGCACTTGCTGCACCGGCACAGACGCCGCGGGCCATCATCGACCGGCTGAATCGCGAGGTGGCCGCCGTCATCGCCCAACCGGAATTCAACCGCCGGCTGCAGGATCTCGGGGTCGATGCACGCGCCAGCACACCCGAGGCCCTGCGCGACCTGCTGGCGAGTGAGACCGCGAAGTGGCGCACCGTGATCGAGCGGGCGAAAATCGAAAAGCAGTAGCACCCCTTCACACCCTGAAAATTCCGGAACGGCCCTCGAGATGACCAGACGACCCCGTATTGCCCACCTGGCCGGCCCCAACGCCACGATCCAGAACACCCCGCCCCTCGTCACCAGCAACAAGGCCCGTGTCAAGTACGGGCTTGAGGCGATGACACTGCCTGACGGATCGCCGGCGCGTTTCGATGTCCTGCGCCCGCAACGGCTCGCACGATCGGCGACGGTCTATGTCGAGCAGTTCTCGGCGCATCCGATGGAGAGCGATGCGGCGCCCCTCTATGGTCCACCCGATGGCTACCTCGATGCCAGCGGCGCCTTTCACCGCGAGCGCACGGCCGATTCGGACAAGCCTGTCTATGAAGTCGAACTGCGCCCGGAAGACGGTGTCTATCCGCTGCCCTACATGGCCCGCCAGGCCGATGGCAGCGCCTGGGAGGACGATTGCACCACGCCCGGTGGTCAGGTCGGTACGGCCCGACAACCGTTCTTTCCCGACGGGTCGCGCCCCTTCGAGGAAATCGACCGTCTCGGCATCGGCGAACACGGCGAAGGCAACCTGATTGCGGCGCGTGCCGAAGTCGACTTCTTTCGCGTCCTGCCTCCGAGTGGCTATACCGCAGGTCAGTCGGCGAGCGAGCGCTCGGATACCCCGCTGCCGGGCGAATCGGGCGGCGACATTGCGCCCGAGACCCGCGGCGCCGACTTCTTCTACTACCGCCCCTACCACCTCGCGGTCTCGCCGCCCCGACCGAGCCTTGCGCTCATGACCAACCGGGTACAGCAGATTCTCGACAGCGGCCGCTACGAAGGTGCGGTCTGGACCCAGGGCAGTCCGCGCATCGAGGAGACCATGTACTGGTTCGGATTGCTCCTCGACACGACCCTGCCGGTCTGCGGCAATGCCGCACAGCGGGCGCATGGGCAGATCAGCAACGACGGTCCGAAGAATCTGGTCGACTCGGTCGACTATCTCACCTCGCGCGTGTGGGCCGACAGCGAGGGGCGCGATCGGGTCGGCATGGTGCTCGTGCAGGAACAGCAGATCTTTGCCGCGCGCGATGTGCAGAAGGGCGACGCGCGACCCGGTGGCTATGTCACCACCGGCGGACACGGTGGCATTCTGGGTGCCGTAGGTCATGATGGCCCGCCCATGCTGACCTATCTGCCGGCGACGCGCCACACCTGGCAATCGCAGGTCAACATCAGCCGACTGCCTGCCCAGACGCTCGGTGTACGCCGCAGCGGCGAGCATGTCGAGACCGTAGCGGTTGCCATCAAGGACGCCAGCGGAGCCCTCCTCGAGAGCGCCATCCCGAAGGTCGTGATCATCAAGGATGGGAACTACCTGGCCGACGATTTCACCGATGACCCCAGCCGCGAGGTCGATCTGCACGCCCATATCAAGACGATGCTGGAGCGTTCACCCCTGTCGGGCTTCGTGGTCGAGGGGCTGAGCCCGTACGGCTTCATGACCTCGCGATCGCGCCATCTGGTGATGATGCAGGCCGTCCACATGGGGATTCCCGTGGTGCGCGTCGGACGCGGCAACAACGACGGTTTCACCCCACCGCGCGATCGGTTCCTGGGCGGTCGAAACCTCACGGCCACCAAGGCAAGACTCCTGCTGATGGCCTGCCTCATGCGCTTTGGCAGCCTGCCCCCGGCGGTAAACCCGCAACAGCCCACCGAGGCCGAACTGGCCGCCATCCGGGCGCGGCTTGCCGAGTATCAGTCGGTATTCGACACGCACTGAACGGGCGCGCCCGCCTGCACCATCGACACGAAGCGGCGAGTCCGTTCGAGCAGAGCGTCACCTGCCACGAGCAAGGAGCCGCCGATCAGCAGCATCGTATCGGCGCCATAGTCAGCCAGCAAGGCCGGCACCCGCTCGACGGTCATCCCGCCTGCAGGCACCGGGAGCGCGGCCGGCACGCCCTCCCAGCGCGCGCGTGCCCGATCGGCGATGGCGATCGAGGTTTCGCGCGAATAGCCGAACCGCCCACCGTGATTCACGAAGATGACGGCATCGGCACCGAGCAGTCGATAGAGCGTACCGAAGAGCAGAGGGGGCGCGATGCGGGCCGCACCACCCATCGACGGGTGAGCCAGAACCGGCACCCGCAGGTGCTCTGACACCATCTCGGCAAACACCGGCAGGCCCACCAAACCGGGCGCCATCATGACCATGCCGCACCCCTCGTCGGCAGCAAGGCGTGCCTGCGCGACCAGCGTGCGCGGAGACCCCACGAGGTTGGGCACATACTGCACACGCGAACCGGTCTCGCGCCTCACCGCATCAACCGCTTGCTGACAGGCTTGCACTCGCGCGGCAAACGGTGCAATCGCCTGGTCGGCCAGTCCGTGGTCATCCTTGATGACATCGACCCCGGCCCTGGCAAAGGTGCGGCACAACTCGGCCAGCCGATCGACCGGCAACCCTTGCGGCTTGAGCGCAGCGCAGGTGAGTGCACGCCCCTGCACACCCGTAAGCGCACGAATACCCTCGAGTCCGAATCGGGGGCCGGGCCAGTCTCGCGCAACGGCGGGCGGAAAGGCCACATCGACCAGTTGCACGTGCTCGTGCAGTGATGTGTTGCCAAAGAGCATGTTCATCCCCTGGGCGACATCACCGCTCAACGTCTCGACGGCCAGCGACACCACCACCTCGTGAACGCCCTCGCCAACCGCGGTGATGGAGGAAACACGCCCCAGCACTTCGTCGATGACGCGTCGATCGTCAACCGCCTCGAGGGGACACTCGATGCTCTGCTCGATCGCGATCGCGGTCGCCACCGCGCCAATACGGTCCTGGCTGGCTGCCACCCGGTAGGTGACCTCGATACGCTCGCCCGCGTTCATCGGGTGATGCGATCGACCCGCACGATGTCGGGAAAGATCCGATACCAGGCAAGCGCGACCACCAGGGTTCCGAGGCCACCCAGCAAGGTGGCTGGCACGGTACCGAACCACTCGGCGGTCGCCCCCGACTCGAACTCGCCAAGCTGATTCGATGTGCCGGTAAAGAGTCCGAATGCGGCAAAGACACGCCCGCGCATCTCGTCGGGCGTTGCAGTCTGGACCAGATGATTGCGGATGACCACACTGACATTGTCGGCCGCACCGAGAACACAGAGCGCGACCAGTGAAAGCACCATGCTGGTCGATACGGCAAAAACCATGGTGGCAAGCCCGAAAACCCCCACCGACATGATCATCTTTCGCCCCATGGCTCGCTGGATCGGCATGCGCGAGAGGAACCACGCCGCCCCGAGCGCCCCCACCGCTGGTGCCGAACGCAGCATCCCGAGTCCCCAGGGGCCGACCTCCAGAATATCCCGGGCGTAGACGGGCAACAGGGCCGTCGCTCCGCCCAGCAATACCGCCACCATGTCGAGCGAGATTGCGCCGAGCAGCACCGGACGATCGCGAATGAAGGCGAGTCCGGAGAAGACGGTTGCGAGCGTTGGGGCCCCATGGGTCGGACTGCGGCGCCTGGCCGGCATCATGAGCATTGCCCCCAGGGCGAGCACTGACAGGAACGCTCCGAGCGCATAGGGCGCGATGTCGGACTGGGCAAAGAGAAGCCCTCCGAGGGCCGGGCCGAGGATGTTGGCGACCTGCCCCGCTGAAGACGACGAGGCAATGCCGCGCGAGAGCAGCCGATCGGGCAGCAGGCTGGGCAGCATCGCCGCCATGGTGGGCTGATCGAAGGCCCGCACACAGCCGACCACGAGCGCTGCGGCGTAGATGAGCCAGGCGTTGAGCGCACCCAACGCGGTGCCCAGGGCCAGCAAACCCAGCGTGATCACCTGCACGATGTCGCAAGCCGCGACGACGAGACGCCGATCGTACCGATCGGCTACATGACCCACCACGAAGGTGAGTGGCACGATCGGAAGAAACTGCACCAGACCGATGATGCCCAGGCTCCAGGCACTGTCGGTGATGGCATACAACTGCCAGCCGATCGCCACACTGGCCATGCGAAAGGCGAGCGTCGCAAGCACCTTGCCACTCCAGTGCAGCAGAAAGGGCCGATGTGCAAAGAGCGCCTCGTCTCGTGCATGTCCCGCACCGGCAGCATCGGTCGGCGGGGCCGACACGGTTTGTTCGACTTCCGAATCGGGGGTAGGCATGGGACGGTGGGCGAAAAAGGGCGCGAGTGGAGGAGCAGCGCAGCGATTATGCGCGAGAGTACACGGAGAGGACGAAGACGTCTGCGGTTACACTCGCGGGCGTTCCGACAATGAATCGCACGGGGAGACACCGCGCATGAACCTCCAATTGAGCGTTGGCATGGCGGCCAACCCTCGCACCTGGGCCCTCTTCGACGGACGCGTCAAGCCCGATGCCATCGATCTGGTGCCAAGCCCGGTGTTTGCCTCGGAACTGTTCTGGCGGCAATTGAAGTTTGCCGATTTCGACGTGTCGGAAATGTCGATGTCGACCCTGATGATGGCCTGCGCCGCGGGGGACGACCGGTGGGTCGGACTGCCGATCTTCACCACGCGACGGATGTTTCACACCACCATTCTCGTACGTCGCGATTCAGGAATCGACGTGCCGGCCGACCTGCGCGGGAAGCGGGTCGGCGTGCCCGAGTACCAGCAGACGGCAGCCCTGTGGACCCGCGGCGCGTTGCAGCATGAATTCGGCGTGCATGCCGGCGACATCGACTGGTGGATGGAGCGCGTCCCCACCCACAGCCATCGTGGCGCCGTGGGCTTCGACGCGCCGCCCGGGGTCACGATCAACCAGATTCCGCTCGACAAGAACATCGGCTCGATGATGCTTTCGGGCGAACTGCAGGCCGTCGTCCACTACATCGTCGACCCCAATCTGGTCGACCGAAGCACGGCCGACCTGTGGCATCACCCCGATATTCGCCCGCTCTTTGCCGATCCGGTTGCCGAAGGCATCCGCTATCACGCCAGCACAGGTCTGCTGCCGATCAATCACGGCATGGTCATCCGACGCGAAATCGTCGAGCGGCACCCCTGGGTCGTGCTCAACCTGCTGAAGGCCTTCGAGCGAGCCAACGACATCGCCGAGCGCGAGCGCCAGGAACACTGTGCCTACCACGTCGCCACCGGCATGGTGGCGCTGGGCAGTCAGGAGGGCCTGCGCCGACAGCTCATCCACCACGGCGTGGAGGCCAACCGCCTGGTGCTGGAAACCGCAGCGCGCTTCTCGCATGAGCAGGGACTGACGCCACGCCTGATGACCCTGCCCGAACTCTTTGCACGAAGTACGCTCGACCAGTGATCAGGGGGCCAGAACTGGCGGACGGCTGATCAACCCCGGCCGGATTCGTCATCGACCGGGTGGTATTCGTCGACCAGTTCCCGAACCACCTTCTCGAATGCTGCAATGAGCGTCTCGGCGCGTGCGGTCAGGACGAACACCGAACGACGCCGGTCTCGCTCGTCGGTCGAGACATGCAGCAGCTGCTTGTCGACCAGCTGATCGACGTGATACTTCACCACGGTCTTTGCCCGGCAGAGGTTGGCCTGCACGCTCTTGAGCGAAGGGCTGCGGCCCTCCGCGCGCTCGCGCTCCACCGCGCCCAGAATCTCGATATCGATCGGGCTGGCATCAAGGCCACCGAGGCCACTGACCTCCCGGAACAACCGTCTCACCAGTTGCAGGCCGTGCGCCCCGCCCGGCCCGGCGGGGCTCACCGCCGCAATCGACGTGTCGTCAGAGCGCTGTCGAGCTTCGCCCCGCGCACTGCGCGTGGTACCGGAATCCAACGGGCCCACCGCGAGCGCAGGCACCAGAGGCACGGTGACCTTGAAGGCAGCGCCCTTCCCGGGTCGGGAACGGACCGTGATGTCGCCGCCCATTGCTCGCGCGAGTGCGCGTCCGACCGCCAGGCCCATGCCCGAGCCACCGAAACGTGCATGCACCGCCTCGCTGGCCTGCTGGCGCGGCTCGAATATCCGTTCGAGTGCATGCACCTCGATGCCCAGACCGTCATCACTGACTTCAACCGCGAGCCAGGCATGCTCCGCCGTGCCGTACTCGGCAGCGACATGCACCCGGACGTTGCCGCCTTCGGAAAACTTGATGGCATTGCTGATCAGTGCGGCAATGATCTGGCGCAGATGCGGGGCATCGCCCATGACACGGGCGGGTACGCTGTCAGCGACGCGAACATGGATGCGGGTGCCGTGCTGACTCGCCAGCGAGCGCCATACGCGCACCCAGGAAGCGATGTCGACACGCGGCGCCCATACCTGCGAGGCGATGATCCAGCGAACGCTTGCCGACGACGCGTCGCCCTCGTCGTGGGCAACGACAAGGTCACCGAGTACCCGATCAGCATCGGCGGCCGCCAGCTGGATGGCGGACACCGCCTCGCGATTCGACCCCGCCGGACCATCGACATCGACCATGGCAGCGAGTCCGGCAATGATGTGCAGATACGTGCGCACCTCGTGGCTCGCATACGCAACCGCATCAATGCCTGGACGAATGTCCACACTCCACTCCGGCAATCCCTATTGCGGGAATAATAAGTTGGAGGCATCAGGGGGGCTGCTGAAACGGGTCTGGTTCCTGCACGAATTTCAAGGATGGGCGGGAACAGATAAGACCCATCGATGGATCAACGCAGCAGATCCCGATCAGACATCGCCATCACCCGATGAATGCCCCAGGTCGACGACCATCGTCATGACCCAGGTCACGAAAGGCCAGACAAGAACAGGCGCAAAGGCCATGAGGGGGAGGCCCGTGAAGTCCCACAAGAGGCCGCCCACGACGGGCGTGACGACCGCGCAGGAATAGCTCAAGGTAAACATGGCCGCTGCCGTGCGATGCACGTCGTCGGGCGCGGACAGAAGCGCCGGCAGGGCAAAACAGAGCACGAACGTCACCGTCGTGGCACCGCCAAACAGGAACGCAAAGACAACCATGAGCCCCCCGTGCGTGAGCAGCATGCCGAACATGCCCGCCAGGGCAAGCATGGCACTGACCACGTAGGCCGCACGCTTGCGCCCCCAGCGCCCTGCCACGGCAAGCATGAGGAACGAGCCTGGAATCTGACCCAGGTTGAGGGAAGTGAGCACGGTAGGCACCCAGTCGGACTCACCCCGCGACGCAAGGTAATCGGGCAGGAAGAAGTTCATCGTGAAATACAGGCTGTTGACGCTCCCGGTCAAAAGCCCCAGCTGCCACACCAGGGGCTTGCGCCAGTCGGGCCACCAGCGCCGGCCCACCATGTCCGTAGCCCTCCGGGCCTCCCCACTTGCTTTTCCCTGACCACGCCGCGGCTCGGCGTCCTTGCCCCGCCCCGAGCGCCCGCCGGGCAAGGCTGGCGCGATGAACCACAACGCCATCGCGATCAGGACCACAGGCAGCGCCCAGACCAGCATGCTCTGCCGCCAGTCACCACCCACCATCGGCAGCACCAGGGCGGGCGTGGCCCAGACAGCAATGACCTGCCCGACCAGAAGGCCACTCATGTACATCGCGGTGGCGTAACCGATCTGGCGAGGCATCCAGGTACGTACCAGTTGCGGCATGGCGGGCTGCATGATCGACAGGCCGAGCCCCATCACGACGGTGGCGGCAAACAGTTCGCCCGAGCCCGCCACACCCGCACGTAGCGCCGAGGCCAGGGCAGCGATCAGCATCCCGGCCACGACAGTCATCGGGGCTCCAAGACGTGCGACAAAAAGCGCACCGGGTATGGCCGCCAGCGCGAGGAGCAGCGAGGGCAATGCCGAGAGAATACCGACCTGCGTCTGCGACAGATCGAGGTCGGCGTGCAACTGGGGAATGACCGGCGGCACCACCAGAATCGACAGACGCATGCACACGCCACTCAGCCAGAGCAGCGCGAGACAGACCCATTCTTTGTGGCTCGCCACGCCCTGCCGGTCAGTTTCCGCCATCGTCTGTGCACCTCTCCGAAAGCGCGGCACCAGGCCGCCCGACCGGCACACCGTCTGGGCGCATCCGGGCCACGCTCGAGTCTGCCTCTCAGGCAAGGCCCCGTGCACGCATCGCGTTATGATGCGCCCATTATGGAACTCACACCGGAGACCCGCGCATGAAACTTCGTGCCCCAGCACGCGCCCTCGCATCGGCCCTCATGGCCAGCGGTGTGCTCGCCGCCATGCCTGCCCTGTCACAGACCGTGAAGATCGGCTTCATCAGTACCTACAGCGGCCCCGGGGCTGCCCAAGGCGATCAACTCGACCGTGGGGTCAAGCTCTTCATGAAACTGCGGGGCAACGAACTGCCACCCGGGGTCAAGGTCGAAATCATTACCCGCGACGATACCGGGGCCAACCCCGATGTGGCCAAGCGCATCACCCAGGAACTCATCGTCCGCGACAAGGTGCAACTGCTCACCGGCATCGTCTGGACGCCGAACGCTGCTGCCATCGCGCCGCTCACCGCTGAGGCGAAAGTGCCCTTCGTCAGCATGAACGCCTCGGGCGCCCTCATCCTCAACCAGTCGCCTTACATGGCACGGCTGTCGTTCACGCTCTGGCAATCGGCCTATCCGCTGGGTCAATGGGCCGCAAAGCACTACAAGCGAGCCTACACGGCGGTTACCGATTACGCGCCGGGGCACGAGGCCGAAGAAGGGTTCATCCGCGGCTTCAGGGAAGCGGGTGGCGAAGTGGCCGGATCCGTGCGCATTCCGCTTGCGAATCCGGACTTCGTGCCCTACATGCAGCGGATCAAGGATGCAAAGCCTGACACCCTCTTCGCGTTCAACCCGGCCGGCAAGTCGGCCACGGCCATGATGAAAGCCTACGGCGACCTGGGTCTTGCCAGGGCCGGCATCCGTTACATCGGCACTGGCGACATCACCACGGACGAAGAACTGCAGAACATGGGTGATGAAGCCCTCGGTGTCATGACGGTTCACCATTACTCGGCGGCAGCCGACCGGCCTGCCAACAAGGCGTTCCTGGCGGCCTATCACAAGGAATTTGGCGACAATCAGAACCCGGGCTTCATGGTGGTCGATGCCTGGGACACGATGGATGCCCTCTTCACCGCCATTCGCGAACAGGGCGGCAAGATCGATCCGGATCGGACGATGGAGATCCTGAAGCGCTATCGCAACGCCAACAGCCCGCGCGGTACGGTCTCGATCGATCCGGCCACGCGCGAGGTGATCAACCCGGAGTACCTGCGGGAGGTTCGTCGGGTGAATGGCAAACTCGCGAATGTCGAACTGGAGACCATCAGCACCGGCATCAAGGACCCGCTGAAGGAACTGACCCAGAAGAAGTAAGCGGCCAGGACGCCCTTGCGCTCCCTCGAGGACATTGCCGCGCTCGAGTCCGAACCGCTCGAGACCCGGATCGGGACGCGCACTGCCTGCGACTGGCTGAATGCGGGCAGTGCCCTTGACCCGGCACGCACGGCCATCAGCTACCTTGCCGATGCCGACCCGGACAGTGTGCCCTTCACGCTCAGCCACGGCGAACTGCAGGCCCGTGCTGTCCAGGCTGCCAACCTGTTTCATGCGCTCGGCGTGCGTCGGGACCGTGCAGTCGTCCTCATCATGCCCACCTTGCCGCAATGGTATGCGGCAACGCTGGGTGCGCTGGCAGCGGGCTCGGTCTGTTCGGTCAACTGGATGCTGCAAGCCTCCCAGTGGCTGGACATCGTGCGGGCCAGTCGCGCACGCGTCATCGTTGCACTCGGCCCCACCGACGGATTCGACATCTGGGAACGTCTCCAGGCAGTCCGGGAGGCTCTGCCGCCTGATGTCATGATCGTGCCTGTGCACCTGCCCGGTCAGGCGAGAGCGGAGGACTTCGACCACCAGATCGCATTGCAGGGTGCGCAGCCCCTCGGCCTTGATGACGCGCCGGTTCAGGAGAACATCGCGACATGGGTGCACTCGGGAGGCACCACCGGCGCCCCCAAGCTTGTTGCGATCAGTCACCGCAACCTTGTCTACAAGCTCTGGGCCAATGCACTGATCGAGGCACGCTCGCCCACGGACACGGTCTTTGCCGACTACCCGATGTTTCATGTGGCAGGGTTTCTCGGGCGAGGACTTCTGCCAGTGGCCACCGGTGCGGGCGTATTGATTGCCTCACCGATCGGGGCGCGCGATCCCCGATTCATCGCAAACTACTGGAAACTCATCGAACGCTATAGGGTGAGCTTCCTGTCGGGTGTTCCAACCACGCTGTCGGTTCTCGTGAACCATCCACCACAGGGGCAGGATCTGTCGAGTCTTCGTGCGTTCATGACCACCGGGTCGACGGCGCTCTCGCCAGACATCGCGCGCCGGATCGAAGCCATGACCGGCGTGCGTGTGCTCCTCACCTACGGCGCCACCGAATATACGATGAACGTGACGCAAGCCCCGCGCGAGGGTGAGGTGCGCTACGGCTCGGCGGGCATTCGCATTCCCTACACCGAGGTGCAGGCCGTGACCCTCGATGGTGATGGCATCATCACGGGCACCTGTGCGCCAGACCAGATCGGCACCATCGCGATACGCGGACCCGGACTTGCAGCGGGACTCGTACGCTCGGGTGCGCTAACGGCCGATGGCTGGTTCGTATCGGGCGACCTCGGACGGGTCGACGCGCAGGGCTACCTCTGGATCACGGGTCGCTCCCGGGATCTGATCATCCGGGGCGGGCACAACATCGACCCGCGCCTCATCGAAGACGCCTTGCGACGCCACCCGGCGGTCGTGCACGCGGCCGCCGTCGGCAAACCCGACGCCCACGCCGGAGAACTGCCGGTGGCCTATGTCGAACTGCTCCCCGGCGCACAAGTCGACACGGACGCGCTGCTGACATTCGCCCGCGAGGCGATTCCCGAGCGTGCTGCGATACCACGGGAGATTCATGTCCTGCCCCAGATGGCGCTCACCGACGTGGGCAAGCCTGACAAGGTTCGCCTGCGTTCGATGGCCATGCGCGATGCCTTCTCGGCGGTGGTACGCGACATCGTGGGCGAAGCTCTCCGCGTCGACGTCGATGTGCGCGCCGACCCTGCACACGGCGTGCAAGTACAGATCGAGATCAAGGCCGGTGAGCGTCGGACCAACCTTGAACCGCGCATCGATGAAACACTGGCTCGCTTTCCGATCAGCACCAAGGTACGCTGGCGTTGACGATGGGCAACGGTGAACGACACACCTGCACCCTCTCGTCGCTCAATGCCGTATCGATGCGATGGAGACACGCCAGAGATGATCAGTATCGTGGTGGTTGGAACAGGATGGTGGGGCATGGAACTGGGCAAGGCGGCGCTCGGGGCCACCGACCGTGTCACGCTCGCCGGCTGCTGCTCGCTCGAGCGCAGCGGTTGTGAACGATTCCAGAAACAGTTTGGCGGGCAGATCTACGACGACTACGCTCAGGTGCTCGCCGACCCCAAGGTCGATGCGGTGCTGCTCGCCACACCGCACTCGCTGCACTGGACGCAGATCATCGAGGCGGCCCGGGCAGGCAAGCATGTCTTCTGCGAAAAACCGTTCACCCTCGATGTCGAAACGGCCTCGCGAGCGATGTACGCCTGCGAAGATCGGGGCGTTGTCCTCGCCATCGGGCACAACCGACGCTATCTCCCGGGCGCACGCCTGCTCAAGTCGCTGATCGACGCGGGTGAGGCAGGCACGATCGTGCATGTCGAAGCCGACTACTCCGGATCGGTCGAAGGGCGCTACCCGCCCGGACACTGGCGAGTCACGCAATCGGAAATTCCCTCAGGCGGCATGACGCCGATGGGGCTGCACATGGTGGACATGATCGGCTGGATCCTGGGGCCTGTGGCGCGTATCGCCGCCATCACGAGGCACCGCGTCATCTCCTACCCGCTCGACGATACCTGCGCAGCGCTGTTCGAACTCGTGAGCGGACCGACCGGCCAGCTGGCTTCGCACCTGGCCTGCGCGATGGCCGCCAGCATCCGGATCTACGGCACACGCGCCAATATCGAGGCGCGCAACAACTTCACCGAGATCCGCATCGACCCGGCCGACGCGGCTGCAGCCAGTGTGCAGCATCGGTTCAGCACCGACGACAGCCTCATCACCGGCCTGCGCGCACTCGCTGATGCCTGCGAGGGACGTGCCGAGTTTCCGGTGCGGCCGCTGGAAGCCCTGCGCAACGTGGCCGTGCTGGAAGCCATCGGGCAATCGGCAAAGGCAAGCGGGCAGTGGGTCGAGGTCAGGCAGGAGGCATTCAGCCGAGCCGAACTGGCAGGACGGCTCGCATCACCGTGAACTTCAACCTTCGTCCCGCAGTCGGCTGGAAACCGACGCTGCTCACCCTCGCCTTCGGCCTGGGCCTGAGCAGCATCGTCTGGACCAGCGTGATCGTCGCAACCACCGATGATCTCGATCGTGAGGTCGAAGCCAAGCAGCGTGACAACGCGAACCTGGCGCTGGCACTCAAGGAGCACACCGAGCGTGTGATCCAGACCGTGGATACCGCACTCCTCTCAGTGCAACGTGAGGCGGCCACGTCAAGGCCTGATCGCGTCGAGTTGCAGCAGATTGCCCGCGCGACCGGGATGAGCGGCAGCGGACTGCTGCGCCTTGCCGTCACCGATACGCGCGGACGCATCACGGCAAGCAGTGCCCCCGGATACTCGGGCCCTGCAGATGCAGCCCCTGCCGGTGATGCAGCCAGCACCAATGCGATCGACGTATCCGACCGGGAATACTTCACCACCTGGGTAACCAACCCCGACAACGTGCTGCACGTATCACCGATACTCGACCAGAGACTCACCGGGACGAGTGCCATCACACTCACACGACCGGTGGTAGACCGCCAGGGCCGTTTTCAGGGCATTGCCATCGCGGCGCTCAGCCCGGACCATTTTGCCGAAATCTACGGCCATGTCGATATCGGTCCGCAAGGCCTGATCGCCCTGGCCCATCTCGATGGCGCACCGGTCATCAGCCTCGTCATCGACGGCAAGCCCAAGCCTCTGCCCATCGACAAACATACCATCCTGAGCGAACAGGCTCGCGTCGCACGCGAGGGACAATATCGGGTGAAAAGCCCGGTGGATGGCATCGAACGACTGTTCACGTTCAGGGCTCTGGAGACGGCACCACTCGTTCTGGCAATCGGCAGCCCGGTCGCATCGGTCATCGAGTCTCAGCAACGACGTCGCAACAGCTACTACACGATTGCCGCCACGTTCACCTTGATGCTCTTCATCCTGGGGTCAGTCTTTCTGCGCGTATGGCAGCGCCAGATCGTGAGCGGTGCACGCAGCGACGCACGTCGCCAACTGCTCGCCAACGTCAGCCACGAGATACGCACCCCGATGAATGGCGTATTGGGGGTCAGCGAACTCCTCCTCGAGGAACCGCTCGATCAGCGGCATCATGAACTCGTCGAAACGCTGCATCGCTCGGCCAATGAACTGCTCCGACTGGTCGATGACATTCTGGATTTCTCGAAGCTCGACTCCGGCATGTTGCGAACCGAAAACATCGCATGGTCGCCGGGCCAGGCAGTCGCCGATTGCGTCGCGCTGATGCGCGCCAGCGCCGAGCGCAAGGGGATCCAGATCGGCACGACCTTGGCCGAGGGCGTCCCTGCGATCGTCACGGGAGACCCGTACCGGGTACGTCAGATCCTGCTCAACCTGTGTTCGAACGCCATCAAGTTCACCGATCACGGCACGGTCACCCTGAGCCTGTCAGCCCGCATGGAAGGCGAAGGGCGCTGCCTGCTGCGATTCGACGTCCTCGATACCGGCATCGGCATGTCGGCCCAGGCACTGGCCCACGTTTTCGATCCGTTCAATCAGGCATCGGCATCGACCACCCGCCGCTATGGCGGAACCGGACTGGGCCTGTCGATCAGCCGCGATCTGGCGCGACTGATGGGGGGCGACATCACGGCCAAGAGCAGGGAGGGCAAGGGTGCCCGATTCTCGTTCACGCTCCCGGCGTGGATCCGTTCAAGTGATCGACAGTTGCCGCCGTCGGAAGCATCAGTCGCTGCAGCCGGAGCGCTGCCATCCGAGACGGAAACCGAGACGCGCCCTGCCTCACCGACCCTCGAATCAAGCCCCGAACAGCAGGCGCAACCCCTGGCCGACCTGACGGTTCTGGTGGCTGAGGACAATGCGGTGAACCAGGAGGTGCTGACGGCCATGCTCTCCAGTCTGGGTTGCAGGGTCACGCTCGCGCATGATGGTCACGAAGCGCTGGAGGCGATTGCCCGCACCCCCTTCGACATCGTGCTCATGGACTGCCAGATGCCTGGCCTGGACGGGCTGGCGGCGACCCGATTGATCCGCGAAAAGGAGTCGGGCACCCAGCGCCACTTGCCCATCGTGGCCGTGACGGCGAGCGCCACGATCGAGGAGCGCGCCCGTTGTCTGGATGCCGGGATGGACGACGTGCTCGCAAAACCCTACCGGCGCGCTGCACTGGCCCTGATGCTGACGCGCCATGCGCCGCGGGCTCAGGAACGTCAGTCGATGCGTGCGCCCGACAATCGCACGAGCCGCTCATAGCGGGCATGTTCGGCCTGCACGATGGCGGTGAACTCCTCCGGCGTGCTTAGACGCACGTTGACACCCAGTTCGACCATCTTCGCGTTCACCTCGGGCACGTTGACCGCAGCGATGATGCCGGCGTTCAGGCGCCCCACGATATCGCGGGGCGTGGCTGCCGGCACCAGAACCCCGAGCAACGACGACATGTCGAAACCCGGCAGTCCCATTTCGGCAATCGTCGGCAGATTGGGGAGTGCAGGCGTTCGGCGCGCCGTCGTGATCGCCAGCATGCGCAAGCGCCCTGCCCGAACGCTGGCCGAGGTTGCGGCATAGCTCACGAAGGACACCGGAACCTCCCCGGCCAGCAGCGCCTGGGCTGCAGGTCCGCCCCCCTTGTAGGGCACATGCACCATGTCGACGCCGGCCATCGATTTGTACAACTCGCCGGTAATCTGGTGAATCGACCCATTGCCACCCGACGAATAGGCAACCCGACCCGGATTGGCCTTCACCCAGGCCAGAAACTCGGCATAGGTATTCACGGGCAGGGTGGGATGCACGGTGAGGAACATCGGCAGATCGGCGATCGTAGTGACCCCCGTGAAGTCACGCAGCGGATCGTACGGAATGCGTGCAAAGAGGTACGGATTGATGGCCCAGATGGTGCTGTCGCAGAAGTACATGGTGTAACCGTCGGGGGCGGCCCGCGCCACCAGTTCGGCCGCGACATTGCCGGTTGCGCCCGGGCGGTTCTCGACGACGACCTGCCCCCAGGATTCGGACATCTTCTGGGCAATGAGACGGGCAAATACATCGGGCGCCCCGCCAGGTGGCGTACCAAGCACGATGCGGACCGGACGACTGGGGAAAGGCTGCGCCTGGGCGCGAACGCCGCCGGCGGCAAGCCAGGCCAACATCGCGCCGATGAGGAGCCACAGCAGCCCCGAGCGAAGGACGTGCTCTCGCCGGATCACCGCATCGTTGAAGGGCATGTTCATCTTCAGTTCATCCTTGCGCCAATGGTCTTGATGATCGGCGTCCATCGCGCGATTTCATCGAGCACGAATCGTCGGGTCGCATCGGGCCCCGTCCCGGTCATCGGTTCAAACCCGCCAGCCACCAACGTGCGCTGGAAGCTCTCGTCGGCGCTGACCCGCTGATTGATCACATCCAGTTGCGCAATCACCGCGGGCGGGGTGCCGGCCGGCACGAAGATGCCGAAGAACATCGGCACCACAAGTCCTGGCATGCCCGCCTCGGCCGCGGTCGGAATATCGGGCGCCGCCTTGAGTCGGGCAGCGCCCAGAACAGCCAGCATGCGCGCGCGCCCGCTGCGATGCAGTTCAATGATCTGCGGCGTGACATTGGGCGTGAGCATCGATATCTCACCACTCACCAGATCGGCGATACCCTGCCCGACCCCCTTGTAGGGAATATGCGCGATATCGACACCTCCCGCCAGTCGGCGAAACGACTCGCCGGCCATGTGCGTCACCGAGCCCATGCCGGTCGACCCGTAGGTGAGCTTGCCCGGGTTTGCCCGCGCGTAGTTCATCAATTCGGTGAGATTGCGTACCGGTACCGACGGGTGGACGAGGATGCTGGTGAGACTGGTGGCAAACAGACCCACCGCATCGAAATCCCGCGCCGGGTCGTAGCGGGGGTTGGGAATCTGGGCTGGCACCAGCACCTGGGTGGAGGTGCTGCCCAGAAGCAGCGTGTAGCCATCGGGACGCGCATGCGCCACATCGACGGCGCCGACGTAGCCACCGGCTCCACCATGATTGTCGATGACGAGTGCACCGAACGATGCGCGGGCCCGCTCCGCCCAGAGGCGGCCGATCACGTCATGAACGCCCCCGGGTATGGAGGGAATCATCAGGCGAACCGGTCGCAGCGGATAGCGTTCATCGGCCGCGCGCGCCCCACACCCGAAAACGGCCACGAGCGCGAGCAGCACGCCCGACACGAACCGTCGCACAGGGTCTTCGCCACGCCGATGGCCGCTCGCCACCACCGGCACGATCGGGCCCACCCGCACGGCACAATCCGCCCGGCACTTCCACATCGGCCACACCATCGGTCTCCTGAGTCTCCCTACGCCTTCATCTGCGGACGATACGGGTTTTTCGTGGCGCGGTCTAACCTTGCGCGAGGCATGACCCCAGTAGCCAGATGGTCGTCCAGGGGGTAGCATTCGACGGTCTTCAAAATGAGGCTCGGCGATGCGTTCACTTCTGGCTGGCCTGGCCTGCGTTGCGGCTCTGGTGACACTGGGGACGGCGCGCGCCGATGACGATGCCGCGCCGGAGGAACCCGCGATCGGCCGGCCGCCTGCCAGCGCGCCCTCCGACAGCCAGAACCAGACACGCCCCAGCCTCGAGGCACCGGCACTGCGGTCCGGTTTTGCACTCGTTCGTGATGACACCACCGGCGAGATCCTGATGAGCAAGAACGGCACCACCTCGGTGCCGATTGCCTCGATCAGCAAGCTCATGACTGCGCTGGTTACCCTCGACGCGAACCTCGACCTGTCAGAACCGATCGAGATCGCCGAGAGCGACGTGCAGGCGACCGCACCCAACCGATCGGCCCTGGCGCGGGGCATGACGCTGAGCCGGGACGATGTCCTGCATCTCGCGCTCATGGCCTCCGACAACCGGGCGGCCGTCGCTCTCGGGCGCACCTATCCGGGCGGCATGACAGCCTTCGTGGCGGCGATGAACGCAAAGGCGACTTCACTCGGAATGACGGGCAGTCGCTTCGCCGAACCCTCAGGCCTGTCGCGCGAGAACGTCTCGACGGCCGAAGATCTGGCGCGTCTGATCGCCGCAGCCAACGCCCACGCGCTCATCGGGCGTTACTCGACCGATCGATCGCACACGGTCATGCTGCGTGGCCGACCCGTGACCTTTCGCAGCACCAATGCCCTGGTGCGGGCCGGGGAAACCGATATCGCCGTGCAGAAGACCGGATTCACCCGGGCAGCCGGACAGTGTCTGGTGATGATGCTCAATGGCACTGCGCGCAAGTTCACCGTCGTGTTGCTCGACGCACTGGGCCGCTATGATCCGGTACTCGATGCGGCCGCGTTGCGTCGCTGGCTCGAACCCGGATATGCCCTGCCAGCCTCGCTGGCAGCGCTGAGTGCGCCCGCGCGCCCGAGCCACAAGGCGGGCCAGCGACGGCGCTCGGGAAGCATCCCGAAGGTGTCAGGGCAGCACATGGCCGCTGTGCGGACGCCGGGCCAGCACGAGGTCAACTGACCCTGGGCTGGCACCTGGGCCAGCCCAACTGGCATCAGGGTTGTCGGGCGACCAGATCGATGACGGCCGACATGCCGGCATGCCGGGCCCCTTCGTTCAACTCGCGCTCGTACTGGCTGAGGCTCACGATGTCCATGCCCGCGAAAGACTGCTCGAGCATTTCGGGGGTGTAGAGGTTTTCGATCATCGAGGGCCCGCCTGTGCGGTACTCGAGTTGCTTTGGCGTGTACCCCTGCAGCAGGATGAGTCCGCCCGGCTTCAGTGCAGCGCGCATGCGCTCGAACTTGAAGGCTCGCATGGCAGGATCGGCAAACTGCACGAAAATCGCCACGACGACATCGTAGGCCGCCACCGGCCAGCGCCAGCCGTAGATGTCGCCCTGCTCGAAGTTGACCGTCACGCCACGCTCGGCCGCGAGGGCGCGCGCCTTCTCGATCGCCGGCGGAGAGAAGTCGAATGCGGTCACCTCGAGCCCCTGCTCCGCGAGCCACACGCTGTTGCGGCCCTCTCCGTCGGCAACGCTCAACGCCCGCATGCCAGGGCGAAGCAAAGGCGCCTGCGCCGCCAGGAACGCATTGGGTGCCTTGCCGAAGACGTACTCGGCCTGTGCATACCGTTTGTTCCAGCGCGCAAGCTCAGCCTCATCGACCGGTGCACCACCCCTGCCAGCCGTCGCGGCGCTCATGACGCAACGCTCTCATAGCCCGCATCGATGACGGCCTGACGGAGGTCCGCCACGCTGATCTGGTCGGCCTCGAAATCGATCCGTGCCTCGTGCCGTTCAAGTGACACGACGGCATCGGTGACGCCGGGTGCAGCCTTGAGTATGCGTGTGACACTGGCCACACAGCCCTGGCAGGTCATGCCCTGCACGTCGATGGATACCTGCTGTTTCATGGTCTTTCTCCGGGTCGCCAGCGATTCAGAAGCAAGGCATTGGTCACCACCGAGATCGAGGATGCTGCCATGGCAGCACCTGCAATCATGGGGCTCAGCATCCCGATCGCTGCCAGCGGGATACCCAGTATGTTGTAGATGAAGGCAAGGAAGAGATTCTGCCGGATGCGCTGGCTGGTGCGGCGTGAAAGATCGATGGCGTCGGGCAACGTGGCGAGATCACTGCGCATGAGGGTCACGTCGGCGGTATCGACCGCAACACCCGCCCCACCCGCCATCGCGAATCCGACATCAGCAGCCGCCAGTGCTGGCGCATCGTTGATGCCGTCACCCACCATGCCGACCCGATGCCCCTCGGACTGCCAGCGGTGCACCTCGGCCGCCTTGTCGGCTGGCCGTACGCCGGCCCGCACGTCGGAAATGCCCAATCGAGCGGCGACAGCGGCAGCCGTATCGGGATGGTCGCCGGTGAGCATCACGACACGCACCCCCATTTGCCGCAGGCGCGTGATGGCAGCCGCCGATGTCGGTCGGATCGTGTCTGCAATCGCCACCAGGCCCAGGCACTGCCCCGCATGAGCCACGGCGATCACGGTAGCACCTTCGGCACGCCGTTCGGCAGCGGCCGCGGCATCGACCGGCACGCCAGCATCACGAATGAAGTCGACCGACCCGGCCAACGCCATCTGCCCGTCGACGAGAGCACGTACCCCGCCGCCCGGCGCCGCCTCGAACTGCGCCACGACGCCCGCTTCAAGACCCAGAGCGCGAGCGTGGCGCATGATCGCCTGCGCGAGCGGATGTTCGGAGGCATATTCGAGCGACGCAGCGACGGCCATGAGGCGTGCTGCATCGACCCCCACGGCAGGTTCCACCGACACCACCGAGGGACGCCCTTCGGTGAGGGTGCCGGTCTTGTCGACCAGCAGCACATCGATCCGACCGGCCCCTTCCAGCGCCTCGGCGTTGCGAATGAGCACCCCGGCGCGCGCTGCCAGCCCGATGCCGACCATCAGCGCGGTGGGCGTTGCCAGCCCGAGGGCGCACGGACAGGCGATGACCAGTACGGCAACGGCATTGATCAGCGCGGGTTCGAGCCCCCCCAGTCCAAGTTGCACCACAAAGGCGAGAATGGCCACCACCAGCACCACCGGCACGAACACGGCCGATACCCGGTCGGCGATGCGCTGTACCGGTGCCTTGGAACCCTGAGCACGAGCTACCAGGCGAACGATGCCCGCGAGGAGCGTGTCGCGCCCCAGTGCCGTCGCGCGGCAGCGCAGTTGCCCGTTGGCATTGACGGTGGCCGCGTAGACCCGGTCGCCGGCGCGCTTCTCCACGGGCAGGCTCTCTCCCGTGAGCATCGCCTCGTCAAGCGCCGATTGCCCCTCGATCACTTCGCCATCAACCGGCACCCGATCACCCGGTCGCACCACGAAGACCACGCCAGGGGCCAGCTGTTTGATCGAGACTTCGCGCAAGCCCCCTGCCTCTTCGATCCAGGCGGTCTGCGGTTGCAGCCCGATGAGCCCCGCCAGCGCTGCCGACGTGCGTTCCTTCGCTCGCGATTCGAGCAATTTGCCCAGGAGCACCAGGGTGATCACGGAGGCGGCCGATTCAAAGTAGAGATGACGCTGCGTGCCGTGACCCGCCATGTCGACGGTCATCCCCCCGGATGAATGGGCCAGATAACCAGCCAGCACGATCCACGCACTGTAGAGCCATGCGATGCCGGTACCGAGCGCCACGAGAACATCCATATTGGCACTCCCGCCCCGAAGCGCGTTCACCGCGCCACGAAAGAACCGAGACCCGCAGCCGAACACCACCAGGGTCGCCAGCAGCATCTGCAACCATCCAGGCAGCCATTCGCCGCCACCGCGGAGCATCTGCACCATGCCACCCCAGAGCGGCAGTGTCAGCACCAGCGCAAGGGCAAAGACCCGCTGCGAACGGGCGTGCTCGGCAGCATGGTCGGTGAGCGTACCCGCCTGATGCACGGTTGCGCTGTAGCCGGCGCGAGCCACCGCCGCAATCAGTTCCTCGAGGAGTCCGGCGCGCGCCTTGAAGCGCACCGCGGCAATCTCGGTGGCGAAATTGACACTCGCCTCGACGCCGGGCACACGATTGAGGACGCGCTCGATCCGGGTTGCACAGGCTGCACAGGTCATGCCCCCCAGCGCCAGTTCAACCTCGGTATCCGCCTTCTGTCTGCCTGTCATCGCACCCCCTGACTCTGGATCGGATGCCACCTTGCAGCCCATGGCCGCCCTCAATGCATCCAGCCGACGCCTCGGAACAGATCCGACAGATCAGACAGCATTCAGGCGAGGTTGTATTTGCGAAGGGGCAAGCTGCGCACGGGACGACCCGTTGCCGCGAAGATGGCATTGAGCACTGCCGGCCCGACGACGCAGATCGTCGGCTCGCCCACGCCGCCCCAGAAGTCATTCGAGGGCATCACGATGGTTTCCACCGGCGGCATCTCGGCCATTCGCATGATCGGGTAGTCGTGGAAGTTCGACTGGACCATGCGCCCGTTCTCGACCGTACACTCGCCGTAGAAGGTTGCGCTGAGTCCATAAGCAACCGAGCCCTCCACCTGGGCTGCGATCTGGTGCGGATTGACCGCATGCCCGCAGTTGAGCGCGAAGACCAGGCGATGCACCTTCACATGCCCGTCGGTACCGATCGACACCTCGGCGACCGCCGCCGAGTAGCTGCCGTATCCCATGAACTGGGCGATACCCCGATGAACGCCGGCCGGAAGCGGCTTGCCCCAGCCGGCACGCTCGGCCGCCGCGTCGAGCACTGCCAGATGCTTCGGATGATTGGCCATCAGGCGGCGCCGGAACTGCCAGGGGTCGGCACCGGCAGCGCGAGCCACCTCCTCCATGAAGCACTCCATGTAGACCCCGTTCTGGTTCGTGTTGACACCGCGCCAGGGACCTACCGGCACATGACTGTTGCGCATCGCGTACTCGATGCGAAGGTTGGGGACGGTATAGCCCAGTTGCGCATCACCCGGCTTTTCAAACCAGCCCTGCAGTTGTCGCTCATCACGACCATCGGCCACCGAGCCCGGATTGATGAAAGCGTTGATTGATTGCCCTGACAGACGCACCTGCAAGCCTGCGAGCTGACCTTTTTCATCGAGGCCGGCACTGAGCCGGCATTGGGATATCGGGCGGTAGAAGTCGTGCGCCATATCCTCCTCGCGCGACCAGATGAGCTTCACCGGCACGCCGGGGAACTGCTTCGCGATCAGGGCCGCCTGACGCACATAGTCCTGGTTGCCACCGCGACGCCCGAAGCCGCCACCGGGATCACATTTGTAGATTTCACAGCGATCGAGCGGCAGTCCGGTCGCCTCGGCCAGACTCGCGTGCGAGCCTTCGCCGTTCTGCGTCGGCACCCACGCCTCGGCGCGATCAGCGGTGACTCGGGCCGTGGCATTCATCGGCTCCATGGTCGCGTGCGCGAGAAAAGGCGTGGCGTAATCGGCGTCGATCCGCTTCACGGCACCGGCAATCGCCGCCGGCGCATCGCCTTCATTGCGATAGACAAAGGCATTGGGCGTGTCGAGCCCGTCCTTGAGCAGGGCATCGATCGTTGCGCTGGAACGATTGCCAAACCCCGCTTCGTCCCAGACGATGGGCAAGGCAGCCAGCGCCGAGCGCGCTCGCCACCAGCTATCGGCCACCACCGCCACCGCCGTGTCGCCCACGCGCACGACCCTCTTCACACCCTTGCGCGAAGCAAGGGCCGTCTCATCGAAACTCACGACCTTGCCGCCAAAGACCGGACAGTCCTTGATGGCGGCATAGAGCATGCCGGGCAGTTCCAGGTCGAGCGCGAACTTCTTGCTCCCATCGAGCTTCGGCGCCGTATCGAGCCGCTTGAGCGGCTTGCCGGCAATCTTCCAGTCGGCGGGCTTCTTGAGCGTGATCGAGCGAGGATCGGGCACATCGAGCCGCGCAGCGGCTTCGCAGACCTCGCCATAGCGCAGCGAACGGCCCGACGCCGCATGACGGATCACGCCGCGTTCGACCGCCAGCTCGGCGCCGGGCACGCCCAGGCGCGTGGCCGCCGCCTGCAGCAGCATGATGCGGGCGGCCGCGCCACCTCGACGCACGTAATCTTCGGACATGCGGATACCACGGCTTCCACCCGTACCCATCTCGCCCCAGGCCCGCTTGCGCGCGAGACTCTGCCCGGGGGTGGGGAACTCGGTCTTCACCTTGGCCCAGTCGCATTCGAGTTCCTCGGCAACCAGCTGCGCCAGGCCGGTGAGCGTGCCCTGCCCCATCTCGGTTCGGGCGATGCGGATCACGCAATGGTCATCGGGCTGAACCACCACCCAGACCGTCACCTCAGCCCCGGGGGCCGTGGCGCCAAACGAGCCGCCCAGCGCGCTGGCAGAACTGGCACCGGCTGCGGCTGGCACAGCCATCACGGCACCGGGCAGCGACAGACCGACCGCAAGCCCGCCACCGGCCACGGCCGAGTCGATGATGAAACGGCGCCGCGAAATCCCCACGGCCGCACTCATAGCGCACCCCCGGCCACCTTGACACCGCCCGCAGCCAGCTTGATCGCAGCACGAACGCGCTGGTAAGTCCCGCAGCGGCAGATATTGGTCATCGCCGCATCGATGTCAGCGTCGGTCGGGCGCTTGTTCCGCGCGAGCAGCGCTGCGGCAGCCATGATCTGACCGGACTGGCAGTAACCGCATTGCGGCACGTCGATCTCGGCCCAGGCCTTCTGCACCGGGTGCGAGGCATTGCGCGAGAGCCCTTCGATGGTGGTGATGCGATCACTGGCCTTGACGGTGCCGACCGGTATCGAGCACGAGCGACGCAGCTCGCCGTTCATGTGAACCGAACAGGCGCCGCACTGCGCGACGCCGCACCCGTACTTGGTGCCGGTCAGTCCGAGTTGCTCACGGATGACCCAGAGGAGCGGCGTGTCAGCCTCGACCTCCACCGTGCGCAACTTGCCGTTGACGTTCAAGCGAGCCATCGGAGGTCTCCTCGGGGATCAGGGGATGAGCATCAACCGCACAGGTACACCGGCGTTCAGCAGGACCTTCAGCGTTTGGCTGCACCACGCATGAAGGCAACGAAGGTATCGGCGATTTCGGGTTCGAGCGGCGCCCAGTCCTCGAACGGCACCAGAGGCAGGTCGATGTCATCGATCGGCAGTCGATGCAACTGACTGCCCGGAATCAGACGGTGTGCATCGAGCCCGCTTTGCAGATTGTGCGTCTTGTCGTTGCCCGGTACGACCAGGGTTGGCGCCTTGATCGAGCCCATCTGGGCTTCGCTCGCGCCCATCACGGGGTAGCCCGCCACCTTCACGAAGAGGTCACGCCAGTTGCTCATCACCTCGATGTACTGCTTCGGATCCATCGCCATGAGACGGTCACGATTTGACGGATTGGCAGCGATCCGCTCCTGGTACTGCTCGGTCGCACATACCGCCGCCATGCCGCCCTGCTCGGCGGCACGAATGTACACGCCGTAGTAGTTCTCGGGCAGGCGCTTGGCCGCAAACTCCCCCCCCGTGACCCGGAACAGGAGGAGACCCGCGGTGGCCTCGGGGTGACGCAGCGCGAAGAGAATCGATGTGCGCGCGCCCGAGGACGCTCCCCCCACGAAGGCCGGCAGGCCGCCGAGCTGCTTGAACAGCTCGTACAGGTCGTCGGTCCAGATCTCTTCTTCGCTCTCGGTTCCCTCGATCAGCACATCGGAGGCGCCGGTGTTGCGGCGATCGTGGAGGAGTACCCGGAAACCCTGGTCGGCGATCTTGCGCCCCAATGACACGAACTCCTCGTGCCCACGACGCCCGCCCGTGATGAGTGCAACCCACGGCCCGCTGTCACCCAGCACTTCATAGACGATATTGACGCCGCGAATCAGAGCGGTAGGCATTGAGGCAACCCCAGACGATGAAAGATTGAAACCACGAGTTTATCGCACCCGATCAGGCGGCTCGCAACTCCAGATGCCGTCCTTCGAAGTGCGGAGCGATCTCCTCCATGAAGCGGTGCATCTGCTCCTTCACCAGGGCGTTGGGCTTGTTGCCGATATTGAAGTAGAGAATCACCTCATCGATGCCGGCCCGTTCGACCTTCTTCAACGACTCGACGATGGCAGCCGGTGGACCGATGAGGATTGATCGATCGCTCAGGTCTTCCTTCTTCAACTGCTTGAGCAGGTCGTGGATACGCACGAAGTAGTGCATCGACGGGGGTGCTTCCTCGAGCTTGCTCGGAATCGCACGAAACACGCAGTGCTCGAAGTAATCCATCTGGCACTGACGACCGTAGGCATCAGCCGCGTCATCATCCGCGATGTAGATGAAGTAACTGCACATCGCGCGCCCCGGCTTGCGGCCGTGTCGCACACAGGCCTCCCTGTAGGTGCTCACTGCCCGGTCGAGCCCCCCGAAGACCATGCCGGTGGCAAACGGCGCGAAGATGATGTTGAGGCCACGGGCCGCAGCCATTTCCAGACTGGTAGCCGAAAACGAGGCCACGTAGAAGGGAATCGGGCTCTGGACCGGGCGCGGGGTGATCATCATCTCGGGGATATCGTAGAAGGTGCCTTTGTGCGACCACGGCCCGGGCGAATTCCAGGCTTTCAGCAGCACATCGATACCTTCTTCGAACTGCTCGGCCGAACGGAAGAAGTCGGCCCCGAAGGGCTTGAACTCGTGACGGTCATAACCGCGTCCGGTCGCGAAATCGACCCGCCCCCCGCTCAGCAGATCGAGCGTCGCCCAGGTCTCGGCCACATGCAACGGATGATGCAGCGGCAGGACATTCACCGCCGGCGCAAGCCGGATATGTCGCGTCTCGGAAATGATGCTGGCGAGCAGCAGATCGGGCCGCGAGTTGACGCCCAGGTTGTCGAAGTGATGCTCGCCGATCCAGGCCGAATGCATGCCCAGCCGGTCGGCCAGGATGGCCTGCTCGCGAATCTCGAGCACGAACTGGTTGGCCGAGCGGCGCCCGCCCGGATAGTGGTTGTCGCTCAGCGTGAAATAACCGAATTCCATGTCTCCATCCTCCCGTGTCGAATCAGGCAGGCTCACCCGATCGTTTTTCGGCGGCCTCGGCAGTGGCACGCGCCTCACGCGCGAGCATGGCAGCCACCATGCTGCGAGCACGTCCCGGCGCCTGGTCGGCACGGGTATAGACCGTGCGCGAGTCGAGCGGTACCCGTGCGATCACCCGCTGCTGGGCTTCGAGCATCTGGCGGTCTTCCTCGAAGGTGCGGGTGATGCCGCCACGCAGCATCTCGGTGAGCGCCTCATCGTCCTGGCGGAACTGCCGCGGCAGCCCCCAGAAGTAGTTGGTGCTGCTCTCGGTCTCGGGTGTCAGCGCGTTGAGCACCCACCAGACGAGCCGCGTCGGATCGTCTGGACGACCGGTGGGCGTCGCGCGCACCTCGATGATGACGTAGCAGGGCGACTTGTAGCTGATGCGCTGATAGCGGTCGATGTTGGTCTCGAAGCCAGCCGCCTTCACGAAGAGCTTCGGCGGCGTGCAGTCAGGCATCTCCCGCAGCACCTCGACCCGATCACCTTCGAGCGTGGTGCGCGCCGGCGTCTCGGCCACCGCGGTATTGCCGATGGTGTTCATGTGCAGGAAGGCCTCGTGCGAGAGGTCGAGCAGATTGTCCACCAGCAACTCGTAGTTGGCCTCCACGCGGATGTGATCGCTCATCGGACACCAGCCCGGCTCGTCCTGAAAGCGGAAATCCTGCGGCAGCATGGTGTCATCACGCAGCGCCGGATCACCCAGCCAGATCCAGACGAAGCCCCAGCGCTCCTCGAGCGGGAAGGTCTTCGAGCAGAAATGCGCCGGGATGCGCTCTTCGCCCGGCAGACGAACGCAGCGGCCGTCGGGCGCAAACGACACGCCGTGATAACCGCATTCGAGACTGTCACCGACCAGCTTGCCCAGCGACAGCGGTGCCAGCCGGTGTGGACACCGGTCGAGCATCGCAACCGGCGCGCCGGCCTCGGTGCGATACATCACCACGGCCTCTCCTGCGATGGTGCGCGCCAGCAGCGAGCGGGAAAGCTCGGTCGTGAGCGCGGCAACATACCAGCAGTTCTTCACGAACATGATTGTCTCCTCCGTGTCTTCTCGCGCAACACTCAGGCCACGCCGATATGCCGTTCGATGGTACTGGCCCTCTCCGACAGATCGCTCACCGGACCCGCCAGCGCGACCTGTCCCTTGTCAAGGATGACATAGCGATCGGCCAGCCGCGCGAGGGCGCGCAGGTCTCGATCGACCACCAGAACTGCCAGGCCGCCGGACTTCAACCGTCCCAGCGTGCGCCAGATATCTTCCCGAATCAAGGGCGCCAGCCCCTCGGTAGCCTCGTCGAGCACGAGCAGCGACGGCTGCGTGAGCAGCGCCCGCCCGATGGCAAGCATCTGCTGTTCGCCCCCCGAGAGCTGGTTGCCACGGTGGTGACGGCGCTCGGCAAGCCGCGGAAAGAACTCGTAGACGCGCTCGAGCGTCCACGGTTCAGGCGCCGGCACGCCATCACCCGCCGAGATCGCCTGCCCCACCGAACGCGCGGTGGCCACCAGATTTTCCTCGACATCGAGCGAACGGAACACATGGCGCCCCTCGGGCACGAGCCCGAGGCCGGCACGGGCAACCCGATAGCCCGGATAACGGGTTACGTCGACACCTGCGAATTCGATCCGACCCGCCATGCGCTGGGCCAACCCCACCAGACTTCGAATGAAGGTGGTCTTGCCCATGCCGTTGCGCCCCATCAGCGCCACCACTTCGCCCTCGCCCACGGCAAGATCGACACCGAAAAGCACCTGGGCACTGCCGTAGCCGGCTTCGAGGCCCGTGACCTGGAGCAGTGGCCGTGACATCAGGCATCCTCCCCGAGATAGGCCGTTCGCACCCGAGGATCGGTGCGGATCAGGGCGGCAGGACCGGAGGCGATCAGCCGACCACCGACGAGCACCGAGATGCGATCGGCAAGGGCGAACACCGCTTCGACATCATGCTCGACCAGGAGGATGCCGTAGCGCCCCTTGAGCGAACGCAACAGCGACACCATCGCTGCACTGTCGGCCGGCCCCAGACCGGCGAGTGGCTCGTCAAGGAGGAGCATGGCCGGTTCGCTCGCAAAACCCATGGCGAGTTCGAGCAACCGCTTGTCGCCATGAGCAAGCAGACCGGCAGGCCGCGGGTGATGTCGGCCCGCCGGGTCAGGCGCATCGACCCTGCCGAGCCCCACCCGATCGAGTGCCGCTCGGGCTGCGATGGCAAGCGCCCGATCGGTCGACGCGCGTCGCCAGAAGCGGAACCCCGAGCGCTGGCGCGATATCTCGGCCACGGCTGCGTTGGCCTCGGGCGTGAGCGAACCAAAGAGGCGCGGCACCTGATAGGCGCGCGCCAGACCACGGCGTGCCCGCTCCGGTACGGCAAGCGCATCGACCCGTTCACCGCGAAAATGGACCTCGCCAGCATCGGGGCGCAGTTCGCCCGTGATCTGTCCGATGAGACAGGACTTGCCCGCACCGTTGGGCCCGATGAGCGCATGCAGTTCACCCGGGCGCACCGACAGGCTGACCTGATCGGTGACCACCAGGGCCCCGAAGCGCTTGACGAGATTGCGTACCTCGAGCAACGGCGCCTCGCCAGATCGATCGTAAGCACCGGTCTGCACTGCTTCGCTCTGATCAAGGGCCTGCATGCTCATCGCTGCCCCCCGCCTGCCAGCAGTCCGTGGATGCCCTGGCGCAACAACAGCACGCGCAAGACGAGAACGATGCCCAGCCAGAAAAGCCAGTGCTCGGTCACGGCCGAGAGCAACTGCTCGAGCCCGACGAAGACCACGGCGCCGAGCACCGGGCCGACGATGGTTGCCGCCGAACCCAGAATGACCATGAAGAGAAATTCGCCCGACACCACCCAGGACATGCTGGCCGGGGACGCATATTCGACCAGGTTGGCAAAGCCAACGCCGGCCAGGGCACACAGCGCCGAGGCAATCATGTAGAGCGCCAGTCGGTAGGGATAGGGCGAAAGCCCCATGGCCCGAAGCCGCGTTTCGTTGTCGCGCGCAGCCACCACGACCTGGCCAAAATGCGACTCGCTCAAACGCCGGGCAACCCAGACCGCCAGCACCAGGGCTGCCAGCATCGTGTAGGCGAGGACCACCGGATTGGCAAGACTTGCCCCGCCCGGCAGCAGGGTCGGCGCGGGCAGTCGAAAGCCATCATCGCCACCGAGCATGCGCAAGCCCTGCGCGATGTAGAAAACAATCTCCGCAAAGGCGAGCGTGATGAAGATGAAATACAAACCACTCGCGCGCAGCGAAATGAGCCCGCTCAAGGCGCCATACAAGGCAGCGACGAGCATGGCTACGGGAACGATGACCCATACCTGCTGCACGCCCATCATCGGCAACAGGCCGGCACAGTAGACCCCGATGCCGAAAAAGGCAGCATGGCCAAAGCTGACCAGCCCGGCATAACCGACGAGAAGATCAAGGCTCAGCGCCGCGATGCCGAAGATCGCCATCCGGGCCACGAGCCGGGTGTAATAGGGCTGCCCCAGCAACGGCACGATCAGGGCAACAGCGAGCAGCAGGCCAAGCAGCACGGCCAGCCTGCGTGAGTGACCGGAAGCGTCAGGCCGCATGATTGCCATAAAGTCCGCTCGGGCGCACCGCAATTACTAGCGCCATCAGAATGTAGACCGAGGCGTTGGCAACGATATTGCCAACGACATCACCCAGCCACTGCGGCCAGATCATGCGGCCGAAGGTGTCGATGAGGCCCACGGCCAGGGAGGCCACCAGCGCTCCCTTGAGCGAGCCCACACCACCGATCACCACGACCGCCAGTGCAAGGATGAGCAGGGGGTCGCCCATGCCCGACTGCACCGCGATGAGCGGGCCGAGCATGACCCCACCCAACGCCGCGAGGAGTGAACTGATCACGAAGACGCCGATGAAGAGCAGACGTACATTGACACCGAGTGCACCGACGATATCGCCATTTTCAGCACCCGCCCTGATTCGCATCCCGAGGCGGGTGCGCGCAAGCAGCAGCCACAGGGCGAGGCCCGCCAGTGCCGCCACGGCCGTGATGGCAAGACGGTAGAGCGGATAGCTGATCGTCTCGGTGAGCGCCACGGTGCCATCGAGCCAGTCGGGTGGCGCCACGAACATGGCCTCCCGGCCCCACACCATGATGACCGCTTCGTTGACCGCAATGCTTACCCCGAAAGTGGCCAGGACCTGATCCAGATGCCCCATGCGGTAGAGCGGGCGCATCACCACCACCTCCAGCAGCACCGCAGCAACCGCGGTAAGCATCAGAGCCGCCACGAAGGCAAGCGGATAGGCCGTGATCTTCTGTGCGGCGGCGGCGATGAAGTATGCCCCGAGCATCAGCATCGAGCCATGCGCCAGATTGATCAGGTTCATGACGCCGAAGGCGAGCGTCACCCCCACGGCCATCAGGAAGAGGACCATGCCGAACTGCAGGCCGTTGAAGGCCTGCTCGAGAACGAGGCCTGCGGTCACGTTGCCGTCGCCATCATTTCATCGAACAGCGCGACGCGAATTCATCAGGCGCGTTCTCGGCAGCCACCGACAGTTGACGCAGCCACAGACTGCCGTCCGGACGCTGATCGACCTGCGTGACATAGGTGTTCTGAATCGGCTGCTGGTTGGCGTTGAACCGGAACGGCCCGCGCACGCTCTCGAAATTGGCATGCCGCAGCGCCGCGCGGAATGCAGTCTGGTCACGGATATTGCCCTTCACTTCGCGGACCGCCGCATCGATCAGCATCATGCTGTCATAGGCGAGCCCCGCGTAACTGGCCGGGTCACGACCGAACTTCGCACGAAAGTCCTGCACGAAGCGGCGGTTGCGCGGATTGTCGATGCCAGCGAAGTAATTGGCCGACACGACGATGCCCAGCGCCGTCTTGCCCTGCGCCTGGAAGACCGTCGGCTCGGACAGTGCAATATTGGAAAACAGTGCGATCTTGCCGTTGAGCCCGGCCTGGTTCCACTGGCGCACGAAGGCGATGCCTGGCGCCCCCGGGTAGAAGGCAAAGACTCCGTCGGCACCCGAGGCACGAATACGGGCAATGTCGGCTGCGAAATCGACCTGAGGAATCGGGGTGAAGGCGTGCGCCACCACTTCGCCGGTAAACCCCTTCTTCGCCGCCTCGGTGTGCTCGTGCCCGGCCTCGTAATCCATGCCCATCAGGTAGAGCTTTTTCACACCGGCCTTGGCCATGTAGGCGCCCATTCCAGCCGTGAGTTGTCCGTTCTGGAACGAGGCATTGAAGTACCACGGACTGCATTGCTCGCCCGCCAGAACGGCTGGGCCACCGTTCATGCCGATGAAGAAGAGCCTGGCGTCGCTGATCGGCTTGATCGCGGCGACGAGCTCGTTGGAAGTCGACAGACCCGTGATGATGTCGACTCGATCCTTGTCGATCAGCCGCGACAGTTCCTGCACGGTGGCCGTGGGGTTGGCCTTCGAATCGCCCTGAATCACCTCGAAAGGGATCCCGCCGAGCTTGCCACCGAGGTGATCGAGCGCCAGATCGAAACCACGCTTCTGCTCGGCCCCGACCACGCTGAGCGGACCGCTCATGGCGGCGATGAATCCGAGGCGAATGCTGGCCGGTGCCTGCGCCCGGGCGGTGCCGGCAACGCCCAGCGCCGTACTCACCACCAGTATGGCCGTGAACGCTGCTGCGACGCTCGCCTTGATGGCCGATCGGGCCGGGCATGCTGCAGGGACCGTTGCAACCCGCATTGCGAATGCGGACCTGCGAACCATCGGATGCATCGAACAATCTCCTTGTCGGATTCGTCAGCTGATCGGGTAGGACGTCACTTCATCGAGCACTTCGAGGCGAATTCATCAGGCGCGCTCTGGGCGGCAACACCCACGCGTTTCAGATAAAGACTTGCGTCAGCACGCTGGTCGACTTCGAAGACGTAGTTGTTCTGGATCGGCTGATGATTGGTATTGAAGCGAAACGGGCCCCGGATGCTGTCGAAACTCACCCGCTCGGTGGCTGCTCGAAACACCGCGGCATCGCGGATGTTGCCTCGCGCCTCGCGCACGGCCGCATCGATCAGCATCAGGGTGTCGTAAGCCAGTCCGGCGAAACTGGCTGGATCGCGCCCGAATTTCGCCCGGAAGTCCTGGACGAAGCGGCGATTGCGCGGATTGTCGATTTCGGCCGAGTAGTTGCCGGTGACGATCGTGCCCAGCGCCGCCTTGCCCTGCGCCTGGAATACCGTGGGCTCGGACAATGCAATGTTGGAGTAGAGCGCCACCTTGCCCGTCATGCCAGCCTGCGCCCACTGGCGTACGAAGGTGATGCCGGGCCCACCCGGGTAAAAGGCAAACACCGCATCGGCGCCCGAGGCCCTGATCCGGGCGATATCGGCCGCGAAGTCAAGTTGCGTGAGTGGCGTATAGGTCTGCCCGACCAGTTCGCCGACAAAGCCCTTGCGGGCCGCCTCGGTGTGTTCGTGACCCGCCTCGTAATCCATGCCGATGACGTACAGTTTCTTCACGCCACGCTGGGACATGAAGGCACCGATGCCGTTGGTGATCTGCGCGTTCTGGAACGACACGTTGAAGTACCAGGGACTGCACCCCTCGCCCGCAATCGACGCCGGTCCGCCGTTCATCCCGAAGAAGAAGACCCGGGCATCGCTGATCGGCTTGATGGCTGCCACGATCTCGTTGGAGGCGGTAAGCCCGGTGATGATGTCGACCCGGTCCTTTTCGATCAGACGGGAGATTTCCTGCACCGTTGCGCCCGGGTTGCCCCGCGAGTCACCGGACACCACGTCGACCGGGATACCCCCGAGCTTGCCGCCCAGATGATCGATGGCAATCTCGACACCGCGCTTCTGCTCGGCAGCCGGCACGTTGAACGGACCGCTGGCACCGACAATGACACCGAGCCGGATGCGATCGGGTGCCTGGGCAGCGGCACTGCCCGGCCCGGCCATCATCGCCACGGCGAGCAAGCTCAGGCAGGCAAGGGGCAGGCGCGCCCGCATCGAACTGCGTGGCAAACACTGAATGGCGGTCAACGTCGTCATGCGCATCTCCTCTAACCTGACGGTTCTGACGACCGCCCTTGCGTGGCAGGGATGTTACCGGAAAGGTCGCCGATTCAGAACGTGATCGGGACTGTTCATCGTTGACCTCGAGGAGTTGCGCCCATGCCTTCCATGACATTCAGCCCCGCAGGGGTCCCCCTCTGAAAAATGCCAGCTTCATCGCGGTGGCAAGCGACCTCGGAGCCCCGGTGGCGGGTTCGCGCCTCGCACCCTCGCGCCTTGCGGACATGGGCCTCTTCGAGCGCTGGCCGCCTGATCGACGTACGCCGGGGATGACCGTGATCGAGGCGCAGGGGATGCCCCAGGGTCGAGATACCGGAGCCCTCGCAGACCTGTGCGAACGCATCGAACGGGCGGTCGTCCGGACAATGCGCGATCCACACACCCTGCCGGTGGTGATTTCGGGCGACCATTCGAGCGCCATTGGCACCTGGCGCGGCGTGGTCCGTGCCCTGCGAAGCCGGGAAAGCGCCGGGGCCCGGGGCGGTGGGGGAGCGAGACGAGCTGCAAGTCTGGGCCTGCTCTGGATCGATGCTCACATGGATGCCCACACACCCCAGAGCAGCCGGAGCGGCGCCCTGCACGGCATGCCACTCGCGGCGCTGCTTGGCGAGGGCGACGCGAGACTGCTCGCACAGCCGGCCACGCTCGACCCCCTCCAGGTTGCCGTGGTGGGCGTGCGCAGTTTCGAACCCGAGGAAGCCGATCGGCTTGCGCGCCTGGGGGTCCGTGTCTACACGCGCGCGCAGATACGCGAGCGAACACTCGCCGTGGTACTGGCCGAGGCCGTGCAGCATGTCCGGAGATCAACGACAGGATGGGGCATCACGCTCGATGTCGACGCGATCGACCCGGACGCGGCACCGGGCGTGAATACCCCGGTCGCGGATGGACTCGGACGCGGTGAACTGCTCGATGCCCTTGCATCGATCGCGCCAGAGGCGATGCCCTCGCTCCGGGCCCCGATCGGTGACGTCCCGGCGTGCCTGTCGCCCGCCCGTTCATCCCTCGTGGCACTGGAAATCACCGAATACAACCCCAGGCGTGACCCCGACGGGCGCACCGCCCGTCTGGTCGAGGCCCTGCTACGATGCCTGTTGATCGCCCCCGGGGGCACGAACGACTGAAGGAGCGCGCAGTCATGCAATGGGTCACTCGAGCATATGTCCATCTGGATCGTGTGGCATCGCCCTGGCTGATCGTGCGCTTCATCGATCCGGATGCGCAGTTCTGCTTCGTACCTTGGGGCGAGGAATGGAGACGGCCAACCGATGCCGTCGCCTTTGCACTTCCGGGCGCCGAATACGGGCCCCACGACGCAAATGGCACCACATTTGCCAAACTGCGCCAGGGCTTCCGGCTGGCCGACCCCGCGCTCTCCACGATGGAGGCGGTGGTAACCGCCGGGGTCAATCACGTGCTTCATGGCTACCGCCCGGGCCCGGACGACCGGCTGGGCCAGATCGCGGTCGGCCTCCTCGCGATCGCCGAAGGAATGCTTCTTGCCCGGCGCGACGACGCGATCATCATTCGCGACAGTCTCGTCTTCTACGACGCGCTCTACGCACAGTTCAGGGTCGAGCACGCCCTCGAGTCGGAGGGCCTGCACGCGCCAGGGCACGGTGACGGCCGCGGCCCGACCAGCAAGGTGGACTTTCTGCGCGGCGTACTCGATCGGCTCTGACCGTCTCAGTCGATCCGCATCCCGACTGAACGTGCAATGGCCGAATACTTGGCAAGATCGGTGCTGATGCGCGCCGCGAGCGACGCTCCGGTGGTCGAGAAAGGCGTACAGCCCAGGCGCGCGAGAGCCTGGCGAAAGCCCGGCGAATTCCCGGCTGCCGCCAGTTCTCGTTCCAGCACGGCGGCGGCCGCTGCGGGTGTGGCCGCCGGTACGACAAGGCCATACCAGAAGCTTTCGTTGATGTCACTCACGCCCTGCTCCTGAAACGTCGCAAGACCCGGCAACTGATCGGAGCGGCGGGCCCCGGTGACACCCAGCCCCTTCACGCGCCCGCCGCGCACCTGCGCGACGGCAGACGCCGCCGTGCTGAAGAGCACGAGGCGCGACCGGTCACCGATGAGGTCCTGCATTGCAGGCCCCTCCCCCTTGTAGGGGACGTGCGTGAGCTGGGCGCCAGTACGGGCATTGAACATCTCGATCAGAAGGTGGGAGAACGCGCCATTGCCGCTCGAAGCCGCGAAGTAGAGGGACGGCTGCGCCTTGGCCGCGGCAATGAATTCGGGCACCGAACTGGCAGCCACCGATGCACTCGCGACGAACACCATGGCCATGTCGCAGACCATGCCAAGGGCGGTGAAATCCCGTACAGGATCGTAGGACACCTTGCTGTACACCGCAGGGTTCAGTGCAACGAGCGACGTGTAGGCCAGCAGCAGCGTGTGCCCGTCGGCAGGCGCGCGCATCATGACCTCCACGCCCAGATTGCCATTGGCACCCGGGTGATCCTCGACCACCACCGGATTCCCGAGTCGCTCGGCCAGGCCACCGGCGATGATACGGCCGATGGCGTCAGCGCCGCCGCCTGCGGCCTGTGGCACGACCAGCCGCATCGCACGCATCGGTGCCCACTCGCGCTCCTGAGCCTGCGCACAAGCCGCCATCGCACCCAGCGTGGCGAGGACGCACAGTCTTGCGACAGCCCATGCGATGGCGCGCCCCGATCGGCGCGAACCGGTCCCCTTCTGGTGCAAGCCAGAAGCACCCTGGCTCCGCATGGACTCCGGTGTGGAAACCCGCATGAAACCTCGCGTACCAGCGTTCATCGAACGTCTCCTCCGTGCATCACCCGTCCCGGGCTCGCACACCTGTTTGATTACAACCGCGGCCTGGCCGATGACTGACCGGATGACTCATTCAGCGCTGATGCGGGCCTCCGTGACGACACGCCCCCAGCGAACCAGGTCATCGCGCAGGAGCGCCTTCATGGCCTCCGGACTGTTGGTTGCCACCACCAGCCCCTGCCCCTTCAACTGTTCACGCACGCTGGGTTGGCCAATCACGGCGGCAAAGTCACTGTTGAGGCGGGCAACCAGCGCTGTCGAGGTACGTGCAGGGGCAATCACCGCATACCAGGAGTCGATCGAATCCATGGTATCGAAGCCCTGTTCACGGAACGTGCCGACGGCAGGTACGAGCGCACTGCGCTGCTCCCCGGTGATGGCCAGCGGCCGCAGACGTCCTGCCTGCACATGGGGCAGCACCGAGTGCACGCTGGCGAACATGACCTGCACCTGCCCGCCCAGGAGATCGGTGACGGCGCCAGCCAGGCCTTTGTAGGGAACGTGCACGACATCAAACCCGCCTCGGAGCTTGAACAGTTCCATCGCGAGGTGATGAGGCGTACCCACCCCGGGTGAAGCGTAGTTCGACCGCCCAGGCGCGGCCCGCACCATGGCCAGAAAGGCCCGCAAGTCAGTCGCCGAGACACCCGGATGCGCGACCAGCATGTAACCGCCGGTCGCGAGGCGACCAACGGGCTCGAAATCGGCCAGCGGATCGAACGGCAGGTTGCGGTACAGGTTGGCCGCCATCGTCATCGTGTTGATGGCCATGAGCAGCGTATGGCCATCGGGCGGCGCCTTCGCCACGAAGTCGGCACCGATATTGCCGCTGGCTCCGGCGCGATTGTCGACCACCACCGGACGCCCCCAGCGCTCGGCAAGCAGGGGCCCCAGAATGCGCGCCAGAATGTCGCTGCCGCTCCCCGCCGTGAACGGCACCACCAGTGTCACGACCCGCGACGGGAACGCCCCTGCTGTCTGTGCCATCGCGGGCATCCCGCTCCCAAGCGCGAGCAGCAACGCGGCAAGCATGCCCGCGAGACGGCCGAGGGGTCGCCTGCCGGGTTCGCGCGAGCGCCCCGCCAGGCCAACCGCTCCCGGTCTGTCAGTGCGAATCGAGCCCCCTTGCGCGCGTTGCCGATGGTCGGCAGCAGCCATGAATTGTGTCTCCTGCGCCTGTCTGTCTGCGCCTTTCTATCAGATGGATTCTAACCAAAGGTGCCAACTCGATGACGGTATCATCACGCTCCGGGGCATTCTCAGCCACGCATCACTCGTCCTTCCATCCGGGACACGCATGTCACTGCTGCCACTTTCCATCGCCACGACCGACTACGACCACTTCCGTGACTTCAGGTCGGGGGTGGTGCGTGCCCAGGGCATCGATCCCAACTGGTTGCTCCTGAGTCATCACGAATGCTTTGCGCGCTTCACGGCCAACCGCGAATTCGACGTGTCGGAACTGTCGTTCGCCAAGTTCTCGGCCCAGGTCACCCGCGATGACAGCGACATCGTAGGCCTGCCGGTGGTGTGTTCGCGGCTCTTCCGGTTCAGTTCGTTCTACGTCAACCGGCGCAGCGGGATCCGCAATGCGGCCGACCTGCGCGGTCGCCGAGTGGCCTCGCCGGAATGGGCGCATTCGGCCGCGGTCTACATGCGGGGCTGGCTGCACAACGAGATGGATGTTCATCTCGACGCGGTCGAATGGGTGCAGGCTGGGGTCAACACGCCGGGCCGAGCCGAGAAGGTGGAACTCAACCTGCCAGTCGGCGTTCGTCTGACCCGCGTCGCCGACCGATCGATCAGCGACATGCTGGCGGCCGGCGACATCGACTGTGCAATCATCGCCCGCCCACCCGATTGCTTCCTGCAAGGCCACCCCGATGTGGTACGCCTTTTCCCGGAGCACCTCGAAATGGAAGAGGCCTACTACGCACGCACTCACGTCTGGCCGATCATGCACATCATCGCGATGAAGCGCTCGATCGTCGAATCGCATCCGTGGGTCGCACGCAGCCTCTACGATGCCTTTCTGGAATCGAAACGCCGCAGCGTCGAGCGACTGCTCGACCCGGCCGTATCGCGCTATCCGCTCGCCTGGCTGCCGATCTATGCGCGACGCATGCGCGACCAGTTTGGCGGCGATCCATTCCCGTTCGGTATCGAAGCCAACCGTCCGACCTGGGAGCAGATGGCGCTCTACACCTGGCAGCAGGGCATAGCGCACCGTCGGTTCACGCCCGAGGAGATCTTTCCGTCGGGGATCATGACGCCTGTCGTGGTCTGACGGCCCCCACGATACGAGTCGAAATGACACGACCCGAGGCGAAGCGAAACAACACGACACGCCTGCAGCACCAGGCGCAACGCCGACATCACCGTCAACGCTTTCGGCCACTTCAATGAACTGGAGCCAACCATGATCTACGCAAATCGTCCGACCCCGATGGCCACTGCCGGCTGGCCTCCCTCCGATGGCGGCAGTGGCGGCTACGTCCCGCCCTCGGGTGGTGCGGTCGACCCGGCCCTCATCGCCGATCTGGCGGCAGCCAGTCGCATCCTCGCCGCGCACGGTGTCGTCGATGCGTTTGGTCATGTCTCGATGCGTCACCCCGAAGCACCCGACCGCTGGTTGATGGCGCGCTCGATCGCGCCGGCGTCAGTGACCCCGGCCGACATCATCGAATACGACCTGGACAGCCGCCCCTGCAATGCCGGTGGCCGCGGCAGCTTTCTCGAACGCTACATCCACGGGGAAATCTACCGTGCACGCCCCGAGGTGATGTCGGTCGTTCACAGCCACTCGCCGTCCGTCATTCCGTTCAGCCTCGTCAACGTGCCGATGCGTGCCATGTTCCACAACGCGGCGTTCCTCGCCGCGGGCGTTCCCGTGTTCGACATCGCGCACAAGTTCGGTGCCACCGACATGCTGGTGGGCAACACCACCAAAGGCGTGGCACTGGTGGATTCGATGGCCGGCAGCGACACCGTGCTGATGCGCGCCCATGGCAGCGTCAGTTGCGGCACGTCGCTGCAACTGGCCGTCTTCCGCGCCGTCTACACCGAAGTGAACGCGCGCATCCAGCACTGGTCGATCGCCCTCGCAGCGAGCCCGTTTGCCACCGCAAGTGCAGGATCGCCCCCCACCATCGCCGCACTCGATGCCGAGGAGGGTCGTCTCGCCGACAGCATCAACAATGCCGGCGCGTGCCTGCGCGGCTGGGCCCTGTGGCGCGAACAGGTTCGTGTCGAGACGAGCTGGTAACCGGAGAGTCGCGCGTGGACATGGACATCATGGCGCTCAAGCAGCAACTGGTCGACTGCATTCGCATGCTCGAGCAGTCCGACATCATCGACTACAACGGCCACTGCAGCATCCGGCTCGACGATGGCAATGTGCTCATCAATATCGGCTCGTGCCAGCGCAGTGCGCTCACCGTCGATGACATCTGCACCATCGACATGGAAGGCAAGCTGCTCCAGGGGCGTGCCAATCCGCCGCTGGAATTCCATCTTCACTGCGGCGTGTACCGAGCGCGCCCCGAGGTGCGAGCGGTCGTCCATGCGCATCCGAAGTGGTCGACCTTCCTCACGATGACCGGAAGCACCTACCAGCCTGTCTACGCGCAAGGGTCGCTGCTCTATCCGGTGCCCGTGCTCGACTCACCGAACTCGATCAACAACCGGCCGATGGCCGACCGCCTGGCGGCAACCCTGGGCGATCGGCCGGCCGCGATGATGAAGTCGCACGGTGCCGTGACCGTGGGGCGCGACATCACCGAGGCCTTCGTTCTTGCGAACTACCTCGAGGAAAACGCCTACCGCCAGTACATGGCGATGCAGATCGGCACGCCATATGCCTTCAACGGCGAAGAGCTGGCCCTGTGCCGGGAAAAGCTCTGGACACCCTCGCTCTTCAAGCGCACCTGGGACCACTTCCAGGCCAAGCTGCGCTGAGCGATCCCGAGGACGCCCAGACCCCTGACAGGGTTCTGGGCGGGGGTGGGTCAGAGCGACGCCTCGAGCAGGGCTCGCAACTGGGGGGTCACCCGAGTTTCGATGCCGAACCAGGCACGCCACGCCGGCACGGCCTGGTGCAGCAACATGCCCAGACCATCGATGATGCGATTGCCCCTTGCGCGTGCTGCCGAAAGAAATGGGGTCATCAGCGGCGTGTAGACGATGTCATAGGCAATCGCCTGCAAGGGCAGACGCTCGAGCGACAGGTCGAGCGATGCCTGCCCCACCATCCCGAGGCTGGTCGTGTTCACCACCAGCATCGCCCCCTCCATGGCATCGGCGCGCTGCTCCCAGGGCAGCGCCCGCAGCGGTGATCCGAATTCGGTCGCGAGCGCGCTGGCTCTCTCAAGCGTGCGATTGAGCAATCGAACCTCGGGCACGCCAGCCTGCGCAAGCGCGTAACAGATTGCGCGCGATCCGCCGCCTGCGCCGAGCACGACGGCGGGCCCCGCGTCGGCGCGCCAGTCGGGTGCGCTCTGGCGCAGGTGTTCGATGAATCCATAGCAATCGTTGTTGCTGCCCGCCAGAGAGCCATCGGGCCGCACGACGACGCAACTGATTGCGCCGATGCGTCGTCCCACCTCGTCGACTTCGTCGACCAGACTCATCGCGTGCTGCTTGTGTGGAATCGTGAGGTTGCAGCCCGCAAATCCGAGCGGCTTCAAGGACCGCAGCGCAGCGGGCAGCCCCTCGGGTTGCACGGCGAGCGGCAGATAGGCGCCCTTGAGGCCGTACTCGCGCAGCCAGTAACCATGCAGCATGGGCGAACGCGAGTGCATGACAGGCCAGCCCATGACACCCGCAAGCAGGAAACGATCCGATGACATGAAAGCCCTCGTCGACAGGATGAAAGATGAGTAGCCGGCGATTCAGCCGTTCGCTGCGAGTGCACCGCGTACCCGGTCGATGACCGCCATCGGGTCGGCCGGCACACCGTCACCGCGCCAGGCAACGTGGCCGTCGGGCCGCACGAGCACCAGCGCGCGTTCGTGCAGCGCCGCCACCATTGGTGAGTCGATATCGACCCGCTCGAGCGGTACCCCGCGGGCAGCCGCCGCCGCCTCGAGCGGCCCTGCATCAACCGTGGCATCAAGGCGAAGCAGCACGAAATGGCGTCCATAGAGATCGAGTGTCGAGCGACCGTCGGGCAGCCATGCGTGGGGAGCCCGGTGTCCGGGGCGTGCGGTCGGCAGATAGACCGAGCGTTCATCCGCGGGCTCGGGCGTGCCATCGGGCACGATCACGGGCGAATCGGCATAGCGGTAACCCAGCACGACGCCCAGGTTCTCCCACTCGGTGCGGGTCTGCGCCTCCATCTGGCGACCGATGAGCGCGCGCTCGGCATCACCCGTGGCGCCCTCCTCGAGAATGCGCGAGCAATCAGGCGCACCCACCAGCTTGAAGTAGTTTTCGGCCGCCGCGTCGACGTTGCGCTGGCCGACAGGACGACGCTCGACGTCGTAGCTCGCGAGCAGCGCGGGCCCGGCCCAGCCGCGCAGGGCACCTTCCAGTTTCCACCCCAGGTCAACCGCATCACCCAGGCCGGTATTGAAACCGAAGCCTCCGGTCGGTGACATGGTGTGGGCTGAATCACCGGCCAGGAACACACGCCCCTCGGCATAGCGTTCTGCAACCAGACGACTGCGCCGCCATGGTTGTACGTCGATGATCTCGAAGGCAATGTCATCGCGCCCGAGGCAGCGGCGCACCCAGGCCGACGCGTCGATGCCTTCGATCTCGTCACGGCTGCGAAACCCGAGCACGGTCAGTCGCCAGCGTGCATCGCCATCGACCACCGTCAGATTGCCCCAGGTACCCTTCTCGCCCACGAAGATATACCGCTCGGCATCGCCAAAGCCGTGTCGTGAACGCAGCCCCGGAATGCGCACGAAGATCGCAACCGAGTAGTCAAGGGCAGGCGTGCCGCGCATCTCGATGCCGAGGGCTCGCCGGATACCACTACCGGCCCCGTCACAGGCAACGAGATAGTCGGCCTCGATTGTTTCCTCGGCACCGGTCCGCGGATCACGAACGGTCGCACTGACGCCAGTGCCATCCTGGCGGTGGGCAACGAGTTCGCTATGCCGACGGATGTCGACCTCGGGGTACTCACGTACGCATTCGACGAGGATCGGGTCAAAGAGTATCTGTGGCGCGCGCTGCTTGCGTTCCGGCGTCTGATGCAGGAACGGCTCGCCATCGAGGCTGGGGTAAGGCAGCACGGTGAGCGGATGGCCGGTCATGCTCGTGGCAAAGACCATGCTCAGTCCGTAATCACGCGGAAATCCGCAATGACGGATACGTTCGGCGATACCCCAACGCCGGCAGAATTCCATCGTGCGATAGGTGAGCGCGGCGGTCTTGGGGTGATGAATGACCCCATCGGTCTTCTCGAGCAGTATCGACTCGATACCACGCCAGGCCAGATCGAGAGCGAGGCACAGACCCACCGGCCCGCCGCCCGCAATCAGCACTGGAACACGTCGACTCATGACAAACCTCCTCCTCGGCAGGTCGCCATTATCGCCCGCTCGCGCGCGTTGATGACCATCAAGCGCTGCCGATCGGGGAGCCAGTAGCGTGACGGTGTCTGAAACCGCAGGAGTTCCTGATGAACATCGGCGCACGCGCCCGTCGCATCGTCACCGTCGCGACGCCGCAGACCACGGTGGTGGAAGCAGCACGCCTGATGCGCGAACACCACGTTGGCGCTCTGGTCGTCATCGACGGTCGTCAGGCGGGCGATCCGCCCGTCGGCATCGTGACCGACCGTGACCTCATTGTCGAGGTGATCGCAGTCGGTCTTGACCCCAACCTCATTCTGGTGGGCGACGTGATGACCACACGCGTCGTCGTGGCCCATGAGGGAGACGACATCTTCGACGCGGTCCGGCTGATGCGCTCCAGAGGCGTACGCCGGCTCCCGGTCCTCGACCGCGAACGTCGCCTCGTCGGCATCCTCGCCATGGATGACATGATCGACATCCTGGTCGACGAACTCGGAGGCGTCGTCAAGACCATCAGCCGCGGGGCAGACCGCGAGGCACGCACCCGCTCCTCGAAGGTCGGGCGCATGACCCCGCAGAATCTGTCGTAGATCAGAACCGGCGGTCAGCCAGGGGGGGCAGATAGTCGCCGCGATAGACATCGCGCGCCGCGGGAGGATTGGGCACACCCATCGACTGCGCCACAAAGCCGATCGTGCGTTCGAGGCGGGCCGGCTCGACGCTTGACAGTCCGTTGGCCTTCACCGAGCGGGTAAGCACGGCGAGGTCGCGAATCATCTCGAGCCGCGTCAGTTCGGTGGCGTCGCTGAGCAGCGAGTCACGCTTTCGCAATGAGGCGATGGCCGCGCGTGTGTCGGCAAAGGTATCTCGGGTGCCACGCAAGGTGGCCCGCAGGAAGGCCCGTACCGCCTCGGGATTGGCGTCGAGAAACTTCTCGGAAACCATCAGGCCCATGCCGTAGAGGTCGGCACCAAATTCCGAGTAGCGCAGCATGGTCAGGTCGTTGCGCGAGATGCCCAGCGCCTCGAGCGCGAGCAGCGTCGAGGTGTAGAGCGAGGCCACCGCGTCGGTTTCGCCTCGCACGAGCAGGCCATCTCGCACATTGGGCTGCACCGAGAGCCAGGTGATCTTCGATTCGTCGACGCCGTTGGCCTTGGCAAAGATCGGAAACAGCAGACGGCTGTTGTCGTTGACCGGTGCGGCAATCTTGCGGCCTTCAAGATCCTTCGGCGAGCGAATGCCGCTCGACGTGCGCGTGACAATTGCGTTGAGGGAGCCGTCGAGCAGCATCATCACGCAGATGACCTTGTTGTCGGGGTTCTTCGCGTTGAACGGCACCAGCAGGTTCACATCACCAAAGCCGATGTCGTAAGTACCCGCAGCCACCTTGGCAATGGTGTCGCCCGACCCGAATCCACGATCGATCTTCACCTTGAGACCCTCGCGGCCAAAGTGTCCGTTGTCATCGGCCAGCGTGAAGAAGGCATGGTTCCCCTGCCAGGTCCAGTCGAGCACGAGTTTCATGTCGCGTGGGGTCTGGGCTTGGGCCGCTGCGCCGACGAGCACCAGGCCGATTGCGAGAAGAGCGCACAGAAGACGATTCAGAATTCGGTTGAGCATCGTAAAAGCTCCGGGAAGGCAAGAAAGATTCAAACGACCTGGCACGCTCAGATACCCATGTAGGCCTGACGAACCTGCGGATTGCGCGCCAGCTCGGCGCACGTCCCGGACAGGGTAACCCGCCCGGTCTCGACCACGAAGGCATGCTGGGCGAGTTCGAAAGCGGTGAGCACATCCTGTTCGACGACCAGTATCGACAAACCACTGCGATTGATCGCCCGCAGCGACTCGCACAGCTTCTCCACCGCGAGTGGCGCGAGTCCGAGCGACAACTCGTCGATCATGAGCAGGGTCGGACGCGACATGATGCCGCGCCCGATGGCGCACATCTGCTGCTCGCCACCCGAAAGGGTGGTCGCGTCCTGGTTGCGTCGCTCCTTCAGGATCGGGAAATAGCCGTAGATCTGCTCGAGATCATCCTCGATGTCAGACCGACTGGCGCTCGTGCGGTGGTAGGCACCCAGCAACAGGTTGTCGCGCACGGTAAGACCGCGAAAGAGACGCCGGCCTTCAGGGACATGCGCGATGCCCGCTTCGAGCACGGCCGCCGGAGTCGCGCCCGCCAGTTCCTGACCGGCAAACCGCACACTGCCACTGCGCGCCGCCACCAGACCCGAGATGGTTCGGAGCAAGGTCGACTTGCCTGCCCCGTTTGACCCGACGATGCAGCATATTTCACCCGGCTGGACCGACAGTTCCATGCCCCAGAGCACCTGCACATCGCCATAGCCCGAGACGAGATCGGCAATGCGCATCAAGGGTTCAGTCATGACCACCCCCCGACGGAGTATCGACAGGATCTGCGGCATCGACCGGCCCTGCCCCCACCTGCTGCTCCTGCGCCGCGTACTTGCTGCCCAGGTAGGCCTTGACGACGGCCGGATCGGATGCCACGGCACGCGGATCACCCTGCGCAATCAGTTCACCGTGGTGGAGCACGAGCAGACGATCGCACAGCGAGAACACCACCTTCATCAGATGCTCGATCAGCATGATGGTGACGCCACGAGCCGCAATCTGGCGAATGAGTTCGATGGCCGCACCGATTTCAGCGCTGTTCAGGCCGGCATTCACCTCATCGAGCAGGAGCACCTTGGGGCGCATCGCAAGCGACTTGGCGAGTTCCAGGCGCTTGCGCGAGGGCAAGGTGAGCGACATCGCGCTGCGCTCGGCCAGGGGCGCCAGGCCCACGAACTCGAGGAACTCCATGGCGACGTCTTCAGCTTCAGGCCGACTGGCCGCACCGCCGCCAAACAGGGCCCCCGCCGCCACGTTCTCGAGGACGGTCATCTGCGGAAACGGTTGCACGATCTGAAAGGTGCGAGCCAGGCCACGCCGCGACGCCTGCCACGGGCGTTGGGCAGTGACATCGGCTCCCTCGAACCAGACACGGCCGGCGCTCGGGCGCAAGACACCCGTCACGAGATTCACGAGAGTCGTCTTGCCCGCCCCATTGGGACCGATGAGACCGACGATCTCTCCGGGCGCCAGTTCGAAACTCACCTTGTTGACGGCAGCAACGCCGCCGAAATAGCGGCTGACGCCCTCGACTCGCAGCAACGGACTCATGCCGATGCTCGCCGCAGACGCGCCAACCGGCCCGAGAGCCGCTCGAACAGGCCTGCACCCAGCAAGCCACCCGGCAGGAAGAAGATGAGAAACACGATGATCACACCGAGCATGGCCTGACTGTAGTCGAGGAAGCGGGACATCAGCGTCTGCTCGACCAGCACGAAGACCAGTGCGCCCAGCACCGGCCCGAGTACGGTCCCAGCGCCCCCGAGGAGAGCCATGACCGGCACCTTGAGCGTCATGAGAATCGAGAACGCGTCAGGCGGCGAGATGTAGGACACCCACGACGCGGAAATGGCACCGGTCGTGCCGCAAAAGAGGGCCGAGAGCACGAAGGCGGCGATCTTGCTCGCATTCACGTTGACACCCACCATGTCGGCCGCATCCTCGTTCTGCTGCACGCAGCGAAGGCCGAATCCGAGCCGACTGCGATCGAGCCAGAGCGACATCATCGCAGCAACGATCATCACCACGAACATCGCGTAGAAGAACACGCGGCCGGCATGGTCAGGCCCACCCGGGAAGATCGGCAGATTGAGCCCTTCGCCACCACCGGTGAGCGATGACCAGGATGAGGCGAGCAGACGCATCGACTCGACGATGGCAATCGATCCGATCGCGAAGTAGTGGCCTTTCATGCGCAGGATGGCGTATCCCAGCACCGCAGCAAAGAGCGCCGTCACTGCCGTCGCAGCTACCCACGCCAACATCATCGGCATGCCCGCGTTCTGCAGGATGGCACCCGCGTAGGCGCCCAAACCCACAAAGGCTGCCGTTGAAAACGACGGGTAACCCGTGAAGCCGCCGATCACGTTCCACGAGAGGGCGAGCGCCGCGTACATGCACACGAAGGTGGCCTGCTGGGCGTAGTAGTTGTTGAAAAAGAGCGGCACGAGCGCAAGCGCAATGGCGAGCGGAACAAACCAGACAAGGCCCTGTCGCCGCGGCCGCCGCACTGATGAGATGGACGATTTCATTCGTAGCCTGCCTTTCCGAGAAGGCCGGTGGGGCGGGTCATGAGGAGCACGATCATCAGGACGAAGCCGAGAAGCACCGCGGTCTGCGGTCCCCACCAGGTGCCGGTGTAACTCTCGATGAGGCCCAGCGCAAGCCCACCCACCAGCGCGCCAGGCACACTGCCAAGGCCCCCGATCACGCACACGACGAAGGCCTTGCCGAGCAGAAGACCGGAAATGTTGGTGGTCACCGGGAAGGTAATTGCGAGGAGCACCCCACAGGCACCGGCCATCAGCGCACCGATGGCAAAGGTCATGGCATAGACCTGACGAATCGGAATGCCCATGAGCGCTGCAGCGTCGCGGTCCATGCGCACCGCGACGATAGCCCGCCCCGCGCGTGAAGTGCGCATCACCCAGAAGAGCAGCAGGGTGAGCCCCAGTGCGAGAAACATGGCGAAGAGCCGATCGTTGGGCAACACGACATCACCCATTGACAGACTGCCCAGATCAAGCGTGATTCGACGCGGCGTCGCTTCGAACACCACGTTCATGAGGTTGTACAGAATCATGTCGAGGCCGAAGGTGAGCGTCAGTGTCGTGAGCACCGGCCTCGAGACCACCCGGTTGATGAGGCCGTACTGCAGCGCGTAGCCGAAGGCGAAGAGCAGCGGCGAGACCACCAGCAGCATCAGAAAAGGGTTCACCTTGAGGTGCAACCAGGCAAAGAAGGTGAGGTACCCGCTCAGGATGATGAGCGAGCCATGCATCATGTTGATGACGTTGAGGACGCCCCACACGAGCGAAAACCCGACGGCGATACAGGCATAGAGCGCGCCCAGCATCAACCCGTTGGCGAGAATCTGCGGATCGAGGAACATGGTGTCCGGGAGTGATGAAACGCAAACCGGCGCGAGGCCCGATGGGGCCCCGCACCGGAGATGTCAGTCCGAGAAGACGATCAGCGGACAGCCTGCAGGGTGCCCTGCTTGATGGGATCGGGGTAGAGCGGCACGACCTTGCCGTTCTGCACCTGGATGATCGGCAGGTCGCGGCCCTGGTTCATGCCATTGGCACCGAATTTGATGGGACCGTAGAAGGTGACGATCTCGAGGCTGGCCAGGGCATCACGCACCTTGGCCTTGTCGGTGGTGCCCGCCTTCTCGATCGCCTTCTGCAGGGCGATGAGGGCAGCGGCCGAGGAAGCACCGACGTAGTCGGGGTCAGCCTTGAAGGTGCCTACGAAATCCTTCACGAAAACGTCGGTCGAGCCAAAGACATCGTTTGACTTGAAGTTGGCCGACTGGTGCCACCACGAAGCACTGCTCACGCCGTTGGCCATCGGGCCGAGGGCGTTGATGTACTCCTGGTACGAGGGGCCGGTGAGCATCGTCACGATCGGTGCTGTCACCTTGAGATCGACCATCTGCTTGCGGGCCAGGATGAGATCCTGGCTGTAGCCGGTGATGTAGATCCAGTCGGGCTGGGTCGACTTCATCTTCGAGAGCGCGGTCGCGTGATCGAGCGTGCCGACCGGATAGGTCTCGTTGTAAACCACCTGAAGGCCTGCCCGCTCGGCCGAGGCCTTCATCTCGACGGCCATCGACTTCGGAAACACGTCTTCCCGACCCAGAATGGCTATCTTCTTCGTGCCCGGGATCGCCTTGGAGAACATGATGGCCATGTTTTCGGTGATGCCACCATTCGGTGCCAGGGTGCCGAAAAGGAACTTGTAGCCCTGGTTGAAGACCGACTCGCTCGAAGCCACGGCGGCCATCAGCGGCACGCCGTAGCGCTCGGCCACACCGGCCACCACTTTGGTATGGCCGGAGCCAAACGGTGCCGTCAGGAAGTCGACCTTGTCCTGGGTAATCATGCGCTCGGCGATCTGCTGCGCGCGCTTCTCATCGGTCTGATAATCGATTTCGATCATCTCGACCTTCATCTTCTTGCCCGCCACGTCAATGCCGCCCGCGGCATTCACGCGCTTCAGCCACAGACTGTAGGCCATCTGCTGCTTCTTGCCCTCGTCGGCCAGGCCGCCCGTGAGCGCGAGTGGCGCGCCAATGCGAATGACGTCGTCGGCGAGCGCGGGCCGCGACAGGGCGGCCAGGGCAGCGACCGCAATCAAGGCAGGTTTCAGAAGGCGCATGGAAACGATCTCCGTAGAGGAATTGAAAAACAGGCAGAAGGCCACAGCGGCGCAGATCTCGACGCCGCCTCTCGCGCGACCGAAAGGCATCCGACCTCGCCAGGCAGACCCGTAGCGCGATCAAGAGGGATGGGAAAGCGGCCGTTCAAGGGGCTGTTGGGGCGACAGGTCGGACTGAAGCAAGGCCCGGGCCAGATGGCGTCCCGGACTGTGCCATGACTGCACGAATCGCCCGCACAATACCCGCATAACCGGTGCAGCGACACAGATTCCCCGACAATTCCTTGCGGATGCGTGCTTCAGGCGCACCCGGCAAGCGGGTCACGATGTCACGTGCGGTCACCAGCATGCCTGGCGTGCAGTAACCGCACTGGAGCGCGTGCTCGGTCGAAAAGGCGGCGCGAAGCGCAGCCATCGGTGCGTCGCCATCAAACCCCTCGATGGTTCGGATGCTGGCGCCTTCGCAATCGATGGCGTAAGTGATGCAGGATCGCGCCGGTGCACCATCGATTTCGAGCGTGCATGCACCGCAAATGCCGTGTTCACAGCCCAGATTGGTGCCGGTGAGCAATTGCTGTTCGCGCAGGAAGTCGGCCAGATGAGTTCGTGGCTGAACCTCGGCCTCGATGGGTTGGCCGTTGACGGTGAGTCGGATGGTGGTCATGGAGCGTCGTCTGGATAAGTGGTCAGGCCAGCGCGGCAACGATCGCCCGGCGGGCCATCGTGAGGTGCAACTGGGCGACATAGGGGTCATGGCCGATGCCGGCAGCATTGATCGCGGCACGCAAGCGATCATCGGTCCAGTGCTCTGCGACCTGACTGTCGGTCGAGGAAGCCGCCAGGAGTTCGGTCGGTGCCTCGAGAACCACAGGGGCACCGTCAGTCGCCCCGATGAGGAGTCGCCCGACGGCCCGAGGACGGTCGATCAGAACCCCGCCCACGGCTTCGGCAAATTCGCCCGGTTTGCGGCAGAACTTCACGTAGGCCCAGCGCGCTGCATCGCTCAATGCGGGCACCCGCACGGCCACGAGCAACTCCGGTTCGTCGAGCGCTGTCGTGAACGGCCCGGTCATGAAGGTGCGCGCATCGATCTCGCGCTCGCCATCGGGGCCGGCCACCACGATACGGGCCCCCAGGAGCGGCATGGTATTGACCCAGTCAGCCGCCGGATCGGCATGGGCGAGGCTGCCACCGACCGTACCCCGATTGCGCACCGCCCGGTAGGCGATATTGGCCGCCACGTGGGCGAGCAGACCCCGCGTGACATCGGGGATCAGACCATCCTCGATCTGCGCGTGGCGCACCGCAGCACCAAGCACGAGTTCACCGTTGGCCGGATCGATGAAGGCGTGCCGCAAGGCCTCGATCTGACGCACACCGATCAGGTGCTCGGGAAACGCGACCCGCAAGTTGAGCATCGGCCCGAGCGACTGACCACCCGCCAGCGGCTTGGTAAACCGGGCCGTGTCAGCCAGAAGCGCAACGGCGTCGGGAACGCTCTGCGCCTGCGTGAAATCGAATGCCGGCGCCTTCATGCTGCGCCCCTCCCGGCTACTGCGCCGGCAGCCGAACCGGCAGCAGCGATGGCAGCCATCACGCGCCGGGGTGACATCGGCAGTTCGGTCAGTTCTGCACCCAGCGGACGCAAGGCATCATTGACCGCGTTCGCGATAGCCGCTCCGGGCGCAATCGCCCCACCCTCGCCCATCCCCTTCTGGCCAAAGGTCGTGTAGGGCGACCGTGTTTCCATGTGGATGATGCGCGGGGCAGGCACTTCGGTTGCGCCCGGCAGCATGTAGTCGGCCAGTGTCGAGGCCAATGGCTGCCCCTGACTGTCGTAGCGCATCTCCTCGAAGAGCGCCGTGCCGATACCCTGTGCAGTGCCACCATAGATCTGGCCATCGACCACCATCGGATTCACCAGCGTGCCGGCGTCCTCGACGATGACGTAATCGAGCAGTTCCACCGCGCCGGTCCCCGGGTCAACGGCCACCGCCACCGCATGACAGGCATAGCTGAAGGTACCGGTATCGACGCGCGCCTTGTACCCCCCGATCACTTCGAGACCAGCCGGGTTCACTCCGGGCGGCAATCGTTGTGGCTGGCGATACCAGACATGCGCCAGTTCGGCGAGCGTGAGGCTCTGGACGCCGGCGCGATCGCTCACGCGGCCCTGGGCGAGCACGACCTGGTCCAGAGGTACCTGGAAGAGATGCGCCGCAATGTCACGAACCCGCTCGACCATCAGCGTACAGGCCTCGGCCACGGCCCCGCCCGACATCACCATGGAGCGCGAACCCCAGGTGCCAGTCGAGTACGGCGTCACCCCGGTGTCTCCATGCACGAGGCGCACATGGGCCGGGTCGATGCCGAGGATTTCGTTGGCGACTTGCGCGAGGGTGGTCTCGAGGCTCTGCCCGTGCGACTGGGCGCCAATACGCAGTTCGAGCCTGCCATCGGGGGTCATGCGCGCACCGCACTGTTCATGGCCGGGCACCATCGGAATGCCCCAGCCGTAGTAGACCGAAGTGCCGTGGGCTGCCTGTTCGCAGAAGACGGCATGACCGACGCCAATGAGGCGACCATCGGGCTCGGGTGTTCCCTGACGCGCCCGCCATGCCGGCAGGTCGATAGCCTCCATCGCACGCCGGATGGCCTCCGGATAGTCACCCGAGTCGAAATGCTTGCGGGTGATGTTGTCGTAGGGCATCTCGTCGGGTTCGATGAGACTCGCAAGGCGAGCCTCGTGCGGTTCGACGCCGGCAGCAAGCGCCGCGGCATCGATCAGGGTCTCGATCGCAAAGCAGACCCCTGCGCGGGCCACGCCGCGGTAGGGCAGGATGGGCGGTTTGTTGGTCGAGACTGACCAGGTGCGGCAGCGAAAAGCTTCCATCTTGTACGGGCCGGGCAGGATCGAGCCAACCTGCGCCGCCTCGAGACAGGCGCTGAAGGGATAGGACGAATAGGCCCCCGAGTCGATCACCGAGTCGCAATCGATGGCGAGAAGGCGCCCCCTCGCATCGGCATACACGGTGATGTCGTAGTGATGTTCCCGGCAATTGGTGTTGGCGATGAGCTGCTCGCGGCGGTCTTCGATCCACTTCACCGGACGACCGATATGCCGCGTGAGCCAGGCGAGGCAGATCTCCTCGGGCAGCAGAATGCCCTTGTAACCGAAGCCGCCCCCCACATCGGGGGCAATGACGCGGATGCTCGCCTGATCGATACCGAGGGTCTCCGACAGGCCGGCACGATTGATGTGCGGCATCTGAGCCGCGGTGTACATCTCGAGCTGATCGAGCCGGGTGTTCCAGGTACATACAACACCGCGCCCTTCCATCGGCGCCATCGACTGGCGCGCCGTGCGCAGGCGCCGGTGAACCTTGACCGCAGCGCTGCCCTTCAGAGCCTCGAACTCATCCCCCTTCAACCCCCCTTCAACGAGCGTTTCGAGAAAGATGTTGTCGCCCCACTCCTCGTGCACGAGAGCCGGGGGGGCATCACGCGCCTGGAGCATGTCAACCACAGCCGGCAGGTCCTCGATGTCGACCACGACCGCATCGGCAATGTCCTCGGCCTCGGCGCGAGTGGCAGCCACGCACATCGCGATCGGCTCGCCGACCTGACGCACCTTGTCACGGGCGAGCGGCCACTGGCTCGACGGCTTGAAACCGGGCAGGCTCGAGAGCACGCGAATCGGCCCTACGGGTGGGCTGCCTGCCTCGAGGTCGGCCATCGTGAAGACCGCACCTTCGAAACCGGCCGGCTTGTGGATCGCGAGAACCCTGCCGTGCGCAACAGCAGACCGGGCAAAGGCAACATGCAGCATCCCGGGTAGCTTGATGTTGCCGACGAATTCACCCTCTCCGGCCAGAAACCGGCGGTCTTCCTTGCGCGGTAGCGAAGCCCCTACGCCCGTCGTCGAAAGGGGTCGGGCTCGGGCGATATCGTGATCCATGAGCAGATGAGCAGGCGAGAGGTGCATCCGGACAGGACAAGCCGGACACAGGTCGGCTCGCCCCAGCAACCGCCGGGCGCCATGACCGGCAGCGAGGCTGAAATGCTAACCTGTTTCGAGTCCTGCGCCCCGTCCGATGTTCGACGGGTCGCCGACACGGAGACACCCGAGCCATGCGCTACCCGACAGGCCCTCGATGCATGACCGGCACCCGCGACCCGGCGGGTCAGTCGCGGCATGCCGCCCTCTTCACTTGCACCCTGACCTTGTTGATCCAGATCGCGCTGGCGTGCCCGAGCGGACCGGCACGAGCGCAATCGAGCCAGTCGACACCGCCGATGCAAGCTCCCCAGGCATCCTCCTCGCCGATGACCGACTGGCCGACGCGATCGATCAGGCTGGTGGTGCCCTTCGGCGCCGGGGGACCGCCCGACGTGCTCGCCCGCATCATGGGGCAGGCGATGAGCGAGGGTCTGGCGCAAACAGTGGTGATCGAGAACCGGGTGGGCGCCGGGGGCACCCTGGGTGCCGAAGGGGTCGCACGTGCGACGGCCGATGGCTACACCCTGCTCCTGGGCGCCACCTCGACCATGGCGATCGGACCCAGCCTGTACCCAAACCTGCGCTACGACCCGGTCCGCGACTTCGAGCCCATCGGCCTTGCGACCACCGCACCGTTTCTGGTGGCCGTGCACCCGTCGGTGCCAGCCCGCAACCTGCGTGAACTGATCGAACTCGCGCGCGCCCAGCCCGGGCGACTGAACTTCGGTTCCTCGGGCAACGCGACACCCCTGCACATCGCCGGCGAGATGTTCAAGACGGCAACCGGCGTGGACATCATCCACATCCCCTACAAGGACATCGGCCCGGCCACCAACGATTTTCTTGCAGGCCGTTTCCAGATCATGTTCCAGCAACTCGCGCCGCTCGAGCAGCATCTGGCAAGCGGCCGGGTACGCATCCTCGCAGTGGCCGATCGACGTCGCCTGCCCCAGTTACCCCATGTACCCAGCGCAGCAGAACTCGGACTGGAGGGCTTCGAGGTGATCTCCTGGTTTGGCCTGTTTGCCCCACGGGGTACCCCGCCCGCCGTGGTGCGTCGTCTCCACGAGGAACTGCAGAGAACCTTGTCACTGCCCGCCGTGCGCAGCGCATTCGACCGACTGGGCGTGACCCCGCAGGGCGGAAGTCCGGAACAATTCGCCCGATTCATCGCAAGCCAGATCAGCATCTGGTCGGAGGCGGTGAAACGATCGGGCGCGCAAGTCGATTGAGCGGCAAGTTCAGGGCAGAATAAGGACTCTCGAGCGGTCGGGAGTGGGCGTGTTGCAATCGCCGGCAACCCATGAAGCCGCCGACAACCAGGAGACACGCATGCAAGAAGACACGATCAGCGCGCCAATGGCCTCAGGCCAGGCCGATACCACCCTCGCCACCGCCGAGGCTGCCGCCGCCCAGGGTGCAACCTCGGCAACCCGACGCCGGTTTCTACGCAATGCGGCGGTGGCCAGCGGCACGCTGGCTGCCGGCTTCAGGGCACCAGCCGTGCTCTCGCAAACCCGAGCACCGATCAGGATCGGCGTTCTCAATGCGTTCAGTGGCGTGGTTGCCCCCTCGGCCGAAACCAACTGGATGGGCATGCAACTGTATTTCGACAGCATCGGCGGCTCGATCGCCGGGCGCAAGATCGAACTGATCCGCGAAGACGACCAGTTCAATCCGCAAGTGGGTCTGCAAAAGGCACGCAAGCTGGTCGACAACGACAAGGTCGACCTCATCTGCGGCCCGCAGGCCAGCAACGTGGCGATGGCGCTTCTGAACTACGTGAAGCAGACCAAGACCTTCCTCGTGGTTTCGGGAGCCGGTATCGACCCGATCACCTGGGAGCGTATTCCCTACATGTTCCGCACCTCGTTGTCGGTATGGCAACTGTGCCACCCGATGGGCGAATGGATGTACGCGAACGTCGCCAGGGAAATGGTTCTCACGGCGTCGGACTATGCCGGCGGCCGTGACGTGCTTCGCTCGTTCCGTGATGCCTATGTGGCCAAGGGTGGCAAGGTGCTGAAGGAGATCTACCCGCCCCTCGGATCGGCTGACTTCAGCGTTTATCTCACCGAGATCCGGGCCATGAACCCGCCGGCGGTCTACGGCTTCTTCCCCGGCACCGACTCGGTGCGCTTCGTTCAGCAGTTTGCCGAGCAGGGCCTGAAGGGCAAGACCCGCCTGGCTGGCTTCGCAGGCCTCGTCGACCCGGCTACCTTCGAGGGCCAGGGCAAGAGCGCGCTCGGCGTGCTGACCTCGACCCACTACACCGACACGCTCGATAATGCCGAGAACCGCAAGTTCGTCGCCGACTACCGGGCCCGTTTCAAGGCCTATCCGGACAGCTACTCCGATTACGGCTATACCGCAGCGCGCGTGATCGCGGATGCCATCACGGCCACTGATGGCGACACCTCCAACAAGGACAAGCTCGCCGAAGCGATGACGAAGGTATCGTTCAATGCGCCGCGCGGCCCGTTCCGTTTTGACCCGGTCACCCACAACCCGATCCAGAACATCTACATCACCGAGGCCGTGGAGATCGGCGGGCGGACGGCGAACAAGGTGATCGATACGGTTCGCGAGGTGCGTGACCCGGGCGTCAAGCCTGCCTGAGGCAACCGGCATTGGACCCGATCAGGCCTGACGACGCCGGGTCGGGTCGGGTCAGACCGCGAGGTAGCGGCTTTTCACCGACTCATCGGCCTCGAGTTCGGCCGATGTGCCCGTGAACATGATCTCGCCCTTGTTCACCACGTGATGGCGGTCGGCGACTGCCAGCGCCGTGTGCAGGTTCTGCTCGACCAGCAGGATGGCGAGCCCCTCTTTCTTCAGGCCACGCATCACCTCGACGATCTCGTTGACGATCATCGGAGCAAGCCCCTCGGACGGTTCGTCGAGCAGCAGCAGATCGGGGTTGAGCATCAGGGCCCGCGCAATCGAAAGCATCTGCTGCTCGCCACCGGACAACTGGAAACCGAGGTTGCGCTCACGCTCGCGCAAGCGCGGAAAGACCTGGTAGATGCGATCGAGCGTCCAGCGCGCGCCCGGCGTCGTCCGTGCGAAGACGGTGAGGTTCTCGCGGACGGTGAGGCTGGGGAAGATGCCCCGCTCCTGCGGCACGAAGCCGACACCGGCGCGGGCGATCTGATGCGAAGGCAGTCCGGCAATCGAGCGTCCGCGCAAGCGCATGGCGCCTGAACGCGGCACCAGATAGCCCATGATGCTCATGAGCGTGGTGGTCTTTCCGGCACCATTGCGCCCGAGCAGGCACACCACTTCGCCCTCGGCCACGTCGAAAGACACGCCGCGCAGGATGTGACTCTCGCCATGGAAGGTGTCGATGCGGTCGATCTCGAGCATGTCAGTGCTTCGCTCCCAGATAGATCTCGCGCACTCGCTCGTTGGCCTGGATTTCGGCCGGCGTGCCGGTCGCGAGAACTTCGCCGTAATAGAGCACGGTGATGCGATCGGCGAGCGAGAACACGACATTCATGTCGTGTTCGATCATGACGATCGACAGATGCGCGGGCAGACTTCGTACCAGATCGATCATGCCCACGGTTTCGGCCGGTGACATGCCTGAGGTTGGCTCATCGAGGAGCAGTACGCTCGGGTCACCGGCGAGCGCCATACCCACCTCGAGCTGGCGCTGCTCGCCGTACGAGAGATTGCGAACGAGCCGACCGGCATCGGCATCGATGCGCACCTGGGCCAGCACCGCGTGGGCGCGCGCGAGGATGTCGGCATGCGATGCCGCGGGCCGCAGCACACTGAAACCGCTTGCGCGTCGCGCCTGCACGGCGAGCCGCAAGTTTTCGAGCACGCTCAGATTGAAGAAGAGATTGTTCTTCTGAAAGGTACGGGCAATGCCCGAACGCAGGATGCGTTCAGGTGCCCAACCCGTGATGTCCACCTCGTCGAGCAGGATGCGACCTGCGCTGGGCCGCAGTTGTCCGCCGATCTGGTTGATGAGGCTGGTCTTGCCCGCGCCGTTGGGGCCGATGACCACATGGCGCTCACCGGCGGGTATTGCGAGGTTGACGTTGTGCGTCACGACAAGACTGCCAAAACTGCGACAGAGGTTTTCAAGCCGCAATACGCTCATGCCCGGGCCCTCGCGAGACGGTCGCGCAACATGCCCCAGATACCACCCGGGAAGAACATGACGCAGGCAATGAACACCACACCGATGATCATCATCCAGTGATCGTTCCACGAACTCACCAGATTCTTCATCAGCAGAAAGACCGCCGCACCGATCACCGGGCCGACCAGCGTGCCGGCACCGCCCAGCATCGCCATGATGAGCACATCGCCCGAAGCGCTCCAGTGCAAGGCCTCCGGTGAAACGAACCCGTTGAAGAGCGCGTACAGCCCGCCCGAAAAGCCCGCCAGCGTGCCACCGATGGTGAAGGCCAGCAGCTTGTACTCACCAGTGGCATAGCCGATGGCACGCATGCGCGATTCGTTTTCGCGCACGCCGACAAAGGAATGCCCGAGCGGGGATGCAATCAGACGGCGCAGCCCGAGGTAACACAGAACGAAGAAGAAGAAGGTCATGTAGTAGAGGGCAAGCGGGTCATCGAGCGACCAGCCGAACAGCGTGGGACGACCCGCGATGCCGATGCCATCGGAGCCTCCGGTAACGTCGCGCCACTTGAAGGCAATGGAGTAGAGCAACTGCGAGAACGCGAGCGTGAGCATGAGAAAGGTGATGCCACTCGTACGCACGCAGAAAAACCCGATGACCGCTGCAGCCAGCGCCGTGATCGGAATCGCGACAAGAAGCCCCAGCCACCCGTTGAGGCCGAAGAGGGAACCGAGCACGATCACCACATACGCGCCCAGACCGAAGAAACCGGCGTGTCCGAAACTGGGCAGGCCGGTATAGCCGAGAATCAGATCGAGGCTCATCGCGAAGATCGCGAAGACGAAGATCTCGCTCACGAGCGTGCGGTGGTAATCGGCGACAAAGAGCGGAAAGGCTGCCAGCACCAGCAGAGCGACGAGCGAGAGCATGCGGGCAAGTTGTGGCCGGTTGAAGGCCATGCCCACCGCCACCACCATCCCGGCTGGCGCAACGCCCCCCTTGATCCCGAAGAGCCCCTGAGGTCGGACGAGCAGAAAGAAGGCCATCAGAAGGTAGATCAGGAACATCGACAGCGCCGGGACATAGGCCTTGCCGAAGGCATCGGCGATGCCGACCAGCAGGCTGCCGACGAACGCCCCGCGCAGGCTGCCCATGCCACCGATCACGATCACGATGAACGAGGGAATGAGAATGTCGCCATCCATGCCCGGGTACAGTCCGAGCACGGGCCCGGCGGCAACCCCACCCAGTGCTGCCAGCGCCACGCCAGCGCCGAAGACGCCCGTGAAGAGTGCCGGAATATTGGCGCCCAGACCGGCCGCCATCGCGCTGTCGTCGACCCCGGCACGCACCATGGCACCCAGACGGCTGCGCTCCATCACGAGCCACAGGATGAGGGCGAGGCCGGCACCGAGCGCCAGCAGGAAGAGTCGGTAGGTCGAGAACATCCCGCCGGCAATCTCGACACTGCCCTGCAGCGCCTCGGGTGCGGCGAGTTTGCGGATGTCGGAGCCCCAGATCCAGCGTACTGCGTCGAAGAAGACGAAGGTGAACCCGAAGGTCAGCAGAACTTGATCCAGATGTCCGCGCCGATAGAGCGGACGCATGAAGACCCGCTCCATCACGAGCCCGATCGCCACCGTGAGGGCCGGCGCGATCAGCAGCGCGAGCCAGAAGTTCTGGGTCTGGCGGGTGACCGACAACGCGATGTAGGCCCCGAGCATGAAGAACGATCCATGCGCAAGACTCACCACGTTCATCAGACCGAAAATGAGGGACAACCCGGCCGCCGTCAGGAACAGCAGCATGCCGTACACCAACCCGTTCAGGAGTTGGGCGAAATAGATCTCCATGCCTCGAGCGGCCTCCGATGCTGACCGATCAGTGCCGCGGCACGAGACGGGAGAAGCCCCACACCTTGTCGGTGGCAAGACCGGCGAGTTCTCGCCCGCAGTCCTGCAGCACCGCTACCGACGAGGTGAGATGCTGGGTGGCACCGTGCATGTCGCGAAAGCAGCGCTGAAGCGTACCGGCCCGCAGCGAGTTGCCGCCACCCAGGTAGTAGGCTGTATTGACGATCTCGGCAGTCGTCCAGGTGACATGATTGAGCGCAAGACGCACCATCGTCCACTGCCGGGTCGACAGGTGATCACCTCGCTCGAGCGTGTCTTCGACATCGGCCCAGGTTTCCCACGAAAGCGCCCGCGCCGCACGCAACTTGGCCTCTGCGCTGCCGTATTTCTCGAGGAAGCTCTCGCTGTCGCCCAGGCGCCCGAGACGGTTGACCTTGGTCTGCGAGATGAGCGCCACCTCATCGAGGATGCGACGCCCCAGTCCGAGCGTGAAGCTCGTATGCCCAAGGCTGCTCAGGCCACGGATGCCCAGCGAGTAGAGCGAACCACCCTGCTTCGGTACATTGCAGTCGGTGAGATGCGTGGCGCCTTCCGGCACAAAGACCGACTCGGTGGTGTAGTCGATGCTGCCCGTGGCGCGCAGGCCCATCACGTCCCAGTTCTCGATGAGGGTGAACGCATCGCGCGGTGCCACGAAGATGCGCATCTCCTGCCCACCCCGCGGATCCATGCGAGGAGTCCCGTCAGCCTCGAACACGAGCGCTCCCGTGTGCAGATAGTCTGCGTGCTTGATGCCCGAACCGTAGGTCCAGTGGCCGCTGAGGGTGTAGCCGCCTCGGGTTGCCACTGCCCGCCCCATCGGGCCACCCTGCCCGGCAATCACGGCGAAGCGCGAGCCGGCGAAATACGCATCGACGATCTCGCGGTCGAGAAAGGCCCCGCCCGTTCCGGTGGACAGGGATGCCGCCATGAGGACCCAGCCGGTCGAACCGTCGGCATAGCCGACCTCTTCGATCATCTTGAAACTGCGCGTCGGCGACAACTCGATGCCCCCATGGCTGCGTGGCATCCACATGCCGAACGCACCCGCGGCATGCAGGGCATCCACCAGCTCGGCATCGAGCGCGCCCTGTCGCTCGTTGACCGGGCTCAGCCGCTCGATGAGCGGCAACAGTTCATGCACCGCAGCGGGCAGATCGTCGGGGCAACAGGGAAAGGGTGATCCAGAGCCCGAACGTGTCGAGGCATCGGCCCCGATGGCTGACATGTTGCCCATGGTTGTCTCCAGATCGTATGTTCGATGCCCGAAGAACCCGGCGGGGCCGCGTCCTGCGCCAGGCCGCCCGGCTGGATTGCTTCAGATGTTGAAGCGTATCATGCGGCCGTGCTCCATTGGCCGGGAACCCGATGCGCCCTTTTCTCTTTCACGATGTCTTCGACATCAACGACAACATCTCCCTGAGCCGGGCCACGGTCGGTGACGCGCCCGTCGTTCTCGCGGAGAATGTGCTGCGCCAGCCCGCGCTCGCACGTGACATCGCCGCCTCGTCGCCCGCCGCCAACTGGAAACATGTGCCGGGTGGACGCAACTTCGTCGACTATCACGACTGCCGTCTGCGCTTCCCGGTGGCACCACCATGCCGCCTCATCGCCCTGGCGGGCGAGATCATTCGCCAGGCCTGGTCGGTCGAGGTGCAACCCTTTGCGCCGCATGTCGACGTGAACTGGTTTTCGCAGATTGCACCGCGCGGGGCCGACCACGCCATTCCCCATCACGACCTCTTCCAGAGCCACGCGAGGCACTCGTTCACCTGCCTCGTCTACCTCAATGACGCCAGCGAGAGCATCGGGGGCACCGCATTCTTCCGCTACCGGCCATCGGCTTCCCCGGTGCGGGACGCGACCTACGAGCACGATCTGCAGACCCGGCCCGAACTGATCGAGACCGGACAGAGCTACTGGCCACAGAGCCCCGAGCGTTTCTGGGAGCAGACCGGATGTGCCGACATGGTTCCCGGACGGCTCATCATCTTCCCGTCCCAGTTCTATCACGCCGCCTCGCACCCGGCGGACGCGTTTTTCACGAGCCCCCGGCTCACGCTGGCATTCTGGATGGGGGCCTGAGCGCGCATCGCGCTCTCACGGCGCCCGAACATCAGCGCCGTCGCCCGCACCGGGCGCTGCCCGGGCTGCCACTGACGATCGCGACGGCTCGGGGCCTGCCAGGCAAGCCCCGGCCAGCGCTTCTCTAGCGTATCTCGACCCGGCTTACCTGATTGCTCAGGCTGTGCGCCATGACAGGGGCCCCATCGGGCGCCACATCCATGTTGCGTACGATGTCACCGCCACCGGGAATCGCCCACGACTGGAACTTCGATGTCGCCGGATCAAAGCGCACCAGCGTATTGGGCTTGGCCAACGACTCGCTGTACCAGAGCGCGCCTTTGGTATGCACGATGCCGTAGGGCGCCGAGCGCGGCCCGCTGGGTGACAGCCACTCGGTGACGGCACCGGTCGCCGGATCGAGTCGTCCGAGGTAGCCACGCGCGAAGTCGGTGTACCAGATGACATCATCCGGACCAATCGCGAGCCGACGGGGCCGTGCGGCACGGTCGGGCAGGGTGAACTCGGTGATCGCCAGCGTCCTTGGATCGATGCGACCGACCTTGTTGGTGCCGAATTGCACGAACCAGGGAACACCCTTCGAATCGACCTGTATGCCGTAGGGGCGCGAGGCTGCTGTCGGGGGCTGAACCAGACGGATCTCTCCCGTCTTCGGATCGAGCCGGCCGACACGATTGCCGACCTGCGACGTAAACCAGAGGATGCCCTGCTGATCAAAGACCAGCGAGTGCGGATCGCGGACCGCCGGGTCTGGCAGTGGATACTCGGTGACCTCGCCGGTGCGCGGATCGAGCCGGCCGATCAGACCGAGAAAGTTGCCGGTAAACCAGATGTTGCCCGCCCGATCCTCGACCAGCCCGTGCGGTGCCGTCTGCGGCGACTTCATCCGGAACTCGCGTGACTGGCCGGTGGCCGGATCGACTCGCCCCATCGTATTGTTGAGTTGCCCGGTGTACCAGAGGGCGCCATCACGCGTTGCGAGCGGATCGTGCGGCCGCGATCCGGGGGTGACGGCAGGCCAGAGACGGATGTCCGCCTTGACCGGCCCATCGACCAGAACGGCAGGCGGACGCGGGCGCTCGGGAAATGAAGCGATGAGGTAGTCACGAACCGTGTTCACCTGATCGGGCGGAATCGGCGCCCCGAAATTGAGCATCATCCGCATGACCGTATGCCAGCCCTCGGGCGTATAGCCGGCGCCGAGTCGCTCGATCGCGTGGCACCCGCCACACAGTTCGCCAACGATCATCTTGCCCGGCCCCTCGGGCAAGACGAAGGACTGAGCGCGCGCCATGCCGGGCGTGGCCATTGCAAGCGCAAGGCCCGCCATCACGATGGCACTGGCGACACGCGAGCGCGCGCCGCGGGTCACGGATGCATCGAGCACTGTGGGGATGACCCCAGGGCCGGCAACATTCATGGGAAGGCGGTTTTCTTGCATGGGTCAGTCCTCGGACAGGTTTTCCTTCAACGTACGACCGGTGTACTCGCGCCTGAATCGACCGCGTCGCTGCAATTCGGGAATGAGCAGATCGACCACATTGATCAGGTCATGAGGCGTGGCATGGGGATGGGAAATCATGAAGCCACCGCGCGAACCACCCGCTTCGAAATGCTCCTCGAGGTAATCAGCCAGTTGCGTCGGCGTACCGGCGATGGTGCGGTCGTAGCCGGTTGCCACCTTCAGACCCTCGGCAAAGAAGTCGCGTCGGCTCACTGTGTCACCAGGCCCCACTTCATCGGCAAATCGCGAGACAAGACTCACCGGTGAGGCCTGGGTCGCCTTGATCTGCGCGGCCAGTTCGTGCGGCGAGAAGCGCTCGGGCAGCGTCGAGAAGTCCCAGCCGATGTTGTGGGAGAGATAGGCACCCACGGCTTCCTCGGGAATCATCTGGAGCAGACGCTCGCGCCCGGCGATGGCCTCGGCTTCGGTCTCACACACGATGAGTGCCGCATTGAACAGAATGCCGACCTTTGCCGGATCGCGCCCTTCAGCGACGAGCGCTTCATCAAGCGCCGCCCGATGGCGGCGCTTCTGGTCGAGCGCGAGTCCGGAGGCGAACACATGATCGGCAAAGTGCGCCGACGCGCGAATCCCTCGCGGCGAACCGCCGGCCTGTACCAGCACCGGATGCCCCTGCGGCGAGGGCACCGTATTGAGCGGGCCCCGCACCTTGAAGAAGGGACCCTCGTGCTCGATCGGACGCACCTTCGCCGGGTCGGCAACCACACCCGATTCGCGATCCCAGATGAAGGCATCCGGCGCGACGCTGTCCCAGAGTGCCTTGCAGACGTCGACAAACTCCTCCATGCGGTCATAGCGCGCCCCATGTTCCATCAACTCGTCAAAGCCGTAGTTCGCCGCATCGGAACGACGGGTCGAGGTGATCACGTTGAACGCAATGCGCCCGCCGGTGACATGGTCGAGCGAATTGAGCAACCGCGCCACATAGAACGGATGCATGAAGGTCGAGGCATAGGTCAGCCCGAACCCCAGATGGCGAGTCACGCGGGACATCACCGCGATGAATGGGCTCATGTCCTGCCGCGGCCACTGGATGCCCCAGCGCGCCGCAGCCTCCTCGGAATCCTGCCAGGTGGCCGGAATGCCGGTACCGTCGCCGAAGAACATCATGTCGAGACACCCGCGCTCGGCAATGCGCGCGAGTTCCTCGAACATGCCCATGTCGGGGAAAGTGCGATGCACCCAGGACCCCGGCACACGCCAGCGCCCGTCGAGGTGGGTGTAGGACATGTCACAGGCCAGATGCATGCGCTTTTTCACGACAGGGGACTCCGCAATTTCATCAGTACGACAGGCGTGCGCTCAGCGCGGGGAAAGCATCCGCTCGGCCTTGGGGGGCAGGTAGGCCGAGCTGAAGAGGGCATCGGCAACAGGCGTCGACTTGAGCTTGAAGGTGGCCGTCATGTCCACGATCATGCGATCGAGAACATCCTTGCGGATGGAGCCCAGCCCGTCGGCGCGCACGTTGGGCGTGTCGATCGAATCGAGTACCAGACCGAGTTTCATCGTCTCGTCGGCCTCGACGAGCGTCGGCGATGCTTGCATGACGTACTTGATCGAGGACGCCGGATCGGCCAGCGTCTCCTTGAGCCCGCGATTGAAAGCGCGCAGGAAGCCCGCCACGGCCTGCGGATTCTTCCGGGCAAACTCGGCATTGGCGAGGATGACGTGGCCGTACATGTTCACGCCGTAGTCAGCGTACTTCATGATCCGCATGTCCTCTGGCTTCAGGCCCAGCTTGTAGAAGAGAACCGCCTGGGTGGGATGGCCGGTGCCGATGTCGACACTGCCCTGCATCACTGACGGCTCTACCAGGTTGGGGGCCATGTGCATCCAGGTCACGTCATCGACCCCGAGTCCGTTGGCCTTCGCAAAGAGGGGCCAAAGGCGATAGATGGGACTGGTGGTCGGGGCGCCCAGACGCTTGCCCTTCAGGTCAGCAGGTGTCGTGACGCCGGCCTTCTTCGGGATGAGCAGCGAGTTGGGATTCTTCTCGTACACCAGATAGACACCCTGAACCTGCTGCGCCCCGGGGTTGTTGCCCATGGTTTCGATCAGTACCCCGAGGTCTGCGAAACCCATGTCGTAGTTGGTCGCGACACGCTGGATCGCTGCGCCTGAACCGGCACCCGCATCAATGGTGACATCCAGACCCTCGGCCTTGAAATAGCCACGCCCGAGCGTATTGAAGAAGTAGCCATGCTGCCCCTGCACGACCCAGTCAAGAGCGAATCGGATCTTGACCGGCGCCGGGGTTTGCGCCTGAGCCGCACCAGCGGCAAAGACACACGCGCTGACGAGGGTGGCAAACACTCGAGACAATGATTCGCGGGGCATTCCTGCACCTCCAAGGTAGGGGGGATAGGCCAGATCGGAAGACCGGACTTGACCCTTATAATAAGCCAATGATCTCGCCATCGACGTTCAACGAGCAATCAAGCACCATGCCGACAGACTCCCCGCCCTCCTGGTACGACTACACCGCACTGCCCGATCGCAAACCGCTCCGATTTCCGGGGGGGGCGCGACTCGCCCTGATCCTGACGATCAACATCGAGTACTGGGAAAAGTCGCGCCCCGGACAGAAGGAACCCCTCTTCACCGGCGGCCCGATGACGATCCCGCATGCGCTGCCTGGAGACGTCTGGGACAGCACCAACTGGACCTGGCGCGAATACGGCCAGCGCGTCGGCATCTGGCGAATGATCGACATGTTCGATCGCCTCGGCGTGGCGCCCTCGTGCACCGTCAATGGCATGACGCTGGCCGAGCGCGGTCGTATCGTTGCGGCCGTGAACGAGCGCGGGTGGGAGATCGTGCCGCACAACTGGGCTCAGAACGATGTGCTCAGCAACTATGCAAACCGGCCTGACGAAGAACGGGCCGTGATCGAGCGAACGCTCGATCAGTACCGCCTCACCACCGGCCGCGACCCCCGCGCCTGGCTGAGTTCGGCCCTGCGAAGCTCGGTCTGGACACCGCTCTTCCTCAAGGAGCAGGGCATCCTCGCGCATTGCGACTACCTCAACGACGACCAGCCCTATCTGATTCACACCCTCAAGGGCCCCATCGTCTGCGTGCCGTACTCCAACGACATCAACGACTTCAACATGTTTGCGCGCGGGGGAATGTCGCCTGCCGCAGGACTGGAGACGCTCAAAGCCTGCTTCGACGCCCTCTACGCGGAAAGTGCCACCAGTGGCCGGTTGATGAATTTCGGCCTGCATCCCCACGTCATCGGACACGCATACCGCATCGGTGCATTGCGCGAGTTCATCGAGTATGCCCAGGGGCACGAAGGCGTATGGTTCGCACGTCGCGATGAAATCGCGAGTTGGTATCTCGATCACCATGCCGAGCACATTCCGCCGGCCGCGCATTCGACCTGACCCGGAGGTACCGACCATGTCTCACACTCCGGTCGTTCTGATCACGGGCGGCGCCGGTGGACTCGGGCTGGCAACAGCGCGACGTTTTGTCGCGACTGGGGCCCGGACGATCATTGCCGACCTGCCCAGACACCAGCCGGCGCCCGATCTGGGGCCACTCGGTCGATTCGCCGGCCTCGACGTCACCGCCGAGGGCGACTGGAAACGACTCGAGCAGGATATCGCGCAGACGGAAGGCCGGCTCGACGTCCTGGTGAACTGCGCCGGCGTCATCGAGGCAGGCGACATCGAGACAGCGAACCTGAGCAGTTTCCGGCGCATCGTCGACACGAATCTCGTCGGAACGTTCCTGGGATGTCAGACCGCGGTCCGGATGATGAAGTCGACCGGGGGTGGGTGCATCATCAACATCTCCTCGGGCATTGCCGGTCGCGCCCAGGCGGAACAACCGGCCTACGGTGCAAGCAAGGCTGCCATTGAAAATCTGACGAAATCGGTTGCGCTGCACTGCGGACGCCAGGGCTACGGCATTCGCGCCGTGGCCATCCAGCCGGGCGCACTCGATTCCACCATGCTGCGCGGCAATACACCCGCAGGCATGACCGAAGACGCATTTCTCGCTCGAGTCGTGAGCCGATTTCCGATCGGGCGACTGGGCACTTACGATGACATTGCAGCGTCGATCGTGTTTCTCGCTTCCCCGGAGGCCAGCTACATCACGGGTGCCGTCATCCCGGTCGATGGCGGGCAAAGCATATGACCACCCCGCTCACGGGCCGGGTGGCGCTGGTGACCGGCGCCGGTTCGGGCATGGGGCGCGCCCACTGTGAACTGATGGCCGAACGGGGGGCACACGTGATCGTCCAGGATCTTCTCGCGGAGCGCGCCCAAGAGGTCGTGGCGGCCATCCGCTCATCGGGGGGTCAGGCCGACGCCATGCACGGCGATGCGAGCAACGTGACGCTGATGCGCGAACGGATCGGGGAGGCGCTGACGCGTCACGGACGGATCGACATCATCGTCAACAATGCCGGCATCGCCAGTCGGGTCAAGCCATTCGAGGACATCGACGAAGACTTCTTCGATCGCATGCTCGATGTCAATCTGAAGGCGGCCTTCTTCTGCACCCAGGCGGTAGTGCCCGCGATGAAGCTTGCCCGCTGGGGCCGCATCATCAACATCTCCTCGATGTTCGCGATGGTTGGCAGCCAGAGCGGCGCCCACTACACGACGGCCAAAGGCGGCATGCTGGGTCTGACCAAGGCTCTCGCGCGAGAACTGGCGCCGTGGAACATCACCGTGAACGCCGTTGCCCCCGGGCTGGTGAAGACGTCGATGACGATCGAATCGCTGAAGACCGATGACGCCTTCGAGGCCCGCGCGAAGGGCGTGCCGATGGGCCGACTCGCCTCCCCACGCGAGATTGCTGCCAGCGTTGCCTTTCTGGCCTCCGACGATGCGTCGCTCATGACCGGCATGACGCTGAGCCCGAGCGGTGGCGAAGCGCTGGTCGGATTCTAGCGCCCACTCCGAGACCACCATGCCGCCCATCGCCGAAGCCCGCCACCGCATCCTCACGACACACACCGGCAGCCTGCCACGTCCGGAGGCACTCTCGGAACGTCTGCTCGCCAAACTGCTGGGCGAACCGTTCGACCCGACCGACCTCGCAGGCGCGACGCGTCAAGCCGTTGCGGCCATCGTCAGGCAGCAACGCGAGTGCGGCATCGATGTCGTCAATGATGGCGAACAGTCGAAGGCGAGCTTTCAGATCTATGCCACCGAGCGCCTCAGCGGCATCGAGCCGCGCACCCCCGAACCGGGGTTCTACCGCACGCGCGAAAACGATGCCTTTCCGACCTTCTATCGCAGTGGCGAGCATTCAGGTTCGCAGCGCAAGCGCTGGGCCTGCACCGGCCCGATCCGCTACACCGGCGAGGCGATCCTGCACGAAGACCTCGAGAACCTGAAAGCGGCGCTGATGGGGCATTCACCAGCGGCCGTCTTCGTCCCCTCGGTATCGCCGTCCAGTTGCGCCGGTCTGATGGAAAACCGGTTCTACACGAACGATGACGACCATGTCGAAGCGGTGGCCGAAGCGCTGCGCGTCGAGTACGAAGCCATCGTCAATGCCGGCTTCATGCTCCAGATCGACGATCCGCGCTTGGCGATGCATTACATGCTGAACCCCCAAACCTCCATTGCCGAGGCGCGGCGCTGGGCGGCCAGCCGCATCGAGATGCTCAACCACGCCCTGCGCAACATCCCGCGCGAGCGGATCCGCCACCACACCTGCTATGGCATCAACATGGGCCCCCGCACCACCGACATGGAGCTTCGCCACCTGGCTGACCTGATCGTGACGATCCGCGCCGGGTTCTACTCCTTCGAGGCAGCCAATCCGCGTCATGAACACGAGTGGGAGGTCTGGCGCGACGTGGCGTTGCCCGAAGACTGCGTTCTCATGCCGGGTGTCGTCACCCACGCCTCGACCATCGTCGAGCATCCTGAGCTGGTGGCCCAGCGCCTCATCCGCTTTGCGGGCATCGTCGGACGCGAGCGCGTGATGGCGAGCACGGACTGCGGATTTGCCTCCACGCTGGCGCGGGGCCTGCCGCCGGAAATCGAGCCCGCCGTGGTCTGGGCAAAATTCATGGCGCTCGCGGAGGGCGCCCGCATCGCGAGCCAGCGGCTGTTCTAGGCGCTGCCGTCGAGGCAGGCCCGGGAAGACACCCCCGCTGCCGCAGGAGACAATCAACATGAAGGCCGCGCCGACCATCACGCAGGATGCCCGCCCGCCCGGTGCGACAGGACACCCAAGCGGCCCCGGCAGCGCGCCAGCCGTGGCACAGGCCAGAGCCTGGTGCAGCAGGCTCGCTGCAGCCTGCGCAATCGGTCTTGCGTGGGCGGGCACCGCACCGGCACAGCCCACCGGCCCCTGGCCTTCGCGCACCATCCGCCTCATCGTTCCAGCCACGACCGGCGGCCCCGACACCGTGGCGCGGGTGCTGGGACCCTCACTGTCTGCCACCCTGGGTCAAGCCGTGGTCATCGACAACCGTCCGGGCGCCAACGGCATCCTGGGCGCCGACCTGGTCGCGAAAGCAACGCCCGATGGCTACACCCTGATGCTCTATTCCTCCGGGTTCGTCGTTGCGCCGGCGATGGTGAAAAAGCTCCCCTACGATACCGAGCGCGATTTCACACCGGTCGCCAACCTTGCGTCGAACCTCGGGGTGATGCTGGTGGTACACCCGAGCCACCCCGCGCGCACCCTCGCCGAATTCATCAACCAGTCGCGCCGGGCCGATGCCAACGTCTCCTATGCATCACCGGGCATCGGCAACACGCTGCACCTGCTGGGCGAACTGTTCAATTCACAGGCCGGCCTGCGCATGACCCATGTGCCCTACAAGGGCGGTGGTCCGGCGGTCGCTGCAGTCATGGGAGGCGAGGTCAGCGCCATGCTTGCACCCATGCAACTGGCGGCATCGAACCTGCGCGGCGGCAAGTTGCGTGCGCTTGCCTATTCGATGAGCGAACGCGCGCCGGGATTTCCCGACGTTCCGACGATGCGCGAAGCGGGGCTTCCCGACTACGTCGCCGATGGCGGCTGGTTCGGTCTGTTTGCACCAGCCGGGACCCCAGCCGATGTCATTGGCCGACTGAACACCGAGGTACGACGGGCGCTGGCCGAACCGGCTGTGCGCGAGCGACTCGCCAGCCTCGGATTCGGACCAGTCGGCGACACCCCGGAACACTTCAAGGCGTTCGTGTCGGAGGAAATCCGGCGCTATGGCGCGATGGCACGCCTGGCCGGCATCGAAGCCGAGTAGCCCCACACCGGACGCTGGGCAGGCTGAAGTTCGGGGAGCACCTGCTGCACGCGGCGCGTGTTCAGCGAACGCCCTCAGTGAATCGTGTAGCCGCCATCAGCCACCATCGACGTACCGTGCACATAGGATGCGGCATCTGATACCAGGAAGGCAGCTGCATTGGCGATCTCGCGACACTCGGCAAGACGGCCCAACGGGATGTCGCGCTTGATCGCGCCGCCATCCACCGCCGCGTTCTCGATGTAAGCCTTGACCCTCGGCGAGAGCGTGGCGCCCGGACACAGTCCGTTCACCCGTACACCCCGCGTTCCGTAATCGAGGGCCAGTTGGCGGGTGATGGAGAGGACGGCCCCCTTGGTAGCACAGTAGACCGGCATGGCTGGAAAACCGACCAGGCCAAAGGTCGAGGCCACATTCACGATCGACCCGCCACCGGGCGCCTTCTCGAGCATCGGGATGAAGGCGCGGCACATGTAGAAGATGCTGTTCAGGTTCACCGCAACGATCTCGTTCCACTTCTCGGTGGACAACTCGGTAATGGGCTTCACGAAGTTGTTGCCGGCATTGTTGATGAGTGCCTTCACCGGAACGCTACCCGCCGCGATGCGCTCGCGCATGGCCTCGACTTCGGCTTCGACCGACACATCGACCACGTGAATCTCGTACGGCGCCTTGAGCGCATCGAGCAGGGCGCCGGTCTGACGCAACCGCGCCTCGGTCTTGCCCACCAGAACGAGACTTGCACCCATCTCGGCCAGCACCTCGCAACAGGCCTGCCCGATACCCGACCCGGCACCGGTGACGATCACTCGAGCGCCGTTGAATTTCAGTGAAGAGAGCATCGACTTCCATCTCCAGTGCCACGCCCCGCTGCGGGGCCGAAATCACCGCACGTGCCAGCGAACGACTGCTCAGGCAGCCATCGCCTTCATGCTGTCCTCGAAACCCATGTATTCGCGATCGGTCAGCGCCTGCAGGGCAGGTGCCACCTCGGTGCTGAAAAGCCGGATGTTCTGCTCGGTGAGATCGCGCGGCAAGGTGCCGAACTGGAGCAGCGCAAGGAAGCTCTGGAAGCCGAGGAAACGATGCGCATCGGTCAGCGTGCGGCGTACCGTGTCAGGACTGCCACAGATGATGACGCCCTGCTCGATGAGCGACTCCACCGTCTGGCTGCCCATGATCTGCTTCTTGTGGGTGGCCATGCGCACCGCCGAGTCGAATGACAGATACCCCGGCGGGAACATCATCTCGAAGGTGAGATTGAGAAACTTGTTGAAGAGTGACTCGATGTGAACCCGCGCCTGGTCTCGCGCCTGCTCATCCGTGGGCCCGACGTAGACCGGCGCAGCCCAGCCGATCTGCTCCGAACTGGCCTCGTAGCCGTACCTGGTCTGCGCCACTTCACGGTAACCGTTGAGAAACCGTGCCACCGACTTTACCGGGCTGTAGTTCTGCAGGTACACATACTTGCGATCGGGATGCGCGGCCCACTCGATGGTCTCGGCGCTGCCGGTCGAAGGACACCAGATCGGCGGGTGTGGCTTCTGGAACGGGCGCGGCCAGGGGTTCACGTACTCGAGATTGAAGTACTTGCCGTGGAACGAGAAGGGGCCCGGACGGGTCCAGGCCTGAATCACCAGGTCATGCGCCTCGTGAAACCGGTCATGCGAGAGCGCCGGATTGGCACCCATCGAGTGGTACTCGGCACCGATGCCCCGCACCATGCCGGTGATGAGACGGCCGCCGGTAATGCTGTCGATCATGGCGTGTTCTTCAGCGAGGGTAAGCGGGTGCTCGCGCAGACCGAAGGCATTACCCAGAATGGCAATACGCGCCTTCTTGATGCGCCGCGAGAGCGCCGAAGCCGTCACCACCGGCGAAGGCATCAGGCCATAAGCGGTCTGATGATGTTCGTTGACGGCCACGCCATCGAGGCCGAGCTCGGCGGCGTACTCGAGTTCATCGAGAAACCGGTTGTAGAGCTCGTGCCCCTTGACCGGGTCATACTCGGAGTTGGGCATCACCACCCAGGGCGAACGCCACTTCGACTTGTACTCGAGGTCCATGTACAGGTACGGCATCAGATGGAACATGAACACTTTCATGACGCAAGACTCCTGATGAAGGTGGTGACCTCGCCGCTGAAACGGTCGGGCTGCTCGAAAGGCAGCATGTGGCCACACGAGGGCACGGTCAACAGACGCGATCCGGCAATCGCGCGGGACAGCGCCTCGCCATACGCGGGCGGCAACACCTGGTCGTTCTCGCCCCATAGAAGCAGCGTGGGCAACCGCACCCGATGCAGCCAGCGCGCGAGGCTCGGATTGAACAGTCGGGGTTGCCAGCACAGCTTCGCCGTGGTGACCCGGTTTCGATACACCATGCGAGGATCGGCTTCGGCCACCATGGCCTGGTGACGGACACGCGCGGCCTCGAGATCATGATTCATGAGGGCAAGGCCCTCTTCGGGCGTGCAGATGAAGAGGTCGCCCTTGTCGACGCCCTGCACATGGATGCCGGCCGAATCGACCAGCGTCAGGGATGCCAGCCGGTGGCTGTTGCGCACGGCGATCTCGAGCGCGAGCCAACCGCCCATCGAGTGCCCGACCACATGGACCTGCTCGAGGCCCATCTGGTCGAGAACGTCGAGATAGAACATCGCCAGGTCGCTCATCGTATCGACCGCCGCAGCGTCGCCCGAGAGCCCATATCCCGGATGATCGGGGGCGATGAGATCGAAGGTCCGGGCGAGAGCCCCGAGGCCTGGTGCGATACCAGTCAGACCTTCTGTCCCGTGCAGGTAGAGCAGTGGTTTTCCCCGCCCCTGTCTGCGTACATGCAGATCGCAATCGCCCACCGTGATCAACTGATCGGGTCTGGCCGGCATGTTGTCTCCTCCGCCCTTGACGGGTTGGCGCCCGCTTCGAGGAGCGGGTCGCGCATGAATCCATAGCTACCTATCGAATATAAGAGGGGCGGAGTCATGTGTCAACACCCGCACGTCAAGAATCATTGACAGATCGCATCCCCGCACGCCGACGCGCCCTCCCCCATCGCGGAACACCACGAGGTCCTCGGCGAGCGCACGTACACGCAACGGCACGTCACCCACCGGGCCGGACACGCTGCCCGCTCGAGCATGGACCCGAGCATGGACCCGAGCATCGGCGGCGCCGCTCGCGCCGAGAGTGGGTTGCGCTTTACCCGATCGACCTCGACAATCACCGAGTCGCCGGCGCGCAGACCGGCCGGGGAGACAGCACCGTGACCGCTCAAGCGCCTTCTTCACAACCCGCATCGCCCTTCCGGACAAGCCCGGTCCATCCACTGTTCGGAGCCCGCTTCCACGGCATCGACATTGCCGGCCCGCTCGATGAGGCGACGATCGAGGCGATCCGTCAGACGATGGAAACCTGTGCCGTGGGCATATTTCCGAACGCGGTACCGGCCAGCGACGAGACGCACATCGCCTTCAGTCGCCGGTTCGGCCCGATCCAGCGAACGCCGGTACTGACGATCACCGGCAGGCAGGATCGCATCCGGCATCCGGAAATCATCGATCAGAGCAACTTCGACCACGAGGGACGGATTCTTCCCGAGAACGACAAGCGCTTGCTCTACAAGCGCGCGAACCAGCAATGGCATACCGACATGTCATTTCACCCGGTGCGTGCCACCTGGTCGCTGCTCTCCGCCCATGTCATCCCGCCCCTCGGAGCCGACACCCAGTTTGCCGACATGCGTGCCGTCTGGGATGCGCTACCCGCGACGATGCGCCGGCGAATCGATGGACTCGAGGCCGAGCACTCCTACTGGTACTCGAGGGTGACGGCCGGAGGACCCGAGCCTGACGAGGCGGAGCGACGTTCGCGCCCACCCGCTCACCACCCCCTGGTGCATGTGCAAGCTGGCACCGGGCGCAAGACGCTCTATCTGGCATCCCACGCCTCGCACATCGTTGGCTGGCCCGTCGACGAGGGTCGGGCGCTGCTCGACGAACTGATGGCCTTTGCGACACGCCCCGAATTCATCTACAGCCACGTCTGGTCGCTCGGCGACATCGTGATGTGGGACAACCTGACCACGATGCACCGGGCGACGCCGTTCGATGATACGGTCTGGCCGCGCGACATGCGTCGCACGACCGTGCGAGAGGCCGAGGTCTAGTTCACGCTTCGGCTGTCCGAGGCCGTGCCGACCAAGCCCCCCCGGACGGCAGGGATGGTCGGGGTACGTGTCTTGCGCACAGCCCGGCGATAGGCCACCAGCGAACCAGGTTCAAGCCGCCGACATGCCGGACCGGCGGCATCCGGTTCATCGCGACCCTCCCCGAGGCTGCGGACCTGCGGCGCTGTGTCGACAAATGGCCGCACACCGATCTCGCGATGAATCTGGCACGGGTAGATCACGCTTCCCTGCGTGATGACGAGCGCCACTCGCCGCAGTGCCTCGATATCGCGAGTCGGGTCACCATCGACAAGAACCAGATCGGCCCGCTTGCCCACGTCAATGGAACCTCGATCATGGAGCGTGGCGCTGACCCGTGCCCCGTTGCGGGTAGCGACCTGAATCGCCTCGGCCGGGGTGAGCCCAGCCTTCACGTACAGCGCCAGTTCGCTGTGAAGGCCAAAGCCGGCAAAGGTGTCGGTCCCTGCCACCAGCGGGACACCTGCGCGGTAGAGCAGACCGACAAAGTCGACCATGCGGGCATACGATGCGCGGTAACGCTGCGCCGTCTCCTCGTCAGGAATCGCCATGGCGGCGACGCGAAAACTGCGCGCAATGACCGGTGGCATGTGCGGCGCGATGGTTGCAAAGGGCTCGGCCAGTTCACCGTGCACCTGTTTCAGAAAATCGAAGCCGGCCAGGGTCGGATCGACCACGATCTGGCGATCGGCGAGCAGACGGACGAATTCGCGCACCCGCGGCGCGTCGAAGTCGATGGATCCGGCGTGCTCGGCAGGCAGATAGAATCGGTCGAGTGTGCGACTGTCCGTACCCGGCGGCGCGACGAAGCCGAGCATGAGTTGGTTGATGTGGGTGAGTTCGTCATAGCCCGCCTCGATGGCATCGGTGGCGGTCATGAAGGCCGGCACATGTCCGCCAACCGTCAGGCCCCGCGCGTGTGCGTGCGCTACCACTTCAGGCACCCACTGATGCGGGAACGAACTGTAGATCTTCAGGTGCGGATAGCCGTTGGTGGCGTACCAGTCGACCGCCGCCCTCGCCTCCTCGAGCGTCTCGATCTGTACACCGTCACTGGTTGCAAAGGGGCCGCGCCCTTCAATGAGCCCGGCACGAATCACGCTCGGTCCCAGCAGGCGTCCCTCGTCGACCTCGCGCGTCAGCGCGAGGAGGTCGCGATTGGAATTGCCCAGATCGCGCACTGTCGTGACACCTGCCGCCAGGTTGTAGGCCGCAGACCATCGGTTGAGGTGGGCGTGCATGTCGAAGAGGCCGGGCAACAGAACCCGCCCGCCGGCATCGATGACGCTCTGGGCCTCATCGCCCGGGCTGCCCGCGGGCAGGATGGCCACGATCCGGCCATCACGGACATGAACATCTTCGAGTGGTCGGAGCACGGCAAGCGCGCTGTCAAAGACGCGCGCGTTGCGTATGACCAGATGCCCGGCCAGCGGGTGTCGAAGGCGCCTCGCACGCGCCGCCATGAGCGCGTCGAGCGCAGCCTTATGATGTGCGAGAAGGTCTGGCAGGCTGTCCTCCCAGCCTGACTCGATCGTGCTCGAATAACCCGGGGTGATCGATGCGAACAGGCGCGGCGCCGACCCGGTTGTCGCCCACATGAAGTCAGGCTGCAAGCCCAGTCCCGTCAACATCAGCAGGCGCACACGACGCAACTGCGCCCCTCGCCTGACCGTGACCTCGCCAAGCATCTTCGATGTCACCCTGCCGGAGGGGAGCAGGTCGAGCGCCCCCGTGGAGGACCGAGCCAGCTGGTCGATGAGAACCGAATGGATGTGCAGCGAACTGTCCATCGGCAGATAGACAGCGCCGGGTCGAGCCCGGACCCGTCCACGTTCCGAAGCCGACTGCCATTGAGCCAGCCCCCCCGTGCGAATGAAATGCTCATCGACGGCACCACCCATCTCGGATGTGCCACGCACGTGAAATTCAAGCAGAGAACCACCCGGCCCGAACCGGAACTCCTCGGCCAGTACCGGGCCACGACCGTTCTCGGTAAAACGGTAGTCGACCCGAAGGCGCCGGGCATCGACCTGACGGACCCGTTGATGCCCAGCGACCTCACCGTTGTCGAGGAAGGTCACGTAGTCGATGCCGAGCGCGACTGCCCGCTGGGTGAGCAGCAGGGTGGCGAGGCCGAGGGCGAGAAGCAGGGTGAATGAGCGCATCGAACGGCGTTTGATCAAGCTTCGAGGGGGCATGTGCGGGCGCGAGTCTAGTGTGGAAATGTGCACCGCAACATGACATTTCAATGCCATGGCAATCCGTCTGGCGGACACAGATGGCAGCCAGTCGCTCGATCGCGGCCGATGGCAGCGTTCGAACGCTGCGGGCGAGGTGTGATGCATCGGTACTCGCCGCCCGATGTTCACCCCGAGCGCCCGGGACAAGCATCAGCACCCTCCATACGAACGGCAACAAATCGCAATGAATCAAGGTCTGCGACCCCCTACTCTGAGAGGGCAGACCCGGTGACGCTGCGAGGCCGGTTCGCAGCCTGACTGCGCACCACGCACGGCAAGCACGGTGCCCAACGCCTGAACGAGCAGGCCGAGCCACGGTGCGCCAGCCAGACCCGCCTGCTGCCACGACAGGCCGGATGATGGGCCGACCCGCTGGTGCGGATCAACGATGATGATCAGGGAACCGCGCAGTATGTCCGCTACCGAGCCGACGTCATCGCCAAAAGGACGCCCGACCCGATCGGACTGGATGTTTCTGGGTTTCATGGGCCTGGTGATGGCGAGCACGGCGATGCTCGGCCGACTGACCTACGGCGAGGGCATCAAGACCAACATCACCAAAACCAATGCCGAGACATTGCTGGCCTGGCTCGTGACGGCCTCACCGCACCGTCAGGAGGACACCTTCGAGCCCGCAGCCTGTCGCGGATCGAGCGCACCGGTCCTTGGGCCGGCGGAACAGGGACGCGCCGAACCGGGAACGCCGAGTGTCGATAGTCGGCCCGACGAGGCCGGAACCTGGCGAGCCTGCCGCGAGGCCCTGGCACAGGCACCTTTCGTCCTGTCCACACTCAGAAACCCCTTCACGGAGGGGGCAGTGGAACTGCGGGCCTCCTGCGACCCGACTGATCGGTCGGCACGCGGTGCAATCGTGATCCAGAAACTGGTGGCGACCCCGGCCGGTTCGGCGTATCCCTTCGTCGTCTCACCGCTCACCGACCGGGACAGCATCACCCGGACCCTCACGCTGCGGGTGGACATCTGTGATCGCAACGGCAACGCCATCACCAGCGGCCAGCGCGAATTCTGACGGGCACCCCGAATGAACAAGCACTCAACCACTCAGGAAAGGGCACCGCGAAAGCCCTTGTCGTATCGCCACGCGAGGACGCCCATCGCGGCAGAAGGCGCAAACGCGGCGGGCCCGGCAAGCCCGGGATCGCATGATGTCCGTGAGGTGCCACGCCTTCGTCGACGACTGTATCGCGATCTGCTCGAAACCGGGGTCGAGGGCAATCTGCAGCCGGCGATAGACCGCGCGATCGGCGTGCTGATCGTGCTCAACCTCATTGCCCTGCTGCTCGAACATGTCCCCAGGATCTACCAGGCCTGGAGCACGGTGTTTCACATCTTCGACCTGTTCTCGGTCGCCGTGTTCTCCATCGAGTACCTGACGAGGCTTTATCTCGCCCCTGAGGACGAGGAGTTTCGCGAGCGTCGACTGCCGCGCCTGGCCTACGCCGCAAGCCCGTTCGCGATGATCGACCTGATCGCGGTCGCCCCGTTCTTCCTGCAGGCCTTCCTCCCGATAGACCTGCGGGTCCTTCGCTTCCTGCGACTGCTGCGGATACTGAAGCTCTTCCGACTGCTGATCCCGGCGTGGGCCGCCTTCAAGGCAGCCAATGCCGATCGAACCTTTCGACAGCGGGTGCATGCCATCGTCTTCCCCGGGCCTCATGGGGGCATGATGCACACCCTCTTCGACTCGTTCATCGCCTTCTGGGTCGTGGTATCGGTCGTTGCGGTGATTCTCGAATCGGTCCACAGCATCGACTACATGCTTCACACCGAGTTCATCATATTCGACGCCATTGCGGTGACGATCTTCAGCGTCGAATACTGCCTGCGACTGTACTGCTGCGTGGAAGAACCCGGTTACACGAACCCGATCGCCGGCCGATGGCGACAGGCCAGACGCTTTTCCTCCGTGGTCGACATGCTTGCCATCCTGCCGTTCTTCCTCGAAGCCTTGCTGCATCACCTGATCGATCTGCGATTCCTGCGGATATTCAGGCTACTGCGACTGCTCAAGCTGACTCGCTACACGGGTGCCACCAACACGCTCGCAAAGGTCATCGTGCGCGAGTGGCCGATCATGGCCGCCTCCGGTTTCATCATGATCCTGCTGGTCATCATGACGGCGAGTCTTGGCTACCTGTTCGAGCATGAAGCGCAGCCTGACAAGTTCGAGAACATCCCGCAATCGATCTACTGGGCCGTGATCACACTCGCCTCCGTGGGCTACGGTGACATATCCCCGGTCACGCCGATGGGGCGTGCAATGACGATCGTGCTCGCTCTCATCGGCATCGGCATCTTCGCCATTCCGGCCGCACTCCTCTCCTCGGCGTTCAGCGACCAGTTGCAGAAGGAACGCGACGCGCTCAAGCAGGAACTCTACGACATGCTTGCCGACGGGAAGATCTCGCCCGAAGAGGAGGAAATCATCAACCGAGAGGCCAAACGCCTGCATCTGTCGGAAGTCGACGTCCAGGTACTGCTCGATCAGGCACGGCGTGAGCGCGACATGAAGGACGACCTGGCTCGCCTGCCTCTGCACAAGATCGCCAGCAGACCGGAGCATGCCGTCGAGCACTACAAGACGCTGATTTCGGAAATCCGGCAACTGGGCTTGATGACCGATGGCTCGGCCTTCCTCGCGACAGCCCGGGACGGTGGCCGACTGACGCCACAGGAAGTGCATCTGTGGCGCGAGATCCAGGGGGAGGTGCAGCGCGCGGGCGGAGCCGAGGGCGAACCCGACTCCGACGCGAAGTCGTCGGCCTAGTTGCGACCCGGCGCAGCCTTGACCATGGCAAGCCATGGGTCGTTGTCGATCACCTGCGACCAGAACGGATAGATGTTCTTCACCATCTGCTCGGCCATCTCCTGGTAGAAACCCACCATCGCTTCGCGCAGCGAATAGACGTGGTATCAAGCGCTGGCCGGCACCTCGCTCACGGGCAGATACGATCGAGCATCTTGTCAGTGATGGGCTGCCCCCACTGCGAGCGTAGCGCATCTTCGGCGGCATGCAGGGCGGCCGAATTGCCGGCATTGAGCCGATCGGAGTCCGCCCAGTGCTCGTGGGTGCGGCCCCACGGGTCAGCCCAGTAGTCGTAGACCTGACTGCCGAGCACGTGGCGCCCGATCCCCCACATGTGCTCGTACTTGTTCCTGGCACGCAGCCACTCATGGCCCATCAGCACATCGTCGATGTCCTGCACTTCGTAGGAGAAGTGGTTCAGCCCGGTGCGCTCGTGGCGCAGACAGAAGAACGAGTGATGATCGACGTAATCATCGCCGCAGTCGAGCCGGTTGAACGATCCGATGATGTGGTCCTTCTCGCCGGCGTAGACATCATCGGAGCAGACCAGACCGATGACATCACGGAACCACTTCACCGTCTCGTTGATATGGGGGGTACCCAGCACGGCGTGCCCCATGCGGGCAGGACGCGCAGGACCCGGCGGAATGCGCATCAGTTCACCAGCGCGCTTGGTCGGCTCGGCAACCGAATTGACCGCCTGGCGCTTCAGATCGATGGGGGCGACCCGCTGCTGGCCGTGGATGACTTCGATTCGATAGCCGTTGGGTTCAGTCACGCAGACCCTCTCGCCGCCGCCAGGTTCGTCCAGATGCTCGATGCCCGTTGCACCAGGGTGCTTCGCCAGGACCTTCAGCTTGTCACGGTCATTGACCCGATACGCCCAACCCACCAGCGCGGGCGCTCCCAGTTCAGTCACGTGAATGTGGTGGTCCGGACCGGTGCCGCGCATGAAGAGCTTGTCGGCCGTACGTTCGACCCGGTAAAAGCCAAAGTCGGAGAGGAACTCTTCCATCCGGTCGAGATCGGGGGCCTTCAGACGGCCAAAACTCAGGTCATCGACTTTGATCACGGGCATGTCTCATGTCTCCTTGCGGTTGTGAGTGCCGGCAGCCACGCCTGGCCGTCGGCGCACCATCATGCGGGATATTACCGCCCCGCTGCGTTCGTTGCAGCGCTCATCGCTCGCCTGTTGCGGGGGCAGGCGGCATCAGGGGCGCCGTGCGTGCGGCCTCCTCGAAAAGATCTTCGATGAGATCGTTGATCGGGCTGTTCTGCAGACCCAGCGCACCGGTGGCCGAGCCGCGCCGGTACAGCGCCCGCCCGTCGGCACCATAGACGCCACGGTCGTAGAAGTTCTTCGAGTGGGGCAGTTCGAGCCGCTGGTTGAGCCCGGGATCGCGGTAGACGTTGATGGGATCGTGTCCGTCGCGAACCGCCACTGCCTGGTCCTTGTAGAAACGCCGGAACTTGATGATGCCCGCGTCGGTCGTGCCGAGTACCTCGAGGGTGCGATCCATGATCGGCCCCTGCGAAATCATCACCATCAGGTCCTGCCCGACGATGTCATCGTCCATCCAGCGCCCCGCCTCGTCCTTGATCGGAATCGGAAACCACGGCACCTCGGTCTGTGTCGGCACATCGATCCAGTCGGGAAAACGATAGGCACGGTGACCGATGTAGAGGGTATGGGTGTCATCCACCGGAACCTGGTAGGTACTCACGCAGGTACCACCGGCATTGATGGTCGTGATGTTCGGAAAGATCTTGGCATGCCCTACGCTGAACGTATCAGCCGCCTCGCTCTCGCCCTCGAGAACCACGCGCCGGATGAAGCCGTAATCGGTTCGGTCGTAGCGGAATGTGGCGTGCTTTCGCATCATCGGAATGGCGTTGATCTCGTAACGCGGATCGTCCGGGTTGCCGCGCTGATCGAGGGCGTACTTGAAGAAGTGCCCGTGCAGCCATTCGGCATGAACGGCGTCGTAGCTGTTCTCCATGCCTTGCGCCCAGTTGTACGGCGCGATGACGTAGCCCACCTGACGCAGCATCGGTTCATCGGCGAGAAAGTCCCATCGTGGCAACAGTGGCGCGGGTGCCGGCCCGAGGTAGGCAAACACCAGCCCCCCGAGTTCCTGCACCGGGTAGCTCTTGAGTTTCACCTCGTCCTTCAAGCGACTGCCCTCAGGCTCACCGGGCTGTGCCACGCATTGACCGGTGGTGTCGTAGGTCCAGCCGTGATACGGGCAGCGCAGCCCCTCCGCGACCGGGAATCCCGTGCACAGATGCACCCGCCGATGCACGCAGAAGGGCTCGACCAGTCCGAGACGGCCACTGGCATCGCGAAAGAGCACGAGGTCTTCGCAGAGCAGTCGCACCGACATCACCTTGCGCGCGGCGAGTTCCGCGCTGCCGGTGATCGGATGCCAGTAGCGGCGCATGAGTTCGCCGCCCGGCGTTCCGGGGCCTACGCGGGTAAAGAGGTCGTTGTCTTCTGCCGAGAGCATGGCCTACTCCATCGTGATGTCGAGTCGCCGCACCAGGTCACCCCAGTCGCGGATCTGCTGTTCCTGAAGCGCCCGTGTGCGGGCGGGCGTGAAGCCCGGCAAGGGGGATATGCCGAACTTCTCGCTCGCCTGGATGAACTCGGGATCAGCCAGAATGCGCGCCGTGGCGCTCGCGAGGCGCTCGATGACCGCAGCGGGCATTCGCGCCGGCCCGTGAATCGAATTCCACAGCGTCCAGTCGATATCGAGCGGCATCCCGACCTCTGCAAAGGTGGGGCACTCGGGCACTTCGGGAATGCGCCGCTCGGTGAGTGTGGCAAGGCAGGTCACCTTGTTGCCGAGGCGTCGCACGGTCGTGGCCGTATCGAATCGAAAGGTAATCTTGCCGGTGAGAAAGTCTGCCTCGCTGTTGGTGGCGCCCTTGTAGTGGACGGCAACTGCATCGGCGGCACGCGCTTTCGTCGCGACCCAGGCATTCATCAGATGCCCGGGCGTGCCGGCGCCCTGGGTTCCGTAAAAGGCCCGCTGCGAGCGATCCTGGAGCCGGGCAACAAACTGGCGCATGGTCGTGATGCCACTCACGGCCGGCACGGCAAGCACCGAATCGACCTTGACCGTCGCTGCCACCGGCGTGAGATCACGCAAGGGATCAAAGTTCGGATCCTGCCGGAAGACGGCGGGCAAGACCACCTGCGGAATACTGCCCCAGAGCAAGGTGTAACCGTCGGCAGGTGCTGCGGCCACCGCCACCGCAGCGATGAGCCCCCCACCACCGGCACGATTCTCGATCACCACCGGTTGCCCGAGCGCCGCGGCGAGGCGCTGGGCGAACACCCGCGCACCGGCATCGTTCGACCCGCCCGGGGTGAAGCCCACCAGCAATTTGATCGGTCGCGCAGGCCACACCTCCTGCGCCTGTGCCGCCGTACCCCATGCTGCACAAAGCAACGCAACGACAAGCGCCCGCGCGCAAGCCGATCGCGAGCCGGAGCGGCCCGTGCGCTCGTTCATGGTCTGTCTCCCCCCTCCTGTTGTTGTCAAGGCAGGCGCTGCCGCTCGCTCAGCCCCGCGCGAGCCAGGGCGGCATGCCCTGCGCCTGCGACGCGAAGGCCTTGAGATCGATTTCGACCGTCCGAAACGGGGCTCGCGCAAAGCGCGCCTTTTCCTCAAGCGGCACGGTGGCGTCGATTCCAACCTTGGCCCGGATGCCGTTGTCACTGACCCGCACATACTCATGGGTGCGAGCACCGGGCACGATGAACAGATCTCGCGACGCCTCCATGCGCATGGCAAGCGCGTATTCGACATCGTTGGGATCGCGGATATCGATGTCCTCATCAACCGCGATGACCAGGTCAAGATCCTTCAGCGTCGCAAAGGCCGCAAGAATGGCGTTGCGCTGAAAGCCTTCCTGCTGCGGGCTCGTCTTCTTCACCTGAATCACGGCATGGAATCGATGCAAGCCACCCGCCGTCATCTCGACATCGTGCACGATGGGCACCGCTGCCTTCAACGCCTTCATCAGACTGGCTTCCATCACGTACTTGCGCAACATGATGGTCTCGCGCCCGACACCGTTCACGGCGTGATAGACCGGGTTGTTGCGGTGACAGAAGGCCGTGATCTGGAAGATGGGCGCATCCCCTTCAGGCGACAGATAGCCCACGAACTCGCCGAAAGGCCCCTCGCGTACGGTCTGGGTCGGCAGCAGCACGCCCTCCAGCGCGATTTCCGTGTGCGCCGGATAGACGAGGGGCTGGGTCCTGGCACGCACCACCGGAATCGGCTCACCGCGCAGTCCGCCGGCAATCGCCAGCTCATCATCGGCCTCGGGCATCTGCGCGCCCATCGTCGCTGCCGTGTAATGCACGGCCAGATCGGTGCCGATGCACACAGTGATCGGCAGGGGCTTGCCGGCGCGCTGCGCGCGCTCGTAGGCCAGTCGCAAGTGCCGACCGAAATCGAGCTTGATCGCGGTGCGGTCAGGGCCAAGAACCTGCAAACGATGGTAAGACGCGTTGTACACGCCGGTCTCGGGATCCTGAACGATGACGATGCCTGCCGTGATGAAGCGGCCATTGTCACCATCGGTATGACGCAACACGGGCAAGGCACGCGTGATGTCGATGTCCTCCCGATGCACGTTCTCGTGCACCGGGGCGTCAGACACCTCGACCGGCGGTACCGGGTTGCCGAAGGCACCGGCCATCATCTCGCGCAGGCCGATGTAATCGGTGTCGAACGCGGCCTCGCAGTTCTCGCGACAGGCGATGAGATTGCCCAGCACCGGCATCGGGTATCCCGCGACCTGGGGAAAGAGCAAGGCCGGCCCGCCATCGAGCTTCTTCATGATGCCGGCGATCTCGAATTCGACGTCTGCCACCGCCGGATAGGCGAGTACCCGCCCGGCCGCCTGCATCCGCTGCAGCGATGCGCGAAAGCCGGTGTCGATCGGACGTCTGGTTGCTGGTTTCATGCCGTGCTCCATCTGCGCGAGGTGTTCCTCGCACGCTGACCTTGAAGAACCTACTGCTCGACCCGAATGCCGGTGTCGCGCACGAACTGCCCCCACTTCTGCAGCTCGGCCTGGACCAGTGCGCGGAATTGCTCGGGGGAATCGCCAACAGGCGTCGCGCCGATCTCTTCCATGCGATGCCGCAGCGCCGGATCGCGAAAGCCCTGCTGAACCGCCATCGAAATCCGGTTGACGATGTCGACCGGTGTTGCAGCAGGGGCAAACAGCCCGTTCCACGAGTCGACCACATAGCCGGGCACCCCCGCCTCGGCAATGGTGGGCACCTCGGGTGACTGCGCGAAGCGCCGCGCGCTCGTGATGCCCAGCGCCCGCAACTTGCCGGCCCGCATCTGGGGCAAGGCATCGGAATAATTGGCGAATGTCAGTTGCGTGTCACCGGCCACGGCGGCAGCGGTTGCCGGAGCACCGCCCTTGTAGGGCACGTACACGATGTCGATGCCCGCCATGTGCTTGAAGATCTCGCCACTGAACTGGGTGAGCCCACCAGCCCCGGCAAAGTTCAGACGCCCCGGTTGCGAGCGCGCGAGTGCGATCAGTTCACGCACATTGGCCACCGGCAGCGACGGATTGGCCATGAGCACGAGCGGGTTGGTGTTGATCAGACTGACCGGCGCAAAGTCACGCAGGCCGTCGTAACCGAGTTTCTGGATGAACTGATTGAGCGTCTGGGGTGCGGCCGACCCCATCAGCAGCGTATAGCCATCGGGGGCGCTGCGTGCCACGTACTCGGTCGCGAGCGCCCCGCCATTGCCGAGCCGATTGTCGACGAGAACCGGCTGACCGAGCGCCTCCTGGATCTTCGGGGCACTGATGCGCGCCACGCTGTCGGTAATCCCACCCGGTGCGTAAGGCACCACGATACGGATCGGACGGGTAGGCCAACTGGTCTGGGCATGGGCGGCGAAACTCCCGACGCAGGCACTGATGAATGCAGTCAATGCAACGAGACGCCTTCGGGCAAGACAGTGGAGTGACATGGCAGACGATCTTTTGGTCTAATGGAAGGCGGTGCCCGCAGGCGCCAGGGCGCCAAGGCTGCGCCGACCATACCCGCCGAGTGCCGCGGCGTCAACGCGCGAGAGGCCCCTGACGATGAAGATGCGCCTTGTCCTTCTCACGGTCCTGCTTGCAGGGGCCGCTGCCTCATCGTCAACTCGTGCCCAGCAGGCCGCGACCTGGCCACAGCGCGGCGTGACCTTCGTCGTGCCCTACTCTCCAGGCACCGGTATCGACATCGTGGCGCGCCTGCTGGCCCCTCGACTCGCCGACCGCTGGGGACAGCCGGTGATCGTTGACAACCGCCCGGGCAGCAGCGGCAATATCGGCGCCGAAGCCGTCGCACGCAGTCAACCCAACGGCTACACCCTGATGGTGAACGCGGGTTCGTTCACGATCGTCCCGGCGCTCTACGCACGCATGCCCTATGACGTCGCCACCGACTTCACCCCGATCACCAAGGTCGGCGTCGCCGGCTATGCACTGGTGGCACACCCGAATGCGCTGCCAGCGCAGAGCCTCCCGGACTTCATCGCCATGCTGCGGGCGAACCCCGATCGATATCACTACGCCTCGCCGGGCAACGGCACGCCCCACCATCTGGGCATGGAACTGCTCAAGCTGCGACTCGGCCTCAAGGCCGTGCACGTGCCCTACAAGGGACTCTCAGGCGCCATGAGCGACCTGCTGGGCGGGCAGATCGAGATGATGTTCACGCTGATCCACACCGCCCTGCCACAGTCGCGCGCAGGCAAACTGCGTCTGCTCGCAATCACCGGGGCGAATCGCTCACCGCTGGCGCCCGACGCACCGACCTTTCGCGAGCAGGGCATCGACTTCATGGATTCGCTCGATACCTGGTACGGCATTCTGGGCCCGGCCCGACTGCCTGCCGACATCGTGGCTCGGGTACACACCGACACCCACCAGATGCTCGCAGCCCCGGACATGCGCGAGGCACTTCTGAAGCAGGGCATTCGCCTGCTCGAGAGTACCCCGGAACAATTCGCCGCCGATGTGCGCAACGATCTTGCACGCTGGGCGAGGCTGATCAACGACGCAGGCATCACCGCAGACTGAGGCAGAACATGATCACTCACCCCCCTCGAGCAGTCATCGTTGGTGCAGGCCCGGTCGGCCTCACAACCGCACTTGCGCTGGCACGACAGGACATCCCGGTGGTGGTTCTGGAGGCCGAACCCGCCCTCACCCATGACCTGCGAGCCGCCTCCTACCATCCGCCCACGCTCGAGATGCTGGCCTCCCTCGGGATCGGTCAGACGATGCACGAGCGCGGTTACATCGTGCAGCGCTGGCAGTACCGTGATCGCCGGGAGGGGCTGATCGTCGAATGGGATCTGGGCGTGCTTGCCGAGGACACCGAGTATCCCTGGCGACTGCATCTGGAACAGCATCAACTCACCCGCATCCTGGCCGATGCACTCACTGCGTACCCGCATGCTCAGGTGCTTTTTTCCCATCGCGTCACGGCCATCGAGCAGATGACCGACCATGCAATCGCACGCTGCCAGTGCGTCGACGGCGAGCGCCAGGTATCCGGTGCCTGGCTGATCGGTGCCGATGGTGGGTCGGGCGTGGTCCGCAAGTCGCTCGACACCGAATTCGAAGGCTTCACCTGGCCCGAGCGCAACGTGAACATCAGCACGCCCTACGACATCGGGCAGCATGGATACACGTTCAATTGCTACATCGCCGACCCGGCAGAGTGGGCGGGCCTGTTCAAAGTGCCACACCTGGGGCCGCCCGGCCTGTGGCGCATCGGGTTTCCCGTACCCGACGACGAGTCGGACGAGCAGGCGCTCTCCGATGAGGGCACCCAGGCGCGCCTCACGCGCCTGCTGCCCTGGGAGCGTGAATACCCAGTGGCCTACCGCAGCATCTACAGGGTGCACCAGCGGGTCGCGCGCGACTGGCGGCGGGGTCGCGTGATCCTGGCGGGCGATGCCGCGCACCTGAACAACCCGGTCGGTGCCATGGGCCTCAATGGCGGGGTACACGACGCGATCAACCTGGCCGACAAGCTGGGGCGCGTCTGGCGGGGCGAAGCCGACATCTCGGCACTGGACCTCTATGTGCGGCAGCGTCGCACGGCCAACATCGAATTCATCCAGGCCGGCTCGATTCGCAACAAGCGCACGCTCGAAGAGCGCGATCCGGCCGTACGCGAACAACGTCATGCCGAGATGCGAGCGCTGGCCGACGACCCGGTACGCACCCGCGCCTTTCTTCTTGGCACCTCGATGATCGAGAGCGTACGACGCGCCGCGGCCATCACCTGACGAGGGATCAACCACACCGAGGAGGTGCGTGGTGCATCACCTGGAGGCCGGCTCGTCTGACCGGCTCCCGCAGAGCACGCTGGCCCTACTTCGTCGCCGCGTGATGAGCGAGCGCCGTCAGATCGGCGTCACTCATGCCGTAGACCACGGCACTCATGGCCGTATCGGCACCCGAACGCTGGTTGTCGCGAAAGGCCTTCATGGCATGCACGAGATAATCGATGCGCTGCCGGGCAACGCGTGGCATCTGCTCCTGCCCCGCCAGGTTGGGCAGGTGGCAGGAACCGCAGCGCTTCGCATTGGCAAGCGCAGCGCCTCTTTCGGCCAGCGCCGGGTCTACCGCTTCATCACTTGCTCTTGATGGCAGCGCGGCATAATGACGCGCGACCGCATCGAGCTCCTCATCGCGAAAGTTCTTGATGAGATCGCCCATGGCCTCGACGCGACGAACCCCCTCGCGCATGAGGAACAACTGATTCATCAGGAAAAACGCCGGCTGCCCCGCCAGAGAAGGAATACCGGCGATGCGCGAATTGCCGTCAGCGCCATGACAGGCCTGACAGACAGCCAGACGCTCAGCCAAGGCCGGACGGGGCGAGGACTGCGCCCCGCCCTCGAGGGGCACGAGGACGCACAGGGCCAGCACCGCCGCGCGTACAACCCCATTCAGGTGGCGCAGACCACCCGAAACCGAGCAGACGGGGCGGTTGCCTGAACGCATCAACGTGCCCGATCTCACTTCGCCATCGCGGTCTTGAGCGGCGGCTCGTACGTGATGCGGTAAGTTGCACCGCTATGCTCATCGGACAGAAGCAGCGAACCGTCCTTCATCTGGAGCAGGTACGCGGGCCGGGCGTAGAACTCGTTCTTGCCGGTGTCGAGGAACCCTGTGAGGAACGGCTCGAGCTTGGCACTGCCATTGGCCTGGGGACGGGCAACGATCACATCATAGCCAAAGCGCGCCTCCCGGTTCCACGAACCGTGGCGGGCGATGAAGGCGACATTGGCGTACGACTTGGGGAACATGCTGCCGGTATAGAAGAGCAGTCCGAGACCGGCTGCATGGGGCCCGGTGAGCGCTGCCGGCAGCACGACGCCCGCGCACGGGTTGGGGCGACGGATGTCTCGATCGGGAATGCCATTGGCGTGGCAGTACGGGAACCCGAAGTTCGCACCGATCATGTCCTTGGGTACACGATTGAGTTCGTCCGACGGGCCTTCGTTGCCCGCCCAGTCGCGCCCGTTGTCGTTGAACCACAACTCGCCCGTTACCGGGTGCCAGTCGAACCCGACCGTGTTGCGTACGCCGCGAGCAACGATCTCCATGCCGGAGCCGTCCAGGTTGTAGCGACGGATATGACCACGCTCGCCCGGATTGATCTCGCAGATGTTGCAGTTGGCACCCACCTGAATGTAGAGCTTGCCGTCAGGTCCGAAGGCAGCATACTTCCAGTTGTGATGAACCTCGGGCGGCAGGCCGAACTTGTCGGTGAGATCGACCGGCGTGCCGGGGTTGTCGAGGTGATCCTCGATGGCATCAAAGCGAAGCACGCGGTGGATGGCGAGGACGTAGAGGGCGCCATCGCGAAATACCAGGCCATTGGGCTGGGTCAGGCCGGAGAGCAGCACCTTGGCCTCGCGTTTCCCATCCACGTTGGTCACGGCGTAGACGCGACCGATGCCGCGAGTGCCCATGAACATCGTGCCGCGATCGCCCATGACCATCGTGCGACCGCCGGGGTGCCCGGAGGACCAGACCTCGGCCTTGAAGCCTGCCGGCAGCTTGATGCGATCGATCGGCAATTTCTCGACGGGCGTCACGAGCGGCGAGACCGGAATCGGCTTCAGATCGGTCGACTGATTGCTGGCAGCAGGATTCGAGAGATCCAGCGCGCTGAAACCGGGAGGCAGAGCCGGTGCCTGCTGAGCAACGGCGACAGCGAACGGCAATGTCGCCAGACCGATGGTTGCGGCCAGGGCTTGGGTGAACCGTGAGCGTTTGGGCATGGAGCCTCCGGTGAATACGGCGGGAAAATCGGGTCGGTGACGCACCCGCCAGGCACCCGCCTGGCATGGTGGCCGCGCGTGAGTGTAACCCCTGGCAGCGCGATCGTCTGCGGTGACAAACCGGCTACGGGGAGCGTGGTCTGACCTACTCGAGCCGACCCATGCGCTGCACGGTGTCGGCCAGGCGTCTGCGTTCCCGCTCCATCGATGCGGCCAGCTCAGGCGCGTCGAGGTAATCGACCGGCGAGGCCATCGCCGCCATCGCCTCGACAAAAACCGGCTCGCGGATCGCCTCGCGCGTCGCCGCACGCAACCGCGCCACCAGATCAGACGGCGTGTCCACCGGAGCAAAGAGGGCCGACCAGATGAAGAACTCGCAATCGTGACCCAGTTCGCGAAACGTCGGGACATCGGGCAGTGCCTTGATTCGCTCGGTACCGAAACTCGCGAGGATGCGCACCTTGCCCGCCTTCAGGTGGGGGAAGGCAACGCCAGGCGCCTGGGCCGTGACGGCCACCTGGCCTGCCAGCAGCGCGCTCATGGCCTGCCCGCCGCTCTGGTAAGGGACATGCAGGAAACGCACACCGGCTGACTGTGCCAGCATTTCCATCGGCACATGCAGAGCCCCATAGATGCCGGAAGAGCTGTAGCTGAGGGTACCTGGCGAGCGGCGGGCCTCGGCGAGCAGGTCATCGAGCGTGCGCCACGGGCTGTCGGCTCTCACCATCACCACCACCGGGTCGGCCGCCACCCGCGCAATGGGCGTGAACTGCGACAACTGGTAGGACGGCGTGCGCCCGGCCACACGCTCTGCCTCGGGAATGACCACCAGGCTGGAGAGCGCCATCATCAGGGAATACCCGTCAGCCTTCTGGCGCGCAGCGTAGGCGGCACCCACTGCCCCACCCGCCCCGGGCCTGTTGTCAACGACGACCGACTGACCGAGTACCCGACCCAGCGCCACGGCGAGGGGCCGAGCGGTGATGTCGGAGATGCCGCCTGGTGCAAATGGAACGACGATCGATAGCGGGCGGGCGGGCCAACTCTGCGCCACGGCCGAAGACGGTGCCAGGAGCGAGGCCGCGCCCGAGACAGCAATGGCAGCAGCGAAGGTTGCAGCGCCGGCCAGCATGCGGCTGACGTGGGCAAGAACGACCGGCACAGCCTCGAGCGGGTGAACAGGCATCGAGCTTTCCTCCAGAGGGGAACCGATGCTCGTGCAGCACTGTGCCTGTGGCTGGATCGAGACAGCGGCAGACCCGACCATCAGCCGGGCGGGTCGACGGTCAGGCAGTGCGTACTCTAACCGAGACCCTGTCGCCGCGGATGACCAACACGGTGCGGAGGAGCCAGAGTCATCGCTTCCAGTGCAGGGTGGCCCTTTCGGCGGCCGAGGTGATCGCGAAGACCACCAGCGCCATGGTCATGCCGATGAAGAGCGCCACCCACATGAGTTCTGTTTCGCGCAACTCGGCACTCTCGATGATGAGGTAACCGAGGCCCTTCATGCCCGTGAGCCACTCCGCCAGCAACGCCCCCAGGATGGCTGCCGACCCGGCCACGCGCAGGCCAGCGAAGAAGTACGGCATCGCACAGGGGACCCGAACCACCCAGATCTGCTGCCAGCGACTGGCACCGCATACGCGCATCAATTCGACCATGCCCGGATCGACCGAACCCAGGCCACGCATCAGGTTCACCAGGAGCGGAAAGAAGGACACGATGGTCACGACCACCACGCTGGTGGCAAACCCCCGGCCCACCATGAGGGTAATCAGCGGTGCCACGGCAATCACCGGTACGGTGCGCAGGGCAATGACCAGCGGAAAGGTCGCGCGCGATACCGCCGGCGAGTTGATGAAGGCGAGCGCAAGTGCGATTGCAAATGTGGTGCTGATGGCCAGACCCGCGAGCGCGCTCTGGGCCGTGAACCAGAAGTTTCGACCGAGTTTGGTGCGATGCGAGAGCAGTGCCTGCCAGACCCCGGCGGGATCGGGGAGCATGTAGGCGGGAATCTGGAACTGGTGAACGACCAGCGCCCACAAGGCCACGAAGACGGCGATTGCAACGGCAACCCCGGCCAGACTGCGCAATGTTGCCGAGATGGCTCCGGCGGGACGAGGCATCAGTCGTTGTCCGCTCATCGCATCAGTCCTCGAGCACGGTGGCGGCCTGCCAGCGCACGACACGCATCTCGATGGCGGCGGCCAGTGCGTAGACCCCTGCAGCAAGCGCGCAGGACGCGATGACGGCAAACCACACCTTGGGCACATCGAAGGCACCGAGCGCGTAGATCATGAGGACCCCCAGGCCGCGCTCGGCACCCGCCCACTCGGCGAGGATGGTGCCCAGAACGGCCGACGGTGCCGCAATCTTGAGCCCGGCAAAGAGGAGCGGCAACGAAGCGGGCAGCACGAGAAGTCTCAAGCGCTGGAGCGGGCTGGCCGAGAGCACATGGAACAGTTCGGCACTGGTTGACTCGAAGGCCCGGAATCCCTGCATCGCCCCCACCAGAATGGGGAAATAGGAGGCCAGTGCGGCGATGAGGACCCGGGTCGACAGACCATTGCCGATCCAGACCACCAGCAGCGGTGTCGTCGCGGTGAGCGGAATGCTCGACAGTGCAACACCGAACCGGTAGATCGGCGTCCAGGTGGCAGCCACCAGTGTTGCCACCGAAGCGGCCGCGACCGCTGCCACCGCCGCACACAGGTACCCGAGCATCGCCGCCTGGAGTGTCGGCACGACCGTCTCGCCAAACAGGCGCGGGTTGCCGGTGAGCACCTGCCAGACCTGCGAGGGCGCGGCCACCGTGATCGGAAAGAGCCCGGACCGTTGCGCCCCTTCGGCAATCAGCAACAGTGCGAGCGTCGTGACCACGGGCAACCAGAACGCAGGCAATCGCTTCATGGCCGATCGGCCCCACCCGAGGTAGCTGCGTCAGGACTCTCATGCGCGAAAAGGGCCTCGCGAACGGCGCCCTCGATCGCGTGAAAGGCTGTCGTATTCATCATGCCGAGCGAGCGTGGCCGCGGCAGATCGACTTCGATCGTCGTCTCGATGCGACCCGGGCGAGGCGACATCACGAACACGCGGTCGGCCATGAACACGGCCTCGGCAATCGAGTGTGTTACGAGCAGTGCCGTCGTGCCCGACTCCGCCCAGATCCGCAGCAACTCGGTATTCAGGCGCTGGCGTGTGATCTCGTCCAGCGCCCCGAAGGGTTCATCGAGCAGAAGCACCTGCGGATTCATCACCAGGGCGCGGGCAATGGCGGCGCGCTGCTGCATGCCGCCGGAGAGCTGGCCTGGCAGGGCATTCTCGAACCCCTTGAGACCGACGAGACCGATGAGGTCGGCAGGCTTTCGCGGCGCATCGGCCTCGGCGATACCGGCGATGCGCAGGGGTAGCCGCACGTTGTCAATGACAGTCCGCCAGGGCAGCAAGGTGGGCGACTGGAACACGAACCCGATGGCATGCTCGCGCCTCAGTCTCGAGGGCGGCGCACCGCCGATGTCGATGCGGCCATCGGTCGGCTCGAACAGATCGGCGACCATGCGCAGCAAGGTCGATTTGCCGCACCCGGACGGCCCGATGATGGCACCGAAACAGCCAGCATCCAGCTTCAGACGTACATGATCGAGCGCGAGCACGTCGGTGCCGCGCATGCGGAATCGCTTGATGACATCGAGAACGGCAATCGAGGCAGGCATGATGGTCAGGCGCAGGTGTGCAGACGTTTGAGATAGAAAGGACCCAGGTCTTCGGCGAGCTGGCGCGCGACCCCGTACCAGGCCGCAAATTCGGTGCTGCGCGAACGCGCCTGGGCGAGGAGTTCGTCGCGCAGCGCCGGGTAATCGATGCCGGTGAATCGTCCTGCCTCGATGACCGTACGACCGGAAACCTCAAGCCGCGACACATGCGCCGCCTGAGCGCGCGCGAGAACGAGTTCGACGGGGTCGGAGGGCAGGATGTCGAAATCATCAGCGAGCCGCCCCAGGTCGAATTCGACCCGATCGGACACGGTTTCACCCGCTTGGCCAGTCACCGCGAAATAGCCGCCGCGGCAGGCGGCCTGGAGGGCGTGCTGAGCGCCAAGCCCGCCCTCGAATCCCCAGCCCTTGTGCAGGTGCCAGGCCAGGCGCGCCTCGCGCAGCATGTCGTCGTCGTCGTCCAGGGTAAGACCATCACCACCGAGGGCGATGCGTACGCCGCACATCGCCATGCGGGCGCCCGGCGCAATACCGGAACGCAACGTGAGATTCGACCCCGGATTGAGCACCGCGGTCACACCGTGCTCGGCCATCCGCTCGAGTTCATCATCGCGAGCCCAGGTGCAGTGGGCCAGCGAGAGTCGGGGCGAGAGGAGGCCAATATCGGCCAGATACGTGAGGACCCCTTCAGGATAATGGGCATCGATCCACTCGCGCTCGTACCGGGTCTCGGCAAAGTGCATGTGCACCCGGCGCCCGGTGCGTGCCGATGCCTCGGCCACGGCCTCGAGCATCGGCCTGGAGGCCCACTTGGGGCCCCGCGGTCCGTACTGCACGGTGACCATCGGCGAGTCGATCGCGGCAGCAATCTCGTCAGCCAGTGCGATCTGCTCTGCCGCCGAGGCAACCGGTCGGTCCAGATGACGTGCAACCTCATCACGGATGGCGGGCCGCAATTGCTCGAGCACACGAGGGCTGGACGCATAGGCAATCGGATTCATGTCACCCATGGCCACGGCGAAGGCGATTCGAACGCCGATATCGCTCGCCGCCAGAGCGACCTGCCGGGCCTCGCTGACCGGATCGGTGAGGCGCTGGGCCCGGGTGTAGTGCACCATGATCGCGCCGACACCACTGCGGGCAGTACGCGCCAGCGAAACGGCAGCGGCAAGCCAGGCGTCGACCTGCGGCGCTCGCGTTACGATGGGATTCCAGGATTCGAACGGGACATTGAAAGCCCCGAGGCTGGTCGAGCGAAACGTGCGCGCATGATCATGGGCGTTCGCCAGGGCCGGCATGGACAAGCGCCCCCGCCCCTCATCGACTTGAACGGTGATGGGCGTCATTTCAGCAGCACCCGAGAAGCGATGAACGGCAGAAGGCGCCCAGGCCCTGCTCGATGTCGGCTCGCAGGGCAAAAGCCTGCCGGATGCGCCCCCCGGCCACCCGCGCCTGGGCGAGCATCTCGCGACGCAAGGCAGGATAATCAAAGCGGGCAATCTCGCCATCGCGCACGACATCGCGCCCGGCCACCACGAGGCGACGCAGGTGCGCCCGCTGAGCGCGCGCCGCGACAAGCTCCGCCTCATCGAGCCCGTCGAGCAGCAGATCGTCGGCCATCGCCGCGTAATCGAGCACCAGCAGGTCGGCAGGTGCACCCGGACGTATGACCGCGCCGTCCTCGAGGCCGAACATGGCGTGCCGGGTGCTCTTCAGTGCGGCATCGAACGCGTCGGCTGGCGATACTTCGCCGGAGGCCGCGTTGCAGAAACCCCAGCCCTTGTGCAGGTGCATGAAGAGCCGCATCTCGCGCAAGGCATCGTCATCTTCGTCCAGACCCAGGCCGTCGAGTCCGAGCGCCACGCGCAGGCCGGCAGCACGCATCGCCGGCACCCGGGCAATGCCCGACTTCAACACAAGGTTGCTGCTCGGGTTCGATACGACCGTCACGCCCCGCTCTGCAAGCAGTTCCATCTCGTCAGGACGCAGGTAGGTGCAGTGCGCCAGCGACAGGCGCGGCGAGAGCAACCCGACCTCATCGAGGAAACGGATCACGCCTTGCGGATAGCGTCGGTCGGCCCACTGACGCTGATAGGGCGTCTCGAGAAAATGCATGTGCACCCGTCGACCGTCCTCGGCTGCCGCCTGCGCGGTGAGTTCGATGAGTTCGGTGCTGCACCACTCGAGCCCGTAGGGTCCGTACTGGACGCGGATGAGCGGGCTTTCGATCTGGCGCGCCAATTCACGCGTGAAGGCAATCTGCTCGCGTGCCGGCAGCGTGACAGCCGTGGCGGCAGCCAGCCGCTCGCGCAGCAGATGCCGCAACGCCGGCGAACATTGGGCGAGCACTTGCTCGTTCGATCCCGGACCGATCACGGGCAGATCGCGCAGCGCGACCGCGTAGGCAACCCGGATACCGACCGCCTCGATCGCCTGCGCGGCCTGAAGCGCCTCGGCAAACGGATCCACCAGCCCCTGGGCTCGGGTGTAATGCAGCAGCATCGCCCCTTGCCCACCCAGCGCGGCACGCGCCAGTGCATCGCGCACGGCAAGCCCGGCATCGACCTGGGGCGCCGACGCGACCACGTGCGTCCACGCCTCGAACGGCAGCCCACCGGCCCCCAGCGTGGCGTTGCGAAAGAGGCGTGCATGATCATGCGCATTTCCCAAGGGCGGCATCGCCAGAAGCCGTGCCTCGGCCGCACTCGGGGACGAATGAGGAGAGACGGCAGCTATCCGGCCCTCGCACACGTCCACGGTCACCGCACCCAGCGCCTTCTGGCGGCCAGGTTCAGCGAGCAGGTGGCCGACTGCAATGGAGGCCACCACTACCCCTTCAGTGCTTCGTTGATGTAGGACGCATCGAGCAGATCGTTGACGGTAAATGGCGTCTTCACCAGTTCGGCTCGACGCAGCAGCTCGATTTCCTTGCCGAAGTAGTCGATATCGAGTGCGAGCAACCCCTGCTTCGTCCCCATGCCCGCATAGATGTACTCACGGCTCGACCGGATTTCGGTAAGCACCGCCTTCTCGTCCAGACCGGGCGCTCCGATCTTCAGCATGATGGCCGTTGCCTTCTCGGGATTGTCCAGCGCCCAGCGCCATCCCTTCACCGAAGCGCGCAGGAACTTGACGACCGTCGCGCGGTTCTTGACGAGGTAATCGTCAAGGCCGTAGAGCGTGCCAGCCGCATTGGGCAGCCCGACATCGGACAGGTTGATGTTGTGCAATTTCACCCCGCGGGTCATCAGCATGACGCCCTGATTGGTCAGGTAACCGGTGTAGGCATCGACCTGCCCGGTGGCCAGTGCCCCCGGATCGGCACCAGCGGGAATGATGTTGACGGTGTCAGGATCGACACCGGCATCCTTCAGCACCAGTCGAACGAGCGGCGCCGAGGACACCGAGATCGCCATGGTCTTGCCAGCCAGTTCCTTCACGTTGTTGATCGGCTTGGACTCCAGACTCATGATGGAGAATGGGCTTTTCTGGAACACCGTCCCGATAACACGCAGCTTGATGCCCTTGTCGCGCCCCACGGCCAGCGCAGAGGACGGGCGATCACCCAACTGGGAGCGCCCGGCCGCCACATTGGCGACCGCATCGACCTGCGGACCACCCGAGACGAATTCGGGTTCGAGGCCCACTTCGCGATAGAAGCCGTTTTCCAGGGCCGACAGGTAGCCGGCGTACTGCGCACTGCGAATCCACGACAACTGGAAGCTCAGTTTCACCAGACTCTGCGCGATGGCCGGGGCCGGCAGCACGGCCGCCACGGCCAGGCCCGCACCGGCTGCGAGGAGACGTCGACGGGGCGCCGAGGCAGGGGCGGACGCATCCGGGATGTGGATCAGGGACGGGGTCGGGGATGAAGGGGGCTTGGACATGCGCGAAACTCCTTGAGGATCACCAGGGCCGATCGAAAGCGGGCTGGCCACGCCTCAAGCAATTACCGTGCACAGCGGGATATCCTCCCCCAACCGGTGCCCGCACCGCACCCCGACCGTCGATCAGTCAGCATGGGCAGGTGCCGTACCGGCACCGCACGCACCGAATTGGGGCAACCCCACGGCCCTTGACCGGCTGTCCTGGTGCACGCAGGATGCAGCCAACCCGCAGGCGCGGCGGCTCAGGGCATGCGCATCAACGCTTCGCCCATGCGGATGGTCTTCCCCTCGCAGAGGCCGGGCGCAAACTCGAACCCGGGCGGCACAAAGACAAGAATCGTCGACCCGTGCTGAAACCAGCCCATTTCCTCGCCGCGCGCGACCGGCTGATCGAGTTCGACATCGGTCGGCCCGCGATAACGGCTGTAGAACAGGGTATCGAGCGCATGCAGTCGAATGCTCGCCACGAGAATCGCAGCCACCGGCACGAGCGCCACCACGTGCTGCCCGTCGGCGATGTCCAACTGCAGAAATGCCCGCTCGTTGCGACAGAAAAGACGCTCGACGCGTTTGAGCGCGATCGGGTTCACATTCCAAGTGTCACCATGAAAGTACCGCACCCGCCGCAGGCGCGCGTCACAAGGGGCGTGAAAGCGGTGATACATGGCAGAGGTGATGCGCAAGGTCACGAACGAACCCTCGCGCCAGTGGCTGCGCCAGTCGATCGGCCCGATCAGATCTTCCATGGTGTAGGGGAAACCCTTCGCCTGAAAGACCTGGCCATCGACGATGCGACCATGCGCGCCGACGATCGCATCGCACGGACTGACGAAAACCTGCGGATCCGGGTCGACCGGACGTGCTCCCGGCCGCAATTCGCGGATGAAACAGTCATGCAGGCTCTCGAAACGCGACTTTCGAGCCTCGGACAGATCCAGATCGGCAAAGGCGCGCCAGGCAGCGATCGACAGATCGCGCACCCAGGGATGACGCCTCTGACTGACCCAGCCAATCAGGCGCGTCAGGGCGGCGCGCGGAATGCGGTTGGTCAGGAGGAAGTTCAGATCCTCCTGGGTGGCCATTCGGCGCAGGGCTTGGCGCAGGGCGCCACCGGAGCCACTTCGCTGGACATCACGCATGGTCATCAATCCTTCATTCTCGTGTCATATAAGGGGGGATCCTCAGGAGGCCTACTGCCATGCCCGACTCGTCGATCACCGTCATCACATCCATTGCCACCGCCGCGCTCGCCCTCGTCCTGTGGCGCCATGCCCGCCAGCGGCTCGAACTGTCGCTCGCCAAGCACCCGGGGCTCGGCGGACATCTGCGCTGGGCCAGGCGGTTTGCCCGCTGGCTCCCCGGCTACAGCTACGCCGACGATCGCTTCTACGATCTGGACGGGGCGCCGGCACCGATCGCAGCCCAGCGCCGGAGCGCGCTGGCCCGCCTTGGCGAGACCCTCACCGCGCGCTCGCCAAAGACGCTCGCCTTGACCGCCCAGACGCGCCCGCTCATCTCCGACATGCAGTTCATCAGCCGCTATCGGGTGCCCTACCAGTTTCGCGAGGTCTTCTCGAGCAAGGTTCAGGTGGGCAGCTTCCTGCAGGCAAGCGAGGGCGTGGAACTGATCGACCTGGACGGCAACCGGTTCTTCGATGTGACCGGCTCCTATGGGGTGAATGTCTTTGGTCAGGCGTTCTACACGGACTGCATGGACCGTGGCGCAACCATCGGACGCGAACTCGGGGTCGTCCTCGGCTCCTACCACCCGTGCGTGCTCGACAACGTGCAGCGACTCTGCGCGATTTCGGGCATGGACGAGGTGTCGTTCCACATGTCGGGAACCGAGGCCGTCATGCAGGCCGTTCGCCTTGCCCGCTACAACACCGGGCGACGAAAGATCGTCCGCTTCGCGGGCGCGTATCACGGCTGGTGGGACGATGTGCAGCCAGGCCCGGGCAACCCGATGCCACCCGCGTCGGACACCCTGACCCTGCGTGAGCGCCACCCGGCCACGCTGCGTGTGCTCGAACGGCGCAACGACATTGCCTGCGTGCTGGTCAATCCGATCCAGGCCATGCACCCGAACCGCGCCGCACCGGCCGATTCGACGCTGGTCGATGGCGGCAGGCAGGTGGCCTTCGACCGTGAGGCTACCCGGCGGTGGCTCATCCAGTTGCGCGAGGTGTGTACCCGCAAGGGCATTGCGCTGATCTTCGATGAAGTCTTTCTCGGATTCCGTCTGGCGGCCGGCGGCGCGCAAGCGTGGTTCGGCGTCGAGGCCGACCTCGTGACCTACGGGAAGACCCTCGCGGGCGGCTTGCCCATCGGCGTCGTCTGCGGCAAGGCCCGATTCATGAAACGCTACCGTGACGACCTCCCGGGCGATGTCTGCTTTGCACGCGGCACGTTCAACGCTCATCCCTACGTGATGGGATCGATGAATGCGTTCCTGCACCGTCTGGATGATGCCGACATCAGGCAACTCTACGACGAGGCCGATGCCACCTGGGAGGGCCGCCTCGCGCAACTGAACGCGCAACTGACGGCCGCGAACCTGCCGGTACGCGTGGTCGGGATGGCTACCGTGTGGAGCGTGCTGTTTGATACGCCCAGCCGCTACAACTGGCTCTTCCAGTTCTACCTGCGTGAACAGGGGATCGCCCTCAGTTGGGTCGGCAGTGGGCGCATGATCTTCACCCTGGGGTTCAGTGATGCCGCGTTCGCGACCTTCTGCACCCGCTTCACCGAGGCGGCCCGCCAGATGCAGGCCGGTGGCTGGTGGTGGACTGCCGCCGGGCAAACCAACAAGAGCATCCAGCGGCAGGTCGTGCGGGAGATCGTGCGAGCCCGCCTGGGGCTGAATCAGGAAGCGCGCGCGTGATCCATCGGATCGATCATTTCGCCGCGCAGCAGATGCAGCGGCGCCTTGTGGTAAAGCCAGATGTCGTGAAACGGATCAGTGATGATCTTGGTCGCCCACGCAATGCCGGCCATCAGGCCCTGGCTCATCCAGAGTTGCATCACGCGAAACAGCATTCCGCCCACGCCCAGCAGGAGCCAGGCACCGCCTGTCATGCGAAGCGGCGTGTCTTCCCATGCGACCGGCAGCGCCCAGGCCAGCGCCGCGGGTGCCGTCCAGGCGAGGATCGGCACCAGCGCGCAAAGCGACAGCAGCACGACCTTGCGCTTCAGGTTGTAGCCGACCTTGATCTCCTCCTTGTACTCGTGGGTCGCCTTGTTGACCTCGTCGTAGCCCTTGGGCTCATAGAAGAAGTGTCCGGCCTGGCGTGTCGTCATCGATACCAGCCAGGCGATGAGACCGGACACCACCGGGTCGATGAAGAGCCAGGCGTAAGCCACGAGAAAGGAGATCGCGCTCACCAGATGGAGCGACTGGTTGATGCGACTGTGGTGGTAGTAGCGGTGGTCATCCCAGCGCTGGGTCTTCAAGGTCTGGAAAAAATCGTTCATGGCCATGTCCTGTGGTCTGGGTGGGAGCGGCGCGCGCGACTGCCGCACACTGCCGAATCCGGTGCCGCATCGGAGCAACCGGATGAAATCAATCGAATCGCCGAGCCATTTCACCCCAGAGGGTGCATCCACTTGCATGAAATCTTGATGACACCTCGACACGTTCACCAAACCGTCACCTGCGGGTACCTCGATTCGTTCACAGTCACGCCATGACGATCACGCCCAGCATAGAAGTTGAACGATTGGCAGCTGCAAAGGTGCCGCTTCGGATTGCCGTGGTCACCGAGACCTGGCCACCGGACATCAACGGCGTTGCCAACACGCTGTCGCGCATCGTGAGTGGATTGCAGGCACTCGGACATCAGATCTGGTTGGTGCGGCCGCGTCAGACCCCGGGCGAGAGCCCGATACCGCGTGAGCGATTCGAGGAGACCCTGGTAGGGGGATTGCCCATTCCGTTCTACCGGCAATTGCGCATGGGCCTGCCGGCACGCAAGGACCTCACACGCCTGTGGGTGCGCGAACGACCCGACATCGTTCACATTGCCACCGAGGGGCCACTCGGGTGGTCGGCCCTCAAGGCTGCAAGAAAGCTCCGGCTGCCGATCAGCACCGACTTTCGAACGAACTTTCACGCCTACAGTCAGCACTACGGAATAGGCTGGCTGCGCGGCGCAATCATGTCGTACATGAAGCGCTTCCACAACGGCGCCGATTGCACGATGGTACCCACGGCACGCCTGCAGGCCGAACTGGCCGCGTTGGGCTTCGAGCGGCTGCAGGTCGTGCCTCGCGGTGTCGATACCGGGCTCTTCTCGCCCGATCGACGCGACCCCACCTTGCGTCATGCATGGGGTGCAAACGACGACACCCTCGTGCTGCTGTGCGTGTCTCGACTCGCACCCGAAAAGAATCTTGCACTGGTCATCAGAGCCTGGCAGGCACTCAAGGATCGCCGACCCGACACGAAACTGGTGCTCGTCGGCGATGGACCGCAGCGAGAAGCCCTTGCCGCTCTTGATCCGGACATCGTGTTCGCCGGATTCCGCTCAGGCGACGATCTGGCGCGACACTATGCCAGCGCCGACCTCTTCGCCTTTGCCAGCCTCACGGAGACGTTTGGCAATGTGACACTCGAGGCCCTCGCCAGTGGCCTCGCCGTGGTGGCCTACGCGCATGCGGCCGCCGGTGAACTGATTGCAGAAGGTCGCAACGGCATCATCGCTCCCGCCGATGACAGCGCAGCCTTCGTGCGAGCGGTGATCGAACTCGGCCTTGATGACAGCCGGCGACTCGCTGCCGGACGCGCCGCACGCAACAGCGCCCTTGATCTCGAATGGTCGGCCATCTATCGACGCACCGAACAGATCATGCGCATGCTGGTCCAGGCGGCGGCAAGACCGAGCTGAGTGGTTCGGGCAGCACAGGCCCCCGGCTCGAACCGCAGACCGAACCCGGCCTCGATGCGATGAAGCCGGATACCATCGACCGGCAGACAGCGGCTGCCCTCACTGCCCTTTCGCTTGAGGCCAACGGGCCTCGCTGCCATCTGCCTCGAGGCAATATGCCTATGCCGCGACGCACCTTGACAGTGCGAAATGGCGGGCCGTACAGTCCGGAGCATCCCCTGCGAACCCAACCAAGGATGATCCATGAACGCTGGACGCATCGCTCGTGCCTCGCTGCTCGCCGTGTCTGCCCTGCTCTTCGCGCCTTTTGCACTGGCTCAAGGGGCCATCCGCATCGGTTCGATTCTCTCGGTGACCGGCCCGGCAGCCTTCCTCGGTGAAGACATGAAGGCAGGCATGGAACTCGCCATCGAGGAGATCAACGCCAAGGGCGGCGTGCGGGGGCGCAAGATCGACTGGTTCTTCTACGACGCCGAGAGCCAGACCCAGAAGGGCCTGACCGCCACTCGCCGCCTGATCGATCAGGACAAGGTCGATGCGATCGTTGGCGGTGGCAACATGAGCGGCATGGCGATCGCGATGCTCGGCCTGACTGAACGGGCAGGTCTGCCCTTCATGTCGACCGAGGGCGCCATGGATATCGTGACGCCGGTCACGGAGCGCCAGTGGACCTTCAAGAGCACGGCTGATGACGAACAGGTGATGGAGCGCCTGGCCGACTACTTCGCCAAGAAAGGCATAAAGCGGGTGGCCTTTCTCGGCGACTCGAGCGGCTTCGGGCAGAGCGCTGCTGGTCAACTCAAGAAGGTTGCTGCAGCGCGCGGACTCGACGTGCTCTACGAGTCGTTCAACCCTTCCGACACCGACATGATGCCGCAACTGGGCAAGATCAAGGACTCGGGCGTGCAGGCCATCATCTGCTGGACGGTGACGCCTGCGGGCGTGGTGTTCCTGAAGCAGGCACAGCAACTGGGACTTGACTCGCGCCTCACCCTCATTCACAGCTACGGCTTTGTCGATCAACGCTACATGCAACTCGCGGGCGACGCAGCGAAGAACCTCCTGCTCATCTCGGTGAAGTTCCCGGTTGGCGCCGACCTTCCCGATACCGACCCGCAGAAGGCGCGCATCATGACCCTCACGCGGGCATTCGAGGCGAAATTCAAGCGCAAGCCCAATCAGTTCGTAGCCCAGACCTACGACGCCATCTATCTGACCCGCAATGCCATCGAGCGCGCCGGCGGCACCGACCGTGCCAAGGTGCGTGACGCGCTGGCCGAAACCCGCAACTGGGCGGGTGTCGGTGGCGTGTTCAACTTTGCCGCCGACCGGCACTCGGGGTTGTCGAAGGACGACCTGGTACTCGTGAACTTTCGCGATGGTTCCTTCCACCTGGCCGACTACAAGTAGAACCCACCGACGCCACGAACCGGGGTAGCTTCATGAGCCAGACCATACTTGACGAACCCGAGGTGCGCTTCCCGCTGCGCCTTGGCGTGGAGAACCGGCGCATTCGCTCGCTCTTCCACACGGCCACGCGACAGCAGTGGGATCCGGCCACCGATATCGACTGGGATCAACTGCATCCTGAACAGTACGACGAACGCCATCTTCAGGCTGCCCGCATGTACTGGAGTCGCCGAGCCTGGGGCGAGTACGGTGCCATTTCGGAAAGCCCGGCGCTGCAGATCCGCTTCTGCCGCGAGCACTGCGTGCCCGACATGGCCTTGTTCTTCAGCATCCGCTCGCAGGAAGAGGCCCGCCACGCCGAGGTCTGCTACCGGATGGCCGAAGCGCTCGGAGGCTACTACGAGGAACCCGAGGTGACGGCCTACCAGGGCTCGGTAGCAACCCACGGCATCCGCAAGATGGCGCTCGATCCTGACATATCGCTCGAGGGCACCATTGCCGCGCTCGTATGCGCTGCCGAGGAAATTGCCTTTGACGTCTTCCGGCACCTGATCGAGATCACACCGAATCCGGTTGCACGCCAGGTTGCAAAGATGGTGTTGCGCGACGAGGTTCGCCACTGCGCGTTTGGCTGGGCCTTCCTCGAACAGCGCATGCCGCAACTGTCCGACGCCGAGCGAGCGCGCGTTCGCGACGCCGTGATCACCATGATCGAGCGGGTGGAACTGAACGGTTACCACAGCGCATGGCTGGCGCCTGACTCGCCCGCCTCTCGTATCGAGGTCGAGGTCGACCGCCTCACCTGGGAAGCGGGCCTGGGGGCCACGACCGAAGAACTCGAAAAGCCGATCTTCCTCGAGTCCATCCGGACGATGCGCCAACGGATGAAGGATGCCTGGGGGCTCGACATACCGCTCTTCACGCATCCGAAGTTCGCCTCGCCCTTCTGATCGGGCGGCCGGCGCAGCAGGCCCCCTGCCCCTGCACGCCGACACGCTGGCACGACGCCCTCCTGTCCTCACTTCTCGCACCGGGCCCATCGAGCATGAATGCATCCGCCGTGGCAACAAACATTCCGGTCGAGCGGCGATTCCCGCTAGACCTGCACGAGGCAGACAACCGGATTCGTGCCCTCTACGAGACAGCCAAGCAGTCCCACTGGAACCCGGACACCGACATCGACTGGGCCACTCACCAACTCGATGCACTTGACCGCGCGACCCGTGATGCCTGCCGCCGAGTGTGGAGTCGCCGCGCCTGGGTGGAATACACCGGCATGGCAGCGACCCCGGCGTTGCTCATCCGGTTCTGTCTCGAACTGAATCGCGAGTCTGATCCCAAGTACTTTCTCGCCGTCCGCAACACCGAGGAGGCGTGGCACATCGAGTGCTTCCATCGCTATGCCGAGACGGCTGGCGGGTATGTCGACCGCCCCGACAATGCAGCCTGGGAGACCGTGTTCAACCAGAACCAGTACCGCGATGCACTCGACGCCGGCGTGCCGATCGACACCCAGGTCGCCGTGCACTGCGCCTTTGTCGACTCGCTCGAACAACGGCTCGCGCGGGGGTGGGCGTCGAACGCTACCGAGCCGCTTGCCCACGCTCTCCTCGCACGGTGCCTGCCCGACTACGAGCGTCACGCCCGCTTCGGGCTGCTCTACGCGGAGCGGCGAGCGGCAACCCTCGATACTGCGCAGCGAGCACAGGTCGCCCGGGCGCTCATCGACTACATCACGCGTGTGGAATTCGCCGGATACCACTGCGCGGGGCTCGCCACCCGCATCGACCCGAGCCCCGAATGCGCCGATCTCGATCGCGTGGCCGCCGCCGGCCTGGGTGCCTGCTCGGCAGCCGACGAGATTGCCTGCTTCCGAACGGCACTCGAGCAGACCCGCGTCGCCATGGGAACGCTGGGGTTGGAACTGCCGGCCATCGATCACCCCCGCCTGGGACGTTTCTAGGTGGGGCAACTGCCCAACCTGCTGCTGGCAGGACTCTCGACCGGCAGTGTCTACGCGCTGGTTGCGCTGGGCTTCAACGTCATCTTCAAGAGCACCGGCGCCATCAACTTTGCCCAGGGTGAGTGGGTGATGATGGGTGGCATGGTGGCGGCGGCCGGGCATGCCGCACAGTGGCCGCTCGGCCTTGCGGTACTCTTGGCCGTGGTCACCGTGATGGTGACCGGCATCCTGTCCGAGCGAGTGATCCTGCGGCAACTGGCGCGGCCCGGACCACTGGTCGTCACGCTGGTGATGATTGCAATCGCCATCTGCACGAAGAGCCTGGTCATGCTGGTTCTGGGCAAGAATCCGGCGTCCCTGCCCGGCTTCTCGGGCAGCACACCGATCGATTGGGGTGGCCTGAGAATCCACCCGCAAACCCTCTGGATCATCGGCATCACCTGTCTGGTGATGGTGGGTGCGCATGCCTTCTTCGAACGTTCGATTCTCGGTCGCGCGATGCGCGCCGTCGCCGCCCAGCCCGAGGCTGCGGCCCTCTGCGGTATCGACCCGCGCATGGCGATGGCGCTCGCCTTCGCGCTTGCAGCCGCCACGGGAGCCCTCGCCGGGGCCATCATCACACCACTCACGCTGACCTCCTTCGACTACGGCACCGTGCTCGGGTTCAAGGGCTTCTCGGCAGCAATGCTCGGCGGCATGGGAAGCCTGCCTGGCGCGCTCGTCGGGGGCATTCTGCTGGGCTCGCTCGAGTCGCTCGCGGGCGGGCTGATTTCCTCGCACTTCAAGGATGCCGTCGCCTTTCTTGCCCTGCTCCTCACGCTATTCCTGCGTCCCGCCGGGGTGTTGGGAAAAGGGGAGGTCGAGCGGGTATGAGCCAGGCATTCTCCCCTGCGAAGCAGTGCGAGCGGCGTCTCGCGACCGTTGCCGTACTGTGGATCGCCTTTCTCGCCTGGCCCCTCCTGGCGGGCAACGACTATGTGCTCAGTCTGGGCGTCTACTTCTTCATCAATCTGCTGCTGATCGGGGGTCTCAACCTCCTCATGGGCTTCGGCGGTCAGATCTCGCTCTGTCAGGCAGGTTTCTTCGGCCTCGGCGCCTATGTCTCCGGGGTACTCAGCGTACGTGCCGGCTGGCCCCCGCACGCAGGCGTTGCCGCCGCCCTGATACTCAGTACGGTTTCGGCTCTTGCCATCGGCTTGCCCGCGTTGCGCCTGCGCGGAAACTACCTCGCCATGGCAACGCTGGGGTTCAATGCCATCCTCACAGTGCTCTTCACCGAACTGGTGGGGCTCACGGGCGGACCGAACGGGCTGTCGGGCATCCCGCCCATCATCCTCGCAGGCGTCGACTTCGGTTCGCCACAACGGTTCTACTACCTGGCCTGGGCCGCAGGCGGCCTGTGCATGGCACTCCTGGCCGTTTTTCTTTCCAGTCGCGCCGGGCGCGCCCTGCGAGCAGTCGCCGCCAGCGAAGTCGCGGCTGCCAGCATGGGCATCAACGCGTTCAACGCGAAACTGCTGGCCTTCATGTTCTCGGCCGGCGCTGCGGGCCTCGCCGGTGCGCTCTACGCCCACTTCAACCAGTATGCGTCCCCCGAAACCTTCAACTTCTCGGCCTCGGTGCTCATCGTCGTGATGGTGGCACTCGGGGGCTGGGGCCAGTACTGGGGGCCGATCTTCGGTGCCGCGGTCTTCACGGCGGTGCCCGAATTGCTGCACAAGTTTCAGGACGCCGAATTGCTGGTCTTCGGGGCCGGCATGATCGTCGTGCTGCTGTTCCTGCCCCAGGGGATCGCCGGATGCGTCGCCCCCATTGCGACGCGCATTGCCGCAGGCATGACCCTGCTGGCGCGCACGCGCGCAACGAGGCCCTGAGGATGGCCAGCCTCCAGATCGATGACCTGTGCGTCGACTTCGGCGGCCTGCGCGCGGTGAATGCCCTCGGGTTCACTGCGGCAGAGGGCACCATCAAGGGGGTGATCGGTCCGAACGGTGCCGGCAAGACGACACTTTTCAATGCGATTTCCGGGTTCGTGCGCCCGAGTCGCGGCAGCGTGCGGCTCGATGGCATCGACATCAGCACGCTCGCTTCGCACGAGCGCGCCAGTCGAGGACTGTCGCGTACCTTCCAGAACCTGCAACTCATTCCCGACATGAGCGTGCTCGAGAACGTGATGCTTGGCTCGCACGCGAGCCTGCGCGCGGCGTGGGGTGCGAGCCTGCTCGGCCTGGCACGACGTGAAGAGCTCGCCGCCGAAGCGCTCGCACTCGAGAAACTCGAACTGCTTGGACTCGCCGATCGTTCAGCCGTCCCTGCAAGTGACCTGGGTTTTGCCGATGCCAAGCTGCTGGAGATCGCGCGAGCGCTGGCAGGGTGTCCGCGCGTGCTGCTGCTCGATGAACCGCTTGCCGGTGTGCCGCTCGAAGAGCAGAACCGGGTTGTCGAGATCGTGCGTGCGATCAATCGAACGGGCGTCACGATCGTGCTCGTCGAACACAACATGCGCGTGGTGATGCAGGTCTGTGACGAGATCGTGGTCATGCATCACGGTGCGTGGCTGGCCGAGGGGTCCCCGGCCGATGTCGCCCAGTCTCCCGAGGTGATTGCCGCCTACCTGGGTACCGCGCACGGAGCAGCACCAGGGACCGCGCCAGGGACCACACAGGGGACCGCAGCGGGGGCCGCGTACCCGCAGACAGACGCCGCAGGGCATGGGACGAGGGGCAACCATGCTTGAAGTGCGCTCGCTGCGGGCAGGCTATGGCCGTGCGCAGGTCCTGCACGACCTGCATTTCTCCATCGCCGCCGGAGAATTCTGCGCCCTCATCGGTGCGAACGGCGCCGGCAAGTCGACGACCTTGAAGGGCCTGGCCGGGCTGCTCAGGCCCATCGGTGGCACGGTGCAGTTCGACGGCGAGCCGATCGAACGTCTGCCCGCGGCGCGCATCCTGCGCGCCGGTCTGGCGCTGGTGCCCGAGGGGCGACGCGTGTTCGGCCCGCTGAGCGTACGCGACAATCTGCAGATGGGTGCATTCACCCGGCTGTTTCCGCGCAAGGATCCTGGTACCGCACGTCAGTTCGAGTTCGTGCTCGAAACCTTCCCGCGACTGCGCGAGCGACTCGACCAGCCCGCGGGTACGCTCTCCGGGGGCGAGCAGCAGATGCTCGCGATCGCGCGAGCGCTCATGAGTTCGCCCCGACTCCTCATGCTCGACGAGCCTTCGATGGGGCTGGCGCCGCTGGTCGTGCAGCAGGTGTTCGAGGTGCTGGCGAATCTGGCCCGCAATGGCCTGACGCTGCTCGTTTCCGAGCAGAATGCGACCGCCGCCCTCGCCTTTGCCGACCACGGACACGTTCTCGAAGCCGGGCGTATCGTTCAATCAGGCACTGCACGGTCCCTGCGTGATGACCCCAAGGTACGGGAGGCCTACCTTGGCATCTGAGCTGCACCTGTTGCCCGGCGAGAGCGATGTCCTCGAGCGCGAGTACAACCTGCGCGTGCGGCATCCCGAGCGCACCCATGTGTACCAGCGGTTCGCGCAGGAAAGCGCCCGGTTGCGCGCCGCCTGGCCAGGCTTTGCCGCACACCGCTACCATTCGGGCGCACGCACCATCATCGACTTCTTTCCGGCACAAACCGACCAACCCGCCCCGCTTCTCTTCTTCATTCACGGCGGGTACTGGCGAGCCCTCGACCGGGAGAACTTTTCCTTTCTGGCGCGCCCCTGGCTCGAGCGCGGTATTCATGTCGCGATGCCGGGGTACGACCTTGCGCCAGCCATGACCGTCAGCCAGATCGTGGATCAGGTCAGGGCCGCCCGCGACTGGCTCCTCTCGCAAGCAGATGCCCTGCGCATCGACGCGACCCGGATTCTGGTGAGCGGGCACTCTGCCGGGGGCCATCTGGGGGCCCTTGTCCTCGCGAACGAGCAGCACTGGCGAGCCTGCGGCCTGGTCGGCCTGAGCGGACTTTACGACCTGCGCCCTCTGCTGGCGACCAGCGTCAACCGCGACATCAGGCTCGACCCACTTGAGGCAGCGCGCCTGAGTCCGACCCTGCACGCCGCACCGCACGCGGTGCGGTACCTCTGCGCGGTCGGTGGCGCCGAGACAAGGGGCTTTCGGCAACAATCGATCGACTACGCGCAAGTCCTGTCGACCCAGGGCCATGATGCCCGCTGCCTTGTCGTGAGCGAGCGCACGCACTTCGACATCCTCGATGACATGGCCGACAAGAATGCCCCCCTCTTTCGGCAAGCGATCGACCTCATTCCACCCTCAGGCAGCGGAGCCTCGTCATGAAGAGCCACAACCCGACCAGCATCTCCCCCCCCCTGGGCCGTTACAACCATGGCATCAGTGCACCGTCCGGTGGTCGCTGGCTGCACATCGCCGGTCAGATCGGTCTTCGCCCGGACGGTTCTCTGGCAGAAGGATTTGCGGCCCAGGCCGAAGCCGTCTGGCAGAACCTGACCGCGATTCTCGCCGACGCCGGCATGACTCCTGTCGATCTGGTGAAGGTCAACCACTATCTGGTACGCCATGCCGATCTGGCCGACTACAACCCGGTACGGGCACGGTTCCTGGGTGACGCCTGCCCAGCCTCGACCCTGCTCGTGGTACAGGCGCTCGCCCGAACCGAGTGGCTCATCGAAGTCGACGCCGTGGCCTGGCGGGCCTGATGGATCGACTCGACCCGCAGATGCGCGCGGTGCTCGATCGGGTGCGCGCAAGGCGCGGCGGGGTCGATCGCTATGCACTCCCCTTCGCGGCTGCACGACAGCAGTTGCTCGAGGAGCGCGAGCCCTGGCTCGAAGACGGCCCCGCCTGCGAAACGAGGGGCATCACGCTCGACCTGCCGCGGGGGCGGATCGGCGCCGTTCAGGTCATTCCGCGTGCGATCCGGGAGCGCCGACTGCTCCTCTACCTGCACGGCGGTGGGTGGTGCGTGGGCTCATCGCGCACGCACGACAACATCGTCCGACGTCTGGCCGATACTGCGGCATGCCGCGCGTGGTCGATCGACTATTCGCTCGCCCCCGAATCACCCTTTCCACGCGCCCTTCACGAAGTGCAGGCCGCGGTCGCGGTGGTCAGAGAGCAATACCCCGATCACCGGATCGCCCTCGCCGGAGACTCGGCCGGGGCCAACCTTGCGCTGGCGGCCTCCCTGCTCGGGGCCGACATCGACGGGCTGATCCTCTTCTACGGAGTCTATGAAGAGGGTCTTGACGACCCCGGCATGCAGCCGCTGGGTGATGGGCGGTTCGGGCTGTCGATTGCGGCGCAGCGCCGGTATCTCGAGACCTATCTGGGAGAGGCGACAGGCGCAAGCGCTGAACGCGCTGCCAGTTTCCCCCTCACCTGGGGTCCGGGACTGGCGCACCTGCCACCCGTCTGGATGACCATCGCCTCGCACGACATTCTCGCCGGGCAGAACCGTCGGATGGCAGAGGCGCTGCGCGCGGCCGACGTGTCCGTGACGGTCGACACGGTCGATGGGGTGACTCACGGTTTCCTGTCCTATGCCCGTGCGCTGCCCGCAGCTGCCTTGGCGCTGCAGCGCGCAGGCACCTGGTGGGCCGCACAAGCGAGCACCTGTGGCACACGCGTGCAGCCTGCGCATTCGAACCGATTCCAACACCACGACCGGACACTCGTTGATGACACCTGATCATGCACAGGCGCCACGCCCGGAAGAACCATCAGGCAACAGGGCAGAACGCAAGCCCGACGAAGTACCCCACGATGGGCCATTGCCATCGACTCTGACACCCGATGCATGCATCGATGCGGCATCGCGAGGAAGCGTGCTCGCAACACCCGTGAAGGCCCTTCTGATGGGGGGGTATGGCATCGTGAGCCTGACGGGTGCCTTCTTCGGCTACCAGGTCGGTCAGCAGATCGATGGTGCGCTGATCGGCGTCGTCATGGCCATCAACGCAGCCATCTTCTGCGCCCTGCTTTTCAGCATCGCCGCAGGCTGGGTGGAACGGATGGCGGGCCACAGGCCCGAGCCGAATGCGCGAAACACAGGCAGTCGCAAGACTCGATAACCAAGGCCCCCCGAGTCGAGGGGCCAAGGATCGATCAGCATTCAGCGGATGCCGGACAGACCACGCTGCCTCGGCGCCCGGGACCGACTTGGCGCGCTAGCCGCGCTGGCGCTTCCACTCGGCGTCGCGCTTCTTGTTCGCCTCGTAGAACATGTTGACGACCCAGAACACGACCACAACACCCCAAGCGCTCAACAGTACCCATTTCATCGGTTCTTCTCCTTTGACAGATGCCGGATCGTCCGGTTCAGGATTCGATGCTGCCCACCGGACGCAGGGCAACCTTGCCCACAAGGGCAGTCATCAAAACGACAGTCAGGGCGAGCATGATGATCTCTACCCCATAGACAAAGATGTAGCCGAACGAGGGGCTGCCGAACTCATCGCCGAAGTACCCGCGAACGGCGAGGCCGCCAAGGCCATCATTGAGAATGCCCCCGAGCGCCACCGCGATACCCGATGCCGTGGCTTGCACGGCTCCCCAGGCACCCAGCGCGAGCCCGGTCTGCTCCTTCGGTGCCGAGTTCATGGTGGCAGTGAGTGTGCCGTGGCTGAAAAGCCCGCCGCCAAAGCCGATCAGCAGGACGCCCACCACAAAGGCGAGAATCGACTGGATCGAAGCGGCGAGAATCACCAGCGCGAAGGCCGGAATGCCGACGCCCGCCCCTATGAGGGCCATCCGGAACGGGTCGGCGCCCTTGCTCAGCACACGCGAGGCAAGCATGAACCCGGTGAGCCCCCCCAGTGCGAGACTGGCGGTGAGCGTGGTGGTCGCAGCAACGGTCATGCCGAGTACCTGCCCGCCGTAGGGTTCCAGCAGTACATCCTGCATGCCGAACGCCATCGTGCCCAGCCCGATGGCCACCAGACGCCGACGCGCTCCGGCACTCTCCAGATAGGTGGCCCACGACTCGGCAAATGACGCCGGCTCGGCGCGCACCTTGCGTCGAACCATGTTGATCGGTTCCTGCTTCCAGAGTGCGACGCAGTTGAGCAACAGCGTGGCAACTGCCGCCGCCTGGATCACCTGAATGAGACGACCTGGGCTGAACTCGGCGAGCGCCGCACCAAAAAGGAATGCGCTGAGGATGCTGCCGAGCAGCAGCATCACGTACATCAGACCCACGACCTTGGGCTGCGACTCGACTGGCGCAAGATCAGTGGCGAGTGCCAGCCCCGCTGTCTGGGTGGTATGCAACCCTGCCCCAACCAGCAGAAACGCCGCACCGGCACCCGCCGGACCTACCCAGGCAGGCCAGTTGGCCGCGTTGCCCTTCAGCCCGAGCACGAGCAGTGCAAACGGCATGATGGCAAGCCCGCCAAATTGCACCATGGTTCCCATCCAGATGAAGGGCACCCTGCGCCAGCCAAACTCGGAGCGGTGGTTATCCGAGCGGTAACCCACCAGCGCTCGAAACGGGGCATAGAGAACGGGCAGCGAAATCATGATCGCCACCAGCGAGGCCGGGACATGCAACTCGACGATCATCACCCGATTGAGCGTGCCGACGAGCAGGACGAGCGCCATGCCGACCGAAACCTGAAAGAGCGAAAGCCGCAGGAGTCGCGACAGCGGCAGGTCGGGCGTTGCGGCATCTGCAAAGGGCAGAAAGCGCGGCCCGAGTTCAGCCCAGCTACGAACGAGTTTCAGCGCTATCGGACGCATCGTTGAGGGCAAACCTCGTCAATCGAACACCTTCGGGCAGGGGTATGACAGCGCGGGTGAGACCGCGAACGACCTCACCCGCGCAGAACGCTGCAGCAGGACTAGACCTGCAGCGTCGGGGGAGCGACCGAAGCAACCGTGCTCTGGGTCTGGACGACGGCCGAGGCGGCGCTGCCGTTCAGGAACTTCTTCACCCAGGAGGTGTTGGTCAGCAGTGCAGTGTGAACGGCGAATGAACCCACCGCCACCGCGCCCAACAGGAGGGGAACCCCCACCGTCGGCTTCACTACAAGCCAGATGCGACCGTAGATCATGCTGGTTTCCTTTTAGGTTAGTGGAGCCAGGGGGAGTAGATGTAGGCGAGCAGGTGCGCGAGCGCAGCGATGACGCCAAACATCTGGGTTCCCTGGATGAGGTTGCGATGGATCTCCAGAGCCTGACCTTCGGTCAGACCTGTCGGCCACACCTCGGTTGCGTTGGACATTGGTTATCTCCTTCATTGATGTCCATCCCGTGCTGGACCTGCACGTGGGTGCCACTGTGGGCGCGTGTCATTTTCCTCTGACGATACAATTTGTCAAGCGAGAGTGACAATTTTCTCCTTTCGATTGATTGCCCGGGCCGGTTTGCTGCATGAATACATACAAACCATTGATTAAATTGAGAATATTGTCAGACTTCGAACATGAAGAAGCATGACTGGCGGGACCCGGGTGACATGCTTCTCGATTAATATCGGAGAGTTGTCGCGCGAATACCCGGTTAGCCGGGGTCGCGCGCCCCCTCGTAGCCCCCTCGTAGCCCCCCTCCAGGAGACCTCCCGATGGCCAACCTTGCGCTCACGCTCGGCGTCGGCGATTACGAACACACGCGCGATCTGGTGGCGGGTGATGTTCGTGCCGAAGGCATCACGCTCACCGGTATCCGGACCCCGATCGAGGAACTGCTGTTCCGGTTCATTCGACATCGGGAGTGGGAAGTCTCGGAGATGGGCCTGGGCCCTTATGCATCGCTGCTCTCGCGAGGCCACGACGGCATGGTCGGGCTACCCGTATTCACCTCGCGCACCTTTCGCCACGGCGCCCTCTATGTACGTGCCGATGCCGGCATCGAGACGCCAGCCGACCTGGCTGGCAAGCGTATCGGGGTACCCGAGTGGGCGATGACCGCTGCGATCTACAACCGGGCACTGCTGGCCGGGAACTACGGCGTGGACCTGCGCGGCGTGCGCTGGTTTCAGGCTGGCGTCAATGAACCGGGTCGTGCCGACAAGATGAACCTCTCGTTGCCGGGCTGGTCGGTGACCCCGATGCCGGAGCGCTCCCTCTCCGAGATGCTTCTGGCGGGGGACCTCGATGCCTTCGTGAGTGCACGAGCGCCGACGCCCTTCGCCGCGGGCGACCCGCGCATACGTCGCGCCTTCGACGACGTATTCGGCGCCGAGCAGGCATGGTGGGCAGGCGAGAAGGTCTTTCCGATCATGCACCTCATCGTGCTGCGACGCGACGCCTACGAGGCGAACCGCTGGATCGCGCTCAACCTGTTCAAGGCCTTCGAGGAAGCCAAGCGCCGCGCTCTCGTGCGCCTGGCCGACGTGAACTGCTCCTACCTGCCCTTGCCCTGGGCCACGCACCACGTCGGCATCGCACGTGACGCGATGGGCGATGACCCGTGGCCCTACGGCATCGAGGCGAACCGGCGCACGCTCGAATACTTCTGCGCGGCCGCGCATGACCAGAACGTCTGTGCACGGCGCCTTTCGGTCGAAGAACTCTTCGCCCCGGAATTCATCGGCGTCTCGCGAACCTGAGCGCGCGAAACGACACGCGAGATCACCCCTGGTCCGCGCTGGCGCGTCGTCTCGCCGCTGAAGGGCCCCCCAGGGCCGAGCCGCCCGGTTGCAATGCGTCGAGTCGGAGCACACAATCGACGCGCGGTCCGACAGGCGCCGATCGGTTGAGGAGAGGCAACGATGTTTCCGCGCAATTTCTGGTACGTGGCTGGCTGGGATTGGGAGATTCGGCGGCAGGAACTGTTCAGACGCACCCTCTGCAACGAGCCGGTGGTGTTCTGGCGCCGCGAAGACGGGAAACCGGTCGCACTCGAGGACCGCTGCTGTCATCGCCATGTGCCGCTCTCCGGTGGGCGCCTGCGCGGTGACAACGTCGAATGCCCCTACCACGGCCTCACGTATGACTGCACCGGCGCGTGCGTTCGCGTGCCCAGTCAGAAGGCCATTCCGCCCAGCGCTCGGGTCCGCAGCTACCCGGTCGTGGAACGCCATCACTGGATCTGGATCTGGATGGGCGACCCTGCGCTGGCCGACCCGGCACTGATCGAGGACTACCACTGGAACGATGATCCGGCCTGGCGCTTCAAGGGCGAGCGTCTCCAGGTCGAAGGCAACTACCTGCTCCTCGTCGACAACCTGCTCGATCTCACCCACCTGCAGTTCGTGCACCGTACGACCCTGGGTACCGAGGCGATCAGCAACTTTCCGATCAAGGTTGAACGCGAGGACACGCGTGTCCGGGTGACTCGCTGGATCATGGACAGCCCGGCACCGCCCTTCTTCCAGAAGGCTGGGGGGTTCAGCCCGACAGAGCACGTAGACCGCTGGCAGATCATCGAGTTCACCCCACCAGGCTTCGTGCGCCTTGATGTGGGCGCCGCACGTGCCGGCACCGGCGCGCCCGAGGGCGACCGATCGCAGGGCTTCACCATGCGCAACCTGAACGCGCTCACCCCCGAAACCGATTCGAGCACGCACTACTTCTGGGGCCAGGCGCACAACTTCGGTATCGACGACCCGAGCATCACCGAGATGCTCTTCAACCAGGTACACACTGCCTTCCTCGAAGACCTCGTCATCGTGCGAAACCAGCAATCGAACATCGATGCCTACGCGTCGAAACTGCCTGATCAGGTCGACTTCGGCCAGGACGCCGGGGGCATACGCGCACGCCGGATCGTGCAGGACATCATCGACGCCGAGAACGCCGCGACCGACCAGCATTGACCGGAGTCGTACCCACGACAACCGGCAGGGGCACCACATGACGAGCCGCACCGAAGAATTCGATTACGTGATCATCGGTGCGGGCTCGGCGGGTTGCACGCTTGCCGCGCGCCTGAGCGAAGAGACTGGGGTTACCGTCCTGCTGCTCGAGGCCGGTGGCTGGGACCGCGACCCGATGATCAGCCTGCCCCTGGCCTGGGGCCGTAACGTGATCGGTCGCCGCCACGACTGGATGTACGACACCGAACCGGACGACAACCTCGATGGACGCCGCATCCCTGTCTTTCGCGGCCGGGTGATCGGCGGGTCGTCGTCCCTGAACGCCATGCTCTATGTACGCGGACATCGGGCCGATTACGCACGCTGGGCGAGCCATGGCCTGCCCGAGTGGTCATACGACCAGGTACTGCCCTACTTCAAGCGGTCTGAATCGTGGGCTGGAGGCGCCGATCGATACCGCGGTGGCGATGGCCCGCTGTCAACCTGCAATCCGCAGTTCCCGGACCCCCTGCTCGATGCCCTGATCGATGCCGGTGGCGCCATGGACATCGTGCACAATGCCGACTACAACGGCGCCGAGCAGGCCGGCATCGGACGCGGTCAGGCGACCCTGCGCAACGGTCGCCGGTGCAGCGCCGCGACAGCCTACCTTCGACCTGCCCTGGCGCGGGCGAATCTCACCGTACGCACCGGCGCCTTCGTGACCGGACTGACGTTCGAGGGCTTGCGAGCCCGCGGCGTGGAACATGAATGGATCGAGGGATCCCCACAAGCGCCTGCCGGGCGAACCGGCGGTGAGCGACGACTTGCACGCGCGCACCGCGAAGTGATTCTGGCCGGTGGTGCGATCAATTCGCCACACCTCCTGATGCTCGCCGGCATCGGAAATCCCGACGCTCTCGCAGCCCATGGTATCCAGGTGCGCGCTGCCTTGCCCGGTGTCGGCCGCAACCTGCAAGACCACGTGGCCGCCGATGTCGATGCACTGCGTCTCGAGCCGGGCCCGCTGCACCGCGCGCTTCGCGCTGACCGCCTTGCACTGCATCTGGCCAACGCGTGGACTCGCGGGCGAGGCCTCGCCGCAAACCTTCCGAACAATGTCACCGCCTTCGTCCGCAGCGATCCGACCCAGTCCATCCCCGACCTGCAACTGCTCTTTCGTGCCATGCCGCTGGGCGCGCGTCCCTGGTTTCCCGGCATCGCCCCCCCTTATGCCGATGGCTTCGGTTGCAGACCGGTTCCGCTGCGTCCGACGAGTCGTGGCGAACTGACGCTGGCATCGACCGACCCGCGCACTCCGATCCGGATTCATTCGAACTTTCTCTCCACCAACCAGGACCGCCGCACCCTGCGAACCGGCATGCGGATCGCCCGCGAACTGTTCCGACAGTCGCCGATGCGCGCCTACCTGGGCCGCGAACTCACACCGGGCGCAGACCGCGTGAGCGATGAAGCGCTCGACGCCTTTGCCCGGGCGGCGAGTTCCACCGTGTATCACCCGCTAGGCACCTGTCGCATGGGGGCCGCAGATGATCCGATGGCGGTGGTTGACCCACAGTTGCGGGTTCGCGGCATCGAGGGCTTGCGCGTGGTCGATGCCTCGGTGATGCCCGATCTGGTCGGGGGCAACATCAACGCGCCGGTGATCATGATCGCAGAGCGTGCCGCCGACCTGATTCGCGGCCGCACGCTCCCGGCTGACCCGGTCTGAGACTGGCAGCCCGAAGGGGGTGGGCCTGGAGCGGGAAGCCAGAATCGGGTACCCGACAACGGCTCCGCTGACCGACGGTCGCCCGATACCCGGGCGATCGATCAATCGGTCTTGATGCCGAGCGTACGGACCACCTGTCCGTACTTCTCGTAATCGCGCTTCACCAGCGCCGCAAGTTCCTCGCGGGTGGTCACGAGTGGCTCAAGAGCCCCTGAGCGGGAGAACGCCTCGCGCACCTCAGGCTGGACCAGCAAGCGGTTGAGTTCAGCGCGCAAGCGCTCCACGATAGGCTCGGGCAGGTTGCGCGGGCCACACACCCCCAGCCAGATGCTGTTCACGAAGCCAGGGATGAATTCGGAGATCGTGGGCAGATCGGGAAACGCCGCCAGGCGCCGGGGACCGGCGATGGCCAGTCCGCGCAACTTGCCGGCGCGTACCTGGGGCCCGGCAGTCGAGCCGGCGAACTCCACCGGCACTTCGCCCGCGATGACTGCAGTCGTCGCCGGGGCAGCGCCCTTGTAGGGCACGTGCACCAGGTTGATGCCCGTGCGTGCCTTGAGCATCTCCATGGTGAGCTGATGCTGACTGCCATTGCCACCCGAGGCGTACGCGAGAGGTGGATTGGCCGACCTCGCCTGATCGATGAACTCGCGAAACGTACGGAACGGCTGCGCCGGGTTGGCCACGAGAAAGAACTCGTTCGATGCCACGGTGGCCAGAGGCACCAGGTCCTGGGGCTCATAGGGCATGCGGGCATAGACATGCGGGTTGATGACGAGCTGGCTGTCAGCGCAGAGGAGCAGCGTATGCCCGTCGGGCGGCGCATGTGCAACAACCTCGGCGGCAATATTGCCATTGGCGCCGAGGCGCGTCTCGACCACGACCGGTTGCCCGAGCACCGGGCTCAAGCGCTCGGCCAGCACCCGCGCACTGATGTCAGGCGCACCGCCGGCTGGCGTGAAGACCAGCAGTCGGACGGGGCGCGACGGCCATGTCTGAGCCTGCACCACACCGACCGGAAGCCAGAGAGCCAGAGACACGACCAGCGACAGGACGGACAGCGCGGCCCCCACCGAGACGCGCCGGGCGATGACACCTTGACCACACGGGTCGGCCAACACGGCACCCGAGAACAGGCAACCGCCGCTTTCAGAGAACACCGTCAGCCTCTGCCTTCATGGTGTAAAACGCCCACATCTTGGCGATAACCTTCGGATGCCAGATCTGTGCACGCGCATCCGCCAACTCCGTGCCGCGCAATGGCTCGGGCGTGCCGATCTGCATGGCCCGATACTGGCGGAGCGCATTGTCCTCGAGCATCACGATGCCCGCAAAGGCCTCCTCGATACTCGAACCGGCCACGACCACGCCGTGCCCGCGCAGAATCACGGCTGGATGGGCACCCAGCGTCTTCGCCACGGCCATGCCTTGCTCGGGCTTCTGGATGAGCGTCGGATCGGCGTGCACCGGCACCTGCGCGCCGAAAGGCGCGCCGGTGACACCCACCGCCTGCAGGGGCTTGCCGACCACGCTGAAGAGCGTGGCGTATTCCAGATGCATGTGAAAGACCGCCATGGCATCAGGCCGTGCACGAAAGACGCCGGTGAAGATAGGTGTCTCGCTTGGCGGGTTGTTGCTCCCTTCGACCCGATTTCCGTCGAGATCAACGATGACCATGTCGTCGCCGGTCATGAGGCCCGGATGGCGCCCGGTGGTGCCGCGCATCTCGCGCGGGTTGAGGATGAGGTGTCCGGTGCCCGGAATCCGCGCCCCCACCAGCCCCCCATGGTCCATCAATCCTTCCATGTACAGCATGCGGCAGGCACGTGCGAGCTTTTCACGCAGGGCACGGGCAGACATGGGGTGCGAATTCATGGCGATCTTCCAGCGGGCAATCAAGGCGCAATTATAGGTCGCCCGGAGCCTGACTTTACGCAAGGAGCGCTCGCCACCGATCGGGTCTCATGAGCGTCAGTCAGCCCGCGTATCCGGGCTGCCGCTCACTGCAAGGAATGCACGCCATGAAATCCATCAAGACACTCGGCCTCGCGGCCGGTACGGTTCTGCTCGGCTCGGCAGCAGCGCTCACCTCGGGTGCGGCACTCGGCCAGTCATTCGCCGGCTTCTACGGTCAGGCAGCCACAGGCTATCAGTGGAACTCGGTTGGCAAGACCGAGGTGAATACGAGTACCCCCGACACGTTCAGTCCTGGCCACTCGAACGGGTCGACGATGCCGCTGGTGGCATCGGCCGGCTACAACATGCCGATCGACTCGCGCTTCCTGCTCGGCTTCGGCGGGGAAATCTCGATCCTCTCGTCTTCGACCGACACCACATCGACCGTGAGTTCGGGCAGCGTGGCTGGCGGTTACAGCTACCGGCTGTCTTCACGGTACGGGCTGTTCATCGCGCCAGCCTACATCATCGATCCGGACCGGCTGGCCTACCTGAAGCTGGGGTATACCAACCAGCGCATCGAAGGACGCAGCCATTCGGCCGATGGCACCGATGGGTCATCGATCGGGACGGACAACGTCGGTGGCATTCTCGCCGGCGTGGGCTACCGTCAGGTGATCATGAATCGCTGGTACGGGTTTGCCGAAGCCAACTACCAGAGCTATGGCAGCGCATCACTGAATGCGACCGGTGGCAGCATCACCACCAATGCCCGCCCCGAATCGACGGCCTGGAACGTGCTGATCGGGCTGGGCTACACCTACTGAGGCGCGCCGCTCGCCCTCTTGCGCCGACGGCTCACTCAGCCAGCGGCGTGGACCAGGCATCGTATCCGTAGACCCAGTCCGGGTCGGTGCGAGTGCTCATCCACTCGTTGCGCCTCGAGGTGAGCTGGATGCGCGAGGTACGCGGCAGACGCGTCTGCTCGTAGCGCTTGAGCGCCCGCCCGATACCCGCTGGCTCGACCCCTTCGAGACAGCGCGACAGCACCGCTGCATCCTCGAGGGCGTTGGCCGCTCCTTGCGCCATGTAGGGCATCATCGGATGGCAGGCGTCACCCAGCAGTGCCACGCGTCCGTCGCACCAGGACGCCAGCGGATCGCGCTCGCGCAAGGCCCATTTGTGTGCCTCGGGACAGGCGTCGAGCACGGCACGCACACGCGGGTGAAATCCGGCGAAGGCCTCGCGCAACTGGGCCATGTCACCCTTGGCCGACCAGGACTCCTCCTGCCATTCGGGCTCGGGCTGACTGGTCACGAAGTAGATCTCGTCACGCTGCGCCGTGACGTAATACATGACGATATGCCGATCGGGCCCCCACCACTTGATGCAGTCCTCGATGGCGTCGCCCTCGAGGAGCGCGGCCGGGAAGGTGGTGCGCCAGGCCACCCGCCCGGTGAATCGGGGCGCCTCGGGCCCGAAGAGCATCTCGCGCACGGTCGAATGCACGCCATCGGCCCCGATGACGGCGTCGGCCGTGGCCTCGCGGCCGCCAGAGAACCGCAGTCGTACGCCGGCGGCATCCTGCTCGAGTCCCTCGAGCCGGTGCCCCCGATGGATGATGTCAGCGGGCAAGGCCGATGCGAGGATGGCATGCAGATCGCCACGGTGCAGGAGCAGGTAGGGTGCACCGTAACGATGCTCGAACGCTTCGCCCAGGGGCAGTTCGTACTTGAGTTCGGCGCTGTCCCATTCGCGATTGGTCCATGAGCGCGGCTGAAAGGCCACCTCACGCATCGCCGTTTCGAGTCCGAGCCGGCGCAACACCCGGAGCGCGTTGGCGCTCTGCTGGATACCGGCACCGACCCGGGAAAAGACGCTCGCCTGCTCGTAGATCTGCGCATCGATACCGACGCGGCGCAACGCTGCGGCAGCAGCCAGCCCCCCCATTCCGGCCCCGATGATGGCCACGCGCATTGCCGGACGATTCAAGGCGACGACCACCATGGCGGAAGGAGTTCACGATTATAGTACCGACCAGGCAGGGCTCGATGCGCCGGGACCCCACTGCGCCGGAGTCGAACGAGACGAGGAGACACGCTTGATGAGGCAACCATCGACCCAAGCAGCCATACGCCAGCCGGCCTCGCCGGGCCGCACCTGCGCCGCCCTGCGCGCGCTTGCCGCACTTGGCGCCAGTCTGGTCGGAACACTGGCCACCATCGACACCGCGCGCGCGGCCGACGCGTGGCCAGTGCGCCCCATCCGGCTCATCGTCACCCTTGCCCCGGGCGGCCCGATCGATCAGACCGCCCGCACCATGGCGCCACGTCTGAGCGAACTGCTGGGTCAGTCAGTGCTCATCGAGAATCGGCCCGGCGGCAACGGCAGCATCGGCGCAGACCTGGTCGCGCATGCACCGGCCGATGGCTACACGCTGCTCTTCAACGTGATCCATCTGTCGGTGTTGCCCAGCCTGGGCGGCAAACTCACCTACGACATCGAGCGCGACTTCGCCCCGATCTCGCTGGCTGCCATCTACCCGATCATCCTCGTTGCCCGCCAGGGCAGCGGCATCACGACCGTGGCGCAACTCATCGCGCGAGCACGTGCCGAACCAGGACGGCTGAGCTTCGGCCACTCGGGCTACGGCGGCGGGACGCACCTCGCGGGCGAACTCTTCAAGATGCAAGCCGGGGTCGATCTGCTGCAAGTTCCCTTCAAGGGCAGTGCACCCGCGATGGCCGCCCTGCTGGGCGACCAGACCGACCTCATGTTCAGCGATGGCCCGACCGCGATGCCCCATGTCCGCAGCGGTCGGGTCATCTCGATCGCCATCGCAAGCCCCGAGCGCTCGCCCCTGCTACCCAGCTTGCCGACCGTCATCGAGGCCGGTTTGCCCGGTTTCGATGCCTACTCCTGGGGCGGAATCGCCGCCCCTGCGGCGACGCCGCCCGAAATTGTGCGGCGCCTGAACACCGAAGTGGTGCGCACCCTGCGTGATCCGACGATCCGCGAGCGCCTCTTGCAAATCGGCGCCGAGCCTCGCCCGGGCACCCCCGCAGAATTTGCCTCGATGCTGCGAGCAGAGATCGTCAAGTGGGGCAAGGTCGTCAAGGAAGCCAACATCAGGATCGAATAGCGGCTCACCGCCTGGCACGCCCCTTGCTGCACCGCAGCATACTCACCTCTGGAGCATGTCATGGCAACGACCCCGATACCGGTCACACCCGGCAAGGCACGCTGGATTCAACTCGCGCTCGGTCTCATCGTGATGATGGCGATTTCGAGCCCGCAATATGTCTGGACGCTGTTCGTGAAACCCCTCCAGGGGGCAACCGGCGCTGCCCTGCCTGCACTGCAGATCACATTTTCGATTCTCATCGTGCTGCAGACCTGGCTCTCACCCGTGCAAGGCTGGCTGGTGGAGCGGTTCGGACCCAAGCTTCTGGTCGCCCTGGGCGCTGCGCTGTCGGGTCTGGGGTGGTTTCTGGCGTCTGATGCCACCACCCTCACGCAGGTGTATCTCACCTACGGCGTCTTGTGTGGCCTTGGCACGGGCATCGTCTACATCGGCATTGTCGGCCTCATGGCCCGGTGGTTCCCGGATCGCCGCGGATTTGCCATCGGCATGGTGGCAGCCGGCTACGGCATGGGCGCCCTGGCGACTACCTTCCCGATCGACACGATGATCAAGGCCGACGGTCATGCGCATACGCTCGTTTTCTTCGGCGTTCTGCTCGGCGCGATCGGTGTCCTTGCCGCGCTTGGCCTTCGCTCACCGGGCGCAACCGACCGACTGCCGTCGCCTCGGGAGGAGATCGCCACGGGCCCTGACGTCGGACCCGGTCAGATGCTCAGGCAACCGGTGTTCTGGCTGATGTTCCTGATGATGACCATGATGTCCACCGGTGGCCTGATGGTGACCTCGAACTTCGCGAACTTTGCCCGCGACTTCGGCGTCGCGAACGTCATCCTGTTCGGCATGGCAGCACTGCCACTGGCACTCACGGTCGATCGAACCCTGAATGGATTCACACGCCCCTTCTTCGGCTGGGTGTCGGACCGCATCGGCCGCGAGAACACGATGGGGCTGGCATTCCTCCTGGAGGCAGTCGCGATCCTGCTGCTTCTCGTGTTTCGCGAGAACGCACTGGCCTTCGTGCTGCTCTCGGGCCTGGTGTTCTTCGGCTGGGGCGAAATCTTCTCGCTCTTCCCCTCGACCCTCACCGATACCTTCGGCACCCGCAAGGCGAGCACCAACTACGGCATCCTCTACATGTCCCAGGGTGTCGGCTCGGTACTCGGCGGTCCGGTGGCAGCTGCCATCCGCGAGTCGACCGGCAGCTGGATACCGGTGTTCACGGTAGCGGTCATCATGGATGTGCTGACGGGCTTGCTGGCACTCTTCGTTCTCAAGCAGATGCGCAAGAACTACCTGGCACGTCAGGTCGTTGCCGCCTGAGCACCGTCGCCCGGGGTAGAGGCCTCTGGCGCAGTGCGCGGCCGACTTCACCGGATCGGCCGAACGGCCCGCTACAGACCGAGATAGCGCCGTTTGACCGCCTCGTCACCCAGCAATGCCAAGGGGGCGCATTGATGAACGATGCGCCCCTTCTCCATCACATGGACCCAGTCGGCAACGCCGAGTGCGAAGTCCAGGTTCTGCTCAACCAGCAGGATGGAGACACCCTGCTCCTTGAGCGTTGCAATCAGCCGGGTCAGTTCATCGACGATGAACGGTGACAACCCCTCGGTGGGCTCATCCATCAGCAGGAGGTCGGGGTTGGCACACAGAGCACGACCGACCGCCAGCATCTGGCGCTCGCCACCCGAGAGCGTTGCCGCGCGATTGCCGGCCCGCTCGCGCAACCTGGGAAAGGTGTCGAAGACCGCCTCGACACTCCAATGAGCCTCGCGCTGGCCGCGTGGCGCACGCAGCCCGATCTCGAGGTGCTCACGCACGGTCAATGAAGGAAAGATCCGACGGCCCTGCGGAACCAGCGCGAGCCCCGTCACCCAGCGCTGGTGCGCCGCCCAGGTGGAGACATCGCACCCACTGATCATGACCCTGCCACGCCTCGATGGGGTGAGCCCCATGATGCTTCGCATCAAGGTGGTCTTGCCCACACCATTGCGACCCAGGACCACGCCAACGGATCCGGCCTTGACCGACAAGGTGACGCCCTGGAGGACAAAGCTCTCGCCGTAGTAGGCGTGAAGATCGTCGACCCGAAGCGCTTCGGGGACGCAGCCTTCGATTCCGGCCGCCGGCGCCCCGGAAGCAAGGCTCATGAGCGCCCTCCCAGCGCGCCGCCGCGGGTATAGATGCGCTGCAGGGCTGCGGCGTTGCGAATCTCGTCGGCGGTTCCATCGGCAACGATGCACCCTTGATCGAGCGCGGTCACGCGATCGGCAATGCGAAAGGCCGCCTCCAGATCATGTTCGATCATGAGAACACTGATCGATCGATCGAGCGCAAGCACGATGTCGGTGACATGATGCGTTTCCTCCACCGACAGGCCTGCCATCGGCTCGTCGAGGAGCAGCAGGCGCGGCTTGCTTGCCAGTGCCAGAATGACCTCGAGCTGCCGCTGTACCCCGTAGGACAGCGTCGCGACCTTCTCGTCGCGCAGATGCCAGAGGTGCCACTGGTCGAGCGTGGCGCGCACCTCTTCGCGCGTTGCCTCGAAATGCGAGGCGGGACGCGTCATTCGAAAGTGCTGCGGCGAGAGCGCCTGTTGCGCGATGAGCATGTTCTCGTACACCGACAGTCCGCCAAAGAGACTGGTAATCTGGAAGGTGCGCGCCATGCCCCGACGCACCCGCTCATGCACGGGAAGACCTGTGATGTCTTCCCCCATGAGCCAGATGCTGCCGGCCGTGGGAGCGATCTGCCCGTTGACCAGATTGAAGAGGGTTGTCTTGCCCGCGCCGTTGGTGCCGATCAGGACGCGACGCTCGCCAGCCTCGACCTCGATCGATACATCATCGAGCGCCTTCAACCCGCCAAAAGCCCGCGTGAGGCTGCGTACCGAGAGGACACTCATCGCGAACGACCCCTCGACGAGCGCAACCTCTCGCGCACCCACACCAGAGCCCCCGCCGGTGCGAAAAGCGCGAAGAGCACATAGACCGCGCCCACCACGAAGAGCCAGCGCTCGGTCCAGGAACTCACCACATTCTGCAGCAGCACGAAGGCCACCGCCCCGAAGATCGATCCGAACAGCGTACCGGCCGCCCCCACGAGTACCATCAGCAGCACCTGCGCGGAGAGGGCGATACTCAGCGCCTGAGGCCCGACAAAGCTGTTCAGGCTCAGGAACAGAATGCCGGCCACGCCCGCGAAGAAGGCCGCAACCATCGAGACCAACAGCTTGTAGCGCCAGACGTTGTAGCCGAGCGCTTTCATGCGCTCCTCGTTCTCGCGAATACCGCGCAGCGCGTAGCCAAACGGCGAACGCACCAGCGTCCACATCACGAGCGTGCTGACAGCAAAGACCAGCGCGACGAAGACAAGCCAGACCCCGGCGCCATCCAGACGGATGCCGAGCACCGGACGGGCGATGCCGGGCAGGCCATTGTCCCCCCCCGTCACGTCGGTCCAACTCACGACCAGGCTCCAGAGAACCTGCGAGAGCGCGAGCGTGATCATCAGGTAATAGGCTCGGGCCGTGCGAAGCGCGAGAAGGTTGAACAGGAATGCGCCAATGACCGCACAGGCAAGCCCGAGGGCTGCGGCCAGCCAGAACGGCAGGGCAAGCTTCAGGGCGAGGAGTGCCGTTGCGTAGGCCGCCAGGCCGAAGTAGGCCGAGTGCCCGAGCGATGGCAGCCCGGTATAGCCCACGAGCAGATCAAGACTCATCGCGAAGATGGCGTAGATCAGCATCTGCGTGACGAGTTCGGTCTGATAGGCAGGCAGGAAAGCCACCACTGCGAGCACCACCATCACCAGAATCGCGCCGCCCGCAACCGGCATCGGCCGCAGCAACCCTTCGCCCCGACCGGATGCTCGAGCCATGCGAATCGGATCCATCAGGCACGCCCTGCCAGGCCGGTGGGCCTGATCGCCAGCACGATCACCATCGGCACGATGACCGTAAAGAGCGAGAACTGCGGGAACCAGGCGGCACCGAAGTTGTCGACCAGCCCCACCAGCAGACTGCCGAGGAATGCACCGCGCACACTGCCCAATCCCCCCACCGTGACGACCACGAACGCGAGCAGCGCAACCTCGAAGTCGGCCCCGGGAAACATCCCGAGCAACGGCCCGCCGAGCACACCGCCCAGGGCTGCAAGGCCCGCACCGAAGGCAAACATGCCGGTAAAGATGAGGGGGATGTTGATACCCATGGCACGCACCATCTCTTCATCATCCATGCCGGCGCGCACCAGCGCGCCGACCCGGGTACGTTCGAGCAGAAGCCAGAGCAGTACCGCAACGAAAAGACCCATGCCGATGATCGCCACACGGTAGACCGGATAGCCCACGCCGAGGATGGTCATCGCGCCTTCGAGCACCGCCGGTTTGGGCACCAGTTGCGCATTGCCCCCCCAGAGCCAGAAAGCAACGTCCGCGATGATGAACAGGAGGCCGAGCGTCAGCAGGGACTGGGGCAACTCCTGCTTGTGCAGGCGCTGGAGCATCAGGCGCTGAATACCTGCACCGAGCAGCATCACCGCGACGCACGCAGTGACGAGGCCAGCCAGAAAACTGCCACTGGCCTGGATCACGCTGAGCGCGATGTACCCTCCCAGCAGGTAGAACGACCCATGCGCCATGTTGATGATCTGCATCAACCCGAAAACGAGCGTGAGACCGGCCGAAAGCACGAACAGCACCATGGCCAGTGACAAGCCGTTGAGGGTATTGACGATCCAGAACGACATGGCAACGCGTCTTCAGCGGGGCAACACCAGACCCGCGGGCAGCGTCGGCGGTTCCGCCACGGGCTTGAACTCGGGGATGACACCAAGAATCACCGGCTGGATCACGCCATTGACTTCGCGCACCTGCATCACGTAGCGCGGCTGAATCGGATTGTGGTTTTCGTCAAAGGCAAAACTGCCCGCAGGCGTGACCAGACGCACGCCACGCAGGGCGGTCACCATCGCCTCGCGATCGTCGACCTTCCCGCCGGTGCGCATGAGTGCCGCATCGATAGCCTGTGCCGCGATGTAGCCGCCCGCCGAGAACCAGGCCGGATTCTGCTTGTAGGCCGCCTGATAGTCGGCCACGAACTGCCGGTTGACCGGGCTGTCGATGGTCGAGAAGTAAAACCCCGCACCGGTGAATCCGAGCGCCGCCTTGCCCTGCGCGGGCAGCAGGGTTTCATCCACGGTTGCCGTAAACCCGTAGAGGGGCAGTTTCTTGCCGTAATCGGCAAAGGCCTTCACGAAGCGGATGGCATCACCACCGGCCATGAAGATGATGCCCACGTCGGCCTCGGCCGAGAACTGCCCCACCACCGAACCATAGTCAGGGGTACCCAGGCGCGGCAGGATCCGCTGTACGACCTTGCCGCCAGCCGCCACGAAGCCGCGCTCGAAGTAATCGGCACCCGTCTGGCCCGCATTGAAGTTGGGCGCAACGACAATCGCCTTGCGAAAGCCGGCCTTGCCCGGCAGATAGCCCTGCAGATAGGAGTCGGCATTGCCCGAGAACGAAGTGCGAAAGATGTACTTTCCATCACCGATTTCATCAACGGTGGCCTCCAGCAGTGTGGGCAACTTCTGCGCGATGAGATAATTGCGTACTGCAGCGCCGTTGGCGGAAGACAGCGGCCCCATGAGCAGATCGACCCGATCGGATTCGGCGAGCTTCTTCGCCTTGGTGATCGTGGTCTGCGGATCGTTGCCGGTGTCTTCGATGATGGTTTCGACCACACGGCCGCCAAGCCTGTTGCCATTCTTCTTCAGAAAGAGCAGAAAGCCGTCGCGTTGCCCGGCGCCCGACGGCCCGAGCGGACCGGAGAGTTCGGTAAGGATGCCGATCCTGATCGGCGGCTGGGCCGGCGTCTGTGCAAGCGCGGCGCCGCAGGCGCAGGTGGTCAGAACAACAGCGAGCGCTACCGATCGCAGGGATCTCATGCGTGTCTCCTTGGATGAATCGCCCGCCACGACTGTGGCGGGTTTTTTCTTGTGTACAGCCCAGTCAACAGGCGCCAGATCACCGATCAGGCGAAGGGTGCGATGATCTTCAATTCGTCGCCCTTGGACTTGCGTCGGACACGGCCCGGCTTTGCACCGAGGCCACGCTTCCAGGTGTCGAAGTTGATCGGCACATCCTGCTCTTTCTTGCGCAGGACGCCCATCGGATCCTTGCCCTTGGCGACCGCATCGATCGCGTTCTTGAGCATCTTGCGGTAAAGGACGATGCCCTTGTCGGAGGCGCCCAGATGCTCCTGGGTCCGATCGGCGATGATCCCCTGGCTGGTGATGACCGCATCATCCTGATCACGCTCCCACAACCCCCACCAGCCATCGTCGACGCGCCGCCAGTCACCGGACACGGTCTTCTGATAGTCACCCGTCGTGAGCTGATGCGGCGGCTCCTTGCTCTCGGAACTCCAGGCAAACCAGGCTACGGTCGAGCAGTCGTCACGCGGGGTCTGCCAGATGATGTACTGGCACGACTCCTGGCCCACGCGCTGCACGTTGACCCGAACGGCGCCCGGAAACACGTGGTGGTAGCGCTCGGAAAACCCGTTCTTCTCGTCGACCGAATCCATCTGCACGCCGTACCAGGTCTCCTTCCAGGTGACATCGGGCCGGGTCATCGCGAGTTCGGGGTAGATGCTCGCGTGGGTCACCATCACGTGATAGGGATCAAGCGGATTCTCGGTGGCCTGGAGCCAGTTGTTGTGGACATCGCGTCCCCAGACGGCACGCCGCCCGCGGGTCTCGAAGAGCACGTCATAGCGCGGAAAGAGCGGCGCAGGCAGAGGCCCCATGTAGGCGAAGAGCAAGCCGCCGGCCTCGCGTGTGACATAGGCCTTTTGCCGCACGCGGTTCTTCAGCGTGCTGCCCGGCGGCTCCATCGGCTGCTCGACGCAACGCCCCTCTACATCGAACACCCAGCCGTGATAACAGCAACGCAGACCGCATTCCTCGACCCGACCATATTCGAGTGACGCGCCACGGTGGGCACAGGCCTTCGCCAGCAGGCCCACACGGCCTTCGGGGTCGCGGAACATGACCAGATCCTCGCCGAGCACCCGCACCGGCAGGGGCTTGTCCTTGACCTCGGCCGAGGTGGCGATCGGCCACCAGTAGCGTCGCAGCATCTCACCGCAGGGCGTACCTGGCCCGACCTGGGTGAGCAGTTCGTTGTCCTCGCGCTTCATGTCGTGTCTCCTCGTCTTGATGGCGTCTGCGGATGTCCTCCCCGATGGACCCGGGGAGGCATCGATCTCTTTGAAGCCTGCATTCGAGGTGGCAGGCAGGATCAGCGCGTACTATAGCCGAGCAGCCTTGCTGTTGTGAGAGGCTTGCAAACTGCCGGTGCGGGCGCGTGCCATCGTGCGTCCCACCCCGCCACCAACCTCTGGCCGGTATGCCCATGAACCTCAACGATGACTTCAGCCTGCGCGTGAGTCTGACGCCAGCCGATGCGGCTTGGGTGCCCTCGCCCCTCGCTGGTGTGACGCGGTGGATGCTCGATCGAATCGGTGACGAAGTAGCGCGCGCCACCAGCATCGTTCGCTATGAACCGGGCTCAGGCTACGACCACCATGAGCACGGCGGTGGCGAAGAGATACTCGTGCTCGAGGGCGTTTTCTGCGACGAGACTGGCCATCATCCGGCCGGCACGTATCTGCGCAACCCGGCCGGCAGCAGTCACGCCCCCTGGTCAGACGAAGGCTGCCTGCTCTTCGTGAAGTTGCGCCAGTTTGCAACCGACGATCGAACAACCCTGCGCGTTGATACGCGAACGGCGCCCTGGCGAGCCGGGCTGGTGCCAGGCCTCTCGGTGATGCCCCTGCACTCGCATGGCGGCGTCGACACGGCGCTGGTGCGCTGGGCGCCCGACACGCAGTTTCACCGCCATCGACACGCGGCCGGTGAGGAGATACTGGTGCTCGAGGGAGTCTTCGAGGATGAGCACGGCACTTACCCGGCAGGCACCTGGCTGCGCAGTCCGGCCATGAGCGAGCATGCCCCGTTCACCGGCAGCGCAGGCGCCCTCATCTACGTGAAGGTGGGGCACCTGCGACCGGTAACGACCTGAAACTCAGACCGTTGTGCCCTCGCGCTGGATGGCGACCCAGGCGGTGATCTTCTTGCCCGCCTTGATCGGCAGCACGCGCCAGTACATGATGAACGGCGTGCCGTCCTTCTTGTAGTTGATGGCCTTGCCTTCGAAGCGGCCGCCCGACTTCAACGCTGCCGACAACCGATCGATCACCTTCTTGTCGGTACCCGGCCCTTGCAGGATTCGCGGGGTCTGACCCAGCACCTCGACCGGATCGTGCCCGGTGAGTTTCTTGAAGGCCTTGTTGGCATAGATGATCTTTCCGGCGGCTGATGCGTCGGTGACCAGAATCGAATCGAAGCTGTTTTCAGCAAGAACCTGAAGCAGCGTCAGAGCCGACTCACTGCTGTTCAGAATCTTCTCGAGGGAAGTAGCCATGGCGAGTCTCCTGGGGATGCATGAAGGCGGTGCTTCGCACAAGGCAGGCAGTCAGACGACTCCTCTTGCCCCCATGCACCCGCCAGCCCTCGGATCGGGGCGGCCTGAGCATACACAATCAGAACACCGCGTGGTCGCCACGTTCAGGGGCAACTTCGCCGCGCGCAAGGCGGGCATAACAATCAAACAAGGTTTCACGACCGGTGGCGGGCGTGGCCGCTGCGTCGTAACGCCCGCTGGTCGGGTCGAGCACAAGCATGGACTCGGTGGCGTAATAGCGACCGATGCGGGCCAATTCGGCCTTGTCGGCCAGAGCAGGCACCACACGGCCCAGGGTCGCCAGCACAGCGATGATCACATCGAGAAAGCCGACGGGGACTGAACGGAACCGAGGCTCACGCCCCATGAGGGCGAAGAGCCGTTCGCCCTGCTCGCGCGGAGTGATCGCGTCGCCCGGCCCGCCAATCGGCAGGACCTTGTTGTGGCACGCCCGGTCGTCGAGGCACCGGGCGATGTAGTCACCGAGATCCGGGTCGCTGATCGGCTTGCAGGCAGTGAGCCTGCCGTCACCAAAGATGAGGAAGGGTTTGCCCGCCCGCACCCGCTCGATCTGGCCGCAGAGCGACTTGAAGAAGGCTGTAGGGCGGACGATGGAATAGGTCAGGCCCGACTCGATGAGCGTCTGCTCGAAGGCGAGTTTCGCGTGCTGAAACGCCAGAAGTGGCTTTTGCACGCAGATCGCCGAGAGCAGGACGAAATGCACCACGCCCGCTTCGCGCGCGGCGCCCAGTGCCTCGACATGCGCCTGATGATCGACCGCCCAGGCGTCACGCGGCGACCCTGTGCGCGAGGCAAGACAGGACACGACGGCATCGAAGCGCTCGCCGCAAAAGCCGTCGCGGCGCAACGAGACCGGATCGCAGGGGTCACCGAAGCGCACCACGGCGCCGCTCAGCAGGTTCGCCGTGGCGTGCCCTGACAGGGCACCGCCAACCCCGGCACGCGACCGCACCAGGCAGACAACGTCATGCTCGCGTCGGACCAACGCACGCACGGTCGCACGGCCGATCGTACCTGTCGCGCCCAGAACAAGGACACGCCGGGCTTGGGGTGATCGGCTCGGAGGATGAGGCGACAAGGCGGATATCGAAACCATGGTCGATACCAAGCCTACAGGGCCCAGGTCCATCGGACAACCTGGCACCGCGCCGAGGGGGAGGGGGGCGCAAGGACAGGCCGATGGACCGCGCCTCTCGGCATGCCGAGCGACCCATGGTGCCCCCCCGCAGCCTCTGGTTCAGCGCAGCGGACCCAGCCGACGCTGGAACCCGTCACGCACGGAGCGTGCGAAAAGCCTGATCGAGGCGGGCCGCAGGCACCCCTTCGAGCACATCCAGATCGCCGCCCCGATGCCGCCGGCGATCAGCGATGCAAGTCGTGGAAACCGACAGTGGCTGCTCACGACAGCAAGGCGATTCCTGATGTTGTAGATCAGACAGGATCGCAGACGAAGGCAGGCATGATCCCGCCATGAGCCCTGGTTTCGACGAAGCGCTCGGCAACCGCCAGCGCCTCGGCAATCGTCACATGCATGTCCAGATAGCGATAGGTGCCCAATCGCCCCATGAACGTGATGCCCCGCTCGGCGCTTGCACGCTCGATGTATCGAGCCAGTTGCGAGGTGTCCCGACTCAGTCTGATCGGGTAGTACGGGGTATCGCCGAGACCACATGAACGACTCGACTCCTTGTAGACGAGCGTCCTTTCATGCGCCTCCCACGGACTGAAATGCTTGTGTTCCGAGATGCGCGTCCAGGGAACATCCTGATCGCAGTAATTGATGACCGCATTGCCCTGATAGTCGCCAGAATGGCGCTCGACATGGAAATCGAGTGTGCGATACCCCAGGCGACCGTTCTCGTGACCAAACCAGGCATCGATCGGACCACTGTAGAAGACGTGATCGAACCCCCCCGCCCTGTCACGCACGAACGGGCTCGACAGGTGCACATCGATCGCAGGGTGATCGAGCATTTTCCCGACCATCCAGGTGTAGCCATGCCGGGGCATGCCCTGAAAGGTGCTCGCGTAATAGTTGTCGTCGTAATTGAATCTGACCGGCAGACGCTTCAGGATGGACGCCGGCAGTTCGGCCGGATGCAGCCCCCACTGCTTGATCGTGTAACCCTTGAGGAAGGCTTCGTACAGATCGCGACCGACGAAGCGCAAGGCCTGCTCTTCGAAGGTCTGGGGATCGGCAATCGAAGCGTCGCCGATCGAACCGACGAACGCCGCCGCCTCACTCGGCGAGAACTGCTTGCCGAAGAAACTGTTGATCGTCAGAAGGTTGATCGGCATCGAGTAGACCGAACCGCGAGCAACGGCCTTGACTCGGTTGGTAAATGGCATGAACTCGTCGAACTGGCGAACGTAATCCCAGACCTTCTGGTTGCTCGTGTGAAAGATGTGCGGCCCATAGACATGAACCATGACGCCGGTCTGCCGATCGCGCTCGGAGTGGCAGTTGCCGGCCAGATGCGGACGACTCTCGAACACGGTGATCCGGTGCCCGACCCGAGCAAGCTCGCGAGCGACAACCGCGCCCGACAGGCCTGCGCCGACAACCGCAATCTTCAACGGCGACATGAAGCCACATCCTTTTCGAGCGTCATGCTGGACGCTCGCCTGATCGGGCATGCCTGCGCCCTGGTCACGCAAGGCTCAGACCCACGACGCAGATGAGGTTGCCCACGGTGAGCCAAAGTGGCCCCAGCACGCTTTTCTTGTAGCGCGCACGCGTATCGGACCCACCCAGGTAGGCGGCGTTATGGAGAAGCGCTGGCGACATCATTGCGGCGCGGATTTTCGCAGCGCAACATGGCCCCCTTGATGAAGTCTTGTTGTCGTCACGCTGCGCTGCGCGCAGTACCGATCGTCGGCAACCCGCTCAGCGATTGGACGGCACGGCCACGGCCGCACGCTTCAGGCGATTGAAAGACAGACTGGTGCAGAACCGGACCGAGACTTGTCAAAACAAATCACAATCTCGATGACGAAATCCCGTGCTAGAAGGTTGGGTCAGCAACTACGGCAGGGCTAGCCCGGCCTTGTGTCCCATGATCGACCGCCTGCAGGCCAACCCCGAGATGTTCGCTGAAGCGTTCGATGGAGAATCCGTCCTGATCGACATCCGCCGAGGCCTGTATTTCAGCTTGAGCGGCGCTGCGACGGTAGTCTGGCGCCTGTTCGAATCGGCGCGCATACCCGAAGAGGTCATTGCTGCCATTGGCGTCGCATCGCCTGACCTGGACGCCTCGACCATCGCCAGGGCCATCGATGCCATGCGCGATCACGAACTGCTCATCTCGGCCGGCACGACGGATGCCGGCGCGGTTGCACTGCCGCTCGACCCCGGCGAGGGCCCGTTTGAAGCGCCAGGCGTGCAGGTGTTCTCCGACCTCGCTGAACTGATTGCACTCGATCCGGTCCACGAAGTCAACGCAAACGCTGGCTGGCCGACACGACCCGCAGGCTTCCCGGATGTTGCCTGACGAGGGCAGCACGACTCACCCCACGCGAGTCGAGGATACTGCACACGTCGGCGCCGGCTCAGCGTCGTCGTCAGTCACCGGGCACGCCGCATCCACCGAGGCCCTGCGTACGCTCATGCAGGCGGGTGTGCGCCACGTGGAAGCGCATCGTATGCATGACTCGCGCCACCGGCTGGGCACGCTTGGCCTCCGTGTCTGCGCCAATGAAAAGGTCTGTGGCGAAACACTCTCGCGCTGCCTGTTGCCCCTGTCAGGGCCACCCGATCTCGGGCAAGAGCGTCCGCCTGCGCGTCCTGTGCCGGGCGACCTGGTCGTCCATGTGCTGTGCGGAAGCGCGCCGCCCTGGCAGTCGCCACCGCCATGGAACCTCGCGCACACCGATCATCGACACCTCGAACGCCTCCATCTGTGCGAGCGCGGAACCCTGAGCGCCTTCCATGACCACGATCGGCGATTCTGGTTCATCCTCGATCACACCGCGCGGGTGGGCCTCTTCTGGCTGGCTGATGCCATCGACCTGCCCTTCTGGGAAGCCGCAGCGCCCTTCAAGACGCTGATCCACTGGTTCTTGCATGCCGAACCGATGGCGATGTTGCATGCCGGGGTCATCATCGAGGCCGAAAGAGCCCTCGTGCTGGTGGGGCCGGGCGGGTCAGGCAAGTCGACCACCGTGGCAACCTGGCTGAGCGAAGGGCTTGCGGTCTGTGGCGACGATCTGGTGCTTGCCGAACCGGGCAGGACAGGCTGGCACGCTCACGCGCTCTACGACTCGATCAAGCTCGCTGCCGACGGGGCCCTCCCCATTCCGGCCGGCATGACTGCAGCCCCCTGGTGGACCGCGGGCGACAAGCGCGTCATGCGCTGCACCGACATCCGTCCCGCAGCCCTCGCATCGGCTGCACCGATTGTCGGGCTCGCGCAATGCGTGATCACCGGCAAGCCCGAAACAACGCTGCTACCCCAGCCCGCCTCACACCTGCTGAAAGCCCTGCTGCCTCCGACGGTTTTTCTCCTTCGCGGACGCGAGGCAAACACGCTGAAGAAGCTCTCGGCAATGGTCCGATCGACACCCTGCTACCGACTCGAACTCGGGACCGATCGAAAAGTCATGGTGGATACCCTGCGCATATGGTTGCAACAGGTGCAGCCATGACGATCGCCAAAGCCGTCCCCCGCCTGTCGGTGGTCATGCCGTGCCTCAACATGGGGGGGTTCATCGACGCTGCACTGCGCTCGATCGCACGCCAGACAGTACCGGTGCATGAGGTGCTGCTGATCGACGCCGGATCGACCGATCAGACCCTCGCCGTGGCAGCCGCTCATCAACGCGCCGGCCTGCCGCTCAGGATCATTGGCCATGAACCCGGAGCCCCCTCGCGCGCGCGCAACAGGGGCATTGCCCAGGCAGAAGGCGATCTGATTGCCTTTCTCGATGCCGACGATCTGTGGCCTGCCGGCAAGCTCGAGCGGCAGGTGTCTCGTCTCGCTCGTGATCCGGCCATCGACATGGTGTCAGGCTACCTGTGCTACTTCGACACAGCTGATGAATCGGGCCTGGCGCCAGCCCCCGCGTCACGGACCGAGCGACTGTTTCATGTCTGTGTCGGGGCGTGCATCTACCGGCGTGACGTCTTCGAGACGCTGGGCGGTGCCTTCGATGAAACACTGGTCTATGGGGAGGATGTCGACCTGCTGCTGCGAGTTCGCGAGCACGGGGTACCGTTCTCGATCCTGCGCAGCGTCGAACTCTATTATCGCCAGCACCCCAAATCGATGATGGCGACGAACACCGAACGGCAGCACGCCGACTTCCGTCGGGCAGCACACAAGTCGCTCATGCGTCGCCGTGCCGCGGGCACGCTTGCAACCCCCCTGCCCGACTTCATCCAGTTTCTCGAGCCATCGACGTGACCCGCATCTCGGTGATCGTGCCCGCATTCAATGCGGCTCATACCCTCGCGCAGACGCTCGCCAGCGCGAGCACCCAGTCCTGCCCGCCGCTGGAGATCATCGTGGTCAATGACGGCTCGACTGACGGCACGGAACGGATGGCACTCGAGGCGGCCATGCGCAAACCGCACGCAGCCGCACCGGTCAGACTCATCAGCCAGCCGAACCGGGGGGTTGCCACGGCCATGAACCAGGGGGTCAGAGCGGCTCGCGGGGACTGGATCACGATACTCGACGCCGATGATCTGTGGTCGCCCGACAGCCTCTCGAGCCACGTGGCCTGTCTCGCCGAGAATCCCCATCTGGACGCATGCCTGGGCTGGATGAACGAATTCACCTGCCCGAGCCTCGCCCCCGAGGTGGCGGCACACTTCATGCCTCGCGAGGCACAAGCAGGCTGGCTCGCCGGGGCGACGCTGGTCAAGCGTGAGGCGTTCGATCGCATCGGTCTGTTCGACCCGACGCTGAAACTGGGCGGATGGATCGACTGGGTTGACCGTGCTCGCGGTGCCGGTCTTTCGTTCGGCGTCCACGAGCACCTGGTCTTGCACCGAAGACTTCACCCGAGTTCACTGAGCATGAGCGAGGTGGCGCGCCGGGGCGCATTGCTCCAGGTGGCCCGGCTCGCGCTGCTGAGGAAGCGGCAGAATCCATGAGCACGAGAGGTGGTGGTGGCACACCAACCGGATCGCTCGACCTCCTCGCCCGTGCCGCGCTGGCGCCCGAGGCCGAGGCAGTCACCGCCTGGCAGGCATGGCGCCTTGCCCGTGACATCGAGACGACCCCGTGGAACGAGGTACGCATGCTTGGCGCAGTCGCGGCACGCATCGATCAGCTCGAACCCGGATCACCGATCCGCGCACGCATGTTGGGCATCCGGAAGTTTCTGTGGGTTCAGAGCCAGATCTGCATCAACGATTCACTCGCTGGCATCACGGCCCTGATCGACGCGCAGATTCCGGTACTGCTCTTCAAGGGGGCGGCCCGCATTGCGCTCGACCCAGGGGCAGCGCAGGAGCGACTGATTCGCGACATGGACGTGCTCGTCCCGGTCGGGCAGGAGTTGGCAGCCTTCAAAACACTCGAGGCAGCGGGCTGGCAACTGGTGGATGAACCCTGGCAGGTGAATCTGCGCCGTGTCGACCCAATATCCGCGCACCACGCCTGGTCGCTGCGAAAGGGGCGGGCAGAAATCGATCTGCACCACTGCTCCAATCATCTGAATCGGCTTGCGGGCGATGACGTGGGCCTGTGGGAGCGATCCGGTTCCATCGTGTGGCGCAATCTCCACGTTCAGATACCTTCACCGACCGATGCACTGATCATCGCGCTGGTGCACGGCCTTCGGTGGTCAGTGGAGAACGCGGCCGACTGGACCGTCGATGCCTGCTCGCTGCTCGATCAGCAGGCCATCGACTGGACCCGTCTCGTGGCGGAGACAGAGCGTCGCTGCCTGCAAGCGATCGTATCGAAAGGACTCGCGTATCTGCAGCACGCACTGGGCAGGCAGGTACCCCAGTCAGTCATGCAGACGCTGCAGGCAAGTACCGATGACACCCAGAAAACCGAACTTCGCAACTACGAGACAGGGCCCGATCGGCTGAGCCTGGCCGATGCGGCGGCCGCCGCGAGTCTCGCAGTGCGTCGAGCCATGGGCAAGGTACAGACGCAGCCCCCGGTACTGATGTCGCCCAGGGCGCTGGCCCGGCAGGGGGTCGCCCTGGGCCAAATCAACGAACTGTACTGGGTCAAGCGCCCTGCGGTCGCCTTCATCGAAGACTGGGTCATCGTGCAGGTCGATCTGGTGCTCGCCCGTCCGGGGCTCGATCGACAGGTAGCCGGGGAATTCAGACTACCCGGTCTGCATCTGGGTGTCGCCCGCGCCCACGTGCCCGATCCGAAAAATCATCCATGCCTCGTGCGCTTTCACTGTCCGATCTACAGGCCCATGCTCGATGGCTGGCGCGCCCGACAGATCGGCTTTACCTGCCTGTCGCAACACGCCGTGCAACCCCCCGGCGTTCCGATCAGGGCCGAGATCGCGTGGTTCAGTTCTCCGGGGCGCTGATGCCAGGTCGCCGGGGGCTACCGGCCGAGGCAGATGCGCAGTACTCGCCGCATCAATCCGATCGACGCAGGCTCGCGCGATCGATCTTGCCGACACTGGTCCGCGGCAACGCCGGCACGAAGCGGATCGTGATCGGCACCTTGTAGCGCGCGAGGTTCTCGCGACAGTGCGCGATCAGTGTCGCCTCATCGACACCATCGGCCACCACATGGCTCACCACGCACTCACCCCGGTAAGCATCGGGCATACCCACGGTGGCTGCTTCGCGAACCAAGGCATGCATCATCAACACCTCATCGACTTCGCGCGGGTAGACGTTGTACCCGCCCGTGATGATCATGTCCTTCTTCCGATCGACGATGAAGAGATGCCCGTCTGCATCGAAACAACCGATGTCGCCGGTGTACAGCCATCCGTCGCGAAGTGCCTGAGCGGTTTCGTCCGGGCGCTGCCAGTAACCCAGCATCAGTTGCGGACCACGTGCGCGGATCTCGCCCGTCTCGCCCTGGCCAAGTACCCGGGTACCGCTGTCCAGATCGACGATCTGGACCTCGGTCTGCGGCAAGGGCAGCCCGACCGAGCCCGGCTTGGAGGCAAAGTGCGGCGAGTTGTAGGTGAGGATGGGGCCGGCCTCGGTCTGCCCGTAGCCCTCGTGAATGAAACATCCCGTGCGCTCCTGCCACCGCCGGATGACCTCGGCCGGCAGACTCGAGGCACCGGAGTAGCAGGCCCGCAAGGCCGGCATCCGGGCCTGCGACATGCCCTCGAATCCGAGAAGCCCGATGAAAACGGTAGCCCCGGCCGGCAAGACAGTGATGCGTTCCGCGTCGAGCGCCGACAGCACCCAGTCGGGACGATAACGCGGCAGGATCACGAGGGTACCGGCACACCAGAGCGCCTGGTACAGATTCATCGCCATCGCGAACGAATGAAAGAGCGGCATCATGCACAGGAAGCGATCGCCGGGCACCGTCGGCAGGAAAGCCTCGCGCTGAGCCACGTTGGTCACGACCGCGCGATGACTCAGCATGACGCCCTTGGATCGACCGGTCGTCCCCCCGGTGTACTGGATCATGCCCAGCGCTTCCGGATCGGGCAGCAACCGCGCCAGTTCGATCGGGTCGATGGCACCCCACTGCCGCACCCACTCGATCGTGGGCTGATCGAATTCGACGACATGAAGAGGCCATTGAAGCGAACGGACGGTGGCTGCCGCCTGGGAATCGCAAAGGGCGATGGTGCAGGCAGCATCACGCAAGGCCTCACCCAGTTCGCGCGCGGTGTACGCCGGGTTCATCGGGCAGAACACGGCGCCTGATGCCTGAATGGCCAGACTGGCCACTGCTGACTCGATGCGGTTGGCACAGAGCAGCGCCACATGCTCACCAGTCGCGCCCAATCCCATCAACACACGGGCCAGACCGACAACGCACCTCGCATAGGCGGCGTAGTCAAGCCGGATATCCTCGAAAACCAGCGCCTCCACGACGGGCGCACGATCGACCGCAGCCTTCAGCAGGTGAACCACCGAGCGGGCGCCGTGCCCGCCCACCTCAATCGCTGCGGGGACAGGCGCCTGCGTCGGGTGAGGGGCAGACGGTGGGTTGATGGCAGTCATCGGCTTCGGCAACAGGAGAGTTCGATCGGGCGGTCGGACGATTGCGCGATAATGCACGCTTCGCGACGGCCAGACACGTTCTGTCTGACCGCACCGTTGCCGGAGGCCTCCTGATGAACGACCGAACGCACAGCACTGCGCCCCTCGAGTGGCACCCCGGTGGCCCCAGCCGGGTACCTTACCGGACCTATGTCGATCCGGCCCTGCACGCGATCGAACTCGAACGCTTCTTCAACCACGACCACTGGGCTTACGTCTGCCTGTCGTGCGAAATCCCGAATGCCGGTGATTTCAAGCGAACCTGGATTGGCGAGCGCCAGGTGATTGCCGTACGCGACATCGACGGCACGGTGAGCGTCCTCGAGAATCACTGCGCGCACCGCGGTGCACAGTTCTGCCAGAAAGACCACGGCAACGCCACTGAACTCGTGTGCCCCTATCACCAGTGGAGCTACGACCTCAAGGGCAACCTGCAGGGCGTGCCTTTCCTTCGCGGCGTGAAAAGCAACGGTCGCATCAACGGCGGCATGCCGGGCGACTTTCGCAAGAGTGATCATGGACTCACCCGGCTGAAGGTCGAGGAATGGAATGGCGTGGTGTTCGGCTCATTCGACACCGCTGTCGCCCCTCTGCGCGACTATCTCGGCCCCGAAATCACGCCATGGTACGAGCGCATCTTCGATGGCCGTTCCCTCACCCTTCTCGGATACAACCGGCAGCGCATTCCGGGCAACTGGAAGCTAATGCAGGAAAACATCAAGGACCCCTATCACCCGGGACTCCTCCATACCTGGTTCGTCACCTTCGGGCTCTGGCGCGCCGATCAGAAGTCATCGCTCGTGATGGATGCGCATGGTCGCCACGCGGTGATGATCTCGAGCAAGAATGAGGGGGGCAAGGGCGACGTGACCCAGGGCGTCACGAGCTTCAAGGAAAACATGACCCTGAAAGACGCACGCGTACTCGATGTCGTACCCGAACCGTGGTGGAAGGGGCCGACGGTGACGATGCTCACGCTCTTTCCGAGCGTCATCATCCAGCAACAGGTGAACTCGCTGTCGACCCGGCACATCGTGCCGGTGGGACCGGATGCGTTCGACTTCCACTGGACCCACTTCGGCTACGCCGAAGACACGCCCGAAATGACACGCCGTCGCCTGCGTCAGGCCAACCTCTTCGGGCCGGCTGGCTATGTGTCGGCGGATGACGGTGAGGTTATCGAGATGCAGCAGGCCGGTTTCCGGCAGCACCCCGACTACCAGACCGTGAGCGAACTGGGGGGGCGCGACATCGGCTCGACAGACCACAACGTGTCGGAGACGCTGATCCGCGGCATGTACGGCTACTACCGCAAGGTGATGGGGGTCTGACTGATGAACGCGAGCGCGAACAACCTGCCCTCCCGCCTCGACCCTTTTCTGCGCGCCGAGATCGAGGACCTCTACGCCCGCTACAGCGCCTGCGTCGACAGCGGGCATTACGAAGCGTGGCCCGGCTTCTTCACCGAGGCGTGCACCTACAAGGTCATCCCGCGCGAGAACCACGAGCGCGGCCTGCCGCTGGCAACGCTGGCATTCGAAAGCCGGGCAATGCTCGAGGACCGCGTCTACGGCATCACGCAGACCCTTTTTCACCAGCCCTACTACCAGCGACATTCGGTGAGTGGCATCCTCATCACCGAGGTAACCAGCTCAGGCATCGCGGTCGAAGCCAACTACCTGGTGATCCGGACCCGATCGAAGGCGCTATCCGAGGTCTTCAATACCGGTCGCTACATCGACCGCGTCGTTCGCGAGGACGGCAGCCTGCGCTTTGCCGAGAAATGCTGCGTCTTCGACAGCGAAATGATTCCCAACTCGATCATCTATCCGATCTGAGCGTGCCGATCGGCATTCAGATACGCCCGAAATATTCGCGCCGATCGAACTCGGTGACGTCAGGCGCCGCAACGCGTCTGGCGTGCTCGGTCGACTTGATCTGCACATACCAGCGCAGGAACTCGGTGCCAAAACCCTCGCGCATCGCCTCATCAGCCTCGAGCGCAACCAGCGCATCGCCCAGATTGTCAGGGAGCCTCGCGCCATTCGCGCCGACCGGGTCGGCGTAGGGTGCCTCGGTTGCCAGCCCCGGCTCGAGCCGGTGTTCGATACCGGCAAGTCCGGCATGGATCTGCGCTGCCATGTAGAGGTAAGGGTTTGCCGCCGGTTCGCCCACCCGATTCTCGATGCGGGTGGACGGATCCTCAGGCCCACCCAGCACACGAAGCATGGCGCCCCGATTGTCGCGCCCCCACAGCACCGACTGGGGTGCCAGCGCATTGGGCCTGAATCGCCCGAAACCGTTCGCCGTCGGAGTACCCATGACGGTCATGCCACGAGCATGATGCAGGAGCCCGGCCAGATACCGAGCACCAACATCGGAGAGCACGCGTCGGGCTTCGCGCGCCGCCGTCACGTCGGCGGCGACGACCGGCGCACCGGCAGGCATGAAGACATTCGCCCCCGTCTGGAGCCTCACCAGCGACTGGTGAAGGTGCCAGCCACTCGAAATGACGTTGGGAAACGGTGGCCTGCACATGAAGGTGGCGTGATAGCCGGCACGGCGCAGGGCCTGCCGCGTCGCGCTGCGAAACAGCACCATGTTGTCGGCGGCCGTGAGCGCATCGCTTGCCTCGAACACCACCTCGAACTGACTGGGCCCGAGTTCGATCTCGATGGACGTGACAGGAAGGCAAAGCGCCTGCGCGGTCCGGCGCAGGATGGCGAGGGCCTCCTCGGCACGGTCGACACACTGCTCGGAGAGAAGGTTGTAACCGGGATGCAGCATGCTGACTGCGGGCCCCGGCCCCGGCCAATCGGCTTGCATCGGATCGAGATCGATCCCGTGAACCGGGTCGAGCAGCCGGTAGATATGCAGTTCCACCTCGAGTCCGCACACCATGCCCCAGCCCGACGCAGCAAGCCGCGCCAACGCACGCTGCAACTGATGCCGGGTGTCATGGGGCACGGGCGCCCCATCGGCGAAGACCGGCTGACACCGGATCCACCCGGTCCGATCCGCCCACGGCAGAACGCAGAAGCTGCCCGGGTCCGGCAGCAACTGCACGTTGGCGGCGTACTCGAAACCCGGGAGCGTAGCGGCGACGGACGCATCGAACACCTTGAAGGCGGTGCGATCAGCGGTGTCCTTGAGGAGAAGGGTGCTCACCATCCCGACTCCGCGCGAGAGCGCCTTCAGTGCAGCCGCTGTCGTGAGTGTCTTGCAGCGCACGGTACCGTGCGCATCACACCAGCCAAAGCGCACCGTCTCCACGCCACTGGCGGCGATACGGCGCGAGACCTCATCGATCGATTCCCCGGTCGTCCCGCTCATGCCTCACTCGCCGGGATGCCAGCAGCCCAAGGGGCGCCTTCGCGCTTGCGCGCCACGGCGTCCTTCCACCACTGCTCCCACTGCCCCGCCGGGGCAATGCCGTCGACCGTGTCAGGACCGACGCGCCGGGTAGCCACCTCGGGCCGGGCAAGCCCGGGGGGCTGCCGACCCGCCTCGACGTCATCGATGGCACGAAGCAGCACGCGACGATTGGCCACGATGGCAACGTCAGTGGTACCGAGATGCTCTCGCGTTCGGTCCTGGATGGCTCCCATGCTCTCGCAGGCCCACTGATCATGGACGTTGATGTCATCCTCCCCCATGCCGAGATAGGTGCGCGTCATCTGCTCCTCGGGGTCGAAGCCCCAGTCATTGTGCCGACCCGAGCGCGGCCGGTAGTCGGGCAGATCGACTGCACGCAATCGCTGGTTGCGCATCGCCGTCTTGTCAACCGGTCCCGCAAAGCTCGTGAAAAACGAGTACCAGAAGGTGTGCGTGTCATCGACCGGAACATGCATCTGGGTGATGGTCATGGTCTCCGAGAGCGGGATGACGAAGGTGTGCGGAAAGATTCCGTGAGTGATGCGTACGTGCGTGAGCGCCTCGCTCATGGGACGCAGCGTGGTGAGGCGCATGCCCCAGTCATCCGGCGCAATCGTGATGACGGGTTGATCGAATTCACGCATCACGCGCGTCATGGGCCAGCGCTCGCCCTCGACCGAACCGGCACTGGCGCCTCGAAACTGCCGACCATAGCTGTCTTCGAGCGCCTCATCCTGGAAGAAACGGTGCAGAAACGAGGCATGGGCCGGGTCGATGCCCACCTCGAAGGCCTGCAGCCAGTTGCACGCCCACAAGCCCTTGAAGGCAAAGGTGTGCGACCCCGGGGCAGCAAAGCAATCAAGCGCAGGAAAAGGTGGAGGCAGCGCCGACTCGGGTCCGAACCACCCGAAGAGCACGCCACTGCGCTCGACGAGCGGATAGGTTCGCTGCCTCACGTGCTCGCACAACCGACTCCTGGCCGGTTCGGCGGGAGTCTGGATGCACTGCCCGGACACATCGAACTTCCAGCCATGAAACGGGCAGCGCAGGCCATCGCCCTCGTTGCGGGCGAACGCCAGATCGGCACCCCGATGCGGACAGTCGCGATCGAGCAACCCGAAGCGCCCCTGGGCGTCCCTGAAGAGCACCAGATCCTGTCCGAGCACGCGCACCGCCTTTAACGGGCGCAGAGCCATGCGAGCGTCGAACAGCGGATCGAATTCGTCGATCAGGGCCACGGGCTGCCAGTAATGACGCATCAGGCGCCCGCACGGCGTACCCGGTCCGATGCGTGTCATGCGCTCGTTCTGCTCGACGTTCATCACGACTCCATAAGTCGACCTGCCTCAAGACCGAGGTTAGCGTGCTTCGGGCGGCAATCCAAGCCGCACCCACCTGCCGGCCGTCGAGATCGACAGGTTCCACCGGGGACGTCGCACGAACCCGAGCGACCGGGCTCTGCGCCCTTGAAACCTTTCGGAACATCGCGCACGAGGGCCGGGCGCTACCATCCGGACTGGAATTCCGGCAGCAGGCATACCGTCACGTGAACCCGTCGTCTTCGATCAGTCTGTGCGTGAGCAACCGAAACCGGCTCTGGCAACTGCGGCAGACGCTGGCTGCGAATCTCGCTGCCGCGGGAGACCGACATCGGGTGGTCCTGGTCGACTACGGATCGACCGACGACACGCAGGCCTGGGTCTGGGAGACATTCTCCGAGGCGATCGATGAGGGCAGACTGACCTTCTTCGAAGTCACGAATCCAGTCTTCTGGCACATGGCAAGAGCCAAGAACCTGTCACATCGATTCGCTCCGAGCGCGTATTGCTTCAACCTGGACGCAGACAACTTCGTCGATGGAACCGACCTCGGGCTGATCGAGGAGTCTGCCCGCGCGGGACGCGTCTGCCACCAGTTTTCAGGCGTCCTGACCGACGGCTCATGCGGTCGGATCGGACTGCCCAAGGAGCTCTTCCTGTTGATGGGGGGGTACGACGAGTCGATGCTGCCGATGAGCTGGCAGGACATCGACTTGGTCCGAAGAATCCGTGCATCGGGCCGGGACGTGGTGCGCTTGCCCGCGCCACGCATCCCCGCGATCGCGAACACCCAGCAGCAGAAGCTGCTCGAGTGCGGTCGGGTCGGCGACTCGGCTCGGTCGGACTACGACCAGATGAAAACTCTCAATCAGTCGCTGGCCAAGACCCGCATGCAGCTTGAAGGACCATACCGCGGTGGTGGCTTCGCCTCTTTCGAGGGGCGTCTGAATGGTCAAGCGGTGATCATCGATGGCTTCGACAACATCCATCCACGGACCAGCGCCTGATGCCCGACAGCCCGGATCCATACACGCTCGCACTGACCCGACACCTGTCAAGGCGCGCACGTGCGCGCCTCGTGCAGGTGGGAAGTGCCGACGCACTCGTCACCGACAGGCTCCATCGACTGGCCATGGCTTTCTCCACGACCAGTCGGATCATGATCGTGGAATCCGACGCGGTGAAGGCTACGCACCTCGAACAGGCTTTTGTCGCCCATCCGCGCATGTCGACAGCGCGCGTCCCGGTGGGGGGCGCCGGGCCGACCCTCGCAGGCATTCTCACCCGTGCCGGCTGGTCGCCCGATGGCATCGACCTGCTGCAGGTCAACGTGACGGAGGAGCCCGACACGACCCTGGGCCGCTGTGACCTTGAACACACAAGACCGCAGATCATCGCTTACCGACATCGAGCACTGGCGGAGATCCGACGACTTGCTCTCGAAGCGAGACTGCACCGCCTGGGTTACCACCTGCAGCCTTGGACCCTGACAGATACCTTCGCCTCACGTCAGCCGTAAAAGGCGCCATTCCTGGCCAGTGCGACCTGCCGGAAACACCTGCAAGCCGCGCGCAACACGCACCCGGCGCGCCGCGACAGTCACCGGTAGAGACGACTGCCCACCGCGCCCGCCCCGGGAGCACCGATACCCGCTACTTCTTCAGCGCCGCTGCCGGATTGAGACTCGTGATGCGGCCACTCTCGGTGCCCGCCGTCTCGTCGATGATGGCATTGATGAGCGTCGGACGGCGCGAACGAATCGCCTCTTCCATGGCCGCCCTGAGCTCCGCTGGCGTCGTGGCATAGACGCCCACCCCGCCAAACGCTTCCATCAACTTCTCGTAGCGTGCGTCCTTGACGAAGACCGTCGGCGCCACATCGGCGCCGCCGCCCAGATTGCGGTCGGTGCCACGGTAGACCCCGTTGTTGTTGAACACCACCACGCACACGGGCAGGTTGTAGCGGCAGATGGTTTCCACTTCCATGCCACTGAAACCAAAGGCACTGTCACCTTCGATGGCAATCACCGGTTGCCCCGACTCGACTGCTGCAGCGACCGCGAAGCCCATGCCGATGCCCATCACGCCCCATGTCCCCACATCGAGGCGCTTGCGTGGCCGATACATGTCGACGATGGAGCGGGTGAAGTCGAGCGCATTGGCACCCTCGTTCACCAGCATCGCATCAGGGTTGTCGCGCACGATGTCGCGCACCACATTGAGCGCGCTGTGGAAGTTCATCGGCTGCGGATCACGGGCGAGGGTCTCGGCCATTTTCGCGATGTTCTTCGTGCGGCGCTCGGCCACGGCATCGATCCAGGCCGACGGAGGCTTGGCCCATTGCGCCCCCATGCCATCCAGAAGCGCAGCAACGCATGACCCGATGTCGCCTACCACCGGTGCGTCGATGCGCACGTTGCTGTCCATCTCGGTCGGTGAAATGTCGATCTGTATGAACGTCTGAGCACCCCAGGCCTTGGCATCCTTGCCCCCCCAGGTCTTGCCCTTGCCATGCGAGAGCAGCCAGTTCAGGCGCGCCCCGATCATGAGAACCACATCGGCCTCGGGCAGCACGAATGATCGGGCCGCCGCCGCCGATTGCTCGTGAGTGTCGGGGAGGATGCCTTTGGCCATCGACATCGGCAGGTAAGGGATGCCCGATCGTTCGACGAGCGTGCGGATGGCCTCATCCGCGCGAGCGTAGGCTGCCCCCTTGCCAAGGACGATGAGCGGCTTCTTGGCACCGCGCAGCAGATCGAGTGCACGGGCGATCGCATCAGCAGCCGGAATCTGGCGCGGTGCCGGATCGACGACCTTGATGAGCGAGGCGCGGCCCCGTTCCGCGTCGACCGTCTGGGCGAAAAGCTTGGCCGGCAAGTCGAGATAGACCCCTCCCGGACGCCCGGAGACAGCGGCACGAATCGCTCTTGCCACGCCGACACCGATGTCCTCGGCATGCAGCACCCGGAACGCAGCCTTGCACAAGGGGCGGGCGATGGCCAGCTGGTCCATCTCCTCGTAATCCCCCTGCTGCAGGTCGACGATCTCGCGTTCCGAGGACCCTGACAGGAGAATCATCGGGAAGCAGTTGGTGGTGGCGTTGGCCAGCGCCGTGAGCCCGTTGAGAAAACCCGGCGCCGACACGGTCATGCACACCCCGGGACGCCCGTTGATGAATCCGGCAATCGCAGCCGCATTGCCGGCATTCTGCTCATGGCGGAAGGAGATCATGCGCAGCCCTTCGGCCTGTGCCATGCGGGTGAGGTCGGTAATGGGGATGCCGGGCAGACCGTAGAGCGTCTCGATGCCGTTCAACTTCAGGGCGTCGAGCAGGAGGTGAAAGCCGTCGGTCATCGCACCCGATGTCACGGATTCGGTGTTGTCGCTCATGATCTGGTCTCTCGGTGGGTTCTGGCGGTCAGGCAATGGAGCCGCCTGCGGCGGCGCCCAGTGTATGAGCCTGGCAGCGATTTTCCGTTGATCGGGGTCAATGGTATGGCCCGAGAGAGCCCACTACGGCGGGGGCCGAAGTGCCTTTCCGACAGAGGTTTGCGCGCGCGCACCCCGGCAAGCCTGGCGGACGAATGGGCGACAGCCGGCTTCGTACCGAACATGCGATCGCCAGCATCGCCCGGCCCCGGGACGATGTGAGCAGGGTCGTTCAATGGCGCAGGTGCAGCGTCGCACACAAGGGCGTGCAGCCTGCAGGCAGGGGGGGGTACGCCGCCCGCAAGCCCGGGCACAGGTCGAGGGCCTGCCGCGCCCGCCGAAAGCCCGCATCGAAAAGCAATATTGCCCTCCGCACGGTCATGCTACGGTCGACTCAATCGTGGATACCACCCACCGAAATTCGACAAGGTTGCCGACGTCCATGCCCAAGCCTCTCCAGTCGATGCCGACGGTACAGCAATGGATTGACCGTACGACGGTCACCACATTGGGATTCAGGCATGCGCGCAAGAACCCCGACCTGCTGGCCATCGACACGGCCCTGCGCAATTACGAAATGTCCTCCAGAACGGCCGTGATGCCGGGGGAGACGCCCGCGGCAACCCTGACACGCACCCGTATCAAGGTCCTTAACCTGCTTGACATCATCAAGAAGTGCACGGTCTGGGTCGAGCACAAGCGAATGGCATTGCAGATCGAATCGAGCAACCGGCTCACGACCGTCCTTGATCTTGCTCGCTGTGCCGAAGCCGAAGTGGAACGACACGCCGATATCGTCGGCAGCCTGTCCCGAACACGAGGCCGTCTGACCCACCAGGCTGGCGAGGCCTCGACCGTGATGTCACCGGCAGCCCGACTGGCTGCTCAGACCCGATTTGCGATGGTGCGGACAGCGATGCTTCAGCAAGGCCCGGGCAAGGCTCTGGCCCTCTCGGTGGCGTCGGAGAACAACAGCACAGGCATGAATCCGCGTCACTACGAGGGCTCGTCGCTGCAAAGCCATTTCGGCGACGACAACACCAACGCCAGCTACAAGTTCCTCTTCGATTACGCTCGTCAAGCCAAACTGGACCTCGCGCAGATCATCTACCTCGGTCAGGATGAGCGCTGGCAGCACCAGATCCGGATCGAGGACGGCCTCGCCTACCGACTCGCCGCACCCGACGGCAGTCTGAAGCCTTCACCGCTGCCACCCGGATCGCAGGGCAACTTCATCATCTCGAACGAGATGAATCTCTACTTTCTCAATCTGCCTGTTTTCGAGAGTGAGATCGCCGCAAGAAAGGCAAGAGGGGAAACAGCCGAGTTTCGCCACTCGAGTTTCATGGGCGGCAAGCCCGTGCTGTTTGCCGGGGGCATGGAGATCTCGAAGACCCGTGCTGGCCTGATCACCCTCGTGGACTCCCTGAGCGGGCACTACAAGCCGAACCTGGTTCAGTTCTACAAGGCTTTGCAGATTCTCCGGGAGAATGGCGTCGACATGACCGACGTGGAAGCCATGCACGCGCTCATGAAAGACGACGGCGACGGCGGCAGTTACGCCGGCCAGGCAATGTTCAAGGCTGCAAGGCTTCTGAGTCGCAGCCTCACGCAGATCAAGAAGGCCAGTGAAATCTGCAGCGACGTCCGTACCGATCGATCGATTCTGGTGCGCGAATTCGGCATGATCGGTTGACGCAGGGAGCCTCTCGACAAGTCGCATCGTCCACCGGACGGATCGACCTGTTGACTGCTGGCGGCGGCACGACGGGTCGTCGCAGCGCTTCTGCTCGAATGACAGCGCTTTACAAGAGCACGCCCATCCCGCTCTAATGCGGTCTGGAAAGCTCGACGCCGATATCAGAGGCGTGAGTGCAATGCCAGGCACCCCGAGAGTGCCGGTGGCAAGGAGGAGACCGTCAATGAATCAGCGCATACGCACACGTCGATCCATCCTGAAGGGCATGGCCGGATGGCCGGCTACAACCGGCATGATGGCCACCCTGGCATCGAGGTCGGCCCTCGCACAGCCAGCACCGGTCAAGGTGGCACTGATCACGCCGCTCAGCGGCATCTGGGCACGCGAGGGTGAACTGAGCCGCAAGGGTGCCCAGATGGCCATCGAGGATGTAAACGCGCAAGGCGGCATCCGCTCGATGGGCGGAGCGCCCCTGCAACTGGTTGTCGCCGATACGGGCGATGGCCCCGAGAAGGCGAAGACTGCCGCGCAACGCCTGGTCTCGCAGGAGCCCGACCTCGTCGCCGGCAGCGTCGGACAGGTCAGTGCCTTCGGACTGGCCGTAACCGAGGTCACCGAGCGCGCCGGGCTGCCCTGGCTCACCTGGTCGTACGCCGACCAGTTCACGCGCCGCGGCTTTCGTTACGTGTTCAAGACTGCGATTGATGCCAGCGCGATGCCCGCACAGGCCGTACCGATCATCCTTGATCTCGCCGAAAAGGCCACCGGCAAGCGCCCCCAGACGGTCGCCATCATCGGTGACGACACCCCGGCGGCTCAAGGTGCGATCAAGGGTTTCTCGAGTGTCCTGCCACAGGCCGGCGTGAGGATTCTCTTCACCGAATCGTTCTCTCCCCCCATTCCCGATGCGACACCGATCGTGCAACGACTGCGCGGCCGCAAGCCCGACTTCATCATGCTGTTGCCCTCGTCGGCACCCGATGTCGTGCAGTTCCTGCAGAAGTTCGCCGAATTTCGTCTGGGGGTTCCAACCGTCTGTCTGGGCAACCTGATCGGATCGCCCGACATGCGCAATCTGCTTGACCCGAAATTGCTCGATCACCACATGACCATCGTGGCGAACTGGCCCGGCAAGCGCGCCGATGACGTCGTCGCCCGGTTCACGGCCCGCCACAAGGAGGCGTGGATGACCGAAGGCGGCATCTGCAGCTATGGCGATATCTGGGTGCTGAAAGAAGCCCTGGAGCGCGCCGGCAAGGCCGATCGCGAAGCCGTGGCTGCCGCGCTGCGAACGATGGACACGACGGAAGGTGCGGCGCGCTTCTACCTGAACGGTCGGCTCAAGTTCGACGAGCGTGGGCAGCGTGTGGGCGCCGGCGTGGCGATCATCGAATGGATCGATGGGGCCGTGAAGACGGTGTATCCGCCCGAAGGAGCCACTGCGACGGCCATCTGGCCACGCGGCTGAGGTCGTGTCCGACGTTCTCTTCATCGTCGAGAGCGCGCTCCAGGCACTCACGGCCGGTCTCGCACTGGGTTCGATCTACGGCCTGATGTGCGTGGGACTCGCCGTGATCTTCGGGATCATGCGCGTCATCAATTTCGCCCAGGGCGAATTCCTGATGCTCGGGATGTACTTCGCGTTCTACGCACTCATCGGTACCGCACTGAAGGATTGGACAGGGTCGGCGCTCGGCAGCTATGTGGCGGTGATCGGCAGCGCGCCCCTCTTCTACGCCGCAGGGACACTCATCCATCGCACGCTGATGTCACGGGTGAGCGGCATCAAGGTGCTTGCCACCGATGATGAAGGCCAGAGTGCACAGCTCATTCTCACGCTCGGACTGTCTCTCGTTCTGCAGAATGGGGCGTTGATTCTTTTCGGATCGGCACCGCGCGGTCTGGGCTCCTCACTCGCCTCGGCCGCCTGGGAGGTAGGCCTGCCCGGAGACGCTGGATCGATCTTCATCAATCAGGCTCGTGCCATCGCTGGTGTGCTGGCCGTCGTGATGACCGTGGGGCTCGCGCTCTTCATGAGCCGAACACGGCTCGGCAAGGGTTTGCGTGCCGCGGCCGACAACCCGGTGGCCGCCACCTACATGGGCATCGACGTCGCGCGCTGCCATCGCATCGCATTCGGATTGGGTACCGCGCTGACTGCCGTTGCCGGCGCGCTGGTGGCCACCTACTACCCCCTGCAGCCCTATGTGGGTCTCGAATTCGTGGTGATCATGTATGCCGGCGTGGTGCTCGGTGGCATGGACAGCATCAAGGGCGCCTTCTGGGGCGGATTGCTCATCGGGGTCGTACAACAGATGTCGGCGCTGATACTGCCCACCCAGTTGCAGACGACAGCAATCTTCGTGATCTTTCTCCTGGTGGTCTTCTTCATGCCCCAGGGACTCTTCGGGCGGGTGAGCGACCGCGCATGAATCACGATCGCAGCCTGCACATCCGACCGATCGCCCTCTTCCTCGTGGCGTTCGCGCTGCTGTCGATGGCGGTCACCAACGCCTACTACCAGTTCATTCTGACCCTGGTACTGGTGTGGGGCCTCATGGGTGTGGGCTGGAACCTGCTGTCGGGATACACCGGACTCATTTCGTTTGGCCATGCGGCCTTCTTTGGCCTGGGTTCCTACACGGTGAGCCTTGCCGTTCTCCACTGGAACCTCACGCCCTGGCTCGGCATTCCTCTGGCCATGGGCATTGGCAGTCTGGCAGGGTTGCTCATCGGACTGCCAACCTTCCGGCTGCGCGGACACTACTTCGCACTGGCGATGCTGGCCTACCCGGTATCGCTGCTCGCGATCTTCCAATGGGCAGGCTTGCAGGAAATCGCCCTGCCGATGGACCGCGAGCATCCCATCCTCGCGATGCAGTTTGCCGACCCGCGAACCTATACCCTGATTGCATTGGTCCTGATGGCCCTGGGGCTCGTGCTCTCGGCACAGATCGAACGCTCGCACTTCGGACTGGCGCTGCGCGCCATCCGGCAGAATGAACCTGCCGCACAGGCCGCGGGCATCGACACCCGCAGATGCAAGATGCAAGCGATGGCGTTGAGCGCAGCCGTAACCGCCGCCGCAGGCGGCTTCCATGCGCTGATCTTGCTGGTGGTCACGCCACAGAGCGTCTTCGGCATGCTGACCTCTGCACAGGCGCTGGTCGTGAGCCTGTTTGGCGGTGTGGGCACCTTCTGGGGCCCGGTCATTGGCGCAAGCATTCTGATACCGCTGGCCGAAGGGCTCAACGCCCACTTCGGCGACGTGATTCCAGGGATACAAGGCGTGATCTACGGCCTTGCGCTGATCCTGATCGTGATCGGCATGCCCGAGGGGGTCTACTGGGCCATTCGCGATCGCTGGCTGTCACGCCAGAAGGGCAAAACCTCCCATCGGGATGCGCTCGAATCGGGCGCACACGGCGAACCGACCGAACAGACGGGGAGACCAGGAACCGAACCCGCAGCCGAAAGACCGGCAGGACACCTTGACCGGGAGCCCCTGGCCAGCATGCCTGCGCGCCTGGTGGACGAATCCCCATCGACTCAGCAGGCCTTGCCGGATCGGATGCCCCTCCTGACGGTCGAAGGTGTCTCTGTGAACTTCGGTGGATTGCGTGCACTTGATGACGTCAGTTTCAACGTCCGGACGGGCGAAATACTGGGCATCATCGGCCCCAACGGGGCCGGCAAAACCACACTGTTCAATCGTCTGAACGGCTTCGTCCAGGGCAGTGCCGGCTCGGTGCGCATCGATGACACCGAACTGCTCGGCATGGACACGCACGCAATCTGCCGCCTGGGTGTCGGCCGCACCTTCCAGGTCGCACGCCCGTTTGCTCGGCTGACCGTTTCCGACAACGTGCGCGCCGGGGCCATTGGACGTGCCCGCACCGAGGCGGAAGCCGATGCAGCCACCCGCGACGCCCTCACCCGGGTGGGACTGCAGACCAGAGCGCTGGCGACCATCGACACGCTGACCAGCAAGGAGTTGCGCCTGCTCGAAATTGCGCGCGCACTCGCTGCCCGACCACGCCTGTTGTTGCTCGATGAAACCCTTGCGGGCCTTGGCAGGATCGAAGTCGATGAACTGCTGCCGGTGATCAAGCGACTGCCATCGGAGGGCATCACGGTGGTGATCATCGAGCACACCATGGACGCACTGCTGCGCCTGGCCGACCGACTGCTCGCGCTCGATCATGGCAGCGTGATTGCCGAGGGCCTGCCACAGGAAGTGGTACGCGATCGTCGTGTCATCGAAGCCTATCTCGGGCCGAAATGGGTGCAGCATGCTGAAGGTTGATGCCCTCTCGGTCACTTATGGTGGCCTGCTCGCACTCGACCGGGTATCCATCCATGCCGATGAGGGCGAATTCATCGCCATCGTCGGACCCAACGGCGCAGGCAAGAGCACGCTCTTCAAGGCCATCTCCGGAACGGTCGCCGCCGCTCACGGCACGATAACCCTGGAGGGTGCGGATCTGCTTGCGGTGCCCCCCCCCTTGCGACCGCATCGAGGCATCGCTCACGTCCCCGAAGGCCGCCAGGTCTTCAAATCTCTATCCGTGGCCGACAACATCGCGATGGGCGCATGGCCGCTGGCGCCGCAACCTGCCGAGTGGAAGCGCACACTCGACCGGCTCCACGCACTGTTCCCTGTCCTCGCAGAGCGAAGTGACCAGCTTGCGGGCACGCTGTCGGGGGGCGAACAGCAGATGCTCGCCATCGCACGAGCGCTGGCTGGCAAGCCGCGACTGCTCCTGCTCGACGAGCCATCGATGGGCCTTTCGCCACGCATTGCCGACCTGATCTTCGAGGGCATCCAGACCGTGCACAAGACCGAGGGCATGACAGTCGTCCTGGTCGAACAGCGTGCGGTCGAGGCGCTGTCATCGTGCAACCGTGGCTATGTGCTCGAGTCGGGACGCGTGGTGCTCCAGGGCAGCCAGGCCGACCTGCTGGGCGATGACCGGGTTCGCAAGGCCTATCTCGGACGCTAGAACCGCACGAACGACCACCGATCACGAAGGAGAGCATCCAATGACCAGACAGCCCCCTGCCAGCCTGCCCATCGCCACAGGTGCACCACAACAATTCGTGGTGAGCCATCAGCGTGACGAGGATTTCAAGACCGACGGATTGCGCCCCTACGCAGCGTATCGTGATCTCGGATTCGTCGAGGCCACGGGCGGCACGGTACGCGCCCATGTGATCCGCAATGTGGCGCCGTTCAAAGCCGAAGATGTCGCGCATCGCCACTACCACGAGGTCGGCTTCCAGATGGTCTACGTCATCAAGGGTTGGCTTCGCGGCGAATACGAGGGACAGGGCGAAATCACCATGCGCGCCGGATCATGCTGGCTGCAGCCGTCAGGGCTCAAGCACACGGTTCTCGGATACTCCGACGACCTCGAACTGCTCGAAGTCATCATGCCCGCCGAATTCCCGACGGTCGATGTGCCCGGGGCAAGCGCATGAGCGCGCCCCTGGCAGGTCGCATTGCACTGGTCACCGGCGCCACGAGCGGTATCGGCCGTGCCACCGCAATCACGCTGGCACGGGCCGGCGCCCAGGTCGTGGCCACCGGCCGCAGATCGGGTGAACTGGACGAGGTCGTCCGCGAGGCAGGCACCTGCAACGGCTCGATCCGGGCCATTGCCGGCGACCTCGACGACCCGGCCTTCACCCGGCGACTGGTCAGCGAAGCGGGACCGATCGACATCCTTTCGAACAATGCCGGCACCCTCAGCTATGCCCCCTTGCTCGACCTCACTGACGAAGAATGCGAGGCCATGTTTCGCACCAACGTGATGGCCACCCTGCGCCTGTCCCGCAGCGTGGCGGCAGGCATGGTGCAGCGTGGTGGCGGGCATATCGTGATGATGACATCGCTCGCGGCTCGTGAGGTGTACCGGTTCGGCGTCATCTACGCTGCGACCAAGCATGCGTTGACCGCAATCGCCTCGGGCATGCGCATCGAACTGCAGGGCCAGGGGGTTCGCGTCACCGAGATCCGCACCGGCATGGTGGCCACCCACATGCGTGACCGCATCTCGCACCCTGAAGTCCTCGCCAATGTGGGCGCGCGAAAGTACGACCCGCTCACCGCACAGGAAGTTGCCGACGTGGTACTGATGACACTCACTACGCCGGAGAATGCCTGTCTGGATCTGATCGAGATGCGCCCGCGCAAGGCCGCTACGTGACACAGCCCGCATTGCCTGATCGGAAGGCAGTCAACCCGGCTCGGATGCTCGTCGCGGCCGGGCACCGTGTGATTGCGCTGACAGTACGCCAGGTCAAGACCCCCGACGTTGCCTTCATGGCCCGCGCCTGCGGCTTTGACATCATCATCATCGATGCCGAGCATGGGCGATTCACCGCTGATGAGACCGCAGCCCTGTGCCTGAGTGCCAGCGCCATCGGTCTGACTGCGCTGGTCAGAGTGGCCAGTCAGGCCGAGTGCCATATCGCCGGCGCACTCGATGGTGGGGCCTCGGGCGTGATCGTGCCGCACGTGAATACCGTCGACGAGGCGCGCGCGGTGGCTGCCCACGCGCGCTACGCCCCAATGGGCACTCGCTCGATTGCGGCCGTCGGACCGCCGAGCAGCTACTATAGCCTGCCGCTCACCGCGCACCTGCAGCATCAGAACGAGTCGGTGTGGGTGATCGCCATGCTGGAAACCGCAACTGGCATCGCCCAGGCTGCGGCCATCGCGGCCGTACCCGGCATCGATGGCCTGCTCATCGGCCCCAATGATCTTTCAGCGAGCATGGGGCTCGCAGGCCAGGTCGATCACCCCTCGATACGAAAGGCATACGAACAGGTTGCCCTGGCCTGCCAATCGAGTCAACGCGTGTTCATGGCGGGCGGCGTGCCGGGACTGCCCCTGGCCGATATCGCGCGCATGGGTGCGCAGGCCCTCGTGGGTGGCATCGACGTTGGCTACCTCATGAGCGCTGCGCGCGCCGATGCCAATGCGATGCGCAACCTCTGACCGACCTCGAATCGCCATCACCTTGCGCGATCTGACCCTTCGAGGACATCACCGAACGGCTCAGGATTCCTACTCGATCGGTATTCCCGCCTGCTCGATGACCTTGCGATACCTCGCCAGGTCAGCCTTGAGCAGCCGGGCGAGATCCTCCGGGCCACCCGGATTCGCGACGATGCCCTGCTGGTACAGGTTGTCGCGAATCTCGGGCTGATTGATGAGCGCGAGAAATTCGCGGGTCAGTCGCGATACGATCTCGGCGGGCGTTCCGACCGGCGCGTAGACACCAATCCACGCATCGACATCGACGCCGACAACGCCCTGCTCGGCCAGCGTGGGCAGATCAGGTGTCCACGGCGTGCGCCTGGCAGCAACGCTCCCGAGCATCCGAAGCCGCCCGCTGCGTGCGTACTGCACCGTGTTGTGCACCGGAAAGAAGGCTGCATCGACACGCCCCCCCACCAGGTCGGTCAGCGCCGGCGCCGTTCCCTTGTAGGGCACGTGTGTGATGTCGATGCCCGCCACCTGCTTGAACAGTTCCATCGCCAGTTGATGCGGCGTACCGGTTCCCGGTGACCCGTAGTTGAGGACACCCGGCTTTTGCTGCGCCAGCGCGATCAGGCCGCGCACATCCTGAACCGGAACGGCAGGGTTCACGAGCAGCACATAGGTGATGTAGGAGAGCAGCGCCACAGGCTGCAAGTCACGCACCGGATCCCAGCCGATGTTCCGGGTCATCAGCGGCGTGACAGCCAGCGTGCTGGGCGTGAGCAGCAGCAGGTGACCATCGGGCGCCGCCCTCACCACACTGGCCACGGCGATGTTGCCGCTCGCACCGGTCCGATTGTCGACCACGAAGGCACGATCGAACACCTGCTGCAGTCGCGGCGCAAAGATGCGCGCAGTGATGTCAGCCCCCGTCCCCGGCGAGGTGGGTACCACCAGGGTCACCGTACGGGTGGGGTACTCCTGAGCCAGCGCCGGGGGAGATAGCCAGGCTCCGCAGACGAACGCCAACGCCCCGAAGGTACTCGCCAGAGGGATCCGGACCACGAACTTCACCGCTTGCCTCGCGGCGAGGGGGGCAGCACGGGTCTTTCCTTGAGCACTTCACTGCGATACAGATCGGTGATCGAGGCCCATCGCAACATGCACGCTTCTTCAGCCACCACCAGGGCACGGGCCTGGAGCGCTGGCGTGTCGATGTACCGGACGCAAAGATCGAGTTGCCGACTTGAATGCTCTTCGTCAGCCTCGGCATGCTCCTCGAAGAAGGCAATGGCACTCGATCCTCTCGGATAGCCATAGTGACGCGCAAACGCCGGCAGCGTCACCTCGACATTGAGTGCGACCTGCTGCCCTTCCTGCGTTGCCTGCATGGCCAGAATGACACCCACCGGCTCGTTGCGCATTGTCGCCACGTAGTGCAGCGACCGCGCCCACCAGGCAGGCGTCATAGGCAGGTTGCGCACCTCCTTGTCCTTCAAACCGGCAGCGCGGGTGAAGGCAAAGATATCCTCGACATGATCGTGCGGCGCATGGCCCTCCCCATGCCCCGCCGTCACGCCCGCCTCCTCGGCCAGATTCTCGATCACCGCACGACGCACGTCGGCGGGTGCCTTTGCGAGGAGCAGACCGAAACTGGGCAGCGCGTGCTGCACGAACTGGTAATGCTGGGCCATGTACAGGCCCATGGCACGCAGCGGCAGCCGACCCTTGCCGAACTCGGTGAAAAACGGATGTCGCTTGGTATGCCACCGGTCGCGAATCGCCTTGATTCGCGAGAGCGTGCGCCGCTGTGCTGCCGCGCTCGATGTCTCGGCCATGGTCTCCTCCATTTGTGCTTCGGGCTCGAGGCGCCGATAGCGCGCGGGAATGCGCCACGCGATCGCACCGACGCACGGCAAGCCTGCGTCCGGTCATCCGGAAATGTACCTGAGCGCGGGCGTTGATGCACGAGACGCGGTGCGCTTTACAGAACGGTACGCGTGCGGCAATACTCCTCCTTGCCAGGCGCTGCCTTGATGCAGGCCGGCCAGAAAAGATCGGGAGACATGCTTCATGAAGATCGGCTTCATTGGCCTGGGAACCCAGGGCAAATACCTTGCCATCAATCTCGTAACCGCTGGCCATGACGTCATGGTGTTTGACCTGCGTCCCGAGCCGCTGGCCGAACTCGCAGCGGCGGGAGCGCGTGTCGCGACATCGAGTGTCGACGTAGGGCGACATGCCGACATCATCGAAATCTGCGTTCTCGACGACGTTCAGCTTCGCAGCGTCCTCCTCGGCGACGATGGCGTCCTTGCCGGGGCATCTCCGGGTAGTCTGGTGGCGGTTCACAGCACGGTAGAACCGGCCACCATCACCGAGATGGCAGCGGCGGCCCGGGAGAAGGGCGTCGAACTCATCGATGCCCCGGTGAGCGGCAGCGAGACGGGAGCACGCAACCGCAACATGTCCTACATGGTCGGCGGAAGCGAGGCTGCGTTTGCACGCGTACAACCGGTCTTCGCCACATCGGGCCCGCGGATCACGCACACCGGTCCGCTCGGGTCAGGCATCCGCGCCAAGCTTGCCCACCAGTTGATCATCTGCGTGAACATGCTCGCCGCCCATGAAGGCATGCGCCTCGGGCGCGAAGCCGGCCTCACGGCCGACATGCTGCAGAAAGTGGTGCACGAGGGCGCTGCACAGAGTGCGATCGCCGACCGATGGAACCAGTTGCGCCTCGCACCCCATGCCAACGGCGTCTTCTACAAGGACCTGCAGCTTTGCCTGAAGTTCGCCAGGGAACTCGGCATCAGCGTGCCCGGCGCTGCTCTGGCGCAGCAGTTGCTGGACACCATCGTTCCATGAACATTGCCACGGGAGGACACGCCCGATGAAAAGCCTGGGGGGATCCGCCCATGCACTGGTTGACACGCAACTGGGCGAAATCAGCCGTGAACTGTTCGTCAACCAGGACCTCTACCGCGAGGAGCAGGAACGCGTCTTCGCGCGTGCCTGGCTCTATGTCGGCCATGAAAGCCAGGTGAAGGCACCGGGAGACTTCTTTACCTCGAAGATGGGCGAGGAGTCGGTCATCCTGACGCGCGACCGAAGCGGCAAGCTGCATGTCTTTCTGAACACCTGCCGCCATCGTGGCATGAAGGTCTGCCGCTATGACCAGGGCAACACGAAGAACTTCATCTGCCCGTATCACGGATGGAGCTTCGCTACCGACGGCAAGCTGGTCGGGGTCAATGACTATCAGGCCGCCTATCAACCGCCCTTCGATCGCGACCAGTGGAGTCTGGTGGAAGTCGCCCAGATGAAGGTGTTTCGCGGCACGGTCTGGGCCACCTGGGACCCACAGGCCCCCGCCTTCGAGGATTACATGGGCGATGCCATGTTCGCACTGGACAAAGGCTTTGCTCCCTGGGATGGCGGTGACGGCGAGACCGAACTGCTCGGTGTGCCACAAAAATGGATCATCCCGTCGAACTGGAAATTCGTTGCGGAGAACTTCTCGTGCGACGTGCTGCATACGGTCAGTCATCGCTCGGTAGACATGGTGGGCATCGGCCCGAGTGCCGGCGAAGGCCGGCGTGACCCGATCGGCCGCCAGCTCGTGACAACCTATCCGGGCGGACACGGTTGCCTTTACGGGATCTGGCCCACCGACGAGCCCCGGCACGACTATGCCGGCTCGGCCGAGACGGCAGCGTATTTCCAGGATTGCTGGCGGCGTCGCATCAAGCGCATGGGCACGTCGGCGGGCACCATCCCGGTGGTCGGGACGCTGTTTCCGAACATGTCGTTCCATGCGCAACAACCACGCACGATTCTCGTGGCGCACCCCAGGGGGCCCCTGGAGACCGAACTGTGGCGGGTGTACTTCGTCGACAAGGAGGCACCCGAGGCGGTCAAGCACTACCTGCGCAGTTACTACCTGCGCTACTCGGGGCCAGCCGGCATGACCGAGCAGGACGACATGGAGAACTGGAACTACGCATCGGCTGCGAGCCTGGGGACAGTGGCGCGTCGGTATCCCTATCACTACAAGGCCGGCCTCGGGGCCGGTGGCGCGAGCGCTGATGTTCCGGGCCGGGTCACGGAGCATCCGGTCACGACCGAACAGAACCCGCGCGGACTCTACAAGCGATGGGCGGACTACATGGATGCGCCTGACTGGGCAGCGTTGCGTGCATCACCGGAACAGTCATGAGCAGCGGACGCAACGGCTTCGGGCCTGATACCGCCCGCATGGGGTACCTCGACCTGATGCGCGAGATCGAGGATTTCTACTACCGCGAAGCCGACCTGCTCGATGAGCGCGACTACGACCCATGGCTCGAGCTCTTCGCCGAAGACATCGTCTACTGGATGCCCATGCGTCTGAACGTACCCTGGGAAGATCGCGCGCGCGACACCACGACCGAAGAAGACACCGCCTGGATACACGATGATCTGGCAACACTCCGGAAGCGGGTACGGCAGATCCAGACCGGCATCCACTGGGCCGAGGAGCCGCTCTCCCGGGTATCCCATCTGGTCACGAACATACGACTGCCTGCGCCGGTGAGCACGCTGCCTGAGGGGGCCTCGGTTGCCGTGAAGAGCCGATTCTTTGTCTACCGCAACAGGCTCGAGACCGAGACTGACGTACTGGTCGGGCGCCGCGAAGACCTGCTGCGTCGCATCGGCAACCAACTGCGCATCGCCCGTCGCAAGATCGTGATCGACCAGTCGGTCCTGATGGCCAAGAACCTGACCGTCTTTCTCTGACTGGGCACGCCTCACCCGAACACTTTCAACATCACCGTCAGCAACGCCGCATTCAAGCGGTGATCAAGCACACCACCGAGGAGACAACATGAACTGGACAGCATCTGGGATCGTCGCTGGCATCATCGCAAGTGTTGCAGGCCTGCCCGTTGGCACGGCGCAGGCTGCCGATCCGGTTCGGGTCGGCATCATCTCGTCCAATACCGGCCAGTTTTCCGATCTGGGCGAGCGTGTGAATGCCGGCATCCGTCTGTACATGAAGCTCAACGGCGACACGGTCGCCGGGCGCAAGGTCGAACTCATCTTTCGCGATGACACCGGCCCATTTCCCGACGTGACCAAGCGCCTCGCGCTCGAACTGATCGCGCGTGACAAGATCGATATTCTGACCGGCTTCATCTCCACACCGGGCGCACTGGCCACGGTTCCTGTGGCAACCGAAGCGAAGAAGCCCACCCTGCTCATTCAGGCCGCAACCTCGGGCATCACGGAACGTTCGCCCTACATGGCGCGACTGTCCTACACGGTTGGAGGCATGGCGGCACCCATGGGCGAATGGGCCGCGCGCAATGGCCTGCGGCGGGTATACACCGTGGTCGCCGATTACGGACCGGGCTTCGATGCCGAAGCAGCCTTCACCAAGGGGTTCACCGGCAACGGGGGCGTGATAGCCGGCAATCTCAGGGCACCGCTGACCAGCTACGACTATGCGGTCTTTCTGGAACGCGTGAAGAACGAAAAGCCCGACGCCGTCTTCGCCTTCGTGCCGGCCGGACGTTCGGCCATCGCCTTCATGAAGGCGTTCGAAGATCTGGGGCTTTCGCGGGCCGGTATCAAGCTCATCACCACCGGCGATATCGTGGCCGAGGCCGGCCTGCCTGCCGTGGGTGATCCTGCGCTGGGCGTGATCTCGACCTTTCACTACTCGACGGTTCACGAGTCAGCCGAGAACACGGCCTTTCTGAAGGCCTTTCGCGAAGCCAACGGCGATGTCGAGGTCGACTTCCTGACCGTGCAGGGCTATGACACGATGGATGCAATCTACCAGGCCCTGAAGAAGACCGGAGGCGATACAAACCCCGACAAGTTCATGGCGGCCATCTCGGGCCTCAAGCTGAACAGTCCCCGGGGGCCGATCACGATCAATGCGCAAACCCGCAACGTCGACCAGACCATCTACATCCGGCGTGTCGAACGGCGCAATGGCAAGCTTGTGAATGTCGAATTCGACAAGCTCTGAGATGAACATCACCCGACGACGTCTTGTCGCAGGGGCTGCAGCCACACTCGGCGTCAGCAGTCTCCCCGCCTCTGCCCGCGCCCCGAAAGTCAACCGCCAGGTGCCCGGCGTACACCGGATGCGCGTCGGGGACTTCGAACTCACGAGCCTGAGCGATGGATTCACGCTCATCGACCGGTCGATTCTCGTGGGTGACATCGAGACCATGAACCGTCTGGCCGAAGCGGCGCACCTGACCCGCTGGCCGCTTCAGCTGTCGGTGAACTGCTTTCTGGCCAATACCGGCGACTCGCTCATCCTGATCGATGCGGGCGCCGGGGACCTCATGCTGCCCAGCATGGGCCACCTCGATCAGAGCCTTGCCGCAGCCGGCGTGAATCCGGCCGATATCGACCAGGTTCTCATCACGCACCTGCACGGCGATCACATCGGCGGGGTTGTCTCGCCCGATGGCAAGGCCCGTTTCCCCAATGCCCTGATTCGCGCCGGACAGGCTGACATCGATTACTGGACCAGCGAAGCCAACATGAATCAGGCCGCCGAACGCAAGGTGCGTTTCGTCGCCTCCCGACGAGCTGCAATGGTCTACGGATCGCGCCTGCGCGCGATCGATCCGGGCTCGATCGTGGTGCCCGGCATCAAGGCCCTGGACACAAGCGGCCACACACCCGGACACACCAGTTACCTGATCGAATCTGGCGGGACCCGCGTGCTCGCGACCGGCGACATCCTGCACGTGGCCCCCGTGCAGTTCTCACGTCCCGAGATCACGGTACGCTACGACAGCGACCCGGATATCGCGCGACAGGTCCGGCGCCGACTGCTCGACACGGCAGTCGCGGAGAACTGGATACTCGCGATCCCGCACGCACCCTTCCCGGGCCTGGGGCGCGTCAGACGCGATGGCGGCTCGTACCTCTTTGACGCCCTGCCCTGGCAGATGTTCTGAGGCCGGGTCCGAGTAGGGCTAGCCCTACTCGGACCTCGCCGGGCAGGTATTGAGGCCGAGCAGCGCGTATGCGCCGCAGAAACTGAACAGGCCGGTTGCGAGCACGACAAGGCCCAACCAGCCCCAGGGGCCCACCAGCCCGGTCGCGGCAAGTCCGATCAGCACAAGGCCAGCCACGATCCGCAGGCCCCGGTCGATACCACCCACGTTCTTTTTCATTGACTGCTCCTTGTGCGCCTTCAGAGCGCGTTGAGGGGAATCTTGAGATAGGACGTTCCATTCGCTTCCGGGGGCGGCAAGGCACCGGCCCGAATGTTGACCTGCACCGCCGGCAGGATGAGCACCGGCATCTCGAGCGTGGCGTCGCGCCGGGTGCGCATCTGCACGAACGCCTCGGGACTGACCCCGTCGTGCACATGGATGTTGCGCGCACGCTGCTCGGCAACCGTGGTCTCGAAAACGACGCCACGAGTCGGGGGCGGATAGTCATGGCACATGAAGAGTCGGGTCTGGGGCGGCAGAGTCAACAACCGGCGGATGGACGCGTACAGGGTCCTTGCATCGCCACCCGGAAAATCGCAACGGGCCGTGCCCACATCGGGCATGAAAAGGGTGTCGCCCACGAACACCGCGTCGCCGAAACGGTAGGCCACGCAAGCTGGCGTATGCCCGGGCACGGCCATCACCTCTCCGACAAGCGACCCGAGCGCGAGCGATGCACCGTCAGCGAACAGCGTATCGAACTGCAATCCATCAGGGCGGAACTCGGGTTCGAGATTGAAGATACCCTTGAAGACCTTCTGCACCCTCGTGATCTGGTCGCCGATGGCAATGCGCCCGCCCAACTGCCGCTTGAGATAGGGCGCAGCGCTGAGATGGTCGGCATGGGCATGCGTCTCGAGAATCCAGGCCGTGCGCAGATCGTTGGCACGAACGTAATCGACGACCCGGTCGGCCGCGACGGTGGCCGTACGCCCCGACTTCGGATCGTAATCGAGCACCGAATCGATGATGGCGCAGGGCGTGCCCGGACCACCATGCACGACATGGGTGATGGTACTGGTACCCGGATCAAAGATGCCATGGACCATGGGCGAAGTCAGGGCGGGATCCGGATGCGTCATGTCAATCGTGCTCCATGGTCGGTTGGAACGAACCCCAGTATATTGACCTGCAGGCCCGATCTGTCCAGCACGGGCCCACCTTGCGTCAATGGGAGCATCGAATCATGACTGTCGACTGGAACCACTTCACCCCCTGGGCATCGCTGTCCGGTGGAATCCTGCTCGGCCTTGCCACTGCGCTTTTCATCCTGGTGAACGGCCGTATCCTGGGCATCAGCGGCATCGTGGGCGCCCTGTTGCCCCTGCGACGAGGCGACACCGGCTGGCGCATCGCATTCCTGATCGGCCTGTGTGCAGCCCCTTTGACCTTCCGGCTACTGGCGCCGGGTGCGCTGCTCGAAGCGCCCCGCATCGATGCCGGGCTCGTCGCCATCATTGCAGCCGGCCTTCTGGTGGGCTACGGCACGCAGCTCGGTTCGGGTTGCACCAGCGGACACGGCATCTGCGGACTGTCGCGCCTGTCGCCACGGTCCCTGATCGCCACAGCCAGCTTCATGGGGGCGGGCTTCGCCACCGTCTTCGTCATCCGCCACATCATCTGAACCGGGTACTGGAGCCATCACCATGACGCGAACCACCCTCCTGCGATCGAGTGAATGTGCGGCCGGGCTGATCTTCGGCTGGGGCCTCATGCTATCGGGCATGACCGACCCGGGCAAGGTGCTCGGATTTCTTGACCTTGCAGGCCCGTGGGATCCCTCGCTCGCCTTGGTGATGGGTGGCGCAGTTGCAGTCGGCATCGCCGCCTTTGCACTGGCGCGCCGGCGCACCCGCAACTTTCTAGGGGGCGCACTCCACCTCCCGACTCGTGGGGACGTCGACCGGCCCCTTGTGGTCGGCGCACTGCTTTTCGGGGCAGGCTGGGGGTTGGCAGGATTCTGTCCCGGCCCCGCCCTGGTGACGATGGCATCGGGCGAGCCAAAGGCGCTGCTCTTTGTCGTGGCCATGCTATGCGGCATGGCCCTCCACGCCATCGGGTCGCGCGCGAGACAGCCCTGAGATCCTCCGGCGCGTCAGTGGCGCTGCGGCTGATCCACCGCCTGGCGGATGGGACCGCGACATCCCCTCGTCAGTAGCGATCGGGATTCCGGATGACCACAAGACTGTTGTCCGAGGTCGGCGGACGCTGCGGACAGAGCAGTCGCACGTACTCGACCCGATAGTCGGTGCCCTCGAAGTACCGCTTGAACTTCAGAAGAGAGGCAAGACTCACATCCTCGATGATGTAGACGCCCTCGTCAGCCAGGCGGTGAACAGACCCTTCAAAAAGCGTGACACCCGCCTCATAGGTGTGAAGACCATCATCGACCATGAGATCGAAATCATCGAGGGCATTCGACTGCCAGAGACTGGAGACACTGGTGACATCGGTCTGATCGACCCACGCGGTCTGAATGCGCTCTTCGGAAAAGAGGATGCTCCGGTCGATATCCACACCGAATACCTGAGCGGACGGAAAGTAGTCGCGCCAGACTCGCAGGCTCGCACCGGGCCTGCCCGCCCTGCCCATGGTCGACGGCAATCCGGGCTGATTCGTTCCCAGACCACATTCGAAGACGCGACGGATGTACTGGCGGCAATGCCCGAAGAGACTCGCGTAGTAATCGACGTAATTGTGGGCAGGCCAGGGGTAGGGATGTCCGCTCTCGGTCAGAGACCCCTTGTCCGACCCATAGCGATCGCACAGTGCCGACAGATGACATCGAGCCGGCTTTCGGTAATGCGATACCGCAGAAGAGCCCAGCCCATCATCGAGCAGTCCAAGATACTTTTCAAAACTGACCGCGACCATGATTGCCTGCCATCCAGCCAATGGTTGGTGCCGTGTGAGTATAAGCCGGAGCAAGCCCCTGCTCGAGACGGAGGCGCCCGTGCCGCATCGCGCTCAGGCAGCGACAACGGGTGGCATGTCGAACACGCCCACGCCAGGCACCTCGCCCACCCAGCGCTCCACCTCGACAAGCGCGGACATGGCACTCGAACCCTGCCCGAGTCGCGAGGTTCCCACATCACGGGTCAGCACGTTGGGGTTGCCATGGCGCTCGAGCACGCCATCACCGGCCGGATCGAACCAGGCGCCTGTCGGCAGGATGACCACCCCTTCGCGCACGGCCTCATCGGGCACGACTGCGGCAATCGTCGCGCCCCGATCGTTGAACACCCGCACAAGATCGCCCGTACCGAGCATGCGCCTTGCTGCATCGGCCGGATGCATGCGCAATCGGGCACGTCCGGCCAGCTTGGTGCCGCGCGACACCGGGCCCGCGTCATACTGGCTGTGCAGTTTGTCGGCGGGCTGGGAACTGACCATGTGCAGCGGGTGACGCGCGACCTGCGCGGCACCCAGCCATTCCACCGGGGGTATCCAGGTTGGATGCGACGGGCAATCGGCATAGCCGAACTGACCAACCGCCTCGGAGGTAATCTCGATGCGCCCCGAGGGTGTCGCGAGTGGATGCGCTTCAGGGTCACGCCGGAAGTCCTCGAAGAGGACGAACTCCCGCTCAGGCAGCGGCAACGCCACATGGCCTTGCTTCCAGAAGGCATCGAACTCGGGCAGGTCGACACCAACGGCGGCGGCACCACGCCGCGTCCCTTCGTACAGATGCCGCAACCAGGCCGATTCGTCGCGCCCCTCGCGAAATGCCGACTCATGGCCCAGACGCGCTGCGAGGTCACCAAAGATATCGACATCGTTGCGGGCACTGGCCACCGGCGCCACGGCCTGGTGCATCGCGAAGAGGAAGCGGTCACGAGACGAACCACCGATGTCATTGCGCTCGAAGGTCGTGGTTGCCGGCAAGACGATATCAGCGTGACGGGCGGCAGGCGTCCACCAGGGCTCGTGCACGATGACGGTCTCCGGCCGCTGCCAGAGCGTCGCAAGCCGATTCAGGTCCTGATGATGATGAAAGGGATTGCCCCCGGCCCAGTAGACGAGGCGGACATCGGGGTAGACGCGCTGCTCGCCATTGAAGTCGTACGCCGCCCCCGGATGCGCCAGCATGTCGGCGAGGCGGGCCACCGGAATGGAAAGACCCGCAGGGTTGCGTCCGGTTGTCATTTCCGGTGTGGGCAGACCCTCGATGCGCGGATAACCCGCACCGTTCATCGAGGCATGCGCAAAGGCAATACCACCACCTGGCAGTCCGATCTGGCCCAGCATCGCCGCGAGCGTGATGGCCATCCAGAAAGGCTGCTCGCCATGTTCGGCCCGCTGCAGCGACCAGGCACAGGTGATGAGGGTACGCCCGGCCGCCGCCTGGCGTGCGAGCGCCCGGAGCGTGTCGGCATCGATGCCGCACAGGGGTGCCGCCCAGGCAGCACTCCTGGGTGTGCCATCGGATTGTCCGAGCAGGTACGTTTCGAATCGTTCGTAGCCGGTGCAATATCGTGCAAGAAACGCTCGATCGTGCAGACCTTCGGTCACGAGCGTATGGGCCATGCCGAGCATCATGGCGGTGTCTGCATTGGGCCTCACCGGCAGCCAGCGCGAACGAGCGATGGCCGGTGCGTCGCGCCGATCGGGACTGACTGCCACCACGTCAATGCCGGCTTGGGCAGCCGCGCGCAGCCACCCTGGCATCGAATGATCACCCGCGCCCCCTGCGGTGATCTGGGAGTTCTTGAGAGGCAGTCCCCCGAAGGCGATGAGCGTCCGTGTGTGGCTGATGATACTCGACCACTGCGTCACCCGTCCGGTGACAGGCATGTGCGAACCGATGACATGCGGCAGCAGGAAGTGCGCAGCGCCCCAGCTGTAATTGGACAGTTGATCGACACAACCGCCACCGGTAAAGAGAAAGCGCCGCACCTGGGTCCGGGCATGGTGGTAGCGCCCGGCCGACGACCAGCCGTAAGACCCCCCGAGGATGCCGCCTGCCCCGTGTTCGGCACGCACGCGCGACACTTCACCGGCCACGAGGTCGAGAGCCGTATCCCAATCAACCTCCACGAAGCGGGCATTCGCACCGCGGTTGCGATCGCGGTGTCGCAACCAGCCTTCGCGCACGGCGGGCCGCGCGATGCGCAGGGGCGAATGCACCATGTCGGCCATGGTGCGCAAGAGCGGCGAGGGCTGCGGATCGAACGCAAACGGTTCGCAGCCGACCACGCGCCCGCCGCGCACCACCGCTGTGAACGCCCCCCAATGTGCAAGCGAGGGAAAGCGCGCTTCGCCCGCTGTCCCTGCTTCCTCGACCAAGGTTGCCCCGTGTCTCATCCTGACTCATCCTGAACGTCGAAACCCGAACGGTTTCGTGGACAGACAGGATGCACGATGTCGGCGGTGCCTGCACGCCCCCCTATCGACACAGGGGCTGCGCCAGCGCATGATCACGGGTCACCTGTGCAATGTGTGCGTCTGGGGGGTGTACCGCATCATGGCGCGTATCGCGTGGATCGCTTCCTATCCCAAGTCGGGCAATACCTGGGTCCGGTTCATCGTTCATCACCTGCTGGGGGGACGCCTTGGCGATCTCCAGGATCTGCAGGCTCGAGTGCCCGACATGTATCTTGGCCTGAGCAGGCACGACCTCGAAAGCGACACACTCATCCGGGTGAAGACGCACGCGCAGAAACCACCTGCGCTCCCTCCGTCGGCTACCACGGCCGGTGCCCTGGTGATCATCAGGCATCCGCTCGACGTTCTCGCCTCCAACGTCAACTACTACCTGATGGGGCAGGAAGCTCGGGCAGGCGCGCTCTCCACGCAACAGGCCGAGCACCTGAGGCGCACCTACGTCGCGGCCTACATCGAGCATGGTGGCGACCCTGCCTTCAGCTCGTTTGGCTGGGGCACGTGGGAGAAGAATCTTGCGGGCTGGCTTGATCACTTCAACGGGCCAAGGCTCCTGTTGCGCTACGAACGCCTGCTGCAATTGCCCGAACAAGGGGCGGCCCGGATCGCTCGCTTCCTGGAGATCGACGCATCTGCCGAGCAGATCGCGGCAGCCGCTCGAGACTGTGCGTTCGACGAGATGCGGCGCATCGAGACTGCAACGCGTCAGGGACCACCGCAGGCGTTCATCTTCAGAGGCCCGATGAACACCATCGCACCGGCTTACTCTCCCCGGCGTTTCGTGAACAGCGGGCGATCAGGGGGCTACCGCGACGTGCTGACACCCGCCGAAGTGCGCCAGGCTACCGACCGGTTCGGACCTGCGGCCGAACGGTTCGGCTATTCGCTGGATGGGCCCGATCCGGAACCGCCTGCCGGGACAGGCGATTGACACAAACCGCCCGCCTCACTTGTACCCGAGTACGTGCGGCAACCAGAGCGTGATCGAGGGAAAGAAGATCAGCAGGAACATCACCGCCGTGAGCGGAATGCAGAACTGCCAGATCTCGCGATTGATATCCTTCATCGGCACGCCGGTGAGAGACCCCAGCACGAAGAGAATGAGTCCGTACGGCGGCGTGATCATCGCGATCATGAAGTTCAGGATGACCACGACCCCGAACTGGACGAGATCGATGCCGAGCGCGTTCACCGAGGGCAGCAGCACCGGCACGAAGACAAGCAGCATGACCGCACCATCGAGCACCGTGCCCAGCACCAGAAACATGACATTCACGAGAAGCATGAACCCGATGGGAGAGAGGTTCAGGCTGGTGATGCCTGCCGCGAGATGACTCGCGACCTGCTCGGAGGTGATCGCGTAGTTGATGATGAATGAACTCGCGATGAGCATCATCACGACGGCCGATTGCCGTGCCGAAACGGCAAAGATCGTGGCGAGCGTCTTCAGGCCGAGATTGCGGTAGACAAACGCACCGATCAGCACGGCCCACAGGCCAGCCATGGCGGCCGACTCGGTCGGACTGAAGATACCCGACCAGATGCCACCGAGAAGGAGCACCGGCAGCGTCAGTGGCAGGGCCGAGCGCAGGAGAACCCCTGGCACCTCGACCAGCGAAACGCGTTTGCCGAAACTGAGATTGCGCTTTCGGGCAATCAGGGCAATCCAGACCATGAGGCTCGCCGCCATCAGGAGCCCTGGCACGATGCCCGCCAGAAACAGGGCGCCGAGCGATGCCGTGCTGATGAGCGCGTAGATCACCATCGGAATCGACGGCGGAATGATGGGCCCGAGACATGAAGCGGCTGCGGCAATGGCAACCGCAAGACCGCGCGGATAGCCTCCCACCTTCTGCATCATCGAGATCGACACCATGCCGGGACCCGCGGCATCACTCACCGCACTGCCACTCATGCTCGACATGACCACATTCATGAGCACCGTGACATGGCCCATGCCGCCCCGGAAGCGTCCCACCAGTACGTCGGCCGCACTCCAGATGCGTTCGCTGATGGTGGCCGCGTTCATGACGTTGCCGGCAAGGATGAACATCGGTACCGCCAGCAGCACGTAGAGACTGAACATCGAGTTCAGCGTCTGGTCAACCAGCAGGCCGAGGTCCTGACCCTTGATGAAGAGGTAGACAAGGCCACTGGTGAACATCATGAGAACGATCGACAGGCGCAGGAGCGCACCCACGACGATCATGATGCACATGGCAACGAGCGCGATGCTCACGCGTGCATCCTCTCAGGATCAGCCGAGCACATTGGCTTTCTCATCGGCAGCGACATCCCGCACCTCCTCGACCCACCCGGATGAACAGAGCCTGAGAAACCGGTCGGCAGCGCGCACGATCACTGCAACCCAGTAGACAAGAAAGCACGAATAGACCCAGTCGAGCCGCCACTCGAGCACATTGGTTCTCTCGCGCCACAGGAAGGTGACGTAACTCCAGATGGTCGGAGCTGCCAGCGTGAAAAGAACGGCCACGAGAGCACTCGCAACAAGTCCGATCACGCGACGTGCACGCGGTGAGGCGGCATCCCAGATCACATCGAAGGTGACCTGCTCTCGCGCTCCAAGCACCAGGGCCTCGGTGAGAAAGGTCGACCACAGAAAGAGCATCAGGATGACTTCATCGACCCAGCTCACCGGTTGCGCGAGCACGTGGCGCTGGAACACCGAAACCACGAAGAGCACGAAGATGCCGACAAACATCCCTGCTGACACCCATTCGGCAGCGCGACTGAGTTGCCACACGCGGTGACGCAGACGCTCGAGCGTCATTGGCGTGACACCGCTCGATCGCCGCGCAAGGAGAAACGCACGCCTGACCTCGTCCGGCCTAGCGGACCGCCTGGATGCGGGCAAGCAGGCCCGGCTTCCAGCGCGCCATCATGCCGCTTGCCTCGTATTCCTTGAACACTGCGGCACGAAACGCCGTCGAATCAGGCTCGCTGATGCGGATGCCGGCTGCGCGGAAAGTCTCGACCGCCGACTTCTCGTCCTGCAAGGTCTTTGCGATCTGGATGTCAATCGCCTCGCGCGTCGCCGCACGCAGTTCGGCCTGCTGTGCCGCGCTGAGACGATCGAAGGCCGGCTTGGCCATCGCGATGAACACCGGTTGCACCAGATGGCGGGTCAGCACTACCTGCCGGGTGACCTCGTGAAATTTCCAGTCGCGCGTCATGTTGGTAGGGTTGTCCTGCCCGTCAATCTGACCGGTCTTCAGCCCGAGATAGACCTCGGTGATCGGCATCGCGACCGGCGTAGCGCCGAGCGTCTTTGCGAGCACCTGAAATGCTGCGCCGGGGGGCATGCGCATCTTGGTGCCGGCCAGATCAGCCGGCTTCTCGATCTTGCGGTCGTTGTTCAGGTTGATCGTACGCGTACCGAGGTAGGCGGTATCGACGATGACCACCCCCATCCTGCTGGCAACATCGCTGTAGTACTCGCTGCCGATATCGCTGCGAAACGTCCTGATGAGGTGATCGGCATCACGAAACAGGTATGCCGCGCTGAACACGCCATACTCGGGTACCTGTGCCTCGATTTCGAAGGTCACCGGAGAGGCCATCTCGAGATTGCCCCGCTGCATGGCAGGCAACTCGGTGCCCTGACGAAAGAGACTGCTGGCCGTGTGAACCGACATCCTGATCGCGCCGGGGAACTTCGCCTCCATGTGCGCCTTGATCGAGCGGAACGCATCCGACAGGGGCGAGTTGTCAGGCGCGGCCGTGGACACGCGGATTTCGCCCTGTGCATGGACCGCCGGGGACAGCAGGGCAGCAGCCACAAGGCCCGCGGCCAAAGCCAACCATGTTCTCTTCATGCTCGGTCTCCTTGAATGTTGAATGCAGCGCCGGGGCTGGCCGGTCTGCGCGTACATGCCGGAGTCACGAACCGCATGGTCCGGCGAATGGTAACGATCAGCGAGCCGCCTGTACCGTGACCGACAACTGTCCGATGCCGTCAACCTGCGCATCGATCCGGTCACCCACCGCGAGAAAGGTCTTGCGAGGGGCGCCGACGCCGGCCGGTGTGCCTGTGAGGAGCACATCGCCCGGGTCGAGCGTCATGATGCGCGAGGCGATGGCGATCTGCTCGGCGACCGAAAAGATCATGTCCTTTGCGCTGCCATCCTGCTTGGTCGCGCCGTTGACGGCAAGCCGCAGTCTGGCCGACTGGGGGTCTCCGAACTGACTGGCCGGCACCAGGCGCGGTCCCATCGGACAACAGGTGTCGTGCCCCTTGCCCGCAACCCAGTCGAGCTTGTAGAACGTCTCGGGTGCCCGATTGTGGTCGCGCGCCGACAGGTCGATCGAGACGGTATAGGCTGCCACGTGCGAGAGCGCCTCGTCGACTGACACGTTGCGTGCCGTCGCGCCGATGACCAGCGCGAGTTCGACCTCCCAGTCGAAGGCCTGGGTATCGATGGGCATGTGCACCGTGGCCCCCTCGCCCACCACGGCGTTGCGCGGCGGCTTCATGAAGAAGAACAGTCGCTGATCTTCCTTCCTTGCACCGGGCATCCCCATCTCGGCCAGATGGTCGTAGTAGTTGGCGCCGGCACACAGAATCTTGCCTGGGTAGAGCAGGGGCGCGAGCCGGGTTTCGCCCGCAATCCTATCGGCCGACTGCACCTGGCGCGCAGCCGCATCGAGCGCGGGCAGCATCCGGGCCCAGCCCGCGAAGAGGCCTGCCACGGTCTCGTGGCCCGGGCAACCTGCCCGCGCGAGGCTGGGGGCGAGGCGGTAGGCAACGCCATCCACTTCAAGCGCCGCCACCGGCTGATGATCGACCGAAAAGGTCGCAAGAGACCACGGACGTGCGGGGCTTGCGGCAAGTGTCATGGCATGAGTCCGCTTCGGGATTCGTATAGAATCATTCTGATTTTATAAAATAAGGGCGTCAAGATATTTTTGGTCATGGATAAGCCCGAGCCCTCGTCCCAGACAGAGCGCGCCTACCAGCGCCTGCGCAGCGAAATTCTCCATGGTGACCTCATGCCCGGGGAGCGTCTGCGCCCGGCCGACCTCAACGACAAGTTCCAGCTCGGCCTCACGCCGATTCGCGAGGCGCTGTTGCGCCTGTCCTCGGAGAACCTCGTGGCGATGGACGTGCACCGCGGGTCACGGGTCAGCGAAACGAGTCTGGGCGAACTGCAGGACCTGATGGCGAGCCGTCGCGCGGTCGAAGGGCTCTGTCTCTCTGCCGCGATGAAGCATGGCGATGCCGCCTGGGAAGCGGACATCGTCGGCTCGATGCATCACCTGTCGCGCACCCCGCTGCCCGAGTCGCCCGACGACCGGGCCGGCGCCAGCCGCTGGGAATCGCGCCATCGAGCCTTTCACCATGCGCTGGTTCGGGCCTGCCCGGAGCAATGGCTGCTGCGCTTCTGGAACATCCTTGCCGACCACTCGGAGCGCTACCGCAAGTTCCGGCTCCTTCGGGGCGTGGCCCCCCGGAGCAGCGCGCGGGATATCACCGCCGAGCACGAAGCACTCATGAACGCCGTGGTGGGCCGCAGGCAACAGGAAGCCATCGCGCTGATGGAGGCACACCTCAAGGCCACCGAGGAATCGGTGGCGGCGGGCATGGTCCTGCAAGCCACGCCCCCCTCGACCAAGGGCAACCCATGACAACGCTCATTCTCGGCGCCGGCCTGATCGGCACGCTCACCGCGCAGCAACTGGCCGAGCGCGGTGATGCCGTCGTACTGGCCGACGTGCGCCCCGGTCCCGCACCCGAGGGCGCCACGCGCGTGCTCTGCAATGTCACCGACCTGAGAGCCCTCTCGGACCTCATCAAGGCGCACGAGATCCGCGCCGTCGTTCACACCGCCGCCTGGCTCTCCACGGCCATCCGGCAAAGCCCGATCGAGGGTATCGCGGTCAACATCATGGGTACGGCCCATGTGCTCGAATGTGCCCGAGTCCATCGCTTGCGCCGGGTGGTGGTGGCAAGCTCCACCACAGTGACCTATACCGGCTTCGCCACACACGATGCCACACCGATCGAAGAGGACCTGCCCTTGCGACTGGTGAGCGACCGTCCGGCAAGCATCTACGCGGCCTGCAAGCTGGCGGGCGAACAGCTTGCGCATCTGTACCACGACCTCCATGACGTCGATGTCGTCTCGCTGCGGTACGCAGCCGTGCTGGGTGATCTTTCCAACGTCACCAGCGTACCCGGACGACTGCTCCAGACCCTGGTCACCGCCGGCAAGGCGGGAACCAGGGTCGATCTGAACGACCCTTTCCTCCTCTGGGGTGGACGCGAGGAATTTGTCGATGCGCGTGACTGCGCTCGTGCCAACGTTCATGCGCTCGATGCAGAGGCGCCTGAGCAGCGGGTCTATCACGTCGCCAACGGCGAGTGGTACACCCTTGCTGAATTCGTGGCGGCAGTACGGCGCGTCTACCCCATGCTCGAAGTGAGCTGGCCTTCGACGATCGAGACCGGCTTCGCCGGTTTCCCGCACCAGCGCCCTGCCCCATCGGATGTGCGCTCGGCCCGGGCCGAGCTGAACTTCTCATGCACGATCGGGCTCGAGGAATGTGTCGCCTGGTGGGCTGCGAGAGACGCCTGACCGCGAACGAGGCGAGAGCGCAGTGCTCCGCCGGGCAAAGGCGCTCGAGAGAAACGTCAGCCGATCAGTCAAGTGTTGCGCCCGATTCCCGCACGATCTTCTGCCAGCGCGGCAATTCGTCACGCACCATGGCGGCAAACTGAGCACTCGTGCCCTTGAGCACCTCACAGCCCTGCGCCGCAAGCTTGTCCTGCACGTCTCTCGCGTCGAGCGCAGTCTGGATGGCACCGTGCAGCCGGGCCACGATCTCGCGCGGGGTGCCGGCAGGTGCAAATACGCCATACCAGGGCGTGGACCCAAAGCCGGTGATGGTCTCGCCAATGGTAGGCACCCGCGGGAAGGTCGCCAGACGCTTCTCGTTCACCGCCCCCAGCACTTTCAGTCGCCCGCTCTGGATCAGCCCGAGAGAGGAGGGCACGCTCTGCACCGACACCGAGACCTGACCGCTGGCCGTATCGGTTGCGGCTGCCGCCGCCCCCTTGTACGGTACATGCAGCAGTTCGATGCCGGCTGCCTTCTGCAGCATTTCACCGATGAGATGGTTGAGCGTGCCGTTTCCGGCCGAGGCAATGGCGATCGAACCCGGCTTGCCCTTTGCGGCCGCGATGAGTTCGGCCACGCTGCCGGGGGCAAAGCCCGGATTGGCAACCAGCACATACCCTGCCGTCGCAACCGTACCTACTGCCTCGAAATCACGGATGGGGTCAAAGCCGGTCGACTTGTAGAGCCAGGGATTGATGACCTGGACGCTGTTGGTGGTGAGCAGCAACGTGTAGCCGTCGGGCCGGGCTTCGGCCGCGACAGCAGTACCGATGTTGCCACCCGCACCCGCGCGGTTCTCGATCACGAATTGTCGACCCATCAGTTCGGAGAGCTTCTGGGTGATGACCCGCGCGATCGCATCGTTGGCACCGCCGGGCGCCTGCGGCACGATGACGATGACCGGCCGCGAGGGGTAAGTGTCCTGGGCGATGGCCGAAGACCCGCCGGCAATCAGCAGGGCAAGCAGGCACAGGCCGACGAGCCTGCGGCAGACAGATGCGACGGCAGGCAGGTGCAGGGCCGAGGCCCCGCCGACAGGCTGATGACTCAACATGGATCGAACTCTCCTTGGAGGGGGTCGGCGGCGCACACGGGCCCGGGCTGCGCTGCCTGCGATGCCCGTACTCAGGCGGCGTCGCGGGCCAGTGCGCGGGCGCGAATTTCCTCGAACGATGCGGGTACCGGATGGCGCCGATCGCGCCTGCCCGCCCGCACCATCTGACTGGGCACGGGATGACCGATGAGCGAAGGCAGGCGATCGGCGCACGCGATGAGGGCATCGAGGTGTACGCCGGTGTCATAACCGATCAGTTCGAGCATGTGAACCATGTCCTCGGTGCAGGCATTGCCGGACGCTCCCGGTGCGTAGGGGCACCCCCCCAATCCGCCAAGCGAGGCATCGAAGCGACGTACGCCAGCCTGGGCAGCGGCCATCACGTTGGCCAGCGCCATGCCTCGCGTGTCATGCACGTGAAGGGTGAGATCGGTGTTCAGGAAGACCCCCAGATGGCGTCGGCAAAGATCAGCCACCTGGGTTGGGTAGGCCATCCCGGTCGTGTCGCAGAGCGTGATCCCCGTGGCACCTCGTCCGACAAAGTGGTCGGCCAGACGCATCACTTCACCGGGATCGACATCACCCTCCATCGGGCACCCGAAACTGCACGAGAGCGATACGTTGACCGGCACACCCGCGGCACGGGCAAGCGCCATTACCTCGTCGAGGGCAGAAGCCGACTGCGCACGTGTCATGCGCAGATTGGTGAGGTTGTGCGTCTCCGAGACCGACATGACCAGATTGAACTCATCGACACGGCACTCGAGCGCCCGTTCGGCACCGCGCAGATTCGGGATGAGCGCGGTATAGATGACGCCCGGCACCCGCGTGATGCCCTGCATCACCTGGGCGGCATCGGCCAGCGCTGGAATGGCCTTGGGTGAAACGAACGAGGTCGCCTCGATGCGACACAGCCCGATGCAGGACAGCGCGTCGATGAGCGCGATCTTGTCGGCCGTAGGCACGAAACTGGCCTCGTTCTGCAGTCCGTCGCGCGGCGAGACATCGTTGATGAAAAGGCGGATCCGTTCGCTCATGGGTGCTCTCCGTCAGGGACAGGGTCAGACGATCTTCCGGGCAATCAGCTCAGCGAACTCGGCTTCGGTCACGCCGTGGCGCTCGAGCACCGCCCGTGTGTCCTCGCCGAGTGCTGGCGCCGTGGTTCGTATCGCCCCTGGCGTGGCCGACAACTTGGGAACGATGCCCGGCACATCGAGCGCAAGCCCGTCGCGCGTGACGATCGGCTGGATCATGCCGCGCGCCCGGTACTGCGGATCGCGCGCGATATCCTCGATGGTGTAGATGCGCCCCCCGGGCACGCGCGCGCTGGCCATACCCTCGAGGCAGTCGGAAACCGTGCGAGACCGTGTCCACTCGGCGATGGCAGCATCGATCTCGGCCACACGCACCACACGCCCCGCGTTGTCGGCGAGCGCCGGATCGTTACCCAGATCGTCACGGCCGATGAGACTCATCAACCGCCGATAGATGGAGTCGCCATTGCCTGCCACGAGCACATGACCGTCCGTGCAGGGATAGGCATTGGAAGGTGCAATGCCCGGCAGGGCACTGCCGCCCGGACCGCGAACGGTACCGAAGGCGCTGTACTCGGGCAACAGGCTCTCCATGCAGTTGAAGACGGCTTCGTAGAGCGCGACATCGACCACCTGCCCCTGTCCGCCGTTCTTCTGCCGATCGTAGAGCGCAATGAGAACGCCGATCACGCCATGAAGGGCAGCCAGCGTATCGCCGATCGACACGCCCACCCGCACCGGCACTTCGCCCGGAGTGGCGGTGAGGTGACGCAACCCGCCCATCGCCTCGCCCACGACCCCGAAGCCAGGCTGATCGCGCATCGGGCCATCCTGACCATAGCCGGAGACACGCAGCATGATCAGCCCGGGATTGATGCGTGCCAGCGCGTCGTAACCGAGCCCCCAGCCCTCGAGCGTACCGGGCCGAAAGTTCTCGATCAGGACATCGGCTTCGGCGGCAAGGCGACGCAGGACCTCCTGCCCCTCGGGTGTGCGCAGATCGAGTGTTACCGACGCCTTGTTGCGCGACGACACCTGCCACCAGACCGAGGTGCCGTCGTGCAGCAGGCGCCACTTGCGCAACGGATCACCCTGGCCAGGCGGCTCGACCTTGATGACCTCGGCACCGAAGTCGCCCAGGGTCTTGCCGGCAAACGGACCGGCAATCAGCTGGCCGAGTTCGAGCACCTTGATGCCCGCCAGCGCCTGGCGGCCGACCGCCATGCCCGGTGCGCCCGACGCGTTCATGCGCGCGCCGGGGCAGCTGCGAGCGCCGCCTTCACCTTCTCGGGCGTGAACGGCACCGAGCGCAGACGTGCACCGGTGGCATCGAAGATGGCATTGGCGATGGCGCCCGGAATCACCACCGCGGTGGGCTCGCCCACACCCCAGGCAGGCTCGCCGGGTCTATCGATGAGCTCGATATCGACCTTGGGCAGGTCGGTGAAGCGGGCGATCGGATAAGTGACCCAATCCACACTGGTCACCCGCTCTGGAGTCCACTGCACTTCCTCCATGAGCGTACGGCTCACCGTCTGCAAGGCACCACCCTGAACCTGATTGGCCACGCCGTCCGGATTGATCATCTGCCCGCAGTCATGGCCAATGCACAGGCGCGTGACCCGTACCGCACCGGAGTCGCGATTGACCTCGACCTCGGCCACCGCGGCCACATAGGTGATGGCGTTGTTGTAACGGGTGTAGGAAATGCCGCGCCCGCGCACCACGCTGCCACTGCCCGCAGCCGGATTGATACCGACCCGCGTCTGCCAGCCTGCCAGCTTCATCGCGGCACGAATGACGGCCTCGGCGCGCGCGTCCTTCAGGTTGCGCAGGCGAAACTCGGCCGGATCAGCCCCGGCCGCGTGAGCCAGTTCGTCCATGAAGCCTTCGTTGGCAAAGCTGTTCTCGATCCGGCCCGGACTGCGCAGGTGCGCCGAGCGGAAGAAGGTCTCGGCCACGTGATGCGTCTCGACCCGGATGTTCGGTACCGTGTACCCCATGCCGGCATTCTGAAACAGGAAGCCCACCCAATTGCCAGGCTTGGGTTGACCCATTTCCGTCGCCGCGAGCAGGGGAAAATCGAGCGGCTTGAACGCGACGATGTGATTGAGCGCGATCCAGAAGTCGGCGTTCCAGGCAATGACATTGCCCTGGGCATCGAGCCCGGCTTCGAAGTCCATGGCCCGCGGCGGGCTCTTGGGCGCACGCGCCGTTTCGTCCTCGCGCATCCACTGCACGCGCACCGGCTTGCCGATGGCCTGGGCAATGACAGCCGCATCGGCTGTTGCGTCTTCATGACCGTTGCGGCCGTAGCAACCGGCACCCTCGAGATAGACCAGGCGGATCGATGCAGGGGGCAACCCGGTAATACCCGCCAGTTCGGTCTGCATCGAGTGAGTCGCCTGCGAGGCGCTCCAGACCGTGAGTTGTCCTTCCTTGAACTGCGCCACGGCGCAGGAGGGTCCGAGCGAGGCGTGCGTCTGCACCGAGAACTCGTAGGACGCCTTCACGCGCCGAACCGCCTGAGCGAGGGCCGCCGGTGCATCACCAGCCTTCTGGGTGGCCTCGGTCTTGGCCACGGGTCGGGCACGCCAGGTCTGGAAGACCGTGCCCTTGTCGGGCAGACGAGTGCCCTCGCCCCATTGAACCCCTATGGCGCGCGACGCCTTGATGGCCGCCCATTCGGTCTTCGCCACGACGGCGAGAAAATCGCCCTTCCGCACCGTCTGCACGAAACCGGCCACAGCGCGCGCGCCGCGATCATCCACCGAGGACACACGGGCACCAAAGATCGGCGATCGGATGACACGAGCGTGCAGCATGCCTGGCAGGCGAAAATCATGGACATAGGTCCACTCGCCCGTCACCTTGCCGGGGATATCGACCCGCGGGATGTTGCGCCCGACGATGCGGTAATCGGCCGCCTTCTTCAAGGCAGCCTTCGAATCGACCTTGATCTCGAATCCACGCTCGATCAGTTCGCCATAACTTGCGTGGCGCGATGGGTCGCCCTTCACCCGCACGACCCCGTCGTCGACCATCAGGTCAGCCGGCGCCGCCCCGAGACGCTGAGCGGCACGCTCGATGAGCGCGGCGCGCGCCGATGCCGCTGCACGACGCAACTCGCTACCGCCTTGCGCGATGGTAAGGTTGGCTCCGGTGAGCCACTGATCGGGCGTCGTGCCGGTGTCGCCCATCACCATCTCGACGCGATCGAAGGCGACGTCAAGTTCCTCGGCTGCGATCTGCGCGAGGGCCGTGCGCGTACCCGTACCCAGATCGACCTTGCCCGAGTAGACGGTGATGCTGTTGTCGCGACCGATGGCAAGCCAGGCATCAAGCGCCTCCTTGTTCACGGTCTTCGACGGCGTGATAGCGCCCGGGGCTGACCGGGCCCAGGCCGTGGCCCCGGTCGAAAAGCTCACCACCAGCGCCCCGGCGGTCTTCAGAAAGTGTCTGCGATCGTCACGCATGGTTGGTTCCCCTCAGGCCGCAAGCGCCGCGCGACGAACGGCGGCAGTGATGCGCTGGTGCGTGCCACAACGGCACAGGTTGCCGGCAAGTGCGGCCCGGATCTGCTCCTCGCTCGGTTTGCCGTTCTTCCTGAGCAAGGCCGCCGATGTCATGATCATGCCGTTGATGCAGTAGCCGCACTGCACCGCCTGCTCGTCGATGAATGCCTGTTGCAGCGGATGCGGCTTCGCGGTGGAGCCCAGGCCTTCGAGCGTGGTGACCTTCTTGCCAGCGACGGCCGACACCGGCACCGAACAGGAGCGGACGGCTTCTCCCTCCAGATGTACCGTGCAGGCACCGCACTGGCCCAGGCCGCAGCCGAACTTCGGACCGTGCAGCCCGAGATCGTCGCGCAGCACGTAGAGCAAGGGGGTATCGGGGTCAGCGTCGACGCTTTGCGTCGCGCCATTCACGCGCAGGGTGATTCGTGCCATGGCTCCTCCAGCGATCTTGTGTCGTGGGCCGGCCGAGGGGCCGGGCTGGGCGTGATTCTGCAAAATCGGCGCGCATCGCAAAATGTGTTTCTGATTGATCTATCCTTGCAGATTTGTTGAGGATATGGACGATGATCAACCTGAACCGGTTCGATCTGGTTTCACTGCGTCTCTACGCAGCGGTAGTCGAGACGGGCAGCCTCACCGCAGGCGCCGCGCGATTCGGCATTTCGCTCGCCGCCGCCAGTCGGCGTGTTCTCGAACTCGAAGAGGGTGTCGGCACGCGGCTCCTCGACCGCAGCAAGAAGGGCGTGGCGCCCACCGATGCCGGCCATACCCTCTACCGACACAGTCTGCGGCTCGCAGCCGATCTGGAGGGCCTGGCACTCGCCATGGACGACTATGGCCGCGGCGTGGCCTCACAGGTCCGGCTGTGGGTGAACACGTCGGCCGTGAACGGTCTGGTGCCCGAAGCACTGTGCAGCTACCTGGCCGAACACCCCGACACCAAGATCGATCTCGAAGAGGCACTGAGCGATGCCGTGGTACGGGCGGTGCTCACCGGCTCTGCCGATCTGGGCATCTTCTCCGACAACATCCCGGCCGCCGGACTGGAAACCACCGTTTGCAACGTCGACGAACTGGTTCTGCTGCTGCCGCGCCACCACGCGCTCGCCCGACGAAAACGCGTGCGATTCGCGGAGGTGATCGGGCACGACTTCATCGGCCTGGAGCGCAGCGCTTCGCTGGTTCGTCTGGTTGGCTCGGCAGCCGAAAACCTGGGGGCATCTCTCAAGGTGCGCGTTCAGGTCAGAAGCTTCGATGCCATGTGCCGCATGATCGCTGCCGGCATCGGCATCGGCGTCCTGCCCCGGACGGCAGCCCTGCCCCATGTGCACTCGATGCAACTGGCCGAAGTGAGACTCGACGAGACATGGGCGACGCGCCGACTGCTGCTCGGATGCCGCCGCGTGGCCTCGCTGTCACGCCCTGCGCGAGCCCTCGCCGAGGTACTTCTGGGAGGACCCTGGCCGGCGCGGGACTGAGCAGTCCCGGTCAGGACAGCCCCTGGCCTGCAAGCATCGGCAGGAGGGTTCGCGTGATGCGTATCAGCGCCGGTCCCAGAACGACCATGCTGATGGCAGGAAAGATGCACAGCACCAGCGGAAAGAGCATGCGCACCGAAACCTTCGCCGCCTGTTCCTCGGCACGTACCTGCCGCTTCTGACGCAAATCGTCGGAAAAGATGCGCAACGCATCACCGACGCGCGTGCCAAAGCGTTCCGACTGACCGAGCATGGAGGCAAATACGCCGATTTCGTCGACGCCTGCCCGCAAGGCCAGATGTCGCAACGCCTCGGCGCGGACCACGCCAGCCCGGATCTCGAGGACGGTGAGGTGCAACTCCTGCGCGAGGACCGGGCTGCCAGCGGCCAGTTCATCGGCCACGCGAATGAGTGCGGCGTCCAGCCCCAGACCGGCCTCGACGCAGATCAGCATGAGATCGGCGGCATCGGGAAACCCCTCGAAGATCACCCGGTGACGACGTGCGGTGAGAACCCGCAGGCCGAGGTCAGGCAGGTAGCAACCGCCCATCGCCGCCAGCGAGAGCAGCAACCAGAAACCGGGTTCCGATACGGGTAGACCCGACAGCCGGATGAAGGGTGCAACCAGAAGAGCGAGCGTCAGCGGGAGGAGTGTCTTCAGGCCATAGAAAATGAGCGGCGCAGCCGGCTGGCGCAGACCCGCGCGAAGAAAGCGCAGCCGGACGGGTGATGAATCCCAGCCCGGCGCGGGCGAGGACAGACGCGCGAAGGGTCCGACCAGCTGTACGGCGGTCAGGATCCAGTTGCGCTCCGCTGCCGGCGGGGCGAGGGCACGCAGCCGGCGCTCCAGTCGAGTGCCCACCACGAGCTGGAGGACACCCAGCGCCGCAAGGCTCACTGATGCGGCGATCAGCAGGTATTCAAGGTAGCGCATGGTGCCTTTCCTAAGCCCGGATCCGGGTCAACCGCCACAACCAGACTCCCCCCAGCGCCATCACGGCGAGGGTCGCGCGAGTGATGTCTCCGCCGAGCGGGTCTTGCCACAGCACTGCGATGAATTCCGGGTTGCCCCATTGCATGAGGCCGGCGAGGATGAAAGGCATCAGCCCCAGGGTCCAGGCCGACAGCCGGCCTTCGGCGGTGAGTACCTTCACGCGTGCGGCAAATCGCAACCGCTCGCGAATCAGCCGGCTCAGGTTGCCCATGACTTCGGTGAGGTTGCCACCGCTCTCGCGGTGAATGATGACTGCGATGGTGAAGAAGCGGGTTTCAGGGCCGGGAACTCGATGGCAGAGTCTTTCGAGCGCCTGCGGGAGCGGTACGCCGAACTTGATCTCGTCATGGGTATCGGCAAACGCGGCGCCGATCGGCTGGGGCAGCTCCTCGCCGGCCATCTTCATGGCGGACTGCAGCGCATGCCCGGCGCGAAGTGCCCGTGCCATGAAGTCGAGCGCATCGGGCAATTGCGACCGGAGCTTGCGCCGTCGCCTTGGATCGAAGTCGCGCAGCCTGCGCAACGCCGCTGCGATGCCACCCCAGGAGCCGGTCCGGTATCGAGCCCCCGATCCGGTCGAATGACTGCCGGCATCGCCGCGTCGGGCATCGGACACCGGGTTGACCTGGACGTCAGGCTGCAGGATGCGCAGGCGCGCGGCGCGGCGGCGCGCCTCCGGACCATGGGTATCAGACCATCCGAGCCAGAGGCCGAACACCAGGAGCACGACCGCAGCGAAGGTGAGCAGGGAAAAGAGCGCCAGGAAAACCGGCCCATCGAGCGTCGGCATGATGAAGCCCCTCATTCGAAACGCCGGGACGGATCGAACATGTCTTCGGCAAGATCGACACCGCGCGCATGGAGCTTGTCGACGAACGACGGTCGAACGCCAGTGGCACGAAAGTGGCCTCGCACCCGACCTTCGGCATCGATGCCGGTCTGCTCGTAGCGGTAGATCTCCTGCATGCTGACCACATCGGCCTCCATGCCCGTGATCTCCTGAATGCTCGTCACGCGGCGCTTGCCATCGGCAAGACGTGCAACCTGCACGATGACGCCGATGGCCGATGCAATCTGCTGTCGTGTCGTCTCGTTCGGCAGCCCGAGGCCTGCCATGCTCGCCATGCTCTCCATGCGTGACAAGGCATCGCGGGGCGTGTTGGCGTGAATCGTCGTGAGCGATCCGTCGTGACCCGTGTTCATGGCTTGCAGCATGTCGAGCACCTCGCTTGCGCGAACCTCGCCGATGATGATCCGGTCGGGCCGCATCCGGAGGGCGTTTCGCAGCAGCGCACGCTGGTTGATCTCGCCCTTGCCCTCGATGTTGGGAGGACGTGTCTCGAGCCGCACGACGTGCTGCTGCTGCAACTGAAGCTCGGCGGCGTCCTCGATGGTGACGATGCGCTCGCCGGGCGAAATGCAGCCCGACAGTATGTTCAGGAGCGTGGTCTTGCCCGAACCGGTGCCCCCGGAGATGAGCATGCTCACTCGCGCGCGCACCAGCCCTTCGAGCACTTGCGCCATCGGTGGCGTGAGCGTCTTGTGGAGATGCACCAGATCGTCCATGCGCAGGGGGATGGCCGCGAAGCGGCGAATCGACAGCACCGGACCGTCGATCGCGATCGGCGGAATGATGGCATTGACCCGCGACCCATCCGGCAAGCGCGCATCGACCATCGGACTGCTCTCGTCAATGCGACGGCCTACCCGGGACACGATCCTGTCGATGATCCGCAGGAGATGCGCATCGTCATTGAAGGTGATGGGCGTGAGTTCGAGCCTTCCGCCCCGCTCGACGTAGACCTGACGCGCCGTATTGACGAGGATGTCGGAAACGGCAGGGTCGGCCATCAGCAACTCGAGCGATCCGAGCCCGATCATCTCGTTCTGGATATCGCGCACGAGCATTCGGCGCTCCGACTCATTGATCGGCACCGGCGTCGCCTCGAGGAGCGCGCCCACCGCTGCGGCAATTTCCTGGCGCAGTCGCGATTCGGTCATCGATTCGAGCGCTGTCAGGTCGAGCCGCTCGAGCATCTGCAGGTGCAGGCGACTCTTGAGCTTCAGATAGGTCTCGCGGTCTGCACCACCATCGACCCGCTTTCGCTCTGCAGGAACCGGCATGAAGGGTGCACTCTCGCCGTTGCGCTTCAACACGTCCCGAATGTCGGTCATCCTCATGATGCCACCGCCCCCAGAACGTCCTGTCGGTCGCTGCCGCGCAGGCGTGCGAAGAGTCCGGCCGCAGGCTTGGGTGGCAGCACGGCGCCGGCAGGCCTCAACGCATCGGCCAGGCGGCAGATGGCAGCCTGTACCGGATGCGGATCGGCAATCGATTTGAAGGGAACACCAAGATCAATCGACCGTGCGACATCCTGATAGGCATTGGGCAGCGTGTGGATGCGCGCCACGGCCAGCGCTGCCTGGACCTGTGCAAGTCCGATCTCGCTTGATCGCTCGAAGCGGTTCACGACGCAGGACACCTTGTCCGACGAGTAGCCCAGAGACCGAAAGACATCCAGCAGCCGGATGGCATTGCGCAAGTAGGGGAGGCGCGCCTGGACCACGACCATCAGTCGATGTACCCGGTCGAGCGCATGCACCGTGAGCTCGTCAAGGCTGCAGTTCAGATCGAGGAGTACGTAGTCATGATGTCTTGCCGCCAGATCGAGAATGGCGCCGAGTTGCTCCGGTCGAACATCGAGCGACTGACCGGGGTCATCGGGCGCTGCGAGAATGCCGAAATTCGGCGTGATGGCGACGACCGACGCAGCGAGCAAGGCCGCGTCCAGACGCGGCAGGTCGCGCGCCAGTTGCACCACATCGGAGTGCGCCTTGCGATCATGCAGGTTGAGAAGTGCCTCGCCGAATTGCAGGTTCAGGTCGATGAGCAGAACCTTGCTGCCGGTGGCAGCCAATTGGTAACCAACATTGGTCGCGATGAATGTCGCGCCGCTGCCACCCTTGGCGGACATGAAACCGATCAGATCGCCCCGCTGCACGCCCGGCCGACGCTCGACCCAGGCAGCAGCCCGGCGCAGCGCCGGCTCGAGAGTCTCGAGTGCAAGCGGTGAGGGAAGCACCTCGCGAACGCCTGCGCGCATTACCTCTACCAGCCGTTCAGTATCCTGGCGGGAGGAGGCCATCATCACGAACAATCCGGGGTGGCGACTGACGATCGCGTCGACTGCGCCCAGCGCGGGGCTGGTGTCGCCGGCATCTTCGAGGACCAGGACGTCAGGGGATTCCTGGTCCACGAGTGGGCCGATGCCGTCGAACGCGCCCGATCGGACCAGCACCTGCCAGGCCGGTTCATCGTGCTCGAGCCGTACTGCTGCTCGGGACATGGCCTCCTGACTGCCGGACAAGACAAGTATCTTCATTGTGTAATCCTCGATGGTGCCCAGGCACCGTAGAACGACCCCTTGCCACTGGCACCTTTCACCGCGGTCGTCGTGATGAAGTGGCCCTGGATGTACTTGCCGCTATCCCCCTGGATGTCGTCGATGTGAAAGCCGGCAAAGCCCACGATGGGTGTCGAGGCAGTGGTCCCAAGACCGTTGGGCAGATCCACCACCGGCATCACCACATCGGCACCCGGAGGCGTCGGGTACTTCGTGGACAGGTCACCGTAGAGCGTGGTCTTCGCCCCCGGCTCGATCCAGATCGAATCACCCACTGAAAGACTCGTCGGATTGCCATTTCTGATCAGCGTCTGCACGCTCCCGGTATCGCTCACATTGCGTTCGAAGGAGGTCCACTGCCCGGAACCGCAACTCGGATATTTGGCCGACGATCCGATGCGGATTTCCCACGGCTGGCCGATCACCTGCGGTACGCCGTTGAGCGTCTTGCTGGTGGCGAGCGCAGGGCTGTTGGTGGTCGCATTCCAGTACAGGTTGTAGAGGCACTGGTTGATCACCTGCGGAATCAGGGTACCCGCCACTACGGTGCCCGGCGCTGAAATGACAGCAACGGCCGTGGCGCTCAATGCCTGAGCCGTACCACCGAACATGCTCGTCACGAGGGTTTGCACCGGACCGCCGTTCAGGCCCTGCGCACGGCGGACCGTCACCTGGACGGCAGGCAAGTCATTGGCGCCGATCGGACTGAGCGTCACGGGCTGCAATCCGGCCGGATTTCCGGACAGATTCCTGTAGCCGGTTGCGACCGTAACCGCCGCAATGGCTTTGCCGTCAGTGCCGTTCATCGCTGCCACGGACGCCGCCCTGGCAGCGGCAGCGGTCCAGTTCAACGTGCTGGCAACGATTGCAGTACACCCGTCCCCGCTCGCGTTGGAAACACGATTGAGACAATTGGCGCCCGCCACGGCAGCTGCATCGGCCGCATTTCGCAGCTCGTTGCGCACGATGACGAGGTGGCCCACATCGACGGCCACCGCGACCAGACCGATGATGAAGACGAAGAAGATCGCCATCGTGATGAGCATCGCACCGCGTTGACGGTGGATGGCAGGCGACGGCTGCTCGGAGTTAGCCATCGGAACCCTTGCGCGGTTCGTCATGGTGACGGTCCTATTCATGAATCATCACGGTCGAGGAGGTCATCGCCCAGCCCGAGGCGATGGGGGTGGCAGACCCAGCCGCGCCCGAGGCAGGAGCGATCAGACTGCGCAACAGCCCCTGGTAGGTGTAGGCAACAGTCACCTTGATCGCGTCGCCAAAGAGGGGCGGGTCGTTGTTGTTCGCGTTGGAGACGGTGATGACCGGATCGGCGGTACCGGTACAGCCGGCATTGCGGGTGCCAGTACCGGTGTTGATGAGCGTGTTGCCCAGGGCGGCGCAGACCACGGCCTTCGCACTGCCCTGGGTCTGTGCCCAGGTGCCGCTCGAAAAGAGCATGGCAGCCCGTGCCCCCTCGCGACTCGCGTTGGTGATGAGCGCCTTGTCATAGACCATGAAACCGGCGTCGATCACGAGCAGCAGAACGGCCAGAAAGAACGGCAGCAGCAAGGCGAATTCGACTGCCTGCGCGCCGCGCTGATCGCAGCGGCTGCGAGGCACCGCCCGCGCATTGCTGCGCCAGATGGCCTCAGGGCGCAAGGCTCGCACCCGGCGTACCCGTCCCGGCACCCGCTGCCGACCCGATGCGCCCGCCAATGTTGATGACATTCACGACCGGTGGCGGACTGCGGTAACTGCCCTGGTAGAGCAGCATCGTCTCTCGTGCAGCCTTGCCATCGATCCCGGCAGCCAGGTCAGGCACGGTACCCGCCGTCGGGTTGATGGTCTGGGCAGCGCTGGCCTGGCGCAGGCTGTGACCAAACTGGCTGTCGTAGCGAGGCGTCACGCTCGTGCAACCGGCCAGAGCCAGCAGCGTGATCGCGACAATGCGCGTAACGGGCGCAGCAGGGGTGCTCAGTTGCATGGTCGAATACTCCGGGCCTGGTGAACCTTCGCCGATCGGGGGAATGGAGGGGATCACGGTGCACCTGCGGGTGCCAAGGGGAATACGGCGGCGGGGGCAGGGGCAGGTACGGACGGGGATGCCGGAGCAGCGCCCGGCCCGGTCGTCGACGGTGATCCCTCGAGGCTGCCATTCAGATAGACATCTGCCCTGCTCGGCAGAATGTGGCGATCGGTGGGTAGCGGCGGCACCTCGGCAAGCGGATGGACCATGCGCGGGGTCACGACGAACATGAGTTCGGTCTGATCCTTCTGAAACTCGCTGCTGCGAAAGAGTGCGCCCAGCACCGGAATCTCGCCCAAGCCGGGAAATCGCTTGACCGCTTCGGTGGCGTTGTTCTTGATGAGCCCGGCAATCACGAAACTCTGCCCGTCGTTCAACTGCACGGTGGTGTCCGCGCGTCGCACCGTGAAGGTCGGAATCACCGACACCACGCCATTCACCGTCGTGAAGGGCGAGCCTGTCTGAGACAGGTCGGAGACTTCGGAGACGAGTTTCAGGTTGATGCGACGCGCATCGAGTGCCGTCGGCGTGAACTTCACGCCGATGCCGAACTCCTTTTCCTCCAGGGTGATGGCCGGACTGCCCGAGAGCGCAGTCTGAGCCACCGGGATGAAGAGCTTTCCGCCGGAGAGAAAGCTCGCCGACTGACCGCTGATGGCCATGATGTTCGGCTCGGCGAGCACGCGCACGAGGCCGTCTTCCTTCTGACCATCGAGACCGATCGCGACCTTGCCCAGTTGCAGGGCCTGGAGCAGGCCGGCCCCGTTGCTGAGAAAGTTGGACACGAGCGACACCACATTGTCACCGCTTGTGCCCGACCGCCCGATGCGCGTGCTGGCGCCCAGCTTGTCGATGAGCGTCTTGCTCACTTCGGCAATCTTCACCTCGAGCATCACCTGCTGCGGCGCATTCACGCGCAGCAGATTCACCATCCGCTTGCCGTCCCCGAAGGAGCCCGCGAGGCTCATGACCTGATCGAGACGGGTCGCATCGCTCACTTCACCGCTCAGCACCAGTGCATTCTCGGCTGCCTTGACCCGCACCCCGGTCTCCCCGGGCAGGAGTTCGCGCAACTGGGCGATCAGGGGCGCGGTATCGATCGTGACCAGAACATCCTGCATGCGACATCGACCCTCACGACCCTGCAGCACGAGATTCATGGACCCGGTTCGACGTCCGAGCAGGAAGATCTCAGTCGGATTGACCAGAACCACGTCGACATCGGCGACGCCATCGTGAAACCCGGGCGCCATGCCGGGGTAGCCCGCTGCGGTGGCAACAGGCGGCAATCCGGCCGAGCGCGAATCGCCAACGGCGCCGCCACGGCCAAGCCCTGCCCCGGGGCCACCCACGACCAGTCGCACCACCGGGTCAGCCACGGCAATCATCCGGGCCTTGCCCACCACGACCTCGATCGGTGGTTCGAGCGTCATCGAACGGCACGCCTCGAGCGCGGTCGAGCCCGGGCCGGCGTGCAGAACAGGCGAAGGCGGCCCATCCATCGCCCTCGCGCCGCCGGTGCCGGGCATCGAGGCTCCCAGCAGCGTGCCGACGAGCATCGCGATCGCAAGGAGAGGACCCGATCGGGCAGGACGCTGACCGTGCCTGTCTCGCGAATTGGCCGTTCGGCACACATGCGGTGCAAGACACCGCTTTCGATCCAGTGGATCCGGTTTCATGTTCCCTCCCCTTCGTTCACGCGAGACGCCAACACCTGGCGCATTCAGAAGCAGTTCCAGCCGCGGAATCCCTGACCGATGATCTCGACGCAATTCGTTCTGGGCGCGTCGGGCGCGAGCGGCGTGGGCCCGGTACGCGCGAGTACCGGCGCGGGCCGTGGTGGCGGTGCCGGGGCACGGTGCTCGCCGCTCGTCTGGCCAAGGAGCTGGCCTGCCGTGACACCTGCCGAACTGACGGGCGTGCGATCTGCCTGATTGCGCAGCACGAGCGAGAGGGTTCCGACATTGCGGGCAAGATCGAGTTTCTCGGCCTCGGTCGGCGAGACCTCGAGCGTGACCGCGTTCACGACTCGAGGCTGGGTTTCATCGCGCCTCGCTTCCTGCGCGACCGCGAGCACCAGAACCTGCTCGAGCACGACCCGGCTGAGCGTGACTGAAGCCCCGTCACCCGCGGCCTCGCGCCGCGCATTGACCAGGATGTCAACATAGTTGCCGGGCAAGGCGAACCCGGCGACTCCGACCACATCGTTCACCCGGACCGTCATGGCGCGCTTGCCTTCGGTGATGACGGCCGAGAGGCCGCCGAGCGCTCCCGGTGCCGCCAGCTTGGCGGCGAACAGGGGTTCGCCTCGCTGCACCGAGGTGCGCAACACGCGGTCGCGCAGGGTCTCGATATCGGCAAAAGTCCCCTCAGGGACACTGCCTCGGGGCCAGTCGATGACACTCAGCATGTGTTCGTTCAATCGCGTGCCCGGATCCAGATCGGCCGTGGAGACGACGACACGAGCAACGGGCGTCAGCGGTTGCGCCACATGACCTGCAGCGAGAAACGCCACGACAAGGCCGAGCATGGCCGAGACGGTGAGCATCCGGAGTGCCTGCCTGTTCTTCATTGTCATCCCCTGACTGATCCTGCCGTTGCCGAACTGCAAACCGTCTCAGGTGAATCCGAGTTGCTGCGACACCAGATGCGCGCTCGTTCCGAGCGCAATCGAAACGCCGTACGGGAGTCGCCCTGCCGAAGTCCCCGGTTTGATACGAAGCTGCGGGCGAACACCGACCGCCGCGTCCAGAAAACCGCCCTGCAGAAGACTGGCGACGTTGCGGCAGAACCGGCGCGCAGTACCGTGCCGGAGCACGTGAACGATGGCCAGCGCGCCACCGATGGCCCAGGTCCACAGCAGGGCCGCCACGGTGCCGGAGGCGCCCAGAAAGCTGCCTGCCATGGCCATGAGCTTCACGTCGCCAGCCCCCATCGCACCGAGCAGATGCATCGGCAGCATGAGAAGGAACCCCGTGGCGAGTCCGCCCAGCGCCATGACCAGAGGCCACTGGCCGAAATGCGGCCGCAGCGCGTCGATCGCGAGGGCGTAGCACAGGCCCGCGATCACGAGGCGATTGGGAATGCGATGGGTACGCGCGTCGATCAGCGCGGCCAGCAAAAGGAGAGCGCATAGAACACCGCTGCGCGGGTCTGCGACGAGCATGACCAGCAACTCGAGCACGGCACCAGCAGCCGAACTCGTGCCGCTCATGCGCGATGCCCCGCGACACCAGCCCGGGTCCGGCCCCCTTGGCAAGACGACCGACGCCACATGTCACGGGGCCTCAACTCAGCAGGTCCCGGTCGACAGGCACGTACCGATTCGCGTCACGAACGACGCGAACTTGCTCGAGATGCCCGTCGTGCTGTTGCCGAGCGCAAGCACGAGTGCGATCGACACGACGGCGATGATCAGGGCATATTCGACGACCTGCGCGCCTTCTTCATCGCAGGCGAGGCGCTTCACTGCATGCATGAACGGGTTCATTCAGACTTCTCCTTGTGGTGGTTGGGGCAATGAAGATGCGAGCGATGCCGGTATGGCATTGCTAGCAGGTGGAACTCGTGAAGCAGGTACCGATGCGGCTCAGGAAGGACGTAGCCTTGGACGTCAGGCCAGTCGTGCTGTCGCCGAGGGCAAGTACGAGCGTGATGGAAACGACAGCGATGATCAGGGCGTACTCGACGACCTGCGCCCCTTCCTCGTCATGCGCGAAACGCATTGCACGTCTCGCCAATACTGCGTGCGTGTACATGTGATCCTCCCCTTGGTTTTCACGACCGTTGCATTCTGGGGAGGACTGGCGCGAGCACCTTGCGCTGAAACAAGCGGGAGCGGAGATCCTGTTGATGCACCGCAGATGCGCCATCGACGCGGGGCGAAATTCGAGCGCAGGCACCCATGACCAGCATGCCGCACGCAATGCCGCCCTCGATGACGGCAGCGAACGCAAGCCCATCACCGGCACCGCCGGCTCCAGCGGCTACAACTGCCGTGCCGCAGCCTTGCAGCACCAGGGGTTCGTGTCGCTCCTCTTTATGGTCGGCCTCCACCTGGCCTGGGGGGCGCTGGTCGAGGTACCGCAGCACGACCGGTCGATCAGGCTCGGGATCTTCTCGAATCACGTCTGACGCACCCTGTCACCAGACCCCCGTCGTGTTGGCGATGCGCACCCACCGGGGTAGACTGAGCACAAATCGCTCACGCGGCCCCACTGTGGCTGAATCCACGTGCAGAAATCCCATCTGGTTGCTCCCCCAGTTGCGCTGGCGACGCTGATTGCCGGCGCCACGAGCGCCCTGCTGGAGAGCGTGTGGGGCTTGTCGTTCGGTGCAATCGTCCTGATCCTCGCCGTCTTCTCGGCCGTGCACCATGCTGAAGTCGTAGCCCATCGCGTCGGCGAGCCCCTGGGGACGTTGGTGCTGGCTCTGGCAGTGACAGTGATCGAGGTTGCCCTGATCCTGTCCATGATGCTCAACGCAAGCGACGAGCCGGCACCCGAACTGGCGCGAGACACCTTGTTCGCCGCCATCATGATCATCGGCAACGGCGTGACCGGATTGTGTCTGTTTGCGGGCGGAATTCGGCACCGTGAGCAGTCGTTCCGGGTCGAGAGCGTCGGCCCGGCGCTGGCCGCGCTGATGGCCCTGTCGACGCTCACACTGGTCTTGCCGACCTTCACCACCAGTTCGCCCGTGGGCACCTATACGTCATCGCAGCTCGTGTTCGTCGCCATTTCATCGATGGGCCTGTGGTGCGTCTTCACCTTTTTTCAGACCATCCGGCACCGGGACTACTTCCTGCCGGAGGACGACATCACGAACGAGCAGGCTCATGCGGCGCCGCCCACCCGGGCTCAGGCATCCCTCAGCATGCTCGCGTTGCTGGTCTGCCTCATCGGGGTAGTGGGCCTTGCCAAGCTGTTGTCACCGTCCATCGAAGACGGTCTTGCGAAGGCAGGTGCACCGCCCGCGGTTCTCGGCATCGCCATCGCGCTTCTCGTGCTGCTGCCCGAGACCATCGCCGCAGTGAGGGCGGCCCATGCCGATCGCCTGCAGACCAGCCTGAATCTGGCGCTGGGATCGGCGCTGGCCAGCATCGGGCTCACGGTACCCGCGGTTGCCATCGCAGCCGTCTGGCTCCACCTGCCGCTCACGCTCGGCTTGAACGCAAAGGATCTCGTACTGCTCGCGCTGACCTTCGGGGTAGCGGGCATCACGCTGGTTCACGGGCGCACGAGCATGATGCAGGGCGCCATCCACCTGGTCGTCTTTCTGGCCTTCCTGTTCCTCGCGATCGTCCCGTAGCGACCACGGGCCTGCATCGAGTCGAGACTGGCGGCGTCACTGAGAAGGAACGCACCAGGCCTCATGCACCCTGCCGCGGCATCGATCCCGGCCGGTAGAACCAGCGCAACGAGAGCCCCAGTGCCAGAACGAGAAGAACCGCCGCACAGGCCGCCAGCAAGGCGCCAATCTCGGTCTCCTCACGCTCGAGCCCCATCTGCGAATGCAGGTTCTCGAACACCTTGGCCAGATCCTGCGCCGTGCCGGCAAACGCATACCGACCGTCGGTGATGCGGGCAATCTCCTTGAGGGTGTCCTCGTCGAGCCGCGCCCAGAACGAATACCCACCCATCCCTGGAATCTCGCCGCCGTCACGGGTGCCGAAACCCACGGTGTGTACCCGGACCCCGAGATCGGCGGCGCGCTTGGCGGCCTCGATCGGGTCAGGTCCGGTCGTACGCCGGCCATCGGACAGCAGCACGATCGCCCCGCGCGTCCACGAACCCGGCAGCACCGGCGCCAAAGCGGCGGGCGGGGCGGGGGCGGCCGGGCGCTGTGCCGATTCGTCGCGCCGCCGCCGCGAGAACCCCTCGCCGAAGATCGCCGACTCGAGATCGATACCCGCATCGGGGCGCAACATCGACAAGGCCACCAGCAACCCGCTGCCCGTCGCCGTCCCGCGCTGCAACTCGAACCGGTCGATCGCCGCCAGCAGGTCCTCGCGCCGATCGGTCAGGGTCTGAACCACAGAGGCCGATGCGGCAAAGGAAACGATGCCCAGTCGCACGTTGTCGGGCAACTCGCCGATAAAGGTACGCGCCGCCGCCTGGGCTGCGGTGATGCGGTTGGGGTTGACGTCAGTGGCAAGCATGCTGCGCGACACATCCATCGCCATCACGAGCGTGATTTGATCCGACGGCAAGGTAACCACGGCACTCGGACGCGCCGCAGCCAGCAAGGCAGCCGCAACCGCGGCAAGCACCAGGGCGGGAGGCACGTGGCGCCGCCAGCGTCCGCCACGCCCGAGCGCGACCCTGACCAGGGCAAGGCTCGAGTAGCTCAGCGCCTCGCGCCGGCGCCGGCGCAGAAGGCGCAGGTACACCAGAACGGCCAGTGGCAAGAGCGCCAGCAGCCACAACATCTCAGGCCACAGGAAACGCATCCCAGGACTCTCCACGATGAACGCGCAACGCTCCGGCACGAATGCGCCGCGACCCGTGCACTGTAGCGCACAGTCTGGCGTGCACTCCAGCCCATACCCGCCTCCGGCATGCCGCCCTGGATACGAGTCGCGCCGCGATCGCCCGGGTCGAGACCGACACGGCAAGCCCGCAACGCGCTACGCTGTCGCTTCTGACAGGGTCTTGTCCATGAAACGCGCCGTTCTCTACCGCAGCACCCCGATCGCCTCGAGCAGCGCCGCCACGGCCTCCCCGAGCGAGCCGCCTCCTGCACGGACCCGACGCTTCGGGCTACCCGGGGCCTGGCGGCTGCACGCCCCGGGGCTGGCCGGCAGCATGGCCCTGCTGCTCGCCCTGCTGGCGCTCCTGCTCCACACTCGAGTGCCCGCGCGCGCGCCGCTTCCCGATCAGGCCTGGATCGATGCGGCCGTGCGGCGGACGTTCGAGGAATCAAGCCTGCCGTCGCGCACTGCGCGCGCCGCCGAGGCCGTGCGCCAGTCCGTGGTCCGGGTTCGCAGTTTCGTGCGCGACCCCCGATCAGACAGCGCGGAAGGCAAGGAACGCGGCGTGGGCACCGGTGTGATGGTGGTCGACGACGGCACCATCCTGACCAATCTGCATGTGATCCAGGGAGCCGACCGGCTCGAGGTGACCTTCCATGACGGCTCGACCAGTGAGGCGACCGTGATCGCAGCGCAGCCCGAGAAGGATCTGGCCGTGATCCGGGCAAAGACCGTACCCGATGACCTGCCCGCCGCCACGCTGGGCGCCAGCGCATCCCTGCGCCCAGGTGACGAGGTGGTGGCAGTCGGTTTTCCCTTCGGTATCGGTCCATCGGTATCCGCGGGCGTCGTGTCGGGCCTGCAGCGTGCGTTTCGAAGCCCCGCGAGCGGACAGACCCTGAGCGGTCTCATCCAGTTCGACGCCGCGGCCAATCCGGGCAATTCGGGCGGGCCGCTGGTGACACTCGACGGAGATGTGGTGGGTATCGTCACCGCCATCCTCAACCCGGGCGAATCCCACACCTTCATTGGCATCGGCTTTGCCACCACCATCGAGTCGGCTGGCAGCGCGGTCGGCATCCCCCCGTTCTAGACACGCAAGCACAGCCCCTCATGATCAGGAGACCCTCATGAATGACCCCGCCGGCGCGCAGGCGAGCGCCGACCTGATGCAGCACGTGCTCTACGAGGTGAAGCGCGTGGTGGTCGGCCAGGACCACTTCCTGGAACGGATCCTGGTCGCGATTCTGGCCGGTGGCCACCTGCTGGTCGAAGGTGTCCCGGGGCTGGCCAAGACCCTGACGGTGAACACCCTCGCCAAAGTCGTCCGCGGCAGTTTCCGGCGTATCCAGTTCACGCCCGACCTGCTGCCGGCCGATCTGGTGGGCACCCGCATGTACAGCCAGAAGACAGGAGAATTCAGCACGGTTCTCGGCCCGGTGTTTGCGAATCTGGTGCTGGCTGACGAGATCAACCGGGCCCCGGCCAAGGTCCAGAGCGCCCTCCTCGAAGTCATGCAGGAGCGTCAGGTCACGATCGCCGGCCAGACCCATCCGGTGCCGGTGCCCTTCCTCGTGATGGCCACGCAGAACCCGATCGAGACCGAAGGCACCTATCCCCTGCCCGAAGCCCAGGTCGACCGTTTCATGATGAAGGTTCTGGTTGACTATCCGACCGAGGAGGAGGAGTTCGTCATCGTGCAGCGGGTCACCGGTCCGGCACAGGCGGTATCGGCAGTCGCCGAAACCGCCGACCTGCTGGCGCTGCAAGCCGCCTGCCGCGCGGTGTATGTCGACCCGAGCCTGATGAACTATGCAGTACGACTCGTCGCGGCGACCCGCGCGCCCGCCCGGTTCGGCCTGGCAGGCATCGAGCGATTCATCACGTTTGGCGCGAGCCCGCGGGCGAGCATCGGACTGATCGAGGGCGCGCGCGCGCTGGCCTTCCTGCGCGGTCGCCAGCATGTGCTGCCCGAGGATATCGTCGACCTCGCCCCCGATGTCCTGCGCCACCGCCTGATCCTTTCATATGAGGCGCTGGCCGAGCAGCAGACCAGCGATTCGCTGATCCTCACCATCCTTGCCACGATTGCGCGTCCGACCAAGCCGCTGGAGAGCCATGTTCCGGTTCCGGCGGCGAGCTGACGTCGTCACGCCCCCCGCGCCCGCACCGGGCGCGCGACTGCGCTCGGGCATCGATGCCGAGCACCTGCTGCGCGAACTGGAGTGGACGGTGATCCGGCGACTGGACGGTCTGCTGCTCGGTGATTACCGGACGCTACTGCGCGGCAGCGGACTCGATCTGGCCGACCTGCGCGAATACCAGCCCACCGATGATGTGCGGCGGATCGACTGGAACGCTACTGCGCGCTCGGCCGAGCCTCAGGTGCGCGAATTCGAAGAGGATCGCTCGCTGTGCGTGTGGTTCCTGCTCGATCTGTCGGCTTCGGTCGATTTCGGCACGACCGGCCTGCGCAAGCGCGATGTCTCGGCACGACTGGTCGCCGTGCTCGCACGACTGTTCGCGCGGCATGGCAATCGCGTCGGGGCGGTGCTGCACGGCCACGGCGGACCGAGCGAACGCGTCATTCCGGGCGGCACCAGTCGGGGGCACCTGCTGCGCCTGATCGATGCAGTCCTCGCGCCCCCCGGGCAAGAGCCCACCGCGCGGGACCCCGACGGAACACGAGCGCGTCAGACCGATCTGACCGGCCTGCTCCTTCGGACTGCCGGCATGCTGCGTCAACGCTCGCTGGTGATCCTGGTGTCGGATTTTCTGAGCCCGCCCGGGTGGGAACAGGCCCTGGCACGATTGTCACGCCGGCACGAGGTCATTGCCGTTCGCCTGCACGACCCGCTCGAAGCCACGCTACCCGATCTCGGGCTGGTCCTGATGCAGGACGCCGAAAGCGGGGAACAGTTGCTGGTCGATGCGGGTGACCGGCACTTCAGGCGGCGTTTTGCCCAGGCCAGCGTCGAACGCGAGACAGCACTGCGCCAGAGCCTCGTCGCCGCAGGGGTCGATGGCCTCGAACTGGCCACTGCCGAACCGATCGATCAGGCCTTGCTCGCCTTTGCGCGCCTGCGCCGGCAGCGCGCGCGTCTGGCGGCCGGCGGTGGCGCGCCGGGGCACCGATCCCCGACCCGCGCAGCATCGGCAGGCGTTGCGCCGGGGACGACTCGAGGTCGTCAGGGTCGTCACCCATGATTGCCTGGCGCGAGGCCAATGCCCTGTGGCCGATGCTCCTCTGGAGTCTCGCACTCCTTCCTGTGGCGGCTTATTGGCTGCTGCGCGCCCGGCGCGACTGGGTCTGCCCGGCCTTGCATCTGCTGGCGCTCGGCTGCCTGATGGTCGCGATGGCACGCCCTCAGGTGCCGCTGGCCGTGCCGGTGAGGGCCGACGCCCTGATGCTCGCCATCGACATCTCGGGCAGCATGAGAGCCGATGATCTCAAGCCCGACCGGCTGACCGTTGCGCTCCAGGCCGCCGGGCGCTTCATCGACGAACAGCCCTCTGCGGTCAGGGTCGGCATCGTCTCGGTCGCTGGCACCGCAGCGATCGTGCAGTCGCCGACGCGGAATCGCGAGGAGCTGCACCGGGCGCTGGAGCGCCTGCAATTGCAACGGGGTACCGCACTGGGCAGCGGACTGGTACTGGCCCTCGCCACCTTGCTGCCCGAGGCCCAGATCGACGTCGAAGCCTTCATCACCGGACAGTCACGGCGGTCGGATCCTGCCCAGGGTACCGCCGAGGGCGCGACCCCGCCACCCGAACAGGAACCGGTCGAACCCGGCTCACGCGACTCGCTGGCCATCGTGCTGATCTCCGACGGCCAGAGCAACACCGGTCCTGATGTCCTCAAGGCAGCCGAACTGGCAGCCCGCCACGGCGTGCGTGTCCATACCATCGGCGTGGGAAGTCGCGACGGAGCGATCGTCACGACCAAGGGCTGGTCGATGCGGGTTCGTCTCGATGAGGAACCGCTGCGCAAGATCGCGCGAATGAGCGCCGGCGAATTCTTCCGTGCCGACAGCCCCGAGGCATTTGGTGAGGTCTACCGGCAGATCGCCGCCCGACTGGCCCTGAGAAGGCAGGAGCGGACCGAACTGACCGGGGCACTCACCGCACTGGGCGCCCTGCTGGCCGCGATCGCATCGCTCCTGTCGATCGCACGCACCGGCCGTATCATCTAGTCAGGATCGGGGTGCGCCGCGCGGCGCGACAAGGCCCCGGGACCGTTCTCCCGGCGAGGACGTCGCGAGTCACGACGGCGCCCGCACCGACGAAGCCCGAGCCAGGCTTTTGCAGAACTCTGCCTTGCTGGGTATCTGCCACGAAAAAAACGACGCATGGCTCTCTGGACGGCCTGCGGGTTCACTGCGCCCGCCGCCATGAGTCGCCCTCAGCGAGCGTGCCCCAGTGAGGGCAGCCAGGTCGCCAGGCCGGGCACCAGCGCGATCAGCATCGTGCCGATGAATATGGCCAGCATGGCCGGCGCCACGGAGATGGCAACGTAGCGGATCGACTTGCCGAACATCGCCGATGCGAAGTAGATGTTCATGCCCGCCGGCGGGCACAGGAAGCCTGCCTCCATCGCCGCCAGGAAGATGATGCCGAAGTGCACAGCGTCGATGCCGTAAGCTGTGGCAAGCGGCAGCAGCAAGGGCACCAGAACCACCAGCGCGGCGTAGATTTCCATCAGCGCCGCTGCGGCAAACAGGAACAGGCATAGCGCCAACAGGAACAGGTAGCGGTTGGGAATGACACCTTGTGTCCAGGCCACTGCGGCGTCTGGGATCCCGGCATCGACCAGAAAGTTGGTGAGTGCCAGTGCCATGCCAAGGATGAGCATCACGCCACCGATGATCTGCGCGCAATCAGCCAGGCTCTGGCCCAGTTGCCGCCAGCCAAGCTCGCGATGGGCAAAGACCTGAGTAGCGATGGCGTAGGCGGCAGTCAACGCTGCTGCCTCGGTGGGCGTCGCCAGGCCACTGAGGATCGCACCGATGGCAACACAGGGGGCTGCCACCTCCCACTTCGCCACCCAGATCGTCGCCAGGCAGCGGCGCATGTCTGGAGGTTCGCTGGCAGGTGCATGGCCAGACTCGCGCCGCAAGAATCCGCCCACCATCAGCAGGCAGCCCACCATAACCAGCGCGGGTAGCAGGCCCGCGAGGAACATGTCCTGGATCGGCACGCGGGCGATCACGGCATACAGGATCAGAGGCACGCTGGGCGCCAGCAACACGCCCAGCGCACTGGCGCTGGTAACGAGGCCGATACCGCGCTGCTCGGGATAACTGGCGTTGCGCAGCAGCGGCAGCAACAGCCCACCCAGCGCCAGAATGGTGACGCCGCTTCCGCCGGTAAAGGCGGTGAAGGCGCTGCACAGCATGGCTGTGGCCAGCACGGTGCCACGCATGCCACCGCCAAACAAGGCCAGGAATACATCGCCAAGCCTTTGTGCTGCACCGGTACGCGCAAACACCAACCCCGCCAGCGTGAACAGCGGCAGTGCCGGCAACGAAGGGTTGGTAGTGATCTGGTAGTGAGACAGCGCCACCGATGCAAGCGGCAGTGCGTCACTGGCAAAGAGCAGCAACGACAGACCACCCAGTACGGCGAAGATCGGCGCACCGCAGATCAGCATCGCCAGCAGCCACAGGAGGCCGAGCGGCCAGGCGAGGGCCATGCCTTCGATGTGCACACCCAACCATGCCCCGGCCGCGGGCAGCAGCACCGCACAGCCCCCCCGGAGGCGAGGATGGCTGCCACATCGCCACCCGAGCCTCAGACCAAGCCACACAAAGCCCACTGGCAGGCAAGCCTGTACCCACCACACCGGCAGACCATAGGCGAGGACTTGCGCAGCGGTCATCTCGCTGGACACGAAGCGCCAGCTGGCCAGCGCCAACACACCACAGATCAGCGATGCACTGCCCTTCGCGATGGCCGCCAGCACCGCTTGCGCGAGCGCCCCGGCCGGCGTGCTGAAGCCGCTGCCCAGCGCGGTGAGGTGGCCGTTTCGCTCGGCTGCCACCGCACCAAACATCGCCAGCACCAGGCCCAGGTGCTGCACCAGCACGGGCGCGTTGTCCACGCCCTGCCCGAAGAGTGGACGCGCGGCCAATTCCAGCACAGGTACGAGCACCATCAGCGCCAACGCTGAGGCGGAGAGCCACTCGTCGGCGCGCGCCATACGCTGCAGGCCTCGCGGTGGCGAAGCAGACGAACCCACGGCAGCCGTCAAGGCTACTTGCCCCGCGAGGCGCGGTAGGCCTTCAAGTAGGCAAAGACTTCGTCAAACGTCTCGGCCGGCACCATGCTGCCCCGGATTCGTGGATACAACTTCTCGGCCAACTCGTTCCACTCGCGCATCTGCTCGGCGTTGGGCTTGTTGACCACCAGACCGCGTTTCTTCATCGCGTCGACGGCTTCATCGACTTCCCTGCGCGCCTGTGTCCGCATCTGCTCGCCAGCCTTCTCCCCAGCTGCGCGCAAGGCCTGCTGGGCGCCCGGGGTCATCGCGTCCCAGGCCTTCAGCGTCACGACAAGGGCCCCCACAATGGGGGCCCAGTTGATTTCCAGCATGTTGGAGGCGGTGCCATACACCTGAGTGGCCAGCGCGAAGTAGGGTGTACTGGGCACGACGTTGATCATGCCGGTCTGCACGGCGGGCAGGATGTCCGCAGTTTCCAGCGGCACCGGCGTATAGCCCAGGCTCTTCATGATGGCCTGCTGCTCGGGCTCGGAGCCCCACGCAAAGAACTTCATGCGCTTGTAGTCATCAGGGCGAAACGCGGCTTCCTTCGAGAAGAAGCGCACCCAGCCCGCATCACCCCAAGCCACGACGATGAAGCCCTTGTCGGCAAAGCGTCTCTCCATGGCAGGACGCATCTTGTCGCGCACGAAGTCCACCTCGTCCCAGCTGCGAAAGAGCAGCGGCAGGTTCTGCATCGCCGCCACCGTGGGCTCGATCTCACGCAAGCCAACGACAGACATCAGCGCACCCTGCAACTGGCCGATACGCATGCGCCGCGCAATCTCGGCCTCGCCACCCTGGCTGCCATCGGTGAAGACCACGTAGCGGGCGCCAGCCCCCTGCGCAGCCCGCCAGGCTTCGCCCAGTTCCAGCAGGCTCTGGTGATAGAGCGAGTTCTTCGGCACCACACTGCCGATGCGCAGTTGCACCGATGCGGTCTGTGCCGGGACGGCCAGCGGCAGGGCCAGACCCGCAATGCCCAGCGTGGTGCGGCGGCGGGTGGAGTCGATGCGAGACAGGGTCATGGGTCGTTACCGGGCAAATTCAGAATCGGTCGTCGATGGTGTCAAGCAGCCACTGCGCGCGTTCGCGCATGACTTGATTGCCCAAGTCACGTGTTGTGTCGGCAGCAACCAGCGCCTGACGCAGCAAGGCCTCGAAGCCGGGCCGGTCTCCGGCTGGCAGCGCCAAGGCTTCGGCGCGCCCCACGAACACGCCAGCGTTGCGGCCGCCACTCACCGCAGCGGCCCGGTCGAAGTACGTCGTCGCCTGCACGACGCTGCCACCGGACCGCGCGGCTTCCAGCGTGCCCATGAGCGAAGCCAGAGCGCCCTGGCCGTGGCCGGGGTCACGCGCATAAGCCAATTGCGCCAAGGTTGTAGCCAGCGGCAGGTCGGCCACCGCGTCTGGCTTGTCCTTGCTCAATGAAATGGCGGCCGCCCAGGCCGCGGCACCCCAGTAGGCGAGACCCACCTGATCGACTGGCACGCGGGCCGAACCGGCAGCGAGGGCCCGGGTAAAGCCGGGTTGCGCGGCTTCAAGTGCAGCCATCGCGTGCCTTTGCGCACGAGCATACATGCGCGCCGCCCGCTCACGCTGGCGCTGCGCAGCCCGCGCGTCCGTGCTCGCCTGCTTGTCAGCCTCGAAGGCGATGAAGGCATACGCGTACTGCGTGAAGCCTCCGGCCACGGCCTCGGCCAGCGCCAGATGCCCGGGCGTCTGGCGCAGGACCTGCTCCGACACCTTGAGATGGAAGGCGGCCGCGTCGCGCGCGAGGCCCAGGTCTTCCTCGTCGGCGCCGCCCGGGGAGCCCAATTCGTCAGCCATGGCCTTCACGAGCACCATGCGCGGGGAACAGGCGGCCAGCAGTAGCGACAGTGCCGCGAACAGGAACAGCCCGGGGAGCTTGCGCATCAAGACCCGACGCTGCGTACGGTGGCCGACAACCGTCCACCCATCGCAGGGATGGGCGTCTGCACGATCATGAAACCCGGCACGAACGGACCATGGAGCTTTGAGCTTTGAGCTTTGGCGCATAGCCCACGAAGCTATGTCATTTCGATGAAACCATGGTGACACGGCGCGCCACCGCAATGCTGCATGCTCGCGCTGCTCATTGCTGGCGGCGCCGACCGCCTGACACCACCCGCTCTCATGCGCATGTGGGGCAAGCAGTTGCCGCAGCACGAGCGGGTCCTGATTCCAGAGGCAGGGCACGCCCTGCCATGGGAGGAGCCGGAGGCCTTCAACCGGGCGGCGCTGGACTTTCTCTCGCGGCAGCGCTGACGCACTCTGGACAACGACATCTCTGCGGTCACGCCTGCCGCTTCAAGCCTGACCGCGGTTCTCACCCGACGCTCAGCCGAGCCTGCCAGAATTCGGCAAATGCCTGCACGGAGGAGCGCGAGTCGTTTTCCAGCGAGACCAGCCTCGAGCGCAGAAGAGCCCGCTCGCTGCGTGCCCTTTCAATGCCATCAAAGCCGTAGGCAAGACCGTTCCACCGCCGGCGGTCGTGCCGGTGCCAAGGCGAGCCTCGGGATGAATGAGCGTTGCGTATTGCCGGACGTGCGGTGCAATGCGGGAGACAAGTTCGAAGCGCGCCTGCGGGTACCCGACCGCGACAACCCCATGGGCCCGCCATCGAGGCAGCAGGTCGATGGCACCCAGATATGCGGCTCTGCCCTCGAAGCGGGCCGGCACGGGCGGCGGTTGATCCGCCACCAGCCCGATCAGGTTCCATCGGGCACCGTCGGCGACGAGATCCTCCACAAGACCGACGACATCACTGGCGTGACCCCCTGCGCCGACGATCACGAGATCGGTCGTGTGCATGTGAAGATCTCCGGATTTTCCGAACAGTAATCGCCCGACCGATTTGCCGCGGAGGCCCGGACTGCCGCGTGTCCGCGACCCGGACGCCGAACGGTACCGCAGATCGGTGTACACCAGTGCGCGAACGGGCGCCGGGGCGCCGTCGATGGCGGAATGCCCCATGCGCAGTCGACCCGCTACCCGGAAAAAAAGCCTCCGGGAAGAGGCTTTTGGGGCCGGATCAGAACGACATCAGGCGAACGTCTCGACGGTTCCGTCAAGCGCCATCAGTCCCAACTGGCTCCCCAGGGCAGGGAATTTCGCCTGCATCTGGCGCCTGAACTCGAGCAGAGCTTCCTTGTGCGTTGCCGTTTCCAACGCCGGTGTGGCCACCTTGGCATCGCCATAAGCGATTTTTGCCGCGCCGCAGTCACGGTGGTTCACCACAATCACTTTCTTGATGTTGTGAAGCTGGATGGAAGCGCCAAGATTGTCCCAGAAGGTCTTGCTCCACTCACTGAAAGCGGGTGCGACCACACCAATCGAAGCACCGGCGATGGTGAACGCACTGTACTTTCCGCTCAGACCGTCGCTGGATTGCTTCTTGTTGACCAGATCCTGAAATCTCGGGTCAATGCAGGAGAGAACCATGGCCTCGTAGTTGCCGGAGGCAGCCTGAACGCCACTCGATATCAGCCCGATCGAACTGAACATCACGGCACCACCGGCCAGACGCATGAATTCGCGACGCGAAGTGCCGTTGGTGATCATGGCCCCACAGCATTGGGGCTTGTAAACCGAAGACTTGTTTTTCATGTTCATCAAATTTTCACGATTTTGGGAAGATGTCTGCCCGGAGGCAGGCAGATCAGGCGTGCCGTTGATTCGACGGGGAGGGAGATGGTCCGCACCCCGGCGCACCCACCCTGAATCTACTTTGCGAGTGCATGCGATCGATTAATTTTCATTGAACCGACAAGGGGAGCGTCCGGTGCGGCTGCCCTGCGCTGTACCTGCCCGAGGATCGGGCCCGGTTTCATCTCAGGCACCGCCCCGCGCAAGAGCGGTTCCGGGCAACTGCCGGATCGGCAAAAGGGCCTGCCACGAAAGGCGTGGTATCCGCGCAGTTCCGCGCCGTCGCGCGTGCTTCTGTCATCGCAGCCGAGTCTGCGGGTTGGGCTCAAGGTCCCGTTTGAGGTACCACTGTCGAGCCGCGTCATCCCTGGCGTGCACCAACATCGATCGGACGACTGCACTGCCAGCGGCGCGGGCCGTTCCGTGCAGCACCTTCAGATCGGGCTTTTCGCTCTCGACCCGTGTGCCGTCCAGATCAAGGAACCCGGCGACCATGGGCTAATACTTCTGAAAAATCGAAGTTTTAATCACTCTGCCTATGCTTTTTTATGTGACTGAGGATCCGTAGGGTGTCGCTTCCGGGGGCGCGTCTGTTGGACGTGTTCAGGTGACCGCGAACAAGGAAAGCGATATGACCCACAAGAAGTTGACCAGAAGCGTGACGGTCGGAGTGCTGGCAGGGTCCATGTGGTTCACGCCCATCCTTGTACGAGCCAGCGAGGTGCCCGAACTGACGATTGGTCAGATCACCCGGATTGTGCAGGAGCACAACCCCGGCCTGCTGGCGGCGCGCAGCGGTGTGGACGCTGCGCGCGCCAGCGTGCAGACAGCCTCGGCACTGCAAAACCCGAAGCTGGAATGGCAGCAGGGCCCGTGGCAGGGCCAGTCCACCGCACCCGCAATGGCTCGTCAGCAGGCGCGTGGCTGGTCCGTGGCCCAGACGATCGAGAACCCCTGGCTGCGGGGTGCACGCATCGAAGCGGCCGAATCGGGCCTGCGCTTGAGCGACCGGCAGTTGTCTGGCGCACGCAACGACCTGGTAGCCCAGGTACGCCTTCGCGCCTACGAGGCGCTTCTTTACCAGTTTGAAGCTGAGGCTTCGGCGGGAGCGCTGACGCTGCTCGAGCAGGTGCGCGAACGCGTGCGCGTGAGGGTGGACAGCGGAGAGGCGGCCCGCTACGAAATCATCAAGGCGGACGCCGAGGTCATCCACGCCCGAGAACGCCAGAAGACGGCTGCCCTGCAGGCTGAGCAGGCCTTGCTCGAACTCAACCGGCTGGCTTCCGGACAGCTGCCAGCCCGCTGGAAGCTGGTGGCCAGTTTCGGCGATGGCCTCGACTCGCCCGACCTGGCCCAGTTGCAGTCCCAGGCGGAGCAGTTCAATCCGGAACTGATGGCCATGCGGCAGGAGCTGGAGCGGGCACGGGCCCAACTGCGGGCAGCCCGCGCCAGCCGCTGGCCGGGGCTGGAGTTGCGCTACAGCGAGACGCATGACCCCGAAATGCGCATGAGCCAGTGGGGCGTCGGCGTGCACCTGCCGCTGCTGGACCAGCGCAGCGGTCTGGTGGCCGAGGCCCAGGCGGCGATCGAGCGCTCGCGCATCCGGCTCGAGGGCCGGGAGAACGAGTTGCGCCAGCAGATCCTGATGGCCTGGAAAGCGCTGGACATGGCCCGTCTGCGTGTCGAAGCCTTGAGCCAGGGGGTGTTGCGCGAGGCCGAGGCAGCCTTGCGAGTGGCCGAAGCGGCTTACCGCTTCGGTGAACGAGGAATTCTGGATGTTCTGGACGCCCAGCGTGTGCTGCGCTCCGTGCGTGCAGACCTGCTGCAGGCGCGTTATCAGCAACAGACGGCCCGCATTGCCCTGGACCACTTGTCGGGCCAGTTTGTCACGGAAGCCCGGAACTGAAAGAGGGAAACGATGAACAAGATGACCATCCTCGGGTGGCTGCCCGGATCCGTCTTCAGTGCGCTGACGGTGCTGTCCCTGCTGGCGGCCTGCGGCCAGACGCCCGAGCCTGCCGCGACAGCAGCCAAGCCCGCAGCCGGTCCGCTTCACGTACAGGTCCCTGCAGCGATGGCCAGCCGTTTCGAGGTCGCCAGGCTGGAAGTTCAGGAACTGGAGACCATGAAGGAGGTGGCTGGCCGTATCGAAGCCAATGACCGCCTGGTTACCCGTATCGGTGCTTCGGTGACGGGCCGTGTGACCGAGGTTCTGGTCGAAGTGGGTGACCGTGTGCAGGCCGGTCAAGCGCTGGCGCGCGTGGCGAGCCCCGAACTGTCGCAGGCACAGATGGCCTACCTGCGGGCCCATTCGGCGGCTGCACTGGCCGACCGTGCGGTCGAGCGGGCGCGGCAACTGTACCAGGCCGATGTGATCGGCTCGGCCGAACTGCAGCGGCGGGAGTCCGAACAGGCGGTGGCGCACGCTGAAAAACGGGCGACCGAGGACCAGTTGCGGCTTCTGGGCATTCCCGCCGAGGCGATGGGCCAGCTGCGCGACCGGGGAGTGCTGCACCCGCATGCCGCGGTGGTGTCCACGCTGTCGGGGGTAGTGATCGAGCGCAAGGTCAGCAACGGGCAGGTGGCTCAGCCGGGCGACCCCCTGTTCACCGTGGCCGACCTCAGCAAAGTGTGGGTGGTGGGTGACATGCCCGAGCAGACCGCCCGCACGGTGCAGGTGGGTCAAAGGGTCGAAATGACGGTGCCGGCTCTGGGCGGCAGGCAGTTGTCGGGCCGGATCGTGCACGTAGGCGATACCGTCTCGCCCGAGACTCGCACGGTGACCCTGCGTACCCAGGTGGACAACGCCAGTCGCGACCTCAAGCCCCAGATGCTGGCCACAATGCGCATCCGGGGTGAGCCGCGCAAGGCCCTCGCACTTGCCCAGGAGGCCGTGGTCCGCGAAAACGACCGCGACCATGTCTACGTGCGCGTCGCCGACAACACGTTCCGATACACAGCGGTGGAACTGGGCGATGCCCTCAATGAACTGCGACCCGTACTCAAGGGCCTGAACGAGGGCGATTCCGTGGTGGTTCGAGGCGCCTTCCACTTGCACAACGAGCGCAAGCGCGCGGAACTCGAGTAGGGAGCGGCCATGCTCAAGTCATTGATCCGTGCAGCCCTGGCTCAGCGCCTGCTGGTGCTGGTAGTGGCAGTCGCTCTGCTGGGTTTCGGCATTCGAGCCGCCATGCGCCTGTCGGTCGATGCCTTCCCCGATGTGACCAATGTGCAGGTACAGATCGCGACCGAAGTGCCAGGTCGCTCGCCGCAAGAGGTGGAGCGCATTGTCACGGTGCCACTGGAGGTGGCCATGACCGGGCTGCCCGGACTGACCGAGATGCGTGCGCTCAACCGGGCCGGGCTTTCGCTGATCACCCTGGTCTTCACCGACAGGACCGATGTGTACTTTGCAAGGCAGCTGGTGATGGAGCGACTGCTCGAGGTTACGCCCGGAATGCCACCGGGGGTCGTACCCTTGCTCGGGCCGGTGTCCACTGGCCTGGGCGAGGTCTATCAGTACACCCTTGTGCACCCGGACGATGGAAAGCGCGCGCTGTCGCCCGATGAACTGATGCACCGCCGCGTCGTGCAGGACTGGGTCCTGCGGCCGATGCTGCGCTCGATCCCCGGTGTAGCCGAAATCAACTCGATGGGTGGACTGGAGCGTCAGTTCCAGGTGCTGGTCAATCCCGATCGACTGCGCCACTACCGACTGTCCCTGCGTGAGGTGCTCGATGCGGTGGAGCGCAACAACGCCAATGCCGGCGGGGGCATGCTGCGCTCGGGTGCAGAGCAGTACCTGATCCGTGGCTTGGGCCTGATACGCAGCATCGATGACATCGGCAACATCGTCCTCAAGGAAGAAAGGGGCGTTCCGGTCTTCGTGCGTGACGTGGCACAGGTCGAAATCGGCGCAGCCGTCCGCCAGGGAGCGATCGTGCGCGACGGCGACAGCGAGGCGGTAGCCGGCATCGTGATGATGCTGCGCGGCGGCAATGCCAAGGAGGTGGTCAGCCGCATCAAGGCCAAGGTCAGGGAAATCAACCAGAAGGGTTTGCTGCCGGACGGTCTGCAGATCGAGCCGTTCTACGACCGCACCGAACTGGTGGACTCCGCCCTCTGGATGGTCACCAAGGTGCTTCTCGAAGGCGTGGTATTCATCGTCATCATCCTCTTTCTGTTCCTGGGCGATGTGCGATCAAGTCTGGTCGTGGTGGCCACCATCATCATCACGCCCCTGGTCACCTTCATGATGATGAATCGCCTGGGGCTGTCGGCCAATCTCATGTCGCTGGGCGGGTTGGCCATCGCAGTTGGACTCATGGTGGATGGCACCGTGGTCGTGGTCGAGAACGTGTTCCACAAGCTCGGTCAGGCGGGCGATTCGCGCGAGTCCAGGTTGCGACTGATCCTCGATGCGACGACCGAAATCGCCAGGCCCACGGTCTACGGCATATCGATCATCATTCTGGTGTTCCTGCCCCTGATGATGCTCTCCGGCATGGAAGGCAAGATGTTCGCCCCGCTGGCACTGACCATTGCCATCGCCCTGGCGATCTCGCTGGCGGTCTCGCTTTTCCTGTCGCCGGTGCTGTGCAGCTACATCCTGCGTGGTGGCAGCGACCACGACACCCGGCCGATCGCTTTTCTCAAGCGACACTACCTGCGCCTGCTGCACCTGGCACTGGGGGCCGAGAAGAAAACCGTCGTCACGGCCGTGGCCCTGCTGCTGGGCTCGATGGCTTTGTTCCCGTTCCTGGGCAAGAGCTTCATCCCGACCATGAAGGAGGGCTCCATCGTGCCGCAGATCGTGCGTGTGCCCAGCATCTCCCTGGAAGAGTCGCTACGCGTCGAAAACGAGGCGATGAAGCTGGTGGCCCGGGTTCCGGGCGTCAAATCGGTCATCTCCAAGCTTGGACGTGGCGAATCTCCGGCCGATCCGGCGGGGCCCAACGAATCCGACCCGATTGTCGTGATCGACAAGGAATCGGGGCGTGGCCAGACCGCCATCGAGGACGACATCCGCAAGGCGCTGGCGGTCCTGCCCGGGGTGCAGGTCATCATGAACCAGCCAATCGCCCAGCGCGTGGACGAAATGGTGACCGGTGTGCGTTCCCAACTGGCCATCAAGGTGTTCGGCGAGGAACTGTCCGAGCTCAGGCACATCTCCGAAGAGCTGGCGCGCATCGTGCGCACCGTGCCCGGTGCGACCGACATCCGTGTCGAGCGACTGTCGGGCCAGCAGACCCTGACCATCGACATCGACCGGCAGGCGATTGCTCGCTACGGCATCAACGTCTCCGACGTGAATGACCTGATCGAGACCGCTTTTGGCGGCAACGAGGTCGGCCAGCTCTACGAAGGACAGCGCCGCTTCGGTATCGTCGTCCGCTACCCGGTGCACTACCGCAGTTCGATTGAAACGATCCGCAACAGCACCCTTCGCACCAGCGACGGCACGCTGGTGCCACTGTCGGCGCTGACCCGCATCGAACTGATGGACAGCCCTCCGACCATCAGCCGTGAATCCGGCCAGCGCAGGGTAGTAGTGGGCGCCAACGTCAGCGGGCGGGACCTGGGTAGCTTCGTGCAGGAAGCGCAGCAACGCGTTCAAGCCCAGCTGCACCTGCCCGAAGGCTACTACCTGTCGTGGGGTGGACAGTTCGAGAACATGCAACGGGCGATGGACACCCTGATGGTGATCGTGCCGCTGACGATCGCCGCCATCTTCTTCCTCCTGTTCATGCTGTTCAACTCGCTGCGAGTGGCTTCGCTCATCATCATGGTGCTGCCTTTCGCCTCGATTGGCGGCATCCTCGGACTGTTCCTCACCGGCGAGTATGTCAGCGTGCCGGCCTCGGTGGGCTTCATTGCCTTGTGGGGCATTGCCGTGCTCAACGGCGTGGTGCTGGTCAGCTGCATCCGCCGCCTGCGAGAAGACGGCCTGTCGGTGGCCGAGGCGGTGCGCGAAGGCTGCATGCAGCGTTTCCGCCCCGTCATCATGACCGCCACCGTGGCGCTGCTGGGCCTGGTGCCCTTTCTGTTCGCCACGGGGCCAGGCTCGGAGGTACAGCGGCCGCTGGCCGTGGTGGTCATTGGCGGGTTGATTTCATCGACCCTGCTGACGCTGGTGGTCGTGCCGACGCTGTACCGCTGGTTTGACGACCAGCCCACCGAGGCCTGACACAAGGAGTGCAACATGAAGGAGATCCGCGCCATCGTTCGCCCGAGCCGACTCGAAAGACTGCGCGACGCCCTGCGCGCCATTCCCGATTTTCCCGGGGTGACGGTATTCCGGGCCGATGGCTTCACGGCCCCGGCGGCTGTGGACAAGCGCACCGTGCGCGACAATCTGACCGATTTCAGCCCCAAGCTCATGGTGTGCGTGCTGTGCGAGGACAGCATGGTCGAGAGCATCCGCGACACGATCTGCATGGCATGCCAAACTGGAAATATCGGTGACGGGCTGGTCTGGGTGATTGACATCGCGCAGATCCAGCGCATTCGCGACCGCCAGCCGCTGCAGGACCTCTGAGCGTCCTGTACCCCCTTCCTGGACGCCGGGAGTACCCATGAGCGCACTCAACTACCGCCACCTGTATTACTTCTGGGTCGTTGCCAAGGAGGGGGGCATGGCACGCGCCGCACGAAGGCTCGATATTGCCATCCAGACCATCAGCAGCCAGGTGCGCGAACTCGAAAAATCACTGGGTCACCAGTTGCTCAAGCCCGAAGGTCGCGGCCTGACACTGACCGAGGCAGGCGAAGCGGCCTACGCGCGCGCCGAGGAGATTTTCCAGATCGGCCAGCGCATCCCTCGCGAGGTGACCGATGCCGCCACAGGCACGGCCGTCCGGCTGTCGATCGGCCTGTCGGACGGCCTGTCCAAACTGGCAGCGCACGCCCTGCTGGACCCGGTACTGCAGTCGCCGGGGCTACGCCTGCTCTGCCATGAAGGCGAATTCGATCACCTGATGGCCGATCTGGCCCTGCACCGCCTCGATCTGGTGCTGACCGGTCAGGGCGCGCCGGTGAACGCCAACCTGCGCCTTTCAAGCCAGTGGCTGGCATCGTCACCGGTATGCTGGTACGGGGCCAGGCAGAGGGTCTCGCCGGCGACCTGCGCCACATTCCCCGCCTGCCTCAACACGTTGCCAGTGCTGCTGCCCACCCGGGATGCCCCGGTGCGCGCCGCGCTTGAACGCTGGTTCGATGACCACGACCTGGTACCGGAGGTGGTGGGCGAGTTCGAGGACAGCGCCCTGATGTCGGTGTTCGCCGCGCGCGGCCTGGGCATTTTTCCGGTCAGCGCACTCGGCGCCGAAGACCTGTCATTGATGCCTGGTCTGGCGCTGCTGGGTGAGACCGATGTGAAGGAAGACATCCACGCGATCTTCAGCCACCGCACCCGCCACCACCCGCTGGTGAAAAAGGTGCTTGACCGGGCCGAGTCCGCGGTCAGTTGACTCTGACTGACGCAGCCCCTGCGGCTGCCACCGTGCTCCGGCAACGCGCTACCGGACTGGCGGGTGGGTGCGGCAACGCTCGCAGCGAGAAGCAGATCCGGAGCCCAGGTGACCCACCGGACTTCGCCTCGTAGCAGATGCCAGCGCGATTGCCGCCCGCGGTGGTGATCACCCAGAGCAACGAGTCGTCTCGCTTGCCGGTACCGGTTTCGACCACGTCGAAGACGGTGGGCGTCTTGTGCGCATGCAACTCGTCCACGCATCCGAAGTGAATGTTCAGACCATCCAGGGTGGATCCTTCAGCCGACAGGGCCTCAAACCTGGAACCTGAGGCCAGCACATGCATGTTGTGTGCGCCAACCTCCACGGAAAACCTGCGCCGAAAGCCAGGGCTCCAGGTGAATCGGCTCGCCTGCCAGCGGCCCTTTCACGTGGGGCAAGCGCTCGATGAATGCGCACAGGGTGTCAGCCGGCTGGAAGCCCCTGCCGTCCTTGTCCGTGAGCTTGGGGTTGAAAAGGTACGAACTGGCGGTGCCTTTGAACTTGGCAAGGTCATCCAGTTGTCGCTGGCAGGCCCGCTGCACCCCCGCTGCAAGCCAGGATTTCCCCAGACACCACCTGGTCGGCGTATTGCCTTGCAATCCTGGCTGGTTGTGACTGGGAATTCATGCAGCGATCAATTCGATCTTGTATTGACATCAGCTACACATCCGGTCAGGATATGTGTATCTATTGTGTATTCATTTGGAGATGCCATGCGCGACGCTGCCATCAATCTTCGAGCCCTGCCTCAGCAACGCGACCTGATCGACCAGGCCGCGAGCCTTCTGGGTAAAAACCGCTCTGACTTCATGCTGGAAGCCGCCTGCGACAAGGCTCGGTCGGTGCTCCTTGACCAGGTGTTCTTCAGCCTCGATGACGCCAAGTTCCGGGAGTTCACGGCCATGCTGGATGCGCCGGTACAACCTAACCCAGGCCTTGAGCGCTTGCTGGCGGTCAAGGCCCCCTGGAAAGTTGGCGCATGAACTTGCGTGCCCCGGAGTCGTTGTCACCCGATCACCAAGTCAGTTCATTCGCCTGTGGCGAATCGACGCTCGACGAGTGGCTCAAACGCCGCGCTCTGGGCAACCAGACCAGTGGTGCCAGCCGCACGTTCGTCGTCACGACCCCAGAGCGTGAGGTCATGGGCTGCTACGCTTTGGCTGCAGGTGCCGTCGCGCACCAAGACGCTACCCGGTCCATTCGTCAGAACATGCCCGACCCGATTCCAGTGATGGTTCTGGCCCGTTTGGCTGTCGATGCCCGAGCGCAAGGAATGAAACTGGGGGCAGCCTTGCTTCAGGATGCGCTGCGGCGCTGTGTACTGGTATCGCAAAACACAGGTGTGCGAGCCATGCTCGTGCATGCACTGAACGATCGTGCCCGCCAGTTTTACGAGTACTACGGTTTCAAGGCGTCGCCCGCACATCCCATGACACTGATGCTGCGGATCAATCAGTCATCAATCTGATCTTCAGCCAGCGATTTCAGCCCAGGGATCGTTCTTGTCGACCGAATCCTGCTGCCCCTGAACCCGCGAGTGGGATGCGGGGGTGAACCCCATTTACGAACCACGGGTTTGAATCGGAATAAGAGCCCATCGGCAACTCAATCGTTCAATGGCCGGGGCAGGAGGGTCTGTAGTACTAACTTGCTCAGGCTCTGAGGGTGCTGGATTTTGGTGGCGACGGGGATTGAACTTATCGCCGTCCTGGGTCGGCTTCCGAGCCATCTCAGACATATCGATCGCAGATTTCGAGGCCACGAAGCGGACAGCCCCAAGCGCGACGGGTCGTCGGACTCTTGGCCTCTGAAGGCGCAGAGGGGGGCGCCTCTGCTCAGGCTAAGTACTACTTCGCGACGCTGAAGATCAGGTGTCGTGCGTCGCTTTAGTGCCTTGCGATCCGGACGCGCGGATCAGCGTCTGGCGCATCTGCGCGTGCCGCAACCAGACTTGCTTCACGAACGGGTCGGCGATGTCGAAGTTTCCATGGCCCTTGCGAACGATGAGGTTGGCGGCGACGAGCTTGTCGATCGCCGGTGTCATGTCGTTGGCGGAGATCTCTCTTCGCAGCGACTCGCTGAATGACGTCAGCGTATCGGCGGCATAGAGACCACGGCCCTGGCCGGCCGCGATTCGCGAGAAGGCGAGAACGGCCAACTCACCAGCGTCCTCGATCGACTGGATGTCGAGTTCGGCCGCCGCGGTGGCCAACGTGGCGCAGATGGTGGCGAATGCCGCGTCGGCATCCGCTCCGCGTCCCGCGGCGACTTCGTCCTGGAACTGCCGTACGGCCTTCGTCAGCTCCTCCGGTCGGCTCCCCATGTCGCGAAAACCGGAGAAACCCGCCTGCAGTGAAGGCACGGCCAGCCCGGCCGCGGCGACACGGTTCAGGAACCACTCGACGTAGTCCTTGCTCAGCGGCTCGAAGGAGGCCGTGTGAGCGCCAGCGAACGCCTGGGAGCGCCGTGTCGCCATGTCCGTCACCAGAGACTTGTGCGAGCCCGTCCCGACGATCAGCAGTCGGCCGGGGAGATCGGTTGCGGTGTTGACCATGTCTCTGGCCGCCTTCAAGGCGAAGAGCATGTCTTGGCCATCCTGGCTGGCCATGGCCTGTTGCACCTCGTCGATCACGAGCACGACGTCGCCCTGGGCCTTACGGACCAGTTCGACGAAGACTTCTGCGAGGGTGACGCCGCCAGGCGTTCCCAGACCGTCCAGTTGGAAGCCCAAGCTGATGCCTGCTGCGCCAAAGTTCACTCCCTTGACCCGGCGCAGCTTCTGCAGCAGCGTAGAAGTGGGTTGCTCGAGTTCGGAGGCCGCTGCGCGCACTGCCTCCTGTACGAGCGCCATCGGCGGGCGCGAGCGGTCCGTCCATAGGTCCACGTACAGCACAAGAGCCCCGTGGTCGAGGAGCGCCGGGACGAAGTCCTGCCGGATGAAGGTCGTCTTGCCGATACGCCGGATCCCCGAGAGAAACACGCCGGAGCGTAGTCCCTGGTCCAATGGGCCAGGCTTCAGGAGTTGCTGCACCAGCGCCTGGGCGTAGCTGGGGCGATGGAACACGAGTTCTTCGGCCATAGGGATTTGAGATTTTTTGGCGAGAAAGCCAAATTTCGCTTCCCGCCTAAAAATTGTCAAGTTGCAGAGGCGGCTGGACTGGACCCGGGCAGTTGCCACGTTGGGACCGGCCGCTGTCCTTGCCAGTCGCGCAAGGCGCCAGTCCGCTTAGTCCCGTCCCGCGCCAAACTGATCAGCTGGCCGTGAGGCCGCCGGTCGCGAATGGCAGGAACTGGCCGATGAGAGTCGTCTGCCCTAGCGATCGCAGAACTTGAATTTTCGAATCCCCACCGCCCGAACCCCGCATGGATCATGAATTTCCGCAAAAGCTCCTGAACTTTTTGCGGCAATACGGTAACGAGGGGCACGACCCAGTCTCGTAACCCATTGTTCTAGATAGATTTTTTCGAACTCACCCAGTCAGGTGGCCCTGAAAAAAACAGCGTCTCGATCGTACTGAAGCCCCTGTATGAAGGGACTATCTTCAAGCTCTGGTCAGGAGGTGACCGAGAAAAAGTCAATCAGATCAAAAGCTTGTCGGCAGCAGTTCAAAGATTGAACACTTGAAGTAACTTTGCTTGGCGGAGAGGGTGGGATTCGAACCCACGGTACGTTTCCGTACGCCGCATTTCGAGTGCGGTACAATAGACCACTCTGCCACCTCTCCGTGGCCCTGCTCTTCCCGCGCGGTGCCAGCACCGGCGCTGCCCGGTAACCCAGGCGATCTGCAGCGCCATGGTCAGGCACCGCAGAGCCTGAGATTCTACCGTCTTTTCGCGAGATACCCAAGCCCCCTGGCACACGATGCGGTCCCGGCATCCCGGGCGAGCGCCTCAACTGAACCGGTCCGTGTTTTCCGTTAACCTCGCACCCGCATGGAAAAGGGGGACAAGACGCCGTGTTCATGACGAGACAACCGCGGAGCGCAGGCCCATCATCGGACGGCGCCCGGCGACGATGGAGCTTGATGCGGGTGTCTGCCGTCCTGTCGGGATTCGCTGCCTGCTTCGCACCCCTCGCCTGCGCCGCTGACCCTGACCCTGCGGTGCGCAGCACGAACTACCCGACAGGGCCAGTTCGAGTCATCGTCCCCTACGCCGCAGGCGGCTTCTCCGACATCTCGAGCCGCTTCCTGGCAGAGCGCGTCAGTCGCGTGCTGGGTCAACCCTGGGTTCTCGAGTCCAGGCCGGGAGGTGGCGGCCGTATCGGCGCCGAACTCATCGCCCGCGCACCCGCCGATGGCTACTACCTGCTCTACACGACCAACGGCACGCACACCTACATGGCGGTCACGGAGAAGAGCCTCTCCTACGACCCGATCCGGGACTTCACGCCGATCTCGCTGGTGGGCACCTACGGCCTGCAGATGGTCGTTCACCCCTCGGTGCCTGCGAACACCATCACCGAGTTCATCGACTACGCACGGCGCAATCCGGGGCGTATCAACTACGCCACCTCGGGCACCGGCAGCGGCGTTCACTTCGCCGGTGAACTGATGAAGATGCTCGGGCGGGTCGACATGGTGCACGTGCCCTACAAGGGCACCGCCCCCGCCATGCAGGATGTGATTGCAGGGGTCTGCCAGGTCACCTTCGATGGTGCCGCCAGGCCCTTCATCGACTCGGGCAAGGTGCGCTTCCTTGGCACCACAAGCCGCAGTCGCGACCCGCGGTTCCCGTCGACGCCCACCATCGCGGAGGGCGGCCTCGCGGGGTTCGATCTCACATACTGGATCGGGGTCTTCGGCCCGCCGGGACTTCCCCCGGCCATCCAGATGAAGGTCAATGCCGCCATCAACACGGCGATTGCCGATGAGGACTTCAAGGCCCGTTTTGCAGGCCTGGGCATCACCACGGCAGGCGGCTCGCCCGAGGCAGTGCCTGCACAGGTTCGCACGGAAACCGCGGCCTTGCGTAAGATTGCATCCGACGCGCGGCTTGCCTTCGACTGACAGACGTCCTTCATGCTGGCCGGTTGCCCCTTGCGCGCCCTCCAACCGAGACTGCGCAGGGGCAGCGACTGATTGCGCTCATACCCCACCCACTGCCCGAGAGATCCCCATGCGCCTTGGCTACTTCACGATGCCGCTGCATCCACTCCACCGCGACTACACCGAGACACTGCGTGAAGACCGCGAGGCCATCATCCTCGCCGACAAGCTCGGGTTTCACGACGCCTTCGTGGGTGAACACCTCACCGACAAGGCCGAGAGTGTCACCAACAGCATGATGTTCCTCGCCACCCTCATCCACTCGACGCAGTCGATCCGGCTGGGTACCGGCACATCCAACCTCTCGCACATGCACCCGGTCCTCATCGCCGCACAAGCCGCGATGTTCGATCACCTGGCGCGCGGTCGCTTCATCTTCGGCGTAAGCCCCGGAGCGCTCGCCTCCGATGCCGAGGCGCTGGGCATCCTCGGTGAAGACCGCAACAAGATGTTTGCCGACGCCATCGACGTGATTCTGGCGATCTGGGAGCGCGAGCCTCCGTATGACATCGATTTTCCCGGCAACCGCTTCCCGGTGACCACCCGCACCACGCTCAACACGGCAGTGGGCACCGGCATGATTCCGAAGCCCTTCCAGAGCCCGCGTCCCGAAGTGGTGGGCACCGTGGTTGCGCCGCACTCCAAGGGCGTGATCGCGATGGGTGAGCGTGACTTCCATCCACTGTCGGCCAATTTCCTGCTGCCGCACTGGCTGCCCTCACACTGGGCCAACTTTGCCGAGGGCAAGGCCAAGGCTGGCAAGGTCGCCTCCACGGCCGACTGGCGCGTTGCCCGCACCATCTTCGTGGCCGACGATGACAGCACGGCGCGGCGCTACGGGCGAGAGGATACGAACAGTCCCTACCGCTTCTACTACCAGCAACTGCAGTACAAGCTCACCAAGGGCAAGCGCCATGTCGTGTTCAAGGAGCGCGTCGACCAGCCCGACGAAGAGCTGACCCATGACTTCGTGATGGATCGCCTGGTGATCCACGGTTCGGTGAACAGCGTGGTCGATCAGATTCTCGCGCTGCGCGAGCAGGTCGGTGACTTTGGCGAGATTGTCTACGCCGGCATGGACTGGGTCGACCAGAAACTGGGCTGCCGCTCGATGGAACTCATGGCCACCGAGGTCATGCCGCGCGTCAATGCGGCGATTGCGGCAGAGACTCGCAGCGCCGCGCGTACCGGGACCTGAGTCGCTGAAATGGCACGCCCCGTCATCATCAGCTGTGCGGTCACCGGTGCTGGCGACTCGCTCAGGCAGAACCCCAACGTGCCCGTTACCCCGGAGCAGATTGCCAGCGAGTGCATCGCAGCAGCGCGCGCAGGGGCGGCCGTGGTCCACATCCACGTGCGCGATCCGGCCACTGGCAAGCCCTCGATGGCACTCGAACACTATCGCGAAGTCGTCGAGCGCATCCGGGCCAGTGGTACGGCGGTGCTCATCAACCTCACCACCGGTGCCGGGGCCCGCTTCAATTCGTCCGAGGCCGACCCGAAAGTGGGCGATGCAGGCACGACTCTCGCCACGCCCGAGAAGCGGGTGGAGCATGTGCTTGCCCTGAAGCCCGACATCTGCAGCCTCGATGTGGCCACGATGAACTGGCCAGGCAACGCCTTCGTGAATACGCCACGCACGCTCGAGCGCATGGCCGAACTCATCCGCTCCTCAGGCGTGAAGCCCGAACTCGAAGTGTTCGACCTCGGCCACGTACGCCACGCACGCGACATGGTCGAGCGCGGACTCATCATTGGCAAACCGCTCTTCCAGTTGTGTCTGGGCGTGCCCTGGGGTGCCCCTGCCTCCACCGAAGCCATGGTGATCATGAAGAACGATCTGCCACCCGGCGCCCTGTGGGCGAGCTTCGGTATCGCACGCCATCAGTTCCCGATGGTGGCCCAGGCGGTCGTGCTCGGTGGCCATGTGCGGGTGGGGCTGGAAGACAACCTGTACCTCGCACAAGGCGTACTCGCGCCCGGCAATGCAGCGCTGGTTGCGCGGGCCGTGGACATCATCGAGGCCATCGGCGAGCGGCCGGCAAGCGTCGATGAGGCGAGAGCGATACTCGAACTGGCCTGACGTCGATCCGACGTTGGCTTGCCCGGCCGGCCCTGACCTGCAAAGAGATCAGCGACCCGGCTGCACCAGCAAGACACGGCGAGGCAGGCAACAAGGACACGACCGTCATGGACAGTTCGCCTGTTCCGCATTCTGTAGAAACGTAACTGCATTACAGGGACCGCACCAGACTTTCAAGGCCCTCCCAGCCTGCCTACAGGGTGATGGCCCGCATCAACTCCCGATACCGCGCCATGTCAGCACGTACCGTTTCGGCAAAGGTCTCCTGCGTACCGCCAGCCGCGTCCATGCCTTGCGATGCCATCTGCTCGCGCACGTCGGGGCGCGCAAGCGCCGCATTCACCGCCCGGTTCACCTGATCGATCATCGCGCGGGGTGAGCCGGTGGGCACGAAGAGCCCCTGCCAGGTGTCCATGCGCACGCCAGCGACGCCAGACTCGGCAAAGGTCGGCAGATCGGGTCGTAACTGCGCCCGGCGGCTCCCCACGGTGGCCAGCGCCCGCAGGCGCCCCTCCTTCACATGCGCGCTGACCGCCGGCAAGCCGGTAATCACGAACTGGATGCGACCAGCCAGCAGGTCGGGAATACCCTGCCCCATGCCCTTGTAAGGCACATGCACCACCTCGAGATGCTCTGACCGCGCGAGCATCTGTACCGCCAGGTGGTGAGGGGCGGCATTGCCTGCCGAGCCGTAGCTGTACTTGCCCGGATTCGCCCGCAGGGTGCGCACCACATCACCAACGCTCGAAGCCGGCAGTGCCTCGGGGTTCACGACGAGAAAGAACGGCAGGTTGTTGGTGTGAACCACCGGCACGAAATCGCGCATGAAGTCGTAGCTCGTTGCCTGCCCCGAAGCTGCCGAGATCAGCATCTGGTCCGGTACCACCAGTACGGTGCGACCGTCATGCGCCGCGTTGAGGACAGCCATCGCACCGATGGCACCATCGGCACCCGGACGGTTCTCGACCACAACCGCTCCGAAGACCTCCTTGAGCGATGGCGCGAGGATGCGCGCGAGCACATCGTTGGCAGCGCCGGCCGAGAACGGCACCACGAGCACCAGCGCACGGGCAGCACCCGCGCCCGATTGGGCGAAACAGGCGGGCGAAAGCCCCAGCCCCAGCCCGAGCGCGAGCAACAGCGTCGGGCCGCCCATGAGCGCTGCCGCGAGATACCCGGCGAGACGGAAAGGTGCGCGCACTCGCATCAGGCGATCCGGTCGGGATAAGGGCTCGTCTCGGCCATGTCGATCATGGCGCGCGCCATGCGCTCGGTCATCGAGGCACGAACACCCGCGGCCGATGGCTCATCCCACAGATTGTGCGTCTCGAGCGGATCGGATGCCAGATCGTAGAGTTCGCCCCAGGACACGCCGTCGTAGACCGACAGTCGGTAGCGCGCGTCGCGCAAGGTACGCATCCGGACGCGTGCTGGAAAACCCATGTAGTAGCGCTGCCCTTCCTCTTCGATGAGCAGGTCGGTTCGCGCGGCGCGACCCCGCGCGGCCTCGTCGCTGGCCATCAAGGGAAGAAGCGATCGCCCCTGAACCCCGTTCCATTCGATGATGCCGGCGCGGTCAAGGATCGTGGGCGCGATGTCGATCGACTGGGTGAGCGCTGCCGAGACGCCGGCGGAAGGTCGCACCGGGTCATGCCAGATGAAGGGAATGCGAATGAGCCCGCGGTAGTGCACGGGTCCCTTCAGAAGCATCTGGTGATCTCCCATGTAGTCGCCATGGTCGGCGGTAAAGATCACCACGGTATTCTCGTCGAGCCCCAGCCGTTTCAATTCGGCGAGCACACGCCCGATCGAATCGTCGATGAAACTGATCGATCCGTAATTGAGGGCAATGGCCTCGCGCGCCTCACGTTCGCTGCAGGCAAAGAGCGCCTGCGTGTTCTTCACCGCGGTGCCTGCCGCTCGCTGATCCCGGAGCCACTGCACGCTGGGCGGCAGGTTGCTGTGTTCGGCATGAAACGAGGGGGGCGCAGGAACATCGTCGGGTGAGTACATCGACCAGTAGCGGCCCGGCGGCGTATAGGGGTGGTGCGGATCGGGAAACGAGCAGTGCAGGAAGAACGGCTTGTCGCCCCGGGCCACCTCACGCAGGCGATCGATGGCGCGATCAGCAATCCAGGCCGTCGGATAGTCTTCTTCCGGCACTCGAGTGCGCCAGGCCTGACGGCAGCGGGTGAGTTCGTACTCGGGCGCTGGCGTGGCATTTTCAGGGCCGATGAGCGCATCGGCATCGGCGTGCCGGGTCCGGATCCAGCGGCGCCAGTGGCCGTACTCGTCATCGGCGTGATGAATGCACAGATCAACCGTATCAAACCCGTAATAGGGCGTGGCGATGTCCCACGCAGGGTCATCTTCCCAGCGCTTCCACATTTCCTGTCCATGCTCGCCCGGCCCTTCGCGACGCGCGGCCGGCGCACGGCGTGCCTCGCCCTCACGCGGATACTGACCTGGCTTGGTCTCGATGTTCTGCAGGTGCGATTTGCCCACATGCAAGGTGGTGTAGCCAGCCTCCTGCAGGTGCTGCGGCAGCGTGCGCTCATCATGCGAGAGTTCGATGCCGTTGTGGCGCACGCCATGGCGCGAGGGCAATCGGCCGGTCATGATCGAGGCGCGGTTGGGCATGCAGATGGGCGTGGCCACGTGGAATTCATCGAAGAGCCAGCCGCGATCAGCCAGACTGTCGATCACGGGCGTGCGCACGATCGGATTGCCGTAGCACCCGAGGTGATCGGCTCGGTGCTGATCGGTGATGAAGACGATGAAATTCGGTTTCTTCTGCGCGTCCAACGGCATCTCCTCGCGACGACCCGTCCGGGGTCACCCAGGCACGGATGATAGCGGTTTGCGCCTGCCCGCCGGTCCCGGTTGATGGTCCTCAAGGCCTGTCGGGTGGCTTCTGTGAGGATGCAGGGACGGTGCCCTCCCGCGCGCAACAAGCCGCGCGACGGTGCCTCGTTCCCCTCACTTTCCTGTCAGGAGCCCTCCATGATCATCAGCGATTCCGAACTGCGTCGTCTCGTCGAGGAAGAACTCGCGTTCGAACCCAGTGTCGATGCAACCCATATCGGCGTGACTGCCCACGACGGTGTCGTCACGCTCTCCGGCCATGTCGCAAGCCACACCCAGAAGATCGCAGCCGAGCGCGCGGTGGGGCGTGTGCGAGGCGTGCGAGCCATCGCCGAAACGGTGGAAGTTCGCCTGCCGAGCGACAAGAAACGCACCGATGAGGAGATTGCCGAGCGCGCCGTGCGCATGCTGCAATGGGACGATCTGGTGCCCTCTTCCGATATCCACGTCAAGGTGGAGCGAGGCTGGGTCACGCTCACCGGCAAGGTAACCTACCGCTACCAGCAGGAGGCAGCGGTGCGCGACGTGCGGCGGCTCTCCGGTGTCGTGGGCGTCACCAATCTCGTCACGGTGACACCCGCACCGGTGAACAGTGCGTCGGTGCGCGGGCTGATCGAGTCGGCGCTCAAGCGACAGGCCGAACTCGAAGCGCGCAGTCTCATGGTGAATGTCGATGGCAGCCGGGTCACGATCACCGGCAACATCGAGAGCCTGCACGAACGCAACATCGCGGTGCAGGCGGCCTGGTCGACCCCCGGGGTGACCGCGGTCAACGATCGCATGACCGTAGCCTGACCGGCTGGCAGGCTGTTTCCGGGAAGCAGGGCGGGCCGCGAAGCCCGCCCTGCGGTCGTGCACCCGCCGGATCGGCGGGATCATCCGGCACAGCCGGATCTACTGGATGGTGATCTCGCGCACCGCACCATTACCCAGCTTGGGCAGCACGAGTTCGAGTACTCCATCGACATACTTCGCGCTCGTCTTCGACGAGTCGATATCGTGGCGAAGCGAGAAACTGCGGGTCTGAGCACCAAAGCTGCGTTCACTGCAGATCACCGACGCCCCCTTCCTTTCCTCCTTTTCGGCCTGCACCTGGGCGCTGATCGAGACGACGTTCGCGTCGATCGAGACACGGATGTCGTCTTTCTTGACGCCGGGGATCTCGGCCTTGACCCGGTAACAGTTGTCATCCTCGCTCACGTCCATCCGGATCGAGGGCGCATCCCCCTGATCGCGCAGCAGCGAGCGCAGACGACTGCCGCCAAAGAGATCTTCAAAACGCCTGAAAGGATCAAAACGCTCCAGATCGACAAGGGGATCGGTTCGCACAAGTCCAGCCATGGTGGGCTCCTCATTGCAGTGTGTTGGAAGGCTCGATGCTATTGAAGCCAGCCACGCTGCCCTTGCCAAAAGTCAACGTACCACCATGCGCCCGATGCAGCATGGAGGCTACCGCGGCAAGCGCCGTACGACGCCTGCGCCCCATGGCGAGGCGCAGGCCGGAATCGAGGAGCAAGACCCATGGCAACACGCACACCCGTCGCAAGACCCTCACCAGGGCTTCGGCATGAACTGCAGCATCCACGCAGCATTCCGATTCTGGCGAGCAGCGGCAATGGCACGATCACGCCGGAATCCGACCCGAGCGGATTCGACCAGCCCTTTGCAGAAGGTTCGCAGGACGGGCTTGACAGCGACCTGCGCTACCGGCTGATCAGCGACGCTGCCTACCGCCGCTACACCGAGCGAGGCTATGCCGACGGCCATGACGTCGAGGACTGGTTGCAGGCCGAGGCCGATATCGATCACCTGCTGATCAATGGCGCCACTCGCCACACGCGCCGCCGCAGCGGAGGGGCCTGATCATGAGCCCTTCACGCAAGGCATCGGTCCCCTCGACCCAGCCCGGAGGCGTTCACCGATTCGGGCGCCGCATACTCGATGACACTGCCCATGACCCCTACCGGGCCGATGCCAAACTGCCGCTCGGCGCGACATGCACCCAATGCGGAGCCCGCTTCATCCACGGGCATTGGGCCTGGATCAAGGGGTCGAAAGACGCGGCACAAGGGGCCGGCGTTTCCGGCACCGCTGCAACGCACCAGCCAACATCGCACCCGACGCTCTGCCCGGCCTGTCGGCGCGTCCGTGACCACCAGCCCGCCGGATTTCTCACCCTGGTCGGACCTACGGTCGAAAGACATCGGGCCGAAGTACTGGCCCTCATCCGCCACGAAGCAGCGCGCGCCATGGCCGAGCACCCGCTCCAGCGCATCATCGACATCGTCGAAACACCCGAACGCATCGACATAACGACCACCGACCTTCACGTACCGCGGCGCATCGGGCAGGCGCTGCGCGCCGCGCACCACGGCCATCTGCAGATGACCTATGGACAAGACGACATCAGCGTTCGCGTGCAGTGGGCAGGCTGACCCTCGCCGGCCGGCGGTGCCGGCCCTTCAGCGCAGCGTCGGCTCGGTTTCGAGCAGGTGTCCGTAACGAGCCTCGACCGCACCGCGCTCGACATGGCGCGCACCAGTCGCAGCCACCGCCGCGCCACCGGCCGCGACCCCCCAGGCAAGCGCATGGCGCGGCGACTCGCCACGCGCCAGCGCGAGGACGAATCCGGCGAGAAAGGCGTCGCCCGCACCGACCGCACTGTGCACGGGTTCAGGGGGTGCGGCCAGCGAGATGGCTTCATGGGCATCGACCAGCAAGGCGCCGGCCTCACCGAGCGTGACGGCAACACGGCGCACCACGCCGGCGCTGACCAGCGAGCGCGCCGCCTCGATCCGCTCAGGCGTTGTCGGCAGGCTCCGGCCGGCGAGTTCTTCCAGTTCGCGCAGGCTGGGCTTGATGAGTTCGATGAGCGGCGCACCGTCGCCCCCGAGAGCAGATTCGCCACCGACCCTCAGCGCCGCAGCAAGCGCCTGACCGGACGTATCGAGGACGAAGCGCAGGCCGCAACCGGCAGCCAGTCGAGCCACCTGTGCGTACGCATCCACCGGCACGCCCGCGGGAAGACTGCCACTGGCCACCAGCCACTCGCCACGGGTCGCGCCAATGAGTGCCAGGGCTGCCTGCCACTCGGACGCGCTGATGGCCGGGCCCTGCGGCACGAAGCGGTACTCGAGCCCGGTCGATCGATCGATCACCGTGAGACACATGCGGGTTCGGTGCTCGATCTCGACCGAATGCCAGGGCACCGTGAGCCGATCGAGTTGCGCTTCGAGTTCGCGCCCCGTCGATCCGCCGGCGAGAATCAGCGCCAGCGCGTCACCCCCGAGTGTCAGGACCATGCGTGCCACATTGATGCCACCACCACCGGGCTCGAGCCGCTCGGCGCTGGTGTGTATCTTGTGGATCGGCTGGACCGAAGGCGCCTCGGTCTCCGCATCAAGCGTCGGATTGAGCGTCAGCGTGACGATGCGGGGCTGATCCAAGGAGCGCAACCTGACGTGATGGTGCATGGGTCGTTGAGACGCCGGCGGTTCGGGTCGGTGACGTCGCGAGACGCCCCGATTCGAATTCGATCATGCGCTCGGCAGCCGAACGGGCCGAGTATGGCCCCAGCCACAGCGCCCTCTCATCATACGCGCCAGTCACCCCACCCCGATCGAGCCAGCGCACGATGTAGTGGCCAGGCAAGCGCATGGAACCGGCGCGATAGGTTCGCTGATAAGACTCGCTGTCGATGAGACTGTACTCATCGATCACTCTCACCACCTCGGCGGTCTCGACCCCTGCACTGTCGTTCATCGCGCTGTCATTCATTGCAATGTCCTTGCGTGCCCCTTGAGCGCCCGAATGGCACACGACGGCAGGACTCAGCCTATGCCTGCCAGGCACCGCACTCCTTGACAGGCCGCAAGCATGGCGTGGGTCTGCAACCCGTCACGCCCCCGCCGGAACATCGCCCGAGTGCCCGGTCGAACACGGGTTCAGCCCAGGTACGCGACGCAGTCGACCTCGACCTTGACCCCGCTGCGGTGAGGCAGTGCGCCGACGCAGGTGCGAGTCACCTTCTCACCATCGACCCATTCGGTGAAGACCTCGTTGAACGCAGCGAAATCGGCGGTATCACGCAACGAGACCCTCACATTCACGATATGGGCAATGCCTGCACCACCCGCTTCGAGGACAGTCTTGATGTTGGCAAGCACGGCGCGCGCCTGTTCGCGCACATCATCAGACACCACCTGGCGGGTCACCGGGTCGAGCGGACCCTGGCCCGACACGTAGATGAAGTCGCCGGCTCGAATCGCCTGCGCAAGGGGCGATGGCTTGCCAGTGGTAAATCCGGTAACCGGAGCCTGACTGCTCTGGATGATGACCTTGGGCATCGGGAGTTCTCCTCAAAGGGCAATGTGCCGTCACATGGCCCTGCGAGGTGCATGATAATTCAGGCTGCCGGCGGTACCGGAACAATCGGAACCTGCACGCTTCGCGAGAGCCCTGGCGATGGACGAGGACACCTGGCGGCGCAGCGCACCGGACCACGAAAAGGGAAGACCCTGATGAGCACTGATACGCAACTGCCGATCGTCGGCATCACCATGGGCGATGCGGGCGGCATCGGTCCGGAGATCGTCGCCCGCTCGCTCTGTGCACCCGCCGTGCTGGGCGCATGCCGCCCGCTGCTCATCGGCGATGCAGGGGTGATGGAGGATGCGCGACGCCTGATCGATGCCCCCCTTCGATTTCGACCGGTAGCACGCGTGGCTGACGCGCGATACGAGCCGGGCATCATCGACATGATCGATCTGGCCAATCTGCCCCCGGGCAGTTATCGACGCGGCGGGGTCGATGCCGCCTGCGGACGTGCCTTCGTGGAGGCCATCCGCTGCTCGGCCGAACTGGCCAACCGCGGCGAGATTGCAGCGGTTGCCTCAGGTCCGACCAACAAGGAGTCGATGCATGCAGCCGGACATGTGCAGTACTCGGGCCAGACCGACATCTATGCCGAGATGTGCAACGCCTCGACCTACTTCACGGTGCTGGTCGGGGGAAGGTCGCGGGTCTATCTGGTGAGTTCGCACGTTTCGCTGCGCGAGGCCATCAATCGGGTGACCCAGGCGAACATCGAAACCGTGATCCGCATCGCCGACAAGTCGCTCCGCGAGCTGTGGAAGATCGAGCACCCGCGCATCGGCGTTGCCGGTCTGAACCCGCATGCCGGTGATGGCGGCCTCTTTGGCCGCGAGGAAATCGAGGAAGTGATTCCGGTGGTCGAACGGTTGCGTGCACAGGGCATCGACGTGCGAGGCCCCGAACCTTCCGACAGCCTCTACTGGGCCGCCGATCAGGGTGAGTTCGATGGCATCGTCGGCATGTACCACGATCAGGGCGTGATTCCGCTGAAACGGTACGGCTACGTCACGGTGATTGCGGGCACATCGATCATCCGGACGACAGCAGGCCATGGGACCGCCTACGACATCGCCTGGCAGGGTCATGCCCGCTCGTCAGTGATGGAGCGAGCGATCACCCTCGCTGCAGAACTGGCCGTGCTTCGCCAGCGCCCTGAGACCTCGGGGCGCTGAGGGCATCCCGAGCGGCATCGCCTGGCTCATGGCCGGGCCGGGCCAGCCTCTTTCGCTCCAACGACCGGAAAGAGGCCGGTACCCGGGCCGGGGCATTCAGGCCGAGGTCTTGATCTGCAGTTCGGCCAGATTGTGGATATCGGAGTCCTCGTCCATCGAGAACCGGTCGCCGAAATCGAACATGTCCTGGTGCTGGAACCCGTCGTAGTGCTGGATTTCCCACCAGTTGTGATCACAATCTTCCAGGTAGAACGAATACACGCCGTGCTGCTTCACCTTGTCGAGCACCTGGCGAATGCCGTACTTGTCCTTCAGATCCTGGGCGGCTTGCCAGACCCGGTCGACCTCGGCCTCGCTGGAGACATCGATACCCCAGTGATTGAGTACCGAGCACGGGTGCACCGCATCACCCACTTCGACGCACACGATGTGAAACTTCATGCCGCACCGGATCGCCATCGCCGGCCGTGCATGGCGCACGCACTCGAGTCCGAGAAACTCTTCGTAGAACACGCGTGACTTCTGAAGGCTGTAGCACTCGAGGGTGCCGTGCGAGAGGATCTCGCCACGCACCACAGACTGCTTGTTGTCGGGGGCAAAGGCTGCGTCCTGGACGTCGTCAATCTGCATGATGGTCTCCTGGGGTTGTCAGTGTCGGGCGCGATCGGCCTCGGTGATGAAGGAATCTGCGAGAAACTCGGCTTCGGGCAAGCCGCACTGCGTGGTGAAGTCGCGCCGGGCAGCATCGACCATGACCGGGGCCCCACAGGCATAAACCTGATGCCCCGAGAGATCGGGCAGATCGTGCATGACCGCCCGGTGCACGAACCCGGTTCGCCCGGTCCAGGCATCGGCCGGTGTCGCCTCGGAAAGCACGGGGATGTACTGAAACCCGGGGATCTCGGCAGCCCAGCGCACGGCCAGTTCGTGCATGTACAGATCGGCCCTGACCCGGGCACCCCAGTAGAGCGTCATCGGCCGACGGATACCTCGCGCGATCGTGTGTTCCACGATGGCCTTGAGAGGCGCAAAGCCGGTACCACTCGCGAGCAGCACGATGGGCCGGTCACTGTCCTCACGCAGGTAGAAGGTGCCCAGCGGCCCTTCGAATCGCAGGATCTCGCCCACCTTGAGGGCACCGAACACATGGTCAGTGAACGCCCCGCCCGGCATGTGACGAATGTGCAGTTCCAGTGTCGTGACACCTTCGGCCGAGGGCGCCGTGGCGATCGAATAACTGCGTCGACGCTTGTCCTTCAGCAGGATGTCGATGTACTGACCGGCAGCGAACATGAAGTTCTCGTTCATCGGCAGTCGCACCTCCACGACCGCGACATCGGATGCAGGCCGCTCTATCGACTTGACCCGGCAGGGCACCATGCGCGGCTTGGCGCCGACGAAGGAGAGTTCGGCCACCTCGATCACGCAATCGGCCAGCGGGCGGGCGGAACAGAGGAGCGCATAGCCAGCCGAGCGCTCCTCGGCATTGAGGTAGGAGTCGATCGCCCCGCCAAAGTCGACGCTGCCCTCGATGACTCGCCCACGGCAGGCGCGGCAGGTGGCCGCACGGCAGCTGTAGGGCATGAGGTAACCCGCATCGAGACCGGCGGTGAGAATGGATATGCCCTCGGGGACATCGAACGAATGTCCGCTTGGCATGAGGGTGACCTTGTGGCCCATCGCAGGCTCCTGCATCTGAGTGACGGGCGCTATGCTACCCTCGCACGCAATCGGGGGGAATTCGGAACCCGCTGCTGTCGACCCCTCGGGGTCGCACGGTGCCCCACCCCGGCCGTCAGCTCAGGGCGGAACCACTGTCGGCTGGCTGACGACGAGGGCATGACACACTGACGATCGAGGGGGAGAGCGCATGGCAGGTGCCTGGATACCGTACGGAGCCTACTGGTCGACCCCGTTTGCCCGCTGGCAAGGCGCCTTTGCCCACTTGCATCCGCTCGAATTCGGCGCCTGGGTGGCCAGACGCGAACTGGCGCGACGCAAGATCGACACATCGGTCATCGACTGGGGTGTACTCGGGATCACCGTGCCATCGAAGACCTGCTTCTATGGCCTGCCCTGGGTCACTGGCATGATGGGCGCGATGCACGTCGGTGGCCCCACCGTCAACCAGGCCTGCGCAACCTCGGCGCGCATGCTGCAGATGGCCTCGCGCGAAATTCTCGACGGCGGCGCCACGGTGGCTCTCGCCATCAGCGCCGACAAGTGCTCCAATGGCCCCCACCTGTACTTTCCGGCTCCGGCCGGCCCTGGCGGCACCGGCAGCCACGAAGACTGGGTGCTCGACAACTTCTCGAACGACCCGCTGGGCCACCATGCGATGGTCGACACGGCCGAGAACGTGGCGCGCAAGTACGGCATTTCAATGAGTGAGCAGCACGAAGTGACGCTACGCCGCTACGAGCAGTACGACGCAGCCTGTGCCGATGACCATGCCTTTCATCGGCGCTACATGACCCTGCCCTTCGACGTGCCGGACGCCCGCTTGCGCAAGGTGCAGACAACCCTCGCTGGAGACGATGGCATTCACGCCACTACGCGCGAGGGGCTCGCCGCCCTGCGTCCGGTGCGTGATGGCGGGAGCGTGACCTTCGGCTCACAGACACACCCGGGCGATGGCAGCGCAGCCACGCTGGTCACGACTCGTGAGCATGCTCGCGGGCTCTCACTCGACCCATCGATCGAAATCGAACTGGTGAGCTTCGGACAGTGGCGAACCGACCTTGCCCACATGCCGGAAGCGCCGATCGGGGCGGTCAGGCGTGCGATGGCGGCGGCCGGCATCACGATCGCTGACATCGACTGCGTGAAGTCGCACAACCCCTTTGCCGTGAACGACATCTGCTTTTCGCGCGAGACCGGCTTCGACCTCGAGCGCATGAACAACTTCGGCTGCTCGCTCGTCTGGGGCCACCCCCAGGGCCCGACGGGTCTCCGGGCCATCATCGAACTGATCGAGGAACTGGTCCTGCGCGGTGGGGGTACCGGGCTCTTTCACGGTTGCGCAGCAGGCGACAGCGCCATGGCGGCAGTGGTCCGCGTGAGCCAGGCCAGACCCTGATCGGAGCAGTCGCAGAGCCTTGCGGGGCTACCCGCGCCTCGGCTGCCCCCCCCGACTCAGTCTTCCTTCATGCCGGCCGCACGGACGATCGGTTCCAGTCGACGTCGTTCGTCAGCGAGAAACTTCAAGAAGGCGGCACGGTTGCCGGGCAAGGGCTCGATGCCCACCGGTACCAGGCGGGCCCTCACGGAGGCACTCGTCAGTGATGCCTGGATCGCCAGATTGAGCTGCTCGAGCACGGGTTCGGGTGTTCCGCGTGGCGCGAAGATGCCTGACCAGTGGCCGATGAAGATGTCGGGGTAGCCCTGTTCGCGGGCGGTCGGTACACCAGGCAAGGCGCTGATGCGCTGATCCCAGGTGGACGCGATGGCGCGCAGCTTGCCACCCTGAACCGGTGGAATCACGACGACGCTTGCCTCCGACGTCGCGTCGACCTGATGCGAGAGCACTGCCACCATGCCGTCGGCCCCGCTCTTGTACGGAATGATCTCGATCTTGCCGCCGTCGGACTTCAGCTTGAGCATCTCGGCCACGAAATGCGGAGTACTGCCCGTTCCCGCAGTGGAAAAGTTGATGCCGCGCGGCTGACGGGCCATGGCAATGAGTTCGCGCAGATCCTTCACCGGCGAATCGGCAGCCACCACGATGATCGACGGGCTCACCGCCAGCATGCCTACCGGCACGAGGTCGCCCTCCCGGTACGGCATCGAGGTCCGGATCAGCGGATTGGTGATGATGCCCCCGGCGCCGGTGAAGATGGTGTACCCATCAGGCGCACTCTTGGCGACGAAGTCGGCGCCCAGCGTCATGCCGGCACCCGGCTTGTTCTCGACAATGACGGTCTGCTTCAGTTCGCGCGCCATGCCCTCGGCCACCGCACGCGCCACCAGATCGTTGGCCCCACCGGGCCCGAACCCGACCACCACCTTGATCGGGCGACTGGGCCAGGCATCGGCCGCAGCGGCGTACCGCGAAAGAGGCAGGAGCGAGACCGCAACGACGATCGCACCGAGACTCACGCGCATGCATTCGGCAACCATCTTCAGCAAGGAGACACTCCTCGAACCATCAACCGGGTTGAAGCAAGAACCTGCCAGACGCCGAGCCAGGGCGCCGGCATCAGGCGGCAGGCACCAGACGATCGAGCCCCCCCATGTAGGGCTTCAACGCCTCGGGAATATCGACCGTTCCATCGGCGTTCTGGTAGTTCTCCAGAATCGCCACCAGGGTGCGTCCGACCGCCAGCCCCGACCCATTGAGCGTGTGCACGAGTTCCGGACGGTTCTTTTCGCTGCGGAAACGGGCCTGCAGGCGACGCGCCTGAAACGACTCGAAATTGGAGCAGGAACTGATCTCGCGGTAGGCGCTCTGCCCGGGCAACCAGACCTCGATGTCGTAGGTCTTGGCTGCGGAAAACCCCATGTCGCCCGTGCACAGCACCACCGTGCGATAAGGCAGGCCCAACCGCTCGAGAATGCTCTCGGCGTGTCGGGTCAGGGCCTCGAGGAGCGCGTGCGACTCGTCGGGATGAACGATCTGCACCAGTTCAACCTTGTCGAACTGGTGCTGGCGGATCATGCCGCGCGTGTCCTTGCCATAGGAACCGGCCTCGCTGCGAAAGCATGGCGAATGGCACACCATGCGCATCGGCAGACGCTCGCCCGGCACGATCGTGTCACGCACCAGATTGGTCACCGGCACTTCCGCCGTCGGCACCAGATAGAAGTCGCCCAGTTCGCCCCGCGATACCGCAAAGAGATCATCCTTGAACTTGGGTAACTGACCGGTGCCATACATGCTCTTCGCATTGACCAGATACGGCACATAGACTTCGTCATACCCATGCTCGCCGGTGTGGACGTCGAGCATGAACTGGGCAATGGCACGGTGCAGGCGCGCCATGCCGGCCTTCATCACCGTGAAACGGGCACCGGCAATCTTCACGCCGGCTTCGAAGTCGAGCAGACCGAGTGCGGTGCCGATGTCGGTGTGGTCTCTGGGTGTGAAGTCGAAACTGCGCGGGGTACCGACCCGGCGCACTTCGACGTTGTCATCTGCACCCTTGCCCGCCGGTACGCTCGCGTGCGGCAGGTTTGGAATGAGATCGATGAAGGCCTGCATCCGGGCCTGAATGTCGGTGAGCCTCGCCTCGAGCGACTGCAGGTCGGCAGCCAGCGCATTCGACTCGGCCATCAGTGCCGCAGCATCCTCGCCCTTGCCACGCGCCGCACCGATCGCCTTGGAGAGCGCATTGCGTCGCGCCTGCCCCTCCTGAGTCGCAACCTGAACCGCCTTGCGCTCGGTCTCGAGCGCAAGAAAGGCCTGGGTATCCAGAACAAAGGGGCGCTCGGCGAGGCGAGCAGCGACATGATCAAGGTCGGATCGCAGCAACTGGATGTCAAGCATCGGCAGGGTTCCTGTCAGTCATTGGGCATACTCGCGTCGGGATCATCCGCGCCACCACGGGCCTTCATGTCTCGCGCACGCAGTCCGTCAAGGCGCTCGGCAATGCGCGCCTCCAGACCACGACCACTCGGTTGGTACCAGCGCGGCTCCCGCATGCCATCAGGCAGGTAGCTCTCTCCTGCCGCGTAGGCGTCTTCCTCATCGTGCGCGTAACGGTACCCGCGACCGTAGTCGAGGTCCTTCATCAGGCGCGTGGGGGCATTGCGCAATCGCAAGGGCACCTCACGCGAGCCGTCGGCAGCAACGAACTGGCGTGCTTGATTATAGGCGACGTAGACCGCATTCGACTTGGATGCGCACGCCATGTAGATCACCGCTTCCGCCAGCGCGAGTTCACCCTCGGGTGAGCCCAGGCGCTCGTAGGTCTGGGCCGCGGCAAGCGCGAGGTCGAGCGCGCGCGGGTCGGCAAGACCAATGTCCTCGACCGCCATGCGAATCACCCGCCGAGCGACATAGAGCGGATCAGCACCGCCATCGAGCATGCGCACGAACCAGTACAGCGCCGCATCCGGGTTCGATCCGCGCACCGACTTGTGCAAGGCCGATATCTGGTCGTGGAAGAGATCGCCCCCCTTGTCGAAGCGGCGCAGATTAGCCGAGAGGGCATCATCGACGAAGGCTGCATCGACGCGGTTACGCATCGTCCCGCCCGCCGCGTTCTGCAGAATCTCGACCAGATTGAGCAATCGGCGCGCATCGCCATCTGCCAGACCGATGATGCGATCACGCGCTGCGTCATCGAACACCACCGTGCCGGCCGCAGCCTCGAGCGCACGCACGAGAAGCGCTGCCAGATCATCGGCTGAGAGACTCTTCAGCACATAGACCGAGGCCCGAGAGAGCAGTGCCGAATTCACTTCGAACGACGGATTCTCGGTCGTCGCCCCGATGAACGTGAAAAGCCCGCTCTCGACATACGGTAGAAAGGCATCCTGCTGCGACTTGTTGAACCGGTGTACCTCGTCGACAAAGACGATGGTGCGTCGCCCTCGAGTCTGATGTCGTCCGGCCTCCTCGACGGCAGCCCGAATATCCTTCACCCCGGACATCACGGCCGACAGCGCGATGAATTCGGCATCGAACGCGCGCGCAGTGAGCCGTGCCAGCGTCGTCTTGCCGACGCCAGGCGGCCCCCACAGAATCATCGAGTGCGGCCTGCCGGCCTCGAACGCGAGTCGCAGCGGCCTGCCGACTCCCAGCAGATGGGTCTGGCCGACCATCTCGTCGATCGATCGGGGCCGCAAGCGCTCGGCCAGCGGTGCAGCGTCGGCATTCCGGCTCGGCGCTTGCAGATCCGTTCCGAAAAGATCGGCCACCGCACCGGGCCCGCTACTCGCCGACGACATCGGCGTCGCGTGGCGGGACGAACCGGAACAGAGCGGCGTCCAGACGCGGATTGCGGCTCACTGACGAAAACGTGAGCACCGTGCGCTGCCCGAAACCATCCACCAGTTCCATCGCCGCAATACCACCGACATTGAAGCCCATGCGAATGCGTACGAAAGACGCGCCCTGATCGCGTGGCGTTGCCTGTACCCACTCCAGACCGTCTTGCAATCCATCCTCGCCGAGCACGAAAGCCTTCAGGGCATCATTGTTGCCGGCGAGCAGCGCGGCTGGCGTCGCGCCCAGCGCAGCGTCCAGCCGGCGCACCGTGACCTGATTCAGATCGGGATCATGCAGCCAGACCTTCTGACCGTCGCCCACGATGGTCTGCACCCAGGGCTTGAGATAGACCCAGCGGAAGCGCCCCGGACGAGCAAATTCGAACGTACCGCTTGCATCCTGCGTGCGCTTGCCATTCCGATCGGTGATCACCTGACGAAATTCGGCCCGCATCGACTGCGACTGCTTCATGAAGGCATCGAGCTGCTCGAGCCCTCCGCCATGGGCAAGAGGCATCGCGACGAGCGCTGCAAGGCCGAACCATGCGGCCACCAGGGCGCGGGGACGGGCGTACCGGGTGATCAACCAGTGCTTCATTCGCCTGCCTTGGCCGGCACCAGGATGTCGCGGTTGCCGTTGGTCTGCATCGAGGACACGAGCCCCGCGTGCTCCATCGCCTCGAGAAGCCTCGCCGATCGGTTGTAGCCGATGCGCAGGTTGCGCTGCACGAAGGAAATCGAAGCACGACGGCTCTTCAAGACGATTTCGACCGCCTGATCATAGAGCGCATCCTTCTCGGCATCCCCCGGCGAACCGCCCGCCGCACCATCCCCCTCGGTAGCGAGCAGCGAACTGCCGTCGAGAAGCCCCTCGATGTAATCGGGCTCACCCTGACGCTTGAGGTATTCGACGACCTTGTGCACTTCCTCGTCAGACACGAAGGCACCATGCACCCGGTTGGGCAGACCACTGCCTGGCGGCAGGTAGAGCATGTCACCCTGCCCCAGCAAGGCCTCGGCACCTTGCTGATCGAGAATGGTGCGCGAATCGATGCGACTCGACACCTGAAACGCGATGCGTGTCGGGATGTTGGCCTTGATGAGGCCGGTAATCACGTCGACCGAGGGGCGCTGCGTCGCCAGGATGAGGTGAATGCCAGCCGCCCGCGCCTTCTGCGCCAGGCGGGCGATGAGTTCTTCCACCTTCTTGCCGACCACCATCATCAGGTCGGCCAACTCGTCGATCACCACCACGATATGGGGCATGCGGCCCAACGGCACCGGGTCATCGGTTTCGAGCGAGGTCGGGTCGAACAGCGGCGCACCGTTCTTCTCGGACTCGCCCACCTTGGTGTTGTAACCCGACAGGTTGCGTACGCCGACCCAGGACATCAGCTTGTAGCGACGCTCCATCTCGCCGACGCACCAGGCAAGCGCGAGGTTGGCCTGTTTCATGTCGGTAACGACCGGGGCCAGCAGGTGGGGAATATCCTGATAGATCGACAGTTCGAGCATCTTCGGGTCGATCATGATCATGCGCACATCGCGCGCTTCGGCCTTGTAGAGCAGCGACAGGATCATGGCATTCACCGCCACCGACTTGCCCGATCCGGTGGTACCGGCCACGAGCAGGTGCGGCATCCGGGCCAGATCGGCGACCACCGGGAGTCCGGAAATGTCCTTGCCAAGCGCCATGGTGAGGGGCGAAGCCATGTCGTGATAGACCTTGGAGGAGAGAATCTCCGACAGTCGCACGATCTGGCGCCTCGCGTTGGGCAACTCGAGGCCCATGCACGACTTGCCCGGAATCGTCTCGACCACACGAATGCTCACCACCGAAAGCGAGCGTGCAAGGTCCTTCACGAGATTGACGATCTGGCTCCCCTTCACGCCGGTGGCCGGGTCGATTTCGTACCGGGTGATCACCGGACCGGGATAGGCCGCGAGAACGGTGACCTCGACCCCGAATTCCTTCAGCTTGCGCTCGATGAGCCGCGAGGTTGCCTCGAGAATCTCTGCCGAGACGGGTTCGCGTTCGGCCGTTGCCTCATCCAGCAGCGCGAGTGGCGGCAGCGGCGTGTCGGGCAGATCGAGAAAGAGGGGAACCTGCTTTTCCTTGATGACCCGCTCCGATTTGGGAATCTCGACCACCGGCACTTCGATGCGGATTGGGGGCGCCTCTTCGACGCGACGCTTCTCGACGGCCACCACCCCTTCGCGCTCGACGGCCGCGGCCTCACCGACCTTCTGGTCACGCCGCGTGTCGAGCCAGGCACCTACGCCGAGCCAGCAACCTTCGATGCGCTCACCAAGAGACTCGAGCAGATGGAGCCACGACTGACCGATGAAGAGCGACAAACCGATCGCCCAGGCCACGAGCAGGATGAGCGTGCTCCCGGTAAACCCGGCCACGACCGATAACCCCTGGCCCAGCAGATCGCCCAGCATTCCGCCAGGCACCGTGGGCAAGGCCGCCGCTCGGGAGTAGAAGCGCAGCGACTCGATGCCCGCCGAACTGAGCAGGATGATGGCAAAGCCGGCCAACGCAATGAAGAGGCTGCGGCGATCGGTCGGCCGTCCCTCGAGCCGCCGATAACCGTTGAGCACCGAGAAGACACACAAGGCGACCAGCCAGTAGGCCGAGCGACCAAAGAGAAAGAGCAGCAGGTCGGCAATCCAGGCACCCGCGCGCCCGCCGCCGTTGGCGACTCGCACAACCTCGGCGCTCTGCGACCACCCGGGGTCGGCCCTGTTGTAGGTGAAGAGAATCAGCGCGAAATAGAGGGCGACAAGACTCAGCACGAGCCAGCGCGATTCGCGCAGGATCGATGCAACCTTGGCCGGGAGTGGTGCCCGGTTGGCGCTTGATTTCGTCACGTCGGGTCTGCAGTGGCATCAGGACGACACTCCACGGCCGACTGGAACCGGTCGTGTGCGGCCACCCTGCGCGTCAGTTAGCCAGCCGGCATCTTACAGCCCGAGATGCGTGATCAGTGTGCCATCGCGATGTTTTCGCGCAGGTAGATGGCGCCATTGCGCACCTCGATGTAGCCACTCGATTGCAGGTCCTTCATCACGCGGGAAACCATTTCACGGGACGCGCCGATCATCTTGGCGATGTCCTGCTTGGGCAACCGCTTGTTGACGACCTTCTGCCCGTTGACCTCCTCGGACATCTCGAGAAGCAGACGGGCGACCCGTCCGTAGACGTCCATCAGGGCCAGGCTTCCGATCTTGCGGTCAGCCTCGCGGAGGCGCTTGACCAGGCCTCGCATCATGCCCATGCCGATATCGAGGTTCTCGGCGAGGCAACGCTTGAAATCGGCCTTCGAGATCGACAGCAATTCACAAGGCTCGATCGCGATGACCGTCGCCGAGCGGGTCTCATCATCGAGGAGGGCCATTTCACCGAAGAACTCGCCCGACCCGAGGATGGCCAGGATGACCTCGCGCCCCTCATCGTCGCTCATCATCACCTTGAGGCGACCCGAAATGACGATGTAGAGGGCGTCGCTCGGATCGCCGGCTGCGATGATCGTCGATGAGCGGGTGAAGGACCTTCGGCCAACCACTCGCGTGAGAAGCGCGAGTTGCGCCTCCGGCAACTGCGAGAAGAGGGCAACATTGCGAAGAAGCAGGGTCGAGACGCTTGCAGGGCCACGCATGGGAGGACTCTCCGTATCTGGGGGCAACGGCTCCACTGTAGTCAAGGTTAACATTTTGCAATGATCAATAAGAGCCCGTTCCTCCCCGTATTTCGAACTTTCGTCGCGCAACGGCCGTTTCAGCCCGTGCAGCCCCGGGCGATCGCCACCGGCGGGCCGGATTGCATGACCCCGTTATAATTTCGGAATGGTCTGGAGATTGGCTCTTCGACCCTGCCCAACCGACCCGGACACCGCTGATGACCCAAGCTCCCCGCCATATCCGCCTGCTCATCCTCGGCTCGGGCCCCGCCGGCTACACCGCGGCGGTCTACGCGGCACGAGCCAACCTGCATCCGGTGCTCATTGCGGGCCTGACCCCCGGGGGGCAACTCACCACCACCACCGACGTCGACAACTGGCCTGCCGACGTGCACGGCGTACAGGGCCCCGACCTGATGGCGCGGTTTCAGCAGCACGCCGAGCGCTTCGAGACCGAAGTCGTCCAGGATCACATTCATACCGTGCATCTGGCCGAACGCCCCATGCGGCTGGAAGGCGATGCCGGAATCTATACCTGCGATGCGCTGATCATCGCCACGGGTGCCTCGGCGCGCTACCTTGGCCTCCCGTCGGAAGACAAGTTCAAGGGCAGAGGCGTTTCAGCCTGCGCAACCTGCGACGGATTTTTCTACCGCAAGCGCGAAGTGGCCGTCATCGGGGGCGGCAACACCGCAGTCGAAGAGGCGCTGTACCTGTCGAATCTCGCCAGCAAGGTCACGGTCATTCACCGCCGCGATCGCTTTCGCGCCGAAAAGATCATGCAGCAGAAGCTGTTCGCCCGTCCCAATGTCGACATACTGTGGAATCACGCCCTTGACGAGGTTCTGGGCGACGCATCGGGCGTGACCGGTGTCCGCGTGAGGGATGTCGCAGGTGGCGCTGCGCGCGAGATTGCCGTCCACGGGCTTTTCATCGCCATCGGGCACACGCCCAATACCGGCATCTTCGAAGGCCAACTGGAGATGGAGGGCGGCTATATCGTCACCCGGGGCGGACGCCACGGCGAGGCCACGGCCACCAGCGCGCCGGGGGTCTTTGCAGCCGGCGACGTTCAGGACCACATCTACCGCCAGGCGGTTACCAGCGCCGGCTCAGGCTGCATGGCAGCGCTCGATGCCGAGCGGTACCTGGACGCAATCGGGGACGGTGCCTGACCAGCAGGAGCGATGAGGCACCGGCTCCAGAAGCCCCCCCCGGGAACGAGCGGCCTGAAGGCGGGTGCCTGAGCATCGGCACCCGGACAACTTCAGACCGCCTCGTCGTTCATCTCGCCCGTTCGAATGCGCACCACCTGCTCGACATCGAACACGAAAACCTTGCCGTCACCGATCTTGCCAGTGCGGGCAGCCTTGACGATGGCTTCGATGCAAGGCTCGACCATGGCGTCGGTCACGACGACCTCGATCTTGATCTTGGGCAGGAAGTCGACGACATACTCGGCACCGCGGTAAAGCTCGGTATGTCCCTTCTGCCGTCCGAAGCCCTTGACCTCGCCGACCGTAAGGCCACTGACACCCACCTCGGCGAGCGCCTCGCGAACCTCGTCGAGCTTGAACGGCTTCACGATGGCTTCAATCTTTTTCATGGGGGGCTCCGTTCGAGGCAATCTCGTCTTCGAGTATATCAAAGGCACCCGGCCGAAAAGCCCATACGGACGCCGCTCGGGACGACTGGCTTGCGGTGAGGCACCCGGTTCCCGAATAATGCAACGCTGAACCCTTGCTCCGGCGGACTCCATGTTGCAGATCGGCACGATCGACTCCCTTTCATCGGTCGAGCCCGAGGCATGGAACGCACTCGCGGGCACCCACCCCATGCTGCAACACGCCTTCCTCCACGCGATGGAGCAGACCGGGTGCGTGGGTGGCGACACCGGCTGGACACCGTGTCACCTGATCGCCCGCGAGGGAACTCGCCTGGTCGGTGCGATGCCCCTGTACGCCAAGGGGCACTCGTACGGCGAGTACGTGTTCGACTGGGCCTGGGCCGACGCGTATCAGCGCCACGGACTCAGCTACTACCCGAAACTGCTGTCCGCGATCCCGTTCTCGCCTGTAGGGGCGCCCAAGCTCCTCGCCACCGATGCGACGACGCAGCAGGCTCTGCTCGAGGCCGCACTCGCCTCGGCACGGGACTGCTCGTCGCTGCACATCCTGTTCCCCACCGCCGATGAACGTGCGCTTGCCTCGCGCCTGGGCATGATGGTGAGGCGCGGCGTGCAGTTTCATTGGCACAACCGCGGCTATGCCGACTTCGATGGGTTTCTCGCCACCTTCTCGCACGACAAGCGCAAGAAGGTGCGGCAGGAGCGGCGCAAGGTCAGCGAGGCAGGCATCCGCTTTGCGCGCCGCACCGGTGCGGACATTCGTGACGAAGACTGGCAATTCTTCAACCGCTGCTACCGGACCACCTACCGGGCCCACCACTCGTCACCCTACCTGAATCTCGATTTCTTCCGGACCATTGGCGAGCAGATGGGCGACAACCTGCTGCTCGTGGTAGCAGAGCGCGACGGTGCCCCGATTGCCACGGCGCTCAACATCTTCGATCAACACACGTTGTATGGCCGCTACTGGGGCACCACCGAATTTCACTCGGGGCTCCACTTCGAAACCTGCTACTACCAGGGGCTCGAATTCTGCATCGAACGCGGCATCCAGGTCTTCGAAGGCGGGGCCCAGGGCGAACACAAGCTGGCGCGCGGCTTCGATCCGGTGGAAACCCGCTCGGCTCACTGGCTGGCCCACCCGCAGTTTGCCGACGCGGTCGAGCGCTTTCTCGAGCGCGAGGGCACGGGCATCGAGCAATACATCGACGAACTGCGAGAGCATCAGGCCTACCGCGCTGACATCGCTCCCTGAGTCCCGTGCGATGGAATAGCCACCGCGCGTTGCCGGACTAGCGGTTGCGGCGGAAGAACCCACCGAGGAGTGCGGCAATCGGCTGCGCGCGCCGTCCGGGGGTGACACGACCGGCCTCGACCACGGAAGCTGCCTCGACGGGCGCGTCTGCAGGCTCGTAGGGGCGGGTAAAGATCGGATCGTCAGACAGAGGCGGTTGCGCCTGCGCCACCTCGCCACGTGCGGCTTCGGGCCGTGCCGGACGTCGCCGCTCGTCACGCTCGCGGGGGCGATCACGTTCGCTGCGCTCGGCGCGTTCCGGACGCTCGACCCGCGGCGCACGATCGGGCGACTCGATGCGTTCGGTCCGATCGCGTGACGCACTGCGCGCGCCGCGGTCTACCCGCTCACCGCTGCGCTCGGCGCGTTCCCCCGCGGACGAACTCGACACACCCGGCGCGAAACCCGCCACAGGCTCACGCTTGATGGTGGCCTTGATGACCTTCTCGATGTCAGCGAGCTTTTCATGCTCCTCAGGGGCCACGAGCGAGATGGCTTCACCTTCCTTGCCAGCACGCCCGGTGCGTCCGATCCGGTGCACGTAGTCTTCGGGCGTGTTGGGCAACTCGAAGTTGATGACACACGGCAGCGAGTCGATGTCGATGCCACGCGCAGCGACATCGGTCGCCACCAGGACACCCACCTTGCCAGTCTTGAACTGCTCGAGGGCTTCGGTGCGCTCCGACTGCGTCTTGTCGCCGTGGATGGCGGCGGCATGCACCCCTTCACGGTTGAGTTCGAACGCAAGACGGTTGCACCCGATGCGGGTCGCGGTGAAGACGAGGACCTGATGCAGGCCACGACTTTTGACCAGATGCACGAGGAGTTCCCGCTTGTGCTGGCGCTCGACCGGATGCACGACATGGGTGACCGACTCGGCGACAGCATTGCGCCGTGCCACCTGGATCGAGACCGGATCGCGCAGCAACTCGCCGGCCAGACGCTTGATGTCCTCCGGGAATGTCGCGGAGAACAGCAGGCTCTGCCGCTGCTTCGGGATGAGCGCGATGATGCGGCGAATATCGGGAATGAAGCCCATGTCGAGCATGCGATCGGCTTCATCGAGCACGAAGAATTCGACTCGCGACAGATTGATCGTCTTCTGCTGGACATGATCGAGAAGGCGCCCGGGCGTCGCCACGACGATTTCGACGCCGCGCCGCAGCTCGGCGATCTGCGGGTCCATGTTCACCCCGCCGTAAACCTGGGTGCTGCGCAGCGCAAGATACTTGCTGTAACTGCGCACGCTCTCCTCGACCTGCGCCGCCAGTTCACGCGTCGGCGCGAGGATGAGCGCGCGGATGGGATGGCGCGCCGGTGACGTGCTCGTGTTGGCATGCGGCAGCATCTTCTGCAGCAAGGGGAGCGTGAAACCAGCGGTCTTGCCGGTGCCTGTCTGGGCACCGCCCATCAGGTCGCGTCCGGAGAGCACGACGGGGATGGCTTGTGCCTGAATCGGCGTGGGCTCGGTGTAGCCCATGTCTTCCACCGCCTTGAGGATAGGCGGGGCAAGGCCCAGATCTGCAAACGAAGTCAAGCCGGGAAGTCCGTAGGAACGGCCGTCGACGAATAGTGCCATGCGCCTGACGGGCCGTTCGGCCGGCGCAACCTTGCGAGTATATCCCTTTGTTCCGGCGACAAGCCGCCGTGGCAGAGCGGGGCCGGCGATATAATCCGTCCCCGTGATCACCTTCCGATCCTTGCGCCTTGCGCGCGGCACCCGCGTGCTGCTGGAGGGCGCGAGCCTCATGCTCCCGCCGCGTGCCCGCGCGGGCATCGTCGGGGCCAATGGCTCCGGCAAATCGAGTCTGTTTGCCGCATTGCGCGGCGAACTGTTGCCCGACCGTGGCGACATCGAAATGCCAGCCGGATGGTCGATTGCGCATGTGGCCCAGGAGACACCCGCGGTGGACCGGCCAGCCATCGACTACGTGATCGATGGCGATCCCGAACTGCGCCGCGCCGAGGCCGCCATGGCCGCGGCCGACGGTTCCGGTTCCGGCGAGGAGATCGCCCTCGCGCACGAGCAGTTTGCCGCTCTCGACGGGTATTCGGCACGCGCACGCGCCGGGACACTGCTCTCGGGCCTCGGGTTCAGTGCCGAGGAGCATGAGCGTGCGGTCCGCGAATTCTCGGGCGGCTGGCGGATGCGGTTGAATCTCGCGCAAGCACTCATGCGCCGCTCCGACCTGCTGCTTCTCGATGAGCCCACCAACCACCTGGACATCGACGCGATTGTCTGGCTCGAACAGTGGCTGGCGAACTACCCGGGCACGCTCCTCACCATCTCGCACGACCGCGAGTTTCTCGATGCGGTGGCCAGTTCCATCGTGTCGTTCGAGAATACGAGCCTCGTCCTGCACAGCGGTGACTTCACCAGCTACGAGCGCGCCCGCGCCGAGCGGTTTGCGCGTGATCAGTCACTCGCGGCGCGCCAGGGACGCGAAGTGGCGCGCCTGCAATCCTTCATCGACCGGTTTCGCGCCCAGGCCACCAAGGCGCGCCAGGCACAGAGCCGGATGAAGGCGCTTGCGCGCATGGAGCTCATCGCTCCGGCTCATGTGGCCGATGCCATCCAGTTCGAATTTCGCGAAGCGGGCGCCGCGCCCGACCCTGCCATCACGCTCGAATCGGTGACGGCGGGCTATGGCGATGCGCCGGTTCTTCGGGGCGTCGATCTCACGATTGGCGCAGGCTCGCGGATCGGTCTCATCGGTGCCAACGGCGCCGGCAAGACCACGCTGATCAAGCTGCTCGCAGGCCTGCTGGAACCATTGTCGGGCGAGCGCCGCGAAGGTCGCAATCTGGCGATCGGCTACTTTGCCCAACACCAGCTGGAACAGCTGCGACCCGACGACGCACCGCTCGAACATCTGCAACGGGCCGCTCCGACCGCCCGCGAACAGGCGTTGCGCGACCATCTGGGCCAGTTCGGCTTTGGCGGTGACGCAGCATTCCAGAAGGTGGGCACGATGTCAGGCGGCGAGCAATCCCGCCTGGTGCTTGCCACGCTGATCTGGCTGCGCCCCAACCTGCTGTTGCTCGACGAACCGACCAACCACCTCGACATGGACACGCGAGAGGCGCTGACGATGGCGCTGCAAGGGTTCGAGGGAGCGGTCGTCCTGGTGTCGCACGACCGGCACCTGCTGCGCACGACGGCCGAAGATCTCATCGTGGTGGGCCATGGCGTCGCCCGTGTGTTCGACGGCGACCTCGATGACTATCGAGCCGAAGTCGTGGCAAGCCGCAGCGCGTCGAACGAGCCGGGAGGGGCTGCTCGTCGGGCCGAGCGACGCGCCGAGGCCGAACAGCGAATCCGCAACCAACGGGGTCGGCGCAGCCTGGTCGATCGCCTCGCCAGGATCGAGGCGCGCCTGGCCGACCTCACGCGCGAGCGCAGCCAGGTCGACGAACGGCTCGCCGACAGCACGCTCTACCAGCCGTCTGCCAGGGAAACCCTTCAAAGCACGCTCGAGCGCTCGACCATGCTGCAGCAGGCCATCGAAAAAGCCGAGACCGACTGGTTCGATTGCCAGCAGGCCCTCGAGTCGACCGACTGAGCTAGCCCGAGTGCATCCGACCGACTGACCACAACGCAGGAAGACCCTCGCCATCGACGTCCTGACCGCAAGCAGCGATTGGCTCACGCTGGCGCTCCTCGTGCTGGCGCTGGGGGCACGTCACGGGTTCGACGCCGACCATCTGGCCGCCATCGACGCGTTCACCCGACTGGCAGGGCCGACCCGACCCCGCCTCGCTCGCGGTTGCGGCGCCCTCTTCTCGATCGGCCACGGGTTGGTCGTGATCGGAATCGCATTGGCCGTGAGCATGGCATCGAGCCGATGGGTGGCACCGACCTGGCTCGGGCCGGCAGGCACCGGCATCTCGATCGCCGCGCTCTTCACGCTGGGGGCATTGAACCTCGTGGCCGTCTTGCGAACGCCCGCCGATCAGATGGTGCAACTGGTGGGCCTGAAGACGCACTGGATGCGCGGTCGCCTCGGCCAACCCAGTACTGCGGTGGTCATGCTGGCGGGCAGTCTGTTCGCCCTGTCATTCGATACCGTCAGCCAGGTGATGCTCTTTGCCTTCCTCGGCGCCGGCATGGGGGGGTGGCAGTACGCCCTCACGCTCGCGGTCCTCTTCATCGCCGGCATGCTGATCACCGATGGGGTACAGGGACTGTGGGTCGCCCACCTGCTGCAGCGTGCCGACCGGCGTGCCCTCCTTGCCTCGCGGGTGATGGGGGTGGCGGTATCGGCGCTGAGCCTTGTGGTCGCCGGTGTTGCACTCGCCCGCATCCTGATGCCCGCCATTGATGCCTGGCTCGACGAGCGGTCACTCTCGTTGGGCATTGCGGCCACGCTGCTGGTCGGCGCGAGTTTCCTGATCGCGCTGCGCCTCGCGCGGCGTGCGGCTCAGGTTCGCGCCTGAGCCCGCGTACGCGCCGCCTGGCGCTCGAGTGCCCAGCGTACGTGTTCGCGCACCAGCGCAGACGGATGGTCGACACGCGCCTGGAGCGCAGCCTGCACCTGGCGGGAAGGCGCTGCGTTGCCAAGACCCACGGCCAGATTGCGCAACCAGCGCTCGTAGCCGATGCGACGGATGGCTGAGCCAGCCAGTCGAGCCTCGAATTGTTCGGACGTCCATGCGAAGAGCTCGAGGAGACTTGCCCGATCAAGGCCGTGTCGCACCGCCATGTCCGGGTCGACCGCTGTGCGCGCGAAGGTGTTCCACGGACACACGAGCTGGCAGTCATCGCAACCATAGACCCGATTGCCGATCTGCTCGCGAAACTCGATCGGAATCGCCCCCTTCAACTCGATGGTCAGATAGGAGATGCACCGACGCGCATCCAGCCGATAGGGTGCGACGATGGCACCCGTCGGGCAGGCGTCGATACAGCGCGTGCAACTGCCGCAGTGCCCGGTTGCAGGGCGATCGGCCGGCAGTATCCGGTCGACGAAGATCTCGCCCAGAAAGAAGAACGAACCGGCATCGCGCGACAGGAGCAGGGTGTGCTTGCCCCGCCAGCCCAGACCCGCCTTGCGCGCAAGTTCGACTTCGAGAACGGGGGCCGAGTCGGTAAAGGCGCGCGCGCCACACGGACCCAGCGCATCGCCAATGCGTCGCGCGAGGGTTGCAAGGCGACCCCGTACGACACGGTGATAGTCGCGGCCCATCGCGTAACGGGCGACGTAGGCCGGCGCGGTGGCGCTGCCGACCTGCGCGCCGAGGCCTCCCTCACCACCGGCCGCGGGGGGGATCTCGAGGCCGCCGCGAGCATCGACCAGGCCCGCAAGGCCTTCCCCGAGCATGCCGCGCGCCTGCTCGATCGGCGTGGCCAGATAGTTCATGCGAGCGCTGATGACACTGACCGTGCCCGGCAGCAGCCGGGTCGGATCTGCCCGCAGGGCTTCATGGCGTGCCATGTAGTCCATCTCGCCGTGGAACCCAGCCGCGAGCCAGGCGCGCAGCCCCGGCGCGGCTGCGGCAACATCCACATTGGCGAAACCCACCGCCTGAAACCCCAGCTCGCGCGCCCAGTCGCGGATCTGCTGCGGCAGATCGGGGGGACAGGCGGCAGGCTCTGGGGGAGAATGCACTTCTGGCACTGGAACCCGTGACATTCCCGGCATCAGCTTGACGGACTCGATCGATGACCCCCCTGACCATACACCTGAACGATGAGGCTGCGACGCTCGCGCTGGGTGCAAGGCTCGCCCGCAGCATCATGCCGGGGCTCCATATCGTGCTTCACGGTGACCTTGGTGCGGGCAAGACGACGCTGGTACGCGGTCTGCTGCGCGCGCTTGGACATGCCGGTGCGGTCAAGAGCCCGAGTTACAGTCTGGTCGAGCCCTACGCCCTGCCGGACATGACCTTCAACCACTTCGACCTGTACCGTTTTCGTGACGAATCGGAATGGCACGACAACGGCTTTGGCGACTACTTCGGCCCAACCAGCGTGTGTGCTGTCGAGTGGCCCGAGAAGGCCGCCGACCTCCTGCCGCCGGCCGACCTGGACATCAGCCTGGTGCCGCGCGGCAGCGGGCGTGATGCCTGCATCAAGGCAGACACCGCTGCTGGCGGGCGATGCCTCGAAACGCTTCGGTTGCTCTCGGCCGACGCGGTCTGGAGACCTGAGGGCTCCGTGGATGGCGTCTGAGCGCATGCAGGCCGCGCGCACGGCGCCCGAGCACATGGGGGGCCGCGTGGATGGGCGCTGAGTGCCTGCGGTCTCGATGCACCGCTGCCGGCGCCGCGCTGGCAAGGGGTCTGCTGCGTGCAGGCGTTCTGGTGGTGAGTCTGGTGCTGGTGCGACCCTGTCCCGCCGCCCCCGAGACGCCGGGCCCAAGACTGGAAGTCATCAAGGCGGTACGCACCTGGCCATCGGCCGACTACAGCCGCATCACGATCGAATCGACACGACCGCTCGAATTTCAGATCTCGCTCATCACCGATCCGAACCGGGTCGTGCTTGACCTGGCCAACGTCGACGTCGATTCGCTGCGGACGTTGTTCGCCAACCGGTCATTCGAGCAGGATCCACACATCAAGTCCGTGCGTGTCGGGCGCTACAAGACTGACATCGTCCGACTGGTGCTCGACCTGCGCGAGCAATCGCGCCCCACCACGTTCGCCCTGAAGCCAGTCGGCCAGTATCAGAACCGGCTGGTGCTGGACGTCTACCCGGTGACCAATACCGTTGCCATGCCGACCCAGGGGGCACCCGACCCGCTGGAGGACATCATCCGTCGCGAGCAGGCACGCGCTCAGGGGCAAGCGAATACCTCGTCTGCCAGCATGCTGCCGGCCCAGACTCAGGCGGCAATGCCAGGCGCAGCGGCCGGTGCCCCGACAGGCGCAGCGGCCGCGATCACGCCGGGCAATACCAGCGTCAGCCCGGCACCACCGCCGGGCACGAGCAGCCCCGAGGTGAAGCCAGCCCAGGGCGCACCATCCGGGCAGATGGTGAACACGGCGCCACGATCACCCGAAGTCGGCCGTGCCGAGTTGCCACCTGCGGCATCCTCCCGCAACGCATCGATCGCCAGCAGCAGCCCTGTCGCACCGAAGGGCTGGCTCGCCCGGCCCGTGGTCATAGTCGTCGACGCGGGCCACGGTGGCGAAGATCCCGGCGCCCGCGGGCGCCATGGCACGATCGAGAAGGAAGTCACGCTCGCGATCGCCCTGAAACTCAAGGAAGCCATCGACCAGCAACCGATGATGCGTGCCGTGCTTACCCGGGACAGCGACTTCTTCATTCCGCTGCGCGAGCGGGTCGAAAAGGCACGACGCGCCCAAGCCGACCTTTTCGTGTCGGTGCACGCCGATGCCTTCGTCAAACCGGACGCACGGGGCTCATCGGTGTTCGCCCTGTCGGAGCGCGGCGCCACCAGCGTATCGGCGCGCTGGCTTGCAAGACAGGAGAACAATGCCGATCTGATCGGCGGGGTGAGCATCGACACGCGTGACCCGCACCTGGCACAGACGCTGCTCGACCTGTCAATGACCGCCACGATCGCTGACAGCAAGCGACTGGCAAACCTCGTCCTTTCGGAGTTGGGCAATGTGAACCGCTTGCACAAGAACTACGTCGAACAGGCAGGCTTTGCCGTTCTGAAATCACCCGACGTCCCCTCGATTCTGGTCGAGACCGCCTTCATCTCCAACCCGACCGAAGAGCAGCGACTGGGCGACGCCAGCTACCAGGTACGCATGGCAGGCGCGATCCTGTCAGGGATCAAGCGGTACTTCGCCCGCAACCCGCCTCTGGCGCGTCAGACGGTGGCATCGAACTGAGCAGCAATCAGCGGGTCTGGCGAGTCTTGCCTGCAAGACGGCGCCTCAATACCCCGACGATGAGCGGGGCAAACGAGAGCGCGATGACGCCGACGATGAGCAGGGAGAAATGCTTTTTTACCGCCGGCACGTTGCCGAAATAGTACCCTGCATAGACAAGCGAGCCCACCCAGAGCAGCGACGCGAGTACCGAGAACGCGATGTAGCGTGGGTAATGCATGCGTCCGACACCCGCCACAAAAGGCGCAAACGTGCGCGCGAAGGGCATGAACCGCGCAATGATGACTGCCTTGCCACCATGACGTTCGTAGAACAGTTGCGTGCGCTCGAGTGCTGCCTGGTTCAGCAGCCGCCCCCCCTCGCGCAGCACCCGGGGGCCGATGAAACGCCCCACCGCGTAGTTCACGTTGTCACCGCAGAAGGCGGCTACCACGATGACCACCGCCAGCGAATGGACGTTCATGTCACTGGCCGCCCAGATGCCGCCAGCGACGAAAAGCAGTGAGTCGCCGGGGAGAAACGGCGCAATCACCAGTCCGGTCTCGCAAAACACGATGAGAAAGATGATGGCGTAGACCCACGTGCCATAGGCGCGGGCCATCTCGCCCAGATGCGAATCAAGGTGTACGACCAGGTCGAGCAGGGAGGCAAGGATGTCCATGCGAGCGATCATACGTGATCGGCGTTACGCGACCGGGTAGGCCCTGCCTATAATCGCATATGCCACGGATTCGACGCCTCGATGACCAACTGATCAGCCAGATCGCCGCCGGCGAGGTCGTCGAGCGGCCTGCCTCGGTGCTGAAGGAGTTGCTGGAAAACAGCATTGACGCGGCTCCGCAGGCCATCAGCGTGGCCCTCGCCGAAGGAGGCGTGAAACTCATCCGGGTTACCGATGATGGGGGAGGCATCGCCGAGGAGGATCTGCCGCTGGCACTGGCTCGACATGCCACCAGCAAGATCGGATCACTTGCGGATCTCGAGCGCGTGATGACCATGGGCTTTCGGGGCGAGGCGCTGGCGAGTATTGCCTCGGTGGCCCGAGTCACTGTCTCGGCGCATGCGCGTGAAGCCAGTCGTGCCTGGCGAGTGCGCGCCGAGGGGGGGTCGCCGAGCCCCAGCGAACCCGTGGCGCATCCGCCTGGCACGACGGTCGAAGTCGCCGATCTGTACTTCAACACCCCGGCGCGGCGCAAGTTTCTGCGCGCCGAGGCGACCGAATACGCGCACTGCCTCGAAGTGTTCCAGCGCATCGCCCTCGCCTGCCCCGAGATTGCCTTTTCGCTCAAGCACAATGAACGCGTGACGGCGCACTACCCGCGCGCCGACGCTGCAGGCCGTGCGGCCCATGTACTGGGCGAGGCCTTCGTCCATTCGGCACGCCCGGTCGATGTCATGGCCGACACGCTCCGACTGCACGGGCTTGCCGGATCGCCCACCGAGGCACGCAGTACACGCACGGGGCAGTTCTTCTATCTCAACGGCCGCTTCGTGCGCGACAAGGTCATCGCGCACGCTCTCCGGCAGGCCTACGCCGATGTACTCCATGGCGATCGACAACCGGCCTTCGTGCTGCATCTGGACATGGACCCGTCCGCCGTCGACGTCAATGTGCACCCTGCCAAGATTGAAGTCCGTTTTCGCGATTCGCGCGCGGTGCACCAGTTCGTCTTTCATGCCCTGTCGCGTGCGCTCGCCGCCCGTCCCGGCGAAGCGGCGAGCGCGAGCGCCCACCTGCGTGCAGCATCTGCCGATCCGCGAGAACCACAGGGTTTGAACGCGCCTGCCTCGGTCCGACTCGCCCCGGGCGCCGCACCACAAGGCGGCCTGTCGGGCCTGCCCTGGCACGCGCGCCAGCAATCATTGGGCATGCAGCAGGCCCCGGCTGACTATCTGGCCATGCTTTCACGCGCCGGTGAGTCCACCCGCTCATGGCAGCAAACTGTCCCCTCCCGGGCATCGGGCACGACGGGACCGGCCTGGGCCGGACCGGACAAAGGCGGTTCGGACGGGGTCGGGTCGGCCATGCCCGCCGCAGCGGACTACGTGCCACCGCCCGGCCCGGCATTGCCCTCGAGTGCCAGCGCAATGCCCCTGGGATACGCGCTCGCCCAACTCCATGGCATCTACATCCTGGCTCAGAACGCTGAAGGGCTCGTTCTGATCGACATGCATGCCGCCCATGAACGCATCGTCTACGAGCGACTGAAACAGTCGCTCGAATCGCGCACGATCAGTCGCCAGCGTCTTCTCATTCCGGTAGTCTTCACCGCCGAACCCCTCGAACTCGCCACGCTCGAAGAACACGCCGAAGGTCTTGAAGCCCTCGGATTTCAGATGAGCGTGGGCGGCCCGCGCAGCATCACCGTACGTGAAGTACCCACCCTGATCGCCGACGGTGACCTGCCTTCGCTCGCCCGAGCCGTGCTGGCCGAAGTCCGCGAGGTCGGCGCAAGTCGGGCACTGGCCGAGCGACAGCACGAACTGCTCTCCACCATGGCATGCCATGGTGCGGTGCGGGCCAATCGACAACTTGCCCTATCGGAGATGAACGCCCTGCTGCGCGACATGGAAGAAACCGAGCGCGCCGGCCAGTGCAATCACGGTCGCCCCACCTGGTATCAGCTCTCGCTCGCAGACCTCGATCGCCTCTTCATGCGCGGTCAATAAAGTGATGTCGGCTGCACCCCTCGTCATCGCGCTGATGGGGCCGACTGCCAGTGGCAAGTCGCGTTGCGCGCTCGAACTGGCACGACACCTGCCCGTCGAGATCGTCAGCGTCGACTCGGCTCAGGTCTATCGCGGCATGGACATCGGCACTGCGAAGCCCAGCCCGGATGAACAGCGTGCCGTCCCCCACCATCTCATCGATCGTGTCGATCCGACAGACGCCTGGTCGGCCGCCCGATTCACCACCGAGGCCGAGACCGCCCTGGCTGCCGTGCGCAGCCGAGGCAACATTCCGGTACTGGCAGGCGGCACGATGCTCTACTTCAAGGCGCTGCGTGAAGGACTCTCATCGCTCCCGGCTGCCGATCCTGCGATACGGGCAACAATCGAAGCGGAAGCGCGTGACACGGGCTGGCCGGCACAGCACGAGCGCCTGCGCGCGATCGATGCGGAAACTGCCGATCGGCTCGACCCCAACGACGCCCAGCGCATTCAGCGCGCACTCGAGATATGGCTCCTGAGTGGCGAACCGATGTCGCGACTCGTCGCGCGCACCCGCCCGGCCGCACCCCGCGGAGAACGCTGGCTGCAGATGGCACTCGTGCCTTCGGATCGCGGTGCATTGCACGAGCGGATTGCAAGCCGGTTTGACGCCATGCTCGCCCAAGGGCTCGTCGAGGAACTGGCAAACCTTCGGGAACGTCACCGACTGCATGCCGAGTTGCCCTCCATGCGCAGCGTCGGTTACCGCCAGGCCTGGCTTCATCTCGAAGGCGTCATCAGCACAGACGAACTGCGCAACCGTGGCATCTACGCCACCCGTCAACTGGCAAAACGCCAATTGACCTGGTTGCGTTCGACCCCCGACACCATCGCGTTCGATTGCCTCGAGAACCAACTCGAGGCACGAGTCGTGGCCCGGGTGCTGCGCGAGGTCGAGCACCCGGGCGCTGCTGCCTGACCCGATCACCGCCCGACCGGGAGACCCCGAGATGCGCAATGCCCGGACACCTCGCAGCAGACCGGCCCGGGCAGGACTACCATCGGCGGGGCGTCGGGTCGCGCAGCGACGGCCCCCTGCGTGGTCGCTGCCACCCGGAGCCCGCAAACCGGGGCCGCCAGGCCGTGCCCCGGCGCAAAGACTTTCAGGAGCACCTCATGACCTTCACCCTGCTCGGTCGTACCCTTGTTGCCCGCGCGCGTCGGACGGGCGCCGTCTGCAGCCTTTCCAGCCTTGTCCTGATCGGTCTGACCACCGTCTCACCCACTGCGAGTGCGGCGGGAGATCGAACTGCGGCACCGGGAGACCGTTCGGCACACACGACGCCCTCCCCCCGCTGCCCGAGTCTCCTCGACCACCGATTCCCGGACCTGACCACCGGTGCCTCGCAATCGATGTGCGCCTTCGCCGGCAAGGTGGTGCTGGTGGTCAATACGGCGAGCCACTGCGGCTATACCCCCCAGTACAAAGGGCTTGAAGCCCTGTACCGACGCTATCGCGAGCGCGGTCTGGTGATCGTTGGATTTCCCTCCAACGACTTCGGATCGCAGGAGCCGGGCAACAGCAAGGACATCGCCGAGTTCTGCGAAGTGAACTATGGAGTCAGTTTCCCGATGGTTGACAAGACCGTGGTCTCGGGTCCGGGGGCCAATCCATTCCACGCGAGTCTCGCGCGGAAGACCGGATCATCGCCCGCCTGGAACTTCCACAAATACCTGATCGACCGGCGCGGCGAGGCTGTTCGCAGCTACGCGAGCGCGGTCGAACCGTCCGATGCGCGACTCCGACAGGAGATCGAGCGCCTGCTGGACAACTGAGCGGCTCAACGCCCGACCGCGACGCCTTCACGACGCGGATCGGCAATGCCCACCCAGCCAGCACCGTCGCGTTCGATCACATGCAGCCCGCTGGTCAGATCGAGCGTCCTGACCTCATGCCCGAGCAGTCTGAGGGGTTCGATGAGCGCCTCGGCCGCCGAACCCCGTTCGATTTCCGTCAGGCCGTTGCGACTGCCCCAGTGCGGGCTTGCAACCGCCGCCTGCAACGGCTGGCGCTGGAGGTAGCGCAGCATGAGCACTTGCGCCACGTAATTCGCGATCCAGGACCCACCGGGTGACCCAACGAGCATCTCCAGGCGTCCCCGGGCGTCGAACACCATCGTGGGCGTCATCGTACTCCGGGGTCGCTTGCCCCCCTGGACACGATTGGCCGCAGGAGCACCCTCACGCACCGGCTGAAACGAGAAGTCGGTAAGCTGGTTGTTGAGGAGAAAGCCCTCGACCATCGTGCGACTCCCGAAGGCGCTCTCGATCGAACTGGTCATTGCAATCGCATTGCCAGCCCGATCGACGATGGAAAAGTGTGTGGTCGATGGCATGTCGAGTTGAACGCCAGCGGCCCAGGCCGCCCCTGCAACGACCTGCCCTGCTCTGGCAACTCGCATCGATCGCCGCGCATCGATGAGTTCGCGCCGATCGGCGAGGTAGCGCCCGTCGAGCAAGGCAGCCACCGGTACCGGGACGAAGGCCGGGTCGGCCAGGTAGCGATCGCGGTCGGCGAAGGCGAGGCGGCCTGCCTCGGAAAAGAGATGAACCGTCATCAACTGTCCGGGCGGCAAGGCAGCCATCGGCAGTCCCTCGAGCATGCCGAGCATCTGCAGCATGGTGACACCGCCCGAACTGGGTGGCGGGACAGTGCAGACACGGTGTTCGAGAAAGGCGCGACACAACGGATTGCGCTCGATCACTCGATAGGCGGCGAGGTCAGCCAGCGAAAGACTGCCGGGCGCCGTCGGGTGGGTTCCGACGGTATGCACCATCGACTGCGCCAGGTCGCCCTCGTAGAACGCCCTGCTTCCCTCGCGGGCAATGCGCTGCAGGACGCCCGCGAGGGCCGGATTGCGCAGGGTGTCGCCGATCGCACGTGCCCGACCATCGGCCTGGTAGTAGAGAGCCCGCGCACGCGGATCAGCGCGCAGGAATCGATCGGATTCGAGCAGGAGATTGAGCCTTGGGCTGATCGGGAAGCCCTCGCGAGCCAGGTGCTCGGCGGGCTCGACCAGACGCGCCCACGGCAGACGCCCATGACGTCGATGCACCACCTCGAGCAAGCGCACGACCCCCGGCACGCCCACCGATCGGCCGCCGACCAGCGCGTCGACAAAACGCATGGGTTGCCCTGCCCCATCGAGAAAGAGCTTCTCGTCAGCACCGGCAGGGGCGACTTCGCGCCCGTCGTAGACCCGCAACCGGCCTGCCGATCGATCGTAATGCAGGATGAAAGCGCCACCGCCGATACCGGAGGACTGCGGCTCGACCACATTGAGAACCAGTTGGGTGGCAATGGCCGCATCGATGGCGTTGCCACCCGCGTCGAGCACCCCGGCACCCGCGGCCGCAGCCGCAGGATGGGCAGCAACAACCATCTGGTGGCGGGCGTGCAGGGGGAGCTTGTCCTGCCAGCCCGAGGCAGCCTCGGGCGGTGACTGTGCGCGAGCGCCCGAGCCGACCCACAGAAACAGCCCGAAAAAGAAAACGGCACGCACCTTGCGGAGCGCACCGTTCGGATCATGCATGCCACATCTCGGGAGGCGCGGCAGGGACTGCGCGGGGCAGCCCGCCACGCGGGCTCCCCCTTCCATCACTTGCCAGCGGCGGGGGCCGCAGGGGCTGCAGGGGCTGCAGCATCGGCAGCAGGCGCTGCCGCGGGGGCTTCAGCAGCCGGAGCAGCCGGAGCAGTCGGAGCAGCAGCAGCCGGGGCAGCAGCAGCCGGAGCAGCAGCATGCGCTGCACTGGTCCGGTCGCCCGTGGTCGGCAGCAGCGGCACGATCAGCAGCGCCACGATGTTGATGATCTTGATGAGCGGGTTGACGGCAGGACCCGCGGTGTCCTTGTACGGGTCACCCACGGTGTCGCCGGTAACCGCCGCCTTGTGCGCGTCGGAACCCTTGCCGCCGTGATGGCCGTCTTCGATGTACTTCTTGGCATTGTCCCAGGCACCACCGCCGGTGGTCATCGAGATGGCCACGAACAGACCCGTGACGATCGAGCCCATCAGCAGCCCGCCCAGCGCCTGCGCACCGAGTGCAAAACCGATCACGATGGGCACGAGCACCGGGAGGAGCGACGGTACGATCATTTCCTTGATCGCCGAACGGGTCAGCATGTCGACCGCGCGCGAATAGTCGGGCTTCGCGGTGCCTTCCATGATGCCCTTGATTTCGCGGAACTGGCGTCGCACTTCGACCACCACCGAACCTGCGGCGCGACCCACGGCTTCCATGGCCATGGCACCGAAGAGGTACGGCACCAACCCGCCAATGAACAGGCCGATGATGACGCGGTGATCCGACAGATCGAACGAGAGGAAACGCCCCTGCGACTCGAGGGCATGGGTGTAGTCGGCAAACAGCACCAGCGCTGCAAGCCCGGCCGAGCCGATGGCGTATCCCTTGGTCACGGCCTTGGTCGTGTTGCCCACCGCATCGAGCGGGTCAGTGATCGCACGAACGCTGTCAGGCAGTTCGGCCATCTCGGCAATGCCACCGGCGTTGTCGGTGATGGGGCCATAGGCATCCAGAGCAACGATGATGCCGGTCATCGACAGCATGGCGGTAGCGGCAATCGCGATGCCGTACAGGCCAGCCAGCGAGTAGGCGAGAAGAATCGATGCGCACACGGCCAGGACCGGCCAGGCGGTCGACTTCATCGACACCCCGAGCCCGGCAATCATGTTGGTAGCGTGCCCGGTTTCGGAGGCTGCCGCAACGTGACGCACGGGTTGGTATTCGGTTGCGGTGTAGTACTCGGTGATCACGACCATGAGCGCGGTGAGCACCAGACCGATGACCGCTGCGCCGAAGAGTTGCATCACGCTGACAGTCGTCGCGGTTCCCCCGATGTCGAACTGGGTGGTCTTCAGCACATCAGCCATCAGCCAGTCGGTGACAAAGTAGAACGACACGAGCGAGATGACGCCCGCGATGATCAGACCCTTGTAGAGGGCGTTCATGATCTTCTGACCCGGCGACGCCTTCACGAAGGAGCAGCCGATGATCGACGCGATGATCGAGACGCCCCCGAGCACGAGGGGATACACCACGGCCTGGTCGCCCGACTTTCCAAAGAGCAGCCCACCGAGAACCATGGTGGCGATGATCGTGACCGCATAGGTCTCGAACAGGTCGGCCGCCATGCCGGCGCAGTCGCCGACGTTGTCACCGACGTTGTCGGCGATCACTGCGGGGTTGCGCGGGTCGTCTTCGGGAATGCCTGCCTCGACCTTGCCCACCAGATCGGCACCGACATCGGCGCCCTTGGTGAAGATGCCACCGCCCAGCCGGGCAAAGATCGAGATCAGCGAGCCGCCGAAGGCGAAGCCGACCAGGGGCTTGATCACATCGGAGAGCGATGCGTCAGCCGGCGCGTTGGAGCGCAGCATCCAGTAATAGAGGATCACGCCGAGGAGGCCGAGACCGACCACCAGCATCCCGGTGATGGCACCACCCCGGAAAGCGACGGTCAGCGCCTCGTTGAGGCCCTTGCGCGCAGCCTCAGCGGTGCGCACGTTGGCGCGCACTGAAACATTCATGCCGATGAATCCGGCCAGACCCGAAAGCACGGCACCCACCAGGAAGCCGAACGCGGTCGTCCATCCCAGCTGGGGCACGAGACCCATCACGACGAAGAGGATGGCACCCACCAGAGCGATCGTGGTGTACTGCCTGTTCAGGTAGGCCTGAGCCCCCTGCTGGACGGCGAGCGCGATTTCGCGCATACGCTCGTTGCCCGCCGGTTGCGCAAGAATCCAGCTGCGCGAAATCCAGCCATAGGCGAGCGCGATGAGTGCGCATCCGAGCGCGACCATGAGTCCGGTCGACATGAAACCTCCTTAACAGATGTCTGTTTTTATGATTGAACTGACTAGCACGCGGGGCGCATTCTAACGAACTAATGCCTCGGGCGGTCAAGCCACGCGCGTCGCGGGGGGATCCCGCCAGGCAGCGCAATCAGCTCGCGAGTGCCTCGAGGACCCGAGCTCGAATCTCCTCGACAGTCCCCAGACCGTCGATTCGGCGGTAGCGCGGTGCACCGGCATCACCCCGTGTTGCCCAGCCCGAGTAGTAGTCGACCAGCGGACGAGTCTGGGCGCGATAGACGTCGAGTCGCTTGCGCACCGTCTCTTCGCGGTCGTCGTCGCGCTGCACCAGCGCTTCGCCCGTGACGTCATCGAGGTCGGGCGTGCGCGGCGGATTGAACCGCACGTGGTAGCTGCGGCCCGAGGCCGCGTGCACACGACGGCCACTCATGCGCTCGATGATCGGCTCATCGGGCACGTCGATTTCGAGGACCACGTCGATCGGAACCCCAGCCTCGCGCATGGCGTCCGCCTGAGGAATGGTGCGCGGAAAACCATCAAAGAGGTATCCCGACTGACAGTCAGCGCCCGTGAGCCGATCTTTCACCAGCGCGATGATGAGGTCATCGGAAACCAGTTCACCTGCGGCCATGACCTTGGCCGCCTGCAGACCCAGCGGCGTCCCCGCCTTGACGGCCGCGCGAAGCATGTCGCCGGTGGAAATCTGCGGGATGCCGAACCGACCCTTGATGAACTCCGCCTGCGTGCCCTTGCCCGCTCCCGGCGGTCCGAGAAGGATCAGTCTCATGCATTCCCCCTTGTGGAACTTTTCTCATGCTTGCGCGGCCCCCGAAGGGACCCGATCGGGGCGAACTTAACTGCTTTGCCACCGTCGGTCAAACGGGTTCGGGCTGGCCGAACCTCGCCCTGTCCCTCAGGCCGGGCCGGACCGCTCCGTGGCAAGCCGCTCGAACCAGCCGCGGACCCGTTCGAGATCGGCCGGCGTATCGACGCCTGGCGGCGGTGCCTCCCGAGTCGTGACCACGCGGATGCGATGGCCATTCCACAGCGCGCGCAGTTGCTCGAGCGACTCGACCTGCTCGATCGGTGCCGCCGGCATCGAAGCAAACGCGGTCAGAAAGGAGACCCGGTAGGCATACATGCCGACGTGGCGCAACACCGGCAGTGCCGCGGGCAAACCCGATGACGGACCAACCGACGCCTCAGGCGCTCCTGCATTCGCAGGCCATCCGAAAGGTGGCACGGCAAGGTCGCGCGGCCAGGGAATCGGGGCACGGCTGAAGTAGAGCGCGAACCCCGCCGCATCGAGAACCACCTTCACCACGTTGGGGTTCACGAACTCGGCCACGTCATGCAAGGGGTGACAGGCCGTGGCGATGGCTGCCAGCGGTGACTGGGCCAGTGCCTCGGCGACCTCGTCGACAAGCGCGACCGGCACGAGCGGCTCATCACCCTGGACGTTCACCACGATGTCGTCAGGCGCAAGACCGAGCAGGGCGGCAGCCTCGGCAAGCCGATCGGTACCGGTCGAATGATGTGACGAGGTCATCAGCACCGCAACGCCATGGTCGCGACAGGCTGACGCAATGGCCGGGTGGTCGGTGGCCACATGGACGCTGTCCGCGCGCGACTGTCGAGCCCGCTCGGCAACGCGCACGACCATCGGCTTGCCGGCGATGTCGGCCAGCGCCTTGGCGGGCAGACGGGTCGAGGCGTGGCGGGCGGGAATGATCGCGTGGAAGACACTCATGCCCGGGCGTGCCTTCAGACTTCTTCGAGCGGATCGAGCTTGCGCGCCTCGTCCTCGATCATCACGGGAATGTCATCACGCACCGGAAAGGCAAGCCGATCGGCCTTGCACAGCAGTTCGGCATCGGCACGCCGGAACAGCAAGGGCCCCTTGCACAAGGGGCAAACCAGAATATCGAGAAGGCGGGCGTCGATCATGAGAGGAGATCCGGACAGCGGGGTGAGCGTTCGAGCGCGAGAGCGGGGGCAGGACGGTGAATGAGGGCACCTCACGCACCTCGACGGCCGCCAAGGAGACCTGCCACGCGTTCGATGACCAGGCTGGCCAGTGCCGGGTCGACCTCTGCACTGACCCGAAGAACAATCAGGCGGGTGCCCCTCGCAGCAGCGAGCACGCCTGATTTTACTGCATCCTTGGCCGTGATGAGGACGGCGTCGCAGGCCTCGAAGTCGAAGTCGCCCCGCGCGTAGGCATGGTGATCGGGGAAAGCATGTTCGACAAAGGTGAGGCCCAGCTCGCGCAGGGTTGCGAAGAAGCGCGCCGGATTGCCGATACCCGCAGCCGCATGCAGGCGCAGTCCGACCAGATCGTCCAGCGCAACCGCACGACCCGACGCCAGATCGACCAGCCCTCGGGGGGCCAGGCGCATCGCAAACTCGCCCGGCGCGCAGGTCGCCGCGTTGCAGACGATCGCATCCACGGGCCTCGGAGGCTCCCGCAACGGCCCGGCAGGCAACAACCGCCCATTGCCGGTGCCGCGCTCGTCATGCACGGCAATTTCGACATCCCGATCGAGGGCAATGTGCTGAAGTCCATCGTCGAGCACGATCAGATCGACCTCGGGATTCGCCGCAAGGAGCGCAATCGCGGCAGCGCCCCGATCGCGCCCGACCCATACCGGGCAACCTGACTCGCGTGCCAGCAAGACGGGCTCATCGCCGCAGACCATTGCAAGGCTCTCGGGCCCGACCGCCTGCGGCAGCCGGCTCGAGCCGCCATACCCACGCGAAACGATGCCGGGGCGGTGCCCGGCCGCTGCCAGCGCCGCCACGAGCCACGCGGTGAGAGGGGTCTTGCCGGTTCCCCCCACCGTGAAGTTTCCGACCACGATCACCGGCACCGGCAGCCGGCGGTGGGGCAACCACCCGAGCGCGAGCAGACCGCGGCGCGCCGCCAGAAGCACCCGGTACAGCCCCGAGAGCGGCAAGAGCAGCGCAGAGAGTACCGTTCGCGCCCGCCAGTGGCGCCAGGCAAAGGTCTCGCGCGAGGCAGCGCCAGCCACGGCGCTACTGGCCCGCGCCCGATTGCGTCGAGATGGTGATCTGCTGCAAACCGGCAAGGCGTGCCGCCTCCATGGCCGTCACGACGGCCTGCAGACCTGCCTGACGATCACCTTGAACGACCAGCACCGGGTCGGTTCGCCCGGCGCCGGGCGCTCCGCCGCCCGCACGATCGGTACGCGCCTGGCGCAGCGCAGCCACGAGCGCCTCGACCGTGGTTTCCTCGAGTCGTCGGCCATCGAGGGCGTATCCGCCGCTCGCATTGATGGCCAGGGTGATTTCACGCGGACGATCGGGCACCTTGTCAGCCGCAGCCACCGGGAGGTTGATGCGCAGTTCGGCGAATCGCGAGTAGGTGGTCGTGACCATCAGAAAGATCAATATGACCAGCAGCACGTCGACCAGCGGAATGAGGTTGATCTCGGGGTCATCGACCGGCTGACGCAAGAAGTTCACGGGCCGACCCGCCCGGCGACAGGAGATCCCGCTTGCAGACCGCCGGGCGCATCGGCGGCCATGATTTCGGTCGACCGGGAGCGTCGGTCAACCTGCAGGACGTTGACCAGCTTGGCCGATTGACGCTCGAGTTCGACCACGTGCCCCTCGACGACCGCGCGAAAGTAGCGCGAGAAGATCATCGCCGGAATGGCGATGATGAGCCCGAAGGCCGTGTTGTAGAGCGCCACCGAGATCCCGTGGGCCAGCTGCTGGGGGTTGGCGCCCGCAGGCGACTGGGCACCGAAGATCTCGATCATGCCGACCACCGTGCCGAAGAGCCCCATGAGGGGTGCGATGGCCGCGATGGTCGCCAGCGCACCGACGAACCGTGTCAGGTCGTGGGCCACGGCCCTGCCCTCCTCTTCGATCGCCTCGCGCATCGAGGCTCGGGTGGCATTGCGATTGCGGATGCCGGCCGACAGCACCTGCCCCAGGGGCGACCCCGTCGCGAGCGTACGCAAGGCCTCGGGCGGAAAACCGTGCTGGTTGTATTCGACCAGGACCCGATTGAGCAGGCCCGCGGGCAGGACCCGACTGCGACGAAGGGCAGCCAGACGATCGATGACGAGTGCCAGCGCGACCACGGAAGTGGCCAGCAGCGCCCAGATCGGCCAACCGGCCGCTTGGATGATGGAGAACACGGGTTGCTCCGGCGGGTTTGATGGGGGGCGGCGCCGCTGTCGCGCGAGCGGGCGGGGCTTGCGCATCGGCACATCCCGCAAGCCCCCGGGGGAGCATCGACTTTAACGTCGCACGCAAGATCACGCAACAAGTCGCCAACCGGCAATTGCGTGAAACGCCAGCCACGCCGAATTCGCGGGTAGCATCCTGACGATGGAGTCTGGCTGCCAGGGCATGGCACCTGCCCGTCCTGCCGGGTCGCCGTGCATGGCAGGCTCGGGCTGTAATCGGAGTGCGAACGGCGGGCCGTTTGTCAATCCCCAGGCAGCGATTTTCTTATCCACAAAACCTGTGGATAAGAATGTGGACAGCTTGTACAAAACAGCGCTAAGTCACGGCACCCAAACGGAATTTTGCGTCTGACCGTTTTGGATCCGACATAATTTTCTTTTTGAATCAATCACTTGAAAAGAACCTGAGAGGGCGGATGAGTCCAATGAAAATCCGCTTGATTTTTTTCGCATCTGTGGATAGGACGTCGACGTCATGCCCCTGATACCTCGCACGGAAGCGCCTCGAACACCGCCCGGTGGCGCCCCCGATCGGGTGATTTCGGTCTCGGCTCTGGCCCGCAGCGTGCGCGACATCCTCGAGCGACAGTTGCCCTTGAGCTGGATCACCGGAGAAATATCGAACTTCACCGCGGCACGCTCCGGACACTGGTATTTCATCCTGAAAGACGCCTCGGCCCAGGTTCGTTGCGTCATGTTCCGGGGTCGAAACCAGTACCTCGACTGGCAGCCGCGCGACGGCGTTCAGGTAGACCTGCGGGCCTTGCCGGGCTTCTACGAAGCAAGAGGCGAATTCCAGCTCACGGTCGAAACGATGCGTCGCGGCGGACTCGGTGCACTCTACGAGCGGTTTCTGCAACTGCGTGACCGGCTTGCCGGAGAGGGTCTGTTCGACGCGGCAACTCGGCGTGGGCTCCCCCCCATGCCGCGACGAATCGGCGTGATTTCCTCGACCGGCGGCGCTGCCCTGCACGATGTGACCACGACCCTCAGACGACGCAATGCGTTGATCGAGGTCATCATTTACCCGAGTGCCGTTCAGGGAGATCGCGCCGCCGAAGAGCTGGTGGCTGCCCTGAACCGCGCCAGCACCCGCAACGAGGTCGACGTACTCCTCCTGGTGCGTGGGGGTGGCAGCATCGAGGACCTGTGGAGTTTCAACGACGAGCACCTGGCTCGCGCCATCAGAGCCTCACAGATACCGGTCGTCGCTGGCGTCGGCCATGAAACCGACTTCACCATCGCCGATTTCGCGGCAGATGTGCGAGCGCCGACACCGACTGCAGCGGCTGAAATCGCCAGCCCATTGCTCGCCACGCTCGTCGAGGGGGTCGACGATGCCTTTGCCAGCCTGACACGGGCGCTCAACCACCAGTTGCAAACCCGGATGCAGCGCGTCGATGGCCTCGCGCGCAGGCTGCAGCACCCGGCAGAGCGCCTCGCCCGGCAGCAGCAACGACTCACCGGGGCGTCGCAGGCCCTCGAGCGGGCGATGCGTCGGCAACTTCGCCTGAACCACATCGGTCTGCACCAGCTCGTGCACCGCCTTGGCCGAGCCAGGCCGGCCATCGCCACTCGCCTGCAACACACCCGGTCGCTGGCCGACCGGGTCAGCCGCGCCTCGCACGACTCCCTCGCAAGGCGAACACTGCGACTGGCCGGGCTGACGCGCGCCCTGGAACATCTCGACCCGGGACGGGTACTGCAGCGCGGCTTCGGCATCGTCGAGGACTGCAACGGGCACGTCGTCACGCATGCAAGTTCGGTGCAACCCGGCGACCGGGTTCGGGTGCGACTCGCACACGGAGCCATCGGTACCGAAGTACGCGAGATCGAGGAACGCTGATCGGGCAACGCAGTCTGGCCAGTGCAACCTGATAGAATCAAGGGCTCGATTCGGATGCCCCCGACAAGACAGCAGGTCGGGGCCTTCTGCCAGCCCGCTTTACAACCCTTCGCGAGGACACCCCATGGAGCACAAGCTTCCCGCATTGCCCTACGCACTCGATGCCCTGCAGCCGCACATCTCCAAGGAGACGCTCGAGTTCCATTACGGCAAGCATCATCAGGCCTATGTCACCAACCTGAACAACCTGATCAAGGGCACCGAGTTCGAGAACGCATCGCTCGAGGACATCGTCGCCAAGTCCTCGGGCGGCGTGTTCAACAACGCCGCTCAGATCTGGAATCACACCTTCTACTGGAACAGCCTGTCGCCTGCTGGCGGCGGCAAGCCCACCGGTGCCCTGGCGGCGGCCATCGATGCCAAATGGGGCTCGTTCGACGCCTTCAAGGAAGCCTTCACGAAGTCGGCCATCGGCAACTTCGGTTCGGGCTGGACCTGGCTGGTGAAGAAGGCCGACGGCTCGGTCGACATTGCCAACACCAGCAATGCTGCAACGCCCGTCACCGGGGCCGACAAGCCCCTGCTGACCTGTGACGTGTGGGAACACGCGTACTACGTCGATTACCGCAATCGCCGCCCCGACTATGTCGGAGCGTTCTGGAATCTGGTCAACTGGCAGTTCGCCTCAGCGAACTTCGCCTGACCAGCGCCGGGGGAGCGCCCGCAGGCGCCCCCCCCCCCCGAAGTGCCGCGGCCGGTGAACGCCAGCGTCCGGTAACGGGATCGCTGCGCCCGCTGGCGTGAGCGTAGCTTGTGATGTCCGGTCCCCCGCTCAGCGCGGCTTGCCCAGCCTTTCAATCCCGGCAAGGCGCGCCCCAGGGCCGATGCCGCGACTCGCAAACCACCCCCGATTCATCTCGAGCGCGTAGCTGATCGGGCGTGTACTGCAGTGCGTGTCCTCGGTCTGTGGCGCCATGTCCTCGATGTTCACGATGACACCCTGCTCGTCGATGAATGCGACCGACAACGGCAGCAGCGTGTTCTTCATCCACATGCACTGCCCCGCCGGGGTACCGAACAGAAAGATCATTCCGTGGTTGGGGGCCATCTTCTGGCGGAACATCAAGCCCATCTGCCGCGTGGCAAAACTGTCAGCCACTTCGGCACGGATGAGATGGATGCCGCTCGAGAGTTCTACCTCTCGCAAGGGTGCCTGTGCGGCTGACTGCGCGCCTGCCTCGCCGCCAAGCAGCAACAGGGCGAGAAAGACACACCGCAGACTGAACCTCAACGCGTAAAAACGATGCGCCATCGCCACTCTCTCCTGGGCCGGCTCTGGCGTCCAGGACGCACACGACCATGAAAAAAGCAGGGCAAGCATACCCTGCCTCCATGCAAGAACCCGAATCATCCCGCTATTGCGGGACGACCACGACACGAGCGAGCACCGAACCCGGTGATCGTGCTGCGCCGACCTGCGATCGGCGCCGAGGGTGACACTCAGCCGGCGGTTGCCTTGCTCGCCCCCTTGCGGGCGCCTTTCTTCTTGCTGCCCTTCTTGCGTGCCTGCTTCTTTGCGCCCTTGGCCGTGCCCGATTTGGAGTCGACGGCCTTGGGAGCCTCAGCGGCGGCCGGTTGAGAAGCAACCGGGGCTACCGGTGCCGCAGGCGTCGCCGGTGCGGGGGCACCCTGCGCGAAAGCAAGATTGGCGGCGAGCGCCAGAGCGACTGCAGCGCCCTTGATGATCGGACTCATTCAACGAATCTCCGGAAGAACGGAAGAGGGGACTGGATCGTCCAGTCTGACCCGGATGCACCGGCCAGCCTCGACAAGCCGAGCCTGGCACCGACGCCCCGACCGGATTATCCCGTACGCCGCCGCAACATGCCAGCAGGTACTTTGCTGCGCGGCAACGGGTGCGCAAACCTGGCCGGAGACCGACCGCCCCCGACGGGATCACGGCCGCCCTGCTGGTCATGCGGACAAGGCGCCCTCGAGAATCGGCAGGGCACGCAAGACGGGCGGAGGACCTGACGGGCAAGGCAGCGGGCGGGCCGCTGCCTTCAATCAGGTGTTCGGTCGGCTTGTCCGTGGCTCGTCAGGAGCGCAACGAGGGCTCGCGCGCGACAGGCAACGGGAGCCGCACTCGAGTGCGGCGTGCAATCCCCACGATCCCGTCGGGCAAGCGCATCGTCTGCCCTCGCCCGATCGGCACGCACGACGGCAGGGCCCGGCGGCGTGCACCACAAGCCGTCAAAGGAAGAGCTCCCCCGCGAAGAAGACGGGGGAAAAACGCTCCCGCACCGGCGTTGGTGCGAGAGCGCAAGGTCTACTCAGCTGGGCGACTGAATATTGGCCGCCTGCTTGCCCTTCGGGCCCTGGACGACTTCGAAGGTCACCTTCTGGGCTTCCTTGAGCGTCTTGAACCCGGGCATCTGGATCGCGGAGAAGTGAGCGAAGAGATCTTCGCCACCATCGTCCGGCGTGATGAAACCGTAACCCTTGGCATCATTGAACCACTTGACCGTACCGCTAGGCATCGAACAACCCCTGTGTGTGCGTTGAATCGTGAAGAACGGAGCGAACCAGATGGTGCCAATTCGTCACACGCTCGACTGTCATGCCCGCCAGTGAAACGACCGAACCGCACTGAAGTCACTGATCAGACTCGGTTTCATCTCGTCACACATGCCGACAGCGTGCCTTCTACATAATTTGCGCGCGAGTGTCAAGTGTTGCAAAAAAATCGCAGGAACCTTCAGCGAATCAACGGCATTGAGCGGACGGCAGGCCTGAGGCCATCGGACAGATCCGCCGGAATGCGGGAAATCCCGCCCGTTCAGCGAGGTTTCATTCGGAGCAAATCTGATAGCATGGTTTCATGCCAGTGAACGCCGTAGCAGTGGATGTCGCGTAGCCATGGGAACCCATTCACGGGAAGGAACAATCATCGCGCCGGGCAAGGCCCGGGTAAAGCCGCCTCCTTTGTTCAAGGTGTTGCTGCTCAACGACGATTACACTCCGATGGAATTTGTTGTTGTCGTCCTGCAGTCGTTCTTTTCGATGACCCAGGAGCAGGCCTATCAGGTCATGCTCAAGGTGCATCGTGAAGGCATGGGGGTCTGTGGCATCTATCCGCGCGATGTTGCAACCACCAAAGTCGAGCAGGTACTGAACTACGCGCGCAAGCACCAACACCCCTTGCAGTGCGTGATGGAGGAATCATGATCGCCCAGGAACTTGAAGTCAGCCTGCACATGGCCTTCGTCGATGCGCGGCAGAAGCGGCACGAATTCATAACGGTCGAGCATCTGTTGCTCGCTCTTCTCGACAATCCGACGGCTGCCGACGTCCTCCGGGCCTGCGCGGCCAATCTCGAGGAACTGAAGAAGGCGCTGACCGAATTCGTCAACACGCACACGCCGACGGTGGCCGGATCCGAAGAAATCGACACTCAGCCGACCCTCGGATTCCAGCGCGTCATCCAGCGTGCCATCCTGCACGTACAATCGTCAGGCAAGAAGGAAGTCACCGGCGGAAATGTGCTGGTGGCCATCTTCGGCGAGAAGGATTCGCACGCGGTCTACTTCCTGCACCAGCAAGGGGTGGCCCGCCTCGACGTCGTGAACTTCATGTCGCACGGGATCACCAAGGCGCCGCAAGCGAAGGAGCCGGGCAAGGAACCTGAGCAGGAAGCCGAGCAGGAGCAGTCGGCCCAGGCTGGAGCCCTCGAGAGCTACACGGTCAATCTGAACGCGCAGGCCATCGCCGGCAAGATCGACCCGCTGATCGGACGCGAGCGTGAACTCGAGCGCGTGATACAGACGCTGTGTCGCCGGCGCAAGAACAACCCGCTGCTGGTGGGCGAAGCCGGGGTGGGCAAGACCGCCATTGCCGAAGGCCTGGCGCGACGCATCGTCGAGAACAGCGTGCCCGACATCCTGTCCAAGTGCACCGTGTACTCGCTCGACATGGGGGCCCTGCTCGCCGGCACGAAGTATCGTGGCGACTTCGAGCAGCGACTCAAGGCCGTCATGAAGCAGCTGGTGGAAAATCCCAACGGCATCCTCTTCATCGACGAGATCCACACCCTGATTGGTGCCGGCGCAGCGTCCGGCGGCACGCTTGATGCCTCCAACCTGCTCAAGCCGGCGCTCGCCAACGGACAACTGAAGTGCATCGGTGCCACGACCTATTCCGAGTACCGTGGCATCTTCGAGAAGGACCACGCACTGTCGCGTCGTTTCCAGAAGATCGAGGTGAACGAACCCTCGGTCGATGAAGCCATCGAGATCCTGCGCGGCCTCAAGTCGCGTTTCGAAGCACACCATGGCATCAAGTACAGTGCCAACGCCATCACCACCGCGGTGGAACTGTCGGCCCGATTCATCACCGATCGTCATCTGCCCGACAAGGCCATCGATGTCATCGACGAGGCTGGCGCAGCGCAACGCATCCTGCCCAAGTCACGCCAGAAGCGGGTCATCGGCAAAGCCGAGATCGAAGACATCATTGCCAAGATCGCCCGCATTCCTCCGCAAAACGTGTCGACCGATGACCGCGCGGCGCTGAAGAACCTCGATCGTGACCTGAAGGCCGTCGTCTTCGGTCAGGATCGCGCCATTGACGCGCTGGTCGCCGCCATCCGCACCGCAAGGTCCGGTCTCGGAAACCCGGCCAAACCGATCGGTTCGTTCCTGTTCAGCGGACCGACTGGTGTCGGCAAGACCGAGGTGGCACGCCAGCTCGCTTACAGCCTTGGTGTGGAACTCATCCGCTTCGACATGTCGGAATACATGGAACGCCATGCCGTCTCGCGGCTCATCGGCGCGCCGCCCGGCTATGTCGGATTCGATCAGGGTGGACTGCTCACCGAAGCGGTCAGCAAGAAGCCTTACGCCGTCCTCCTCCTCGATGAAATCGAGAAGGCTCATCCTGACATCTTCAACATCCTGCTGCAGGTGATGGATCACGGCACCCTCACCGACAACAACGGGCGCAAGGCCGACTTCCGCAACGTCATCATCATCATGACGACCAACGCGGGTGCGGAGGCGATCAATCGCAATGTGATGGGCTTTACGGCACGACACGAAAGCGGCGACGAACTGGCGGACATCAAGCGCATGTTCACCCCGGAATTCCGCAACCGGATCGACGCATCGATCTCGTTCAAGCCGCTCGACACCGACGTTATTCTGCGAGTGGTCGACAAGTTCCTGATGCAACTCGAAGAACAGTTGCACGAAAAGAAGGTCGACACGATCTTCACCGAGCGCCTGCGCGCCTTCCTCGGCCGCAAGGGCTTCGACCCGCTGATGGGCGCCCGCCCGATGTCGCGACTCATTCAGGACACGATCCGTCGCGCACTCGCCGATGAACTGCTGTTCGGCAAGCTGCTCAACGGCGGCAAGGTGACGATCGACATCGACGAGTTCGATGCGGTGCAGTTGTCCTTCGCCAGCACGGATGCCGTCCCGCCACCGGTCGAGCCGACCGAGGCCTGATCAGCCATTCGATGACCGAGGGCCGCATCTGCGGCCCTCGTCCTTTCAGGCGCAAGCAATGACCGCCCATCCGCACGACCTGCATGAGCCGAATGCCCCGCACCGCGCGGAACCCGGCACGGCAAGCGCCCATGCGCATGAGGACGACCCCTCGCACGATCATGCCCACCCGCATGCACGTGGACACGCCGGGAAGCACCACCACGGCCACTCACATGCGCACGGACACTCGCATCATCACGCCCTGCCCGACAATCGCCGTTCGTTTGCCATCGGTGCGGCGATCAATCTTGCCTTCGTCATGGTCGAAACCCTGTTCGGCCTTGCTTCGAATTCGCTGTCGCTGCTTGCTGATGCGGGCCACAACCTGGGTGACGTTCTGGGTCTGCTGCTCGCCTGGGGCGCAGCCACGCTGGCCCGACGCGTGCCCAGTCGTCGTTTTACCTACGGGCTTCGGAGCAGCACGATTCTGGCCGGGCTCACGAACGCCATGGTTCTGATGCTGGTCACGGGTGGCATCGTGGTTGAAGCCCTGCAGCGACTCTTCGCGACACATCCGCAACCCGTGATCGCGCCCGTCGTGATGTGGGTGGCGCTGGCTGGCATCGTCGTCAATGGCGGCAGCGCCCTGCTCTTTCTGCGGGACAAGGCTCACGATCTGAACGCACGCGGTGCATGGCTGCATCTGGCAGCCGATGCACTGGTGTCACTCGGGGTGGCGGTCAGTGCCTTTCTGATACCGCTGACGGGTTGGTTGCGCCTCGATGCCATCACGAGCCTCGTGATTGCTGCGGTCATCATTCACGGCACCTGGGATACCTTGCGCGACACGCTGAGTCTCGCCCTGCACGCCGTGCCATCGGGGGTTGACGCGGGTGAAGTGCGCGCCTGTCTCGAAGCCTTGCCCGGGGTGCGCGAGGTCCACGACCTGCACATCTGGGCAATGAGCACGACCGAAATCGCGCTGACCGCACACCTGGTGATGCCGGATGACAGGGGCAGCGATCAATTCGTGGCGCAGGTCTGCGAGCGGCTGTCGAGCGAATTCGGGATCGTGCACGCCACCCTGCAGATCGAAGGTGGCAGCGTACCCTGCGCCCTTGCCCCGGAAACCGTGGTCTGAGCCCTGGCTCTTGCCCCGTGATGCAGTTCCCCCCTGCGGTGAGGGCATCAGGTGCCGCCCTGCATCGCCCTCAAAGGCGTCCGGTACTCCCGAAGCCCCCTTCGCCGCGCTCACTGGCCTGGAACGTGTCGACGATCTGCAAGGCTACCTGAACGACCGGAATCACGACCAGCTGCGCAACCCGCTCCATCGGATCGAGACGGAAAGTCTTGTCGGATCGGTTCCAGAGCGAGACGAGAATCTGCCCCTGGTAATCCGAGTCGATCAACCCCACCAGATTGCCCAGAACGATGCCGTGGCGAGCCCCAAGCCCCGACCGAGGCAACACGATGGCTGCAAGCCCCGGGTCGGCCAGATGAATGGCAAGTCCGCTCGGAACGACGACCGATGCGCCGGGCACGATGTCCATCGGCTGATCGATGCAGGCACGCAGGTCGAGCCCCGCCGCGCCCGCCGTCGCATACTGCGGTGGCGTCTCGTTCAGACGGGTATCGAAGATCTTGACGGCCAGCGGGTGGCGCGCGGCAAGGGCGGTCATGTCCAGTCTCCTATCGGCCCATCATTCGAGCAACATGTGCGAGCAGCGCGCGTGCCACGACCGGTTTGCTGTCGCGTTGAATGCTGTGTTCGCCGGCGTCATCAAACAGGGTGAGCGCATTGTCGTCGCGTCCGAACGTCTCCTGTGCGAGATTGGCTGCCAGCAGGGGCACCTTCTTGCGCCGTCGCTTGGCCTGAGCGTTGGCACGCAGATCCTCTGTCTCGGCGGCGAAGCCGACACAGAAGGGGGCATCGGGCAACGCGGCCACGCTCGCCAGGATATCGGGATTCTCGACCAGCTCGAGAACCGGGGGCACGCCCGTCTTCTTCAGCTTGTGCTGCGCCACCTGCAGGACGCGGTAGTCGGCGACCGCAGCCACCGCGATGAAGAGGTCGGTCGAACCGGCCCGAGCCATGACCGCATCAGCCATCTCGCAGGCCGTGGTGACATCGATGCGGGCAACCCCCTCGGGGATTGCAAGGGCCGTAGGCCCCGACACGAGGGTGACCCGCGCACCTGCCTCCCGGGCTGCCGCCGCGATCGCGTATCCCATCTTGCCCGAACTTCGATTGGTAAGGCCACGCACGGTGTCGATGGGCTCGAACGTGGGACCCGCCGTGACAAGGACATCGAGCCCCGCCAACCGGGCGACCGGGGCATCCGTCGGAGGCGTCGTCCGTCGGTGTTCGTCGGATGCGGCGAGGCTTGCCTCGAGCGCAGCGACGATCGCCTCGGGCTCGAGCATGCGGCCCACCCCCACCTCGCCGCAGGCTTGCGGACCCGCCTCAGGCCCGAGCAGATTGACGCCATCGCCACGGAGGGTCTGGACATTGCGAACCGTTGCCGGATGGAGCCACATCTGCCGGTTCATGGCCGGCGCGATCCAGAGCGGGCAGTCTCTGGCGATGCACAGCGCCCCGAGCAGGTCATCGGCACGCCCCTGGGCGAGACGGGCAATGAAGTCCGTGGTCGCCGGGGCGACGAGGACGAAATCGCACCCCCGCGACAATTCGATATGCCCCATGCCGTCATCGATCTGGGCATCCCACAGATCGACATGAACACGCTTGCCAGTGAGCGCCTGGAAGCTTGCAGGCGCCACGAAGCGCTGAGCGGAGGCGGTCATCACCACCGTGACGTCGACACCTGCGCGGAGGAGCAGACGTGCCAGAACCGCAGCCTTGTAGGCTGCCACACCCCCAGTGACGCCCAGCACGATCCGCTTGCCTGACAGCACGCCCACGGCACCTCCCCTGCGCAGTCACTAGCCGGGTGCAGGGCACCGGGCTCAGTCCAAGAGCGCCAGATTGTACCTGCTACCCCGGGGAGAATAGTCCGACCACCCCGACCACCCACCGATCAAGGAGCTCCGCCGATGCCCCCTGCAATGCAGTCTCCGCAAGATTTGCTGCGTCACGGCGCGCCGCGACTGACCGATGTGGAAGTTCTTGCGCTGCTGCTTCAGGCCGGGCGGTCGGGCCCGCCAGCAACCGGGCTGGCAGGTCGACTGCTGACGCGCTTTGGCAGCCTGCGGGCGGTGATTCGGGCGCCGGAGGAAGAAATCGCCCGGTTGCGTGGGGCCGGCACACAAGCACCACGACACGCGGCACGCCTCGCCGCCGCAGCCGAACTGGTGCGGCGCTCACTGCTCGAGCAGGCGCGCGAAGAGGATGTCATTGCCTCACCAGACGCCTTGCGCGACTTCCTGCGCCTGACCCTTGCCGATCGGGAGCGCGAGGTGTTCATCGCGGTGTACCTCGACAACCGTCACCGGGTGCTCGCGGTCGAGGAACTCTTTCAGGGTACGCTGACCCAGACCAGCGTGCATCCACGCGAGGTCGTCCGGGCCGCCCTGCGTCACAACGCCGCTGCCACGATCGTGGCGCACAATCATCCCTCGGGGGTCGCCCAGGCTAGCCAGGCCGACCGAACCCTCACCGAGCAGCTGCGCGCGACCCTGTCTCATGTCGATGTGCGGCTGCTCGATCACTTCATCATCACGCCCCAGGCCGCGATCTCCTTTGCCGAAACCGGACTCCTGTGAGCCCCGGACCTGAGAAGCCCATTGATTTCCGCCACCGCTTGAAGGATAATCGACGGTTTGATAACGTCATCCCCGGAGCCTGTCATGGCACGCGTCTGCCAAATCACCGGAAAGAAGCCGATGGTGGGACACAACGTCTCCCACGCGAACAACAAGACCAAGCGCCGGTTCCTCCCGAACCTGCAATATCGCCGGTTCTGGATCGAGAGCGAAAGCCGCTGGATCCGCCTGCGCATCACCAATGCTGCGCTGCGCACGATCGACAAGAAGGGCATCGAGGTGGTGCTCGCCGAGCTGCGCGCTCGCGGCGAGATCTGAGGAGTCTGCAGCCATGCGTGAAAAAATCAAGCTCGAGTCGACCGCAGGCACCGGTCACTTCTACACCACGACCAAGAACAAGCGAACCACCCCTGAAAAGATCGAGATCAAGAAGTACGATCCGAAGGCTCGCAAGCACGTGACCTACAAGGAAACGAAGCTCAAGTAGCCTCAGGGCCGTTGCAGTCCGGGCATGCGTTCGGGCTGCCCATGAAAAAAGGGCCGGTGCAACCGGCCCTTTTCTTTTGCCAGTGCGCCGGAGCGCACAGGTCGGGCGCTCAGGCGTAGCGTCGCATCCGACCCGACAGCTCGACGAGCTGGGCAATGCCACTCGCTTCGGCACGACGGCACCAGTCTTCCAGTTGCCCGAGCAACTGCTCGCGCGTGGCCGACGAGCGCTCCCACACGACCATCAGTTCCTGGCGCATGTTGAAGACCGTACGCAAGGTAGTCGCCTTGGCCAGTACGCGGTCGAGGCTCTCGCGTTCACCTTCCGGAACGGTGGCCACGTCACGAACCAGCCATCGCCGCAAGCCGGCCAGTGCGACGGCATCACCCGGAGACAGGCGCTGCAACCGGGCGAGCTCCTGGGCGTAGGTCTCCTTCAGCGATTGCGCGTAGCGGGCCAGGATGTCGTAGCGGTGCGTGAGGACGGCCTGGAGCGAGTCGAAATCGAGCACCGACTTGGACACGCCCAGTTTCACCTTGGGCGCCACCTTCTTCACCCGCGCCAATCCGAGAGTCGCGAGCGTCTGGATGTACAGCCAGCCAATGTCGAACTCGTACCAGCGATTGGACAATTTGGCTGAAGTGGCATACGCGTGGTGGTTGTTGTGCAATTCCTCGCCACCGATGAGAATGCCCCACGGCAAGATGTTGGTGCTGGCGTCATTGGAGGCAAACGTGCGGTAGCCCCAGTAGTGGCCGACGCCATTGATGATGCCGGCTGCCCAGAAAGGGATCCAGGCAATCTGGACCACGAGGATCAGCAGCCCCGGCACGATGCCGAAAAGCGTGATGTTGATGAGGCCCATCAGCACCAGACCCATCACCGACCAGCGCGAATAGACATTGCGCTCCATCCAGTCGTCGGGGGTCCCATGAGAGTACCGGCGCAGGGTCTCCTGGTTGTGTGACTCGTCGACATAGAGGAAAACACCTCCGAACACCAGACGGCCGATACCGTAGACCTGTGGGCTGTGCGGGTCATCGGTCGTTTCGACGAACGCGTGATGCTTGCGGTGGATGGCCACCCACTCGCGAGTGACCATGCCGGTGGTGAGCCAGAGCCAGAAACGGAAGAAGTTCGCGACAGCCGGATGCAGGTCAAGGGCTCGATGAGCCTGGTGACGGTGCAGATAAATGGTCACCGAGGCGATCGTGACATGGGTAAGACCGAGAGCCACCAGCACAAGCCCCCACCAGGGCAGGTCCAGCGCACCATCAAACAAGGGATTGAACAACCGATTCTCCTCGGGGTTTCGTGTCGCGAGTTGCCGGGATGCCGTATGCACGCCCGCACGGTCTCGACGACGCCAAGTGGTCTTCGCCCGGCAAACCCCTGCCAAGCAGCCGCATCTTACGTCAAACAGCCTCAGACGTGGTGTCAGTGCCGAACCCGGGCCAGGCCCTTGTGGCGCATGCCCCTCATGAACTGCGCTGCAGCAGGGCAGCAAAGAATCCGTCGGTGTGGTGGCGATGGGGCAAGAGGCGCAGCCACGGCTCGTCAGTGGGGGGCAGTTCGATGCGCTCTTCGGCCAGCGCGGCGCGTGCGGGCACCACCGAAAATTCGGGGTGCTCGGCCAGGAAAGCCTCGACCACCTGCTCGTTTTCCTCGCCGAGCAGGCTGCAGGTTGCGTAAACCAGATGCGCACCCGGCTTCACCAGCCGGTGCGCGGCCTCCAGAATGGCACGCTGCTTCACGGCCAGTTCGGTGACATCGGACGGGTGCTGGCGCCACTTCAACTCGGGATTCCGGCGCAAGGTACCCAGCCCCGTGCAGGGTGCGTCGATCAGCAGGCGATCGATCTTGCCGTGGAGCCGCTTTGCGCGCGGGTCGCGCTCGCTCTCCAGCCGCTGCGGATGCACGTTCGAGGCGCCCGAGCGGGCCAGACGCGGACGCAGGTTGTCCAGTCGCTTCGCCGAGACGTCAAAGGCGTAGATCCGACCGGTCGAACGCATCAGTGCGGCCAGCGCGAGGGTCTTGCCGCCCGCGCCCGCGCAGAAATCGACCACCATCTCGCCACGCCGGGGCGCCATCAGGTGGCAGACCAGTTGGCTCGCCTCATCCTGCACCTCGATGGTGCCATCGATGAAGAGCGGGTGCTCCTGCAAGGCCGGGCGGCCGGCCATGCGCAGGCCACAGGGCGCAAACGGCGTCGGTTCGACGGGCCAGCCCTCGCGCAGCATCTGCTCGAGCACCGCATCACGACTGGCGCGCGCCGCATTCACTCTCAGATCGAGGGGGGCCCCTTCGAGCAGACTCACCGCGAGCCGGGTCGCATCCTCTTCGCCGCGCTCGCTGCACAGGCGCTCCCAGAGCCAATCGGGCAGATCCGCCGCCGGATCGGCGGCCGTGCGCGCCTCGTGCCAGCGCCGACGCATGGCGTCGGCCTCATCGGCGCTGCGCTCGAGCGCAGCCGCAACCTCGCGCGAATTGCGGCCCATCGGTCCTACCAGTGCCGCCATCACGAGTTCGAGCGACCGGGTGCTGGCTGCCACGCGCTCGAGCGTGCGCATCTGCCGGAGGATGGCGTAGACGGCCTCGGCTGCCACCGCCCGATCTTCACGCCCGAGCATGCGATTTTCACGAAAGAACTTCGAGAGCGCACGATCGGCCGCACCCGGTGTGCCCAGAACCGCAGTGACTGCACGTGCTGCTGACCGGATAGTGCTGCCTGCAAGTTTCACAAATCCTCCGCGGGCCGATCGGCCCAGAGATGCTGGGGCTGCGCATCACGCGTTCGCACCCGCCCTTCATTGATCTCGAGATTGCCTTCGAGGAGCCATCGGACGGCCCTTGGATAGATCTGGTGCTCCCCGCGCAGCACCCGTGCGGCCAGACGCTCGGCATCGTCATCGAGGCGTACCGGCACGATGGCCTGGGCCACGATTGGCCCATGATCGAGTTCGGCCGTCACCAGGTGCACCGTTGCGCCATGACATTTCACCCCTGCGGCGATGGCACGCTCATGCGTGTGCAGTCCGGTGAAGGCCGGCAGCAGCGAGGGGTGAATGTTGAGGAGACGGCCCCGGTAATGCTCGACAAAGGCTGCCGACAGGATGCGCATGAAACCAGCCAGCGCGACGACATCGGGACGGTGCCGGTCAATCGCCGCCTCGAGGGCACGATCGAAAGCATCCCTGTCCGGGTAGGCTCGATGGTCGAGCACCTCGGTGCCGATGCCCCGCGCACGAGCCCACGCAAGCCCCGCTGCATCAGCACGATTGGACAGCACGGCCACCACCGGCAGGCCTGCTTCGACCAGCGCCTGCATGTTGCTGCCGCGCCCCGAAATGAGAATGACCAGGCGTTTCATGCAGACTGCCCCGATCCAGGCACCCGACGACGACGCGCGGCCAGCCAGAGCAGCCCGGCCATGGCAGTGAGCACGACAGCAACCCCCAGATAGAAGTGACCCAGACCAAACCGCGACGTGAATGGCTGCGCGATGATCGGGGAGGCAAACTGCCCGAGAAAGATCGCCGATGCAAGCCCCCCGGCCAGACGCCCCCGCAAGCGCGGATCGGCCAGGCTGAGCATCCAGGTCGCTCCGTTCGGAAACACGAGTCCCATGCCAAGCCCGACGATCGATGCCCCACCGATGACGCCCGGCACCCCGGCGGACAGACCGATCAGGACGAAACCGACCGCCATCAGCGCGAAGCCGCAGGCGTACACCGTCATGTGCGAGGTTGCTCGTAACAGATGCGCGTAGCGCATCGTCGACAGTATCGACACGCCAGATGCCGCCGCGATGGCCAGGCCCGCATAGAGGCTCAGTCCGGCACCAAGTTGATGCAGGTAGAACGGCAACTGAGCCGAGACCATGTAGTACATGGCCATGCCGAAGAACTGCAGAAAGTAGACAAGGCCGATACGTGCCCACTCGACCGATGCGGGCGAGCGGGCCATCTCGCCGGGCGACAGCACGGGTGCCGCGGGCGCTGCGTGGCGTGGCTCGTCGAGGTAGAACATCGCGATGCCCAGCGACACCAGTGCCAGCAGATACACCAGAAAGGGTGCCCGCCAGGACAGATCGGCCAGCAAGCCGCCCAGCGCCACGAACAGGACGCCTCCCGCCGACATGAACATGCTCTGCATGCTCACGTACCGGGTTCGGGCTGCACCCGAAAAGTAATCGCCCGCAAGCGCCTGCACGCAGGTCATCTCGGCGCCGACGGCAAGCCCGAGCAACGCCCGCCCGACCAGGATCTGGTGCAGGTCAGTCAGCACGAACCCGGAGGCACCCGCAATGGCATAGAGCACGAGATTGAATCGGAGAAAGCGGATGCGCCCGAAGCGATCGATCACCGCCCCGGCCAGCGGCGCCCACAAGGTGATGATGAGGGCCGGCATGGTCAACACGAGCTTGCTGAGAAAGACAGCGTCCGGCGTGCCTTCGAACGCATCGGCCATGCGAGGCAGTGCTGGCGCTACCGTGGCCGTCGACATGACCGTGAGACTGGCCACCGCCAGCAAGGCGAGTCGGCGCCCATCATCGGAGCCCCTGACCGGAAACATCAGCGAGCCCCGCCCTCGGGGGCCGTGTGGCGCCGCCCGATCAATGGCCGGACGATGGGTCCTGACCTGACTGCTGGGCGGCGATTTCCGCGCGCACCTTGTCCATATCAAGCGCCTTGGCCTGCGTCACGACACTCTCGAGCGCATTGGCCGGCAGCGCGCCGGCCTCGGAGTAGAGGATGACCTGATCGCGAAACACCATCAGCGTGGGAATGGAACGAATGTTGAACGAGGCGGCCAGTTCCTGTTCCACTTCGGTGTTCACCTTGGCATGAACCACCTCGGGGTGGGCCTGGGCCGAGCGCTCGAAGGTCGGCGCGAAGGCACGACATGGACCACACCAGGGTGCCCAGAAATCCACGATCACCATCGGGCTGCTGGTAATGACCTGTTCGAAATTGTCCTTCGTCAGTTCGATCGTCGTCACCACAAGCTCCACCACACGTTGGGACTTTCATTATAACGGACCCGTCAAGCCCCTCTGGCGCAAAGGCTAGAATCGCCTCGTGTGACTCAACCGCCCCGGGTGTCCGGACCATTTCTGGTGCCCTTTGCCCATTGGCCACGCCACCCGAGCCGCCCACCAGACCCCGACAGACGGACTGCCGACGCCGATGTCTCTCCTGCCCCATCGTCGCTATCGTGGGCGCTTCGCGCCCTCCCCAACCGGTGCCCTGCACTTCGGATCACTGGTGACGGCCGTGGCGAGCTACCTCGATGCGCGTGCCGCCGGCGGTGACTGGCTGGTGCGCATCGAAGACCTCGATCGTTCGCGAGAAGTGGCCGGCGCCCGCGATGCGATTCTCACCACACTCGAACGACATGGGCTGCTGTGGGACGAGCGTCCGATCGTGCAGAGCACCCGCACGCAACACCATGCTCGATGGCTCGATCGGCTGGCCACTCATACCTATGCCTGTGCCTGCAGCCGGCGCGATCTCGATCCATCGACCGGCCGCTATCCGGGCACCTGCCGGGGCGGACTGCCCGAGGGTGCGCAGGCACGCGCCATTCGCGTCCGTGTTCCGGCCGGCACCGTGGCCGTAGACGACCGGATTCAGGGTCGTGTCGCTCAGGACGTTCAGGCGACCGTGGGCGACTTCGTCATCCGTCGGGCTGACGGCCCCGTTGCCTACCAGTTCGCTGCGGTGATCGACGATGCCGAAACCGGCATCACCGATGTCGTGCGCGGAGCCGACTTGCTCGAATCGACACCACGCCAGAGCGTGCTGCAGCAACTGCTCGGCATCGAACGACCGCGCTATGCCCACGTGCCTCTGGCAGTCGATGAGGCCGGGCGCAAGCTCTCCAAGCAGAGCCAGTCGATGCCGATTGACGACACACGGCCGTCGGCAAGCCTCGAGGCCGCCCTGCATTTCCTGGGACAGACGGTGCCTGCCGACCTGAGAGGCGCCAGACCGGCCGAACTCCTCGCCTGGGCCACGGGCCACTGGCGCATCGATGCAGTGCCTCGCGCGAGTCGCCTCAGGGCGCCCGCACACGAAGCCGACGGGCCGTCAGTCAATCGATGATCAGGGGCTGAAGGGCCTCGCGCAAGGCGGGCTCAATCGGCATCGGGCGCTGACTGGCACGGTCGACGTACACATGCACGAAATGGCCCTGGGCACTGGTCTGAAGCGCCTCGTTTCGGAACAGGCCCACTTCGTAGCGCACGCTGCTGCGACCGATGTGCGCGACACGCAGGCCGGCATGCACCTGATCGGGAAAAGCGATGGGACTGAAGTAGTTGCAGGCTGTTTCAACGACCAGGCCGACCACGCTGCCATGGGCGATGTCGAGCACACCACGCTCGATGAGGTACTGGTTCACCACCGTATCGAACCACGCGTAATAGACGACGTTGTTGACATGCGCGTACGCATCGTTGTCCATCCAGCGCGTGGTGATGAGGCCGAAATGCCGATAGTCGGTACGCGATTCAGGCAGCGGTCGTGCCATGGCATCTCCGGGGCGAGCAGGGACAATGGACTGCAGGTACGGGATTCGCCATGATGACCAATCAGTTGCGAACCACCAGCGCTACACCGACAGCGGTGAGCGCCATGCCGAGCAAGGCAAGGCCCGTGAGGCGCTCGCCAAACGCGACGAAAGCCATCAGCGCCGTGGTCGGTGGCACCAGATAAAAGAGGCTCGCCACCTTGGTGGTCGCGCCGCGACGCACCAGTACCGCCAGCAAGGCAATCGCAACGATCGAGAGCGCCACGACGAGCCAGAGCATGGCTGCGATGAAGGCTGAGGTCCAGATCACCGGACGGGTCTCCTGCCAGGCGAGCGGCAGCATGATCAGCGTAGCGGCCACAAACTGGACGATGGCACCGGTGCGCAGATCGAATTGCGGGCAGAACCGCTTCTGGTAGAGCGTGCCGAACGTCATCGAAAACAGCGCCACAAGGCTCAGGAGGAACGCGCTCAGGGTAAGCCCGTCGACGCTCAGGCGATGCTCGACCACCAGCGCCGCGCCGATCAACCCGAGCACGAGCCCGGCCCATTGCACGGCACGCACCCGCTCGCGCAGGAAGAGCCCGGCAAGTACCGCCGTGAGAACCGGTTGCAGCCCGACGACCAGGGCCACCAGGCCGGCCGAGATGCCGTGGTCAATGGCGTGAAAGACCCCGCCGAGGTAACCCGCCTGCACCAGAACGCCGACCACGGCCAGATGCCCCAATTGCCGCAGGCTCGACGGCCACGGCGCACGAGCAAGCAGCGCCATCGGGACGAGTACCGCAAGGACGAGCACGAAGCGCCAGAGCAGAAACGAAGCCGGGGGTGCCGAGGGCAGCCCGTACTTGGCCCCGACGAAACCCGAGGCCCAGAGAACGACGAAGACCGCTGGCATGGCGGCGACCCAACCGCTCACCGCAGTCGGTGTTCCACCCTCGCCTGCCGCGGCAGGCGCAGGCGACCCGATCTCGGGGTTTTCCACTGCACTGCGGGCCATGAACCCTCCTTGCGTCAACTTTTCTGCTGCAACGCATCAAAAGGGTCTTGACTTTTGTGCAGCGCACCCTAAAATCCGGTTTGTGCAACGCAACAACCGGGAAAGCGGGTCTGAAGGCAGCCGTCCTCGTAACGGGCTCTGCCGGCAAGCCGCCAACTCGGGCAGTGCGCCAGAGAATGCAGTCATCGCAGTACGCATCACGCCGGACCTTGCAGCCCCAGACCTTGTAACCCACTTTCATTGCCCTGATCAAGGAGTACGCACCATGTACGTCACCCCCGACAAGTTTGCAGCGTCCAGCAAGGCCGGTGTCGAAGCGGCCCTCGGTTTCGCCCAAGCCCAGTTCGCCGCCTTCGAGCGTCTCGCGCAACTCAACATCGATTCGGCCAAGGAAGCCATTGCCGACAGCGCCGAGCATGTGAAGACGCTGCTCGATGCCAAGGACCCGCAGGACCTCATCAAGCTGAACGCCGCCTACACACAGCCCGTCCTCGCCAAGGCCGTGACCTATGGCAAGAGCGTGTACGACGTGGCCACCCAGGCTCAGGCCACGGTGACCGGACTGGTCGAGAGTCACACCGCCGAACTGAACCGCAACGTGGTTTCGATGCTCGACACGATTGCCAAGAACAGCCCGGTCGGTGGCGATGCAGCCATGAATGCAGTCAAGACCGCGATGTCGGCCATGAACACCGCCTACGACAGCGTGACCCGTGTGGCCAAGCAGGCTGCCGAAGTGGTGGAGGTGAACTTCGCCAACGCCACGTCGAGCGCCGCTGCCGCCGCCAAGAAGGGCAGCTCGCGCCGCGCTGGCTGATTGCCGCACAGCACGACGTCCGTCTTCAGGACCCGAGCCGGCATCCGTGGTGACACGGGTGCCGGTTTTTCATTCGGGTTCGTTTTCCGGGATACGGCCCAGCGCCTCGATCCAGACTGTCGCCGGCGCGTCACTCGGAGCACGCCAGTCGCCGCGCGGGGACAGCGACCCACCCGAGCCGACCTTGGGGGCATTGGGCATCGCCGAACGCTTGTACTGACTCTGCTCGAAGAAGCGCTGCAGAAAGACACCAAGCCAGCGCCGGATCACTCGCAACGAGTAGCCGCGCCGCGCAACAACCGGGACATCGGGCCAGTATCCGGCGTGAGCGTCATGCCAGGCCGACCAGGCCAGAAATGCCACCTTGGCCGGCCCGAATCCGAATCGCAGCGTGTGATAGAGGTGGAAGTCCTGCAACTCGTAGGGACCCACGACGTCCTCGCTGCGCTGAGTGGGTTGGCCATCGGCGTCGCCCGGTACCAGTTCGGGGCTGATCTCGGTCGACAGCACCTCAAGGAGCACGCCGCTCGCGGTCGTACCGAACAGATCACTGGCCGCCGCATGGCGAACCAGGTACTGGATGAGGGTCTTGGGAACACTGGCATTGACGTTGTAATGCGACATCTGATCGCCAACGCCATAGGTACTCCAGCCCAGCGCGACCTCGGACAGGTCACCCGTACCCACGACCGGCGCCCGGTGCAGGTTGGCCAGACGAAACAGATGACTGGTGCGCTCACCGGCCTGCACATTCTCGAAGGTGATGTCAAAGCAGCGTTCGCCGCGCGCGAACGGGTGCCCGATATCGGCGAGCATCTGCCGGCAGGCAGGCCGTATGTCGATTTCGCCGGCCGTCACGCCAAGAGCAGCCATCAACGCGTGCGCCTGCTCGCGGGTGCGATCGCTCGTGGCAAAGCCGGGCAGCGTCCACGCAAGGATGTTGCTGCGGGGCAAGCTCATGCAGTCCATCGCCTGGGCACACACGATCAGCGCATGCGTCGAATCAAGCCCACCGGAGACACCGATCACGACACGCTCGGCGCGCATCGAACGCAGGCGCTTCACCAGCCCCTGCACCTGAATGGCCAGCACCTCGGCGCAACGCTCGCTGCGTCGTGCCGGGTCACTGGGCACGTAAGGAAACCGCTCGTAGCGTCGTTCGAGAAGCAGGGTCGAGGCCCTATCCGCATCGAGCCTGAAGTCGACGGTTCGAAAGCGAGCGAGACGCTCGCGCTCGCGCTCGACGGATTGCGCAAAGCTCGACTGGCGCAGCCGATCGGCGGCCAGACGCTCGAGATCGATATCGGCAAAGACGATCTGGGAGCGCATCGCAAAGCGCTCGGTCTGGGCGAGCATCGTGCCGTTTTCGGCGATGAGCCCATGCCCGTCCCAGGCAAGTTCGGTGGTCGACTCGCCAAAGCCGGCCGCGCTGTACAGGTAGGCCGCCACGCAGCGACCCGACTGGGTGGCGACCAGTTGCGAGCGCCACGCGTCCTTGCCGATCGTGATGTTCGACGCCGACAGATTGGCCAGAACGCTGGCCCCTGCCAATGCGCCGAACGCCGAGGGCGGCACGGGGGTCCAGAGGTCCTCGCAGATCTCGACATGCAGTCGCAGCAGCGGCTGATCCGAGGCCGCAAAGAGCAGTTGGGCGCCAAACGGAACGCCCTCCTGCCCCGCAATGCCGACCCGGTCGGCCAGCGCGGCATCTCCCGAAGCAAATTGCCGCCGTTCGTAGAATTCGAGCGAGTTGGGCAGGAATGTCTTGGGCACCACCCCGAGCACGCGACCTCGGTGCACCACGGCAGCGACGTTGTAGAGCGTACCTGCGACGGCCAGGGGTAGCCCGACCAGGAGTACCGAGGCGATCCCGAGCGACGCCTCGAGCACCTGCCGGAGCGCGCGCTGGCAGGCGTCGAGCAGGGCCTGCTGCTGAAACAGATCATCACAGGAATAGCCGCTCAACCCGAGCTCGGGAAACACCACGACCGAGGCATGGCGAGCCGCTGCGTCGCGCGCAAGCTCGATGGTCTCGCGGGCATTCGCAAGCGGGTCCGCGAGATGGACCTGGGGCACCGCGACGGCCACGCGCACGAAGCCATGGCGATGCAGGTTGTAGAAGTTCACGCGAGTTCCCCCTCAATGACACGAGCACCCGCAGCGCCCGGCGGGCGCGTGATCCGCAGGGCGTGCAGCCTCGCCAGACCAAAATGCGTGAACGCCAGGCCACCGAGCACCGGCACGAAGAAACCGATGATCGGCACATGACCGAGCAGTGCCAGCGCGATCCCGAGGCCCCACCACTGGCCGCGACAGGCCACGACGAGTTCGCGCAACTCGGCCGCATCGGCATGCTCGGCCAGCGCGTCGTAACGGAACAGACGCTGGTTGAAGAAAGCAAAGAGAAGGACCGGGATCACGGGCCACAGGAACGGCATCAGCCACAAGGGCACGCTGCCAAAGACCAGCAGCATCAGGAGGACAAGCGTGGACGCCGCATTCCACAGGCTGCCCACCACGCTGCCACCATGGCGGCGCTCGAGGGACGGGTAACGGTCGGTCGCCACCTGCCGGATGATCGTGGGCATCGACACGATGCTGATGATGAGCGAGGCCGTGACGAGAACAAGCGGGATGAAGATCGCGGCGAGCAGCAACCACACCAGGATGGTCGCCATCGCCGAGAGCGGCCAGATGTCGATCATGGACCGATAGACCTCGGTGGCCGCCAGGTGGGTCTGAACCGCATCAAACACCTGATGACCGAAGATGACCGCCAGGATAGTCCAGATGAGCAGCGCCACAGCCATGGGCCAGATCATCAGCAGCCACATGCGCGGATGCACCAGGCTTGCCAGAGCCCCCAGCAACGCCTCGACGATTTCTCTCATGATCATCTCTCAGGGTCGAAAGATAGTGTGCCACATCTTCTCGAGCCGCTTGACCGACACCGGCGCGGGCGTGCGCAGTTCCTGGGCAAAGAGGGCCACACGCAATTCCTCGAGCAGCCAGCCGAACTGTTCGATCTGCGGATCCAGAGCGCCATTGGCATGGACTCGGGTCAATGCGCGGCGCCACTGGGTCTCGAGCGGCACGAGTTGTACCGCAAGGCGCCGATCGCGCGCAGGGTCAGCACGTAACTTGTCGATGCGCAGCGACACCGCCTGGAGATAGCGAGGCAAGTGTCCCAGGCGCTCAGCCGGCAGTCCGGTGATGAAGCCACGATAGACCAGGCGCCCCAGTTGAGACTCGATGTCACGCGCCGCCTCGGGATGGGCACGGGCCATCCCCTGCGCCCGGCGCAGCAGGTCCCGGTGCAGTTCGAGAACACCTGTGAGCGTACGGGCGAGTTCCTGTGCGATGAGACTCACCCGAGCTCGCGACTCGGCGAGGCGAGCATCAAAGGCGCGCTCATCGCGTGGCAAGGGCTCGGCCAGACAGGCGCGCTGGATGGCGGCAGCGACGAGTTCGTCGCGCAATTCGGCGGCGTCACCCAGAGCACCATAGGCGAGCGTGAGCTTTTGCAGACCGGGCAGGCCCTTTTCCATCTGCCGGATGGGGTCTTTCAAGGCGATGCGGTAAAGACGCGTGAGACCGCCAAGATGTGCCTCGCGCGCCAGTTCGGGCGAATCGAACACTTCCAGGGTCACACCCGAGCCTGCATCGACCAGGCCCGGATAGCCTACCAGCGTGGCGCTCCCGCGACGCAGTTCCATCATCTCCTCGAGCACACCGAACTGCCAGCCGGTTGCCACTGCCGCCACAACGCCGCCATCCGCCCCGAAACCCTGCACGGCGACGGCCACATCGCGCTTCCCGCCGGATGCCGCAGCGACACCCGCCTTCAGCGCCTCGGCCGCCATGTCGCGGAACTGCCGCTCAGCCTCGGCGCCCAGTTCGGTTCGCAGTTGCAGGACGTTGCGCCCCATCGCCATCTGCCGACCGTGCTCATCGATCACCCGGATATTCATGAACAGGTGGGCCGGAAGCACCTCGGGACGAAAGGCATCGCGGGTGACATCCACCTGATGCGCCGATCGGGCATGACGAATGAGAGCATCGATCAGAGCGCCACGCGCACTCGTGCCCTCGGATTCGACAAAGCCGGCGGCAAATGCCGGCAACGGCCCGAGGCGATGCCTCAGCTTCTGGGGCAAGGAGCGGGCGAGCTGCTGAACCTTTTCGGCCAGCAACCCGGGAACCAGCCATTCGCAGCGTTCGACCGACACCTGGTTGAGGGCCATGAGCGGTACGGTGAGCGTCACCCCGTCGCGTGCACCGCCAGGATCGTGCTCGTAGTCGAGCGCAAAGCGGCGACCGGCAAACTCGAGCGCTGGCGGGAAATGGGTCGTGGTGATGCCGGCAGCCTCGTGGCGCATGAGGCTTTCACGTTCGAGGTACAGCAGACGCGGCCGATCGCGTTCGGCACGGGCACGCCAACGCTCGAGCGTATGCGTATCGCGCACCTCGGGCGGGATCACGCTCTCGTAGAAACCGAATATCAGTTCGTCATCCACAAGCACGTCAGGTCGCCTCGACTTCGCCTCGAGCTTCTCGATCTCGGCGATGAGCCGTCGGTTGTGAAGGAAGAACGATGCACGACTCTCGAAGTCGCCCTCGACCAGGGCACTGCGAATGAAGATGGCCCGCGCGGTGCGCGAATCAAGCCGGCCGAAATCGACCCGCCGCCCGGTATAGACCGGAATGCCATAGATCGTGCCGCGCTCCAGCGCAACGACCTGCCCGGCCCGCTTCTCCCAGTGCGGCTCGGCCTGATGTCGACGCATCAGATGCCCTCCCACCGACTCGATCCAGGCAGGGTCGATGGCCGCCACGCACCGGGCATACAGGCGTGATGTCTCGGTCATCTCGGCAGCCATCACCCAGCGGGGCTGCTTCCTTGCGAGGCGTGACCCCGGGTGGATCTGGAACCGAATGCCGCGGGCACCCAGGTAGCCTCCCTCGTCGAGCTTGAGCCCCAGATTGCCCAGCAGTCCGGCCAGCAGAGCGCGGTGCACGGGCTGATGCAAGGCCGGGTCACTGCGCGGTGCACTCAGCACCACCTTGGGCACACGCGCATCGGCTGGAAGATCGCGCACGAGCTCACGCAACTGCCCGACAACCTCGCGCCATTCACGCATCCGGATGAATGAAAGGAACCGCTCGCGGCACAAACGGTGCAAGCCTCGCTGCGACTGCGCGGTGGCCGCTTCCTCGTAAAAGCTCCACAACTTCAGAAACGACATGAAATCCGATCGCTCGTCAGCGAGCAGACGGTGCGCCTCGTCAGCGGCCTGAGCCCGTTCGAGCGGTCGCTCGCGCGGGTCCTGCACGGAGAGCGCTGCCGCAATGACGATGACCTCGGCAAGGCACCCTTCACTGCGTGCCGCGAGCACCATGCGCGCTATGCGAGGGTCGACCGGCAGCGCCGCCAGCTCCCGCCCGATGCGAGTGAGCTCGCGCGCTTCGTCGATCGCGCCGAGCTCCTGCAAAAGCGCATAGCCATCGGCAATCGCCCGCGATGCCGGCGGATCGATGAACGGAAACGATTCGACCGCCGACAGGCCGAGTGCCCTCATGCGCAGGATTACCGCCGCGAGCGACGAGCGCAGGATCTCCGGATCGGTGAACGGCGTGCGCTTGTCGAAGTCGTCCTTGTCGTAGAGACGGATGCAGATGCCGGCGGCCACCCGACCGCAACGCCCGGCTCGCTGATTGGCTGCGGCCTGCGAGATGCGCTCGATCTGCAACTGCTCGACCTTGTTGCGATAGCTGTAGCGTTTGACTCGAGCCGTCCCGACATCGATCACGTAGCGGATACCAGGCACGGTAAGAGACGTCTCGGCCACATTGGTCGCCAGCACGATGCGCCGGGCGCTCGAGCGTCGGAACACGCGCTCCTGATCGGCAGCCGAGAGCCGGGCATAGAGCGGCAGGATGTCGGTGGCCGAAGGCACATGACGCGCAAGGTGGGCGGCCACATCGCGAATCTCCCGCTCGCCCGGCAGGAACACCAGGATGTCACCCGGCCCTTCGCGTACCAGTTCGTCGACGGCACGCGTGATGGCTGCGGCCGTCTCGTCATCGTCAGCGTCGTCTTCCTCGGCCGGGCGATAGCGGACCTCGACCGGGTAGAGCCGACCCGATACCTCGATGACCGGCGCGTTGTCGAAATGCGCGCTGAACCGAGCCGCATCGATCGTGGCCGACGTGACGACCAGCTTGAAATCGGGCCGGCGCGCGATCACGCCCTTGAGATAGCCGAGCAGAAAGTCGATGTTGAGGCTGCGCTCGTGCGCCTCGTCAATGATGAGCGTGTCGTACTGACGCAGATCGGGGTCATTCTGCGTTTCGGCCAGCAGGATGCCGTCGGTCATCAACTTCACGTAACCGCGGTCGCTGGTGCGGTCGGTGAACCGGATCTTGTAGCCTACGGCTTCGCCCAGTGGTGTCTGGAGTTCCTCGGCGATGCGGGTCGCGGTGGCACGGGCGGCAATGCGCCGGGGCTGGGTATGACCAACCAGCCCGTCAACACCGCGGCCGATCGACAGACAGATCTTGGGCAGTTGCGTCGTCTTGCCCGAGCCGGTTTCGCCACAGACGATGACCACCGGGTGTTCCTGGATGGCGCGGGCTATGTCCTCACGCCGCGCACTGACCGGCAGGTCGGGCGGAAACTCAGGCTTCGGAAGTGCTGCGAGCCGTGCTGCACGTCGTGCAACACGGCTCGCCTCATCACGTCCGCGGGGGCCCGCCACGGGTAACGCTGCAGGCCCCAGGATGCCTGCTCAGGCAGGCTTCTTGGCGTAGGCCGAGCACCAGCCGGCACCCGCCACCAACTTGCCACCGAAAGCGGCGCAGGGCGCCGTTGCGTCGGCAGCCTTGCCCTGGTAGAGGGCACAATTGGAACACTTCGCGCCAGCGGCATAGGTCGGGGACTTTGCCTTGTCGACCTTGGTGGCATCGGCCTTGTAGCCCAGCGCGGCGGCAGCCGGATCGGTTTCCTTCAGCGTTTCGGCAGCCGTGGCCGTACGCACGGCAGCGGCGGTGGCGGCGCCGGCGGCGACGAGGGTGAAGAACTGGCGACGGTTGGTCATTTCGGTGCTCCTCAAGTAAGAGACTGCATGATGCAGGGAACGGCAGACTGAAACCGTGCGATTCTACCCTTCGGGCGCATGCATGCGAGACTGTCATGTCTGCCCGATCGTGACGAGCTGTTGCCTGCAACGCACCTGACGGGCAGGCACCGGATCGTGGCCGGTGGTATCGTGCGCCGCGACACGACACTCGGAAGATCGCCAGCGATGACCCTGCACGCGCAACCAGCCCCCACTGAAAGACTCGCAGGCCGCCACGCCCGTCGGGCGGCGCTTGCCGGGCTTGCGCTCGCCCTGGGCGCAGCCAGCTCGCTGAATCAGGCAGCCGCTCAGGCGACCGGCTGGCCCACGCACCCGGTCAAGATCATCGTGCCCTTTGGCGCCGGAGGGCCGGCCGACATCTACGGGCGCAGCATCGCGCAGGGCCTCACCGAGAGTCTGGGTCAGCAGTTCATCGTCGAGGACCGGCCGGGTGCCGGTTCAGTGCCCGGCACCGATGCAGTAGCCAAGGCCTCACCCGACGGCTACACACTCGTCATCATCTCTAACACGCAGGCGATCAACGAGACCCTCTACCCGAAACTCCCGTACTCGCTGCTGCGCGACTTCACACCGGTAACTCAGGTGAATTCGATGCCCAATGTCCTGGTGGTGAGCCCGGGCCTTGGCATCGGGAGCGTGGCCGAACTGATCGCGGCGGCACGCCAGCGCCCCGGCAAGCTCAATTATTCGTCGTCCGGCTCGGGTACGCCCTACCATCTGGCAGCGGAACTCTTCAAGACCATGGCAAGCCTGGACATCGTGCACGTCCCCTACCGGGCCAGCGGCGATGCACGCACGGCGGTCCTGGCCGGTCAGGTGCAGATGATGTTCGACTCGCTGCCGACTACGCTCTCCCAGATCAGGGCCGGAAAGATGCGCGGCCTTGCCATCACCAGTTCGAAGCGCTCGAGTCTGCTGCCCGATGTTCCGACCATGAACGAGGCGGGCGTCACCGGCTACGAGGCCGACCTGTGGATCGGGCTCCTTGCGCCACGCGGTACCCCAGCAGCCATCGTCGATCGCGTGCAGTCGACCGCAGCACGCTACCTGGCCCGCGCCGATGTCGTGGCCAACTACCATGCCCAGGGCACGGTGCCGATCGGCAGCACGCCCGCACAGTTTGGCGCCGTGCTGCAAACGGAGGTCGAGAAGTGGGGGCGCGTGGTGAAGTTCTCGGGCGCGACCGTCGACTGAAGCCTGAAGCCTGAAGCCTGAAGCCTGAAGCCTGAAGCCTGAAGCCTGAAGCCTGAAGCCCGAAGCCCGAAGCCTGAAGTCTGATGCCTGTAGATGCAGGGAGAAAAGATCATGATCCGCACGTTCGAACGCCGGAGGACTCTCGGGGCCTGCCTGGCACTGGCTGCGCTCCACCTGACGCCGGCACACGCCGACACGTGGCCCAATCGCCCCGTCAAGGTGATTGTTCCGTTTGCGCCCGGAGGCCCCGACGTGACGGCACGAATCGTCGGCCAGGACCTGGGCAATCGGTTCGGCGTGCAGTTCGTCGTCGAGAACAAACCGGGGGCGAATGGCATCATCGGGGCAGAAATCGTGGCCAAGGCGGCACCCGACGGCTACACGCTCATGGTGACTTCGACCTCGATCGCCATCAATCCGAGCGTCTATCGAAAGCTGCCGTTCGACCCGGCCCGCGACTTCACCCCGATTACCTCCATTGCCGCCATTGAAGGCCTGCTGGTGGCGGTGAACGCCAGCAACCCGGCCCGCACGCTGCAGGAGTTTCTGGCCTGGGCGCGCGCTGGCAACAAGGTCGCCTACGGCTCACCGGGACATGGCAACCAGATCCATGTGGCCTCGGCACTCTTCGATTCGATGGCACGCCTTGACATGGTGCATATTCCCTACAAGGGCGCCGGCCCGGCCGTGGCAGCACTTCTGGCCAGTGAGGTCCAGGTGTTGCTGGTCACCCCACCGCTCTCGCTGCCACACATCCAGTCGGGCAAGCTGCGTGCACTGGCCTATACGCATTCGAGCCGCGCCCCGTTCCTCCCTGCCGTACCCACCATGGCGGAGGCCGGTTTTCCCGGCTTCGTGATCGATGGTGGCTGGTTCGGACTGTTTGGGCCGGCAGGTCTGCCCATCGACATCGTCGATCGGCTCAATGCTGGTGTACGCGAGGCCCTGGCCACGCCCAGCGTGCGCGATCGCATCACGGCGCTCGGTCTGGAGCCGGTGGGCAACTCGGCACAGGCTTTCCGCGCGACGCTCGAAGGTGACATCCGACGCTACACGGAGATGGTGCGAACGGCGAAGATCCAGCCGGAGTGAGCCGGGGGCCAGACACCGCCTGAGAACATCCCCGCGGAGAGAGTCTGCCCGGACGAACCGTTCGGGGAACCGCGGCCGCGGCGGGCGGCTCGAAGGGCACTGCCCCGCCCGGTCCGCGGGACCGGGTGGGGCACCGCAGGACGCGATCAGCGATCGCGGGCGCGGTCCATCAGGTCTTTCTGCTGGCCACCGTCGATCTCGATCATGGTGCCATTCACGAAGTGGGCACGTGGCGAAGCAAGGTACACCACCAGATCAGCGACTTCCTCGGTTTCGGCGATGCGGCCGAGCGGAATCGAGGCCGGTGCGAGCTTGTCGGCTTCTTCAACCGAGATGTTCATGTCACGCGCCATCGCCTGAACAAGGCCCGCCCAGCGCTCGGTGCGGACCGGTCCCGGGTTCACTGCACAGAAACTGATGTTGTCGCGGCCATACTGCCCGGCCAGCGCAATGGTGAAGTTCTGACCCGCCGCGTTGGCTGCTCCCGGGGCAATCTCCCAGTAGGAACGCTTGATGCCGTCGTTGCCGATCAGGTTGACGACCCGCCCGCCACCCTGCTTGATCATGTAAGGGATGGTGTGCTTGGTGCAGCGCACGTAGCCCATGAACTTCAACTGCAGCGACTGGTTCCAGTGCTCTTCCGTGAGGTAATCCAGGGTACCGCCCGGCGCTGAACCGGCGTTGTTTACCAGGATATCGATGCGCCCGAGTGCCTTGGCGGCAGCATGGATGAATGCTTCGGCGTCAGCGGGACTGGTGAGATCGGCCGTGATCGGATACACCGTCCGACCGGTTTCACGCCGGATGAGTTCGGCCGTTGCCTCGAGCGGCCCGGCACGCCGTGCACAGATCGCCAGATCAACCCCCTCACGCGCCAATCCCATCGCAATCGCCTTGCCGATGCCTTCACTTGCGCCGGTGACGATGGCTGTCTTGCCAACCAGTTTCAAATCCATGCTGATGGTGTCCTTTTTGCTATCCTGCGGCTGAGACGGTCTGCTCCGCACCGGGCATCACAGGGTTCCGGCGGGCTCGCGTCGAATGATACACACGGAGTCCTCAAATGCCGATCGATGTACACGCCCACTATGTCCCGCCTCGGGTTGTCGACGAACTCGAGCGCGCCGGCGATCGCTACGGCATCTCGGTCGTGATGCACGAACCGACCTGCCGCAAATGCCTGCGCTTCGAACATGGCCTGCAGATTCGCCCCTTCTTCGAGAAACTCCAGGAACCGGCAACGCAGCGCATCGATGCCATGCATCGCCTGGGCCTCACCCATCAGGTGCTGTCAGCCTGGGCTGACATCTTTGCCTACGCGTTGCCCGCCGAAAAGTGCGATGCCTGGCACCGCCTGCTCAATGACACGATGGCCGAGTTCTGCGCCATACACCCGCGCGAATTTTCCTGGCTCGCCTCGGTGCCCCTGCCCCATGCGGCCAACGCGGCCCGCGAACTGGAGAGGGCGGTAAAGACGATGGGCGCTGTCGGCGCGGTTGTAGCCACCCATATCGAGGGCTTGAATCTCGGGGATGCCCCGCTCGACGAGTTCTGGGCAGCAGCGCAGGCACTCGACGTGCCGGTCTTCCTGCACCCGGCGCAACCGGCACCGCTACCGCGCACCGCACGCTACTCGCTCAACACGGTGGCGCAGTACACGTTCGACTCTACGCTGTGCATCGGTTCCCTGATCGGATCGGGTGTTCTCGACCGCTTTCCGGGCCTGCGCCTGATTACCTCGCATGGTGGCGGGGCGGTGCCGTTCCTCATCGGACGCTTTGACATCATGCACGAGCGCGCCGAGCGCAAGAGCCAGGCCAACGTGGCAGTCCATGCCCCTTCGGCCTACCTGCGTCGTTTCTGGTACGACACGATCCTGCACCATCCGAAACCGCTGCAGTATCTGGCCGACATGGTGCAGACTGACCGACTGGTCATCGGGACCGATGACGGCTTCCCGCCGCATGAAGCCGACCCGATGGGGATGCTGCAACGCGCCGAGTTCTCGGCGGCCGACATTCTCACCATTGCCGAACACAACCCGCGCGCCCTGTTCCGCCTGGCGCATGCGGTGGAGCCGCCTGCCCATGCTTGATCCGCGTGCCCAGAGACTGCTGAAGACCCTCATCGAGCGCTACATCAGCGACGGCGAACCGGTCGGCTCGCGCACGCTCTCCAAGCACTCGGGCCTGGACCTCTCGCCGGCATCGATCCGCAACGTGATGGCGGATCTGGAAGACATGGGGTTCATCGCCAGCCCGCACACCTCGGCGGGTCGGGTACCGACAACCCGTGGCTACCGCATCTTCGTCGACACGCTCCTCACCATCAAGCCGCTCGAGCGGGTGGAGTTGCACCAGATCGAAGGCAATCTGGTCCCTGACCAACCGCAGCGCCTGATCAGCGCCGCGTCGCAACTGCTGGCCGAACTCACCCGATTCGCGGGTGTAGTGGTGGTGCCCAAACGGCGCAGCACGGCATTTCGACACATCGAATTCCTGCCGCTGTCGGAAAAACGCGTCCTGCTCATCATCGTGACCCCGGAGGGAGACGTGCAGAACCGCATCCTCCTCACCGAGCGCACCTATTCGGCGTCTGAACTCACCGCGGCCACGAACTTTCTCAACGCCCATTATGCCGGGGTGAAGCTTGAAGACATCCAGCAGCGCGTTCATGCCGAACTGCAGCAGTTGCGCAGCGACGTGATGCACCTGATGACAGCGGCGCTCGAAGTGGGCAACCGGGTCCTGTCAGAGCCCACTGATGCCTACGTCATCACCGGCGAGCGCAATCTGCTGGCGTCCAACGACCTGTCTTCCAACATGGCGCGCCTGCGCGAACTCTTTGACCTCTTCGAATCGAAGACGGCACTGCTGAACCTGCTCGACTCGGGCGCCCAGGCCCATGGTGTTCAACTGTTCATCGGTGGCGAGTCGGGCATCGCTCCCCTGGACGAATGCAGCGTCGTCACTGCCCCCTATGAAGCCGAGGGCGGTGTGGTTGGCACGCTTGCCGTCATCGGTCCGACCCGCATGGCCTACGAGCGTGTGATACCCATCGTCGACATCACGGCTCGACTCCTGTCTGGCGCACTGTCCCATACCTGATGAACGCTCCTCACGATCTGCACACACACCGGCCCTTTCGCGTCGGGGTACTCGACCAGTCACCGATCATCTCGGGTTCCTCCCCAGCCGATGCGGTGCGCGAAACCGTGTATCTCGCGCAAATGGCTGAAGACCTGGGCTTTCACCGCTACTGGCTGGCCGAGCATCACTCGATGTCAGCTCTGGCCGATCCCTGCCCCGAAATCCTGCTCGCGCGCGTGGGAGCCGCCACACGCACGATTCGCATCGGTACGGGCGGCGTGATGCTCCCCTACTACAGCCCGCTCAAGATCGCTGAAGTATTCCGCATGCTCGACGCCCTCTACCCTGACCGCATCGACCTGGGTGTCGGGCGCGCGCCCGGTGGGGACATGCGCACGGCACAGGCGATGGCCAACGGTCAGTACCTGCAGACCGAGAACTTCCCGCAACAGGTGCTGGACGTACGCGGCTTCATGGCGGGCAACCTGCCGCCCGATCACCCTTTCGCACGCGTGCGCGCCATGCCCGCCGGAACCACGATGCCGCAGTTGTGGATGCTGGGTTCGTCCGACTATGGTGGGCTCCTCGCCGCCGACCTCGGCTTGCGATTTGCCTTCGCGCACTTCATTTCGGCACAGGGGGGCGATGCGGTCGGGCGCGCCTATCGTGATCGATTCAAGCCGTCAGACTCGCTGGCGGCTCCGCACTCGGCGGTTTGCGTGTTCGTGGTCTGCGCCCCGACGCATGCCGAGGCGGAACGACTGGCCGCCTGCATCGACCTGCGGCGCCTGCACATGGCACGGGGCATCGACGCGCCGGTACCCTCGATCGAGGAGGCTGAACGGCATGTCTACGACCCCCGCGAGCGGGCCTATGTGGAGTCGCAGCGCCCACGACTCATTCACGGCGATCCGGGCGAAGTACGGGAAAAGCTCGACCTTCTGCGGGCCCGCTTCGAGGCCGATGAACTGCTCGTGCTCACCATCACCGGCGATTACGCCTCACGCCGCCTGTCCTATCAACTGGTGGCTGACGCATTCGACCTCACCACCCAGGCCCCTCTCGTCTCATGACCATCGCGCACCTCGACCACCACGGCGACGTGGCGGTGATCACGCTGGACAATCCGCCGGTCAACGCGCTCTCGCATGCGCATCGCACCAGCATCGTCAATCACCTGAAAGCGGCCGAAGCCGACCCTGCCGTTCGCGCAATCGTTCTGATCGGCGCCGGTGATGCGTTCTGCGGCGGGGCCGAGATTCGTGAATTCAATACCCCGGCAGCGCTGGCCGAACCCATCACGCGGCAAGTGGCCGAAACAGCTGAAGGACTTGGCAAACCGGTGATTGCCGCCATTCACAAGGTGGCGATGGGCGGGGGCCTCGAGCTCGCGCTAGGCTGCCACTATCGGGTTGCCTCGCCCGGCGCATCGATTGCCCTGCCTGAGGTCAAGCTGGGCATCCTGCCAGGGGCGGGGGGCACCCAGCGCCTGCCACGCGCCGTCGGTGCGAAGGCCGCACTCGACATGATCGTGTCGGGTGAACCGATGACCTCGCAGGCCATTGCGCCCCTCGGGCTCTTCGAGCAGATCATCGAAGGCGATCTGCTCGAAGGCGCCGTTGCGTTCGCCCGCCAGATCGCCGACAGGGGCATGCCGCTGCGACGCCTGCGCGAAGAACCCGTCAGGGGTGAGAATCTGTCCGACCTCATTGCCTCGACACGAGAACAGGTGGCTCGCCAGTGGCGTGGTTACCCGGCCCCCGCACGCTGTGTCGACGCGGTCGAAGCCGCCATCAAGCTGCCGTTCGACGAAGGTATCCGTTTCGAGCGCAAGACCTTCCTCGAACTGGTCGAGACGGCCGAATCGAGAGCGTTGCGTCACGCCTTCTTTGCCGAGCGTGCTGCGAGCAAGGTACCCCGCCTTGACCCGAGCGTGCGTGGCCATCGTCTCGATACGGTCGCAGTCATTGGCGCCGGCACCATGGGTTCGGGCATTGCGATCGCGCTCGCCAATGCCGGACTGCCCGTCGTGCTCACCGACAGCGATGCTGCTTCGCTGGCAAGAGGAAGAGCCCATATCGAGCGCGCCTGGACAACGGCTGTCGAACGAGGACGCCTCGATCCGGCAGGCCAGGCCCGGCGCCTGGCTCTGCTCACCACGACAACCGAACTGGCAGCGATCGCGTCAGCCGATCTGGTGATCGAGGCGGTGTACGAAGACATGGCCGTGAAGAAAGCGGTATTCGAGCGTATCGAAGCCCATGTGCGTGCAGACACGATTCTCGCCACCAATACGTCGAGTCTCGATGTCGATGCCATCGCAGCGGCCAGCAGCAATCCGGCACGCATTCTCGGCCTGCACTTCTTCAGTCCGGCCAACGTGATGCGCCTCCTCGAGATCGTACGAGGGCGTGCCACCAGCGACGACGCACTGGCCACCGGCCTCGCGCTTGCGCGACGCCTGCGCAAGGTGGGCGTGGTCTGCGGAGTCTGTGATGGCTTCATCGGCAACCGCATGCTCGAGGAATACCTGCGCCAGGCCTACCTCCTCGTCGAAGAAGGGGCCACCCCGCGAGCGGTTGACGAAGCCCTGGAGGCATGGGGCTTTGCGATGGGTCCCTTCCGCATGATGGACATGGCCGGTCAGGACATTGGCTGGGCGATCCGCAAGCGCCTCTCGGTCGAGCATCCTGAAAAGCCCTATGCCCAGTGGCCCGATCGGCTCTGCGAAGCAGGGCGCTTTGGCCAGAAGACCGGTGCCGGTGTCTACCGCTACGAACCCGGCAGCCGCGACGCACTGCCCGACCCCGAGGCCGATCGTCTCATTGCCGCATCGGTCAGGGCACAAGGCATCGCCCAGCGGGTTGTCGGCGCAGCGGAAATCGTCGAACGATGCGTGCTTGCCCTTGCCAACGAGGGAGCGCGCATTCTCGACGAAGGCATTGCAGCGCGCGCGAGCGATATCGACGTCGTTTACGTCACGGGCTATGGCTTCCCGCGCTACCGGGGCGGGCCGATGTGGCATGCCGACGCCATGGGGCTCGATTCGGTCGTGGAAAGACTGCAGAGCTACGCCACGACCCGCATGGGTCAGACTCTGAGCCCCGCACCCCTGCTGGTGCAACGCGCAGCCGCCGGCCACCGATTCAACACCTGAGCAGCCACCCCATGAGCAAGGCACCGTTTGACCAGACCATCGGCCCCTGGGGCGTGGAGATTCCGTTTGCCGACCTGCTGGGGATCCGTCTGGTCGAGGCCACCCACGAACGCTGCATCATCGCCATCGACCGACGGCCCGAACTGCTCAACAGTTGGGGCTCGGCCCATGGCGGCGTGATCATGACGATGCTCGATCTGGTGATGAGCATTGCCGTGCGTGCCCATTACGGCGTCGCCTCGGGTGTTGCCACCATCGACATGAGCGTCGGATTCCTCAACCCCGGCACAGGCAACCTGACTGCCGAGGGTCGGGTCTTGCAGGGCGGCCAGTCGACGGCCTTCTGCGAGGCCGAAGCACTCGATGAATCGGGCAAGATCCTCGCCAAGGCCATCGGCACATTCAAGCGCTTGAAGTAGCCTCGTCTCGAGCGGCCAGCGCCATGTAACGGTCGAGGTGCTGCTCGCGGGTGCCGAGCCAGAATTCGATGAGTGAGAGTCGTCGCGCATGATGGCTGGCGGGCAGTTCATCCGTCATGCCGATACCCCCGTGCAACTGAATGGCGGTCTGTGCGAAGGCCCGCGCGCTGCGGGCCATCGACACCCGCGCAGCAGACACGGCTCGGGCCGCCTCATCGCGGTCAGGCGCATCGGCGCGCAGACACGCCAGATACGCCATCGAGCGCGACTGCTCCAGGTGGACGAGGAGATCGACCGCCTTGTGCTGCAGGACCTGAAAACGACCAATCACCTGACCAAATTGCTGGCGGGTACGCAGGTACTCGGTGGTATGGGCCAGAAGGGTCTCCATGACGCCGACCGCCTCGGCGCACAGCGCCGCACTGCCTCGATCGAGCGCATGCTCGATCAGCGCTCGCGCCTCGCCGGGAGCGCCGAGCATCGCACTGGCTGGCAGTCGCACGGCGTCGAGCATCAGCTCGCAGGCTCGGTGCCCATCGAGGGTCGCGTAATCGCGACGCACCACGCCAGGGGCGGATGCATCGATGACGAACAGGCTCACCCCGTGTGCCTCGTCGGCCGACCCCGACACGCGCGCTGACACCAGCAACAGATCGGCATCACCACCGTCGAGAACGACCGATTTCCGACCGTCGAGCACGTACACATCGCCCTGCGCCTGAGCACGGGTCGTCACCCGAAACATCGAGGCAGAGGCATCTGGCTCGGCATGAGCCAGAGCCACCAGAAGATCACCCCCAACCAGCCGATCGAGGTATTGCGCGCGCCGGGTGAGGTCGGTATCGGCCTCGAGCAGCGTGGCGCCGATGACAGCCGTTGCGACCAGCGGTTCGACCATCAGGGCACGCCCTGCCGCCTGCATCATCACCATCACGTCGGCCATGCTGCCGCCGACCCCGGCCTGGGAACCCCCGTAGGTTTCAGGCACCAGCAGCCCCGCCAGACCCAGTTCGGCCAACCCGGCCCAGAGCGCGCGCATCGATTCACCCGTGGCCTCGGGGCGCCCACGGCCTTCCGACGCATCGACCCCACGGCGTCGGCTCCGATCGGCATTGAAGCGGTCGATGGCATCGCCCAGCAGTGACTGTTCTTCGGTCAGGGTGAAGTTCATGGGTGGTCTTGTCCTGCGGGCAGCGCGCTCACAGACCGAGAATGGTCTGGGCGATGATGTTCTTCTGGATCTCGTTCGATCCGCCGTAGATGCTTACCTTCCGCATGTTGAGGTAGCGCGCCGCCAGTGGCGCCAGCGCACTCGGACCCACGCCCTCACCCACGCCGCCCGATTCGAAGGCCTGCGGCACGAAGGGCAGCGCAAACTGCCCGGCCATGTCCATCGCCAGTTCCGTGATTGCCTGCTGGATCTCGGTGCCGCGCAACTTGAGAATGGAAGCCTCCGGGCCGGGGGCTTCGGTACGTGCCGAGAGCACGCGCAGGACGGTCATCTCGAGCGCCATCAAATCGATTTCGATCTCGGCAATGCGTCGCGCTATCGACTCGACCCGCGCAAGCGGTTGTCCGTCGCGGCGCAACTGCTCCGCCAGTTCGCGCAGCGAGCGCACCTCTCGCTTCGAAGCCCCCACGCCGGCGATGTTCGTCCTCTCATGGCCAAGGAGGTATTTCGCGTAGGTCCAGCCACGCCCCTCCTCGCCAACCCGATTTTCGACCGGTACGCGGACCGCATCGAAGAACACTTCGTTCACCTCATGCTCGCCATCGAGCAGGATGATGGGACGCACCGTGATGCCGGGCGAATGCATGTCGATGAGGAGAAACGAGATGCCTTCCTGACGCCGCGCACCCTGTGCGGTACGCACCAGACAGAAGATCATGTCGGCATGCTGGGCGTAGGTGGTCCAGGTCTTCTGCCCGCTCACCACATAGTGATCACCGTCGCGTACGGCACTCGTGCGAAGCGAGGCGAGGTCCGACCCGGAACCCGGTTCGGAGTAACCCTGACACCACCAGTCGAGGTTCTGGCGAATGCGCTCCAGGTAGTGCGACTGCTGCCACGGCGACCCGAATGCCATGATGACCGGCGCCACCATGTTGAGCCCGAACGGAATCAGCCGTGGTGCGCCGGCAGCGGCGGTCTCTTCATCAAAGAGGTGGCACTGCACGGGCGTCCAGTCCAGACCGCCGAACCGGCGCGGCCAGTGTCCGGTGAGCCAACCTTTCCGGGCGAGAATATCCTGCCAGCGCACGTGATCATCACGCGACAGTCGTCGGTGATCGAGGACGCGGCCGGCAATGTCGGCGGGCAGTTCGGCACGAACGAACGTGCGAACGATCTCGCGAAAGGCCATCTCGTCTGCGCTGTACTCAAGGTCCATGGTGACCGTCCGATCGATGCTGGCCCCGATGATGCACGGGCAAGCCATCGGCGTGCAACAATTCGGGACGTTTCGTCACTACACGGTCCGGTCAGCCCCCTTGAAAGCCATCGTCTGCACCCGCTACGGCCCCCCTGAGTCACTCGAACTGCTCGAGGTCGCCGCGCCCGCCCCGGGCACCGACGAGGTGCTCATCGAGGTCGAGGCAGCAGGCGTGAACTTTCCCGACACGCTGATCATCGAGGGGCGTTACCAGTTCCGCCCCGAACCGCCCTTCTCACCCGGCGCAGAAGTGGCCGGACGAGTACTGGCCTTCGGGTCAGCGGTGGAGGGTCTTGCCATCGGCGATCCGGTCATCGCCACGCTGACCTGGGGCGGCTACGCCGAGCAGGTCGTGGCCAAGGCAGCCAATGTCACCGTGCTGCCGGCCGACATCGACCCGGGTATTGCGGCCGCCTTCACGCTCGTTTACGGCACCAGCTTTCATGCGCTGCGCGATCGGGCGGGTCTCTCGGGTGGCGAAACGCTGCTGGTGCTGGGCGCCGCAGGCGGGGTCGGACTCGCGGCCGTGGAGCTCGGTGTGCTGATGGGCGCGCAAGTCATTGCCGCGGCCGGTTCAGCCGAGCGACTCGCCGCCTGCAAGCGCCAGGGGGCGCATCACCTCATCGATTATGAGCGCGAGAACCTGCGCGATGCCGTGCGTCGAGTGACCGGCGAGAAGGGCGTCGATGTCGTCTACGACGCAGTGGGAGGGCGCCACAGCGAGGCCGCGTTCCGCTCGCTGGCCTGGGGTGGACGTCATCTGGTCGTGGGTTTTGCCGCTGGAGAGATACCGCGCCTGCCGCTCAACCTGCCACTGCTCAAGGGCGCCTCGCTGGTTGGCGTGTTCTGGGGCGATTTCGTGCGGCGTGCGCCGACGGCCCACCAGGCCAACATGAACCAGTTGCTCTCATGGCTGGCCAATGGCCGACTCCAGCCACTGGTGAGCCGGCGCTACCGACTCGCCGAGGCCGGGAGCGCACTGCGTGACCTCCTCGATCGCAAAATCGAAGGCAAGGCCGTGATCATGATGCGGGCTTGACGGCGCGAGCGCCCGACTCGAGCCACTGGCGCACACGCACCGCATCGGCGATGGCGCTGTACTTGCCCTGCGCACCAAGAAAGACAAGCGTCATGGCCCTGCCGGCAATGTGGGCATGCAGCACGAGGCAGCGCCCAGCCTCGCTGATGTAACCCGTCTTGGACAGCTCGATATGCCAGTCACGCTTGCGCAACAGGCCGTCGGTATTGCCAAAGCGCACCACACCCCGTGAGGTAGGCAGGGCAAACTCGCGCAGCGTGGTTGCTTCCTGAATCGCCGGATACTTCAGGGCTGCGCGAACCACCATGACCAGATCACGCGCGGTCGATACGTTGCCCGGGTCAAGGCCGGACGGATCGGCAAATCGGGTACTCCCCAGCCCGAGACTGGTGGCCTTCGCGTTCATGGCGGCCACCGCCGCACCCGTCCCGCCCGGGTAGGTCCGCGCCAGCGACAGCGCGGCGCGATTATCCGAAGCCATCAACGCCAGTCGCAACACATCGCCGCGACTGGCGGCACTTCCCACCGCGAGGCGCGACCTCGCCGGCTTCACGGTCGACTTGTCGTCTTCCTGAATGACGATGGTCTCGGCGGGATCGAGTCGGGCATCGAGCACGACCATGGCCGTCATCAGTTTGGTGATCGAGGCAATCGGCACCTGACGGTCGGCATCGCGCTCATAGACGACACGCGCCTCGGCTTCGTCATAGACCAATGCGTGAGCCGCATGGATGCCGGGCGTGCGAACCGGTGCAGCCAGCACCGGCTCGGGAGACATCAGACCGAGCAGGGCACTGGCCAGCACTGCAGCCCACATCGGGCAACATCGAAGCCGTCGCCGCCTGATGCCGCAGCGGTTGCGCAGCAGCAACTCAGGCTCCTTCGGAAGAACCACCGCCCCCACTCGTGCCGCCACCACCGCCCGAGCCGCCACCGTTGTTGCCCCCGCCGGAATGCCCGGTATCGGCATTGCCCCCCGAGTCGCCGCCCGAACCGGCATTGCCGGGCACAGCGCCTCCGGGCACGCGAGCGCGACCGGAGCGGCCACGCCGGCGACGACGCGGCTTGCGATTGGGGTCGCCTTGCGGCGCACCGGTGCCGCCGGGCACGCGCGACTCGGGCCCGCCAGACCCTGCCGCGGGCACGCCTTGCAAGGGTCCCGCCTCGACATTCGATACGGCAGCAACAGGCGCTCCGGCACCCGTCGGCGCCCCCCCGGGGGCACCACGAGGACCGCGGCCGCCTTGTTGCTTGGGCGGAGCAGCGCGCCGCGGGCGATCACGATCACGATCGCGCTCACGCTCACGCTCGCGCTCGCGCTCGCGTCCTCGCCCACCGCCACCGCCCCCCCCAGAGCGCCCGCCGGGAAGATTTGCGGCACTCACGCCGCCGCCGGGCCGCGCCCAGGCAGGCCCGCTCGAATGATTCGTGGTGCGATTGGCAATGACGATGGCTCGCCGGTCGCGGCTGTCGTCGGTTTCCTCGAAGAGGATGTCGCCCTCCATCGGACCCACGCCGCGCTGTACGGTAAGGTGGGTCACGTCAACTTCCCACTCGAACTCGCCAACCTGAACGGTAATCCGCTCGCCAATCGTGATCTCACGCGTCGGCTTGACCCGCTCACCATTGACGGTGACCTTCCCGCCATCGCACGCCTGGGTTGCGAGCACCTTGGTCTTGAAGAACCGCGCAGCCAGAAGCCACTTGTCTATCCGCAGGCGGGATGGCGGTGCGTGCTCGTCATCGTCGTCGAACTCGTCGTCGAACTGGTGCTGATCGTCCATCGGCATTTCCCTATCGAAACGCGCCTGCCTGAACGGCAGCGCATGCACCGGCCCCGAGAAACTCAGGAGAGGGTGACCCCGGGCAGAGGCGCATCCTCTTCAAGCTTCTGCAAAGCCCACATCTGGGCGTACAAGCCACCACGCTCGAGCAGTTCCCGATGCGTGCCACGCTCGACGATCCGGCCCTGATCCATCACCAGAATCTGGTCGGCATCCATCACCGTCGAGAGGCGGTGCGCGATCATCAGCGTCGTCCGACCCCGTGCTATGCGGTCGAGTTCAGACTGGATCGCACGCTCGGCACGAGAATCGAGTGCCGAAGTCGCCTCGTCGAAGATGAGGATGCGGGGATCCTTGAGGAGTGCGCGGGCAATCGCCACACGCTGCTTCTCACCGCCCGAGAGCTTCAGCCCCCGCTCCCCGACCATGGCCTCGTACTGCTCGGGCAGGCTCATGATGAAGTCGTGAATCTGCGCCGACCGCGCAGCAGCCCGAACCTCGTCATCCGAGGCATCCGGCCTGCCGTAACGGATGTTGTACAGGATTGTATCGTTAAACAGGACCGTATCCTGCGGAACAATGCCGATTGCCGCCCGCAGCCCGGTCTGACGCAGATCGCGCAGGTCTACCCCATTGACCGCGATCGACCCGCCCGACACGTCATAGAAGCGGTAGAGCAGTCTCGCCAAGGTCGACTTGCCGGAGCCGGAATGGCCGACGACAGCCACCCGCGACCCCGCAGCAATGTCGAACGACACGTCGAAGAGGATCTGTCGCTTGGGGTCGTAGCTGAAGTCGACATGCCGGAAACACACCTCGGCCTGCCCCGCAGGCACCTCCACCGCGCCTGAACGATCTTCGACTTCGCGATTGACGGAAAGGAGACGGAACATGCGGTCCATGTCGATCAGCGACTGCTTCACCTCGCGATAGACCATGCCGAGGAAATTGAGCGGAATGTAGAGCTGGATGAGTAGCGCATTGATCAGCACCAGATCGCCCAGGGTGAGTACCTTGCGCTCGACACCGTCGGCCGCCAGCATCATGAGGACGGTGAGCGCGATCGCGATGATGCTGCTCTGGCCGATGTTGAGAATGCCGAGCGATGCCTCGTTCCGGACAGCCGCGTCCTCGTATTTGCGCAGGCTGTCGTCATAGCGCCCCGCCTCGAACTCCTCGTTGCCAAAGTACTTGACCGTCTCGTAATTCAGCAGACTGTCGACGGCGCGGGTGTTGGCACGCGAATCGAGTTCGTTGGCCTGTCGCCGGATCGCGATTCGCCATTCGGTGATCGTGATGGTAAATCCGATGTACAGGATCACCGCCACGAAAGTGACCGTCGGAAACCGCCAGTCGAAGCGTGCGAAAAGTACGGTCGCCACCAGCACGAACTCGAGAATCACCGGCACGATCGAAAACAGCATGTAGGACAGGAGCGTCGATATGCCACGGGTACCACGCTCGATATCGCGAGTCATGCCCCCGGTCTGGCGATCGAGATGGAACCGCAATGACAGGGCATGCAGATGCCGAAAGACACCAAGAGCGATGCGCCGGATCGCGCGCTGCGTGACCCGGATGAAGACGATGTCACGCAATTCGGCAAAAAGCGTGGTCGAAAACCGCAGCAGGCCGTAGGCAGCCAGCAGGGCGAATGGCACCACGATGACTGCCTTTTCAGGGGCGAACGAATCCACGACCTGCTTGAGCACCAGAGGAACGCCGACGTTGGCGATCTTGGCAACGACCAGGAAGAGGAGCGCGATCGCAACGCGACCACGGTATTCCAGCAGGTAGGGGACGACCAGCCTCAAAGCGCGCCATTCATTGCGCGGCGGGCCGCCCGGCGGCACGGCATCGAGAGCCGCTGCCGACTTCGCTAAAGCCTGGGTCACTGGGACAACTTTGGCGAGAGGATACGGGAAACCGGAATTGTACGCCCCCCGCAGGAGGTTCAGGCGATAGGATCTCCGGACGTGAGCAACCGGTCACGATGAGGATGCTGACGCTGCACAGGACTCGAACGAAGACATGACATACGCGATCGACCCGGCAACCCCCTCCTCCCCCTCGGGCAGCGCGCGCCTCATCCATGGCATCGATTTCACTTCCTCGCCACGCCCGGGCAAACCCATCACGATAGCCACCGGCCGGCGCGAAGCGGAGACCCTGCGCCTTGATGCACTGGAACGCCTTCAGGACTGGCCAGCCTTCGAGGCGTGGCTCGCTCGCCCCGGCCCCTGGTTGGGTGGATTCGATTTCCCGTTCGGACTACCACGAGAAGCAGTGACAGACCTGGGATGGCCGCTCGACTGGGCGGCGCTGGTACGTCACTGCCGATCGATCGGTCGGGTCGCGCTGCGTGCCGCCTTCGATGGCCATCGAGAAGCGCGCCCGATGGGCATGCGCTATGCGCACCGGGCAACCGACCGGCCAGCCCGCTCGCACAGCCCGCTCAAACTGGTGAATCCCCCCGTGGGCCTCATGTTTCTGGAGGGTGCGCCACGCCTGCTCGAGGCCGGCGTGGACGTTCCGGGCCTGCACGCGGGCGATGCATCGCGACAGGCCATCGAGGCCTATCCCGGACTGGTCGCACGGCGCGTCACCGATGCTTCGTACAAGTCGGACACGCGAGCACGACAGACCGCGGCACGCCGGGCGGTGCGGGAAAAGATCGTCACACAGGCGGCAACCGACGGCATCACCATCGATGCCGACCCCGCTTCGGCACCGATCAGGCTCGCACTCGATGACCCTCTGGCAAGACAACTCATCGAGGATGCCAGTGGCGACCTGCTCGATGCCGCCCTCGCCGCGCTGCAGGCCACCTGGTGTGACGCACGACGAACGTGGCACCATGGCTTGCCGCTCGACCTCGATCCGATCGAGGGCTGGATTGCCGGCGCCCCCTGGAGCAAGCCTTGACGATACGTGCCGTAAGTTTCGACCTCGATGACACCCTGTGGCCGGTTTGGCCCGCCATTCTGCGCGCCGAGCAGGCGTTGCAGGCGTGGCTGGCCGAGCGAGCCCTGCCAGTCGCCGAACTCTACCCTCCCGAACGCATGCGCGAACTGCGCCCACGAGCAGCAGAGCTGGCGGCAGCCGCCGGCCTTTCGCACGACCTCGCCTGGACCCGGCGCACCCAGATCGGACTGGCCTTCGACGCAGCACGGCATCCGGCCAGTGAAGCGCTCATCGGCGAGGCCTACCGGGTCTTCGAGGACACCCGACAACAGGTGGAACCCTACCCCGAGGTCGACGCGGTTCTTGCAACGATTGCGGCCCGCCTGCCCCTGGTAGCGGTGACGAATGGCAGCGCCGAAGTCGACCGCACGGCGCTTGGGCGGCACTTCAAGGGCGCCTTCTCGGCCATGCGCCTGGGCATCGCCAAGCCCGATCCGGGCATCTTCCACGCAGCGTGTCGCCATGTGGGCTGCGAACCTCACGAGGTACTCCACGTGGGCGACGACGCGCATCTGGATATTGCGGCGGCACAAGCCGCAGGCCTGCAGACGCTCTGGATCAATCGCGCCGCAAAACCCTGGCCCTTCGAGACACCGAGCGGACCGGTTGCCAGCGATCTTCATGGCGTGATTGCCCTTCTGGACTGACAGGTAGCGCCCGCCGCGTCGGAAACAGCCCTCGCGAGATCTGCCGCACGAAAACGATCGCTCTACCGGATCCCGTTGCCGGTATGGCTGGCCGGGCATTTTCATGCCGGTTATGATGTTCCCCGGTATCAACCAGGGGAGTTTCGGGTGGGCAACCTGATCGTTCGGAAAGTCGGCGTGCTGGGCGCCGGCGTCATGGGTGCGCAGATCGCAGCGCACCTCGTCAATGTACGCGTACCGGTCATCCTGTTCGACCTGCCTGCTCGCGAAGGCCCCAAAAGCGGCATCGCCCGACGCGCCATCGAGGGTCTGGCACGACTGTCGCCCCCGCCCCTCGCCGCAGCCGACCTCGCCAGCCATATCGAGGCAGCCAACTACGAGGAAGACCTCGCACGGCTGGCCGAATGTGATCTGGTGATCGAGGCCATCGCCGAGCGCATGGACTGGAAGCTCGACCTGTATCGCCGTATCGGCCCGCATCTGCGCGCCGATTCGATCATTGCCTCGAACACCTCAGGGCTGTCGATCGCCACCATCGGTGATGCACTCCCCGAGGCGATGCGCAGCCGGTTCTGCGGCATCCACTTCTTCAACCCACCGCGCTACATGACGCTGGTCGAACTCATCGCAACGCCCCGCACCGACGCGGGACTGCTCGATGCGCTCGAGACCTTTCTCGTGACCACCGTGGGCAAGGGCGTCGTTCGCGCCAAGGACACCCCCAACTTCATCGCCAATCGGTACGGCATCTTCTCGATGATCGCGACGATGGAGAACGCCGAGCGCTTCGGACTGGGCTTCGATACGGTCGATGACCTCACCGGTACCCGCCTTGCACGCGCCAAGTCGGCCACCTTCCGGACCGCGGATGTGGTCGGCCTGGACACGATGGCCCATGTCATCCGCACGATGGCGGAAACCCTGCCCGCCGACCCCTGGCACCGCTACTTCCGGTCGCCCGACTGGATGCAGGCCCTGATCGATCGCGGTGCCCTCGGCCAGAAAACCCGCGCCGGCATCTTCTCCAAACCGGGCAAGGACATTCTCGTGCTCGACCGTTCCAGCGGCGAGTACGTGGCCTCGACCGGATCCGCATCAGATGCCGTCAAGGCCATCCTCAAGATCGGGTCGGCGACCGAGCGATTTGCGGCATTGCGCGCCAGTGACGATCCGCAGGCGCGCTTCCTCTGGGCCATTCAGCGCGATCTCTTCCACTACTGCGCCTTCCACCTCGCCTCGGTGGCCGACAACGCACGCGATGTCGACCTTGCGCTGCGCTGGGGTTTTGGCTGGTCGAGCGGCCCGTTCGAAACCTGGCAGGCAGCGGGCTGGCAGCAGATTGCCCGCTGGATCAACGAGGACATCGCGGCCGGCGTCGCCATGTCGGATGCACCACTACCCGCCTGGGTGACCGAACCGGGCAGAACCGGCGTGCACGACGCATCGGGCTCATTTTCGGCAACGCGTGGCACCACCGTGGCGCGCTCCTCCCTGCCGGTCTATCGCCGGCAGGCATTCGCCCCCCTCGTGTCGGGTGAACGTGTGGCCGAGCGTGGCCAGACCGTGTTCGAGAACGCAGGCGTCCGTCTGTGGACCGGCATCGAGGCCACCGGACAGGACATCGCGGTGCTCGGGTTTCGCACCAAGATGAACATCATCGATCCGAACGTGCTCCAGGGCATCGCAGAGGCGCTCGCAATCGCCGAGCGCGACTTTCGCGGCGTGGTGATCTGGCAGACTGGCGATCACTTCAGTCTGGGCGCCGACCTCGCCTCGATGGGTTCCCTCATCGAAGCCGGCCGCTTCGACGAGATCGATCACATCATCGCGCGCTTCCAGCAGACATCGCTCTCGCTTCGCGATGCCCAGGTTCCGGTGGTAGCCGCCGTGCGCGGAATGGCGCTCGGGGGCGGCTGCGAATTTGCGCTGCACACGGCCCGAATCGTCGCCACGCTCGAATCGAACCTGGGGCTGGTCGAGACCGGCGTCGGACTGATTCCCGGTGGGGGGGGGTGCAAGGAACTCGCCCTGCGCGCAGCCCGCGAGGCTGCCAGCACGCGCACCGCGAGCGGCGCGGCCTGGCTCTTCGACTTCGTGCGCCCTCGCTTCGAAACCGTCGCCCGCGCAACGACCGCCCGCTCTGCCGAAGATGCGCGCGCGCTTGGTCTTCTGCGCCCTGCCGATGTCGTGATTGCCAACCCGCATGAACTGCTGCACGTGGCGGCAACCCTCGCACGCGGCCTCGCCGATACCGGCTGGCGCCCGCCGCTGCCTGTTCAACCCTTCGCCGTGATGGGCGCCAACGGCATTGCAACCCTGCAGGCGCAGTTGGTGAACCTGCGCGACGGTGGATTCATCTCCGCCCACGATCACACGGTGGGCATGGCACTGGCCGAGGCACTCTGTGGCGGCGCGGTCGCCGAAGGCAGTCTGGTCGACGAGCGCTGGATGCTCGACCTCGAGCGCGGCCTGTTCGTCGATCTGCTGCGCAACCCGCTCACCCAGGCACGCATCAAGCACACGCTTGCCACCGGCAAGCCCCTCCGCAACTGAGAGACCCGACCATGCCACGTCAGATCGAAGAGGCTTATGTCGTCGCCGCCACACGAACCCCCATTGGCAAATCGCACCGTGGTGCCTTTCGGGATACACGCCCCGATGACCTGCTCGCCTTCGCGCTGCGCGCTGTCCTCGCGCAGGTGCCCGAACTCGACCCCGCGACCATCGAGGATGTGGTGGTCGGCTGCGCGCTCCCCGAGGGCGTGCAGGGATACAACGTGGCCCGCATCGGGCTGCTGCTGGCCGGTCTGCCGGACACTGCCGGGGGCATCACGATCAACCGCTTCTGCTCATCGGGGCTGAACGCCATCTCGATGGCGGCCGACCGCATCCGCTGTGGCGAAGCCGATGTGATGATTGCAGCCGGGGCCGAGTCGATGAGCATGGTGCCCATGAGCGGCCACCATCCGTCGTTCAACACGCGCATCTACACCGACGAGAACTACGGCATCGCCTACGGCATGGGCATGACTGCCGAGCGGGTGGCCCGGCAGTGGAAGGTCAGTCGCGAGGCGCAGGATGCCTTTGCGCTCCAGAGTCACCAGCGGGCCCTGGCGGCCCAGGCGGCGGGCGAATTCACCGAGATCAGCCCGTTCGAAGTCGTCGATAGCCTGCCCAACCTTCACAGCCGCCAGATCGAACGGCGCACTCGAACGGTGATGCAGGACGAAGGTCCGCGTGCCGACACCAGTGCCGAGGCGCTGGCTCGCCTCCGACCGGTGTTTGCCACCCAGGGCTCGGTGACCGCCGGCAACGCCTCGCAGACATCCGATGGTGCTGGCGCCCTCGTGCTGATGAGCGGGAAGGCGCTGGCGCGCTTGAACATCACGCCGATCGCACGCTTTGCGAGCTTTGCCGTCGTCGGCGTACCCCCTGAGGTGATGGGGATCGGGCCCAAGGCAGCCATTCCGAAGGCGCTGGAACGCGCCGGCATCCGGCAGGACGACCTCGACTGGATCGAACTCAATGAAGCCTTTGCCGCCCAGGCGCTGGCAGTGATGAACGAACTGGGTCTCGATCCGGCACGGGTCAACCCGCTGGGCGGGGCCATCGCGCTGGGCCACCCGCTGGGTGCCACTGGCGCCATTCGCAGTGCGCAACTCATCCACGGCCTGCAGCGACGCAAGGCACGTTACGGCATGGTCTCCATGTGTGTAGGTACCGGCATGGGTGCCGCAGGCATCTTCGAGCGGGTCTGATGCACGCCTTCGAGGACCGCACCGCTGTCGTGACCGGCGCGGGCAGCGGTCTGGGCCTGGCGCTTGCCCGGGACTGCCTGGCGCGCGGGATGCGTGTCGTGCTGGCCGACATCGACCCGGCAGCGCTCGAAGCAGCGATGGCGACGATGCCGCCGGCGCGCGTTCTCGCCGTTCCAACCGATGTGTCCGAGGCGCGGAGCGTCGCTGCGCTCGAAGAACACGCGCGACGTCGATTCGGCGCCATCCATCTTCTGGCCAACAACGCCGGCGTCGCCCCGATGGGTTCACTGGAAGACAGCACGATCGCCGACTGGCAGTGGGCGATCGGGGTCAATCTGATGGGCCTCGTCCATGGCCTGAAGGCATTCCTGCCGGGCATGCGGGCCCATGGAGAAGCGGCGCATGTGCTCAACACAGCCTCGGTGGCTGGTCTGCTGGCCCCCGGCGGCATGGCGGTCTACAACACCACGAAACATGCCGTGGTTGCACTCTCGGAGACCTTGCTGCATGAACTGCAGGAAGACCGGGTGCCGATCGGCGTGAGCGTCCTGTGCCCGGCCTGGTTTCCCTCACGACTGGCCGAGGGCGACCGAATGCGACCCGCGGGTCTGCAGAACCGCGAACCGGTCGGGGCAGCGCGCAAGGCCACCGAGGCACGACTGGCAGCCGCAGCAGCCGCAGGGCGCCTGAGTGCGCAGGACATCGCCACCATCGCACTTGATGGCGTTGCGGCCGACGCATTCATCATCCTGCCCCACGAGCGGATCCGATCTGCCATCGAGGGCCGCTTCGCCGACATCATTGCCTGCAAGAGCCCACGCGACCCGCTGGCTCGACCTGCAGGCTGAGCCTGACCGACCTGCCCGAATCACCGACCTTTCGCTGGAGCCCACCATGCCGCCGAGCACAGACCCGCGTATCCCGTATCGAAGTGCGCTCATCGTGGGCGCGGGCAGTGGCCTCAGCGCCTCGCTCGCTCGCCAGTTGGCCGTGGCCGGTCTGCAGGTGAGCCTTGCCGCGCGCAACACCGACAAGCTTGCCGCCCTCTGCGAGGCCACGGGCGCCTCGGCACACGCCTGCGACGTGGCCAAGGCAGATGAGGTGAAAGCGCTCTTTGCAACGCTCGATCGCGAAGGCCGAACGCCTGATGTCCTCATCTACAACCCCAGTGCCCGCGCCCGTGGCCCGCTGGCCGACCTCGACCCCCTCGAGGTCGCCCATGCGATCGACATCGGCGCCTATGGCGGCTTTCTGGCGGCGCAACAGGCCGTGCAGCGCATGCTGCCGCACCAACGGGGTGCCATTCTGTTCACGGGTGCATCAGCCAGCGTCAAGGGCTTTGCGCTGTCTGCCCCCTTTGCCATGGCGAAATTCGCGCTGCGCGGACTCGCACAGAGCATGGCACGCGAACTGCAACCCAAGGGCATCCACGTCGCCCACTTCGTGATCGATGGGGGTATTCGCAGCGAACGTCGTCCGGAACCCCCGGAGAGTCCCGACTCGCTGCTCGACCCTGAAGCCATCGCGCAGAGCTATCTGGCCGTGCTTTCGCAACCGCGCAGCGCCTGGACCACCGAACTCGAACTGAGACCCTGGGTCGAGCGCTTCTGAGCGGGCCCGGCACGCAACGACAACGCCCGCCTCGCACGGAGAGGAGATCATTGCATGAACCCGACACCCCGACATGCCCCGCGTGCCATCGCGGCCGTCGAGAGCACCATGGAATTCGCCGATCGACACGCAGGGCGGCCGGCCATCTACCTCGACGAAACCGCATCTCCTGCCACCCGGCGCAGCGGTCGTTTCGAAACCCGACCGGTCACGGTCGAAAACGTCCGTCCAATCGCGCGTGCGCTCTCGCTTGACCGGGAGGGCTTTGCCCTGATGCCCCACACCTCGTCGGTGACCGACTTCTACGACGAGACTGCCATCAAGGACGTCTACGTGCCCGAACTCGAGCGACTGATTGGTGCGTTGATGGGGGCGAAGCGGGTACTGATGTTCGATCACACCCGACGCACCGGCCCTCGAGAAGACACGGGCGGTCTTCGGACCCGCGAGCCCGTTCGCCGCATCCACAACGATTACAGCGAGAAGTCAGGCCCGCGCCGCATGCTCGATCTGATCGGCGAGCCGGAAGCCGCCTTGCAACGCGGTCGACGCTTTGCCATCGTGAACGTCTGGCGGCCCATGCGAGGTCCGCTGCAAGAAACCCCACTGGGCCTGTGCGATGCCACGACCGTCAGGGCAGCCGACTGGATCGAGACCGATCAGGTCTACCGCGACCGGGTCGGCGAAACCTACTGCCTGGCGTGGGCGCCCGAGCAGCGCTGGTATTACGCGCCCGACATGACGCCTGAGGAAATCATTCTCATCAAGTCGTACGATTCGGCACTCGACGGGCGCGCGCGGTTCTGTGCACACTCGGCCTTCGACGACATCACTGCACCGGCCGACGCCCCGCCGCGGGCAAGCATCGAAGCACGCCTGCTTGCCCTTTTCTGAGGCACTACCAGGGGGTGGGCGGCGGCACCCGGATGTGCTCGCGCCCGGCGACTGCCACGCTCGCAAAGTCGGCCGGACCGACAATCTCCAGGTACTCCATGTCGGGGGAGTAGTCGAACAGATAGTGAACGATGCCCGGCCGCTGATGGACACAATCGCCCGCCGAAACCCGCGTCACCTTGTCTTCATACATGAAGCGCGCCCAGCCCGACATCATGATGACGATCTGGAACTCGGCCACGTGGTAATGCCAGCCCGTACCTTCGTCGGGTGGATTGAGCGCCTTCACCAGATGGGCAATCACCTTGCCTCCCGTGGCCTTCGAGATCCCCAGATCACGATAGAGGAAGAAGTCGCGCAGACCTCCGGGCAGGTACCGGGTGTCTTGCGGCTTCACATGCGAAAAGAGGGTGGAACTTTCAAATTTTTCGACAGCGTTCATCGTCAAAACTCCATGTCGAGTTCATCGAGTTCATCGGGCTCTGCCAGCGCATCGGCAATCCAGGTCTGCATCTCAGGCATCGCCATCACGCGATCGCGATAATCGGCTGCAGCCGGTGACAAGGCCACACCGTAGGTCGTGAAACGGCTTGCAACGGGAGCGAACATCGCATCGGCGAGCGTTCGATGGCGTCCAAAGAGCCACGGACCACCATAACGCTGAAGACACTCCTGCCAGATGGTCTCGATACGCTCGATGTCGTGCTGTGCCTTGGACCAGACCTTGAATCCCTTCAACCGGGCACGCATGTTCATCGGCAGCGAGGCGCGCAACGCCGAGAAGCCCGAATGCATCTCGCCACAGATGGAACGGCAGTGCGCACGGTGCACCGGATTGGTGGGCAGCAGTTTCGCTTCTGGTGCAATTTCGTTCAGATATTCGCCGATCGCGAGGGTGTCCCACATGCGAATGCCCTTGTGCACCAGGCATGGCACAAGGATGGACGGGGCAAGCAGCAACAACTCGGCACGAGCGCCCGGCGCATCGATGGCCACCCGCTCCTCCTCGAAATCAATCCCGGCCAGCTTGACCATGAGCCATCCACGCAGAGACCAGGAGGAGTAGTTCTTGCTGCTGATCGACAATCGGGTGACTGAACGCCGCGTGCGTGACACGGCCCCCTTGGCGACCACCTCAGCGGCATCGGTCGCCCGTGCGCGGCCGGCGGCCTTTGTTGCGGAAGGCTTCGATCGAGTTGCCATGATCACCCTTCGACGAGAATGTCGTATGCTTTGGACAGATGCAAGGAGCATGCCACTGGCGTGGGTTCCAGAGCCTTGCGCAAGGAATGATTATTGCGATGCAGCAAAGCATGATCTACGCCGTCTACGATCTGCTCGAACGCCAGACCGACCTCGTCAGGGGCTGGGCGGCCGCGATGAGCGAATACGCGGGACACTTGCACGACTGGACCGGCATGCCGCTTCTTCGCGACCTCTCGGCCACCCTCGAAGTCGGTTCACTGATGGGCCTCAGCCACGAGCGGCCCGAATTCGGTCTGAACGCCTTTCACGACCTGCACGGTACGCCCTGGCAAATCGAAACCGACATCGTCCACCGCACGCCATTCCTCAATCTGGTGCGTTTTCGCAAGCTGGGCTCGCAAGGTGAACCGCGCGTATTGCTGGTGGCGCCGATGTCGGGCCACTTTGCAACGCTGCTGAACGGCACGCTGAAGACCCTGCTCGCAGATCATGAGGTGTACCTCACTGACTGGCTCAACGCCCGCGACATCCCCACCGAGGCCGGCCGCTTCGGCTTCGACGAGTACGTGCTGCATCTGGTCGAATGCCTGCGACATCTGGGGCCTCCGGTCCATCTGATGGGCGTCTGCCAGCCAACGGTGGCGTGCCTGGCTGCCACCGCGCTCATGGCAGCCGAACACGACCCGTGTGAACCGGCCAGCCTCATTCTGATGGCGGGCCCGATCGACACGCGCCTGAGCCCGACGCGGGTCAACGAACTGGCGAAGGAAAAGCCGATCGAATGGTTCGAGCAGAACCTGGTGAGTATCGTGCCCATGCCGCACGCGGGCGCCGGACGCCGCGTCTACCCGGGCTTCATCCAGCTCAGCGCCTTCATGAGCATGAATCGCGAGCGCCACATCCAGTCGTTTCGCACCCTGCGTGATTTGCGCATCGCCGGCGAAAGTCAGCGAGCCGATGCCATCCGTGACTTCTATCGCGAATACTTCGCGGTCATGGATCTGCCGGCCGAGTTCTATCTGGAGACGGTGCGCTCGATCTTCCAGGATCACGACCTGCCCTTGGGGCAGCTTTCGGTCGATGGCAAGCCAGTCGATTGCTCGGCCATTCGAAAACCCTTCCTGCTGACCATCGAGGGCGAACGCGACGATATCTGCGGTATCGGACAGACGCTTGCGGCGCAGGACCTGTGCAGCCGCATGCCGATCTACAAGAAGACCCATCACCTGCAGGCAGGGGTCGGACACTATGGCGTCTTCAGCGGCAAGCGCTGGGAGCGACGGATCTACCCTGTCGTGCGCGAATTCATCCAGTCTGCGCAATAGCAGGTCCGGCGCCCATCACATCCGTACGCCGGGAAGCAGTGGCCTCAGCGGCTGCGCAAGCGCCCGGCGACATCCGGGTTGAGCAGATTGATCGGATGCCCGGCAGCCAACCCATTGATGGCCTCGAAGGCAGGCGCAAAGAATTCCTCGTAGGTGGTGTGCTCGGCATAGCCAAGATGCGGCGTGCACAGCACGTTATCCATCGCCAGCAAGGGATCGCTGGCACCCAGAATCGGCTCGGTGTCGTAGACGTCCACGGCCGCAAAACCCGGGCGTCCGGCGCGCAAGGCGACAAGAAGAGCCCCCGGCTCGATGAGTTGGGCACGACTGGTGTTCACGAACAGGGCAGTTGGCTTCATCCGTGCCAGGTCACTACCCTTGATGATGCCGCGGGTGGACGCGTTCGAGCGCACGTGAATCGAGACTACATCACACTCGGCGAAGAAGGCATCGCGTGAATCGATGATTTCGACACCGTCCGCCCGTGCGCGTGCCTGCGAGGCTTCCCGCCCGCCGTGGGTGACGACGCGCATGCCGAAGGCCTGCCCGAACCGGGCGACCCGCGAACCGATGTTGCCGTAACCGTAGATGCCGAGCACCAGCCCGCGAACCGACTGACCCAGGCTTGACTGCCAGCGCCCGGCACGCAGACCGATAGCCTCGGAAACCACCTTGCGCTTGGCAGCCAGCACCAGGGCCCAGGTGAGCTCGGCAGTGGCCTCGCTCGACGTACCAGCGCCGCTCACCGCGATGCCCAGGTCGGTGCACGCAGCCAGATCGACGTGCGCTGCGGCATGACCCGTCTGGCTGATGAGACGCAAGGCGGGCAACTGCTCGAGCAGTTCGCGCGGCATGCGGGTGCGCTCGCGAATCAGCACCACCGCATCGGCCGCCTTGAACCGCTGCACGATCAGCGCCGGGTCGGTCACGATGTCGTGATGAACGGTGACCTCATGGCCTGCAAGGAGGGAACGGCAGGCGAGCTGATCGAACGCATGCTGGTAATCATCGGCAATCACGACTTTCATGAGACCTCCAGAATCAAGTATTACGGGCTGCGCGCCGGGCGGCCATCGCCGCTTCTCCTGCCTTGCGATCGGTGGCAACACGCTGGAAGGCAGGTCGTGCGGCCAGTTGCATCAGCCACGGCGCGATGGCGGCATTGTCGGCCAGCACATCGGCACCGAGCACCCGACGGGTAGCCATCGAGACGAGGGGCAGGTGCACGGCGAGCGCGCAATCGGCCAGCGTGAGCACCTCGCCCATCGCAAAGGGCGCAAACCGAGCCAGGCGCGAGAGCGCCGTCGCACCCCGCGCAAGTTCGCGCGCAGCCTCGGTGCGCACCTCCTCGCTCACCACGCCACCGAAGAAGGCTTGCGGGTAGAGTCGCCGCGCCGGCAACTCGAGGTAGAGCTCGGTGACTGCCACCAGTTCCCGACAGGCCGCACGCGCTCGCGCAACTGAGGGCACCAGAGGTACCGCCGGATAGGCATCCTCGAGATAATCGCAGATGACCTGCGACTCGGTGATGATGAAACCTTCGTCGTCAAGAAACGGAATCTTGCGAGCAGCCGAAGCGTCGAGTCGTGGGCTCGTGTGCGACAGCCCGACATACTCCTCCTCGAAGGCAAGCCCCTTCTCGAGGAGAACGAGCTTCACCTTGTTGTAGTAGTTGGAGACCGGAAATCCGCACAGACGGATCATGCTGCGGCACCACCACCCGATATCGGATGACGCGCGAGTTCCCATTTGGCGATGGCGGCACGGTGCACCTCGTCAGGGCCATCGGCAAAACGCAGCGTCCGGTTCCATGCGTACATGTAGGCGAGCGGGAAGTCATCGCTCATGCCACCACCACCGTGCACCTGGATAGCCCAGTCGATGACCTTGCAGGCCATGTTGGGCAGCAGCACCTTGATCATGGCAATCTCGTTGCGCGCGCTCTTGCTCCCACCCTGATCGATGCGGTGCGCAGCCTGCAGCACGAGCAGGCGTGCCGAATCGATCATGATGCGCGACTCGGCGATACGCTCGTGCCAGACCCCTTGCTCGGACACGCGCTTGCCAAACGCCACCCGCGACTGCGCCCGCTTGCACAGCAACTCGAGCGCCCGCTCGGCCTGTCCGACCAGACGCATGCAGTGATGAATGCGGCCTGGTCCCAGACGCCCCTGGGCGATCTCGAAGCCGCGTCCCTCGCCCAGCAGCAGGTTGGTCACCGGCACGCGCACGTTCTCGAAGGTGACCTCGGCATGACCATGCGGCGCATCGTCATAGCCGAAGAGATTGAGCGGGCGCACCACGGTAACCCCGGCTGCATCGCGAGGCACCAGCACCATCGACTGCTGGATGTGGCGGGGTGCGCTCGTATCGGTCTTGCCCATGAAGATGAAGAAGGCACACCGCGGGTCGGGCGCGCCGGACGACCACCACTTGCGGCCGTTGATGACGTAATGGTCGCCATCGCGCACGATGCTCGACTCGATGTTGGTGGCATCGGAGGAGGCCACATCGGGCTCGGTCATCGCGAAGCACGAGCGGATACGTCCCTCGGAGAGCGGCACGAGCCACTGCGCCTTCTGCGCCTCGTCGGCATAGCGGATCAGGGTTTCCATGTTGCCGGTGTCAGGTGCCGAGCAGTTGAAGACCTCGGGTGCCCAGCACACCCGCCCCATGATCTCGCACAGCGGCGCGTACTCGAGGTTGCTGAGTGCCCCACCATGCGAGGCCGGCCACCACAGGTTCCACAAGCCGGCGGCCTTGGCCTTCACCTTCAGTTCCTCGATGACCGGAATGGGAGTCCAGCGGCGCCCTGCGGCAGTATTCGCGGCCAGGTCAGCGTGCCAGCGCGGTTCGTTCGGGTAGATGTGCTCGTCCATGAACGCGGTGAGACGCGTGCGCAGGGACTCCACTTTCTCGGAATAATCGAAGCTCATGGTCAGCCTTTTCGGGTGGATTCGAGCCGGCAGGCAATGGCCCAGCCGGTTTCAGCAAGCCAGCGGGCACGACTGCCGGCCTCGGCGGCCTGCTCGCTCGCCGCGATGCCCTCGACGTGGCGCTTCATGATCCCTTGCAGGATGGCAGCGAGCCGAAAGAGATTGTAGGCGATGTAGAAGTCCCAATCGGCGATGGCACCGTCAGCGGCAGCCGCCACGCCGGCGGGGGCGGCACCTGCGACGGCAGCCCTGCCCTGGTCGGGCGTCACAGCCGAGTGACCAGCGCGGAGCGCGCCCAGGCGCTGCACGTACCGAGCGACATAGTCCGCCTCGGACGGAATGCCAAGCACGGCGATGTCCTCTCCCGCGATGCCCCTGAAACGTCCCGGCGGGATGTGCCAACTGAGGCAGTGATAGGAAAAGTCAGCCAGGGGATCGCCCAGCGTCGACAGTTCCCAGTCGAGAACCGCCAGCACGCGCGGCTCGGTCGGATGAAAGACGAGGTTGTCCATCCGAAAGTCGCCATGTACGACGGCCACCGACTCGCGGACCGGGATACGCCCGGGCAGCCACTCGATCAGGCGATCCATCGCAACGATGGACTCGGTTTCGGACGCCTTGTACTGACGGCTCCATCGGTCGATCTGGCGCGACAGGTAATTGCCCGGGCGGCCATAGTCACCCAGTCCGACCGTAGCCGGATCGATCGCGTGCAAGGCAGCCATCACGCGGTTCATCTCGTCATAGATCGCGGCGCGCTCGTCGCGGTCGAGACCGGGCAGCGTCTGCTCCCAGAGCACGCGCCCCTCGATGAACTCCATGATGAAGAACGCGCGCCCCAGAACCGACTCATCGGCACACTGCGCCAGCATGCGCGGTACCGGCACACCGCTCCCCTGCAAGGCCGCCATGACCCTGAACTCACGCTCGATGGCATGCGCCGAGGGCAGCAGTTGCGCCACCGGCGCAGGCTTCGATCGCATGACATAGCGCAGGGACGGGGTACCCAGAAGGTAGGTAGGATTGGACTGTCCGCCACGAAACTGGTCGACCGTGAGGGGACCGCTGAAGCCCTCGACATGCGTGGTCATCCAGGCCGCAAGGCGGTCGACATCGAAGCGGTGACGATCGGCAACCGGCAGGGTGCCCGACGGGTTGTCACTCACGATGCAGTTCCGGCGAAAAGCGGCAGAGACATCGGACAATGCAGTTCAACGGGGGTAAATCGCATGAAAGTCTCCCTGCTCGGGGCAGCCCCGAATGGTAGCAGCCCGACCGCTTCTGCCCCGCCGCCCGCGCCTCCAGGGCCCTCGCTGCTACCTGCTGCGCGCACTCCCGTTCCCCCGGGCCGGCACCGGCCCGCCCCACGGCCGTCTGGCGTGACACCGATTGCTGCTGCGCTCTTTGCCGCAGCGCGCCTCGCGCCCGACGCAGTCCACGGTCTGCTGGCGTCCACGCCCTCCGGCCTGTCGGATGAAGAGGTCGAGCGGCGACTGGCGCGCGACGGACTCAATCAGATCGCGGCCGATCGGCCCCCGTCAGTCATCGCCGAATTGCTCGGCCGCGCATTCAATCCACTGAACTTTCTGCTCGCCACGCTGGCGGTGACCTCGTGGTCCCTCGGTGATCGGCGAGCCGCGGTGGTCATTCTGATGATGGTCGTGCTCTCGATTGCGCTCGCCTTCCTGCAGGAGCACCGATCGAACCAGGCCGCAGCGCGCCTGCGCTCGATGGTGAAGACGATGACCAGCGTGCGGCGCAACGGCCGCACGGCCAGTGACGTACCGCTCGAGTGCCTGGTTGCCGGTGATGTGGTGACCCTCAGCGCAGGCAACATGATTCCGGCCGACATCCGCCTGGTCGAATGCAAGGACTTCTTCGTGAACCAGTCGGCGCTCACCGGCGAATCGATGCCCGTGGAGAAGCATGCACATGGCATCGAGGATGCCGACGCCCACGACAGTCCGTTTGCGCTCGACAATCTGTGTTTCATGGGTAGCAACGTGGTGAGCGGCTACGCTGTCGCAGTGGTCATCCACAGCGGCGAGCGCACCTCGTTCGGACAGCTTGCGCAGTCGCTTGCCGTACGTCGCCCGGTGAGTGCATTCGATCGTGGCATCGAGCGTTTCACCTGGCTGATGGTGCGGTTCATGGCCGTGATGGTGCCCGCCGTGTTCGTGATCAACCTGCTCACCAAGGGAAACTGGCTCGAGTCGGTACTCTTTGCCGTCGCAGTGGCAGTGGGTCTGACCCCCGAAATGCTGCCGATGATCGTCACGGTGAACCTGGCCAAAGGGGCGTTGCAGATGGCGCGCCGGCGAGTCATCGTGAAGCGGCTCGACTCGATCCAGAATTTCGGTGCCATGGATGTGCTGTGTACCGACAAGACCGGCACGCTCACCCAGGACCACATCATCCTGAAGCGACACCTCGATCTGGGAGGCCAGGAGTCGGATCGCGTGCTCGAATACGCCTTTCTGAACAGCCACCATCAGTCGGGGCTGCGCAACCTGCTCGATCTGGCCGTGCTTCACCACGTGGAACTGCACCCGCTCTATGGCGAGGGCAGCAACTATCGCAAGGTCGACGAGATCCCGTTCGATTTCGAGCGGCGTCGGCTCTCGGTCGTGGTCGCCGCCGGCGACGGCCCCCACCTGCTCATCTGCAAGGGAGCCGTCGAGGAAGTCTTTTCCTCATGCACCACCTGCGAACTGGACGGTGTCGTCTCACCGCTCGATGCAACCCATCTGGCCGCCGCACGCAGCGAAACCGAGGCCCTCAACGCCGACGGATTCAGGGTTGTTGCGGTGGCTTCGCGCACCTTCACCCGACCTCAGGGCAGCTACAGCCGCGATGACGAGCACGATCTGACCCTGCTGGGCTACATCGCCTTTCTCGATCCACCCAAGGAAAGTGCCGCGCCAGCCATCGCGGCCCTGCACGCCAGCGGGGTGGGGGTGAAGATTCTCACCGGCGACAACGACATCGTGACTCGCAAGATCTGCAATGAAGTCGGTATCGATGCGGGTCGGATCGTGCTCGGCCCCGAACTGGATGACCTCGATCGACTTGAACTGGCGACGCTGGTCGAGAAGGTGAACGTCTTCGCACGCCTGACACCCGCACAGAAGGCGCTGGTGATCGAAGCGCTCCGCCGCAATGGCCATGTCGTGGGTTTTCTGGGCGATGGCATCAACGACAGCCCGGCACTGAAGGCGGCTGATGTGGGCATCTCGGTGGATACCGCCGTGGACATCGCGCGCGAATCGGCCGACATCATCCTCCTCGAGAAGAGTCTTGCGGTATTGCAGGATGGGGTCATCGAGGGGCGCAAGGTATTCGGCAACATCATCAAGTACATCCGGATGGGCGCCAGCTCGAACTTCGGCAACATGCTGAGCGTGCTTGGCGCCAGCGCCTTCCTGCCATTCCTGCCCATGACACCGATCCAGGTGGTAACCAACAATCTGCTCTACGACTTCTCGCAGACCGCCATCCCCACTGACAAGGTCGATGCCGAGTATCTGGAGCGCCCGAGGCGCTGGGACATATCGGGGCTCTTCAAGTTCATGATCGTGGTGGGGCCGGTGAGTTCGATCTTCGACTATGCGACCTTCTTCACCCTGATTGCATTCTTCGATGGCTTGAACGATGCGCCGCTCTTCCAGACCGGCTGGTTCGTCGAATCGATTCTGACCCAGACCCTGGTCATTCACGTGATCCGCACGGCGCGCATCCCCTTCATCGAGAGCCTCGCGAGCGTGCCGCTGCTGATCGCCACTCTGCTCGTCTGCCTGGCGGCGATCGCGTTGCCCTACACGAGTGCCGGTGCAGCCCTGGGTTTCGTGCCACTGCCAGCCACCTGGTGGCCATGGATGGCGTCGTTCATGCTCGGCTACGCGGTCCTGGCGCATCTGATGAAGACCTTCTTCGTGCGTCGCTGGGGCATCTGACCGCGGGTCGGGCGTGGGATGAGAGAATGCCGGCATGCGCCCGGGCAGCGGGCGCACCGGCCTCTCGCCGCTGCAGCGGCGGAACAGCAACCCGACGCGACGTCTATTGATGCCCCACCCCGACAACACGAGCCATCGCTACTGCGTGGCACCGATGATGGATCTCACCGACCGACACTGCCGGCGCCTGTTGCGGCTCATCTCGCGCCATGCACGGCTCTACACCGAGATGATCACGACCCAGGCACTGCTGCGTGGCGATGCCCCGCGTCACCTGCGCCATGACGAGAGCGAGCATCCGGTCGCAATCCAGCTCGGTGGCTCGGAACCCGCCGAACTGGCTGCCTGTGCCCGCATGGCGGCCGACGCCGGCTTTGACGAGGTGAACCTCAATGTCGGGTGCCCGAGCGATCGTGTGCAATCAGGTCGATTCGGTGCCTGCCTGATGGCCGAACCCGAGCGCGTGGCCGATTCGGTTGCAGCGATGCGCGCGGTGGTCGATATCGATGTCACGGTAAAGACGCGCATCGGCATCGACCACGATGACTCACCCGATCGGTTGCTGCGCCTGGTGGAACAGTGCCGCGCGGCAGGTTGCCGTATCTTCATCGTGCATGCTCGCAACGCCTGGCTCGATGGTCTGTCGCCGGCCGAAAACCGGGAGATTCCGCCTCTGCGCTACGGTGTCGTGCATGCGCTGAAGCACGACAATCCCGACCTGCAGATCATCATCAATGGCGGCCTTCGCTCACAGGCTGCGCTCGAGGCCGAGCTGGCGCATGTGGACGGGGTGATGGTGGGCCGCGAGGCCTACTACAACCCCATGTCACTGGCCACGATCGATCGGACGCTCTACGGCAGTGAGGCGCCGATACCACGCGCTCGCGAGATCGTTCAGGCCTATCTCGAGCATGTGGCACGAGAACTCTCAGCCGGCACCCCCCTGCGCGCGATGACCCAACACCTGCTCGGGCTCTACCAGGGCGTTGCAGGCGCCCGCGCCTGGCGGCGCACGCTCAGCGAGGAAGGTCGCCTGCAAGGCGCCGGCATCGAGGTCATCGAACGCGCTCTGGCAGCCGTCGAAGCGCCTGGGGACGCGCGTCGAGTCGGTTGAGCGCACCGGACCGGACCTGTCGGGATGAACCAGGTCCATTGACACCATCACCGAATGACACGTCGCGCGGGGCCGGCGTCCGCGCGCGGGTGGTTGACCCGACGGCCCCTGGATGCGCTACCGGTGTGCCCCGCGGGCAACCACCGGCCAGACAGCCTCAACCACGTTGCCACGAAAGGCCACGATGTGATCGTGCAGGTTTACGGTCGGGTCGCAGTGTCCCGGAACCAGGCGAAGCCGATCACCAGGGACAGGTCGCGTGACACCCGCCGACACGGCGATGACCCCATGCTCGTCGGAAGCCTTCACGTACTCGAGGCCAGGGCGATCGGCCACCCGTGGCAACCCCGAATCGAAGGCCAACGCCTTCAACCCGGCATCGACCACGACACGGTCGGGGGCAGCTGCACTCATCACGCCGGCCAGCACGAAAAGACTCTGACGAAAGTGCGGCATGCCCGACCAGTCGTTGCGGGCGTAGTCGGCATCCATGAAAATATAGGATCCGGGCTGCAATTCGTTGTAAACGCCGCTGCGGGCATCGAACAGGCACGTTCCCGTGCCGCCTCCCGTGATGGTCTCGCAGGCAATGCTGTACTGCGCGATTGCATCGCGCGTGGCAGCAGCATAGCTCGCTGCGGTTGCCGCCTCTGCGGCGCGCCCCGCAGCATCCCGGACATGCTGCGCTGACCCGTGATAGGCGTGAATGCCGGCAAACCGCAGATAGGGCGCGTTCTTGATCGCGCGGACCAGCTGCGCTGCGGCTGCGCCGGGCAGCACCCCACACCGGCGCGAGCCGACATCGATCTCGACCAGCACGTCGATCACGACGCCCGCGGCATCGGCCGCGTGCGACAGGTCGACCACGTTCACCGGATCATCGACACACACCGAAATGCGGGCACGGCGAGCCAATTGTGCAAGACGGCGCAACTTGGCCGCGCCGACAATCTCGTTGGTTACCGCCACATCGCGAATGCCCGCATCGACGAAGGCCTCGGCCTCGCTCACCTTCTGGCAGCAAATCCCGATGGCGCCGGCCGCGATCTGACGGCGAGCAATCTCGGCGCACTTGTGGCTTTTGGCGTGCGGGCGCACGCGCGCACCCAAGCCCCTCACGGCATCATGCAGTGAATGCAGATTGGCCTCGAAGGCGTCCAGATCGAGGAGCAGGGCCGGTGTATCGACCTCGTCGACCAGCATCCCCGGCTGGGCGGGCGCGAATGCTGTCATGGCCGCAGTTTACGACAATCAGTCATTGCGCACGCCGGCGCGCTCGGCCGCCCGGGTGTACCGCGCGATCTCGGCATGCACGAACTGATCGAGTTCTTCTGGCGTCGAGCTGACGCAATCGGATCCCATCTCGCGCATGCGCGCCCGATACTGGGGCTCCTGCGCCAGACGGACGGCCGCCGCATTGAGCCGATCGATCACCGCCCGTGGCACCCCCCCAGTCGTGAAGAGCGCGGTCCAGGAGCTCACCACGAAATCGCGCACGCCGGCCTCTCCCATGGTGGGCAACTCAGGTGCAATCGAGGATCGGCCGGCGGTGGTGACCGCCAGAGCCCGCACCTTGCCGGCACGCGTCGGCGGCATGGCGGTCGGGATGGTCTCGAACATCATGGAAACCTGACCCGAGAGCAGATCAGGCATCGCTGCACCGCCCCCCTTGTAGGGGACATGGGTGATGTCGATGCCAGCGGCGGCCTTGAACAACTCACCGGACAGATGCGATGAAGATCCGTTGCCCGCCGATGCAAAGGTGAGCGCCCCCGGACGGGTTCGTGCAAGAGCGATGAGCTCACCCACGCTTGCCACACCCACCGATGGGTGCACGATGAGAACGTTGGACAGCGTATGGAGCATGGACACCGGGGCGAAGTCGCGCAGGGGGTCGTAAGGCAACTTTCGCATCACCGCCGGATTGATGCCATGGGTGCCAATCGTGCCGAACAGCAGGGTGTAGCCATCAGCGGCCTGACGAGCGACGAATTCAAGCGCAATGCTGCCCCCGGCCCCGGGACGGTTCTCGACCACGATCGGCTGCCCCAGATCATCGGCGAGCGATCGTGCGACCGTGCGCGCCATCACATCCGAGGAACCACCCGCAGCAAACGGCACCACCAGACGCAAGGGCTTTTGCGGCCACACGGTTCCCTGTGCGTGGCCGACGACCGGCAGCATCGCGGCCATGCCCAGCACCAGCGAAAGAACACCTGCAGCCAGCGCAAGCCCTCGCGAGGCCTTGGTTCGCACGCGCGACCTTGCGAAAGGCCGCCTCGAGGGACCCACGCACGCCTCCCGGATATCCCATGCCTTGTTCATCAACCGCGCTCTCCGACATCGTCACCATCGACAGGTCTCATTCTAGTGGCATGCCGACGACCCGCGGCACACGATCTGCCGAACACGATGGCGCATGCGCCCGAGACGCCCCCCTCGAGGGCCGCAGCCCCGATACACTCGAGACTTGCCATCGGCGCCCCCGCGCCGCGCGCTCATGGAGCCCGCCTTGACATCAACGCCCACCAACGTACCGGATGCGCCCGCACGCCGCATCGACACCCTTGACGCGATCGCGATCATCGTCGGGCTCATCATTGGATCGGGGATCTTCAAGTTGCCACAACTGGTCGCGATGAACAGCACGTCGGAGTACGCCTTTTACGGCATCTGGATCGTCGGTGGCCTGATATCGCTGGTGGGAGCCCTGTGCTACGCCGAACTGTCCACCAGTTATCCGCACGCGGGGGGTGACTACCACTTTCTCAATCAGGCCTTCGGACGGCATCTGTCATTCCTCTTTGCCTGGTCGCGTCTGGCCGTCGTCACCTCGGGCCCGATTGCCATCCTCGGTTTCGTCTTCGGCGACTACGCATCAAACCTCGCACCTCTGGGCGCGCATTCGAGCGCGCTTTACGCCAGCCTCGCCACACTGGGCTTCACGCTCGTCAACCTCATCGGGATCCGCGAAACAAAGGGCATCCAGAACGTGCTCACCGTACTGGAGGTCGCCGGCATCATGGCCATCATCGTGGCGGGCATCTTCTTCGCGGGCCTGTCGCCCACCGAGGTGGCCGCAGGCTCTGCAACGGCAGTGCCAGGGAGCATGACCGAGGCAAGCGCAGCCGGCAGCGCGGCGGTTTCCTGGGGCGCAGCCCCTCTTGCACTGCTCTTCGTGCTGTTCACTTTCGGCGGCTGGAATGACGGTGCCTACATCTCGGCTGAAGTGAAGGATCCGCGCGGCATGGTGCGCGCGCTCACGGCAAGCCTCGTGATCGTCACCCTGCTCTACCTGCTGGTGAACTACGCCTATGTCCGCAGCCTGGGCCTTGCTGGCGTTGCAGCCAGCGACACCGTGGCAGCTGACGTGCTGCGCCGGGCCTTCGGTGAGTCAGGCTCGAGTTTCATCAGCATCGCGGTGGCCATTTCGGCGCTCACCTCGATCAACTCGACCATCATCGTCGGGGCCCGATCCAACTATGCGCTGGGCCGCGACTGGCATGCACTGCGCTGGCTCGGGCACTGGGATGTCGAACGCGATACGCCACGCAATGCGCTGCTCCTGCAAGGGGCCATCGCGCTTGCCCTGATTGTCGGCAGCGAACTCTCGGGCCATGGGTTCCAGTCGCTCATCGATTACACGCTGCCGGTCTTCTGGTTTTTCGTCATGATGGTCGGGGTCGGCCTCTTCGTGCTGCGCCGCCGTGACGCCGGGCGCCCCCGCGCCTTCAGCGTTCCGCTCTACCCGCTCACGCCCATCGTCTTCATCATCACCTGCGCCTTCCTTTTATGGTCGAGCCTGCGCTATGCCGGATCGGGCGCCTGGTTCGGCGTTGGCGTGGTAGCCGCAGGGGCGGTACTGATGCTCCTGAGTGGTGCGCGTCGCACGAACGCGACTGCAGTCGCGCCTCCCCCCGGACCGTGATGCGCCCCCCCCGAATCGACAACCTGGAGAAATGCGATGCTGAAAATCCGTCGGTCGCAGGACCGCGGCTATGCCGACCATGGCTGGCTGCGCAGCTTTCACTCGTTTTCATTTGCCGGCTATCACGATCCGGCCCACATGGGCTGGGGCAATCTGCGCGTGATCAACGAAGACCGGATCGCACCGGGCATGGGCTTCGGGCGACACGGCCATCGCGACATGGAAATCATCAGCTACGTCCTCTCGGGCGAACTCGCGCACCAGGACAGCATGGGCAATGTGAAAGGCATTCCGCCCGGCGACGTACAGCGCATGAGTGCCGGCACCGGGGTGATGCACAGCGAATTCAACCACGCCGCCGGTGAACTCACCCACTTCCTGCAGATCTGGATCGAACCGGATGTGATCGGCGTGCCGCCAAGCTACGAGCAGACCACCATCGCCACCACCGAAAAGCGCGGCGCCTTGCGTCTGGTGGCTTCGCGCGACGGGGCACAGGGGTCAGTCTCGATGCATGCCGATGCCGAACTTCGTGCCGGACTCTTCGATGGCGACGAGTCGGCAACGCTCGCCCTCGACCCGAGACGCAAGGGCTATGTTCACCTTGTGCGAGGCGAACTCGAAGCAAACGGTATCGCACTGAAAGGCGGCGATGCGCTGCTCATCGCAGGCGAGTCGCGACTCACACTTGCGCATGGCGTGGACGCCGAGGTTCTGGTGTTCGACCTCGCTGCCTGAGCCCCTACCGGGGCCTGCGTCGAAACCCCTCGTCGAGCGTCCAGGCATTGTTCCGAACAAGGCTCTCGAGCATCGACGCGAAGGGGAGCCCGAGCAGCAATTCCAGACGCCGGGCGCGGCGCTCGAGCGCAGGCAAACCAAGGCGCAACCCACGGTTCATCATCCCGAAGATGATCACGTTGACACCATTGGCCGCGGGTAGCGCGAGGACGCGTCCGTCAAACACCTGCTCGAGGCGGCGGGTACAGAGTTCACGCTCCGGGTCATCGGCCATGAAGTTCTGGATGAAGATGCCACGGGGCGTGAGCGCATCGCGGCAGGCCGCGTAGAAGCGCTCGCTCGAGAGCGCCCGCACCGAACGACCATCATCAAAGGCGTCGAGCAACAGCGCATCGCAACTTCCCGGATGTCGAGGCACGTACTGCGCACCATCGGCAATCACGACCTCGAGCCCCACATCATCCTCGGGCAGGCCAAACCAGGCCCTCGCTGCGGCGAGCACCCGCGGATTGATCTCGACCGCCGTGACCCGCGTTCGCGGGCGGGCATGACGCACGAAGCGCGGCACCGAACCACCGCCCAGACCGATCACCAGAAGATGTGCAGGTTCGGGCACGAGCAGCAGGTAACCCATCACCGCACGGGTGTAGTGCAATTCGAGCGCGTCGGGGTTGGACAGGCGCAGGGCACTCTGGATTGCATCGCCGCCAAGATGCAGGTAACGGACCCCACGCGATTCGCTGATCTCGACACTGGCAAGGCGGCTTGCCACCCACCGGCGCAGACCCGTCATCGACCGACTCGCTCGACCTGCACGAGGCAATCGTAGAAGGTTGCGCCCGCACCGATATCGGTCAGTGCCTGCGAAGTCACCTCATTGGCGTTGCGCCCGTCGGGCGCGAGTTTTCGCCACCACAGCGACAAGGCCACCACGACCCCTTCGCGAGCCGCGTCACCGACACGCGCACGCGCCTGGAAGCTGCCCCGATCGTTGAAGATGCGTACGAGCGCACCCTCCTCGATGCCACGTGCCAGCGCATCACTGCGGTTGATCTCCAGATGCGGCTCGCGCTCGGTCGCCAGAAAGAGAGCGTGATTGGCAAACGAGGTGTTGAGCGCATGCCGGTGGGGTGGCGAGAGCATCGAGAGCGGATATCGACGGGCAAGCGCCGGATTGCTCTCGATCGACTCGCGAGGCGGAATGTAATCGGGTAGGGCATCGAGGCCGGCCGCCACGGCGCGTTCGCTCAGGAACTCGACCTTGCCCGAGGGGGTCGGAAATCCTCCGTTGGCAAACGGCGCCGTTTGCGCGGGCAGGGGCAGACGCTGCCAGCCCGCGTGCTTCAATGTCTCCCACTGGATGCCGGCCATGCGCGGATCGGCACGCCCGAGCGCCTGACGGCACAGGTCTTCGTCGCCGTCGGAGAAGCAGGCGTCATCGAATCCCATCTTGCGGGCCAGACGGCGAAAGAACTCCACATTGGAGAGCGCTTCACCACAGGGTTCGATGGCGGGGTTGTTGGCGACGACGTAGAGATGCCCGTACGACTTGTGGACATCCCAGTGTTCGAGTTGTGTCGTGGCAGGAAGAAAGATGTCGGCATAGTCGGCCGTGTCGGTGATGAACACGTCGTGCACGACGCAGAAGAGATCTTCACGCTGGAAACCGGCGGCAACCTTCGATGAATCGGGCGCAACCGCGAGCGGATTCGAGTTGTAGACGAAGACAGCCTGTACCGGCGCCTGCTGATCGAGCAGTGCATCGCCGATGGCACACATGTTGATCGAACGCACCGGCGCCGCACGCAGATCGGGCCGCTCGAGGGCCTGGTGGTCCATCGCGTAGAAGTCGCCCGTGGTGAGGAGGACGCCACCCGCCGGATCGCGCCAGGCTCCAACCAGGGCGGGCAGGCACGCGATGGTACGCGCCGCCATGCCACCGCCGTGCGTTCGCTGCATGCCGTAGTTGAGCCGGATGACCGAGGGACGCACGCTCGCGTATTCGCGGGCAAGGTCGACAATCACGCGGGCCTCGAGCCCGCAGAGGGCGGCGGCTCGCTCAGGCGTCCAGTCACGCACTCGGGCGGCGAGCGGCTCGAAACCGACGGTGTGCGCCGCGACCCACTCGTGGTCGACTCGATCCTCGGCGATCAGAACATGCATCATCGCGAGCGCCAGCGCACCATCCGTTCCGGGCTGCAGCGCGATGTGCTGGTGGCAGTGCTCCGCGGTCAGGCTGCGAAACGGATCGATGGCGATCAGGCGGGCACCCCGCCGCTTGGCAGCCTGCAGGCGGGTCCACAGATGCAGATTGGAAGTGATCGGATTGGATCCCCAGATGAGGATGAGCCGGGCATCCTCGAAACACTCCGGATCGGTGCCCACCCCCCCACCCAGCGTGAGGGTGATGCCGGCCTTCCCCGCCGAGGAACAGATCGTGCGCTCCAGATCGGCTGCCCCGAGACGATTGAAGAATCGCCGATCCATCGAAGAACCTTGCAGCATGCCCATCGTGCCCGCATAGCTGTAGGGCAGGATCGCCTGGGCACCGGCCGGGGAGGCGATGATGCTGCGAAAGCGATCGGCGATGGCATCGAGCGCCTCGTCCCAGCCGATCTGCTCCCAATGTCCGCGCCCGGGGCCCTTGCCACCGACACGCCGTAGCGGATGCAGCACCCGGTCACGGGCGTAGGTGCGCTCGAGGTAGCGCGAGACCTTGGTGCATAACACCCCACCGGTAAACGGATGATCGGCGGCGCCTCGTACCTGGATGGCGCGACCGTCGCGAACCGTGACCTCCATCGCGCAGGTGTCGGGGCAGTCGTGCGGACAGGCGGCACGCACGACGCGGTCGCCGGCACTGCCGGCCCCGTCCACACTCCGGGCTATCTGGGTCGCCATGGCGGGCACTCCTTCGCAAATCGGGCGATCAGGGCAGGTTTGACGCACCAGTTTACGTGAACCGGTGCCGCAGGACGGAACGCAAGACCGGGCGCAGATGCTGGGCCATGCGTGCGACAGCATGACCGGCACCCGCCACCTCGGGGCCCATGAAGACGAAACCATGCACCATGCCTTCGAAGCATTCATGGGCAGAGTCGATGCCGGCAGCGTGAAGCCGATCGACCCAGCGCTGCGCCTGCCCTCGTAGCGGATCGGCACCTGCACTCAACACGAAGGCGGGCGGCAACCCTGCCAGCGATGTTGCCCGCATGGGCGAGAGCATCGGACCATCAAGAGGCCCTGCACCAGCGAACGCGGTGTCGCGCCAGGTACGCAACTGCTGAACCACCGCCGCCAGGTGGCGGTCGATCGCCTCACCGGCAGCCGATTCAGCCAGCCAGCCAGGCGCCTCGCCCCCGTCGAGATCCACCAGATCGAGGACCGGAGAGATGAGTACGTGCATCGCGAGTGGCGGATCGCCCGCCTCGCGCAGATCGATGAGCGTACGCACCGCCAGATAGGCGCCGGTGCCCTCACCTGCAATCGCAAGTCGCTGCGGATCGATCGCCAGATCAACCGCATGGGCACGAAGCCAGCGAACCGTCGCCAGCGCATCGGCAAGGCGCTCCTGTGCGTTCGAGGTGTTGGCAGGAACGGTTGCAACACGTGCCTCCGCGCCCGGGCCGCCACGGCTGCCTTGGCGGTCGAGGACGATGACCAGCGCCCGGCAGGCCTTGGCGAGCCTGCGGCACAGGGCATCCTGACCATCGGCAGCCTGCCGGGGTGCGCCATCGCCCGGCAGATACAGGATCGCCGGCCGTACCGATGACCCGTCCATGGCAGCAGTGCCCGGGATGCCGACAGGCGGGTGGTAGCAACGCGCCCGGAGGGCGCGGCGCAGGGTGTCGATCGAATGGTCGATGACGGCGGCGACATCGGGGCCGACGCTGCACGCGGCAGCAGGCCCGGCGGCATCGATCAGCCCTTCAGCAGAACCGTGAGGAGCGCCCGTGCGTGCCTTGACGAAGACCTGTTCGATCTGTCGGTCAATGGGCATGCCAGGCGCCTCAAGACTCAGGCAGTCAGCGCATTCGAGCGCGTGTGCCTCACGTACCAGCCAATCGCCAGTGCACAGGTGGCCACGGCAGCGAGCCCGATGAAGTTGATGGTCACCCATCCGCTCGACTGCAACTGGTAGCCCGACGCAAGCGAACTTGTCATCGTCGTCATGAAGATGCACAGGTCGTTGGCCCCTTGCACCTTGGCGCGCTCCGAAGGACGGTAGGCCGACGTGAGCAGGGTCGTTGCGCCGATGAAGAGGAAATTCCAGCCCACGCCAAGCAGCATCATCGAAACGAAGAAGTGCGCGAACGTGAGACCCGACAGACTGACCCCGAGGCAGATCACGTTCACCACGACGCCGGTGATCATGATGTTGATGACCCCGAACCGCTTGATGAGGTGGCCGGTGAAGAACGACGGACCGAACATGCCCACCACATGGGCGGAAATGACCGTCGCCGCATCACCGTAAGCGAACCCGCATACGGCGGTCATCTCGAGCGGGGTCGATACCATCATGAAGTTCATCACGCCGTACCCGAGCGCGCCGCTCAGGATGGCCACGATGGCGACCGGCTGGCGCAGGATGACGGCGAGCGGACGCTGCTCGGCACTCGCCTCGGCGGCGCTCAGTGCGGGTATGCGCAGCCTCGACATGACCGCGAGCGCCATCATCATGAAGACGATCAGTGACAGGTAGGCACCCGCATAGCGGACATCGAACAGATCGACCGTCTGGCGACTCACCGCGGGGCCGACAATGCCGCCAACGATGCCCCCCGCAAGCACATACGAAATGGCCTGCGCCTTGAAGTCGGGCGGCGACACATCGGCTGCCGCGAAGCGGTAATACTGCCCGAATGCGTTGTAGGCACCGAGGATGAGCGTGCCGAGGCACAGCAGCCAGAACTGTTGCATGAAAAGCGCCATGGCAGCCACGAACGCACCCACCATGCCGATCGATGCGCCGGTCATGAATCCGGCCCGGCGCCCGACGCGCCGCATCAGCATCGAGGCCGGCAACGTGGTGATGGCGGCCCCAATCACCCAACTGGTCACCGGCACGGTCGCCATGGCGGGCTCCGGCGCGAGGACCACGCCAGCCAGTGCGTTGACCGCGATCGAGGTGGAGTTGTTGGTGAACAGCAGCGCCTGACACACGCTCAGCAAACCGACGTTTCGGCGTGTCTCGGACCGCGCATCAATCAAGATTTGTTGCTCCTTGTCCACCCGGATGGCATCTGCTGCGTTGAAACAGGGAAGATCTGCGTATTGCGCGCGACAGATGCCAGCGACGGCACGTGATGGCAGATGCTCGTCGACCCTTCAGTTGCCTGCATTATAGAGTCATGAGGTCGATCGGCCCGACCATGGGCCCCCGAATACCAGCGGTTTTCACGAAGGGTGCGGCATGAAACTTCCTGATCTGTCACCAGGCCGGACAGCCGTCGTGGCCATCGCGCTCGCCGCTGGTGCCCTGCTGGGCGGCTGCGCCAGCAACGATCCGGGCGCGTCGCGGGGAACCCTGTCGCGCGCTGCCAGCGGGCATGCGGTAACTGCGTTCTCGCTGCACCCCCCGGATGTGGGCATTCCCGAGCACTGGAAACGGGTCGATTTTGGCGCCTTCAAGAAGCCGACGGACTACCAGCTCGTGAACCTGGCGGGACGCACCTGCGTGCGCGCGAGCGCTGATGCGTCGGCATCGATGCTCGTGCATGCCGCAGGATTCCAGGCGGGCTCGTTTCCGATCCTGCGCTGGAGCTGGAACGTACCGGCCCTCATCGAGAGTGCCGACAATACCCAGCGACAGCGCGAAGACTCCCCGGCACGAATCGTGATCGCCTTCGAGGGCGATTCGTCCCGCCTGCCGGCTCTTGAACGCATGAATGCCCGGCAATTCCAGATGCTCACCGGCACGCCGATGCCCTACGCGACACTGATGTACATCCGCGGCAATCAGGCAGCGCCCGGCTCGATCATCACCAGCACGCACACCGACCGCATCAAGATGATCGTGGCCGAATCAGGGTCCGAGGGACTCGGCGAATGGCGCAATTTCAGTCGCAATCTGGTCGAGGACTACCGGCGCGCATTTGGTGAAGCACCGGGCCGGGTGGCCTGGATCGGCCTGATGACCGATACGGACAACACACGCGAAACTGCCCACGCCTATTATGGCGACGTGAGCCTTGCTGCCCTTTCGCGCTGAATCTCCCCCACCCCATGCTCGTCACCTTCAGAACTCCGCGCGCACCGACGCTGACCCTGTTTGGCGAGCATGCCATCGCGCTTCTTCAACTGATGGGCCAGTCGGGTGAGGTGCCCGGCGCACTCGCTGCCAGTGATGTACCGGCTGCACTGGCCCGATTGCGGGCTGCGCTGACCGAAGCGCCCGCACAGGTTCAGGCACGAAGCCCGGGCGCGGAACCCGACGAACCTCGCGTCAGCCTGGCGACACGGGGCCGTCCGCTCCTCGATCTCTTCGAACGCGCAGCCCGTGGCAGCAACGATATCGTCTGGTCAGGGGGCGGCTGAGGCAGCCACCCAGGCATCGAGTTGCGCCAGATGGCGTACTCGCTCGGCCTCCGGCAGAAACGCCGCTTCGAAGCCATTGCGGGCCAGTTGCACCACGTCAGACCGACTGAGATCGAGCGCCGTCGCCGAGGCCTCGAAGTTCGCGTTCATGTAGCCACCGAAGTACGACGGATCATCGGAATTGATCGTCACCTTGACCCCAGCCCGCAACAGACGCGCAAGATTGTGTTCCCGCATCGAGGGGAAGACCTTGAGCTCCACGTTGGAGAGCGGGCACACCGTCAACGGCACCTGGAGATCGGCCAGGCGCTCCACCAGGGCCGGATCATCCTCGCAGCGCACCCCATGATCGACCCGATCGACCCGGAGCAGGTCGACGACATCGGCCACATAGGAAGCAGGCCCCTCCTCTCCGGCATGTGCGCAGGTCTTCCAGCCCAGATCACGCGCGCGCTCGAAGGCGCGCACGAACTTGGCGGGAGGATGCGGCAACTCGGGGCCGCCCAGCCCCAGGCCCAGCACCCGATCGGCCACCGGACGCGCCTGCTCGATCATGGCAAAGGCATCCTCCTCGGACCACTGCCGCTGCAAGCCCAGCAACACGCCACCGGTCATGCCGAATCGGTCGTGCGCCTGCGCGAGCGCCGCAGCAATGCCCTCGAACATCGCCTCGAAGGCAACGCCACGCCGGGTGTGTGCCTGCGGACTCACGAAGACCTCGGCGTGCAGGACGCGGTCGGCATGGACCCGCTCCAGATACGCCCACGTCATGTCGAAGAAGTCCTGCTCGGTGAGCAGCACCGCAAGGCCCGCATAGTAGACGTCGAGAAAATCCTGCAGGCTCGAGAAGCGGTAGGCCTCGCGCAACGCCGCCTCGCTCGACCAGCGCAATGACACCCCATTGCGCCCGGCCAGGCCAAACAGCAGATCGGCTTCGAGAGAACCCTCCAGATGCATGTGAAGTTCGGCCTTGGGCAGAGTTTCGATCAGGGCCCGTTCAATGGTTGGCATCGGCAATCTCGCAACAGGTCAGCGTGAGGAAAGCGCAGGGGCAGGCATTCACCTCGACTGGCGCGAAACTAGCTTACCATCGGGAGCCAGTCCCGATGAGCGAGCCGGCACGCTGGCGACCGCACACGCGCAAAGGCCGTCTCGCTGCCGCTCCGTTCCCTGAAACCGTGGAGTTCCCCCATGATCGTCCCGTCTGTCGTGCGTCGCGCCCGCGTCGCCCTTCCGCTGCTGGCTGCCCTGGCAGCCACCGTGCTCCAGAGTTTCGCGGTGTCGACCGCCGAGGCGCAGTCCAAGCCGCTGCGCAAGGTGCGCATTGCGGTCGGCACGACCGTGGTCAATGTAGGCTACCCGTGGCTGACCCTGCCGATTGCCCTCGAGTACTGGAAGGCTGACGGGTATGACGTCGAGATCCTGCCTGCAGGCGCCTCGTTGCAGGCGATGCAGCAGATGGTGGCCGGCAACGTCGACTTTGCCCAGGTGAATTCAAGCGTCGTGATCCAGGCCAATGTCGTGAACGGCATCCCGGCACGGGTGGTCATGAGCAACGGCGTCATCGACTGGTCACTCTCGGTACTCGAGGATGGACCGATCAAGGACGTGCACGACCTCAAGGGCAAGACCGTGGGCGTATTCAGCCTCGCCACGGGCGGCATCGCCTTCATGAAGTCCTATCTGCGCCAGAACGGCATGGACCCTGAGCGCGACATCAACCTGGTTGCGGTCGGACTGGGTGCGCCCCCGGTCGAAGCATTGCGCACAAACAAGGTGCAGGCCCTGCTCTTCTGGGCGTCAGCCGCCGCGACCTTCGAGAATGCCGGCCTGAAACTGCGCCACTTGCGTGGTGCCGACTGGCGAAAATTCCCCGACTTCACGATGTCGACCCTCCAGAAGACGATAGACACCGACCCCGCCCTCGTCGAGTCGATCGCCCGCGGCGCAGCGAAGGCCACCGTGTTTGCCTGGGCCAACCCGGATTGCGCTCGACGCATTCACTGGGCCAATTCGCCGGCCACCAAGCCCTCGGGCGTTGATGAAGCAACGGCCGTCCGATTCGACATGAACAATCAGAAGGCGCAACTCGACTCGATGACCGATGCGTTTCAACTGAACGGCGGCAAGCTCATCGGCAACGCCACGGCTGAAGCCTTCGGACGCATCCAGACCTTCATGGTCGAAGCAAAACTGATCGACAAGACCCTGCCGGCCCAGAGCTACCTCATCAACATTCCAGAGTTCCACGAAAAGATCAACCGCTTCGATGCAGCGGCGGTTCGCGCACAGGCGGCCAACTGTCCGGTACGCTGAGCGGTCGCCGAACCACCCACTGGCAGCCCTTGCGCTGACACGCATGCCCTCGCCCACACCAGCAGAACGACATCTACCATGAGCGACGACCTCATCACGGTCAAGGGCCTCGAGAAGACCTACCGCACACGTGAGGGCACGCGTATCCATGCGCTGTCGAATGTTGACTTCTCGGTGCGCGAAGGCGAATTCGTGACGGTGGTCGGACCCAGCGGATGCGGCAAGAGCACGCTGCTCAAGATCCTTGCCGGCACGCTGCGACGCAGCGCCGGCATCGTGCAGATGCGCAACCAGCAACTGGAAGGACCGAGCCGCGAGGTGGGGGTGGTCTTTCAGGCCCCGGTACTGCTGCCCTGGCGTACGGTGCTCGAGAACGTGATGGTGCCCATCGAGATCCAGAGGCGGGATCGCACCCGATTCCGGGCAGAGGCCCTGCGTTACCTCGACCTGGTCGGGCTCGATGGATTCGCCGACAAGTACCCCAACGAGCTCTCGGGTGGCATGCAGCAGCGTGTCGGCATCACGCGTGCTCTGGTTCACGACCCTTCGCTGCTTCTCATGGATGAGCCCTTCGGTGCGCTCGACGCCATGACCCGCGAAATGATGAATCTCGAATTGCTGCGCATCTGGACCGAGAGTCGCAAGACCGTGCTGCTGGTGACCCACAGCATCCCCGAGGCCGTATTTCTGGCCGATCGCGTCATCGTGATGTCGCCACGGCCCGGACGAATCAGCGAGATTCTCGAGGTCGATCTCCCCCGGCCACGCACCCTTGACATCATCAACTCGCCGGCGTTCGGCCACCATGTCAGCGCCATCCGGGCTCACTTCCAATCGCTGGGAAGCCTCGATGCCTGAGATCGGTCGCCGGTTCGGGTCGAGTCCTCTGCCGGTCGACGAACCGCGACAGTCCCTTACTTCCGCCACCGGCCGGCTGCCGGCTCTCCGGGCACACACCACGCCATGACCGACCAGGACGATGAACTCCTCGAAACCGGCACCCCATCGGGCGGGCTGTGGCAGGCCTGCCTGCGCCAGCCCGAGATCGGCCTCGCGATCCTGCTCTTCGTCGTCGTCGTCGGGGGCTGGGAGCTTGCAGTTCGCCTGTTCGATATCCCCAAGATCGTGCTGCCCTCGCCCTCGGCGGTCGGTGCAGCCCTCTGGCTCGGCCTGTCGACCGACTTTCCGCATCACTTCGCAGTCACCTTTCTGGAAACGCTCGGTGGCTTCGTGCTGGGGGCCGCTGGTGGCCTGATGCTGGGCATCCTCATCGGTCAGTCGCGCCTGATGGAGCGCACGGTGTACCCCTACATCGTGGCCTTCCAGACCCTGCCCAAGGTCGCTATCGCACCCATCATCGTGATCTGGTTCGGCTACGGGATGAGTTCCAAGATCGTGATCACAGCCACCATCGCGTTCTTTCCGCTGCTCGCCAACACCATCGTCGGGCTGCGGGCAGCACCACAAGACCAGATCGAACTGCTCGTCGCCTTTACGGCGAGCCGCTGGCAGGTGTTTCGCCTCGCCCGACTGCCCCAGGCACTGCCCTACATCTTCGTCGGTCTCGACGTGGCCATCGTGCTGTCGGTCATCGGTGCCATCGTGGGTGAATTCGTGGGCGCGCAGGCGGGGCTTGGCTATCTCATCCTGCAGAAGAATTTCAATATGGACATGGCCGGTGTCTTTGCCATCCTGATCGTGCTTTCGGTGATGGGCATCGGTCTGCACCTCATCGTCAATGCCATCCAGCGCCGGGTAGTCTTCTGGATGGACAGTTCATCCGACAAGGTGATGGGCGCCTGAAGCCGCACCCACCGCAGCATCATCCGCCCCCGGCCAGATGCACACAGACAAGGAGAACGCCCGATGTCTCTCACGACAGTCGACGAAGCCTCGAAGATATCCACGGCCCCGCGCGCGGCAACGCGTGAAGAGTTGCCGGTACTCGACCTCACACCCCTCCTCATCGGCGGAGATCTCGAACCGCTTGCACGCGAACTGCGGCATGCCTGCGAGACGATCGGCTTCTTCTACGTGAGCCACCACGGGGTACCCCAGCAAGTCGTCGACAACGTCTTCGAGGCAACACGGCGATTCTTCGCACTGCCCGAATCGGCGCGCGCCGCGATCAAGCTCGACGATCGCTTCAGGCGGGGCTGGATGCCCTACGGCATCAACCAGCATCCGGGCTTTGCTCCCGATCTCAAGGAAAGCTACGAGTACGCCCTGGATCTGCCGCTCACCGATCCGGACGTCCAGGCCGGACTTCCGTTGCACGGCCCCAATCGCTGGCCCGCCGACATGCCCTGGTTGCGCGAAGCCGCCGAAGCCTACTTCGACCACACGATGGCACTCGGACTGCGCCTGCTCCGGGTCTTTGCCATCAGCCTGGGGGAGTCTGAAGACTTCTTCCTCCAGTACACGAAAAAGCCCATGGTGCAGACGCGCCTCTTCCACTATCCGCCACAGCCCCCGATCGCACGTGACGCGGAGTTTGGCGTGGCACCGCACTCCGACTACGGCATGATCACGCTGCTGACGCAGGATCCGATCGGCGGACTCGAACTGAGAAAGCGTGATGGCGAGTGGGTGGCCGCACCCTTCATCGAGGGTACCTTCGTCGTGAATCTGGGCGACATGTTCAAGGTCTGGACCAACGACCTCTACCTGTCCAACCTGCACCGGGTGGTCAACCGGAGCGGACGCGAACGCTATTCGATTCCGACCTTCTTCAATCTCGATTACTCGGCACCGGTCCACTGCCTCCCGCAATGCCAGTCGGCCAGCAATCCGGCCCGCTACGCACCGATCAAGTCAGGGGACTACCTGGTCAGCCGATTCAAGTCCGTACAAAAGATCGATCAGCCGATCGCATGACCCCGTCCAATGGCAGGCGATCACGCCTGCCATTCGGCTACGCCATGAAAAAACCGGATGCCCCTCGAGAGGACATCCGGCTCCTGATGCACGCGATCGAGAGATTACTCGGCCGCGTCGGGTGAGGCTGCAGCACCGGCTTCGGCCATCTCCACGGTTTCTTCCTCGTCGGCATCGAGCAGCGGAATATCGAACAGCTGTTCCGCTGGCAGGGTCTTGCGCGCCTGGTGATACGCCATTCCGGTACCGGCCGGAATCAGACGACCGACGATGACGTTCTCCTTCAGCCCACGCAGGTCGTCCTTCTTGCCCATGATGGCAGCCTCGGTGAGCACACGTGTCGTTTCCTGGAAGGAAGCGGCCGAGATGAACGAGTCGGTGGAGAGCGACGCCTTGGTGATACCCAGCAGCATGTAGCTGTAGGTTGCCGGGCGACGGCCATCGGTCATGACCTTGTCGTTCTCCTGCAGCACCTCGGCACGCTCGACCTGCTCGCCGGTGATGAACGAGGTTTCGCCTGCATCCTCGATCTGCACCCGCCGCAGCATCTGCCGCACGATCACCTCGATGTGCTTGTCATTGATGCGCACACCCTGGAGGCGATACACATCCTGCACCTCGTCGATGATGTAGCGCGCGAGTGCCTCGACGCCCTGCAGACGCAGGATGTCGTGCGGATCGGCCGGACCGTCGACGATCATCTCGCCCTTGTTCACGACCTGACCGTCGTGGACCATGACGTGCTTGTCCTTCGGAATCAGGAACTCATGGGCGATGCCGTCCAGATCGGTGATGATCAGGCGCTGCTTGCCCTTGGTGTCCTTGCCGAACGAGACGGTACCCGTGACATCGGCCAGCATGCCGGCATCCTTCGGCGACCGGGCTTCGAACAGCTCGGCCACGCGCGGGAGACCCCCGGTGATGTCGCGGGTCTTGGAGGTTTCCTGCGGGATACGCGCCAGCACGTCACCCACCGACACCTGTTCGCCGTCCTTCACCGTGATGATGGAACCGACCTGGAAGGTGATGTTCACCGAGTGGTCGGTAGCGGCAAGCTTCACTTCCTCGCCAGTCTCGCTGAGGAGCTTCACCTGCGGACGAACCGTCTTGGTCGTGCCGCGGCGCTTCGGATCGATGACGACCAGGGTCGAGAGACCGGTGATTTCGTCGATCTGCTTGGCAACCGTCACGCCCTCCTCGACGTTCTCGAACTTCACCGTCCCCGAGTACTCGGTCACGATCGGACGCGTGTGCGGATCCCAGGTGCCGAGCACCTTGCCGGCCCGAACCGACTGACCATCATCGACGGTCACGGTGGCACCGTAAGGGATCTTGTGACGCTCGCGCTCGCGGCCGACTTCATCGGTGATGATCACCTCGCCCGTCCTCGAGATGGCGATGCGCTCGCCCTTCACGTTCGTGACATAGCGCATCTGCGCCGAGAAGCGCACGACACCGTTGGACTTCGACTCGACCTGGCTGGCCGAGGCCGAACGCGATGCCGCACCACCGATGTGGAAGGTACGCATCGTGAGCTGGGTGCCCGGCTCGCCGATCGACTGTGCCGCGATGACGCCCACCGCTTCGCCGGAGTTGACGATGGTGCCGCGACCCAGATCGCGCCCGTAGCAGCGTGCGCACAGACCAAAGCGGGTGTCGCAGGTGAGCGGCGTACGTACCTTCACCTCATCGATACCCAAGGCCTCGATCTGCTCGACCTCGTCTTCGTTGAGCAGGGTACGAGCCGCGTACAGCACATCCTGGGTTTCCGGATGCAGCACATCGACGGCGGTCACGCGACCGAGAATCCGCTCGCGCAGTGCCTCGATCACCTCACCACCTTCGACCAGGGCCTTCATCGAAACGCCGTTGGTCGTGCCGCAATCGGGCTCGGTGACGACCAGATCCTGCGTCACATCGACCAGACGCCGGGTGAGATAGCCCGAGTTCGCGGTCTTCAGTGCGGTATCGGCCAGTCCCTTCCGGGCACCGTGCGTCGAGATGAAGTACTGGAGAACATTCAGACCTTCGCGGAAGTTCGCGGTGATGGGGGTCTCGATGATCGAGCCATCGGGCTTGGCCATCAGGCCGCGCATGCCGGCGAGCTGGCGAATCTGGGCTGCGGAGCCGCGAGCACCCGAGTCGGCCATCATGTAGATGGAATTGAACGACTCCTGGCGCACGTCCTTGCCGCTGTAATCGGCGACGGTTTGCGACGACAACTGCTCCATCATCGCCTTGCCGACCTGATCACCGGCACGGCCCCAGATGTCGACCACCTTGTTGTAGCGCTCGCCCTGTGTCACGAAGCCCGAGGTGTACTGCTGCTCGATCTCCTTCACCTCAGCCTCGGCGGCATTGATGAGGACATGCTTCTGGGTCGGAATGAGCATGTCGTCGATCGCGATCGACAGTCCGGCGCGGGTTGCACTGGTGAAACCCGACTGCATGAGCTTGTCGGCAAAGATCACGGTTTCGCGCAGCCCGCAGCGTCGGTACGAGGCGTTGATGAGCTGCGAGATGACCTTCTTCTTGAGTGCCTTGTTGATGAGTTCGAATGGCAGGCCCTTCGGAAGGATCTCCGAGAGCATCGCACGACCCAGCGTCGTCTGGTGACGCACGAGCCTGGGTGCCCACTCGCCATCGGCATCACGCTCGTATTCGCGGATACGTACGGTCACGCGCGCATGCAGTTCAGCCTGGCCACTTTCGTAGGCACGCTTCACTTCGCTCACGTCGGCAAACACCATGCCCTCGCCACGCGCATTGATGCGATCGCGGGTGGCGTAGTAGAGGCCCAGCACGATGTCCTGCGACGGCACGATGATCGGATCACCGTTGGCAGGCGACAGCACGTTGTTGGAGGCCAGCATCAGCGTGCGTGCTTCCATCTGAGCTTCGAGCGAGAGCGGTACGTGCACCGCCATCTGGTCGCCGTCGAAGTCGGCGTTGAAGGCGGCGCAGACCAGCGGATGCAGCTGGATGGCCTTGCCTTCGATCAGAACCGGCTCGAACGCCTGGATGCCCAGACGGTGCAGCGTGGGGGCACGATTGAGAAGTACCGGATGCTCGCGGATGACTTCCTCGAGGATGTCCCAGACCACCGGTGTCTCGCTCTCGACTTCACGCTTGGCGGCCTTGATGGTCGTGGCGATGCCCTGCAGTTCGAGCTTGTTGAAGATGAACGGCTTGAACAGTTCCAGTGCCATCTTCTTGGGCAGGCCGCACTGGTGCAACTTCAGTTGCGGGCCGACCACGATGACGGAACGGCCCGAGTAGTCGACGCGCTTGCCGAGCAGGTTCTGGCGGAAGCGACCACCCTTGCCCTTGATCATGTCAGCGAGCGACTTCAGCGGCCGCTTGTTCGCGCCGGTCATCGCCTTGCCGCGACGGCCGTTGTCGAGCAGCGAATCGACGGCTTCCTGGAGCATGCGCTTTTCGTTGCGCACGATGATCTCCGGGGCCTTCAGTTCGAGCAGGCGCTTCAGACGATTATTGCGGTTGATGACCCGCCGATACAGATCGTTGAGGTCGGAGGTGGCGAAGCGGCCACCATCGAGCGGCACCAGCGGGCGCAGTTCGGGCGGGAGCACCGGGAGCACTTCCATCACCATCCAGTCGGGCTTGATCCCCGACTGCTTGAAGCCCTCGAGCACCTTCAGGCGCTTGGCGAACTTCTTGATCTTCGCGTCGGAACCGGTCGTCTCGAGGTCGCTGCGCAGCGTCTCGATCTCGCGCTCGATATCCAGCGCGCGGAGCAGCCCCCGCACCCCTTCGGCACCCATCAACGCGGTGAAATCGTCGCCGAACTCCTCGGTCTTGGCGAGATAGTCGTCTTCAGTGAGAAGCTGGCCGCGCTTGAGCGGGGTCATGCCCGGGTCGACGACCACGAACGCTTCGAAGTAGAGCACGCGCTCGATGTCACGCAGGGTCATGTCGAGCACGAGGCCGAGTCGGCTCGGCAGCGACTTCAGGAACCAGATGTGCGCCACAGGGGAAGCAAGTTCGATGTGGCCCATGCGTTCACGGCGTACCTTCGCCAGGGTCACTTCGACACCGCACTTCTCGCAGATGACGCCGCGATGCTTCAGTCGCTTGTACTTGCCGCACAGGCACTCGTAATCCTTGATCGGCCCGAAAATCTTGGCGCAGAACAGACCGTCACGCTCGGGCTTGAACGTGCGGTAGTTGATGGTCTCGGGTTTCTTCACTTCACCGAAGGACCACGAGCGGATCTTTTCCGGGGAGGCGAGTCCGATACGGATGGCATCGAACTCCTCGTCCTGCGAGACCTGCTTGAATAGATCGAGTAGTGCTTTCATGCTTCGCTCCTGGCAGACAATGTCCGAGGGTTGGGCAAACGGTTTCGCGAGCAGGCCGTGATCAACGGCGTTCCAGATCGATATCGATGCCGAGCGACCGGATTTCCTTCACCAGCACGTTGAACGACTCGGGCATGCCCGCATCGATCTTGTGATCGCCCTTGACGATGTTCTCGTAGACCTTGGTACGCCCGTTGATGTCATCGGACTTGACCGTGAGCATCTCCTGCAGGGTGTACGAGGCGCCGTAGGCCTCCAGTGCCCAGACTTCCATCTCGCCGAAGCGCTGGCCACCGAACTGGGCCTTGCCACCCAGCGGTTGCTGGGTCACCAGGCTGTACGGCCCGGTCGAGCGCGCGTGCATCTTGTCATCCACCAGATGGTGGAGTTTCAGCACGTGCATGTAGCCCACCGTCACTTCACGATCGAACGCATCACCGGTACGTCCGTCGAACAGCGTAGCCTGGGTCTTGGACGCATTGAGCTTCAGGGCCTCGGTTGCCGGGTCGCCGCTCGGGAAGGCGAGGTCGAGCATCGCGCGAATCTCGTCTTCCGACGCACCATCGAATACCGGTGTGGCAAAGGGCACGCCTTTGGACAGGTTGAGCGCGAGCTTCATGATCTCGTCGTCACTGAGTCCGGAGACATCCTCGCGCTTGCCGCTGTCGTTGTAGATGCGTTCGATGAACCCGCGCACCTGGGCAATGTCAGCCTGGCGCTTCAGCATGGCGCCGATGCGCATGCCGATGCCCTTGGCCGCCCATCCCAGGTGAGTCTCGAGAATCTGACCGACGTTCATCCGCGACGGGACCCCCAGCGGATTGAGCACGACATCGCACGGGGTTCCGTCGGCCATGTGGGGCATGTCCTCCACCGGTACGATCCGCGAGATCACACCCTTGTTGCCGTGACGGCCAGCCATCTTGTCGCCCGGCTGCACGCGGCGCTTCACCGCCAGATAGACCTTCACCATCTTGATCACGCCGGGGGGCAGTTCATCGCCCTGGGTGAGCTTCTTGCGCTTTGCTTCGAAGGCGTGATCGAACTCTTCACGCAGTTTCGACAGACTGTCCTTCAGCGACTCGAGCTGACCCTGTGCCTCTTCATCGGCGAGCGAGATCTCGAACCAGAAATAGCGCTCGAGGCCATCGAGGTACTGGCTGGTGATGGTATCGCCCTTGCCGAGCTTGTTCGGACCCTTGGCGGCCTTCTTGCCGACGATGAGACGCTCGATACGACCGAAGGCATCGTTCTCCACGATTCGCATCTGGTCGGCCAGATCCTTCTTGTAGCGCTTCAGTTCATCGTCGATGATCTGCTGCGCCCGCTTGTCGCGCTCGATGCCTTCTCGCGTGAACACCTGAACATCGATCACGCAACCGGCAATGCCCGAGGGCACGCGCAGCGACGTGTCCTTCACGTCGGACGCCTTCTCGCCGAAGATGGCGCGCAGCAGCTTTTCTTCCGGCGTGAGCTGCGTCTCACCCTTGGGGGTGACCTTCCCGACCAGCACGTCGCCAGCCTCGACTTCAGCACCGATGTAGACGATGCCCGAATCGTCCAGTCGGCCGAGCTGGCCCTCCGAGAGATTCGAGATGTCGCGGGTGATTTCCTCCGGCCCGAGCTTGGTATCGCGGGCAACGACCGTCAGTTCCTCGATGTGAATCGAGGTGAATCGGTCATCAGCCACCACACGCTCCGAGATCAGGATCGAATCCTCGAAGTTGTAGCCGTTCCAGGGCATGAACGCGACCAGCATGTTCTGGCCGAGCGCCAGTTCACCCATGTCGGTGGAAGCGCCGTCGGCGATCACGTCACCGGCCGCAATCTGCTCGCCCGGGGTTACCAGGGGGCGCTGATTGATGTTGGTGTTCTGGTTGGAGCGGGTGTACTTGATGAGGTTGTAGATATCGACGCCCACTTCACCCGGCACGGTCTCGTCATCGTTCACACGCACCACGACACGACTCGCATCGACATAATCGACGCGCCCGCCCCGCAGCGCCGTCACGGCAGTGCCCGAGTCGACCGCAGCGGTGCGCTCGACGCCGGTGCCAACCAGCGGCTTTTCGGGGCGCAGGCACGGTACGGCCTGACGCTGCATGTTCGAGCCCATCAGCGCCCGGTTTGCATCATCGTGTTCGAGGAACGGAATGAGCGATGCCGCTACCGACACGATCTGCGCCGGCGCCACGTCCATGTACTGGACGCGATCCGCCGTAGCGAGCGTGAACTCGTTCTTGAAGCGGCACGAGACGAGGCCGTCTTCGAGCCGACCATCCGCGTCCAGCGCGGCGTTGGCCTGCGCAATGACGTAGTTGCCTTCTTCGATGGCCGACAGGAAGTCGATCTGGTCGGTCACGCGACCATCACTCACCTTGCGATAGGGAGTCTCGAGGAACCCGTAGTCATTTGTCTGCGCATAGAGCGCCAGTGAATTGATCAGGCCGATGTTCGGGCCTTCAGGCGTCTCGATCGGGCAGACGCGACCGTAGTGGGTCGGATGCACGTCGCGAACCTCGAAACCGGCACGCTCTCTTGTCAGGCCACCCGGTCCGAGCGCCGATACACGCCGCTTGTGCGTGATCTCGGACAGCGGATTGGTCTGATCCATGAACTGCGACAACTGCGAGGAGCCGAAGAATTCCTTGATCGCGGCCGAAATGGGCTTGGCATTGATCAGGTCGTGCGGCATCAGATTGTCGCTCTCGGCCTGCGAGAGTCGCTCCTTGACGGCCCGCTCGACGCGAACAAGGCCAGCGCGAAACTGGTTCTCGGCGAGTTCACCGACCGAGCGCACCCGGCGGTTACCCAGGTGATCGATGTCGTCGATATCGCCGCGACCATTGCGCAGTTCGACCAGAATGCCGATCACGGCGAGCAGGTCGTCGTTCGAAATGGTCATCGGACCCAACTCATCCCGGGCACCGACCCGCGCATAGAAGCGCCGCAGCCAGCCGGGCGTCTTCTCGTCGATCTTGACCGGATAGGCGCGGCGGTTGAACTTCATGCGGCCGACACCCGACAGGTCGTAGCGTTCTTCCGCGTAGAACAGACCGTTGAAGAGCGCCTCGACCGCGTCTTCGGTCGGCGGCTCTCCGGGGCGCATCATGCGATAGATCGCAACGCGGGCGTGCCACTGATCTTCAGTTTCATCGATACGCAGGGTCTGCGAGATGTAGGCACCCTGATCGAGATCGTTGGTGTAGATGGTGCGAATGGTCTTGATGCCCGATTCGCGCAACTGGGCCAGCAGCTTTTCCGTGACTTCGTCGTTGGCATTGGCCACGACCTCGCCAGTCTCGGTGTCGACGACACGCGAGGCGAGGGTGCGTCCCAGGAGGAAATCTTCGGGCACGACCACCTGGCGAACACCCGCCGCCTCGATGTCGCGGATGTGCTTGGCGTTGATCCGCTTGTCCTTCTGGACAATGACCTTGCCCTTTGCGTCGGCGATCTCGAAACGCGCCATCTCGCCACGCAGGCGATCGGGGACCAGTTCGAACTCGATCGACTCGGCGTTGATCGAGAAGGCCTCGAAGTCGTAGAACGTCTCGAGGATCTGCTCGGGATTCATGCCGATCGCCTTCAGGAGGATCGTGATCGGCATCTTGCGTCGACGGTCGACGCGGAAATAGACGTAATCCTTCGGGTCGAACTCGAAGTCGAGCCACGAACCACGATAGGGAATGATGCGCGAGGAGAACAGCAGCTTGCCCGAGGAGTGGGTCTTGCCACGGTCATGCTCGAAGAAGACGCCAGGCGAACGATGCAACTGGCTGACGATGACCCGTTCGGTGCCATTGATGACAAACGATCCGGTGGTGGTCATGAGCGGAATCTCGCCCATGTAGACCTCCTGCTCCTTCACCTCCTTGACCGTCGGCTTGGGCGCCTCCTTGTCCATGATGGTGAGGCGCACCTTGGCGCGCAGGGGGCTGGCAAAGGTCAGACCGCGCTGCTGGCACTCCTTCACGTCGAAGGGAGGCTCGCCCAGCGCGTAGCTGACGAATTCGAGCCGCGCATTGCCGGAGTGCGAAGCGATCGGGAAGATGGAGGTGAACGCCGCCTGGAGTCCCTCGTTCTTGCGCGCGCCAACCGGAGATCCCTCCTGCAGGAAGGCCGCGTAGGACGCGATCTGCGTCGCGAGCAGGTAGGGCACCTTCAGCACGCTCGCCCGTTTGGCAAAGCTCTTGCGGATGCGCTTCTTCTCGGTCGAGGAGTACACGGTGGTGGACGTCATGGAGGCTCCGGTTCAGGGTGCTGGGTACGATCGACATGCAAAAGCGATTGCGCCCGCCTCATCCCGGATACCGCGTCGGGACAAGGCGGGCAGGAGTGCCCACGCGCACACGGTGCGCATGGGCGCCCCGCTCAGGCGATTACTTGATCTCGGCCTTGGCGCCAGCCTCGATCAGCTTCTTCAGGACGGCGTCGGCGTCAGCCTTCGACACGCCTTCCTTGACGGGCTTCGGTGCACCGTCGACCAGGTCCTTCGCTTCCTTCAGGCCGAGGCCGGTCAGTTCGCGCACGGCCTTGATCACGCCCACCTTCTGCTCGCCGGCTGCGACCAGCATGACGGTGAACTCGGTCTGCTCTTCAGCAGCCGGGGCAGCGGCAGCGCCGGCGCCCGGGGCAGCCACGGCGACCGCGGCAGCAGCAGCCGAGACGCCAAACTTCTCTTCCATCATCTTGATCAGTTCAGAGATCTCGAGGACGGTCTTGGCGGCGATTGCATCCAGGATTTCAGCGTTGGAAAGTGCCATTGTGTTGCTCCTAGTTGAGTACCTGCAGGTATTGCATCTCGAATCGGTCGGGTTCGCTGGCCCGCCCTGCGCCATCGGTGATTGCTCGATCCCGGTCGGGACCCGGCACCCACCGCGGGGCGGTCAGGCAGCAGCGGATTCCTTCTGGTCGCGCACCGCGGCAACGGTGCGGACGAACCGCGCCGGAACCTCGTTGAGCGTCGACACGAACTTCTGGATCGGGGCATTCATCGTTGCCATCAACGTCGCGAGGAGTTCCTCGCGTGACGGCATCGTTGCCAGTGCCTTCACCTCGGCAGCCGAGATGACGGCGCCAGGCATGGCTCCACCCTTGATCACGAACCGGTCGTTCGTCCTGGAAAAGTCGATCAGAACCTTCGCCACGGCGACCGGATCAGCAGAAAGACCGTAGATCAGCGGGCCGACGAGTTTCTCGGCCAACGGTTCAAACGGCGTTCCCTGCACGGCGCGACGCGCGAGCGTGTTCTTCAGGACCTTCAGGTATACCCCCGATGCCCGTGCCTGCTTGCGCAGTGCGGTCATCGACCCGACTGTGAGACCCCGATATTCCGCAATGACGATGCCTTGGGCCTGCGCAACTGCTGCGGAGACTTCCTCGACAATCGCCTGCTTTCCTTCACGGTTAAGACTCACGGCCTACCTCCATCAAACGGAAACGCGCCACCTGCCCACCGTCGCAGCCGGAACGGCTGCAATCGGGACGGGCGGCACGCACTCCAACACGGCGACCTTTCAATCGGGACTGGCAGGCACTGCTCAAGCCGTTCAAATCCTTCATTTGGGGACCGCCATCTGCGCAGGTTTGCGATGCCTCGGAAGGATGACACGAGGTCATCCTGCCGCAACATCGTCCATTAAGCGATATTGCACCTGCGGTCTTTGACAACCCCGCCGTCCCGATGCCGACAGACTTCACCGGCAGCCCGGACGACGGGCCCAAAGTTCCTTGCACCCGGTCAATGACCGGCGCTGCCCTCAAGCCTGGGCAGGCGCGTTCACGCTGGTGACATCGACGCGTACCCCGGGTCCCATCGTGCTCGAGAGCGAGATCTTGCGCAGATACACGCCCTTGGACGTGGCCGGCTTGGATCGGTTCAACGCCTCGATCAGGGCCGAGAGGTTCTGGCGCAACTGCTCCTGCGTGAACGACACACGCCCGATCGTGCACTGCACGATACCGCCCTTGTCGGCGCGGTACTGCACCTGACCGGCCTTCGCGTTCCGGACGGCACCGGCAACGTCCTGCGTCACCGTGCCGACCTTCGGGTTCGGCATCAGGCCGCGCGGACCCAGGATCTGACCCAGGGCGCCGACGACGCGCATCGTGTCCGGGCTGGCGATGACGACGTCGAAATTGAGGTTGCCCGCCTTGACCTGCTCGGCGAGATCTTCCATGCCGACGATATCGGCACCGGCTGCACGCGCTGCCTCCGCCTTGTCACCCTGGGCGAAGACGGCAACCCGCACCGACTTGCCGGTACCGGCAGGAAGCACGACCGAACCACGAACGGCTTGGTCGGACTTCTTGGCATCGATACCCAGATTGACGGCGACGTCGATCGATTCGTTGAACTTGGCGGTAGCACCCTTCTTCACCAGTTCGAAAGCGTCGACTGCGGCATACGAGCGGCTGCGATCGACCAGATTGGCCAGGGCCTGCTTGCGCTTGGTTGGTTTCATGTCAGAGTCCCTCTACCACGATGCCCATCGAGCGGGCGCTTCCGGCAATCGTCTGCACCGCAGCCTCGAGATCGGAGGCGGTGAGGTCAGGCATCTTGGTCTTCGCGATTTCTTCGGCCTGGGCCCGCGTGATCTTGCCGATCTTGTCGGTATGCGGACGTGCACTGCCCTTGGTGATCTGGGCTGCCTTCTTGATCAGGACGGTCGCCGGGGGCGACTTGAGTATGAAGGTGAAACTCTTGTCGGCGTAGGCCGTGATGACCACCGGCAGCATGAGGCCGGGTTCCATCTTCTGCGTCTGGGCATTGAAAGCCTTGCAGAATTCCATGATGTTCAGACCACGCTGACCGAGGGCCGGGCCAACCGGCGGGCTCGGGTTGGCCTTGCCTGCAGGGATCTGCAGCTTGATGAGACCTACGACCTTCTTTGCCATTGAGGCTCTCCTGTCGGGTTCATGCGCGCCACGGCGGTGGTGCTCCCCGTCACTGCCCGGCGGAAACGCCGCCGCGACCTGCTGCCGTCAGGGTTGGCGGCCTGCGATCAGGCCTTCTCGACCTGACCGAATTCGAGATCAACCGGCGTTGCTCGCCCGAAGATCGTGACCGACACCTTGATACGACTCTTGTCGTAATTCACTTCCTCGACGGTGCCGTGGAAATCGGTGAACGGGCCGTCCTTGACGCGGACTGCTTCACCCACCTCGAACAGAACCTTGGGCTTGGGCTTCTCGACCCCCTCCTGCATCTGGTGCAGGATCTCGCCCACTTCCTTGTCCGACAGGGGCGGCGGCTTGCGCCCGTGCGCACCACCCACGAAGCCGGTGACCTTGGCAGTGTTCTTCACCAGGTGCCATGCCTCGTCCTCCATCTCCATTTCGACCAGCACATAGCCCGGATAGAACTTGCGCTCGGAGATGCTCTTCTGTCCGCCCTTCATCTCCACCACTTCTTCGGTGGGAACGAGGATTCGGCCGAACTTCGACTGCATGTCGGCACGACGAATGCGGTCCTCCAGCGCTCGCTGGACCGACTTCTCGAAGCCCGAGTAGGCATGTACGACGTACCACCGCATCTTGAGTCCTAACAGAGGAGATTCAGAACTGCAACCACGACCTCGCGGTCGCTACCGTTTCCAGCCCAGAATGACATCGTAGATACTCCACTCCAGGGTCTTGTCGACCACCCAGAGGAAGACTGCCATCAGGACCACGAAGCCGAACACGGCAGCCGTGGTCTGGAGGGACTCCTTGCGCGCAGGCCAGGCAACCTTGCGCGCTTCGACGATCGACTCGCGCGTGAACCCGCGCAGACTGCGGCCCGCCTGTGACGTCCAGCCGGCCCCCACGGCAGCAGCGATGCCGACAAGCACCATGCCGAACCTGAGCCAGCCGGGCTGATTCGAGTACACGTAGAACGCCACCAGCCCGGCGATCAGCAGGAGCGCCGAGACCACGAGCTTGATGCGATCGACCATCATCGGTTGCGCTTGCATTCAGATTTTGACCATGCCGTATTCATTGCAACCAGCGGCGTCACTTCGACGATCGGGGCCTGGCGTCACCCTTGCTGCTCTTCGCCTGGCACCCTGCCGGGCAGCGTTCACCTGCAGATCCCGAAACTCGTACCAGACCCGACGTCCGACTCCGCAGTTCCTCGCAATGCGCCTTGGTGGCAGGGGCAGAGGGAATCGAACCCCCAACCTTCGGTTTTGGAGACCGACGCTCTGCCAGTTGAGCTATACCCCTACGCTACGCACTGCACTGGCCGCACCCGCGTGACGGCATCGCCCACGGGGCCATGCCGTCACGCAGACCCGAGTCTTATTCGATCACCTTGGCGACGACACCGGCGCCCACGGTCTTGCCACCTTCGCGAATCGCAAAGCGCAGGCCCTGCTCCATCGCGATCGGCTGAATCAGCGTCACGACCAGCTTGATGTTGTCACCCGGCATCACCATCTCGGTGCCTTCCGGCAACTCCAC